>NZ_JAAGWZ010000006.1 GCF_010686725.1 Galbitalea soli | reverse complement strand
GGTGTCTGGGTTCAGGACATAGGAAACCGGTGTGTCAGGACATAGGAAACCCTGCACCGGTCACGATGACGGATGACGATCGCCCGACTGGTTATCACCGCCGTTATCCTCGAGGGCCGCACCCAGGCCGAGGTCGCCCGCAGCTACGGAGTGTCCAAAGGCTGGGTCAGCAAACTCATCCACCGCTACCGCCTCGAGGGCGAGTCCGCGTTCGAACCCCACTCCCGGCGACCCCACCACAGCCCCAACCAACTCGATGACACCACCACCGCCCTCATCGTCCACCTTCGACACGAACTCACCGCCCGCGGTGCCGACGCCGGCGCGGAAACCATCGCCTGGCACCTGCACCAACACCACACCCTCACCGTCTCAACCACGACGATCTGGCGAACCCTCAAACGAGCAAACCTGATCACCCCCGACCCCAAGAAGCGACCCAAGAACACCTACATCCGCTTCCAATCAGAGCAACCCAACGAGACCTGGCAATCAGACTTCACCCACTGGTCACTCGCCGACGGAACCGACATCGAGATCCTCAACTGGCTCGACGACCACTCCCGCTACGCCCTCAGCTGCACCGCCCACCACCCCGTGACCGTCACCGCCGTGCTCAACACCTTCCGCACCACCATCACCAACCACGGGACCCCCGCCTCCACCCTGACCGACAACGGGCTCGTCTTCACCGCCCGATACCGCAAAGGACGCAACGCCTTCGAAACCGAACTGCGAAACCTGAACATCGAGCAGAAGAACGGACACCCCAACCACCCGCAAACTCAAGGCAAAGTCGAACGCTTCCAACAAACCCTGAAGAAAGCCCTCGCCAGCAACCCGCCCGCCTCAACCATCCACGAACTCCAACAGCAGCTCGACACCTTCCGCGACTACTACAACACCCGGCGCCCCCACCGCTCACTCCACGGCCTAACCCCAGCCGCCGCCTACACCGCCCGCCCCAAAGCAACCCCCACCGGATCCACCACCCGAGAACACAACCGCATCCGCCGCGACCACATCGACACCAACGGAAAACTAACCCTCCGCCACAACGGAAAACTCCACCACATCGGCATCGGACGAACCCACGCCCGAACCCCCGTCCTGATGCTGATCCAAGACCTCAACATCCACATCATCAACGCCACCACCGGCGAACTGATCCGCGAACTCACCCTCGACCCCACCAAGGACTACCAACCCCAAAACAAAGAAAACCGCTGAACCCAGGGGTTCAACGGTTTCCTATGTCCCGAGACAGGACA
>NZ_JAAGWZ010000005.1 GCF_010686725.1 Galbitalea soli | reverse complement strand
CAACGCCACCACCGGCGAACTGATCCGCGAACTCACCCTCGACCCCACCAAGGACTACCAACCCCAAAACAAAGAAAACCGCTGAACCCAGGGGTTCAACGGTTTCCTATGTCCCGAGACAGGACATTGGTGCGCCCGGAGGGATTTGAACCCCCGGCCTATTGATCCGTAGTCAATTGCTCTATCCGCTGAGCTACGGGCGCATGCCGGCCCAAAAAGCCAACCTGACGACTATACCAATGATTTTGCGAGTCGTCGCCCCGCCCAGCGCTGGTGCCCGGCCCGCGGAGACCGGGCACCCTTCTCACTCAGACGGTGCGGGTCACGCGTTGACGTCGCCGCGCCACGCACCATCCGGCGAGCCCTTGGCCTCGATGTACTCCTTGAAGTCGTTGAGGTTCTTCTTGATCGCGTGGTTGTCGACACCGAGCGCGGCGCCGAGGTGCTCGAGCAGGCCCTTCGCCTCCCAGTCGAGCTGCACGGTGACGCGGATATCCGCGTCGCTCAGCTTGTGGAACGTGACGACACCCGCGTGGTCGGCGTCGCCGCCCGTGCTGTTCCAGGCGACCCGCTCGTCGGGGTGCTGCTCGGTGACGACGGCGTCGAAGTGACGCTCGACACCGTTGATGCGCACGGTCCAGCTGGTGAGGGTGTCACTCTTCTGCTCGATCGACTCCACGAAGCTCAGAAACTTCGGGAACTCCTCGAACTGGGTCCACTGGTTGTAGGCGACGCTCACCGGAACGTGAACGTCGATGGTCTCGATGACCTGGGGCATTGTGATCTCCTTACCGCGCACCCGTGGGTGCCGCGCGTCGCCGGGCGCGTTGCCACGGCATCCCTCGACGCTACGGTGGAGAGCCCGGAGTCAGGAGGGGCTTGACGAATGGGCAATCGCCACCACTGCGCAAGGTGGGCGAGCGAATGTGTCTGGATTTGACCTCGTCTTACCGTGCGTGACGCCCCGCTTGCGCGTCGCGCCCGCCCCGCGCCTACCGTCGAGACCGTGCGCACAGAATCCGACCCCCGCGACGACCGCGGGCTTGTTCTGGGGATGACCGTCCGCACGCTCGGCGCCTGGCCGGGCGCGTGGCGGCTCGACGGCGCGCACCGCGACCCGCGCGCCGACGCCGCGGCGCTGTACGAGACGGCATCGGGTGCGGAGCGGGCGGGCATCCATTTCCTCTACTTCGGCGACTGGCTGTCGACCTCGGCGGAGTTCGAGCACACCGACCCCTACCTCCTTTCGCGCGTGGATCCCTTCGCGGCGGTGAGCTTCCTCGCCGGGGTGACCCGCACGATCGGGCTGGTCGCGACCGCCAGCTCCTCGTTCGCGGAGGCCTACGCGGTGGCCCGCACGGTCGCCTCGGTCGACCTGCTGAGCGGTGGCCGCGTGGGGGTGGCGGTGACGAGCGGGTCGGAGGCGGCATCCGCCTCGAACTTCGGGATCGGCCTCGTGCGCGGCGACGACGACCGCATCGCGGCGGCTGCCGAGTTCGTGCGCGTGCTTCGAGGGCTCTGGGACAGCTGGGAGGACGACGCGTTCGTCGCGGACCGGTCATCCGGCCAATTGATCGATCGAAGCCGGCTGCACCCGCTCGCGCACAGCGGTCGCTTCTTCTCGATCGCCGGCCCGCTGGGCGTTGCCCGACCGCCGCAGGGCCACCCACCGGTCGCGATGGTCGGCGGATCCCCCGCCGCGCGCGAGCTCGCCGCCCAGGAGGCCGAACTCTGCTTCGTCTCCCCGCGCTCGCTCGACGACGCGCGTCTCGGCTACGCGGAGGCGTTGCGCCGCGCCGCCGACCACGGTCGTGACCCGCGCGACCTCGTGCTGATCACCTCGCTGCTGCCCATCACCGCGCCGACGCGGGAGGGCGCCTGGGCGGCCTACGACGAACTCGTCGACGCCGTCGCCGTCGAGCCGGTCGCGGGCGGACCGGTGCCGCCCGGACTGCCGGGCAACCGCACGATCCGCTCCCTCGCGAGCGCGGTCGGGGTGAGCCTGTCGGGCATCCACATCGATGAGGCGGTACCGCTGCGGGTCGCGCAACGCTTCAGCCCGCTCGGCCGCGCCCTCGCCGCGACAGCCCAGGAGCGCTCGGGCCGCAGCTTCGGCGGTGCCCGCCCGATCACGTTCCGGCACCTGCTCGTCGCCCACTCGGTCGGCTTGCCCGTGCTCGTCGGATCCCACCGCGACATCGCCGACCACCTCGAGCACTGGTACCGCGAGCGCGCGACCGACGGCTTCACCCTGCTCGCGAGCCACGCCCCGCAGCTGCGCGCCTTCACCGACTCGGTGGTGCCCGAGCTGCTGCGTCGCGGGATCGTGCAACCGCCGCGCGCCGGCGCGACGCTTCGCGAGAACCTGGGCCTGGGCATCCCCTCGAACCGGCACAGCGACCGGGCGTCTGGCGCGCTCGCCTGAACTACTGAACTAGCGAGCGAGTTCCCGCTCGACGAGCAGGGCGAGGTCGCGCAGAATCGCCATTCGCTCGGGGTCAGGCTCGCGCGGCTTCGGGTCGAACACGCAGATCGCGCCCACCGGGTGGCCGTCCGGCGACTCGACCGGGAACCCGAGATAGAACCGGATGTTCGGGTCACCCGTCACGAGCGGACTGTCGGCGAACCGCGGGTCGGTCGACGCGTCCTCCACCGTGAGGCCCTCGCGCATCTGGATCGTCGTGTTGCACAGGCTCGCCGCCCGCGGTGCCTCCCGGAACGGCACGCCGAAGCTCGACTTCAACCACTCCCGCTCGCGGTCGATCAGGGTGAACGTGGCCGACTCGGTGCCGAGCAGCTTCTGGGCCATGCGCACGATCGTGTCGAAGCGCTCCTCCCGCTCCGTGTCGAGGATGCCCAGCGCCTCCACCGCCGCCTGACGCCCCTCCTCCGCACTCAGCGGGTGCCTGGACGTCGCGTCGCGCCCCTCGCCCCCGCGCTGCACGGCGGCCACGAGCGGCGCGGCCAACTGCGCTCCCCACTTCGCTGCCACGTCCTCAGCGCTGAGCACGGTCCCCGGATCGCTCGTGGGCGGCACCAGCCGCAGCACGGTGACGGAGGCGGAGTCGCGCGGACTCGTGCGGGAGAGGTGGCTGAGGAGGTCATCCGGGTCGGTGGCGGGGATCGCCGCTCGGCTCCCCCGACGCCCGCGGACCGCGACGGTGGACGGCACGAGGAACACGTGCGCGGTCGGCGCGAGGTACACCGCGAGCACGCCGAGGATCACCGGCAGGCTGTCGGCGGCGGCGACCGGGTCGACCGCGAGCACGACGGCGTCGAAGCGGGCGGGGCCGAGCCGCCCGATGGTGTCGGCGCCGGTGGCGAGCGTCGGATCATCCAGTCGCACGACCCAGGCGTCGAGCCCACGGCCGGTCTGCTCGGCGATGATCGGCACGGCCCGCGCGATCGCCGGGGAGACGCGCACGGGCGAGTCCGAGGCCTCCGCGAGGCCGGGGATGTCGACGGGGGTCGCCTGCCGCGACGGCTCGAGCACGGCTCCCGACCCGACGAACAGGATCCGGTCGGGCGTCACGCCCGTGATCTCGATCCGAACCGGTGAGTCGTCGTTCTGCTTCCTGGCCCGCCCGAAGAACTTCACGTGTCCATCCTGAGGGGCGCGAGTGGCGGGTGCAAACAGGGGGACCTTCGACTCTGACGCGTGTCGCGGGAGGTCGCGAGAGTGGGAGCACTCTCCGCGACCCCCATCACCGAAGGAGAACACCATGCGAGCTGCGCTCGTCACCCGTTTCGACGCCCCTCTCACCATCGTCGACCGAGATATCCCCGCTCCCGGGCCGGGCGAAGTGCTCGTGCGGATCGAGACCTGCGGACTCTGCCACACCGACATCCACGCCGCCCACGGCGACTGGCCGGTGAAGCCGTCACTCCCCTTCGTGCCGGGTCACGAGGGCGTCGGCATCATCGAGAAGCTGGGCGACGGGGTGACCGGGCGCGTGCTCGGCGAGCGCGTCGCCATCCCGTGGCTCGGCTACGCCTGCGGCGAGTGCCAGTACTGCATCGACGGACGCGAGACGCTGTGCGAGCGCCAGCACAACAGCGGCTACTCGGTCGATGGCGCGTTCGCCGAGTACGCGGTCGCGAGCGCGCGCTTCGTCGTGCCGGTGCCGGCCGGGGTCAGCCCGCTGGATGCCGCTCCCCTCACCTGCGCGGGCGTGACCACCTACAAGGCGCTCAAGGTGGCGCACGTGCAGCCGACGGAGCGCGTCGCCGTCTTCGGCGTGGGCGGGCTCGGTCACCTCGCCATCCAGTACGCCGAGATCATGGGCGCGAGCGTCGTCGCCGTCGACGTCGAGCACGAGAAGCTCGAGTTGGCGCGCTCGCTCGGCGCCGGCTTCGTGATCAACGCGAGGGAGGTCGACCCGGCGGTCGCCATCCAGGACCTGGGCGGCGCGGATGTGGCGATCGTGCTCGCGGCGTCACCCCGCGTGTTCGAGCAGGCCTTCGCCTCGCTGCGGCGCGGGGGTCGGCTCGTGTGCGTGGCGCTGCCCGCGGACGGCACGATGAGCATCCCGATCTTCGACACCGTGCTGAAGGGCATCTCGATCATCGGCTCTATCGTGGGCACGCGCCAGGACCTCGCGGAGGTCTTCGCCCTGCACGCGGCGGGCCGCACCCGCGTGATCGCCCAGTTCAGGGATCTCGAGGAGGTCAACAACGCGGTGACGCAGGTGCTCGCCGGCGATATCCCCGCGCGGATCGTGTTCCAGCTGCACCCGGAGCACAGCGTCGTCGCGACCGTCCCGGTGCCCGCCTGAGCAGCTCGCGGGCCCGCAACTCGGGCCGGTGCGCGCCAAGGGGGCCGATGCGGAGGGCGAGCGAGCCCTCTACTCAGGCCTCGTCGTCGGCCGTGAAGTTCAGCGCGAGCGAGTTCATGCAGTAGCGGTCGCCGGTCGGCGTGCCCACGCCGTCGGGGAAGACGTGCCCGAGGTGCGAGTCGCAGCGCGCGCAGCGCACCTCGGTGCGCTCGATGCCGAGGCTGAGGTCGGGCAGCAGCGTGACGGCCTCGGGGTTGACCGACTCGTAAAAGCTGGGCCAGCCGCAGCCGGAGTCGAACTTGGTGCCCGCCGCGAATAGCTCGTTACCGCAGGCCTTGCAGGTGTAGAGCCCGGCGCGCTCCTCGTCGAGCAGCTCGCCCGTCCACGGGCGCTCCGTGTCGGCCTCGCGCAGTACCGCGTACTCGGCGGGCGTGAGCCGCTCGCGCAGTTCGGCGTCGGAGAGCTCGATGGGCTGGCTGCTCATGGGGGCACCTTCGTGGTTCGGGGAGTGTGGGTGGCGGCGACAACGGCCGCCCCCACAATTCTGCTACACCCCGGCGAGCGCCGCTTCCGGTGACTCCAGCGCCAGCCGCCGCAGCTCGGCGACGGTCAGATCCTCCGCGCGGTGCAGGCGCCCCGCCGACCGCCCGTTGCGGATGACCAGAATGTCGTCCGCGACCCCGAGCAGTTCCTCCTCCTCCGTCGACACGAGCACGACCGCCCGGTCACCGCCGTGCGCGAGCTCGCGAATGAGGTCGTGGATCTCAGCCTTCGTGCCGATGTCGATGCCCTTCGTGGGCTCATCCAGGAGGAGCACGCGCGGACTCTGCAGCATCGCCCGGCTGAGCAGCACCTTCTGCTGGTTGCCCCCGGACAGCCGGGCGATCGGTTGCTGCAGATCCCCGTGGATGCGCACGCGGCCGAGTGCCTCCTCTGCGGCCGCGCGCGCCCTTCCCAGGCGGAGGATGCCGGCGGACTGGAACCGGTCCAGCACGGGAAGCGTGACGTTCTCGCGAGGGTGGAACTCGGGGATGAACCCGTCCGACTTCCTCTCCTCGCTGACGAAGGCGATACCGGAACGGATCGCGTCGGCGGGCGATGCCGGTGCGTAGGGATGACCGCCCAGCACCATCTCCCCGCCGCTCAGTCTCTCCTCGCCGAAGATCGCGCGCAGCACCCGGCTGCGCCCCGACCCGACGAGACCGTAGATGCCGAGCACCCGGCCCGCGCTCGCCTCCAGGCTCACGCCGCGAAGTCGCGCGGAGCGGATGTCGCGAACGCTGAGGAGGGTCTCGCCCGTCGACGCGGGAGCCGCCGAGCGGGCGGCGCGCGCGGTCGGCTCGCTCTCGTGGCCGATGATCGCGCGCTCGACGTCTGCGCGGGTGACCTGCGCCGTCGAGCCGCTCAGGAGCACGCGCCCATCGGTGAGGGCGGTGATGCGGTCGGCGACGGAGAACACCTCGTCGAGCCGATGGTCGACGAGCACGACGCCGACGTTCTCCTCGGTGGCGATGCGCTTCAGCTGTTGCAGGAGCTCCTCGATCTGCGTCGGCGACAGCGCGGTGGTCGGCTCGTCGAGGAGGAGGTATTTGACGTTGCGGCGCAGCGCCGAGGCGACCTCGATCAGCTGGCGACTGGCCACCGGCAGGTCGCGGAGCACGGTGGTCGCGGTGGCGTCGATGCGGTACTTGGCGAGCAGGTCATCCGCCACCCGGTTCATGGCCGCCCGATCGAGGCGACCCGCGGTGGTGAGCTCGCCGGCGAGGAACAGGTTCTCTGAGACCGTGAGGTTCTCGATGAGCGAGAGCTCTTGGTACACCGCGATGATCCCCGCGGCGTGGGCGTCGGCGGGCCGGGCCAGCCGGACTTCGGAGCCATCGATGGTGATGGCGCCGGAGTCCGGCCGGTCGGCACCGGTGAGGAGGCGGAGGAGGGTCGACTTTCCGGCCCCGTTGTGGCCCATGAGGCCGTGCACTTCACCGCGTCGAATGGTGGCGTCGACGCCGTCGAGTGCGAGGGTGTTGCCGTAGCGCCTGCTGAGGGCGCGGGCGGCCAGTTCGCCGGTCATCCTTCTCTTCCTTCTCCTCGTGTCAGCGGTGAATCAACCGAGTTCGTCCTCGGCGGGCTGCTGGCCCTCCGTGAACACCTTCACCGGCTGGAACACCATCTCGGGAACCGTCTCGCCCTTGATGAACTTGGCGGCGTTGTCGGCCACGATCTGGGCGTACAGCGAGGGCTGCTGCGCGGCGCAGCCGCGGTAGAGCACGCTGTCGAGCTTGGTGTTGGCGGCGCAGAACGCGTAGAGCGTCACCTTGCCGCTGAGGCCGAGCTGCTTGATCGCCTGGATCGAGCCGACCGCGGCGGGCCCGGTGTCGGCGAAGACGGTGTTGATCTCGGGGTGGCCCTGGAGCATCTCGGTCACGACCTGGAGGCTCACCTGCGGGTCGACCTTCGTGTCGACGCTCGCGACGACCTTCGAGGTGCTCGACTTCGCCGTGATCTCGGCCTCGAAGGCCTTGTCGCGGTCGACCGTGACCGTCTCGTTGGGCTCGCCGGCGATGCCGACGACCGCGGGCTTGGAGCCGAGGTCTTCGAGCGCGGCGTCGGCCATGACCTTGCCGCCCTCCTTCTGGTCGGCACCGACGTACTCGACGATGCTGCCGCCACCCGACTTGACCTGGTCGCGGTCGGCGTCGATGTTGACGGTGAAGACCGGGATGTGGGCCTTGGTGAGCAGGTTGACCTCGGCGGCGCCCGGGCCCGAGGTGACCGGGTTGAGCGCGACGACGCAGACGTTCTGCTGGATGAAGGACTGCACCTGAGCGAGCTGGCTCGAGTCGCTGTCGTTGGCGATGGCGACCTTGACGGTGAAGCCGGCCTTCGCACCGTTGTCGATGAAGCTCTGGCGCATCGCGACGTAGTACGGGTTGACCGTGTTGGGCAGGGAGACCGCGAGGGTCGGCTTGTCGGACTTGCAGTTGGCCGGGAGGGCGGATGCCCCGCCGCTGGCGCCCCCGGAGCCGGTACTGGCTCCCGGGCCGGAACAGCCCGCCAGCAGCAGCCCCGCTGCGGCGACCGCAACGATGACTGCACTTCTTCGTAGCATCATGTTTGCCTCTACTTTCTGTGGTGGTGATGGTGCATTTCTGTGATGCCCGGGCGCGCGAGGGCGCGCCCGCTGTGCCGCCGTGGTGGCGCGGCACGTCTAGGGAGGAGAGGGCGGAGGCCCTTCCTAGGATTTGGCGGGGGTGCCGACGGCGGCGCGCCTGCCCGATCTGATGGCGTTCCAGCGCGAGAGGCGGATCGGATTGCCACGTCGCGAGCGCCGGTAGGTGTCGATGGCGACACCGAGCAGGATGATCACGCCGATGACGAGCGGCTGCCAGTAGCTGTTCACGTTGGTGACGTTCATGCCGTCGCTGACGGTGGCGATGAGCACCGCGCCGATCATCGCGCCGGGAATGGAGCCGATGCCGCCGAAGAGGCTCACACCGCCGACCACTGCCGCCGCGATGGAGAAGAAGAGCTCGTTGCCGAGACCCGTGTTGGGGAAGCCGACCATGAGCCGCGAGGTGGCGATGAGCCCACCGAACGCGCCGCACATGCCGCTCAGGGCATACGCGAGGATGGTCGTTCTCGCGATGTTGACGCCCGCGAGCCGAGCGGCCGCCCGGTTGCCACCGACGGCGTAGAGGTGCACGCCCGCCTTGGTCCAGCGGAGGAACAGCGCGCCGAGGATGGCGGCGAGGATGAGGAGCACGACGGGGACCGGGATGCCGGCGAGGTAGCCCTGACCGATGAAGGCGAAGCCCTGGTCGGTGACCGTGACGGAGTTCGCGCCCGTGATGATGAGCGGAATCGAGGAGAGCACGCCCTGCGCCGCGAAGGTGGCGATGAACGGTGGCACCTTGACGTAGTGCACGACGATGCCGCTGATCGCGCCGGCCCCGGCACCGATGCCCAGGGTGAGCAGCGCGGCGATGGGCCAGGGGATCCCCGCCTTGAGCATGATCGGGGCGAGCACGCCCGTCGTGGCGATCATCGCGCCGGTGGAGAGGTCGATTCCCCCGGTGAGGAGCACGAAGGTCTGACCGAGGGCGAGGAACCCGACGACCGATCCGTTGAGCAGCAGAATGCCACCGTTCGAAGCCGAGCGGAACGACTCGGAGAGGGCGGCGAATACGCCGAGCACGATGAGCAGTACGACGAAGATCCCCGTCTCGTCTGGCCATCTGAAGCGCCTGAGGTTCACGTCACATCCTTGGTCCGTGTGGTGAGCGCTCAGCGACCCTGGTGATCAGCGGCGCCCACGACGTCTGTGCTGACGATGCTAGGAGCGTGCCCATAAACGGGTCGTAAACATTGGGAGCAAAGGCAGCAACAAGCCCGCAATACTCAGTCGGCGAGCATCCGGTAGCCCGTGCGCGGCTCGGTGACGATGAGCGGCGGGTCCCCCGGCTCCTCCAGCTTCGCGCGCAGGCGGCCCACGTACACGCGCACGTACTCGGTGTTCGTGGCGTACCCCACGCCCCAGACCTTGTGCAGCAGCACCGAGTGCGAGAGCACCTTGCCGCGGCCGCGCGCCAGCTCGGCGAGCAGCGCGTACTCGGTGGGCGTGAGCTTCACGCGCTCCCCCGCCCGCGTGACCGACTTGGCGTCGAAGTCGATCCGCACGCTGCCGATCTGGAGCGGCGGCTCGCTCGCATCGGGGGCCGACTCCGGCGGGCGGCTGCGGCGCAGCGTCGCGTTGATGCGGGCGAGCAGCTCGTCCACGCCGAAGGGCTTGGTGAGGTAGTCGTCGGCGCCCAGGTTGAGGGCGCGCACCTTGTCGGTCTCCGCCCCGCGCGCCGAGAGCACGATGATGCCCATCGAGCCCTTCTCGCGGATCTTCCGGCACACCTCGAAGCCGTCGGCCGCGGGCAGCATGAGGTCGACGAGGGCGAGGTCGGGCTGCATGTCGTCGACGAGCTCCATGACGTCGCGACCGTCGCGGGAGACGTAGACGCGGTAGCCGCGGATGAGCAGGTTGGACTGCACGAGGTCGACGATGTTGCGATCATCCTCGACCAGGAGCACGGAGGTCTGATCAGACATGGGGCTCTCCTTCAGTGCTGGGGGCCGCTGAGAGCGGAAGCGTGAGGCGCACGTGGCCGGTGCGCGCGCCCGCGACGGCCGACAGCGTACCGCCGTGCGCGAGCACGATGTTGCGGCAGATCGCGAGGCCCAGCCCCGCGCCGGGCGAGGCGGGGCGGCGCACATACGGCTCGAACACGTCGTCGCTGCGGTCGGCCGGAATCCCCGAGCCCGAGTCGATCACATCGAAGACCACGCTCTCGCCCGCCACCCGCACCCGCACGCTGATGGGCGCGCGGCCGTGCTTGAAGGCGTTGTCGAGGAGGTTCACGAGCACCTGCTCGATGCGGTCGTGGTCGGCCCAGATGGTCGGGATGCCCGGCTCCACCTCCACGCTCGTGTCGCCCGGGTCGGGCGACGACACGGCGACGGCCGCGCTCACCACCGCCTCCACCTCGCACCAGTCGGGCCGGATCGTCATGCCCCCGGACTCGATCGCCGCGATGTCGAGCAGATCCCCGACGAGCCGCTGCATGCGGCTCGCCTCCGCGGCGATCGCGCCGAGGAACCGCTCTTGCGAGCCGCGGTCCCACTCCACGTCGGTCGAGCGCAGGCTCGAGGCGTAGCCGCGGATGGCGGTGAGCGGCGTGCGCAGCTCGTGGCTGAGCCGGTAGATGAACTCGCGCTGCAGGTCGGCGGTTCTGGTCGCCGCGGCGCTCTCGGCCCGACTCGCCTCGGCGAGCGTGCGTTCGAGCGCGAGACGCAGCGACCAGGCCGCGCCCTCGAGCAGTTCGAGGGTCTCCGGTTCGAGCGACTCGGTCGGCTGATCCCAGCGCGCCGCGAGCACGTACCGCCGATCGCGGGCGACGAAGGGCACGAGGAGCGAGTCCTCGTCCGCGGGGATGATGCCGCGCGAGCGCGCGGGAGTCCACTCGTGCGACTCCGCGGCGAGCACGAGCTCCTCGGCCGCATCGGGGTCGCCCGCCTCGGCCTTCACCTCGAAGCGCGACGACTCCGCCGACAGCTGCTCCGCACCCCGGTCGTCGCCGGCGATCACGACCGCGCGCGCCGAGAGCCCGTCGAGGAGGGTGGGGAGCACGCGGGGGAACCCCTGCTGGACATCCAGATCGTCGGGGTCGGCCAGCACGTCGCGCAGCTCGCGCAGGATCTCGAGCGCGTGATTACGACGCTGGTAGCGGCGGAGGATGTCGTCGCGCTCGATGGCGGAGGCCGCGAGGCCCGCGTAGAGGCCCGCGAGCTGGAGCTGGTCGTCGCGGGGGCGCCCGGGCACGTCGGCGAACCCGGAGAGCACCCCGAACAGATGGCCGTTGCCCTGGATGGGAACCGCCCACATGCTCATCGGGCCACCCGCGACCGGGTCGAAGCCGCCCGCCGAGCTCAGGTCCTCGACCACCTGGGGATGCCCGGTGCGGGCCGCCTCCGCGATCGCGTTGTCGCGCGCGAGGGGGAACGCGCCGAGCTGCGAGCGGAGGCCGCGCGGCAGCGAGACGCTCGCGGCGAGGGTGAGCACGCCCTTCTGGTCATCCTTGAGGTGGACGCTCAGTTGGCGCTGATCGGCCGCGGCCGCGTAGCCCGAGACGATCGCCGGAAGCGAGGCGAAGGGCTTGGACGCGGCCATCTGTTCGAGCAGGCTGCTCAGCTGGGAGAGGTTCTGCCGCGCCACCGACTCGACGGCCACGCCCGACATGAGTTCGAGCACATCGCCCGGCTGGAGGCCGACGGGCGAGCTCACGGCGACCATCCGCCCCTGCCGCATCACGATGAGCCGGTCGGCGGTGCGCATGATCTCGTCGACCTGGTGGGTGACCAGAAGCACCGCGCGCCCCTGTTCGCACAGGCCGCGCAGGAGGCCGAGGACGTACTCCGTCTCGCGGGGGCTGAGGGCGGAGGTGGGCTCGTCGAGCAGGATCAGCGGCGGATCGCTGAGCAGCGCGCGGGCGATCGCGATGATCTGCCGTTGCCCGCCGGAGAGCTCGGAGACGACGCGGTTCGGATCGATCTCGGCGGCGTTCAGGTGCGCGAGGGCGTCGAGCGTGGCGCGGCGCATCCGTCGCCTCTCGAGCAGCGGGCGACCGGCTTCCCGACCGAGGAACACGTTCTGCGCCGCGGTGAGGTTGTCGCACAGCCCGAGGTGCTGCCAGACCACGCCGATGCGCCGGGCGTCGAAGGCCGCCGCACTCGGTCGCCCGAACGACAGGGATGACCCCGAGCTGTTGCTCTGCAGGCCGCAGATCGCCTCCAGCACCGTGGACTTGCCAGCCCCGTTCTCGCCGAGCAGGCCGACGAACTCACCGGGACTCAGTTGAAAGCTGATGTTCTCGACGGCGATGCGCGCCCCGCGCGCGACGCGGAGGTCGCGCACGTCGAGGGCGGGTGCTGTGTCGGGCGACCGCGCTGCCGCCGGACCTGGGGCGAGGAGGGTGATGAGGTGCTCCCGGGGCGCCGAGGGACTGGTTGCGAAGGACGCTAGTCGCTCCGCGGCCGCTTTTCAACGGCGGGAGACCCTACCGCTGGGGCGGCCGGGGCAGGCCGAGCGCGGGAAGCACGACCCCGTCGATGACGCTGATGAGGTAGTCGCGGTCGACCGGCTTGCGCAGCATGAGGGTGCGGTAGGCGGCCATGGCGGGCCCGACGAGCGAGAGCGTCTCGGTGTCGGCGTCGGCCGGGATCTCGCCGCGCTCCTTGGCGCGATTCATGAGGATGCGGTTGATGCGGGCACGCGGCTCGATGATCGCGGCGTGCGCGGCGTCGACGAGTTCGGGCGTCTTCTGCAGCATCGACATGAGGCCGGCCATGACCTGCAGCTTGCGCTCGCTGTCTTCGATGGCGTGCGGTTTGATCATCGCGATGAGGTCGCCGCGGAGCGTCCCGGTGTCGGGCAGCGCGTCGACGTCGAGGTTGGCGTTCTTCATGCACGCCACGGCGTCGATGACGAGTTCGCCCTTGGATGCCCAGCGCCGGTAGACCGTGGCCTTGCCCGCCTTGGCGCGCGCGGCGACCATGTCGATGGTCATGCCGTCGTACCCGGTCTCGGCGAGCACGTCGAGGGCGGCGAGCAGGATCTCGCCGTCACGGCTGAGATCGCGCTTGCGGCCCAGTTTGGGAGCGGAATCGGCGAGCGTCACTGCTGGCCTTCCCTTCTCTCGTTCACGTGTTGTCCCTGCGATGTTACCTCGCGGTTAATTCCGGTACTTAGTGTATCCGAAACTCTCCAGTTCCGTATATAGTGTCCACCATGTCTTCTCTCACCTCCGCAACTCCCGACGCTCCGCCGGCCGGTCGCCGGCGCTGGCTGACCCTCACCACGGTGGGTCTCGCCCAGCTCATGGTCGTTCTCGACTCCACCGTCGTGAACATCGCCCTCCCCGCCGCCCAGGCCGATCTCGGCTTCACCAACGCCGACCGGCAGTGGGTCGTCACCGCCTACTCCCTCGCCTTCGGCAGCCTGCTGCTGCTGGGCGGCCGCCTCTCCGACCTCATCGGTCGCAAGCGCACCTTCATCATCGGGCTCATCGGCTTCGCCGCCGCCTCCGCCATCGGCGGTGCGGCGACGACGTTCGGGATGCTCGTCGCCGCCCGCGCCCTGCAGGGCGCCTTCGGCGCGATCCTCGCCCCCACCGCCCTCGCGGTGCTCACCACCACCTTCACGATTCCGAAGGAGCGCGCCCGCGCGTTCGGCGTCTTCGGCGCGATCGCGGGAGCGGGCGGCGCCATCGGCCTCCTGCTCGGCGGGTTCCTCACCCAGGACCTGAACTGGCGCTGGAACCTCTACATCAACGTGTTCATCGCCATCGTCGCGGTGATCGGCGCGGTCGTCTTCGTCGACCACGTCGTGCGCACCGGACCCCGCCCGAAGCTCGACGTGCCCGGCACGGTCCTCGTCTCCGGCGCCCTCTTCGCTCTCGTCTACGGATTCTCCAACGCCGAGACCGACGGCTGGGACTCCGCCTGGTCGTGGGGCATGCTGACCGCCGCGGGCGTCCTCGTGATCGCCTTCGTGCTGTGGCAGCTGCGGGCGAAGCACCCGCTGCTCCCGCTCTCGATCGTGCTCGACCGCAACCGCGGGGCCGCGTACATCTCCATCCTCATCGCGGGGGCCGGCATGTTCGGCATCTTCCTCTTCGTGACCTACTACCTCGAGGTCACGCTGAAGTACACGCCGATCCAGACCGGCCTGTCGTTCCTGCCGATGATCGGCATGCTCGTGCTCGCCGCCCAGCTGGGCACCAACTTCCTCGTGCCGCGCCTCGGCCCGAAGATCATGGTGCCGTTCGGCATGGCCCTCGCCTCGGCGGGGATGATCTACCTCACCCACCTCACCGCGACGAGCAGCTACGCCGCCGATATCCTCCCGCCGCTCATGATGCTCGGCTTCGCGATGGGCTCGATCATGCCCGCCTCGATGCAGACCTCGACGCTGGGGGTCGACCGCCAGTTCGCCGGAGTCGCCTCCGCGCTCGTCAACACGAGCCAGCAGGTGGGCGGGTCGATCGGCACCGCGCTGCTGAACACGATCGCCGCCACCGCGATCACCGACTACGTCACCTCGCACACCCCGCCCACGCCGAGCGTCCTCGCCGACGCCGCCGTGCACAGCTACGCGACGGTGTACTGGGTCGACGCCTCGTTCTTCGCCTTCGGTGCCGTGCTCGCCGCGATCCTGTTCCGCCGCCGCGGCCAGGGCCTCTCGCTCAGCCACACCCCGGCCGCCGCGCCGGCCCCGGCCGACGACCCGGTGCTCGTCCACTGACCCGCTGTCGATCGAGTCGGTGCTGATTCGTCATCACCGTGTCAGCATCGACTCAGACAGTAAGGAAACGGACATGCGCTACACACTCCTCCTCCACTACCCCGAGGTCACGGAAGCGACCGGCGACGAGGCGCTCAGCCCGGAGGCACTCGCGGAGGGCCAGCGAGCCTTCGCGAGTTACGCCGAGGTGCTCACGCGGGCCGGCGTGCTCGTCTCCGGGGAGGTGCTGCGACCGTCGAGCGCCTCGACCACGGTGGCGATGCGCGGCGGGAGCCTGGTCATCCAGGACGGCCCGTTCGCGGCGAGCAAGGAGCAGCTCGGCGGCACCTTCGTGATCGACGTGCCCGACCTCGACGCGGCGCTCGAGTGGGCCAAGCAGGCTCCCTCCGTCGCGTGGGGCACCGTCGAGGTGCGTCCCGGCGCCGTGTTCGTGCGGGACGGCGCGTGGGTGCCGAACGACTGAGCCACGAGGATGCCCGGGCCGCCGCCGAGCGTGCGGCGCGGGCATCCTATGGTCGCCTGGTCGCCCTTCTGGCCGCGCCGACGGGAGACGTCGCGCTCGCCGAGGACGCCCTCTCGGCCGCGTTCGAGGCCGCGCTCGACTCGTGGCCGCGCGGCGGTGTGCCCGCCAACCCGGACGCGTGGCTGCTCACGGTCGCGCGCAACCGCCAGCGCGACCACTGGAAGTCGGCGGCGACCCGCAGCTCGGTCGAGCTCGATGAGGAAGGAGCCGGGGCCGTGACCGTTCTCGACGAGGTCGACCCCGATCGGATTCCCGACCGCCGACTCGAGCTGCTCTTCGTCTGCGCGCACCCCGCCCTCGACCCGGCGGTGCGCACCCCGCTAATGCTGCAGGCGGTGCTCGGCATCGACGCGGCGCGCATCGCCGCCGCCTTCGCGATGCCCGCGGCCACCATGGCCCAGCGTCTCGTGCGGGCGAAGCGGCGGATCAGGGATGCCCGGCTCCGCTTCGCCGTGCCCACCCGCGCCGAGCTGCCCGAGCGCCCGCCCGCCGTGCTCGAGGCCATCTACGGCTGCTTCGCGATCGACCGCGGCCTGCCGACGCCGGACTGGTCGACCTCGCTCACCGGCGAGGCGGCGTTCCTCGCGGTGACCCTCGCGACGCTGCTCGGCACCGAACCGGAGGCCTGGGCGCTCGCGGCCCTCATCACCCTGTCGAGCGCACGTCTCCGCCCGCCCGGCGCGGCGTACCTGCCGCTCGACCGACAGGACCCGCGCGAGTGGGATGCGCGGCTCATCGCCGAGGGCGAGCGGTACCTTCGGCGGGCATCCGGCACCGAGGCACCCGGACGGTTCCAGCTGGAGGCCGCGATCCAGGCCGTGCACTGCGACCGCGCTCGCACCGGGCTCACCGACTGGCCCGCGCTCGTGCTCCTGCACCGCGCCCTGGTCGCGACCGCGCCCAGCCTCGGCGCGCACGTCGCGCTGGCTGCTGCGCTCGGCGGGGCGGATGACCCCGCCGCCGGCCTCCGCGAGCTCGACGCGCTGCCCGCCACCGCCGTCGCCTGCTTCCAGCCCTACTGGGCCACGCGCGCACACCTGCTCGCGGCGACCGGTCACCCCGCCGAGGCCCGTGCCGCTGCGGACCGCGCGATCGAGCTCAGCGGCGACGAGGCGGTGCAGGTGTTCCTGCGCGAGTTCGCCGATGGGCTCGGCTCCAGAGCGGCGGGCACCGCCCCGTAACACGCGGCAACACGCCGAACCCGGCCTCGCGCGGCCTCTAGGGTCAACATGTTGACAAGTTGCGGGTGGTGCCCGCCAGGAGCCCGGAGGTGACCGAGTGAGCCGACGACCACCCCTGATCTTCAGCGCCTTCAACGAGTTCGTGCTCTCGCACCACGACCACGGCGCGTGGCGACACCCCGAGAGCCGGCAGACCGAGTTCACGACCTCCGCCTACTGGATCGACCTCGCGCGCCTCCTCGAGCGGGGCCGCTTCGACGTTCTCTTCTTCGCCGACGTGCTCGCGCCGTACGACATCTACCGCGGCTCGCGCGACAGCGCGATCGCCACCGGGATGCAGTCGCCCGTGTACGACCCGGCGGTGATCATCCCGATCCTCGCCCACGAGACCGAGCACCTCGGCTTCGCGCTCACCGAAAACATCCTCCAGGAGCCGCCGTACACCTTCGCCCGCAAGATGTCGACGCTCGACCAGCTCACGGGCGGACGGGTCGCGTGGAACATCGTGACGAGCTTCCTGCCCGGTGCCGGTCGCAACCTCGGGCACCACGGGCTGCCGAGCCACGAGGAGCGCTACGGGCGCGCCGAGGACTACGTGAACGCGGTCTACGGGCTGTGGGAGCGCAGCTGGGAGGACGACGCGGTGGTCGTCGACCGCGAGCGCGGAATCTACGCCGACCCCGCGAAGGTGCACGAGATCGACCACGTCGGTCCCTATTACACGGTCTACGGACCCCACCTCACCGCCCCCACCCCGCAGCGCACGCCCTTCCTGTTCAACGCCGCGGCGTCGGGCACGGGCATCGATTTCGCGGGGCGTCACGCCGAGGTGCTGTTCACCTCGGGCGACGCGCGGACGGCGGCGGCGGGCGTGCAGCGGCTGCGGGCATCCGCCGTCTCATTCGGTCGCCGAGCCGGAGACGTGAAGATCCTCGGCGGGCTGGGCATGGTGCTCGGCAGCACCGAGGAGGAGGCCCGGCGCCTCGACGCCGAGCTGCGCGAGTGGCAGTCGCTCGAGTCCATCCTCGTCAAGTTCAGCGGTTTCTGGGCGGATGACCTGGGGCGCTACCCCGTCGACTCCCCCGTCGGCGCGATCCTCGCGGCCCCCGACACCGGCATCGTCACCCGGCAGGCGCTCGGCGCGGTGGCGGACCCCTCCATCACCTTCGAGGCGGCCATGCGCGGCATCGCCAACCAGCACGTCGTGGGAACGCCGGAGCAGATCGCCGACGAGATCGACGCCTGGCAGGACGCGGGCGTCGACGGGCTCAATCTGCAGTACCTCGTCGCCCCGGGAACCTACGAGGACTTCGTCGACCACGTGCGCCCGCTCCTCGTCGAACGCGGCACGATGCGTCGCGAGTACAGCCCCGGAACCCTGCGCGAGAAGCTGACCGGCTCGCCGTACCTCCCGATCGAGCATCCCGCCCGACGACACCGCGCCACCCCCTCGACCTCCCAGGAGAACGCGTCATGAGCACGCCCCCGCCCACCGATCAGGAACTCCTCGACCGCTTCGCGCCGTACTTCGCCGCGATCGCCGAGGGGGCAGCCGCGCGCGAGGCGAGCGGCGAGCTGCCCCTCGCCGAGGTGGAGGCCCTCCGCCTCGCCGGCTTCGGGGCGGTGCGCCTCCCTCGGGAATGGGGTGGCTCGGGCGCCTCGCTCCGACAGCTGTTCCTCCTCCTGCGCACGCTCGGGGCCGCCGACTCCAACATTCCGCAGGCACTGCGCCAGCACATCTACTGGGTCGAACTGCTGCTGCACCGGCCGGATGCACCCGGTAACGCCGCGTGGGTTCGTCACGTCGCCGCCGGCGAACTGTTCGGCAACGGGACGACCGAGCCCCTGGGCTCGGCGCTCGGTCACATCGGAACGGTGCTGAGCCGGCACGAGGACGGCCGGCTGCGGCTCAACGGCCGCAAGATCTACGGCACCGGCAACTCCTACGCGCAGTGGGTGCCGGTCGCCGCGGTCGATGAGCGGGGCATCCCGGTATCGCCCATCGTGGCGGTCGATCGCGCCGGCGTCACCATCACCAACGACTGGAACGGCTTCGGGCAGCGCACGACCGCGACCGGCTCGAGCGTCTTCGACGACGTCGTGATCGACGACGACGAGGTGTTCGCCTGGGACACGGAGGGGGCGAGCCGCGCCGCGGCCGGGCTGCACCAGGCGGTGCTGTTCAGCGCGCTCGCAGGCGTGCTCGAGGCCGGCGCGCGCGACATCACCGCGATTCTGCGCGCGAAGCGCCGGGTGTTCTTCACCGGCACGGGCGAGTTGCCCAAGGACGACGCAGTGGTGCAGGAGCACGTGGGCCGGGCCCGGGCCGCCGCCGACACCGCGGCCCTCCTCGTCGACGGAATCGCGCGGGCGCTCGAAGACGCCTGGGTGCTCTGGAACGACCCCGCCGTGCCCGCGGCCCGCGCCGACGAGGCCTTCGTCGCCGTCGAGCTGATCGTCGGGTCGGTGCAGGTCACTCTCTCGGAGCTCGCGCTCGACACCACCGCCCACCTGCTCGACGTGCTCGGGGCGTCGTCGCTCGATCGCGGGCTCGCACTCGACCGGCACTGGCGCAACGCGCGGGCGCTCGCCTCGCACAACCCGTACCCGTTCCGCGCGCGCGTGCTCGGGGACCACGAACTCAACGGCACCCCGCCCGCCGCCTTCGCGGTCGCGCGCGACGTCGGCGACAAGGTCGAGGCGGCCCCGGCGAGCTGATGGCTCAGTGAGCTGCGGCGACCTGCTGGATGGCGTCCTCGCCCGCGACCCAGGCGAGCATCGCGCACTTCACCCGCGCCACGTAGCGCGAGACGCCCGAGAGGGCGACGGCGTCGCCCAGAAGCTCCTCATCGGGCTCGATCGTGCCGCGCGACCGCATCGCCACCCGGAACAGCTCGATGCGCTCGGCCAGTTCCGCCGTGGTGAGCCCGGGTGCGAGGTCGGAGAACAGCGACGCGGAGGCCTGCGAGATCGCGCAGCCGTGACCCTCCCAGCGCACGGCGCGAATGTGCTCGCCGTCGGCGTCGAGGTGGAGCTGCAGCGTGATCTCGTCGCCGCACGTCGGGTTGAGCTGATGCGACTCGGCCGCCGCGTGCTCCTCCAGCCCGCGCCCGTGCGGGCTGCGCGAGAGGTCGAGGATGACCTCCTGGTACAGCGACTCCATGCCCGAGCTCATGCGCTCACCCCGAAGAACGCGGTGGCGGCGACCACGCCCGCCAGGAACGCGTCGACCTCGTCGTCGGTCGTGTAGAGATAGGCGCTCGCCCGGGTGGAGGAGACCCTGCCGAGCCGACGGTGCAGCGGCTGCGCGCAGTGGTGGCCGACGCGCACGGCGATGCCGCGGTCATCCAGAAACTGGCCGACGTCGTGCGAGTGCACGCCCGCCACGTCGAAGGTCGCGAGGCCGACGCGGTGCTCGCCGACGGCGGGCCCGAGCACGGTCACTCCGGGGATCCGGGCGAGTCCCTCGACTAGCCGGGCGCCGAGTCGGGCCTCGTGCTGCGCGATCCGCTCCACGCCGACCGACTGGAGGTAGTCGACCGCCGTCGCCAGCGCGATCGCCTGGGAGACCCGCTGGGTGCCCGCCTCGAAGCGCTGCGGGGCCGGGAGGTACTCGGCCGACTCCATCGTCACGGTCGTGATCATCGAGCCGCCGGTGAGGAAGGGCGGGAGCGCGTTCAACAGCTCGCGTCGACCGTAGAGCACGCCGATTCCCGTGGGCCCGAGCATCTTGTGACCCGAGAAGGCGGCGAAGTCGACACCGAGGGCGGCGAGATCGAGGCTCAGGTGCGGCGCGGACTGGCACGCGTCGAGCACGGTCAGCGCGCCCACCTCGCGGGCCAGCTCGACGAGCTCGCCCACCGGAGTGACGGAGCCGAGCACGTTCGAGACGTGGGTGAAGGCGAGGATGCGCGTGCGCGGGCCGATCAGGCGCGCGGCCTCGTCCATGCGCAGCGCTCCCGCGTCGTCGACGGGAATGAACCGCAGCACGGCGCCCGTGCGCGCGGCGAGCTCCTGCCAGGGGATCAGATTGGCGTGGTGCTCCAGCTCGGTGACGACGATCTCGTCACCCGGAGCCAGCCGGAACCGCTCGGCCGCCGTGCCGCCCCGGCCCGCGGTCGCGTTGCCGATCGCGTACGCGACGAGGTTGATCGCCTCGGTCGCGTTGGAGGTCCAGACGATCTCGTCGGCGCGGGCCCCCACGAAGCGGGCGACCGTGGCACGGGCATCCTCGAATCGCTCGGTCGCGAGCGCCGCGAGCGTGTGGGCGCCCCGGTGCACGGCCGCGTTCTCGGTCTCGTAGTAGTCGCGCTCCACGTCGATCACAGAGCGGGGCTTCTGCGAGGTCGCCCCCGAGTCGAGATAGACGAGCGGATGACCGTTCACCGCCACCCCGAGCAGGGGGAAGTCCGCGCGCACGGCGGCGAGCTCGGCGTTGGTGAACGCGGGCGCGATCGGGGCGGGAGAGATGGCGGTCATAGCGGGGGACCTCGAATTTCGTGACACTTCGATGGTAGTCACGGCGCCGGGGTCGCGCTGGCGACGACGGTCGACGAACGGTCAGCTTCGCGATATATCGTTGGGTATCGTCGAACCCGAACCGGGGGCGACACGGAGGAGGACATCATGGCAAAGCCATTCATGGGCGAAGGGTTCGCGGCGGGCAACTGGGCCGGCGGGGCGGTGTGGGATGCGATGGAGCAGCTGCGCGGCCAGTTCGAGCAGAAGGTGGGAACGCGCGTCGGTCGCGGTGACGTGCGCGCGGCCGTGCTGGCGCTGCTCGCTGAGCGTCCGATGCACGGGTACCAGATCATCCAGGAGATCGAGGAGCGCAGCAACGGAGCCTGGAAGCCGAGCCCCGGATCGGTGTACCCCACGCTGCAGCTGCTCGCCGACGAGGGAATGATCAGCGTCGAGGAGTCCAACGGCCGCAAGACCTACTCGCTCACCGAGGCGGGGCGCGCCGAGGCGGAGGCCTCCGACCGCTCGGCTCCGTGGGAGGCCCCCGGCGCTCGCGACGGCGGCCGCACGGGCGCCCTGCCGAAAGCCGGACTCGCCCTCGCCCAGGCGGCGGCGCAGCTCGGCCGCTCCGGCACGGCGGACCAGGTCAAGGAGGCGGTCGCGGTGCTCGACGAGGCACGCCGTAAGCTCTACCTCATCCTCGCTCAGGACTGACCGAGTGCCCCCAGCACGTCGGCGTCAAGGAGAACAGATGACCGACGCCGGGACGATGCGCGCCCGCTACCGCAGGATTCTGCGGTTCGCCGCCCGATACCTGCTCCAAGCGTGGTGGTACGAGCTCTTCCTGCCGCGAATCGGACTCGCACGGCTCGCCGCGCGCGGTCGCTCGGCGCGGCTCGTCACCATCGCACGGCGGTTCCACGTGCTGGCGGTCGACCTCGGCGGTCTCATGATCAAGGTGGGACAGTTCATGTCGTCGCGCCTGGATGTGCTCCCGCCCGAGATCACCAAGGAACTCGAGGGGCTGCAGGACGAGGTGCCCGCGGTTCCGTTCGCGGCCATCCGGGCGCTCGCGGAGAGCGAGCTGGGGGTCGCGCTCGAGCGCGCCTACTCGTTCATCGACGAGACGCCGCTGGCAGCCGCATCCCTCGGCCAGGTGCACCGCGCGCGGCTGTCTGAGCAGGATGCCGCGCAGTCGGGGCTGCTCGACGTCGTGGTGAAGGTGCAGCGACCCGGCATCGACGTCATCGTCGACGTCGACCTGCGGGCGCTGCGCAAGGTCGCCGACTGGCTCAGCCGGGTGCGCCTCGTCTCCGACCGCGTCGACATGCCCACGCTGGTCGAGGAGTTCGCGCTGACGAGCCTCGAGGAGATCGACTACCTGCACGAGGCGAGCAATGCGGAGCGCTTCGCCCACAACTTCGAGGGCGACGACCGGGTGGCGGTGCCGGAGCTCGTGTGGGAGCGCACGACGCGTCGGGTGCTGACCCTGCAGGACGTGACCGCGATCAAGATCAACGACGTCGACGCCCTGCGCGCCGCCGGCATCGACCCCTCGGAGGTCGCCAACGAGTTCGCGGCCGTCATGTTCGATCAGCTCTTCGTGGGCGGCTACTTCCACGCCGATCCGCACCCCGGCAACATCTTCGTGACGCCGCGCGCGCCCGCGGCGCCGGGCACCGCTGACGCCGGTCGCGCCTGGGCGTTCACCTTCGTCGACTTCGGGATGATGGGCCGCGTGCCCGACAACCTTCGCAAGGGGCTGCAGAAGGTGCTCATCGCCGCGGCCTCCCGCGACGGCAAGGGCATGGTCGAGGGAATCCGCGGAGTCGGGATCCTGCTTCCCTCCGCCGACACCGTCGACCTCGAGCGGGCGATGACGAAGCTCTTCTCGCGCTTCGGCGGCATGGGCTTCGCCGAACTGCAGACGGTGGACCCCGCCGAGTTCCGCGCCTTCGCCATCGAGTTCGGTGACGTCGTGCGCACGCTCCCCTTCCAGCTGCCGGAGAACTTCCTGCTCGTCGTTCGCGCGATGTCCCTGACCTCCGGAATGTGCAGTTCGCTCGATCCCGCCTTCAACATCTGGAACGCCGTCGAACCGTACTCAGATCGACTCCTCCGCACGGAGGGCGGCAACGTCGTGCAGGCCGCCGCCAAGCAGGCGATGTCGTACGCGGGGCTCGTCGCCCGCCTTCCCGGCCGACTGGATTCGCTGGTCACCCAGATCGAGGAGGGCCGACTCTCCGTGCAGTCGCCCCGCATCGAGCGCCGTCTCACCGGCCTGGAACGCACGGGTCGCCGGGTCATCTCGGCCGTGCTGTTCGCCGCGCTGTTCATCGGCGGGATCATCCTGCGCGGTGAGGACGCGGTCTTCGGCACGGTCGTCATGGCGGTCTCGGCGCTGCCGCTGCTGCACGCCCTGCTCGCGGGCATTGTCGCCCGGCGCGGACCGCTCGGGTAGGCGGGTCGGGCGGCTCGGGTAGGCGATTCGGGCGGCTCGGGCGGGCTGCGCGGGCAGTTCGGGCGGGCGACTCGCGTGGGTGGCCCGGGCATGTGTTAGCGCTCACCCGGCCAGTCTGTTAGCGTCTCCCCTTGTGACAGCAGAGCGCAGCCCGCAGAGCAGTGCCCGCTCCCTCGATGCCCCCTTGCTGACCGCCTGGCGCAATGCCGTGGTGGTGCTGTTCGGCCTCGGGGGCATCACGATCTCCGCGTGGGGGCCACGGCTGCCGAGCATCCGCACCGAACTTCACCTCAGCGACGGGATGATCGGCCTCGTGCTCGCGGGCGTGACGGTCGGCTCGATCGCGGGCCTCGCCGCCTCCTCCGCCATCCTCTCCGCGCTGGGTGCGCGGCGGGCGATCGCGGGCGATGTCGCGCTCGTCGGCGTGGGACTCGCGCTCGTCGGTGTCGCCGCCGGCGCCTTCGGGTCGCTGCCGTTCACCGTCGTCGGTTTCGTGCTCGTGGGATTCGGCATCGGCGCGCTCGACGTGATGATCAACGTCGAGGGATCCGGGGTTGAGCGCCGCGCGGGCAAGACCCTCATGCCCCTCATGCACGCGGGCTGGTCGGTCGGCGCGGTGCTCGGATCGGGCATCGGGGCCGCGGCGTCGGCGCTCGGCATCGCGTTCCAGTACCAGTTCGTCGGGGAGGCCGCGGTGATCATCCTCGCCGGTGTCGTCGCCGTGCGCTATCTGCCCGTGGCGGTGCCCGTCGAGGACCCCGCCGGCCGCGCGCCCGTGCGCCAGCGCATGCGCGAGTGGTTCAGGGGCTGGACCGACCTTCGCCTGCTGCTCATCGGCGTGGTCATGCTGGGTGTCGAACTCGGCGAGGGCGGCGCGAACAGCTGGCTGACCCTCGCGGTGCGTGATGACCACCACCAGACCGACACCATCGCCGCTCTCTTCTTCACCGCCTTCGCCGTCGGCGAGTCGACGGCCCGCATTCTGGGCGGCCCGCTCGTCGACCGCGTCGGGCGGGTGCGGGCAGTGCGCGGCACCACGGCGCTCGGGGTGGTGGGGCTCGTGCTGTTCATCCTCGGCGGCCCCGCCTGGGTCGCGCTCGTCGGGGTGGTGCTGTGGTCGGTCGGCGTCTCGATGGGCTTCCCCCTCGGGATGTCCGCCGCAGCCGATAGCGGACCGAACCCTGCCGCGCGGGTCAGCGTCGTCGCCTCGATCGGCTACCTTGCGAACCTGGGCGGCCCGCCCGTCATCGGATTCCTCGCCGAATCCGTCGGACTCCTGAACGCCCTCTGGCTCGTCGCGGCCCTCCTCGCGGTGGGGTTCGCGCTCGCGGGGGCCCTGGCGCACAGGTCGTCGGGGCCGCCACGCATCACGAGCTGACAGAAAGGCCGTGCGGGCACATAGGGAGCGTGACTCGAAGCCGGCCACCACGCTCAGCGTCTAGCTCCACGTTAGGTGCGTTGTCGACGTCCGGCGCGCTTCGCGAAACGGTCGACTGCGTGGAGTACCTCTTCGCTGCGCCAGAGGGTGCCAATCTGGTATTCGTTCTTCGCCGTCAGCACTCCCTTCTCAGTGAGGTCACGCAGAAGCGGGTACGCGTTCTGGGGACGGATGCCGAGCTCGCGGGCGATCAGCCCGGCGTCCACTACCGGAGTTCGAGCCACGACATCCAGAACCCGCCACACGCCGCTGTCCGACCGCGCCCGCACGCGCTCGCGCCATCCGGCGTAGATCGCGTCGATGTCGGTGACCAGTTCTCGTGCGTTGACCACGGCACGCACGCTCGCTTCCGTGAACCTGGCGACGATCGGCTCGCCATCACCGGCGCGGAAGGCGTTCAACGCCTGGTGATAGCCCTCCAGATCGGCGAGCAGACCGGCGGACACTGGGATGGCGACGTTGCGGGTAACCGCGCGGTGCCGCAGCATCGCCTGGGCCAACGCCCGGCCCGTCCGGCCGTTTCCGTCCGTAAACGGGTGGATCGTCTCGAACTGTGCGTGCGTGAGCGCCGTCGATACCAATGCCGGTACATCCACCCGCCCGGCGAACGCGATGAGATCGTCAATCAGGTCCGGGACAAGCTGCCACGGCGGAGCGACGAACTCGGCACCCACCGGTGACTGAGACGAAATACCGATCCAGACCGCCTCCTCACGCCACCGACCAGGTGTGTGCCGAGGCTGATCCGCCATCAAGACAGCATGCATCTGGCGGATTGCGGATGGGCCCAGCTCCCCCGCGAGATCCACCGCAGCCTGGAGCGCTGACGTGTTCGCGGCGATCAACAACGCGTTGCGAGTACCTCGGACGCCGAGCTCTGCCGAGAAGATCGCGCGGGCACTCGCGGTGAGCTGCTCGATCTGCGACGACGCGGCCGCCTCGCTCCGCAACAGCACCGGCGCGAACGCCGCGACGCGATGACCCACCTCAGCATCGAATCGGCTCAACTCTCGAGCCGCCTCCTCCGCAGCCGCGAGCAGCGCCCCCGGCAACGTCACGTCAACGTCGGCGATCAGAGCCGGAATCGACGCGGTGTACGGCTGCGGTCCGCCGAAGTAGGTCGACAAGCCCGGGCCGATGTCACTACCGGGGACGGGCTGCCATCGCAGTACTTCGGAGGTAACGGCGGGCCAAGATCCCATACGACATCACTCCGTTCGTCTGAACTAGAAGCTTAAGTCATAACGAAGGGGGCGGCCAGTATGAGATATCGCGCTAGCTACAAACGAGTCGGATGCGTAGTGCACTCAGCGAGCTCCGTGCGCAAATCGTCATCTAGCGATGAACGAGAAGAATGGCCTCTGAATAGATCAAGCCGGCTGCGGAGACGGTGGGATTTGAACCCACGGAGGAGTTTAAACCCCTCTCCACCTTAGCAGGGTGGTGCACTAGGCCGAACTATGCGACGTCTCCAGTGTTCGCAGGCAATCATATCCGCGCACGGCCCCCGCGCCGAATCGGTCGGGATCCGAGCAGACAGGTCGGGTCACTTGTCCCCTGTTCGGAGGCCATGTACAGTCATGACTGGCGCTACACGCTTCCCTTACCCGAGGGGAACAGCTGAAGGACCCGAACCCTGCGCCCGCAATTGTCAGAGGCTTCTTGCTATGCCCCGTACCTGCAACCCGAGCGCATCTGCGGACCCCGCCGCTCGCCTCCGCACAGGTACGGGCGCACCCTCTCTCCGGTCTGCTTCCGCGCACGCGACGCAGACCACCCACAGCTCTCACGCAGCAGACAGTTCGGGTCGTAGCTGAGTGAGACGGTGGGTCTTCCGCGCACTGGGTACGCGGCGGGAGACCCACCACCCCACTTCTGATCAGAAGTGGTAGGCCACCGAGCAGGTGTACTCCGAGGCGGACTGGCCGAGCACGCCGTCCACGACAGCGACCTTCGACGGTGACGCGGTCGACGTCGAGGTCGGGGTGGGTGTCGCCGTGCCGCTCGCGGTCGGCGTCGGGGTCGCCGTCGGCGTCGTCGAGTGGTTCGAGGTGTCCTTCGTCGACGCCACGCTGTTGCCCTGAGCCGCGAGGGTGAACGGCTTGTCGGCACGGATGAGCGACATGAGCTTCTCGGCCGCATAAGTGAGCGGCTGCACCTTGCCCGCGTAGATGCCGGTGCCGCCGGTGGTGCCCGGGTACTGGGCGAAGATCATGCGGTTGAGGTCGACGTTACGGAGTGATTGCGCGATCGCGAGCATCGCATCCGGGGTCGCCATGCTGGTCGAGAGATCCATGTTGCGGGTCGCCGCCTGGGCGATCTTGAACATCGTGGCCGGGTTGCCGAGGGTGTCGTTGCTCTTGAGCTTGCGCACGAGCGACGACAGGAAGACCTGCTGCGAGCTGATGCGGCCGAGGTCGCTGCCGTCGCCGACGCCGTGACGCGAGCGGAGGAACTTCAGCGCCGTGTAGCCCATGATCGTGTGGGTTCCGGCCTTGAGGTGCAGGCCCACCTCGGTGTCGTTGATGTCACCGACGACGCACACCGGCACGCCGCCGACCGCGTTCGACATCTCGATGACGCCCCGGAAGGTGATGAGCCCGGCGAACTGGATCTTCAGCCCCGTCAGCTGCTCGACGGTGTTGACCACGCACGGCAGGCCCTTGCCCGGGTTGTCGGCGCCACTGCCGCCGTAGGAGAGAGCCGTGTTGATGGGGGCGTACACCCCGCCGCCCGCGGCGCAGGAGGCGATCGGCACGACCATGTCGCGCGGGAAGCTGACCACCGTCGCGTTCGTGTGGTCGCCCGAGACGTGCAGGAGCATGGTCACGTCGTTGAGGTCGCCGCCGCCGTCGGAGCCGCCGATGCCACCCTGCCCGGCGCGGGTGTCGCTGCCGACGATGAGCACGTTGAAGCCGCCCGGGTAGGCGCCGACGGTCGGGGGCACCGCGACCGGCTCGTTCTTGTTGATCGCCACCGAGTTCTTCGCCACCGCGCCCGCGAGCTGCGAGACGGTCACCGCGCTCACGCACAGCGCCGACGCGACGATCACCGCCACCGCACCGCCCAGGATGCGCAGCACCCCACCCCACGGACCGCGCTTCGGCAGGCGCCCGTGTCGGGCGAAACCGGGAACGCCGTGGCGGCGCGAAGAGGTGTCGGGCATCTCGCTCATTTCACGCAGGCGGGGTGTCACTGGCTGTTGGCCTTGGAACACGTGTACTGACCGGCCGTCTGGCCGAGGTAACCATTCAAGACGGTGTTGCTGGGCGAATCCGTTGAAGAGGCTGACGGCGTCGGCGTCGTGCTCGGCTTCGACTTGTCGGGAACGGAGCCGATGCTGGTCGCCGTGGTGCCGAGGGTGAAGGGCTTGTCGGCCTTGATGAGCGCGAAGAGGGCATCCGCCTTCGCCGTCTCGGGCTGCACCTTGCCGGCGAAGATGCCAGTGCCGCCAAGGGTTCCGGGGTACTGCAGGAAGGTCACCTTGTCGAGCTGGATGTTCTTGAGCGCCTGCGCGATGGCGATCTGCGTGTCGAGCGGCTTGAGGCTCGTCGACAACTGCATGTTGCGGGTGGCGGCGGAGGCGATCTTGTACAGGGTGCCGAGATTACTGAGAGTTCCCGAACTTTTCAGGGTGCGGACGAGCGAGGAGAGATACACCTGCTGCGAACTGATGCGCCCGAGGTCGCTGCCGTCGCCGACACCGTGCCGCGAACGGAGGAACTTGAGGGCCGTGTAGCCCTTCAACACGTGCGTGCCCGAGGTCAGGTGCAGCCCCACCTCGGAGTCGTTGAGGTTGCCCTTCACACAGACCGGCACCCCACCGACCGCGTTCGACATCTCGATCACGCCGCGGAAGGTGATCATGCCGGCGAACTGGATCTTCAGCCCGGTCAGATCCTCGACCGTCGAGACGACGCACGGCAGTCCACCGTAGGAGAGCGTGTTATTGATCGGCAGGCCCGTCGCCGGTCCGCCGAGCGGGCAGGCGGGCATCGGCACGACCATGTCGCGGGGGATGCTGACGGCCGTCGCCGAGGTGTGGTCGCCCGAGACGTGCAGCAGCATCGTGACGTCGTTGAGGGCGCCGCCGGATCCCGCACCCGCGCCGATCCCGCCCTGGCCGGCCCGGGTGTCGCTGCCCACGATGAGGATGTTGAACCCGCCCGGGTAGGCGCCGATCGACGGCGGCGGAGCCACCGCCTCACCGGGGTGGATGTTGATCGTCTTCTCGCTGCTCACCAGCTGATTCGCGGTGATCGCCACGACGCAGAGGGCCGAGACCAGGATGACCGCGATGGCGGCCGCGAGAAACCTCAGGATCGCCGCCGCGGGCCCGCTCGTGCGCAGGCGGCCGTGCCGCGCGAACCCCGCGATGCCGTTCGGGCCGGGGCGGGACGACGGATCGGTCATCTCCCCTCCCTTCCCCTCGATTCCGCGTTCGCCGGTGCCAGTAGTGCGGAGGGCGTGGGATTCGAACCCACGAGACATTTCTGCCCACCAGTTTTCAAGACTGGCTCCATCGGCCGCTCGGACAGCCCTCCCGGATGCCAGCCCCGATTGTAACCCACGACCTCAGGTCGAGCCTGAACCACCGCGCGGGGGGCGGCGCGGGTTACACCGGGCGGAGCAGTCAGCGGCGGCGCGCGTCACACCGGGCGGAGCAGTCCGGGGCGGCGCGCGTCAGGCGCGGCCGGTCATCCGATCGCTTCGAAGACCCGGGCGACGCCGTCGTCGAGTGCGCTCGCCGTGACCTCGTTGGCGGCGGCCTTCACCTCGTCGGGCGCCTGGCCCATCGCGATACCGCGGCCGTGGGTCGCGGCCCACTCGAGCATGTCGATGTCGTTGCGGCCGTCGCCGATCGCGATGACGCGCTTGCGCGGGATCCGCATGATGCGCCGCACGCGGTCGAGCGCCGTCGACTTGTTGACCCCGTCCGGCGCGATGTCGAGCCAGGCCGTCCAGCCCACGTTGTAGCTCACTTTGTGCAGTCCCATGCGGCCGACCACGCTGAGGAAGTCTTCGATCGCGTGCTCCGGCGAGATCACGACGACGCGCGTCGAGGTCGAGCCGAGCAGTTCCATGAAGTCGACCTTGAGGCTGTCCGCCCCCAGTGCGCCCTCGGGAAAGAAGCCCGTGTAGCGGTAAACGCCGTGCTGGTCTTCGACGGCGTAGTTGGCGTCGGGCAGATTCGCGCGGATCGTCGACAGCACCTCCGTGGGGTCGAAGGTCTCCACCCGGTCGCGCGAGTACCCGAGCTCGGCACGAGGGTCGCGCTTGAGCGTGATCGCGCCGTTCGAGCACACGAGGTAGCGGGGCCGGATGCCCAGCCTCTCGACCACCGGCAGCGTCATGGCCTCCGACCGCCCGGTGGCGAGCATGATCTCGTGACCCAGCCCGGCCAGTCGCGTGACCTCCCGGGCCGTGTCGTCGCCCAGGGAGCCGTCCTCGCGCAGCACCGTCCCGTCGATATCGAGGGCGATGAGCAGTCGGTGCGGGTGGGCGGTCACTTCGCGGGCTCGAGTACCTCGAGGCCGCCCAGGTACGGGCGCAGGGCGAGCGGCACGTGCACCGAGCCATCCGCCCGCTGGTGGGTCTCGAGGATCGCGACCAGCCAACGCGTCGTCGCGAGGGTGCCGTTGAGGGTGGCGACGGGGGTGGTCTTGCCCGATTCGGTGCGATAGCGGATATCCAGCCGCCGGGCCTGGTACGTCGTGCAGTTGCTCGTGGAGGTGAGCTCGCGATATGTGCCCTGCGTCGGCACCCAGGCCTCGATGTCGTACTTGCGAGCGGCACTCGATCCGAGGTCGCCTGCCGCGACATCGATCACGCGGTAGGCGAGCTCGCAGGCCTGAAGCATCGACTCCTGGTACGCGACGAGTCGCGCGTGCTCGGCCTCCGCATCGTCGGGCAGCACGTAGCTGAACATCTCGAGCTTGTTGAACTGGTGCACGCGCAGGATGCCGCGGTTGTCTTTGCCCGCGGAGCCCGCCTCGCGGCGGTAGCAGGTCGACCAGCCCGCGTAGCGCAGCGGGCCGCCCTCCAGGTCGAGGATCTCGTCGCTGTGGAATCCGGCGAGCGCGACCTCGCTCGTGCCCGTGAGGTAGAGGTCGTCGGCGGGCAGGTAGTAGATCTCGTCCGAGTGCTCGCCGAGGAATCCGGTGCCCGCCATGATCTCCGGGCGCACGAGCGTGGGCGTGATGAGCGGCGTGAAGCCCTCGCTGAGCGCTTTGTCGAGCGCCAGGTTCATGAGGGCGAGTTCGAGCCGGGCGCCGATGCCCTTGAGGAAGTAGAAGCGGCTGCCGCTCACCTTCGTTCCGCGGGTGATGTCGATGGCCTGCAGCAGCTCGCCGAGCTCGACGTGGTCGCGCGGTTCGAAGTCGAAGCTCGCCTTCTCGCCGACCTCGCGCAGCGTGATGAAGTTGTCTTCGCCGCCCGCGGGGACGCCCTCGATGACCGGATTCTGCAGGGCTCCGGCGAGCCGGGTGAACTCGGTCTCGGCATCCGCCGCCGCCTGCTGGGCCGCCTTCACGCGGGCCGCGAGCTCCTGGGCCTGGGCGACGAGCGCCTGCTTCTGGTCTTTGGGAGCCTGCGCCACCGTCTTGCCGAAAGCGTTCTGCTCGGCGCGAAGGGTCTCGAATTCGCCGATCGCGGTGCGCCGCGCGGTGTCGGCGGCGACGGCCTCGTCGACCAGCTCGACCGACGACCCTCGAGCCGCCTGCGACCGCCGTACGACATCCGGATTCTCGCGCAACAGCTGGGGATCGATCACCCGCCAAGTCTACCGACGGCCGTGGAGGGCATCAGTGCTCATGCCGTACGGTGGGGACCATGCCGACCCCCTCTTCCCCGCCGGAGAGGGTCGCCGCGATCATCGTCAACCCGGTGAAGGTCGACCGCAAGGCTCTGCACGCCGCGGTCCGCCGCGCCGAGCGAGCGGCCGGCTGGTCGTCGAGCATCTGGTTCGAGACTTCGGTCGAGGATCCGGGCAGCGGCGCGGCTCGCACCGCGCTCGACCGCGGCGTCGACGTCGTGGTCGTCGCCGGCGGTGACGGCACCCTCCGGGCCGTGGCGCAGGAACTCCGCGGCTCCGCCGTGCCCCTCGCGCTCGTACCCGCGGGAACGGGCAACCTGCTCGCCCGCAACCTGGGCCTCCCCCTCGACAACCTCGCCCTCGCGCTGCGCACGGCCTTCGCGGGCAGCGACCGGCTCATCGACGTCGGCGTGGTCGAGGCCGAGCGCGTCGACGGCACGCGCGACACCCACGCCTTCCTCGTGATGGCCGGGCTGGGCCTCGACGCCCAGATGGCCGCGAACACCAACGAGCTGCTCAAGGCGCGGGTGGGGTGGCTGGCCTACGTCGACCCGATCATGCGCGCCCTGCGCGACAACAACAGCGTGCGCGTGCGGTACCAGGTGGATGGCCGTGCCACCCGCACCGCGACGGTGAACACCGTGCTCATCGGCAACTGCGGCACCCTGACCGCCGGCATCACCCTGCTGCCGGATGCGGCGATCGACGACGGCGTGCTCGACATCGTCGCCTTCCGGCCCAAGGGGCTGTTCGGCTGGGCGCAGATCTGGGTCAAGATCTTCTGGGAAAACGGGGTGCTGCGCCACAGCACGGTGGGCCGCAAGATCATCAGCATGTCGCGCGAGGTGCGCGCGCTGCGCTACCTCAAGGGCACCGAGGTCGTGATGCGGCTGGAGCACCCGGAGGAATTCGAGCTCGACGGGGACGCCTTCGGCGAGGCGATCGCGCTCAAGGCGCACGTCGAGCACCTCGCCCTGCGCGTGCGGGTGCCGCGGGGCTGAGCCGCGCGGCTGGGTCGCGAGGCTGAGCCGCGCACGCTGCCGGCGCGCGACCGACCGCCCGCGCCTACTCCGGCTCGCCCGAGAGGATCCCGCGCAGCCAGTCGCGCGCGTCGATGAACGCGTCGTTGTCGTAGCGCTCGGTCACGGTGATCGCCCGGCGGTCGGCCCGCGGGTACGAGCCGAGGAAGATGACGTTGGGGCTGAAGCGTTTGAGCCCGAGCAGGGCATCCGCCACCCGCTCGTCGCGCACGTGGCCGTCGAGGTCGATGACGAAGCGGTAGCGGCCGAGCTCGTCGCCGATGGGGCGGGAGGCGAGCAGGCTCATGTTCACGCCGCGGGTGGCGAACTGTTCGAGCATCTCGAGCAGGCGACCGGCGGTGTCGTCGGGCAGCTCCGCGATGATGCTCGTCTTGTCTGAACCGGTCGGCGCCGGCAGCTCGGCGACGCGGCTCACGAGCACGAAGCGCGTCTGCGCATTGGGGTTGTCGCCGATGTTCTCGGCGAGCACGACCACGTCGTGGTGCTGGGTGATCGTGGGGGGCGCGATCGCGGCATCCGCCAGGTCTGAGGTGAAGAGACCGGCGGCGGCGGCCACGTTCGAGGTGGCGGGCAGATGCTCGTGGTCGGGCAGCGTCGCGTCCATCCAGAGGTGCGTCTGGGCGTAGGCGACCGGATGCGCGCTCACCACCCGCACGTCGGCGAGCGCGGTGCCCGGCCGGGCCACGAGCACGAAGTTCACGTTCACGAGGTACTCGCCCACGATGCGCAGACCGGGGATCGTCGCGAGAGCATCCTGGCTCGCGCTCACGCCGCCCTCGACGGTGTTCTCGATCGCGATCATGGCGGCCACACTGCGCCCCTCGATCACGTCGTCGAGCGCCTGACCGACATTCGTGACGGGCCGCCAGGTCTTGCCGACCGCCTGCGGCACCTGCGCGAGCGCCGCCTCGGTGAAGGTGCCCGCCGGGCCCAGGTAGGAGTAGCTCTCGGGGGCGGCGGCGGGTGACTCTGGCATGGCTGCGAGCCTACCGGCCCGGCCCGCTCCCGCTGAAGATCGCTGAGGCGCGGCACCCACCCCTGGTGCCAGACTGTGAGCATGAACGACCGCGCCGGAACCCCCGCCCACGAATCCGATCTGATCGACGTGCACGAGCTCGTCGCCGCGTACTACAAGCTGGTGCCGGACGTGAGCAAACCGGAGCAGAAGGTGGTGTTCGGCACGAGCGGGCACCGGGGGTCATCCCTCGACGCCGCCTTCAATGAGACCCACATCGCGGCCATCACGCAGGCGATCGTGGAGTACCGCACGGGGCAGGGCATCACGGGCCCGCTGTTCGTGGGGCGCGACACCCACGGGCTCAGCCGGCCCGCGGAGACGACCGCGCTCGAGGTGCTCACCGCCAACGGGGTGCGCGTGCTCGTCGACGAGTACGACGACTACGTGCCGACCCCCGCCCTCAGTCACGCGATCATCGCCTACAACCGCGCCGGCCACGACGACCAGGCCGACGGCATCGTGATCACGCCGAGCCACAACCCGCCCCGCGACGGGGGCTTCAAGTACAACCCGCCGCACGGCGGGCCCGCCGACAGCGACGCCACCGGGTGGATCGCGAACCGCGCGAACGAGATCATCGCGGCCGGCAGCCACGACGTGAAGCGCGCCGAGCCCACCGAGGTCGAGACCTACGACTTCCGCGGGCACTACGTGGATGACCTCGAGAACATCATCGACGTCGAGGCGATCCGCCGCGCGGGCGTCCGCATCGGAGCCGACCCGCTGGGCGGTGCGAGCGTGCACTACTGGCAGCTCATCGGCGAGAAGTACGGACTCGACCTGACGGTCGTGAACCCGCTCGTCGACCCGCAGTGGGGCTTCATGACGCTGGACTGGGACGGCAAGATCCGGATGGACCCGTCGAGCCCCTCGGCCATGGCCTCCGTACTCACCCACCGGGACGACTTCGACGTGCTCACCGGCAACGACGCCGACGCCGACCGGCACGGCATCGTCACGCCCGACGGCGGGCTGATGAACCCCAACCACTACCTCGCCGTCGCGATCCAGTACCTCTACACGCATCGGCCGCAGTGGCGCGACGACGCGGCGATCGGCAAGACGCTGGTCTCCAGCACCATGATCGACCGGGTCGCCGAGTCCCTCGGCCGCCGCCTCTGGGAGGTGCCGGTCGGCTTCAAGTGGTTCGTGCCCGGTCTGATCGACGGATCCGTCGCCTTCGGCGGCGAGGAGAGCGCGGGAGCGAGCTTCCTCCGCAAGGACGGCACCGCCTGGACCACCGACAAGGACGGGATCCTGCTCGCCCTCCTCGCGAGCGAGATCATCGCGGTCACCGGCAAGACGCCCTCGCAGCTGTACAGCGAGCTCACTGCGCAGTTCGGCGACCCCGTGTACGAGCGCGTGGACGCGCCCGCCAGCAAGGAGCAGAAGGCGCGACTGGGGAAGCTGAACGGGAGTGCGATCACCGCCGAGACGCTAGCCGGTCATCCGATCACTGCGAAGCTGAGCGAGGCCCCGGGCAACGGTGCGGCGGTCGGCGGCGTCAAGGTCGTGACCGACGTCGCGTGGTTCGCGGCGCGCCCCAGCGGAACCGAAGACGTCTACAAGATCTATGCCGAGTCGTTCGAGGGCCCCGAGCACCTGACGCTCGTGCAGGCGGAGGCCAAGGCGATCGTCGACGCCGCGCTGGGCGGCTGAGTGGGGGCGGATGACCGGCGCACGGTCATCCGCCGCTCTCAGTTCGCGTAGCTGGGAGCCGCCTTCAGCCCGAAGAACTCCTCGAGGGTGCGGATGTTCTCCTTGTGCATCTCAGTCGACAGCGCGACCCCGATGTAGCGGAAGTGCCAGGGCTCGTAGGTGAAGCCCGTGATCGCCGTCTTGTCTTTCGGGTAGCGCAGCAGGAAGCCGTACTTCCACGCGTTGGCGGCGAGCCACTTGCCCTGCGGCGTCGCGCCGAAGCACGCCGCGAGCGAGCAGTTCGCGGGCAGGGCCGAGATGTCGACCGCGAGGCCCGTCTGGTGCTCGCTGTAGCCGGGCCTTGCGCTCTGGATGTCGGCCTGCTTCTTGCCGAGCGAGTTCACCCAGCCCGAGTACACGCTGACCTGGGTGGAGTATGACCGGTAGCCGCTCTGGATCTGCATCGCGCCGCCGCCGCTCGCCTTCGCGGCCGCGAACATGGCGACGAGCGCGTCGCTCGCGCGCTTGCGCAGGCGGGGCGGATTGGCGTGCGCGACCGGCACGGTCACGAGGTCGGAGGGCGCGTAGTTGATCGGGTTGAGCGGGCGCAGCTTGTCGACGACGACCCAGCTGCTGGCGGGGTCGGTGATGGAGAGCAGGGTCTTGTTGAAGGTGCCCGCGACGACGGTCGTGTCGTCGGTCGGCCGGGGCGACGGGGATGCGGTGGCCGTCGCCGACGGCGTGGCGGATGCCGTGGCCGAGCTGCTCGTCGACTCGCTCGGCACGGGCAGGGGCGCCTGCGAGCTGGAGGCCGGGGCGGGCGATGCAGCGGTGGTGGTCGTGCTCGATGAGCAGCCGGCGGTGGCGGCGAGAACGGCGAGCGTGATCACCGTCGCGAGGAGGGGGCGCACTGGTCTGGACACGGCTTCGAGTGTAACCGCGAGTTCTGGGGATGCCGGGAACCCGCGGCTGCCCGCACGCCGGGGCGGCGACCCGCGTTGCGTTCATCTTGCGATGGGTGTAAGTTTGCAGTCCACGCAATTTTCTCGCCACCGGTGGCCGCGCGCCGCGGTGGCAACTCTCCTTTAAGCACCATCACCAGATTGGGATCCATGTCTGACACAGCTGCCCCGAATTCCGCGCGGGGTACGGCGCCTCGGCGCGACGCAACACCCGGAGAGAGCACGGGCGGCGGTGTGATGTCGCACCGCCAGATCCTCCTCGTCATCTACGGCCTCATGGCCGGGATGTTCCTCTCCGCGCTCGACCAGACCATCGTCGGAACGTCGATCCGCACCATCGCGGATGACCTGCACGGCCTCAGCGAGCAGGCCTGGGTCACCACCGCCTACCTCATCGTCTCCACCATCGCGACCCCGATCTACGGCAAGCTCTCGGACATCTTCGGGCGCCGGCCGCTGTTCATCTTCGCGATCTCGGTGTTCCTGCTCGGCTCGGTGCTCTCCGGCGCCCTCGCGTCGACCATGTACGAACTCGCAGCATTCCGTGCCATCCAGGGCATCGGCGCGGGCGGCCTCATGGCTCTCCCGCTCGCGATCATGGGCGACATGCTCGCCCCGCGCGAGCGCGCCAAGTACCAGGGCTACTTCCTCGCCGTCTTCGGCATCTCGAGCGTCATCGGCCCGCTCATCGGCGGGCTGTTCGCCGGTGCCGACCAGATCCTGTTCATCACGGGCTGGCGCTGGGTGTTCCTGATCAACATCCCGATCGGCGTTGTCGCGCTGTTCATGGTGCTGCGGTTCCTGCACCTGCCCAAGCGCAGCATCCACCGCAGCGTGCGCATCGACTGGTGGGGCGCATCCACCGTCATCGTCGCCGTCGCACCCCTCCTGCTCGTCGCCGAGCAGGGTCGCACCTGGGGCTGGGGCTCGGGCGGGTCGATCGCCTGCTACCTGATCGGTGGCGCGGGCATCATCGCCTTCATCGTCGCCGAGCGGCTCATGGGCGACGACGCGCTGATCCCACTGAAGCTCTTCACGAGCTCCACTTTCAGCATGGCGACCATCCTCGGCGTCATGGTCGGCTTCGGGATGTTCGGGGCGCTGTCGACCGTGCCGCTCTACCTGCAGCTCGTGAAGGGTTCGACCCCCACCGAGAGCGGAATCCAGTTGCTGCCGATGATCCTGGGCCTCATGATCGCCTCGATCGTGAGCGGTCAGCTGATCTCGCGCACTGGGCGGTACCGCATCTTCCCGATTCTGGGCACCGCGCTCATGGGTCTCGGCTTCCTCGTGATGGTCACCATCACCGCGGACACCAACTACTGGGTGCTCGCCGGAGCCATGCTGCTGCTGGGCCTCGGCCTGGGCCAGCTCATGCAGACCCTCGTGATCGCCAGCCAGAACTCGGTGGGTCCGCGTGACATCGGTGTGGCGACCTCGTCGTCGACGTTCTTCCGTCAGGTGGGTGGAACGCTGGGCGTCGCGGTCATCTTCTCGGTCGTCTTCTCGACGGTCGGCGACAAGATCGCGGCGGCCTTCAAAGACACCTCCCTGGCGAACGCGGCGATCAAGGCCGCGCTCGACCCCGCCATCGCGGGCGCCAAGCAGAACGCCGGGATCATGAAGATCTACCAGCCGATCGTCGACGCCATCAAGGCCGGCAAGACGCCGAGCGTGACCGGGTCGAGCAACGCGACCTCCTCGCTCGACGGCGACACCTCCTTCCTCAACGGCGCCAACCACGCGCTCGCGGCGCCGTTCCTGCACGGGTTCTCGGCGGCGATGGTGACCGGGTTCTGGGTGAGCCTCATTGTGATCGCTGCGGCGTTCATCCTGGCGTTCTTCCTCAAGTCGACGCCGCTGCGCGAGAAGTCTGCGCTGCAGGAGGTCGCGGATGCCGACGAGGCGATCCTCGCCACCCGCGCCGCCGTGCAGATGGGCGCGCCGCTCGAACCGAACCTCGACACGACCGAGCTCGAGGTCGTGGGCACGGCGGGCTCACCCGCAGCGGAGACCGACGGCAAGTAGTTCGACAGAGGCCGGGGCAGCGCTGCGCGCGCGGCCCCGGCCTTTGCCATGCCGGCGGCAGCGGCGGGGGTCCGGCGACGGCGGGGGCCCGGCGGCAGCGGCGGGCCACCGCATCGGGCAGGCTGCGGACGACGCGCCGTGGGAGCGCTCTCAAAAAGTTCTTGACACGGGGGATGCCGCAAACTTAGTCTTGGCGCGATCCAGTGAGAGCGCTCCCACGCTCAGCAGGGGCATTCGCCCGGTACTCAGCAGGGACTCTCTGGATCACCCCTATCGACGCACACAAAGGAGTGACCGTGAAGCTTTCACGACGCAGCAAAATCGGGGCGGTGATCGCCGGGGCATCCGTCTTCGCGGTCGTCATCACCGGATGTTCTTCCAGCGGTACCGCGAGCACGACGCCCGACACCAAGACCAAGATCACCCTCACCCTCGCCACGTTCAACAACTTCGGGTACTCCGACGCGTTGCTGGCCCAGTACCACGCACTGCACCCGAACATCACGGTCGTGCAGAACAAGGCCGCCACCTCGGATGCCGCCCAGACCAACCTCTTCACCAAGCTCGCCGCCGGCTCCGGCCTCGGCGACGTCGAGGCGGTCGACGGCGACTGGATGCCCAAGGTCAAGCAGTACGCCTCCAAGTTCGTCGATCTCGCCTCGGCCGACAACAAGGGTCGCTACTCCTCGTGGAAGACGGCCGGCGGAACGGCGAACGGCAAGGAGATCGGACTCGGCACCGACATCGGACCGGAGGCGATCTGCTACCGCTCCGACCTGTTCGCCAAGGCCGGCCTGCCGACCGACCCCGACAAGGTCGCCGCTCTGCTGCAGGGCGACTGGCAGCACTACTACGACATCGGTGCCCAGTTCGCGGCCAAGAAGACCGGCGCCGCCTGGTTCGACTCGGCGGGAGCCACCTTCCAGGGTCTCGCGAACCAGTACCAGAACTTCTACGAGAAGAACGACGGTACGGTCATCGCCACCACGAACCCCGACGTGAAGGCCGCCTTCACCTCGGTGCTCACGGCGAGCGCCACCGAGTCATCCCACCTCCAGGAGTGGACCGCCGACTGGGCAGCCGGCATGGCCAACGGCGCCTTCGCCACGATGCTCTGCCCGCCGTGGATGCTCGGCGTGATCCAGGGCGACAGCCCGAAGGTGACCGACTGGAAGATCGCGAGCGTGTTCCCGAACGGTGGCGGAAACTGGGGCGGTTCCTACCTCCTCGTTCCGACCCAGGGCAAGCACACCGCCGAGGCGAAGCAGTTCGTCGACTGGCTGACCGCCCCCGCGCAGCAGATCGCCGCGTTCAAGGTGGCCGGCAACTTCCCGAGCCAGGTCGAGGCCTACACCGACCCGACCCTGACCGGAGCGACGAACACCTTCTTCAACAACGCACCCATCGGCAAGATCTTCATCGATCGCGCCAACGCGGTCACCGTCACCCCCTTCAAGGGCGTGAAGTACGGCGCCATCATGACGGCCGTGCAGAACGGGCTCACCCGGGTGGAGCAGAAGCAGCAGACGATCGACGCCTCGTGGGCGCAGGTCGTGACCGACATCAAGGCACTCGGCTAGCACCCGACACCGGAGCGGGGTCTCTTCTCGTCGAGAGACCCCGCTCCCTCGCATCCGAAGGACTCCTCCATGACCTCGTCGACACTGCCCCTCCGGGAGCGGACCCCCCGGCGCATCGCGTTCAGCCAGAAGCTGGGCCGGTGGGACATCAAGTTCTCGCCGTACCTCTACATCTCGCCGTTCTTCCTGCTGTTCGCGCTGGTGGGGCTGTTCCCCCTGCTCTACACCGGCTGGGTCTCGCTGCACCGCTGGGACCTCATCGCCGGGCAGGGCCCGATGGTCTGGTTCGACAACTTCACCTGGGTTCTCCAGCAGCGCCAGTTCTGGATCGCCCTCCGCAACACCCTGAGCATCTTCCTGCTCTCCGCGGTACCGCAGATCGTCTTCGCGCTGCTCATCGCCGCGGTGCTCGACACCAATCTGCGCGGCCGTACTTTCTGGCGGATGAGCGTCCTGCTCCCCTACATCGTCATGCCGGTCGCCGTCGCCCTCATCTTCAGCAACATGTTCGGCGACCGCTACGGCCTCGTGAACACCACCCTCGGCCACCTCGGCATCCCCGCCATCCAGTGGCACAGCGACCCGTTCGCGAGCCAGTTCGCCATCGCGACCATGGTCAACTTCCGCTGGACCGGCTACAACGCGCTCATCCTCCTCGCCGGCATGCAGGCGATCCCCCGCGACCTGTACGAGTCCGCGGCGATCGACGGCGCCGGCCGCGTGCGCCGCTTCTTCTCGATCACGATTCCGCAGCTGCGGCCCACCCTCATCTTCGTCATCATCACCGCCACGATCGGCGGACTGCAGATCTTCGACGAGCCGCGACTGTTCGACCAGAACGGCACCGGCGGGGCGAACCAGCAGTGGATGACCCTCACCCTGTACCTCTACAACCTCGGCTGGGGCCAGCTCGACTTCGGTCGCGCGGCCGCCGTCGCCTGGCTGCTGTTCCTGATCATCGTGGTCATCGGCCTCATCAACCTCGCCATCACCCGGCGCATCTCGAGCAACGGAGGGGTGCAGCGATGACCGCCACCAGCCAGAAGCAGCCGATGTCCCTCGCGGCCACCCCGCGCCGCGGACGCTCCGGCAGTCGGCGCGGGCGTGCGATCGTCGCGCAGCGACCCGGCTTCCTCGCTTACGCCTTCCTCGCCGCGATCCTGCTCGGCGCGCTGTTCCCCATCTACTGGACGATCCTCATCGGCTCCGGCGACTCCAGCACGATCAACGACCCGACCATGTCGTGGATCCCGGGCGGCAACTTCGTGAAGAACGCGCTCTCGGTCATCAACAACGAGAGCGTCGCGTTCTGGAAGTCGCTGGGCAACAGCCTCATCGTCTCGACGGTGGTGTCGGCATCCGTCGTCTTCTTCTCCACGCTCGCGGGGTACGCCTTCGCCAAGCTGCGCTTCCGCGGCAAGCGCGGGCTGCTCGCCTTCGTCATCGCGACGATGGCGGTTCCCACGCAACTGGGCGTGGTGCCGCTCTTCATCGCGATGTCGAACTTCGGCTGGACGGGCACGCTCGGCGCCGTGATCGTGCCGGCCCTCGTCACCGCCTTCGGGGTGTTCTGGATGACCCAGTACATCGGTCAGGCGCTGCCCGACGAGCTCATCGAGGCCGGGCGCATCGACGGCGCCAACATGTTCAAGACCTTCTGGTACATCGGCCTGCCCTCGGCCCGACCCGCGGCCGCGATGCTCGCCCTCTTCACCTTCATCATGACCTGGACAAACTTCTTCTGGCCGTTCATCGTGCTCGGCTCGGCGAACCCCACCCTGCCGGTCGCGCTCGCCACGCTGCAGGCGAACTACTTCGTCGACTACTCCGTGGTGCTGGCGGGGGTGCTGCTCGCGACCCTTCCGCTCATCGCCCTGTTCGTCGTCGCCGGTCGGCACCTCGTCGCCGGGATCATGCAGGGCGCGGTGAAGGGCTGATGGGCATGGAGTTCCCGGCCGGGTTCCTCTGGGGCTCGGCGACCGCCGCCGCGCAGATCGAGGGCGCCGCCCACGAGGGGGGCAAAGAGGATTCGATCTGGGACGCCTTCGCGCGCATCCCCGGGGCCGTCGCGGGGTTCGACACCCCCGAGGTCGCGGTGGATCACTACCACCGGATGCCCGCCGACGTCGCGCTCATGCGCGAGCTGGGCATCCAGTCGTACCGCTTCTCGACCAGCTGGGCCCGCATCAAACCGGGCGACCGCGAGCCCAACCGGGCGGGACTCGAGTTCTACAGCCGGCTCGTCGACGAGTTGCTCGAGGCGGGGATCCTGCCCTGGCTGACCCTGTACCACTGGGACCTTCCGCAGGCTCTCGAGGAGCGCGGCGGCTGGGCGAACCGCGACACGGCCTACCGCTTCCGCGACTACGCGGCGCTCGTGCACGAGGTGCTCGGTGACCGCGTGACCCACTGGACGACCTTCAACGAGCCCTTCTGCTCCTCGCTCATCAGCTACGCCGCGGGCGAGCACGCGCCCGGGCGCCGCGAACCCGAGGCCGCGCTGGCCGCACTCCACCACCAGCACCTCGCCCACGGCCTCGCCTCGCGGGCACTGCGCGAGCTCGGCGCGGAGAAGATCGGGATCACGCTCAACCTGACCACCGCGGTGCCGAACGACCCGGGCGACCCGGTCGACATCGAGGCCGCGCGGCGCATCGACGGCATCTGGAACCGCGCGTTCCTCGAGCCCCTGCTGCTCGGCGCCTACCCGGCCGACGTGCTGCGCGACGTCGCGGGGCTCGGTCTCGCCGAGCGAATCCAGCCGGGCGATCTCGAGACCATCGCGGCACCGCTCGACTTCTTGGGGGTCAACTACTACCACGACGACAATGTGAGCGGTCATCCCCTGCCCGCCGGCACGGCCACCGGGCTCGTACCGACCGACCGCCCCAAGTCGTCGCCCTTCGTCGGCTCCGAGTACGTGACCTTCCCGCCGCGGGCCCTGCCGCACACCGCGATGGGCTGGGAGGTCAACCCGGATGGCCTGCGCGTGCTGCTCGAGAGGCTGGGTCACGACTACCCGACGCTTCCGCCCCTGTACGTCACCGAGAACGGGGCCGCCTACGACGACGTCGTGAGCGAGGACGGCGCGGTGCACGACCCGGAGCGCACCCAGTACATCCGCCAGCACGTCGAGGCCGTGTCGCGGGCGATCGCGGCGGGAGCCGACGTGCGCGGCTACTTCGTCTGGTCGTTCCTCGACAACTTCGAGTGGGCGTGGGGCTACAACAAGCGGTTCGGCATCGTGCGCGTCGACTACGACACGCAGGAGCGGATCGTCAAGGACAGCGGGCTCGAGTACGCCCGCATGATCGCGGGCGCGCTGGCGCCCGCTCCCTAGACTGTAGCCGTGACGACGCTCTCCTCCTCCGGCAGCCGGCCCACGCCGACGCTCGAAATGGTCGCCGCACTCGCCGGAGTCTCGCGGTCGACCGTTTCGCGCGTCGTCAACGCGTCGCCCAAGGTCACCCCTGACGTGATCTCGGCCGTCAACGACGCGATCGAGGCGCTGGGCTACGTGCCGAACCGGGCCGCCCGCTCCCTCGCGAGCCGGCGCACCCACACGATCGCGCTCGTCATCCCTGAGAACACCGCGCGGTTCTTCGCCGACCCGTACTTCGCCTCGGTGATCCAGGGCGTCGCCATGTATCTGAGCTCCACGGAGTACACGCTCACCCTCCTGATCTCCTCGGAGACCGACCCCTCGAAGACCCGGCGCTACCTGCAGGGCGGCAATGTCGACGGCGCGCTGATCCTCTCGCATCACAGCGACGATCAGTCGTACGTGCAGTTGGCCCGCTCCCTGCCGGTCGTGTTCGGCGGACGGCCCACGAGCGAGGCCGGCCCGGACACCTACGTGGTCGACGTCGACAACGTCGCGGCGGCCGAGCGCGCGACCGCCTACCTGCTCTCGCACGGACGCTCCCGCGTGGCCACCATCGCGGGGCCGCAGAACATGTCGGCCGGCATCGACCGCTTGGAGGGGTGGCGGCGCGCACTCGGGGCGGCGGGCATCCACGACGACCTCGTCGAGTACGGCGACTTCACCCCGCAGGGCGGCGCCGAGGCGATGCAGCGGATGATCGACCGCGGCACCCCCTTCGACGCCCTGTTCGCGGCCTCCGCCCAGATGGCGTCCGGTGCGCTGGGCGTGCTCCGCGAGCACGGACTCGTCGTTCCGCGCGACGTGTCGGTCACCACGATCGACAACGACTACTACGCGCAGAACGCGACGCCGCCGCTCACCACGATCGACCAGCCGTCGACGACGCAGGGCGCGAAGATCGCGGAGACTCTCGTGCGGCTGATCGAGGGTGAGACCGTGGAACGGCTCACGATCATCCCGACACAGCTGGTCGAGCGCGAGTCGGTGTAGTCGGGCGGGGCAGCTGCCCCGCGGTGGCGTCGGCGGGGAGCGGCCGCGGAGCGGATTCGGCGGCGCCGGGCGGGGCCGCGACTACCGGGGCGCGGTCGGCAGCTCGATCGTGACCTTGCCCGCGTAGCTCTCGGCCCGGGGTCGCTCCTCGCCGCGGGGCGAATCCCGCAGGAACGGCCCGTCGCCGGGAATGGGGGCGGGCGCGGGGAGCGTGGTCTGGCGGTCGAGCTCAACCTGCGCCTCGTAGCGGCTCGGGTTGAACACCTCGTCGCCGATGCCGAAGAACCCCGACCCCGATGAGCCCCCGGAGCCTCTCGTGCGCTGGGTCTTGTCGGAGAGGTCGATCCAGCCCAGCGCGGCGGCGACGACCGCCATCGCGATCGCGACCACGACGATCGCCGGCACCACCCACCCGTTCATGCGCTCAGCCTATGTCGAGAATGTGTCACAGAGATTACGGCACCCTATGGATCCACTCCGGCGTACCGAACTTCTCGCGCACCAGCTGCTCGGCCTTGGCGTACTCCTCGGGCGTGATCTCGCCGCGGGTCGAGCCGTACAGCGAGTCGAAGGTGGTGATGAGCTGCTCGATGACCGCCGCCCGGGGCAACCCGGTCTGGCTGCGCAGCGGGTCCACCCGCTTGTTCGCGCTGCGGGTGCCCTTGTCGCTCATCTTCTCGCGACCGATGCGGAGCACCTCCACCATCTTGTCGCCGTCCATGTCGTAGCTCATCGTCACGTGGTGCAGCACCGCGCCCGTGCCGAGGCGCTTCTGGGCGGCGCCGCCGATCTTGCCCTTCGCGCTCGTGATGTCGTTGAGCGGCTGGTACCAGGCGTCGATGCCGAGCGTCTTCAGCGCCACGATCACCCACTCGTCGAGGAAGGCGTACGAGTCGGCGAAGCTCATGCCCTGCACGAGAGCCGAGGGGGCGTAGATCGAGTAGGTGACGACCGATCCGGAGTCCATGAACATCGCGCCGCCGCCGCTGATGCGCCGCACCACCTCGAAGCCGTACTTCGCGGCGTTCTCGAGGTCGACCTCGTTGCGCACGGACTGGAAGCTGCCGATCACGACGGCCGGGTCATCCCACTCCCAGATGCGCAACGTGGGGCCGCGGCGACCCGCGCCGACCTCCTCGGCCAGAACCTGATCGAGGGCCATCTGCAGCTGCGGGCGCTCCGAGCGGCCGTGGATGATCTGCCAGTCGTAATCGCGAAAGCTGGTGGCCTCGGCGAGCGCCCGGCGGATCGTGGTCGCGACGGCCTCGGCCGAGAAGCCCAGCAGAACGGCGTCGGCGGGGAGCGCCCGTTGGATCGCCTGAGTGAAGGTGCTCGCCTCGGAGTCGGCGGGGAGGCCCACCACGGCGTCGTTGATGGCACCGAGCGCCCAATCGGGTTCGAGGAAGAAGTCGCCGGCCAGCCGGAATTCGCGGATCGTGCCGTCGACCACCTCCAGGTCGACGACGACGAGCTTGCCCCCGGGAACCTTGAATTCGCCGTGCACGATGCCTCTTTTCTGCTCGCTGCCCAGCGTAATCGAGCGGGTGCCGCGCTAGCTGGCGGCGGTCATCCGCGGGGAACGAGACGCGAGGTGAGCCAGTCGATGACGAAAGCGTTCACCTCATCGCGGTTGGTCTCGTTGAAGATCTCGTGACGCGCGCCCGGGAACACGGCGAGCTCGACGTCGCTGAGGCGCGAGCGCTTGCCGTAGGCGGCACCGAGGTGGCGCACGCTGCGCTCGCCGCCGAGCGGATCCTCGCTGCCGATCGCGATGAGGAGCGGCACGTCGTGGTCGAGGTGACGCGAGGGCACCCCGAAGAGCCGCAGGCCATCGGCGAGGCCGAAGAGCTTCAGCACGTCGGCGTAGAAGGTGAGAGGGTCGGCGAGGAAGGCGGCGGCGACCGCGGGGTCGCGGCTCAGCCACTCGAACCCGGTGTCGCCCAGGTGCTTGTGGCGCGCGTTCAACTGCCCGGCGTTCATGCTGCCGGGCAGGCGGTGGGCGGTGCCGGTGAGGATCACGGCGTCGTAGTCGGAGGCGTGCCGGTTGAGGATGATCTGCACCATGAGCGAGCCCCAGCTGTGACCGATGATGGCGAGCGGGAGATCGGGATGCTCGTCGCGCGCGATCGCGGTCAGCATCCGCAGCGCGGCGATCGTGGCCCGCAGCCCGCCCGGCCCGAGTCGGCCGAGTCTGCTGCGGTCGCCGCCGTACTGGCCGAGACCGGTCTGCCCGTGCCCGCGGTGGTCGTCGGCGTAGACGGTGAAGCCCGCCGCGGTGAGCGCCTGGGCGAGGTACTCGTACCGTGCCGCGTACTCGCCGAGCCCGTGGGCGATCTGCACGACGCCGACCGGGTTCTGCGCGTCCCACCGGTGGTAGTGGATGGTGACGCCCTCGGCGTCGACGTAGCTGTGGTCGGTGCGGACGGATGTGGGCACGGGAGCCTCCTTGCTGGGTTCAGCGTAATGCGTGCGCGAGGTCATCCGCCCGGCGCTCGGGGCGCGACGCGCGGCGGGAGGTCGCCGTGGTCGCGGTCGCGGGAAATACTTAGCGAGGCTAATTTGTTAGGTTAACTATCATGCCGACCGACGACCAGGACATCCGACTGACGATCCAGCGTCTCGCCCGCCGCATCCGCTCGATGCAGGGCGACGAGAACGTCACCGAGGGGCAGCGCGCGGTGCTCTTCGCGCTGTACACGCTCGGTCCGCAGAGCCTCAGTTCGCTGAGCGAGCACGAGCGCGTCACGCCCCCGAGCATGAACCGCACCATCAACAGCCTCGTCGCCGCCGGTCTCGTCACGCGGGAGGCCGCGCGCGACGACGGACGCCGCGTGGTGCTCGAGCTGTCGGATGCGGGGCGCACCTTCATCCGCGACACCAAGCGCAAGCGCGACGCGTGGTTCACCACCCGGCTCGCCTCGCTCAGCGAGGAGGAGCGGGCGACCGTCGCCGCTGCCGCCGATATTCTGCGGAAGCTCGCCGACTCGTGAACGCGATCTTCCGCAGCCTCAGCATCGTCAACTACCGCCTCTGGTTCGCGGGCGCGCTCGTCTCCAACATCGGCACCTGGATGCAGCGCACCGCCCAGGATTGGATCGTTCTCACCGACCTGACGAACCACGACGCCGCCGCCGTGGGCATCACGATGGCGCTGCAGTTCGGGCCCATCCTGCTGCTCATGCCGGTCTCCGGCCTCATCGCCGATCGCGCCGACAAGCGCCGGCTACTCATGCTGACCCAGCTGCTCATGGGGGCGCTCGGACTCGCCCTCGGCCTCATCACCGTGTTCGGTGTCGCCACGCTGTGGGAGGTCTACGTGTTCGCATTCCTGCTCGGGGTGGTTGCGGCGATCGACGCGCCGGTGCGCCAGAGCTTCGTCTCGGAGCTCGTGCCGGAGTCGAGCATCCCCAACGCCGTGGCGCTCAACTCGGCCTCCTTCAACGGCGCCCGGCTGATCGGCCCCGCCGTCGCGGGCGTGCTGATCGCCACGATCGGGAGCGGCTGGGTGTTCCTGCTGAACGCGACGACCTTCGCCGCGACGATGGGCGCCCTCCGGCTGATGCGGCGCGAGGAACTGCGCGCGCCCGTGCGGCCGCCGCGCGCGCGGGGTCAGATCAGGGCGGGCTGGGTCTACGTCTGGGGTCGTCCCGACATCGTCGTCGTGCTCGTCATGGTGTTCCTCGTGGGCACCTTCGGCTTCAACTTCCCCATCTTCACCTCCACCATGGCGACCGTCGCGTTCCACAAGGGCGCGAGCGAGTTCGGAATCCTGTCGTCGATCATGGCGATCGGCTCGGTGGCCGGAGCTCTTCTCGCGGCCCGCCGCGAGAAGCCGCGGCTGCGGGTGGTGACCCTCGCCGCGGTCGCCTTCGGCTTCGCCTGCATCGTCGCCGCCACGATGCCGAGCTACTGGAGCTTCGCGATCTCCCTCATCGTGGTCGGCGTGAGCTCGCTCACCATGATGACGAGCGCGAACGCCTACGTGCAGACGACGACCGAGCCCGCGATGCGCGGCCGGGTCATGGCGCTGTACATGGCGATCTTCGCGGGCGGCACCCCGATCGGGGCGCCCGTCGTGGGCTGGGTGGCCAACGTCTTCGGCCCGCGCTGGGCGCTCGGCGTCGCGGCCGCCTCCGGGCTCGCGGCCGCCGCCGTCGCGGTGGGGTGGATGATCGGCGCGAAGCGTCTGCGGCTGGAGCGCTCGCCCGAGGCTCGCTTCGGTGTCCGCGCCCGCTACGCCGGTTCACTCCTGTCGGCCGCCCAGCGTCGTGCCGACGCCGCCGCCAGCCTCGAGACTCAGGAGATCGCGGTCCAGCGCGGGTAGCCTCGCGCTAGTCGAACGACGCCGCGACGCCGTTGCGGTGGTAGTCGAAGATGAGGCTGGTGCGGGTGGAGGCCACGCTCGCGTGCGCCGACAGGTGCTCGACGACGAAGCGCCGGACATCCGCCGACTCGGCCACAGCGATGTGCACCATGAAGTCGTCGAGACCGCCGAGGAAGAACACCTGCAGCACCTCGGGCAGGCGACGCACGTCCTCGCTGAAGGCGGTGATGCTCGACTGGCGCGACCCGGAGCGCAGCGTCACGCCGATGAGGGCCTGCAGGGTGAGGCCCAGCTTGCGCTGGTCGATGCTCGTGAGAAACCCCGTGATCACACCGCGGTCGATGAGCGAGCGCAACCGCACGTGCGCGGTCGACTGGGCGATGCCCACCGCGGCGGCCAGCTGGGCGTTCGACAGCCGCGCGTCGTCGGCCAGCGCGGCCAGAATCCGGCGGTCGATGTCGTCGAGCACCGCCCCCTCGCGAAGATCGTGTGCCTGTGCCACCGAAATACCGCCTCTCACAGAAGAACCTTCGTACTAGGATGACCTTACCGAAGGTTCTTCGCTCGATCTGGGCATCGTTCGGATGCGGCCGCGCCCATGGGCCGGTGACACTCTTGTCGCCCGACACGAACGATTGGAGCGATGCAGAGTCTCGGCACCGCCGAGGTGGATCCTGGCCAGCGTGGCTCATTCCACATCAACAATCGCCATGGCGTCGTCCCCCCAACCGGGTGATTGCGAACGTGATTCTTTCCTAATAATCTCTCGGAAATTGCTTGAGGGAAAGGTGAGGAAGCTGAAGGTTTTACGGGTGAGCGCGATCGGTGCTATGGGACTGGCGGCGTTGATACTGTCATCGATGGTTGGCAGACGGCAGTCAGTTCCGCTGCATCGGTCTCTCTCACCAATCAGCTACATGTGAATAACGGCAATGTCGTGACCGGTGGAGACTTCGAGTGCAACTCAGATGTGCGCGTCGCCGGTTCGGTATTCGCCGCCGGCAACATCCACCTCACCAACAATTGCCGCATTGCTGGGGACATCTACGCCGGCGGGACGATAGTCATGGATGCAAGACCTCAAGTGCTGGGCTCTGTCTTCGCAGCTGGCAATGTTCGATTCCAATCCACCGCGAAGATTGGGGGATCTGTCTCGACGAACGGAACATTCACGGTGATCGACGGTTTGCAGCAGGAGGCACTGGCAGCGAATGGCTCGGTCACCGGAACCATCTCGGCGAGAGTGCCGGTGCCAAGGCCACTTGTCGGGCCGTACCCCTCGTTCACGGTCGGCTCCCTCCCCTCATCGGCGATCACCTGGAAGCAATGGATGAACAGGACCGCGTCGGCCAACGCCGCCCCCTCCTGGTCCCAAGGCCTCACCAGCAACCCGGGCTGCACCATGGCGCCGTGGAGCTCCAGCGTGAACGGATCCACTGCATCCATAATGAGTGATCTCTTCGTAGATGCACGACCATCTGCCAGCTCATGCGCGGGAGTTACTCTTCAAGGAATGACGCTATCCCTCAGGGGGGACCTGACACTCATCGTGGGCAAGTTCTCGACTGCAAGTGGGCTCAATGTTGCCTCAGGGGACGGCGCGACCCACACCCTGACCATCAAGGTCGAGGGGGGCGGCTCAACCAATAAGGACTTGGCCTTCTCCGCGGCGACGACAATCGACCCGAAGGTCAAGGTGCTGCTTCAAACCCCGGGAAAGGTCATAGTGAATGGCACCTCCTCGCTCGGCGCATCGATACAGGCCGGCTCATTCGCAACATCGGGAGCCGTGAACCTTGGCTGATTCGACCGCTCGGGAAAGCAAACCACGGGGCTTCAGCATTGCCGCCGTCAATCTGTTCTGGACTGTCCCCGTGGCACTGCTGATCGGCTATCCGCTGTGGTTTGCCGCCCGGCTGGGGTGGTGCGGATTCGGCGGATGCTGGGGGCCGACCGCGAGTTCTCTGGAACTCGGATACGCGCTCGGGGTCGTCTTGGCGGTGGCTTGTTCAGGGCTTGTGTTCGCGGCTGTTGCGGTCCCGCCCTGGGTTAGGCCGTGGTGGATTCGCTGGGGCGTCGCGCTCGCATTGGCGCTTGTTGATGCGTACGTCTTCGGATGGGGCAACGCACCCTCTCTCATCCCATTTCTGCCAACTATCGGCAACGGCGGAATCTCGTTCTAGTGACTGCTGATAGCCCGCGACCCTCGGGCCATCACGACGGGCCCAGCGAGGACTGCGCCCGTATTTGCGAAGCATCCCGGCGGGCATTTCGCGCGACCCCAGGCGGTCGACTGGGCGATGCCCACCGCGGCGGCCAGCTGGGCGTTCGACAGCCGCGCGTCGTCGGCCAGCGCGGCCAGAATCCGGCGGTCGATATCGTCGAGCACCGCCCCCTCGCGAAGATCGTGTGCCTGTGCCACCGAAATACCGCCTCTCGCAGAAGAACCTTCGTACTGGGATGACCTTACCGAAGGTTCTTCGCCCGATCTGGGCATCGTTCGGATGTTCTGCGACCATTGCAGCAATCGGGCCGCATCTAGGGGTGCGGCCCGACCACGAGCCCGGCCCGTCCGCCACCGTCAGCACCGCCGTCACCGAGGAGTCGCCATGCGCGTCGGAATCCCCACCGAGATCAAGAACAACGAGAACCGGGTCGCGATCACCCCGGCGGGTGTTCACGCGCTCGTCGTGCGCGGTCACGAGGTCGTCGTCGAGGCGGGCGCCGGAGTCGGATCCCGCATCTCCGACGACGATTACACCGCCGCCGGCGCGACCGTGCTGCCGACGGCCGACGAGGTATGGGCCTCCGCCGACCTCCTCCTCAAGGTGAAGGAGCCGATCGCCGCCGAGTACTCGCGCATGCGCGCCGGGCAGGTGCTCTTCACCTACCTCCACCTCGCCGCCTCGCGCGAGTGCACCGACGCCCTGCTGGCCTCGGGCACCACGGCGATCGCCTACGAGACGGTTCAGCTCGCCGACCGCAGCCTGCCGCTGCTCTCGCCCATGAGCGAGGTCGCCGGGCGGTTGTCGATCCAGGTCGGTGCGTATCACCTGATGCGGGCATCCGGTGGCCGCGGCGTTCTGCTGGGCGGCGTCGCCGGTACGCGCAAGGCGAAGGTCGTCGTGATCGGCGGCGGGGTCGCCGGGGAGCACGCCGCCGCGAACGCCCTCGGCATGGGCGCCGACGTGACCGTCATCGACGTCTCTCTCGCCCGCCTGCGCACCCTCGAGGCGCGGTGGAACGGTGCGATCCAGACGCGCCACTCCTCCCCCTACGAGGTGGCCGCCCAGGTGCGCGACGCCGACCTCGTGATCGGCTCGGTGCTGATCCCCGGCGAGAAGGCGCCCAAGCTCGTCACCGACGAGATGGTCGCGGGCATGAAGCCGGGCTCCGTGCTCGTCGACATCGCGATCGACCAGGGCGGATGCTTCGAGGGCAGCCGCGCGACCACCCACGACGACCCCACCTTCGCCGTGCACGACTCGCTGTACTACTGCGTCGCCAACATGCCCGGCGCCGTGCCGGAGACCTCGACGGCCGCGCTCACCAACGCGACCCTGCCCTACGTGCTCGCCATCGCCGACAAGGGCTGGAAGAAGGCCGTCGCCGACGATGCCGCCCTCGCGAAGGGCCTCAACGTGCACGCCGGTGCCGTGACCAACGCGGGCGTCGCCGAGGCGCTCGGGCTGCCGCTCGTGAGCGTCGCGGAGGCCGCGGCGTAGAAGAACAGGCGCCGCTTACTTTCACTTACGGCGCTAAGTGCAAATAAGAGCGATCGCTATTCGCACTTATGACGCACCTCGGACGTGCGACGCGGCACCGGAATTCGCCGCCATTCCTTCCGAGTTGCCCCGAGTTGACCGCAAAACTCCGCCGGGGTGAGAAGGTGAGTGAGAGCCCCGTCTGTCAAAGGAGATAGCCGATCATGCCGAGCACGACCTACCCCGACGCAACCATCCCCGACCAGAGCGTCTACGACTTCCTGTTCGGCGACCTCGCCGAGGAGGACCTCGATCGAGTCGTCCTCATCGACGGCCCGACGGGGAATCAGGTCTCCTACCGCCAGTTCGTCGCCCAGATCGACGCGGTCGCGGGCGCCCTCGCCGCGCGGGGGGCGACCCCCGGCACCGTCGTCGGCCTGCTCTGCCCGAACGCCCCCGCCTTCGCGATCGTCTTCCACGGAATCCTCCGGGCCGGGTGCATCGTCACCACCATCAACTCGCTGTACACCGCCGACGAGATCGCGAACCAGCTGCGCGATGCGGATGCCCACTGGCTGTTCACCGTGTCACCCCTGCTGGGCCACGCAGCGGAGGCCGCAGCGGCGGTCGGCCTGGATGCGGAGCACCTGGTGGTGATGGACGGGGCGGACGGTCATCCCTCGCTTCGCGACCTCATCGCGCAGGGCGCGCCCGCCCCGGAGGTGCACCTCGATCCGGCCACCCAGATCGCCGTGCTGCCCTACTCCTCCGGCACCACGGGTCGCCCGAAGGGCGTCATGCTCAGCCATCGCAACCTCGTCGCCAACGTCGTGCAGTCGGGCATGGTAATCGGCCTCACGCGATCCGACCGCGTGCTCGCGGTGCTGCCCTTCTTCCACATCTACGGACTGACCGTGCTGCTCAACTACGCGATCAAGCAGCGGGCGAGTCTCGTCACGATGCCGCGCTTCGACCTGCCGGAGTTTCTGCGCAACATCAGCGAGCAGCGCTGCACCTGGGTCTTCATCGCCCCGCCCATCGCGGTGGCGCTCGCGAAGCACCCCATCGTCGACCAATACGACGTCTCCTCGATCGACGTGATCTTCTCGGGGGCCGCCCCGCTCGACGCGACCCTCGCCGGACTCGTCGCCGACCGGCTGCGCTGCCGGGTGCGGCAGGGCTACGGGATGACCGAGCTCAGCCCCGTCTCGCACGCCATCCCCGTCGAGCGCGACGACATCTCGCTCGACAGCATCGGCGTGCCGCTCCCCAACGTGGAGTGCCGGCTCGTCGATGTGGAGACGGGCGCCGACATCCCGATGCCGGAGGAGGGGGTGAGCGCTCCGGGCGAGCTGCTCGTGCGCGGGCCGAACGTGATGCTCGGCTACCTGCACAACGCGGAGGCGACGACCGCGACCCTCGAGCCGGACGGCTGGCTGCACACGGGCGACATCGCGACCGTCGCCGCCGACGGAACCTACTACGTCGTCGACCGGCTGAAGGAACTCATCAAATACAAGGGCTACCAGGTGGCGCCCGCCGTGCTCGAGGCCGTGCTGCTGGGGCACCCGGAGATCGCAGACGCGGCCGTGATCGGGGTGCCCGACGACGACGCGCAGGAGATCCCGAAGGCCTTCGTGGTGGTGCAGGCGGGCGCGGCGCTCACGGCCGACGACGTCATCGCCTACGTCGCAGAGCGCGTCGCGCCGCACGAGAAGGTGCGCCGCGTCGAGTTCATCGACGTCGTGCCGAAGACCACCTCGGGCAAGATCCTGCGCAAGGACCTCCGGGCGAAGGAACGCGAGGCGGCGGCCGCGAAGGCGTGACGCGCGGGGCTCAGGCCTCGCGCGTGATCTGCACCGTGACGAACAACTGCGAGGCATGCGGCCCGGCGTACACCCCGCGCAGCGGGGCGACGTCGTTGTAGTCGCGACCGTGGCCGACGGTGACGTGCCGGTCGCCGATGTCGATGAGGTTCGTAGGGTCGAAACCGCGCCAGCTCCCGCAGAACCACTCCACCCAGGCGTGCGACTCGCCGACCACGGTCTCGCCGATGGCCGCGTTCGGTCGGGGGTGCAGGTAGCCGGAGACATAGCGGGCGGGGATGCCCACCGACCGCAGTGCGCCCAGGGCGAGGTGCGCGATGTCCTGGCAGACGCCCTTGCGCACGGCCCACGCCTCGGTGGCCGTCGTGTGCACCCCGGTCACGCCCTGCATGTACTCCACGGCCTCGCCGATCATGGTGCAGATCTTCAGTCCGGCGTCGCAGGGACCGGACGCCGTCGCCGCGATCTCGGCCGCCTGCTCGGCGACCTCCGAGGGCGGTTCGGTGCGACGCGTCTGCTTCAACTGCTCCACGTACTCGGTGGAGGTCGCGGCGGCCACGGCCAGGTCGTCCCAGCTGAGGTCGTGACTCGGATGCTCGCGCGGGCGCACCTCGACGAGACTCGTCGCCGTCAGCGCGAGCTCGCGGTGCGGCGTGAGGATGTCGAAGGAGGACACCCGGGTGCCCCAGTAGTCGACGTAGGAGTGCTGGCTCGAGATGGGGAGGATGTCGAGGTGGGAGAACAACACGAGTTGTCCGTCGCTGGAGGCGGGGAGCATCCTCGCCTCGTTGTAGGAGGCGGTGACGTCGCCCTCGTAGTGGAAGCCGGTGGTGTGCTTGATTCTGAGTCGGTTCACGAGTTCTCACGCACCCAGCTCGGCGCGGCGTTGGTCGGGAAGTAGCGCTGGCGGATCGCCTCCGAGGCGGCGCTCGTGGCCAGCTGCACGTTGTCCATGTGCCGGGTGAGGTCGTCGAGGATCTCGACGATGGGCCGGAACTCCAGTTCGCTGCGGATCTGACCGAGCAGGCGGAGGGCCTGATCGCTGACGCCGACCCGGTCGGTGCGCGGCTCGATGTCGCGCATGCACTGCTCTGCGCGCGTGACCGAGAACAGGATGCTGCGCGGGAAGAGGCGGTCGAGCAGCAGGAACTCGGCCGCGTTGCGGGCGCTCGGCATGCCGCGATAGGTGCGGAGGTAGGCCTCGTAGGCGCCGACGCTGCGCAGGATGGTGGTCCAGGAGGGCCCGCTCGCCTCGGTGAGCGAGCGGGTCGCCAGCAGTCGCGCGGTCATGTCGGCGCGCTCGATGCTGCGACCCAGGGTGAAGAAGCTCCAGGCCTCGTCGCGGCTGGTCGCCGACTCGATGATGCCCACGGCGAGCGCCGACCGCTCGCGCACCCAGCCGAAGAACTCGTGCACCTTGTCGCTCGACACCTTGCGCGGCATGCGGGCGCGCGTCGTGTTCAGCACCTCCCACAGCTCGGTGGAGATGACCTCGCGCGCGCGCCGGGCGTTCTCGCGCGCGGCATTGAGGGAGTAGGCGATCGAGGCGGGCTGCGTGCGGTCCACGGCGAGCAGCTGCAGCACGTCGGCCCGGGTGAGATCGGTGTCGGGGATGGTGCTGCCCATCACGCTCAGCAGCGAGCGGCAGGCGAGGTTCTCTTCGATCCACGGGTCTTCGAGCAGCAGCTGGAGGTGCACATCGAGGATGCGGGCCGTGCCGTCGGAGCGCTCGATGTACCGCCCGATCCAGAACAGGCTCTCTGCGATGCGGCTCAGCATGCGTCTTCCCCGATCTGCTGCTGTTGCTGTTGCTCCTGGTCGTTCGACTTGGGGCCGTCCAGCGGCGAGTGATCCTGCGTGTGATCGCCGCTGAGGATGATCGGAATCGACGACGTCGGCGCGGCCTGATCCGCGACCAGCCCCTGGATGTCGTGCCGCGGCGTCTGCAACGGGTCGAGCCCCACGACCCAGGTGTCCTTCGAGCCACCGCCCTGGGAACTGTTGACGACGAGTTCCCCCTCCGGCAGTGCGACCCGGGTCAGCCCGCCCGGCAGCACCCAGACGTCTTTGCCGTCGTTGACGGCGAAGGGACGGAGATCGGCGTGGCGGGCGCGCATCCCGTCGTCGACGAGGGTGGGGATCGTCGACAGCTGAACGACGGGCTGCGCGATCCACCCTCGGGGGTCGGCGAGCAGCCGGGTGCGCAGGGTCGCGAGCTCATCCTTCGACGCGGCCGGGCCGACGACGAGACCCTTGCCGCCCGAGCCGTCGACCGGCTTGACGACGAGCTCGTCCAGGCGGTCGAGCACCTCCTCGAGCGCCCCCGGCTCCTCGAGCCGCCAGGTGTGCACGTTCGGGATGATCGGGTCCTCGGCGAGGTAGTAACGGATGAGGTCGGGCAGGTAGGTGTAGACGAGCTTGTCGTCGGCGACGCCGTTGCCGACCGCGTTCGCGATGGTCACATTGCCGAGACGGGCGGCCAGGAGGAGTCCAGGGCTGCCGAGCATGGAGTCGGCCCGGAACTGCAGCGGATCGAGGAACTCGTCGTCGACGCGACGGTAGATCACATCGACCCGCGTGGGACCGGCCGTCGTGCGCATCCACACCCGGCCACCGGAGCAGAACAGGTCGCGACCCTCGACGAGCTCGACGCCCATCAGGCGGGCGAGCAGCGTGTGCTCGAAGTAGGCGGAGTTGAAGACACCGGGCGTGAGCACGACGACGGTGGGATCATCCACGCCCTCGGGGGCGGAGGCCCGCAGCGCCTGCAGAAGGCGGTTCGGGTAGTCGCCCACCGGGCGCACCCGCATGGAGACGAAGAGCTCGGGGAGGGTCTGCGCCATGACCCGGCGGTTGGAGATGACGTAGCTGACGCCGGAGGGCACCCGCACGTTGTCTTCGAGCACGCGCCAGGTGCCGGCCTCATCGCGGATGAGGTCGATGCCGCTGACCTGGATGCGCACCCCGTTCGCGCTCACGATGCCCGCCGCCTCGCGGTGGAAGTGGCTGGAGGAGGTGATGAGCGCGGCCGGGATCACCCCGTCGCGCACGGCGAGCTGCGGGCCGTAGATATCGGCGAGGAACCGCTCGAGCGCCTGCACGCGCTGCTTGATGCCGGCCTCCATGTGGAGCCACTCGGCCTGGTCGATCACCCGGGGAACGGCGTCGAGCGGGAACGGGCGCTCCTCGCCGGCGAAGTCGAAGGTGACGCCCTGCGCGAGGTAGCTGGCACCGAGGGCCTCGGTGCGGCCGCGCAGCTCCTCCTGGGTCATCCGCGCGAGCGTCGCGTGGATCTCCTTGTACGACTTTCTCGCCGCCCCCGGCTTCGCGAACATCTCATCGAACGCCGGTGCACCCTTCGAGCGCGTGACGGTGGAGCTGTATCCGTCGAACAGGTCACCCATGGTGTGAGCCTAGTGCGGTGGTGTTGCGACGATGTTTCGCCGCGACCGGGGATTTCGCCGCTCAGGCGGCGGGGCCGCCGCTGCTGTCGCGGATGACCAGCTCCGGCTGGTACACGACGTGCCGCGGCTCGAGCGTGGGGTCGTCGGCCTCCTCCAGCAGGATCTCGACCGCGGTCTCGCCGATGAGCCGGGTCGGCTGGCGGATCGAGCTGAGCGCGACGACCGAGGCGTCGGCGAAGGGGATGTCGTCGTAGCCGATGACGGCGATCTGGTCGGGGATCGCGATCCGCCCCTCCATCAGCAGTCCCTGCAGCAGGCCGATCGCCACGAGGTCGTTCGCGGCGAAGATGGCGTCCGGGCGCTCGGACGCCGGGCGACGAGCGATCGCGCGGCCCGCCTCGCGGCCCTCCGACACGACGAGGGCCGCGGTGGTGATGACTTCGAGGCTCACGTCGGCGCGCATCCCGACCGCGATGCGCGCGCCCTGGAGGCGGTCGCTGACCTGGCGGATGCTCATCGCGCCGCCCACGAACGCGATGCGCCGGCGCCCCGAGTCGATCAGGTGCGTCACCGCGACCGCCCCACCGGTGACGTCGTCGACCGAGACGGAGCTGAACGAGGAGTCGGGGCTCGTGCGGTCGACGAGCACGACGGGGATGCCGTGATCGCGGATCCGCCGCAGCCGGGGTGCCACATTGCCGACGGGCGAGATGAGGATGCCCCGCACGCGCTGCTCCTCGAAGAGGTTGAGGTAGCCCGACTCGCGGTCCTTCTTCTCGTTGCTGTTGCCGACGATGACGGAGAACCCGGCGCGCGCGGCGCCGTCTTCGGCGGCCGTCGCCATCTCGGTGAAGAAGGGGTTGGCGCCGTCGAGGAGCACGAGCCCGATCGCATTGCTGCGGCCCGCCTTCAGCTGGCGGGCGGCGTCGTTGCGCACGAAGCCGAGCTTCTCGATCGCCTGCATGACGCGCTCGGCGGTCTCGGGAGAGACGATCTCGGGGCGGTTGAGCACGTTGGAGACGGTGCCGATGGAGACGCGGGCGAGGGCAGCGACATCTTTGACGTTCGCCGCGGCCATGCCAGCCCCCTTTCCGGCTGAAGTCTAGGACAGCGGGGCGGCTGAGCGGAATGAAACGAGTAAATCTTGTGGGGTGGGGGCGTGAGCCGGCGTGGTTCGCGAGTTGTCACTGTGGGGGCCGTCGCACGCAAAGTGCGACAAAATTGTCCAGTTGGGGAGGATTGAAGCGCTTTTCTGTTACCCCATCGTTACAAAGGGTCATTGACGGGATGCCCGTCTCTGATCCATGCTTCTTCCTGAAGCGTTTCAATGCACCCCCTGCACAGCGGGAACGCAGCGCTCTTATACAAGGAGGTATAAATGATTCTTCGTCGATCCGCGACGCGCGCATTGGCCGTGCTAGGCGCGACGGCACTCGTGGGACTCGCCCTCACCGGCTGTTCCGTCGGAGGGGGCGGCGGTTCATCGAGCGATGGCAACTCGATCTCGCTCCTCGCCGGTGGCAACGACCCGCTTGCCACGAAGACGGCCAAGGACATCGCGGCCGCGTTCATGAAGAAGTACCCGTCGATCAAGGTCAAGGTCGACACCCGCCCGGGTGGAACCGACGGCGACAACCTCATCAAGACCCGCCTCTCCACCAAGACCATGGACGACGTCTTCTTCTACAACTCGGGATCGCTCCTCCAGGCGCTGCACCCCGACCAGACCCTGCAGCCGCTCGGCAACGAGCCGTGGGCCGCCTCGGTCTCGAAGGACTTCAAGGCCGCGGTCAGCACCTCGAAGGGGATGTACGGCGCACCGTTCGGCAGCACCTTCGACGGCGGCGTCATGTACAACAAGAAGGTCTACGCCAAGCTGGGCCTCTCGGTTCCCGACACCTGGGCCGAGTTCATCAGCAACAGCCAGAAGATCAAGGCCGCGGGCATCGTCCCCGTCGTGCAGTCGTACGGTGACACCTGGACCAGCCAGCTGTTCGTGCTCGCCGACTTCGCCAACGTCAGCGCGCAGGACCCGAACTGGGCCGCGAACTACACCGCGAACAAGGCCAAGTACGTGAACCCGCCGGCACTCGCCGGCTTCCAGGACACGGAAGAGGTTCACAAGCTCGGTCTCCTGAACAAGGACTTCGCCTCGCTCACCAACGTGAACGCGCTGAAGATGCTCGCGACCGGCCAGGCGGCTCAGTACCCGATGATCACCGTGGTCATCGGCAACGTGATCCAGAGCAACCCCGACCAGGTCAACGACATCGGTTACTTCGCGATGCCGACGGCGAACGGCAACTCGCACGCCACAGTGTGGGAGGCGAACGGCGCTTACATCCCGTTGTCGACCACGGGAGCGAAGCTGGCGTCCGCGAAGAAGCTCGTCGCGTTCCTCAACTCGCCCGAGGGCTGCGCCGTGCAGAACGCCGCACAGCTTCCGGCCGGACCCTACGCGACGACCGCCTGCACCGTTCCGTCCAACGCCCCTGCCCTCGTCGCCGACGAGCAGAAGTACCAGGACGCGGGCAAGACGGGCCTCGCGCTCGAGTTCATCTCCCCCATCAAGGGACCGAACCTCGAGAAGATCCTCATCCAGGTCGGATCCGGCATCTCGACCGCCGCTCAGGGCGCCGCGCTCTACGACCAGGACGTGAAGGCCCAGGCTCAGCAGCTCGGCCTCCCGGGCTGGAACTAGCCGCAACCCTGACGTAGCGTTCGACTGAACGAGACGCCGCGGGGCCGGCAGCACACCACCGCCGGCCCCGTTTCCCTCCCCCACCCGCCAACTCGATGAGGAGTAGCAATGGCGACAACCAACCTGGCCCCCACCCTCCCCGTGGGCGCCACCTCCGGCGGCAAGGGCACCGGCCCACGCAAGAAGATGAAGTCGTTCTACCCCTCGTGGTTCTTCATCCCGGCCGTGGTCATGTACGTGGTGTTCTTCGCCATTCCGACCTTCGCCTCCTTCTACTTCTCCCTCACCCGGTGGTCGCTGTTCGACTCCCAGTTCATCGGGCTCGGCAACTTCGTGCAGTTCTTCCAGGACCCGCAGCTGTGGAACGGCTTCATCCACACCTTCGAGTACGGCTTCGCCACCTCCGCCGCGAAGGTCGTTCTCGGTTTCGCTCTCGCGGTGATCCTCACCGGGCCGATCCTGGCCCGTGGCTACCTCCGCGCCATCATCTTCTTCCCCGTGCTGATCTCGACCATCGGCGTCGGCATCATGTTCAAGTCGCTGCTCGACCCGTTCCACGGCATGGTCAACGCCGTCCTCGGCTTCCTGCACCTCCCCCAGCCCGGGTGGTTCACCGACCCGGCCCTCGCACTCGGCACGATCGCCGCGGTCGACATCTGGAAGGGGGTCGGCATCGCGACCCTCATCTTCATGGCGGGCATCGTGGCCATTCCGAACGAGTACTTCGAGGCCGCCCGCATGGACGGCGCGAGCTCCTGGGCGATCCTGCGCACCATCACGATCCCGCTCTCGCGCCCGGCGATGGCGACCGTGATCATCCTCTCCCTCATCGGCGGCCTCCGCTCCTTCGACCTCATCTGGGCGACCACCGGCGGTGGCCCCGGCTTCACGAGCGACGTGATCGCCTCCGTCATCTACAAGCAGTACCAGGCGGGGTTCTACGGCCTCTCGACCGCCGGCAACGTCGTGCTCTTCGTCGTGGTCACGGCGATCATGGTGCCGCTCTCCTCCTTCCTCAACCGAAAGACGGTCGAACTGTGAAGCGCGCACGCACCATCGCCTGGATCAAGGGACTCGTGGCGATCGTCGTCACCGCGGTCGTCTTCCTCGTGCCGTTCGCCTTCGTCCTCCTGCAGGCCGCGAAGACGCCGGACGACGCCTCCAACCTCACCTTCTCATGGCCGACGCACTGGCAGTTCTTCCAGAACCTGCGCGACGTGCTCGCCACGAACGACGGCCTCATCTGGCGGGCGTTCGCGAACAGCGCGATCCTGACCGTCGGCTCGGTCACGATCATGGTGATCCTCGCGGCGATGGTCGGCTACGTGCTGCAGCGCAAGGCTTCGCGCCTCAACCCGGTCATCAACTTCTTCGTGCTCGCCGGCCTCATCGTGCCGCCCGCGGTCGTGCCGACCATCTGGCTGCTGCAGGGCGTCGGCCTCTTCAAGACGATGTTCGGGATGATCCTCGTCGAGGCCACCTTCGGGCTCTCCTTCTGCATCCTCCTGTTCCGCGCCTTCGTCGGCACGATCCCGCGCGAGCTCGACGAGGCGGCGGTGCTCGACGGCGCCGGCCCGATCCGACTGTTCTTCCGGGTGATCCTGCCCCTGCTGCGCCCCGTCATCGTGACGGTGATCGTGGTGCAGGCGGTCGCCGTGTTCAACGACTTCGCCGGCCCGCTGTACTTCCTGCCGGGTGATGAGAACGCGACCGTGCAGCTCACGCTCTATCAGTTCCAGGGCCAGAACCTCAGCTTCTACAACCTGCTTTTCATGGACATCCTGCTGATCACGATCCCCCCGCTCGTCGCCTACATCTTCTTCAACCGCCAGATCGTCGCCGGGCTCACGAGCGGCGCGGTGAAGGGATGACGGCGGTCGATCGGGCGACCACGGTCACCGCGCTCAGCACCCAGTACCCGGATGACCTGCTCGGCGTCCCCGTCGGCGAGGTGCGCCTCAGCTGGCGGGTGAGCGCGAGCGATCCGTCGGCGCGTCAGCTCGCCTACGAGATCGAGTCCGCCGCCGACGCGGACTTCTCGATCGGAGTCGTCTCGAGCGGAGCGGTGCGGGCGCCGGAGGCGCTCGCGATCCCGGCTCCGGGGGCACCGACCGCGAGCCGCGAGGTGCGCCACTTCCGGGTGCGCATCGAGACCGCCGCGGGCTGGACCGAGTGGAGCCCCACCGCCCGCGTCGAGACCGGCCTCGCCGCCGAGGACTGGACGGCGATCGCGATCGGCTCACCCTCGCCGGTGGGCGGCGGGTCCCCGCTGCTGCGCACCGGATTCACGCTCGACGCCGCTCCGGTTCGGGCGCGGCTCTACTCGACCTCGCTCGGGCTCGGCGAGTACCGCCTCAACGGCGAGCTCGTCTCCCCCGACCTGCTGGCGCCGGGCTGGACCGCCTACCAGGAGCGGTTGATCGTCAGCACCGCCGACGTCACCGGCCTGCTGCGCGCGGGTGAGAACGCGCTCGGCGTGACCCTCGCCGACGGCTGGTACCGCGGCCGGCTCGGCTGGGAGGGCCGCGACTCCTACTACGGTTCGGAGCTCGCCGCGCTCGCGCAGCTCGAACTCGAGTTCGCGGACGGCAGCACGCGCCGCATCGTCACCGGCCCGGACTGGTCGGCGAGCACGGGCGAGGTGATCGCCTCGGGCATCTACGACGGCAGCGATTACGACCTGCGACGCGCTCAGCCCGGCTGGGCATCCGCCGGCTTCGACGCAACGGGGTGGATGCCCGTCACCGAGGTCGCCCTCGACCGCGGCATCCTCGCCGCCCCCCTCACCACCGGCGTGCGCGAGATCGCCGCGTTCCCGATGACGCCGCTCGGCCCCGTACTCGACGCGGGTCAGAACGTCGCGGGGTGGGTGCGACTCGTGGTCACGGGCCGCCGGGGAGACGTCGTCACGGTGCGGCACGCGGAGGTGCTGGAGCCGGACGGCACCCTGCACACGCGCTCGCTGCGCTCGGCGCGCGCCGCCGACAGCTACGTTCTCGCGGTCGACGGCGAGTCGACGCTCGAGCCGAACTTCACCTTCCACGGCTTCCGCTACGCGGACGTGGTGGGCGCCGAGACGATCGTCTCCGCGACGGCGATCGCGATCAGCAGCGCGGTCGCTCCGCGCGGTGCGTTCGAGAGCTCCGACCCCGTCCTCAACCGCCTGCACGCGAATGTGCAGTGGTCTCAGCGCGACAACTTCGTCTCGGTGCCGACCGACTGCCCGCAGCGCGACGAGCGCCTGGGCTGGACCGGTGACGCGCAGGCCTTCGCGACCACCGCATCCACGCTCTTCGACACCCGCGCGTTCTGGGAGTCGTGGCTGCGCGACCTCGAGATCGATCAGGCCGACGACGGCGGGGTCGCCTCCGTGGTGCCGAATATCCTGGGCATGGAGTCGTTCCGGGTCGACGGCCGCGGGCAGGACATCATGGGGCGGGCCGGCTGGGCCGACGCCGCCACGATCGTGCCGTGGTCGGTGTACGAGTCGTACGGTGACGCGAGCGTGCTGCGCACCCAGCTCGACAGCATGCGGCGCTGGGTCGGCTACCTCGAGGGCCGACGGCAGGCCGACGGGCTGCTGCCCCGCGACGACTTCCAGTACAGCGACTGGCTCGACCCGGATGCACCCGGCAACATGCCGTGGGCGGCGAAGGTGTCGCGCACCCTCGTGGCGAACGCGTTCTTCGTGCACAGCGCGCGGATCCTGTCGTGGGCCGAACGGCTCGTGGGCGATCCGGGCGCCGCCGAGAGGGCCGCGCGGCTCGCCGACGAGGTCGCGGGACTGCTGTGGGCCGCGGAGGGGGCGAGCGCCGCGAGCACCCAATCCGGCTGCGCCATCGCCCTCGAGTTCCGCATCGCCCCCGAGGGCGAGCGCGAGCGCCTCGCCGCTGCGCTCGCCGAAAGTGTGCGGGAGCACGGCGGTCGCATCTCGACCGGGTTCCTCGGCACACCGCTCGTGCTGCACGCGCTGTCGAACGCCGGGCGATTCGCCGAGGCGTACGAGATGCTGCTCTGTCGGGATATCCCCTCCTGGCTGTACCAGGTGGAGATGGGCGCCACGACCGTGTGGGAGCGATGGGACGCGCTGCAGGCGGATGGCACGATCCATCCCGGCGACATGGCCAACAGCGAGGGCGCGCAGATGCTCTCCTTCAACCACTACGCCTACGGCGCGGTCATCGACTGGGTCTATCGCAATCTGGGCGGCATCGCGCCGGACGCGAGTGCGCCGGGTTACCGGCGCACGGTGGTCGCGCCACGCCCCGTGGCCGGGATCGACCGGGTACGGGCATCCGTCGAGACGGGCTTCGGCTCCGTCGCGGTGGAGTGGTCCACCGGGCCCGACGGCTTCGCCGCCGAGATCGAGGTGCCCTTCGGCGTCACCGCCGCGGTGTCGCTCCCGGCCGGTGCCGATTCCACAATCACGCTCGACGGCGCCCCCGCCGCGGCGGACTTCGAACTGTCGCATGGCACCCACCAGGTCAGCGTCACCGCGCCCGTGATCACTCCGTCGGGACGCCCCGATTGACGTGATCGCTCTCGCAACCTACTATCGTCACTAGTCATTGAAACGATTCATTCGCACCGCAGAGAGACCGACACCACGACGGTGACGGCCCCTCACCCCCAGCACAAGGGATAAGGAACCAACCGTGAGCATCGACGCCACAACCCTCGCCGCACTGGCCGACCAGGCCATCGAACTGCCGTCCTGGGCATTCGGAAACTCGGGCACCCGCTTCAAGGTCTTCGGCACGCCGGGCACCCCGCGCACGCCGGAGGAGAAGATCGCCGACGCCGCGCAGGTGCACAAGTACACCGGGCTGGCGCCGACCGTCGCGCTGCACATCCCGTGGGACAAGGTCGACGACTACGCCGCCCTCCGCCGCTTCGCGCGCGACCACGGCGTCGACCTCGGCACCATCAACTCCAACACCTTCCAGGACGACGACTACAAGTTCGGCAGCCTCGCGGCCACGAGCGAGTCGGCCCGGCGCAAGGCGATCGACCACCACCTCGAGTGCATCGAGATCATGAACGAGACCGGATCGCGCGACCTCAAGATCTGGCTGGCCGACGGCACCAACTACCCCGGCCAGGACGACATCCGTCGCCGCCAGGACAACCTCGCCGCCTCGCTCGCCGAGATCTACGCCAACATCGGGGATGACCAGCGCCTGGTCCTCGAATACAAGTTCTTCGAGCCGGCGTTCTACCACACCGACGTCCCCGACTGGGGAACCAGCTACGTGCAGGTGGCCGCCCTCGGTGAGCGCGCCATGGTCTGCCTCGACACCGGCCACCACGCCCCCGGCACGAACATCGAGTTCATCGTCGCGCAGCTGCTGCGCCTCGGAAAACTGGGCAGCTTCGACTTCAACTCGCGGTTCTACGCCGACGACGACCTCATCGTGGGCGCCGCCGACCCGTTCCAGCTGTTCCGCATCCTCTACGAGGTCATCCGGGGCGGCGGCTACGGACCGGGCTCGCCCGTCGCCTTCATGCTCGACCAGTGCCACAACGTCGAGGACAAGATCCCCGGGCAGATCCGCTCGGTGCTGAACGTGCAGGAGATGACCGCGCGCGCACTCAGTGTCGACACGGCCGCGCTCGAGGCGGCACAGCGCGACCACGACGTGCTGCTCGCCAACGAGATCCTCATGGATGCCTTCTACACCGACCCGCGGGCCGACCTCGCCGCCTGGCGCGAGACCCGCGGCCTGCCGGCCAACCCCATGAAGGCCTACCTCGCGAGCGGCTACCAGCAGCAGATCGCGGCCGACCGCGTCGGCGGCACCCAGGCCGGCTGGGGCGCCTGATCCCATGTCGGAGAAGGTCTGCTTCACCCTCCGGGTGAAGCCGGAGCGCATCCCCGAGTACCTCGAGCGCCACTCTCCGGTGTGGCCCGAGATGCTGCAGGAGATCGCGCGCTCGGGGCGGCGCAACTACTCGCTCTTCCTCTCCCCCGACGGCCTCCTCGTGGGCTACTACGAGACCGACTCCGACGAGGCCTCCGCGGCCTACCTGCGCGACTCGGCCGTCGCGACCCGCTGGGAGGAGAGCATGCAGCCCTTCTTCGCCGAGGCGGATGACCGTGCCGATCTCGCCGCGACCCACCTCCCCCGCGTCTTCGACCTCGGCGAGCAACTGCGCGCCGTCGCCACCCTCGACCACTGACACAGACAAGGCACACCGACCATGACGAACCCCACCGCGGCCGCCCTCATCGCCCGGAGCAATCGCCTGGGCGCCGACCCGCGCAACACCAACTACGCGGGCGGCAACACCTCCGCCAAGGGCACCGACACCGACCCGGTCACGGGTGAGCCGGTCGAGCTGCTGTGGGTCAAGGGATCCGGCGGCGACCTGGGCACCCTCACCGAGTCCGGGCTCGCCGTGCTCCGCCTCGACCGGATGCGCGCCCTCGTCGGCGCCTACACCGGTGTCGACCACGAGGACGACATGGTCGCGGCCTTCGACTACACCCTGCACGGCAAGGGCGGAGCGGCACCCTCGATCGACACGGCGATGCACGGGCTCGTCGATGCGGCGCACGTCGACCACCTGCACCCGGATTCCGGCATCGCGTTCGCGACCGCGGCCGACGGAGAGGCGCTGACCGCGGCGGCCTTCGGCGGGAAGGTCGTGTGGGTGCCGTGGCGCCGCCCCGGCTTCCAGCTCGGTCTCGACATCGCGGCGATCAAGCGGGCCAACCCGGCGGCCATCGGCTGCATCCTGGGCGGCCACGGCATCACGGCGTGGGGGGAGACCTCCGAGGAGGCCGAGGCCAACAGTCTGTGGATCATCCGCACCGCCGAGAGCTACATCGCCGAGCATGGTCGCCCCGACTCCTTCGGCGCGGTGCTCGACGGCTACACCGCCCTGCCCGCCGAGGAGCGCGCCGCCCGGGCCGCGGCGCTCGCCCCGCACCTGCGGGCGATCGCCTCGACCGACCGCGCCCAGGTGGGGCACTTCACCGACGCCGAGGTGGTCCTCGACTTCCTCTCGCGCGCCGAACACCCCCGGCTGACCGCGCTCGGCACCAGCTGCCCCGACCACTTCCTGCGCACCAAGGTCACCCCGCTCGTGCTCGACCTCCCGACGACGGCGAGCCTCGAGGAACAACTCGCCCGCCTCGACGAACTGCACGAGCAGTACCGGGCCGACTACGCCGGGTACTACCAGCGGGGTGTCGACGCGGCCGTGGCTGCGGGAACCCCGGCGGAAGAACTGCCCGCGATGCGCGGTGCCGACCCGGCGATCATCCTCGTCCCCGGCGTCGGCATGTTCAGCTACGGCGCCAACAAGCAGACCGCCCGCGTCGCGGGCGAGTTCTACATCAACGCGATCAACGTCATGCGCGGTGCGGAGGCGATCTCGAGCTACGCGCCCATCGATGAGAGCGAGAAGTTCCGCATCGAGTACTGGGCGCTCGAGGAGGCGAAGCTGCGGCGGATGCCCGCCCCCAAGCCGCTCGCGGGCCGCATCGCCCTCGTCACGGGGGCCGCGTCCGGCATCGGCAAGGCGATCGCCACGCGCCTCGCAGCGGAGGGCTCGTGCGTCGTGATCGCCGACCTCGACCTGGAGAAGGCGCAGGCCGCGGCGGCCGAGCTCGGCGGGACCGACGTGGCGGTGGGGATCCAGGCGAACGTCACCGATGAGGCGCAGGTTCAGGCGGCGGTCGACGCCGCGCTGCTCGCCTTCGGCGGCCTCGACATCGTGATCAACAACGCGGGACTCTCGCTCTCGAAGTCGCTCCTCGAGACCACGGTGGCCGACTGGGATCTGCAGCACAACGTGATGGCGAAGGGCTCGTTCCTCGTCTCCCGCGCCGCGGCCCGCGTGCTCATCGACCAGAAGCTCGGCGGCGACATCGTCTACATCTCGTCGAAGAACTCCGTGTTCGCCGGCCCCAACAACATCGCCTACTCCGCCACGAAGGCCGACCAGGCGCACCAGGTGCGGCTGCTCGCGGCCGAGCTGGGCGAGTACGGCGTGAAGGTCAACGGCATCAACCCCGACGGCGTCGTGCGCGGGTCCGGCATCTTCGCCGGCGGCTGGGGCGCCAAGCGCGCCGCCGTCTACGGCGTGCCCGAGGAGGAGCTGGGCAAGTACTACGCCCAGCGCACCCTCCTCAAGCGCGAGGTGCTGCCCGAGAACGTCGCGAACGCGGTCTTCGTCCTGTGCGCCTCCGACCTCTCCCACACCACCGGTCTGCACATCCCGGTCGACGCGGGCGTCGCCGCCGCCTTCCTGCGATGACCACGACCGTCGCCGCCGTCGACCTCGGGGCCACCAGTGGCCGCGTGATGCTCGGCCGCGTCTCGGCGAACGAGCTCCACCTCGAGCAACTCGCGCGATTCCCCAACGGTCCGGTCGCGGGCACCGGCGGCACCGGCCTGCCGCGCGACGAGGGCCTGCACTGGGATGTGAGCGGGCTGTACCGGCACGTGCTCGGCGGTCTCACCGCCGCCGCAGCCGTGGAGGGCGGGCTGGCGAGCATCGGCATCGACGCCTGGGCGGTCGACTACGGCCTCCTGCGCGACGGCCGGATGCTCGGCGAGCCGTTCCACTACCGCGACGAGCGCACCGTCCCGGCCGCCCGGGCCGTGCACGCGATCGTGCCGCCGGCGGAGCTCTACGCGCGCAACGGCCTCCAGTTCCTCAGCTTCAACACCCTCTACCAGCTGACGGCGGACCGCGTCGCCGGTCGCCTGGAGGAGGCGGACAGCTTCCTGCTCGTGCCCGACCTGCTGCGCTTCTGGCTCACCGGCGAGCTGCGCGCCGAGGCCACGAACGCCTCGACCACCGGCCTGCTCGACGTCTCCTCGCACGGCTGGGACCTCGAGCTCGCCGACCGTCTGGGCCTCGCCCGCACGCTCTTCCCCCGACTCGTGCAGCCGGGCGAGCGCGACGCGGTCGTGCTCGCGGGCGGCGACCGCGCGGCCTTCGCCGGGGTGCCGGTCACGGCGGTCGGCTCGCACGACACCGCCTCCGCGGTCGTGGCGGTTCCGGCGACGGGCGCGGACTTCGCGTACATCTCGTGCGGAACCTGGGGGCTCGTGGGGGTCGAGCTCGATCATCCGGTGCTCACGGAGGCCAGCCGCGCGGCGAACTTCACCAACGAGGGCGGCGTCGACGGCCGGGTGCGGTTCCTGCACAACGTGATGGGGCTCTGGCTGCTGAGCGAGACGGTGCGCGAGTGGGAGGCCGAGGGATCGAGCATCCACCTGCCGTCCCTGCTCGCCGAGGCGGCCGCCGTCACCGCGGCCGTGCCGGTCTTCGACGCCGACGACCCCGTGTTCCTGGCCCCTGGCGACATGCCCGGCCGCATCGCGGGCTGGCTCCGCTCGCACGGGCTGCCGGTTCCGGCGTCGCGCGCGGAGTTCGTGCGCTGCATCATCGAGAGCCTCGCCGAGGCCTTCGCCCACGCCGTGCACACGGCCGCCGAGCTCTCGGGCACGCGGGTCGGCGTGGTGCACATCGTGGGCGGCGGGTCGCTCAACGCGCTGCTCTGCCAGCTCACCGCCGATCGCACCGGACTGCCCGTGCTGGCCGGGCCCGTCGAGGCGACCGCCATCGGGAACGTGCTCGTGCAGGCGCGGGCACTCGGCGTCGTCGCGGGCGACCTGGAGAGTCTGCGGGCGGTGGTCGCCGCGGCGTTCCCGCCCGTGCGCTACGCCCCGAGGGTGCGCGTCGCATGATCCATCACGAGGAGGCGATCGCCCGGTACGTCGAGCGGGTGGCCGCGGACGACGACACCCTCGGCGTGGTGATCACCGGATCGCTCGCGCGCGGCACCGAGCGGGCCGACTCCGACGTCGACCTCTACCTCGTCGTGACCGAGGAGCGGTGGGAGCGGGCCTGGCGCGACGGCCTGCTCATGGTCACCGAGACCGAGGGCATCGGCTACGAGGGCGGCTATTACGACATCAAGCTCGCGACGCTCAGCTACCTCGACGATGCGGCCGATCGCGGCGACGACGCGGTGCGCGAGTCGTTCGCCACCTCCCGCATCGCCTTCAGCCGGGTGGATGACCTCCCCACCCGTCTCGCCCGAGCCGCCCTCCCCGCCGCCGACTGGGACGCCCGGGTCGCGTCGTTCCTCGCGCAGCTTCGCCTGCACGGCGGGTATTTCCTCGCGCAGGCCCACGCCTCCGGCGACCGCTTCCTGCTCCAGCACGCCGCCGTGCACCTCGTGCTCGCTGCCTCCCGGCTCCTGCTCGCGCACAACCGGGTGCTGTTCCAGGGCCCGAAGTACCTGAGCACGACGGTCCACGCACTGGCCGAGAAGCCCGACGGCTGGGAGGCGCTCGTGGCCGCGGTGCTCGACGATCCCTCGCCCGCGACGGCGGGCGCGCTCATGACCGCGCTGGAGAGCTTCCGGGCGTGGCCGCTGAGCGAGGAGCAGACGCTGTCGACGTTCATCCTCGACAACGAACTGGCCTGGCGCTACCGCACCAAGACCCCCGAGTACTCGTGAGGCCCCGCACCCCACGCTGATCGACCCGCACCGCCGGCCGCACCCGCGACCATCATTCAAAGGAGAATCATGAGCACCGACACCACCACCGTGCGCGTCGCTTCCGTGCGCGCCGAGCTGCGCACCGACAGCACCGACGTGGCCGTCCCCGCGCCCCGCCTGAGCTGGAAGTCGGCCGCGACCACCCCGGCCTGGCTGCAGGCGAGCGCCGAACTGCGCGACGGCTCCGGCGACACGGTCACCGTGGAGGGGCGCGATTCCGTGCTCGTGGAGTGGCCGTTCACCCCGCTCGCTCCGCGCGAGCGCCGCACGGTCAGCGTGCGCGTCACGGGCGTCGACGGCTCCACCTCCGAGTGGAGCGAGCCGATCGAGGTCGTCGCCGCGTTCCTCGCCGAGGGCGAGTGGAGCGCCCCGCTCGTCGGCCTCGCCGAACCCGCGGCGGCGGCGCAGCCCGCGCTGCTCCGCCACGAGTTCGCGACCGAAGCCGAGGTATCCCGCGCGACCCTGTACGCGACCGCGCACGGCGCGTACCAGGTCTGGATCAACGGCGCCGAGGTCGACAACCAGATCCTCAAGCCGGGCTGGACCAGCTACCAGTGGCACCTCGTGCACGAGACCACCGATGTCACCGCGCTGCTGCGGCAGGGCGACAACGCGATCGGCGTGAGCCTCGCCGGGGCGTGGTACACCGAGAACTTCGGCTTCCGCGACAGCGCCAGCCGCTTCTACGGCGAGCAGCCCGCCGTCGCCGCCCAGCTGGTCATCGAGTACACGGATGGCCGTACCGAGACCGTGCTCACCGGCGCCGACTGGCGTGCCACGGGTGACGGCCCGGTCGTCGCGAGCGGCATCTACGCGGGCGAGAGCTACGACGCGACCCGCGAGCAGGCGGGCTGGACCGAGCCCGGCTTCGACGACTCCGCCTGGTCGGCCGCCGCCGTGCAGGGCGACACCGTGCCCACCCCGCAGCCGCGCATCGCCCCCGCCGTGCGGGCGATCGAGGAGGTGGCGGTGCGCGAGGTGATCACCTCGCCGAGCGGCGCGCGCATCCTCGACTTCGGCCAGAACCTGGTCGGCCGGCTCCGCATCACGGTCCGCGGCGAGCGCGGCACCACCCTCACGCTGCGCCACGCGGAAGTGCTCGAGCACGGTGAGCTGGGTATCCGGCCGCTGCGCAACGCGGCGGCGACCGATCACTTCACGCTCGCCGGAACGGGCGAGGAGACGTGGGAGCCGCGCTTCACCTTCCACGGCTTCCGCTATGCGCAGCTCGATGGGCTGGCCGGGGAGCTCGACGCCTCCGACGTCACCGCGGTGGTCATCCACAGCGACATGGCGCGCACCGGCTGGTTCGACAGCTCGCACGCGCTCGTCAACCGCCTGCACGAGAACGTGGTCTGGGGCATGCGCGGCAACTTCCTGTACCTGCCGACCGACTGCCCGCAGCGGGATGAACGGCTCGGCTGGACGGGCGACATCCAGGTCTTCTCCCCGACCGCGAGCTTCCTGTACGAGGCCGACGCCTTCCTCACCGGCTGGCTGGTCGACCTGGCGCTGGAGCAGAAGGCGGCCGACGGCGTGGTGCCGTTCATCATTCCGAGTGTGCTCCCGGGGCGCCCCGGCGCCGCCGCCGCCTGGGGCGACGCCGCCACCGTCGTGCCCACCGTGCTGCACGAGCGCTTCGGCAACCTGGGCGTCGTGGCCGACCAGTACGAGAGCATGAAGGCCTGGGCCGACACGCTTCTCGGCATGGCGGGCGACCGGATGCTGTGGGAGGACCACTTCCAGTTCGGCGACTGGCTCGACCCCGACGCCTCGCCCGACTTCCCGGCCGACGCGAAGACCGATGCCGACATCGTGGCGAGCGCCTACCTCTACCGCTCGGTCGACTTCGTGGTGCGCGCCGCGGAGCTGCTCGGCAACGCCGCCGACGCGGCCCGGTACGGCGAGTTGCGGTCGCGCATCCACGCCGCCTTCCTCGCCGAGTACGTCGCCGAGAGCGGGCGCATGATGTCGGATGCGCAGACCGGCTACGCCACGGCCATCATGTTCGGCCTCTACCGCGACGAGGCGCAGCGCCTCGCGATGGGCGCACGACTCGCGGTACTCGTGCGGTCGGCGGGCTACCGGATCGGAACGGGGTTCGTCGGCACGCCGCTCATCACCGACGCGCTGACCGACACCGGCCACGCCGACACCGCCGCGCGGCTGCTCACCCAGACCGAGAACCCGTCGTGGCTCTACCCCGTGACGATGGGGGCGACGACGATCTGGGAGCGCTGGGACAGCATGCTCGAGGACGGCACCATCAACCCCGGCGAGATGACCTCGTTCAACCACTACGCGCTCGGCGCCGTCGCCGACTGGCTGCACCGCTCGGTCGCGGGTCTCGCGCCCGCCGAGCCGGGGTACCGCACCCTGCGCATCCAGCCGCACCTGCTCGACGGCTTCGACCACGCGACGGCGACGCACGACACCCCCTACGGGATCGCGACCGCGGGGTGGGTGCGCGACGGCGACACCGTGACCGTCTCGGTGGTGATCCCGGCGAACACGACGGCCGTCGTGACGCTGCCGGGCACCGACGACGTGCACGAGGTGGGCTCGGGCGAGCACCAGTGGACGGTCGGCGCGGCCGCCGCGCCGGTCGCGCCCGGCGCTGTCACCACGGAGAGTTCGCTCGCCGCGGTGATCGACGACCCGGAAGCGTACGCGGCGGTCTGGCAGGCGATCGCGGCGCACAGCCCGGAGCAGGCGCAGATCTTCCGGCGCCACACCAAGTGGACGGAGGGTCGCGCGCTGGGCGAGGCGTTCTTCCAGCTGTCGCCGAGCATGCAGGCCGAGATCGGCGCGGCGCTCGACGCGCTCAACGCCGGCCGCGGCGCGGGCACGGGGGCGACGGCGTGACCTCGGCCGCGTTCCCCGGGGTCGCCTGGAGCGGCCACTGGATCGGCCCGGAGCTGCCCCCTGAGCCCGAGGGGCAGATCAGCTTCGGCGGCGAGCTCACGCCCCACGCGTTCTCGCGGGTGCACTACCGCCGCTCGATCGAGGTCGACGCGGTGCCCGAGACGGTGCCCGCCCGGCTGACCGCCGACTCGCGCTACGTGCTGCACGTGAACGGCGTGGAGGTCGGTCGCGGCCCCATCCGCTCGCAACCGCGCCGACTCCGCTACGACCAGTACGACCTCGCGCCCTTCCTCCGCGTCGGAATCAACACGATCGCGGTGCTCGTCACCTACTACGGTCGACCGAACGCCTTCTGGCAGCCGGCTCCGGCCATCGGCGGGCTGGGCACGGATGCCCTGCTCGTGTTCGAGGCGGCGCTCGGCGACACCGTCCTCACCTCCGACGCCTCCTGGCGCGTCCTGCGCTCCCCCGCCTGGACCACCTTCGCGGGAGAGTCCATCGACGGGGTGCCGGTGGAGCGTCTCGACGCGCGACTGCTCGACCCGCGCTGGGCGACGACCGCGTTCGACGACAGCGAGTGGGCGCCCGCGACGATCGTGCGCACGAGCCACATCGGCGGCTTCGCCCGATCGCAGCCGCCCACCGACCCCTATGGCGCCCTCCTGCCGCGCGGGATCGCGGCCCTCGGCGGTGTCACGATCGAGGCCCCCGGCCTGAGCGACAGCTCCCGCCGGGCGAAGCCGACCTGGTCGAGCACGCACCCGTCGAAGCGGGTGGTCGAGGTGCTCGAGGCGGGCGGGGAGGCGGCGCCGGGCATCCTGCCGGTCACCGCCCAGCTCACCCCCGAGACCGTGCACCATCTCTCGGTCGACTTCGGCCGCATCGTCGCGGGCTACGTGGAGCTCGAGCTCACGGCACCCGCGGGGGTCGAGGTGGAGCTGCACTATCGCGAGCTCGCCTACGCCCCGGACGCCCCGATGTCGGCGCCGAACACGGGCGGCGCCTACATCACCCGCGGCCACGACGACCGCTACACGGGGCTCGAACTCAACGGCCTGCGCTACCTGCACATCGTGCTGCACGCACCGGTCGCCGCCGAGGTGACGGTGGCCGCCGCACGGGTGCACGAGTACACGTATCAGTGGACGGGCGACGCGTTCTTCCGGTCGAGCGACGAGGAGCTGAACGCGCTGTACACGGCGGGTCGGCGCACCGTGCAACTCAACTCCTTCGACTCGTTCACCGACTGCCCCACCCGCGAGCAGCGGGCGTGGGTCGGCGACGGTGTCGTGCACCAGCTCGTGCACCTCACCACGAACAGCGACTGGGCGCTCGCCCGCAACTACATCGCGCTCGGCGACTCTCCGCGCCCTGACCACATGCTGCCGATGAGCGTGGTCGGCGAGATAGAACTGCACGGCGCCATGACCATCCCCGACTGGGCGCTGCACTGGGTGCACGGGGTGTACAACCTCATGATGTTCGAGGGGGTCACCGATCAGCTGCTGGCGGTGCTGCCGACCGTGGAGAAGGTGCTGCGCTGGTACGAGCCCTACGTCGACGAGCACGGCACGATCAGCGATGTGCCGGAGTGGAACCTGGTCGACTGGGCGAGCGTGTTCTCGACCGGGCGCAGCTCCATCCTCACCGCACTGTGGGCTCGCGGCCTGGCGGAGTTCGGCGAGATCAGCGAGGTCATCGGCAACGCGGCCTCCGCCCGCTGGGCGCGCACCCGCTGGGATGCCGCGCGGGCCGGGTTCGAGGACTTCTGGGACGAGCGCCGGGGCACCTACATCGATCACCTGCTGGGCGGTGTGCCGATGGCGGCCGCGTCGCAGGCGGCGGGAGCGACGGCGATCGTCTCCGGGCTGGCTCCCCGCGAGCGCTGGTCGCGCATCATCGACGCGATCACGGATGACCGCACGCTCGTGGTCCGCTCCTGGATCGGCGGCAACGACGGCGGCTACGACGTGCAGAAGATGATCGAGCAGTCGCAGGGCATCCAGCGCATCGACTGGGACGCCGAGACCGAGGTCGTGCTCACCGAACCGTTCTACAGCTACCTCGTGCACGACGCGGTGGCGGCGGCGGGCCGCGCGGGCGATCTCACGCGCCTGGTGCGTCGATGGTCGGTGTTCCTGGTCGACGGCTACGACACCTTCGGAGAGTGCTGGGGCTGGGGCACTCCCGTGCACGGCTGGAGCAGCACCCCCACGCGCGACCTCGTGAGCTACGTGCTCGGAATCCGCCCCGACGCGCCCGGCTACAGTCGCGTGCGGATCGCGCCGGCGCCCGGCGGTGTCGCCGAGCTGGAGGGTCGCGTGCCCACCCCGCACGGCCCCGTGTCGGCGCATCTCGCGGGCGGCGTGCTCACGATCTCGAGCCCCGTGCCGGTGATCGTCGTGGATGCGGCCGGCGACGAGCACTCCCTCGCGGCCGGCGAGCACCGGATCCACTTCGGCTGAGCCGTTCCAGATTGCTAAACAATCTGCTACATTGATTGACAATCCGGTGGCACCTTCAGCGCCCCGGAACCGCCACCGTCGACGGCAGAGAGGATGCCCATGCCCGGCCCGAGCATCTCCACCATCCTGCCCAGCGCGATCTACGACGAGCTGCGCGCGAGCATCCTCAGCCAGGTCGCCGCTCCCGGGACGACGTTCACCGAGTCGGCGGTCGCCCTGCAGTTCGGCGTCTCCCGCCCCACCGCGAAGATGGCCATCGAGCGACTCGTGAGCGAGGGGCTGCTGCACCGCGAGGTGCATCAGGCGGCCCGCGTGCCGGAGCTGAGCCGGGCCGACATCGTCGACCTCTTCGACACCCGGGCGGTTGTCGAGTCCGCCGCCGCCGCCAAGCTCGCGAGCGAGGGCACCGTGCCGCGGGAGGCGCTCGACGCGCACCGCCGGATCCAGGCCGGGGCCGACGGCGACCTCGCCTACGCGCCGCTCGACATCGCGTTCCACCGCGCGCTCGTCACCGGTCAGCCCAGCACCCGCCTCGTGCGTATGCACTCGCTCATCATGGGCGAGATCGAGCTGTGCATCGGGCAGGTGCAGGCCAACCATCTGCGCACCGCCGCCGAGGTCTCGGCCGAGCACCAGGCCATCCTCGATGCCGTCGGCGCCGCCGACCCCGAACTCGCTGCGCGCCTCACCCGCAGCCACGTCGAGGCGTCGCGCGAACGACTCCTCGCCCACGTCGACGCGAGCGGCACCGCCGACTCCCCGAGCAGAGAGAATCACCGATGAAGAGACGTTTCCCGAAGCCGCGCGACCTCGCGCCGCTCATGCAGTTCAAGAAGCCGGAGCTGAACGCGAAGAAGCGCCGACTCGCCTCGGCGCTCACCATCTACGACCTCCGCGACATCGCCCAGCGACGCACCCCCAAGGCCGCCTTCGACTACACCGAGGGCGCGGCCGAGGCGGAGATCTCGCTCGCCCGTGCGCGGCAGGCCTTCGAGGACATCCAGTTCAACCCGGCGATCCTGCGCGATGTCTCGGTGGTCGACCTGTCCAGCGAGGTGCTCGGCGCTCCCGTGGCCATGCCGTTCGGCATCGCACCGACCGGCTTCACCCGCATGATGCAGACCGAGGGCGAGATCGCGGGGGCGTCCGCGGCCGGGGCGGCGGGCATCCCCTTCTCGCTGTCGACCATGGGCACGACCGCGATCGAAGACGTCAAGGCGGCCAACCCCACCGGGCGCAACTGGTTCCAGCTCTACATGTGGAAGGACCGCGACCGCTCGATGGCGCTCGTCGATCGCGCCGCGAAGGCCGGCTTCGACACGCTGCTGGTGACCGTCGACGTGCCGGTCGCCGGAGCCCGCCTGCGCGACAAGCGCAACGGCTTCTCCATCCCCCCGCAGCTCACGCCGGGAACGGTGCTGAACGCCCTGCCCCGCCCGGAGTGGTGGATCAACTTCCTCACCACCGAGCCGCTCGCCTTCGCCTCGCTCGACCGCTGGTCGGGCACCGTCGGCGAGCTGCTCGACAGCATGTTCGATCCCACCGTCACCTTCGACGACCTCGCGTGGATCAAGGAGCAGTGGCCCGGCAAGCTCGTCGTGAAGGGCGTGCAGAGCGTGGCGGATGCCCGTACCCTCGCCTCGATGGGGGTCGACGGCATCACGCTCTCCAACCACGGCGGCCGCCAGCTCGACCGCGCGCCCATCCCCTTCCACCTCCTCCCGGAGGTCGTGCGCGAGGTCGGCAAAGACACCGAAGTCCACCTCGACACCGGCATCATGTCGGGCGCCGACATCGTCGCCGCGATCGCGCTCGGCGCGAAGTTCACGCTCATCGGCCGCGCTTACCTCTACGGGCTGATGGCGGGCGGGCGCGAGGGCGTCGACCGCACCATCGGCATCCTCGGCGACCAGATCGCGCGCACCATGCGCCTGCTGGGTGTGAAGAGCCTCGCCGAGCTCGAACCGGGCCACGTCACCCAGCTCGAGAGGCTGGTGCCGAGGGCGCGATAGACCGTCGCATCGGTCGCCCCACGGGGCGCGGATGCGCGAGAGAACAGCCCGGGGGCGGTGTCGTGGTGGTCACCGCCCCCGGGCTCGTTCGTGTGCGGGGTCAGGGTGTGCGGGGTCACGGTGTGCGGGCGAGGGGTGCGGCGCGGCGGGCGCCTCGGGGTCAGGGCAGCGGGCCGAGCAGGTTCGCGGCGATCGTGCGATGCACGGATTCGGCGTCGGAGGGGTGGAACACCCCCGCGAGCACGTCCCGGTAGAGCCGTGCGAGCTCGGAGTCGGCGCCGTAGGAGCGACCGCCCGAGACCCGCACCGCGTGGTCGACGACGCTGCGCGCGGTGTCGATCGCCCGCAGCTTGGTTCCGGTCAGGTAGCGGAACCAATTGGCACCGTGGTTCACGAGACCGTCGACGTCGGCGGCCAGTCCCTCCAACTGCGGCCGGAGGGCGTCGAGCGCGATCGCGGCGTCGGCGAGCTGCCAGCGGATATCGGGGTCGAGGGCGTAGCTCGCCCCGCCGTTCAGCAGCGAGGTGCGCCGCTGGGCCGCGGCGACGCCCAGCTCCAGCGCGCGGTCGGCGAGCCCCGCGTACACCGAGCCGATGAGCAGCAGGAAGCCCGAGAAGATCCCGAAGATGAAGGGGTCGGGGCTCGGTCCCACCGGCAGGATGCGCACCACCCGGTCCGCGGGCACGATCGCGCCCTCGAGTCGCGTCGTGTGGCTCTGCGTCGCGCGCATCCCGAGGGTGTCCCAGTCCTCGACCATCGACCAGCCCGGGGTGTCGCGCGTGATGAATCCGTGCACCAGGCGCGGGGTATCCGGGTCGCTGTCATCCCGCCCGAAGATGCCCAGTCGCGTCCAGGCGGGGGCCAGCGAGGTGAAGATCTTGGTGCCAGTGAAGGCGTAGGAGCCGTCGCCTCGCGGCTCGGCGCGGGTGGTCGAATCGAAGAGCACGAGGTCGTTGCCCGCCTCGCTGTTGCCGAAGGCGAAGAGCTCCCCCGCGGCGGCCTCCTCCAGGAGCCAGTCGAGGCTGTGATCGCCGCGCTCGGCCAGCACGCGCGCGACGCCCACCCAGACGAGGTGCATGTTGATGCCGAGGGCGGTCGCGGGCGCTGCGGCCGCGAGGGCGCGCTGGTCGCGGACGAGGTCGAGGAGGGGGCGCGGCGCGAGGTAGCCGGCGGCGCGCAGCTCGTCGAGGTCGTCGCTGAAGAAGGCGTTGTCGCGGTCGTAGCCGGCCGCGCGGGAACGGATCCGCTCCAGCAGCTCGGGGCTCAGGATGGTCACGGTGCCAGCCTAATTCGGGTGCGCCGCAGCTTCACGAGCACGGTCACCGCGATGACGGCGACGCAGGCGAGCGCGATGAGCGCGGCGACACCGGCGACGCCGACCCCGGGGGCGACGAGAGGGAGGAGGAGCACGACGACGGCGGCCGGGATCACCACGTCGGCCCGCACGACGGGTCGCTCCACGATGGGCGCGTGCGCCGCCCAGAGCACGATGAGGAACACCGCCACGGGAATGCCGATCGCGAATCCGGCGGCGGTCGGCTCGAGCTCTGAGTGTCCTCCCGCGCTCGCGACCGCCGCCTCGAGCCCCGCCCCGAGTGCGGCGAGCGCCACGAAGACGGCGTAGTGGCTGTACCCCCACAGGTAGGAGCGCGCGCGGTTGTTCTCGAGCGCCTCGCCCGCGGGCTCCAGGTAGTAGAGCCACCAGAGCGCGAACAGGATCACGAGGCCGGCGAGGGCGACGATCACGAGCGGCCAGCTCACGCCGTGGCCGAGGCCCGTCGCGACCCCGTTCGAGATGGCGAGCACGCTCTCGCCCAGCACGATGATCGTGAACAGTCCGTAGCGCTCGGCCACGTGATGCGCGTGCCAATTGGTGCGCCCCGTGCGCTCGGCAAGGAACGGCACGCACAGTTCCGCCACCGCGAGCACGATGAAGGTCCACGCGCCCCAGCTCACGGGGAGCAGGAACGCCCGGATCGCCCACGCGAGCTGCACCACCGAGATCCCCACCGCGTACCGCACCGCGGTCGGTCTCCCCTCCGGGTGCTCGACGGCGGCCCGCACCCACTGCGCCACGAGCCCGATCCGCATCACGAGGTAGCCGATGGTGATGAGAAGGTAGTCGTTGCCGGCGAAAGCGGCCGGCACTCCCGCCGCGAGCACGAGCACCCCGGCCATCTGAACGAGGGTCAGGATGCGGTACGGCACGTCATCGGTGTCATAGGCCGAGGCGAACCAGGTGAAGTTCATCCACGCCCACCAGATCGCGAAGAAGACCATCACGTAGGGCGCGAGGTACGCGACGGCGGTACCGGACTCGAGGTGGGCGGCGAGCTCGGCCGCAAGCTTGCCGACCGCGACCACGAAGGTGAGGTCGAACAGCAGCTCGAGGGGCGAGGAGACGCGGTGGGCCTCGTCGGTGGCGCGAGCGGTCATCCGGGTGCGGAGGCGGAAGGCGGGCGAAGTCACGCGCCCATCCTGCCGCACCGGGGCGCGCGGCGCGTGCTGCGCGCGGGCCGGCCGGCCGGCGGCGACGCGAGCTCTCGTCCGCCGCCGCACGCAGGGCCCTGCGGCACGGATTGCAGGATCAGACGGCGCACCGCGCCGCCGCCTCCCCCGCGCAGCCAGTAAATAGGCGGGCCGGCGACGGCAGGCTCCCCCTCGCGGCGGTGTGGCTCCTGCATTGCGTGCGCGGTGGGGTGGCGCGAGCGGGCCGAGGGGCGAGCAGCACGAAGCGCGGTGGGGTGGGCGGGTCGGAGGGTGGGGGCGGGCAAGAGGGCCGGAGGTCGCGGTGGGCAGGGCAGGAGCGGGGCGGCGGGAGGAGCTGTGGACACGCGCGGAGAGACGGCGCGTCCTCGATCTATAGTCTCTGCGTTGCCGGCTCACGGGGAAGGGATTCTGTCGATGACCGATTCACACGAACGCGGAGGCGTTCGCGCCGACCTGGTGTTCTACCTGTTCCGGCCGTGGTGGCGCACGGTGTGGCTGGTGGCCGCGGTCGCTTGGAGCGTGACGCTCAACGTGCTCTACATCTCGGGCTCGGCCCACACGGAGGGGATTGGCGTGGCGTCAGTCATCCCGATCTGGGCGTACACCTTCGGGGTCGCGGCACGGCGGTGGCGCACTCGGCCGGGGGCGCCGCAACGGCGGTGAGCGGACGGCGGCCGACGGAGCGGTCGGGCGCCGCAACGGCGCTGAGCCGAGGGCGGCCGACGAGGCGGCCGAGGGTCAGCCGTCGGCGCCCCTACGCCCGCATGATGCTCGCGATGGGGGCGCGCATCGAGTGCACGGCGGGCACGAGGCCCCCGAGCAGCGCGGTCCCCATGCCGACGAGGATCCCCGCGGCGGCGACCGCGGTCGGGTACGGCGGCGCGGCGATCCCGTAGGGCGCGCCGAACTGCTGAGCGAGCGTCGGGTAGATCGCCCACGACATCGCGATCGCGACGACGCCGGCGACCACGGCGATGAGCTGCGATTCGAGCACCATCACCGCGGGGAGGTGCCAGCGGCGGGCACCGAGCGCGCGTCGGAGCGACAGCTCGGATGACCGCTCCCGCACCGCGCTGAGGCCGATGTTGGCCACCGCGACCGCCCCCGCCACGAGGCCCAGGATCCCCACGACGAGGAACGCGGACCGTGTCGCCTCGACCTCCTGCCGGAGCCCGCCCACGGTGTCGACCCGCTGCACCGCCCAATCGACCCGGACTCCGCGCAGCGAGGAGAGCCCGTTGAGGCGGCGTGTCAGGTCTTCGGTGGCGAGTCCGGGCGCCGCCACCTCCAGCGAGGTCGTGAGCTGCGCCTGATTGCCGCGCAGGAAGGCGTCGGCGTCGGCGAGCGCGACGTAGGCGCGCTGATCGTGGGCCCCGTCCTCGACGACTCCGACGACGAGCGCCTGCAGGGTGGTCTCGGCCGTGGACGCCCGCAGCTCGATCGCCCCGCCGAGGCGGAGGTCGAGCGCGTTCGCCTCCAGCCGGTTCACGACAACGGGCACCGCGACGGTGTCGCGACGGCCGCCCAGCCATCGCCCGCCCAGCACCTCGAAGGGGTGGTTGCGGGTGAGCTCCGGCTCGGTGAAGGAGATGTCGACCGAATCGGACCGGCCCTCGCTCACGATCGTCGCCGACTCGAGTTGGGCGATCCGCGCGACCGAGCCCCCACCGACGTAGGGCTGGAGCTGCGCCTTCCACTCGACGCTCTCGGTGAGGCCCTCCGCGCCGTTCAGCCCGCTCACGAGAAGGGTGGAGGGCGAGCCGTCGGCCATGAGGGCCCGGTGGGTGACGGTCGTCTCGATGGTCGCGGCGGCGGAGGCGACGGTGACGACCCCCACGACCGAGGAGGAGAGGGCGATGATCGCGAGCAGGGTCCGCACCCAGTTGACCGCGATGGACTGCAGGGCGATCCGGAGGAGGTTCATGCGCCGGCCTCCGCGAGGGCGGGCGGGCGGTGGTCGGCGGCGGGCGCGGGCACCTCGGAACCCGGGGCGAGGGTGCCGCGGGTGAGCCGCAGCAGGTCATCCATCTCGGCCGCGACGTCGTGCTCGTGGGTGACGACGACGAGCGCGGCGCCCTGTTCGGCGACCCGGCCGAGCAGCAGGCTGACGATGGTGCGGCCGGTGTCGGCGTCGAGCGATCCGGTGGGCTCGTCGGCGAGGATGAGCGCCGGGTCGTTGATGAGCGCCCGGGCGATCGCGACCCTCTGCTGCTCCCCGCCGGAGAGGTGGCGGGGGCGCCGGCGGGCGGCGTGCCCCATGTCGACGCTGTCGAGTGCGGCGTGCGCGCGGTGTCGCATCGCGCGCTCCGTCGACCCGCCCCGGTGTCGCAGCGGCACCATGACGTTCTCGAGGGCGCTGAGGTGGGCGAACAGGGCGAAGCGCTGGAAGACGAATCCGATCTCGGTGCCGCGCAGGCGGTCGCACGCCCGCGACGACAGCCGATCGACGCGCTGCCCGTTCAGCAGGTACTCGCCCGCGAAGTCGGGGTCGAGCAGGCCGAGCACCGACAGCATGGTGCTCTTGCCCGATCCCGACCGGCCCATGATCGCCACCGAGCTGCCGCGCTCGACCGACAGGCTGACGTCGCTGAGCAGGTGCGGGAGGCCGGGTACCGCCTTGCCGACGCCCCGCAGTTGGATTACCGGCTCAGCCATTGAACAGCGAGGGGCTCGGCACTTCCACGGTGTCGCCCTCGTGCAGGCCCGAGGTGATCTGCACGTCGAAGCCGTCGGTGATGCCGAGGCCGACCTTCACGGTCGAGCGGCTGCCGCCGCGCACGAGGGTGACCGCCCCGTTGTCGAGCGTTCCGGCGACGGCGAGCGTGGGGAGGGTCAGCACGTCGGTCGCGCCGGGGAAGCGGAAGGCGATCGTGCCGGTCATTCCGAGTACGACGGGCTGGTCATCCGGAATCTGGCAGGCCATGAGGTGCTCGTCTTTCGAGTCGGGCAGGGTGGTGGGCCTCGGGTCGAGGAACCGGCAGTCGAACGGCGACCCGCTCGCCACGATCTGCGCCTTCGCCGAGAGCGGCGTCACGGCGAAGCGCAGCAGGTCGGCGCCCTCCACCGCGGCGACGAGGGCGAAGCCGGTCTCGGTCGCGAGCGCGATCGGCAGCCCCTTGGCGACGCGCTGCCCGTCGGCCACCAGGATGTCGGTGATGCGCGCGCCGGTCGGGAGGTCGACCGCGTGGGTCGTGCCGTCCGGGGCGGTGATGACCGGTTGATCATGCGCTCCGCGCCGGATGGTGCCGGCCACGGGTGCGGTCACCTGGTACTCGACGTCGCTGCGCACCTCGGCGCCGAGCGACAGCACGGGGATGATCGTCTTCCGTTTCACGGTGACCTTCGCCGGCCCCGCATAGCTGGGCTCCGGGTCGGCGGGGTGCACCGCGGCGGGCGTGCACCCCGCGAGCAGCAGTGCGGCGACGGCGACCGTCGCCGCGAGGAGTGCCCGCCTCATTTCGCCGCCACCGTGGGAAAGTCCGAGCAGAGCGAGTCGTAGTCGCTCTTCACCCCGGATGGGTCATCGAGGTTCATCTTGTCGAGCACGTTCGTGGTCCAGACGTGGTCGGGGTCGTCCTCGTCGTCGCGATGGAACTCCATCGAGGGCCATTGGTTGAGCTTCGCCTCTGCCGCGGCGAGCGCCGGCTTGTCGTCTGATGCGGAAGCGGTCAGATAGGCGGACTCCCAGGCGCAGAGCCAGGTGTACCACGCGACGTAGCGCCCCAAACCCTGTTCCATGACGCCATCCGAGGAGGCTGGGATCATGCGGTCGGGCAGCGCCGGAGGGTAGGCGCGGCCGGGTGGGAGCGGCTCCGGGATGAGCCGGCTGACGCGCCGGTACTCACGATCGGCGTTTCTCTGCGTCTCGGGAATCAGAGGCGGTGCCGTGGGCTCGGCGAACCCGGGCGTTCCCCCACCCGACGCCGACGACGTACCGGGCGCACTCTCGCACCCCGTAAGGATTGCGCCGATCAGCCCGCCCACGATCACGACGGTAATCGCGCGGCCCGTCACCGCGCCGGCGGGGCGGCTCTGTCGCTCGCTCATTTCGCCGCCACCGTGGGGAGTTCGCCGCAAAGTGACTGGTAATCCTGTTTAACTCCGGACGGATCGCCCAACTTCATGGGGTCGAGTACGTGGGTGATGAAGCCCTTCTCCGGGTCGTCTTCCACGTTTTGATAGAAGTCCATCGTTGCCCACCGCTCGAGCATGGACTCCGCGAGTGCCGTCTTCGCCTTGTCACCGGCGGCGAAGGAATCGAGGTACGACGACTCCCACGCGCAGAGCCACGTGTACCAGACGACGTTCCGCGCGCCGCCCGCCTCCAGAAGGCCATCCTCCGGGTCGGGCACGAAGTCAGCAGGGAGTCCCGGCGGGTAAGCGCGACCCGAAGGTAGCGGCTCGGGAACGGCGGCGATATTCCGCTTGTACTCCTCAGCCGCGCTGCCCTTCGTCAGCGCGACGAAGGACGGCTCCGCCGAGGGCACGGTCTTGCCGGGCACGTTCGCCTGATGAGACGGTGTCGCGTGGGGCGATCCCGAGCATGCGGTCAAGACCATCATCACCGCACCACCGATGAGGGGAGCGAAGAGTCCCCTGCCGCGGACGCTCACATTGCGGCGGGCCCAGTTCGCCCTCATTTCGTCGGCACCGTGGGGTAGTCGGCGCACATCGACTCGTGATCCTGCTTGACACCGGATGGATCGTCGAGCTTCATCGGGGCGATCACGTTGTCGACCCAACCGTGACTAGGATCGTCGACCGAGTCGCGATAGAAGTCGGAGCGAGACCAGAGCTCGATCATCGACGCGGCCAACTTCGACTGCTTGGCATCACCAGCCGCGTACGCATCGAGGTACGAGGCTTCCCAGGCGCAGAGCCACGTGAACCATGCCTTGTTCCGGCCGATGCCTTCCTCGACGATTCCCTCGCCTGCGGGAGGGAGTTCTGCCGCTGAGATACTCGCTGGAAATGACGTGCCAGAGGGAAGCGGAGCAGGCATTTTCGCGATGCTTCGCTTGTATTCAGCGTTCGCACTCGATTCCGTCGCCGCGACGAAACCGGACTGAGACGTTGGAATGGACGTAGGCGATTCCACGCCTGGACTCTTTGCTGAATGGGGCGAGGACGTGCAGCCCACGAGGGCCAACACCAGACCGATTGAGGCCGCGAACGCTAGCGACGAACGACCCATCACCAGTGGACCGTTCCGGACCACGTGCCTGCCTCACACCCGAGCTTGGCGTTGAAGTAATAGAAGCCGGAGCTGAAGGTGTAGCGGTAGCCCGCCGGGCCATCAACGTTTCGGAAGGTCGCTCCGCTTCCGTTCCGAATCGACGGGAACTGCGTGGATTCACCGTACTGCTCGATATGCGTGCGAAATCCGATGTTGACGTATCCCCCCGCCCCGCACGTCTCGTGCACCCGGACATTCGAAATCGCGGCATGGCCAGTCACGTGCTTGTAGTGGGCCTTGGTGTAAAACGTCTTCGACCAATAGACGTGGCTTGGCCCAAGACTCAGAGTTTCCGCATACGCCGCAACCGCCGGCCCCGTCACCACTCCGACCGCGATGGCCGCCGTGGCCGCCACCGCCATCACTGCGCGCCGCCGCCGGCTCCGTTTCGTGTGAATCATCTGGTTGTCTCCTTCGTAACTCGCGGGTTATTGAGGAACAATCAATATCACAGGGAGGTGCGAGGGGTGCACCACGAGTGCGTCGCCTGTGGATAACGTCCAATGGGCGTACATCCTAGACATATAGTCACGTATGAACGCAAACCGACATCACGGCATCGGGAGGATTCTCAGCAAAGCGAGCGCCGCAGGGCGCGGTCAGCCGCGGGGCGCAGTCAGCCGCAGGGCGCGGTCAGCCGCAGGGCGCAGTCGGCCGCAGGGCGCGGTCAGCTCCCGTCGCGGAGGTTCCCGGCGGTCTCGCGGGCGAGCCGCACGTGGTCGAAGCGCGCGTGCACCCCTCGCCCACGGGAGCTTGAGCGAGCATCCCGAGTCGGGCCCGGCCGTCGTCACCCAGTCGGAACAGGCGCACGAAATGCCAGTACACCCCGTCGGTCGAGTAGTGGAACGCGTAGGCCACGCAGATGCGCGCGACGCGCAACCAAACCCTCGGCGAGTCGATCGCGATCGCGTTGGCGTCGTCGGAGTGCCCGCGGGTCACCACCGACACGACCATCGGCTGGCCCCGCGGGGAGTACTCGAAGCACAGCTTCGCCCAGCACTCCTCCGACTCCCACAGGCACAGCACGCCCGCATCGAAGGTACCCGCGAAGTCGACCGTCACCCGTGCCGACAGCATCACGTCGCCGGGGCGGTCGATGAGCAGCGCCGCGAGCGACAGCTCACCCCGCCACTACGCGTCCTCCCAGCCGGGCAGGGTGGGCGGACGCTTTTGCCCGCCCACGATCACGCCTCGCCGATGTGCACGCCGCGCGGTTCGACGGTGATGCCCTCGACCGCCACCGTCGTGTCCCCGTGGTTGATGAGGAACAGGCGACCGCCACGTCTCACGGCCTCGACGCCCGCGACCGGCGCCGCCAGCACCCCGGTGACGCCCGCGTCGCCGAGCACGCGGTCGAGCAGGTCATCCATGCCCGAGCCGACCGGCTGGGTCGCGACGTACCAGGCGGCACCGGATGCGGTGGCCCGCCGGGTGATCGCCGGCCAGCCCGCGAGGTCCCCGTGTCCGAACGTCGCCACCACTTCGGCATCGGTGGCGTGCAGGTACTCGGCCCAGACGGTCGCGGGCGTCTCGCCCGACGCGAGTCCCACCAGCACGCCGGTCGGCAGCTCGACCGAGGCCGGAGCGGAGGCCGCGAGGTCAGCCGTGGCGAACGGCGCGAACTCCTCCACCCGCACGCCGAGGGTCTCCTGCAGCGCCCCGAGGTAGCCGCCCGCGGTGATGCGGGTGGTCTCGTCGGTGATGCCGCTCTGGTAGCCGACCACGAGGTGGCCGCCCGCCTCGGCGAACGCCGCCAGGTTGCCGAGCGCCGCGGCGGAGGCCGTGAACAGGGTGGGAACCACGACGACCGCGTAGCCGGAGAGGTCGCTCGTGGCCCGCACGAAGTCGACGGTCACTGTCCGCGCCCAGAGCTCGCGGTACCAGGAGTAGATCGACTGCACGTAGGAGAGGTGGGCGGGCAGGGCATCCTGGTTCAGGCTCCACCAGCTGTCCCACTCCATCACGATCGCGACCCGGGCCTCGACCCGCGACCCCGCGATCGACGACAGCGACTTCAGTTCGGCGCCGAGCGCCTCGACCTCGCGCCACACGCGGGTGTCCGTTCCGGCGTGGGGAACGAGCCCGGAGTGGAACTTCTCGGCCCCCGACACCGACTGGCGCCACTGGAAGAAGAGGATGCCGTCGGCACCCCGCGCGACCGCCTGCAACGACCACGCCCGCATCTGCCCCGGTCGCTTGGGCGCGTTGCGTCGCCGCCAGTTGACGGCACTGGGCGCCTGCTCCATGAGCAGCCAGGGCTGACCGCCGCGCAGCGAGCGCATGAGGTCGCGCGTCATCGCCGCGTAGGCGGGTGACTCCGGGTCGGCCGGGTCGGGGTAGGAGTCGTCGGAGACGACGTCGACCTCCTGCGCCCACTTCCAGTAGTCGGCGGCGCCGAACAAGCCCATGAAGTTCGTGGTGATGGGCACGGCGGGCGTCGCGGCGCGCAGCACGGCGAGCTCGGTCCGGTAGCACTCGAGCAGTTCATCCGAGCTGAACCGGTCGAAGTCGAGGAGCTGGCCCGGGTTGCGGAAGGTGGGCGCGGCGCTGGGCGGGTGGATCTCGTCGAAGGTTCCGTAGTTCTGCGACCAGAACGCGGTGCCCCATGCCGCGTTGACCGCCTCGACCGTGCCGTACCGGGCGCGCAGCCAGCCCCGGAACGCCTCCGCCGAGACCTCGCAGTAGCAGTGGCTCACGTGGCAGCCGTACTCGTTGCCGATGTGCCACAGCTCGAGTCCGGGGTGGTCGCTGTAGCGCTCGGCGATCTTCTGCACGAGCCTCGCCGCGAGCCGCCGGAACACCGGGGAGCTCGGGCAGTACTGCTGCCGGCTGCCCAGCTGCAGGCGCACGCCCGTCTCGGTGACGGGAAGCACCTCGGGGTAGGCGTGCGAGAGCCACGGGGGCGGTGATGCGGTCGCCGTGGCGAGGTCGATGCGCACCCCGCCCTCGTGAAGCTTCGCCATGATGCGGTCCAGCCAGGCGAAGTCGAAGTCGCCCTCGCGCGGCTCCAGCTTCGCCCAGGAGAAGATGCCGAGGCTCACCAGGCTGATGCCGCCCTGCTGCATGAGGCGCACATCCTCATCCCAGATCTCCTCGGGCCACTGCTCGGGGTTGTAGTCGCCGCCGTACCAGATCGCGGGGGTGGTGTCGTTCATTCGTCAGCTGTCTTTCGTGATCGTGGTCGGGAGGTCAGCCCTTGACACCACCGGTCGCGAGACCGGTCTGCCAGTAGCGCTGGAGGTAGAGGAAGGCGACGACCAGCGGGATGACCGATACGAGCGACCCCGTGATGACCGTCGAGAACAGCGCCTGGGCGCCGCCGCCCGCCGCGCTGGCCGCCTGCTGCTGTGCGAGCCCCACCGTGAGCGGGTAGAGCTCCTGCGTGTTCAGCATGATGAGGGGCAGGAAGTAGTTGTTCCACGTCGCAACGAGCGCGAACAGGAACACCGTCACGACCCCGGGGCCGAGCAGCCGCAGGCTCACCTGCCAGAAGATGCGAAACTCCCCCGCGCCATCCACCCGGGCCGCCTCGATGAGCGAGTCGGGCACGGCATCGGCCGCGTACACCCGCATGAGGAAGACCCCGAAGGGGCTGACGAGCGAGGGCAGGATGACCGCGAAGGGCGTGTTTGTGAGCCCCGCCGACGAGAACAGCAGGTAAGTCGGGATGGCGAGCGCGGTGAGCGGGATCATGATCGCGCCGAGGGTGACGCTGAACAGCGCCTTGCCGCCCGGGAACTGGTACTTCGCGAAGGCGTACCCGGCCATCGTGGCGAGCAGGGAGGCGCCGACCGCCGAGACCCCCGCGTAGAGCACGGTGTTGAGCGCCCAGCGCAGGAAGATGCCGCCCTGCGCGCTGAAGACGTCGCCGATGTTCTGGAACAGGCTGAAGTGCGCGCCGAACCAGAGCCCGAAGCTCGAGAACAGGTCGGCGTTGTCCTTCGTCGACGCGATGACGAGCCAGAACAGGGGGATCACGAAGTACAGCGCGATGACCCAGAGGATCACCGTGAGCAGGTTGCTCCGGCGCTTCTCGGGTGAGTACGCCTTCGGCCGACGGGCGGTGGAGGCGGCCGCGGGTGCGGCGGTGCTGAGGGCGCTCATCCGAGGCGCTCCCTTCGCTGGGTGGTGAGCTGAACGACGTAGGAGACGATCATGATCACGATGCCGAGGATGAAGGCGACCGCGGCCGCGTAGTTGACGTCCTGGTTCACGAAAGCAAGGTTGTACGCGTAGAAGTTGGGTGTGTACGACGAGTTGATCGCGTTGGGGGCGATGTTGCGCAGCAGGCTCGGCTCGTTGAAGAGCTGGAAGCTGCCGATGATCGAGAAGATGACCGTGAGCAGGATCGCCGGACGGATCGCCGGGATCTTGATGCTCCACGCCACCCGGAACTGCGAGGCCCCGTCGATCTCGGCCGCCTCGAAGAGCTCGGCGGGGATCGACCTCAGGGCCGAGTACATGATGATCATGTTGTAGCCGACGAACTCCCACGTGACGATGTTCATCATCGAACCGAGCACGTTGCTGTCGGACAGCAGGTTGGGCTGGCCGAGCCCGAGGAAGCCGAGCACCTGATCGATCGGGCCGAAGTCCTGGCCGTAGAGGTAGCCCCACATGAGCGTGGCGACCACTCCGGGAATGGCGTAGGGCACGAAGAACAGCAGCCGGAGCACCTTCGCGCCGCGAACGCGCCCGCTGTCGAGGGCCAGCGCGAAGAACAGCGCGAGGCCGAGCATGATGGGCACCTGGATGACCAGGAACAGCGCCGTGCGTCCGAGCCCCGCCAGGAACAGCGGGTCGGTGAATGTCTTCACGTAGTTCTCGACGCCGGCGAAGCTCGTGCCGCCCACGAGGCGGGTGGCGAAGAAGCTGAGGTACCCCGAGTAGAACAGCGGCACGATCAGCATCGTGACGAAGACGAGGAAGAACGGGATGACGAAGAGATAGGCGGCGCGCCACTGCTTCTTCTTCGTCGTGGATGCGCCCCCGGGGCGGGGACGCCTCGTCGCCGTGCCGGCGACGGCCTGTGTGCTCATCGGTACTCCTTTGTGGTGATGGCGGGGAAGAACGGGGACGGGGGTGGTCCCGCTCCGAGGAGCGGAACCACCCCGTGAGGCGTTACTTGTTGACCGTGAAGCCCTGCTGGGTTCCGTAGTCGACGAGCGCCTTCTGCCACGCGTCGAGGCCGGCCGAGAGGTCGCCCTTCGATGCGATCTGCTTACCGATGGTGTCGGTGAAGCTCGAGTAGGCGAAGTCCATGTAGGGCAGCCACTCGAACTTCGTGTCGACGGTGTTGGAGATGTCGGAGAACGTCTTGTTCACCTGCTGGCCGCCGTAGAACGCCGACTTGGTGTCGGTGAAGGCGGAGTCGGTGAGCACGTTGTTCGCGGTCGGCCAGAGGAACTGCTTCGACGCGAACAGCGAGGTGGACGACTTGTCGTTGTTGATCCACTTGGCGAACTCGTACGCGGCGATCTTGTTCTTCGAGGTGGCGAGCACCGCGTCCGACGATCCACCCCAGTTGCCGGAGGCGGGAGCGCTCGCGTCCCACTGCGGCAGCGGCGCGGCGGCCCAGAGGCCGGAGGTGTTCTTGGCCGTGCCCTGCAGGAAGATCGGGCCCCAGGCCGCGGTCAGCCAGCCGGCGTACTTGCCCTTCGCGAGACCCTGGTACCAGGCATCCGTGAAGTCGGGGTCGGTCGAGACCAGGTCGGCCTTGATCAGCTTCTCCCAGTAGCTCACGACCTGCTTGGCCTTCGCGCTGTTCACGTCGACCGTGACGCCCTTCTTGCCGTCGTAGCCGAACGGCTTGGCGCCGGCCTGCCACAGGAGCCCGAGCCACTGGCCCGCCTGGCTCGACGCGACATCGGAGATGTACGAGCCGGTCTTCTGCTTGACGAGGGCCGCGTCGGTCGCGTACTCGTCCCAGGTGGCGGGCGGCGTGGTGATGCCCGCCTTCTTCAGGATGTCGGTGCGGTAGAGGTTACCCATGGGGCCGGAGTCCTGCGGGATCGCCAGAACCTGCCCGTTCTGCACGACCTGGTTCCACACCCACGGCACGTAGTCGCTCTTGAGCTTCGCGCCGCCGTAGGGCGTGAGGTCGGCGAGCGACTTGGTCACGTTGAACGACGAGATGTACTGGTACTCGATCTGGGCGACATCGGGAGCGCCGGTGCCGGCCTTGAGTGCCGTGCGGATCTTCGTGTAGTGCGGGGCACCCTGTCCGACGTTCTCGACCTTCACCTTGATGGCCGGGTAGGCCTTCTCGAAGAGGTCGACCTCGTTCTGGATGTCGGGCACCCAGGTCCAGAAGGTCAGCGTCGTGGGCGTCTTCATGGCCTTGTCGATGTCGGCCTGGCTGACGGTGCCCGTGGTGGTGGTTCCACCGGTGGAGGTACCCGGGGTGCACCCGGTGAGGAGCAGTGCAGTGGTCAGCAGGCCGACGCCCAGCGCCAAAGCTGTTCTTGGTGCGCGTTTTCTCATGTGCCTTTCCTTTTTCGTGGTGGGCTTCGTCAGCGTCGACGAAGCGTCTACTCGCTCGTGAGGACCAGGGCGGCCCAGGGCTCGAGCGAGAATTCGTGGCCGGCGGCGAACTCGCTGCCGTCGGTCGCGTCGGTGACCGCGACCGGGCTGGTGGCCGTTGCGGGAAGGGAGCTCCAGTTGTGCACGAACCAGGCGCGGCGACCCGCGCCGGTGGTACCGGAGGTGACGGTGACGGTGGGGGCGATCATCCACTCGCCGGCGGTCGGCAGGGGCACGGCCCAGTGGATGATGTCGGCCGCGAGCGCCGCGTTGGGCACGGTGCCCACGTAGGTGACGCGGCCGGCGCCGACCTCTCGCGTGGTGATCGCGGGGAACCGCCCGAGCTCGGAGTGCTGATAGCCGGCGAGCACGGTGGCGCCGTCGACGACGAGGCCATCGGCCCAGGCGGTGGCGCGGGCCTCGGGCGAGACGGTGAACCCGCCCTCCGGGATGACCGCGAGCGGTGCATCGAGATTGGAGAACTCGTCGTACCAGACGCCGGCCACCTCGCTCAGCACCGCCGGCGCCACCGCGAGCCGCGCGCGCGCCTCGTCGTCACCGTAGCCGGTGCGGATGCCCGCGATGAGGTGCCCGCCCGCGAGGGCGTAGTCGCGCAGGAAGGCGAGCTGGTCATCCGTCGCCGTGTAGAAGGCCGGAACCAGGAACACCGGGTGCGCAGCCGCGAAGGCAGCGGGGTCGTCGCCCAGCTGCTCGGGGTGCACGATGTTGGCCTGCGCGCCCGCGTCGATGACCCCGCGGTAGAAGGCGTCGAAGATGCGGCGGTACGCGAAGCGGTCGGGCCGGTGGTCGGCCGTGTGCAGCGGCGGGAAGAAGTTGAAGGCCCACAGGCTCTCGTGCGAGAACAGCACGGCGATGTCGGAGTCGGGAACGAAGCCGTCGAGCGTGCCGCCGAGGGAGCGCAGCGTCTCACCGAGCGCGGCGACCTCGCGGTAGATGCGCCCGGGCTTCTGGCTGTGCGGGAGCACGCCGCCCCAGTACGTCTCGGTGCCGTAGCGCAGCGACTGCCAGTGCCAGTACTCGATCATCGCGGCGCCGCGGGCGACGAGCGCGAGCGCGGCCTGCTTCAGCTGCCCGGGGTAGGGCGGGTAGTTGTGGTCGCTGCCGCTGATGGTCTGCACGTCGGTCTCGGTGACCAGGAAGCGGGCCTGCTTGGATGCCCAGGCGCGGTCGCCCTGGAACATGAGGCCCCACGGTCCGGTCGTGTTCCACTCGGCCAGTGCGGGCAGGTCGACACCCTTGGCGAGGTGATCCTGCATGCCGTAGTAGGGGTTGGAGGCGGTGACGTCGAGCGCGAGCGCGGTCTGCGGCTCGTGCGTGGCGGGCCGTCCGTACTGGAAGCAGGTGGTGATGAACTGAGTCGGCGCGCTGTACTCGCGCACGAGATCGGCCTGCTTCGAGATGAACTCCGTGGTGAGCCGCGCCTGGAAGGCGCGCCAGGCGAGGTCGTACTGCGGAAGGGTGTTGCCGTCGGGCACCCAGAGCTGGCCCCAGTCGGTGATGCGGTGCGACCAGTAGACGAGGCCCCACTCGCGGTTGAGCGTCTCGACGTCGCCGTACTTCTCGGCGAGTTCGGCGACGAAGCGCTCGAAGGTGTGCGCGTTGTGGAAGAGCTCCATGCCGGGCTCGTTGTCGACCTGGAAGCCGATGACGGCGGGGTGTGCCGCGTAGCGCTCGAGGATGACCCGGATGATGCGCTCGCAGTAGGTCCAGAACAGCGGGCTCGAGTAGTCGACCTCCTGCCGGGCTCCCCAGTGCTTGGGGGTGCCCGTGGCGACGTCGCTCGCGAGCTCCGGGTGCTTCACCTGCAGCCACGGCGGGATCGCGTAGGTGGGCGTGCCGAGGATCACCGCGATGCCGCGCGCGTGGGCGCCGTCGAGAGTGGGCTGCAGCCAGTCGAGGTCGAACTCGCCGTCGCGCGGCTCCCAGGTCGACCACACCGACTCGCCGACCCGGATGACCGTGAACCCGGCCGCCGCCATCAGGTCGAGATCCCCCTCGATGTCCTTCCCCGGCTCGTACTCGGGGTAGTAGGCCGCCCCGAACCGGATGCCGGGAAGGACGGGCGCGGACTGCTCGGGGGTGCTCACAGCGATGACTCCAGTGTCAGGGGGCGGGTGACTCAGCCGAGTTAGCGCTAACGCAACGCGGTCCGGTCAGACTAGCGGAGGTGAGTTAGCGCTAACAAGAGGCAATTCTGCCGCGGGCCGCTTTGTTACCCAGCCGTTACCGGCGGGCGCCGAGCGAGCGCGGGCCGCCGCGCGCGCCGCGGCTCCCCTGCGCCGCCGGAGGCATCACCCCAGCGCGTCGTGCGCGCGTCACCGCGGGACGGGCGCGTGGTGCGCGCGTCACCCCGGCGCTTTGTGCGCGCGTCACCGCAGGGCGGGCGCGGTCGACTCCCGCGCGAACAGCGCGGGCAGCTTGAGCTCCGCCGCCTCCGGGTGCAGCCCCGGGTCGATCATGTGCAGGAGCGCGTTCATCGAGGAGCGCCCCTGGTCGTCGAACTCCACGCCGACCGTGGTCAGCGGCGGCTCGAAGAATCTCGACTCGGGGATTCCGTCGAAGCCCACCACGCTCATGTCGTTTGGCACCCGCACTCCGCGCTCGCGCAGCGCGCTGAGCGCCCCGAGCGCCATCTGGTCGTTGGAGACCACGAGCGCGGTCACGCCCTGATCGAGCGGCAGGCGCAGACCCGCCTCGTAGCCCGATGCGGGACTCCAGTCGCCCTCCAGCTGCCCCACGAGTTTGCCCCCGCCGCGCGCCACCGACTCCTGCAGCGAGCGCAGTCGGGTCTGTGCGGCGAACCACTCGAGCGGGCCGGTGATGGTGAAGAAACGCCGGTGCCCCAGCTCGAGCAGGTGGTCGGTGAGCAGCGCGGTGCCGGTCACGTCGCCGTTGCGGAGCCCCGACGCGGGCAGCACGCCGGCCTCCAGAAAGACGGGCACGCCGAAGGAGACCCGCGCGATCTCGTCGCGCACGGCCTCAGTGGGGGCGAAGACCATGATGCCCGCGGTGTCCGACTCGTCGATGAGCGCCACGGCGCGCTCGATGTCGCTGTGCTGGCGCGGGTCGAGGCCCACGATGTCGAGCACGTAGCCGGCCTCCCGCGCGCGGTCGCTCGCCCCCTGCACGATCCGGGTCGGCCCCACCTCGTCGAGTCGGTCGAAGAAGAGGGCCGCGATGCGCCGCGAGGTGGCGGTCGCGAGCGAACGGGCGGCGCGGTTGGGGCGGTAGTTGAGCTCGGCGATCGCGGCCTCCACCCGGCTGCGGATCTCGGGCCGGATGTTCGTGTGCCCCTTCACCAACCGCGAGACGGTCTGGTGCGAGACTCCCGCGAGCGTCGCCACGTCGTACAGAGTCGGCGGCTTCCGGGGCGCGGGCGTATCGACCGATGTCCCTGTGGTCACCCATCACCTCCCGCTCGCGGATCAGCTTGAGATTACCGCTAACCCGGGCTCCCGGAACACTCGCACCTCCCAGGGGCGCAACGGCTCGCCGAACTCGGCCGCCGGATAGTTCGAGAGCACGAGCGTGGCTCGCGCCCAGGACGGGTCGAGCTCGTCGACACCCGCCGGGTCGATGGGCTCGACCCCGAAGTTGGCGACGACCAGCAGGCGCGCGTCACCGAGGGCGCGCGAGTACGCGACGAGGGCGGGATGCTCGAGCGCGAGCATCCTGATGTCGCCGTAGCCCACCACCGGGTCGTCGTGACGCATCCGCACGAGCGCGCGATAGAACTCGAACACCGAGCCCGCCCTGCCCACCTGACTCTCGGCGTTGATGCGGTCGGCGTTCGGGTTCGCCTCGATCCACGGTTGCCCGGTCGTGAAGCCGCCGTGCGGCGCGGCCGACCACTGCATCGGTGTGCGCGCGTTGTCGCGACCGCTGTGACGGATGCCCGCGAGCACGACCTCGGCGCTCTCCCCCCGGTTCCCCACCGCATCGGCGAAGAAGTTGAGCGACTCGATGTCGCGCACCTCGTCGATGGAGGCGAAGGGCACGTTGGTCATGCCGAGCTCCTCGCCCTGATAGATGTAGGGGGTGCCGCGCATGAGGTGCAGCACCGCGCCGAGGGCGCGCGCCGACTGCGACCAATACGCGCCGTCGTCGCCGAAGCGGCTCACCGCCCGCGGCTGATCGTGGTTGTTCCAGTACAGGCTGTTCCACCCGGTCTCGTGCAGGCCCTCCTGCCAGCGGCCGAGCGAGCCCTTCAGCGCGCGCAGGTCGAGGGGCAGCGGGTCGAACTTGTGGGCGCCGTGATCGAGGTCGACGTGCTCGAACTGGAACACCATGTTGAGCTCGTTGCGCGCGGGATCGGTGAAGAGCCGGGCATCCTCGACCGTCACCCCCGGCATCTCGCCGACCGTCACCAGCTGCCCGACCCGCCCCGCGAAGACGCGCGCGTGCATCTCCTGCAGAAACTCGTGCAGCCGGGGGCCGTTGATGCAGAACGGGGTGCCGTCGCCGTACACGGCACCGGGCGCGACGACTCCGTCGGGCAGACCCGGCACCTTGGAGATGAGGTTGATGACGTCCATCCGGAAGCCGTCGACGCCGCGGTCGAGCCACCACGTCATCATCTCGAAGATCGCCGTTCGCACCTCCGGGTTCTCCCAGTTGAGGTCGGGCTGCTTGCGCGAGAACAGGTGCAGGTAGTACTCGCCCGAGGCCGCATCCCACTGCCAGGCCGAGCCCGAGAAGAAGGATGACCAGTTGTTGGGCTCCGCGCCGGGGGTGCCGCCCTCGAACCCGGGCCGCGGCGGCCGCCAGATGTACCAGTCGCGCCGCGCGCTCTCCCGGCCGCCGGCGGACTCGCGGAACCACGCGTGCTCGTCGGAGGTGTGGTTCACCACCAGATCCATCACGATCTTGATGCCGCGGGCGTGCGCCTGCGCGATGAGCTCGTCGACGTCGTCCAGGGTGCCGAAGGCGGGGTCGATCGCCCGGTAGTCGCTGATGTCGTAGCCGTTGTCGTCCTGCGGCGAGGCGTAGATCGGCGAGAGCCAGATCGCGTCGACACCGAGGGTGTGCAGGTAGTCGAGGTGGGCGAGCACGCCCGGCAGGTCGCCGATTCCGTCGCCGTTCGAGTCCGCGAAACTGCGCGGGTACACCTGGTAGATCACCGCGCTCTTCCACCAGTCCGCGTCGTGCGCCAGGCGAGCGGGGGTAGTCGCGACGTCGGTCATGGGAGTTCTCGCATTTCTGTCGGTTCGGGCACGGGGTCGATGACGACCATGAGCCAGAGGGTGAAGTCGGGGAGGGTCGCGGTCGCCCAGTCGCCGTCGAGCTCGACGGGCAGCTCGATGAGGCGCCCGGCCGCGTCCGGGTCGGCCGCGCGCACCCGGGGTACTCCGACGCCCACGCGACGGAACCTGAGCGTGCCCGGCCCGGGCGGCACGGGGTCGCGGCGCGGGGCATCCCACAGCTCGTCGTCCTGGCCGCGGAGGTTGATGAGGTGCACGACGAGCCGGTCGCCCGCCGCCGTGATGCGCCGCCAGACCGAACCCGCACGCGCCTCCTCGGTGACCGCGACGCCGCGGAAGGAGACGTCGCAATCGTCGTTGTAGGCGCCCGCGTAGGAGCCGGTGACGTCGACGATCGCCGGATCGAGCAGCACCTCGTCGTGCTCGACCAAGAAGTCGTACCAGCGCTTCAGCAGAGCCGCCGTCGACGCCTCGACCACGTGGTTGCGCACGTAATAGGGGTCGACGAGAATTCGGTCGGCCTCGCCCGCGAGCAGTTGCGTGGCACCGTGCGAGTAGAGCGTGGCCATCGTGAGCGCGGTCGCGCGGTCGGCCGCCTCGGCGGGGGCGGAGTCGTAGACGTGCTGATAGGCCGCGATCGCGACGGGGGTGTCCCCCGCGAGATCCCGCGCCCGCGAGACGACCCGCGCCAGCGAACCGAGCGTGAGCTGCGGATCCCACACCTCGATGTAGACGGCGTCCTGCGGCGCGGTCGCGGTCAGCCACGTCGGGAAGTCGTTGACGTTGTTGAACACGAGCGTCGACTCCGGAAGGCGATCGCGCACCGAGCGGATGACCGCCCCGAACGACTCCGCGACATCGACCACCTCGCCGTCCGGCCGCACCGCCCGCTTGGGATACCCGTACTGGTCGAGATGGAAGCCGTCGAAGCCGAGCTCGGCGGTCGCCCGCGCCAGCTGCCCCGTGAAGCTCTCGCGCCAGTCGGGCGCGGCCGGGTCGACCAGGAACAGGAAGTCGCCGAGTCCGTAGGGCGCCCCGCTCGCGGTGAGCAGGGCGCGATGCGACCAGTCGCCCCACTCCGCCGGGCCGACGGCGTACACGGCCGCGTACCCGAGTGCCCGCGAGCCGGCGTTCTGCACCGTCTGCACGAGCGCCCGCACGGTGGCGAGCGAGATGGGCTGGTCGAGCGCGTCGCGGTACTCCGCGCCGCCGCCCATGAGGTCGGCGTGGCGGTAGGCCCAGTCGTAGAACTGCACACCGTCGAGGTGCAGTCGCCGCACCGTGTCGGCGACCCCGGCGAGGTCGCGGCCCGGCGAGTAGTCGACCACGAAGCCGTACCGCAGCCGCGCACCGGCGTAGCCGGCGACGTCGACGGCGGTGCGGAGCGCGGTGCCGTCGTCGGCCACGAAGTCCACGCCGTAGCCGCCGATCGGCAGCCAGCCGAGCACGATCGTGTCTCCACCGCCGTGCCGCGCGCGCAGCACCTCGTCGCCGAGGTGGCGCACGATGACCGTGCCCGGGCGATCGGTGCCGCGCACCTCGAGCACGATGGGCTCGTCGGCCGCGTAGCGGGCGCGGGTGGGGAGGAGCTCGGGGCCGGTCATCCCTTCACCGCCCCGGCGGTGAGCCCCTGCACGAAGTAGCGCTGAAAGACGAGGAACACGATGATGACCGGGATGACCGCGATGAGCGACGCCGCGAACACGAGCCCCCACTGCGTCGCGTTCTGCCCCTGATAGTTGGCGATCGCGAGCGGCAGGGTGCTGTGGTCGGGGTTGTTGATGAGGGTCAGCGCGATCGGGTACTCGTCCCAGCCGTTCAGGAAGGTGAAGATGGTCGCCGTCGCGATCGCCGGCTTCGCGAGGGGCAGGGCGAGTCGCCAGTAGCGCGTCCACGCGGTGGCGCCGTCGACCTGCATCGCCTGATCGAGTTCTGCGGGCACGGAGGCGAGGAAGCCGCGCAGCAGGAAGGTGTTGAGCGAGAGCGAGCCGGCGACGTAGAAGAAGATGAGGCCGGTGAGCGAGTCGAGCAGGTGCAGGTCGCGGGCCAGGATGTACTGCGGGATCAGGAGCATCACCGCGGGAATCGTGAGCCCGGCGAGCAGGATCCGGAAGATGACCTCCCTGCCCCGGAACCGGAAGCGGGCGAAGGCGAACGCCATCATCGAGCTGAGCAGCACCGAGAGCGCGGTCGAGATGATCGTGACGATCGCGGAGTTGAGGAAGTAGAGCGCGAAGTTCTGGGCACCCAGCGCGGTCGTGTAGTTCGCGGTGGTGGGGTGACTCGGAATGAACTGCGGCGGCAGCGTGAGCACGTAGGCCTGGCCCTGGAAGCTCGTCGCCACCATGTAGGCGAAGGGCGTGACCATCACGATCGCGCCCGCGATCAGCACGACGTAGCGGAAGGTGGTGGCGGCGCCGGCGGCGGCGCGGGGCCGGGCGCGCAGGCGGGGGGCGAGCGCGGTCATGCGAGCTCCTCCCCGCGGTCGCGCGTGATGCGCAGCTGCAGCACGGCGAGCACGAACACGAGAACGGCGAGGATGACCGCGATCGCCGACCCGTATCCGAAGTCGAGGTAGCGGAACGCCTGCGTGTACATGTAGCTGAGCACGACATCCGTCTGCCCGACGGGGCCGCCCCCGGTCACGAGCTCGACGCTCGCGAAGACGTTGAGCCCGCCGATCACGAGCATGACGGAGAGGAAGACGGTGGCCGGATTGATCGCCGGCAGGGTGACCGCGCGGAACCGCTGCCAGGGACCCGCGCCGTCGACGAGCGCCGCCTCCTCGAGGGATTCGGGCACGCCCTGAAGCGCCGCGAGGTAGATCATCATCGACCAGCCGACGCCCTTCCAGATTCCGAGGAGACAGATGACGATGAGGGCCGTTCCCCGCTCGGACAGCCACGAGACGTCGCTGTGCATGAGGTGCAGGAAGTCGTGCAGCGTGAAGTTGACGAGCCCGCGGTCGGCGAAGAGGTACTTGAAGAGGAGCGAGACGACGACCCAGCTCGTGATCACGGGCAGGTAGTACAGCACGCGGAAGAGCGGCTGGCTGGGGCTGCGGCGCTTCAGCAGCACGGCGATGAACAGCCCGATCGCCATCTGGGGGATCACCGTCGCGAGCATGTAGATGCCGCTGTTGCTCAGGCTGAGCCAGAACGCCGGGTCGCGGAAGGCCCGCACGTAGTTGTCGACGCCGATCCACTGGCTGATCGCGCCGGCCATGATCTGCCAGTGGTAGAAGCTCATGCGGAAGGCCTGCAGCGCCGGCCAGATGATCGCGATGACGAAGATCGCGACTCCGGGGAGAAGGAAGAGGTAGGGCGTGGCGGAGGAGCGCGGGCGGCGCGACCGCGCGACAGGAACGGGTCCTGTCGCGCGGTCCACCCGGGGCTGATCCGAGGTGAGGAGAGCCAAGTGCTAGCTTCCCGCCAGCAGTGCGTCGATCTGCGATGCGGCGCCGTCGAGTGCGGCACTGACCGAGGTCTTGCCGAGGAAGGCGGGCGTGAGCGACGTCGACAGCACGGTGTCAATCTTGCTCTGGTTGGGGCTCGCGACGCGAGACTTCGCCGTCTTGAGCTGGTCGGAGTACACGGAGTAGTACGCGGCGATCTGGGCCTGCTGGTCGGCGAGCGCCGGCTGCACGGTCATCTGCCCCGTCTTCGCCATCGCGATCTGGAACTGCTCGCTCTGCGTGAAGCGGATGAACTTCTGCGCGGCCGCCGCGTGCGTCGAGCTCGCCGTCTGCACGATGTCCTCGCCGCCGACGACGCTGATCGATCCGCCCGCACCCGCGGGGATCGGCGAGTAGATCGGCTTGAAGGCGGGGTACTGACCACCCCAGATGCCGGCCATCCATGGTCCGTCGAAGATTGTGGCGTACTGCGTCTTGGGCAGGCCGTCGGAGGTTCCCGTGGCGCCCTGGTTGCCGGTGATCAGATTCGGGATCAGCTTCTCCTTGTACAGGTCGACGAGCATCTGGATCGTCTGCACGTTCTGCGGGCTGTTGAGGTAGCCGGTCGCCTTCGTCTCGTCGGCGTTCGTGATGTCGCCACCGCCCGACCAGATCCAGGGCGAGATGTTCCAGGCGCCGAGGCCGCTGTCGGCGAAGAGATCGACGCCGGTTCCCTTGAGCTTCGCGCCCATCGCCTCGAGGTCGGCGAAGGTCTTGGGCGGGGCCGAGACGCCCGCCTTGTCGAGCGCCGCCTGGCTCGTGATGAGCACGCGCGTGTTGGTGTCGAGCGGCAGCCCGTAGTACTTGCCCTTGTAGAGGTTGGTGGCGACGCTGCCGGGATAGTCGGCGGCCGCGAGCGTCTTGTAGTCCGACATGGTGTCGGAGAGCGGGGCCAGCACGCCCAGCTGCGCGAACTGCGGCACCCAGCCGAGGTCGGCCCGCACGAGGTCGGGCAGCTGGCCGCCCGCGGCGCTCGTGGTGAGCTTCTGCAGCAGGGAGTCGTAGGCGATGTCGACGTACTTGACGGTGATGCCCGGGTTCGCCTTCTCGAAGGCCGGGATCAACGTCTTGTTGAGGGCATCCTGCTGGGTGGAGTTGCCACCGTTGCCGTAGCTGCCCCAGAAGGTGAGGGTGATCGGGCTGGCCTTGGTACCGGTGGCCGAGTCGGTCGAGCTGCCCGAGCAGCCGGCGATGACGAGCGAGATCGCTGCCGCCGTCGCCACCGCCAGACCGATCCTCTGTGAACGCTTCATTGCGATTCTCCTGTCGTGATGTGAAGACACGTTGTGCATCCGCAGCGCTGTCGTCGTGCGGTGGAGTTATTTCTATGTCAAAAGTAATTCGGTGTCAAGCGTCGATTTCAGGCGTGTTTCTCCCCGATATATCTTCATTGACGAAAGTATTCTCCGTGTGGCACGCTGAGGCGAGCACTCGCACGACGCGGTGGGCCGTCAGGGAAGGGAGTCGGATGCGCATCTCCACCTCCCCGTGGACCCCCGACACCGGCGCCTCCCGCTCCGTCGCCCTCGAGGTGCTCATCCACGGTCCCATCTCGCGCAGCGACATCGCCCGCCGGCTCGACCTCTCCGCCGGATCGCTCACCCGCCTCAGCACCCCGCTCATCGAGAGCGGCCTGCTCGTCGAGGTGGAGGAGAAGACGGATGGCCGTGCCGGACGCCCCTCCCGGCCGCTCGACATCGTGCCCGAGTCCCAGCACTTCATCGGCATCAAACTCACCGGAGTGGACGTGCTCGGCGTGCTCACCGACCTCCGCGCCGCCGTCATCGCCTCCGAGCACGCCGTGCTGCCGAGCCGCGACCCCGACGCCGTCATCGCGACCCTCGTCGAGGTCGTCGGTCGCCTGCGCGGCAAGGTCGACACCGTCTCCGCGCTCGGGGTCGGGATGGGTGCCCTCATCGCCGACCACGCCGTCGTCACCGCCGCGCCCTTCCTGGAGTGGTCGGAGGTGCCGCTCGGTACGCTGCTCGAGACCGCGACGGGCATCCCCACCGTCATCGAGAATGACGTCGTGGCGTTCACCGAGGCCGAGCACTGGTTCGGCGCGGGGCGCGGGCTCGACCGGTTCGCCGTGCTCACTCTCGGCGCGGGGATCGGCTACGGCACGGTCATCCACGACGAGATCGTCGTGGACGCCGACTCCGGGATCGGCCTCGTCGGTCACTGGCCCCTCGACCCCTTCGGTCCGCTGTGCCCGGCCGGGCATCGCGGATGCGCGCGCAGCGTGCTCACGAGCACGGCGATCAGCACCGCCGTCTCGGCGGTCCTCGGGCAGGAGGTCGACTATGACGAGGCGCTCGATCGCGCCGCCGCCGGGGAGCCCGCCGCCCGCCGCGTGGTCGACGACGCGGGCCGCGGGCTCGGGCGCATGATCGCGGCCATCGCCAACCTCACGGCCCCGGAGCTCGTGATCCTGGGCGGAGAGGGCGTGCGCCTCGTCGAGGTCGCCGCCGACGCGATCCAGGAGGGCATCGCCGCCGACCGCGACCCGCGGGCGCGCCGCGTTCCGCTCGTGGCGACCTCCGGCGACAACGTGGAGTGGTGCCGCGGGGCCGCGGTCATCGCGATCCAGCGCTTCGTGCTGGGTAAGCGCTCCTGACGCCCGACTGACGCACCGCCCGGCTGACGCACCGCCCGGCCGAGGCACCACACGGCCGGCGCACCGCTCAGCCGCGGAGTTCCGCGAGCACCGCCTCCAACTGCTCGACCGCCCAGTCGAGCTCCGCCGCCTCCACCACGATCGGGGGCGCGAGGCGGATCGTCGATCCGTGCGTGTCCTTGGCCAGCACACCGCGCTCCATGAGCAGCTCGCAGACCTGTCGTCCGGTACCGAGGGCGGGGTCGATGTCGATGCCCGCCCACAGGCCGGCACCGCGCACCTCGACGATGCCGAATCCCACCAGACGGTCGAGCGAGGCCCGCAGCCGGGCGCCGAGCAGTCGCGCGCGCTCCTGGTACTCACCGGTCGCGAGCAATTCCACGACGGCGAGCCCCACCGCGGCGGCCAGCGGGTTGCCGCCGAAGGTCGAGCCGTGCTGGCCGGGCTGGAGCACGCCGAGCACGTCGTGGTTGCCCACGACCGCGCTCACGGGCACGATGCCGCCGCCGAGCGCCTTGCCCAGCAGGTACAGGTCGGGCACGACGCCCACGTTGTCGCACTGGAAGGTGGCACCGGTGCGCCCGAGTCCGGACTGGATCTCGTCGGCGATGAACAACACATTGCGGCGGCTGGTGATCTCGCGCACCGCGGGCAGGTAGTCGGCGGGCGGCACCACGATGCCGGCCTCGCCCTGGATCGGCTCGAGCAGCACGGCGACGGTGTTCTCGTCGATGGCCGCCTCGAGCGCCGCCGCGTCGCCGTAGGGAACGCTCACGAAGCCCGGCGTGTACGGTCCGAAGTCGGCCCGCGCATCCGGGTCGTTCGAGAAGCTGATGATCGTGGTGGTGCGCCCGTGGAAGTTGCCGTCGGCCACGATGATCGTCGCGCGGTCGTGCGGCACGCCCTTCACCCGGTAGCCCCAGGCGCGAGCGACCTTGATGCCCGACTCGACCGCCTCGGCCCCCGTGTTCATCGGCAGCACCATGTCTTTGCCGGCGAGTGCGGCGAGCGCCGTCGCGAACGGCGCCAGTCGGTCGTTGTGGAAGGCCCGGCTGGTGAGCGTGATGCGGTCGAGTTGCGCCTTCGCGGCGGCGACGAGCACCGGATGCCCGTGCCCGAAGTTGACCGCCGAGTACGCTGCCAGGCAGTCCAGGTACTTGCGGCCCGTCACATCGGTGACCCACGCGCCCTCGCCGGTCTCGACGACCACCTCGAGCGGGTGGTAGTTGTGGGCCAGATTGCGTTCGGCCGCCTCGACGGCCTCGCTCATCGACGCAGTTCCAGCGTGCAGCATTTCACCCCTCCTCCACCGAGCAGCAGCTCGCTCAGGTCGACGCCGATCGGGTTGTAGCCGCGCTCGCGCAGCTGCCGCTCGAAGTCCTTCGCCCGGGAGGCGATCACGACGTTGTAGCCGTCGCTGAAGGAGTTGAGCCCGAGCACCGCGGCGTCTTCCTCGTTCACGATGATCGCGTCGGGGAACAGCTCGCGCAGCACGCGGTTTCCCTCCTCGGTGAAGGCGCTCGGCAGGTAGGCGATGTTGCTGTCGTCGAGCACGGCCACCGCCGTGTCGAGGTGGTAGAAGCTCGGGTTGATGAGTTCGAGGCTCACGACCTCGCGTCCGTAGATGCGCGCGACCTCCGCGTGGCTGTCGGAGGCGCTGCGGAATCCGGTGCCGGCGAGGATGACCCCGCCCACGAGCAGGAAGTCGCCTTCGCCCTCGTTGACGTTCTCGGGCACGCGCACGTCGAAGCCCTGCGAGCAGAACCAGTCCATGTAGGCCGGCCCCTCGGGCTGGCGCTCGGGGTAGGTGAAGCTCGCACCGTAGGCGATGTTGTCGATGACGAAGCCGCCGTTGGCCGCGTAGACCATGTCGGGCAGGCCCGGGATCGGGTCGATGAGCTGCACGTCGAAGCCGAGCTCGAGGTAGGTGTTGTACAGCACCTCCCACTGCGTCACCGCGAGGCTCGTGTCGGTGGGAGCCTCGGGGTGCATCCAGGGGTTGATGCGGTAGCTGACGGTGAAGTAGTCAGGGCGGCACATGAGAACGGTACGTTTGGTGGCGATACGCGTCGGCGTCGCGGAGGTGGTGTCGGTCATCGTCATAATGCCAGTGTTTCACGCACCTATCCGCAATGTCAGAGCTTGAAGCGCAAGAAATCAGCGCAAATGACTGTCTTGACACAGTTATTCGCCATATGCTGCTCTCATGGACAATCTCGACTACGGCATCATCGATCTTCTCCGACAGAACTCCCGGGCCGGCTACGGCGACATCGGCGAGGTCATCGGGCTCTCCGCCTCCGCGGTGAAGCGGCGCGTCGACCGGCTCGTCGCCGACGGGGTCATCCGCAGCTTCACCATCCAGGTCGACCCCGCCGTCGACGGAATGGCGACCGAGGCCTACGTCGAGCTGTTCTGCCGCGGCACGGTCGCGCCCGACGAGCTCAAGCGCATCCTCTCCGGCGTTCCCGAGGTCGTCGACGCCGGCACCGTCACGGGCTCCGCCGACGCGATCGTGCACATGCGCTCGCGCGACATCCCCTCCCTCGAGATGGCGCTCGAGAAGGTGCGCATCGCGCCCAACGTCGACCACACCCGCAGCGCGATCGTGCTCTCCCGGCTGATCCACCGCACACACGACTGAGCCGCCGGATGATCGACCCCGCCTCCTTCCGCATCGACCCCGGGTCGAGCGTGCCCCCCTTCGAGCAACTGCGCGAACAGTTCGTGGAGCGGATCGCCTCAGGGGAACTCGCGGCGGGCATCCGCTTGCCGACCGTGCGGGGGCTCGCCGAGGCCCTCGGCCTCGCCCCCGGCACGGTCGCCCGCAGCTACCGCGAGCTGGAGGCCGACGGCTTCATCGAGACCCGGGGGCGCAGCGGCTCCTTCGTCGCGGCGCAGGGCGACCCGCGCGAGCGACAGGCGAAAGAGGCGGCGCGGGTGTACGCCGACCGCATCCGCGCCCTCGGCGTCGATCCGGCACTCGGGCTCGACTACGCCCGAGCCGCGCTGCGCGACTGACGCCCGGGGCGACTACCGAATGCCGTACACGTCGGAGCGGTGCGCGATGCGCAGCACGTTCACCACGCGGGCGTCCTCGTCGATGCGAACGAGTACGCGATAGGCGATGCCGACGTAGCCCGCCCGCAGTCCTTCGAGCTCGGCGGCGAGGGGCTTCGTCACTCTCATCGGGTTCTCAGTGAGCGGTCCTCCGAGAAATCTCAGGACCGCGTCGACCAGCTTGGGATCGAGGCGGCCGAGCGCCCGCGTCGCGGGCCGGGAGAGCCTGACCTCATACGGCGCGGCCGTCACCGCTGTGCCAGTTGAGCACGCACTTCCTCCAGAGAGAGCATGCGGCCGCTCGCGATGTCACCCTCGGCTTCAGCCATCTCCGCGGCGTGAGCCGGGTCGGACAGCCAGGCGAGCGTCTCCTGCAGCGCATCCAGATCGTCGGGCGAGATGAGCACCGCGGCGGCCTTGCCGTGGCGAGTGATCACCACTGCGTCGTGGGTGGATTCGACACTCTCGACCAACGTCGAGAGCTTGTCCTTCGCTTCGCTGACTGAGACCGTGTGCATGGGATCCATTCTAGCCATTTTTTCGGCCACTTTGTCGGGCCAAAAAGACGCCAATTCCGTCACTCCGCGCATGCTGCTCATGCCGCGCACCTAGACGACGAGACGCACCGCGCTCATCGCGGCCGCCCGCGCGTAGTCGACGGGCCCCGGTGCGGAGACGACGAGCGGCGGTGCGGCACCCGGCGGGTCGCGGCGGGAATCGATCGCGGCGCCCACCTCGTCGCGCGCGAGGTCGACCACTGCCCCGCCGAGGCCCGCGACGATGACCACCTCGACGTCGAGCAGGTTCACGATGTGGGCGATCGCGACCCCGAGCGCGGTACCCGCGAGGCGGACCGCGGCCAGGGCGCGCTGATCGCCCTCGCGCGCCGCGGCGACGACGGTCGCCACGCTGGCGTCGGGCATGCCGGAGCCGGCGACGAGGGATCGGGCCGTCGCGTACGCCGCGACGCAGCCCGCGTGCCCCCGGTCGCAGCGGGGCCCGGTCGTGTCGACCGCGAGGTGACCGACCCGCCCGGCCTGCCCGCGCGATCCCTCGATCACCTCGTCGCGGAGCACGAGGCCGCAGTCGATGCCGCCGCCCACGTCGAGGAGCGCGAGCGACGACCGCCCGAGCCCGGCGCCGAACCAGTGGTGGGCGGAGGCGAGCGCCTGCACCGGGCTCCTGATCGCGCTGGGGAGCCGGGTCGCCTGACGGAGTGCGTCGCGGAGCGAGTGCCGGTCATCCCCCATTGGATCGGGCCGCGGCGCCTCGCCGATCACGCAGACGCCGAGGGCGGAGAGCCGGTTGAACTGCGGCGTGAGCCGCACTGACACCCGCGTGAGCAGGGTGGCCAGGGCGGTGAGGTCACGGGAGTCGAGTCGATGCTGCTCGCGGTGCACGACCGTTCCGCTGAGATCGGTGACGGCGGCGCGGACGGTGTCGCCGGCCAGCAGCACCCCGAGGAAGTGCGCGGCGCCGGGCCGGAGTTCCAGCATCTCGGAGGGGCGTCCCCTCCCGGGGAGCGGCAGGATCTCGCCCTCGGCCACGAGCCCCAGATCGATGAGGCCCCGGGTCAGGCGCGTGAGCGTCGGCCGCGACAGCCCGGTGCGGCGCGCGAGCTCGGCGCGGGAGCGCGAGCCGTGCACGAGGAGATCGAGGAGGACGCTGCGCTGGGCATCCTGCAGAGGGGGCCACGCGGCCCCGGCCGTCGCGCTCGGCTCTCGCACGCGTGGAGCATAGTCGTTCGCCCCGCGCGCCCGTCAGAGTTCTCCACCGAACGGCGTCGCCCGCGCTAGATGACGAGCTCGGCCATCCCCGGGTCGGGGTTGCCGAAGCGGTGCGCCGTCACACTCACCGCCTGCTCGTGCAGGAAGGGCAGGAGTTCGATGCGCCCCGCGGTCGTGACGGGCGCGCCCCAGATGGCGAGATCGGGATGCCCGCCCGCCGCCGCGGCGAGCGCCACCGCATCCCCGCCCACCAATCGCACCCGGGTCGTGTCGAGTTCGCCCGACTGAGCGCGGGCGGCGAATCGCGCGTCGGTCTCGATGACGACGGAGCGCACGGATGTGGGCGAGGTGAGCGTGCGGAACAGTTCGACGAGGGCGGTCGGCAGTGGCGTCGCGCTGCTGATCCACAGGGGCGAGCGGGTGAGGGTCGCCGCCGCGATGAGCCGCACGAGGTCGCCCATGCCGCCGTTCTCGGCGAGCCGCAGCGTGATCGGGGCGGGTCGGTAGCGGAAGACGTTCCGCTCCACGCCGAGCGCGCTCACGTCGCGCGCGACGCCGAACTCCGCCGCCCACGCCTCCTGGTCGTGCAGGGCGGCCAGCCGCACCCGCTCGAACTCCTCGAACTCCATGCCGGCCTGGGCGCGCGTGATGACGGTCGCGACCGGTGCGCTGATGCCGTCGAGGAGCAGGTCATCCGCCGTCTCCTCCGCAACCGCGACCCAGCTGCCGAGGGTCAGCAGGTAGTTGGGCCCGCCCGCCTTCGCCCCGGTCCCGACCGCCGAGCGCTTCCAGCCGCCGAAGGGCTGTCGGCGCACGATCGCGCCGGTGATGCCGCGGTTCACGTAGAGGTTGCCCGCGTCGACGGTGTCGATCCAGTGGGCCACCTCGTCGGGGTCGAGGGAGTGGAGGCCCGCGGTGAGCCCGTAGTCGCTCGCGTTCTGCAGGGCGATCGCCTCGTCGAGCGTGCGCGCGGTCATGATGCCGAGCACGGGACCGAAGTACTCGGTGAGGTGGAACGCGCTCCCCGGCGCGACCCCCGCCTTCACGCCGGGCGACCACAGCCGCTGCGTCTCGTCGAGCTGGCGCGGCTTCACGAGCCACTCCTCGCCCGGCGCCAGCTCCGTCAATGCGGAGAGCAGCTTGCCGTGCGCGGGTTCCACGATCGGCCCCATCTCGACGGTCGGGTCCTGCGGGTAGCCGACCCGCACGGCCCGTGCCGACCCCACGAGCTGACGACGGAAGCGCTCCGACGACGCGACCGAACCGACCAGAATGACGAGCGAGGCGGCGGAGCACTTCTGCCCGGCGTGCCCGAAGGCGCTGCGCACGACATCGGCGACGGCGAGGTCGAGATCGGCCGACGGAGTGACGATGATCGCGTTCTTGCCGCTCGTCTCGGCGAGCAGCGGAAGCTCCGGCCGCCAGCTGCGGAACAGTGCCGCCGTCTCCCAGGCGCCGGTGAGGATGACGCGGTCGACGCGGGGGTCGGCGATGAGCGCCCGCCCGAGCTCGCCCTCCTCGATGTCGACGAGCTGGAGCACCTCGCGCGGCACGCCCGCCTCCCACAGTGCCTCGATCATGACGGCCGCGCAGCGGCGCGCCTGCGGAGCCGGCTTGATGATGACCGCGGCTCCGGAGGCGAGCGCCGACAGCACCGAGCCCGCCGGGATCGCCACCGGGAAGTTCCACGGCGGGGTGACGACGATGAGTGTGGAGGGCACGAACCGTGCACCGGTGACGTGGTCGAGGTCGAGCGCCCGCTCCGCGTAGTAGTGCGCGAAGTCGACCGCCTCGCTCACCTCCACGTCGGCCTCGCCGATGGTCTTGCCGGTCTCGCTCGCCATCACCTCGACGAGTCGCCCGCGGAACGCAGCGAGCACGTCGCCGGCGTCGTGCAGGATGCGCGCGCGATCGTGAGCCGGGGTCGCTCCCCAGCCCGTTCCGGCCGCGACGGCACCCGCGACGATCGTCTCCAGAGCGGCCGCATCGGTCACGGCGGCGGCCGCGATCGTGTCGACGCCGAGGGTGGAGTCCGCACTGCGTTCGAGCACGCGCAGCGCCCAGGCCCGGTTGCCCGCGAGCGCGGAGTCCGTGTCCGGCTCGTTGCGGAAGGCGCCCACGGTGGAGGGCGCGACGCTCGGGTGGGAGCGATCCTGGGTGCGATTGGGGGTCGGGAGGGGGTCATCCAGCCCGGCCAGCGAGGCGCGGAATCGGCCGGCCTCGCGCTCGAAGATCGCCTCGCTGCTCGCGAGCTCGAAGACGCCGCTCATGAAGTTCTCGGGGTCGGCGTTCTCCTCCAGCCGGCGCACGAGGTAGCCGATGGCGGTGTCGAAGTCGTGCGGCTGCACGACGGGCGTGTACAGGAGGAGTCCGCCGACGGCTCGCTTGACCGCGTCGGCCTGCCCCGTCGCCATGCCCAGCAGCATCTCGAACTCGACACGGGTGTCGACGTGGCGCTGGCGGGCCAGGAGCCAGGCGAACGCCACGTCGAAGAGGTTGTGGCCGGCGACGCCGATGCGCACCGCATCCGTGTGCTCCGGGGTGAACGCCCAGTCGAGTACCCGCTTGTAGTTCGTGTCGGTCTCCTGCTTGCTCGGCAGGGTCGCGAGCGGCCAGCCGTGCAGGGCGGCATCGACCCGCTCCATCGCCAGGTTCGCGCCCTTGACGACGCGCACCTTGATGCCCGCCCCGCCCCGCGCCCGCCGTTCGATCGCCCACGCGGTGAGCTTCTTGAGCGCGCCGAGCGCGTCGGGCAGGTAGGCCTGCAGCACGATTCCCGCCTCGAGCTTCGCGAGGCGCGGCTGGTCGAGCAGGGCCGTGAAGACCGCGATCGTCAGGTCGAGATCGTGGTACTCCTCCATGTCGAGGTTGATGAACTTGGGCGTCGGGGAGACGGCCGCGTACTCGTAGAGCGGGGTCAGTCGCTCCACCACGCGCTGCACCGTCTGCTCGAAACCCCACATCGACATGTGCGCCACGACCGATGAGACCTTGATCGAGACGTAGTCGACGTCATCGCGCTCGAGGAGTTCGCGGGTTCCGCGCAGTCGACGGTCCGACTCCTCGTCTCCGAGCACCGCCTCGCCCAGAAGATTGAGGTTGAGCCGCACCCGCTGGCGGCGCAGGGTGGCGAGGGTCTTGTCGAGTTCGGCCGGGCGCGCGTCGATCACGAGGTGGCTGACCATCGAGCGCAGCACGCGCCGCGCGACGGGCACCACGATCCACGGCAGCACGGGGCCGAGGATGCCCCCGACCGCGATCGCCGCGCGCAGGTACCAGGGCAGGAATCGCGGGATGATCCGCCCCAGTCGCGCGAGATTGGCCCCGGCCACGTGCACGTCCTCCGGCCGCACGACCGTGTCGACGAAGCCGAGGGTGAATTGCAGACCGCGCGGATCCTTGAGCACGCCGGCCAGTCGCTGGGCGCTCACATCCGGCGCGACGCTCGCCGATTCCTGCAGCCAGCGGCGCACGGTGGCGATCGCCTCGTCCGCGAGGTCCGCGGGGTGGTGGACGGGCTGCGGATCGATGCTCGACATGCTCACGAGACTATGCCTCTCACTCGGCGGGGGTTCCGGTTCCAGTGTGCGCGCGTCAATCCATCGTGAAAAGCGATGGTTTGTGCACGATACTGATCGGAATACCTGACGAATGGGGGATGACCGTGCTCGAGCTCCGCCGCCTCGCCCTCCTTCGCGAGCTCCAGCTGCGCGGCACGATCGCCGCCGTCGCCGAGGCGCTCTCCTACAGCGCGTCCTCCGTCTCCCAGCAGCTCTCCGCCCTCGAGGAGGAGGTCGGGGTGCCGCTGCTCGTCAAGTCCGGGCGCCGCGTGCGACTGACGGCGGAGGCCGAACTCCTCGTCGAGCACACCCACGCGCTGCTCGAACGGATGGAGCAGCTGGAGGCCGACCTCGCCCGCACCCGCAGCGTCGCGAGCGGGACGGTGCGGCTGGCCGTCTTCCAGTCGGCGGCGCTGAGCGTGGTGCCGCTCGCCCTCACGATGCTGGCGGCCGAGCATCCCTCGCTGCGGGTCGAGATCACCCAGCGGGAACCGGAGAGCGCCCTCGCGGCCGTCTGGGCGCGGGAGTTCGACCTCGTCATCGCCGAGCAGTACCCGGGGCACGCGGCCCCGCGGATCGCCGAGCTCGACCGGCAGCCGCTGTGCACCGACGCGATCCGGCTGGGGGCCAGCTCGGCCCGCATCACCGGGATCGCCGACGCGCGCGACAGCGCCTGGGTGATGGAGCCGAGGGGCACCGCGTCCCGGCACTGGGCGGAGCAGGCCTGTCGCACGGCGGGCTTCGAACCCGACGTGCGGTTCGAGACGGCCGACCTGCAGGCGCACATCCGCCTCGTCGAGTCGGGGCACGCGGTCGCCCTGCTGCCCGATCTCGTCTGGGCGGGACGCCCGCCGAGCGTGCGGCTGGTCGAGCTGGCGGGTCTCCCCCGGCGCACCATCTTCACCTCGGCGCGGCGGTCGAGCGGCACGAGCGCCGCCATCACGGCCTGCCGCGACATTCTGGGGCGCGCGGTGGAGCAGCTCGGGCTCGTCGCGCCGCAGTCCCCGGCCTGAGGCCGCGACGAACTACTGTTGTCGGCATGGAGTCGTCCTCGGAGATCAGCGAGGAGGAGTGGCGCGCCTGGCGCACCTTCGTCGAGATGCGGCGCCGCCTCGACCAGGTGCTCGAGCGCGAGCTCCACGCGGCCGGCGACATCTCCCGCCCCGAGTACGACCTGCTCATGACGGTGTTCGCCGTGCCCGGCCGCCGGATCCGCGCCCGTGAACTCGCCGAACGCCTCGGCTGGGAGAAGAGCCGCGTCTCTCACCAGGTCACCCGCATGGATCGGCGCGGCCTCGTCGCCCGGAGCGAGTGCGACACCGACCTGCGCGGCAGCTGGGTCGAGCTGACCCCCGCCGGCACGCGCGCCGTACTCGGCACGATGCGCGAGCACGCGGCGAACATCCGTCGGTACTTCCTCGACGTGCTGACGCCGGAGGAGCTCGAGACCGTCGCCGACATCTCCGCGCGCGTGCTCGCCGCCGTCGGCACCCCCGCCTGCGACGAGGAGTCCGACCCCGCCGACCCGGAGCACCTCGAGGCCATGGCGTGACCGGCCGCTACGACGTCGCCATCGTCGGCGGCGGGCACAACGCGCTGGTGGCGGCGGCGTATCTGGCGCGGGCCGGCAAGTCGGTCATCCTGCTCGAACGACAGGATCATCTCGGCGGCGCAGCGGTCTCGGCACAGGCCTTCGAGGGGGTGGATGCCCGGCTCTCGCGCTACTCCTACCTGGTGTCACTCCTCCCCTCCCGCATCATCCACGACCTCGGCCTCGATATCCGGCTCGCGCGTCGCCGCTACTCCTCCTACACCCCCCGCCCCGGCACGGAGACGGGCGTTCTCGTCGATGGCGGCGACCCCGCCGCGACGGCGCGGGCGCTCGGTGCCGACGCCGGCGCGTGGTCGGAGTTCTACGCGGGCACGGCCACGCTCGCGCGCGCCCTGTTCCCCACGGTCACCGAGCCGCTGCTGCGCCGCTCGGAGGCGCGGGCCGCGGTCGGCGACGACGCCCTGTGGCACCGCTTCATCGAGCAGCCGGTGGGGTCGGGTATCCGCGAGACCTTCGGCGACGACCTCGTGCGCGGAGTCGTGCTCACCGACGCCCTCATCGGCACCTTCGCCCCCAACGTCGACGAGACGCTCGCCGCCAACCGCTGCTTCCTCTACCACGTGATCGGCGGCGGAACGGGCGACTGGGACGTGCCGATCGGCGGCATGGGCAGCGTCTCGGGCGAGTTGCTGAACGCCGCGCGACGCGCCGGCGCCACGCTCGTGACCGGCGCCGAGGTCACCGCGGTGACGCCCGACGGCGAGGTGCGCTATCGGCTGGATGACCGCGAGCGGCCACTCCACGCGGAGGTCGTGCTCTCCGGCGTCGCGCCCGCCGTGCTCGCGCGCCTGCTCGAGGCGGGCGGGGCCGGGGGCGGCCCCGCGGTCGCCCGACCCGAGGGCGCGCAAGTGAAGGTCAACCTCCTGCTGAAGCGACTGCCGCGACTGCGCGACCCCGCGGTGGACCCGGCCGCCGCCTTCGGCGGCACCTTCCACATCAACGAGGGCTGGGCACAGCTCGACGCCGCCTACGCGAGTGCGAGCGCGGGGTCGGTGCCGGATCCGCTGCCCTGCGAGATCTACTGCCACTCGCTCACCGACCCGAGCATCCTGTCGCCCGAGTTGCGCGCCTCGGGCGCCCAGACGCTCACCGTCTTCGCCCTGCACGCGCCGGACCGGCTGGTGACCGAAGAGACGAACGACGCCCGACGGGACGAGTATCAGGCGGCGGTCATCCGCTCGCTCGACTCGGTGCTCGCCGAGCCGATCGAGGAGCTGCTGCTCGCAGACGCCGCGGGGCGCCCGACGATCGAGACGAAGACCACCCTCGACCTCGAACACGCGCTCGCCATGCCGGGCGGAAACATCTTCCACGGGCCGCTGTCGTGGCCGTTCCTGGAGGACGACGCTCCGCTCGCCACCGCGGCGGAGCGCTGGGGCGTCGCGACGGCGCACCCGCGGATCCTGCTCTGCGGATCGGGCGCGCAGCGCGGTGGCGCGGTCAGTGGGCTCGGCGGGCACAACGCGGCGATGGCGGTGCTCGAGGCAACGGGCGTCGGCGGCGGTCGCTGAGCCCGCTTGCCCTGCGACCCGCGCCCGCGACCCGACCGGGCCCGCTGGACCGGCGCGCTCGCCTGTGCCGGACCGCCCTGCGGCGCGCCCGCGCTCAGCAGCGGCGCGCTGATCGTCACCGCGGGCACTGGCCCGCGCGGGAGACCGGCAGGTCGACGCACACCCGAAAAGACGCCGACCTGCCGGGGTCTGTGATGAGGGGAAGGGGGAAGGAGCGCCGAACCCCCCGATACCGGCGCTCCTCCCCTGGCGGCTGTGCGGCGGCGTTGTACGCGGCACCGGCCAGCCCTTGCGCGAGAACCAAACCCCCCGATTTGTTCGCCTCGCGGCTTGATGAAGAACACTCTACTCAGCTGGATTTATCTGTCAACTTACTTTACTAATAATTTTTTACAGAAATATTTACAGTTTGTTGAGGGCGCCAACGAACCCGCCGCCGGCGCCCGCGCCGGCCGTCGCGCCGCACCCGCGCCCGCGCCCGCGCCCGCGCCCGCGCAAGCACAAGCACAAGCACGAGCACGAGCACGAGCACGAGCACGAGCACGAGCACGAGCGTCACACATTGCAGGAGCCGCGCCGCCGTAAGAGGGAGCCTGGCACCGCCGGCCCGCCTCCCTGCTGGGCTCGCCGAGAAGAGGGCGGCGCCGCGCGCCGACTCATCCTGCAAAGTGTGCGGGTGCAGGCGCGCGGGTGGTGCGGGTGGAGACGCGCGGGAGGCGCGCGTGGTGCGTGCGGGAGGAGGCGCGCCTGAAGGCGCGGGTGGAGGCGCGCGGCGCGCGCACCCGCGCCGGCCAACCCTCAGTGGCGGCGGTGGTCCTGCACGGTCATCCGGGGGCCGAAGGCGGGCTTGCGGAAGCCGCTCGCCTCGATCAGCCGCACCACCCGGTGGCGGTGGCCCGCGTAGGGCGCGAGCAGTTCGAGCATGCCGTCGTCGTCCACGGGCGCGCCGACGAGCGCCCAGCCCACGAGGGAGGCCAGGTGGTAGTCGCCGACGCTCGGCGAGTCGGGGTCGCCGTGTGCGCGCTGCGTGGTCTCGGCCGCCGTCCAGACGCCAATGCCGGGGAGCGACCGCAATCGCCGGGCGACCTCCTCGCCTCCCCGGCCGAGTTCGAGGGTGCGCTCGAGCGAGCTCGCGACGGTCGCCGCGCGCACCGCGGTCTCCGAGCGGTTCGGGCCGACCCCCGCACGATGCCAGTCCCACGACGGGATGCGGCGCCAGACCTCCGGGGCCGGAATCACCCGCATCCCCTCGGGTGCGGGACCGGGTGCCACCGCACCATACGCCGTCACGAGCCAGCGCCAGGCGCGTCGCGCCTCGAGCCCCGTCACCTTCTGCTCCAGAATCCCGGCGACGAGCGCCTCGAACACGGCGTTCGTGCGGGTCAACCGCAGCCCGGGAACGCGTCGTCGCGCCTCGGCGAGGAAGGGGCGGTCGCTCACATCGAGCCCGTCCCAGTCGTCCCCCGCCCCACACAGCTCGGGCACACCCGCGATCGCGCGCTCGGCACCCGGCCCCCAGGCGGTCGCGTGCACGGCGGCTCCGCTCACGGCGAGGTGCAGCGTCGCGGGGCCGTCCGGCGTGAGCACCGTGCGCCAGAGCGCCGCGCCCTCCCAGCGGTGGGTGGGGTCGGCGGCGCCGCGCACCAGCGGGCCGAGCACGTGCCGCAGCGAGACCGGATGCTCGGGACGATAGACCGTCTCCCGAACATCCGTCGCACCCATGCAGAGAGGTTAGCCCCGCGCGCCGTCTTTACACTCGATGGATGCCCGTCTCCGCGGTTCCGCTCCAGGAGCCCGCCGGGCTCGGCTACGCGAAGGCGAGAAGGCCCTCGCGCGCATCCGCCTCGAGCGACACGGTTGACGGGTTTGCTGGGCGTCCGAGCGCGCGGAACTCCCATCCCTTCGCCCGAAAGTCGGCGGCATCGAGCGCGTGCCTCCCGTCGACGATGCGGCGATGCGCGACCAGCTCGGCCAAATCGTCCGGGTCTGCGTCGCGGAACTCCTGCCACTCCGTCAACAGCGCGACGACGTCCGCCTCCTCCACCGCCTGCGCGAGCGAGTCCGCGTAGTTCAATTCAGGGTAGGAGCGCTTCGCGTTTTCCATCGCCTCGGGGTCATAGACCGTGACGATCGCGCCCGCCTCATGCAGCATCCGTGCGACGTCGAGCGCTGGGGCGTCGCGAATGTCGTCGGAGTTCGGCTTGAAGGCTGCCCCGAGCGCCGCGACCCGGAGCCCACGCACTGATCCGCCCGCGAGCTCTTCCACGAGATTGACGGTGCGAACGCGGCGGCGCTGGTTGATTGAGTCCACCTCCCTGAGGAACGCCACTGCCTGGCCCACACCGAGTTCGTCGGCGCGGTGAGCGAACGCGCGGATGTCCTTCGGCAGGCATCCCCCACCGAAACCGAGTCCAGGCTTGAGAAACCGCGATCCGATCCGCGAGTCGTGGCCCAGCGCCGTCGCCAACAAGTTGACGTCTGCGCCGGTGGCCTCGCACACCTCCGCCATTGCATTGATATAGGAGATCTTGGTGGCCAGGAAGGAGTTGGCGGCGACCTTGACCAGTTCAGCGGTCGCGAGGTCAGCGACCACCAACGGAGTGCCCTCCTCCAGGATCGGTCGGAAGGCTGCCGCCAGCTGGCGCTCGGCCCACACGGATTGCACCCCGAACACCAGACGGTCGGGATGCAGTGTGTCCTTGACCGCGTAGCCCTCGCGGAGAAACTCCGGGTTCCACGCGAGCTCGAGTTCGGTGCCCGCCGGCGAGACGGCCTGCACGAGCGAGGTGAGACGTGCGGCCGTGCCGATCGGCACCGTCGACTTGCCCACCAACAAGGCGCGCCGAGTGATTCGGCTCGCCAGTTCCGTGAAGGCGAGATCGACATAGGTCAGGTCTGCCGCATCGGATCCCTTGGACTGCGGTGTGCCGACGCACAGGAAATGTACGTCACCCCACTCGGCGGCCTCGGCGAAGTCGGTGCTGAAGCGCAGCCGCCCGCTCGCGAGCGCCTCCGACAGTGCATCGGACAGACCGGGCTCGTAAAACGGAACTCGTCCCGATTGAAGCGCTGCGATCTTCGACGAGTCCACATCGACGCCGAGCACGTCGAACCCGAGCAACGCCATGCAGATGGCGTGCGTCGCGCCCAGGTATCCAGTGCCGATCACCGTCATGCGCGGATTCTCGACAATGGGCGGCAGCGAAGAGCCGATTTCGGTGGTCATCGTGGTTCTCCTTCTCATTTAGAGCGGCACAGAATCTTGGTGCAAGCAGCCAGTGGTAGCTGCCGATGAGGCGGATGTCACGCAGCAGGGAGGTCACCCTTGAGCGGTCGACTTCGCCTTCGGAATGAGCCCCGCGTCGACAAACGCCTGTTCAAAGGGCTGAGAGAGGGCTTTAGCCGCCGTAGCGGTGATGTGCGAGCTGTCGCGGTACAGCAGCACCCCGTTCTTGACCGCTGGGCAGGTCGTTGCGTCGCAGAAGTACTTGTACAGATCGATAACTGTGACCTTGTCTTCGTTGCCGATCAGTGCCTGCTGGATAACGGGCTCAACTTCATTTCTCGGAGCGAACGAGCACTTGGACCAGTTGGTCAATGACCCAGAGATGCAGGTCGGCACATCCCGCGGCGGAATAGGGGTGTCGCGAATGTACGCAATGGGCACGCCGGCCGTCCGCAGTTTGTCCAGAGAGTTGTTCCAGGCTGTCAGCACTTCTCCCTTGTCGGGAATGTAGTTGTCGAGAGACGAAACGATGATCAACGAGGGGTGAATTGTTCGAGTGATTTCCGTGATCGCGGCCTGACGCCATGCGATGCATTCGGGCTCGGAGAATCGACTGCCGTCGGTTCGTGGCGCGATATTCGGAACTGGGCACCCTGACTTAGCGAACACTGTGAGCCGCCATCCCCGAGGGATAGCCATTTGCTCGATCGCCGGAAGCCACTGGTGAGCATGGCTATCGCCGAAGAGCACTACCGGAAGCCCGCCCACGGGCCCGATCGTGCAAGCGGCAGTCAAACCCTTTTCATGGTCGAAGAGGCATCCATCTGGTTTTGGGACATCTTTGACAGCGTCGAGCGCGCTCGGAACGACGGCGCCAGACGTGGATTCCTTGCCCGACCCGAATGCGGCGCGAATCTGGGCCGCAGAGACTTGAGCACCCGCGGTACCTAGGGCATTGACCGCCGTCGCCCCGATTCCCAGCACCAACGCGGATGCCGTCACCATGCACAGCACACCGAGCGCGAATGCGGGGCCGACGTTTCGGGCGACCGTTTTCCACCGGGAGATGGGCATCTCGATCAGGTGAAGTGTTGCGGCGGCCAAGAGAAGCGCCACCACCATGAGCACGGAACGCATCTGCCAGGAGAGGGTGCTCGTCTTGATCTCGACGAGAACCATCACCGGCCAGTGCCACAGATACCAGGCGTAGGAGAGGCGCCCGATATAGCGAATCGGCCTGAGGGACAGAACCGACCCGACGCCGCCCATGCGGGTGCCGACGAGAAGTCCCGCAGCAATGATCGCTCCCGTTCCCAGGGTCGGCACGAGTGCGGCGTAGCCGGGGAACGGAGTCGCGCTGTCGAACGTGAGGACCGAGAACAGGATGGCCGCGAGACCCGCCCAACCCAGCACATAGCCAACTCCTCGTGCCGGGCCTCGGGCGGCGACCGACTGGAGCTTGCCCGCCGCCAGTGCGATCAGCGCTCCGACACCGAATTCCCACGCACGCGCCTGGGTTGCCATGTAGGCGAGCTTGGGGTCGCTCACGGTGAGAATGGCGCCCACGATGAAGGATGCGACGGTCACCGCCGCAACAGCTGACGCGACAGCGCCCACAGCCGCCATGCCCCGGCGACGGGCGACGTACCCAGCCGCGATGATCAGCATCGGCCACGCGAGATAGAACTGCTCTTCGACCGCAAGCGACCAGAAGTGCAAGACCGGGCTGTCCGCCGTCGACTGCGCGAGGTAGTCCGTTCCCAAGCCGATGAAGTGCCAGTTGGTGGCATAGAGCGCCGCAGCAAGCAGGTCCTGCATCGATCGGTAGACGCCCAGCAGCGGCTCCAAGAGAACGGTGGCCACCGCGATCGCGACAAGCACGACGGTTGCGGCCGGGAGAAGTCGCTTCGCGCGACGAGCGTAGAACCCGAAGAGCTTGACGGTTCCGGTGGAGAGAAACTCTCGCATCAATTGACCGGTGATGAGGTATCCAGAGATGACGAAGAAGACATCGACGCCGGCGAAGCCGCCGCCGAACCCGGGGATCGTCGCATGGAATGCGACCACCGCGATCACGGCGATCGCGCGGAGACCCTCGATATCGGTCTGGAATGCTCGGCGAGGACGCGAGGGCACCGCCGCGGAGGGCATCCGGCCATCGGTGGGTCGAATAATCGTGGGCGCGCTCATTTCCAGGGCACCATCCCGTCGAAGAGGCCCGCGGCCATCGCGGCGATGAATCCGATCACAGAGGTGTAGCTGATCGCCTCGATCAGACTCAGGTGATTCGCGAAGGCGGTTTTGGGCTCGCCGGAGGAGGACTCGTGCAGTTCAGACATCAGATGGCACCTTCGGAGATCGGCTCGAGTGCGTGAGGGCCCTCGTGGACGTTGAATGGAGTTACCGGCGCAAGCGCGTTCGTGGTCGTGTGCTTCGAACGAGCTCGCTTCGGCCAGATCACGCGGAGGAAGTCGCGCAGCAGCGGGAGGCCGACGTAGCTGTAGGCCGCCAGGAAGATCGCCATCGGCCAGAACTGGTGCCACCCGAGCAGGCTGACATCGAACGCGAGAGCTCCCCACGAGATGCCGAGCGTCAGACCGATCGTCAGCGAACCGATGACGGCGATCGTGCGGGCGAGGCTGCTCTTCTTTCCGACTGCGCCAGTGGCGACCCAACCCTTTGTGCGACCCGTCAGCTTGTGAGTGATCGCCAACGCGTGGCTGAAGCTGTAGGCCATCTGGACTCTCATCACCTCGAATCGCCAGCGGGACTTGGAGACGCGTGGCATCAGCACGAGATAGACCCACGCGCCAGCGAGGAACGGTATGAAGTTGGAAGCTCGCACGTCAGAGGCGAAGAGGACAGCCATGATCATGCCGGGAACGTGGAGAAAGAACACGTTGACCGCAGTGCTGATGTAGTACATGAAGCCGGACCAGAAGGCCATCCGCTGGCGGAGGCTCAGGGGGCGACGGGACGCCTGCCCACTTCGGAGGAGGGTGATGGATCCGTTGCACCAGCGGTATTGCTGGTTCAGGAATCCGGCCAGGTCCGACGGGCAGAGCCCCTTGGATACAAGGATGGGCACATAACGAACCGAGAAGCCCGCTCGCATGAGCATCATGCCGGTGTGGACGTCCTCGCTGTGCTCGATCTGTGCGAACCCGCCGGTCTCCTTCAGCGCGGAACGCCGATAGACGGCACAGGTTCCCACGCAAATGGCGGCACCAGCTCGGTCACGTGACGGTTGCACCCACCGGTAGAACAGTTCTTGGGTCGCCCCCGCAGTGCGCTCGAGCCAGGTCATCTCGCCCCGCGTGTCGAAGAACTGCGGGGTCTGAACGATCGCGATCTCGGGGTCGCGCATGTACGGAATCGTGTGACGAAGGAAATCCGGCCTGGGGCAGAAATCGGCGTCGAAGATGACGATGAAGTCGCCGTCCGACTGCCCGAATCCGGCCTGGAGGTTGCCCGCCTTCTTCATGTAGCCGCGATTGGGGCGCACGCGGTAGTTGAAGCCGAAGTCGGTCGCCAGTTGGCGCACCTCGCTCTTGTCGGCATCGTCCAGCACCCACACCTGCAGTCGCCCCGCCCATTCCATTCGGCTGACGTGGGTATACGTGTTGCGCAGCACCGCGAGGTCCTCGCCCGCGGACGGCAGGAACACATCGACGGTCGGATACAGCGACGTCGGAGTGTCAGCTTCCCACTCGCGAATGAGGCGGAAATGCGATGCCTTCGTGTCACGGCCCTTGTTCATCCCAGAAATGAGCGAGAGCACAACTCCAGCAATGTTCACCGCAAGCACCAGCAGGAGCGGATACAACCAGACGGATGTCGCGACGAACCGCACGAGGCTGATCGCCGCCAGCAGAAAAGAGCTCAGGGTGATGATTTGCACCCAGCGGCGCTGCGATCCGAGATACCAGGTGAGTTCCGCGTCCGTCGGCGGCGTGACGAGTTCGGTCGACGGGGATTGTCCGGCCCCCGGCTCCACGGTGGGCGCCGCGGTGGAGGCGTGGAACTGAAGCAGTTCGCCCGCTGGGGCAACGGTGCTCGGGTCGATGACAGTGCTCATGAACGCACCCCACCTTCACCGCAGAGGGCGACGAGCGAGTGGTTTCGGGCACGACAAATAACGCCTCGGGTCAGCATTTTTACGCCTGTTCTTGGGGGGATCGCAGGTGGTTCGGGACTGTCACCGTATGCGCGTCGTTGGGAATCCGGCGTTCGTAATGCGGAGGTGCAACCGTGCGAGGTGAGTCGACACGGCGGGTGGTTGTCGTCAATATAGCGACGCGCTTCGACGCCGCAAGTTACGTCTTTGTGTCGAGCGTGTAAATCGCAAAATGAGCCGCATCGCACGTGACTGCGGCGACACAGAAATTCGACATCGTCGAATGCAACTCGTTGCGAGTTTCCAGGAATCGGCGTTGATCAGCACATTTCGTGTTCGTTGACGGAGCGTGGAGTTCGCTACTCGGGGGTGTCGCGGGCCCGCATTGGCCGCTAGTCTTGACCCCAGATTGGGGTCCATCAATGATGCTGGAAACAACGCTGTTTATAGGATCGTTACTCGTTTTGGTAGCGGTCAGTCTGCTCGGGGCGCGCTTTGTCGCTCGCGAGGACGCTCGCCACACCATCGAGACGGAGTACGGCGAGCCTCTCGGCTGGTTGCCGTCGAGGCGAGATCGTGCGCTCCTTGAGGAGGCACGAAACTCGGTGTCGGAGTTCGCTCTGCACTCCTGACGAGTCACCGTCGACTTGCGTGCCCACGCGTTGATGGGCCATCCTCGGGGCCAGCATTCGTTGCCCTGAGGAAGGAGATTTCCCATCCGGAAGCTCCTGTTCGTGCTGCTCGCCGCCATCGGCCTCGCCGGGTGTGCGGCGCCCGCCACAACGCCCTCGCACACCGCTCCGACCTGGAAGCGGGTGTGGATTGACACCTTCGACGGAGCTGCCGGCCTGCCGCCCCCTGCCCGATGGTCGGCCGATACGGGCGGCGACGGGTGGGGAAACCGGGAGCTGGAGTATTACACGCCGGGATCGCAGAACGCCTCGCTGGATGGGCGCGGCCACCTCGTCCTGACCGCCGACAAGTCGAATCAGGATCTTGCCTGCTGGTATGGGCGCTGCGAATTCACCTCCGCTCGATTGACCACCGCCCCGTCCTCCACCGTGAGGTACGGCCGCATCGAAGCACGAATGAAAGTGCCGGTCGGTGCTGGATTATGGTCGGCTTTCTGGATGCTCGGCGCGCCGACAGCACCCAACAACTGGCCGAACGACGGCGAGATCGACATCGCCGAGAACATCGGGTCCGAACCGGCGACGGTTCACGGCTCCTTGCACGGCCCCGGGTACGCCGGACTCGATTCCCTCACCGCGACGTTCACGACGCCGAGCGGAGAACCGCTGTCGTCCCGATTCCACACCTACGCGATCATCTGGTCCCGGTCGTCTATCGAGTATCTGGTCGACGGCGAGGTGTACGCGATTCAGACGCCCGACACCACACGGGGCAACCGCTGGGTCTTCGATCGGCCGTTTTCGCTCATCCTCAACCTCGCCGTCGGCGGCACGTGGCCGGGCTCGCCCGCCACCTCGACGGTGTTCCCTGCGCAACTCGTCGTCGACTACGTCGCGGTGTACCGACGTTCATAAAGCCGCGCCATCGCGGCGACGGGTGAGTCGACAGAGAGGTTAGCCCCGCGCGCCGTCTTTACACTCGATGGATGCCCGTCTCCAAGATCCTCCTCTTCTACCGGTTCACGCCGCTCGCCGACCCCGAGGCCGTGCGGCTCTGGCAGCGTGAGCTCGGCGAGCGGCTGGGCATCCGCGGGCGCATCCTGCTGTCGAAGGACGGCATCAACGGCACCATCGGCGGCGAGCTCTCGGCGGTGAAGCGGTACGCCCGGCGGCTGCGCGAGTTCGCGCCGTTCCGCGATATCGACCTCAAGTGGAGCGAGGGCACCGGCAACGACTTCCCCCGCCTGAGCGTGCGGGTGCGCGACGAGCTCGTCAGCTTCGGTGCCGCCGGCGAGTTGCGGGTCGACGAGGGCGGCGTCGTCGGGGGCGGCACCCGACTCAGCCCCGACGAGCTGCACGCCCTCGTCGAGCAGCGCCCGGTCACCTTCTTCGACGGGCGCAACCGCTTCGAGGCGCAGATCGGCCGGTTCCGGGATGCGGTGGTCCCATCCGTCGACGCCACCCGCGATTTCGTCGCCGAGCTCGACCGCGGTGCCTACGATCACCTCAAAGACCAGCCCATCGTCACCTATTGCACCGGGGGTGTGCGCTGCGAGGTGCTCAGCTCGCTCATGCTCAGTCGAGGCTTCACCGAGGTGTACCAACTGGACGGCGGCATCGTCCGCTACGGCGAGCGCTTCGGCGACGACGGTCTCTGGGATGGCTCGCTGTACGTCTTCGACGAGCGCAAGTCGATCGAGTTCAGCGACCACGCCGCGGTGATCGGCGCGTGCTACGAGTGCGGGTCATCCACCAGCCGCATGGAGAACTGCGGCGACCCCAGCTGCCGGGTGCAGCTCGTGGTCTGCGACGAGCACGCCGCGGGCACCCGCTGCGTGACGCACGCCGTACCGGTGCCCCGGGCCGAGGCCGCCACCGCCGTGTGCGGGTGAAACGGGGTCATGCACCACAATGGTGTTCATGAGAATCGGTATCCTCACGAGCGGTGGCGACGCGCCCGGGCTCAACGCCGTCATCCGCGGCGCTGTCTTCACCGGAATCCAGGTGCACAACTGCGAGTTCGTGGGCTTCCGCAACGGCTGGCGCGGCGTCGTCGAGGGTGACATCGTGCCCCTCGGCATGCCCGAGGTGAAGGGCATCAGCAAGCAGGGCGGCACGATCCTCGGCACCTCGCGCACCAACCCCTTCGAGGGCATCGGCGGCGTGGACCGCGTCAACCAGGTGATGCAGGAGAACGGCATCGACGCGATGATCGCGATCGGCGGCGAGGGCACGCTGGCGGCGGCGAAGCGGTTGACGGATGCGGGCATCCGAATCGTCGGCGTGCCGAAGACCGTCGACAACGACCTCTCCGCGACCGACTACTCCTTCGGCTTCGACACCGCGGTGGGCATCGCCACCGACGCGATGGACCGGCTGCGCACGACCGGCGACGCGCACGACCGCTGCATGGTGGCCGAGGTCATGGGCCGGCACGTCGGCTGGATCGCACTGCACTCCGGCATGGCGGCCGGCGCTCACGCGATCCTCATCCCCGAGCAGAAGACCTCCGTCGACCAGATCGTGGAGTGGGTCACGCACGCGCACGACCGCGGTCGCGCCCCGCTGGTCGTCGTCGCCGAGGGGTTCTCCCTCGACACGATGGACGACGCCCACTCCGAGCGCGGCCTCGACGCCTTCGGGCGGCCCCGGCTGGGCGGCATCGGCGAACTGCTCGCGCCCATCATCGAGGAGCGCACCGGCATCGAGACCCGGGCGACGACCCTCGGCCACATCCAGCGCGGCGGAACCCCCTCCGCGTTCGACCGGGTGCTCGCGACGCGACTCGGCATGGCGGCGCTGCGCTCCGTGCTCGACGGTCACTGGGGGCGCATGGTGGCGCTGCAGGGCACCGAGATCGTGCACGTCCCCTTCGAGGACGCCCTCGGCAGGCTCAAGACCGTCCCCGAGGATCGCTACCTCGAGGCGAAGGTCCTGTTCGGCTGAGCCATGACCCGGGCCATTCGCGTCACCCGAGCCGACGATGGCTCCGTCTCGACTGTGCTCGAGACCGGGCTGACGGATGACCAGCTCGGCGACGGCGACGTGCTCGTCGACATCTCCCACTCCGGCATCAACTACAAAGACGGCATGGCCCTCGCCGGCAACCCCGGCGTCGCCCGGGTCTCCCCGCTCATCCCCGGCATCGACCTCGTCGGTCGCGTCGCCTCCTCCACCTCGGCGGACTGGTCGGTCGGCGACCAGGTGATCGTGAACGGCTGGGGCATCGGCGAGACCCGCAACGGCGGGCTGGCGGAGCGGGCATCCGTCGACTCCTCCTCCCTCGTCGCGCTTCCGGCGGGGATGTCGCCCGCACGTGCCGCCGCGATCGGAACGGCAGGGTTCACCGCCGCGCTCTCCGTGCTCGCGCTCGAGGGCGCCGACCGCTCCCCCGCCGTGCCCGGTTCGGGCGGGGTGCGACCCGGCGACGGCGACATCCTCGTGACCGGCGCCTCGGGCGGGGTCGGCTCGATCGCCGTCGCCCTCCTCGCGGCCGCGGGCTACCGCGTGGTCGCCTCGACCGGCCGGCCCGAGCACCGCGAGTACCTGCTCTCGCTGGGCGCCGCGGAGACCGTGGATCGGGCCGAGTTCGAGTCCGCCGGGCGCCCACTCCTGCGGCAGCGCTGGGCCGGGGTCATCGACTCCGTGGGCGGGCAGACCCTCGCCACCGCGATCGCCGAGACGAACTACGGCGGAACGGTCACGGCCTGCGGCTTGGTGGGGGGCGTCGACGTTCCGCTCACGGTGCTGCCGTTCATCCTGCGGGGGGTCAGCCTCGTGGGCATCAACTCGGTCGAGTGCCCGCCCGCCCCGCGTCACGCCGCGTGGGCCCGTCTCGCGCGCGACCTCGACTACGAACTGCTCGACCGGATGACCACCGTCGTGCCGCTCGAGGGAGCGATCGATGCCGGCGCCGCCATCCTGCGCGGCGAACTCCGCGGGCGCACCGTGGTCGACGTGCGCGCCTGAGCCCGCGACGCTTCCGTGCGACACTTGCCCCATGGGTAGCGTCTTCCTCACGATCGGCGCCGTGTTCGCCGTGCTCGCCGGTCTCCTCCACGTACTCATCTTCAGCTTCGAGAGCATCCGCTGGCGGCAGCCCGCGATCTGGCGGCGGTTCGGGGTCACGAGTCAGGCCGACGCGGAGGTACTCCGGCCGATGGCGCTCAACCAGGGCTTCTACAACCTGTTTCTCGCGGTCGGCGCCCTTCTCGGTGTCGCGTTCCTGGCCGCGGGCGGCTCGCTGCTCGGTGCCGGGCTCGCGATGACACTGCTGTCGGTGGGGAGCATGCTCGCCGCGGCGCTCGTGCTGGTGATCTCGAACCCGCGGCTGGCGCGGGCCGCCGCGACGCAGGGAACCCTGCCCCTGATCGCCGTGCTGCTGGTCACGGTCGGAGCTCTCACGCGATAGCGCTCTCTGCGCGCGCCGGCGGGGCTACAGGCTCGTTCGCGAGAGCGCTAGGGGCGCGCGGCGGCCGCGGCAGCGGCGGCGGCCGGCAGCGCCGAGACGATCCGCTCGACGACCGTGTCGTCCATCGCCGCCGACACGAACCACGCCTCGTAGACCGAGGGGGGCAGGGAGACCCCCGCGTCGAGCATCGCGTGGAAGAACGGCGGGTAACGGTACGCGTCCTGCGCCTTCACCTGCTCGTAGTCGACGGGCGCGGTCTCGCGGAACGCGAAGGAGAACAGGTTGCCCGCACGCTGCACGGAGTGCGCGACGCCCTGGGCGCTGAGCGCCGACGAGACCTCTGCGGCGAGCGTGTTGGCCGTGGCGTCGAGGGCCGAGTACACCGCGGCGTCGGCAGCACGCAGCGTCGCGATGCCGGCCGCGACCGCGACCGGGTTGCCGCTGAGGGTGCCCGCCTGGTAGACGGGGCCGAGCGGGGCGAGGTAGTCCATGACGTCGGCGCGACCACCGAGGGCGGCGAGCGGGAGGCCGCCGCCGATGACTTTTCCGAAGGTCACGAGGTCGGGCATCCACCCGGCTCCATCGGGCACGACGAGACCCGCTTCGAGCCCCCACCAGCCGGCCGGCCCCACGCGGAAGCCCGTGAGCACCTCGTCGAGGATGAGCAGCGCGCCGTTCTCGCGCGCGATCCGAGAGAGCTCCCGGTTGAATCCGCGCTGCGGCGCGACGACGCCCATATTGGCCGATGCGGCCTCGACGATGACGGCGGCGATGCTGCGACCGCGCGCGTTGAACACGGCACGCACCGCGTCGAGATCGTTGTAGGGGAGCACGAGGGTCTGGGCGGCGGTCGCCGCGGTGACCCCCGCCGAACCGGGCATGGCCAGGGTCGCGACGCCGGAGCCCGCCTCGGCGAGCAATCCGTCGGAGTGCCCGTGGTAGTGCCCCGCGAACTTCACCAGCAGTTCCCGGCCGGTGAACCCGCGCGCGAGCCGGATGGCGGTCATCGTGGCCTCGGTGCCCGTCGAGACCATGCGGATCTTCTCGATCGGCGCCCTCGACTGCTCGCCCTCCCGCCGGCCGGCGACCGACACGCGCTCGCGCACCAGCTCGGCCAGCTCGGTCTCGCCCGGGGTCGAGGCGCCGAACGAGAGCCCGCGGGCCGCCGCCTGCTGCACCGCGGTCACGACGGCCGGATGCGCGTGCCCCAGGATCGCGGGACCCCACGAGCTGACCAGATCGACGTACTCGCGCCCCTCCACGTCGGTGACGAAGGCGCCCTTCGCCGAGACGAGGAAGCGCGGGGTGCCGCCGACCGAACCGTAGGCTCGCACCGGCGAGTTCACGCCGCCCGGGATGGACTGTCGCGCCCGCGCGAACTGGCGGTCGTTGCCGATCACTTCGCCCGCCGCCCGGATCGGCGGCCGACCCGCAGCGAGCGCGCGAGTTCGATGGCGAAGTAGCTGAGCACGACGTCGGCACCCGCGCGCCGGATGCTGATGACGCTCTCGAGAATGGCGCGGTCGCGGTCGATCCAGCCGTTCGCGGCCGCGGCCTCGATCATCGCGTACTCCCCGCTCACCTGGTACGCCCAGACGGGAACGGAGGAGACGGCGGCGGTGTCGGCCAGCACGTCGAGGTAGCTCATCGCCGGCTTGACCATGACGATGTCGGCGCCCTCGGCGATGTCGAGTTCGACCTCGCGCAGCCCCTCGCGTCGGTTGCCCGGCTCCAGCTGATAGCTGCGCCGGTCGCCGACGAGGGAGGACTGCACCGCCTCACGGAACGGCCCGTAGAAGGCGGAGGCGTACTTGGCCGAGTAGGCGAGAAGCGGAACGTCGTGGTAACCGGCCTCGTCGAGCGCCTCGCGCACGGCGGCGGTCTGGCCGTCCATCATGCCGCTCAGTCCGATCAGTTGGGAGCCGGCGGCGGCCTGGGCGAGCGCCATCTCGCGGTAGACGAGCAGCGTCGCGTCGTTGTCGACGCGGCCCCGGTCATCCAGAACCCCGCAGTGGCCGTGGTCGGTGAACTCGTCGAGACAGAGGTCGGTCTGCACGATGAGGGAGTCACCCGCGGCCTCCACCGCGACACGCGTGGCGACATTGAGGATGCCGTCGGGATCGACCGCGCCGCTGCCGCGCGCATCCTTGTGCTCCGGCACGCCGAAGAGCATGACTCCTCCGACGCCGACCTCGGCCGCCTCCGCGACCGCGACCCGGAGGCTCTCGAGGCTGTGCTGCACGACGCCCGGCATCGACTCGATGGCGACCGGCTCGCTCGCGCCCTCGCGCACGAACATCGGCAGCACGAGCTGCGAGGGGTGCAGTCGGGTCTCGGCGGTGAGCGCCCGCAGGGCGGGGGTCGCCCGAAGGCGGCGCGGACGGATGACGGGGTGGAGCAGGTCTGACACTAGTTCTCCGCGGAGGGTTCGGTGGGGCTGGCCACGTGCTCGGCGAGGGCCTCGACGAGGGCGGCTGCGGAGCGGGACTCCGCGATGATGTCGACCGCGAGGCCGGCCGCGCGCGCGTCGTACGCGGTGCGCGGGCCGATGCAGGCGACGAGGGTGGTGGCGGGCAGCGGCGCGAGCTGCGCGGCGATCTGCCGGGCCACACTGCCCGAGGTGACGAGGATCGCGCCGATGCGGCCGGAGGCGACGTCGGCCTGGATGTGCTCGGCGACCGGCACCCCGACGGTGCGGTACGCGGCGACGAACTCCGCGGTGAGACCGAGCGCGGTCAGCCCGCTCACGAGGGTCGGTTCGGCGATGTCGGACTGGGGAATAAGCACGCGCCCGCTGATCGCGGCCTGCGGCCACTCCTTCACGAGTCCGCGTGCCGAGTTGTCGAGCTCCGGAACGTAGTCGACCCGGTAGCCGGCGAGGCTCAGCGCCGCCGCGGTCGTCTCGCCGACGGCGGCGATCTTGGTCGTCTCGGGAATGCTCACCCACTGGCTCATCAGCACGTCGACGGTCGTCGCCGAGGTGATGACGATCCAGTCGTACGCCCCCTCCTGCAGCTCGTGCAGGGCGGTGCCGAGGGCGGCCTGATCGTCGGTGGCCGCGAAGTTGATCATCGGCGCGATCACGGGCGTCGCGCCGTACCCGCGCAGGATCGCCGCCACGCCGTCGCCCCACTTGCCGCCGCGCGGCACGAGCACGCGCCAGCCGGCGAGGGGCTTCTCCACCGTCACACGCCACCTCCGAGCGGCGCGAGGGTCGCCGCGCCGGCGTCGAGGAGTTCGCGGGCGACGCGGGTTGCGAGCTCGGTCGCCGGATTCGTCACGTCTGAAAGATACAGGGCGTGCGAGCTGGTGAGTCGCTCGGCCCCGTCGGCCGAGTACACCCGCGCGCTCAGAAACAGCAGCCCGTCGTCGATGAGGGCGTGCGCACCGATCGGAGCGGCGCAGCCGGCTTCGAGCAGGGCGAGAACCTGGCGCTCGGCGTCGACGGTCACCCGGGTCGGGCGATGGTCGAGCGACGACACGCTCTTCTCCTCGCCCGCGCGCACCTCGATGGCGACCGCACCCTGACCAGGCGCCGTCGGCCAACCGTCGATGCCTAAGTACTCCGTGATCGCGTCCAGACGGCCGAGTCGGCTGAGGCCGGCGGCGGCGAGGATGACCGCGTCCAGGTCGACCCCGACCCTCCCCAGTCGCGTGTCCACGTTCCCGCGGATGTCCACGACCTCCACGTCGGGTCGCCGCGCCGAGAGCTGGGCGCGCCTGCGCGGGGACCCGGTCCCGATCCGCGCTCCCTCCGGAAGCGAGTCCAGGGTCAGGCCGTCGCGGGCGCAGAGCGCGTCGCGCACGTCCTCGCGCTTGGGCGTGGCCGCGATCACGAGCCCGGGGTGCGGCTGCGTCGGCAGGTCTTTGAGCGAGTGCACGATCGCGTCGCACTTGCCCTGCACGAGCGCCTCGCGCAGGGCGCTCGCGAAGACGCCCGTTCCGCCGAGGCTCGCGAGGGACTCCGTGGAGCGATCGCCCTCGGTGCTGATGGTGACGAGTTCGACCGGCACGCCCGACTTCTCGAGCGCCGCCGCGACCACGCGGGTCTGGGCGAGGGCGAGGGCGCTGCCGCGCGTGCCGATCCTCACGGGAGCAGCCCCGCGAGCGCTGGTTTGAACCCGAGGCGCACGTTCTCGCAACAGCCGGAGCGGCACACGTCGTACCACGGGCCGAGCTCGGTGAGCGCGGGTCGCTCCGCGGTCGGCAGGCCGAGCACGCGCTCCATGACGAGGTCGACGAGGCCGGTCACGTAGGCGGGGTGGATGCCCGGCGTCGGTGTGCGCACGGCGAACACGCCGAGCTCCTCCGCCGTCTCCATCGCCTCCGTGTCGAGGTCCCACTTGACCTCCATGTGGTCGCTCACGAAACCGAGCGGCACGATCACGAAGGCCGTGACTCCCTCGGCGGCGAGTTCGCGCATCCGGTCGTTCACGTCCGGTTCGAGCCACGGCTGCGTGGGCGGGCCGGAGCGCGACTGGAACACCAGCTCCCACGGCACGGAGACCTCCGAGTCGGACGCCGCCGCCATGACGACCTCCGCGACGGCGCGGTGCTGCGCGGCGTAGGCGCCATCCTCGCCGAAACCGCGCGCGGCCGGTCCGCTCTTGGCCGCATCCGTCGAGGGGATGCTGTGGGTGGAGAACAGCACGCGGGTGGCCGCGGGCGCGTGGCCGGCGGCGACGGCCTCCGCGAGTCCCGCCCGCACGCCCTCGATGAACGGTTCCACGAACCCGGGGTGGTCGAAGAACTGGCGGACCTTGTCGATTCGCACTGTTCCCTCGAGGCCGGTGGTCTCGAGGGCGGCCGCGTAGTCCTCGCGGTACTGGCGGCAGCTGGAGTAGGAGCTGTAGGCGCTCGTGCCGATCGCGATGAGCGAGGTGTACCCGCGCTCTCCCGCCTCCGCGACCGCGTCGCTGATGAAGGGGGCCCAGTTGCGGTTGCCCCAGAGCACCGGCAGCTCGATTCCCCGCCGGGCGAGCTCGGCCTCGAGCGCGACCTTCAGCTCGCGGTTCTGCTGGTTGATGGGGCTCACCCCGCCGAAGGCACGGTAGTGGTGCGCAACCTCCTCGAGCCGCTCATCCGGGATGCCGCGCCCGCGCGTGACGTTGCGGAGGAACGGGATCACGTCGTCCTGACCCTCCGGCCCACCGAAGCTCGCGAGGAGGATCGCGTCATAGGCGACGGGCTCCTCGACGTGCTCCGGTCCCGCAGCCGCAGCGGGGGTCGCGCCGCGAACCATCGCTCCGTTGGTGATGGTCACGACAGAACCTCTTCGATCTCGTCCACCTCGATGCGGCGACCGGTGAAGAACGGCACCTCTTCGCGCACGTGGCGCCGGGCATCCGTCTGTCGCAGGTCGCGCATGAGGTCGACCAGGTCGACGAGCTCGGGGGCCTCGAGGGCGAGGATCCACTCGTAGTCGCCCAGCGCGAAGGAGGCGACCGTGTTGGGGAGCACCTGACGGAACTTGGAGCCCTTGCGGCCGTGGTTCGCGAGCATCTCGCGCCGCTCCTCGTCGGGCAGGAGGTACCACTCGTAGCTGCGCACGAAGGGGTAGACGGTCAGCCACTTCTCGGGCGCCTTGCCGCGCATGAAGGAGGGCAGGTGGTCTTTGGAGAACTCGGCGTCGCGGTGCACGCCCATCGCGCTCCAGGTGGGCAGCAGGAACTTGAGCAGGTGATTGCGGCGCAGGTCGCGCAGGGCGTGCTGCAGCTTGGCCGGATCCGGCCCGTGCAGCCAGATGAGCAGGTCGGCGTCGGCCCTCATGGCCGACACGTCGTAGAAGCCCCGGATGGTCACGCCCGCGGCCTCGACCGCCGCGATCGCGGGAGCCAGATTTCCGCCGGAGACGGGGTGGGTGGGGTCGCGGCGAAGCACGGTCCAGAGCGTGTAGCCCAGCTCTTCGGTCTCGGGTGCTTCGGCGCTCGTGTCGGCGCTGGAATTCATGTGACTATCCTCCCCCGCGGGAGACCGTGCGTCTAATTCAGAGGGGTGGCATGCATCCCTCTCTCAGCTTGGCGTCAGTCGTCGTTGCTGAGGGCCCAGATGACCAGGCCGACCGCCGCCCCGACGACGCCGATCGCGCCCACCAGCCACGGTGTCGGGTTCTTCTCGTAGGAGGCCTGGGCGCGCTGCCCGAGCTCGGCCGCGCGCTTGGGCAGGTTGAGCTTGTCCTCGATCGCGTCGAGCGTGTTCTCGAGGGTCGCGCGGGTGTGCGCGACGCGGGCCTGGATCTCTGATTCGCTCATGGCGTCTCTCGCTTTCCGACACCCTTGATGGTGTCGAGGTCTTTCTGAAGGCTGGCAATGGTGTCGGTCGGCACGGGCGGGATGCCCTTCTTCAGATGCCGGTACCCGATGAGCCCGATGATGGCCGCGACGATGAGGAGCAGGAGCGCCACGAGCAGCGCCGCGAGCCAGCCGGGCATCACGAGCGCGAGCGCGAGGATCGCCGCGGTGAGCAGCACCCCGACCATGAACAGCAGGATGACCGCCGCCGCCGCGATGAGTCCGGCACCGATCCCCAGCGCCTTGATCTTGGTGATCATCTCGCTCTTGAGGAGCTCGATCTCGCCCATCACCAACTCGCGGACGAGCTGGGGAACGTCGCTCACCAGCTTCAGCAGCGACGGCTTCTTCTCACGCCGGGTGTCGGTCATGACTAGCTCCCTGATGCGGCGGATCCCGAAGCCTTGGTCGTGCGGGTGGTGCGCTTCGCGGCGGGCTTGCTGCCCGAGACCTGCGAGACCACCTTCTTGGCGCCGTCGACCAGGAACTCGGCAACATCAGGCGCCTTGTCCTTCACGAAGTCCTCGGCGTGATGCACCTGCTTCTGCACGCGCGGGTCACCCCAGAACCTCTCGGTCATGCGCTTGATGTCCTCGTACCGTTCGCGTCCGGCGCGGGCGCCGAGAACGTAGCCGACTCCCAGACCGACCACCAGAAGGATCTTGCCTTTCATGGTTTCTCCCTATCGTTCGCGGTTCGTGCTGGGTCCAGCGTAGCCCTCGGGCTGTTACGGGCGGAGGGCCAACTGACTCGCCGTCTCCTCCGCCTGCGCGATGATCGCCGCAAGACCCGTCCCCGCAATGGTCTCACCGACGGCGAGTATTCCGTCAGGGGTATGCGAGTGCGTGGTCGGGCGATACCATGCCACGCGATCGAAGCCGAGTACCGCAGAGGCGGGAATGGCGACGCCGGTCAGGGCTTCCGCGTCGGCGCGGGCGATCTCGGCCAGATCGTCGCGATCGTCGTCGTACGAGAGCCGCAGCACGTGGCGACCGCCGGCCGCCTCCCGCACCCAGTCCCACTTGGCGCTCGCGTGGGTGAGCGCCTTCGCGTGGATGCCCGGCGCACCGGGCGCGACGAGCACGCCGGTGCCCCGCGGCGCCGCATCCAGTGCGGGCACGTCGACGACGAGGGTGGCGAGCACCACGCGGCGACCGGGATCGCTGTCGCCGAGCATCCCGGGGGCCGCCACGATGACGCGCCCGTCCAAGCGCTGCCCGCCCGCGATCGCGCGGTGCTCGTCGAAGGAGTCGACCCGGGTGTTCAGGTGAATCTCGACGCCGAAGCGGTCGAGCTCCGCGGCGAGGGCGTCCACGAGTCGCGCGACGCCGCCACGGATTCCGCCGACCGCCGATCCCGCGCGGGCGGAGCCGCCGCGCAGCGCGCGCACCGCGCCGGCGAGTGAGCCGAGTCGCGCCATGCGATTGCGCAGCTCGGGTGCCGCCTTCGTGAGGAGCAGCTCGTCGGGCGACTGCGTGTAGACGCCGCGAACGATCGGGGTCACCAGTTGCTCCACGACCGCGTCGCCCATGCGCCGGCGCACGAGCTCGCCGACCGTCTCCGCCTTCGTGCCGTAGGTGGCCGGGAGCACCGTGTCGGCGAAGGCGCGCAGCGCGGCCCGAACGCCGATGACGGCGATGACGTCGCGGGCGAGCGGCGCGCCGGGAATGCCGAGCAGGCTCAGCTCGGGCAGCCGGAAGGCCGGGCGGTCGACGGGCTGCACCCAGCCGCCGTCAGGATTGGGTTCGACCAGATCCTCGCCCAGGCCGAGCGAGGTCGCGAGCGCGGCCACGGTCCCACCTCTGGTGGCGAAGCTCTCCGCGCCGGCGTCGAGCACGATTCCGGCGACCTCGTGGCGGGAGACCGAGCCGCCGAGCCGGTCAGACGCCTCCACAAGGGTGACCGTCGCGCCGTTCAGCGCGAGGCGCCGGGCGAGCACGAGGCCGCCGATCCCCCCACCGATGACGACGAAATCAGCCAAGGGAGTGGACGAGCTCCACGATTCGGGTGAGCACGTCAGGATCCGTCTCGGGCGGCACACCGTGGCCCAGGTTCACGACGTGGGCCGGGGCGGCACGCCCGCGGTCGACGACATCGCGCACGTGCGACTCGAGCACCGACCACGGCGCGGCGAGCAGCGCGGGGTCGATGTTGCCCTGCAGGGGAACGCCGCCGCCGAGTCGGCGATCCGCCTCGTCGAGGGGGATCCGCCAGTCGACGCCCATCGCGTCGGCGCCGATCGAGTGCATCGCCCGCAGCACCTCGCCCGAGCCGACTCCGAAGTGCACCTTCGGCACGTCGTAGCCGCGGAGGTGATCGAGCGCGCGCTTCGAGTGGGGAGCCACGCGGCGCACGTAGTTCGCCTCGCTGAGCGAACCGACCCAGGAGTCGAACAGCTGGGCCGCGGAGGCACCGGCCTCGACCTGCGCCCGCAGGAACTCGCCGGTCACGTCGGCGCACCAGTTGAGCAGCGCCGCCCAGGTGTGCGGATCCGAGTACACGAGGGTGCGCGCGCGGATCTGGTCCTTCGACGGACCGCCCTCCACGAGGTAGGAGGCGAGAGTGAACGGAGCACCGGCGAAGCCGATGAGCGGAGTGCTGCCGAGCTGCGCGACCGTCGCGGCGACAGCCTCCCGGATGGGCGCGAGCGCCGCGGGGTCGAGCGGGCGAAGCGCCGCCACGTCGGCGGCGGTGCGGATCGGGTGCTCGATCACCGGCCCGCGGCCCGGAACGATCTCCACTCCCACGCCCGCGAGCTTGACCGGGATCACGATGTCGCTGAAGAAGATCGCAGCATCCACCGCGTGCCGGCGCACGGGCTGCAGGGTGATCTCGCTCGCCAGCTCCGGGGTGAGGCAGGCGTCGAGCATCGCGTTGCCGACGCGCAGCTCGCGGTACTCGGGCAGGGAGCGGCCGGCCTGGCGCATGAACCAGATCGGGAGCCGGTCGCCGCGCTGACCGCGGTAGGCCCGGATCAGGGGGGAGTTCGCTGTATCGGCGCTCAGCAAAGGATGAGAATCGGGGAGGGGCACGCACCTAACATTAGAAGGTGCTCCTGTGCCTCACCGCCAACCATCAGAATGCGAGCTTCGATCTCCTCGAGAAGCTCTCCTTCGGCGCACCTCAGGCGGCCAGCGCACTCGTCAGCGAGAACACCCTGATCGACGGGGCCGTCGTCCTCGCGACCTGCAATCGCTTCGAGGCCTACCTCGACGTCGACGCCTCCTCCGCCTCCGGTGCCGTGGATGCCACGGTCGCTTCCATGTCGGCGGCGAGTGGTGTGGACGCGACCGAGCTCCGCTCCGCGGTCACCCTCCTCACCGGCGAGGATGTCGTCGGCCACCTCTTCGCCGTGACCAGCGGGCTCGAGTCCGTGGTCGTCGGCGAGGACGAGATCTCCGGCCAGGTGCGGCGCTCGCTCGAGCACGCCCGTGCGGTCGGCACCAGCTCGTCCGACCTCGAGCGGCTCTTCCAGCGGGCCACCCAGACGAGCCGCGGAGTCAAGGCGGGAACGGCGCTCGGGGGTGCGGGCCGCTCGCTCGTGCGTCTGGCCCTCGAGATGGCGGCGAGCCGGATCCTCGACTGGAGCGCGACGCGCGTGCTCATCGTCGGCACCGGGCAGTACGCGGCGACGACCGTGGCCGCCCTGCGGGATCGCGGCGCGGTCGACCTTCGGGTCTACTCCCCGTCCGGCCGCGGCGAAGCCTTCGCCGCCAAGTACGGACTCCGGCTCGAGACTCATCTCGCCGATGGCGTGACCGACGCCGACCTGCTCATCACCTGCACCTCGGCGATGGCGGTGGACGCGAGCGCGTTCCGCGACGCGCAGCGCCGGATGGTGATCGACCTGGGGCTGCCCCGCAACGTCGACCCCGTGGTCGGCTCGCTCGCCGGCGTCGAACTCCTCGACCTCGAGACGATCTCGCTGCACGCCCCCATCGAGGAGCTCAACGCGGCCTCCGATGCGCGCGCACTCGTGGGCGACGCGGCCGCCCGATTCGTCGCGGAACGCAGTGTCGAGCCCGCGATCGTCGCCCTGCGCGGTCACATCTTCCAGGTGCTCGACGCGGAGCTCGGCCGCGCGCGCGATCGCGGCGCGAGCGAGGAGACGCAGGCGGCGCTCCGCCACCTGGCGAGCGTGCTGCTGCACGGCCCCTCCGTGCGGGCACGGGAACTCGCCCTCGAGGGGCGCGGCGACGAGTTCACGGCGGGCATCGAGGCCGTGTACGGCGTCGAAGCGGCGACCCCCGCGGAGCTCGGCACCGAGGAACCGGGCCTGCACAGCGCCTGATCCGCGCGCTACTGTGCAGGACATGGCACTCCCCACCGACCTCGCCCTGCCCTACGAGTTCGCCGCTCCACTCGTGACCGAGCGGTTGCGCCTGCGGCCGCAGAACCCGGGCGACCTCGAGGATGTCCATGCCTACCAGTCGCGCGACGACGTCTGTCGCTACCTGCTCTACGAGCCGCGCACGCGTGAGCAGCTCACAGAGAAGCTGACCGCGCACGAGGCGTCGGTCATCCTCGCCGTCGACGGCGACTACGTGCAGCTCGCCATGGAGCTGCCGGGCACGCCCTCGCTCGGCGACCCCCAGCGGCCGCGCGTCATCGGCGACCTCTACTTCACGATCGCCTCGGTGGAGAACTCGAAGGCCGAGATCGGCTGGACCCTCCACCCGGACTTCCACGGCCAGGGCTACGCCGCCGAGGCGGCGCGCGCGGTGCTCGACCTCGCGTTCGGCCGGATGCGCCTGCACCGGGTGGTGGCCGAGCTCGACCCCCGCAATGACGCCTCCATCGCGCTCTGCCGTCGGCTCGGCATGCGAGAGGAGGCGTTCTTCGCGAAGGATCTCTGGTTCAAGGGCGCCTGGGCCGACACCGGCATGTACGCGATCCTCGACTCGGAGTGGGCCGCCCGGGCCTAGTGCACGTACTCCAGGAGGTCGAGGCCGATGGTGCGCATCGCATCCATGACCCGCAGCCGCTTCGAGAGGCTGTCGTCGTCGAACTGCACCGAGACGGCGTAGGCGAGGGATGACCGGGTGCCCCTGAGCGCCCCCGCCTCCGATCGCACCCCGACGTCGCTGCCCGTCTTGTTGACGAGCAGAGTGCCGTGGTCCACGCCGCGGTGCGACAGGGGGTCGAGCCCGAACGCGCTCGCGACCATGGAGAGGTCGGAGTTGAGCGACAGCCAGCCCATCACGCGCTGGCTGGTGAGCGGGTCGACGATCTCGCTGCGGGCGAGGGCGCCGAAGAGCCAGGCGAGCTCGGCGGTGGATCCGACGGAGAGCTGCGGTGCGTCATCCGGCCCGCGGGTGTCGCGCACGAGGTCGAGCAGTGCGGTGCGCATGAGGCCGAGCGACTCGGTGCGCGCGCGCACGGCCGCGAGTCCGACCTGACGGAGCAGCACGTTCGTGGCGAGGTTGTCGCTCGTCGCGCCGACCATCGTGGCAAGGTCGGAGACGGGCAGGGCCGGTGCCTGAAGGTGCTGCCACACGCCCGAGTCGCCGACCGCATCCCTCGGCGTCTTGTCGAGGATGCCGTAGCCGGAGAACTCGCGGGCGGTGAGCCGTGCCGACACCTCGATGAGCAGCAGGATCTTGCCGACGCTCGCGGTGGGCAGCACGATGCGGTCGTCGATGGAGACGAGAACCCGGCTCGTGCGCAGGTCGATGACATTGGCGGAGACCTGAGCGCCGTCGTAGGCGAGCTGGCCGAGCGCCGTGAAGGTTCCGGCGAAGTTCTCGACCGTCTCCAGGCTGCGGTGACGGGGCACGCGGGGATCGTGCATGCGATCCCAGCGTTCACGGGAGGGGGCGGCTTCCCGGTTCTGTGCGATGTCGACCAAGACGGGTCCTCGGTGAGCGTTGCGGGTGGGGTGTCACCAGATGGTGACGCGGTCCTTCGGGTCGAGCCAGAGCTCGTCGGAGGGGGTGACTCCGAATGTGGTGTAGAAATCGTCGATGTTGCGCACGATCTGGTTGCAGCGGAACTCGTTCGGGGAGTGCGGGTCGATCGAGAGGAGGCGGATGACCTCCTCGTCACGGCCCTTCATCTGCCAGGCCTGGGCCCAGGAGAGGAAGAATCGTTCGGCACCGGTCAATCCGTCGATGACGGGCGGCTCGGCGCCGTCGAGCGAGATCAGGTAGGCCTTCCAGGCGATGCTGAGCCCGCCGAGGTCACCGATGTTCTCGCCGATGGTGAGGGCGCCGTTGACGTGGTGCTCGGGAACCTGGCGCGGCGCGAGCGCGTCGTACTGGGCGATGAGCGAGGCGGTGCGCTGCTCGAAGGCGGCGCGGTCCTCGGCGGTCCACCAGTCGGTGAGCCGGCCGTCGCCGTCGAACTTGGAGCCCTGATCGTCGAAGCCGTGACCGATCTCGTGGCCGATCACGGCGCCGATCGCGCCGTAGTTGGCCGCGGCGTCGCGGTGCGCGTCGAAGAAGGGGTACTGCAGGATCGCCGCCGGGAACACGATCTCGTTGAAGCCCGGGTTGTAGTAGGCGTTGATCGTCTGCGGAGTCATGAACCACTCGTCGCGGTCGAGGGGCTTGCCGATCTTGCCGAGCTCGCGCTGGAACTCGAACTCGTTCACGGCGGCGACGTTGCCGAGCAGGTCGTCGGCGGAGACCAGCAGCGCCGAGTAGTCGCGCCACTTCGCCGGGTAGCCGATCTTGGGGGTGAAGCGCTGCAGCTTTTCGAGGGCCCGCGCGCGGGTCTCGTCGGTCATCCAGTCGAGGCTCGTGATCGACTGACGGTAAGCCTCGATGAGGTTGGCGACGAGGTCGTCCATCGCGGTCTTCGCCTCGGGCAGGAAGTGCCGTTCGACGTACACGCGACCGACCGCTTCGCCCAGCGATCCCTCCACCATCGAGACGCCGCGCTTCCAGCGGGCGCGCAGCTCGGGGGTTCCGGTGAGCGTCTTGCCGTAGAAGTCGAAGTTGGCGTCGACGAAGTCGCTGCTGAGATAACCGGCGTTCGACCGGATGACCTGCCAGGCCAGCCAGTCCTTCCACGAGTCCAGCTGCTCGGCCGTCAGCAGCGAGGGCAGGGCCGCCGCGAAGCTCGGCTGGCGGACGACCAGACTGTCGAACGCGTGGTGGGGCGCGTCGACCGCGTGCAGCCAGACGTTGAGGTCGATCTCGGGGCCGGAGACCACCTCCGTGAATTCGGCCCAGGACTGCAGGTTGTAGGTGGCCTCGCTGTCGCGGGAGCGCACGTTGTCCCAGTGGTGCGAGGCGAGCCGGGTCTCGAGCGCGAAGATGCGGGCGGCGCGCGCGGCGGCGGCGTCGAGACCCGCGAGCGCGAGGATGCGCTCCAGGTACTCGACGTACTTCGTGCGGATCTCGGCGAACTTCTCCTCGCGGAAGTAGGACTCGTCGGGGAGTCCGATGCCGCCCTGTTCGACGAAGACGAGGTAGCGCTCGGGGTCGCCCGGGTCGTTGTCGACGAAGAGCTGGAAGAAGCCGCTCGTGCCCTTGCGCTCGAGTCCGCCGAGGGTCTCGAGCAGCTCGGGGATCGAGTCGATGGCCGCGACCTCGGCGAGCAGCGGCTGGAGCGGTGCGGCGCCCAGCTCCTCGATGCGCTTCTCGTCCATGAAGCTCGCGTAGACGTCGCCGAACTTGCGCTCCTCGGAACCGGGTTCGGCCGACTGCGCCTCCTCGATGATCTCGCGGACCGCCTTCTCGGCCTCCTCCGCGAGCACATAGAACGAGCCGTAACGGGCCTTGTCGGAGGGGATCTCGGTGCGTGCGATCCACTTGCCGTTGACGTGGCGGAAGAGGTCGTCCTGCGGACGGATGCTCGGGTCGAGTTCGTCGAGGTCGATACCGGAAACCGAGGGGGTCGAATCACTCATAGGGCTTCAGCCTAAGGCGGCACGGGCGGATGCGAGCCTAGGCTTTCCGTGTGAACTCACTCCGGGCGCTATTTATCGGCGGCAACGGCATCATCAGCTCATCGATCAGCCGATTGGCGGTGGAACGCGGCGTCGACCTCACCCTGCTCAATCGCGGGGTGGAGAGCTCCCGCCCGCCCATCGACGGCGCGCGATCGCTCGTCGGTGACGCCGGCGACGCGGAATCGCTCGCCGCCGCGATCGGGAGCGCCGAGTACGACGTCGTCGTCAACTTCCGCAACTTCCTGCCCTCGCAGACGGTCGCCGACATCGATCTCTTCTCCGGCCGGGTCGGTCAGTACGTGTTCATCTCCTCCGCCTCGGCCTACCAGAAGCCGGTCGCGCACCTCCCGATCACCGAGTCGACGCCGCTCAGGAATCCGTGGTGGCAGTACTCGCGCGACAAGATCGCGAGCGAGGACCTGCTCGTTCAGGCCTATCGCGAGCGCGGCTTCCCCGCGACGATCGTGCGCCCCTCGCACACCTACGACCGCACGCTCATCCCCATGGACGGCGGGTGGACGATCATCGACCGCATGCGGCGGGGGCTGCCCGTCGTCGTGCACGGCGACGGAACGTCACTCTGGACGCTCACCCACACGCGCGACTTCGCGAAGGCGTTCATCGGACTGCTCGGGCATCCGGCCGCCGTCGGCGACACCTTCCAGATCACCTCCGATGACGTGCTCACCTGGGATGCCATCTACCGGACGATGGCGCGCGCGGCCGGAGTGGCCGAACCGGAGCTCGTGCACGTCGCCTCGGAGACGATCGCCGCCGCGATCCCGGACTGGGGCCCGGGCCTGCTCGGCGACAAGGCGCACTCGGTCGTCTTCGACAACAGCAAGGTGAAGCGCCTGGTGCCCGACTACGTCGCGTCGATCCCGTTCGCGGCCGGGGCCCGGGAGATCGTGGAGTGGTACGACGAGGATGCCTCGCGCCGGGTGGTCGACGCCGACGTCGACGCCGCGATCGACGGGCTCGTCGCCTGGGCGCGTCGCGCACCGGGGGCGTAGGCGCGGACCCCGGCGCTGGTGCGGGTCAGCGCCGGTGACGCTGTGCGGGTCAGCGCGCGCGGATTCGGGTACGGCCCGCGCTCAGGGGCGACGGAGTGCGGCTCAGCGCGTGCGCGGCGGCGCGGTCGTGCCGCCGGGATGGAACACGCTCGTGAAGTCGGCGGGCTCGGCGGGTCCGCCGTCGAGGAGCTGGAGCGCCGCCCGCCCCGCTGCGCGCCCCTTCTCGACCGCCGGCTGAACGAGGGTGGTGAGATCGATGCCGCCGAGCACTTCGCCGCGGATGCCGTCGAAGCCCACGACGCTGAGGTCGCCGGGCACGATCATCCCCACCTCGTCGGCGGCGCGGATGACGCCGATCGCGAGGAGGTCGCTCTGCGCCACGATCGCGGTCGGAACGGTCGCGCGGTCGCCCGCCAGCAGCGCGAGCCCGGCCTCACGGCCCGCCTCGATCGTGCTGGCCGAGGCCGCGAATCCGCGCGCCTCGGGGTAGACGTCGAGCACACCGCGCAGTCGCTCCGCGGAGGTGTGCGCGGTGGCGACGCGCTCCCAGTCCGCGGGCAGCGGTCGGGGCACGTGCGAGCGTTCGAGGGGCAGCGTGACGACGCCGATGTCGCTGTGCCCGAGCGAGCGGAGGTGCCGCGCCCCCGTCGCCGAGGCCGCGCGATTGTCGAGGCCGATCGGGAGCACGCCCTCGAGCTCGCGAGCCTCGACCGCGACGATCGGGAGGCCGCGCTGGCGCACGATCGCCACGGCCTCCTCCAGGCTCGTGCTGCACCCGATGAGGATGATCGCGTCCATCGGCGCGGACGAGATCCCGGCACGGTCATCCCCCGTCTCGGTCAGCAGCAGGAGCCCGCTGCCCGCCGCCCCGGTCACGTCGGCGATGCCGTCGAGGAGGGCGATGTTCATGGGATCGCGGAAGGCATCGCTCAGGCGCTCCTCGATGACGACGCCGATGATGCCCGAGCGACCGCGCCGCAGCGACTGGGCGCGGGGGTCGGGTCCGGCGTAACCGAGTTCGTCGGCGGCGGCCGCGACGCGGGCCTTGGTCGCGTCGGAGACGGGCCCGGCGCCGCTGAAGGCGAGGGATGCGGTCGAGACCGAGACCCCGGCGAGCCGAGCGACTGCGGCGAGAGTCGGGCGCGGGCGCACGCCGCCCTTCTCGCCGGTGCTTGCCTCGGAAGTCACGAGTTGATAGCTTAGGCGAACTGCCCGTGTCGAATCGATTCGACTACGCGCTCGGACGGCGGGGATCCCTCCCACCGCCGCACAACCAGGACACCACCATGACCCACACCACCCTCCCGCGCACGCACCTGAGCTCCACGCCGGGATCGCTGCGCGCCTGGCGCAACGCCCTCTTCGCCGTCTTCGCCCTGTGCGGCATCAGCATGGCGAGCTGGGCCGCCCGCATCCCCGCGGTGAGCCAGACCCTGCAGCTCTCGACCGCGCAGGTCGGCGTGCTGCTGTTCGCGGCCGCCATCGGCTCGATCGCGGGGCTCATCGCCTCCGGCCACCTCGTCGCCACCTTCGGGGCTCGCGCCATCATGCGCTGGGCGCTGACCCTCGGCGCGGTCGCCGTCACGGGCACGGCGTTCGGTGTCACGGTGCTGTCGTCGTTCGCCTTCAGTTTCGGCAGCCTGATTCTCTTCGGCGCCGCAATGGGCACCTGCGATGTGGCGATGAACGTCTCCGGTGCGGCCAACGAGCGCGCGCTCGGCCGCAGCATCATGCCGGTGTTCCACGCGTTCTTCAGCTTCGGAACGATCATCGGCGCGGGCCTCGGGGCCCTCGCCGAGGCGCTCAGGGTGCCGCTGGTGATTCACATCGGCGTCCTCGCCGTGCTGTCGCTCGTGGTGACGCAGATCGTCGTGCGGTTCCTGCTCCCCGAGGTCGACGACGACCCCGCGGATGACCACGCCGCCGCCGAGCCGAGCACCTGGCGATCCCGCCTCAGCATCTGGCGCGACCCGCGCACCCTGCTGATCGGACTCATCGTGCTCGGCATGGCGTTCGCCGAGGGGTCTGCCAACGACTGGCTGTCGTACGCGATGGTGCACGGGCACGGCACGGACCGCCCGACCGGCGCCGCCGTCTTCGCCCTCTTCGTGACCGCGATGACGGTCGGCCGGCTCGCCGGGGTGCGCCTCCTCGACCGCTTCGGACGGGTGCCGGTACTGCGCGCGACGGCTGTGCTCGCGGCGGTCGGACTGCTGCTCGTGATCGTCGTGCCGAACGTCTGGGTGAGCGTGATCGGCACGGTGCTGTGGGGCCTCGGCGCCTCGCTCGGCTTCCCCGTCGGAATGTCGGCCGCCGCCGACGACCCCCGCACCGCGGCCGCGCGGGTGAGCGCGGTGGCGACCATCGGCTATCTCGCGTTCCTCGTGGGTCCGCCCGCGATCGGATTCCTCGGCAACCAGTTCGGCATCCTGAACGGCCTGCTGCTCGTGCTCGTGCTCACCGGCGTCGCGGGGGCGGTGTCGTCGGCGGCCAGGGCGCCCGGGGCACCGGTCGGCAACGGCGCTGCCGGGGCCGGGGCGGGCGCGCCGGGGGTGGCAATCACCTCCGCCGGGCATCCCCCCGCGGCGGAACCCGTCGTAGTGTCGAAGGATGACTGACCCCGTCGACCACCATGCCCTCCGCAGCGCCGTCGCGGCGTTCGCCGACGCCCCCGACCAGTCCGGTTACGTCGAGGTGCTGCGGCACTGCCTGCAGGGCGATCTGCTCCTCGACCTGACCGGCTCCGACCGGCCCGAGCTGCGGGAGTCGGGCGCCGTCTTCGCGGAGGGCGCCACGCTCACCGTCGGCTCGGGTGCCGGGCCGGACGGCCAGCCCGCGCTCTTCGCCTACACGCGACAGGAGGAGATCGTGCGGATGCACCCGGCGACTCCCGACGACGTGCAGTCGCTCGTGCAGCGCTCGGTCGAGCTGCTGGGCCTCGTGCAGACCGGCGACTACGCCTGGCTGTACATCGACCCGGTCGGCCCGAGCTGCGCGATCTCCCGCGCCGACATCGACTTCGCCCTCCACGGCGAGCGCAACGACGCGGTCAAGGAAGCGCTCGAGACCCGGATGACCGCGCCCGACGACCTCGCCCCCGACGACGACTCCGCGACGACCGTCACCGACGTCGACGCCGCGCGCCGCGATGCCGTGCTCCTCGCCCTCGCCCAAGGCGGGTCGCTCCTGCTCGCCATCAGCCCGGACTCGCTGCCCGGCGGCGCACCGGCGGGGGAGCCGGTTGGAGATCGCGCTTCTGCCGCCCCGGAGGGCGAGGGGGCGAGCGAGGGGGCGGCAGCCCGGCCCGCGGGCGGCGGCGTCAACGTGCGCACGACGGTCAGCCCGGCGGGCGACCCCGTGCTGCTCGCCTTCACCTCCGGCCTCGAGGTGACCGCGCGCAACTCGACCGACGGCTTCGCGGCGGTGCCCGTGAGCGAGGTGATCAAGGACGCCCTCGCCGAGCCCTACGCCGGGCTCGTCATCAACCCGGCCGGCCCCTGGATCGCCCTCGACGCCGATGACCTGCGGCGCGTCGCCGAGCTCGGGCCGCGCTAACCTCTCCCTCGTGCGTCTCGTTGTTGCCCGGTGCTCCGTCGACTATGCCGGCAGGCTCAGTGCCCACCTCCCCCTCGCCAACCGGCTGCTCCTGCTCAAGAGCGACGGCAGCGTGCTCGTGCACTCCGACTCCCTCTCCTACAAGCCGCTCAATTGGATGAGCCCGCCCTGCGTGCTCACGGTGCTCGAACCGGATGAGGCCCAGCGGGATGCGGGGGTCACCGAGCTCTGGAAGGTCGCGCAGGCGAAGACCGCCGACCTGCTGGTCATCTCGATCCACGAGGTGCTTCACGACAGCAGCCACGAGCTCGGGCACGATCCGGGGCTGCAGAAGGACGGGGTGGAGGCCGACCTGCAGAAGCTGCTGGCCGAACAGATCGAACTGCTCGGCGAGGGCTATCGGCTGGTGCGCCGCGAGTACATGACGGCGATCGGACCGGTGGATATCCTCGCGACCGACGCGGCGGGGGGCTCGGTCGCCGTCGAGATCAAACGCCGTGGCGACATCGACGGGGTGGAGCAGCTGACCCGCTACCTCGAACTCATGAACCGCGACCCCCGGCTGGCACCGGTCTCCGGGGTGTTCGCCGCGCAGGAGATCAAGCCGCAGGCGCGCACGCTCGCGACCGACCGCGGCATCCGCTGCGTCGTGCTCGACTACGACGCGATGCGGGGCATGGACGACGCTCACCAGCGGCTGTTCTGAGAGCCTGGCGCCGGGCATCCCCCGCAGTAAATAGGCTTGAGCCAAATGACTGACCACTACACGGCGGTGCTCTTCGACCTCGACGGCACGATCGTCGACTCCGCGCCCGGCATCACCGCGACCCTCGCGTGGACCTTCGCGCAGATGGGTCGGCCTGTGCCGACACAGCAGGAGCTGCTCGCCTACGTGGGGCCGCCCATCCTGGACTCGTTCCGCGACCTGGCGGGGCTCAGCCTGGGCGAGGCGGCCGAGGCCCTCGCGATCTACCGGCCCAAGTACCTGGAGGAGGGCGTCTTCAACGCCACCCTCTACGCGGGCGTGCCCGAGGTGCTGCAGGCGATCCGCACCGCGGGGTTGCCGCTCTCGCTCGCGACCTCGAAGCCCGAGACCCCGGCGACGGTCGTGCTTCAGCACTTCGGAATTCTCGAGCTCTTCGATGTGATCACGGGCGCCTCCGACGACGAGGTGCGCAGTGCGAAGGCGGATGTCGTGGCCGAGGCCCTGGTGCGCCTCAAGGGCATCGGCGCCGACCTGGCCACGCCGATCATGGTGGGCGACCGCGAGCACGACGTGCACGGGGCCGCGACCAACGGGGTCCCCACGATCTTCGTCGAGTGGGGCTATGGCGCCCCCGCCGAGACCCTCGGCGCGGTCGACGTGGCGTCGACCCCCGCGGAGCTCGAGCGGCTGCTGCTCGGCTAGGGGCGGGGGCGCGCGGCTCCTCTCCCCGCGGCTCCTCTAACCCGCGAGTTGGCACTTTTTGTGCAACTTCGCGCGGCTCGGGCCGCTAATCGGCAACCGAACGGGCTCGGCCCGTTTCCTTGCACGTTTTTGTCGCACAAAACGAGGGCGCTGGCATAGCGCGGCCCGTGCGGGGCGCGCCCGGCCTACCCCCGCGCCGCCTCGAGTAGCCGGGTGAGCGAGTCGCGGATGCCCTCCAACTCGGCCACGTCCATCCCGAGTCGCTCGACCACTTGGCCCGGCACCCGCTCGGCCTCCGCGCGCAACGCGCGTCCCGAGTCGGTCAGCTCGACGTCGAGCGCGCGCTCGTTCCCGCGCTGCCGGGTTCGCGTCACGTACCCGATGGCCTCGAGCCGCTTGAGCAGCGGCGACAGGGTCGCGGGCTCCAGCGCGAGCGCCTCGCCGATGTCCCGGACTGTTCGCGGGCTGCGCTCCCAGAGCGCGAGCATTACGAGGTACTGCGGGTGCGTCAGTCCCAGCGGCGCGAGTACCGGACGATACACGCCGATCACGCTGCGGGATGCCGCCGCGAGCGCGAAGCACACCTGGCGGTCGAGGGCGAGAGGGTCGGTCATCCGTCGACTTTATCGCTTACACTAATAGTTAGTACACTAACCATTGGAGTGATCGTGACCAGCTGGGCCCAGCTCATCGACAAGCTGAACGCGAGGCTGCTGCCCTACATCGGCCCGCCGCCGCTCGGGCCCTACGACGAAGCGCCCTTGCCGCCGACGGGTGCGAAGCCGTGTCCGGTGTGCGGGAATCCGATGGATGCGCACACTTTCGACCGCCTGCAGGGCCACGCACCCAGTCGGATGCACTGCCCCCGCTGAGCGAACGGCCCGCCGCCGCGCGCCCGCGCCCGCGCGGCCCGCGCTTTGCCAGCACCCTCGTTTTGTGCGACGAAAACGTGCAAGGAAACGGGCCGAGCCCGTTCGGTTGTCGATTAGCGGCCCGAGCCGCGCGAAGTTGCACAAAAAGTGCCAACTCGCGGGGTAAGGGCGCGCGGGGTGAGGGCGGCGCGAGGGAGGGGCGGCGCGGGCCGGGCGGGGGCGCGCGGCGCGGCCGGCCCCGGGGTACGCCCCGACGCACCCGCGCGCTACGGTGAGAGTCGCGGCAATCCCGCGCGCACGATGAGGAGCGACATGAGCGAAATCCACAAGGGCCTTGCTGGTGTGGTCGTCGACACGACGACGATATCCAAGGTCAATCCCGAGACCAACTCCCTGCTCTACCGGGGGTATCCCGTGCAGGAGCTGGCGGCGCGATGCTCGTTCGAGGAGGTCGCGTACCTCCTCTGGTACGGGGAGCTGCCGACGCCCGAGCAGCGTGCCGAGTTCGAGACGCTCGAGCGCTCGCTGCGCCACCTCGACCCCGTCGTCAAGCGAATCGTCGACGAGCTGCCGACCACCGCGCACCCCATGGACGTGCTGCGAACCGCCGTCAGCGCGATCGGCGCGGCCGACCCGCACGCCGACGACTCCAGCCGCGACGGCAACCTGCGCAAGTCGACCGCGCTTCTCGCGCAGATCCCGTCGATCATCGCCTACGACCAGCGGCGTCGCCGCGACGAAGACCTCGTCGAACCCCGCGACGACCTCGGCTACTCGGCCAACTTCCTGCACATGACCTTCGGCGAGCTGCCCGACCTGGTCGTCGTGAACGCCTTCGACGTGTCGATGATCCTGTACGCCGAGCACTCCTTCAACGCCTCCACCTTCACCGCGCGCGTGATCACGAGCACGCTCAGCGACCTGTACTCGGCCGTCACCGGAGCGATCGGCGCGCTGAAAGGCCCCCTCCACGGCGGTGCGAACGAGGCGGTCATGCACATTTTCGACGAGATCGGCGGCGTCGACGCGGTCGACCCCTGGCTCGAGGTCGCACTCGGCCAGAAGCGAAAGATCATGGGCTTCGGCCACCGCGTCTACAAGAACGGCGACTCACGCGTGCCCACCATGAAGGCGGCACTCGACACCCTCATCACCGAGTACGACCGACCGGACCTCCTCGCGATCTACGACCGGCTCGAGGCAGGGATGCTCGCCGCCAAGAACCTCAAACCGAACCTCGACTACCCGAGCGGCCCCGCCTATCACCTGATGGGCTTCGACACGCAGTTCTTCACGCCGCTGTTCGTGGCCGCCCGCATCACCGGCTGGACCGCGCACATCATGGAGCAGCTCGAGTCGAACGCGCTCATCCGCCCCCTCAGCGAGTACGTGGGGCCGGAACAGCGCGAGGTGTCAGCGAGCGAGACGCTCGACGACGGCTCCGAAGACGCGGGGTAGTCGCTCGGCGAGCGGCACGATCATCCCCCGGAGCGGGCCGGAGGCCAGCGCGACGAGGGCGCTCGTGAGCACCCGGAAGTCGCGCGTCGCCGCCCGCCACTCCCGCTCGTAATCGCGGGGTCGACCCGCCGCGACGCACCGCACCGCGGCCCCCGCCTGGGCGAAGCCGAGCCGGAGCCCCTCCCCCGTGATCGCGTCGACGTACCCGGCGGCATCCCCGACGAGCAGCACCCGCCCGGCCGTGCGAGCCCGGGTGCGCTGGCGGAACGGTCCGGCACCGCGTCGCGTGCTCGCCACCAGTGCGCCGCGCAGCCGATCGGCCAGTTCCGGGATGCCCGCGAGAGCCTCCTCGAACTCGATGCCGCGCGCCCCCAGCATCGCGACCCCGACCGTGCTGTCGTCGACCGGAGTCACGTAGAACTCCGCGTCGGCGCCCCAGTACACCTCGACGGTGTCACCCCACGGGGGCATCGCATAGTGCTCACGGATGCCGTAGCGACCGAACGCACCGCCGCCGCGCTCGTTCGGGAGGGTGAGGCCGAGGATCCGCGCCGTGGGCGAGTGCAGACCGTCGCAGGCGAGCACGTAGTCGGCGTGCAGCACGGCCGGCGGGTCGGTGCGCACTGCGGTGCCGTCCGCGAGGTGACTCAGCACCGTCGCGCCGACCCGCAGCCCCAGCTCCACACCGTTCACCGTCTGCTCGACTGTCGTGACCGTCGCCGTCACCCGCTCCGCGCCCAGCGCGTCGGCGCGCGCGGCCAGCGCGGACTGCAGCTCGGTGCGTCGCACACCCCTGCCGCCCGCCCCCGCGAATCGGTGCACGACCGAGCGCGCGCCCTGCCGATAGGTGATCCCGGCGAGCGGATGACCGCCCACCCGCACCCCCAGCCGCTCCAGCAGCGGCAGCGCCCCCGGCATGAGCCCCTCGCCGCAGGCCTTGTCGATCGCGTCCCGGCGCGGGTCGACGACCACGACGTCGAGGCCCGCGAGCCGCGCCTCGATCGCCGCCGCGAGTCCGACCGGACCGGCACCGATGACCACGAGTCGCGTGGGGCCGGCGGATCCCGCCGGGGGCAGCGTGAGCGCCGCGAGCGCGCGCTCCTCGGTGGGGATGCGGAACGCGAGCAGGAGCACCGCGTTGAGGATGGTGAAGCTGAGGGCGGTCATCCACGCGCCGTGAACGAGGGGAAGGGCCACCCCCTCCACCGCGACGACGATGTAGTTGGGGTGGCGCAGCCACGGCCAGCGGTACGGTCCGCGCGTGACACGACCGAGCCCGGGCACGACGATCACCCGCGTGTTCCACTGGCGGCCGAGGGTGCCGATGATCCACCAGCGGGCGGCCTGACAGGCGAGAGCGATCGCGAGCATGGGCCAGCCCAGAACCGGGATGAACGGCCGGTGCAACCCGAACACCTCGGCGAGCGCGCCCACGAGCATCCCGGTGTGAAGAGCGACCATCCACGGGAAGTGCCGCTGACCGTACTCACGACCCCCGTGCGCGAAGGCCCAGCGCGCGTTGCGGGCCGACACCGCCATCTCGACGATCCGCTCCGCGCCCGTCGCCAGGATGAGCACGAGAAAGGCGATCACCGCGGCCACTCCAGCAGCACGAACTCCGCGCTCACACCGGGGCCGACGGCGAAGAGCAGGCCGGTCGTGCCCGGGGGCTCGGCGAAGCCGTCGGCGAGCACGTGCAGCACGGCGACCGAGGAGAGGTTGCCGACCGCGGCGAGCGAGCGGTAGCTGCGCGCGAGGGCGTCGTCGCCGAGCCGCAGCGCGTCGGCGAAGGCCTCCAGCACGCGCGGTCCGCCGGGATGCGCGAACCACTCGTCGACGTCGTGGATGCCGAGACCGTTGTCGGCGAGGAACGAGGCCACGTTACTCGGGAAGTGCCGCCCGATCACCTCCGCGACCTCCGCGGTGAGGATGATCTCGAACCCCGTCTCGCCCACGACGAAGCCGATCACCCCCTCGCTGTCGGGATAGGTGACGCTGCGGGTGTCGCGCACGGTCGGGCCGGGCTCGGGACGGTCATCCCCGACCAGCACGACGGCGGCGGCCCCGTCGCCGAAGAGCCCCGTCGCCACGAAGTTCGCCATGCTCGCGTCGCCGCGCTGCAGCGTGAGCGAGCAGAGCTCGACCGCCACCAGAACGCCGACCTCCGTGGGATGCCCGACCAGGTAGTCGCTCACGCGGGCGATGCCCGCCGCCCCCGCCACGCAGCCGAGCCCGTACGACGGCAGGCGCTTCACGTCGGGACGCAGCCCCAGCCGCGCCACCAGCAGTGCGTCGATGGACGGCGCCGAGATGCCGGTGACCGAGGTGAAGAGGATGAAGTCGACCTCGGCGGGCGCGATCCCCGCCGAGTCGAGGGCCGTGGTCAGCGCCTCCGCACACAGCTCGGTCGCGAGCTGGATGAACAGCGCGTTCGTCTCGCCGAACGATCCGAGGCCGCGGTAGCGCTCCAGCGGGAGCGCGGTGTGACGCGTGTCGATGCGGGTGTTGCCGTGCGTCCGCGCCAGCACGGCGCGGTGGCCGTCACTGTGCGCGAGCAGCGGGGTGAGTTCGGCGGTGATCTCCGCCTGGGTGTAGCGATGCACCGGCAGCGCCGGTGCGACCGCTGCGATGCGCGTCATTTCCCGAACGTAGCACGGGGTGACGCGCCCGCGGTCAGTGCGAGGCGGACGGCGGAACGTCCTCGGAGCCGGTCGGCTGCGGGGCCGCGGGGGCCTCGCCGAACATCGCGGTCGAGGTGGCCTCGGCGCGCGCCGCCTTGAACCCGGCGCTGATCGTGCGGAACGATCCGAGGGCGCCGAAGGCGGCGGCCAGCAGCAGGCTCGTGCCATCCGCCTTGAGCACGAGCGGCAGGTTGAGGGAGAAGAGCGGCCAGAACTGCGGGGAGGTGAAGGCGGCCCAGGTGGAGGTGCCCGTCTCGCGGGCGACCGCCCCCGCGAAATCCCAGACGACGCCGGCGAAGAAGGAGAGGAGGAGCGTGACGATGACGACACCAGCGATGACGGCGGCACCGGCGGTGGTCATCCGACCCGCCCCCTTGCGGTAGAGCCAGCCGGCCGCGACGGCGATGCCGAGCGCGACGATCGACGCGACGATGCCCCAGCTCCAGACGATGGTCCAGACCACGACCCCGACGGGGATGATGATGGCGGCGAACAGCGCGCCGCGCACGACCGTGTCGGACTGGTGCACGGGAGCGTAGGAGTCGGTCACGGTCTGGTCCCCTCGAGTGGCGCGCACAGGCGTCGCGCGCATGTTCCCCTCACACTAGCCGAGGGTCCCTCGCGAACAAGTCGCCCGTTCGGGGGTGCGCGGTGGGCGGTCGACGGGGTGGATACCCGTGCCTCGCCGCCCCGCCGGTACACCACTCACAGCGCGAGCAGCCACAATGGAAGTCGTGAACGCGCCCAGGCGCACGGAACAAGGGACTCGAATGGCGTCGACGAAGGCCGGCCGCGTACGGAGCTGGCTGCTCGAGGGACTCGTGCACAGCACGGGGGTGCACTCCGGCCCGCACGTGAAGGAGACCGAGAAGACCTCGTCGTGGTGGCAGGTCATGTGCCTGACGGGCGTGGACTACTTCTCCACCCTCGGCTACCAGCCGGCGATCGCGGCGCTGGCGGCGGGGCTGCTCTCGCCGTTCGCGACCATCGTGCTGGTCATCCTCACCCTCATCGGCGCCCTGCCGGTCTACCGCCGCGTGGCCGCCGAGAGCTTCAAGGGGTCCGGCTCGATCGCGATGCTGGAGCGCCTGCTGCCGTGGTGGGCGGGCAAGCTGTTCGTGCTCGTGCTGCTGGGCTTCGCGGCCACCGACTACATGATCACGATCACGCTGTCGGCGGCGGACGCCTCCGCGCACGCGATCGAGAATCCCTTCGCGCCGAGCTGGTTCCACGGCAACGAGATCGGCATCACCCTCTTTCTCATCGCGCTGCTCGGCGCTGTGTTCCTGCGCGGGTTCCGCGAGGCGGTCGGCATCGCGATCGTGCTCGTGGGCCTCTACCTGGCCCTCAACGTGGTGGTCATCGCCGTCTCCTTCGTGCAGGTGTTCCAGCACCCGGTGGTGGTCACCGACTGGTGGTCCGCCCTCAGCGCGAACCACTCCAATCCCCTGCTCGTGGTCGGGTTCGCGCTGCTCGTCTTCCCGAAACTCGCCCTCGGCCTCTCCGGCTTCGAGACGGGTGTCGCGGTCATGCCGCAGATCACGGGCAAGCCGGGCGACACCGACGACAACCCGACCGGCCGCATCCGGGGCGCGAAGAAGCTCCTCACCACGGCGGCCATCATCATGAGCGTGTTCCTGGTGACCTCGAGCCTGGTGACGACGTTCGTCATCCCGCAGTCCGAGTTCCGTGCGGGCGGTCAGGCGAACGGCCGCGCCCTCGCCTACCTCGCCCACCAGTACCTCGGCCCGGCGTTCGGCACCGCGTATGACGTGAGCACGATCGCGATCCTCTGGTTCGCGGGCGCCTCCGCGATGGCCGGGCTGCTCAACCTGGTGCCCCGCTACCTTCCGCGCTACGGCATGGCGCCCAACTGGGTGCGCGCGGTGCGACCGCTCGTGCTCGTCTTCACCGCCATCGCCTTCATCGTGACCCTCGCCTTCCGGGCCAGCGTGGATGCTCAGGGCGGTGCCTACGCCACCGGCGTGCTCGTGCTCATCACCTCGGCCTCCGTCGCCGTGACGCTGTCGGCCCGCCGCCGACGCCAGCGCGGCCTCATGATCGCCTTCGCCGCCGTCTCGCTCGTGTTCATCTATACGACGGTCGTCAACATCTACGAGAAGCCCGAGGGCATCCGCATCGCGACGCTGTTCATCATCGGCATCGTCGGCGTCTCGCTCATCTCGCGGGTGCAGCGCTCGTTCCAGCTGCGGGCGACATCCGTCGAGCTCGACGAGAAGGCGCTCGAGTTCATCCACTCCGACGCCGCCCACGGCGCGATCCGGCTGATCGCCAATGAGCCCGACGACGGCACCCTGGAGGAGTACCGCAAGAAGAACATGGATGAACGGCGCTACAGCCACATCCCGCAGAAGTCGCGCACCATCTTCCTCGAGGTCTGGCCCGCCGACTCCTCCGACTTCGAGGAGGACCTGCTGGTGCACGGTGTGGAGAAGCACGGCTACCGCATTCTCAAGGTGCGCAGCGGCAACATCCCCAACACCCTGGCCGCCGTACTGCTGGCGATCCGCGACGAGACCGGGGTCGTGCCGACCATCTACTTCGAGTGGACCGAGGGCAACCCGATCTCCAACATGCTGCGCTTCCTCGTGACCGGCGGCGGCGAGGTCGCCCCCGTGACCCGCGAGGTGCTGCGCGAGTCGGAGCGCGACGTGAAGCGCCGACCCTCCGTGCACGTCAGCTGACCGCGTGAGTCCGCTCGCCTCCGTGCTGCGCGCCCGCGGTGCGGTCCCTCTGCTGCTGAGCTCGCTCGTCGGGCGCCTGCCGACCGCGATGGCGGCGCTCGCGATCGTGCAGCTCGTGCGGCTTCAGGAGGGCGCGTTCGGGCTGGCGGGCATCCTCACCGCCGCGTACATCGTGGCGGGTGCGGTCGGCCAGCCCGCGCTCGGCCGCTGGATCGACCGGTCCGGGCAGACCGTCGTGCTCGCGACCGCCGCGGTGGTGGCCACCGGCGGCTTCGTCGTCATGGCCGTCGCCACGCCGGCGGCTCCCGCCGTCGCCGTCGTGGGCGCCGTGCTCGCGGGGGCGTTCACCCCGCCGCTCGAACCCGCCCTGCGCACGCTCTGGCCGGTGATGGTGCGCGAGCCGCGAGCGCTCGCCTCCGCGTTCAGCCTGGATGCCGGCGCACAGGAACTCGTCTTCATCGCGGGTCCGCTGCTCACGGTCGCGGGCATCGCCGCCTTCGGGTCGACGGGGAACGTGTTCTTCGCCGCCGCGCTCGGGCTCCTCGGCACGGTCGCTTTCGCGGCGCACCGGCTGTCGCGCGAGTACCGCCCCGAGCGACCGGCCCTCGCGGCGATCCCCCGCCGCTCGCCCCTGCGGGACGCCCGCTTCCGGCGCGTCGTCGCCGTGCTCGTGGGCATCGGGCTGCCGGTCGGCGTGCTCACCATCGTCGTCACCGCCTACGGCGAGCGCGCGGGGCTCCCCGACTTCGCCGGCTGGGCCCTCGCCGCCAACGCGCTCGGCGCCCTCATCGGCGCGACCGTCAGCGCCCTGCGCCCGGGCACCGCGTCGCCCGAGCGCCGCATCGCCCTCCTCGCGGGGTTGCTCGGCGTGCTCTACCTGCCGCTCGCGGCCACCGGGATGCCCGCGGCCGTGGTGCTCGTCGCGGCCCTCGTCGCCGGCCTCCTGCTGCCTCCCGCGCTCGGTCGCGTGTTCGGCTGGGTGCAGGCGGCGAGTGATCCGCGGCACCTCACCGAGGCGAACGCGTGGGCGATCAGCGCCATCAACGTCGGCATCGCGAGCGGGACCGCCCTCGCGGGGCTCGTGGTCGGAGCCGCGGGGGTCGGCGCGCTGCCGCTGGTCGTGATCGTGGCGTCGGCGGTCACCCTTGCGACGAGCATCCTCGTGCTGCCCCGGCGGATCCCCGTGCAGACGACGAACGGCGGCACCCGAACCAGAGGAACGGGCGCCGCCGCGGAGTGAGCGGGGGCGGGGTCGCGGACGACCCCACCCGCGCGTCGATCAGTGCCTGCCGGTCGCCATCGCCGTGAGCGCACCGAAGGTCAGGCCGCCGATGCCGGTGACATCGTCGTACCCCTTCGTCGTCGTGAGACTCGTATCGTTGCCGAGGCTCACCAGGTAGCTGTTACCGCTGTAGGCGCTCGTGTAGACGAGGGCCTGCGTGTTCGGAACCACGTCGCGGAACAGTGACGGCGCCACCTTGTCGAGCCCGTACAGCGTCGGGTTGGCGAACCCGATCGTGTGGTGCGTCGCCTGCTGCACGATCGCCATCTGCGCCGCGACGAGCGGCGAGGCGAGCGAGGTGCCGCCGTAGGTGTCGTTCTCGAACGCACCCGTGCGCAGCGTCGTGTCGTCGACGATGGGCCGGATCCCGATCGAGAAGCCGGTGTACGGGTCGGCGAGCGCTGAGATGTCGGGCGACACCCGGAACCCGCCCGAGAGCGACGAGGGAACGACGCCCTTCTGGTAGGTGGGCTCGGTGAAGTAGGCACTCGCACCGCCACCCGCGCCGCCGCCGAACAGGGCTCCGGGCAGCGGGGTCGAGTAGCTCAGGGCACCCGTGCTGTCCTTCACGATCTTGTCGAGCGCGTCGCCCCAGCCGGTCTCGAAGGAGATCTTGCCGTTCTTGTCGATGCCGAGGCTCGTGCCGCCCACCGAGGTGACGAAGGGCGAGGAGGCCGGGTAGTCGGGCGACACGATGCCGAGATCGGCCACCTCGTCGCCGTTGTCACCGCTCGAGAAGTAGAGGCCGATGCCCTCCGCGGCCGCCTGGATGTGCAGGTTGGTCTCGCCCTCCAGCACGTCCTGCGGAACGGCCTCGCCGATGTTGCCCCAGCTGTTGCTCACGATGGTGGCGAGCTTGTTGTCGAGGATCGTCGAGGTGGCGACATCGAGGCCGCCGCCGCAGTTGAAGCCGCCGACATAGAGGATGTTCGCCCCCGGTGCGAGTCCGTGCACGGCCTCCACATCCAGCGTCTGCTCACCCTGCCATCCGCTCGGGAACCCGCAGGCCGCCTGGTCCTTGAAGTCGCTCGACTTCGGCACGATCTGCGTGTACTGACCCGGGCGGAGGGTTGGCTCGCCGAGCGCCTTCGAGTAGGTGTTCACGTCGCGCACGATCGAGGGCGACGCGTAGGCGTCGGTGATCGCGACGGTCTGTCCCGTGCCGTTGACTCCGGCCGCGCTGAGCGCCTTCAGGCCGTAGGCCGAGCGCAGCTGCGCGGGCGTGTAGCCGCAGTTGAAGGTGGGGAACGAGGTCGAGCCGTAGGCCTCGGGGACGGTCACCGTGTGCTCACCGATGTACGTCGAGCAGGGGGCATCCACCACCGGCGTCGCCTTCGGAGCCGCGGTCTTCGCCTGAACGGAACTCGCCGTCGCGCTCGCCGATCCACCGCGCTTCACCAGATCGGGCCGCGTGAGCAGGCGGGACTGGTCCACGCTGATGCCCGAGACCTTGCTCGCCACGGAGGCGGGCAGCGACGGGGCCTTCGACGGTCCGAGGAGGGTGTGGCCGGCGTAGCGGTAGTTGTGCAGGGAGGTCGCCAGGGCGGCGTTCACCGCATCCGCGGAGCCACGGAACACGACGTACAGCCGGCTCTTCGGCACGGCGGTGATCGTGAGGCCCGCGTTCTTCAGGTAGGTGACCACGGCATCCAGATCGGACTGCCTCGGCGAGAAGCGGGAGAAGAAGTCGGAGGGGCTCAGCGTCTTGCGGTAGCTGCTCGTGCCCGGCGTGGAGATCGCGATCGCGAGGGCCTTGGCGACGGTCGCCTTGCGCAGGGGGAGGTAGATCTCGCCCTCGACGGAGGTGTCGGCGGCCGGGGTGCCGGAGTCGTTCGCGCTCTTCGCCCAGCTCGGAACCGAGTCGTGATACGAGACGCGCGAGGAGGCGGCGGAGGCGGGCAACGCCCCCGTCAGAGAGAGGCCCACGACGGAGGCCGCGATCGCGATGACCGCGGCGGCCCGTCGTGTGGCCCGCGTGCGGCGTGGAGCAGTTGTCATGTGATGACCCTTCCGAACGGAGAAATGCGGCGTCGTGGCCGCACTTCCTCGACGCTAACCCCGAGACATTGTCACCACAAGAGGGGTAGACCGAAAAGTAGACCTAGCTCGGCCGGGGATCAGTGGCCGATCGGGTCGGCGGCGAGACGGTCATCCCACTGCGGGCCGCCCACCGGCTCGCCGGCCCACTCGGTGACGACCCAGCCGGCGGCGGGCGATCCCTCGAGGGCGACGACGCCCGTGTTGGCGAGGTCGTGGGCGCGGCTGAACTCGGCGTCGACGTTGTGGGCGATCCACGAGGCCCAGGTGCGGATCGCGGCACCATGGCTGACGACGGCGACCGTGCCGCTGTGGCGCGACGCGATGGTGTCGATCGCGCGGGTGTACCGCTCGGAGAACTCGGCGCCGCTCTCACCGCCAGGGAGCCGCCCCTCGAGGCTCTCCCACCAGGAGAAGATCGTCGCGAGATAGGCGTGGATCGCCTCGCGGTCGGCCCGCGCCTCGTACTCCCCCGCCGAGATCTCGTGGATGCCCTCGATGACGGTCGTGGGCACGCCGGTGGCCCGCGAGAGCGGGCGCGCGGTCAGCTGGGTGCGCTGCATCACGGAGGTGTAGATCGCCTCGATGCGCTCCTCGGCGAGCGCCGCGGGCAGGGCCTCCGCCTGCGCGTGGCCGAGATCGGTGAGGGGCGGCCCGGGGATGACCGTGCCGAGCTCCCCGCGCACGTTGTCGATCGTCTGGCCGTGTCTGATCAGTAGCAGTCGCATCGCCGCCAGCCTACGACCGCCGGATGGGAGGGTGCCGCGCGTGACGGTGGCGCGGCGTAGCCTGCGGGGCGAGGGAGGGGCCGTGACCGAGAACGTCGAGCGATGGTGGGCGCGCCGCCAGCGATCGAAGGGGATGCTCGTGCCCTACCCCGTCGGCCGGTACCGCGACGACTGGCAGCGCTACCCCGTGCTCATCAGGCAGTACCACCCCGAGTTCAACCGCGGCATCACCCTCACGCAGGTGCCGCCCGCCGCCGACGTGTATCTCACCTGGCAGTGCGATGTGGGGCACCTGTTCGTGGCGACGCCGGAGGAGCAGCGCGGGCGACCCGGCGGCGAGCGGCGGCGCTCGACCTGGTGCCCGGAGTGCGCGATCCTGGCGTCGCCGCCGCGGATCCGGCGACCGGCGGCCGGCGTCGAGACCGGCGGCGACGGTGCTGCGGGCGGGGCGGCGGTCGCAGTGACGCCCGCAGGTGGCGCGGCGGAGCGGACGGCGACGGCGGGGCAGGCGTCGCCGGCGGGGCCGGCGGCGGTCGCGCGCGACCGGGTGGCGCCCTACCCCTGCGGTCACCCGCGGGGCAGCGGGCGTCGGCGGGCCGGCGGGTGCCCGATCTGCCGCCACGCGCGCGCGGGCGCCGACCGGGTCGCCGTCGGGGAGGCCTTCGAGAGCGTCTGGGCGCCGAAGCCGGCGTCGGCGGCCGAGGGCGAGCTTCGGCAGCGCCTCGGCGAGCGCCTCCCCATTCCCTCAGAGGTCAACGCGGTGCGCGTCGCCCGGCCCTTCTTCGAGCATCTCGAGGTGTGGCCCGACATCGTGTTTCCCGAGCTTCGGATCGCGATCGAATACGACACGACGGGTCGGCACGGACTCGAACACGTAGGGCGGCGCGAGGAGACGGACCGGCGCAAAGACAGGTTGCTGCGCGCGGCCGGGTGGGAGGTCATCCGGGTGCGCTGCGGCAAGCTGCAGGCGCTGGGGCCGTACGACGTGCTGGCGTCGGGGGTGACGAAGCGGGTGATCGAGGAGGTGATCGATCGAATGCGCGAGATCGCCGGCGACCTCATCGTCGAGTCGTACCTGCGGGAACGCGCCGCGACCGCAGGGGGCGTCATGCGCGATGCCCCTGATCGCGAGACGACCGACCCCGCGACCGACCGCGCGACCACCCGCCGCGAGACCGCGTAGATTGGCGAGACTGCGAGTGTTGACGAGGGAGTGCCGGTGAGCGACGTCCGTGCCGAGTGGGATGAACGGTACCGCGAGGCGCACGGCGGCCACCACGGCTCGCTCTGGGTCAGCCACCCGCACGCCGAGTTGCGCGCGATCGTGACCGGCCTGCCGCCCGCGGGAGCGGCGCCGCGGCGCGCCCTCGACATCGCGACCGGTGACGGACGCAACGCCATCTGGCTCGCGCGGCACGGGTGGCAGACCACCGCGGTCGACTTCTCGGCGCAGGCGCTCGCCATCGCGCGCGAGCATGCGGAGGAGGCGGGTGTCGCGCCCGAGTTCGTGTGCGCGAGCATCCTCGACTGGGCGACCGATGACCGCTTCGACCTCGTGACCGTCACCTACCTGCACCTCGGGGACGAGCCGATCCGCGCCCTGCTGCAGCGAATCGCGGGCTGGTTGGCGCCCGGTGGCACGGTGGTCATGATCGGCCACGACGTCGACAACGTCGCCGCGGGCGGGCACGGCCCCGCCGATCCCGCCGTGCTCTGGACGCCGGCGCTGCTGCGCGACGCGGCCCTCGGCGCGGGGCTCGTGGTGGAGCGCTGCGAGTCGCTGCTCCGCGACGCCGCCGCCGACCCCGAGAAGCCGGACGAGGAGGGCGCCTCGGTGGACACCCTCCTCGTTGCTCGCCGACCGTGAGTGAGCCGGCGCCCGCCCGCTAGCGCTGGCGGTAGTAGCTCCGCCAGACGAGCCGGTGCAGCGGAATGAGCCGCGGCAGGTCGCGCAGACCCGGGATGACCGACACGAGCGCGAGCGCGAGAGTCAGCAGCCCCATCAGCCCCACCACGACCAGGTCGGCATTCGGCAGGTCGCCGATGACCGGCAGCTGGTACCAGAACGAGAACAACCAGAGCCAGGACTGCCCGGGGTAGTTGCCCGTTTCGTTCATCATCCCCCACTGGTCGCCCGTCAGGTGCATCCCCGCGGCCAGGCCCGGGAAGTACTGCCCGTCGCCGAGGAACAGGATCGTGCGCGTGTAGTCGAAGTTGAATACGCCGCCCTCCTGCTGGATCGCGCCGTCGACGCCGCCCGTGACCGCCTCCGCCTGGAGGGTCGCGGTCAACTCGGGCACCGGCCCGTAGTCGCCCGCGGCGACCTTCGCGGGGTCGCCCTTCGGGGCCTTCGCGAGCGCCTCGCCGTACGCGGTGGCCCAGTCGGTGCGCTGGGTGTCGGATGCCGCGGCCCAGGTGGCCCGCGCATCCGCTGCAGCGCCCAGCGTGGTGAGCGGCGTGATCACGAGATCCTTCGCCGTGTCGATGGGCAGGCGGGTACCCGACATCGACTGGAGGTCGATCGGCCCGAGCGTCTGGGTCGCGCCCGCGGTCGTCGTGTAGGGCGGCCCGTAGCCCGCGGTGTCGGTCGTGCCGGCGAGCTCACCGGTCGCGGTCGCGATGAAGTCGGCGGGGGCCGCCGTCGCCCACGTCTTGAGGGTGATCGTCTTGTCGTCGGGGGATCCCACGATCGCGGCGAGCGCGAGGACGAGCACTCCCACCACGCCGACGCCGATGGCGAGCTCCTTGAAGAGGTCGTACTCGCGCACCCGGCCGGCCCAGGGGCGAGCGTCGAGGTCGTCGCGGTGCGTGCTGTCGTGCTTGGTCATGTCACTCTCCGGTCGTGTCGGGGTGGGTGAGCTGGGCATCCGTCTCGCTCGCCTCGAGTGGCGGAACGACGCCGTGCACGCGCACGAGCACCACGTGGAAGGCGACGATCGCCAGAACGCCGATCGGCAGGATCAGGATGTGCCACATGAACATCTGGCCGAAGTTGGTGACGTTGAACCACGCACCGATGCCGGTCGCGTTGAGGGCATCCTTGGCCTGGAAGGAGATCCACTCGGAGTCGAAGTTGGTCTGCACGAGGTACCCGGTGAAGCCCGCCACGATGGAAACCGCGAAGGAGACGACGCCGGTGATCCAGGTGAGCACGCGCTTGCCGCGCCAGGCGGCCATCCAGAACTTGCCCCACAGGTGCACGACCATGAAGAAGAAGAACAGCTCGACCGACCAGAGGTGCACGCTGTTCACGAAGTGACCGAGTGCCGAGACGTGGTACCAGGTGGGCCCGTTGAAGGAGAGCACGACGCCGGAGGCGATGATGAAGAGCAGCGAGCCGATCGCGCCCATGCCGAGCACGTAGATCCAGGAGGCGACGTAGCTCGGCTGCGTGTTGGGCAGCAGCTTGTCGGGCGGCAGCTTGCCGAGCAGCCAGCGGCGGGTGCGGCCGGTCCAGGTGCGGTCTTCCTCGGCGGCGGGGGGCTGGGTCGGGGTTGCGGTTGGGCTTGGGGTTGCGGTGGCGGTGGCGGTTGGGGTTGGGGTGGCGGTCGCGGCTGAGGTCGCGGTCGGCGCGGCGGCGCGCTCCTGGCCCGGCGTTACGGCGGTCACTTACGGCCCCGGCTTCCCGGGAACGGCAGCACGAGGGCGAGCACGAAGACGGCGAGCATCGCGACGATCACGATCAGGTTGCCGAGTTGGATGCCGAATACGCCCCAGGTCAGGAAGATGTCACTCGAAGTGTTCACGGTGCGAGCCTGCCCGCCCCGCGCGGGCGCGGACAGTGCCATTGGTCCCTCGTGCGACCCCGCGAGTTGGCACTCAGCGAGACCCCGCGAGTTGGCACTTTTTGTCGCACAACGTGTGCGCGAGCAGCCAAATCGGCAACCAGAGCCCGCCTCCGCCGCATGTTGCACAAATTTGTCCCGCTGGGAGGGCCGCGCGGCCGGTGCAGGCGTGCGCGGCGGAGGCAGGCGACCGGTCGGATGATCGCGCGCAGGCCACTGCGGAGACCGCGCGGCCGTGGCCGCTCGGCACTCCGCCGCGCGGCTCGACTACCGCCAGCACCCTCGTTTCGCTGCACAAAGGGGCGCAACTCGTCGCGCGGGGCGCGATGAGTTGGCGATTTTCCCCTGCGGGCGCCGCAAGTTGGACAAAAAGTGCCAACTCGCGGGGACAAGAATGGGCGCGCCCCTACGCGAGCGACATGAACAGCTTTTCGAGCTCGTCGACGGTGAGCTCCTCGTCGCCGTCGCCGAGGCACCGCTTCATGGCGCTCGACACGATGACGAAGCCGGCACGGTCGACGGCACTCGACACCGCGGAGAGCTGGGTGACGACATCCTTGCACCCGGCGCCCGACTCGACCGCCGCGATCACGGCCGCGAGTTGCCCCTGGGCACGCCTCAGGCGGTTGAGAACCACGCGCTGTTCCGCCGCGCGATCCGGCGTGGCCGCCGCCGAGCCCACCGCAGTCGAGCCCGCAGTCGAGCCCGCCACCGCGCCCACCGCAGTCGATCCCGCAGTCGAGCCCGCCGCAGCCGCCGGCCCCTCGCCGCTCACGACCGCTCCCGTCGCGGCGCGCCGGCCGCCACCCCGCGCGCCCGACCCGTCACGACCGGGCCACCGGCGGCGCTCCACGCACGCATTCCGCCGCGCACCGACGACACGTCGAAGCCCTTCGCGGCGAGGGTGCGCGCGGCGAACGCCGACCGCACTCCCGACTTGCAGATGGTGACGATCCGCACACCGTCGGGCAGGCTGCTGGCCGCGCGGTCGACCTGGTCGAGCGGAATGTGCCGGGCGCCGGGCGCGTGGCCCGCGGCCCACTCGGCGTCGGTACGGACATCCACCAGGATGCCCCCGGCGTCGACGATGCTGCGCGCACGGGCACCATCGATGGAGGCCGGGCGCGAACCGAAGAGGCGATTCAGGATGCCCATGGCTCAGGCCTCCGTCGACACCGGCAGCTGCGCGGCTCGCCACGCGCCCGTGCCGCCCACGACGTTCACGGCGTCGTAGTCGAGTCCGCCGAGGTACTGCGCCGCCTGCGCGCTGCGCCCGCCCGCCTCGCAGATGATGTACAGGGTCTCATCGGCGGGAAGCTCGCCGATGCGCTCGATGAGGCTGCCGAGCGGGATGTTGACGGCCTGCGGCACGTGGCCGCTCACGAACTCGAACGGCTCGCGCACGTCGATGACGGTCGCGCCGGGCGCTGCGGCGAGCTCGGTGACGGTGATCTGGTTCATACGGTGCTCCTCTGGATGCGGGGGTGGGGATGGGTGAGGGAGGTGCCGGCGCGCCACGTGAGGTAGCCGCCGTCGAGGTTGCGCACGCTGAAGCCGTGCTGGGTGAGAAGCCGGGCCGCCGTGTGGCCGCGCTGCCCGACCTGGCAGTGCACGATGAACGGCGTGTCGGGCAGTTCGAAGAGGCGGTCGCGCAGCTCGTCGAGCGGGATGTTCAGCGCGCCGGGGATGTGCCCGGCGTCGTACTCGTCCTCGCGCCGGACATCCACGATCAGCTCGCCGAGCTCCTGGGCGAGGTCGACCTCGTGCCACTGCACGGTCTCCGTCACGCCGGTCGCCACGTTCTCGGCCACGTACCCCAGCTGGTTGATCGCGTCCTTCGCCGAGCCGTACTGGGGAGCGTAGGCGAGTTCCAGCCGACTGAGCGCGGAGGCGGTGAGTCCCGCCGACATGGCGGTCGCGATCACGTCGATGCGCTTGTCGACACCCTCCCCGCCCACGATCTGCGCGCCCAGGATGGCGTCGGTGCCGGGGTCGACGAGAAGTTTCATGTGCATGGTCTCGGCGTCGGGGTAGTACGTGGCGTGCGACGCGGGATGCGTGTGCACGACTCGGTGCGCTCGGCCCGCGGCCACGAGGCGCGACTCGCTCCAGCCGACGCTCGCGATGGTCTGGCCGAAGAGTCCCACGATCGCGGTTCCGAGCGCGGGCGCAGCCGGGGTCGCGGTGCCGGCGATGCTGTCCGCTGCGGCGCGTCCGTGGCGGTTGGCGAGCCCCGCCATGGCGATGAGGCTGCCCCCGCCGCCGACCGCATCGGTCTTCTCGGTGCCGTCGCCGACGGCGTAGATGAGCGGGTCGCTCGTGCGCTGCTGAGCATCGACCCAGATGCCGCCGCTCTCGCCGATCCGCAGGCCGGCGGCGCGGGCGAGGGAGGTGTCGGGGTGCACGCCGGTCGCGTCGATGACGACGTCGGCGCGGATGCTCGTGCCATCGCTCAGCTGCAGCCGGTCATCCTCGACCCCGGTCACGGTCGTGGACGTGCGGATCTCGACCCCGGCCGCGGCCACGCGCTCCTGCACGAGAGCGGCGAGCTCGACGTCGAGCGGCGAGAGGATATGCGGCCCGCGCTGCACGACGGTGACGCTCACGCCGCGCCGCACGAGGTTCTCCACCGCCTCGACCCCGATGAAGCCGCCGCCGATGACGACCGCGGAGGGAGCGGTGGGGAGCGACCCGAGCACGCGGGTGATGTGGTCGACGTCGTCGACGGTGCGGAGCGAGAACGAGGGGATGCCGCCCGTGCGGGGCTCGGTACTGGTCGCCCCTCCGGCGAGGATGAGCCGGTCGTAGTGCTGCTCCGCGGTCTGCGACGTGCCGGTGGGGCGGATGGTGACCGTCTGCGCGTCGCGGTCGATCGCGACGACCTCGTGGCCGGTGCGCACGTCGAGGCGGAAGCGCGCCGCGAGCCCCTCCGGGGTCTGCAGGAGGAGGGAGTCGCGATCCTCGATGACACCGCCGACGTAGTACGGCAGGCCGCAGTTGGCGTACGACACGTAGTCGCCGCGTTCGACGACGATGATGTGGGCGTTCTCGTCGAGGCGTCGGAGGCGGGTCGCGGCGGACATCCCGCCCGCAACACCCCCGACGATGACGACGGTGAGGGGCACGTTCATACCTTCAGGATACCCCAGGGGGTATGTGAGCCCGCTGGGAGTGCGGCGGCAGGTGCGGCAGCGGGGTTCCGGCCGAGACGCCCGCAGCGCGCCCTCGCGGGCGCCACGCGTCACCGCTCGCCGAGCGCCCCGACCGCGCGCAGGAACTCGCCCATCACGGTGTGGTTGTAGGTGGCCGGGTCGAGATGGGTGGGCAGCACCTCGCCGCGAAGGTAGGCCCGCAGGCCGTCGGCGAGCGCCGCATCCGTCTGCTCCACGACCCAGGGCGGTGCGCCGTCGGAGTCGGGAAGGGCATCGCGCACCGAGGCGAACTCGACCGAGACGATCGGTTTGCCGAGGGCGGCCGCCTCGAGAATGACCATCGGCTGCCCCTCGTAATCACTCGACATCACGAAGCAGTCGGCCGCGGCCATGATCGCGAACGGGTTGGCGAACGGCCCCACCGTCCAGGCCGCGTTCTCGATGCCGAGGCTCTCGATGAGCGCGTCGAGCTCCGCCTCGAGCGGCCCGTAGCCGACGAGCAGCAGGCGCGTGTGCGGTTGCTCGGCGTGCACCGCGGCGAAGGCTCGAAGCAGGCGAGCCTGGTTCTTCTCGGGCGAGTAACGCCCGACGGTGACGAACCAGACAGTCTCGCGGGCGGGGTCGGAGAGCTCGTGCGCCCACGCCGGCACGACCCGCACGCCGGCGTCGGGCTCCGACACGCCTGCCGCCGCGACGCCTGACCCGGTCCCGGTCGCCGTCCCGGCTCCCGCGCCCGACGCGGCCGCAGCACCCAGCGCCGGCTCGACGAACTCGGGGAAGTCGATGATCCGCTCCCCCGCCCCCGCGAGCACGCGGCTCGCGTCGAGCGGGTTGCGCGCCGATCGGAAGTGGCTGGCCGGAATGTGCGAGCCGGCGAGCGCCTCACGGTTGATGTCGGAGAGGGAGGGGGAGACGGAGACCAGCGCGTCGAAGTCGGGGTACAAGCCGAACACCGCGGGGAGGTTGCGCTTCATCGCGCGCGCCCGGCCCACCTCCGCCGACATGTCGTTGTGCAGCCAGATCGCGTGCACCGCGTCCGGGGAGTGCAGCAGCAGGGTCGCCCAGAAGGGCGAGTACCCCGAGAAGTCGACGACGGCGTCGAAGTGCGAGTCGCCGTAGCAGCGCATCCACTCGGCGTCCCACATCGCGCTCTGCGCCGGGATCGTGCGATGGATGCTCGTCCCCGCCGACCACTCCCCCGCCTTGCGCCGCACGGCCGTCAGCTTGCTGCCGTTCATTCCGCCCTGGCGCGGGAACTGCCGCACATGAGCGGGGATGAGCGCCTGGTTCGCGATCTGCTGCGCGCTGCGCGGGGAGGCGAAGGTGGCGGAGACGTCGACGTTCTCCTCGCCGAGTGCGGACAGCAGGTTGAGGGCGGAGGAGGTGATGCCGTTGGAACGCATGCCGCCCAGGTGGATGAGCACGGAGGGCCGGTCATCCGAGGCGAGGGATCGCACCCGGTAGCCGTCTCGCTGCCCGCGGAAGACGATGTCGACGACTCGTCGGGCGCTGTCGCTGCGCGAGCCGTCCTCGAACCGGGATGACCAGTCCGCCCGCCGCGCGGCGACGGCGGCGTCCTCCGCCTCGGCCAGCACCCCGTCGGCCAGTTGCGCCGCCGTCGTGCACACCTCGCCCGGCCACTCCTGCGGCGGGAAGTAGGTGCCGCGCACATCGGAGTAGTCGCCCATGTCGGGCGCGTAGAACAGGATCCGGCGACCGGTGCCGAGGAAGTCGAAGAAGATGGAGGAGTAGTCGGTCACGAGGGTGTCGGTCAGACCGAGCACGACGTTGGTGGGGATGTCGTTGGGAACGAGGATTCGCGCGAGCTCGGGGATCCGGCCCGCGAACCGGCTCACGATCTGGTGGGTCTTGAGCAGCACGACGTGGCGATCGGATCCCAGCCGACCCTGCACCTCGCGCACCGTCGAGAGCAGCTCCTCGACGTTGTCGGCGGCCCGGTTGAAGGTCGTGCCGCGCCAGGTGGGCGCGTAGAGCACGATGCGGCGGTCGCCGATGCTGAGTCCGCGGGCCTCGAGCGCGGCGCGGGCGGCGGCGACGCCCCCATCGTCCATGACCTGCCGGTCCACGCGGGGGTAGCCCTCCTCGATGACGAGCCCGCGGTAGAGGCCGTCGAGCTTGTAGGCCGAGGCGTACATGGTGTCGGTCATCCACGGGTTCTGCGACAGCAGGTAGTCGGCCGCGACGAAGTTGCGGAGCGTGTTGGCCGCCTCCATCGCGCCGTTGGGCATGTCGTAGCCCATGAGCTTGAGCGGGGTGCCGTGCCAGGTGTTGAGGTAGACCTGGCCCGGCCGCTTGCCGAACTCGGGCGGGAAGGTCGCGTTGTTGATCAGGTAGCCGCTCGTGGAGAGCGCGCGGAAGTAGGCGACGGAGCGCCGCCGCACGAATCGCACCCGCGGATCGTCGGCGAACTCGCGCAGGATCGGGTCATGGCTGGAGGCGGGGTCGAGCGCCCAGATGTGCAGGAGGTCGTCGAGGTCGGGGGCGCGCAGCAACTCGCGGAAGATCGCCTCGGGATTGCACAGGGCGCCGTTGCCGGCGAACGACTCGTACAGCACCGCGCGCGGTCGGAGGGCGCCCCGCCGGGTGACCGCGACGAGCTCGTACTGCAGCGCCCGGGTGATCTGTCGGAAGCGCCTGAGGAACGCACGCCTCACGCGAAAACCACCATGCACCCCAACCTACTGCGAGCCGTGCGACGCCCAGGCCCGCTGCCACAACGGTTCCACAACGAACCACGCTCGCGGCGCGAAACGAATCACGCCCGCGGAGCGACACGAGCCCGCGGGCGGGTCACACCACCCGCCCCCGCGGAGTCAGCGGAACAGCAGCACCAGGAACGACGCGACGCCCGCGACGAGGGAGTAGACGGCGAAGGGGATGAGCGTGCGCGTGCGGAAGTAGCGGTCGAGGAAGGCGACCGCGAACAGGGCGCAGACGAAGGCGGCGGCGCTCCCAGCGAGCACCTGACCGTGAATGCCCGCACCGAGCGGCCCGAACAGGTCGGGCAGCTTGAGCAGTCCGGCGGCGAAGATGACCGGGGTCGCGAGCAGGAAGGAGAAGCGGGCCGCCTCCCGGTGCGTGAGGCCGGCCGCCATGCCGGCGACCATCGTCACGCCCGAGCGGCTGATGCCGGGGAGGAGTGCCACGCTCTGCACCGTTCCGATCAGCACACCGCGCCGGATGCTCATCGTGCCGAGGATCACGTCTTCGTCCCGCTCGTCGCCGCTCTCGGCGCGGGTTCGCTCAGCGATCTCCGCGGTGCGCAGTCCGCGGCGGCGCACCAGCTCGCCCACGAGGAGCACGACGCCGTTGGCGGCGAGGAACGCGGCGGCGGGCAGCGGCGTGCCGAGTACCGTCCGGAAGGTGTGCTCGAGAAGAAGCCCGATGATTCCCACCGGGATGGTGGCGAGGATGATCAGCCAGGCGAGCCGCTCCGAGCTGTTCGACAGCCTCCGGTACCGGATCGACGTCACGAATCCGCCGATGATCCGCACCCAGTCGCGCCAGAAGAAGAGGAGCAGCGCGAGGGCGGTGGCCACGTGCAGGCCGACGATGAAGGCGAGATAGGGCGACTCGGGCGCCGACACGGAGAGGTCGCTCGCCCACTGTCCGCCGACGAGGGCGGGGATGATCACCGCGTGGCCGAGGCTGGAGATGGGGAAGAGCTCGCTGATGCCCTGCACGGCCCCCATGATGATGGCCTCGGGATAGCTCAGGGGTGTGGTCATCCCAGCAGGCTACCGAGGCCGAGGCGTGCGGCAGGGCCGTGCCGCCGTTCCTGTACGCGGCCTCAGCCCAGGGTCGGATCTTCCAATACGGCTTCCAGCGCGAGCTCGGCGGCGCCGATCATGAGGAGCGAGGCTCCGAGCTCGGTCGGCACGATCGACGGCTGGCCCCGCGCGGCGCTGAGCGGTCCCGCGGCGACGACGCGGTCGAGGTGGTCTGGCTCGGCCGCCGAGATCGATCCGAGGAAGCCGCCGAGCACGATGAGTCGCGGGTTGAGCGCGTTGATGGCGTTGCCGAGCGCGAATCCGAGGTGGTCGAGCTGGCGATGCACCTCCGCGAGCACGGCGCGGTCGTCGGAGGCGAGCAGCGCGGCTTCGAGCTCATCCGCGTCGGCATCGTCGAGACCCAGCAGCTCGAGGAGCGGCTCCCGCCGAACCTCCGTCTCCAGACAGCCGGCGCCGCCGCAGTGACAGCGGATGCCGTTGCGCGTCACGATCGTGTGGCCGAGCTCGCCCGCGTAGCCGTCCGCGCCGAAGAGAAGCTCCCCGCCCGCGAGGATTCCGCCACCGATGCCGCTCGCGCCGCCGTTGAGGTAGATGAAGTCGGAGACGCCCCGCCCCGCCCCGAAGGTGCTCTCGGCGAGCGTGCCGAGATTCGCGTCATTGGCCGCGCGCACGGGCAGGCCCGTCGCCCGGGCGAGCATCGCGGCGAAGGGCTGGTTCTCCCAGCCGAGGTGCGGGGCCAGGCGCACGAGCCCGTCGGCGACGCGCACGAGCCCGGGAACGGCGACCCCGATGCCGAACACGCGGTGGGCCGGCTCCAGTTCGGCCCGCAGCTCCGCGACGATGTCAGCCGTGATCTCGGCGGCCTGTTCGGCGGTGGGGATCACCGCGGTCGCGCGTCGCACCCGTCGGAGGACGCGACCACCGAGGCCGACCACGCCGACCGTGATCGCATCGATCTCGGGGTTCACCGCGATGCCGACGGGGCGGTCGCCGGGGAGGGTCATCGGGCTGGGGCGCCCCACCTGATTGCGGGCATCCGGCTCGCCCTCGACGACGAGCTGGCGCTCGACGAGCTCGCCCACCAGGGCGGCGACGGTCGAGCGGTTGAGCCCCGTCTGCCGGGTGAGCGAGGAGCGCGGCACGCCGCCGGTGCGGTGCACGAGCCGCAGCACGACCGACAGATTATGCACGCGCACGCGATCGTTGCTGTTGCCGAGCGTCTTCGCCGCCTCTGCCGGGGTCACGGGCGACTCGCTCGGTCGCGGCTTCCAGACGTCATAGCTGCCGAGGTTACCCGACACGAGGGGGTGCGCGGGAGGATTTCGAGTGATATGTTTGTCGGAACAACAAATCATCAATGACGCTGAAGGATGACTCCCATGGCTCCCACCCCCACTCGCGCGGACAAGTTCTCGTTCGGACTCTGGACGATCGGCTACAACGGGGCCGACCCCTTCGGCGGACCCACCCGCGCTCCCCTCGACGTGGTGCACGCGGTGGAGAAGCTCTCCGAGCTCGGCGCCTACGGCCTCACCTTCCATGATGACGACCTGTTCGCCTTCGGATCGACGGATGCGGAGCGCCAGACCCAGATCGACCGCCTGAAGCAGGCGCTCGCCGACACGGGTCTCATCATCCCGATGGTCACGACGAACCTGTTCAGCGCGCCCGTCTTCAAAGACGGCGGCTTCACCTCCAACGACCGCGGGGTGCGCCGCTTCGCGCTGCGCAAGGTGCTGCGCAACCTCGACCTCGCCGCCGAGCTGGGCGCGAAGACCTTCGTCATGTGGGGCGGCCGCGAGGGCGCCGAGTACGACGCCGCGAAGGACATCCGCCAGGCGCTCGAGCGCTACCGCGAGGCGGTCAACCTGCTGGGCGACTACGTGACCGACAAGGGCTATGACATCCGCTTCGCCATCGAGCCGAAGCCCAACGAGCCGCGCGGTGACATCCTGCTCCCCACGGTCGGCCACGCGATGGCCTTCATCGAGACCCTCGAGCGCCCCGAGCTGGTCGGCGTCAACCCCGAGGTCGGGCACGAGCAGATGGCCGGGCTCAACTTCGCCTCCGGCATCGCGCAGGCGCTCTACCAGGGCAAGCTCTACCACATCGACCTCAACGGGCAGCGCGGCATCAAGTACGACCAGGACCTCGTCTTCGGTCACGGTGACCTGCACAACGCCTTCGCGCTCGTCGACCTGCTCGAGAACGGCGGCCCGGCGGGCGGCCCGAGCTATGACGGACCGCGCCACTTCGACTACAAGCCGTCGCGCACCGAGGACGAGACGGGCGTGTGGGACTCCGCCTCCGCCAACATGAGCACCTACCTGCTGCTCAAGGAGCGGACCGCGGCCTTCCGCGCCGACCCGGAGGTGCAGGAGGCGCTCGAGGCCTCCCGTGTGTTCGAGCTCGCGCAGCCGACCCTGGGCGAGGGCGAGAGCTACGACGCCCTCCTCGCCGACCCCGCCTCCTACGAGGAATTCGACTCCGGCGCCTACTTCAACGGCCGCGGTTTCGGCTTCGTGCGGCTCCAGCAGCTGGCCACGGAGCACCTCATGGGCGCTCGGGGCTGATCGCTCGATGACCCTCGTCGCCGGCGTCGACTCGTCCACCCAGAGCTGCAAGGTCGTCATCCGGGATGCGCACACCGGGGCCACCGTGCGCACCGGCCGCGCCACCCACCCCACGGGCACCGCCGTCGATCCCGAGGCCTGGTGGAGCGCGCTCCAGACCGCGATCACCGACGCGGGGGGCTTCGACGACGTCGCCGCGGTGTCGATCGCGGGCCAGCAGCACGGCATGGTGGTGCTCGACTCCGCCGGCACGGTGATCCGGGATGCCCTGCTCTGGAACGACACACGCTCGGCGGCCGCGGCGCAGCAGCTGATCGAGGAGGTGGGCGCGGGCGAGTTCGCGCGACGCACCGGTTCGGTGCCGGTCGCCTCCTTCACACTGACGAAGCTGCGCTGGCTCGCCGACACGGAGCCCGACAACGCGGCGCGCATCGCGGCGGTCGCGCTCCCGCACGACTGGCTGAGCTGGCGACTGCGCGGATTCGGGCCCGAGAACCCCGCGCTCGACGAATTGTTCACCGACCGCTCCGACGCGAGCGGCACGGTGTACTTCAACCCCGCGACGAACGAGTACGACCGGGAGCTGCTCGCGATCGGCCTGCGCCGCACGGCGGAGGACGTGGCGGGCATCGTGCTGCCGGTCATCCTCGCGCCCGGGGAGTCTCGCCCCGTCGTCGCCGACACACCGCTGATCCCCGTGGGAACCCCGGTGGCCGCCGGCGCGGGTGACAACGCGGGCGGCGCGCTCGGGCTCGGCGCGGCCCAGGGCGACGTCGTGATCTCGATCGGCACGAGCGGCACTGTGTTCGCCGTGACCGACGCCCCGATCGCCGACGAGTCGGGCACCGTCGCGGGCTTCGCCGACGCCTCAGGCCTCTACCTGCCGCTCGTCGCCACCCTCAACGCGGCGCGGATCCTCGACTCGATCGCCGGTCTGCTCGGGGTCGACCACGAGGAGCTGGGGCGGCTCGCGCTCCAGGCGGAGCCCGGCTCCGGCGGCCTCGTGCTGCACCCCTACTTCGAAGGCGAGCGCACCCCCAACCTGCCCGACGCGACGGCGACGCTCACGGGTATGACGCTCGCCTCGACCACCCGGCCACGCCTCGCCCGGGCGGCGATCGAGGGGATGCTCTGCGCCCTCGCCGACGGACTCGACGCCGTCACCCGGCTCGGCGTCCGCGCCGACCGACTGCTGCTGATCGGCGGCGCGGCCCAGAACGAGGCCGTGTCCGCGATCGCGGCGCAGGTGTTCGATATCCCCGTGGTGGTTCCGGAGCCCGGCGAGTTCGTGGCCGCCGGAGCCGCCGTGCAGGCCGCGTGGGCACTGACGGGTGCGCGTCCGGAGTGGCCGGTGGGGGTCGTGGCTCAGCCCCCGGTCGACTATCGGCCGGTCATCCGCGCGCAGTACGCCGCGTAGCGGTCAGGCGGCGGGCCCGGCCAGTCGGGACGTGCTGCCCCGCACCACGAGGTGCGTGGCGAGATCGATCCGGCGGTCGAGCACGTCGGCGCCCTCACGCAGGCGCAGCACGAGTCGCGCGGCCTCCTCGGCCATCTTCTGCAGCGGCTGGTGGATGGTCGTGAGGCTCGGGCTCGACCACCGCGCGAGCGGCACGTCGTCGTAGCCCACGACCGAGAGGTCCTCGGGCACGCGGATTCCGCGTGCCCGAGCCGCCTCCAGCACGCCCAGGGCCTGCAGGTCGCTGCCGGCGAAGATCGCGGTCGGCCGCTCGGGGAGGTCGAGGAGGTCATCCGCCTGCTGTCGGCCGCCCTCGACGTGGAAGTCGCCGAAGCGGACGAACGCGGGGTCGACCGCGACGCCCGCCGAGTTCATCGCGGAGCGGAAGCCGTCGAGGCGGGCCAGCGAGCACATCATGTCGTCGGGCCCGGTGATCGCCGCGATGCGGGTGTGACCGAGTTCGAGAAGGTGCCGGGTCGCCGCGAGGCCGCCCGCCCAGTTGGCCGAGCCCACCGAGGGCACGCCCGGCGAGGGGTCGCCCGCGGGATCGACGATCACGAACGGGATGTCGCGGGAGCGCAGCTGCTCCTTGTGCGCGGGGGCGAGGTCGGAGAAGACGAGGACCACGCCGGCGGGGCGGCGCTGGAGAACCCCGGCGATCCACTCCGGGCCGGGAGCGTGACGGCTGCCGCTCTCCGTCAGGACGACGCTCATGTCGTTCGCCCGAGCGATATTTTCGACGCCCTTGATGATCTCCATCGACCAGGCGCTGTCGAGCTCGTGGAACACGACCTCGATGAGCGTGGAGGTGCGCCGCTCGGTTCCGCGCCGTCGGTATCCGTTCTTCTCGAGGATGCCCTCCACGCGCGCCCGCGTGCCCGAGGCCACATCCCGCCTGCCGTTGAGCACCTTGGAGATGGTCGCGATGGAGACTCCAGCCTCCTCAGCCACAGCGGAGAGGGTGACCCGGTCCGCGGGGTCGGCGCTGCGGGTCACGTCGGTCATGATCGCCAATCCTTGCACGGGAAAGTTCTATTTGTTGTTCTTGACACCAAATAGGGGAGAACGTAAGCTCCAACCATCCTAATCACTTTCGGCGATGACGTCGAAACTTTCGAGAGGCGTTCAAAGATGAACAAACGAAGCGCACGGCTCACCCGAGCCCTCGCTGCGACCGCGATTCTGGCGGTGGGAGTCGCCCTGAGCGGATGCTCGTCGAGCGGAGCGGGCGCCGCATCCGACCGCCCGGCCGGCGTCATCCACGTCGCGATCTACGGTGACACCGCCAACAAGGTCGAGCAGCAGATCGCCGACACCTTCAACAAGACCTCGAAGATCAAGGTCGTCCTCGACAAGATCCCCGGCGCGAACTACCAGCAGAAGCTCCAGACGATCATCAGCACCAAGTCGGCTCCCGATGTGTTCTTCAACTGGGGCGGCGGCAGCATCGCCCAGTTCGTGAACGCGGGACTGCTCCTGCCGCTCGACGGCTTCATCGCGCAGGACCCGAAGCTCAAGAGCTCCTTCCTGCCCTCGGTCTTCAACTCCGCCTCGATGGGCGGTCACGACTACGGCATCCCGATGCGCGGAACCCAGCCGGTCATGCTCTTCAGCAACAAGCAGGTGCTCGCGAAGTACAACATCACCCCGCCCACCACCTGGGATGAACTGCTCGCCGATGTGACGACGCTGAAGGCCGCGGGCATCACCCCGATCGCCCTCGGTGGCGCCGACCAGTGGCCGACCCTCATGTGGTACGAGTACGTCTACGACCGCGTCGCCGGCCCCCAGCTGTTCGACAAGGCCCTCGCGGGCGACAAGTCGCAGTGGACGAGCGACGCGAGCATGACCGCGCTCAAAGACATCAAGCAGCTCATCGACGCGGGCGCCTTCGGCACCAACTTCGATTCCGTCAAGTTCACCGATGGCGGCAGCCCCAAGCTCCTGCGCACCGGCAAGGCCGCGTTCGAGCTGATGGGCTCGTGGAACTACTCCACCCAGCAGGCGGCCGACCCCGCCTTCGCCGCCAAGGACCTGGGCTACAGCGCCTTCCCGTCCATCGCCGGCGGCGCGGGCAACCAGACCGACCTCGCGGGCAACACGAACAACTTCTACTCGGTGATCAAGGCGACCCGGTACCCGAACACGGTGCGCGACTTCCTGAAGCTCATGTACTCCGACGAGTTCGTGAAGGCGCAGCTCGCGATCGGCAACCTGCCGACCACGACCAACACCGTGAACTTCCTCAGCACGGCGGCCAGCCCCGACTACGCGACCTTCCAGTACAACCTGGTGAAGGACGCCAACTCGTTCCAGCTGTCGTGGGATCAGGCCTACCCGCAGACCGCATCCACCGCGATGCACACCGCGGTCGAGGGCTACTTCGCGGGACGGCTGGATGCCGCGGGATTCGCCGCGGCCATGCAGGCCCTGCCCATCAAGTAGCTCGCCCCACCGCAACAGAAACGACACGCCATGACCACGCTTGCTCAGGGCAAGCGGACCTCGCGTCGCCCGGGCGGCCCCTCCGTGGGTCGCCCGGGATTCGCCTGGGCCGTGCCCGCCACCGTCTTCTTCGGGCTCTTCGCCATCGTTCCGCTCGTCTTCGTCGCGATCCTCTCCTTCACCAGTTGGAACGGGCTCGGCACGCCGCAGTTCAACGGGGTGGATAACTGGGTCGCGCTCGCCAAAGACCCGGTGATGATTCAGAGCCTGGGGATCACGGTCGTGCTCGTGGTGCTCGGCATCGTCACCCAGACCCCGCTCAGCATCCTGCTCGGGGTCTGGGCAGCCGGGCACCAGAAGAACCGCGCGGTGCTGTCGGCGATCTGCTTCGTGCCGCTCCTCCTGTCGAGCGCCGCCATCTCGGTGCTCTGGCGGGCGCTCATCGACCCGAACTTCGGCATCCCGGGCGAGCTGCCATGGCTCTTCGGCAACGGCAACCTGCTGGGCAGCCAGGCGGGGGCGATCGGGGTTCTCACCTTCGTGGGCGGATGGCAGTTCATCCCGTTCCACACGCTCATCTATCAGGGCGCCGCCCGGGCGATCCCACCCGTGCTCTATCAGGCGGCCCAGATCGACGGGGCGGGAACCGTGCGCAGCTTCTTCAACGTCACGATCCCGCAGCTGCGCAACAGCATGATCACCTCGCTCGTGCTCATGCTCGTGGGCGGGCTGACCGCGTTCGACACGGTGCTGATCCTCACCGCCGGCGGACCGGGCACCGCGAGCACCAACACCGCCTATTACATGTATCAGAAGGCGTTCCTCGGGTTCGACTTCGGAACGGCCAGCGCGATCGCCCTCGTGCTCGCGGTCGTCGCGACCACGATCTCGCTCGTCGTCGTGCGCGCCACGGGGTACGACAAGATGCGCAGCACCCAGGAAGGCCTGTGATGAAGGCACGTCCCAACTACGCGGCGGGCGTCGGCGCGGTCATCTGGCTGGCCATCATCGCCATCCCGCTCTACGTCATGCTCCAGGCCACCTTCGAGACACAGGCCGGGTATGGGAAGACCGGCGCCCTGGGCATCCCGAACACCTTCACGTTCGAGAACTACGTGAACGCCTTCTCGGTCGGATTCGGGCACTACTTCGTGAACACCGTGATCGTCACGGTCAGCGTGGTCGCGATCGTCGTGGTGCTCGTGCCACCACTGAGCTACGCGGTCGTGCGCAACCAGAACCGGGCGACATCGCTCGTGTTCCGGCTGTTCCTGCTCGGACTCGCGATCCCGGCGCAGGCGGTCATCGTGCCGATCTTCTATCTGATCAGCCTTGCGGGTCTCTACGACAACCTCATCGGGGTGATCCTGCCGACCGCGGCCTTCGCGCTCCCGATCTGCACGCTGATCCTCAGCGGATCCATGCGCGACATCACCCCGGAGCTGTACGAGGCGATGGCGGTGGATGGCGCGAGCCCCGCGCGGGCGTTCTTCCGCCTCGCCATCCCGCTGTCGAAGGGCGGCCTGTCGACCATCATCGTGTTCTCGGCGCTGCAGGCCTGGAACGGCTTCCTCTTCCCGCTCATCCTCACGCAGTCCGACTCGAACCGTGTCATCACGCTCGGGCTCTTCAACTTCCAGACGCAGTACGGCGTCAACATCCCCGGCCTGCTGGCCGCGGTCGTGATGTCCATGGTGCCCGTGCTCCTGGTCTACCTATTCGCCCGACGGTCGCTGGTGCAGGGCCTCATGGGCGTCGGAGGCAAGTGATCCATGACCACCACAGAACCCGTCCGCGTGCTCCCCTGGCGTGACCCCGCCCTCCCGGTCGCGACGCGAGTCGACGCTCTCGTTGCCGCGATGACACTCGAGGAGAAGGTCGCCCAGCTCTACGGAGTGTGGGTGGGCGCCGATGGCGACGGCGGCGAGGTCGCCCCGCACCAGCACGAGATGGACGACGAGATCGACCTCGACGAACTGCTGCCGAGGGGTCTGGGCCAGCTGACCCGCCCCTTCGGCAGCGCGCCCGTCGACCCTGCGCTGGGTGCGCTCTCCCTCATGCGCACGCAGGAGCGGATCGTGGCCGGCAGCCGATTCGGAATCCCCGCGATCGCTCATGAGGAGTGCCTCGCGGGTTTCGCGGCCTGGGGCGCGACCGCGTACCCCGTTCCGCTCGCCTGGGGAGCGTCCTTCAACCCCACGCTCGTGAAACGCATGGCGCAGCTGATCGGCGAGGACATGCGGGCGGTGGGCGTGCATCAGGGACTCGCACCCGTGCTCGACGTCGTGCGCGACGCGCGCTGGGGACGGGTGGAGGAGACCATCGGCGAGGACCCCTATCTCGTCGGAACTGTCGCGACCGCCTATGTCCAGGGCCTCGAGGAGGCCGGAATCGTCGCCACCCTCAAGCACTTCGCCGGATACTCGGCCTCCCGCGCGGGTCGCAATCTCGCCCCGGTCTCGATCGGGCCGCGCGAGCTGGCCGACGTCATCCTCCCGCCCTTCGAGATGGCGGTGCGCGAGAGCGGCGTCCGCTCGGTCATGCACGCGTACACCGACCTGGATGGCGTGCCCTCCGCGGCGGATGCCTCGCTGCTGACCACGCTGCTGCGCGACACCTGGGGCTTCGAGGGCACGGTCGTCGCCGACTACTTCGGGATCGCCTTCCTGCACACCCTGCACCGCATCGCCGAGGACTGGGGAGGCGCGGCCGCGGCGGCGCTCGGCGCCGGCGTCGACGTCGAGCTGCCGACGGTCAAGACCTTCGGCGCTCCGCTCCTGGCGGCGGTGCGCGACGGTCGCCTCGACGAGGCCCTCGTGGATCGCGCACTTCGCCGCGTGCTGGCACAGAAGGTGGAGCTCGGGCTGCTCGATCCGGACTGGAGCCCGCGGCCGGCCGCGCTGGGCGAGGCCAGCGACGATGAGAGCGTGCGCGGCAGCGTCGACCTCGACAGTGCCGCCGGACGCGCCATCGCCCGCACGCTCGCCGAGCAGTCGATCGTGCTGCTGTCGAACGATGGCACCCTTCCGCTCGCTCCCGAGCGCGCACTGCGCATCGCCCTCATCGGCCCCAACGCGGACGAGCCGATGGCCGTGCTGGGCTGCTACTCGTTTCCGGCGCACGTCGGCGTGCAGCATCCGGGAGTTCCGCTGGGGATCGTGCTGCCCACTCTTGCGGACGCCGTGCGCGCCGAATTCCCCCACGCGACCGTCACCGTCGAGCAGGGCACGACTGTGGACGGGGGCGAGACCGACTTCGGGCCGGCCCGTGCCGCGGCAGCCGCGGCCGACGTCGTGCTCCTCGCGCTCGGCGACCGCGCGGGACTCTTCGGGCGCGGAACGAGCGGAGAGGGCTGCGACGCCGAGTCGCTGGCCCTGCCCGGTGCGCAGCAGCAGCTGCTGGATGCCCTCCTCACCACCCCCACGCCCGTGATCGTGACCCTGCTCTCCGGCCGCCCCTACGCCCTGGGCCGTGCCGCCAGCGATGCGGCCGCGATCGTGCAGACCTTCTTCCCCGGCGAGGAGGGTACCGGAGCGATCGCCGGCGTGCTGAGCGGACGGGTGAACCCGAGCGGCCGGCTCCCGGTCAGCGTTCCGGGTCATCCCGGTGCTCAGCCCTCCACCTACCTGGCCTCCCCGCTCGCCTCGCGCAGCGGCGTCTCCAACATCGATCCGACGGCCGCCTTCGCCTTCGGCCACGGGCTGTCGTACAGCGCGGTCGAGTGGTCGGATCTCGCGGTCTCCGCCGAGGAGATCGCAACGGACGGACGGGTCGAGCTCGCCCTCACCGTGCGCAACGAGAGCGATCGTGCCACGGTGGAGGTCGTGCAGCTGTACCTCTCCGACCCGGTGGCGAGCGTGGTGCGCCCCGTCCGACGTCTCATCGGGTACCAGCGGGTGGAGCTGGCCGCCGGGGAGCGTCGGCGGATCCGCGTCACCGTCGCCGCAGACCTCGCGGCCTTCACCGGGCGCGACGGGCGCCGCGTCGTGGAGCCGGGCGCGGTCGTGCTGGGGTTCGGGCGGTCGAGTGCGGCGATCGAGTGGGAGGCGCGGGTCATCCTGACCGGTGCGGAGCGTGTGGTCGACCACCGCCGCGAGCTGCACGCGCGATTCGAGTGAACCCGGTGCTGCCGGGCTGCCACCCGGATCCGAGTGTCGTGCGCGTGGGCGCGGATTACTACCTCGTCACCTCGACGTTCGAGTACTTCCCGGGCCTGCCACTCTTCCACAGCACCGACCTCGAGCGGTGGGCGCCGATCGGCCACGCCATCGACCGGGCCGACCAGCTCGACCTGTCGACCGTTCCCGCCTCCGGTGGGCTGTTCGCGCCGACCATCCGTCACCACGACGGCACCTTCTTCATCGTGAACACACTGGTGGCGGGCAGCGGTCGCCAGGGCACTTTTGTCATCACGGCGACCGACCCCGCGGGCGACTGGTCGGATCCGGTCTGGCTCGACGACGCACCCGGCATCGACCCCTCGCTGTTCTTCGACGACGACGGGCGAGCCTGGATCTGCGGCACGGAGCTCGCGAGCCCCGGTCTCTGGGAGGGCCAGACCGAGGTCTGGCTGAGCGAGTTCGACCCCGTGGCTCTCCGGCTCATCGGGCCCCGGCACCCCATCTGGCACGGCGCGCTGCACGGTGCGGTCTGGGCCGAGGGGCCTCACCTCTACCGTGTGGATGACCGCTACTACCTGCTCGCCGCCGAGGGCGGCACCGAGCGCAACCACGCCGTCTGCATCGCCGTCGCCGAGACGGTCACCGGCCCCTACCGCGGCGACCCGGCGAACCCGGTGCTCACCCACCGCCACCTGGGCCGCTCCGCAGGAATCGTCGGGGTCGGTCACGCCGAGCTCGTGGAGACGCCCGCCGGAGGGTGGGCGGCGTTCCTGCTCGCGACACGGGCGGTACCGACGAGCGATGCGCGGGTCGCGCCCGGGGACGCTGCGCCTGCGCCGGAGGTCGCTGCCCCGGCACCGAGGGGCGCGGCCGTTGTGCAGGGCTCACCCGCCGAGCGCACGGGCTCCACGCTCGGCCGCGAGACCGTCCGCGTCGCGGTCGCCTGGGAAGACGGCTGGCCGGTGTTCGCCCCCGGCGTCGGCCTCGTCGTGGCCGAGCCCTCGCCCGACGTCGCGGTGCACGACGACTTCGATGACGCGACGCTCGCCCCCGAGTGGACCCTCGTGCGCACGAGCACCGAGTCCCGCTACGACCTCGGCGCGCGGCCCGGCTTCCTGCGATTGCCCGCGCGCGCCGCGACACTCACCGCGGTCGGCGCGCCGGCGTTCGTGGGTCGCCGCCAGCAGCACCTTCGCGCAACCCTCACGGCGCGCGTCGAGTTCGCCCCGGGCGGCGCGGGGGCGGGAGCCGGAGCGGATGCGGGGGCGGGCGCGACCGCCGGGCTCGCCGTTCGCCAGTCAGAGAGCGCGCAGCTGCGCCTCGAGCTCGATGCCAGGGGCAGCGTGCGGGCGGTCATCCGTGCCGACGACCGCGACACGCTACTGGGCAGTGTGCGCGCCGACCGACTCGACGCGAGCTTCGCGGCGACGCTCTCGATTCGCCTCGATGGTTTCGACGCGACCTTCGTCGTCGACGGCGTCGACCTCGCGCGCTGCTCGACCCTGGCCCTGTCCTCCGAGCACGCCGGGGGCTTTCTGGGGGTGTGGATGGGGGCATTCGCGAGCGGCAACGGGAGCGACTCCCCCGCCACGCTCGATGTCGACTGGATGCGGTACGACGGCAGCGATCTCTGATCGCCCCCGCGTCGCCTAGCATCGGACACCATGGGGCCGACATCGCGGGCGCGGGGGGCGGATGCCCGTGCCCGGGCGTTTGCGCGACGGCTGCCGGTGATCCTCGCCGAGGCCGCGGGCCTGCTGGTCGCCCTCGCGATCGCGGCGGTGGTCGTGGCGAACGTCGCCGACTCGCCGCGCGCGTTTCTCCTCTATTACGACGGCGACTCGGTGCTCCCGGCTCTCGTGCGCGGTTCTCTGGCGGCGGGGCAGCCGCAGGACTGGGCGATGTCGACGGTGCTGTTCCTGCCGGAGCTCACCGTGTACCTCGCGCTGTCGGCCGTCGGGCTGGGCGTGAAGGCGGCCTTCGCCGCGGGTGCGGTCGTGAACCTCGCCGCGCTGTATGCGGCGCTCCGCTACATGGAGAGTGGCACTCCCCACTTGCCACGCGCGCGGTTCGCCGCGGGTGCGGGCGGTCACACCCTCGCCGCCGCGACCCACGGCCTCGCGCGGCGCCTCCCCCGCATCGCTGCCACCCTCGCCGCCTTCGCGGTCTTCGCCGGCCTCGCGCTCACCGAGACGAGCGCCGATCGCAACGCCCTCGAACTCGCCTCACTCCTCACCACCTCCACGTACTACAGCGCCACCGTGATCGCTCTCGTCGTCATCGTCGGGCTCGTGCTCCGCACCCTGCGCGGCGGGGGCCGCCGACATCGCTCCGCCGTGACCGGAGCACTCGCGGCGGTCACCGGATTCGCCACGCTCAGCAATCCGATCGTGATCGCGTGGGCGGTCGTGCCCGTGGTGGTCGTGCTGGGGATTCTCGGGGCGGCGCGCATCGTGCGCTGGGAATCCCTCGGCCGCGCGCTCGCGGGGCTCGCCTCGGGGGTCGCCTCGGGGCTGCTGCTGCGGATCCCGCTCGCGCACTACATCACCGAGAGTGCCTCCGACGCCGTGCGCTGGGGCCACGCCGGCGAGTCGGCGGCCTACTACGGCGCGCTGCTCGCGGCCAGGTTCGCCACTCCCGCCGGGGCGGTGGAGGCGGCGATCGTCGCGGGCCTCGTCGCGACGTGCGCGGTGGTGTTCGTGATCGCCCTCCGCCGGGGCGGGGGGATGACCGCGGCAGGCACTCGCTCCGAACTCGCCCTCGTCGCGGGCCTCGGCGTCATCGCGCCGCTCGGATCGATCGTGGGGGCGATCCTGCTCGGCACTCTGGCCGCGCGCTACCTGCAGCCGGTGGTCGCCGCGCCCGTGCTGCTGATTGCGGCCCTCCCCGCGCTCGGTTCAGCTCGTCGTCACTCGACCCGGCGCCGCGTCGGGCGTGCCGGCGGGGCGGGTGCCCGCGCTCTTCGCGTCGCTGTCGCCGCCCTCGCCTCGGTCGCTGCCGTCGCGGCACTCGGCGCCGGCAGCGGAGCAGTGCCCCGCATCGTCGCATCGGTGCGCGACGCGGATTCCTCCGTGCGGTGCGTCGACGACTGGGTGAACCAGGCCGGGGTGCGCGGGGCCGGCACCTACTGGACGGTGCGCGCCCCCAAGGCCTACGCGAGCGACCCGAGGATGCTCGTGCAGATCGATGCCGACCTCAATGGCTATGCCTGGCTCGTCGACCGCGCCGACTACCCCGCCGGGGCGATCTCCTTCCTGGTCATCGACGCGCAGTCGACCATCCCGCACCCCCTCGACCTGGCACCCATTCGCCCACCGACGATCTCGTGCGGTCGCTACACGATCGTCGACTACCGCGCTCACCCGCTGCACCTGGGGCCGACGCACTCGTGAGCCCGGCGCGCGAGGGCTGTCAGATAAATTGCACACAATTCAATCGCGCACACTGTGATAGCGTGATCCCATGCCCACGATCGACGCCCCCGCGCCGCTGCTCGACGAGCAGATCTGCTTCGCGCTCTACTCCGCGTCGCGCGCGATCACCGGCCGGTACCGCGCCCTGCTGGAGCCGCTGCAGCTGACCTACCCGCAATATCTCGTGATGCTCGCGCTCTGGGAGCGCGAGCCCGTCACCGTGTCGGAGCTGGGCGACCGCCTGCACCTCGACTCGGGCACGCTGTCGCCGCTGCTCAAGCGACTGGAGCTCGCGGGCCTCGTCGACCGCCACCGCGTGCCGAGTGACGAGCGCTCGGTGGAGATCTCGCTCACCGCGGCGGGCGGCGCGCTCCGCGAGAAGGCGACGGGGATTCCCGAACTGCTGTGCGCATCCACCGGGCTCGATCTCGACGCGATCGTGCGTCTGCGCGACGAACTCTCCCTGCTCGCCGGCGCGGTGCGCGCCGCCTCCTGACCCCCACTCCGCTTACCCCTCCCCAGAGAGACGGCACTCCGCTGCCTCCGAACGACAGAAAGTGAAGCACCATGCCAACACGTACCTCTCGCACCGCCTGGGCCGGATCGCTCGAGACCGGCTCCGGCCAAGTCGAGCTCACCAGCTCGCAGCTCGGCACCTATGACGTCTCCTTCCCCCGTCGCGCGGCGGACTCCGCCGACGGATTCACGAGCCCCGAGGAACTGCTCGGTGCCGCGCACTCGTCCTGCTACGCCATGCAGCTCTCGGCTCTGCTCGGCGCCGCGGGCGGCACGATCCACGCGCTGGACGTGCAGGCCGACGTGACCCTCGGTCCCGACCCGGCCGGTGGCTTCCACCTCACCGGGATCCTCCTCACCGTGCGCGGCGAGGTCGATGGCGTCGACAGCGAGGGCTTCCTCGCGGCGGCCAACGAGGCGAAGGCCGGCTGCCCGATCAGCAAGGCGCTCACCGGTGTGACGATCACGCTGGATGCGGCACTCGAGAGCTGATCATCCTGTCCCATCGACGCCGGCCCGGGTTCACGCCCGGGTCGGCGTCGCCCGTTCCGCACCGTGTGCCGTCGTGGCCTCAGGCCTCGTAGACCTCGAGCGGGAGGCCATCGGGGTCGCGGAAGAAGAACATCGCCTTGTGGGTGTTGGGGTCGGTGCGCAGCTCCTCGCAGGGAACCCCGCGGGCGATGAGCTCATCCCGCGCGGCGGGCACGTCCGCGACGGCGAACGCGAGGTGGCGGAGACCCAGCGCCTCCGGGCCGGATGCACGGGGCGGCGTGTCGGGGAACGTGAACAGCTCGAGGATGTACTGCCCGCCCAGCGACAGCTTGCCCATCCACGAGAGCCGCTCCGCCCGGTAGTACTCGGCGTCGAGCGCGAACCCGAGGATTCCCGTGTAGAACGCCTTCGACCGCTCGTAGTCGCTCGCGATGACGGCGATGTGGTGAACCCCGATGATCTGCATGGGTCCAGCCTGCCGCATCGTCGTCAGTCGGGGGTGTGCTCGCGTGCGAGGCGGGCGCCGGCTGCGTGCAGCCAGCGGCGGGCATCCGCCATCGCCGCCTCTGTGCTGCCGGCGAGCGTGACGAGGTCGAGTCGCGCCGCGATCGGGAGCGCCGAGGGCCAGTCACGCACCGAGTCCTGACCCGCGACGACCGCCACGGGGACAGCCCGCTCGGCCGCCCGGGCGAGCACGCGACCGACGACCTTCCCCGCGAAGGACTGGCTGTCGAAGCGGCCCTCCCCGGTGATCACGATCGATGCGTCGTGCAGTGCCGCGGGGAGCCCGGTGAGCTCGGCGACATAGTCTGCCCCGGCCCGCATCCCGGCTCCCCAGGCAGAGGCCAGACCGAAGGCGGTCCCTCCCGCGGCTCCCGCACCCGGCGCCTCCGGATGACCGCCCAACACCGTCGCGAAGCGGCCGAGTGCCGCGTCGAGCCGATCGACGTCGTCGGGGGAGGCGCCCTTCTGGGGCCCGAAGACGGCCGCCGCGCCGTCCGGTCCGAGGAGCGGCGAGGTCACGTCGGTGAGCAGCACGACGCCCCCCGCGGGCGCGGCGACGAGCGCGGTCAGGTCGATGCTGGCCAGCCGCGCGAGGGAGGCGCCCCCGCGATCGAGCTCGGCGTGGCGCGCATCGAGCAGCCGCGCGCCGAGTGCCACGAGTGCTCCCGCGCCACCGTCGGTCGAGGCGGAGCCACCGAGCGCGACCACCACGCGGGGCGCGCCGGCCGCGACCGCTGCGCGCAGCACCTGCCCGAGTCCGACGGTCGTCGCGCCCGCCGCGTCCAGGCGCTGCATGAGCGGGAGGCCGCTCATCTGCGCGAGCTCCACCACCGCGGTGCCGTCCGCCAGTCGCAGCCACTCCCCCTGCGTCGGGCGTCCGTCCGGCCCGGTCACCAGCCCGACCGCGACCCGCTCGGCACCCGGCGACGACGCCTCGACCGCGTCGAGGGTGCCCTCGCCGCCATCCGCCTGCGGCAGCAGAACGAGCCGGTCGGATGACCGCACCGAACGCCACCCGTCGGCGAGCGCCTCTGCCACCTCCCCCGCGGCGAGTGATCCCTTGAACGAATCGGGCGCGATGACGACGGTGTGAGGCACCCGGCCAGCGTATCCAGTCACGGGAGTGTCGCTCTCGCAGAGAATTTGCAAATTATTACTCGACTTCGATACCCGGCTCCGGTTAGCGTGTCTCTGCCCAACAAGACATATTCACTCTATGAAGGAAGATTTCATGAAGTTGATCACGAAGGTCGCATCAGCGACCGCCCTGACCGCCGGTCTGTGTTTCGTCGGCGGCGCCGCGTTCGCAGGAACCAGCTACTCCTCGTTCGACGCCATCGTGCCCGGTGCGCAACAGCAGTGGGATTCCTCGAACCAGTCCAAGTCGGGGACGAACGCCGCTGCAAATCTGGTGCTCTCGAACGTGGGGTCGACCTACAAAGTGAACGCACGCATCTGCAATCAGGCCGAAACGTGCGCGGCTGAGAAGACCGGGCTCGGGGATGGCTGGTCGGGGTCGCTGAGCGCGGGATTCCTGGCCGGGACGAGCGTTCACCTGCAACTCCACACATCGATCTGGACGCTCGTCCGCGTCGAAGCCATCGGCAAGTGGCGAAGCAACTGAGAAGAGCAACCCGCCCTTACCAGTACCTGCTCGCCTCGGCGCTGGTGGGCATTCCGGTCGCGGCGATGGTGGGTGCGCGCGGCAGCGTCCAGTTCGAGAACAACGCGAGCGTCTTCGCGCTCGGATTCTCCTCGCCAGCACTGATCCTCACCCCGGTCGTTCTCGTGCTCCTGAGCTGCCTTCGGTTCGATCAGGAGTTGTCACACCGGTACTCCTCCACCATCCGCATCCGCGAGGGTGCGCGCTCCTACCTCGCGCGCACCCTCGTGCGTGCCGCGGGAGCGGCCTTTGTCACCGGTTTTCTTCTGGTCGCGGTCAGCGGCATCGTCGCGTTCTGGCTCTGGCCGCTCGTTGGCGACCCGGGTGTCGATTTCGCCACCTACTTCCCGAGCGACACCCCTGTCACAGCGGCCGCAGTCGCCGAGTACTCCTACCATCAGCTGACCTACTCTTTCCTGCTCCGTTACGGCTGGCCGGCCTTCGTGGGCGCGCTTGCGATCGGAACGGGAGTCGGCGGTGCGGCATTCGCGGTCGCCGGGGTCACGGCCCTTCTCGTGGTGCGCAACCGGATTCTTGCGCTCGCGGCTCCATTCCTCATCAGCTTTCTCGAGACGCTGGTGGCGGCGCTGGCTGGCCACCCCGAGTACGGCCTCCAATACTCGTTCTTCCCAACTGGTCTGGCGACTCAACTCCCCCTCGTCGGACTTGCTCCGATGGGTCTCTTCACCCTCGCCACGGCCGGAGCCGTCGCCATCCTCCTCGTGCGAGCGCCGACGCTGGAGAGGTTGTCGTGAGCGCGTTGCTCGCCCGCTTCGCGACGCCGCAAATGGTGTTGCTCGCAGCGATCGAGGTCGGATACGGCTGGCAGACCCGATCCCTCGAGTTGCAGCGCAGTCGCCTAACGCCATCCTTCTGGCAGGTCGTACTCGTCGACCTCTGCGATCCGTACTTTGTCAGCTTCACCCTGCTGACTCTGTGGAGCCTGTACCTCGTCGCCCGCCGCCCTCTCACGGCCGACCTGGCGGCGCTGCTGAGGCACGGCAGCTACCGCGCCACTCTCCGCCACTCTCTGGCTGGGGGCCTGCAGTGGAGCGGAGTCGGCGCGGTCGTCACGCTTCTCGCCAGCGTCGCGACTGCGGTCGGCCTGCCCTCGACACCTGGGCCGCACATGCCCGAGGGGATCTCCGCGCTGACTGCTGCGGGGTGGATGCCCGGTGTTGCACTACTCGCTCAGCTCGCGCTCCTCGTCTTCACCTTCACGGCCCTGAACGCCCTTGCCGTCGCGGTGGAGATGCTGACGGGGCGGCGGTGGGTCGTCGCCACCGTCGTCTGCGCGATCTGGCTGTACGCCGAGGTCTCGTGTCTCGGGCTGATGCCGGCCGGTGACCCACTGAGCGCGGGCGCATTCCTCAACATCGCATTCATCGCCGAGAGCCCCGGCGCCGGTGCCGCAGCGCTCCTTGCCAACGCATTCACGCTGCTCATCGCGGCTCTCGTCGCCCTCGGACGCGATGGAGGGTTCCGGGGACCGAAACTCGCACCGCATTGGTATTGGTACATCGCAGTGTCCGCGGGGGCCCTCGTCCTCAGCTGTGCGATGGCACCGCGAGCGGCTGTGAGTGATGTCGTCTCGTTCGTGCTCTGGGGAAGCGGGGGAACCGCCCTGCAGAGCGCCGTGATCTCGACGGTCTTCCTCGGGTTCGCGCTCTCCTGGCAGCTAGACGGAGGCACAAGAAGTGGTGTCGCCCTGCTGGAACTGGTGCGACATGGTTCGACCGGCCGCTGGGCCATCGCGCAGGTACGGCACGCCGCCCGGGCGACGGCCCTCTTCGTCGTCGTTCTCAGCGCGAGCGTCACCACAATGGCTGTCGTCGGGCGTTCTGGCCCGGGCCCCGCGCGAGCCGAGCCCTTGCTCATCATCTACCACTTGCTCGTGAACGGGTTTCTGCAATCGCTCGTCGTGATCATGCTGTGTGGAGCTGTCGTGTGGATCGTGGGATCGAGCCTCGGGGGCCTCATCACCCTCGGGGTGCTGGTGCTGTGTGACGCCACTCCGCTTCCGCCCGTCGTTCCCTTTGGACACGCGGGACTGTCGGTCGCCGCAGGGGGCATCGACGACGTCCTTGCCGTCACCATCGGTCTGGTGCTCTGCGCCGCCGCGATCACCGCTGTCTTCGCGGCCCACACCCGTCTTGTGCGGACGGCCCTCTGAAAGGAATGCCAATGGCAGTCGTTGAACTTATCGACGTATCGAAGCGGTTCCACGGGAACGTGCTCTTCGACTCCGCCTCTCTCAGCATCGCCGAGGGGCGCACGTACGCGATCGTCGGACCGAACGGATCGGGCAAATCCGTCCTTTTCAAGATGATCTGCGGGTTCCAGCGGCCGGACCTCGGAGAAATACGAATCGATCGCCGATTCCTCTCCGAGAAACGCACCTTCCCAGCCGATTTCGGCGTCATCATCGATGGACCCGCCTATCTTCCTTTCGAGACCGGGCTGGAGAATCTGCTGCGGCTCACTGCCATCAGGAAGTTGGTGAGCGACATCGACGTGCGCGAGACGATGCGCGCCGTCGGTCTCGACCCCGATCTGCGCGAGCGCGTGCGTCGATACTCGCTCGGCATGAAACAGAAGCTCGCACTCGCTCAGGCGCTGATGGAGCGTCCAAAGGTGCTGCTTCTCGACGAACCCTTCAACGCACTCGACACGCCCAGCGTCGATCGGGCGATGGATCTACTCCTCGATCAGAAACGATCGGGCACCACCATCATCTTCACCAGCCACGACCGGTCCCACGTTGATCGACTCAGCGACGAGGTGGTCGTTGTCGCCGGCGGCAAGCTCGTCCCCGAGGCCTAGGCCGGCGGCCCGCTTGCACCACCCGCTCTGAGAAAGAGGAAAGGCCCCAACCTTAGGTTGGAGCCTGACTTCCCTAGAAGGATGCGGTGCGCGAGGGGGTGTCTGGGTTCAGGACATAGGAAACCGGTGTGTCAGGACATAGGAAACCCTGCACCGGTCACGATGACGGATGACGATCGCCCGACTGGTTATCACCGCCGTTATCCTCGAGGGCCGCACCCAG
>NZ_JAAGWZ010000004.1 GCF_010686725.1 Galbitalea soli | reverse complement strand
TCAACGCCACCACCGGCGAACTGATCCGCGAACTCACCCTCGACCCCACCAAGGACTACCAACCCCAAAACAAAGAAAACCGCTGAACCCAGGGGTTCAACGGTTTCCTATGTCCCGAGACAGGACATATGGTGCCCCTGGAGGGACTCGAACCCCCAACCCTTTCCTTAGGACGGAACTGCTCTTCCATTGAGCTACAGAGGCTGTCCGGATGAGTTTAGCGGGGGCGGGCCGAGCACAGGGCGGGAGTGCGGTAGCAGCGGGGGTGCGATTGGGGTGGAAGCGTGGGCCAGCGGGCATGCCCCGCTGCGGGAGTACACGAGACCACAGTCGCAGCGCGCGAGCGACAGCAGACGGTGTCCGCCGCCCGCGGCCGGGCAGCGCGCGAGCGCGGAACCCGCGCGACCAAAGTCCCGCCGGGCCGCCCGCGCCGCGCGTACCCTGTGGGCGTGGCAACGAACGCCCGGGCGGCGCGGTGGAGCGCCGTCGCAGACGGGACGTGGGTGTTCGTGGTCGCGTTCACCGCGGCCTTCCACTTCTATCGGGGTGCGCCGATCGACGGGGTGCTGTTCGGCGGGGTCGCGCTGCTCTTGGCGCTCGATGCGCTGGGGGCGTTTCGGCGGGCACGGTTCGGCACGTGGCATCCACCCATCCGCGCGATCACGCTCGTGGCGGCTGGGGCGGCGGCCGTGCTGGCGCTCACGCCGCGGCACGGGGTGGCGGATGCGGTCGCGCTGGGGGCGGCGGGCATCCTTGTCGGGGCCGCGGCGTGGCCCGACAACCCGGCCAAGCCGATGGGGCGGCCGTGGGGCCGGCGGCTCGTGGCCACCGCGACGGCGTGGTCGGCCGTGTTTCTGGCGATCGCGATCTGGGAGCTCGCCATGTACTTCCTCGGCAGCTTCGCGAGCGGTGGGCGCGAGCGGTTCCCCGCGCTCTCCGACCTGCTCGACCCGCTGCTCGAGACGACGGTAGGGCGCATCCTGTTCGTCGCCGCCTGGCTGCTCGGCGGGGTCGCGCTCATCGGGCGCGAGTGGCGGGTGCGGCGATGACGGTCAGCACCATCGGGTTTCTGCTCGAGGCGGGCGCGATCGTGCTGCTGGTCATCCTGGGCATTCGCGACGACGAGCACTTCGCCACCATCGGCGACATCCTCGACCGGGTCATGGCCACCCGGGCGGCGCGCGTGAGCATCCTGCTGTTCTGGTGGTGGCTCGGCTGGCACTTCCTGGTCGAGCCGACCGTCGCTCCCGGCGCCTGAGGGGCAGCGGTCAGGCGGCAGGCGCCAGGAACTCGTCCCACTGCGGCTCCGCGCGCTCCACCCCGCGCACCAGCCAGGTCGAGCCGTGCGGGGCACGGGGGCGGATGCGCAGGCTCCAGCCCATCTCATGCGGCGTGCGATCACCCTTCAGGTTGTTGCAGCTGAGGCAGCAGGCCACCAGGTTCTCCCACGAGTCGGCACCCCCGCGTGAGCGCGGCATGACGTGGTCGATCGTGCCGGCCGCTCCCCCGCAGTAGGCGCAACGGTGCGAGTCGCGGCGCAGCACCCCGCGGCGCGACACCGGCACGTTGCGACCGCTCGGAATGCGCACGTACCGACGCAGGATGATCACCGACGGCCGATCCCACGAGCGCTCCGAGCCCCACACCGGGTGCTCTTCATCGCTCGCCACGATGGTCGCCTTCTCGTTCATCACGAGCACGAGTGCCCGCTTGAACGACACGACGGCGAGCGGCTCGTAACCGGCATTCAGTACCAGGGTGCGCATTCTCATCCTCTCGAAGACGCCTGCACGGCTTGCAGGCATTCGAACTGCACCTTGGGCGCGCTCGAGGCAGAAGAGAAACGGGCAAACAAAAAGGCACCGCCGTAAACGACAGTGCCTAGTGGTCATGCGCGTGACAGTGCACGCATTGCCCGTTGCTGTGGCGTATGAAGAAGAGCGCGCGCACGTCCACGGTTTGGTCGACGCGTACCCAGCTCATCAGCCCTCCTGTGTGCCCTCGTGAGCTCCAAGGACTACAGGATAACCAGAAACCGGCGACGGCGCGCTGTGAGGCACGCCGCCGCCGAATCGGTGCCGGCGCGGATGCCCGCCCCAGCCCCCTCGCCTGCTAGATGCCGAACCGCACGATGTAGTACGCGCTGGTCCAGATGGCATGGTTGCCGACGGTGCGTCCGGGCATGGGAGCGTCGATCATCCGACCGCCCCCCAGGTAGATGCCCACGTGGGAGCCGCCGTCGATGACGACCACGTCGCCCGGCTTCGCGTCGGCCACGCTGATGCGGGTGCCCATCGCGCCCTGCGCGGCGGCCGAGTGCGGCAGGGCCACCCCGAACTGCGCGTAGACGAACTGGGTGAAGCCCGAGCAGTCGAAGCCCGCGGGCGAGGCGCCGCCGTACACGTAGGGCGTGCCGGTGTAGCGCTCGGCCACCGCGACCACCTGGCTGAGGCTGAAGTGCGGGTACGGCGGGTTGGCCAGCGTGCTCGCAAGCGATGCCCCGACCAGGCCGGCAGAGACCACGGCCGCTGCCTGCTTCTTCTTCCACGACGCCATGCTGGTCGCGTGCACCTCGTCGCGCACCACGGCGGGGGCGGCGACGGCGGTCGTCACCCGCACGGTCTGCGACTGTGTGCGGATGCGCTCGACGAGCGTCTTCGGTGCGGCGGAGTGCGCGTGACTGGTGATGCCGGGTGCTGCCGCGTTCGCCGCGTAGGCGGGGAGGGCGACGGTCGCGAAAATGCCGGGAACCATCAGTGCGGTGATCGCCGCGGTGAGGGCACTCGTTCGCCGATTCGGCCCGGCGAGTGCTCCGGTTGTTTCTGGTCTGCTCAAGAGTTGCCTCCTGCGCCTCGGCTGCTCTAGGTAGCGGCCCCATCCTTTTCAATTGTCGAGTACACGTCCGGCGGCAAGAGACGGGTTTGTGAGACGTCTTGCGCCGGGCCTGCGACCGGATCGTTGTGGCCGACAGGACCGGACGAGACTACGTGGGCCCCCACCTGGTTGTCACGTCAACGACGTGACTATGAGGAAACTCTCACGCGGCCGCGTAGATGTGAGCGGCCACCTCGGTGGGCAGTTCGAGCCCCTCGGCGAACCCCTCTACCTGCACGGTGACGTACGAACCGAGCAGCGAAATCGTGGCCACGGCACCCGGCAGCACGCCCGCTCCCTGCAGCTGCTGGAGCAGTTCGGGCTCGAACTGCACGGGCTCAGCGAGCCGGCGGATCGTCACCTGGATCTCCGCACCGGAGGCCGGAACAAGCGTCACGATGCTCGCCACGCCGTCCATGAACTGGGCCGCGGGGGTGTGCCCCAGCTCGGCCAGACCGGGGATCGGGTTGCCGTACGGCGACTCGGTCGGATTACCGAGCATCTCCAGCACGCGACGCTCCACCTGCTCGCTCATCACGTGCTCCCACCGGCAGGCCTCGTCGTGCACGTACGCCCAGTCGAGACCGATCACGTCGGCGAGGAGTCGCTCGGCGAGCCGGTGCTTGCGCAGCACGTGGGTTGCCTTCGCGCGGCCGTCGTCGGTGAGCGCGAGGTGGCGGTCGCCCTCCACCACGACGAGTCCGTCGCGTTCCATGCGGGCGATCGTCTGCGAGACGGTGGGGCCGGAGTGGCCGATGCGCTCCGAGATGCGGGCACGGAGGGGAACGATGTGCTCCTCCTCGAGATCGAGGATCGTGCGGAGGTACATCTCGGTGGTGTCGACGAGATCGGTCATCCGATGCCCCTCCTAACGCGTCCAGACTGCTGAAATCCTATCGTTTGAGAACCGGTCTCACTTCACCGTGCAGCGGCGGCAATACAATCGGTGCATGCCTGCTGCGACTATTCCGAGTGACTTGCTGCCCGCCGACGGACGATTCGGCTGCGGCCCCTCCAAGGTGAGGCAGGAGCAACTGAACTTCCTCGTCTCCGAGAGCGCCAAGCTCCTCGGCACCTCCCACCGGCAGGCGCCCGTCAAGAACATGGTGGGCGAGGTGCGCAGCGGTCTGGCCGAACTGTTCCGCCTGCCCGAGGGCTACGAGGTAGTGCTGGGCAACGGCGGGTCGACGGCGTTCTGGGATGCGGCATCCTTCTCGCTCATCGAGCGCCGGGCCGAGAACCTCAGCTTCGGCGAGTTCGGCGCCAAGTTCGCGGCCGCGGCCGGCGCCCCCTGGCTGAAGGCCCCGAAGGTCATCACCGCTCCCGGCGGATCGCGCGCCGAGGTCGAGATCGTCGACGGCATCGACGTCTACGCGTGGCCGCAGAACGAGACCTCCACCGGCGTGATGGCGCCCGTGAAGCGGGTCGACGCCGAAGCCCTCACCGTGATCGACGCGACGAGCGCGGCGGGCGGCATCGACTTCGACGTCGCCGAGTCAGACGTCTACTACTTCGCCCCGCAGAAGAACTTCGCCTCCGACGGCGGCCTGTGGTTCGCGCTGTTCTCGCCCGCCGCCATCGAGCGCGTCGAGCGCATCGCGGCGAGCGACCGGTACATCCCCGAGTTTCTCAGCATCAAGAACGCGATCGACAACTCGCGCCTCAACCAGACCCTCAACACCCCCGCCCTCACCACCCTGCTGCTCATGCAGAGCCAGATCGAGTGGATCTACGAGCAGGGCGGCCTCGCCTGGGCGGATGCCCGCACGCGCGAATCCTCGTCAGTGCTCTACGACTGGGCCACCAAGGTCGACTACGCGACCCCCTTCGTGCTCGACCCGGAGCACCGCTCGCAGGTGGTCGTCACCATCGACTTCGACCAGAAGATCGACGCCGCCGCCATCGCCAAGACCCTCCGCGAGAACGGCATCGTCGACACCGAGCCGTACCGCAAGCTCGGCCGCAACCAGCTGCGCATCGCCACCTTCACCGCGATCGAGCCCGACGACGTGCGCGCGCTCGTCTCCTGCATCGAGTACGTGGTCGAGAACTCCTAGCCCATGCGCCTCTTCCTGCGCGACAGCGAGCGCCGACCCGACCCCACGCCGGTGCAGACGGATGACCGCAAAGCCGTTGCCGTCGGGCTCGTGCTCTGGCTCGCCGCCCTCATCGTGATGCTCGCGTTCTACACGCCCATCGTCGCGGCCGGCAACAGCTGGTGGATCGTCACCTGCGCGGTCGCGCTCGTGCTCGGCAGCATCGGACTCATCTACAGCATTCGCCGGCACGGGCACTGAGGGAGGCGGCGCGAGCGCTGGCCTCTCCTGGGCTGTGTTCCCGGCGGTCTTGAGCTGTGCTCGCGGTTCACAACGCAGGACCACACCGCCGCGCAGCCCCAGCTGCCCCAACAAATCCGCTGCCCGAAGGGGAAATGGAGCGCGCCGACGCGCGCTGCCCCTGCAATCTGTGCGGCGCGGGCCCGGCGAGGGGGCGGCGGGGCCCGACCGCGGATGGAGGCGGGCGCCCGACCGCGGATAAAACCCGACACCCTACCGAGCACGAAGGTGGGCTCGGCGAGGGTTAGATCGTGCGCTCGTGCTCGTCGTCGTCCGGCTCGCCGGTGAAGTCGTCGTCGTCGCCGTCGTCGTCTGACTCGTCGTCGTCGGACTCGCCCTCCTCGAACTCGTCGTCGTCCGCGGCGGCGGGGTCGAGTTCGTCGATGTCGACGCCGTCGAGGTCGCCGCCGTGAAGCACGCGGCTGCCGAGGATGTCGTCGTCGCCGAACTCGTCCTCGTCCTCGTCGTCATCGTCGTCGTCATCGTCATCGTCGTCGTCGTCATCGTCGTCATCGTCGTCATCGTCATCGTCGAGTTCGTCGTCGAAGTCGCCCGCGGTGTCGACGTCGTTCTCGAGGTCTTCGTCCTCGTCGTCTTCGTCGTCGAGGTCGTCCTCTTCCTCGTCGAACAGGAACTCGCTCGGGGCGGGGACGGTCACGCGGCGAGAGCGACGGGCGGGGCGGGCCGCGGCCACGATCTCCTCCTCGTCGAACGACGAGGCGTCGAAGCTGTCGGCGTCCGCGTCGAAGCTGTCGGCGTCCGCGTCGAAGTCGTCGGAGTCGAAGCCGTCGGCGTCCTGGTCGTCGCCATCCGCCCGCCGAGCACGCGCGGCGGCACCAGCGCGATCGGCCGAGTCACCATCGGCCGAGTCACCGTCCACCGACGCGTCATCGCCGACCGGTCGCCCGTTGCGACGGCGCGAGCGGCGGCGGCGCGGCCGCGCGGACGCGGCCTCACCCGATCCAGCCTCGGCATCGTCGGAGTCCGGGTCGTCGGACGACTCCTCGCCCGATTCCTCAGCACCCTCCACGATGCCGAGCGCCGCCTGGGCGGCGCGGTAGTCGTCCATGCGGTCGGCCCACGGCACCCAGTCTGGAGCGAGGAGCGCACCCTCGGCGGGCACGAGCTCGGTCTCGATGATGGTGGGCGGGGCATCCGGCAACTGGGCCACGGCGACGGTCCACTGCCAGCCGGGGTAGCCGCTGAGGGTGGTGGCGAAGGTGAAGGTGGTGACGCCGTCGCCCTCGTCGGTCTGCCCGGTCGGCGCGCCGACGGTGGAGGGCGGCGTCACTTCGAGCAGTGCGGCGAGCGCGAAGGACTGTGCCTCCGAAAGCTGTGCGGCGGGGCCGTCGGCCGAGGGGCCGCCCGACACCGGCTCAGGCATCGAGATCGTCGGCGACCTTGCGCAGAACTGCGGCGATCTTGGCGCCGTGGCTCTTGTCGGGGTAGCGGCCGCGCTTGAGGTTGGTGCCGATGCCGTCGAGCAGCTTCACCAGATCCTCGACGATGATCGCCATGTCGTCAGCCGACTTGCGGTTGAGCTTGGCGAGGCTCGGCGGGGACTCGATCACCCGCACGGAGAGCGCCTGAGCGCCCTTCTTGCCATCGGCGATGCCGAACTCGAGCTTCGAGCCCGGCTTGACGGTGACGCCCGCGGGCAGTGCGGACGCGTGCAAAAAGACTTCCTGGCCATCATCGGAGCTGATGAAGCCAAAGCCCTTTTCGTCGTCGTAGAACTTGACCTTGCCGGTGGGCATCGTGCGTACCTCTTTCACACCGAGCAGTTCCCGGTGCCCCATAAGGATACGGGGTGCGCTAGCCCCTATTCTTGGCTTGTGGCAAAACAACCCGTGCAGACCTCCGAACCGACCCCCGTCTCGCGAGGGGAACGTCTCGTCGTCGCCTGGTTCATCGCCATCATGGCGCTGTCGGTGATCGCGATGATCGCGCTCTTCATCGCCAACGTGAACGCGTCCGGCCCCATCTGGGATGCGGTGCGCCTGGTTCCCCTCATCGGGCTGCCGATCGCGATGATCCTCATCGTCGTGCTGCTGGTCGTGGGCACGCGCCGTCGCGCCCGAGATGCCAAGGGTGCCGGCAAGTAGCTCGTCAACCCTCTCGCTGGCCGGCCGCCTGCGATCGCTGGGAGACGCAGAACTCACCGAACTGCTCACGGTTCGCGAGTTCCGCGACGCCTCGCTCCACGACTTCTTCGACCTCGCCGACGCCCTCCTCGACCCCGCCTCGGTGCAGAAGGCCCTCGTGCGGCTCGACCGCCAGACGCTCGCGGCGATCGGCGTGGTCGGCGGCGCGGAAGCCCTGGGGCTGACGACCGCGGCGGTGGGGGCCGCGCTGGCCGACGGCGGGCAGTTCGGGGAGGGGTCGGCACGGGCATCCCTCGACCGCGCTCACTCGCTGGCGCTCATCGACCGCGAGAGCGAGGGGGCGGATGACCGCTGGCTGGCCTACGCGCCCGTCACCGAGCAGCTCGCGAACTGGCCCGAGCTCGGCCTCCCCGGCCTCACCTCGTTGCTCAGCGATCCGCCGCCCGCCTCCCTCGCGCCGGTGAGCGCGACCGACGCTCGATTCATCGACTCGATCGCCGCCGAGCGGGCCTTCGACGCCGCCAACGCGATCGCCGAGCTGGCGGCGGAACTGCGCCGCGACCCCGCCCGCGAGCTCGCCCGCGGGGGCATCGCCCTCCCCGACTCGAAGCGGCTCGCCGCTGCGATGTCGGTCGAGCTCGACGCCGTGCCGCCTCTGGTCGACATCGCGAACCGCTCCGGCGTCATCGCCCTCGACGCGGGCGCCTGGCTGCCCACCGACGACGCTGCCGACTGGATGCTGCGCCCCACCAGCGAGCGCTGGGCGCACCTGGCCGCGGCCTGGTTCACACAGCTCTCGCCCGATATCCGTGCGCTCCTCGCCGAGCGCTCCCACGCCATCTGGGGCGACCGGCTGGCCGAGTTCGTGCGCTGGCTGTACCCGGCGGGCGGCGATTGGATGCGCGACCGCGCCGCCACCGTCTCCCTCGAGGCCGAATTGCTCGGCATCACCGCCAACCACGTGCCCTCGACGCCCGGCTCCGCGCTCATGGCGAGCGGAGAGGAAGCGGCATCCGCCGCGATCGCCGCCATCCTCCCCGCCGAGATCGACCGCGTCTACGTGCAGCACGACCTCTCGATCGTGAGTCCAGGCCCCCTGCTCCCCCGCCTGGATGCCCGCCTCCGCCTCTTCGCCGACGTGGAGTCGCGCGCGCTCGCCACCACCTACCGCGTGAGCGAGGCGAGCCTCACCCGGGCACTCGCGCTGGGCGAGACGGCGGAGTCGGCGCGGCAGTTTCTCGGCGAGATCTCGCTGACGGGCATCCCGCAGCCACTCGACTACCTCATCACCGCGACGAGCGCTCGCTACGGCAGCCTCCGGGTGGGCACGATCGACCAGGCCGTCATGGGCATGCGCAGCTACATCCGATCGGATGACCAAGCCCTGTTGAGCGCCGTCGTCATCGACCACGGCCTCGCCCCGCTGGGAATCCAGCGGGTCGGCCCGAACCGCGCCGAGTCCCGCTTCGATCGCGACCTCGTCTTCTGGTCGCTGAGCGAGGCCCGCTACCCCGCCGCCGCGGAGGACGCCGCGGGCGAGGTGGTGGTGCTGGAGCGTCGCCGGGTGGCACGGGCATCCGTCGCACCGCCGGGGTCGCGGGCCGCCGGGATCGTGGCCCGCCTGCGCGAGGCGACCGCTGAGTCGGCCGAGGAGACCGGCCAGGCGTGGTTGGAGCGACAGATCGAGACGGCGATCCGCGGGCGACTCGGCCTGACGGTGACGGTGTCGATGCCGGACGGCAGTTCGGTCGAGCTGCAGCTGGAGCCGGCGAGCCTCGGCGGCGGCCGGCTGCGGGCGCGCGACCGGCGCAGCGACCTCGAGCGCACGCTGCCGCTGTCGAGCATCACCGCGGTGCGGCCCGCCGAGGGCTAGCGACCCGCGCGGCCGCGGGGTAGCGCCCCGCGCACGGCCCAGGCCCGACCCGATCGCCCCGCGCACGCCGCGGCCGCGCACACCCCAGCCCGCGGCACCCCGGGCGGGTAGGCTTGCCCTCGTGACTCTGCCCGACGGTCCGCTCATCGTGCAGAGCGACCGCACCGTACTCCTCGAGGTCGCCCACCCCGCCGCCGAGGATGCCCGCCACGACCTCTCCGTCTTCGCCGAGCTCGAGCGCGCCCCCGAGCACATCCACACCTACCGCATCACGCGGCTGGGACTCTGGAACGCCCGGGCCGCCGGCCACAGCGCCGAAGACATGCTCGCCACGCTCGAGCGCTACAGCCGCTTCCCCATCCCGCAGAGCGTCTCCGTCGACCTCACCGAGACGGTCGGTCGCTACGGTCGGCTCGTCATCGAGCGCGCCGACGACGGGGCCCTCACCCTGACCGCGACCGACCCCGCCGTGCTCTCCGAGATCACCCGCGCGCGCAAGGTCGCCGCCCTGCTCTTCGAGAAGCGCGGACCGCACAGCTACGTCGTGCAAGCCTGGGCCCGCGGCCAGCTCAAACAGGAGCTGCTGAAACTCGGATGGCCGGCTGAAGACCTCGCCGGCTACACCCCCGGCACTCCGCACGAGATCGGTCTGCTGCAGGACGGCTGGTCGCTGCGCGAATACCAGAACAAGGCCGTCACCAACTTCGCCGACCACGGCTCGGGCGTCGTGGTGCTGCCCTGCGGCGCGGGCAAGACGCTCGTCGGCGCGGGGGCGATGGCGAACGTGAAAACGACGACGCTCATCCTCGTGACGAACACGGTCTCGGCGCGGCAGTGGCGCTCGGAGCTGCTCAAGCGCACGACCCTCACCGAGGACGAGATCGGCGAGTACTCGGGCCTCGTCAAGCAGGTGAAGCCGGTCACGATCGCCACGTACCAGATCCTCACCGCCCGCCGGAAGGGCGAGTACACCCACCTCGCCCTGCTGGATGCCCTCGACTGGGGCCTCGTCATCTACGACGAGGTGCACCTCCTGCCCGCGCCCGTGTTCAAGCTCACCGCCGAGCTTCAGGCCCGCCGCCGGCTCGGCCTCACCGCGACGCTCGTGCGCGAGGACGGCCGCGAGGGCGACGTGTTCAGCCTCATCGGGCCCAAGCGATTCGACGCGCCCTGGAAGGAGATCGAGGCGCAGGGCTTCATCTCCCCGGCCTCCTGCTTCGAGGTGCGGGTCGACCTGCCCGAGGGCGAGAGGCTGGAATACGCCGCCTCAGCGGACGATGAGCGGTATCGGATGGCCGCGACGGCGCCCGCGAAACTCGAGGTGGTGACGGCGCTCGTGGCGAAGCACGAGGGTGAGCGCATCCTCGTGATCGGCCAGTATCTCGACCAGATCGACGAGCTCGCCGAGGTGCTGCACGCCCCCAAGCTGACGGGCGCGACGCCCGTCGAGGAGCGCGAGCGGCTCTACCAGGAGTTCCGGGACGGGATCACGAAGGTGCTCGTCGTCTCGAAGGTCGCCAACTTCAGCGTCGACCTGCCGGAGGCGACCGTCGCGATTCAGGTCTCGGGATCGTTCGGCTCGCGCCAGGAAGAGGCCCAGCGCCTGGGCCGACTGCTGCGCCCCAAGGAGAGCGGCCTGCCCGCCAATTTCTACACGCTCGTCGCGCGCGACACCGTCGATCAGGACTTCGCGCAGAACCGGCAGCGCTTCCTCGCCGAGCAGGGCTACAGCTACACGATCCTCGACGCCGACACGCTCACCGCCGCGTAAGCGGCCCGCGGGCGCCCGGTGCGGCGCGAGCGGCAGCGCCGCGCGAGGGACAGTGCGACGCGAGCGGCAGCGCGGCACACCGCGGCCCGCCTGCCCCGACAACGCCGACGGCCCGCGGGCGCCCGGTGAACCGGTGCGCCACGCGGGCCGCGCAGCAGAAGGGATCAGGCCTTGACGAGCGTCGCCGTGACCGGGGTCGGGTTCTGGAAGAGGTCGAGCACCGGGCAGTGCGCGTCGACCGCGGCGCGGAGCTCCTGGTAGCGCTCCTCCGACTCGGGGCCGGTGACGGTGATCGCGAGGCGCACGGCGGTGAACCCGGCGCGCGGGCCGCCGTCGATCGCGAACAGGGTGCGCGCGTCGAGGTCGCCCTCCGACTTGATGTCGATCTCATCGAGCTGGATTCCCAGCGCCTGCGCGTACAGGCGGTAGACGACGACCTGGCAGGAGATGAGCGCCGCGAGGGCGAACTCCACCGGGCTGGCGGCGATGTCGTCGCCGGCGAGCGCGGCGGGCTCATCGACGTAGAACTCGTGCTTGCCGGCACGAATGAGGGTCGCGACCGCGCCCTCGCTGTCGCCGCTGACGCGGTAGGTGAGCTGAGCGTTCGCGGTGTTGGCGGCGATGCGCTCGTTCCATGCGGTGCCCGCCGTGGTGAGGCGCTCGGCGCGCTCGTCGGCGGTGACGGAAGGGGCGGAGAGGGTGTCGAGGAGAGTCATGACCCGAGACTACGAAGCGGGCGCAGCGCGTGCATCCGCCGCTGTCACGCACCGTCACGGCGCGTAACCGGGCGTCACCTAACGGCGGCGGAGATAGCGGAGCAGCAGTTCGTCACCCGAGGCGAGCACGTGCGCGAGGTGGAGGGAACGGGCATCCGGCAGCGATCCCGAGGCGATCCGGCCAGCGTCGCCGGCCACCAGCAGCGGACTCACCGTCAGGCAGAGCTCGTCGACCACGTCGGCCGCGAGCAGCGCACCGAACAGAGACGGGCCGCCCTCGCAGTGGATGCCCGCCAGCCCCCGCGCGTGCAGCTCGCGCACGAGCATCCCCGCGTCGAGCGCGTGAGTGCCGCAGACGATCACGTCGGCGACGGCGGCGAGCGCGCGCCGGGAATCAGCGGGCGAGCTCTCCGTCGTCACGACGATCGGTCGCACGGGCGCCTCCGTGAAGATGCGGGACGCGGGGTCGAGGTCGAGCGAGGCGGAGACGATCGCGAAGACGGGCTGCGGCGCGAGCCCGCGCGCCTCGCGCACCGCGACCGACTCCGCGGCCACGACCATCGGTCCGTAGCCCTCGGCGCGGACCGTGCCCGCCGCCACGAGCACCACGTCGCAGAGCTCGCGCAGCAGATCGAAGACGCGGTGGTCGGCGGGGCCGCCCAGACCGCCCGAGAGTCCGTCGACCGTGACCGCGCCGTCGACGCTCGAGATGAAGTTCACCCGCAGCCACGAGCCGGTTCCGGGGGTGTAGAGCTCCCGCAGCTGCTCGTCGCTGAGCTCGGCGGCGGGGGCCGGGCGGAGCAGGTCGATTCGGGGGGAGGTCATGCGGCGGTCATCCGTTGTTGTGGATCGCGTGGACGGGCTCGCGCCAGCCCAGCACGGCCTCCGCCATGCGGGCGGCCTCGACGGCCGTGGGCACGTCGTGCATGCGGATGATCCGCGCCCCGTTCATGATGCAGATCACCGCCGCGGCGATCGAGCCGGTGAGCCGCTGCCCCTGCGGCCGGTCGAGCGTCTCGCCGATGAAGTCCTTGTTGGAGACGGCGGCGAGCAGCGGAAGCCCGAGATCGGCGACCTCCTGCAGTCGGCGCGTGATCTCCAGGGTGTGGACGGTGTTCTTGTTGAGGTCGTGGCCGGGGTCGATGATGAGCCGCTCGCGCGGGATCCCCGCGGCGGTCGCGATCTCGATTCGAGCCCGCAGGTACTCGATCACCTCCGCGACCACGTCGTCGTAGAGCGGGCGGGGCATCTCGCTGCGCGGGGCGCCCTTGCTGTGGGTGAGCACGAGCTGGGCCGAGCTGGCGGCGACGACGCCGGCCATGTTCGGGTCGAACATGCCGCTCGTGTCGTTGACGACGGAGGCGCCGGCGAGGATGCTCTGCCGAGCCACCTCGGCGGAGATGGTGTCGACCGAGATCACGACATCGCTGCGGGCGTGGATCGCCTCGACGAGCGGCACGATGCGGTCGAGTTCCTCGTCGAGGGTGACCACGGGGCCCTTGCCGAACGGCACGCCGCCGACGTCGACCCAGTCGGCGCCCTGCTCGGCGGCGCGCGCGGCCGCGTCGACCGCGCGGTCGAGGGCGAAGGTGGCGCCCTTGTCGAAGAAGGAGTCGGGCGTGCGGTTGACGATCGCCATGACGGCGACCTGGCGATCGAAGTCGAAGACGCGCGAGCCGATCGTGCGGGGCTCGCTCACAGCTCGGTCAGGGGCACAGCGACGTCGGCCAGTTTCACGGGATCAATCCTATTCCGACGCCGGATGACGCCCTTGATGTCGTCGCTCACGTCCCAGACGTTCACGTTCATTCCGGCGACCACGCGCTCGTCGGCCACCCAGAACACGATGAACTCGCGGCTAGACGGGTCGCCCCGGTACACCGTCTTCGCGCCCGCGAGCAGGGAGCTGAAGCCCACGAACTCCATCCCCACCTCGAACTGGTCGGTGTAGAAGTAGGGAATGTCGTCGAACGACACCGCGTGCCCGAGCATCGAGCGGGCGGCGGCAGAGCCCTGAGCGATCGCGTTGGCCCAGTGTTCGCTGCGCACGCGCGCCTCGACGAAGGGGTGCCAGGCGTTCGCCACGTCACCGGCGGCGAAGATGTCGGGGTCGCTCGTGGTGAGTGCGGCATCCACCAGAATGCCGTTGTCGACGGCGAGCCCGGCCTCCTCCGCCAGCCGGATGTTCGGCAGAGCCCCCACGGCGACGAGCACCAGATCAGCCCGCTCGGCGTGGCGCCCGCCCACGCGGATGCCCGCGACCTCACCGCCGATGCCGGAGATCTCGACCACGTCGACCCCGGTGCGCAGCACGACGCCGTGCTCCTCGTGCAGGGCGGCGAAGAAGCGGCCCAGTTCGTCGCCGAGGGCGGCGCTGAGCGGAACGTGCTGGTGCTCGAGGATGAGCACCTCGTTGCCGAGTTCGCGCGCCGTCGCGGCGACCTCCATGCCGATCCACCCCGAGCCGATCACCGCGAGCCGGCGGGTTCCGCCCGCGAGCAGCGGCTTCAGTCGCTCGGCGTCGAGCACGGTGCGCAACTGGTGCACCCCGCGGAGGTCGATGCCCGGCAGGGAATCGAGGGTGCGCGGCCGGGCGCCCGTGGTGAGCAGCAGCCGGTCGTAGGCGATGGTGTCGCCGTTCTCGATGGAGACCGTGTGCGCCGCCGGATCGATCGACTCCACCCGCGCGGCGGGCATGAAGTCGATGTCGTGCTCGTCGTACCACTCCTCGGGGTGCACGTAGATCGCGTCGACCGGTTCCTTGCCCGCGAGGAAGCCCTTCGACAGCGGCGGGCGGATGTACGGGTACCGGTTCTCGGCGCCGATCAGCACGATGCGACCGTCGAATCCCTGCTCGCGCAGCTCCCCCGCCGCGCTCGCGCCGGCGAGCGCCGCACCCACGATCACGAAGGTCTTCTCATCGGTCATGGCATGAACCTCACTGTCCGTCCGAGGGCGGCTCCGCGCCCTCTCCCCTGACTTTAGGTCGCGTTCGGAATACTTTCAATGGATGCTCGGAGCCGGTTCTGACGCGACCCTCCGGCACGGGCATCCTACGTTCAGACTTCTCTCAGTAAACGCGCAGATACTACCCTCATGAGTGACGGACCCAAGATTCTGATCGTCGACGACGAACCCAATATCCGCGATCTTCTCACCACGAGTCTCCGCTTCGCCGGATTCGCCGTGCGCGCGGTCGGCAACGGCGCGGCCGCCATCTCGGCGGTGCTCGAAGAGGAGCCCGACCTGATCATCCTCGACGTCATGCTCCCCGACATGAACGGCTTCGGCGTGACCAAGCGACTGCGCGCCTCCGGCTATACCGCGCCCATCCTCTTCCTCACCGCGAAGGACGACACCGAGGACAAGATCACGGGCCTCACCGTCGGCGGCGACGACTACGTCACCAAGCCGTTCAGCCTCGACGAGATCGTCGCCCGGCTCAAGGCGATCCTCCGCCGTACCATGCGCGACGACGAGGAGGCCGTGATCCGCGCCGGCGAGCTCAGCATGGACCAGGACACGCACGAGGTGACCGTCGGCAACGAGCAGATCGAGCTCAGCCCGACCGAGTTCAAGCTCCTCCGCTACCTCATGCTCAACCCGAACCGCGTGCTCTCCAAGGCGCAGATCCTGGATCACGTGTGGGAGTACGACTTCAACGGCGACGCCGGCATCGTGGAGAGCTACATCTCCTACCTGCGGCGCAAGCTCGACCAGTTCTCCGACGAGCCGATCATCCAGACGAAGCGCGGATTCGGCTACATGCTGAAGGCCGCGAAGCCGTAGCGTTAAGCCCCTCATGCACTCAGAGCTCACAGAGTGGTGGAACGGGATTTCACTGCGCAGCAAGATCACGGGCGTCACCGTCATGCTGCTGACCCTGGGGCTCCTGGTGGCGGGCGTGGGAACCATGACCTACCTGCGCACCTACCTGCTGCAGGAGGTCAACACCAAGATCGCGGCCGTCGGCGCCGACATCACCGACGCGATGGACTCCGCGTGCAGCACGACCAAGCTCGCCGCCCCCTTCTACGTGGCGATGGTCAACTCCTCCGGCGAGATCACCTGCGACAACAGCTACTCCGCGAGCGAGAAGCCGGTCATCAGCAAGGCGACCCTGCCGCACGTCATCTCCAACGGCGACACCTTCACCCTCACCGACGCGGCCCGCGACACCAACTGGCAGTCCGCCGGCTTCGTGGTCGGCGGCGGCCACTTCGTCGTCGTCGTCAGCTACAACCTCACCGAGACCGACGGCACGATCGGCCACTTCGCCCTCATCTTCCTGTTCTTCAGCCTCACCGTGGTCGTGCTCGGCGGGGCGCTCACCCGCCTTCTCGTGACCTCCACCTTCGCCCCACTGCGCGAGGTGGAGGAGACGGCGGCCCGCTTCGCCGCGGGCGACTTCAGCCAGCGCCTCGAGCGCGGGCCGCGCAACACCGAGGTCGGTCGCCTCAACGACTCCCTCAACACCATGCTCGGGCGCATCGACGCCGCCTTCGCCGACCGAGCGAAGAACATCGAGCAGATGCGCCGCTTCGTCGGCGACGCCAGCCACGAGCTGCGCACCCCCCTCGTCTCCGTGCGCGGCTACGCCGAGCTGTATCGCATGGGCGCCCTCGGCACGCAGGAGGAGGTCGCGCAGGCGATGGAGCGCATCGAGAAAGAGGCGATCCGCATGGGCGAGCTCGTCGGCGACCTACTCGAGCTGGCGCGCATCGATGAGGCGAAGCCCCTCAATCTCACCGCGGTCGACCTGGTCCCGCTCGCGCACGATGCGGCGCTCGACGCGATGGCCTCGGCACCCGAGCGCCGGGTCACCGTGGTGGTGACCGAGCCGATTCGGGCGACCGCCAGCGCGATCGAGGCGGACCGCGCGCTTGACGCGGCGGTCGCGGGGGCGCCGCGCACCGCATCCATGGCGACCCGGCCGATCGCGCTCGCGGGCGCGACGCTCTCGCGCCTCGCCCGCCGCCCGCGCAAGGCCGCACCACTCGCGGTGCAGACTCTCGTGCCGGTCGACCGGGAGCAGCACGTCGACGCGATCGTGCTCGCCGAGGAGAACAAGATCCGCCAGGTCATCACCAACCTCATGGGCAACGCGCTGCGGTTCACCGAGCCCGACTCGCCCATCGAGATCGGGGTCACCGTCGACGAGCGCGACGACGTGGCGATCCTCTCGGTGATCGACCACGGCGAGGGGATTCCCCCGCAGATCCGCGAGAAGATCTTCCAGCGCTTCTGGCGGGCGGATTCCTCGCGCAACCGCGACACGGGGGGCAGCGGGCTCGGCCTCGCGATCGTCGCCTCCATCGTCGCCTCCCACAAGGGCTCGGTCGACGTCGTCGACACCGCGGGCGGCGGCTCGACCTTCCGGGTGCGGCTTCCGCTCCTCCACGAGACCCCCCGCAGCGCCGCTCTCCACAGCTGAGCCGATCGCCCGCTCCCGGCGCGGAGCCGGCACCTACCGTGGTCGTCATGACCAGTTACCAGGTAGACAGCGAAGCGGTTCTTTCCGCCACCGGCACCGTGCGTGCCTCCATCTCTCGCATCTCGAGCGAGACCAGTTCACTGCTCGGGCAGCTCACCGGCCTTCAGGGGTCGTGGAGCGGCGCCGCGGCCACGGCGTTCCAGGACGTGGTGGGCCAGTGGCGAGCGACCCAGGCCCGCGTCGAGGAGACCCTCAGCGCGATCAACCAGGCGCTCACCGTGGCGGCCCAGCAGTACTCGGAGGCGGAGCAGGCGAACGCCCGGCTCTTCCAGCACTGATGCCACGGGCGGGCACACGGCCCCAGGGTCGCGTGCCCGCCCGGTGCGGAACGACGCCACGTCTGATCAACACAGTCCCCACCCAACACAAAAGGCGGCCCCGCGAGGGGCCGCCTTTCGACTGTGTGGAACCGGGGAGCCGGACTTAGAAGTCCATGCCGCCGTTCGGGTCGCCACCGGCCGGGGCCGGGTGCTTCTCGGGCTTGTCGGCGACAACGGCCTCGGTGGTGAGGAACAGACCGGCGATCGACGCGGCGTTGAGCAGCGCGGAGCGGGTGACCTTCACCGGGTCGTTGATGCCGGAGGCCAGCATGTCGACGTACTCACCCGTCGCGGCGTTGAGGCCGTGACCGGTCGGCAGGTTGCGCACCTTGTCGGCGACGACACCGGGCTCGAGACCGGCGTTGAGCGCGATCTGCTTGAGCGGGGCATCCACCGCGACGCGGACGATGTTCGCACCGGTCGCCTCGTCACCCGTGAGCGACGTGAGGGCGGCGGACTCGAAGGCGGTCTTGCCGGCCTGGATGAGCGCGACGCCACCACCGGCGACGATGCCCTCCTCGACGGCAGCCTTCGCGTTGCGGACGGCGTCCTCGATGCGGTGCTTGCGCTCCTTGAGCTCGACCTCGGTCGCGGCACCCGCCTTGATGACGGCGACGCCACCGGCGAGCTTCGCGAGGCGCTCCTGGAGCTTCTCGCGGTCGTAGTCGCTATCGGTGTTCTCGATCTCGGCGCGGATCTGACGAACGCGGCCGGCGATCTGGTCGCTGTCGCCAGCGCCCTCGACGATCGTGGTCTCGTCCTTCGTGATGACGACCTTGCGGGCACGACCGAGCAGGTCGAGCGTCGCGTTCTCGAGCTTGAGGCCGACCTCCTCGCTGATGACCTGACCACCCGTGAGGATGGCGATGTCCTGCAGCTGGGCCTTGCGGCGGTCGCCGAAGCCGGGGGCCTTGACGGCGACCGACTTGAAGATGCCGCGGATCTTGTTCACGACCAGGGTCGCGAGCGCCTCACCGTCGACGTCCTCCGCGATGATCAGCAACTGCTTGCCATCCTGGATGACCTTGTCGACGATCGGCAGCAGGTCCTTGATGTTGGAGATCTTGCTGTTGGCGATGAGGATGTACGGGTCTTCGAAGACCGTCTCCTGACGCTCCGGGTCGGTGACGAAGTAGGGGTTGATGAACCCCTTGTCGAAGCGCATGCCCTCGGTGAGCTCGAGCTCGGTGCCGAAGGTGTTCGACTCCTCGACGGTGACGACGCCCTCCTTGCCGACCTTGTCGATCGCCTCGGCGATCAGTGCGCCGATCTCGGGGTCCGCGGCGGAGATGGATGCGGTGGCCGCGATCTCTTCCTTGGTCTCGATCTCCTTGGCGCTGGCGACGAGCGCCTCGATGACGGCCGCGACGGCCTTCTCGATGCCGCGCTTGAGGCTGATCGGGTCAGCACCGGCGGCGACGTTGCGGAGGCCCTCGCGGACGAGCGCCTGGGCGAGGACGACCGAGGTGGTCGTACCGTCACCGGCGACGTCGTCCGTCTTCTTGGCGACCTCCTTGACCAGCTCGGCGCCGATCTTCTCGTACGGGTCGTCGAGCTCGATCTCCTTGGCGATGGAGACGCCGTCGTTCGTGATGGTGGGGGCGCCCCACTTCTTCTCGAGAACAACGTTGCGGCCACGCGGGCCAAGCGTCACCTTGACGGCGTCGGCGAGGATGTTCAGGCCGCGCTCAAGGCCACGACGGGCCTCTTCGTTGAAAGCAATGATCTTTGCCATGTTTGTTTCTTGTCCCTCTCGGACGTGATCAGAAAGCATTAGCACTCAACTGGTGGGAGTGCCAAAGACATTCTGGCACTCTGCCATGCTGAGTGCAAGACGACGCCGGGGGCATGACAAACGCCGCCCACCACTGGTGGACGGCGTTCGCCGAGTGCGTCCTCAGACGCGTCGCTCAGGCCAGTCGGACCGATTCCGCCTGCGGGCCCTTGCTGCCGGTGCCTACTTCGAAGGTGACCTGCTGGCCCTCCTCGAGAACCTTGTATCCGCCCATGTCGATCGCGGAGTAGTGGACGAAGACGTCCTGTCCCCCACCCTCGACCGTGATGAAGCCGTAGCCCTTTTCAGCGTTGAACCACTTGACGGTTCCATTCGCCATGTCTTACTCCTTGCTGCGTTGCCAATCGGCGCGGCAATTCTGCCGCGGCCGGGTCGCGGGAGCACGGGTATCCGCAATCATCGGGACGAGTCGGACGGTGCGGGGTGCGGTGTCGTTCACGGTCCAGATGGGCGACCAATTCCAGATATTAGCCGAGCCGATGCCGCCCGGAACGGGCAGGAATGCCGTATTCCGCCCGGAATGCGCCGAATCCCCGAGGATTAAACACGCACGAAACACGCCCGAGATTTGCCCGTCGTTTTGGGGCCGATCCGGGGCCGATCCGGGGCTGGAATGAACAGCGGCGACCGCCGCGCCTCAGCCCTGGAAGTCGGAGCCGAGCACGACCGTGATCGGGGCGCCCTGGAAGGCGCTGCTGAACCGGATGCTCCCCGTGCCGAGGGCCAGCTCGACGCCCTGCGCGACATCCGCGTTCGACTGCACGGAGTAGTAGATGACGGTCTTCTTGATGGTCGACTCGGAGGCGAGGGCCGTCGCGCCGATCGTCCACTTCGCCTTCTTGAGGATCGCCGCCGCCTGCTTCTCGAGCCCGGTGGTCGTCGTGCCGTTCAGCACCGTGATCGTGATCTTGCGCGCCTTGATCTTCGTGGGGTCGGTGACCGGCACGATCGCCGTCGTCGGCTTCGCCGTCGGGGTGGTGGCCGCCGAGCTCGACGCCGCACCCGGCAGCGTGAACTGGAAGTCGTTCAGACGCGACAGCGCGTAGAGGCTCGCGAGCACGATGACGCCGGTCGCCAGCGCCGCCCAGGCGAAGCCGATCCAGCCGCGACCCTTGACCTTCGGCCCGCGGTGGGCGCCGACGCGGTCGAGGTGCTCGGGGAGGTCGTCGAACTGGTCTTTGGGGAAGGCGGCCATTGTTAGTCGGTGGGTTCCTCGCTGCGGGGGCGACCAGGATCGTCGCCGGACGTGGGGGTGGTGAACGCCCTCGCCGCGCGGGCCCGCGTGCGGGCGTCACGCGCTCGCTGCAGGCGCCCCACCAGCATGGGATCGTGACGCACCGCATCCGGTGAATCGATCACTGCGTTCAGCACCTGATAGTAGCGGGCCGCGCTGAGAGAGAATTCCGCCCGGATGGCGGCCTCCTTCGCGCCCGCGTGGTGCCACCAGGTGCGCTCGAACTCGAGGATCGCGAGGTCGCGCGCGCTGAGGGAGCTGTCGCCCGCCTCGTGCCGCCGCTGCGCGCTCGCAGACATCTCCACCTCCCGTTGGCGTAATCCTAGGGCGGCCCCGGCCCTCCCCCGCGCCACGACGCGGAGCGCACAGCGGATGCTTCGAGTTTGCTCAGGCGGCGGGCAGCGACAGCCAGTCGAGGGTCTGCCCGTGGGCACCCGCGTAGGCGAGCGGGCGCTCGTCGAGGGCGAGGGCGAAGCCGCCGGGGCGGCGGGGCGGATGACCGGCCAACGCCTCCTGCACCCGAGGCACGATCCCCGCCCCCTCGTTCGAGACCCACCGGGCGGGCGACGCCCGGAGCCACTCGATCAGCCGCGCGCGCGGCTCCGGCATGAGGTACACGATCGCAGCGGAGGTGACGATGACGAGGGTGACGCCGGTCGGGGCCTCCGCGGCGAGGGCGGGAAGGTCATCCACCGCGTCGCCGCGCACCACGCGCGGGCGCTCGCGTTCGGCGATCGCGATGGCCGCGCGCACGCGCTCGAGCCGTGCGGTCTGCTCGGGCCAGATGAGGGTCTCGAGCCAGTGCCGGTCGTCGGGCGCGGTCACGTCGAGGGGGTTCAGGTCGAGCCCCGCGCGCCAGACGATCTCGGGCATGCGGGCGGGCAGGGGCGGGTCGCCGGTGACCTCGCACTCGAGCAGCACGGTGCTCGGGCCGGCGGCGGGGTCGAGGCGGTGCTCGCCCCACGCGTAGCTGTAGTGCTCGGGCAGCAAGGTGAGCCCCGCGGAGGCGCCGACCTCGATGAGCGCGATCGGCCCGTCGATGAGCGCGAGGGCAGGCAGGAGGGTCGCGCAGCGGCGCGGCTCGTTGGTCTGGGTGGCACGGATCCGCATCTCGGCCGAGACCTCCGGCCAGTGCTGCAGGAGCCACACACGCCAGGCAGCGAAGTCACTAAGCGGTGCGCCCAGGAGGCGCGCGCAGGCGAGCAGGAGGTTCGGCTGCTGCTTGGGGCGGGGCAGCTCGTCGAGGAGGGTGAGGAGGGCGGGGTCATCCGCGACGCCGCGCGCGAGCGTCTCGTAGAGCGCCGACTGGCCGGCCGCCTCGGTGTCGGCGAAGCGGCGGTACCACTCGGCGGCGGTCACGCGCCCGGCCGGTACATGGAGAGGTGGGGCAGCCCGGCCTCGACGTAGACCTCGCCGTAGGGCTCGAAACCGTACTTGGCGTAGAGCGGCACGATGTACTCCTGCGCGTGCAGCATCATCGGCTGGTCGCCGTGCTCGGCGATTACGCGGTCGAACAGCAGCTGGGCGAGGCCCTCGCCGCGGCGGGCGGGGTGCACGACGACGCGGCCGACGATGATTCTGGCGTCGCGGTGGCTCGGCTGCTCGTCGACGAGGGTGCGCAGGTAGGCGGCCACCCCGTGCTGTTCGTCGGGGATGAAGTAGTGCAGCGTGGCGGGCTCGCGGTCGCGGTGGTCGAGCTCCTCCTCGTCGATGCGCTGCTCGACAAAGAACACGTCGGTGCGCAGCTTGAGGATGTCGTAGAGCTCGTCCGTCGTGAGTTCGCTCCACGAACGGCGCACCACGGAAGTTTCGGGCATGGTCGCGAGTTTAATAGGTGACCGGACCGTGAACCCGTGAGGAGTGCACCATGACCTACAGCGTGACCAAGACCGAAGCAGAGTGGCTGGCAGAGCTCGGACCCGTGCAGTACAAGGTGCTCCGCGAGGCGGGCACCGAGCGCGCGTGGACGGGAGCCCTCCTCGACGAGAAGCGCCCCGGCACCTACAACTGTGCGGCCTGCCACGCGCCGCTCTTCCGCAGCGGCGCGAAGTTCGACTCCGGCAGCGGGTGGCCGAGCTTCTACGAGTCGGTGAACCCCGACGCGGTGGAGCTCATCACCGACCGCTCGCACGGCATGGTGCGCACCGAGGTGCGCTGTGCGACGTGCGGCTCGCACCTGGGCCACCTCTTCGATGACGCCTACCAGACCCCCACGGGCGACCGGTACTGCATGAACTCGCTCTCGCTCGGGTTCCAGCCCGAGTGAGCGCCCGCGACGCGCTGCACCGTCGGCGGTCCCACCCGCGCGTGACCGCCGACGCGCCCACCCACGAGGAGCTGCTCCCGCTCGTCGAGTCCCTCGCGGCGATCGCCGACCACGCCGCCCTCCGGCCGTGGCGGCTCATCGAGCTTCGCGGCGCGGCCCGTGAGCGGCTGGGCGATGCGTTCGTGGCCAGCAGCGGGCTGGCGGGCGAGGATGCTGCGCGTCTTGCCGCGAAGCCGCTGCGGGCATCCCTGCTCATCGCCGTCGTCGTCGCCTACCGCGAGAGCTTCAAGGTGACCGACTGGGAGCAGGAGGCGGTGGCCTCCGGCGTCGCGCACACGCTGAGCCTGCTACTCGACGAGGCGGGCTGGGGCGTGATGTGGCGCACCGGCGGCCACACCCGCGCCGAGGCGGTGCGGTGGATGCACGGCCTCCAGCCGAACGAGCAACTGCTCGGCTGGCTCTACGTGGGCGGGGTCCTCGACGAGGTCAAGTCGACGCCGCGACTGCCCCTCGACCCGGGCGAGTTCCTCAGCGTGCTCGGGTAGCGCCGCGGTCGAACCGTCGCGATGACCACCGCGACGAGGGTGAGCGCGGTGCCGAGCACGGTGGTCCAGGCGAGTCCGCCGCGGTCAGCCGGGGCGACGACGTCGAGCAGGAGTGACATCAGCAGCTGACCGGCGATCGCGCAGAGGCTCTGCAGCAGCACACCGATGATCGGGGTGGCGAACGCGAAGCCGGCGATGAAGATCATGCCGATCACGCCGCCGACATAGAGGTAGGGCTCGGGGGCGAGGTGCGCGGGCCAGCCCGCGATGGCGGTGTGCACGACGGCGAGGATCACCAGCGCAACCGATCCGCCGAGGAAGTTGATGAAGGTGGCCGTGAGCGCCGAGTTCGAGAGGGTCTTGACCTGACCGTTGACGGCCTGCTGCCAGCCGAGCAGGAGGCCGACGGCGAAGGGCATGACGAGCATCCACGCCGGAACCTGCCCGCGGAACTCGGGCGCCACCGCGATCGCGACGGCGACGAGCGCCAGCACCGCGCCGATCAGCCGCGGGGGCGTCACGACCTTGGCGGGGATGCGGCCGAGCCCGCGGGCGTCGATCGCGAGGCCCGAGAGGGTCTGACCCGCCACCACCGCGACGGTGAAGAGCGCGACGCCGAGGATCGCCGCGGTGAGCCCCTGCGAGAGCACGAAGAGCGCGCCGGCGACCCCGCCGCAGACGTACCACCAGGTGAGCTCCCGCGTGCGAAGGGCACGGATGATCGTGCCCAGCCCGCGCCGGCCCCGCGGCGACAGCGCCACGATGATCGCCAGCAGCACGAGTCCCGAGCCGAAGGAGAGCACCGCCGCGATGAACCCGTCGCCGATCTCGTGGCCGAGCTGCCCGTTGATGCGCGACTGCAGCGACACGAGCCCGCCGCACACGACCGTGAACAGCACCGCCGTGACGAACGCGGCAGTGGAGTGGTGCGGGTGCGGAGGCGTGCCAGGCTGGATGATCGGCTCGGGCTCGCCGCCGCGGCCGGAGCCCGGCGCGGGGTCGCTGTGGGGAGGCATTGCTCCAACCGTATCGGGCGGGCGGTGAGTGCGCGGGCTGTGGGCGTGAGCGGCGGCGGGGTGGGCGCCCGGTAATATTGGCCGGTCGCCTCCTTAGCTCAGTTGGCCAGAGCATCGCTCTTGTAAAGCGAGGGTCGTCGGTTCGAATCCGACAGGGGGCTCAATCAAGTAACTCGTCGGACTTTGGCTCGAATGCGGGTGAGCGGCCGAATGCCGTAGCAGTTTCAGCTCGCGCCCACTGTCCGCTTAAACCTGACAATCATTCGTGATTCAAGGACTATGATCACGACGAAAAGTCAGGCTCCGTAGTGCGCCCATAGCGTTGGATCGGATACCGTCCTCTCTTGGAGGACAAGATGGATGAGGGACTGCTCGAAGCCATTCGCACGCAATCCGCGGTGATGATCATCGGGACGGGCCTCTCAGTGGGCGCATCCGAGGGCGCGGTTTGCGCAAATTGGGCCGGTTTGATCGAGGTCGGGATCGAGCAACTTCTCGCGAGCGGCGTCAAAGACGAGGAGTGGGCCGAAACCGTAAGAGCAATGATCGCGCGAGGCGAAACCTCATTCATGGTCCAGGCCGCGACGCAAGTTGGAGACACTTTCAAATCTTTGGGGGACGTCGCGTACGCGAAATGGCTGCACGAGACGATTGGCAACTTGCCCCTTATCAATGCATCTACCGCAACCGCAATCGCTGCTCTCCCCATCCCCATTCTCACGACAAACTACGACAGCCTTATCGAGCAATCTAGCGATCGCGGTTCTACCACGTGGGAACAGGCGGGCGAGATGCAGCAAATTCTTGCAAACCGTTCAAGGTCCATCGGTCATCTGCACGGAATATGGGATCACCCCAGTTCCATAATTCTGACGAGTGAAGATTACGGGCGTCTACTCGGGAGCGAATCGGCTCAGGCCATTCAACACGCTTTTGGTGCTAGCAAAAGCAGTATCTACGTCGGCGTCGGCGGGGGGCTATCGGATCCCAACTTCTCCAGGTTCCTGGACTGGCAGCGGGACAAGTTCCCCAACCCCGGTCTAAGGGACTACCGCCTTTGTACCGATTCTGAACTTAGCGAGCTCCAGGCCGCCCACATCGCAGACAACATAATTCCTATTTCCTATGGTCAATCCCATACAGACTTGGCGGCCTTTGTTGGCGAAATCCAAGCGCATCTGTCAGACATGGCTAGGTCAGATGTCGGGCTCTTGTTCGACCCTGTGGGTGAAGTCCGGGCGGAATTTGCTGCGGCGCTGCGTGAAGACGTCATCCTTGGTCAGTCACTTGAGGTCGACCGGGGGCTCGCACTTGACGAAGTCCTATTGCCGCCAATTCTTCTACCTGTGCCGAACGCACAGTATGTAGCGAGCAAAACTTCTGGGCAGGAAGTCGAGTCAATCGAACGCCTAGAGATGAGCGCCGACCTCCAGACCAACGAAATCATTCTCTTGGTCGGCGAAGAGGGTTCTGGGCTGACGTTCACGGCGAGGTTGATGTCACTGCGTGCTTCGCAGATGTTGCCGCTCTTGGCACCCGTTTACTTTAACTTCACAGAGTCTCGAATTGAACTCAGGCCCATACTCAACGGACTCCGACGAGCTGTCCGCGAGGTTGGCTGGCCCCTTGGTAAGAACGATGACTTACCCCCTCTTGCCATTGCAATCGATGATTTCAGTCCGTATGTCCAGAAGGTTTCTGACCGCGGGGTAGCCGATATCGCGAAGCTTAGAGGAAGTTTCGTTGTCGTGGCCTGCAAGCAGGGCACTGAAGAGGATGTGAAACGAAAGCTCGCCGCGGCAGGTATTTCAGTTCGAGTGCGGTACGTGGGGAAGCTGGAGCGCTCCGACATCGAGCATCTCGCGAAAATTGCTGCTCCTGGTCAATTCGCGGCGCTTGCGAACGCTGTGATCGATTTGCTGCGGTCGGAACACCTGCCGCGAACGCCTTTCACGGTATCTCAACTCCTTTACATCCTCATGAGCGCGGGCTCGATTGGGTCTAACGCATCGACAACATCCGTCCTTGACGAGTATGTAGCGCTGTTGCTTGGGCGTGGAGACCCTCACGACGACGCGCGCATCGGGCTAGACCACGAGCAGCGCATGGCCATTTTGGAACGCTTGGCAGAGAAGTTTGTCGAGCTCGACAAGGCCGGAATGGCGGAATCGACGGCGGTCGCAGCAGTCGAACAGATCATTGAAACGCTTGGCTGGCCGGAATCTGCAATGGACGTTCTCCAGAACTTTCTCGACAGACGGGTATTAACCAAACGGTCCGGCTATGTCGTATTTGCGCGGAGCAGCTACCTCCATTTGTTCGCCGCAAAGCAAGCGAAAAAATCGATCACCTTTCGCGATAGGTTGCTGGCCAGGCCGCTTTATTACGTATCCGCTATAACCGACTACGCGTCACTAAACCGCCATGATGACGTACTCCTGGATCGGATCGAGCAACTACTAGGCGAACTGAAGTGGTCGGAGGAGAGAAGTGAGGTTTTCGCGGAGATCGAGCCTTCCGAACCCTCCTTCGAAGAGATTGAAGAGAGTGCTGGCGAGGACGGCTCACAGCTGTCTCAGGGTACTCAGGTCGAGCCGCCATCGGCCTCTGATTCACTCGACGTTTTTTCGGATGATGACCCCCCGCCATTTCCGGTGTCCAATGAAGAGGACGAGCCGAGGCTGTGGAAACAAATTCAGACTGTTGACCTATGCTCTCGCATACTGAGAGACGCGGACCAAGCGGGCGACGTCGATAGAAAGAAGTCGATACTCGGGACGCTGATGCATCAATGGGGCGACATCATCACCGAGCTCGACGCCGACGAATCCTTCCAAGAACTTTTTGCAGGCATCGCCGAAGGACTGCGCGCACAGTTCGGCGACGATACACAAGTTGGGCAAGCGGAACGCGACTTCTTGGACGACCTACACAAGATTCTTCCGGCCGCCATTGCATTCGGCGGCATCACCGAAACTCTCGCCTCGCGGAAGTTGCTGAAGTCGATGTCACGCCTCGTCGACAGCGGCGAAGCCGCTGTCGAGCCGGAGACGGCCGTCGCATCAATCTTTTTCCTGATCGCCGTATCTGAGTCGGGGTGGGCCACTCAGGTTAAGAAAATCCTCAAAAATCAGACGAATACTTGGATAATCCGCAACTTCGTGTTTTCCCTCTTGCTCTCCGCGTATTTCGGCTCGGACGCGTCAAACGCGGATGATGTCCCAATCTTGGAGGCGCTCGTCGAGGTGTTGGCGCACTCGCACAAATATGCCGACGAACCAGAAAAGGCGCGCCACTCTCGCTTGATACGATCCAACATGCAGGCATTTCGGGCTACTCAAAGAAATAAGGAGCGGTCCCAAGCGGCCATCGCAAATCGATCCGATTGATCGAGACATGGATGCGTCGACACATTATGAACCCCGGCACAGTGGACACCCTCAAACGACGATCGCGTGAAACATATCGACCAGTACCAATATCCGCGCTACGCGCGCAGGTTGGCAAGTTTCCGACCTCACCCATCCCGGGCTCCCCGGCATCCGATTTGGCGCGATGACCGGCCGGTGATTGGTCTGGATGACGTTTGCTGCAAAGCCTCAGCAGTTCCGTCGTCCTGCGGTGGAGTATGCCCGGCGCGGACAGAAGCCGGGCGCTGAGATCGCGGTCGGGCTGGCGGCCCGCGAGTCACGCCTTAAAGGACTGACGGCGCAGGCCAATGCCGGGGAGCTGACAGCGGCGGGATCACTCGACTTGCGCGCCGAGTCGGGTTGCGTGCCGCACGAGATCTGCACACTGGCGATGGCGTTCGAGATCCTGAAGTAGGTGAGGGGGGGTATCTCGCGACGCAGAACGTCCTCGCAAAACTTGTCTTGGCGTAATCCTCGGCTCAGCCTTGACGCACTTTCTGGCGCGGCGATCCATCAGGTGCTGACGGAGTAGTCGTCGGTGCAATATGAGCGGGGATCCGGAGGTCCGCCAATTTGCATGTCCATCATGCTCATCCCAACGACACACTCCGCGACTCACATATGAATGCCCCGGAGCACGACGCGCCTTCCGTCGTCATGCCCATATTGTTCTCGGCTTCCAGTCGCAGATCAGTGATCGTCGGGTTGAATGGCTTGCTCTACGGCCCGAGCTGCGGAATGTTCGCCACCGCGGGTGGCGTCGAGGCACAGGCTGCCACGTGAAGGCGGCTTTCGAAGGGCGCATGAAGCGGGTCTTCCTCGCCAATGCCCCCTATCGCCTATGGATGACCGAAAACACCACGCACCGAACTGGTGAGGACAGGCTCTTCAGTGCGCTGCACGCCCCGACGCGCGCTGCCGTCACCGCTGTGGCGAGTGGGTCACCGATCGCCTGCGCGCCGAACTAGTTGTGACGCGCTTGACATAGCGCGAAGGGTTCGAAGATCGGTCGGCGCGGCGGTTGACTGGGATCGCGATGGCCCGTCCGCCGCTTGGCCGGTCGGGGCCCGGCTAAGTGAACAGGGTCTCGCAGGATCGATGGGCAAGGTCGCCTGGAAGCTACCTCGACGCCGTCCTGGAATCGTTCTTTGGGCGACGACAATCGAACTCGTCGACCACCGATCCTGACCAACCGGAGGCGCCTCGCGATCGAGGTTCTCGAATGGTTCCATGCGTTCCACAAGCCCAGAAGACACCACGTCGGACACTGCTACCGCGACCCCTACGGAGTCGAAGCCATGCCCACCACCATCGCTAATACGGCATGAACAACGAAACAAATCAATCAGGCAACGGCGGGGCAGGGCGCGACCGCATTCCGCATCAATAGCGCTGACGAGCATCACTATCTCAAGTCTCAAGGAGCAACGAAGAGCATGGAAGATGCCCTCACCTGCCAAGCGGCGAACGCGCGACTCATCGGGACGCCGGGATCCGGCCCGGATCTCGAGGGTAGTGCTGCCCCGACACGATCAGTCCCGCATTTCTGTTGGCACGCCCTAGCGACGCGCGGCACGATGAGCTGACTGAGCAGACCGAGCGAGTCGAGATGCCCGAATCGCACACGAGATGACCAGGATGCCGAGAGCGCCAGCGTTGGCCCGATCCGTACCCCCGCTTCGGGCTCCGCGCGAGACCGTTGAGAGAACTGCCACGACTACCGCGACTGCCTGAAGCGAGCAATCCGTCGTCGGTCGGACGCGATCGGAAGTGACTGGGGCCGGGTGCACCGTCACTCTCGCCGACTGCACTACAGGCTCAGTACACGGGCATGACGTCGAGTACGCCTTCGGCCAGTTCGATGAGCGACCTCGCGACCGGTATCGCGTCGCTGACGTCGTCAACGTCAGCAGTCTTGTCGCCTGTGTCGGGATACTCGGTCGAATTCCGGAGCCGCCGCATCCAATCGAATAGCCGGATCTCCTTGCCCTTCGGCGGATCGAGTTGCGCACGGACCGCCTCATAGATTGTCAGGTGGGCGCCTTGACCACCAGCACGAAGACCTTGATTGACCAAGATCGCGGCCAACGCCTTGCGGGCCGCGTCATAGGCGAGCTGGAAGGCGCCCTCCGGGTCGGACCCGCTGAGTACGGTCGCCGACAGAACATGGCTCCTGGCCGCCTGGAGGTAGCTGTCGGCGAGGTCGCGATTCGCGGCGACTTTGGACAGCCGGCCCTGCGCGATCAGCCGATCAATCTCGGCGCGGCCGTTCTCCCAGCGCGTGAGCATCCGTTCCTCCGATGAGCAATTCGACATGCGGTCGTTCTCGAATAGTCGTCAAGAATAGATCGTCGCCCGCGTCCCACTTCTCCGCAGTCACGCGTGTCATGGTGACCTCGCGCCCGACTCGGCGGCTCACCGTGTCGGCTATGTCCTCGAGCGTCGCCCTCGACGCGTCTCCCACCACCAGCACGTCGATGTCTTGCGGTGGCGCACCAAACTCGCCGGCGTAGCGCGCCGCCCATGACCCATAGATGAACGCGCGCTCGACGCCGGGCACTCCCTCCAGCGCCTCGGTGAGCAGTGCGCGCGGGCCGTAGGCGTGAAGAACGATCTCCGCCAGCGGGCGGTACAGCTCGTACCCTTCGTTCGCCCACACCACGCGCGCCTTTCCCACGCGCTCTTCGCGCACGACCTGACCCAGCGCCAAACGCTCGATCTCGGCGTGCACTCCCGCGTACGACGACCCGATGTGCTGCGACAGCTCGCGAATGGTCCACTTTCTCGCCGGGTCGACGATGAGCGCCCCCAGAAGGTCGCCCTGCGTGGTGGACCGCAGCAGAGGCGACAGGGCCGAGACCGTTTTCTTCATAAAACGATCATATTATCGTTTTATTACAAATGAAACTGCCGCCGCGCGAGCGGGCCGATGCTCGTGACACCACATCCCAGCAATTTGACACCACAGGGTATTGACGTGACACCACTGTGGTGTCATAGTGATGACATGGAACTCGCGCAGTACGTCACCGACCTCCAGCGGCAGCTCGTCAGCAGCGCCGACAGCGGCAACGAGGAGACCCGCGCGGTCGCCGAGAAGCTCGCCGCCGGCCTCGATGCCGCAACCCGTCTCGTGCTGCTCGACGTGCTCTCGGCCGCGGTCGGCGAGATCACGCGCGACCTCGCACCCGGTTCCGTCGACCTTCGGCTGCGCGGGCGCGAGGTCGAGTTCGTGGTGACCACCCCGGCGACCGAGGGCGAGACGGATGACCCGCCCACCGCATCCGTCGACCTCGACGATGCCAGCACCTCCCGCACGACCCTCCGCCTCCCCGACGCCCTGAAGGCCCGGGTGGACGAGGCCGCCGCGGCCGACGGTCTCTCGGTCAACACCTGGCTGGTGCGCGCGGTCGCCGCCGCGCTGCACCCCCGACAGCGACGATCAACCCAGCGCACCCTGCGCTCGGGCGACAACTTCGCGGGCTGGGCCCGCTAGGCCCGCCCGACCGCAGCATCCACACAGCCCCGCGACCCCGCGGGGAGGAACAGACACGCCCACGGAAAGGGAGGCGCCAGCATGCCCACATTCACCACCCCCGAGCCGATCGACCTCGCAATCACGCTGCAGGTCGGCAACATCGAGGTCTACGCCAGCGAGCGCGGCGACACCGTCGTGACGGTAGAACCGACGAACCCCACCAAGGCGGTCGACCGACGCGGCGCCGAAGAGACACGCGTCGAATTCGACGCCGGCCGGCTCACCATCGCCGGCCCCAAGCCCCGCATCAGCTGGATCGGGCCGACCGAGTCGGTCGAGATCACGGTCGAGCTGCCCGCCGGGTCGCGGCTCACCAGCGAGCTCGCGGTCGGCGGCCTGCGCACGGTGGGCCGGCTCGGCGCCACGCGCGTCAAGAACTCGATGGGGCGCGTGGAACTCGACGGCGTCGGCGACCTCTGGCTGCGCGCCGGTCACGGCAACGCGAGCATCGACCACGCCGACGGTACCGCCGAGATCACGGCCGACCACGGGCAGATCCGGCTCGGAACCGTCACCGGCGACGCGATCCTCAAGGCATCCCACGGGAGCGTCTTCGTCGGGGAGGTGGGCGGCGACCTCGACGCGAAGCTCTCCTACGGTGACCTCGAGCTCGCCACCGCGCTCGGGTCGGTGACCGCCAAGACCGCCTACGGCAGTATCCAGCTGGGTGAGGTGTCGAGCGGGTCGGTTCAGCTCGACAGCGGCTTCGGTCAGGTGACGGTCGGCGTTCGGCCGGGCACGCCGGCCTGGCTCGATCTCGCCTCGAAAGACGGTCACGTGCGCAACCAGCTGGAGAGCGACCACGGCCCGGGCGACAGCGAACAGTCGGTCGCGATCCGCGCCCGCACCCAGTACGGCAACATCACCGTGCAGCGCGCCCGCTGACGGCGACCCGAGAGAGAAAGGAACGACGACATGACGACAGCGATCGAGGTGCGGGCACTCCGCAAGTCCTACGGCGGCACCACGGTGCTCGACGGGGTCGACCTCGCGGTCGAGGCGGGCACGGTGACCGCGCTGCTCGGCCCGAACGGGGCCGGCAAGACGACGACCGTGCACATTCTCAGCACCCTCGTGCGCGCCGACTCCGGCACGGCGCGAGTCCTCGGCCACGACGTCGTGCGCGAGGCCGACGCCGTGCGCGCCGTCATCGGCCTCACGGGCCAGTTCTCGGCGGTCGACACCCTCCTGACCGGCGAGGAGAACCTCCTCCTCATGGCCCGACTTCGGCACCTCGGCGCCCGCCGCTCACGCGCCCGGGTCGCCGAACTGCTCGAGCAGTTCGAGCTCGGGGACGTCGCGCGCAAACCCCTCTCGACCTACTCGGGCGGTCTGCAGCGGCGACTCGATCTCGCCATGACGCTTGTGGCGACCCCGCGCGTGATCGTGCTCGACGAGCCGACGACCGGCCTCGACCCGCGCAGCCGCCACGCCGTGTGGGACATTGTTCGCGGCCTCGTGCGGGACGGCACCACGGTGCTCCTCACCACGCAGTACCTGGCCGAAGCGGACGAGCTCGCCGACCAGATCGCTCTGCTCGACGGCGGGCGCATCGTCGCAAGCGGCACCCCCGACGAGCTCAAGCGGCGGGTGCCCGGCGGCCATATCCAGTTGCGCTTCCCCACCACCGGTGATCTCGCGACCGCCGCCCGCATGCTCGACGACTCCGACCGCGACGACGAACTGCTGACGCTGTCGGTGCCGAGCCGCGGCGGGGTCGACTCGCTGCGCGCCGTGCTCGACCGCCTCGACGGGGCGGGCGTCGAGGTGGAGGAGCTGAGCATCCACCAGCCCGACCTCGACGACGTCTTCTTCGCACTCACCGGCCAGAAAGGAACAGAGGGATGACCACGCTCACCACCCCCGCCCCGGCATCGCCGCGCGCCCACCGCTCGCACGCGCTCGCCGACTCCGTCACGATGCTCCGCCGCACGCTGCTGCACATCGTGCGCTACCCGGGACTGTCGATCTTCGTGATCGGCGGGCCCGTCGTGCTCCTGCTTTTGTTCGTCTTCGTGTTCGGCGGCGCGCTCGGCGCGGGGCTGCCCGGCACGGGGACGGTCGGGGCACGCGCCGCCTACCTCGCCTACGTGATGCCGGGGATCCTGCTGATGACCATCGCGGGAACGGCGGGCGGCACCGCCACGACCGTCTCGATGGACATGACACAGGGCATCACGGCGCGGCTGCGCACCATGGCGATCTCGCGCGGGGCCGTGCTCGCAGGGCACGTGCTCGGCAACACGATCCAGGCGTTCATCGCGGTCGCGTTCGTGCTGGGCGTCGGGGTGCTCATCGGGTTCCGCCCCACCGCCGGCCCGCTGCAGTGGCTGGCCCTGGCCGGGCTGCTGGCGGTCATCGCGTTCGCGATCAGCTGGCTCGCGGTCGGGATGGGAATCCAGTCGAAGACCGTCGAGACGGCGAGCAACCTGCCGCTGCTGCTCACCTTCCTGCCGTTCCTCGGCAGCGGATTCGCCCCGACCGACTCGATGCCGGTCTGGCTGCAGTGGTTCGCGCAGAACCAGCCCTTCACGCCGTTCATCGAGACCGTGCGCGGTCTGCTCCTCGGCACCCCGCTCGGCGTGAACCCGGTGCTCGCCCTCGGCTGGAGCGCGCTCATCGCGCTGGGCGGCGCCGTCTGGTCGGTCGCGATCTACGAGCGCAAGTCGGTGCGGTGAGGGATGCCCGGCGCGGCCCACGGGCGTGCGCCGGGCATCCGCCACCCGGCCCTACTGCACCGACCAGCCGCCGTCGGAGGCGAGCACCGCGCCGTTGATGTTCACGCCGTCGTCGCTGAGCAGGAAGGTGATCGAGGCGGCCAGCTGCTCGGCCGTCGCGAGGGTCGGGATCTGCGTCTGGTACGGCGTCAGCTTCGCCTGACCCTCCTCGGAGACGTGCGCGGGCATCGGGATGCCCGTGGCGACGCCGCCCGGCGCGACCGCGTTGATGCGCAGTCCCTCGCGCCCGTACATGAAGGCGGCGCTGCGGGTGAGGCCGATCACGCCGTGCTTGGAGACCGTGTACGCGTTGCCCGAGGCATTGCCGCGCAGGCCGGCCTCGGAGGCGACGTTGACGATGGAGCCCCGGCCCGCCGCCAGCATGACGGGGATGACCGCCCGGCTGAGCTTGAACCCGCCGGTCAGGTTCACGCCGATGACGCGTTCCCACATGGCGTCGGTGGTCTCGTGCAGGGGCGAGAAGTCGTCGTTGATGCCGGCGACGTTGGCGAGGCCGTCGATCCGGTCGCCCGCCGCCGCGACGATCGCGTCGATGCTCGACTGCTGCGTGATGTCGCCCGCGACGGTGACGAGAGCGGCACCGGGCAGCGCGGAAACCAGCTCCGCGAGCCGTTCCGCCGAGATGTCGACGGCGACCACTCGACCGCCCTCCCCCGCGATGCGGGTGGCGGTGGCGCGGCCGATGCCGGAGGCCGCGCCCGTCACGATGACCGTCTTGCCCGCGAACCTGCCCGGGGTGATGCGCTCGACCCAGCCCTCGGGCTCTTCGTCGTCGGCCTCCGCCGGGTCGACCGCCACTCCCCCGTTGGCCCCCAGCACGAGGTCGTCGACGAGCGACTGCGGCATCTGGCCCTGGCTCATCGTGACCAGTTGCTGCAGGGGCAGCAGCTTGAGCGGAGCGAGCACGCGCTCATCCACCCCTCCCTGGCTCAGCAGTTCACGGATGAGCGGCCCGCCCACCGGGTGCTTCAGCCACGATCCGATCGAGCTCTTCGCGGTGAGCGGCTTGTCCTTCGCCATGACGGTGTCCTTCGTTCGAGTGGGGTCGGCGCGCCCTCGCGCCGCGCGCCGGGCGACTCGCTCGACGCGCCACCATCCTATATTCTGCGCATGCAGAAAAGTCGAATCGGGGGCATGATGGACTCGACATGGCGAACCAGGACACCGCGAACCCCCGCGGCCGCGGCCGACCCCGAACCATCGACCTCGACCGCATCGTCGCCGCCGCGCGCGCCCTCGACCCCGAGACCGTCACGCTCCAGGCCGTGGCCGACTCGCTCGGCGTGCAGCGCCAGAGTCTGAGTTACCACGTCAGCGGCCGGGATGACCTGCTCCGCCTGCTCGCACTCGAGGAGGTGGCCGAGCAGACGCGCGCCGGTCATCCGGCTGAGCCCGTCGTCGACGCTCGGGACTGGGCGAACGCCGCCCGCCACTTCGCGGTCTCCCTGCGCGACGCGGTCGGGCGCATGGGCGTGCTCGCCCGTCACCTCAGCCCGCGGGCCGATGACCAGGCCCTCTTCCTCGCCCCGGCCGAGAGCCTCTTCAGCGCGTTGTTCGCCGCGGGTCTTGATGAGCGCACCGCGGTCGCCGCCCTCGGCACCCTGGTCGACCTCGCCCTGAGCGCCGGGCGCGCGACCGCCGCCGACGCGGAGGCCCGCCGCAGCCAGGCCGAGGAGGTCGAGGCGCAGCTTCTCACCGGCGACGACACCCCGCTGCAGGCTCTCCGCCGTGCGGCTGCCGCCCACGCCCTGCTCGACCCGGACGACCAGTTCGCCTTCGACGTCGAACTGTGCGTGCGCGGGATCGGCTCGCTGATCGAGGAGGCCGCCGCGCGCGACGGGGAGCGGTAGGCGACGGCCTCGCGACGGCACGCGCTAGTGCGGCAAATTGCATCCAATTAGCGTCAATGTCGACCAAAAAGCTGGCCTGAGCCCCAGAAATCAGCAATAATGTATCCAATCTTGGACGAAGACGTCAGACGTCGCGGTACCGGACGTCGGTGACACGCTCCACCCCCGCAGCACCGGGGCGGCACTCATCGACACCGCCACTGCACCGGGTCTTCGCCTGGGCGATCAGCAGACCCATCCGAAGGAGCACCATGGCTATCGCGACCATCAACCCGGCGACCGGCGAGACGGTGAAGGAGTTCACCCCGCACGACGCCGCCGAGACCGACCGTCGCATCGGCGAGGCCCAGGCCGCCTTCGAGGCCCTGCATCACACGACCTTCGCGGAGCGCGCCGCCTGGATGCGCGCGGCCGCCGACCTCGTCGAAGCCGACGCCGATGAACTCGCCCGCATTCTCACCCTCGAGATGGGCAAGCCGCTCGCGCAGGCGAAGGCCGAGGCGCTCAAGTGCGCCAAGAACATGCGCTTCTACGCCGAGCACGCGGAGGGATTCCTCGCCGACGAGCCGCTCGCCGACCCCTCCTCGGTCGGCGCCTCCCGCGCCTACGCGCGCTACCAGCCGCTCGGAGTGGTGCTGGCCGTCATGCCGTGGAACTACCCGCTGTGGCAGGTCATCCGCTTCGCCGCCCCCGCCCTGATGGCGGGCAACACGGGTGTGCTCAAGCACGCCTCCAACGTTCCGCAGGCGGCCCTCTACCTCGACACCGTGTTCGAGCGCGGCGGCTTCCCGGTGGGGTCGTTCCGCGCGCTGCTCATCGGGTCGCGCGAGGTCGAGGCGGTCATCCGCGACCCCCGGGTGAAGGCCGTCACGCTCACCGGGTCGGAGCCGGCCGGTCGCTCGGTCGCCTCGATCGCCGGGGCCGAGATCAAGAAGAGCGTCATGGAGCTCGGCGGATCCGACCCCTTCATCGTCATGCCGAGCGCCGACCTGGAGGCCGCCGCCGCCAAGGCCGTCACGGCTCGCGTGCAGAACAACGGCCAGTCGTGCATCGCCGCCAAGCGCTTCCTCGTGCACAGCGAGGTCTACGACGCCTTCGCCGCGCTCTTCGCGGAGAAGATGCGCGCGCTCGTGGTGGGCGACCCGACGGACGCGGCGACCGACGTGGGGCCCGTGGCCACCGCATCCGGCCGCGACGACCTCGCCGAACTCGTCGACGACGCGATCGCGAAGGGTGCCACCGTGCTCGCGGGCGGCAAGGCCGTCGAGGGCCCGGGCTGGTTCTACGAGCCCACGCTGCTCACCGACCTGAGCGACGATATGCGCATCGTGCTGGAGGAGACCTTCGGACCGGTCGCCTCGCTCTACCGCTTCGAGTCGCGCGAGGAGGCGCTGCGCATCGCCAACCAGACGACATTCGGTCTGAGCTCCGCGGTCTGGACGACCGACGCCGCCGACGAGGAGTACTTCGTGCGCGAGCTCGAGGCGGGCGCCGTCTTCATCAACGGCATGACGATCTCCTACCCCGAGCTGCCGTTCGGTGGCATCAAGGCCTCCGGGTTCGGTCGCGAGCTCGCCGCCGAGGGCATCCGCGAGTTCTGCAACGTCAAGACCGTGTGGAAGGGCTGAGGAGTGGGATCGCGAGCGACGGAAGGGACCACCATCGATGACTGAGATCGGATTCGTCGGGCTCGGCACCATGGGCAGCGCGATGGCGCGACGCCTCGTGGATGCCGGACACACGGTGCGCGTCTGGAACCGCAGCGCCGCCGCGGCCGCTCCGCTCGTGGCGGCCGGTGCCGTCGCCGCCGAGAGCCCCGCGGAAGCGCTCGAGACGGGACTCGTCTTCTCGATGCTGGCGAACGACGCCGCCGCTGACGCCGTCTTCAGCGCCGAGGCGCTCGCGGCGTCGACCAGGCGACCGGCGCTGCACGTGAACATGGCCTCGGTGAGCCCCGCTCTCGCGCGCGCTCTCGCCAGCCGGCACGCGGACGCCGGCGTGGGCTACGTCGCCGCCCCCGTGCTCGGGCGCGTGAACCTGGCCGCGGAGGGCAAGCTCAACATCCTCGCGGGCGGCGACCCCGCGCTCGTCGACGGTGTCCTGCCGTACCTCACCGTGATGGGTCAGCGGGTCTGGCGCATCGGGGAAGAGCCGGCGCAGGCGAACCTCGTGAAGATCGCTGTGAACTTCAACATCATCCACGCGATGGAGGCGATCGGCGAGTCCATCGCGATCGTCGAGAGCCACGGCGTCGACGCGAGCGGCTTCGTCGAGCTGCTGACGAGCACCCTCTTCGGCGGAGTGAGCTACACGGGCTACGGCGACATCATCGCCCACCGCCGGTACCAGCCCGCGGGCTTCACGCTCCCCCTCGGCCTCAAAGACCTGGGGCTCGCCGAAGACGCCGCAGCCGAGGTGGGCATCACCCTGCCGACCGCGCCGGCGCTGCGCCGGGTGTTCGAGACGGCGCTCGCGCAGCCCGGTGCCGAGGCACTGGACTGGTCGGCGATCGCCGAGGTCAGCCGTAACTCCGCCGGCTGACCGCCGAGGCGACCGGCCTCGGCCCGGCTGCGGGCGCACCGCGCGCACGCAGCCCGGCCGCTACGCGCGCTCGCGGTACAGCGGGATATCCACCGGAGGCTGCGGGATGAACCCGCCGTTGCGGTCCATCTGGTCGAAGAGGTAGTCGTGCGATTCCTGCATCTTGCGCAGGGCATCCTTCACATCGACGTGGACGAGCCGGCCCCCGCGCTTGACGATCCGGCCGTCGATCAGAACGGTGTCGACGTTGGACGCGTTGGTCTGCGCGATGATCGCCCCACCGGGCTCGCGGCGGTTCCAGCCCGCGGTGCTCACCCCCGCCATGTCGAGCAGCACGATGTCCGCCCGCTTGCCGGGCGTGAGCGAGCCCGCCACGTCGCCGACGCCCGCCGCGCGGGCGCCGTTGATGGTGAGCCAGCGGAGGGCATCCGCCGTCTTCCACTTCATCACCTGCGGGGCGACCATGCGGCGGTAGCCGGGCTCGTCGTCGCGCCAGCGCGTGGCCTGCAACACGAGGCGGCCGTGCGAGAGCATGTCGTGCGAGGTGCCGCTCACGCAGTCGATTCCGAGACTGGGCCCGGGCGTGTACTCGGTGACCTCGCGGATCGCGGGGAAGCCCATGCCCATCTGCATCTCGGTCTCGGCGCACACCGAGACCATCGTCCCCGTGTCGCGCAGCAGCTCCCACTCGTGCTCGGTGTTGAAGGTGCAGTGCACGAGCAGGAGGTCGTCGCCGAGCAGACCGTGCGAGTGCAACACCTCGACGTCCTGGAACAGCTGCCGCACCATGACCTGATTGGCGTGCTGAGTGATGCGCGCGCCGAGCTCGCGGGCGAGCGCGAACTCCCGCACCACCTCCTCGGGCGGCGTGATCGCGAACTCCTGCGGCGCCATGCCGAAGCGGAGCGGCTGCGACTCGCTGCGGAAGTACGTGTCGCGGATCTCCCGCGCGAGGTCGGAGCGCGTCTGGTACTCGCCCGGATCGCCCGCGGCGGTCGAGCCGCCCTTGCTCTCGCCCCAGGTGTTCGTGGTGATGGGGGTCATTCCGTGCCCGTACAGGCCGCGGATGCCCGAGTCGAGCAACCCGGTCACGGCGGCGTGCGCGTGGTCGGGCGTCAGGATGTTGTGGCAGTAGTCGACGATCGACGTGACGCCGTTATTGATGGCGTCGAGCGCCCCGAGGTAATTGCCCACGTACATGTCTTCCGCACGCATCCGCTCGGCGAGCTGGAGGCGGATGCCGCGCAGGTAGTCGGGGATGTTGCCGTCGGCGAGGATGCCGCGCACCGGCGACTGCCAGGTGTGCAGGTGGGTGTCGACCATGCCGGGCATCGCGATCATCTCGCTGGCGTCGATGCGCTCGGCGTCGGCCTCCAGCCCGGGCGCGATCGCGACGATCGTGCCATCCTCGATGAGGATGTTCGCCCGCTCGAAATCGCCCAGGGCGGGGTCGACCGTCACGACGGCCGCGTCGGTGATGAGCGTGCGGTTCATCGCGCCACGTGCCCGACCAGCAGTTCGACGTTCTCGGGGCGGGCCTCCAGCTCGCCCCGCTCGATGCGGTGGGCGATCTCGACCGTGAGCGCGTTGTACGGGGCGGTGCCGCCGAGCTTCGCCTGTTCATCCACCACCAGGCCGTTGACCTCGTCGACCTCGCTGTGGCGACCCTTGTCCCAGTCCTGCAGCACGGTCGTGCGGGTGTCGGGAGACGAGAACTGCGTGAGCACCGCGTCGAGGAGTTCGACCACGAACCGGTCGGGGTCGGCGAGGTCCATACCCTCGAGACCGAAGATGGGAACCATGCGGTTGCCGGTGGCGACCGCAGTGTGCACCGCCTCGCGGCAGGCCTCCAGCATGAAATCGTGCATGCCCGGCACCTGCACGGCGTCGTTAAGGGGCAGGTTGAGGATGGCCGAGGGCACGAGCTCGCCCGCATTGACCACGAGCTTCATCCACTTCGACGAGCGAATATCGTCGACGATCTGCACGGAGCCCGCATGACGGAGCACCTCGGCGACCTCCTCGACACGGTGCTGGGCCGTGCTGTCGTAGCCGCCGAGCGCGAACCACGATCCGGAGGTGGGGGTCTGCCGGTTCGCGATGCCCGGCTCGTACATGTTCGACGCCATCTCGATCACGCTGCCGATGGTGCGGTGGGCACCGACGACGTCGGCGACCGTGTCGATGGTCATGCCGTTCTGCAGCCCGATCACGAGTCCGTCGTCGGCGAGGTACGGCGCGATCAGTTCGACCGACCAGCGGGTGTCGTACGCCTTGACGAGGGTGAAGACCAGGTCGAACTTCTCCCGCAGCGTCGCGACCTCGCAGAGGTGGATGGCGTGCACCGGGGTGAGGATGCTCTCCCCCGGCAGGTTGACCCGCAGCCCGTGCGTTCGCATGGCCTCGACGTGGGCGGGCCACTGCTCGATGAACGTGACGTCGTAGCCGGCGCGAACGAAATCGGTTCCGACCCCGGAGCCTTGCGCTCCCGAGCCGAGCACTGCGATCCTCTTGGGCATCACTCCTCTTTTCCCTCTTCGCTGTCGGGTCGGCGAGGGAGTGGCCCCCGGCACCGACGCTGGTGTTTGTATAGCCACACTTTACACAACGGCGATCGAAAAGCGGAAGAGAAACGTTCAGTACCGCTTATCATGACGATCGAGGAGATTCGATGATCGATGTGGAGATCGGCCCGCGCCTGCTGGCCGCACGCCGTGAGGCGGGCCTGACCGTGCGCGCGCTCGCCGCCGACATCGGCGTCTCGGGCGCGCTCATCTCACAGATCGAGACCGGCCGCACCCAGCCCTCGGTCAACACGCTGTACGCGCTCGTCAACCGCCTCGGCATCTCACTCGACTGGCTCATCGGCATCTCGCCCGAGGAGGTCGCTCCGGCGCCCTCCACGCCGGACGGAACCGCGCCCTCGCCGGCGCTGCGCAAGGCGGACACCCATCCGGTGCTGCAGATCGCGAACGGGGTGCGCTGGGAACTCGTCTCCTCCGAGAACGACGGCGCGGTCGAGGCCGTGCTCGTGACCTACGAACCGGGCGGCGACAGTTCCGTCGACGGTACGCTCACCCGCCACGAGGGCGTCGAGAGCGCGTTCCTCATCTCCGGGGTGCTGACCGTGCAACTGGACGACGAGGAGTTCGAGGTGACCGCCGGCGACTCCCTCACCTTCGACTCCCTCCGGCCGCACCGGTACATCAACCGCTCATCAGAGAACGCGCAGGGCCTGTGGCTGTCGACCGGGCGGTTCCACCTCTCCTGAGCGGGTCGCCCCGGACGACCGCTGCGCGACCGGCGGTGCCTGTTGGTGCCGCGACTGCCGCCCTGGTGGTCAGTGCCTGCGGCTGTGCACGAACCAGAGGCCCTGGAACCGGCCCTCGCCCACGTTGCGCAAGACGTGCGGGATGGTCGAGTCGAAGCCGAGCGACTCGCCGCTGTTGAGCGTGAAGACCTCCCCGCCGACCGTCACCTCGAGCGTGCCTTCGAGCACGTAGCCGTACTCGTAGCCGTCGTGGCTCACGAGGTCACCGCCGGCGGTCGACGTCGCCCCCGGTGCGTAGACGATCTTCATGAACGTCACGCCCTGTTCCGGGGTCGCTGCGAGCCGCTCCCACACCACGCCCTCGGCCATGTCGAGGTGCGAGCGGTGCGACGGGTGCACGACGGAGACACGGTTCGAGTACTCGGAGGGATGCCAGGCGTTGGTGGGATTCTTGTCGCCGTCCGGCCCCCAGCCCTCGACGAGGGGTGTCGCGGGCGGCTCGTTCTCGACGAACAGCTCGTCCACGGTCACGCCGAGCAGGCGGGAGAAGGTGTAGAGCGTCGCCACCGACGGCTGCGACTTGCCGTTCTCGATCTGCGAGACGAAGGAGGGCGACACGTCGGCGCTGCGCGCCAGCGCGCGCAGCGTGAGCCCCGACTTCAGCCTCAGCTCCTTCAACCGCGAACCCAGGTTGTCCATCAAGATACCGCCGTACTCGATCATCGGAGTCGCCCCGATCGGACCGGGCGATTGTCACTAAGACTACTGATCCTCACGCGCTGGACCTCGCGTGCCGCGTACGTGGACCAGCCGGGGTGTCGGAGCCCGGTGCCGCCGTTGCCGCCCGGAGCGCGATGGCCCTCAGGCGCATCCGGCGTGCCACGAGCGGGATGACCGCCGCCACGAGCACGAAGGCGCCCTGCACCCAGTACTGCCAGCTGAGACTGAGCGACAGGAAGGTGAGCGCGCTCGTGATCGTCTCGAGCAGGAGCCCGGCCACCGCGACCGCGATCGCCGAACCGGAGCCGCCGAAAATGCTCGCCCCCGCGATGACGATGGCGGTCACCGAGGTGAGGGTGAGCGTCTGTCCCGTGTTCGCGTCGCCGATGCCCGTCGTCGTGTAGAGCGCGAAGCCGGCCACGGCGGAGAGACCGCCCGCGGTCACGGTCGCGAACATGCGCATCGCCCGCACGTTGACACCCATCCGGTTCGCCTTCACCGGGTCGGAGCCGGCGGCGCGGAGGCCTCGGCCGAGCCGCGTTCGGGCGATCACGAGCCAGGCGACCACGGCGATCGCGAGCGCGACGACCAGAATGAGCGGCACTCCCCCGACGGTCGTGCCGATCGCGGTCATGATCGAGTCCGTCGCCGTGGTGCTCGGCTGCGGGCGGAGCACCTGGGCGACGCCGACGATCGCGATCGAGGTCACGAGAGTCGCGATGACGGGTGGGATGTTCAGCCGCGTGACGAGCAGACCGTTGACGACCCCGACCAGCAGCCCGGCCACGATCGAGAGCACGACGCCCACGACGAAGGCGGCCATGTCGCCGTCGGCGAAGAATGAGACGATGACTCCGGAGAGGGCGACCACCGATCCGACGCTGAGGTCGATACCGCCCGTCATGACCACGAGCAGCTGGGCGACGCCCACGATGACGAGGGTCGCGGCCGCGGCGAGCGCCTGACTCACATTGAGCGGATTGAGGAAGGCCGGCGACACGATCGTGGTGACCGCGGCGAGCGCGATCACGAGCGCGGCGAGGATGCCCGCTTGCCCTTCGCCGCGCCACCAGCGACGCCGGGTCGTGGCCGGAACGGCGCTGATGGTTGGCGCCGCGGACTCCTGCTCGTGATGCGAGAGCACGGCGGCGCCGGTGATGGCGCGCTCGGTGACCTCGTCGCCGCGGAGGCGGGCCATGACCCGTCCCCGCGAGAAGACCAGGACCTCGTCGCACAGGCCCTCGAGCTCGACGGCGTCGGTCGAGAGCACGACGATCGCGACGCCCGACTCGGCGAGTCGTCGCAGGAACGCGTAGATCTCGACGCGGGCGCCGGCATCCACGCCCTGCGTCGGGTCCTCGACCAGCAGCACCTTCGGGTCGCCGAGTCGCGAGCGGGCGAGGAGCACCTTCTGCTGACTGCCGCCCGAGAGGGAGGTGACCGGGGTCTCGAGCGTGGGCGACTTGAGGGCGAGCCCCGCGATGCCCTCCCGCGTGAGTCGGTACTCGCGGGCACGGTCGAGGAAGCCGCTCGGCATGGCGAGGTCGATGGAGGGTGCGACGACGTTCTCGCGCACCGACATCTTGCCGAACATGGCCTCGCCGATACGGTCGCCGGGCAGATAGGCGATGCCCAGCTGCGAGCCGGCTTTCGCCGTGCGGTGCGCGAGCCGGCGCCCGTTCACCTCGATGGTGCCGACCATCGGGCCCTTGCCGGAGAGGGCGCGCAGCAGCTCGCGCTGACCGTTGCCCTCGACCCCGGCGAGTCCGACGATGGTGCCGGCGGCGACGTCGAGCGAGACGCCCGAGAAGCCCTTGCTCGACGCGTCGACGACCGAGAACGCGGGGGTCGCGCTCACGGCGTCGGCGGCAGTGACGGCCGCCTTGTCGGGGAAGGTCGTCTCGAGGGATCGACCGACGATGAGCTCAACGATCTGCTCCTCGCTGAAGTCGGCGACGCGGCCCCGACCGACCACCCGGCCGTCCCGCAGGACGGTGAGGTCGGTGGCGATCTCGACGACCTCCGGGATGCGGTGCGTGATGTAGACGACGGCGGCGCCCCGGGCGAGCAGCTCATCGATGCGGGCGAAGAGCCAGCGCGTCTCATCCCCTCCCAGCGCCTCCGTCGGCTCGTCGAGGACGAGAACGGAGGGCTCCGAGGCGAGGGCGGCGGCGATCTCGATGAGGTGCGCCTCGCGGAGCGAGAGCGAGCCGACGAGGGCACCGGGATCGATGGCGAGCCCGAGGCTCTCGAAGTGGGCGGCGAGCCACCCCGCCGCTGCACGGCGCTGCGGTCTGCGTGACTCCGGCAACAGGAGGAGGACGGAGTCGACCACCGTGAGCGACGGGGCGAGGGCCGGGATCTGGTAGACGATCGCCAGACCCTTCTCGCGGGCATCCCGAGGCTGGATGCGCGCGACCTCCTCGCCGGCGAGGCCGATCGAACCGGAATCCGGAACGACCGACCCCGCGGCGATGCCGACCAGCGTCGACTTTCCCGCGCCGTTCTCACCGAGGATCGCGTGTACCTTCCCGCGCTCCACTGTGACACTCACGCCGTCGAGCGCACGGACGCCCGGGTAGGTCTTGGTGATCTCGGTGAGCACCAAGCCGGGGGTCGAGCTGGTCGGTTCTGTCATCAGCCGAAGATCTTCGTGAACTCGGCGGTGGTGAGCAGCGATGACGGCGATGCATCCGTCGGGGCGGCCGGCAGGCAGGCCTTGCTCGGGCTGATGGCGCCCGCGGTCTTGCCGGTGGAGTCCTCGAACAGGTGCAGGTTGTACATCGACGGCTCGGTGTCGCTCTTGCCGTAGAAGGCGGCGAGCGCCTTGCGCAGCGCGACGCGACCGATCCAGGTGCGCGACGAGACCGTGGCCAGCTGGTAGCTCGGGTTCTTCGCCTTGAGGGCGGTGAAGCCGCAGCTGAGCGAGTTGTCGTCGGTCGAGGTGAGCAGCGGTACCGAGACGCCGGCGGCCTGGTAGGCGCGGATCGCTCCGCTCGCCGAGGCGCCGTAGTCGGCGATGACCGCGTCGATCTTCGGGTACTGGCTGAGCAGACCGGCCATGGCCTGCTGCGCCTGCGCCGGGTCCCAGTTGGTGGTGACCGGCTCGGGGGTGAGCAGCTTGACCTGCGGGTTCTTGTCGAGCACGGCCTTCACGCCCACGAACTCCTGGGTGGAGACCGCCGCACCGGCGGGCCCGCCGAGGAACACGACCGTGCCGCCCTTGCTGCCGAGGTTGTCGACGACCCACTGCGCCCACGCGGATCCGCTGAACTGCGCGACCTGGTCGGTGTAGTCGAGGTAGTCGGTGCCGGCCTTGCCGGTCGGGTCGGAGGCGAACGGCACCACGATGGTTCCCGCCTTGGTCGCCTTGCGCACGGCGGCGAGCTGGGCCTGACCGGGTCCCGCATCCGGGATGACCAGCAGGATGTTCGTTCCCTTCGCCGCGGCCCCGGTGATCGCCGAGTTGGTGGCCGCGAGGTCACCGCGCCCTGCGGTGTAGGAGACGCTCTTGATCGCCGGGCACTTGGCCGCCTCGGAGTCGATCTCGGCCTTGACCGTCTTCGACCACGAGTTCGTTCCGTAACCGTCGACGACCGCGACCGTCACCGGCTTGGTGCCGCAGACCGCGTCGATCGACGTGAACTGGTCGACGGTTCCGACCGAGCCCGCGGCGATGTCCGCTTTCAGGGTGTCGGTCTTGCTGCCGGAGGTCGTCGCATTGGTCGACGAGCATCCGGCGAGGGCGAGCGCGACGACGACGACAGCGGCTCCGGCCGCCATGCGTGCGCGACGCGATTGGGTGATGAGGTTCAATTCACACTCCTCTTTGAGGTGCTTGGGTGGGGTTTTCTCTTGGTGACGAGGCCGGTGAGCCTCGCGGTGGAACCGCCCAGCTGAAGCTGGGCGACGATCCCGACGCCGATGATGAGCGCCTGGACGATGTTCTGCACGGCCGTGGACTGGGTGAAGGTCTGCACGAGCTGGCTGAGTTGAGCGAGGAACAGCGCGCCGAGCGCGGTTCCCACGACGCTGCCTCGACCGCCGGTGAGCGCGGTGCCGCCGAGAACGACGGCGGCAATGGAGGGAAGAAGGTAGGCATCGCCCGCGGTGAGGGTCGGGATGCGCAGCAGTCCGGCGAGCAGCACGCCCGCGGCGGCGGCGAGCAGGGCCGAGAGCCAGTAGGCCGAGACGATGTACACCTTCGGCGAGACGCCGATGTACTCGGCGGCGCGGCGGTTCTCGCCGACGAGCTCGAAGCGCCGGCCCAGCCGGGTGAGCTTGAGCACCGACTGCGAGACGAGCACCACCGCGAGCGCGATGAAGGCGAGCACCGGCAGGCCGATCCAGCGGCTGAGGGCGAAGGTCGTCAACTGGCTGGGCGCCTGAGAGCTGAAGCCCCCGGACACCGCCTGCACGACGCCGATCATGAGCGCGTTGCTCGCGATGGTCACCACGAGCGGCGGCAGGTCGAGCAGTGCGACGACGAGTCCGCTGATGATGCCGAACAGCGAGGTGACGAGGATCGCGATGAGCACCGCGGGCACCGGACCGATGTTCGGGTCGGAGCCCAGCTTGGCGGCGAAGACGGCCCCGAGGGTGACGGCGCCCGCCACCGACAGGTCGAGCCCGCCCTGCTGGATGACCAGCGTCTGCCCGATCGCCACCACCGCGATGAGCGCCGCGAACGGCAGCATCGACACGATGGCGGTCGGACCCACGCTGCCCAGCGAGAACAGGGGGCTCACCGCGAAGAGCACGACGACCGCGATCAGGGCACGCGTGCCCGGCCAGGAGAGGACGACGCTCGCGAGCGCCCGTCGGTTGATCGGCTCGGTGCGGGTGCCGCTGGGCGTGACGGTGGCCATCAGAGGTCCGGGTGCCAGGAGCCGCCGAGCACGGCGCCCGGCATCTCGCTCATCACGTGGTCGCGCGCCGCGATGGCGAGCGACTTCACGTGGTCGTAGTCGACACCGACGAGCTGGCCGTCGGCCTTCACGCGCTTTCCCGCGACGAAGACGTCGCGGACCAGGCCCGGGTGGGCGGCGTAGACGACGGCGCCGAAGGGGTTGTTCATGGGGGTGATGGCGAGGGAACGGTCATCCAGCGCAATGATGTCGGCCGCCTTGCCCACCTCGATCGACCCGGTGAAGTCGCCGAGGCCGGCCGCGTTCGCACCGTCGATCGTGGCGAAGCGCACGACCTCCGCGCAGCTCAGCCCGATGCGCTCGATGACCTCGCCGCTCTCGACCGCGGGAGCATTGTCGAGCGCCCGCTGCATGCCGATCGCGGTGCGCATGGTGCCGAACATGTCGCCGCCGTTCGAGCTGCACACATCGATCGAGAAGGTCGGGCGGATACCGTGCGCCAGCAGGCGCCCCGTCGCGGGGAAGCCGTGGCCCATCTGCATCTCGACATCGGGGGCGACGGATGCCGATCCGCCCGATTCGGCGATGAGCACGAGCTCCTCATCCGAGAGGGTGTCGCAGTGCACGTAGGTGATGCGGTCGGAGAGGAGGCCGTCGTCGCGCAGCTTGAGGATCGGGCCGCTCTTGCCCCAGTAGCCGTCGCCCACGTGCACCGTGATGCGCAGGTCGAGGTCGTTGGCGAGGGCGAAGTCGTGGCGGTTGACCTCGGGGGTGGTGAACTGGGGCCCGCGGAGCGCCATCGCCATCGTGACGAGTCCCGTGTTGTCGGAGAAGTACTGCTCCCGCACGCGCCGGGCGTCCTCGGGGTGGTTGTTGGGCGAGGGAAGCGGGGCGCCCCACTGCTTGTTGCCGCCGCCGTGTGCGAAGACGGCGCGCATCCCGGTGTCCTTCAGGGCGGTGATGGCGGCGTCGGCGTGCTCGGGGGTGGCCAGGTTGTGCGACCAGTCGACGAGGGTCGTGATGCCCGAGTCGAGCGCCTCGAGCGCGCCGAGGTAGTTGCCCGCGTAGGTGTCTTCGGGGCGGTAGTACTTCGAGAGCCCGGTGTGCAGTCCGGCGAGGTACTCGGTGAGCGACCAGTCGGAGGCGATGTCGCGAACGACCGACTGCCAGGTGTGGCGGTGCGTGTCGATGAAGCCGGGCAGCACGATCCGGCCGCTGAAGTCGAGCACCTCGGCGTCGCTCACGGCGAGGTTTCGGCCGATCGCCGCGATCGTGCCGTTCTCGATCAGGATGTCGGTGTCGACGAGCACCTCGCCGGCGGTGGCCGCGGTGATGATCGTCGCGTTGCGGATGAGAGTTCGCTCGCTCATGGGTCCTCTTTGACTCGTGCGAAGGCGTCTGGTCGTCGACCGCACCCTTGCGTCGTTTCGTGTTGTGGCGATGGTAGAAGCGTCAGAGAACGCTTGTCAAGTGACACTTATCAAGCGTTCACTTCTAAAAATCAGCACGCCAAAGGCGCATCGATCGCGCGCGGATCGATGCGTCTCAGGGCGCGGAAGGTCAGTTCTCGGGCTGCTCGCTCCGGGCTACCGACAGGCCGTCGGACTCGAGTTGCACGGCGTGGCGGGTGTCGATCATCCACGACAACCAGTCGGCATAGACCTGCTTGTGGGCCTCGCTGTCGAGGTACGCGTCGAGGCCCGCCTGGTCGTCGACCAGCGCGAGAACGCCGTAATCGGCGCCGCCCGGCCGCAGCCGGACGTTCTCCCCGCACTGGTAGTAGCGCAGCTCGGGCACCGCCGCCGCCATCGCGGTGAGCGACTCCGTGAGCCCCGCGACATCGGCGGCGGTCACCTCGGGCGTCCAGGTGAAGGAGGCGAGATGGACGATCATGCGGTCTCCGCCGTCACGTGGGCGTCGCCGGAATCGGTGTAGCCGTAGGGGTTCTTGATCTGCTCCTGCGGGTCGAGCTTGGGGTGCATCCCCTGCTCCCACTCCACCTCGCCGAGGGTGCTGCGCACGTACTCGACCGAGGCGGCCACCTTGTCGCGCACCGGCGCGAGCGGCATGCCGATCCGCACCCCCTCGTACTTCACCACGCGCCCGTTCACCATCACGGTGTGCACGTCGGCGGTGTTCGCCTGGAACACCACGTGGGCATAGGGCTGGATGATCGGCGTCATGGCCGGCGATTCGTCGTTCTTCAGCAGCACGAGGTCGGCCTTCTTGCCCACCGTGATCGAGCCCAGGGTGTCCTCCATGCCGAGCGACTTGGCGCCGCCCATGGTCGCCTGCCAGACCACGTCCTCGGCGCGCAGCCGGTTCGCGATGACGGTCTCGTTGCGGGCGTGCGCCTCGAGGTGCTCACGCGACCGGTCGGCGTTGAGGGTGGCCCGCATCGCGGAGAAGAAGTCGGCGCTCCACCAGACGCTCGTGTCCATGGAGAGCGAGGAGTCGATCCCGTACTTGCGCAGCAGCCAGGTGGCCGGGTAGCCCTGCCCCGCGGAGTCCTCGCTCTCGGTCGCCACCGAGACGGTGCCGCCGGTCGCGGCGATCTTCTGGTAGCTCTGCTCGTTGAGCGTGCTGGCGTGCACGTAGCAGATCTCGGGCGTCATGAATCCCCCGTCGTACATCTGCGTGATGCCCGTGTCGGTGGTCGCCCCCCACACGCCCGCGTGCGTCGTGACGCGCAGGCCGAGGTCCTTCGCCGCCTGGAACGCGGCGGCCTCCGGGAAGGCCGGGTCGCCGGTGACGTCGAACGCGATCTGGAGCCCGAGCATGTCGTTCGGGGCCGAGAAGTTGCGGTCGACGAAGGCCCGGAACTCGGGCGAGTTGGCCCACTCCCACGGGGCTCCGAGGTAGTTGCCGTAGCCGAGCACGAATCTCCCGGGGATCTCGTCGAAGGCCTGCAGCGCGGCCTCGCCGTACTCCGGTGTGCGCAGGGCGTGCGACCAGTCGAGGGTCGTGGTCACCCCGGTGTCGACGGATTCGAGCGCACTGAGCAGGTTGCCCGCGTAGATGTCTTCCGGGCGGAACACGTGCCCGTACTGCAGGTAGTAGAACGAGAAGTACTGGCTCAGGGCCCAGTCCCCGCCGTAGCCGCGCAGGGCGGTCTGCCACATGTGGCGGTGCGTGTCGATCATTCCGGGCATCAGGATGCCCCGACTCGCGTCGATCTCGAGAGTGCCCTCGGGCACCTCCAGCGCCACCCCGATGGCCGCGATGGTGTCGTTCTGCACGAGCACGTCGCCGCCCTCGATGACGCCCTCCCGGTCGACGGTGATGACCGTCGCATTGCGAAAGACGACCGGGCGCCCTTCGGTGAACTGTTCTGCCTTCGGCGCGTCCGTAGCCACGTCATCCTCCTCGTTGAGAACTTAACTGCTGCTGTACATCAGCGGCGGTCATCGACCGATCCGTCAAGTACTTGTTTGCCCTCACTTTACAACGTCAAGTAAAGTCTCAGCTAACACAAGGGAGTGAAATCAATGTCCGGACAACGAATTGCGATCCTCGGCGCCGGCGCGAACGGGGCGTCGATCGGGGCCGACCTGACCGTCGCCGGCCTGGACGTCACCCTCATCGAGCAGTGGCCCGCGCACGTCGAGGCGATGCGCGCGCACGGTGTTCGCATCGAGATGCCGGACTCAACGCTCGAGGTCCCGGTGTCGGTCATGCACCTGTGCGAGGTCGCGACGCTGAAGCAGCCCTTCGACGTGGTGCTCATGCTCATGAAGGCCTACGACAGCGAGTGGGCCGCCCACCTGATCGAGCCCTACTTGGCCGCCGACGGCGTCATGGTCGGCGTGCAGAACGGGATGACCGCCAACACGATCGCCGACGTCGTCGGCGGCGAGCGCAACCTCGGCTGCGTCATCGAGATCTCCTCCACTATGTACGAGCCCGGCGTCGTGATGCGGCACTCCGGGCCCGACCGCTCCTGGTTCGCCCTCGGCGCCCTATGCGGGGCCACCTCCGGACGCGAGACGGAGGTCGCCGAACTGCTGCGGCACTCCGGCACCGTCGAGATCGTCGACGACATCATCGCGACCAAGTGGATGAAGCTCGTGAGCAACGCGACCACCCTGGTGACGACGGCGAGCGTTGGCCTCTCGATGCTGGACGCCCTCGAACTCCCCGGCATGCGCGAGCTCATGGTGGCGTCGGGCAAGGAGGCGCTGGGGGCGGCCGTTGCGCTCGGTCATCCGGTGCTCCCCATCTTCGGGTTGAAGCCGGAGGACGTCGTGGAGGTCGACACGGTGGTCGACACCCTGCTCGACACTCTCTATCGCGGATTCGTTCTGCCGAACACCACCACGACCGTGCTGCAGGACTGGACCAAGTCGCGTCACAGCGAGGTGGATGACCTCAACGGGCATGTCGTGCACACCCGTCACCAGCTCGGGTTGCCGAGCCCGGTGAACGAGGCAGTCGTGGAGGTCGCGCACCGCATCGAGCGCGGCGAGCTCGCGCCGGCGCCCGAGAATCTGGCGCTGCTGCGGGAGCTCGCCGGCCTCAGCTGAGGCGGGAGCCCCGCCGGCGGCCCCCCGGCGCAGCCCCGCCGACCTCAGGTCAGGCGGGAGCCCGCTGGTCGACGCGCCGTCGCGGTCCCGCCGACCTCAGGTCAGGCGGGAACCCCGGTCGACGTAGGTGCTCGTGCCCGTGATCCCGCGGTTGCGCAGCAGGAACTGGGTTGCATCGACGATGTCGGCCATCGTGGCGAGCTCGCCGGACGGGGTGCGACTGCGGTAGCCGTCGAGGACGGCGGCCGGCTTGCCCGCCCAGAACGGGCTGTCGCCGATGATGCCGGGGTGCAGCGCGTTGACGCGGATGGGGGCGAGTTCGAGGGCGAGCGTGACCGTGAGGCCCTCGACACCGCCATTGATGGTGGAGACCGTGGTCGACCCCGGGTAGGGCATGTCTTTCGCGCGACCCCCGAACAGCACGATGCCGGTGTCGGCGGAGTTCTCCATGCGATCGAGCAGCGCGTGCACGACCGCGGGGTACCCCACGAGCTTGAGCACGGTCAGCCGGGTCGCCCGGTCGATGTCGTAGTCGCGGATCGTGTTGGCGTCGCGCTCGATGGCGGCGAGCACGAGCCCGTCGATGCGGCCGATTCCGGCGAGGCTCGCTGCGATGCCCGCGGGTTCCGAGATATCGAGGGCGACCCCGGTCGCCCGCTCGCCGATCGACGCGGCGATCTCCGCCGTGCGCGCGGCGTCACGGCCGGTGATGATGACGCTGTCGCCGTGGGCGACGATGTCCCGGGCCAACTCGAGTCCGATACCGGACGTTCCTCCGACGACGACGATCGTGCGCGGGCTCATGGGTGTCCTCTCCGACGACATCGGAGGGATCATCCGCTCCCGGCTGGGAGAAGAGGAGTGTCACACTGCACGCCGATGTTCAGTCTCACTAAACTAAAGTGAAGCGGCGGGCGCGACGAAAGTCAAGCGGGCGCCGCCGACCGTGCCGCGGTCGCTCCGCGGTCTCGTCGATGCCTGATGACGCTCGCGGTGAGGAACGCGCAGGCGCCCAACGCCGGGAGCAGCACGATGATCACGATCCAGACGACCACCTCGCGCGCGGGCATTCCCCGCATGGCAGCACGGACGAGGAGCGTGAGCGCGACCACAACGACCACCAGCGCCACACCGGCCGCCAACTCGAAGGCGGCATTCGGCGCGGCCGGGATGACCGGGCTCAGCCCTCCGTCGAACAGTTCGCGCGTCACCTCACTCCTCACCGCGGCCCTACTCTCGCCGGCTCAGTTCGTGGCCATGGTAGTCACCCTCGCGCGCGGGCGTCAGGAGTGGTTGAGTCCTCACTAGAGAGGAGCGCCATCATGAGCATCATCCAGACCATCCCCGAGGACGAGGCGACGGGAGTCGTCGCCGAGATCTACGCCGAGGAGACCCGCGCGACGGGCTACGTTCCGAGTCACACCCGGGCGATGGCCATGAATCCGGAGGCCTACCGGGCGTGGGAGAGCCTGATTCGCGCGATCGCCCTGCCGATGGGCAAGCGTCGCTACGAGCTCGTCACGCTCGCCGCGGCGCGGGGAACGCGGTCGCAGCACTGCCGACTCGCCCACGGCGCACGCACGCTCCCGCTCATCGAGGAGGAGCAGCTCACACGGATCGCCCTCGACCATCACGACGCCGACCTCACCCCGGCCGAGGTCGCCATGATGGACTTCGCCGAGCGGGTCAGCCGCGACTCGTCGGAGATGACCGAAGCCGATAGCCTCGCGCTGCGCGAGCACGGCTTCAGCGATCGCGAGATCGTCGACATCGCTCTCGCCGCGGCGGCTCGCAACTACTTCAGTCGTGCGATCCAGGCGCTCGCGGTCGACGTCGATCAGCCCGCGGGACTCAGCCCCGCGCTGCACGACGCGCTGCTGCGCATGGGGTGACCTGTGGCTCGGCCGGTCATCCCCGCAACCACATCACCTGATGGGCGGCGAGCAGCACGCCCTGCCGCACGTACACCGCGGCGCCCGTGATCAGGTCGGTGGGCGTCTCGCTGAGCGCGGAGAACACCTTGCCCGCCACGAATTCCGGGTCGTCGCCGACGTTCACGAACGCTACGACGCGCGAGCCGCCCCTGCCGCGCTCGTAGGCGAGCACGCGCGGGTTGCCGGTGCGCCAGGCGATGAGCGCGCCGCCCGCGAACTCGGGCGTGCTCGATCGCACCCGGATGAGGTGTTCGAGCCCCTCGAAGATCCGGCCCGCATCGGTGCTGGGGTCGTGGCGGCTCGCATAGCGCTCGGCGGGGTAGGCGGGCCGACCCACCCAGCGACTGTCGTCGCGGTGCGCGGGAACGTCGAGGTAGCCGTAGTCGTTGAGCTGCCCCACCTCGTCACCCAGGTAGAGCAGGGGGATTCCCCCGGTCGACAGGATGATCGAGTGCGCCAGCAGGATGCGCCCGACCGCTCCGGCATCCCCCGCTTCGAGTCCCGCGAGCGACGCCGTCGTGCCCGAGATGCGGCAGTCCCCCGTCTTCGGGTTGTCCTGGAACGGCACCCCTCGGGCGAAGCTGCCCGGGAAGCGGTTCACGTAGTAGGCGTTGAGGAAGCGGCGATGGTCGAAGCCGTTGATGCCGAACTCGGCGGCGTCCTCGTCGGCGAAGGTCCAGCCGATGTCGTCGTGGCTGCGCACGTAGTTGACCCAGGCGGTGCCGGTCGGGATGCGGTGCCGTCGCTCGAGCGCCTGCGAGAGCAGCCGCACGTCGCGGGTCGCGAGGCTGTTCCAGATGAGCGCCATCTGCAGCGGGTTGTAGCTGAGCTGGCACTCCTCCGGGCTGATGTACCGCACCACCTCATCCGGATGCACGATGGCCTCCGACTTGAACAGCAGCGACGGCGCCGCGATGCGACAGACGGCGTTGAAGGCCTGCAGCAGCAGGTGCGCCTCGGGCAGACTCTCGCAGGTCGTGCCGAGCTGCTTCCAGATGAACGCGACCGCGTCCATGCGCAGAATGTCGACGCCGCGGTTGGCGAGGAACAGCATCTCGCCCGCCATCGCGCGGAACACGGCGGGGTTGCGGTAGTTGAGGTCCCACTGGAAGGAGTAGAACGTCGCCCACACCCAGCGGCCGTCGGGCAGCGGGATGAACGACCCGGGGTGATCGTCGGGGAAGATCTCGCGCGTCGTGCGCTCGTAGGCGTCCGGCATCTCACGGTCGGGGAAGATCCAGTAGAAGTTCTCGAACTCGGGGTCGCGGGCGAGCGCCTTCCGCGCCCACTCGTGCTCGTTGGAGGTGTGGTTGAAGATGAAGTCGACGACGAGTGAGATGCCGTTCGCGCGCAGTTCGGTCGCGAGTGCGGTCAGATCGTCCATGGTGCCGAGAGCCGGATTCACGTCGCGATAGCTCGAGACCGCGTAGCCCCCGTCGGAGTTCTCCTCGGGGGCGAGGAAGAGCGGCATGAGGTGCAGGTAGGTCAGCCCCAGCTCTTTCAGATACGGGATGCGCTCCCGCAGCCCGCTCAGATCGCCGGCGTACAGGTCCACGTAGCAGACCCCGCCCAGCATCTGGTTCGACTGGAACCAGTCCGGGTTCGCCGCCCGCCAGTCGTCGAGGGCCCGCAGCTCGGCGGGGCGCTCCTGCCAGGAGGTGGAGGCGTCGGTGACGAGCGCCTCGAGCTGGGCATCCGCTCGGCGGTTGTCGCCGTAGAGCCGGCGGTACAGCCGCTCGAGGCGCGGGAATTCGGCGTCGAATCGCGCGACGAAGGAGGCCCACTCCGCGTCGCTCGTGGCGGGTCGACGGGTGGTCTGGAGGTGCTCGGAGAGCGACATCGGGATCTCCTCATTGCGATACGCGAATGTCTATGGATGCATTGTGCACCACCAGCGCTGTAAGCGCTTGCATTCCTTTCGCGGGATGCGCGCGAGCCCCGCGGTTACTTGGTCGGCGCGGGCGTCGGAGTCGCCGTGGGCGTGGGGGTCGCCGTCGAGTTCTCGTTGAACGACTGGCCCGCGACCTGCACCACGAAGGCGGCGAAGTCGGCCGCGCTGCCCCAGTTGCTGGCGGTGTACTGCAGGCCGTTGACGAGGATCGTCGGGGTGCCGGCGAGCTTCTTGACGCTCGAATCCGGCAGCGGCCCCGCGGTCGCCCGGTCGGTGGCCGCCGTGACCCACGATTTGAACTTCTCCTGGGCGATGCAGGAGGCGATGCTGTCCATGTTCTTCACGCCCGCCCCGCGCACGATCGAGGTGATGCGCTGATCGGTGAGCCCCGAGGTGTTCTCGGCCGGCTGGCTCGCGTACATCGCGCGGTTGAACGCCCAGAAATCGCCCGGCGAGTAGTTCGCCACGCAGGCCGCGGCGTTCGCGGCGCGGGAGGAATAGCGGGTGCCCTGCGAGAGGTGGTCGAGGATCGCGATGGGGTGGATCTCGATCGTCGCCGCGCCGCTGGAGAGCAGCCCCGCGATTTGGGTCGCGTTGCCCTTCTCGAAGTCGCGGCAGATGGGGCAGTCGTAGTCGAGGTAGATGCGGATCGTCACGACGCTCGACTTCTTGTCGCGCACCGTCGGCACGGGGTCTCCCCCGGCAGGGATCGCGGGAGTGCCGACCGCGACGTTCGTCTTGGTCAGGGTGATGCCGTCGCTCTGCATGTTGAGCGGACCGGCACCGACGGGACGGTTCGCCCCCACGACCACGAAGGCCACGATCACGAGCGCGGCGATCACGACGGCGGCGATGCCGCCCTGGATCAGCCAGCGATTGCGGCGTTCCTTCTTCTTATGCTGCAGGCGCAGCGCGCGAGCCTTCTCACGTGCTGCCTCACGACGCTCATTGGTGGTGGCGCCATCGTCGGCGGTGTCGCCGTTGCTCATGGAACCTCACTCACATTGCCGGCCCTCTGGCCTGAAAGATACGGCGCACGATCATGCGTGCGCATCGAACCCTCAACGATAGTAGGCGGACAAACTGGGAACGGTCACGAAGACCCCGGTTGCCCCTTACCCCAGAGCGAGTGACATAATGACCCTTGATGCGCTCGCGCATCGTCCATTCACTACGGATCGTCCGGCACGTACCTGCCGGTGAAGGAGATAAGAAAACAATGGCATCTGTAACTTTCGACAAGGCCACCCGCCTCTACCCGGGCTCCACCCGCCCGGCCGTCGACGCCATCGACCTCGAGGTCGCCGATGGCGAGTTCCTCGTTCTGGTCGGCCCGTCGGGCTGTGGCAAGTCGACCACCCTGCGCATGCTCGCCGGCCTCGAAGAGGTCAACGACGGACGCATCCTCATCGGCGACCGCGACGTGACCGACGTCCCGCCGAAGGATCGCGACATCGCGATGGTCTTCCAGAACTACGCGCTGTACCCGCACATGACGGTCGCCGAGAACATGGGCTTCGCGCTCAAGATCGCCGGCGTCAACAAGGACGAGCGCGCCACCCGCGTGCTGGAAGCGGCCAAGCTGCTCGACCTGGAGCCCTACCTCGGCCGCAAGCCGAAGGCGCTCTCCGGTGGCCAGCGTCAGCGCGTCGCGATGGGTCGCGCCATCGTCCGCCAGCCCCAGGTCTTCCTCATGGATGAGCCGCTCTCGAACCTCGACGCGAAGCTCCGCGTGCAGACCCGTACGCAGATCGCCTCGCTGCAGCGCCGCCTCGGCGTCACCACCGTCTACGTGACTCACGACCAGACGGAGGCGCTGACCATGGGCGACCGCATCGCGGTGCTCAAGGACGGCGTGCTGCAGCAGGTCGGAACCCCTCGTGACCTCTACGAGCGCCCGAACAACGTCTTCGTCGCCGGCTTCATCGGCAGCCCGGCCATGAACCTGTTCCAGGCCGACCTCACCGACGCGGGCGTCATGTTCGGCAACCACCCGGTCGCCATCGACCGCGCCACGCTCGCCGGCATCTCCGGCAAGAAGGTCACGGTCGGCATCCGCCCCGAGGACGTCACGGTCGCCACCTCCGGCGACGGCCTCCCGGTCGAGGTCGACGTGATCGAGGAGCTCGGCGCCGACGGCAACCTGTACGGCCACTCCGACATCGCCGGGGCGCGCGTCGACCTGTGCGTGCGCGTCGACGGCCGTTCGCACCCGAACGCCGGTGACAAGGTCTACATCACGCCGAAGGAAGGGCACCTGCACCTCTTCGACGTCGAGTCCGGCGCCCGCGTCGGCGAGGCCGTCATCGCCTGAGCCGCTTCACCCGTCGGGCGGCTCCGCCGCCCCGCATGATCGACGCCCGTCGGTCGGACCAGATCCGGCCGGCGGGCGCCGTCAGTTAAGCCAGCGATACTCCAGCTCCGGGCGGCCCGGGGTGCCGTAGCGCGGCGCACGACCCGCCCGACCGGCGTTCGCCAGGTGCTCCAGATAGCGCCTCGCGGTGACCCGCGAGAGCCCGAGCGACTCCGCCACCTCGGCCGCCGACCGCGCCTCCGCCGCCGCGCGCAACTCGGCGACGACGCCGGCGAGGGTCTCCGCCGTGAGACCCTTCGGCAGCGCGGCGGGAGACGCGGGGCGCAGGGAGGCGAGCATGCCGTCGACCTCGGCCTGGTCGGCGAAGGCCCCGGTGACGGATGACCGCCGCCGGTAATCCAGATAGGCCTCGATCTTCGCCCGGAACGTCGCAAAGCTGAACGGCTTGATGAGGTACTGCGCGATCCCCACGGAGAGGGCCGCACGCACGACCTCGAGGTCGCGCACGGCGGTGATCGCGATGATGTCGACGCCGAGCCCGGCCGCGCGCAACCGCCGGACGAGGTCGACGCCGTGGCCGTCCGGCAGCGTGAGATCGAGCAGCACGAGGTCGATGGGGCCCGCGTCGCCCATCTCCGCCGCACGCCGGATCGCGTGCGCGGCGGCGGCGAGCGTGCCCGCGACGCCGACCACCGCGCAACCGTCGATGCGGGCGATGTAGGCCGCGTGCGCTTCGGCGGCGACCGGGTCGTCGTCGACGACGAGGACCCGGACGGGGCCGCCTGCGCCGGTCATCCGGGCCGTCCGGGGGTCGGCCACTCGGCGACGAACCTCGTATGCGGTGCGGTCTCGACCCGCAGCGCACCGTGGTGGGACTCGACGATGCCGCGCGCGAGCGCGAGCCCGATGCCGCGCCCGCGCTCGTCGGCCGGTTTCGTGGTCACGCCCCGGTCGAAGATGCGGTCGGCGACCCGGGGCTCGGGCCCCGCGCCGGAGTCCTCCACCGAGAGCTCCTGGCGGTCGCCGATCCCCCGCGCCGTGACCCGCACCCAGGCGGGCGGACTGCCGGCGGCCGCCGCGTCGAGCGCGTTGTCGACCAGATTGCCCACCACCGAGACGAGCTCCGCGGCCGACAGGGGCGCCGCGGCCACCCCCTCGCCGAGGTCCACCTCGAGCGTGATCCCGCGCTCCGCCGCCTGCGCGACCTTGCCCAGCAGGAGCGCCGCGAGCGCGGGCTCCCCCACCGCGCCGAGCAGCTCGTCGGCGAGCGACTGGCTCACCTCCACCTGCTGACCGATGAGCTCGATCGCCTGCTCGGTTCGCCCCAGTTCGAGCAGCGACACGATGGTGTGCAGCCGGTTGGCGTGCTCGTGCGTCTGCGCACGAAGCGCCTCGCTGAGGGTTCGCACCGAGGCCAGCTCCCCGCTCAGCCGCTGCACCTCGGTGCGGTCGCGAAGGGTCATGAAGGTGCCGACGGGCGCCTGTCGCGCGTCGCCGGCGGGGGTCGCCGGTTCCTGGTTCACCACGAGCACCCGGTCGCCGGCCACGTGCACCTCCTCGACCGCGCGTGCGCCGGAGACGAGGAGGGCGGCGATGGAGTCGGGAAGGTGGAGCTCGGCGGTCGCGATCGGGCGGAGGTCATCCGTCGCCGGAGGCAGTTCGAGCAGCTCGGCGGCCTCGTCGTTGTAGAGCACGACGCGGCCGCGGGTATCGGCGAGGATCAGCCCCTCCTGCACCGAGTGCAGCACCGACTGGTAGTAGGCGACCATGCGCGTGAGTTCGGCGGGACTCATCGATCCGGTCACCCGCCGCAGGAACCGCCGGGCGAGCACGGCGGCGAGGCTGCCGATGAGCACGAGCACCACGGCGAGCGCGAAGACCAGCGGGATGCGCGGCGCGAGCGAGGCGGCGACCCGGTCGAGCGTGACCCCGGCCGAGACGATGCCGACCACCCGCCCGCCCGACTCGATCGGCACGACGGCCCGCACCGAGGGCCCGAGGGTGCCGGTGAAGGTCTCGGTGATCGTGCGACCGCGCTGCGCCGCGCTGATCGTGCCGAGGAAGTGCCGACCGATCTGGGCCGGGTCGGGGTGCGTGAAGCGGATGCCCCGCGGCGACATGATCGTGATGAAGTCGACGCCCGTCGCGCGCGACACCGTGAGCGTGTACGACTCGAGCGCGGTCGTCGGGTCCGGGCCCTGCACCGCCGCGATCACGGTCGGGTCCCGCGCGAGCGTGTTCGTCACGGCGAGACTCAGCTGGGTGGCGCGCTCCTGCGCCGAGAGCGAGGTCTCCAGCCAGAGGGCGAGGGTGAGGCATCCGCTCACCACGACCACGGCGAGGAGCTGGATGACGAACACATGACTGGCGATGCTCCACCGCCGCCCGTTCCGTGCCATTCTCACCCCCTCGTGCCGTGATCAGTATGACCACAAGTGGTGCCCAATAGTGCCGTCCCCGCACGCTGGGGACAACCCCACTCGCGGGCGGAAACAATGACGTTCCCCAGACAGGAGACCATATCCATGGTGACCAGTTCCACGCGCCGACACCTCGGCCGCAACCACTACCTCTACCTGGCCGTGATCGTGGCTGTGATCGCCGGCGCGATCGTCGGCATCGCCGCCCCCGGCTTCGCGGTGACGCTCGACCCGATCGGCAAGGGCTTCGTGGCTCTCATCAAGATGATGATCACGCCGGTGATCTTCTGCACCATCGTGATCGGCGTCGGGTCGATCGCCAAGGCCGCGACTGTCGGGCGCATCGGCGGCCTCGCGATCCTCTACTTCCTCATCATGTCGACCTTCGCCCTCGGCATCGGGCTCCTCGTCGGCAACCTGCTCCACCCGGGCGCGGGGTTGAACATCAGCGGGGCGAGCTACACGGCGGCGGGCGAGCCGACGACCACGACCGACTTCATCCTCGGCATCATCCCCGTGACCCTGTTCTCGGCGTTCACCTCCGGCAGCATCCTCCAGGTGCTCCTCGTCGCCCTCCTCGCGGGCTTCGCGCTGCAGGGGCTCGGCGAGCGCGGCCGGGGCATCCTCGACGCCATCCGCAGCCTCCAGGCGCTCGTCTTCCGGGTGCTCGGGATGATCCTGTGGCTCGCGCCGCTCGGCGCGTTCGGTGCGATCGCGGCCGTGGTCGGCAGCACCGGGCCGGGGGCGCTGCTGAGCCTCGCGACCCTGCTGGTCGGGTTCTACGTCACGTGCATCCTGTTCATCGTCGTCGTGCTCGGCGTGCTGCTGCGGCTCGCGACGGGAGTCAGCATCTTCTCCCTCATGCGCTACCTCGGCCGTGAGTACCTGCTCATCGTGAGCACCTCCTCTTCGGAGGCCGCGCTGCCCCGGCTCATCGCCAAGATGGAGCACCTCGGCGTGGCCAAGTCGGTCGTGGGCATCACCGTGCCGACCGGGTACTCGTTCAACCTCGACGGCACGGCGATCTACCTCACGATGGCGTCGCTCTTCATCGCCAACGCGATGGGCAAGCCGATGGAGCTGGGTGCGCAGATCGGCCTGCTCGCCTTCATGATCATCGCCTCGAAGGGCGCCGCGGGCGTGACGGGGGCGGGGCTCGCGACCCTCGCCGGCGGACTGCAGACCTACCGCCCCGACCTCGTCAACGGGGTCGGCGTCATCGTCGGCATCGACCGCTTCATGTCGGAGGCCCGCGCGCTCACCAACTTCACCGGCAACGCGGTCGCCACGGTGCTCATCGGTCGCTGGACGCAGCAGCTCGATGCGGCGCAGGCCCGCGCGGTGCTGAGCGGTGAGCGCCCCTTCGACGAGGCGACGATCGGCGCGGACGGTGGCCACGGCGGGCCCGCTGAGCCGGTGCGGCTGGAGCGCAGCGGGGTCGGGCCTGCCTGATCATCCGGCCGACGGCTAGGCTCAGAACCACCATGAGCGGCTCACTGAACATCACCTCGGCCATCGTCGACCCGGCCCTCCTCGACCTCCCCTGGGAGCTTCCGCTGGAGAACTGGCCCGACGATTCGATCGCGGCCCTGCCGAAGGGCATCTCGCGGCACCTGGTGCGGTTCGCCCACCTCGGCGGCTACGTGATCGCGATCAAGGAGACGTCGGCGGAGTTCGCCCGTCGCGAGTACGAGATGCTGCGCACTCTGCAGCGCCTGGAGATCCCCTGCGTCGACCCCGTCGCGGTGATCACCAATCGCACCTCGCACACGGGCGAACCCCTCGAGTCCGTGCTCGTGACCCGCCATCTGAAGTTCTCCCTGCCGTACCGGGCGCTCTACTCGCAGAGCCTCCGGCCCGACACCGCCACCCGCCTCGTCGACGCGCTGGCCGTGCTGCTCGTGCGCCTGCACATCGTCGGTTTCTTCTGGGGCGACGTGTCGCTCTCCAACACCCTGTTCCGTCGCGACGCGGGTGCGTTCGCCGCCTACCTCGTCGACGCGGAGACGGGTCAGCTCTACGACGGCCTCTCCAACGGGCAGCGCGAGAACGATCTCGAGATCGCCCGGGTGAACATCGCGGGCGAGCTGCTCGACCTGCAGGCGGGCGGACGGCTCGAAGACGACATCGACCCGGTCGACATCAGCAACGGGATCGTCGCCGCGTACCGCAGCCTCTGGAAGGAGCTCACCGGGGCCGAGGAGTTCGACCAGTCGGAGCGCTGGCGCATCAACCAGCGCGTCGAGCGGCTCAACAACCTCGGGTTCGACATCGAGGAGCTCGCGATCAAGACCGACGAGACGGGCACTCAGGTGCGGATCCAGCCGAAGGTCGTGGATGCGGGGCACCATTCGCGTCGCCTGCTGCGGCTCACCGGGCTGGACGCCCAGGAGAACCAGGCGCGCCGCCTGCTCAACGACCTCGACTCCTACGCCGTCACCTTCGGCAAGAAGGACGTCGACGAGGAGATGATCGCGCACGAGTGGCTGGCGAAGGTGTTCGAGCCGGTCATCCGGGCGATCCCGCGCGATCTGCGGGGCAAGCTCGAGCCCGCCGAGGTGTTCCACCAGCTGCTCGAGCACCGCTGGTACATGTCGCAGCGAGAGAAGCGCGACGTGCCGCTGGCCGAGGCGCTGAACTCCTACGTCGACACCGTGCTGCGGCACCGGCGCGACGAGGCGACCGTCATCAACCCGCTGACGGAGGCGATCACGCTGCCGACCGCGGTCGTCGACGAGGACGACTGGCGCCTCAAGGTCTAGGCGCGAGGCGCCCGGCGCGGGGCCGCGTGAGTGCGCGCGGTGCCCGGTGGGGCCGGCACGCGCGGTGCCCGGTGCGGCCGGGTCAGCGCGCGGCGCGGCGCTTCGACACCTCGTAGAGGGCGACGCTCACCGCGATTCCGGCGTTGAGCGACTCCGTCGAGGCCGAGATCGGGATCGACACGACGGCGTCGCAGGTCTCCGTCACCAATCGCGACAGACCCTTGCCCTCGCTGCCGACGACCAGCAGCACCGGCTCGTTCGCGAGTTCGAGCGCGGGCAGCTGCACATCGCCGCCCCCGTCGAGACCGAGCACGAACACACCGCGCTCCTTGAACGCCTTGAGCGTCTGCACGAGGTTCGGCGCCATGGCCACGGGCGTGCGGGCCGCCGCACCCGCCGAGGTCTTCCACGCCGACGCGGTGAGGCCGACCGAACGCCGCTGCGGCACGATCACGCCCTGGCCACCGAAGGCGGCGACCGAGCGGATGATCGCCCCCAGGTTGCGCGGGTCGGTGATGCCGTCCAGCGCCACGAACAGCGGCTTCTGGCCGCGTCCGATCACGCGGTCGAGCAGCTCGGTGGGGTGCGCGTACTCGTACGGCGGCACCTTGAGCGCGAGGCCCTGGTGCACGGAGTCGAAGCCTGCCAGGCGGTCCAGTTCGGGACGCATGACCTCGAGCACGGGGATGCCGCGCGAGTTGGCGAGGTTCAGGGCCTCCTTGACCCGGTCATCCACCTCGATGCGCGTCGCCACGTACAGCGCGGTCGCCGGGATGCGGGCGCGCAGCGCCTCGACGACGGAGTTGCGGCCGGTCACGACCTCGCTCTCGTCCGAGGACTTGGGACTGCGACGGGGCCGGGAGTCGGGTGCGGACGACTGCGCGGGCCGACGCCCGCGACCGCCCGCCGCCTCGTAGCGCTCGGCCGCGGCCTTGCGCTTGCCGGCGGGGTGGTAGGGCCGGTCCTCCGCCTTCGGCGTGGGCTTCTTGCCCTCGAGGGCCTGGCGGCCCTGTCCGCCGGAGCCGACCTGGGGTCCCTTGCGGGACTTGCGCACGGCACCCGCGCGCGGCTTGTTGCCTGGGCTTTTCACTGTTCGATGCTCCAATGGGTCGCCGTGGGCGAGTCTTCGAGCGTGATGCCCGCCTCTGCCAGTTCATCACGGATGCGGTCGGCGGCCACGAAGTCGCGGTCGCTCCTCGCCTGTTCACGGTCGGCGATGAGCCGCTCGACCAGGGCTGTGAGGGCGCGGTCGGTCGGCGCCTGCGCGGACTGCCGCCACTCGGGCGCGAGCGGATCGATGCCGAGCACCTCGGCCATCGCCGAGACCTCGCCGCGGAGCTGGGCCGCCATCGCGAGGTCTTCGCCGTCGAGGGCCGCATTGCCGGCGCGCACCCGGTCGTGCAGCACGGCGAGCGCCTGCGGGATCGAGAGGTCGTCATCCATCGCCTCGGCGAACTCCTGCGGCACCACCTGGGCGCCGCTGCCGGCGAAGCGCGTGTCGGCGAGACGGCGGGTCACCCGCACGAGGAAGCCCTCGATGCGCTCGAGGGCGGCATCCGCCTCGTCGAGCGCGCCGTCGTGGTAGTCGATGGTGGAGCGGTAGTGCGCGGCCGCGAGGTAGTAGCGGATGGCGAGCGGGCGGGCGAGGTCGAGGAACTCGGCCGCGTAGATCGAGTTGCCGAGCGACTTCGACATCTTCTGCCCGTTCACGTTGACCAGGCCGTTGTGCACCCAGTAGTTCGCGAAGGCGTCGCCCGCGGCGGTCGACTGCGCGATCTCGTTCTCGTGGTGCGGGAATCGCAGGTCGAGGCCCCCGCCGTGAATGTCGAAGTGGGCGCCGAGGTACCGCGACGACATGGCCGAGCACTCGATGTGCCAGCCGGGCCGCCCGGCGCCCCAGGGGGAGGGCCACGATGCCGACTCGGGCTCATCGGCCTTCGTCGCCTTCCAGAGCGCGAAGTCCTGCGGGGCGCGCTTGCCGCGCGGGTCCGCGTCCGCCGCGGCCACCATGTCGGCGGGCCGCTGCCGGGTCAGCTCGCCGTAGGCGGGCCAGCTCGCGGTGTCGAAGTAGACGTCGCCCGAGCCGTCGTCGGCCGGGTAGGCGTGGCCGCGCTCGATGAGGCGCGCGATGATCTCCTGCATCTGCGTGATGCTCGCGGTCGCTCTGGGCTCGTAGCTGGGGGCGAGGATGCCCAGCCGCTGGTACGCGCGGGTGAACTCCAGCTCGTACCGGTACGCGAGCGCCCACCACTGCTCGGTCGAGCCCGCGGCGTTCACGAGGATCTTGTCGTCGATGTCGGTGACGTTGCGCACGAGAGTCACGTCGAAACCGCGGTAGCCCAGCCAGCGGCGCCACAGGTCGTAGACGAGGGCGGAGCGAAGGTGACCGATGTGCGGCGACGACTGCACCGTGGGGCCGCACACGTACAGACCGACCTTGCCCGGAACGAGCGGGACGAAATCGGTGAGCGCTTGCGCCTTGGTGTCGTAGAGCCGGATAGTCACCTCGCGAGTTTAGCGAGTCAGCCGCCCAGCAGGGCCGTGGCGATGGCGGCGACGCCCTCGCCGCGGCCGGTGAACCCCAGCCCATCGCTCGTGGTGGCGGAGACGCTGACGGGCGCTCCGACGAGTTCGCTGAGCCGCGCCTCCACCTCCGCGCGCCGGGGTGCGAAGCGCGGTGCGCGCGCCACCACCTGCACCACGACGTTCAGGATGCGGAATCCGGCTCCGTGCACGAGGGCGACGGTCTCAGACAGGAACACCTCGCCGTGGGCGCCGGCGAAGCGCGGGTCATCCGTGCCGAAGCGTGATCCGATGTCGCCGAGGCCGGCGGCCGAGAGGAGGGCGTCGCAGATCGCGTGCGCGACGGCGTCGCCGTCGCTGTGGCCCGCCAGCCCGGCTTCGTCGGGCCAGAACACGCCGCCCAACCAGAGCGGCGCGCCCTCGTCGAAGGCGTGCACGTCGATGCCAATGCCGGTGCGGGTGGCCGCGGCCGCGTGCGCATCGGTCTCGCCGAGGAGCTGCTCCGCCCGGCGCAGATCCCAGGGAGTGGTGATCTTGAAGCCGCGCGGGTCGCCCTCGACCACGCGCACGCGGTGACCGGCGGCCGCGAAGAGCGCCGCGTCGTCGGTGTGGTCGTCGCGAGCCTCCGCGTAGGCGGCGAGGAGCGCCGCGGCGGGGAAGCCCTGCGGCGTCGCGACCGCGGAGAGTCGCGAGCGATCCACCGTCGCGGTGACGAAATCCGCGTCGACCTGCTTGAGCGTGTCGACGACGGCGAGGCCCGGAACGACGCCGTCGCCGCTCGAGCGCACGAGTCGCACCACCGTGTCGAACAGCGCCGGGGCCGTCAGCGGCCGCGCCGCGTCATGGACGAGGACGACCTCGATGCCGGGACGCAGCTGCGCGAGACCGGCGGCGACCGAACCCTGGCGGGTGGTGCCGCCGACCGTGACCGTGACGAGCCGCGGGTCGGCGGGCGCGACGATCGCCTCGGCGCGCGAACGATGGGACTCGGGCACCACCACGATGACCTGGGCGAGCTCGGCCATGCCGAACACGGCATCGAGCGAGCGCTCGAGGATGCTGCGCCCGTGGAGCGCGACGAATGCCTTGGGCTCCGACGCCCCGAGTCTGCTGCCGCTCCCCGCGGCAACGACGATCACCGCGACGGAGACATCCGGCGTCGTGCCCCGGACGTTCAGGAGGCGAGCACCTCGTCGAGCAGGCTTGCCGCCTTCTCCTCGTCCGTCTTCTCAGCGAGCGCCAGCTCCGAGGTGAGGATCTGCCGCGCCTTCGCGAGCATCCTCTTCTCGCCCGCGGACAATCCGCGATCCTGGTCGCGGCGCCACAGGTCGCGCACCACCTCGGAGACCTTGATCACGTCGCCGGAGGCGAGCTTCTCGAGATTGGCCTTGAACCGGCGCGACCAGTTGGTCGGCTCCTCGGTGAACGGAGCGCGAAGCACCTCGAAGACGCGATCGAGACCCTCGCGACCGATGACGTCGCGCACCCCGACCAGGTCGACGTTCTCGGCCGGAACCTCGATCGTGAGGTCGCCCTGGGTGACGTTCAGTTTGAGGTAGAGCTTCTCCTCGCCCTTGATGACGCGAGTCTTGACCTCGATGATGGTTGCCGCACCGTGGTGAGGGTAAACGACCGTCTCGCCGACCTCAAAAAGCATGCCCAAGTGTCCCTTCCAAGGTCTCAAGTTTATCACAGCGGGCGTTAACTAAGGGTGCCCTAAGCTGGCGCTCCAGCGGCGGTTGGCTAGGCTAGTCCCACGACTGTTTTCGTTGTACTGGAGGTCTCGTGAAGGCACGCATCGCGGCATCCGCGCTACTGGTTGTGGGCGTCTCGCTGCTGACCGCCGGGTGCACGTTCATCACCCCGCAGGCCACCCTGAACCCCTACGACGCGAGCGACGGCTTCAGCGCGACGGTCGGCGACATCGAGATCCGCAACGCCTTCGCCATCAGCCCCGACAGCGTGGATGCCTCGCTCAACGGCGTCTTCATCAACACGGGCGACTCCCCCGAAGTGGTGAACGTGCAGTACACCGACAACGACTCCGTTCCCGGCACCCCGGTCACGAAGACCATCAGCATTCCGGCCGGCGGCACCGTCTCGCTCGGCGACCCGGGGGTGCCCCAGCTCGTGCTGACCGGCGCGCACGTCGAGGCGGGTGCGCTCCTGAAGCTCTTCGTGCAGTACGGCGACCAGAGCGGCAAGAAGATCGAGGTGCCCGTGCTCGACGGCACCGAGCCGTACTACAGCCACCTCACGCCGACGCCCACGCCGACCCCGGTGCCGACCACCGCGGCGCCGACGCCGAAGCCGACCGACACCGCCAAGCCGGCCAACAACTAGGCGGTCATCGCGGCGCGGATCGCTCGTCGGGCGGGGCTGTGTCGTTCTCGGTTCTGCCGGTCTCGGTCGTGCCGGCGCGGCGCGTCAGGCCTCGAAGCGATAGCCCAGTCCCCGCACGGTGACGAGCATCGTCGGTTCCGACGGCGTCGCCTCGATCCGCGACCGAATCCGCTTGATGTGCACGTCGAGCGTCTTCGTGTCGCCGTAGTAATCGGCGCCCCACACGCGGTCGATCAGCTGGCCGCGGGTCAGCACGCGTCCCGCGTTGCGCAGCAGCACCTCGAGCAGCTCGAATTCTTTGAGCGGCATCGCCGTCTCGCGGCCGCCAACCGTCACCGTGTGACGCTCCACGTCCATGCGCACGGTGCCCGCCTCCAGCACCGACTCCCCCTCGACGTCGTCCTCGACGCGGCGGCGCAGAATCGCGCGGATGCGCGCGAGCAGTTCCCGGGTCGAGTACGGCTTGGTCACGTAGTCGTCCGCCCCCAGCTCGAGCCCGACCACGATGTCGATCTCGCTGTCCTTCGCCGTCAGCATGATGATCGGCACGGATGACCGGCTTCGGATCTCACGGCACACCTCGGTTCCGGGCATCCCGGGCAGCATCAGGTCGAGCAGCACGAGGTCGCTGCCGTTGCGCTCGAACTCGGCGACCGCCGACAGCCCGTCGGCGACGACCGTCGTCTCGTACCCCTCCCGCCCGAGGAGGAATGCGAGCGGCTCGCTGAGCGCGGGCTCGTCTTCGACGATGAGGATTCTGGTCACAGTTCCGCTCCGAGAGTGAGTGCTGAGGCGCCGGTCGCCTCGGGAAGTCGAATGGTGAAGGTGGAGCCGCGGCCCGGCTGCGACCACACGCGAACGTCGCCGCCGTGGTTCTGCACCACGTGCTTGACGATGCTGAGGCCGAGACCGGAGCCACCGGTGTGGCGGCTGCGCGCCGGATCCACGCGGAAGAAGCGCTCGAACACGCGCTCGCGTTCCTCCTCAGGAATACCGATGCCCTGGTCGGTGACCGCGATCTCGACCACGCCGTCGGTGCAGTTGACGCCGATGCCGACACGGGAGTTCTGCGGTGAGTACTGGATCGCGTTCGCGATGAGGTTGTGGAGGGCGACGACGAGCAGCGCCTCATCGCCGAAGACGCGCACGTGCTTGTCTCCCCCGCGGACGAGCTGGATGTTCTCGGCCTCGGCCACGACGTGGTTCTGGTCGATGGCGAGCGAGACGACGTCGTCGATGTCGACGAGATCAGGTTTGGACAGGGCATCCGCCGCCTGCAGTCGGGAGAGCTCGATGATCTCCTGCGTGATGCGGGCGAGGCGCTCGGCCTCCTTCGTGAGGCGCTTCGCGAACTTGCGCACCTGCTCGGGGTCGTCGGAGGCGCTCGACAGGGCCTCCGCGAGCAGACCGACCGCGCCGATGGGCGTCTTCAACTCGTGGCTGATGTTGGCGACGAAATCGCGCCGCACCGAGTCGAGCCGGTAGCTCTCGGTGCGGTCCTCCGCCACGAGCAGCACGTAGCGCGCGCCGAGTCGCGCGACCCGCACGAAGAGGTACATGTGGGCGTCGCCGAAGGGTCCGCGCGCGAGGTCGACCTCCTGCTCGATCGCCTCGCCGTCACGCCGCACGCGGTCGACCATGTCGAGGAGTTCGGCGTGCACGAGCGCGCGACCCAGCACGAGGCCGAAGGCAACCGCGCCCGGTGAGGCCTTGACGACCACGTTGGACGGGTCGAGGACGACGCCGGCCGACTCCAGGGCATCCAGCACCTGATCGACGCCGTCGGGCACAGAGGGGGTCGCGACCGCGGCGGCCCGCTGACCGCGCCGGTGCGCGAGCACGATGACGGTTGTGACCGCCGCCCCGACGAGTGCGCCGAACGCGAGCGCGAGGGGCACCAGCGTTGCGGAGTCCATAGCGACTAGATTAGTTACAACTTGAGGGCCCGCTGAGGGGTCTTACGGCGTGATGGCCTTGCTTCGCACAAAGTTCAGCGGTCGTCCATCCACCGTTAACCTGTCGGCGGCAGTGTGGCTTCAACTGCGCGGGCTTCGCCATGCCCGCGAGAAAAGGACGTGGGACATGCGCGAGGTATTCCAGCAGGAACTGCGCGAGGTGCAGGAGCGGCTCGTCGAGATCTCGGGATTCGTCGCCGTCTCGATCGAGAACGCCACCCGCGCCTTCAACGAGTCGAACGTCTCCCTCGCGGAGAGCGTGATCGCCGACGACGACAAGATCGACGCAGCGGCCCAGGAACTCGACGAACTGGCCATCAACATCCTCGCCCGCCAGCAGCCCGTCGCCCGCGACCTCCGGATCGTCGTCTCGGCCCTCCGCATCAGCGCCTCCCTCGAGCGAATGGGCGACATGGCCGAGCACATCGCCCAGCTCGCGCGCTACCGCTTCCCCGACAAGGTCGTCCCGAAGAGCCTGCGCCCCACCTTCGCCAGCATGGGGGCACTCGACGTGGAGATCGCCCGCAAGCTCGTCGAGCTGCTCAAGTCGGAGGACGTGGCCATTGCGGAGGACATCCGCAACACCGACGACAAGGTCGACGCGCTGCATCTCAGCGTCTTCGACAAGGTGCTGGGCGAGACCTGGAAGGGCGAGGCGATCGACACCGTCGACGCGACGCTCGCCTCGCGCTATCACGAGCGCTTCGCCGACCACGCGGTCTCGATCGCCAAGAAGGTTCAGTACCTCGCTACGGGCGACTGGATCCCGGCGGACGCGTAGCGGCTGATCCCGACGGACGCGCAACCCGCTGATCCCGACGGACGCGCAACCCGCTGATCCCGGCGGACACGTAGCCCGCTGGATCCCGGCGGGTGCCGCGCCGCTACTGCTTGCCCAGCGCGGCGCCGCAGCGTCGGCCGGTGGCGCGCGCCTGGCGTCCGCGCGGCGCGGCTACTTCTTTCCCTGGGCGGCGACGGCGGCGGCACCCGCGGCGGCGGCCTCCGGGTCGAGGTAGGCGCCGGGCCCCGTCGGCCGGAACTCGTCGTCGAGCTGGTACACGAGCGGGATGCCCGTGGGGATGTTGAGCTCGGCGATATTGGCGTCGCTGATTCCGTCGAGGTGCTTCACGAGCGCGCGCAGCGAGTTGCCGTGCGCCGTCACGAGCACGGTCTTGCCCTCGGCGAGATCCTTCGTGATGTCGGACTCCCAGTAGGGAAGCATGCGGTCGATCACGAGCTTGAGCGACTCGGTGCGCGGAATCTCGCCGTCGATGCCGACGTAGCGCTCGTCGTGCACCTGGCTGTACTCGGCGTCGTCGTCGAGCACGGGCGGGGGCACGTCGAAGGAGCGTCGCCACTCCTGGAACTTCTCGGGACCGTACTTCTCGAGCGTCTCCGCCTTGTCGAGGCCCTGCAGCGCACCGTAGTGACGCTCGTTGAGACGCCAGGACCGCTTGACCGGGATCCAGAGACGGTCGGCGACCTCGAGGGCGAGGTTGGCGGTCTGGATGGCGCGCGTCAGCACGCTCGTGTACAGAACCTGCGGCCCCAGGCCGGACTCGGCGAGCAACTCGCCGGCACGGGTGGCCTCGGCGACGCCCTGATCGCTGAGGCGAACATCCACCCAGCCCGTGAAGAGGTTCTTCTGGTTCCAGTCGGAGTTGCCGTGGCGAAGGAGGATGAGCGTCGAGGTCATGCGCACAAGTTTATCCACCGCGCGCGGGTGGGCCGGGCGCGGCTGCGGCGGTCGCGGCCGCGCCCGCGGCCGCCCTTCGCCTGCACCCTCGTTTCGTGGGACAAATTTGTGCAACTTCCGTCGCCGCGCGGGAGGTGTTGGCGCAAATCGGCCTGAGCCGCACCAAGTTGCACAAAAAGTGCCAACTCGCGGAGGGAAGGGCGGAGGGGGAAGCGCGGGGGCGGGGCGGGGGCGGGGCGCCCGCGGCGCGTGCGGTAGGAATGACTCATGGCGGAGGGGCGGATCACCCGGGGCACGACCGGGGTCAACCGGCTGCGGCGGGTGGATCGCTGGGTGGCGGCGTTGCCCGCACTGCGTGCGGCCGATCATCCGCTCGTCGTCGACCTCGGGTACGGGGCGAGCGCGACGACCGCGCTGGAGCTCCACGATCGGCTCGCCCGCGTGCGCCCCGACGTCGAGGTGGTCGGGATCGAGATCGACCCCGAGCGGGTGCGTCGCGCGTCGCTGTCGGCGCGGCCCGGTGTGAGCTTCCGGCTGGGCGGCTTCGAGGTGCCGCTCGATGGCGGGCGGCGGGCGACGATCATCCGCGCCTTCAACGTGCTGCGGCAATACGACGAGTCCGAGGTCGCGAGCGCGTGGCGTCGGATGCTCGACCGCATCGAGCCCGGGGGCGCCGTGGTCGAGGGCACCTGCGACGAGGTGGGTCGGGTGAGCAGCTGGGTCACCCTCGACGCGGCGGGGCCGCAGACCTTCACGGTGAGCCTTCGACTCGCCGAACTCGAGCGCCCCTCGATCGTCGCCGAGCGGCTTCCGAAGGCGCTGATCCACCGCAACGTGCCGGGTGAGCGCATCCACGAGTTCCTGGTCGCGCTCGACCGGCAGTGGCAGCTGGGCGCGCCGCTGTCGGTGTACGGACCCACCCAGCGCTGGATCGCCACCGTCGAGGGGATGCGCGCCGAAGGCTGGCCGGTACAGGGCGGTCGCACGCGCTGGAAGCTAGGCGAGCTGACCGTCTCCTGGGCCGCCGTCGCACCCGGCAGCGCCTGACCCGCGCACTGCCCGCACGCCTCCGCTCGCGCGGCCGACGCCCGACAGGCACGTCCGCCCGCCGACCACCGCCTCACACCGGCGGCAGCAGCTCCCTCGCCTCGTCCGCCGTCATGCCGGTCGCGACGAGCAGGTCGACGACGAGCGGCCGCACGAGCATCACGATCACGCCCTCGCTCACCGGGGCTCCGGGCAGGATGACCGCCGGGTCCAGCCGCGGCGCGATCGCCTCGAGCATCCCCCTCGGCCGCGCGAGCGCCCCCGCATCGCGCGCATCCGCGGTCGCTCCGAGGGCGGCGATCGCGCCCGCGAGCTGCACCAGCAGCTCCGCCACCTCGGGCCGGGCTCCCCCGCCCTGCACGAGGAAGAACACCCGCCGGCCGATCACCCGCAGGTGTCGCACGGCGAGATCCATCGCGTGCTGCAGCTCGGCCTGCCGTCGCAGCGCGGGAAGGTGCCGGCGCAGGAACGGCGAGAGCCTCGCGACGGCGATGGCGGTCTCGAGCGACGAGCTCCAGTCGTCGATCAGCGACTGCGTGCGGCGCAGCCGCTCCAGTCCGAGGCTGGCGGCCGGCTCGCTGTCGTCGCGGAGGCCCTCGATCATCGAGGCGAGCGACTGTTCGACGGCGGAGACGAGGCCCCGGGCATCCCGGAGCGCGATCCGTCGCGGGTCTCGCGGAATGAGCGCGGTCACGAGGAGGGCGACCACGCCGCCCACGAGACCGTCGATGCTGCGCACGAAGGGCCCGCCGGCGGGTACCGGCAGGATCATGACGAGCATTCCCTGCACGCCGGCCGCCGCGGCGATCGCGTCACTCGCCGACAGCGTGCGGGCGACGAGCAGCGTGACGGCCAGCACGAGGGCGATCTGCCAGACGCCGTGGCCGACGATCGCGACCATGAGCTCGCTGAGCACGATTCCGACGAGGATTCCCACCGCCGAGTCGAGCACCCGCCGCGGTCGCGCGTCCCGCCGGAAGCCGAGGGTGGTCAGGACGACGGTGATGGAGAGCAGCGGGGTCGCGTGCCCGAGGACGAAGTGCGCGAAGGAGTAGCTGACGACCACCGCGACGACGATCTGCACGGTCGCGGGAATCGACTCGACCAGTCGGCGAGACGCGGCGATGACGTCGAGCCGCCGGTACATGCGCCGTTCGAGCCGACGCAGGGTGGCCCTGTCGGCACCCGCCGGCAGGGGGTCGGGCCGGGTCGCGTCACCCGACACGGGGCGTGACCTCAGCGGTGGACCGCGCCGAGGCGCGGCAGTCGGGGCACGTTGGCCTCCGCGCCGGCGTCGGTCGGCACGATCGTCTCCTGGGCGGCCGCCATCGTCGCCTCCGCGGCGTGCACGACGAGCGTGGCCGCGGGGTCGACCGAGCGCTTGATCACGGCGAGCGCGATGGGGCCCAGCTCGTAGTGAAGAGCGGCGGAGGTGATCGCTCCGACCTCCCGCTCGCCGTCGAGCACCGCGTCTCCGTGCGCGGGCAGCACCCCCTCAGACCCGTCGAGGTGCAGCATGACGAGCCGGCGCGGCGGGTGCCCGAGGTTGTGCACCTTCGCGACCGTCTCCTGGCCGCGGTAGCAGCCCTTGCTGAGGTGCACTGCGGAGCGCAGCCAGTCCAGCTCGTGCGGGATGGTGCGGTCATCCGCCTCGGTCACGAGCCTCGGTCGCCACGCGGCGATCCGCAGTGCCTCAAGGGCGAGCGTGCCGGCGGCGGGCAGTCGCGTGAGCTCGGCGAGGGTCTCCCGGGCCACGACGATCTCGCGGTAGCTCCAGTCGGCCGAGGGATGCCCGGCCTCAGCCGCGTACTGGTGACCACCCCGCACCACCGCTCGCCACGGGTCCACCCAGACGAGCGGGACCCCGTTCGGGGCTGCGGCGATCTCGTCGAAGGATCCGAGGCTGCCGATGGTCGCGTACTCCGACGAGCGGTCGGCGATCTCGACGCGGAGCATGAACCGCATGCGGTCGAGCCAGGCGCGCAGGGCATCCGCCTGCGGAGCGTCGACGAGCAGCCAGGTGGTGACCCCGTCGTCGAGCAGGCGGATCGCGTGCTCGAGTCGGCCGGTCGGGTCGAGCAGGAGGGTCTCGGCCGACTCACCGGGCTGAAGCCGGGCAATCGACTGGGAGGTGAGCGAGTCGAGCCAGCTGAGGCGGTCGTCGCCCGTGAGCGCCAGCACGGCACGGTCGGAGAGGTCGACGATCGCCTCGCCCGCGGCGAGCGCCTTCTGCTCGCGCAGCGGAGCGCCGTAGTGCTGTGGTGGCGCGCCGACCGCGCCGGGCAGCGCGGCGAACGGGGTGACGGGGGCCTCAGTCGACACGGGCGAGCCGTCCGGAGGAGTGGGTGCGGAGGTCTTGGCCGAGCGCCGCGACGTCCCACGCCCAGAGGAGATGACCCTCGACGAGACCGTAGATGCGGGTCGCGGCGGCGTACTCCTTCGCGGTGGCCGAACGCATGACCGCGTCGGTCGCGAGATCGATCCGGGGCCCCTTCACGCGGCCCAGATAGAGCTCGTGCACACCGCCGGGATGCACGAGCGAGACCTCGATGTCGAAGCCGCCCACGTCGTTGCGCAGCGTCTCGACCGACTCGGCCGTGGTGAACGGGCGGGTGCCCTCACCCGGCAGCATCGCGGGGCCGGGGTCGCCGGGGCTGGATGGCCGGCTCAGGCGCCAGTACCCGGACTCCGTCACGAGCGGGGTCTGCGCCTCGTCGAGCAGCCAGGTGTAGGAGTTGTAGTTGAGGTAGGGCAGGCCGTCCTGGCTGAAGGAGACGCGCTGACCGAACTCGTGGTTGACCGTCTCGTCGCCGACCTTGTAGTGCACCACCCCGGTGCCCTCCCAGACGCCGAGCAGCCACGAGAGGGGGCCGAGCTCAGCGGGAAGGCTGGTATCGAGGTCGAACACGAGTCGACGCGGACCGGATTCAGCGCTGGCCGCGGAACAGGTTCGCGAGCACCGTCACGGAGACGGCGGCGATGGCCAGCACGGCGAGAACGAGGAGACCGATGTAGAAAAGTTCAAGGGCGAACTGCATACATCAATCCTAGGCGCTGAGCGGGGCGAGCACCGCGGTGGCGACCGCGAGAATGCCGATAACTCCGCCGATACTTGCCATCACGCGCAAGACCAGACCTTCTTTACTGCGCAGCGCGAGCTGCACGATGAAGGTAAGGAGAGTGCCCGCGGCGAGCACGAGCGAGAGCCCCGTGAAGTAGTCGGTGGGGTGCGAGAGCACGCCCACGAGAACCGCGCCGACGACGGCCGCCAGCCAGACGGGCAGGATGCTGGGCAGGTTCGACGTCACCCGACCATGCTAAGGCGCTTATAGACTGTCCCACACGCAGTTTGGAGGACCAGTGGCTCAGTTGTTGATGCTGACTTCAGCGGTCGACACCGATGTCCTCCCTGCTCTCGGGCTTCTGAGCCACAAGACACGTCAGATCCCCGCCTCGCCGGCGTCGCTCATCAACGCGCCGACCTGCGACCTCGTGCTCGTCGATGCCCGGCAAGACCTCGCGAGCGCCAAGTCGCTCTGCAAGATCCTCAACACGACCGGCCTCAACGTGCCGCTCATGCTCGTGCTCACGGAGGGCGGGCTCACCGCCGTCAGTGCCGACTGGGGCGTCGACGACGTCGTGCTGGAGACGGCCGGTCCCGCGGAGGTCGACGCGCGCATCCGCCTCGTCATCGGCCGGGTCATGCAAGACAAGTCCTCCTCGAAGATCCAGGCCTCCGGTGTCGTGATCGACGAGGCGAGCTACTCGGCGAAGGTGCACGGTCGTCCGCTCGATCTCACCTTCAAAGAGTTCGAGCTGCTGCGCTTCTTCGCGACCCACCCCTCCCGCGTGTTCACCCGCGAGCAGCTGCTCAGCGAGGTGTGGGGCTACGACTACTTCGGCGGAACGCGCACGGTCGACGTGCACGTTCGGCGCCTGCGCGCCAAGCTCGGCGACCTAGAATCCCTCATCGGCACCGTGCGCAACGTCGGCTACCGCTTCAACGTCTACGAAGAAGAGAATGAGCGCATCACCGTCGGCTCCTGAGCCGTCGGTCCGCCCCCTCCCCTCCTGGCTCGACTCGCTCATCGCCGAGTGCCGCGCCGTCGACGGCACCCCGCCGTACTCCGATCAGGCCATCGTCGACTACCGGATGACCACCCGCGAGCTCCTCGCGATCGACGAGGTCGCCGCAGCGCTCGTCGCGCGCCCGCCGGGGGACACGACGGAGGCCGAGTTCGCCGTGCGTCCCGAGGCGCGGGGGCACGGGATCGGGACGCGACTGCTCGCGGAGCTGCTGCGGGAGAGCCACGGGGGGCTTCGCGTGTGGGCGCACGGCGATCATCCGGCCGCCCGTCGTCTGGCCGCCCGATTCGGCCTGGTGCCGGCGCGGGAGCTGCTGCACCTCGCCGCCGAGCTGGGCCAGGCCGACCGGCCCGCGAGCGCGGAGGCCGCCCCTGCCGCCGGTACCGCCCCGACCGCCCCGACCGCCGCGACCCATCCGACCACCTCGACCGCCCTCGACGGCTATCGCCTCGCCGTCTTCCGCGCCGGCGTGGACGACGGCGACTGGGTCGCGCTCAACGCGCTCGTGTTCGCCGCGCATCCCGAGCAGGGCGCGGTCACCCGCGCCGACCTCGATCAGCTGCGCGCAGAGCCCTGGTTTCGCGCCGACGACATGCTCCTGCTCTGGGCGGGCGCGGAGCTCGTGGGCTACTGCTGGCTGAAGATCGAGGGCACGCTCGGCGAGTTCTACGTCGTCGGCCTGCACCCCGACCGGCAGGGCGCCGGGCTGGGCGGCGCGCTCTTCGACGCGGGGCTCGCGCACCTCCGCCGCCTGGGTGTCGCGCGCGCCCATCTCTACGTGGAGGGCGACAACCACCCCGCCCTCGCCCTGTACCGCTCGCGCGGCTTCCACGACGACCAGATCGACATCCAGTACGAGTGGCGGGGATGACCGGCGCGACTCCCCCGCGCGGTTAACCTGCCGTTCACGCGAGACGGCCGGGCGGATGCCAGTATGGACGGATGAACGCGGAAGGCTACGTGGGGGACGCCGGTGTCGGCGCCGACTATGACGACGACTTCGACGACGAGTCCTCCTCCGACGACGACGGCACCCTGCCCGCCGATCGCTACCTCGACCGCGAGCTGAGCTGGCTCGCCTTCAACCAGCGCGTGCTCGAGCTGGCCGAGGACCCCCTCGTTCCCCTGCTGGAGCGGGTCAACTTCCTCGCCATCTTCGCGAGCAACCTCGACGAGTTCTTCATGGTGCGGGTCGCCGGGCTCAAGCGCCGGATCGCGACCGGCCTCGCGGTGCCTACCAATATCGGGCGAAGCCCTGCCGAGGTGCTCGCCTCGATCGGCGCGAAGGCCCACGAACTGCAGAACCGCCACGCCGCGTGCTACCACGACGTGGTGAAGCCGCAACTGGATGAGGCGGGCATCCACATCGAGAACTGGGGCGACCTCGCCGCGTCGGACCGCGAGCGCATCGACGAGATCTTCATGAACCAGATCTTCCCGGTGCTCATGCCGCTCGCGGTCGACCCCGCGCATCCCTTCCCCTACATCTCGGGGCTCTCGCTGAATCTGTCGGTGCGCGTGCGCAACCCGAAGACGAGTCGGGTCGAGTTCGCGCGCATCAAGGTTCCGCCGCTGCTCGCGCGCTTCGTGCGGCTGCCCGACGACGGCACGGGCGCGCTGCGCTTCATCCCGCTCGAAGACCTCATCTCCAATCACCTCGAAGACCTCTTCCCGGGCATGCAGATCCTCGAGCACCACGAGTTCCGCGTCACCCGCAACGAAGACGTGGAGATCGAGGAGGACGAGTCGGAGAACCTCATCCAGGCGCTCGAGAAGGGTCTGCTGGCGCGGCGCTTCGGGCCGCCCATCCGCCTCGAGATCACCGACGACATGGATGACACGACGCTCGGGCTGCTCATGCAGGAGCTCGACATCACGGAGCAGGAGGTCTACCGTCTGCCCGCGCCGCTCAACCTCGGCAACCTCTTCGAGATGGTGTCCATCGACCGCCCCGCACTGAAGTTCCCCAAGCGGGTGCCGACCACGAGCGCCAACCTGCTGCCGACCGACCCCACGGACGTGCCCGATATCTTCGCGTCGATCACGAGGCAGGACATCCTGCTGCACCACCCCTACGAGTCGTTCGCGACCAGCGTGCAGACGTTCCTGGAGCAGGCGGCCGCCGACCCCGGCGTGCTCGCCATCAAGCAGACGCTGTATCGCACGAGCGGCGACAGCCCCATCGTCGAGGCGCTCATCGACGCCGCCGAGGCCGGCAAGCAGGTGCTCGCGCTCGTCGAGATCAAGGCCAGGTTCGACGAGACCGCGAACATCAGCTGGGCGCGCAAGCTCGAGAAGGCCGGAGTGCACGTCGTCTACGGGCTCGTCGGACTCAAGACGCATTGCAAGCTCGCGCTCGTGGTGCGGCAGGAGAAGAACGGCACGCTCAAGCACTACAGCCACATCGGAACGGGCAACTACAACCCGAAGACCAGCCGCCTCTACGAAGACCTCGGCCTGCTCACCGACAGCGACACGATCGGCAAAGACCTCACGCGCCTCTTCAACGAGCTCTCGGGCTACGCCATCGAGAAGAAGTTCAAGCGACTGCTCGTCGCGCCGCTGCACCTGCGCAAGGGACTGCTGAAGCGGATCCGGCAGGAGGCCGACAACGCCCGCGCCGGACTGCCCTCAGGAATCCGGATCAAGGTCAACGCGATCGTGGACGAGGCGATCATCGACGCGCTCTATCGCGCGAGCATGGCCGGCGTGAAGATCGAGATCCTCGTGCGCGGCATCTGCGCGCTCATGCCGGGACGCGAGGGCATGAGCGAGAACATCACCGTGCGCTCGGTGCTCGGTCGATACCTCGAGCACTCGCGAGTGTTCTCCTTCGTCAACGCCGGCGACCCCCAGGTGTACATCGGCAGCGCCGACATGATGCACCGTAATCTCGACCGCCGGGTGGAGGCGCTCGTACGCCTGACCGTGCCCGAGCACCTCGCCGAGGTCGACAGCATCTTCGAGGTCGCCATGGCGGATGACACCGCCTCCTGGTGGCTCGACGAGACCGGGCTGTGGACGCACCACTCGGTCGGCGACGACGGCACGCCGCTGCGCGACCTCCAGGACGTGACCATGGCCGCGATCACCGCCCGCAAGCGCACCTCGGGAGTCCTCAAGTGACCGACATCCTCACGACCACCCCCGTGCTCGCCGCCGGAGCCGTGTGCTGGCGAATCGTGGACGGCAAGGTGCGGATCCTGCTCGTGCACCGCACCCAGCACAAAGACGTATCGCTGCCCAAGGGGAAGGTCGACCCCGGCGAGACCCTCCCGCAGACCGCCGTCCGCGAGATCGCGGAGGAGACCGGGCTCATGGTCGCGCTCGGCGCACCACTCGGGCAGGTCGATTATCAGCTGCCCAGCGGGCGCGACAAGAGCGTGTACTACTGGTCGGCCGAGGTGGACGGTCACGCGCTGGAATCGGCGCGGTTCACGCCGAACGACGAGATCTCCGGCCTCGAGTGGGTCTCGATCAGCCGGGCGAAGAGCATCCTCAGCTACCCGCACGACATCGAGATCGTCGAGACCTTCGCCGAGCGGGCGAAGGCCGATCGCGCCCGCACCTTCGCGATCGTCATCGCGCGGCACGGCAAGGCCGTGCCGCCGGGGATCTGGGACGGCGCCGACGCGACCCGCCCGCTCATGGAGCGCGGCTCGGCCCAGGCCGCGAGCATCGCGCTCGGGCTCGCGGCGTACCGGCCGCTCAAGATCATCTCGAGCACCGCCGCGCGCTGCCTCGCGACGATCGCCCCGCTCGCCCGCGTCACCGGGCTGCCGGTCAAGGAGTCGCACGCGATCAGTCAGGATGCCTACGAACGCGGCGAATCCGACGTCGAGGCCGTCATCGGCAAGCGGGTGAAGCAGAAGAAGAGCGTGGTGCTGTGCAGCCATGGGCCGGTCATCCCGGAGCTCATCGACGCCATCGCGAGCCACACCAACACGCCGCCGACGCGCGACTTCCTCTCGATGGGCGACCTCGCGACGGGTGAGTACTCGGTGTTCCACATCGCCACCCACAAGCCCCGCTCCGGCATCGTCGCGATGGAGACGCACAGCCCGTCGAACGACTAGTTTGTTCGCTGCTCGTTTACCTGCCGTTCACCTCCGGGCACGAGCGTGGACACCCGGCGCGCCTAGCGTCAGGGTGTGGGTCGCACCGGCCTGCATCCTGTAGTCCAAACTCCCGAAGGGATTCCCCCGTGAGCTTCACCCGCATCGGCAGCGCAGCTGCCGTCGCCGTCGTCGCAGCAGTGCTCCTGTCCTCCTGCGCCTCCAACGAGAGCCCGGCGCCCGCCGCCAGCGGCTCCACCGCAGCACTCTCCGGCACCCTGAACGGCATCGGCTCCTCGGCTCAGGCCGCCGCCGAGACCGCCTGGATCTCCGGCTTCCAGTCCGCCAACTCGGGCGTGACCGTCAACTACGACCCGCAGGGTTCGGGCGCCGGCCGCACGAGCTTCATCGCCGGTTCCGCCGACTTCGCCGGCTCCGACGCCGCCCTGAAGGACACCGAGCTCGCCACCCCGTCGCCCCTCTGCAAGTCGGGCACCAAGGCCATCGACCTCCCCGTCTACATCTCGCCGATCGCCATCGCGTACAACGTTCAGGGCCTCAGCACCCTGAAGCTCGACGCCGACACGATCGCGGGCATCTTCAAGGGCACGATCACCAAGTGGAACGACCCGAAGATCGCCGCGCAGAACGCGGGCGTCACGCTCCCCACCGCCAAGATCGTCACCGTGCACCGCTCGGACGACTCGGGCACGACGTTCAACTTCTCGCAGTACCTCGCCGCGAACGCGTCGACGGTGTGGGACGCTCCCGCGTCGCAGACCTTCCCGTACAAGACGGGTGACGCCGCCAAGGGCGGCTCGGGTGTCGCCGCGGCCGTGAAGGCTGCGCCGAACTCGATCGCGTACCTCGACGAGTCGGCCGCGAAGGGCCTCGGCATCGCCCAGCTCAAGGTCGGTTCGGCCTACAGCACGATCAGCGCCGCCGGTGCCTCCGACGTCGTCGAGAAGTCGCCGTTCGAGACCGGCCGCGCCGCGAACGACCTCGCCGTGGCGATCGACCGCACCAACACCGACGCCAACGCCTGGCCGCTCGTGCTCGTCAGCTACCTCATCGTCTGCAACGAGTACCAGGACGCCGCGAAGGGTGCGCTCGTGAAGGCGTACGCGAGCTACGTCGCCGGCAGCGCCGGACAGACCGCCGGTTCGACGGCCGCCGGCTCCGCGCCGCTCTCGAGCGCCGTGGCCGCCAAGGTCGCGACCGCGATCGCTACCATCAAGTAACAGTTCGCTCTAGGATCGGCCCGGGCAGCTCATCGAGCGCCCGGGCCGCATCCGCGACATCCCCCGCCCCGCATGACCGCCCGAACCACAGGAAGCCAGGCATGAGCACCGGAACCCCGCGCGTGATCAAGGCCCGTGTGCGGCTGGGCGACCGCGTCTTCTCCACGAGCACGATCACCGCCGGCTCGATCATCGTCGCGATCCTCGCCGCCGTCGCCATCTTCCTCATCGCGCAGAGCATTCCCGCGCTGGTCGCCAAGGCCGGCACCCTGCCGAATGCGGCCAGCAGCTTCTGGGACTACGTCGGACCGCTCGCCTTCGGCACGGTGTGGGCCGCGTTCCTCGCTCTCCTGATGGCGACCCCGCTCTCGATCGGCATCGCCCTCTTCATCTCGCACTACGCGCCGCGCCGCATCGCCCAGGTGCTCGGCTACATCATCGACCTGCTCGCGGCGGTGCCCTCGGTCATCTTCGGCCTCTGGGGCGTCAGCGTGCTCGCCCCCGCCGTGCAGCCCTTCTACGTCTGGCTCAACACCTCGCTGCACTGGTTCCCGCTCTTCGGCGGCGACGTCTCGGGCACCGGTCGCACCATCCTCACCGTCGCGATCGTGCTCGCGGTCATGGTGCTGCCGATCATGACCGCGGTCTGCCGCGAGATCTTCCTGCAGACGCCGCGGTTGCACGAGGAGGCCGCGCTCGCGCTCGGCGCGACGCGCTGGGAGATGATCCAGATGGCGGTGCTGCCCTTCGCCCGACCGGGAATCGTCTCCGCCGCCATGCTCGGCCTCGGGCGCGCCCTGGGCGAGACGCTCGCCGTCGCGATCGTGCTCTCCCCCGCGCTCGTCGTCTCCTTCTTCCTGCTGACCTCGCAGAACCCGAGCACGATCGCCGCCAACATCGCGCTGCAGTTCAGCGAGGCATCCGGGGTCGGCGTCAACGCGCTCATCGCCTCCGGCCTCGTGCTCTTCGTCATCACCTTCATCATCAACGCCATCGCCCGCGCGGTCGTGAACCGCCGCCGGGCCTTCTCGGGAGCGAACTAATGACGGCGGTCGCATCCGGACGGATGGTCAACTCGCTCACCACCGGTCGCCTCCCGCGCGGTTCGGTGTGGATGCTGCTGATCGGCAGCTGGGTGCTGCTCGGTCTCGTCTTCCTGTTCGTGCAGCTCTCGGGAGCGACAAAGTCGTTCAACCTCGTCGGCGCGATCTTCCTCGGCACCGTGCTGTTCGACGTGCTCATCTTCGTGATCTCGCTGCTGGTCGAGGGCGTCCGGAAGGCGAAGGACCGCCTGGTCACCTCGCTCGTGGCAACCGCCTTCATCGTGGCGCTGCTGCCGCTGGTCTCCCTGCTGTGGACCGTCGTGCAGCACGGTCTGGGCCGGATGATCCAGCCCTCGTTCTTCTCCATGTCGATGCGCAACGTGCTCGACGGCAGCGGCGGCGTGGTGCACGCCCTCTACGGCACGCTCGAGATCACGCTCGCGACGACCATCATCTCGGTGCCGATCGGTCTCATGACGGCCATCTACCTCGTCGAGTACGGCCGCGGACCACTCGCGCGCGCGATCACCTTCCTCGTCGATGTGATGACGGGCATCCCCTCCATCGTCGCGGGGCTCTTCGCGTTCGCGCTGTTCGCCCTCCTGACGGGCAACCCGGGCTTCCGGTCGGGATTCGCGGGTGCGGTCGCGCTCTCGGTGCTCATGATCCCCGTGATCGTGCGCTCCTCGGAGGAGATGCTCAAGCTCGTGGCGAACGAGCTGCGCGAGGCGGCCTTCGCCCTCGGCGTGCCGAAGTGGCTCACCGTCCTCAAGGTGGTGCTGCCCACCGCGCTGCCCGGCATCATGACCGGCATCACCCTCGCCATCGCGCGGGTGATCGGCGAGACCGCGCCGCTGCTCATCGCCTCGGGCTACAGCGACAGCGTGAACTTCGATCTCTTCAGCAACCGGATGATGAGCCTCCCCGTCTTCGTCTACACCCAGTACGCCAACCAGGGTTCGATCGCGGAGTTCTTTACCGCCCGCTCCTGGGCTGCCGCCCTCACGCTCATCCTCATCGTGATGCTGCTCAACCTCGCCGCGCGTCTCGTGGCCCGCATCTTCTCCCCCAAGCTCGGCCGCTGATCGCGCCGCGAAGAAAAGGAACCCCGTGTCGAAGCGCATCGAAGTCAACGACCTGAACGTCTACTACGGCAAGTTCAAGGCCGTCGAGGACGTCTCCCTCACCATCGAGCCGCGCACGGTCACCGCCTTCATCGGCCCGAGCGGCTGCGGCAAGTCGACCTTCCTCCGCACGCTGAACCGCATGCACGAGGTCATCCCCGGTGCCTACGTCGAGGGCGAGGTGCTCATCGACGGCAACGACCTGTATGGCCCCGGCGTCGACCCGGTGCTCGTGCGCCGCCAGGTCGGAATGGTCTTCCAGCGTCCCAACCCGTTTCCGACGATGTCGATCCGCGACAACGTGCTCGCGGGGGCGAAGCTCAACAACCGGCGGATGAGCAAAGGCGACGCCGACGCGCTCGTCGAGAAGTCGCTGCAGGGCGCCAACCTCTGGAACGAGGTGAAGGACCGCCTCAACCTGCCCGGCTCGGGCCTCTCGGGCGGTCAGCAGCAGCGACTGTGCATCGCGCGCGCCATCGCCGTCTCCCCCGAGGTGATCCTCATGGACGAGCCGTGCTCCGCCCTCGACCCGATCTCCACCCTCGCGATCGAGGACCTCATCGAGGAGCTCAAGCGCGATTACACGATCGTCATCGTGACCCACAACATGCAGCAGGCGAGCCGGGTCTCCGACCGCACCGCGTTCTTCAACATCGCGGGTACCGGCAAGCCGGGCAAGCTCATCGAGTACGACGACACCAACACGATCTTTTCCAAGCCGAGCGTGCAGGCCACCGAGGACTACGTCTCCGGCAAGTTCGGATAGCCGAGGCCGCTGGGCGGGGCCGGGCGGGCCGCGCCGGGCGGATGCTCGTCAGGCCGAGGCGATCGCGACGACGGGCGAGGTCGTCGGCTTCGTGGAGCCGCTCGCCGGTTCGACCGTGACACCGATCGTCGCGCCCGGCGTGAGCGTGCCGTCGAGCACCCGATAGGTGCTCTTCGTCGAGGTGGGGATGATCCCCGCAGCGGTCGGCGTGCCCTTCGCGTCGATGTACCAGAGTTCGTAGGCCTTGCCACTCGGCAGGGTCGGCACCCCGTCGAGGATGAGGGCCGCCTTGCCGACGCTGTGCGAGTAGACGAGGGTCGCGGTACCGCCCGTGGTGACCGGCGCGATGACGCGTTTCATGTCTGACGCGGAGTAGATCGCCGACATGGCGGAGGCCTGCGTCGACTGCACCCCGTTGTCGTGCAGCGTGTTCACGAGCACGCCCCCACCGAGGATGAGGGCGACGGCGGCCGCTGCCGAGGTCAACGCGACCATCGGGCGGGTGTACCAGCGGCGGCGCACGGTGGCGGCGAGGGAGGTGGGGGCATCGGGGGCGGTGGAGAGGTCATCCGCTGCGGTCTGATCGGCGGCGATCGGGGGCACCGCGTGGAGCGTGCGCACGGGGGCGACCTCGCGGGGCAGCTGCGGGGTCGTCGCGATGCGGGCCATCAGGCCGGCCTTGAGTTCGGGCGAGGGGGTGACCGGCTCGACGGCGAGGCCCAGGAGCACTGCGGTGTCGGTCAATTCGGTCACCTCGCTTCGCAGTTCCTCGGACTCGGCAAGCTGAGTCTCGAAATCGTTCGCTTCCTCGCCGTTCAGCGAGTTGAGCACATAGGCACCCGAGTCGGGGGCGGAGGCCTTCTTCCGATCGGTCATGATGCCACCCCCAATTCGTCGCGCAGTCGGATCATGCCGTCGCGCAGTCGCGTCTTCACCGTGCCGATCGGCACGCTCAGCATCTCGGCCACCTCGCTGTGACTGTAACCGCCGTAGTAGGCGAGCGTCACGGCCTGGCGTTGCAGCTCGGTGAGGCGCTGCAGGGCCCGGGTGACGCGCTCATGCTCGACCGTGATCTCCACGGCCTCCGACACGTTGTCGTAGTCGGTGGGCAGGTCGCGGATGCCGATGCGCGTGTCGCGGTCACGACTCGACTGCGAGGCGCGCACGCGGTCGACGGCGCGGCGGTGCGCCATCGTGAGGATCCAGGTGGATGCTCCGCCCTTGCTCGCGTCGTAGCGGGTCGCCGTCTGCCAGATCTCCAGGAAGATCTCCTGGGTCACCTCCTCCGACTGCGCGTGATCCTTCAGGAGGCGGCGGACGAGCCCGAGAACGCGCGGGGCGAGCTGATCGTACAGCTCGGAGAAGGCCTGCTGGTCGCCCTCGGCGACCCGGGCGAGGAGCTCGTTCTGGCCGACCGGCGTCACCGCGCCCTGCCCCGCCTCATTGCCTGCTCCCGCGCCCACGAGCCTAAGCATTCCAGCTTCGCTGCGGAAACGCGAAGCGGGTGCGCTGCTCGGCGCGCCCCCACGCGGGGCGGTGGCGGTGTGGGCTGGCATGTGGGTGGTTCGGCGCAGCAGCGGGATCGGATTGGTGCGGCGCTGCGGTGCTGGTCGCGGCGGTGCCGCGCGGCACCTGTCACGGCGGCGCGCGGCACTTGTCGCGGCGGCGCGCGCTCGCAGCACTGAGGCGTGAACGGTGAGCCCGGGCCGCGGAACGCCTCTCGGCGCAAGGCCGCTCGGAGCGGCTATTAGTGGAGCCCGGGGTTACCGCGGCCCGGACTCACCATTTTAGTCGAGTTGGCCGGAGCGGTGCAGCCGCGCGCAGGCCGTGAGCTCGTCGGCGGTGAGTGCCAGCCGGTCGGCGCGGGTCGTGAGCTCGGCGGCCCGCTCGGCGTTGGTGACGTCGGCGTCGTCGGCCAGACTCGTCGCTCCGGATGCGCTCACCCGGCAGAACGCCGCCGCGCGGTCGAGCGCCACCGCGAAGTCACCGGTGAAGGCGCCCCGCAGGATCTCGTCGGCAAGGGTGATGATCTCCTCCGGCCCGGTGGGCAGCGGCGCCCCGGCGACCACCGTGTCGATGGTCTGCAGGGTCTCGCTGCCGCGCTGATACCCCAGACTCGTGCCGAGCGGGTCCTGGCGAATGAGCAGGCGGATCAGGTAGATGCGCCAGAGTGCGCCCGGCAGCGATCGCGGGCTCGACCGCGCCCACAGCTCGGCGAAGGCATAGATGCCGTTCGCGTCGGTGTACGCGACGAGTCGCTCCAGCACGGCCGGGTCGGTGTTCTCGCGGGCACGCGCCAGGAGGGCGTGCGCGGTGTCGTGCGCGGTGCGCAGGATACGTGCGGGGTCTTCGCCGCCCTCGTAGGTGTCGAACTTGTCACCGGAATACTGGGTGGGCTTGTGAAAATCGTCGGCCATCGCATCCAGCCTACGGCGGCGCGAACTGATCGACGTTTGCCGCTAGATTTAATGAGCAGGGGCCTCTAGCTCAGTCGGTAGAGCATCGGACTTTTAATCCGTTGGTCGTGGGTTCGAGCCCCACGGGGCCCACCATAAGAACTGTTTCGGAACCCGGTACTCAAGAAAATTCAGGGCGGGGTCCTGAACCTTTCCCGGTTCATTGCGGCGGTTTCGGTGACGTCCGCGTGGAATCTTGGAAAAACGCACATGGACATATCGATCTATTCCGCGGTGATAACAAATTCGATTACGTCCATATCAGGACGGAGCATGCGGATGAGTGGCGGGCCGTCATCAACAAGTACCCGATCAGCGGAAGCTGGGAGGATTCGATGTCGATTGCCACTGGGCAGGCGATCACCGCGGGCCCGGTCTACAACGTCGGGATGCTGAGCCCCTACGAGTGGTCGCCCACGTTAGGAAGTTATGAAGCGCGCATTAGTACTCGCAGTCGACTACGGCCAAAAATGGCCGCTCAACGACATCATGAGTTCCGATCCTCGACCTGACTGGGACTCGATAATCAGCTCGGACCTGCGGGCGAGACTGATCGCATGGGCACGATTCTTCAATGACCATATGGACTGGGAGACCGGTCTCTTCGGGAGTGAAGAGCGACGGGCTTGGTTCGATCGTGAGGGCGTCAGCCTGCTGTCGGCCCTCCAGGATCAAGCGGGCTCAGAACTGACGTTCGAACTGCGCCTCTAGCTAGAACCTCCCTCGTGAACCCAGCAGTGACCGTACCCCACAGCTCGAGAACTGTCGCCCGGCCGACGCGTGCTCGTGCTGTTCGGCCGTTCTGAGTACATCCCGAGCGCCTTCCAGGTGGCCTGTCGGGTCTCGTGGATCTCCCGGGCGCGGCCACGAGCCTCCGCGTTGCGAGCGCCGATGAGTCCGGCGCCAGTGTTGCTCTTCAGCGAGGACCGCTGGGGCCATTGCGACGGAGCGCCGTCCCGGGAATCCATAGTGCGCCGCCTGGCGTCACTCTCGACAAGCGAGTCCGCGGGGAGCCGGTCAGGGGCGAGTCGCCGCTCAAACCAGCGACGTGAACTGCCATTCCAGGGGAAGGCTATCCCGCGCGTATTCCCAGTGCCCGAACCCATCAGCGGCCGGAATCCACCTCCACCACCCATTCGCGATAGCAAGAATCCACCACGTCACCGGTGTGCAGAGGGAAACCACCTGCGACGTGGTCCCCACGTCGTTCGTGCCGAAGCCCCCCTTGTGGACGCCTCGAACCAGAGGCGGCATGGCCGGATCCGTCAGCACCGCGATCCCCCTCGGATGGCCCGCGAGCCGAACCCACGACGGGTTCCAGAGCGCAACGTCGAGGCCCTTGTCTTCGTCGTCGTAATTCTGCATCGAGCGTTCCAGGGAGAGGAAGTCCCGCGGGAAGTACTCCGCCGGAAGCCCCTGCGTCACCCCGTCGCGCCACCCCCACCAGATGATGAGTTCCTCCGTCGGCACGAGGCCCTGCCCGGCACACTCAGCGCAGACCTCCGCCTCCGGTCTCCCGGGCCGGAACAGCGTGTCGACCGGAACACCGACGCGCACCAGAGCCGTGGCGAAGTCGTCGAGCAGGTTACGGAGCAGCGCGGGGGACGCCCCGTCAACGGTGAATCCGAGTTCGGTGCGGTACGTCTGCGGGAGGCTCATGATGCGCTGACCCAAACGAGCGTGCGGCGTGTGGACCCGAGCCGACACTTGATGTGCCGGGCTACGCGGTTGAGTCGATCATTCCACAATTTCAACGGCACGGAGACTCAGTCGTGGATCACTGTGAAGAGACCCCCAAGAAATGTACCCCGCATGATTCGCAGGCCATTGCTGCCTCAGCGTCATCGCGATAAACCCCGCACTGGCGCACCACGCGACTGCCAGAGCCCACTCGACTGGCCCAAGCCGGCATCGTCGAACGCGCGAGCGCATCGATGTTGCGCTCGCCGACCTGGGCCAGGCCGATCCGGTCCATCGAGTCGACACGGCACTCGATGTACGGTCAAATGCCGTACACTCGAGGCGTGTCAGCCACGAAGTCCAGCCGCTTAGAGTTACGCCTCACTCACGAACAGAAATCCGAGATAGAGCAGGCTGCTGCTATCGCGGGCCGGTCAGTGACCGATTTTTCCGTGCCACTCTTGGTGAAAGAGGCTGAGCAGGTCATCCGCATCGAACGTGAACTGAGCATGTCAAAGCGTTCTTGGGACGCCTTCAACAGGATTCTCGAGCGGCCCGCCAGGCCGATCAGCGGGCTGGCGGACCTCCTGAAACGACCCTCGGTCTTCGAGGATTGAGTTTTCGCCACCCGCGGCCACTCACCGCGGCCGACGACGTCTCGCAGTTCGACTGTGGTGAGCAAAGCCTGAATAACTGGCTCAATCTACGGGCGATAAAGAATCAGACGTCGGGGGCTTCACGAACATTCGTGTCCGTCGACAGCGACACGGAACGGATCGGAGGGTATTACTGCCTCGCCGCGAGCGCGCTGCGTCAGGAGGATGCGCCCAGCAAGGTGTCGAGAAATATGCCCGACCCCGTTCCGGTGATCCTGATCGGACGCCTCGCCGTCGACCGCGAGTTCGGCGGAAGAGGCCTTGGCGCCTCCTTGCTCGCGGATGCATTGCTCAAGGGCATCGAAGCGTCACGCCTAGTGGGTGCACGGGCCGTCATCGTCGATGCCCTGAACAGCGACGCGGAACGCTTCTATGAGAAGTTCGGGTTCACTCTCGTGCCACCCGCCAGCAAGCGGGCGATGTACCTGCTCGTCAAGGATGCTGAGGCAACGGTGACGGCGATGAGCAGTTGACCATGCGCAAGTGCCGCGATTCCTGATCGGACTACCCGCGAAGGCGGGCTCCAACCCAGCTCCCACCAGCGCATGGCCGGGGCGGTCAGCCGACGAGGATTCCGGCCACCCGGTGCGCGACCATCGCGCTCTCGCCCGCGCGGTCGCCGAACTCGAGCACGATCGACCAGCTCGACGGGTCGAGCTCGAGGCCGTGGCCCGCGGCGAGGGTCTCGACGGCGGCCCGAGGGGCTCGCAAGCCCTCGCGGACTGTCGTGTGCGTGGTGGTGAGAACGTCGTGGCTCACCACGGTCGCCTCACCCGGATCGCCCAGCGTGCCCGCAAGTCCCAGGACATCCCACGACCGCACGATGTCCATGCCGCGCGCCGAGGTGTCGGTGCACACGTGCACGAGCACGAATCGTCCGATCCGGGCGCGGGCGGCGTCGCTCGCGAGCGCCAGGGGTGCGGTCATGGGTTCCTCCACGGTGGTCTGAAGCGGGGCTGGGCCCCGGGCATCCGGATGATCGTCAGCGCGAGAGTGCCCCGCCAGCTCTGACGGGGCACTGCTCGGTCGTGGGTGTGCGGTTTAGTCGTCGCCGCCGGAGGAGCCGTCGGAGCTGCCGCCGTCGCCGGAGCCGGACTGGTCGCCGCCGTCGCTCGAGTCGCCGGAGTCGGAGGAGTGGTGGGAGGGCTCCGGGGCGGGAGTCGACGTGGAGTGCTCGCCGTCACCCTGGTCGTCCTGCGAGTCGCCCTGCTCGTTGTCGCCCTGCTCGTTCTGCGAGGACTCGTTGGCGTCGTCGCTGTGGGCTGGCAGGGGCACCGCGGTGGGCTGCGCCGTCGGGACCGCCGTGGGCGAGTCGCTCGGCTCGGGCGTGGCGTCGTCACTGCTCTCCTCGGCCGGAGTGGTGACCGGCGTCGGGGTGGCGGTGGGAGTGTCGGTGGCCGCCGGGGTGTCGACGGGGCCCGAGGTGAACGCGGTCAGAGTGCCGTTGGATGCCATCGCGGCACCGGCAGTGCCGAGCACGCCGACCAGAACAAGTGCGGTGATAACTGGAGTCTTCATGTGATGAGGCTATGAAGAGCCGATCAAAGATGGGTGCCCCGATTATCCAAGAAACGTCCAAGAGAGCACAGATGAGACAAGTCTCATCCAGGAGCGGGCGCGCCCCGGCGGGCGGGGTCGGCCGGACTCCCCGGGTCCGGCCGACGCGCTCTACTCCTTCACGGCCGAGGAAGCCACGCTCTGCACGAAGAACCGCTGGAAAGCGAGAAAGAGAATCAGGATCGGCAGCACCAGCATCGTGCCGAAGGCGAACACCGCACCCCAGTCGACGGGCTGAAGCCCGGAGAAGGCTCCCATCTCGAGCGGAAGCGGTCTCACCGCGGGGTCCGACGTCGTGAGCGACGGCCAGAGGAACTGCCCCCACGAGCTCAGGAAGGTGAGGATCGCGACCGTGGCGAACACCGGCTTCGAGTTCGGCGCCACGACGCGAACGAAGGTGCCGAACGCCCCCAGCCCGTCGATGCGCGCGGCCTCCTCCACGCTCGCGTTCGAGCTGAGGAACGAGGTGTAGAAGAGATAGACCGAGAAGGCGTTCGCGAGGAACGGGATGATCTGCACCAGGAGCGTGTCACGTTCGCCCTGCAGCATGAACAGCAACGGAATGGCGGCGGACTCGAACGGCACGATCACGAGGATCACGACGATCAGGAACACCTTGTCCCGCCCCATCCACTCGAGACGCGCGAACGCGTATCCGGCCATCGAGTTGATGACCAACCCGACGATCACGATGACACCCGAGATCGTCAGGGAGTTGAGCACGTACTGCAGGAAGTAGCCCGTGCTGTCGGAGGAGAGCGACGCGAACACCTTCGCATAGTTGTTGAAGGAGAGGTCGACCGGCAGGAATCCGCCGAACCCGTTCAGCACCTCCGCTGAGGGCTTGAAGCTGCCGATGATCAGGTAGTAGATCGGCGCGAACATGAGCGCCGCGAGCACCGTGAGGATCGCGTAGCCGCGCACGGCGGCGAGAGTCTTTCGAGTTTTCATGTCAACCCTCGTTCCGCTGCCGCAGCAGCGCTCGCTGAATGAGCGTGATCGCCACGATGATCACGAAGAAGACGACAGTGATCGCCGAGGCGAGACTGAAGTTGTTCTGGTCGAAGACCGCGGACGTCGCCTGATAGAGCACCGTCTGCACCGCATCCTGATTCGCCGACGCCGTCTTGATCAGGATGTAGACCTGGTCGTAGACGCGGAAGGCGTAGATGGTCGTCAACAGGATCACGAAGATCAGCGTGTTGCGGATTCCCGGAACCGTCACATTGCGAAACCGCTGCCACGCGTTCGCCCGATCCAGCTGAGCCGCTTCGTACCGGTCCGGTGGGATCTCCTGCAGTGCCGCGAGGATGATGATCATCTGAAAGCCGACGCCCTGCCAGATGGAGAGCAGGATGATCGACCCCATGGCGGTCGCCGAGCTTCCGAGCCAATCCTGCGCCGGCGCCACCCCCGCCGTGATGAAGTGCACCCCGGCATTGAGGAGGCCGCTGTCGCTGCGTTCGAAGATGAGCCGCCAGATGACCGCGACCAAGGCCATCGGAAAGACGACCGGCATGAAGAAGAACGTGCGGAAGACGGGCATCCCCCGCAGTTTGCTGTTGAGCAGCACGGCGAGCGCAAGAGCGAGGCCGGTCTGCACCGGGATGACGACGATGGCGAACGTGAAGTTGTTCAGCAGCGAGCGAAGGAACGGGCCGGAGTAGATCGGGTCGGTGAAGAGCCGGATGTAGTAGGTGGCCCCCAGGAATTGCGGGGGGCGCACCTGCCCGATGTGCACGTTGAAGAACGACAGGATGATCGCCACCACGAAGGGCGCCGCTACGAAGACGAGCAGTCCGACGATCGCCGGCAGACTCATCAGGATGGCGGGGAGGCGATCGCGATTGCGCCAGTTGCGGCGGCGGGGACGCGGGGACGACGGCCCTGCGGCCGTTGCTCCCTCGCGGGCAGGCAGTGAAGTAGACATCTTTGACTCTCCCTAGCTGGTCGAGAATGGGCGGGCGGCGAATGAGCGCCGCCCGCCCATGGGGAACCTACTTGAAGTCCCCGTTGTCGGAGTAGTTCTGGTCGATCGCCTTGGCTGCGTTCCCCAGTTGCTCCTTGGTGTCGGCGCCGCCGTAGATGGCGCTGAGGGCGGCCCCGAACTTCGCGGTGATCGTCGGGTATCCGGGCGTGACCGGCCGGTAGACGGCGACGCAGTCGGCCGTGATCGCGGTCGACGGGCAGGCGTGCTGCAGCTGCTCGCCGAACAGCGCGAGTCCGCCGCCGGCCTGATACGTCTTGTCGGCCGCGAATGCCGTCTTCGTCGCCGGAGCGGCACCGTTGGCGTCGGTCATCGCCTTGATGTTGGCATCGTTCAGGAGGTAGTCGAGGAATGCGCCGGCCGCCTTGCCGTGCTTCGTGCCCGCACCGATACCCCAGGTCCACGATCCCGCACCGGTCTTGGTTCCGGTTCCCATGTTGGGCAGCGGCAGATCGAGCAGGTCAGCGCCGAGCGCCTTGGAGTAGGCGGGGTAGAGCCAGTGGCCACCCCAGCCGAGCGCAACCCTGCCGCTCGGGAAGGCATTGCCATCCGCATTGGGGTCGATGTAGGGCTTCCAGCTGGCAAAGGTCGAGATCGCATCGATCGACTTCGTGGAATCGAGTACGCCACTGGCCTTGTTGCCCTCGATGAGGTTGCCACCGGCCGACCAGACGAGCGGAGCGAAGGCATAGGTGCCCCATTCGCCACCGAGCCCGTACTGCTCGTTGATGTCGAGTGCCTTGCCCGTCGGGCTGGCGGCGGCGAGCGTCTTCAGCGCGGCGGTGAACTCGTCGGCCGTCCAGGCGGTCGCGATCGAGGTGGGGTACTTCACACCGGCAGCATCCAGGAGCTTCTTGTTGCCGTAGATCCCGAGCGCGGAGTCATACATGGCGAGCGCGTAGAGCTTGCCGTGCGACGTGCCCTCGGCGATCGAGCCACCCGTGGCGTTGGCGATCGTAGAATCCGCGACGAGTCCCTTCAGCGGGGCGAGCTTCTGGTTGTACACGTCGGCGGCGACGGTCGGACCATCCATCTCGAGAACATCGGGGAGTTTGTCGGTCGGGGTGTTGGTGATCGTGGTGGTGTACGTGTCGGACGACAGGATCTTGAGGGTCGCCTTCACCTTCGACTGCGACGAGTTGAAACCGGCCACCGCCGCCTGAATCGCAGCGTTCTCGCTATCTTGACCCTGATGGGCCCAGATGACGATGTTGCCGGTGCCATCACCGGCGGCTGCAGTGCCGCCTCCTGACGAACATCCCGCAAGGCCGAGCGCCGCGGCGGCGGCGACGGCGATGAGGGGCCAGACACGGCCCCGCTGGAAGTTGCTCATTGTCATACCTTTCATTCTGTTGCCCGCGAACGGGCGTGGTGGTCTGCGCTGTCGCTAGAGCGGCAGCGCAGCTGTCTCGTGGAGGTAGGGGATGCCGTCGCGGAACGCGAGCGGAATGGGGTCGCTGATCTCGCCGGGGAACTCCCCCGCCGAATCGACGTTGAGCACGACCATCAGGTGGTCGGCTCCGGCACGGTCGCGAATGACCCGCCCTGAGTAGTAGTTCTGCGGCGCCAGCAGTCGAAGCGTCTCCGGCTCACCGACGCCCATCGCCCAGATGCCCCCGACGAGTCCGCGCTCCTGCGCGGCGTGGGAGAGCATGTCGGTCGGTGCGGAGAAGACGATCGAGCGGCGGCCATCGGGGGCGACCACGAGCTGAGGGACCTCGAGGTGCTGAAAACCCAGCCCCGGGGCGGAAAGCGGCGGTGTCACGACCCAGGTGTCGAGATCGAGGGACGTGGCGTGGCCGATGACGCCGCGGTCGTCATCCGGACCGCTGTTGGCCCGCGCCGTGAGCAGCATGTGCCACAGCCCGTCTGTGTCTCGGTAGACCCACGGATCGCGCCAGGCCTCCTCGGGCCAGCTCGAGGTTCCCAGGGTCTCGTACCAGCGCGCGTCGGCGGTGACGATGGGCTCGCGACGTCGCTCCCAGTGGAAGAGGTCGACGGAGGTCGCGACGCCGACGGTCTGCGTGTTCGTGAAGACCGGCCACTCGGAGGCGAAGCTGGCGCCCGTGTAGAACATGCGCCACAGTCCGTCGTCGCCGCGCACGACACTGCCGGTCCAGGCCGCGGTCTGGTCGAAGTCGCCCGTGTGGCCCGGGCCGAGCACGTCGGGATGGACGGTCCAGTTGCTGAGATCGATCGACGTCGCGTGCCCCACCCGAGCGTTGCGGTGGCGCTTGTGCTGGTCGCCCAGCGACCGCGAGGCGTGCAGGAAGAAGAGGTGGAAATCGACGCCGTCATCGGCGATCCAGAAGTCCCAGACCCAGTCGCTGGCGAGCCTCAGCATGTCGCGCACCGCCCTGGGTACGCGCTCGACAGAATCGCCACGACTTCCTCCTTGAATTCTTGCTAAAGCGCCTTAGCAAGCAACTAAAGCGCCTTAGCATTGGATTGTCAACACCGAATCCGGCCGTCAGGCTACGATCCGATAACGAGAGGGGGATCAGTGGCGAATCGACGCGCGACTCAGGCCGATGTGGCGGCTCTCGCGGGCGTATCGCCGACCGCGGTGTCACTGGTTCTTGCGGGCCGCACCGGCACCCGGTTGTCGGACACCGTGCAGTCGCGCGTGCACGCGGCGGCCGCGGAGCTGGGCTACCGCCCCAATCTCACGGCGCGGGCGCTCAGCACCCAGCGCTCGCACGCGATCGGGCTGGTCTCCGATCAGGCGTCTGTCAGCCCCGAGGCGAGCGCGCTCATCCGCGGGGCCCTTCGCGGGGCACGGGCGCATCGGATGACCGTCCTCACGGCCGAGACCGAGGGCGACCCCGAGATCCAACGCGAGGCGACGGAGGCCCTCGTCGATCGCGGCGTGGACGGTCTCATCTTCGTGGCGTCGCGCTCGCGGGTCATCACCCTCCCCGAGGCCGCCATGCGCACGCGGTTGGTGCTCCTGAACGCGCGCATCGCGGAGGATCGACTGGCGGTGCTGCCCGACGAGCACAACGGGGCCCGCTCACTCGTCGACCTTCTCGCCCAGGCGGGCCATCGTGACGCGGTCGCCGTCATCGGAGCCGGGGCGCCCGAGCTCGAACCGGACGTGACATTCACGGTGAAGCGACGGCTGGAGGGACTGTGGGAGGGATTCGCGGCCCACGGGATCACCCCGTTCGCGACCGTTCCGGAAGCCGAGTGGGAACTGTCGACCGGCTACGACGGGATGCGGGCTCTCCTGGCGAGGGAGACGCGGCCCAAGGTCGTGATCTGTCTCAACGACCGACTGGCGTTCGGGGCGAGCCGCGCCATCCACGATGCGGGACTGCGGATCCCCGAGGACGTGTCGATCGCATCCTTCGATGACGACGTCATCGCGGAGTACGTGCAGCCGCAGTTGACCACGGTGAGTCTTCCCTACGTGCGCATGGGCGAACTGGCCGTCGAGCTGTTGATGAACGACGACAGCGCGCCGGGCGAGCACCTGGTCGATATGCCGGTGCACGTGCGGCGCTCCGTTCGAGGGCTGGCACCGACCGAACAGGGCTAGTCGTCGGCGGGCCTGCCGAGCAGGTTTGCGACGTCGCGACGGATGCTCGCGACGATCTCTGTGCTCGTGCCGCTGATCTGCTCGGGCGCCGCCAGACTCCGGAAGAGCAGGCTGGAGACGGCCCGGGCGAGCGAGGCCGAGCGCGCGGAGTCGAGCGCGCTGGTGCGCTCGATGGTGTGCGCCAGCAACTGCTCGCTCGCGACCACGATTTCGAGAGACCGGGTGTGGTTCGGCTCGGAGGCGTCGCCGAACGCCACCTCGCGAAGGTAGGTGCGCCCGTTTCCGATGTGCTCCCGATTGCAGAGCACGATCGGGCGGATGATCGCGTCGATCGCATCGAGCACGTCGACCTCCTGGGCGGCGGCAGCGGATCCCTCCGTCAGCGCGTCCTCGTAGTGCTTGTTCTGCACCATGAGGAGCAACTCGCCCTTGCTCTTCGCGTAGAGGAAGAGGGTGCCCGTGCCGATGTCTGCGGCGTCGGCGATCTGCTGGGTGGTGACGTCATCCACCCCACGCACGGCGAAGAGCTCGCTCGCAGCCGCGAGAATCCGCTCGCGCTTCTCCTCCTTGTTTCGCTCGCGGCGACCGACCGGCATGCTCACTCCCTGCTCGTGGACACCTGTGTGCGGACGCGTTCACTCGACGACGCGACGGCGGTGTATCCCTGAACGGAGGATAACCGACACCCGCCCCCTCGCGCCGCGCGGCTCAGCGAGCACCTCCGACGGTGCGGTCCGCGGTGAGGAACGCCACGAGAACCGGAACGAATTTCTCCCAGTACTGGAAGATTCCGCCGTGGCCGGAGTTCGGATAGATGATGACCTCGCTGCCCGCGATGCGCTCGCCCAGTTCCTTCGACAGGATCGACGGCACCATGCGATCGTGGTCGCCGTTGGCGATCAGCGTCGGTTGCGTCACCACAGAGAGATCCGAGGGTGCCGAGCGACCGTACTTCGCGATCGCGCTCAACTGTGTGCGGAAGGCGCGCAGGGAGATGTCTGCGTCGCGGTCGGTGGAGCGTTCGGCGAGCCGGGACAGGAACTCCTTCGCCGCGCGCTTCCCTGCGGCGTCCCTGGCGAAGAACAGGAACTCCTTCGGATCCGACCGAGTGAGGGCGGCGCGCAGCACGTCCCAGTAGGTCGTGCCGACGACCTTGTCCATATCTCTGCCGCCGCGCGGCCCGGTGCCGGTGAGCACGAGCCGGCGCACCAGTCGGGGGTGCTTGACGATCAGATCCTGAGCGATCATGCCGCCCATGGAGAACGAGAAGACGTCGATGAGGGGATAGCCCAGCGCGGAGATGAAGGTGTACGCGTCGTCGGCCGCCTCCTCGATGGTGCCGGGTACTGTCCCGGATGACCCGCCCACGCCGCGCTGATCGAAGGTGATGACGCGGCGGTGCTTCGCCACCGCATCAACGATCCGCGGGTCCCAGTTGTCGAGCGTTCCCGCGAGGTGGACGAAGAAGACGACCGGAATCTCTTCCTGTGGGCCCAGCTCACGGTAGGCGAAGGTGACTCCTCCCGCCGTGACCGTCGTGGTGGGCGCCTGCGAGTAGGAGGTGATGATGGGTTGGGTGCCCTCTGCGGCGGTCATCGGGTGCGCCGAGCCTCGGTCGTGTCGAATTCGGGGTCGGAGGTCTGTGCGCCGATGCGCGCGACGACTTTGCCGCGCGAGCCGCCGCGGGCGACGGTGGCGAGGGCGTCTGGGATGTCGTCGAACTCGATCACCCGACTCACCATCGGGCGAATCACACCCTGGTCGACGAGCTCGGCGATGGAGCTCAATTGCGCGCCGTCGGCGTGCATGAACAGGAACCGGTAGGAGACGCCGAGGCGCTTGGCCTCCCGCCGCACACCGCGACTGAGGAGCGCCATCACCAGACGCAGCGGGGCGGCGAGCCCGAGGGCACGCGCGAATTCAGGGGTCGGCGGCCCGGCGATGCCGATCACGATGCCACCGGGTCGAACGAGACGGAGGGACGTCGCGACGCTCGCCGCACCCACCGAGTCGAGCACCAGGTCGTAGCCCGAGATCACCGACTCGACGCTCTCCGTCCGGTAGTCGATGACGATATCCGCGCCGAGACCGCGCACGAACTCCGCGTTCGCCGCGCTCGCGGTCGTCGCGACCGTGGCACCGAGGTGCTTCGCGAGCTGGATCGCGATCGTGCCGACGCCACCCGCACCCGCGTGGATCAACACCCGTTGTCCCGCGCGGACCTTCCCGATCTCGACGAGTGCCTGCCAGGCCGTCAGAGCGACGAGCGGGAGGGATGCCGCCGACTCGATCGAGATCGAGCGCGGCGCGAGGGCGAGGTCGTCGACGGCCACCACGATACGCTCCGCGAAGGTGCCGACAGCTCCGTCCCGAGGTCGGGAGTAGACGACGTCGCCGAGCGAGAATGCGGTGACCCCGGGGCCCAGCTCGACCACCGTGCCCGCGAGGTCGTGACCGAGGATGAACGGAGCGCGGTAGGGCAGGACCTGCCGGAACTCGCCCAGCCGGACCTTCTCATCCAGCGGATTCATGCCGCTCGCCGCGACGGCGACCAGGACCTCCCCCGCGCCCGGACGCGGCTCGGGGCGGTCGGTCGGCACCGCGGGCTTCTTGTACTGGGGAACGACGATGGCCTTCATGCCGGCGACACCTTTCACTAATTCACTCATTTACGACTGTACTTTATTATGAGTGTACTCAGTACAGGTGTCAAGCTCGGGTTCTGGCCGCGGACGGGTCGCGGCAGCGCACGGGACAGCGGACGGGGCAGCGCACGCGGCAGCGGACGGGGCAGCGCACGCGGCAGCGGACGGGGCAGCGCACGCGGCAGCGCACGCGGCAGCGCACGCAATGCAGGATCGCGCGCGCGGCCCCGGGTCGCGCGCGGTGCTGAACCCGCGCGGATCTAGAGCCCGGTCTGCGCCTCGAGGTCGTCGGGGTAGCGGCCGCCCTGCACAGTGAACGCGGCGGAGAGCTCGGTGAGGTGGGCGAGATCGCGCGGGGTCAGCTCCAGCTGCGCGGCCCCCAGGTTCTCGGCGAGCCGAGCGGGCTTCGTGGTGCCGGGGATCGGAACGATCCACTCGTGTTGCGCGAGCAGCCACGCGAGCGCGACCTGGGCGGGGGTCGCGCCGATCGATCGGGCGAGTTCCTTCACGCCCTCCACCAGTTCCAGGTTGTAGGCGAGCGCCTCCGCCTCGAATCGGGGGATGCGCGCCCGCAGGTCGTTGTCGGCGAACTCGGTCGACGTGTCGACCGTGCCCGTGAGCACCCCCTTGCCGAGCGGACTGAACGGCACGAAGCCGATGCCGAGCTCTGCGCAGGCGACGAGCACCTCCTCCTCCGGACGCCGCCACCACAGCGAGTACTCGCTCTGCACGGCCGTCACCGGCTGCACCGCGTGCGCCCGCCGGATCGTCGCCGCGGCCGCTTCCGACATGCCGAAGTGGAGCACGTCTCCCGCGAGAATGAGCGCGCGCACGGCGCCCGCGTACTCCTCGATCGGGTACTCCGGATTCACGCGGTGCTGGTAGTAGAGATCGATGCGGTCGGTACGGAGGCGACGCAGCGAGCCGTGCACGGCCGCCGCGACCTCGTCGGGGCGGAGCATGCGCCCGGCGAGCGCGCGGGCATCCGGATCGATCTTCTGCGCGAACTTGGTCGCGATCACGACCTCATCGCGCACCGGGGCGAGTGCCTCGCCGACGAGCTCCTCATTGCTGTGCGGCCCGTAGATCTCGGCCGTGTCGAAGAGGGTCACCCCGCTGTCGACGGCGGTGCGCAGGAGTGCGCGCATCTCGGCGCGCTCCGGGCTGGAACTGTAGCCGCCGGTCATCGTCATGCAGCCGAGACCGAGCGTCGAGACGCCCAGGCCCCCGCCGAGTATCCGTGTCTGCATGTCGCTCCTCGCCGGGGCACCCGCGCCCTGAGCCCAGCCTAGCCAGCGAGGGCCAACCTCAGGCCGGCGTCAGCGGCCACCACGAGACGAGGACCGCGAAGCCGTCGCCCGTGGTGCCCAGCTCGAGCGGATGACCGGCCGTCGATCGACCGTCCGCCCGCGTGGTCATCACCGGTCGTCCCTCGCTGAACACCTCGGTGATGAACCGATCCACGACGATGGTGACGTCGAGGGGGCGGTCGTCGTGCGGTGCGCCGGGACCGTCGAGACCGGGCAGCACCACCACTCCTTGGGGCGTGCCGATCGAGAGCTGGTGTCGCGCCTGGACCGGCCCTCGGATTCGCACCTCGAAGGGTGCCGCGTGCGAGATGAGGGGTGTCGCGGGCTGTCCCGGCGCGACGGGCATGAGCGCGTCGGTGCGAGTGCCCCGCAGGCGGGCGAACTCGTGCAGAGGGCGCTGCACGACCACGCCGTCTGACATCAGCAGCTCGCGGGGCAGCGACAGCGTGCCCGCCCAGTCCGAGGGATCGCGCGACGTCGACTCCTGCAACCATCCGAGCGCGGCCCAGCGACCGTCGGCGAGTCGGGTGACGTGCGGGGCGTAGAAGCTGCTTCCGCCATCCATGCGATCGGCGGCGCTCGGAATGAAGCGGTCACCGCGCAGTTCACCCTCGATCATGACCACGTGGCTCGGCGCGCTCGTGAGCACCGAGACGATGACGATGTCGCGGCCACCGAGTCGAACGAGCTGGGGGCACTCCCAGACGGTCGCCGCGACGAGCGCGGTGTCGGCGATGTCGGACTGCTCCAGCAGCACACCGCGGTACTCCCAGCTGCGGAGATCACGCGAGACGTAGTGGAGCACCATTCCGCCCCTCGTTCTGCTGCCGCAGCCGAGAATGAGGTGCCAGGTGCCGTCGGCGTCGCGCCACACGAAGGGATCGCGGAACCCCACCGCGTCGATCTCGTCGGGCGGACCCGCGATGAGCGGGGTCGGCGACTTGACCCAGGTGACGAGACCGTCTGTGCTCGTGGCGCTGAGCACGCGTTCGACGAGACCCTCGCGGCCCTCCTCCGCCACGACGCCGGTGTAGATGATCGTGGGGATGCCGTCGTCGTCGACGCAGCAGCCCGAGTAGCACCCGGCCCGGTCGAACTCGCTGTCGGGCTCGAGCGCGATCGGCAGGTCGCGCCACGAGTGCAAGTCGTCACTCACCGCGTGGCCCCAGTAGGGACGCGCCCACTCGGGAGCGTGCGGATTGTGCTGATAGAAGAGGTGGAACTCGCTCCCCCACTGGATCAAACCGTTGGGGTCGTTCATCCAGTTCTTCGGGGCGGTGAAGTGCAGGGCGGGTCGGTGGGCGTGCGTGGAGCGCGCGAGCTGGCCGTCGGTCACTTGATCCCGCTCCGAGCCGCGCTCTCGATGAAGCGACGTTGCAGAACGATGAAGACGACCATCACGGGGAGGGCGGCGAGCAGCACGGAGGCGAGCACCACGCCCTGGTTGATGGGCGGCGAGGAGCGGATGACGCTGATGCCGAGCTGGATCGTGCGCACCGTGATGTCGTCGGTCATGAGCGACGGCCACAGGAGCTCTCCCCAGGAGCTCATGAACGACAGGATCGCGACCGTTGCGAAGGCGGGTCCCGCGAGCGGGACGGCGATGGATCGGAACACGCGCAGCGGCCCCGCGCCATCCACCCGGGCCGCCTCCTCCAACTCGACCGGCATCGCGAGGAAGAACGAATAGAAGAGATAGATGTAGAAGGCGTTCGCGATCATCGGCAGGATCAGACCGGGGTAGGTGTTTCGCAGCCCCCACTGCGACATCTCGAGGAGCGTCGGAATCGCGATCGCCTGGAAGGGCACCACGGCGAGCGCCACGATCAGCAGCAACAGGAAGCGTCGTCCCCGAAACCGGAAGCGCGCGAGCGCGTAGCCGATCAGGCTGTTGATGACGAGCCCTGAGAGAACGATCGTGCCGGTCACGATGATCGTGTTGAGCAGGAGCGTGAACAGCTGCGAACGCGTGATCGCCGTCGCGAAGTTGTTCAGGGAGGCGTGGCTCGGCCAGAAGGCCCTCCACGAACTCGCCTCGGTGAGCACGAGCGTTCCGGGTTTGAAGGCGCCCACGATGAGAAACAGCAGCGGGGCCGCGAACACGATGCCGATCAGGATGAGCAGCACCCAGGTTCCGACGCGCGCTCGGCGGGCGCGCGCTCGCCGACTGCTGCGGGCGATCACGGTCATGACTCGTCCTCCTTGATGACGCGTCTCTGCAGCAGCGTGAAGGCGACGACCGCGAGGAAGAACACGACGGCGATCGCGCACGCACGCCCGATGAGCTGCTGGTCGTAGCCGACCTTGACGAGTTCGAGCAGCATCGTGTTGGTGGATCCGAGCGGACCGCCGTGGGTCAGCACGAAGACCTGATCGAACAGCCGGAAGGCGAAGATCGTGGTCATCGTGACGACGAAGACGATCGTGTTGCGCAGACCGGGGAGCGTGATCGACCGGAACTGCGCCCAGGTGCCGGCTCCGTCGAGCTGCGCGGCCTCGTACAGATCCGAGGGGATGTCCTGCAGGCCGGCGAGCAGGATGACCATCTGAAAGCCGACCGAGCCCCAGATGCAGATCACGATGATCGAGGCGAGCGCCGTGTTCGGATCCTGCAACCAGCGCAGGTGCAGCTGCCCGAACGTCGCCGCGCGCAGTAGACCGTTGAGGAGGCCGTAGCTCGGGTCCATGAGGATGAACCAGATGGTCGAGACGACCGCACCGCCCAGCACGACCGGCATGAAGAAGAGGGCCCGGAAGAAGGCGATGCCGCGGATCTTCTGATTGACGAGGATGGCGAGGCCGAGGGCGAGCGCGCACTGCACGGGGACGACGACCACCGCGAAGATCACGTTGTTGGCGAAGGCCTGGAGGAACTCGGCGTCGGAGAAGAGGCTCGTGTAGTTCTCCACCCCGACGAAGCGGAGCGGCAGGGGCGAGCCCAGCCTGAAGTTGGTGAAGGAGAAGAAGATCGCGAGGCCGAATGGCACTGCGAGGAAGATCAGCAGAAGCACGAGGGCCGGCGCGTTGAACAGCCAGGCGGCGAGGGCCGCTCCCCCGCCGGTTCTGATGGGCCGCGGCCGCACCGCCCTCGTCAGGTCGTGTGTCGTCATTGATGGGGCTCTCTCGAGGGTGTGGGGTCGCTCCCGGAGCGACCCCACACCGAACTGACGGATGGCTTACTTGGGGGTCGGGTAGTACTCGTTCTGCTTGAGATCCGAGTTGATGGCGTCGGCCGCCGTGTCGAGCGCCGTCTTGACGTCCTTCCCGGCGATGATGTCGGTGATCGCGGTGGCGTAGGCCGCGTCCATCGCGGGGTACCCCGGCGTCATCGGCCGGGCGACCGTCTTCCCCGCCGCCAGACCATCACCGATCAGCGCGAGCGGACCGTTCGACCCGTACAGGGCGCTGGTCGCGAGGACCGACTTGCGCGACGGAACACCCGAGTTGGAGGTCGCGATCGCCGCGACGTTCTGCGGCTCGAGCGTGTAGGCGATCCAGGCCCAGAGCGCGTCGGGGTCCTTCGACGACTTGGTCATCGTCCACTGCCAGCTGCCCTGGGTGTTCGTCGCACCCTTGCCCATGTTCGGCATCGGGAGCACGAGCAGGTCGGAGCCCGCGGCGGCCGCGAACGGCTTGTACTGCCAGAAGCCGTTCCACGACAGGGAGACCCGGTGGTTGAGGAAGGCGGCGCCGTCGCTGTTGTCGTCGACGTAGCCGTCCTTGAACCACGACTGGAAGGTGGTGAGCCCGGTGACCGCGTCGGGCGAGTTGATGAATCCGCTCGCCGTCTTGTACGTCTTACGGTCGACGAGGTCGCCACCGGATGACCACAGGTAGGTCTCCGTGCAGTACGCGCACGGCGACGTCTTCCAGAGGTCGAGCGGCTGCTTGTGGCCCGCCGCACGGAGCTTCGCGAGCGCGTCGGTGAACTCGGATGCGGTCCACGCGTCGGAGAGACCCGTCGGGATCCGCACCCCGGCCTTCACGAGGTCGGACTTGTAGGCGTACATCGCCATACCCGAGTCGACCAGGCCGACCGCGTACTGGTGGCCGGCGTAGGTTCCGCCGGAGACGATGCTGGGCAGGAGGTCGGCCTTCAGCGAGGCGGGGATGCACGAGTCGAGCGGGCGGAGGTAGCCGCTCCAGGCCTCGTTGGCCGCGTTCGCGGAGTCGGTGTCGAGCACATCCGGGAGCTGCTTCGAGGCAGCGGCGCCCTTGACCGAGGCGGTCATGTCGGGAATCACCTTGAGCGTGACGTGCACCTTCTTCTGCGAGGCATTGAAGGATGCTGCCAGCTGGGTCATCGCGGCGACGTCGGGTGCTTCGCCGTTGTGGTACCACACGCTGATATCGGTCGTTCCGGAGGGGAGCTTGCCATCGCATCCCGTCGACGATGCCGTGGTCGTCCCACCGGCGGCGCAGCCGGTGAGGCCGGCCAGCGACAGCATCGCGACCGCGGCCAGGGCCATTGTTGGTATCTTCATTGATGTTCCGTTCTTGAGTGAGTGGAATGTTTCTCTTGCGGTTCCGGCCGTGTGTGCCACCCCGCTTCGTTGCTGCGGTGCGGGGTGGTGCGCCGGAATTCTTCAGCTCGGTGGTGCGACGGAGTCGCGCACGATCAGGCGACACGGCATGAGGAAGCCCTCAGGGGTCGAGTCGCCCTCGGTGCGCAGGCCGTCCAGCAGTCGCTCGACGGCCCACACGCCCATCGCCCGGTGGGGCAGCTGGACGGTCGTGAGCGAGGGCGTGAGGTGTTCGATGACGGACTGATCGTCGTCGAACCCGATGATCGACAGGTCCCGGGGGATGCTGAGGCCGCGTCGCGCCGCCTCTCGATACAGCCCGGCCGCGACGCGGTCGTTGAAGCAGAAGATCGCGGTGGGTCGGTCGGGGAGGTCGAGCAGCGCCGCCGCCGAGACCTCGGTCGCGGCGATCGACCGATCCGTCAGGGTCGAGATGAGCCGGTCATCCGGTTCGATGCCCGCCGCCCGCAGGGCCGAGAAGTAGCCCTCGAGGCGCCCCCGGGCCGCGGGGATCGATTCGCCGGAGTTGATGAACCCGATGCGGCGGTGGCCGCGCGAGACGAAGTGCTCGACCGCCGCGGCGGCGCCGGCGACCTCGTCGGGCGCCACCCAGTCGACGTGAGCATCGCCCGCGGGGCGTCCGTCGAGGAGGAGGAACGGGGTGCCGGAGGGCACCTCGGGCAGGGCGACCTCGCGGTGGTAGGTGGAGGCGTAGATGAGCGCGTCGATGTTGCGCTGGGCGAGCGCCTGGATCGCGGGCTTCTCGAGGTCGGCGTTACCCGCGGTGTCGATGAGGAGGAGCAGATAGCCGGCCTCCCACGCCGTCTGCTGCGCGCCCTGGAGCATCTGGCCGGCGAAGGGGGTGCTCGCGACCTGGTCGGAGAGCAGTCCGATCGTGTGACTCTGATTGGTGCGCAGGCTTCGCGCGACGAGATTCGGCGCGTAGCCGAGCTCGCGGGCGGCGAGCCGCACCCGGGCGCTGATCGACGGCTGGACCCGGCCCGCGTCGCGCCCGTTCAGCACGAGCGACACGGTGGAGGCGGACACGCCGGCGCGGCGCCCCACGTCCTTCAAAGTCGTCATCGTCTTCTCCGTCAATCGATTGATGTGCCGAATATAGTTGCGTCTAACGATTGACGCAATACTTTTTCGGGGCGATATCGAGGGTGCGCCGAGCGCGGGGGCGACCCTTGTCGCGGGCGTGCTCGCGCTCGGCTGCGCGGTGCTCGCGGGACCGCCCTGCTGGTGGGGGCAGAACGCGCTCGCGCTCTACCTGCTGCACCTCGTGCTGCTCGGGCTGGTGACGCTGCCCGCGGCGGGCTGGTGGGGGCAGAACGCGCTCGCGCTCATTCTCGCGATCATGACCGCCGTGGCGTGGTCGCTCGCACGGCACCCCGCGGCGGCGCGATCAGCACGAGCGCCGGGTAGGTGATCACGGCGAGCGCGATGTGCATGAGGGCGAGGATGAACACTCCCCCGGCGGGCTGCCCCTGGTACAGGATCCAGGCGTCGGGCGCGAAGCTCACGACCGTCACGATCACCGCGAGCCAGAAGTACAGCAGTCGGGCCCGGCTGCTGACGCGCGTCACGATCGGCCACGCCAGCGCGGCGACCACCACGCCGATGATGGTGAGCTTGCCGTAGTCGGAGAAGCCGTAGTGCTCGTAGCCGCGCGTCGAGGGGAACAGCACGACTCCGAGCGCGGCGAGCAGCGCGCAGGCGAGCAGGGATCCGCCGACCGCGACGATCGTGGCGACGAGGATGCGCAGCGCGGACGGCTGGTTCGGGGCACCCGGGAAGTCGAGGCCGAGGGCCTGGAGGGGGGTGCGCGACAGCGGGGTCGGGGCGGCGTGCGGCTGGTCGGTCATCCTGCCAGCGTAGTTTTCGGCGCCTGAGCGAAGTCGTGTGGTGGCGGGCTGCCGGGTCGAAATCCTTACAGGAACTCGCCGAACTCGCTAGCGCGCACCCTCCGCGGTCGCACGCGGGGCGCTGCTGCTCCGCACGATCAGTTCGGGGGCGAGGATGACCGCCTCGTGCCGATGCTCCGGCCCCTCGTCGACCTCCCGCCGGATCACGCGCGCCGCCTCGGTTCCCATGCGGAACCCCGGCTTGGCGATCGTGGAGATCGGAATGCCGATCTGCGCCGCGTAGTAGTTGTCGTCGAAGCCGATGATCGCGACGTCGTCGGGCACCCGGAGTCCGCCGCCCTCGAGGAGGCCGGCGACGCAGCCGACCGCGATGAGGTCGATCGCGGCGATGATGGCGTCCGGCCTCTCGCCCTCCGGCCGGTGGGCGAGCGCCTGACCGGCGTCGAAGCCGTCCGGGAAGGTGAGCGTGGGCGTCTCGACGCTCTCGATCTCGACCCCCGCGGTCTCGCGTGCCGCCCGCTCGATGCCCTCCCAGCGGGCTCCCACCGCGTACCACGTGGTAGCGGGGCCGACGTAGGCGATGCGCCGATAGCCCTGCTCGATCAGGTGCCGGGCCGCCAGGTAGCCGCCGAGCCGTTCGTCGACGCTCACCGAGCAGGCGAGCGACTCGTCGGCCGGGAAGTCGACGAGCACCACGTGACTGCCGTCGCGCACCGTCTCGGCCATGCCGGTCAGGTCGCCGTTGTGCGGCGACAGCATCACCGCGCGCGCGCCGGCGGAGGTGAGCACGCCGAGGTTGGCGACCTGCTTCTCCTGCGAGACGTCGCTGTTCATGATCAGCAGGTGATGCTTGAAGCGGGAGATCTCCTCCTCCGCCCCGCGCACGATGTCGACGTAGAGCGAGTTGTGGAGATCGGGCAGCACGAGGCCGATCGAGGCGGACTGGCCGGTCGCCATCGCCTTCGCCGCGGAGTTCGGACGGAAGCCGAGGTCGCGAACGGCGTCGAGGATGCGCTCGCGCGTCTCCGGGCGCACCGCCTCCGGGCGGTTGAGCGCGTTCGACACCGTGCCGATCGACACCCCCGCGCGGGCCGCGACGTCGAAGATCGTCGCGCGGGAAGGGGGACGACCGGTCATCGGAATCCTGAGCTCTTCCCGTACGCGCTGACCCGCGGAAGCGGGCGCCTCGCGCGGTGAGTGTGGTGTGGAGTCGATTCTACCGGCGCGTCACCGCCACGGCAGCCCGATCGACGCCGCGGCCTGCCCCGGCTCGAGCCCCGACGGCGGGCAGACCAGCACCCCGTCCGCGGCGGCGAGCCCGCGCATCATGGCGGCCCCGCGGTGGTCGGTGGCGACGGCCCCGGCGCCGGCGCCGGTGAGGCGGTAGGGCACGAGGAACGAGGTGTCCGCACGGCCGGGCAGCGGCTCGGCCGCGGTGACGGTGGCGGCCTCGGGGAACGGGCCGCCGGTCATCCGCGCCAGCAGCGGTACGCCCAGGGTGAGGATCCCCATCATGGCGGCGAGCGGGTTGCCGGGCAGGCCCAGCACGAGCCTGCCGTCGGGCAGGCGGGCGAGGATGCTCGGCCCACCCGGCCGCATCCGCACGCCGTCGACCAGCAGCACGGCACCCAGCTCGCTCAGCACCGCGCGCAGGTGGTCGGCCGAGGAGTCGCCGGTTCCGCCCGTAGACACGAGCAGTTCCGCGCCGGACGCGGTGTCGAGCAGGGCGGCGCGCAGCGCGGCGGGATCGTCGCGCAGGTGCACGACGCCCGCAGTGATCGCTCCGAGCGAGGCGAGCAGCGCCGGGAGCACCGGCCCGAAGCTGTCGCGCACGCGGCCCGCCGGCGGGATGCCCGAGGGCACGACCTCGTCACCAGTGAGCACGAGAGCCACCCGTGGTCGGCGCACGACCGACAGCGTGTCGTGGCCGGCGGAGGCGGCGAGCGCGAGGTGCGCGGGGGTCAGCAGGGTTCCGGCGTCGATCAGCCGCTCGCCGAGCGCGGCCTCGGTGGCGGGCTGGCGGACGTGCTCGCCCGGGCGCGGCTCATCGGGTCGGGCGTCGCCGGTGACGTCGAGCCGGTCGCCGAGAACCGCCGCGTGCTCGCTGCGCAGGACGGCGGTCGTGCCCGTGGGGATCGCGGCGCCGGTGACGATGGGCCGGCAGAGTCCGGGGGCGAGGGGGAGGTCATCCGTGATCCGCCAGGGCGGCGGGCCCGCGACCGCCCAGCCGTCCATCGCGGAGGAGGCGTAGTGCGGCAGCGCGCAGAGCGCGACGAGCGGGGCGGCGAGCCGCTGGCCGATCGCCTCCGCGAGGGCCACCTCCGCGGCGGGCAGGCTCGCGGTGGCGTCGAAGGCGAGACGACGGGCGGATGACCAGTCCGGGCGCCTCACGCGGCGAAGTCGCCGGTCGCGGCGAGCGCCCGTGCCCGGTGTGCGGCCCGCTCGAAGGCCTCCGGTGCGTCTGCTCCCGCGCGACCGACCGCGAGTCCCACGAGGAACGCGGTCAGCGGGGCCGCCGGGCGCACGACGCCGCGCGCCACCACCCCGGCGAGGCCCAGCACCGCGTCGATGTCGACCTCGGTGCCCGCGAGATCGAGCTCGGCGAGGAGGGCGTCGGTCCAGGAGCGCAGCAGAGCGCCGTGATCGTCGGGCGCGGGCGCGGTAGCGGGGTCAGGGCTGGGGGTGTCGTCGGTCATGGTCGCTCCTCGCTTCGTCACGCGTCCACCGTCCATGGTGCCAGCCGCCGCGGCGCGCGTCACGCCACCCTAGGGATTCGGCGGCGCGTGTGTTGTGATGACTGGTATGCAACGAATCGCGATTCGACGACGAGTGACGCGGGTGTCGACCGAGACCGGGGCGCGGCCGGGCGAGGATCTGCTCGCGGCCGAAGAGCCGCTGGAGATCCGGGTGGGCGGCACCTCGCTGGCGATCACCATGCGCACCCCCGGCCACGATTTCGAACTCGCCGCCGGATTCTTGGTGTCGGAGGGCGTGATCAGCGCGGCCGAGCACTTCCGCACGGCGCGCTACTGCGCGGGCGCGACGGAGGAGGGGCTGAACACCTACAACGTGGTCGACGTCACGCTCGGGCGGGGCGTTCCCGCGCCCGACCCGAGTCTCGAACGCAACTTCTACACGACCTCCTCGTGCGGGCTGTGCGGCAAGGCGAGCATCGACTCGGTGCGAACCCACTCGCACTGGAGGGTCGCCGACGACGACCTCGTCGTCACCGCCGAGCTCCTGGCCGGGCTGCCCGATCGCCTTCGCGCGCAGCAGGAGGTCTTCGAGAAGACGGGTGGCCTGCACGCCGCCGGGCTCTTCGACGGGCGCACCGGCGAGTTGCTCGTGCTCCGCGAGGACGTGGGGCGGCACAACGCCGTCGACAAGGTGATCGGCTGGGCGCTCACCGAGGGCCGGCTGCCGCTGCGGGGCACAGTGCTCATGGTGTCGGGACGGTCATCGTTCGAACTGACCCAGAAGGCGCTGATGGCCGGGATCCCGATGCTCGCCGCCGTCTCCGCACCCTCCTCGCTCGCCGCGGAGCTCGCCACCGAGGTGGGCATCACCCTGGTCGGCTTCCTGCGCGGCAGCTCGATGGTCGTCTACTCCCGCCCCGACCGCATCTCCGCCGAACCCTCCCCCGCGGGCGAACGCCCCCACTCCTCGAAGGTGGCCATCTCATGACCCGCACCCCGCCCGTCACCGACCCCTCCTACGACGGGATGACCGTCCGCCCGCCCGAGCAGTGGGCGGTCGGCCTGCCCGCGATCGCCAACACCATGAAGGTCGCCCTCGAGGACATGGGGCCCGCGCGCACCGCGACGCTGCTCACGGCGATCAACCAGAAGGACGGCTTTGACTGCATGAGCTGCGCCTGGCCCGACCCGGACCGCCGGAAGGTCGCCGAGTTCTGCGAGAACGGGGCACGCGCGGTCACCTGGGAGGCGACACCGCTCACGGTGCCGAGCTCGTTCTGGGCCGAGCATCCGGTCAGCGATCTCGAAGACAAGTCGGAGTACTGGCTCGGAATGCAGGGGCGCCTCGTGGAGCCCGTCTACAAGCCGGCCGGCAGCGACCACTACGTTCCCATCGAGTGGGCGGAGGCGTTCCGGCTCATCGCCGACCGCCTGCGCGGCCTCGACTCGCCCGACCAGGCCGCCTTCTACACGAGCGGCCGCACCGCCAACGAGACGGCGTTCCTCTACCAGCTGTTCGTGCGCGCCTTCGGCACCAACAACCTGCCGGACTGCTCGAACATGTGCCACGAGTCGACCGGCACGGCGATGAGCGAGACGGTCGGCATCGGCAAGTCGACGATCGCCTACGACGACTTCGAGGAGACCGACCTCATCATCGTGATGGGCCAGAACCCGGGCACCAACCACCCCCGCATGCTCACCGCTCTGGAGGATGCGAAGCGCAAGGGCGCCCACATCGTGGCCGTGAACCCGCTGCCCGAGGCCGGTCTCAAGCGCTACAAGAACCCGCAGACCGCGCGGGGGCTCCTGGGGCGCGGCACGGTGATCGCCGACCAGTTCCTGCAGATCCGCAGCGGGGGCGACATGGCGCTGCTGCAGGCCGTCTCGAAGCGCGTGCTCGAGGCGGAGGACCGCGCTCCGGGAACCGTGCTCGACCACGCCTTCCTCGGCGAGCACACCCAGGGGCTCGCCGAGTTCCGCGAGCATCTGCGCGAGCTCGACGAGGCGGAGGTGCTCGCCGCGACGGGGCTCAGCAGCGCGGAGATCGACGAGCTCGCCGAGCGCTACCTCTCGAGCGACCGCGTCATCGTGACCTGGGCGATGGGCATCACCCAGCACCGCAAGGGCGTCGACACGATCAAAGAGATCATCAACCTGCTGCTGCTGCGCGGCAACATCGGCAAGCCCGGTGCGGGCGCCTCCCCCATCCGCGGCCACAGCAACGTGCAGGGCGACCGCACGATGGGCATCTGGGAGCAGATGCCGGACAGCTTTCTGGATGCCCTTGCCCAGGAGTTCCACTTCGAGCCGCCGCGCGAGCACGGTGTCGACGCCGTCCACGCGATCGAGGCGCTGCAGCGCGGCGAGATCAAGGTCTGGTTCGCGGTCGGCGGCAACCTGGTCGCCGCGATGTCGGACACCCGGGCGGCGGAGGCCGCCATGCGCGGCACCGAGCTGACCGTGCAGGTGTCGACCAAGCTCAACCGCTCGCACGTGGTGACGGGGGCGGCGGCGATCATCCTGCCCACCCTCGGGCGCACCGAGGTCGACCTGCAGGAGTCGGGACCGCAGTTCCTCTCCGTGGAGGACACCGTCTGCGCGGTGCACGCGACCCACGGGGCGGTGCCGCCCGTCGCCCCGACCCTCCTCTCCGAGGTCGCGATCATCTCGCGACTCGCGCGCGCCGTACTCGGCGACGACGGGCCGATCGACTGGGCGGGGTTCGAGCGCGACTACGACACGATCCGCGACTCCATCTCGCGCGTCGTGCCGGGCTTCGAGAACTTCAACACGCAGGTGCGCCGCAAGGGCGGCTTCGTGCTGCCGAACGGCCCTCGCGATTCGCGCACCTTCCCCACGGCGACCGGCAAGGCGATCATCACGGTGAACGAGCTGGAGGCGATCATCCGCCCCGAGGGCCGGCTCATTCTGCAGACGATGCGCTCGCACGACCAGTTCAACACGACCATGTACAGCCTCAACGACCGCTACCGGGGCATTCACGGCGGGCGCGACGTCGTCTTCGTGAACCCGGATGACCTGGCCGAGCTCGGCATCGCCGACGGCGATCGCGTCGACATCCACAGCGAGTGGCCCGGCGAAGCCGACCGGGTGCTCGCAGGTCAGCGAGTCGTCTCGTACCCCACGGCACGGGGATGCGCGGCCGCCTACTTCCCGGAGGCCAACGTGCTCGTTCCGCTCGCGAGCACCGCGATCGGCAGCAACACCCCGGTGTCGAAGGCGGTCATCGTGCGACTAGAGCCCGTGCGCGCCTGAGCCGAGCCCGCGTCAGAACGGGTAGCGCGCGATGTCGGCCTGCACGGTGACCCACTGCGTCTCGGTGAAGGCCTCGATGTTGGCCTCGTGGCCGCCGAAGCGCGCGCCGGTGCCCGAGGCGCCCACGCCGCCGAACGGTGCCTGCGCCTCATCGTCGACGGTCTGGTCGTTGATGTGCACGATCCCGGTGGGCATGCGGTCGGCGAGCTCGAAGGCGCGGTAGGCGTCCCCGGCGAGAATGCCCAGTGACAGCCCGTACTCGCTTCGGCCGACGAGCTCGACCGCCTCATCGATCGTCGAGAACCGCGTGACCGGAGCGACCGGGCCGAAGATCTCCTCCGCGAAGGCGGCGTGATCGGGGGTGACGCCCGAGAGCACGGTCGGCTGGTAGAACAGCTCCTCGAAGGTTCCGCCCGCCTCCAGCGTCGCCCCGGCGTCGAGGCTGCGGGTCACGACGGAGTGCACCCGGTCGCGCTGGCGGGCGTCGATGATCGGGCCGAGGGGCGCCCCCGTCGCCGGGTCGCCCGCGACGAGCGCGCGAGCCTTCTCGGCGAGGATCGCCACGTACTCGTCGTACACGTCGCTGTGCACGAGGTGCCGCCCCGTCGTCATGCAGATCTGGCCCTGATGCAGGAACGATCCCCACGCCCCCGCCGAGGCCGCCGCCGCGACATCCACGTCGCCGAGCACGACGAGCGCGTTGTTGCCGCCGAGCTCCAGGTGCACCCGCTTGAGCAGCTCGCCCGCACGGGCGCCGATCGCGCGGCCGGCCGGCGTCGACCCGGTGAAGGAGATGACCGGGATGCGCGGCTCGTCGACGAGCGCCGACCCCACCTCGGCCCCGCCCGGCACCACCGCGAACACTCCCGCGGGCAGCCCCGCCTCCTCGAGGACCGCCGCGAAGAACAGGCCGCCCGAGACGGTCGTGCGCGGATCCGGCTTGAGCACCACGGCGTTGCCGAGGGCGAGGGCCGGGGCGATCGAGCGCGCGGTCAGGATGCTCGGAAAGTTGAACGGCGAGATGACCCCCACGACGCCCACGGGCCGACGCCGCGCCAGGCTCAGTCGCGGTCGCGCGGTGCGCAGCAGCTGGCCGTACGGCATCATCGCGGTGGCGGAGGCCTGGAAGAACTCGGCCGAGACCAGCCCGGCCTCGAAGGCCGCCTTGCCCTGGCCCGAGCCGGCCTCGTTCACCAGCCAGTGGGCGAGCGTATCGGCTCTCTCGTCGATGAGCTGGCCGGCGCGACGCAGGATCGCCGCGCGGTCGTCGGGAGCGCGCTCGGCCCAGTCCCGCTGGGCCGCGACCGCGAGGGTCGTGGCGCGCTCGACGTCGGCCGGGGCCGCGGTCGCGTAGCTCGCGAGCGTGGCACCGGTGGCGGGCGAGACCACGGGGGTGGTCATCCCCGTTTCAGACCAGCCGCCGAGGTAGGTCCTGCCCTCCCAGAGTGCGGAATCGAAGAACGTCATCGTTGTCTCGCCTTCTCGGCCGTGCGCGTCGGTGCGCATCGAGTGGATCGCTCTCGCACGCTAACACGGCCGTCGCTCGCGTGCGGGGCGAGGTCATCAGGGCGCGAGGGCCAGCGGCGCAGCGGTCGCGGCGACGATCTCGTCAGCGCTGACACCGGGGGCCAGCTCGACGAGCGCGAGGCCCGCCGGGGTCACGTCGATCACGCCGAGGTCGGTGATGATCCGGTCGACGCAGCCCCTGCCGGTGAGCGGGAGCGTGCACTCGGCGACCAGTTTCGCCGAGCCGTCCTTGGCGACGTGCTCCATGACGACGATGACGCGGTCGGCGCCGGAGACGAGGTCCATCGCACCGCCCATGCCCTTGATGAGCTTGCCGGGCACGGTCCAGTTGGCGATGTCTCCGCGCTCGGAGACCTGCATGGCGCCGAGCACCGCGGTGGCGATGCGACCGCCGCGGATCATCCCGAAGCTGGCCGCGGAGTCGAAGTAGGAGGCGCCGGCGAGCACGGTGACCGTCTCCTTGCCCGCGTTGATGAGGGCCGGATCCTCCTCGCCCTCCCAGGGGTAGGGGCCGACGCCGAGGATGCCGTTCTCCGAGTGCAGCACGACCGTGATGTCGCTCGGGAGGTGGTTGGGGATCAGCGTCGGCAGGCCGATCCCGAGGTTGACGTAGCTGCCATCGACGAGTTCGGCCGCGGCGCGGGCGGCCAGTTCATCGCGCGTCCAGGGCATCAGCGCGCTCCTTCCCGTGACCGCACGGTCGTCTTCTCGATGGGTCGCTCGGCCGACTGCTCCGGCGTCAGCTGGATCACCCGGTCGACGTAGATTCCGGGCAGGTGCACCTCGTCGGGATCCAACTCCCCGGGCTCGACCAGCTCGTCGACCTCGGCGATCGTGACGCGCGCGGCCATCGCCGCGAGCGGGTTGAAGTTGCGCGCCGACTTCTCGAAGACGAGGTTGCCGTGGCGATCGCCGCGGGCGGCCCGCACGAGCCCGAAGTCGGAGCGGATGGCGTGCTCCAGCACGTACTCGCGGGATTCGCCGAGCGAGTCGAAGCGCTGGGTCGGCTTGGGGGGCGAGACGATCGCGACCGAGCCGTCGGGCGAGTAGCGCCACGGCATTCCGCCCTCGGAGACCACCGTGCCCACCCCGGCCGGGGTGAAGAACGCGGGGATGCCCGTTCCCCCCGCGCGCATCCGCTCGGCGAGCGTGCCCTGGGGCGTCAGTTCCACCTCCACCTCGCCGCCGAGATACTGGCGGGCGAACTCGCGATTCTCACCGATGTAGGAGGCGATGATGCGGCGGATCCGCCCCGAGGAGAGCAGCACCCCGAGCCCCCAGCCGTCGACACCGCAGTTGTTGGAGACGACCTCGAGCTCGCTCGCGCCCTGCTCGAGCAGAGCGCGGATCAGCACGATCGGTACGCCGACGAGGCCGAAGCCGCCCACGGTGAGCGTCGCACCGCGCGGGATGTCGGCGACCGCGGCGGCCGCCGAGGCGAAAGTCTTGTCCATTCGGCGGTCCTCCATTGGAACGGTCACGGGCGAGCGGTACGATCACTATTAGAACATCGGTTCACGATGCGCACAACCGGTCGCCGGGGCGCGCATCCGTTCACAGGAGAACAGCCATGACCGCGAGCTTCGTCTACGACGCCATCCGCACCCCCTTCGGCCGCCTGGGCAAGGGCCTCGCCGGAATCCGCCCCGACGACCTCGCCGCCCACACCGTGCGCGCGCTGCTCGCGCGCCACCCCGGGCTCGACCCCGCCGCGATCGACGACGTGATCCTCGGCGACGCGAACCAGGCCGGGGAGGACAACCGCAACGTCGCACGCATGGCGGCGCTGCTCGCCGGGCTGCCCACGACGGTGCCCGGCGTGACCGTCAACCGGCTGTGCGGGTCGAGCGTCGAGAGCGTGATCCAGGCCAGCCGGGCGATCGAGAGCGGTGACGCCGAACTCGTACTCGCGGGGGGCGTCGAGTCGATGAGCCGGGCCCCATGGGTCACCCTCAAGCCCGAGCGCCCCTACTCCCCCGCGCCCGCCACCATGCACTCCACGACCCTCGGCTGGCGGATGACCAACCCCGCCATGCCCGACCGCTGGACGGTCGCCCTCGGCGAGACCGCCGAGATCCTCGCCGACCGCTTCGCCATCTCGCGCGAGGAGCAGGACGCCTTCGCCTCGCGCAGTCACCGGGCGGCCGCCGCCGCGTGGGACGCCGGCGTGTACGACGACGAGGTGGTCCCCGTGCCCGGCACGACCCTCACCCGCGACGAGGGGATCCGGGCCGATGCCTCGGTCGAGTCGCTCGCCCCGCTCGCGCCCGCCTTCCGCCCGGACGGCACCGTGACCGCGGGCAACTCCTCGCCCCTCAACGATGGCGCCTCGCTGCTCCTCATCGGCGGGGAGCGCCCGCCGATCGACGCCGAGCCGCTCGCGCGGATCACCGGCCGCGGGGTCGCGGGCAACGACCCCGACATCTTCGGCATCGCCCCGGTTGAGGCGGCGAACCGCGCCCTCGCCCGCGCCGGGCGCAGCTGGGCCGAGGTGGACCTCGTCGAGCTCAACGAGGCCTTCGCCGCGCAGTCGCTGGCCTGCCTGCGGCTCTGGCCGGAGCTCGACCCGGCGAAGGTCAACGTGCACGGCGGGGCGATCGCGATCGGTCATCCGCTCGGGGCGTCGGGCGGCCGGATCATCGGTCACCTCGCCCACGAGCTGCGTCGCCGCGGGGGCGGGGTCGGTGTCGCCGCGATCTGCATCGGAGTGGGGCAGGGGCTCGCCGTAGTGTTGGAGGCGTGATGGAACCCCGGGCCGCGGAATCGGAGGCGGCCGCCCCCGAGGCGAGCGGCCAGTTCGTGCAGTCGCTCGCCCGTGGACTCGACGTGGTGCGCTCCTTCGACGCCGAGCACCCCCAGCTGACCCTCTCGGAGGTGGCCGCGCGCACCGGGCTGAACCGGGCGACCGCGCGTCGCTTCCTGCTCACGCTGACCGAGCTCGGCTACGTCGCGAGCGACGGACGACTGTTCCGGCTCACGCCGCGGATCCTCGAGATCGGCTATCGCTACCTGGCGGGCCTCAGCCTTCCGGAGCTCGCCGAACCGTTCCTCGAACAGCTCTCGCATCGGCTCGAGGAGTCGACCTCGCTCTCAGTGCTCGACGGCGACGCGATCGTCTACGTCGCGCGCGTTCCCACCCGCCGCATCATGAACGTCGCGATCACGATCGGCACCCGCTTCCCCGCCGCGATCACCTCGATGGGGCGCGTGCTGCTGGCGGCGGGCCCCGAGTCCGCCTGGCCGGATGACCGCCGCGAGGTGCTCGAGACCGTCCGCGCACAGGGCTGGGCGATCGTCGACCAGGAGCTCGAGCGCGGTCTGCGCTCGGTGGCCGCGCCCATCCACGGTGCCGACGGGCGGGTGGTCGCCGCGATCAACGTGTCGACGACGACCGCGACGGCGAGCCTCGAGCGCATTCGAACGGAGTTCCTGCCCGCGGTGCTGGAGACGGCCGCCGCGATCGACACCGCGGTCGCGCAGGCACGCCCGCACACCCCGCTGGGCGCCCTCCGCCCCGGACAGCCGCGCTGAGGCCGCGCCGTGGCGGGACGCACCTCGACCCCGGGCGCCACCGTGCTGGGCCGCGCGCTCGGACTCCTGCGCGCCTTCACCGAGGATGACGACCCGCTCACCCCGCTTGAACTGGGCCGCCGCGCGGGGCTCGCCCGGTCGACGGCGCACCGCCTCGTTGCGGAGCTGGTCGCTCTGGGCATGCTCGACCGCCTGCCGGACGGCACGGTGACGCTCGGTTCGGGCCTCTGGGAGCTCGGCGAGCTCGCCCCGCTCAGCCTGCGGATGCGCGAACGCGCCCTTCCCCACTTGCAGACGCTCTACGAGGCGACCGGCGAGAACGTGCACCTCGCGGTGCTCGCGGGCACCGACGCGCTGTACGTCGCGCGCGTCACCGGCACGAGCTCGATCCCGACCGTGACGCGCATGGGCGGCCGCCTGCCGCTGCACACGACGGGGGTCGGCCGGGCTCTGCTCGCCGGCCGCGACGAGGAGTGGCTGGCCCGCTACTTCCTGATCCCCCGCGAGCGCGAGACCACCTTCTCGCTGACCGAGGAGGCGCCGCTGCGCGCCGAGATCGAGCGCACCCGTTCGCGCGGCTACGCCACGACGCGGCAGGAGATGACGCTCGGCAATGTGTCGATCGCCGCCGCGCTCCCGGTCGTCGCGGGGCTGCCCCCGGCCGCGCTCGGCGTCGTCACCCACATCGGGCGGGCGGACGAGGGGCGCATCGCGCCGCTCGTGGTGCGGACCGCCGCGGCGATCGGGGCTGCGCTGGCTGCCCACTGAGTGGGACGAAGTGCTGGAGGCAGGGCATCCGCTCTGCGACGCTGAGGCCGTGACCGACACCCAGACAGCGCTGTCCGCCGAGATCGCGGCCCGCCACGCCGAGTACGAGGCCGCCGTCGCCGGCGGCGCCCCGCGCGCGACCGGCCCGCTGCTCGACTTCGCCCCGTACCGTTCGAGCATCCTCCGCCACCCCACCAAGAATCCGAAGCTCGTCGACCCGGAGACGATCGAGCTCGTCTCCCCCGCGTTCGGTCAGCGCGACGTCGGCGAACTCGAGGCCGACCTCACCATCCAGCACAGCGGCGAGCCGCTCGGGCAGCGGATCGTCGTCTCGGGACGCGTCCTCGACGACCTCGGGCACCCCGTGCGCGGCCAGCTCGTCGAGATCTGGCAGGCGAACGCGGGCGGTCGCTACATCCACCAGCGCGACCAGCACCCGGCGCCGCTCGACCCCAACTTCACCGGGGCGGGGCGCTGCCTCACCGATGACGACGGCGCGTACCGCTTCACCACGATCAAGCCCGGCGCCTACCCGTGGCGCAACCACGCCAACGCCTGGCGCCCGGCGCACATCCACTTCTCGCTCTTCGGCAACGCCTTCACGCAGCGCATCGTGACGCAGATGTACTTCCCCGGCGACCCGCTCTTCGCCCTCGATCCGATCTACCAGTCGATCCCCGAGCAGTCCGCGCGCGACCGGCTGGTGTCGAGCTACGACCACGAGCTCACGAGCCCGGAATGGGCGCTGGGTTATCGTTGGGACATCATCCTGACCGGGCCGCAGGCGACCTGGTTCGAACCGGAGGGCGGCGAGGCATGAGCGCGCGACTCGCCCCCACCCCCGGCCAGACGGTGGGCCCGTTCTTCGGCTACGGGATGCCCTACCCCGGCGGCCCCGAGCTCGTCACGCCGCACAGCCCGGGCGCGATCGCGCTGTTCGGGCGGGTGCTCGACGGCGACGGTGCGCCGGTGCCGGATGCCCAGCTCGAGATCTGGCAGACCGACCCGCGCGGCTCGGCCCCGCGCGCCACGGGCTCGCTCCGCCGTGACGGCCTGCACTTCACCGGGTTCGGGCGCGCGGCGACCGACGCGGAGGGCGCCTACCGGTTCTGGACCCTCACCCCCGGAGCACGACCCGGTGCTGCCCCGTTCATCGCGGCGATCGTCTTCGCCCGCGGCCTGCAGGACAAGCTGCACACGCGCATCTACCTGCCCGACGACACGACGGCGCTCGTCGCCGACCCCCTGCTGTCGAGCCTCGCACCGACGGAACGGGCGACCCTCGTCGCCGAGCGCACCGCCGAGGGCTGGCTGCGCCACGACATCCGCCTGCAGGGCGAGGGAGAGACGGTGTTCCTTGCCTACCGATGACGCGGCGCTCGATGTCGGCCTGCTCTCGCCGATCACGGCCGGGCGCGACGCGCTCGTCTCGGACGCCGCGATCGCGCGGGCGATGGTCGAGGCCGAGCTCGCCCTCGTGCGCGCGTCCACCGCGGTCGGAATCACCCCCGCGGAGGCGGCCGAGGTCATCGAGATCGTGCTCGCGGGCTACCGGCCCGACCCCGCGGAGCTCGCCCGGCGGGCGGTCGCGAGCGGCAACCCGGTGATCCCGCTCGTCGCCGAGCTGCGGGCGCTCGTCGACGTCGGCGACCTGACCGCCTCGCGCTGGGTGCACCGGGGCGCGACCAGCCAGGACATCGTCGACACCGCCCTCATGCTCGTGGCGAGCCGCGCGGTGGCCGCCATCGACACCTCCCTCAGCGAGGTCGAGCGGACTCTCGCCGCGCTCGCCGACACCCACCGCGGCACCCTCATGGCGGCGCGCACCCTCACCCAGCAGAGCACCCCGACCACCTTCGGTCTCGTCGCGGCGGGCTGGGCGCTCGCGGTTCGGGATGCCCGCAGCGGGCTGCCCGCCACCGGCACCGGCACCGGCGTGGGCCGCGGCGCCGCGCTCCCCGCCCAGCTCGGCGGTGCATCGGGAACGCTCGCCGCGTTCCGCGAGATCGGTGGGAGCGCGGCCGCCCGCGAGCTCCCCGCCCGCTTCGCCGCCGAACTCGGCCTCCAGGCCCCGCTGGCGCCCTGGCACACCCGCCGCGCGCCGGTCACCCGGCTCGGCGACGCGCTCGCCTCCGTGGTCGACGCGCTCAGCCAGATCGCGACCTCGGTCGCGACGCTGGCCCGCAGCGAGATCGCCGAACTCGCCGAGGGCGTCGGGGGCGGCTCGTCGACGATGCCGCAGAAGCAGAACCCGGTGCAGAGCATCCTGATCCGTTCGGCCGGCCAGCGCGCTCCGGCACTCGCCGCCGAGCTGCACCGTAGCGCCGCCCTGGCCACGGACCAGCGCCCCGACGGCCCGTGGCACGCGGAATGGCCGGCACTGCGCGAGCTGCTGCGGCTCGCGCTCGGCACCGCGGCGACCGCCGCCGAGCTGGTCGCGGGCCTGCGCGTCGATACCGGCCGCATGCGCGCCACCCTCGACGCGGGCGGTGCGCTGCTGCTCGCCGAGCGCGTCGCGCTCGCCCTGTCGCCGGTGCTCGGCGCCGCGGTCGTGACCCGGCTCCTCGATCGCGCGACCGCGGGCGAGGATCTCGCCGCGCTCCTGCTCGCCACGGGCGCGGTGGACGAGGCGACGGTCGCGGATCTGCTCGACCCCGCCCGCTATCTCGGCGAATCGGACTCGATCATCGACGCCGCCCTGCTCGCGCTGGGACACCGTTCGTGACGATTCCCGCGATCAGCGCGACCGCGCCGGTCGGCCCCGCGGATGCCTCGCTCCTGCTGCTCGGACCCTCGCTCGGCACCTCCACCCTCGTCTGGGAGCCCGCCGCCACCCGCTTGAGCGAGCGCTACCGCGTCGTGCGCTGGGACCTGCCCGGGCACGGGCGCTCTCCCGCCGCCACCGCCCCGTTCACGATGGCGGAGCTGGCGCTCGCGGTCGCCGCGCTCGCCGAGGAGGCGGGCGCGGATGAGCCGGGCATCCTGTTCGCGGGCGTCTCGATGGGCGGCGCGGTCGGGCTCGAACTCCTGCTCGCGCGACCAGGGCTCGTGAGGGCCGCCGCGATCCTCTGCTCGGGCGCCGTGATCGGTTCGCCGGAGGGCTGGAGGGAGCGCGCCCGGGCGGCCCGCAGCACGGGCACCGCCTCGCTCGTCGTCGCGAGCGCCGAGCGCTGGTTCGCCCCGGGCTCGATGGCGCGCGACCCCGATCTCTCCGGCCGCTTGCTGCACTCGCTGCGCGACGCCGATGACGAGAGCTACGCCCTGTGCTGCGAGGCCCTCGCCGGGTACGACGTCCGCGCGCGTCTGGCCGAGATCGCGACCCCGGTGCTCGCGGTGTGGGGCGGCCACGACGCGGTCACCCCCCAGGCCTCGGCCGCCGAAATCGCAAGCGGGGTGCCGCACGGCCGACTCGCCGGCCTCCCGGAGGCGGGCCACCTCGCCCCCGCCGAGCAGCCCGCCGCGGTGACCGAACTGCTGACCGCCTTCTTCGAGGAGCACGGATGACCGACCCCACCGATCCGGGCCGAGACGCCCCCCGCCACGACGACGACCGCTACGATGCGGGCCTCGCCGTGCGGCGCGAGGTGCTCGGCGACGCCCACGTCGATCGCGCGATCGCGGCGACGACGCCGGTGACGAGCGAGTTCCAGAACCTGATCACGCGCTACGCGTGGGGCGAGATCTGGGCCCGCCCGGGGCTCGCCCGGCGCGATCGCAGCATCGCCGTCATCAGCAGTCTCATCGCGCTGGGCAGCTGGGACGAGCTGCCCATGCACCTGCGCGCCGCTCGCCGCAACGGTCTCGGCGACGACGAGATCATCGAGGTGCTGCTGCAGTCCGCCATCTACGCGGGGGTGCCCGCCGCCAATCACGCCTTCGGCATCGCCCGCGAGGTGCTCGCCGAGGAGGCACCGTGACCACGCGGCTTCGAACGCGCGTCGCGATCGTCGGAGCGGGGCCGGCCGGCCTCCTCCTCTCCCACCTGCTCCACCGCGACGGCATCGAGTCGATCGTCATCGACAACCGCAGTCGCGACGAGATCGAGTCGACCATTCGCGCGGGAATCCTCGAACAGGGCACCGTCGATCTGCTCGTCGCCTCGGGCGCGTCCGAGCGCGTGCTGGTCGACGGCCACCGCCACGAGGGCATCGACCTGCACTTCGACGACGCGGCCCACCGCATCGACCTCACCGAGCTCACCGGTCGCGCGGTCTGGCTGTACCCGCAGCACGAGGTGCTCCGCGACCTGCTCGCCCGACGAAGCGCCGACGGCGGCGAGGTGCGATTCGGATGGTCGGCCACCGCCGTTCGCGACGCCGACTCCGCCACCCCGGTGGTCGTGGGAACTGACGCCGACGGTGCTCCGTTCGAGATCACCGCCGACGTGCTGGTGGGCGCCGACGGCTCCCGCAGCGTGGTGCGCAAGGCGATCAACGGGACGGATGCGCCGGGGTACTTCCGCGAGTACCCGTTCGCCTGGTTGGGCATCCTGTGCGAGGCCCCGCCGAGCGCACCCGAACTCATCTACAGCGCCTCCGACGAGGGCTTCGCGCTCATCAGCCAGCGCAGCGAGACCGTGCAGCGCATGTACCTGCAGTGCGACCCGGAGCTCGACCACACCACGATGAGCGACGCCGAGATCTGGGACGGCCTGCAGCGCCGCGTGGGCGGCACCCGGCTCATCGAGGGTCGGATCTTCCAGCGTGACGTGCTGCGGTTCCGCAGTTTCGTCGCGCGGGGGCTCTCGCGCGGCAACGTCTTCCTCCTGGGCGACGCCGCGCACACCGTGCCCCCGACCGGCGCCAAGGGCATGAACCTCGCCGTCGCCGACGTGGTGCTGCTGCACGCCGCGCTCCGCGAGCAGGCGGCGGGCGGCGGGCGCGGGCTGCTCGACGGCTACGCCGCGGCGGCCTCCGAGCGCATCTGGCGCGCACAGCACTTCTCCTGGTGGATGACATCGATGCTGCACGCGACGCCGGAGGAGAGCGCGTTCGACCGCCAGCGCCGCTTCGGCGAGCTCCGCTCGGTCGCCGGCTCCCGCGCGGGCAGCACCTTCCTCGCCGAGGCGTACACCGGGTGGCCCCTCACTTTCACTCTGTGAAGTCCGCTTTCAATTATTGATCCGGGGTGTCAGGATGACCGGATGACCTTTCCCACCGAATTCCTCGTCGGGGCCGCCACGGCCGCCCACCAGAACGAGGGCAACAACGTCAACAGCGGCCACTGGTACCAGGAGAACCTGCCCGGGCGCCCCGCCGAACTCCGCAGCGGCGACGCTGTGGACATGTATCACCGCTGGGAGGCCGATCTCGACCTGCTCGTCGAGCTGGGCCTCAACACCTTCCGCTTCAGCCTGGAGTGGTCGCGGATCGAGCCGAGCGAGGGCTTCTTCTCCCGCGCCGAGATCGCGCACTACCGCGCGATGATCGAGGGCTGCTTCGCGCGCGGTGTCACCCCCGTCGTGACCGTGCTGCACTTCTCGCTGCCGCAGTGGTTCGAGGCGCGCGGCGGCTGGCTCGCCGAGGGCGCCGTCGAGCTGTTCGAGCGCTACGTCGCCGCCGTCGCGCCCATCCTCACCGACGTGCCGTGGGTCGTGACCATCAACGAGCCCAACCTCATGGCGATCGTGCCCGTCTTCGAGAAGATGATCGCGGCGGGGATCCCGATTCGCGGCCTTCCGATGCCCGACCCCGAGTACGTGCCCTCCGCGATCGCCGCGCACCGCGCCGCCGTGCGCGCCCTCCGCGCGGGTGGGGTGCCGCGCGTGGGACTCAGCCTTGCGATGCACGACTTCATCGCGGAGCCCGGTGGCGAGGCCGCCCTGCAGGCGCACCGCGCCGCCGCGGAGGACCAGTTCCTCGACGCGACGGAGGGCGACGACTTCGTCGGCGTGCAGGCGTACACCAACCTCCGCTTCGGGCCCGAGGGCGTGCTGCCCCCGGCCGAGGACGCCGAGAAGACGATCGTGGGCTGGGAGTTCTGGCCGAACGCCGTGGTCACCGCCGTGCGCCACGCCTGGGAGTACACGGGCGGCCGGATGCCCGTCCTCGTCACCGAGAACGGGATCGCGACCGCGGACGACAGCCGTCGCATCGCCTACACGCGCGCCGCCCTCACCGGGCTCGAAGGACTCATCGCGGAGGGCGTCGACCTGCGCGGCTATGTGCACTGGACCTACATGGACAACTTCGAGTGGATGGGCGCATTCGGCCCGACCTTCGGACTCGTGGCGGTCGACCGGGAGACCTTCGTGCGCACGCCGAAGCCGAGCGCGCGCTGGCTCGGCCGCGTGGCGGCCGCGAACGCGATCGTCGACTGAGCGGTCATCCGGAAAAAATTCGCGCCGCGGGTTTCACTGAGTGAAAGCCGCTTTCGCGTTTTCCGCCTCGTTGCTGGGGCGTTAGTCGCCGACTAACGCCCCATAGCAACAACCAACTGGCCGCGACGGGATTCCTGCGCTGAACATGGAGCCAGGTCGCTCCGCGCACCCACCCTCTGCACTGTCCAATGAATGTACATGGAGGCATCACTTGACCATCACCCGTCGCCCGGCCACCCGATGGATCGCAGTGCTCACTGCGGCCCTCGTCGCCGGCTCCCTCGCCGGATGCACCGCCGCATCCAGCACCCCCGCCGCGAGCACGAGCACCATCACGCTCGCGTTCGACTCCGACCTCGCGCCGCAGGGCTACGACCCGCTGCGCTACCAGCTCGCCCAGGCGATCATGTACCAGGGCCTCTACGACTCCCTCGCGACGCTAAAATCCGACGGAACCACCGGACCCGGCCTCGCCACCGAGTTCGTCTACAACGCCGACAAGACGAAGCTCACCCTCACCCTCGCCTCCGGCGTCACCTTCACCGACGGGTCGAGCCTGACGGCCGCCCTCGTCAAGGCCAACCTCGACCGCCGCAGCGACCCCACGCTCGTCTCGTACAGCGCCTTCGCCAAGGGCGGTGCCGCCGAGATCAGCTCGGTCGACGTCGTCGACGCGAGCCACGTCTCACTCACCTTCGCCAAGCCGCAGGCGGGCTTCGAGTCCAACCTCACGGGCGTGGCCGGGATGATCGTCGGCCAGAAGGCGATCGACAACCCCTCCCTGCTCGACACCGCGCCCGACGGCTCGGGCCCGTTCCTCCTCGCGAAGTCCACGGTCAAGGGCAGCTCCTACGTGCTGACCAAGCAGAAGGGCAAGGCGGAGGCCTCCCAGTACGCCTACGACACCTACATCATCAAGCCCATCACCGACCCGCAGGCGCGCACCAACGCCGTCATCTCGGGGCAGGCCGACGCGGGCTTCATCACCACGCCGACGGCGGCGCTCGCCAAGTCGCGCGGACTCGGCCTCAGCCAGATCGGCGGCACGGTCACCTCGATGCTCGTGTTCGACAAGTCGGGTAAGACGAGCAAGGCGTTCGCCGACCCGAACGTGCGCGTCGCGCTCGGCCTCGCCATCAACCGCGACGAGCTCGTGAAGGGTCTGCACCCCGGCGACCTCGCCGCCGTCAACGCCCTCCCGAAGGCGAGCCCCGGCTACAGCGCCGACCTCGACACGCAGTACGCCTACAACCCCACCAAGGCGAAGGCGCTCCTCGCGGCCGCCGGCTACCCGAACGGGTTCTCGTTCACCATCATCGGCTCGGCCGAGACCCAGACCGACCTCGAGGCGATCCAGAAGTACTTCGCGGCGATCGGCGTCACGATGACGATCAAGCTCGCCTCGTCGACGCAGGAGATCTTCGCCGCGGTCAACACGACGCCACTCGGCTACATCCCGCTCGGCTGGGGCAACCCGGTCGGCACGATGTTCGGCGTGATCCTCGGCTTCGCCAACCCGCACGGCGAGAAGAGCCCGGCCCTCGCCGGTGCCGCGGGCGCCGTCGCCGCCGCCCAGACGGATGCCGACCGCAAGACCGCGCTCACCCAGCTGAACACGACCCTCGTCTCCTCCGGCTGGATCATCCCGCTCTACGAGCAGCTCACCACCTGGGCCTACAACGGCAAGAAGGTCGCCGCGGTCACCTACCCGGGCCAGAACACGACGCCGCTGCTGTCGTCGTTCGCCCCCGCCAAGTAGCATCACCACGACCGGCGCCGGCGCGCCAGTACGACGCGCCGGCGCCGGTCATCCACCCCCACACGACCAAAGGAGGTCGTCATGGTCGTCTTCGTCCTCAAGAGACTCGGACTCGCCGTCGTCACCATCGTCGTGGTGTCGGTCATCGCGTTCCTGCTCGTGCACGCGGGCACGACCACGCCGGGGGTGATCGCGCTCGGCATGGGCGCGACCCCCGCCGAGATCGCCGCGTACAACCAGAAGATCGGCTGGAACGACCCGCTCGCGCTGCAGTACCTGGCCTGGCTCGGGAAGGCGGTGCACGGCGACCTCGGCGTCTCGCTGACCGACGGGCGCAGCATCCTCAACGACATCCTCACCCGGCTGCCGGTGACCGGTGCGCTCGCAACGGGGGCGACGATCGTCAGCACCGTGCTGGGGGTCGCGCTCGGCGTCACCGCCGCGGTCCGCCGCGGCCTCGCCGACCGCGTCGTGAGCGCCTTCACCGGCATCGTCGTCGCCATCCCCGCGTTCTGGCTCGGCATCGTGCTCATCTTCCTGCTCGCCGTGCAGACCCCGTTGCTGCCCGCGACCGGATTCGTGCCCTTCGAGATCTCGCCCTCCGGCTGGGCCGCCTCGCTCGTGCTGCCCGTTCTCACGCTGGGCATCGGCGGCGCCGCATTCGTGGGGCGACAGACCCGCGCCTCGATGATCGACGCACTCTCGCAGGAGCACATCCGCACGCTCCGCGCCACCGGCACCCCGACCTGGCGGATCCTCTACGTTCACGCGCTCCGCTACGCGAGCCTGCCGATCGTCGCCTCGGTCGCGCTCCAGTTCATCGCGCTGTTCGGCGGCTCGGTGATCATCGAGACCCTCTTCGCGATGCCCGGCCTCGGCCTCGACATCCAGGGGGCGGTCGGCTCCTCCGACTCGCCCGTCGTGCAGGGCCTCGTCGTGATCGCGACCATCGTCGTCGTGATCGTCAACCTCGTGCTCGAACTCGTCTCCGGCATCCTCGACCCGAAACTCCGCACCTCATGACCGCTCCCCTCGCCACCCCCGCCGTCGTCGTCGAACGCCGCGAACCCGCCGCGCGCCGCCGCGCCCCCCGACTGCTGCGCTCCCCGAGCGGCACGCTCGGCCTGCTGTGGCTCCTGCTCATCGTGCTCGCCTCGGCGACGGCACGGCTCTGGCTGCCCTACCCGACCGAGAAGCAGGACCTCACGGCCGTGCTGCAGACGCCGACCGCGGCGCACTGGCTCGGCACCGACGAACTCGGGCGCGACCTCCTCAGCCGCATCTTCGCCGCGGGCGCGGGCACCCTGCTCACGACGAGCATCGCGGCCCTCGTCGCCGTCGGCGTCGCCGTGCCGCTCAGCCTGTGGTCGGCGGGGGCCGGCCCACGGGTGGAGGCGGTGATCAACCGCGTCACCGAGATCGTCATGTCGGTGCCCGGTGTCGTGGTCATGCTCGCCGTGATCGGGGCCTTCGGTACCAACCTCCCGCTCGTGATGGCGGTGCTCGGCTTCCTCATCTCCGCGGGGGTCTACCGCGTGCTCGTCGGCCAGGCGAAGTCGCTGCAGGCCAATCTCTACGTCGATGCGGCGCGCGTGGACGGCGTCCGGCCCGTGGCCGTGAGTCTTCGGCACATCCTGCCCAATATGCTGACCACGATCCTCGTGCAGTTCGTGCTGATCTTCGCCATCGCGCTCATGATCGGCGCGGGCCTCGCCTTCATCGGCTTCGGCCCGCCTCCCCCGGAGCCGAGCTGGGGCGGTCTCATCGGCAGCGCCTCGAAGCACGTCTACGACGCCCCCTGGCTCATGGTGCCCACCGGGCTCGTGCTGATCCTCACCGTGCTCGCCATCAACGCGATCGCCGACGCTCTCTCGGTCGGCGCCGACGCGCCCCCCGCGCAGATCGCACTCGGCCGCGCGGCCCGCCGTCGCCGCCCGATCGCGGCCGTCTCGCCCGCCCCCGCCGGAGTGACCGGCCTCGCCGTCCGCGACCTCGCGGTCGGCATCGACGGAGGGACCACGCTCGTCAGCTCCGTCTCCTTCGATGCCCCGGCCGGCCGCGTGCTCGGTGTGGTCGGCGAGTCCGGCTGCGGCAAGTCGCTCACCGCACTCGCCCTCATGGGGCTGCTGCCGGCCGGCCTCTCCACGACAGCCGGGTCGATCCACTGGGGCGGTCGCGAGCTGGCGACGCTCACCGAGCAGCAGCTCGGCACCATCCGCGGCCACGAGATCGGGTTCGTGGGCCAGGAGCCGATGCGCTCGCTCGACCCGATGTTCACGATCGGGTACCAGCTCGCCGGTGCCGTGCGCCGTCTGCGGCGGGTGCCCGCGGCGACCGCGCGACGCGAGGCCGAGGCACTGCTCGGCCAGGTCGGAATCGCCGACCCGGGCCGGGTGCTGCGCTCGTACCCGCACCAGATCTCCGGCGGCATGGCCCAGCGGGTCGCGATCGCGCTCGCCCTCGCGGGCCGGCCCGCGCTCGTCATCGCGGATGAGCCGACCACCGCGCTCGACGTCACCGTGCAGGCGGAGATCCTCTCCCTGCTGCGCAGCCTCGTGCGCGAGACCGGCATGTCGCTCGTCATCGTCACCCACGATCTGGGTGTCGTCGCCGACATCTGCGACAGCGTCGTCGTGATGTACGCGGGCCAGGTGGTGGAGAGCGGAACGGTGTTCGACGTGCTGGATGACGCGCAGCATCCGTACACGATGGCGCTCCTCGCCGCCGACCCGCACGCCATCACCGACGGAACCCCGGCGAGCCGCCTCGCCTCGATCCCCGGTCAGGTGCCCCAGCCGAAGGACTGGCCGGGCGGGTGCCGCTTCGCCGCGCGCTGCGAGTTCGCGCGCGCGGAGTGCCACGCCCCGGTCGAGCTCGAGGCGCGCAGTGCCGGGAGCGGTGCGGTGCGCTGCGTGCGCGCCGTCGATCTTCACCTCAGCGCGACGCGCTGGACCTCGACGGGAGTAAGCCGATGAGCACGATCGCCGCAGCACCGACCCCGACCGGGACGGCGCCCGTCCTCGAGGTCACCGACCTCGTCGTGCGCTACGGCCGGGGCGGTCGGAACGCCCCCGCCGCCGTCGACCGCGTCTCCCTGCGCATCGCCCCCGGCGAGACGGTCGGACTGGTCGGCGAATCGGGCTCGGGCAAGACCACGATCGGCAAGGCGATCCTGGGGCTCACGCGGGTCGCCGGAGGGAGCATCCGCTACGGCGGGCGGGACATCACGCACGCGGGCCCCCGGGAGAGACGATCGCTCGGCGGTGAGCTGCGCGCGATCTTCCAGGACCCGTTCTCGTCGCTCAATCCGCGGCGCACCATCGGCGCCTCGCTCGCCGAACCGCTGCGGATCCAGGGGATCCCCGCGGGCGAGGCCCTCCAGCGCGCCCGCGACATGCTCGAATCGGTCGGGTTGCCCGCCGAGGCGGTCTCCCGCTACCCGCGCCAGTTCTCCGGCGGCCAGCGTCAGCGGATCGCCGTCGCCCGCGCGCTCATCACCCAACCCGAACTCGTGATCTGCGACGAGCCCGTCTCGTCGCTCGACCTCTCCACGCAGGCCCAGGTGCTGAACCTGCTCGCCGACCTCCGCGCCGACCGTGGGCTCAGCTACCTGTTCATCGCCCACGATATCGCGGTCGTGAGCTTCCTCGCCCAGCGCGTCGTCGTGCTCTACCGCGGCCAGGTGATGGAGAGCGGCCCCTCGCGCGAGGTGACGGAGAACCCCCGCCACCCCTTCACGCAGGCGCTCACGGCGGCCTCGCCAGTGCCGCGTCCCGCCGAGCAGGCGGAGCGTCGGGCGCGGCGCGAGGCGTCCGGGGTGAAGCCCGCGGGCATCGTCGACACCGCCGGGGTGGGCTGCCCCTTCGCGAACCGCTGCCCGCTCGCGACCGAGCTCTGCCGCACCGAGCGACCCGCGCTGCGCGCCCTCGGCGGCGCGGAGGTCGCCTGCCACTACGCCACCGAGTAGTCCCACCGCCCCACCGACCACCCCGACGGGAACCCGCCATGCCATTCGATTCGCACCTCGCCGCCCAGTTCCACCACATCGAGCAGTTCAGTTCCTTCGAGGCCGCGCTCGCGACCCCGGAGGGCGCTGCGCAGTACGCGAAGTGGATGGAGGATCCGGCACCCTGGAGCCTGCCCGAGGGGCTCAGCATCACCGACCGCAGCATCGATGGGCCGCACGGCACCATCCCGGTGCGCATCTACCGACCGGAGGCACCGCTCGACGTGGCGCGCCCCGCACTGCTCTGGCTGCACGGGGGCGCCTTCCTGTTCGGCGGCCTCGACATGAACGAGAGCCACGTCGTGAGCGCGGAGCTCGCCTCCCGGGCGGGCGCGGTCGTGGTGAGCGTGGACTACCGGCTCGCGGGTGACGGCGTGCAGTACCCGGTGCCGCTCGACGACGTCGTCGCGGCGTGGAACTGGCTGATCGCGAGCGCCGACGAGCTCGGCACCGATCCGGCGCGCAGCTCGATCGGCGGCGCCAGCGCGGGCGGAAACCTCGCCACCGCGGCGAGCATGCGCGTGCGCGACGAGGGCGGCCCGCTCCCCCGGCAGATGCTGCTCGCCTACCCGCTCGTGCACTTCCCCATCCCCGCGCTCGACCCCGCCGTGGTGGTGGAGATGCAGGCGCTGCCGGCGATGCTGCACTTCGGCGGCGGCTTCCACGAGTTCATCCTGCACTCGTACATCGGCCGCATCACCGATATCCCCGCGGGCTACGCGCCCGGCAACTTCGCACTCGAGGGCATGCCCCCCGCGGTGATCGCGCCCGCCGAGTACGACGAGCTGCGCCCCTCGGCCGAGCTCTTCGCGCGCCAGCTCCGCTCGGTGGGCGTGCCGGTCGCGGTCGAGCTCGCGGAGGGCATGGTGCACGGCCACCTGGACCGCACCCCCGGGCATCCGGCCGTCGATCGCACCCTGCGGTTCTTCGCCACCGCGCTCGCCTGAGCCGAGGGACGGGCCGCGCTCGCCCCGCGGCGGCCGCTCTGCGCGTCTTCTGCCCCGCGAGCCCTAGCGGGGCGCCGCACCCTTTCGGGCGCCCAGCGAGCGCGCGAGCGGCGGCGCCAGTTCGGCGGCGACCGCCTCGAAGACGCGCACGGCCGGGTTCGTCGTGGCCGCGAGGGAGCAGAGGAGGATCGTCGCGGGCTCGATATCGAGGATGGGAACGTAGCGCAGGCCATCCCGGCGATAGTGGCTCGCGGCCGACGCCGAGGCGATGTTGACGCCCGCCCCCATCGCGACGAGCTCCAGCAGGCCGTCGATGTCGTCGGCGACCGGACCGCGCTTCGGATGCGAGCCGTCCGGGCGCGGGTCGACGAGCCACCAGTCGAGGATCGCCGCCTCGCCCCCAGCGGCACCGACGAAGGTCTCGCCGCTCGTCTCCGCGATGCGCACCGACTCGCGATCGGCGAGCGGATGATCGGCCGGCACGACGAGCACCCGCGACTCCGACCACACGGGGTCGATCCGCACGCGCTCGTCGACGTTCATGGGTCCGGGTGCGAAGACCACGTCGACGCTGCCGGCGAGCAGTTCATCGATCGTGTCGAAGAAGCCCAGTCGCCGCATCTCGAACCGCACGCTCGGCATGCGCTGCACCGCGCTCGTGAGGATCGCGGTCGTGAGCGTGCCCGCGCCCGCCGCCACCATGCCCACCCTCAGGACGGTGACCGGCGAGCTCACCGAGCGGGCCCACTGCAGCACCTCGTTGTGGTCGTCGCGCACGCGGCGGGCCAGTGGCAGCAGCTCCTCGCCCGCCTCGGTGAGGCTCACCTGGCGCGGCGTGCGCTCGAAGAGCTTGACCCCGATCATCCCCTCGAGGCGACTGATCTGCTGGCTGAGCGAGGGCGCAGAGATATTGAGCACCCGGGCCGCGTTGCCGAAGTGCAGCTCATCTGCGAGTACACAAAAATATCGCAGGACATGCAGGGGGATGTCCACCCCGCCATCTTAGGTCGCGACTAACACCCGCGACAGTGATTCCGCCCCGCAGGCCGCGTCTCGGGCACGACGGGTAGGCCCGAGCTAACGACCGTTAGGGCTTTCGAACTGGCCAGCGCCGGCCGCGCATTCGAGACTGAAGCACAAGGCTCACAAGGAGGTCAGCTATGACACACGCACCCGCCCACGACACCGTGTCGTCCCCGTTCGAGGGAATCCTGCCGGGGGCGCCGCTCCCGTACTTCCTGCGCAACGGCGAGGGCGAGAAGTCGATCGTCTTCGACACCGTCTTCGACATTCTGCTCAGCGCGGACGAGACCGAGGGCCAGTACGGCGCCTTCACCACGATCGGGCCGAAGGGCGACCGCATCCCCGCGCACCAGCACCCCACCACCCACGAGATCTTCTACGTGGTCGAGGGGGCGGTCGGCCTGTGGCTCGACGACCAGGCCGACTACCACGAGAAGCGCGTGCTCGAGGCGGGCGACTTCGCCTTCGTTCCCAAGGGCATCGTGCACGCCTACCAGAACCTCGCCACCTCGAAGATCTTCGGGGTCGGCACGGGCGGCTTCGAGCGCTTCTTCCACGGCATCGGCACCCCCACCGACTCGGCGGAGATCCCGACCCGCCCGTACATCCCGCCCTTCGAGCAGATGCTCGCCGCCGGGCAGAAGTACGGCACCGTGTTCCTGCCCGAGTTCAGCTTCCGCGACTAGTGGCGCACGCGGGCGTGCGGCGCGACATTCCGTTCGCGTCGTATCCGGGGTTCCGGCCGCTGTCGCTCGACCTGCATCGGCCGGAGGCGTCGGGGGCCGTGCCGGTCATCCTGCAGCTGCACGGCGGCGGGTGGCGTGTCGGCAGCCGCGGTTCGTTCGCACCCGGCATCAGTGACGCCGACTCCTTCGGCCGGATGACCGCCGCGGGCTTCGCGGTCGCCGCCGCCGACTACCGGCTCAGCGGGGAGGCCCGCTACCCCGCCCAGCTCTCCGACGTGGAGCGCGCCCTGGACTGGGTCGAGGGTCACGCGGAGGAGTTCGCGCTCGACCCCGACCGCGTCGTGCTGTGGGGCGGGTCCGCGGGCGGCACGCTCGCCGCGCTCGTCGGGCTGAGCGGTCGGCGGGGCATCCGGGGCGTCATCGACTGGTACGGCCCCTCCGACCTCCTCGCCATGGCCCGGCACACCCTGGGCACGGCTCCCGCGGGCGAGTCCCGCGAGGACCGCTGGCTCGGCTCCTTCGTGCTCGACGTGCCCGAGCTAGCCCGCGAGGCGAGTCCCGTGCACCGCGTGCGACCGGGCGCACTCCCCTTCCACCTCGCCCACGGCGCGGCGGATCGCGATGTGCCGCCCGCGCAGAGCGAGGCGCTCGCCGACGCGCTGCGTGCCGCGGGAGTGCCGGTCGAGCTCCACCTCGAACCGGGGGCCGGGCACATGTGGTCCGGCGTGGGCGACACCGCCCCGCTCTTCGCCCGCGCCCTCGACTTCGCGCGCCGGGTCAGTGCCGACTGAGCGGGTCGGCGTCGTCCACCCGGAACACGCGCAGTTGCAGCGCCAGGAGCGCGTAGTAGCCGACCAGAGTGCTGAGTTCGAACAGCAGCGGCAGGCCCAGCTGAGCTGCGGCGTCGGCCCAGAGCGCGTCATCGACGTCGCCGTGCGCGAGGGCGTGCGCGACGCGGGTGACGAGGTGCTCGCGGGGGTCATCCAGCTCGGGGAGGCGCCCCGCCCGCAGCTCGGCCAGCAGCTCCTCCCCCAGCCCGGCCGCGCGGGCCACGCTCTCGTGGGCGTGCTGTTCGAAGGCGCTGTTCCAGTGGGCGGCGACGACCAGGATGCCCAGCTCCCGCTCCCGCGCCGTGAACGCCGTGGCGTACCGAACGCCCGCGCCCAGCGCCTGCACCGCGCTGCCGATCTCGGGCGAGAGCAGGAAGGCGTTGAACGGCCCGGCGAGCGACCCGTCGTCGCGGGTGAGCGCGAAGTGCTGCGGACCCGCCGCTCGGGGACCCCGCGCGATGCTGTCGTAGAGCGCCGTCTGCGCCGCGTCGAGCTGCTCGGGCCGGAGTGCGGGAACCCGCATCACAGGGCCCTCAGCCGCACGGTGATGTCGGCGGCGGCGGCGCGCAACTGCGCGAGCAGCGGCCCGCGAAGCGACTCGACGGTGTGGCGCGAGGCGGAGACGGCGATGTTGATCGCCGCGACGGCGGCCGGCGCGTTCCCGTACACCGGCACCGACACCGAGCGGAGGCCCAGCGCGAGCTCCTGGTCCTGGATCGCGTACCCCTGCTGGCGGATGACCGCGAGCCGGGCATCCAGCTCTTCGCGGTTGCGCACCGCATTGGGCCCGCCGTGCACCGAGAAGGCGTCGGGGCCGATGCGCTCGCTGACCTCCTGCGGCGTGAGGGTCGCGAGCAGCAGCTTGCCCATGGAGGTGTACACCGCCGGCAGCGTGGAGCCCACCTGCACGTTGGCGGTGACGAGATCGGCGTTGCGCAGGCGCGCGAGGTACAGCACCTGGTCGCCGAGCAGCACGCCGAGGTTGACGGTCTCGCCCGTGGCGGCGGCGAGGTCGGCGAGGATCTTCTCGCTGACCTGCACGAGACTCGATCCGCGCAGTGCGGCCGAGCCCAGGGTGAGCACGGAGACTCCCGGCCGGAAGCTGCCGTCTGCGGTGCGATCGAGGAAGCCGCCCTCCTCAAGGGTCGACACGATGCGGAACGCGGTCGGCATCGGGATGCCGGTGCGGTCGCAGATCTCGCGCAGTTTGAGCGAGACCGCGTTCTCATCGAAGAGCCGCAGGATGCTCAGCCCCTTCGCGAGCGATTCGATGCGGTACTGGTTGCCCGCCTTGCCCGTCGCGGGTGCGGTCTCGGCCATGGCCACTCCATCTGTTCTGCCCGGCACGCCCTTCGCCGCCGGGCAGCCCGGCATGCGGGAGCCCTCGGCTCGTCGCACGCCGGCTCGCGTTGACGCGACCGGGACGGCCCTGTACGATTCAAAGGACGAAACTAACTTTCAATGAATGAAAGTCTAAGGGAACAATGATCGCTTCGCAACTCCCCACGGCAGGCTCGCCCAGCGCCGCCGACGGCGACTGGCTCGGCCTCACCGGGGCGCGCGTGCTCGTGATCGGCGCGGGCGGCATCGGTGCCGAGTGCGTCGCCGGCTACAGCGCGGCCGGCGCCCGGGTGCTCGTCGTCGACCGGGACCCCGCGGCGCTCGCCGTCCTCGCCGCGCGACTGCCCGGGGTGCAGACGCACGCCGCCGACCTCGCCGTCCCGGGCGCGGGCGACCGAGTCGTCGCCCAGGCGCTCGACGCGCTGGGCGGGCTCGATGTGCTCCTGCACTGCATCGGCATCAACGATCGCCGGCCCGTGCTCGACTTCAGCGAAGACGAGTGGCAGCGCGTCATCGAGATCAACCTCATGACCGCGTTCCGGGTCGCGCAGGCCGCGGGTCGGCACATGGTGGCCCAGGGCAGCGGGCGCATCGTGCTGCTCTCCTCCGTCTCCGGCCAGCTGGCGCACAAGCTGCACGCTCCCTACGCGGCTTCCAAGGGCGGCCTCAACCAGATGGCGCGCGTCATGGCCGCCGAGTGGGCGAGCTCGGGCGTCACGGTCAACACCCTCGCCCCCGGCTACATCGAGACCGGCCTCACCGCCGCCTACCTCGAGCGGCCCGGCGTGCGCGAGGGTCTCGAGCGGCTCGTCCCGGCGGGACGGCTCGGCGTGCCCGGCGACATCGTGGGCCCCGCGCTCTTCCTCTCCTCACCCCGGTCGTCGTTCGTCACCGGCCACGTGCTCTACATCGACGGCGGACGCACGCTCGTCTGACCCGCAGCTCCACCGCTCCGCCCCACCGCCCCACCGCCCCACGGCTCCGCCCCACCGCCCCACCGCCCCACCCATGCAAGGACGCATCATGACCCAGCAGATATTCCCCCGCTTCGCCGGCAAGACCGTGCTCGTGACGGGTGCCGGCACCGGCTTCGGCGCCGAGATCGCCTTCCGCGCCGCGCAGGAGGGCGCGCGGGTCGCGGTGCACTACCGCTCCTCGAAGAAGGGCGCTGAGGAGACGGTCGCCCGCATCGAGGCGATCGGCGGAGAGGCGATCACCGTGCAGGCCGACATCGGCACCTGGGCGGCCATCACGGCGATGGCCGACGAGGTCTGGGCCGCCTTCGGAACGCTCGACGTGCTGGTCAACAACGTGGGCGACGTCTCGAGCGAGCAGATGTCGTGGCGCGACCTCACCCAGGAGGCGCTCGACGCCGTCATCGACATCGACGTCAAGGGCACCCTGCTCATGACCCACGTGTTCGGCGAGCGGATGCTCGAACAGCCCTCCGGCGGCAACATCATCAATGTCGGCTCGACCGTGATCGTGCGCGGCTCGCCCCGCGCGCCCCAGTACGCGGCCGCGAAGTACGCCATCCTCGGTATCACGAAGTCGTACGCGAAGGTGCTGGCGCCCGCCGTGCGCGTGAACACCTTCGCTCCGGGGTTCATGGAGACGGAACGCCTGCTCGGTCGCGAGGACTGGAAGAGCGGCCGCCGTGAGGTGTTGATCGCGCAGACGCCGATGGGGGTCATCCCACCGCCCGCCTTCGTCGCCGGAACCTGCCTGTGGCTCGCCACGGAGGAGGCCGCACACCTGACCGGCGGCTACCTGCTCGCCGACGGCGGATTCAACATGGTCGGCGCTTAGAACCACGAGGAGAGACACCAATGAAACTGATCACCTTCGACAACGGCCGGGTCGGCCGCCTCGAACTCGAGGAGGGGACCGTCATCGAGCTCGATGTGCCCTCGACCCGCGAGTACTTCGAGCGCGGCGGGCAGGTCGCCGAGACGGGCGAGCGGCTGCGATTCGCCGACGTGCGGCTGGAGGCGCCCATCCGCCCCAAGAAGTTCTTCCACACGGCCGGCAACTTCGCCGACCACCACAACGAGCTCGCGGCCGTCGACTGGTCGCACCCCGTGCACAAGGGCATCGTGTTCTTCCAGAACGTCGACGCCATCATCGGACCGGACGACGCCATCGTGTACCCGGAGGGACTCACCCGGGAGCTCGACTACGAGCTCGAACTCGCGATCATCATCGGCAAATCGGGCAAGTTCTTCGGCCCCGACGAGGCGGTCGACTACATCGCCGGGTTCACGGTCTTCAACGACATCACGGCGCGCGACATCCAGCGCAAGGAGATGGAGTCGGGCGTGTTCTCGTTCAGCAAGGGAATCGACACCTTCTGCCCGATCGGCCCCTGGATCGTCACCGCCGACGAGGTGCCCGACATGCACGAACTGCCCATGCAGCTGCGGGTCAACGGCGAGGTGCGCCAGCAGGGCAACACCAACCAGACCCGCATCGCCTTCCCGCACCTCGTCGCGTACCACTCGCCGCAGATCTACAGCGCCGGCGACATCATCACTACCGGAACGATCTCCGGTGTCGCCGCCGTGCAGCCCAACCCATTCGACTTCTACCTGAAGCCGGGCGACCGGATCGAGGCCGAGATCACCGGCATCGGAACGCTGCGCAACCACGTCGTCGGCTGGGAAGAGGCCTACGGCGAGCCCGCCCCGCAGCGGGTCGACTGGTGAGGTTCGCCGCACTCGCCGGGCGCGCGGTCGTCGTGGTGGGAGACCGCGCGCTCGACGTGCACCGGCACAGCGCGGGGCGATTCGGCCCCGACCCGCAGGCGCTGTTCGAGGAGTGGGATGCGGTGGTCGAGTGGGCGGCGGGGGCACGGTCAGCCGTCGACCCGGCCGACCTCGACCCCCTCGATCCCGAGCGCCTCGGGGCACCGGTGCCCCGTCCCCGCCAGGTCTTCGCGATCGGCGTCAACTACACCGAGCACGCGGCGGAGGCCGGCTACCCCTCGGACTCGGTGCCGGTGACCTTCACCAAGTTCCCGAGTTGCATCGTGGGGCCCGACCACGTGGTGGAGCTACCGAGCGAGAGCGTGGACTGGGAGATCGAACTCGTGGTGGCGATCGCGCGCACCGCGCACCGCGTCTCCGCCGCAGACGCCTGGTCGCACGTCGCGGGGGTCACCATCGGGCAGGACCTCTCCGAGCGCGTCATCCAGATGGTCGGCACCAAGCCGCAATTCAGCCTGGGCAAGTCATTCCCTGGGTTCGGACCGACGGGACCCTGGCTCGTCACCCCCGACGAACTGCCCGACCGCGACGACCTCGAACTGCGCTGCGAGCTCGACGGGGAGCGCGTGCAGACCGGCCGCACCTCGCAGATGATCTACACGGTGCCGCAGCTGATCGAGCGACTCTCCGCCGTGGTGCCGCTGCTGCCGGGCGATCTCATCTTCACCGGAACGCCCTCGGGCATCGGCAACGCGCGCACGCCCAAGCGGTTCCTCCAGCCGGAGGAGCGGCTGACGAGCGCGATCGACGGAATCGGCGTGCTCGAGACGCGCTTTCGGCGGGCGTGACAGTGCGGCGAAGGCGCTGCTGACCGCACCGCACCGCACCGCACCGCGCGGCGAGGGCGGGGCCCGACGCAGGGGCGCGATGGGGCGCCGGCGCGCCGCTCAGGCCCGGCTGGCGAGCCGCGCCTGGAACCCGGGCGAGCCGGCCTCGCTGAGCACCCGCTGCACCTTCGACGACACCTGCGGGTAGTCGTCGACGACCTCGGGTTCCCGCGAGAGCGCGAACAGCCGCTGGTAGTAGCGCAGGGGCGCGAGGCCGAAGCGACGCAGGATCTCCGCGTCCTTGCCCGGGCCGGGCTCGGGGTACCGCTCTTCGAATTCGACGAGGGCGCGATCATCCGGCTGCATGTCCTCATACTGACGGACACGAGGGGTACAGCGCCCGCTCCAAAACGGGGGGTCATGCGGCCCGCTAGGGAAGCAGGTGTCCCCCGGCCGTGAACAGTCGGTACCACTCCGGGCGGGTGAGGCGCAGCTCGGAGCCGGCCGCCGAGTCCCGCACCCGCTGCGGGTTGGTGGTGCCGAGCACCACCTGCATGGTCGCGGGGTGACGGGTGATCCAGGCGACCGCGATCGCCGTGGGGGTCACGCCGTAGGCGGCGGCGATCTCGTCGAGGGCGTCGTTGAGCGGGCCGTAGTTCTCCCGGTCGCCGAGGAACACGCCGTCGAAGAAGCCCTTCTGGAAGGGCGACCACGCCTGCAGCGTGATGTCGTGCAGGCGGGCGTAGTCGAGGATGCCATTGTCGCGGTCGATCGACTGGTCGAGACCCGCCATGTTGCTGGCGATGCCCGCGGCGATCATCGGCGAGTGCGTGATGCTCAGCTGCACCTGGTTGAAGGCGAGCGGCTGGCGCACCGAGCGCTTGAGCAGTTCGACCTGCGCGGGCGTCTGGTTGGAGACGCCGAAGTGACGCACCTTGCCCGCCGCGTGCAGCTCGTCGAACGCCGCGGCGACCTCGTCGGGCTCGACCAGGGTGTCGGGGCGGTGCAGGAGGAGGGTGTCGAGGTAGTCGGTGCGCAGGGCGGCGAGCGAGGCATCCACCGACTCCAGGATGTGCTCGCGCGAGAAGTCCCAGAACCCGTCGCGGATCCCGACCTTCGACTGGATGACCACCGCCTCCCGCTCCGCCGGCGACAGGGTGACCGCGTCGCCGAAGCGCCGCTCGCAGCCGTGGTCGCCCCCGTACACGTCGGCGTGGTCGAACACGGTGATGCCCTCGTCGAGCGCGGTGCGCACGAGCGTGCGGATCTCCTCGTCGTCGAGGTCTCCGATCCGCATGAGCCCGAGGACGATGTTCGACACGGTGAGGTCGGTGTGGGGAGCGATGAAAGTCTTCATCCGCTGATTATCCCCCCGCGCGTGACGGCCCGCGCGGCGGGACGATGCGCGCGGGCCCGCGCATGCGTCACCACCCGTTAACCCACCTCACCTAGGATCGAGCCCATGAGCACCAAACCCGTCGTCCTGTTCGTCTGCATCCACAACGCGGGGCGCTCGCAGATGGCGGCCGGCTACCTCACGGCGATGTCCGGCGGGGAGATCGAGGTGCGCTCCGGCGGCTCCGAGCCCGGCGACCAGATCAACCCCGTCGCGATCCAGGCGATGGCCGAGGAGGGCATCGACATCTCCCAGGGCGTGCCGCAGCTCATGACCACCGAGCAGGTGCGCGACTCCGACGTTGTGATCACGATGGGCTGCGGTGACGTGTGCCCGATCTTCCCCGGCAAGCGCTATGAGGACTGGGAGCTCGTCGATCCGGCCGGCAAGGGCATTGACGAGGTGCGCCCGATCCGCGACGACATCAAGCGCCGGGTCGAGGCGCTGCTCGCGGAGCTGCGCTCGGCCTGAGCCCGGGCATCCCCCGGCGGGCGGCTCGCCCGCTCGCGCCCGTTGGCGAGGCGGGGGCGGCTCGCGCTTGTCGGCGGGGCGGGGCAGGATGGAGTCATGTGCGGACGCTTCGTGGTCAACGAGCGCCTCACCCTGCCCGGGCTCTTCGAGCCGGATGACCTGACGCCCAACTACAACGTCGCTCCCACGACGCCGATCGCGCTCGCGCGGCAGCGGCACGGCACCCGCGAGATCACGCGGGCGCACTGGGGATTCGTGCCGCCGTGGGCCACCTCGATGAAGCAGCGGCCGCAGCCCATCAACGCCCGCATCGAGACGGTGAGCAGCTCGGGGATGTTCCGCAAAGCGTTCGCGAGCGGCCGGTGCATCATCCCCGCTTCGGGTTACTACGAGTGGACCATCACCGAGACGGGCAAGCAGCCGCACTACATCTTCGACCCCGACAACGCGCTCGCGATGGCGGGGATCGTCACCGCGTGGCGCGACCCGGCCAAGACGGAGGACGACGAGACCCGCTGGGTGCTCTCGACCGCCATCATCACGCGCGACGCGCACGTCGCCCCCGGCGAGGTCCACGACCGGATGCCCGCCTGCCTCACCCCGGACGCCTACCACGACTGGCTCTCCCCCGAGCTCGACACCGCCTCCGCACTGGCCATCCTCGACCGCGAGTCCCTCGAGGTCGCCCACCGGCTCACCCACTACGAGGTCAGCCGCGACGTCAACAGCGTGCGCAACAACGGACCGCAGTTGCTCCGCCCGCTGCCCGCGGACCCGGCGTGACGCAGCGCTGGGGCCGGGTGCTCCGCGGCCTCTGCGCCTCGGGACTCGCGGTCTTCGTCGCGGCCTTCGCCCACGTCGCGGGCGGCGGGTCGACCCCCGGGCTCGCCGGTGTCGCCCTGGCTCTCGCGCTCTCGGGGCTGGCGGGCGTCGCGATCGCCGGTCGGGCGCTCTCCCGCCTGCGCCTCAGCGCCACCGTGCTGCTCAGCCAGCTCGCCTTCCACGCGCTCTTCGGGATCGGCGCGGTGGAACTGGGCATCGGCGCGGCGCGACTGGACGCGGGCGCGGTGCAGTCAGGAGTCGGCCCGAGCGCGGCCGTCGATGCCATGGGCATGCCCGGAATGCCGGGGCACGCTGCGGCGAGCGCCGGGGCGGTCGGCACGGTCATCCCGCCGCTCGGTGGGGGCGCCGTGATGTGGGCGGCCCACGCGCTGGCCGCGCTGCTCACGATCGCCGCCCTCGTGTGGGGAGAGCGGGCGGTTCGCTCCCTCGGGCGCAGCGCCGCCCTCGCGGTCAGCCGCGCCCTGCGGTTCGCGGGTCTGCGGGCAACGACCCTTTCGGCGGATGCCCACCCGCACGCCACCCACCCGCAGCACCCGGTCGCCGCCGCGGTGCTGCTCTCCGCGCTGCGACACCGCGGACCTCCCGCCGCGATCGGCGCCCCCGGCTGACCCGAGCGACGGGTGCCGGGCGCGCACGTGCACGCCCACCCCCTCACCCGTTACGAAGGACAGTTATGACCACCCACTCCCCCGCGCGCCGCCGCGCCGCGCTCGCCCTCGGCACCACCGCCGCCGTCGCCCTGCTCGTGCTCGGCGCCCCACTCGCCGCCAGCGCCCACGTCGCCGTCTCCCCCGACACGGCGACGCCCGGCAGCGACGTCGCCATCACCTTCCGCGTGCCCAACGAGTCCGCGACCGCACGGACCGTCCGGGTCGAGATCGACCTGCCCACCGCAACCCCCTTCGCCGGCGCCGAGTACGACCCGGTCGCCGGATGGTCGGCGCGGGTCACGACCGCCACCCTCCCCACTCCGCTCAGCAGCGACGGCGTGCAGGTCACCGAGGCCCCCCGCGCGATCGTCTTCACGGCGGCCGCGGGCGGCGGAATCGCCGACGGACAGTTCCAGGAGTTCTCCCTCGCCCTCGACCTCGTGCCGACTACGGGCCGGGTGCTCCTGCCGGTCACCCAGACCTACTCCGATGGCACCGTCGTGCGCTGGGATCAGCCCACCCCGGCCTCGGGCGCGGAACCCGACCACCCCGCGCCGACGCTGTACATCACAGACGCACCGCCCAGCGGTGACCACGCGGCGACCGCGGGCGACGGCGGGCCGACGATCGCGGCGCACGGGGAGGCGGCAGCCGGCGCCGGGGTGAGCGACCCGACGGCGGTCATCCTCGCCTCGGCCGGTCTCGCGATCGCGGTCGTCGCCCTCGTCGTCGCTCTCTTCGCGTACCTGAGGCCGCGCGGCCGCGCCTCCGGGCCGTCGTCCCGCCCTCAGGCCTCGGGCAGCTCGTCGTCGAGTTCGGGCAGCGGGTCGCCGAGCGACGCGTCGATGTAGGCGAGCAGAGCGCGGCCGTAGGCGTCGGCGGCGTCGGGCGCGGTGTAGCTGCGCTCCTCGCCGTCGACCACGGCGCTGACCGTGAACGCGTCGCCGGTGCGGACGAGCGAGCGGAACGTGCCACGCAGGAGCTCGCGCAATTGCGCCTCGCTGGGCATCCACAGGGCGTCGTGAATGTCGACCGAGTCGAGCGCCCACTCGGTGGTGCCGTTGAAGCCGAGCACGGTGCCAGTGGAGAACTCGTGCGCCTCGACCGTCATGTCGCTGAGGATGAAGATGTCGCCGTCGACCTCCACCCGGTCGATGCGGAAGGCGTCACCGGCGGCCGGGTGCCAGACCAGCCCCGAGTCGCGGAGTGCGCGGGCGAGCTCGGTCGAGATCATGTGCCCAGCCTAAGCCGAGTAGCGGATTCCCCAACTGGCGACCCAGTTCTCGCCACTACCCAGCCACTTGAGCGACTGCCCCGAGTTGAAGGCGTCGGCGGGCGCGGTCATCGGCTCGATCGCGACCCCCGTCGTGAAGCCGCCGCCGATGCGCGGGAAGATGCGCGTGGTGAAAACCTGCACGTAGGGGAAGTTCTCGTCCTGCCAGAGTCCGACCCAGCGGCCATCCGGTGCGGTGAGGGTCGCGGTGACCTGGTCGACCGGCACGACGGCGCCGAAGGCGTCATCGAGGTTGACCTCGCTCACCTTCCGGCCGCTGCGCAGGTCGTACTTGCTGCCGGTGACCGGGATCTCGTCGCCCACGTTGAGGCGCTCGTCCACCGGGAACCGGGTGGAGCCGTGCACCGTGAGGGTCAGCTGCTCGGTGTCGACATCGCCGATCTGGAAGAAGGGGTGCGTGCCGATCGCGACGGGCGCGTCGGAGGCGGACTCGTTGGTGATCGAGTGGGTGACGCGCAGGCCGTCGTCGACGAGCTCGTAGGTGACGGTCGTGTCGAGCTGGAAGGGATAGCCGTGCTGGGGGAAGACGACGGCGCCGAGCGTGACCGAGCTCTCGGTGCGCGAGACGAGTCGATAGGCGGTGTTGCGGAGCAGACCGTGGATGGCGTTGTTGCGCTCCACCTCGGTGATGTCGAGCTGCTGGAGGTCACCGCCCAGGCGCCACTTGCCGTCCCGCACCCGATTGGGCCAGGGCACGAGCACGATCCCGCAGCCGAAGGCGGGTGAGCGCCCCTCGTCGTAGGGCTGGGTGAGGTCGATCCCGCCGATGCGGAGGGTGCGGATGGAGGCGGCGACCTCCGTGATGATGGCCTCCGCCGCACCGAGCGGCGTGGAGCGGGTCAGGACGTACTGTTCACCGGTGGGAGCGCGCATCCGCCCAGCCTACTGCGGCCCGGTGGCGGCGACGATGACCTCGAGACCGTGCTCGCGGAGCCCGCGGACCGCGCCCCGTGGGGCCTCGCCGCCGGTCACCAGCAGCTCGAAATCCGAGAGCGGGCCGATCAGGCCGAGGTGCGCCTGACCCAGCTTGCTGCCGTCTGCGATGAGCACGCGCCGCTTGGAGGATTGCACCATGCGGCGCTTCACCTCGGCCTCGGGGTAGTTCACATTGGTCACGCCGCGCACGAGGTCGACCCCGTTGCAGCCGATCAACGCGAGGTCGGCGTGCACCTGCTCCAGAAACTCCGAGGCGCCCGGGTTCACGAGCGAGTGCTGCAGCGGGCGCAGTGTTCCGCCGGTCAGCACGACCGTGAAGCGCGGCATCGCAGGTTCCAGCGCGAGCGCGATCGACAGCCCATTGGTGATGATCGAGAGCTCATCGAGATCGGTGCGCGCGACGAGCGCCTGCGCCACGGCGAGCGCGGTCGAGCCGACGTCGAGCAGGATGCTCTGCCCCGGCGTCACGAGGGCCGCCGCCGCCGCCCCGATCGCCCGTTTGGCGGCGCTCTCCCGGGCGAGCGACTGTTCGAGGGCCGACTCCGGGGCGGACGCGGGAGTCGGCGCGGTCGCGTCGCCGTCGCCACCGCGCGGCATCGCCCCGCCGTGGGTGCGCATGACGAGTCCCGACTCCTCGAGTGCGGTGAGGTCGGCGCGAATGGTCACCTCACTGACCTCGAAGAGGCGGCTCGCGTCGGCAACGCGCAGGAATCCGCGCTCCCGCACGAGGGCGTGGAGGGCGTCGCGGCGGGTGTCGGCGCGTTCCATATCCTGAGTTTAAATATTTACGATACCGAAAGTCAATTCTTTCGGTATCGTAATCGCATGACCACGAGCGGAATCGTCAAACGGGCCACCACGCTGGCAGACGGACGAGAACTCATCTACTTCGACGACGCCGACACGACGTTGCCCCCCGAGCGCAAGGCGGATGCCCGCACGCTCGATCCCCGCCCCGCCACCGCCGTGATGCGCCAGGACGTGCTCACCGGCGAGTGGATCTCCGTCGCCGCCGCGCGACAGAATCGCGTCTTCCTGCCGCCCGCCGATCAGGACCCGCTCGCGCCGGCCACCGCGGCGAACCCCTCGGAGATCCCCGACCAGTACGACGTCGCCGTGTTCGAGAACCGGTCGCCGAGCTTCGGCCCCGACCTCGCCGGCGCCGACGGCGCTCCCCCGAGCCTCGCGGCGCTCGGCGAGATCGATCTCGGCCGCCGCTACACCTCGGTGGGTCGCTGCGAGGTAGTCTGCTTCAGCCCCGCGACCACCGGGTCGTTCGGCACCCAGACCCCGTCGCGGGCGCGCACGGTGATCGAAGCGTGGGCCGACCGCACCGCAGCGCTCTCCGCGCTCCCGGGCGTGCAGCAGGTCTTCCCCTTCGAGAATCGCGGCGAGGAGATCGGCGTCACCCTCCACCACCCCCACGGCCAGATCTACTCCTACCCCTACATCACGCCGAAGACGACGCGCCTGCTCGCGTCGATCGAGCGGGTGGGACCGGACCTCTTCCAGCGCATCCTCGACTTCGAGCGCGGCTCGGAGCGGGTCATCCTGAGCGGTGAGCACTGGACCGCCTTCGTGCCGTTCGCCGCCCGCTGGCCGATCGAGGTGCACATGCTCCCGCACCGCCAGGTGCCCGACTTCGCGGCCACGAGCGACGCCGAGCGCGATGAGCTCTCCACCCTGTACCTGCGACTGCTGCGCGGCATCGACATGCTCTACGACACCCCGACCCCGTACATCGCGGCCTGGCACCAGGCACCCGTGAACGTCGGGCGCGACACCGTGCGGCTCATGCTGCAGCTGACCTCACCGAGGCGTGCCGCCACCAAACTCAAGTACCTCGCCGGCTCCGAGACGGCGATGGGCGCCTTCATCGGGGACGTCACCCCCGAGGCCTCCGCCGCATTCATCCGCGAGGGTCTCGCCCGACTCGACCAGGAGCAGTAATGACCGACATCCGCGACGACGTCGCCGCCACCTTCAGCGAGCTCTACGGCTACGCCCCCGCCGGACTGTGGTCGGCCCCCGGGCGCGTCAACCTCATCGGCGAGCACACCGACTACAACGAGGGCTTCGTGCTGCCCTTCGCGATCAACCGCCGCACCGTGCTCGCGCTCGGCCTCCGCGACGACTCGCGCATCCGTGTCGGGAGTGCCTTCGCCGACGAGATCGCCGAAATCGACCTCGCCGAGCTGAGCCCGGAGCGGCTGAGCGGCTGGTCTGCTTATCCGCTCGGCGTCGCCTGGGCGCTCGGCGAGCACGGCGCAGACCTCGCGGCCGTGCCCGGCGTCGACATCTACATCGAGTCGGCCGTTCCCGTCGGCGCGGGGTTGTCGTCCTCCGCCGCGATCGAGAGCGCGGTCGCCGTCGCGCTCAACGACGTCTGGCAGCTCGGCTTCGACCGCCCGACGCTCGCCCGGGTCGGCCAGCTCGCCGAGAACAAGGCCGTCGGGGCGCCCACCGGCATCATGGACCAGTCGGCCTCCCTGCTCGGCCAGCAGGACGCCGCCGTATTCCTCGACTGCCGCAGCCTCGAGGCGCAGGTCGTGCCGCTCGGCTTCGACGAGGCGGGCCTCCAGCTGCTCATCATCGACACGGGGGTCAGCCACTCGCACGCCACCGGCGGCTACGCCGCGCGCCGCGCATCCTGCGAGAGGGGGGCAGCCGTCCTGGGCGTCGCCGCCCTGCGCGACCTGACGGTCGACGACCTGCCGCGTGCACAGCAGCTGCTCGACGACGAGACCTTCCGGCGCGTGCGCCACGTCGTCACCGAAGACCAGCGCGTGCTCGACACCGTGCGGGCGCTGCGCGACGAGGGCCCGACCGCCATCGGCGAACTGCTCGACGCCTCGCATCGCTCCATGCGCGACGACTTCGAGATCTCGGTGCCCGAGCTCGACCTCGCCGTCGAGACGGCCCAGGCCAACGGCGCGGTCGGCGCGCGGATGACCGGCGGCGGCTTCGGCGGTGCAGCGATCGCGCTCGTGCCCGCCAGCGGCGTCTCGCGCATCCAGGTCGCCATCGACGGTGCGTTCGCGGAGCACGGTTTCGCGCAGCCGACGATGTTCGTCGTCACGGCGTCCACCGGGGCGACCCGGGAATAGCGCGGGGTCGCGCGCTGGGCGGCGGCCCGCGCGCTGGGCGGCGGTCCGCGCGTGAGGCAGGTCGCGTGCGCGGCCGGGGTGACCCGCCCGCTCTCGCACCCCGCCCGCTACACTCGCGTCGTGATGATCCCTCGACGTTTCGGGGTGCGCGCGGCGCGCATCCTGCTGAGTGCCGCGACGGCCGCCCTCGCCGCGGCCGCACTCGCGATCGGCCCGGCCACGGCCGCCACCGCCAACGCCCCCGCCGGCACCCGCGGCCCCGTGGCCGTAAACGCCCCCGCTCTCGCAGGCACGCGCGGCGCCGCCGCCGGCGTTCGGGCAGACACGAGCGACTTCCGCTTCTCGGCCTTCACCGCCGACTACTACCTGAGCCTCGATGCCGAGGGCCACGCGAGCCTGAAGACGGTGGAGACGCTCACCGCGGTCTTCCCGGAGTCCGACCAGAACAAGGGCATCGAGCGCGCGATCCCCGACTACTACCGAGGGATCCGGCTGCAGACGCACATCGTCTCCGTTGCGGACTCGCTCGGCGCGAAGGAGCCGTACTCGATCGACGACGACGGCCAATTCACGACGGTCTCGACCGGCACCGAGGACTACGTGCACGGCAGCGTCACGTACACGATCGTCTACACGCAGACGGACGTCGCGGGGCCGTTCGCCGACACGGGCGACGACGAGTTCTACTGGGACGTCAACGGAACCGGCTGGGATCAGCCGTTCGCGCGGGTCACCGCGCGCGTGCACGTCGCGGCGGCGATCGCGGGCGCGCTCACCGGGCAGAACGCGTGCTACCACGGCGCCGAGGGGGCGACCGATCGCTGCTCGATCACGAGCGCGCCCGATGCGGGTGCCGGCGCGGGAGCAGGTGCGGGAGCGGGAGCCGGCGCGGCGGCCGGGGCGGGGGCGTCACCCAGCGCGGGGGCGTCACCCGGAGCGGGGGCGTCACCCGGAGCGGGTGCCGGGACGGGTGCCGGGACGATGATTCCCGCGCCGACCCCCACTCGCGCGGGCACGCCGACCGTCATCACCGCTGCGTATGGTCCGTTGGAGCCGCAGAAGACGCTGACAGTGGCGGTCGGGTTCGCGCCGGGGACGTTCATCCAGTCGCAGCCCGACCCGAACGCGGGCGGCGACGGGGGCGCCCCGGCACCGGAGCCGGGCGTGACGACCCTGACGACGCCGCTGTGGTCGGACATCCTCGGCGGCGTGTTCCTCGCGCTGGGTCTCGGTGGCGGCGTCGCAGGTCTCCTGCTGCGCGTGCTCACCGGCCCGCGCAACGCGCGCGGACGCGGCATCATCGTTCCGCAGTACACCGTGCCGGCGGGGCTCGACCTGCTGGAGGCGGCCGATCTGGTCGGTCGGAGTTCGAGCGGCGTCTCGGCGCTCATCGTGAGCCTCGCGGTGCGCGGCAACCTCCGCATTCTCGACCACGCGGCGGGGGAGCGCGGCGCGGACTACTCGGTGCAGCTCGTGCACGCGAGCGACGTCGACGCCACCGAGAAGGTCGCGCTGGAGATCCTCTTCGGCGTGTCACTCACGCCCGGCACGGTGCGCGAGCTGGAGGCGAACAGCGAGATGGCGGGTCAGTTCGCCCAGCTGCGCTCCCTCGTGACCGAGGCGGCGGTCACCCACGGGTTCCGGCGCCGGGCGCACATGCGGGTGGGCGTGCTCGTCTCGATCGGCCTCTTCGTGCTGTTCCTCATCGAGCTCGTGGCCACCATCACCGGGGCCGCCGTGGTGCACGCCATGAGTCAGTGGAGCCTGTTCGCGCTCGTGGCCACCTTCGTCGCCGCCGTTCTCGTGCTCGCGACCGCCTACCGGCGCCCGGTGCTGACCGAGGCCGGGGCCAAGCAGCGCGACTACCTGCTCGGCATGCGCGATTACCTGCGGCTCGCGGAGGCCGACCGCTTCCGGGTGCTGCAGAGCCCCGAGGGGGCCGAGCGGGTGGATGTGGGCGACAACGCCGCGGTCGTGAAGCTCTACGAGAAGCTGCTGCCCTTCGCCGTACTGTGGGGCGTCGAGCGGGAGTGGGCGGGCGAACTCGCCGTGCGATACCAGCAGGATGCGGCACCCGAGTGGTTCGCCACGAGCGGCACCTTCAACTCGATGCTGTTCACCCAGGCCCTCGCGAGCCTCCCCGCCGCCGTCAGCGCGAGCATGACGCCGCCCGCCAGCACGTCGTCCTGGTCGTCGAGCGGCGGGGGAAGCTCCTTCGGCGGCTCATCGGGCGGCGGCTTCGCCGGCGGCGGGGGCGGCGGAGGTGGTGGGGGCGGGCGCTAGGGCGCGAGCAGCCCGCGCACCGACGCGGGCACGGGGATGCCCTCGCGCAGGTCGAACGTCGGAATCGCCTCCGCGAACCCCTTCCGCATCGGCAGCACACCGGCCCACGCCGGTCCGGCGACGTCTGCGTCGTCATCCTCGGGCCACCCGTCGGATACCCGATACGACCACTCCTCCACGCCGAGCCGGAGGAGCAGTGTCGCCGCGAGTTCCTTGCTGCGATGCGGTCGAAGCTCCGAGACGCGGCCCGGGATGAGCGCCTCGGTGATGCGGTCGAGGGCCGCTGCCTTCTCGACGGGGTCGACGGGCGCGCAGCGGCCGAACAGCACCGCGCTGCGGTAGTGCATCGACGACTCGAACGCGGAGCGGGCGACCACGAGGGCATCGACGGCCGTCACCGCGACCGACACCGGCACTCCCGTTGCCAGGAGGCGCAACCAGGGCGACCCGGTGGAGCCGTGGAGCAGCACGTCGTCGCCGTCCGCCACGATCGCGATCGGCATCACGCGGGGCGCACCCTCGTGCACGAAGGCGACGTGGCCCACGCGGGCGTCGGCGATGAGGCGGGTGACGCCGGCGCGGTCATCCCGCATCTTCTCGGGCATGCGGGTGGGGCTGGTGCGGGCGGTCGCGCTCATGCAAGAACGCTACCGCGCGGCCTCACAACCGCTCGGCCGCATCAACCACGTTCTTGAGCAAGAGCGCACGGGTCATGGGGCCGACGCCACCGGGGTTGGGCGAGAGGTGACCCGCGACCTCGGCGACCGCCGGGTCGACGTCGCCGGCCAGCTTCGCCTTGCCGCTCTCGGTCATCCCGACGCGGGTGACACCCACGTCGAGAACCGCCGCGCCTGGCTTCAGCCAGTCGGCCTTGACGAGGTGCGGCACGCCGACGGCGGCCACGACGATGTCGGCACGGCGCACCTCGGCGGCCAGGTCGACCGTGCGGGAGTGGGTGAGGGTGACGGTGGCGTCGATGCCCTTGCGGGTGAGGAGGAGGCCGAGCGGGCGGCCGACGGTGAGCCCGCGACCGATGACGGTGACGTGCTTTCCGCTCGTCGGCACGTCGTACCGGCGAAGCAGCTCGACGATGCCGGCCGGGGTGCACGGCAGCGGCGAGGAGAGCTCCCCCTCGACGCCGAGCACGAGGCGCCCGAGGTTGGTCGGGTGGAGGCCGTCGGCGTCCTTCGCCGGGTCGATCAGCTCGAGCATCGCGTTCTCGTCGATGCCCGCAGGCAACGGCAGTTGCACGATGTAGCCGGTGACGCGCGGGTCGGCGTTGAGCGCGGCGATCGCGTCCCGCACGTCCTGCTCGGATGCGGTGGCGGGCAGGTCGACGCGGATCGACTCGATGCCCACCTCCGCGCAGTCGCGATGCTTGCCCGCGACGTAGGAGAGCGAACCGGGATCATCGCCGACCAGGAGGGTTCCGAGTCCGGGCGTGATCCCGCGGGACTTCAGCGCCGCGATCCGCTCCGTCAATTCGTTCTTGATGGCGGTGGCCGTGGCCACCCCGTCCAGGCGAACGGCGGTCACGGGCTAGCTCCAGGTGCCGGGCGAGACGAGGCCCGGGTAGAGCGGGTAACCGTCGGTGAGCTTCACGACACGGGCGCGCAGGGCATCCACATCGGGGGTCGGCTTCAGGGCGGTGGCGATGATGTCGGCCACCTCGGTGAACTCCTCGTCGCCGAAGCCGCGGGTCGCGAGCGCCGGGGTGCCGATCCGCACACCGGAGGGCGTCATCGGCGGGCGGGTGTCGAACGGCACGGCGTTGCGGTTCACCGTGATGCCGACCGAGTGCAGGATGTCCTCCGCCTCCTGGCCGTGGATCGCGGCGGTGCGCAGATCGACGAGCACGAGGTGCACATCGGTGCCGCCGGTGAGCACGTCGATTCCCGCGGCCTTCGCGTCGGGCGCGGTCAGTCTCTCGGCGAGGATGCGTGCCCCACGGATGGTGCGCTCCTGGCGGTCCTTGAACTCGGGCTCGGCGGCGAGCTTGAACGCGGTGGCCTTCGCCGCGATGACGTGCATGAGCGGCCCACCCTGCTGACCGGGGAACACGTTGGAGTTGAGCTTCTTCTGGAGCTCGAGGTCGTTGGTGAGGATGAAGCCCGAGCGCGGACCGCCGATGGTCTTGTGCACGGTCGACGAGGTGACGTGCGCGTGCGGCACGGGCGAGGGGTGCAGGCCCGCCGCGACGAGTCCGGCGAAGTGGGCCATGTCGACCCAGAGCGTGGCGCCGACCTCGTCGGCGATGGAGCGGAACGCCGCGAAGTCGAGCTGACGCGGGTAGGCCGACCAGCCCGCGATGAGCACCTGCGGCCGCACCTCGAGCGCCTTCTGGCGCACGACGTCCATGTCGACCAGCATCGTGTCGGGGTCGACGCCGTAGGCGTGGGCCTCGTAGAGCTTGCCCGAGAAGTTGAGGCGCATGCCGTGCGTGAGGTGTCCGCCATGGGCCAGCTCGAGGCCGAGGATGCGGTCGCCGGGTGTCGCGATCGCCGACAGCACGGCGGCGTTGGCCGAGGCACCGGAGTGCGGCTGCACGTTCGCGTAGGCCGCCCCGAAGAGGCTCTTCGCGCGGGCGATCGCGAGGCTCTCCGCCACGTCGACGAATTCGCAGCCGCCGTAGTAGCGGCGCCCCGGGTAGCCCTCGGCGTACTTGTTGGTGAGCACGGAACCCTGCGCCTCGAGCACCGCACGCGGCACGAAGTTCTCGCTCGCGATCATCTCGAGCGTGTGGCGCTGGCGACCCAGCTCATCGGCGAGGACCGCCGCGATCTCCGGGTCGACCTCGGAGAGTGGGGAGTTGAAGGAATCAGACACTGGCGTGCTCCTTTTAGACATGGCCGAATCGAGGGTTCGTCGTGGCCCAGGCGTACGGCCACCAACCGTGTCAGTCGCTCCCCGATGGTTGCCCATCTCAACGCCAGTTGCGACGCCTCAGCATATCAGCGTTGGATGACCGGCGCTCCGGGTCAGGCGAGCCGCATCCGGGTCGCCCGCCGCCGCAACGCGCCGTCGCTCACGATGATGTACAGCACGCCCACGATCACCACCGCGACCTCCACCCATGGCAGCACCTCGATGCCGACGTGGTCGATGAGGGTGCCGCCGATGAGGGCTCCCCCGCCGATCGCGATGTTGAACGCCGTCGTCTGAAGCGCGACGGCGGTGTCGCGGAACCGGGGCGACGCCGCGTGGAGGATGCGCGTCTGGAACATGGCCGGGCCGCCCCCGAAGGCGATGCCCCAGACGATCGAGGCGACGACGACCGCGATCGCGGAGGTGTGCAGAAAGGCGAGCGCGGCCACCGCGAGAGCGACGATCGCGAAGGAGACGACGATGCCGGCCCGCGGGTAGCGGTCGGCGACGAAGCCCGCGAGCACGAGGCCGACGGCACCCGCGCCGCCGAAGATGAGCAGCATCGCCGGGACGGAGTTGGCGTCGAAGTGGGCGACGTCGATGAGGTACGGGGCGATATAGGTGTAGAAGATGTTCTGGGCGATGATCAGCACCACGATCGCGACGCAGAACAGCACGACCGGGGTGACGCTCCGGTCCTTGCGCAGGGGGAGCGGGATCTCCCCCGTCGCGAGCGGCACGCGGTGGTTGACCGCCGGCAGGTACTTCACCACGAAGAGGCAGAGCACGAGGATGAGCCCCGCCATGATGACGAAGGCGACCCGCCAGCCGAAGGCATGCCCGACGGCGGTGCCCAGCGGCACGCCGAGCACGAAGGCCGCGGTGCCGCCGCCCGCGGTGATCGCGACCGCCTTGCCCAGCTGGTGCTTCGGCACGAGGTGGCCGGAGTAGGCGCCGACGACGGCCCAGAACAGCCCGTGTGCCAGACCGCCGATGATGCGGGCACCGACGAGGATCTCGTAGGTGGGCGCGATCGCTGCGAGGACGGCGCCGAACGCGATCACGAGCAGCACCACGATGACGAGCAATTTGCGCGAGTAGTTGCGGGTGAGGATCGCGAGCGGGGTCGTCGCGACCACGACGGTGAGCGCGAAGATGGTGACGAGCAGGCCCACCTGCGAGATGGACACATGGAAGTCGCGCGCCATGTCGGGCAGCAGTCCGGTCGGCAGGAACTCCGTGGTCACGGAGACGAAGATGGCGAAGGTGAGGGCGAGAAGGCCCACCCACGGGAACGGCTTTGCGCCGGCGGCAGCGGTCATGCGAGGGGATTTCGGAACGAGTGTGGGCGTGGCGCTGCCCGCGGGGTCCGATGATTATCGAACCGATTCGATTCTAACCGCACCGCCCCCAATCCCCGCGCCGGTACGCTGGTCGAGTGAACGCCGCCACCACCCACTGGATCCTCACCCTCGTGTGCCGCGACCAGCCCGGCATCGTGCACGCGATCAGCGGCGCCGTCGTCGAGGCCGCGGGCAACATCACCGAGTCGCAGCAGTTCTCGAGCAACGACACGGGCACCTTCTTCATGCGGCTTCAGGTGGAGTCGGGGATCGACCGCGCGGGCTTCGAAGCGGCCCTCGCTCCGGTCACGGACCGTTACGGGATGACCTGGGAACTCGACGTCGTCGGCCGCCCCCTGCGCACCCTCGTGCTGGTCTCCAAGGCGGGGCACTGCCTCAACGACCTCCTCTACCGCCAGCGCGCCGGGCAGCTCAGCGTGGACCTGCCCCTCGTGATGAGCAACCACCCCGAGCTGCGCGGCCTCGCGGAGTTCTACGGTGTGCCCTTCGAACAGCACGCGGTCACGACCCCCGGGCAGAAGCTCGCCTTCGAAGACCGGGTACTCGAGGTGGTCGAGCAGCACGACATCGAGCTGGTCGTGCTCGCGCGCTACATGCAGATCCTCTCGCCGGAGCTGTGCGAGGCGCTGAGCGGCCGGGTCATCAACATCCACCACTCCTTCCTGCCCGGCTTCAAGGGTGCGAACCCCTACAAGCAGGCGCACGCCCGCGGGGTGAAGCTCATCGGCGCGACCGCGCACTTCGTGACGAGCGACCTCGACGAGGGCCCCATCATCGAGCAGAACGTCGTGCGGGTCGACCACTCGCGCTCCCCCGGCGAGCTCGTGGCGATCGGGCAGGACGAGGAATCCCGCACCCTCACCCAGGCGGTCAAGTGGTTCGCCGAGCACCGCGTGCTGCTCGACAGCGCGCGAACCATCATCTTCAAATAGCCGAGCCGATCATCCGCCCCGCGACGGCGGCGTGATTAGGCTGGCGGCGTGACGATCCTCTTTCACGGAGCGCAGAAGCTCGACGCGGCCGGTCAGGTCGACGACTTCTGGATGACCGTCGACGGCGGCACGATCCTGGCCACCGGTCACGGCCGCCCGCCCCTCGCCCCCGGGGCGGCAGAGCTCGCCATCGACGTAGGCGGCCGCTGGCTCACGCCCGGCTTCATCGACCTGCACGGCCACGGCGGTGGTGGCCACTCCTACGAGGACGGCGCCGAGGAGATCCTCGCCGCGACCGCCGCGCACCGGCGGCACGGCACGACCCGATCGCTCATCAGTTTCGTGGCGAATCCGCTGGCCGAGCTCGAGGCGCAGCTCGCGGTGGTCGCCACTCTGGCGGGTGCCGACCCGCTGATCCTCGGCTCGCACCTGGAGGGGCCGTACCTGGCGCGGGAGCGTCGCGGCGCCCACAACGCGGAGTTCCTGCGCGAGCCGCAGCCCGCCGAGATCGACCGCCTGCTCGACGCCGCCCGCGGCACGCTCCGCCAGCTGACGCTCGCGCCCGAGTTGCCGAACGCGCTGGAGGCGACGCGGATCCTCGTCGAGAACGGCGTCACGGTCGCCGTCGGGCACACCGAGGCCACCCTGGAGCAGGCGCAGGCAGCGTTCGACGAGGGCGCGCGACTGCTGACGCACGCGTTCAACGCGATGCCGGGCATCCACCACCGTGCACCGGGGCCGGTGGTCGCCGCGTTCGACGACCCGCGCGTCGTGCTCGAGCTGATCCTCGACGGTCGGCACGTGCATCCCTCGGTCGCCGCGCTCGCCTTCGACTCCGCGCCCGGACGCATCGCGCTCGTCACCGACGCGACGGCGGCCGCCGGCTCCGTCGACGGCGACTACTCCCTCGGCAGCGTGACCGTCGCGGTGCGCGATGGGGTCGCGATGCTGCGCGGCACCACCACGCTCGCCGGGTCGACGCTCACCCAGGACGCCGCGCTGCGGGTCGCCATCCGCGAGGCCGGCGTCTCGCCCGCAGACGCGATCGCGGCGCTCACCACCGTGCCGGCGGGGGTACTCGGGCTCGAGCACCGCTACGGGATGCTCGCCGCGGGCTTCGCGGCCGACGCGGTCATCCTCGACCACGCCCTCACGGTGCAGGCGGTCTGGGCCGACGGCCGCCCCATCCCGCGCGCGGCGACGTGAGCCGATTCCAAGAAATCTGAACCAGACTGGTCGGGGCCCCGTTGAACAGGGTCACAGGCACCACACGACCCAGACACGCACACGGCACGACGACCCTGAGGACACCCATGACCCCCACCGCCCGCAGCTCCGCCGCCCGCACCGCCGCCCTCCGCCCCGCGTTCGCCGTACTGGCCGGCGCCACGCTTCTCGGCTCGCTCGCGGGCTGCGCGTCGAGCGCCCAGGCCGACCAGTCCACGGGCGGCACCACGAGTTCGGGCGGCAGCTACAAAGACGGCACGTACACGAAGAACGGCAGCTACGCCTCTCCGGGCGGCCAGGAGACGATCAGCGTGCAGCTCACGCTGAAGAGCAACGTCGTGACGGCGGTCACCGTGAAGACCGTCACCGCCGACCCCACCGCGACCGCCTACGAGGCGCGCTTCATCAGCGGAATCCAGGGCGTCGTCGTGGGCAAGAAGCTCGACGCTCTGAACGTCTCGCGCGTCGCGGGCTCCTCCCTCACCAGCCAGGGCTTCAACGCGGCGGTGGAGGCCATCAAGGCCGATGCCAAGGCCTGAGCTGCGCTTCGAGGCGATCGGGGTCCCGTGGGCGATCGAGACCGCGGAACCCCTGCCGGCGACCACGGTCGCCGCCATCCACGAGCGCATCGCGCGTTTTGATCGCGACTACTCGCGGTTCCGCGCCGACTCGCTCGTCAGCCGCATCACCCGCGAACCCGGCCGCTGGCGGCTGCCGGATGACGCCGGACCCCTCCTCGACCTCTACCGGCTGCTCTACGACGCGACCGACGGCGCGATGAACCCGCTCGTCGGGCAGCGCCTCGAAGAGCTCGGCTACGACCGCGACTACACGCTGCGGGCCCGCGCGGGGGCGGCAACGCGCATCCCCAGCTGGGAGGAGGCGATCTCCTGGGATGGCAGCCACCTCACCACCCTCACGCCGGTCGTGCTCGACATCGGCGCCGCGGGCAAGGGGTACCTGATCGATCTGGTGGCGGATCTCCTGCGCGAGTGCGGCGTCGACGACTACCTCATCGACGCGAGTGGCGACCTGCTGCATCGCGGCCCCGACACGGTGCGGGTGGGGCTCGAGCATCCCTGGGACCCGACCATGGCGATCGGCGTCTACGAACTGTCGAACGGGGCCCTGTGCGCCTCGGCACCCGGCCGACGCGCGTGGAGCGACGGGCTGCACCACATCCTCGATGCCACCTCCGGTGAGCCCACGCGCACCGTCGCCGCGACCTGGGTTCGGGCCGACAGCGCACTGGAGGCCGACGCCCTCGCCACAGCACTGTTCTTCGCGAGCGAGGCCCGCCTCTCGGAGGTGGTGCCCGAGTTCGAGTACGCGAGAATGATGCCCGACGGCCGTGTCGGCCGATCCGAACGATTCAACGGGGAGCTGTTCCTATGACGCGCTGGCTGGACGAGCTCACCGGCCGGGTCACCATGTACCGGCTCATCCTGCTGTGCCTCGCCGGCATCCTCATCGAGGCGGTGCTCGTCGCCCTCACCGGGCAGATCGCGGTGCCGCCGCTCGCGATCCTCGCCGTGACCGCGACGGCGCTCGTCGTGACCTACCTGAGCAACCGGCTGTTCGCGGCCATCGTGCGCGTGCGCCCGCACTCCGAGTCGTCGCTCATCACCGCGCTGATCCTCGCCCTGCTCTTCTACCCGGCTCTCGACCCGGTCACGCTGGGCGGAGTCGCGCTGGCCTCCATCGTCGCGAGCGCCAGCAAGTACCTGCTGGCCGTGCGCGGCCGGCACGTCTTCAATCCCGCCGCGACCGGCGCCGCGGTCGTGGCGCTCGTTCTGCCCAGCGCGACGCCCACGTGGTGGGTGGCGACGCCGTGGCTGCTGCCGCTCGTGGTGATCGGTGGGCTGGTCATCCTGCACCGCACCCGGCACCTCGCCCTCGGCGGCGTGTTCGTCCTGGTCGCCACCGTGGGCACCGTCGTGATCCTGGTGCAGACCGGGATGACCGCCCTCCCCGCACTCACGACGGCGCTCGGCTCCTTCCCCATCGTCTTCTTCGCGGGCTTCATGCTGAGCGAACCCCTCACCTTGCCGCCGAAGCGCTGGCAGCAGCTCGCGGTCGCGGCGGTCGTGGGCGTGCTGTTCGCGGCGCAGTTCCACGTGGGGGTGTTCGTGTGGAGCTACGCGCTCGCGCTCCTCGTGGGCAACGCCCTCTCCTTCGCGGTGGGTCAGCGCCGCGGAATCCGCCTCGTGCTTCTCGGCCGCAAACCGCTGGGCGGCGAGGCCTGGGAGTTCTCGTTCCGGCCGATCCGCCCGCTGCGATTCGAGGCCGGCCAGTATCTGGAGCTCAATCTCCCCCATCGCGGCGCCGACGTGCGCGGCGTGCGCCGCACCTTCAGCATCGCGTCAGCACCGACCGACACGGGAATCGTGAGCATCGGCCTGCGCGTCTACGAGCGCACGAGCAGTTTCAAACGCGCTCTGATGCAGCTCGAGCCGGGCGCGACGATCTCGGCGACCTCGGTGGGCGGGGACTTCGTTCTACCCGCAGACCCCGCCGCTCCGCTGCTCTTCGTCGCCTCCGGCATCGGAATCACCCCCTACGTGAGTCAACTCCGGGAGCTCGCCGCGACCGGTGAGAAGCGCGACCTCGTCCTCGTCTGGGCCAACAGCTCGGCGGATGACCTTCCCTACGGTGACGCGCTGGCCGCCGCCGGGCACCGCGTGCTGCTCGTCGCGCCCCATCCGCCCGCCGTGCTTCCCGCCCACTGGGAGTACCTCGGACGCGGCGGGCTCACCGCGGAGCTCCTGACCCGCGCGGTGCCCGACGCCGCATCGCGGCACGCGTTCCTCTCCGGACCGCCCGCGCTCGTGCACGCGTTGCGGCCGGCGCTTCGTCGCGCCGGTGTGCGCCGTGTGAGGACGGACTACTTCTCGGGCTACTGATCGTTCCGGGCTCCGGGTCACGGGATGGTGAGCTGGACGGTCGTGAACACGGGCGCGCTGCCGTAGAACACGAACGCAAGGTAGGAGCGGTGCGGGGCGAGCCCACTCCAGCTCAGTCGGTAGCTGATCGGTGTTCCGCCCTTCGCGTGCAGGCGTGTGTGGTTGGAGTGGTACCGCCCCGTGTTGGTGTGGACGCCGATCGCGTAGAGGCCCGAGGTGTAGGCGACGGGCGAGCTCGGCGCGGCGGTGTCGGCGACGTAGACGACGAAGTAGCCGCCGCGTCGGTACTGCTCCTGCGTGGTCACCACGTCAGCGACCTCGTTGCTCGTCGTGTCGGCGGAGATGCCGACGAGGTCGTTCAGGTCGTAGGCGCTGAGGTCGGCGGTGGGCGGCGGAACGAGCGCCCCGCGCGGGTAGTAGAACACGAGCAGATCGAGGTTGGTGTCGGAGCGCGCCCTGGGCAGCTCCGTGGTGAAGCGCAGGTACTGGTTGCCCGCGCCGAGGTGGTGCACGAACTGCTGATGCCCACCGCTGACGGCGGTGGCGGCCTTCGTCTGCTCCGCGGCGAGCCCGGTCGCCTGGATGCGAATCGTCGACCTCACAGCGCCGGCGATGAGCCGGACATCCGCGTGCCCCGTGGCCGCGTGCAAGGTGACGGTGGCGGGCGCCTGCAGGATGGTGCGGTGCACGGCGATCGGGATCTTGACGACGAGCGAGCTGTGCAGCTTCTTCCAGCTGAGGTAGCCGGTGCGGTACTCGTCGAGCCGGGCACCCTTGCGCACGAGGGTGACGGTGAAGGTCTTGGTCTGCCCCGCGCGCGTGAAGCTGAGCAACTTGGGGCGCACCTTCACGCCGAGCCCCGGCACCGAGGCCGCGACGTGGTAGACGCCGGGTGCCGTGGAGGTGACGCGACGGGTGACGGTCTGCTTCACCGCGAAGTCGCCGATGGCGATGGATGCGGAGTTGAGGTTGCTCGGATCAACGGGACTGAGCCCCGCGAAGCCCGCCGCCGACCGCGAGACCGCGCGAGCGCCGAGCAGGTAGCGCTTCCAGTCGGTCGGGCCCGCCAGGTAGACCAGCCCGGGGTTCAGAAACTGTCGCGGATTCACCTCTCCCGCGCCCTGCGAGAACGGGTCGCGCACGAGCGCCCCGGAGACCGTGACGGTATTGCGGGCGGTCGTCATGAGGGCGGACTGGATCTCGGCGGGCGTCGCCCGGGGGTGGGCGCTGAGGTAGAGGGCGGCGAGACCCGCGATGTGCGGGGTCGCCATAGAGGTACCGGAGAGGAACTCCCAGCGCCCCGCCCCGCCGGGTGCGTTGTTGGACGCGGCGAGGATGGAGACCCCGGGCGCCGTGATGTTGGGCTTGAGCACGTCGGAGCCGTTGGCGAGTGCCGGCCCGCGGCTCGAGAAGCTGGCGACCTGCGGCACGGCGGTCGTCTGCGGCGTCAGGTTGCCGAGGCGGAAGCTGGCGGTCGCGGTCGGCTGCGAGGCGTAGGCGCGGATGGCGGAGCGGCTCGGGTAGTCGATGTGGATGGTCGGCACGCTGTGGGTGTCGAGGTCGACGTCACCCGAGTCGGCGGCGTCGTTGAGCAGGATCATCCCCGCCCCGCCCGCGCGCTTGACCTCGGCGGATTTCGCGGTGCGCGCGTTGCCGCCGCGATCGCAGACGACGATCTTTCCCGCCGCCCGCGCCGGATCGAGCGTGCCCGCCTTGCAGAGTGAGGCGTCGAGCGCGGTCGCGCCGGTGACCCGCAGCCACTGGGCGATCGCGATCGGCCGGTTGCGCAATTGGGTCGCCGGGTTCGCGGTGACAGAGATGCTGGCCCCCGCGTAGCGGCGGCCGTTGCCCAGCACGAGCGTGGCTTCGAACGCGGGCATCGTGCTGGCGGCGACCGTGGTCTCCCAGGGTGCCGCATTGTCGAGCGTGGAATTGTCGGGCCCCGAGTTGCCCGCCGCAGCTGCGACGAAGATGCCGGCCGCGGAAGCGTTGAGGAAGGCCTCGTCGGTGGGCGAGTACACGCTCGTCGCGGGCGCACCGCCGATCGAGTAGTTGAGCACGTCGACACCGTCGGCGACGGCCTGATTGATGCCCGCGACGATATCGGCCGTCGCGCATCCGTCGAGGCTCTCGTCGGCCGCCGTGCCGTCCCAGCACACCTTGTACATCGCGATCTTGGCGGCGGGGGCGACTCCGCTGATGCCGCCGTAGTCGATCCCGCCGACGGTGGCGTCGACCCCGTAGTCGCCGGCCGCCGTGCTCGCGGTGTGCGAACCGTGGTCGGCGCCGTCACGCGGTGACAGGTACTCGCGGATACCCTGCGAACCGCCGTTCAGAAAGCCGACGTTCGACGCCCCGAACCCGGCGACGTAGAACTTGGCGCCCACGATCTTGGTGCTGTAGTCGGCGTCCGTCCACCCGTCGGCCGCGCCGATGCGGGTGCTGTGGAACACCCGGCCGTCGCTCTTGGTGAACACGACCGTGTTGCCGCTGAGGTAGGGCGTGCCGCTCGAGGGCGTCGTGCCGAGCGGCTCGCCCGCGAACGACGGGTTCTCGGGTGCGATGCCGGTGTCGAGATCGCCGATCACGATCCCGCGCCCGGCCTTCCCCACGCCACCCAGCGCGTGCCACACCCCGCTCGAGGTGCTGATGCCGAGGTAGCTCAGCGAGCTCTGGCTGGTGAGCGGGGCGGAGCCGCTCGACTGCACCTTCAGGATTCGGTTGGGCACGACGGCGGCGACGGCCGGGTCGGCCGCGAGTTCCCTCGCCTGGTCAGCGGTGAGGTGCGCCGCGAAGCCGTTGTAGGCAAGCGTGTAGCGGTAGAGCGGTGAGACGCCATAGCGGCGAGTGAGCGCGGTCTGCGCGCTCGCGAGGTGCTGCGAGTACCGGGTCGCCGCCGCGGAGTGCGCGTCGAGCTGACGACCCGCGGCGGGCCGCGTGGCGACGAAGCCCGCGGTGCCGCCCGCGTAGGTGGAGGTGGGATCGGCCTTGAGCCGCACGATGTAGGTGCCCGCGCGGTAGTGCTTGGGCGCATCGGCGAGCGCGGCAAGCGCGGCGGATGCCGGACGGGCGGGTCGCGGCGGAGCGGCAGTCGGCGTGGCGGTCGGAGTGGCGGTCCGAGTGGCAGTCGGAGTGCCGGCGGGTGCGACGACAGGCGTGCTGGTAGGCGTCGGACTCGGCGTGGCGACCGGCGTGGCGGTCGGCGTGCTGGCGGGTGCGGCGCTCGCGGAGCCGGCCGCGAAGACGGCGGTGAGCGCCAGGCTGACGGCGAGGGCCGCCGACACCGCGCGAGGCGCGCGGGCGGCGAACACGGCGCGGGGCGCACCGGCGGCGCCACGGCGCGCGCGAACGCGCGCTCGTAACGGTTGTCGCACGATTCCCCCAGGTCATCTCCACATGAGAGACGTCTCATGCAATCGGGTCCGGCCTGTTCAGGCTACCCAGTGGGCACGATTCGCGCTATCGCTCAAACGAGGGTGGGGCGGCGCTCGTCGCTGGCTGGGGCACAAGTGGGGCGCGGGACCCCGCCGGTGGGGCGACGGGCGCCGGGTGCGGGGGCGCCGGGTGCGGGGGCGCCGGGGCGCCGGCGGGGCGCGGGGCGCGGGGGGCGGCGCGCGGGATGCGGGGCGCGGGATGCGGCGAGCCGGTCATCCGACCGCCGCACCCCGGCGACCGGGTCAGGCCAGGCGCGCGGCCAGGTTCTTGTCGAGCGTGTCGAGGAACTCCTCGGTGGTCTCCCACTTCTGGTCGGGACCGACGAGGAGCGCGAGGTCCTTAGTCATGTGCCCGGCCTCGACGGAGGTGATGACGACGTCCTCGAGCGTGTTGGCGAACTGGATGAGCGCCTCGTTGCCGTCGAGCAGGCCGCGGTGCGCGAGACCGCGGGTCCACGCGTAGATCGAGGCGATCGGGTTGGTGCTCGTGGGCTTGCCCGCCTGGTGCTGGCGGTAGTGCCGGGTGACCGTGCCGTGCGCGGCCTCCGCCTCGACGACCTTGCCGTCGGGGGTGGAGAGCACGCTCGTCATGAGGCCGAGGGAGCCGAAGCCCTGGGCCACGGTGTCGCTCTGCACGTCGCCGTCGTAGTTCTTGCAGGCCCAGACGTAGCCGCCCTCCCACTTCATGGCCGAGGCGACCATGTCGTCGATGAGCCGGTGCTCGTAGCTGAGGCCCGCGGCGTCGAACTGTTCCTTGAACTCGGTCTCGAAGATCTCCTGGAAGATGTCCTTGAATCGGCCGTCGTAGGCCTTGAGGATCGTGTTCTTGGTGGAGAGGTACACCGGGTAGTTGCGCGAGAGGCCGTAGTTGAGGCTCGCGCGCGCGAAGTCGCGGATCGAGGCGTCCTGGTTGTACTGCACCTGCGCGACGCCGTCGTCGGGCGCGTCGTACACGTCGAATTTGATGGGCTCGGAGCCGTCATCCGGGGTGAACTGCACGGTGAGCTTGCCCGCGCCCTTGAAGACGAAGTCGGTCGCGCGGTACTGGTCGCCGAAGGCGTGGCGGCCGATGATGATCGGCTTGTTCCAGCCCGGCACCAGTCGCGGGATGTTGGAGATGATGATCGGCTCGCGGAAGATGACGCCGCCGAGGATATTGCGGATCGTGCCGTTCGGGCTCTTCCACATCTTCTTGAGGCCGAACTCCTCGACGCGGGCCTCGTCGGGCGTGATGGTCGCGCACTTCACGCCGACGCCGTGCTTCTGGATGGCGTGGGCCGCGTCGATGGTGACCTGGTCGTCGGTCGCGTCGCGGTGCTCGATGCCGAGGTCGTAGTACTCGAGGGTGACATCGAGGTAGGGGTGGATCAGGGTGTCCTTGATCTTCTGCCAGATGATGCGGGTCATCTCATCGCCATCGAGCTCGACGACCGTTCCTTCAACCTTGATCTTTGCCACTGGGCAGTTCCTCTCCTCTGGCCGCGTTCCGGGCCGTTTCGATCTTACTAGTCTTCACGAAGTATCTTGACATCGAGATAAATGCGTGAGGCCGGCGCGGTGCGGGCCGCTCCACTCACGCCTTCGGGCCGCCCGCCACGTACAGCACCTGTCCGGAGACGAAGGAGGCCTCCTCGCTCACGAAAAAGGCCGCCGCGGCCGCGATGTCGTCGGGCGTTCCCGTGCGTCCGACCGGGATCTCCCGCGCCGCGGCCGCCATATAGTCGTCGAACTCCATGCCGATGCGCGCCGCGGTCTCGCGCAGCATGTCGGTCGCGATGAAGCCGGGCGCGATCGCGTTCACCGTCACGTTGTACCGCCCCAGCTCGATGGCGAGCGTCTTCGTGAATCCCTGGATGCCCGCCTTCGCCGCCGCGTAGTTGGCCTGGCCGCGGTTGCCGAGCGCCGAGGTGCTCGAGAGGTTGACGATCCTCCCCCACCGCGCGGCGACCTGGTGGGACTGCACCGCACGCGACATGAGGAAGGTGCCGCGGAGGTGCACCGCCATCACGGCGTCCCAGTCGTCGTCGGTCATCCGGAAGATCAGGTTGTCGCGCAGGATCCCCGCGTTGTTGACGAGGATCACCGGCGCCCCCAACTCCGCTTCGACGCGCTGCACGGCCGCGGCCACCTCCCCCGCGTCGGCGACGTCGGCCCCGATGCCGATCGCTCGCGCACCCGAGCGGTGCAGCGACTCCACGGTCGTGGCCGTGTCCGCTTCCCGCCGGTCGATGACGGCCACGGAGTGGCCGGCCGCCGCCAGCCTCCCCGCGATGGCCGCCCCGATGCCGCGCGCTGCCCCCGTCACGATGGCGACCCTGCCCGTCATGGGTTTCCTCTCTCTGCTTTCACCATTGTCGGCCCTGGGCGGCCTCCGCGGGGTATGCGGATCGGTGCCCCCGCGTTAGCCTGTGTGCATGGGCGAGCTCAGACTGGAAGACCTGTCGGCCAAGAACATCGTGGCGGCGAACAGCCTCACGCTGCGTCCCGGTCAGGAACAGTTCGTGACGCCCGTGTCGTACTCGATCGCCGACGCGTGGATCAATCCGCTGACCTCCTGGCCGCGGGTGATCGTCGACGGCGACGAGGTGGTCGGCTTCGTGCGCGGCAACTTCGATCCGGATGCCGAGCAGGAGGAGTTTCGGGCCTGCATCTGGCGCATCAACGTGGCCGCCGACGTGCAGGGCCTGGGGGTCGGCAAGTTCGCGGTGAAGGAGGTCGCCGACGAGGCGCGACGCCGCGGGTTCACCCGTCTCACCGTCATCTGGGAGCCGGGCGAGTCCGGTCCCGAGCAGTTCTTCCTCCGCACGGGGTTCACCGTGATCGGCCAGACGCAGTACGGCGAGAACATCGGCGCCCTCGAGCTCTGAGGTGAGGCGCTCTGAGGTGACGCGCGTGCCCGGGCCGGACCGGCGCGACGCCGGCGAGCGCGCGCCCGACGACGAACCCGTGCGGCGCCCGCCCGATGACGACTTCGTGAGCCGCGTGGTCGCGGTCGTCAGCGACATCCCGCCGGGTCGCGTGATGAGCTACGGCGACGTGGCGGCGGCGCTGGGTTCGCGGGCCGCGCGCGCGGTCGGTCAGGTGATGGCGTACTACGGCGGCGAGCTGCCGTGGTGGCGCGTGGTGCGGGCGAGCGGTCATCCGCCCGTCGACCACGGCGCGCGGGCGCTCGAGCACTACCGCGCGGAGGGCACGCCGCTGCGGGGAGCCGTGCGCGACGCGGAGAGCTACCGCGTCGACATCGCGCGAGCGCGGCACATCCCGAGCTGAGGAGCCGGGATGCGCCGCGCCCACGGCAGGTGTCGCCGGCGCCACGAGTCGCCCGCGCCACGAGCGACGCCCGCCGCGCTACACGAGCGAGTCGCGCCAGGCTGCGTGCAGCTGCGCGAATCGTCCCGTGCCCGCGATGAGGTCGGCGGGCGTGCCGTCCTCCACGAGCACACCGTGCTCCATCACGAGCACGCGATCGGCGATGGCCACGGTGGAGAGCCGGTGGGCGATGATGATCGCGGTGCGGTCGGCGAGCAGGGTCTGCAGCCCCTCCTGCACGAGCCGCTCGCTCGGGATGTCGAGCGAGGCGGTCGCCTCGTCGAGGATGAGCACCACCGGGTCGGCGATGAACGCGCGCGCGAAGGAGAGCAGCTGGCGCTGCCCCGCCGACACCCGCCCACCGCGCTTATTCACATCGGTGTCGTAGCCGTTCGGCAGGCTCTGGATGAACTCGTGCGCGCCGACCGCCTTCGCCGCCGCCACGATCTCCTCGCGGCTCGCCTCCGGCTTGCCGAGGGCGATGTTGTCGGCGACGGTGCCCGAGAACAGGTACGCCTCCTGCGTGACCATGACGATCGCGCGACGCAGGTCTTTCGGGTGCAGCCGGCGAAGGTCGATGCCGTCGAGCAGCACGCTGCCGTTGCTCGGGTCGTAGAACCGCGAGATGAGCTTCGCGAGCGTCGACTTGCCCGCGCCGGTCGAGCCGACGAGCGCGATCGTCTGCCCCGCCGGGATCTCCAGATCGAAGGTCGGCAGCACCACGCGATCCTCGGTGTACTCGAAGCGCACCGCGTCGAAGGTGATGCGCCCCTTCGCCTTCCACAGATCGATCGGTCGCGTCGGGTCCGGCACGCTCGGCTGCTCCTCCAGCACGCCCGAGATCTTCTCCAGCGCGGCGGCCGCCGACTGGTAGGAGTTATAGAACATCGCCATCTCCTCCGCCGGCGCGAAGAACTGCCGCGTGTACAGCAGCACCGCGAGGAGGGCGCCGATCTCGATACCGCCGGAGGCGACCCGCAGTCCGCCGATGAGCAGCACGACCGCGAGGGTCACATTGCCGATGAGCACGAGCCCGGGGTCGAAGATCCCGAACAGCTGGATCACCTTGCCATTGACATCGCGGTAGTCCTCGACGAGCTCGCCGAACTCCCGCTCATTGCGCTTCTCCTTGCGGAACGCCTTGACCGCGCGGATTCCCGTCATGGTCTCCACGAAGTGCACGATGAGGCGCGCCGAGGCCACCCGCGAGAGCCGGAAGAGCTTCTGCGAGCGCGTCTGGAACCACCGGCTCAAGAAGTACAGCGGCACGAGCGAGACGAACAGCACGACCCCGCTCACCCAGTCGAGCGAGAACATGGCGATCGCGATGAACACCATGTAGAGCAGCCCCTGGATGAGCTGGTTGATGCCCGAGTCGAGCAGTTCGCGGATCGAGTCGAGGTCGCTCGTCTGCCGCGCGATGATGCGCCCCGAGGTGTAGCTCTCGTGGAACTCGAGGCTCAGTCGCTGGGTGTGCAGGAACACGCGCTTGCGCAGATCGAACAGGATGGCCTGGCTGATGCGCGCGCTCATCACCGTGTACCACGCGATGAGCGCCGCGCCGATGACCGCGGCCACGAGGTAGGCCACCACCGTGAGCGAGAGCGGCATCCAGTCCTGCTGCTTCAGGAGGGCGGGGAGGCCGACGTCGATCCCGTAGGCGATGAGCGCGGGGCCCGCGACCTGCGCAAGAGTCGACACCACCACGATCGCGACAGTGAGGACCACGGTTCCGCGCAGCGGCGCGAGCAGCGAGCCGAGCAGTCGCGTCGACCGCTCCCGCAGCTGCTTGCTCTCCTCGGCGCTCAGGTCCTGGCGCTCTTCGCCTTCCACTCCGACGACGCTCATCGCAGTGCCCCCTCTCTCGGGTCGTTCTCGTTCGCGTCGTCGTCTTCCAGGCTGGAGATGACGAAGCGGTAGTGGTCGCTCGTCGCGAGCAACTGCGAGTGGGTGCCCACCGCGGTGATGCGCCCGCCCTCGAGCAGTGCGACCCGGTCGGCGAGCATGACGGTCGACGGCCGGTGCGCGACGATGAGCGCGGTGGTCGAGGCGAGGATGCGCCGCAGAGCCGCCTCGACGAGGGCCTCCGTGTCCACGTCCAGCGCCGACAGCGGGTCGTCGAGCACGAGCACCTCGGGCTTCGCGGCGACCGCGCGCGCGAGCGCGAGCCGCTGACGTTGGCCACCGGAGAGGCTCAGGCCCTCTTCGCCCACCTTCGTGTCGAGACCCTCGGGCAGCTCGTAGACGAAGGAGGCCTGCGCGATGTCGAGGGCTTCGGCAAGGTCATCCTCGCTCGCCTCGGGACGACCCAGCAGCACGTTGTCGCGCACGGAGGCCGAGAACAGGGTCGCGTCCTCGAACGCCATCGCGATGTGTCGGCGCAGTTCGAACCGGCTGAGATCGCGGATGTCGACCCCGTCGAGCGTGATCGAGCCGCCGGTCACGTCGTACAGGCGCGTGGTGAGGGCCGTGATCGTGGACTTGCCCGAGCCGGTGAGGCCGACGAGCGCCATGGTCTCGCCGGGCTCGAGCGCGAGGGTCACGCCGTCGATCAGATCGGGGTACTGCGCGGCCGAGTCCTGGTAGCGGAAGTGCACGTCGTGAAACTCCAGCCGTCCCTCGGGATGCGCGATGTGGACCGGCACCGCCGGGTCGGTGATCGTATTGGGGGCGTCCATGACCTCGAAGAAGCGGTCGGCCGCGGTGCGCGTGTCGAAGGTCATCGAGAGCAGGAAGCCGATCGACTCGACCGGGAACCGCAGCACGGTCGCCGTCGCGAAGAAGGCGACGAGCTCGCCCGCGGTGATCTGCCCGGAGGAGGCGAGCCAGACGCCCGCGAGGAGGCACAGCGCGAAGGTCACGTCGGGAACGAGGATGAGCCAGAGCCAGATTCCGGCGATGGCTCGCGCCTTCTCGATCTCCGTGCCGCGCAGGTCGTCGGCCTGCCGGGAGAAGTTCTCGAGCGAGTACTTGCCGCGACCGAAGGCCTTGAGCACGCGGATGCCGTGCACCGACTCCTCGACCGCGGTCGCGAGGTCGCCCGCCTGATCCTGGCTGCGGCGTGCCACCGTCGAGTACTTGTTCTCGAAGAGGTAGCCGTAGATCCAGAGCGGGATCGAGCAGACGACGAAGACCACGCCCAGAATCCACGAGATGCTCACGAGGAAGAAGAAGCCGACGATGATCGTGAGCACGTTGACGATGAGCAGCACGAGGCCGAAGGAGATCCAGCGGCGGATGAGGTTGAGGTCGCTCACCGCGCGCGAGAGCAGCTGCCCCGAGGGCCACCGGTCGTGGAAGCTCACGGGGAGGTCTTGCAGGCGGTTGTAGAGCGAATTGCGCAGGCTCGCCTCGACGTGCGTGCCGGGCTGCAGCACGAACCAGCGGCGCAGCGCGATGAGGATCGCCTCTCCGACGCCGAGAGCGACCACGATCGCGACGGCGGGCCAGATCTGGCCCGAGTCACCCGAACTGAGCGGGCCGTCGACGAGCCCCTTGAGCACCTGCGGGATGAGCAGCGCCACCACTCCGGCGAGGAGCGCCGCGACCATCCCCAGGTACACCCGCGGCATGGCGGGCTTCGCGTAGGGATACAGACGCAGGATCGCCTGGAAGGTGCCGAGGCGCGCGGCGATGCGGGGTGCCGGCGGCGCCTCGGGGGCGCGGAATTCGCCGGCGGGGTCGCCGGAGACGGGGGCGCCGGCGAGGAGATCGTCGGTGGCGGATGATGCGGGGCGACCCGAGGGGGTCGTCGATGAAGACATGGGGATTCCCTAGACGGAGAGAGGGGTGCGCGACGCGAGGGTCGCGGAACTGGTGGTTATCGGGAGGGGAAGCGGCAGCAGGACTCGCGTCGGGGCGAGTCTCGGCGGGGACTGTCGCTGCGTGACGGCGTGAAGGAGCGGATCAGGCTCGCGGCCTGAGGGCGACGCCACCGATGACAGCGCCGGTTTCCGCGATGGTGCGTGCCGAAGCGATCTCTGTCATGGTCATGGCGTCCTCCTGTGTGCGACTCATTCGTAGGCCGCCGGGAGTGAAGGCTTGCGTCCTGCAGACCCCTGAGCAGCCCTCCAGACTAAAGGCATTCTCGGAGGGAAGGCAAGAAGAAGTTTTCGCCCGCTCAGCGGATCCGCACCGACAGGCAGGTGACGCAGCCCTCGAGCTTCTCGAACTCGCTGATGTCGACGGTGACCACGCGGTAGCCGAGATCCTCGATCAGGGCCGCCGTCTGTGGCGCGTCGGAGGACATCAGCACGGCATCCGGTGCCAGCACGACGACGGCGACGCCCTTCTCCTCGGGCACGGGCAGGTAGCGCGGAAACAGCTCACGATGCTCCACCGTGCCGTCGAATCCGATGACGGTGCCGTCCGGGAGCGCGGTGACGGCGCTCTTGAGGTGCAGCACCTTCGAGATCGGCACGGTGACCACGCTGTACCCGAGCCCCGACGCGATCACGCGGAACTGCCGGATGCCCTCGGCGTTCGTGCGCCCCCCGCGACCGATGTACACGGTCGTGCCGATCTTGAGCACGTCCCCGCCGTCGAGGGTCCCGGGCAGTTCGATGGGGCGGATATCGAGTCCCAGCTGGGTGAGCACGCTCTCCACCTCGAGTGGCTCGCCGCGGCGCGACTCCGCGCCCGGGCTGGCGACCACGGCGGTCTGGCCGAGCACGACGACGGTGTCTTCGATGAAGACGGAGTCGGGATGATCATCCGCGCGCTGCACCTCGATCGTGGTGAAGCCCTCGCGACCCAGCGCGGCCACGTACCCGCGCCACTGCGTCAACGCGAGATCGACGTCGACGGGAACCCGTTCCAGGTGCGTCAGCTCGCCCTCCGCCAGCCGCGCCACCGGTGGGCGCACGAGCGCGACACGGTGCACGCCGCTGCGGGAGGGCGCTGCGGGGGTGGGCTGAGGCGTGGTGGTGGTCATGCCCCAGACACTAGCGCGAAGCCCGCCCGCTCAGTGGAAGAAGTGGCGCTCCCCCGTGAAGTACATGGTGACCCCGGCGGCCTCGGCCGCGGCCACGACCTCCTCGTCGCGGATGGAGCCGCCCGGCTGGACGATGGCGCGCACGCCCGCCGCGAGCAGGATCTCCGCCCCGTCGGCGAAGGGGAAGAAGGCGTCCGACGCGGCGACGCTTCCGGATGCCCGGCTCCCCGCCCGCGTGACTGCGAGGTTGCACGAGTCCACCCGGTTGACCTGACCCATTCCGACCCCGACCGAGGCGCCGTCCGTGGCGAGCAGGATGGCGTTGGACTTGACCGCGCGGCAGGCGCGCCACGCGAACTCGAGGTCGGCACGGGTGCGCTCGTCGGCGGCGGGACCGGCCGCGAGCGTCCAGGAGTCGAAGGGGGCGAAGTGCGCGTCGACATCCTGGACGAGAAGCCCGCCGGAGAGCTGCTTGAACTCGACGGTCTCGCGGCTGAAGTCGGCGGGGAGCTGGAGGATGCGCAGGTTCTTCTTGCCCTGCAGGAGCGCGAGCGCCTCGGGCTCGTAGCCCGGCGCCACGACAACCTCCGTGAAGATCGGCTTGATCGACTGCGCGGCAGCGAGGGTGATGACGCGGTTCGCGGCGATCACGCCGCCGTAGGCGGAGACCGGGTCGCAGGCGTGGGCGCGCTCGTGTGCGGAGGCGATCGCGTCGGCGGCGGAGGTCGCGGCGACCGCGATGCCGCAGGGGTTCGCGTGCTTGATGATCGCGACCGCGGGCTCGTCGAAGTCGAAGGCGGCGCGGAGGGCGGCGTCGGCGTCTACGTAGTTGTTGTACGACATCTCCTTGCCGCCGAGCTGGGTGGCCTGCGCGATGCCGCGCCCACCGGAGCGGAGGTACAGCGCCGCGAACTGGTGCGAGTTCTCGCCGTAACGGAGGGTCGCCGAGAGCTCGGCGTGCACGTCGAAACCGGCGGGAGCCGCATCCGCCTCGGTCGCCGAGCGCACCGGCGAGACCTCGGCCGCGAACCAGTCGGCGACCGCCCGGTCGTAGGCCGCGGTGTGGGCGAAGGCCTCGGCGGCGAGACGCTGACGCTGCAGCAGCGTCGTGCCACCCAGGGTGAGCGCCTTGTAGATCTGCGGGTAGCTCGCGGGCGAGGTGACGATCGCGACGTTCGCGTGGTTCTTGGCCGACGCCCGCACCATCGCGGGGCCGCCGATGTCGATCTGCTCGATCGCGGCGTCGCCGGTGACCCCGGAGGCGATCGTCTCGACGAAGGGGTACAGGTTGGAGACGACGAGCTCGAAGGGAGCGATGCCCTGAGCGGCCAGCTCGCTCTCGTGCGCGGCGAGCCGCAAGTCGGCGAGCAGCCCCGAGTGGATGGCGGGGTGCAGCGTGCGCACCCGGCCGTCGAGCGACTCCGGATACCCGGTGACCTGCGCGACCTCGGTGACCGGGATACCCGCCTCCGCGATGCGCTGCGCCGTCGAGCCGGTCGACACGATCTCGACTCCCGCCGCGGCCAGGGCCGTCGCCAACTCCACGAGGTCGGTCTTGTCGCTCACCGAGACGAGGGCGCGACGGATCGGCACGACGTCGCGGTGGCGATAGAGGGCGGGGTCGTGTGTGGGTCCGCTCATGCGGTGGCCAGCTCCTTGAGGTCGATGTGTCCGTTGGCGATGTCGAGCACGGCCTGGATGAGCAGCTCGCGTTCGACGGGCTTGATGCGGTTGTGCAGGCTCTCCTCGGTGTCGCCGGGAAGAACGGGCACGCGCCGCTGCGAGATGATCGGTCCGCTGTCGACCCCGTTGTCGACGACGATCACGCTCGCCCCCGTCTCGGGAACACCGGCGGCGAGCGCGTCCCGCACGCCGTGCGCGCCGGGGAACTCGGGCAGGTAGGCGGGGTGGGTGTTGATGAGGTGGGGTGCCAGGGCATCCACGACCCGGGGCGGCACGAGCTTCATGAAGCCGCTGAGAATCACGAGGTCGGGCTGCCACACCCGGATCTGCTCGAGCATCGCGTCGCCCCAGCTCTCCCGGTCGGGGAAGCTCGAGAGCGCGAGAGAGAAGGTGGGGATGCCGAACTCCTCGGCGTGGGCGAAGCCGTCGGCGTCGCGATCAGCCCCGACCGCGACGACACGGGCGGGGAACTCGGCGTCTTCCGACGCTTCGAGCAACGCCCGGAGGTTGGACCCGCCGCCGGAGATGAGAACGACCAGCGAAAGCACGCGCCAAGCCTACCGGCCCGCCGCCCGTCGGGAGGCGGCGGCCATCCCCGCGATCGCCGCGAGACCGATCTCCAGCGCGGCCCAGCCGCCGACCGCGAGCGGGTCGGGTCCGACCACCTGGAGCCGACCGGGGCCGACCGCGCCCGCCGCCATCCAGGCGAGGGCGCCGAGCAGCACCCCGCCGACGACGCCCATCGCCGCGGCCGTCGCGAGGCTGAGCAGCGTGCGCCGCGGCATCGGCAGCGCGGGCACGAGCGGCCCGTGCAGCAGGGCCCCCGCGAGGAAGCCCGCGAGCACGGGCACGAGCAGACCGACGAAGCCGAAGGCGGGCGCCACGTGCGGGATCGCGCCGAACACGGGAACAGCGGGCAGCGGCCCCAGGATCGTGGCGGCCGGGCTCACGCTCGACCCGGCGCCGATCGCGAAGCCGGGGCCGACGAGCCAGCTCGCCACCCAGACGATGAGGTTCGGCAGCACGGCGAGCTGGCCGATGGTGAGCGCCGCGCCGCCCAGAGGCCCCGCGTGGATGTCTTCGAACAGCGTGATGATCGCCGCATAGTTGACGGCCAGCAGCACGGCGAGCAGGACCGCCGCGACCGAGACCACGGCGAGGGTCGCCGCCGCACCGCCGCGCACCGCCGCGCGGATGACCGCCCGCACGTCACCCCGCACCCAGCCCTCGATGCGGCGCAGCACCGGCCCCTCGCCCAGGTCGATCCCGTCGCGTCGCGCCCGCAGCCCCCCGAGCAGGAGCCCCAGCGCGAACACCAGCGTGGGGAGCGTGATGCCCTGCCCGAGCGAGCCGGTGGCGAGCGGCTGGCGGGCGGTGATCGCGATCCCGAGGGAGAGGAGCGCGAAGGTCACGACCGCGGTCGCCGCGGCGATGGCGCGGTGCTCGAACTCGGCGATGCGGTGCCCCGCCCGTCGGGCGAGCAGAACCGTGAGCAGCGCGAAGCCGAGAGCGGCCATCGTGATCGTGAACGGCGCGCCCGCGGCCGCGAAGCCGGAGGCCTTCGCGGTCCCCGCGTCGAGCGTGAGCGCGAGGTCGGCGCCGTGGCCGACGAGCCAGATGTCGGCGGAGACCCGCCAGAAGATGCCCCAGTCGGGCGCGAAGCCGTACTGCGCACCCCAGAGCACGGTGAGCGGCACGAGCGGGATGCCGATGCCGATCGCGGCCACCACGAGGGCTTCGAGGGCGCCGAGCAGGGCGGTGAGCGAGCGGTTCATACGGGCTCGACCCTAGCCCGGGCGCGCGACGCACCGACCGTGCCTCGCCGGGCGGGGGCGATCGTTCAGGCGCCGACCCCGAGCGCGGTCGCGGCGGCGGCACGGGCATCCTCGGCGCTGCGCGCCGCGCTCGACGACTCGGCGGCCGCCTCGCACTGCGCGACCGTGACGCCCTGCAGCAGCTCGGCGACGTGCCCGAGGGCGCGCGCCGACATGGAGAGGCTGCTCGCCCCGAATCCGACGAGCACCGCGGCCAGCAGCGGGTCGGCGGCCGCCTCGCCGCACACACCGACGGGCTTGCCCGCGGCACGCCCGGCGTCGAAGGCGAGTCGCATCATCCGCAGCACGGCCGGCTGCCACGGGTCGTTCAGCAGCGCCAGGTCGCCCACCATTCGGTCGGCGGCCATCGTGTACTGGGCGAGGTCGTTGGTGCCCAGGCTCACGAAGTCGATGTTCGTGAGCAGCTCGGGGGCGGTGATCGCGGCCGCGGGCGTCTCGATCATGACCCCGGCGACCGCGAGACCGTGGCTGCGGCAGCGGGCGGCGAAGTCGGCGGCCTCATCCGGGGTGTCGATCATCGGCGCCATCACCTGCACCTCGGCGCTCGAGTCCGCGACGGCGAGCGCGATCGCGGCCAGTTGCTCGTCGAGCAGGTCGGGCCGTCGCCAGGAGGTGCGGAACCCGCGGATCCCCAGCGCGGGATTCTCCTCGTGCGCCATCGTCACGAACGGCAGCGGCTTGTCGGCCCCGGCATCGAGCGTGCGGATGACCACCTTCCGCCCGGGGAACGCGGCGAGCACCCCCGCATAGGCCCGCACCTGCTCCGCGATCGAGGGCGCCTCCGAGCGGTCGAGGAAGAGGAATTCGGTACGGAAGAGTCCGACCCCCTCGGCGTGCGCCGCCGTCGCGGCCTCCGCACTGGAGGGCGAGCCGACGTTGGCGAGCAGCTGCACCCGGTGGCCGTCGGCGGTGCGCCCCGAGCCGTCGAAGACGACGTCGCGCACCTCGGCCACGGCGGCGAGCTCCGCCTCGCTCGGGTTCTGGGTGATGGTGCCGGCGGTGCCGTCGACGAGCACGACCGTGCCCTCCGGGATCTCGAGGGCGCCGCGCGCCGCGACGAGCGCGGGGATGCCGAGGGAGCGCGCCACGATCGCCGTGTGCGAGGTGGGCCCGCCCTCGACGGTCACGAGTGCCCGGCAGATCGCGGGATCCAGGAGCGCGGTGTCGGCGGGGGCCAGGTCCCGCGCCACGAGCACGAAGGGCTCGCTTCGCAGGGGCACGCCCGGCGCCTCCCGCCCCAGAAGCTCCGCCACGACGCGGTTGCGCACATCGTGCAGGTCGGCGATCCGCTCCGCCGCGAGCCCGCCCTGCGCGCGGAAGATCTCGGCGACGCCGTCGACCGTCTGCCAGAAGGCGTACTCCGGCGACTCCCCCGCATCGAGCACCCGGCGTTTCGCGTCGCCCGACAGCGTGACATCGGTGACCATGAGCGCGGTGGCGGCGAGGATGTCGTGGCCGGGGCCGGTGACGGCGGCGGCCCGGGCACCCAGCTCGCTCGACACCGCGGCCGTCGCGGCGTCGATGCGGACCGCGGCGGCGGGGCGCTCGGCGGGCGGCAGCGCGGCGGTGGCGACGGGTTCGGCGAGGGGGTCGGGCATCCGCACGACGGGGCCGGACGCGCGGCCGGGGCTCACGCCGAGCGGCCGGTCGCGGGTCGGGCCGCCCACCGGGGGCTCGACGGCGGAGGGCACGATGACCGGGATGGGCGCGGTGTGCGCCACCAGCTCGCCGAAGCCGTCGGTGACGAGGCGTTCCACGGCGTCGAGGGCCTCCGCGGCCTGCGGGCCGTGCGCGGTCACGCGGATGCGGTCGCCCTGACGCGCGGCGAGGGTCAGCAGAGCCGTGGGGCTGACGGCCGCGACAGCGGGCGCGCCGGTGCGCAGATTGGCGATGGCCACGGTCGCGTCGAGGGGCGCGAGCGCCATCGCCACCATCGACGCCGGCCGAACGTGCAGGCCGCTGGGATTGATGAGCGCGAGGTCCACGCTCGACTCCGTGTCGGCGGAGACGACGGGCGCCGCCTCCGCCGACACGGCAGTCGATGAGGCCGCATCGGCACCGACCTGCCCGGCCTTCGCGGCCAGGGCGCCCCGAGCCTCCTGTTCCACCTCGTCGAGGCTCGCCCCGCCCGCGGCGCGAACCACCCCGGCGAGCAGCCCCTCCACGAAGGGCGCACTCGTCAGGCGGATCTCGACACCCGGCAGGTCGACGAACTCGAGCGCCAGCTCGGCGCTCATCACCGCGGAACCGAGGTCCATCAGCACGAGCACGCCGTCCGGGGAGGCCACCGAGGTGATCGCCTCCGCGACCCGCATCGCATCGGTGCCGATCACAGGCGCGCCGTCGGCCTCGCCCGCGCCCGCGGCGAGCGCGATGCGGGGGCGCTCGCCCGGCACCATCTGCAGCGCGAGCTCCACGGCAGCCTGAGCGAGTCGCTCGCTGTGCGAGACGACGACGATACCGATCACGGGTCAGCCCTGGGCGAGCGACTCGGCGAGCGCCTGGAAGAGGAACGCGGTGGAGGTGGCGCCCGGGTCGAGGTGACCCGCGCTGCGCTCCCCGAGGTAGCTCGCGCGCCCCTTGCGCGCGACGAGCGGGGTCGTGGCATCGCGCCCGACCACCGCGGCGTCGTAGGCCGCCGCGGCGGCCGCCGCGGGCGAACCGCCTGAGGCGACGCTCGCGTCGAAGGCCTCGAGCGCGGGGCTCATAGCGTCGAACATGGTCTTGTCGCCGAGCTCCGGCTTGCCGCGGGCGACGACGCCACCCAGCCCGGCGCGCAGGGCGGCGGAGAGCGCGGCGCCGTCGAACTCGGAGACCGCGCCGGCGGTCATCCCGAAGCGGAGGAAGAACGTGCCGTACAGCGGGCCGCTCGCACCGCCCACCGAGGTCACCAGGGTCATGCCCACCGACTTGAAGAGCTCGTCGGCGGTGGTCGCCGGCGAGGCCCCCACCTTCTCCATCACCGCGGCCATGCCGCGCGCCATGTTGGCGCCGTGGTCGGCGTCACCGATCGCGGAGTCCAGCTCGGTGAGATAGTTGCGGTTCTCGGTCACGAGGTCGCGGAAGCGCGACAGCCACGTGACGAGGCTGCTGAGGGTGACGGTCTCGCCGGCCATGGATCAGACCCCCCACCGGAGTCCGGCGGTGTTGACCGGAGCATCCCAGAGCCGCAGGAGCTCGTCGTCGGCGCGCAGCACCGTGACCGAGCATCCCGCCATGTCGAGCGAGGTGATGTAGTTGCCGACCAGCGAGCGGGCGACCTGGATGCCCGACTTCTGCAGGATCTTCGCGACCTCGCCGTACATGAGGTACAGCTCGATGAGGGGCGTACCGCCCATTCCGTTGAGCATCACGATCGTGGGTGCACCCGAGAAGTCGAGGTCGTGCAGGATCGGCTCGACGAGCTGCTGGGCGATGTCGGCGGCGGGTGCGAGCGGTACGCGGTGACGACCCGGTTCGCCGTGGATGCCCACGCCCATCTCCATCATGTCGTCGGGCAGCTCGAAGGTCGGTTTGCCCGCCGACGGCACGGTGCAGCTCGTGAGCGCCATGCCCATCGAACGGCCCTGCGCGTTGACGGTGCGCGCGAGCGAGGCGACGGCTGCGAGATCGCGACCCTCCTCCGCGGCGGCGCCGACGATCTTCTCGAGGAGGACGGTCACCCCGACACCGCGGCGGCCCGCGGTCCAGGTGGAATCCTCGACCGCGACATCGTCGTTCGTGACGACGCTTTCGACCCTCACGCCGGTCTCGGCCTCGGCCATCTCGGCGGCCATCTCGAAGTTCATGACGTCGCCGGTGTAGTTCTTCACGATGTGCAGCACTCCGGCGCCGCTGTCGGCGACCTTCGTCGCCTCCTGCATCTGGTCGGGGGTGGGAGAGGTGAAGACCTCGCCCGCGCAGGCCGCGTCGAGCATCCCGAATCCGACGAAACCGCCGTGCAGCGGCTCGTGGCCCGAACCGCCGCCCGAGATGAGGGCGACCTTGCCGGGCTTGGTCGGCTCACCGCGGTAGATGATGCGGTTGGTGTGGTCGACCTTCAGTTCGGGATGCGCGAGCTCGACCCCCACGAGGGCGTCGGCGAGAACGTGGTCGGGTGAGTTGATCAGCTTCTTCATGACATGACCGCCCCGCGGTCAAGGCTGTTCTCATTCATATGTGCTCCTTTGAACATTGCTGAAAACACGTGTCGGTCGCAATTGCACCTAGCGCTCGAGTGAATGTCATTCGATAATGTCGAATATCCACCGCAAAGAGGCGGCACGTCAAGAGCTTCTCCAGAAACTCATAGGTGCGGTCGCAGCGGATCCCGACAACCAGTGAGGAGCGTGGCGTGATCCAGGCCATCGACCGCGCCGCGAAGGTGCTTCAGCTCCTCCAGGGCGCGCGCCACCTGGGAATCTCAGAGCTCTCGGCCGCCCTCGATCTGCCCCCGTCGACCGTGCACGGCATCGTCGCCTCCCTCCGCACGCACGGCCTCGTCGCCAAGGAGCCGCACGGCAAGCGGTACATGCTGGGGCCCGCGCTGCTCAAGCTCTCGAACGTCTACCTCGACACGCTCGACGTGCGCGCGCGGGCGATGCGCTGGACGCGCGAGCTCTCCCGCCGCACCGGACTCGCCACCCGGCTGGGCGCCGAGCTCTTCGACGAGGTCATCATCATCGAGCACAACGGCCGACCGGATGGCAGCCAGCAGATGCCGGAGACGGGGTTGTCGATCCCTGCCCACGCCTCCGCGATGGGCAAGGTGCTGCTCGCCTACAACCCGACCCTCGCGGCGGAGCTCATGCGCAAGCCGCTGCGCAGCCTCACCGGCGACACCATCACCGACGCGGCGGTGCTCACCCTGCAGCTCGCCCAGGTCGCCGAGCGCGGGCTCGCGAGCGAGGAGCAGGAGGCGGTTCTGGGTGAATCCTCGCTCGCCGCCCCGGTTGCCGACCGATCCGGCACGGTCATCGCGGCGGTCGCCGTCGTGCTGCCCTCGAGCGAGTGGCCCCCCGAGGACAACGTGCTCAACGTCTTGCGGGAGACCGCTCGCAACATCTCGCGCGAACTCGGGGCGACCTCCTGGCCGCCGCGGGTCGCGGAGCCCGAGGACGACTCCGACGACCCGGAGGTGGGGTAGCCGTGCTCCTAGTCCTGCACCAGCGCGCGCGCCGTGCCCTCGTCGACGATGAGATCCGTCACGAGGCGTGCGGCGAGCGCGCCGCGCAGGCTCTGCAGCTTGGAGATGCCCGAGGCGACGCACACCCGGCGGGCCGCACGCCGCAGCACCGCGAGGTCGGGCCCGCTCGCTCGTTCGTTCAGCGCGATCCCGTCGGAGGAGCCATCCAGCCGATAGAACACCGTCGCGACGTCGCCCACGACCCCGTCGCGCTCAAGGCTCGCGTAGTCGTCGGGCTCGAGGTAGCCGCCCATATAGACGTGGCTGGGCACCTGCGCGAGCGGGGATCCGACGCCGAAGAGCGCAACGTCCATCGATCGCTGGATCTCGAGCACGCGGCTCGTGCTCCGCTCCCGCCACAGCGCGGCCTTGGTCGCCGGGTCGTCGAAGAAGGCCGGCACGGGGAACTGCTCGACGTGCGCCCCGAACGCGTCGCCGAACTTCCGCAGGATCTCGCTGGCGTAGAGGATGCCCGAGGTGCGGTTGTTTCCGGCCCCATTCAGCTGCACGATCTGCGAGTTGTGCATCGCCTTGGGCACCAGGTATCGACTGACGGCGCTCACGGTGGAACCCCACGCGATCCCGAGCGTCATGTTGGAGTCGAAGAACTGGTCGAGAATTCGTGCAGCCGACACCGCGACCCGCTCGAGTCGGTCGATGTCGCTGATCTGGTCGGGCACGGGCACGATGTGGCCGGCGACCCCGAACCGGCTCATGAGCTCCTCGTTCAACTCCGAGGCGCGGTCGTGCGGCGAGCGGATCTTGATGCTGACCAGCCCCTTGTCGCGGGCGAAGCTCAGGAGGCGGGAGACCGAGGAGCGCGAGGTGTGCAGTTCGCGGGCGATCGCCTCCATCGTGAGGTCCTGCATGTAGTACAGGTGAGCCGCCTTGATGGCGTCCCTCGTCTTCTCGGGCACGGTCTGCGTCGCGTCGGTCATCGCCCATCCTCCCCGCGCTGCGTCGCCCCGCACCGCGCTCCGTGGAGCATCCTGCACATATGTGCAAGTTGCTTGACCATCTTTGAGCCTCTTCCGATGATTGGCAAGTACGCGGGTCCGACGGCGCAGCCGACAGGCCCCTCCGATCTCCCGAAGAACGAAGGCCAGAACCAGCCATGAACGCGTCAACGAAGACCAGGGCCAATGTGTCCCGCATCCAGGAGCGTCCGCACGCGCAGGTGCTCATCGTCGGCGGCGGCATCAACGGCATCGCCACCTTCCGCGATCTCGCCCTGCAGGGCATCGACGTCGTGCTCGTCGAGCGCGGCGACTACGCCTCCGGCGCGTCCGCCGCGTCGTCGCACATGATCCACGGCGGCATCCGCTACCTCGAGAACGGCGAGTTCCGGCTCGTGCGCGAATCGGTCCAGGAGCGCAACGGCCTGCTGCGCATCGCGCCGCACTACGTCAAGCCGCTCAAGACGACCATCCCGATCTTCTCGACCTTCTCGGGCATCCTCTCCGCCCCCCTGCGCTTCCTCACCCACAAGCAGGGCAAGCCGAAGGAGCGCGGCGCGTTCCTCATCAAGGTCGGCCTCACCACCTACGACTCCTTCTCACGCGACGGCGGATCGGTGCCGCGCCACGAGTTCCACGGTCGTCGCCGCTCCCTGCACGACCTCCCCCGCCTGAACCCGACCCTCAAGTACACCGCCACCTACTACGACGCCTCCGTGCACGAGCCCGAGCGTCTCGCCCTCGACGTGCTCAAGGACGGGCTCGCGAGCGGCAGCCACGCGCGCAGCGCCAACTACGTCGAGGCGATCGGCGTGAAGGAGGGCGGGGTGCTCGTGCGCGACACCGTCAGCGGTGCCGAGTTCACGATCAGCGCCGACGTCGTGATCAACGCCTCCGGCCCCTGGACCGACCTCACCAACGAGGCCTTCGCCGTCGACTCCGCGTTCATGGGCGGCACGAAGGGCTCGCACATCGTGCTCGACAACCCGGAGCTGCTCGCGGCGCTCGACGGTCGCGAGCTCTTCTTCGAGAACAACGATGGACGCATCGTGCTCATCTACCCGCTCAAGGGCCGGGTTCTCGTCGGCACCACCGACCTGGAGGCGGATATCCGCGAGGTCGCCGTCTGCACCGAGGAGGAGGTCGACTACTTCTTCGACCTCATCGCGCAGGTGCTGCCCGACGTCGCGGTGACGCGCGAGCAGATCGTGTTCCGGTACTCCGGTGTGCGCCCGCTCCCCCGCCACGAGGACACCCAGCCCGGTTTCGTGTCGCGCGACTACCGGATCGTCGAGGGCACGATCCCCGGCCTCGCCGACACCGCGCTCCTGAGTCTCGTCGGCGGCAAGTGGACGACCTTCCGCGCCCTCTCCGAGCACCTCGCGAACGAGGCGCTCGACCGCCTCGGCGCGACCCGCACCGTGAGCACGGCGGGACTCGCGATCGGCGGCGGCAAGGACTTCCCCGCGACGGAGCAGGCGCGGTCCGCCTGGATCCGCGCCCACTCGGGAGCCGTCGACGCCGACACCGTCGGCCGACTGCTCACGCGCTACGGCACCCGCGCGGCGAGTGTCATCGAGACCATCGACACGGCCGACTCCACCCCGCTCGAGCACGCACCCGAGTTCTCGGTGGCCGAGGTGGCCTACTTCGCCGACCACGAGGATGTCGTGCACCTGATCGACGTCGTGCTGCGCCGCACGAACGTGGCCTTCACGGGCGACGTCACGCTGCCGCTCCTGCGCGAGCTTGCGCACATCCTGGGCACCCGGCTCGGCTGGACGGCCGAGACGGAGGCCGCCGAGACCCATGCAACCGTCACCGAGCTGCGCGAGCGGCACGGCGTCATCCTCGACGAGAGCGTCGTGGGCACCGCCGGATAACCGAATACGAGGACTTGGTCGACGAGGCGGGACGCAGGCGTCTTCCTCCGCCCCGACGATCAATGCGGCCGCTCGCCCGAGCGGTCCGACGCACACAATAAGGCAGGTCAATGTGGACAAACTAGCAATTGATTTCCTCTCGGAAATCGTCGGGACGGGGACCCTGGTCCTCCTCGGAACGGGTGTCGTCGCGAACGTCGCCCTCATCAAGAACAAGGGATTCAACGGCGGATTCCTCATGGTGACGATCGGCTGGGGCCTCGCGGTCTTCGCCGGTGTCACCGTCGCGTACAACTCCGGTGCTCACCTCAACCCGGCGGTCACGCTCGGGCTCGTGGCGAGCGGAGCCAAGACCTTCGGTCTCGGTGTCGCGGTGAGTCTCGGTTCTGTCCTCACCTATATCGCGGGTCAGTTCATCGGTGCCATCCTCGGCGCCGTGGTCTGCTGGCTGGCGTACAAGAAGCACTTCGATGAGGAGCCGGAGCCGGCCAACAAGCTCGGCGTCTTCTCCACCGGTCCCGCGATCCGCAGCTACGCGTGGAACCTCGTGACCGAGATCATCGGAACCTTCGTGCTCGTGTTCGTCGTCCTCGCCTTCGGCGGCGGCCGTCAGGGCGCGACCGGTGGCCTCGCGGCCCTCGGCGCCCTCCCCGTCGCGCTCCTCGTCATCGTCATCGGCACCTCGCTCGGTGGCCCGACGGGGTACGCGATCAACCCGGCACGTGACCTCGGTCCGCGCATCGCCCACGCCTTCCTGCCGATCAAGGGCAAGGGATCGAGTGACTGGTCGTACGCGTGGGTCCCGGTCGTCGGCCCCATCATCGGCGGCCTCCTGGCCGGGTGGCTGTCACTGCTGCTGCTGCCCATCACCACGGCCTGACCGGCTCCATCCACCCCCATCAGTACCAAACAACAAAGGAGTTAACTCGGATGAGCGACTACGTATTGGCGATCGACCAGGGAACCACCAGTTCCCGGGCGATCATCTTCGACAAGTCTGGATCGATCATCTCGACCGGCCAGCTCGAACACGAGCAGATCTTCCCGAAGGCCGGCTGGGTCGAGCACGACCCGAAGGAGATCTGGAACAACACTCGTGAGGTGATCGGCCAGGCGCTCTCGAAGGCCAATCTGACCCGCCACGACATCGCTGCGATCGGCATCACCAACCAGCGCGAGACCGCGGTGGTGTGGGATAAGAACACGGGCGAGCCGGTGTACAACGCCATCGTCTGGCAGGACACCCGCACCCAGTCGATCGTCGACAAGCTCGCGGCCGACGGTGGCGTCGAGCGCTTCAAGCAGATCGTGGGCCTCCCGCTCGCGACCTACTTCTCGGGCACCAAGATCGTGTGGATCCTCGACAACGTCGAGGGCGCCCGCGCGAAGGCGGAGGCCGGGGATCTGTTGTTCGGTACCACCGACACCTGGGTGCTGTGGAACCTCACCGGCGGGGTGAACGGCGGCGTGCACGCGACGGACGTGACGAACGCCAGCCGCACGCTGTTCATGGATCTGGAGACGCTCTCGTGGCGGCAGGACATCCTCGACATCTTCGGGGTTCCCGCCTCGATGCTGCCGGAGATCCGCAGCTCCTCCGAGGTGTACGGCATGGCGGAGTCGAACAGCCTCCTGCGCGAGGTGCCCGTCGCGGGCATCCTCGGTGACCAGCAGGCGGCCACGTTCGGCCAGGCGGCGTTCGACCAGGGTGAGGCGAAGAACACCTACGGCACGGGCAACTTCCTGATCTTCAACACGGACACGGAGATCGTCCACTCGAAGAACGGCCTGTTGACCACGCTCGGCTACAAGCTCGGCGACCAGCCCGCGCACTACGCGCTTGAGGGCTCGATCGCCGTCACCGGCTCGCTGGTGCAGTGGCTCCGCGACAACCTGGGGCTCATCAAGAGCGCGCCCGAGATCGAAGAACTCGCCAAGACGGTCGACGACAACGGCGGCGTGTACTTCGTGCCCGCGTTCTCGGGACTCTTCGCGCCGTACTGGCGCGCGGATGCCCGTGGTGCGCTGGTCGGGCTCACCCGGTACGTCAACAAGGGTCACATCGCGCGTGCCGCCCTCGAGGCGACGGCGTTCCAGACCCGCGAGGTGCTCGACGCGGTCAACGCCGACTCCGGCGTACCGCTCACCGAGCTCAAGGTCGACGGCGGCATGATCGCGAACAACACGCTCATGCAGTTCCAGGCCGACATCCTCGGTGTGCCGGTCGTCCGCCCGGTCGTCGCGGAGACCACCGCGCTCGGGGCCGCCTACGCCGCGGGCCTCGCGGTGGGCTTCTGGAGCGACCTGGATGACCTGCGCAAGAACTGGCAGGAGGACAGCCGCTGGACGCCCAACATGGACGACTCCGAGCGTGACCGTCAGATGCGTCTCTGGAAGAAGGCCGTCACGAAGACCTTCGACTGGGTCGACGAGGACGTGCTGTAGCGCCAGGCTCCACCTCGGTCGCCCCGCCGCCGCGCGGGGCGACCGTGCACGACACCGTCGTCCCGGGACAGCCCAGTGCGTCCCGGGGCGACGGCCCGACAGGCCCCGGCGGGCGCAGCGGTGGTGACTCCGCCCGCCGGGGCTTCGTCACGTCCGGCCGGCGGTCAGCGCAGCGCGGACTCGAGCGCTTGAAACAGCAGGGCGACCGACATCGCCCCCGGGTCGATGTGCCCCGCGCTCCGCTCGCCCAGATGACTGGGGCGGCCCTTCTGGCCGACGAGCGACCGTGTCGACTCGGTTCCGCGGGCCGCGGCGTCCGCGGCCCGGCGCGCGGCGGCACCGGAGCTGAGCCCGTTGCCGATGGCCTCCACGAACTCCGCCACCGCGGGCGCGAGCGCGTCGTACAGCGTCTTGTCGCCGACCTCCGGATGCGCGAGCTCGACGATGCCCGTCTCCCCGGCGACGAGCGCACTCGCGAGTCCGCGCGCATCCGTCGCGGTCACGTGCCCCAGACTCTCGGCGAGGCCCTGGAAGAAGCGCGCGAAGAGAGTGCCGCCGGCGCCGCCCGCGCCGCTCAGCATCCCCGAGGCGATGATGCGGAAGAGGGTGTCGAGGTGGTCGGGCTCCTCGGAGTCGTAGCGCGCCGACGCGGTCGCCATCGCGCGCACCATGTTCGAGCCGTGGTCGCCGTCTCCGATCGCCACGTCGAGCTCGGTGAGGAGCGCCCGCTGCTCGATGAGGAGCGAGTCGAAGGCGATCATCCAGTTCACCAACTGGTCGAACGTCACGTCGGGTGATGGTGTGGCGGCCATGACCAGAGTGTAATGACGGCCGCGGGGCATCCCGCGCTGCCGCGCAGTGCAGCGATAACGAAAGGGAAACACCGGGGTAACACGGCCGTGCGACGATCGCGCATGACCACTTCTGCGCCCGCCCGCGTCACACGCCACCACGGCCCCGAGCACCTCCGCCTGAGCGAGCAGCCGCTCTTCCGGCGGTTCTGGTACGCGGTCTCGTTCGCCTCCGCGGTGAGCGACCGGCCCATCGCGCGCACCCTGCTGGGCACCCGGGTCGTCGTGTGGCGTGCCACCCCCGACTCCGCGGTGAGCGTGGCGCTCGACCGCTGCGCCCATCGGGATGCGCCGCTCTCGAAGGGGTGGATCGAGAACTGCCACCTCGTGTGCCCCTATCACGGCTGGGAGTGGGACAGGAACGGCGAGACGCAGCGGATTCCGCAGTTCCCGGTCGCACCGCACCCGACCAAGAGCGGGCTCACCATGGTCTCCTCGCAGGAGCGCTACGGCATGGTGTGGGTGTGCCTCGCGGGTGCCGATGAGGGCGGTCCGCTCGCCGATATCCCGCCGATCCCGGAGTTCGACGCCGAGGGCTGGCGCGTGGTGCCGGAGGCGGAGTGGCACTTCGACTGCTCCGCGGCCCACCTGCTCGAGAACAACTTCGACGGCGGCCACGTGGCCTTCGTGCACGCCAACACCTTCGGCGACCGCAGCAAGCCCGAGCTCACCGAGACGGAGGTCACCCGCACCGCCTACGGCTTGCAGACCTACGGAGAAGTGCCGGTGGATGCCCGTCCCGGCGAGTCCGGCGCAACCGTGCGCCGCTCCCTCTCCCGCCTGTACCTGCCCTTCTTCGGGCACATCAGCATCACCTATCCAGACGGCCTGGTGCACATCATGATCAAGGCGATCACGCCGATCGACGACGAGCACTGCCAGCTCACCCAGACGGTGCTGCGCAACGACGGCGAGAGCGACCGGCCGGCCGCCGATATCCTCGCCTTCGACGAGCGGGTCGAGACGGAGGATCGCGATCTCCTCGAGTCGCTGCCGAAGGAGTACCCGCTCGCGCCCCACCTCAACGCGCACGCAAAAGCCGACCGGAACTCCCTCGCGATCCGCCGCCTGTGGAGCGACTTCGTCACGGGGGAGTTCCGGCCGGCCCCGGAGAATTCCTAGAGAGCGGCGAAGACCTCGCGCATGAGCTGGGCGGTCTCGCTCGGCGTCTTGCCGACCTTCACGCCCGCGGCCTCGAGGGCCTCCTTCTTGCCCTGTGCGGTGCCCGCGCCCGAGGAGACGATCGCGCCGGCGTGGCCCATCGTCTTGCCCTCGGGGGCCGTGAATCCGGCGACGTAGGCGACGACCGGCTTGGTCACGTTGGCCCGGATGTAGTCGGCCGCCCGCTCCTCGGCGTCGCCGCCGATCTCGCCGATCATGACGATCGCCTTCGTCTCGGGGTCGGCCTGGAAGGCCTCGAGCGCGTCGATGTGCGTGGTGCCGATGATCGGGTCGCCACCGATGCCGATCGCGGTCGAGAAGCCCAGATCGCGCAGCTCGAACATCATCTGGTAGGTGAGGGTGCCCGATTTGGAGACGAGTCCGATCGGGCCCTTGCCGGTGATCGTCGCCGGGGTGATGCCGACGAGCGACTCGCCGGGCGTGATGATGCCGGGGCAGTTCGGGCCGATGATGCGGGTGGTGCCGCCCTTGGCCTTGGCGAGCGCCCAGAACTCCGCGGAGTCCTGCACGGGGATGCCCTCGGTGATGACCACGACGAGCGGGATCTCGGCCTCGATGGCCTCGACCACCGCGTCCTTCGCGAAGGCCGGCGGCACGAAGACGATGGAGACGTCGGCCCCGGTCTTCTCGATCGCCTCGGAGACGGTGCCGAAGACCGGCAGCTCGACATCGCCGTGGCTGACGGTCGTTCCCGCCTTGCGCGCGTTGACGCCGCCCACGACCTGGGTGCCCGCCTTCAGCATGAGCGCCGTGTGCTTCGTGCCCTCACCGCCGGTGATGCCCTGCACGATGACCTTCGAGTCCTTGTTCAGAAAGATCGACATGTTCCTATTTCCCTCGTAATCCTGAAGTCGCGGCCGGTCAGCGGTTCGCCAGCTCGGCGGCCTTGTCGGCGCCCTGGTCCATGGTGTCGGCGAGCGAGACGAGCGGATGCGCGGCGTCGCGGAGGATCTGCCGGCCCTCCTCCACCTTGTTGCCGTCGAGGCGCACGACGAGCGGCTTGCTCGCGGTGTCGCCGAGGGTCGCGAGCGCGCCCACGATGCCGTTGGCGACCGCGTCGCACGCCGTGATGCCGCCGAACACGTTCACGAACACGCTCTTGACCTGCGGGTCGCCCAGGATGACGTCGAGGCCCCGTGCCATGACCTCGGCGGATGCTCCGCCGCCGATGTCGAGGAAGTTGGCGGGCTTCACGCCGCCGTGGCGCTCGCCCGCGTAGCTCACGACATCGAGGGTCGACATGACCAGCCCGGCCCCGTTGCCGATGATGCCGACCTCGCCGTCGAGCTTCACGTAGTTGAGCCCGGAGGCCTTGGCCTTGGCCTCGAGCGGGTCGGCGGCAGCCGCATCCTCGAGCGCCTCGTGGGCCGGGTGACGGAAGTCGGCGTTCTCGTCCAGGGAGACCTTGCCGTCGAGGGCCAGGACTTGGCCGTCCTCGGTGAGCACGAGCGGGTTGACCTCGACGAGCGTCGCGTCCTCACCCTTGTACACGTTGTAGAGCTTCACGATGACGGGCGCGACCTTCTCGACCAGCTCGGCCGGGAAGTGCCCGGCGATCGCGATCTCACGCGCCTTCTCGAGGTCGATGCCGACGCCCGGCACGACCTCGACGCGGGCGAGGGCATCGGGGCGCTCGACCGCGAGCTCCTCGATCTCCATGCCGCCCTCGACGCTGCAGAGCGACAGGTAGGAGCGGTTGGCGCGGTCGAGCAGCACCGAGAAGTAGAACTCCTGGGCGATGCGGGCACCCGCGGCGACCATGACGCGCTGCACCACGTGGCCCTTGATGTCGAGACCCAGGATCGCCTGAGCCGCGGTGAACGCGTCGTCGGGCGTGTGGACGACCTTGACGCCGCCCGCCTTTCCGCGACCGCCGACCTTGACCTGCGCCTTGACGACGACGGTTCCGCCGATCTTCTCGGCGGCGGCCTTCGCCTCCTCAGGGGTGTCGGCGATGATGCCGGCCAGTACGGGCACACCGTACGCCTCGAAAAGGTCCCTGGCCTGATACTCGAAAAGATCCACGCTGCTTGTCCAATCGCGTGTCGATGGCTTATGTGAACGGTGACCTGTCTCGACCTCGAGATAGTTCGACGTCAAGAGACTTTGGCCACCGCAAACTCTACTCGCCCCCGATGGATGATCCGTGCACGGCCTCTGCCACTGCGCGGTGCGGGCGCCCCGCCGCGCCGGTCTGCGACCATGGAGTCATGCGCCCGACCGCCGTGGAGAGATGGGCCGCCGATGGCGTGCTCATCGTCGGCGGAGCGCGCGCGATCCTGTTGCAGGTGGCCGACCCGGTCGTCGCGGCCGGTGTGGCCCGCCACAGCGACTTCGCGCATCGACCGGTGCAACGGCTCGTGCGCACGCTCGGCTATGCCTACGCCGTCGTGCTCGGCACCGAGGCGGATTCCCGGGCCGTCGCCCGACACGTCGACGCCGCCCATCGCCCGGTCGCCGGGGCGGCCGACGCCGACCGGCAGCTCTGGGTCGCCGCCACCCTCTACGACACGGCGGGACTCGTGCACGAGCGGGTGTTCGGCCCCACCCCGACGCCGCTCGCCGACGAGGTCTACGCCCGGTATGCGCGCCTCGGCACCGCGCTGCAGATGCCCGCCGCGCTGTGGCCCGGTACCCGCGCCGCCTTCGAGAGCTATTGGGCCGACGCCCTCGAGCGACTCACCGTGACGGACGACGCGCGATCGATCGCGCACGACCTCTTCCACCCGGCCGTCGCTCCGCTGTGGGTGCGCGCGGCGCTGCCGCTGGCGCAGCTGCTGACTGTCGAGCTGCTGCCGGAGGGCATCCGCGAAGCCTACGGCTTCGAGTTCGGCCCGGCCCGGCGTCGCCGCGCCCGCGTCGCGTGGATGATCGTGCGCGCGCTCGTCGCGGTCACACCGTGGACGCTGCGCAGCACCCCCGCCCGGCGGCTGCTGCGGCGGATCCGCACCCGCTGACCCGGCCGCGCCGGCGACCCGCGTTCGCCCGACCCGCGTTCTCCCGACCCGCGTTCACCCGAGCCGCGCGTTCACCCGACCCCGGCCGCGCCCTACAGCTTCTCGATCGGCGCGATCTTGATGAGCAGGCGCTTGCGGCCCGCGGTGTCGAACTGCACCTCGGCGACGCTCTTCGGCCCCGCGCCCGTGACCGCGGTCACCCTGCCGTCGCCGAAATCGACGTGGCGAATGCGGTCGCCCGCGGCCAGCGTGAGGTCGCCGTTGTCGCGCACGGTGTTGGTGACCCGGTTCGCCCACTCCGTCTTGACGCGGGGCGGCGCGGCGGGCAGCTCGCTGAAGGAGGAGGCGTAGCTGAACTGGGGGCGGCGAGCGTTGAGCGCGCGCGGCTGCGTGCCCCCGCGGCTCGTCGCGTCGCCCGGCGACTGCTTCCACTCGATCAAGTCGGCGGGGATCTCCTGCAGGTAGCGGCTGGGCATCGCGACGTTGACCTCGCCGAACTGCGCCCGCGTCATGGCGAGGGAGAGGAAGAGCCGCCGCCGGGCGCGCGTGATGCCCACGTAGAACAGGCGGCGCTCCTCGGCCGGACCGCCGACCTCGCTCGCCGACATCTGGTGCGGGAGAAGCCCCTCCTCCACGCCGGTGAGGAACACGGCCTCGTACTCGAGACCCTTCGCGGTGTGCAGGGTCATGAGCGAGACGGTGCCGCTCGAGTCGTCGAGGTCGTCGGCGGCCGCCACGAGCGACACCTCGGTGAGGAAGTCGAGGAGGGTGCCCTCCGGGTTGTTGCGCTGGAACTCCTTGGTGACCGAGACGAGTTCTTCGACGTTCTCAGCCCGCGCCTCGTCCTGCGGGTCACGGGAGGCGCGCAGCGCCTCGATGAAGCCGGTGCGCTGCAGCAGGGTGACCAGGATGTCGGACACCTTGGCCGTTCCCGCGGTCGCGCTCACCTCGTCCAGGATCTGGGCGAGGCCCGTGATCGCCCCCGTCACCTTCGGACCCAGACCGAGCAGCGAGGCGTCGCGCATCGCGTCGCGCAGCGTGACCTGGTTGGCGTCGGCGTAGGACTGCAGCGCGGCCTCCGTCGCGGGCCCGATCCCCCGCTTCGGCACGTTCATGACGCGGCGCAGGGCGAGCGGGTCGAAGGGGTTGGCCACCGTGATGAGATAGGCCATCGCATCCTTGATCTCGGCGCGCTCGTAGAACTTGGTGCCGCCGAGCACCCGGTACGGCAGGGCCGAACGGATGAAGATCTCCTCCAGCGCCCGGGTCTGCGCGTTGGTGCGGTAGAACACCGCGATGTCTTTGTAGGCGACGCCCTCGTCGTGCAGCTTCTGGATCTCGTCGGCGACGAACTGGGCCTCGTCGTGCCCCGAATACCCGGTGAAGCCGATGATCTTGTCGCCCGACCCGATGGTGGTGAAGAGCTTCTTGTCTTTGCGATCGAAGTTGTTGGAGATGACCGCGTTCGCCGCGTCGAGGATGTTCTGGGTGGATCGGTAGTTCTGTTCGAGCAGGATCACGCGCGAGTTGGGGAAGTCGCGCTCGAACTCGACGATGTTGCGGATATCGGCGCCGCGGAAGGCGTAGATCGACTGGTCGGAGTCGCCGACGACGGTGAGCGACGCACCGGGAATGCCGCCATCGGCGCTCGTCGCCATGCGGGTGTCGGCGGGCACGTGCTCCGGGGCGATGCCGCGGGTGAGCTCACGGATGAGCGCGTACTGCGCGTGGTTGGTGTCTTGGTACTCGTCGACGAGGATGTGCCGGAACCGTCGCTGGTAGAGGGCGGCGACGGCGGGGAACGCCCGGAACAGGTACACGGTCTGGGCGATGAGGTCATCGAAGTCGAAGGCGTTCGCGCGAGCGAGGGACTCGGTGTACCGACGGAAGATCTCGACGAAACCCGCCTCGTTGGGGTCGTTGAAGTTGGCGCCGCGCGCGTAGCTCTCCACGTCGGAGAGCTCGTTCTTGGCCTTCGAGATCTTGCCGGCGACGCCGGAGACGGTGAAGCCGAGCGTGTCGGCGTCGAGCTCCTTGATGATCCGCTTGATGAGCGCCCGCGAGTCGGCGGAGTCGTAGATCGTGAAGCTCTTGGTGAAGCCGAAGTTCTCGGCCTCGCGGCGCAGGATCCGCACGCAGGCCGAGTGGAAGGTCGAGATCCACATCCCCTCCGCCTCCTCGCGCCCGATCAGCGCACCGACGCGCTCCCGCATCTCGGCCGCGGCCTTGTTGGTGAAGGTGATCGCGAGCACCTGACTCGGCCACGCCTCCCGGGTCTGCAGCAGCCCGGCGATGCGCCGCGTGAGCACGCTCGTCTTGCCCGAGCCGGCCCCGGCGACGATGAGAAGCGACTGGCCCCGATAGAGCACCGCCTCCCGCTGCTGCGGGTTGAGCCCCTCGAGCAGGCGGTCATCGGGGACGAGAGTCATAGCCCCCCAAGTCTAGGCGCGACCCCCGACGCCGAGCGCGGCGCGGGCACGCAGCGCGAGATCCGGGTGATCGGCGAAGACGCCGTCGACACCGGTCGACATGATGAGGCGGAAGGCGGTCATCCAGTCGCCGTGGGCGGCCGGGTCGTCACCCCGCCGGAATGCCGGGTGCAGAAAGCGGTTCTCGGGGCGGAGCGTCCACGCGTAGGAGTCGAGCCCGGCGGCATGGATGCGCTCCACGAGGTCGCTCGTGCCCGGCGGTTCATCCTCCCCACGCTCGGCGAGCAGCAGGGCGGCGTCGACGCTGACCCCGTCGACCTCGCGCGCGAGGGCCGCGAGCCCCTCCGCCGTGAGATAGCTCGCGAAGTCGCGCCCGCCGCGCGCGGGCTGGTCTGCGGGTCGCCCCGCGGTGTCGACCAGCATCACCAGCCGGCCGGGAACACCACGCGCCCGCACCGCGCCGAGCACGCTCTGCTCGAACGACTCGACGACGAGGTTCCCGTCTGTCGCCCAGCCGCGGATCCCGTCTGCGAAGAGCTCGTCGAGCGGCAGGCCGATCGACGCGAAGTAGCTCGCGTGCTTGATCTCCGCGACGAGACGCACGGGTCGGGGCGCCCGCTTGAGCAGCGCGACGAGGTCGTCGAGCCTCAGGATGCCCTCCCTCCCGTCGAACGCCGCGCTCTCCGGCCGCAGCTCGGGCACCCGCTCGCGCACCCGCAGCGTCGCCAGCTCCGCCCAGTCGAAGTCCTCGGTGAACCAGCCGTGGTGCTCCTCGCCGTCGATGACCCGCGTGGTTCGGCGGTCGGCGAACTCCGGATGATCGGCCACATCGGTCGTGCCCGAGATCTCGTTCTCGTGCCGGATGACGAGCACGCCGTCGCGCGTGGCCACGAGGTCGGGTTCCGCCGCGTCCGCGCCCTGCTCGATGGCCAGGAGGTAGGAGGAGAGGGAGTGTTCGGGCCGATAGCCGCAGGCGCCGCGATGGGCGATGACGGCGGGTCGCGTGCTCACCGCTCCAACGGTACGCCAATACAATTTCGATCATGGAGACCTGCCCCGACTGCAACCGGCAGTTGGAGGCATCCTGGAAGTTCTGCATCCACTGCGGTGCGGCGCTGCGATCGACCCACACGCCCATGTCGGCGGCCCTCGCCGGGCAGGCGGATGCGCCGCCGATGGTGCCGCTGGGCGGCAACCGCTACTCGCAGGCGCTCATCGTGGGTGGTGCGGCGATTCTGTGCCTCGGCGTGACGCTGCTGATCCTCACCCTCGTGCTCTTGCGGGGCGGATTCGCGTGAGCGCGACGCCCCCGCTCCTCGCGCGCCGATTCTGGCGGGAGCCGACCTCGCTGCTCCCGCTGCGCTGGGGCAGCTACCGCGGGCGCTACCTCGGCGGGCTGCTGTTCATCATCGCGGGCTACGTGCTCCTCGACGGGTCGAACACCTACACCGTGCCGTTCCTCCTGCTCGGCACCGTGCTCAACGTGACCGGCTGGCTCGTGCTCCCCGCGGTCGGCGCCCGCCGGCTCGCCATCGTCGGGCCCGCGCTCGTGTTCCAGTGGATCCTGCTCACCGGACCGCAGTCGGTCGTCGTCATGGTCGTGCCGTTCCTGGGCTGGCTGCTCGTGCGCCAGCGCCCAGCGCTGAGCTACCTCTCGGCCCTGCTCGTGGTCGCGGTCGGGATCGCCTGCGCCAACGTCTTCACCACGTCACAGGGCGAGGCCGCCTCGTACGGCATCACGGCCGCGTCCGTCGTCGCCGCGGCGTGGCTGGGCCGGTGGATCGCCACGCGCAGGCCGCCGGTGGTCATCCGCCCGAGAACGGAGAAGCGACCCACCCCAGCGGGCTGAGGGGGTCGCTTCGTGCGGGTGTCGAGGGCCTACTCGTCGGACTCCGTCTCGCCGGTCGCCAGATCGGCGTCGGCGGGCAGCTCCGAGTCGGTGTACTCGCCGGCCGGCTCGCCCGCGTGGGACTGCGCGTCCAGCGGGTCGTTGTCGGTGTACTCGCCGTCGGGTCGTGAACTCGTCATCGATGGACCTCCTCAGGATGATCGCGCCTGCGATCTCCCGCCCGACGGTACGCCGATCATCGGGGCGAATCGACGCCTTGCGTCACCGCCCAGACGTGCTAGGGCCGCGGCGCGACCCTACTCCCACTCGATGGTGCCCGGCGGCTTGGAGGTGACGTCGAGCACGACCCGGTTGACGCCGGCCACCTCGTTGGTGATACGCGTCGAGATGCGCGCGAGCACCTCATAGGGCAGTCGGGTCCAGTCGGCGGTCATGGCGTCTTCGGAGGAGACGGGGCGCAGCACGATCGGGTGGCCGTAGGTGCGGCCGTCGCCCTGCACCCCGACCGAGCGCACATCCGCGAGGAGCACGACCGGGCACTGCCAGATCTCGCCGTCGAGGCCGGCCGCGGTCAGCTCGTGCCGGGCGATCGCGTCGGCCTTGCGCAGCAGTTCGAGACGGTCGCGCGTGACCTCGCCGACGATGCGGATGCCGAGACCCGGGCCGGGGAAGGGCTGGCGCGAGACGATGACCTCGGGGAGACCGAGCTCGCGGCCGATGGCCCGCACCTCGTCTTTGAAGAGCGTGCGGAGCGGCTCGACGAGCGAGAACTGCAGGTCCTCCGGCAGACCGCCGACGTTGTGGTGGCTCTTGATGTTGGCGGTGCCGGTGCCGCCGCCCGACTCCACCACGTCCGGGTAGAGCGTGCCCTGCACCAGGAACTCGATGGGCGAGCCGTCCGAGGCCGCCTCGGCGACCAGATCGGAGGCCGCCTTCTCGAAGGAGCGGATGAACTCGCGACCGATGATCTTGCGCTTCTGCTCCGGGTCGGTGACGCCCGCGAGCGCGTCGAGGAACTGGTCGACGGCGTCGACGGTCACGAGGCGAACGCCTGTGGAGGCGACGTAGTCCTCCTCGACCTGGCGCCGTTCATCCTGCCGCAGCAGCCCGTGGTCGACGAAGATGCAGGTGAGCTGATCGCCCACCGCCCGGTGCACGATGGCCGCCGCGACGGCCGAGTCGACCCCGCCGGAGAGGCCGCAGATCACGCGGGCGGTCCCCACCTGCGCACGGATGCGCTCCACCTGCTCGGCGATGACGTTGTCGCTGTTCCAGTCGGCGGGAATTCCGGCCGCGCGGTGCAGGAAGTTCTCCAGCACGCGCTGGCCGAACTCCGAGTGCTTGACCTCCGGGTGCCACTGCACGCCGTACAGGCGGCGCTCGTCGCTCGCGAAGGCCGCGACGGGCGTCGACGCGCTCGACGCGAGCACCTCGAAGCCCTCGGGCGCCTTCGAAACCGAGTCGCCGTGGCTCATCCAGGTGGTCTGGTCGGCGGGCTGGTCGCCGAGCAGCGTGGAGTCGGCGGTCGCGAGGTGCACCGCGGTCGAACCGTACTCGCGCAGCCCCGTGTTGGCGACCTCGCCGCCGAGCTGCTTCGCCATCACCTGGAAGCCGTAGCAGATGCCCAGAACGGGCACGCCGAGCTCCAGGATGCCCGGGTCGAGGTCGGGCGAGCCCGCCTCGTACACGCTCGAAGGTCCGCCGCTGAGCACGATGCCGACCGGGTTCTTCGCCGCGATCTCGGCCGCCGTGATGGTGTGCGGAACGATCTCGCTGTACACGCTCGCCTCGCGCACGCGTCGCGCGATCAGCTGCGCGTATTGCGCGCCGAAGTCGACGACGAGGACGGGACGCTGTGTGGTCGACTCGCTAATGGCTGGCTCCCAGGCTCGGCTCGGTGGTCGCCGTCAGGGCGGCGAGTTCTGCGGTGGCAAGGCGGTGGTAGTGGCGCTCGACGATGAACGACAGGAAGGGGATGACGCCGCCGAGGGCGATGAGCAGGAAGCGCCGGAAATCCCAGCGCATGAGCGACCACACCCGGAAGTCGCTGAACAGGTACAGCACGTAGAACCAGCCGTGGGCGATGAGGATGCCCGTGCTCAGGTCGATCGCGTGGATCTGCTCGCGCGGCTGCAGCGCGAGGAACCCGAACGGTCCGCCGAGCTCGATGTCGACGAGGAAGCCGTAGCGGAACACCATCATGAGCACGAGGAGCAGCAGGAAGGTTCCCGTGATGATCGAGGTGACCCGGTAGAGCTTCAGCGCCCCCGGAATGCGCGAGAGATCGGCGGGCTTGGGCTGCAGGGGCATGGCCCTAGTTTACCGGCGCGGCTTCTGTGAGTTGGTCCTGCTCCCGCTCCCACGCATCCTTCACGAGGCGGTACCACAGGTAGACCGCGAAGCCCGCGAAGGCGACCCACTCGATGGAGTAGAACACGTTGAGCCAGTTGAGGCTCACGTCGTTGCTCGGCTTGGGCGAGTAGATCGCCGACAGGCCCGGTGCGGGCGTCTTCGACACGAGGTATCCCCCGTAGACCGCGGTCGGCACCGTGCGCCACTCGTTCACGAGGGCCGCGACCGAGAGCACGCTGCGCACGCCGTGCTCGAAGTCCGCCTGGTCGGGCGGCTCGGTCGGCATGTAGCGACCGATCAGGAGCGTGCTGGGCGCGCCGCCGGCGAGCGCGCTCGCCGCATCCGTCGCCGCCGCGCGCGTGGGCGCCCAGCCGTAGGCGACCGCGAGGCTCACCCCGTCGCCTGTGACCGCGTGACCGACCACCCAGTAGCCGGTCTTCCCGTAGTTGACGCGGTTGCTCACGAGGTAGAGGTCGCCCGGCACCCGCCGCGCCGTCACGCTCACCATCTGGCCCGCGACACGATCGGTGACGACGCTCTGCGGCGTGGCGAGCGAGGCGAGGGGCGTGACGGTCTCAGTGGGGTAGGTCACGACCGTGGCCGTGGCGACCGCGCGACCCAGCTGCCACTGGCCGAGCGCGGCGAAACCGCCCGCGATCGCGAGGGCCAGGAGGAGTGCGCCGATCCACCGGGGACGCCTGGCCACACTCCACACGGGTCAATACTCCGGATCTCGCTTGCGCTGCACTTGCTGGTCTGATTGTTCCATGGCTTGCTGAACGGTCTTGCCGAGCAGGAACTCGTCGTCGTCTTCCGAGTAGGGGCCGAGATCGCCGTCGACCACTCCCTCGCGATCGAGCGCCGACGACATGCGCAGCGCGAGGGCGACATCGTCGTCGAGGCCGCTGTCCGCGGCCGACTCCGCGGCGTCGGCCGCTCCCGCCATGAGCGCGATCGCCTCGGCCGCCTCGCGATCGCGGACGGCGTCGCGCTCCCTGCGCCGGCGCCGGCCGAAGAGGCGGGATCCCATGCGTTCCGAGTTGACCGCCAGCACCGGGCCGATGATCGACATGGAGAGCACGTAGAGGCCGGCGAAGGGGGTGAGCCGGGCATCCAACCCCGCCCCGGAGGCCAGGGTCGCGAGGATGAGCGCGAACTCGCCGCGGTTCTGCAGCATGAGGCCGGCGTTGAGCCCCTCGGCGCGACTGAGCTTGTTCTGCAGCGCGATGAGCTGGCCACCCAGCACGTTGACGACGATCGTGAGCCCCACGGCGACCGCCGCGGGATACACCACGGGGCCGAAGGTGCCGGGGTCGAGAGCGAGCCCGAAGTTGAGGAAGAAGAAGGCGCCGAAGACGTCGCGCAGGGGCAGCGCGAAGCCCTCGATGCGACCTCGATGCCGGGTGGCGCCGAGCACGAGACCGATGAGGAACGCGCCGATCGCGTCCGACACCCCCAGCAGTTCGCCGATGCCGCCGAACGCGAGCGCGAGCCCGAAGAACAGGATCGTGAACAGCTCGTCGTCCTTCGTGCCCACGAGGCGCGCCACCACGCGGCCGCCCCAGCGCGCGAGCACGAACATCGCGATGAGGAACGCGAACGAGATGACGAGCTGCAGCACGATCGCCCAGATGTTCTTCTCGCCACCGATCACGACGGCGACGACCGCGAGGTAGAAGGCGATGAACACGTCCTCGACGACCGTGATGCCGAGGATGACCGGCGTCTCGCGGTTCGCCAGACGCCGCAACTCGATGAGGAGTTTCGTCACGATCGCGCTCGACGAGGTGGCGGTCATCCCCGCAATGATGAGGGCCTCGCGCGCCCCCCAGCCGACCCAGAAGCCGAAGGCGAGGCCGACCCCCAGGTTGATGACGATGCGGGTGCCGCCCGAGAGCAGGAGCGCGCCGGCGTTGCCGAAGAATTCGTCCTGATCGAACTCGAGACCCAGGTTGAACAGCAGGAACAGGAGGCCGAAGATGGCGACCAGCTCGACGTCGGCCGACTTGAAGCTCAGCGGGAAGAGGTGGAAGTTGGGGCTCGCGATGAGGCCCACGAGCATGTAGATCGGAATCGTCGGCAGGCCGACCCGCTTCCCCACTCGCCCGAGGGCGTAGGCGATGACGAACAGGATTCCGAGGATGAGGAGGTCGCCGCCCATCGTCACGCCTCAGTCACCGGGTGGCGCGTCAGCCGGCGCCTTCGTCTTGATCTCGCCGGTGCGGTAGAACGCGAAGGTCTTCGCGACCTTCTCGGGCGACCCCGCGACCACGAGCGTGTCGCCGGGGAAGACCTTGAAGTGCTCATCGGGCGCGGGATTCGCGGACTCCCCGCGCACGACGGCGACGACGGTCACACCGACGACGCCCCGGCTCGCGAGGTCGCCGAGCGGCTGGCCCGCGATGTGATCGTCATAGTCGACGGGGAACCAGTCGATCGTGAGGCCGGGGATCTGGTCGAGGCTCGCGAGCGACTCGGTGATGCGCGTGCCGCCGAGCAGTTCGGCGAGGGTGTGCGCCTCGTCGTCGTCGAGTCGCAGGGCCACCTTGGTGGCGTCGGAGCCCTCCTCCGCGTCGGCGAACGCGATCAGGTCGCTGTGCCCGGAGCGGTGCGTGATGACGCCGATCTTGCCGCCGCCGTCGGTGACGAAGGTGTGCAGCACCCCGACACCGGGAAGCTTGACCCGTTTGACGTCGACCATTGAGTTCTCCTTCTCAGCTGGAAGCCACGATATCGGGTGCCTCGAGGCGCACGCGGTCGGCGGACTCGTCGTCGGGCTGCTCCTGGCTCGCGCGCTCCGCCGCGACCCGCTTCAAGTAGTTGTTCGTCTCGCTCTGCACGCGCGCCTCGTCCCAGCCGAGCGTCTCGCCCATGAGCGCGGCCGCCACCGGGGCGGCGGAGACTCCGCGGTCCCACGCCTCGATCGAGATGCGGGTGCGCCGCGCCAGCACGTCCTCCAGATGCAGCGCGCCCTCGTGGGTGGCGGCGTAGACGACCTCGGCCTGGATGTAGTCGTCGGCGCCGGGCAGCGGTTCGGCGAGCTCGGGGCGGGATTGGATGATCTCGAGCAGTTCATCCGTGAGCACGCCGTAGCGGTTCAGCAGGTGCTCGACCCGGGCCTTGTGCACGCCGAAGCGGCGCGCGATCTTGCCCCGGCGGTTCCAGGCGGCCTGGTACCCCTCCGCGCCGAGCAGCGCGATGTTCTCGGTGATGCTCGGGGAGATCACCCCGTCGAGCGCCGCAACCGCCTCGTCGACGGCGTCTTTCGCCATCACCCGGTAGGTGGTCCACTTGCCGCCCGCCACGACCACGAGCCCGGGCACCGTGTGCGCCACGAGGTGCTCACGGCTGAGCTTCGAGGTCTGGTCGGACTCGCCGGCCAGCAGCGGACGAAGGCCCGCGTACACCCCCTCGACGTCCTCGCGGGTGAGCGGCACCGCGAGCACCTTGTTGACGTGCTCGAGGATGTAGTCGATGTCGGCGGCCGTCGCCGCGGGGTGCGCCTTGTCGAGGTGCCAGTCGGTGTCGGTCGTGCCGATGAGCCAGTGGCGGCCCCACGGGATCACGAACAGCACGCTCTTCTCGGTGCGCAGGATCATGCCGAGCTTGGACTGGAAGCGGTCGCGCGGCACGACGAGGTGCACGCCTTTCGACGCGCGCACCTTGAACTGTCCGCGGGCGCCGACCATGGCCTGGGTGTCGTCGGTCCACACCCCGGTGGCGTTGACGACCTGCTTGGCCCGGATCTCGAATCGGTCGCCGGTCTCCAGGTCGTGCACCTTCGCCCCGACGACGCGCTCCCCCACCTTCACGAAGCCCTCGACGCGCATCCGGCTGGCCACGTGCGCACCGTAGAACGACGCCGTGCGGGCGAGGCTGGCGGTGTAGCGCGCGTCATCGACCTGCGCGTCGGAGTAGGTGAGGCCGCCCGTGAAGGCGTCGCGCTTGAGGCTGGGCACCGCACGCATGAGCTGGCTGCGGCTGAGGTGGCGGTGGTGCGGCACTCCGGGCGGCCGGCCGCCGGTCCAGCTGAAGATGTCGTAGAGCGTCATTCCGGCGCCGATGTACAGCCGCTCGAACACCGGCTTGGTGAGCGGGTAGAGAAAGCGCACGGGTTTGACGAGGTGCGGCGCGAGTCGCTGCAGCAGGAGCCCGCGCTCGATCAGCGCCTCGCGCACGAGCCGGAAGTCGAGTTGTTCGAGATAGCGGATTCCGCCGTGCACGAGCTTGGATGACCGGCTCGAGGTTCCGCTCGCCCAGTCGCGTGCCTCCACGAGCCCGACGCTGAGCCCGCGAGTGACCGCGTCGAGCGCGGAGCCCGTTCCGACGATGCCGCCGCCGATCACGAGGATATCCAGCTCACGCTCGCGCAGTGCCGCAACGGCGAGGGCGCGCTCCTCGGGACCCAGCTTCGACGACCGTGTGACTGATTTCGACGCTGACATCCTGTTCCCTACCCTTTTGTTCGAGTCAGCCCTGCGTATACGGGGCCACAATGACTTCGACGCGCTGGAACTCCTTGAGATCGGAGTACCCGGTGGTCGCCATCGACCGACGCAGCGCGCCGACGAGGTTGACGCGGCCGTCGGCGTTGGACGACGGTCCGTAGAGGATCTGCTCGAGTGGGGCGAGCTGCCCCACGTGCACACGATTGCCGCGGGGAAGTTCCCCGTGGTGGGCCTCGGGGCCCCAGTGGTAACCGCCCCCGGGCGCGTCCGTCGCGCGCGCGAGTGTGCTGCCCAGCATGACGGCGTCGGCGCCCACCGAGATGGCCTTCACGATGTCGCCGCTCGTGCCGAGTCCGCCGTCCGCGATGACGTGCACATAGCGGCCGCCCGACTCGTCCATATAGTCGCGGCGCGCACCGGCGACGTCGGCCACCGCGGTCGCCATCGGCGCGTGGATGCCCAGGCTCGTGCGCGTCGTCGAGGCCGCTCCCCCGCCAAAGCCGACGAGCACGCCCGCCGCCCCCGTGCGCATGAGGTGCAGCGCCGCCGTGTAGGTGGCCGCGCCGCCCACGATGACGGGCACGTCGAGCTCGTAGATGAACTTCTTGAGGTTGAGCGGCTCGGTCGACTTGGAGACGTGCTCGGCGCTCACCGTCGTGCCGCGGATGACGAACAGGTCGACGCCCGCGTCGACGACCGTCTGGTACAGCTCCTGGGTGCGCTGGGGGCTGAGCGCCCCCGCGACCGGCACGCCCGCGGAGCGGATCTGCTCGAGCCGCGCCGTCACGAGCTCGGGCTTGATCGGCTCGGCGTAGATCTCCTGCATGCGCCGCGTCGCGGTCTCGTCGGGCAGACGGCGGATCTCGGCGAGCAGGGGCTCGGGGTCGTCGTAGCGGGTCCACAGCCCCTCGAGGTCGAGCACTCCGAGGCCGCCGAGGCGACCCATGGCGATCGCCGTCTCGGGGCTCACGACCGAGTCCATCGGCGCAGCGAGCACCGGAATGGCGAAGGAGTAGGCGTCGATCGTCCAGCTCACCGAGACGTCGCGCGGGTCGCGAGTGCGGCGGCTGGGCACGATCGCGATGTCGTCGAAGGCGTACACACGGCGAGCGCGCTTGGCGCGGCCGATCTCGATGTCACTCACCCTCAAAGCTTACCGGCGCGCCGCCGCGCCCACCCCGTTCGCGTTCCCCCGCGGCCCCGTCGTCCCCGTCGCCTCCCACTCACCTCTGCCGCCCACGCACCCCCGCCGCGCCCGCACCCCCGCGCCCTCTCCCCACCTAGCCCGCCGCGCCCCCACCCCACCGGTTCACAATGCAGGGCCGAATCCGCTGTCGAGCGCGATTGCGCAGAAACAGCTGCGCCATTCCGCACCGGGGAGGGAGAGACGGCCGTCGGCAGGCGGCCATCTCCTGCATTGCGTGCGGGGTAGCGGGGTGGGAGCGGCGGGCGGAGCGGGAGCGGCCAGCAGGGTGGGAGCAGCCAGGGGGGGCGGGAGCGGCGGGCGGGGTGGTCTGCACCCCGGCCCACCCCTTGCCCTCCGCTGAACAAGCGTTTAGCATGCTGAACATGCGTTCAACAAAGGCCGACGACGCGACCACGAGCGCCCGGATCCGGGAGGCCGCGATCGCGCTGTTCGGGCGCGACGGCGTGCGCGCGACGACCGTGCGGGCGATCGCGGAACGGTGCGGGGTGAGCCCCGCGCTGGTCATCCACCACTTCGGGTCGAAGGAGGGGCTGCGGCACGCCTGCGACGAGTGGATCCTCGCCGAGATCATGGCGGCGAGCGCGGCGATCACCGACGGCGGGCCCGGTACGAGCGCGGCGATCCGGCAGTGGCTGACCGACATCGACGCGCATCGGCCCTGGCTCGACTACATCGGCCGCGCGATCACCGATGGCTCCGCTCTCGGCGACCGGCTGTTCGACGATTTTGTGCAACAGACGCGGGAACTGCTCGCCGCGGGCGAGGCCGACGGCACGGTGCGGGCGTCGAGCGACGCGGACATGCGGGCGGTCATCCTCACCGCCTACGGGCTGTCGACGCTCGTCTTCGAACGGCAGATCGGCCGGGCCAGCGGGGCCGTCGGCCTCACCCCGGCCGTGGCGGCACGCATGGCGATCCCCGCCCTCGAGCTGTTCACCGGTGGCCTCTACACGAGCGACCGGCTGCTGCAGGCCACCCGCGACGCGATCGCGGCATCCCCGGAAGGAGCGACCGGATGACCCTCCCCCTCGCCCTCGAAACGGCCGCCCTCGGCAAGACCTTCGGCCGCACCCGGGCGCTCGACGGCGTCGATCTGGCCGTCCCCGCGGGCACCGTTTTCGGCGTCATCGGGCCGAACGGCGCCGGAAAGACCACGCTCATGCGGGTGCTGCTCGACGTGATCCGCCCCAGCTCGGGCGAGGCGCGCGTGCTCGGGTCCGACCCGCGCACGGGCGGACCCGCGCTTCGCAGGAGGATCGGCTACCTGCCGGGCGAGCTGCGGCTGGAGGGCCGCATCACGGGTCGCGCGCTGCTGAACTATTACGCGGGCATCAGCGGGGAGGTGCGCCCCGGCTCCGCCGACCGGCTCGCCGAGCGCCTCGGCCTCGACCTCGACCGCCGCGTCGGCACCCTCTCGAAGGGCAACAAGCAGAAGCTCGGGCTCGTTCAGGCTTTCCTGCACGAGCCGGAACTGCTGGTGCTCGACGAGCCGACGAGCGGTCTCGACCCCATCGTGCAGCAGGAGTTCCTCGCGCTCCTGCGCGAGGCGCGCGACCGCGGGCAGACGGTGTTCCTCAGTTCGCACGTGCTGAGCGAGATCCAGCAGGCCGCCACCGATGTCGCGGTGCTGCGCGCCGGCCGCGTCATCACCGTGAGCACGGTCGACGCGCTGCGGCAGACCGCGATCCGTCACGTGCGCGCCGAACTGGAGGGCGTGACGGCGGAGGGGGCGCGCCGGGTACTGACGGGCATCCCGGGGCTGTCGGCGCTCGAATTGTCGGCGACGCCGTCGCCGCGGCTGACCGCCTCGTTCACCATCACCGGCCCGATCGACGGGTGCGTGAAGGCGCTCGCGGGCTTCACGGTCGCCGAGCTCGTCGTCGAAGAGCCCGACCTCGAGGAGTCGGTGCTGCGGCTCTATCACGACGGAGAGACCCGATGAGCGCGCCGTTCCCCCTCCTTCGCCGCTCGCTCGGCGACTCGTGGCGCTCGCTCATCGGCTGGAGCGCGGGCATCGCCGCCGCGCTGTTCCTCTATCTGCCGCTGTTCCCCTCGCTCGGCGGCGCGGGGTCGCAGATGGCGAAGCTGATCAACACCCTGCCCCCGCAGCTCATCAAGGCTCTCGGCTACGCCCAGATCACCACCGGCGGCGGGTACACCGAGTCGACCTTCTACGGGCTCATCGGCTTCGTGCTCATCGTGATCGCGGCGACGGCCTGGGGAAGCGCGGCGATCGCCGGCGACGAGGAGAGCGGCGGTCTCGAACTCACCCTCGCCCACGCGGTCAGTCGCACGCGCGTCGCGGTCGAGCGCGGGCTGTCGGTGCTGCTGCGGCTCGCCTGGCTCGCCCTCCTCAGCGGGCTGCTGGTCGGCGCGCTCAACGGCCCCTCCGCGCTCGGGCTGGGCCTGCCCGGAATCGTCGCCGTCTCGGCGGCCTACCTCGGGCTCGGCACGCTCTCGGCCACGACCGCGCTTGCGGTCGGGGCGAGCACGGGGCGACGCGTCTACGCGACCGGGGCGGGCGCCGGGATCGCGATCCTCGGCTACGTGCTCAACGCGATCGGCAACCAGCAGAAGAGCCTCGAGGTACTGCGCGCCTGGTCGCCCTACGGCTGGGCGTATCGCCACACGCCGCTCGTGCACGGCGCCGACTGGGCGGGCCTCGCGCTGCTCTACGGCACGAGCGCCGTGCTCGCGGTCGTGACGGTCATCGCCCTGCGACGACGCGACATCGCGGGATGATCGGGCAAGCTGTTCCCATGGCCGAACTGCATGCCGATCCGCTCTCCCTGCTACGCGCGCGCACGAGCGAGAAGTGGGTCGAGTACCCCGCCGACGTGCTGCCGCTGTTCGTCGCCGAGATGGACTACCCGCTGGCGCCGGTCGTCGCGGAGGCGATCATCGGCCGAGTACGGGCATCCGACACCGGCTACGTCGCCTCGGCCCGCCCGGTCGGCGACGCGTTCGCCGGCTTCGCGGCCGAGCGCTGGGGCTGGCAGCTCGACCCCGAGCTCGTGACCTCGACGACCGATGTCAGCGTCGCGATCGTGGAGGTGCTGCGTCGCGTGCTCATGCCGGGTGACGGAGTGATCATCATGCCGCCCGTCTACCCGCCCTTCTTCGACCTCGTGCCCGAGGCGGGCGGGCGCACCGTCGAGGTGCCGCTGGCCGAGGGCGACGCCGGCTGGTCGATCGATCTGGCCGCCGTCGAGGATGCCCTGCGCCACGGCGCCCGCGCCATCCTGCTGTGCAATCCGCACAATCCGCTGGGCCTCGTGCACCCGAGGGAGCAGCTGGAGGCGCTCGCCCGCCTCGCCGCCGAGTACAGCGCCTGGGTGGTGAGCGACGAGATCCACGGCCCGCTCAGCCACCGCGACGCGCGGTTCGTGCCGTTCCTGTCGGTATCGGATGACGCCCGCGACCGCGCGATCACCGTCACCTCCGCGAGCAAGGCCTTCAACCTCGCCGGCGTGAAGTGCGCGATCATGGTCGCCGCGAGCGCGAACGGAGCCGAGGTGCTGCGCGGCCTCCCCGACGAGGTGCTCTGGCGCACGAGCCTCCTCGGACTCCACGCCTCCGTGGCCGGCTTCCGCGACGGGGGCGACTGGCTCGACTCCGCGATCCACGCCATCGAGGCCAACCGCGCCTACCTCAGCTCCCTGCTCGCCCTGCACCTGCCGGCCGTGCGCTACCGCGAGCCGCAGGCGAGCTACCTGGCCTGGCTCGACTTCCGTGAGCAGGGCTGGGGGGATGACCCCGCCGCCGCCGCGCTCGAGTCGGGGCGCGTCGCGCTCAACAGCGGGCGCACCTTCGGCGTGCAGGGCTCAGGATTCGCGCGGCTCAACTTCGCGTGCGGACCGGACGTGCTGGAGGAGGCGCTGCGGCGGCTCGGCGGCGTCACTCGGTGAATCGGGTGGCGCGGTCATCCGTCGCGTCGCCGGTGCTCGCGGAGGCGTCGGTGCCCTCGCTGCGACCGAGGCCGTCGGCGCTCGCGTGGCGGGAGTGCTCGCGTGAGGCGCGGGCGTGCCGGCGACCGGCCGCGGCGTAGAGGCCGTCGAAGCCGAGGTAGGCGACCCCGAGAATGACGACGACCGCGATCGACGCGGTGATGGCGTCGGCGGTGCGGTGCACGAGCAGCACGAACAGAAAGACGAGCAGGGCGATGGCCCAGAGGATCTGAGCGGCGATCATCCCCGTCTTGGCGACCCGCTCGATGGTCGCGGCGCGCGAGTGACGGGCGGCGGCGATCACCGGGGTCGGCGCGGCGGCGCTGGCCGGGCTCGGCGCGGCGGCGGGTGCGGGGCTCGGGCCGTCGACCGCGCTCGGGCGGGCGGCGGATGCGGGGCTCGGGCCGTCGACCGCGCTCGGGGCGTCGGCGGGGGTCGGCGCGGGCAGGTCAGCGGGAGAGCCGTTCGGGTCGGACTCCATGGCCCCAGAGTAGAACACCGCGGCCCCCGGAAACTGTGATTGTGACGGATGCCCGGCAGGCCTACAGTTCAGGCATGAATGCGGACCTCGTGAGGCGGCATTTCGAGGAGCTCTGGAACGAGCGGCGCCTCGACAGCTGCGAAGAGCTGATGGCAGACGTGTACGTCGAACACGCGCTGTCCCCGTTCGGCACCGAAGAGCCGGGCGTGCAGAATGGCCCCGCCGGAACAAGGGCGACCGTCGCGTGGCTGACCGCGCAGTTCCCCGATATCCACATGACAGTGGAGGCGATCATCGAACAGGGCGACCTGGTGGCCGCGCGGGTGCTCTCGGAGGGCACGAATCTGGGGCCGCTGAACGGCGCGGGGCCTGTCACCGGCAAGCGCTTCTCGGCGCGCCAGACGCACTGGTTCCGGGTGGCCGACGGCAAGCTCGCCGAGCACTGGGCGACCCGCGACGACCTCACGTCGATGCTGCAACTCGGCGTGGTGCGGATGCCCGGACCGCCCGCGTAGCTCAGAGCGCCCCGTCGAGGAAGCGTGAGATCCAGAACTCGGCGGCGCGCTGATCCCCGGTGCTGGTCTGACGGTCGAGCGCGACACCCTTGCGGAACCCCGTGTGGGTGTTCATGCCCTTGAATGCGGCAGCCTTGCGCAGCCCGGCCGTCTGGCCGCGCGCGTCGCCCAGCTGCACGCGCCCGATGCCCTTCTCGACGAGGGGCTCGTGCGGGAGCATCCAGATGATGACCTCAGAGGCGAAGGTGCTGGTCTCGTGCACCGACGAGAGCAGCACGCAATCCTGGCTGCGACCGTCCATGGTGCGGGCGAGACGGGTGCAGAGGGTGAGGGCGGCCTTCGCCCTCGCGGGGCGGGTGCCGAAGGCGAGCGTCATCATTGCGAGACGCACCTCGTGGTCATCCCCCTCGTCGGTCGCATCGAAGGAGACGGGCGTGCCGCCGCGCACCGAGTCGACGAGCGCGTCGCGCGAGAGCACCTTCTCGAGCGCCGCGAGGTTGCTGATGAAGCCGCCGCGAAACGGCGCGGACTGCCGCGGAGTGATCTCGTGCGCGGTCGCCGACGTCAGCTTGCCCAGCGCCATTCCACACCCCCATGCGAGCGCGTCCCCCACCGAAACGCGCTGGCTCCCACGATACCGACCCCCGACCACCCGCGGTACGGATGCCCGGCTCACGCCCCACCCCAAACTGGGTGACGCCGCCGCCGTGGCGCTACGCGTGTGGAGTGGTCGGTCGAATGAGACCTCCCTCAACCGGTAGCTGCCCGTGCGCCGCCTTCGCCCGTCGACGCGCCTTCCGCCTGCTCGAGCGCGAGTTGCAGGCCCGGGTGCCAGGCCCGCGTTTGCGGGCCGGACATAGGCGGGAAGACGATTGCGGTCATACTTGGGTGATGGTCGGTGCGGTTCACTTCTACGCGGATGCGGACGACGTGGCGGCCCTCCTGTCTCACCTTCGGCACGGGGACGATGTCTCCCTTCACCCCTGGCCACTCGTCTCGAACCCGATGATCTTCCTCGAGCCGATCGATGCGGAGGCCGAGGACAAAGTCATGGTGCAGTCCCGAGAGATCGGCCCACCGGTCGTGCTTCGAGACGGCGACCCGACATTCGAAACGAATGACCGCGCGGGTGTGTTTATCCGGATGAATCGGGCGAGGCTCAAGCCCAGTGTGAGGAAGGGCTTGCTTGTCGATTCGAACCGCTCGCCCGTCATGCTGTGGCTCCCGGGTCGACGCGACGACACCACACTCCGAGTCAGTTCGATAGGCTCCCAAGCCGACTCGATGCGCGCCGTGTCCGTCGAGTATGAGCGCTGGGTGAATCGAACGACGGCGTGGGTGCGGAGAAGAGGTACCCAGGTTTGGGGCCTGGATCGGTCGAATGTTCGCCCCGATCTCGATATCGAATGGGGACCTGTCAGCTCGATCTACGCGCTTCCCGGGGCGCTTCGATTTCTTGAAAGCGGCGGATTAGGGAGGCAAACACCCCTGCTTCCTCAAGATCCATGTCGTGTTCTCCAGCCTGATGAAGTACGCCGTTCCCGATCGCCGCTCAGTGCCACTTCCCGCGTTCCTCGCCGATGCCATAACCGCCCGGCTCGAGGGCAAGCGACCGGACGATCTTGTATTTCCGTCGCCCAAGGGTGACGTACTGCGCAATGGCAACATTCGACGTCGTCATTTCAATGCCGCAGTCAAGACGCTGTGCGACCGAAACTCCTGGCTCCCGAAGATCACCCCGCCCTCGCTTCGTCACACGGCCGCGTCGCTGGCCATCTCGGCCGGCGCCACAATCTTGGCGGTCCAGCGGATACTCGGCCACGCATCCGCAGCCATGACTCCCGACGTGTACAGCGACCTGTTCGATGACGATCTGGACGCTGTTGCCGATGCTTGGAATGAGCGTGCACGCTCGACCGATGTGGGCACAATGTGGGCACAACCGCCGTCACCAACCGAGCCGAAGAGATCGAACGCTGCCACATCCGCGTGATTCCGCGGGAGCTAACGGAGCCGCCTGTCAGAATCGAACTGACGACCTTCTCATTACGAGTGAGATGCTCTACCGACTGAGCTAAGGCGGCGTGGCCCGTCGCCGGGACACAGCAAGCTAGCTTAGCCGATCATCGGGCTGCTGCTGCCACCAGCAGGTGGTCGAGTTGATCGAAGGAGTCGCGCACCCGCTTGGCCAGCGATTCGCCGTTCTCCTCGTCGGCCCAGCACGACCAGGCGTGGCGAAGGGTGCCGATGGCGACCAGGGTGATGAGCCGGGCGCGCGAGGTCAGCGCCGCCTGGTCCCTTGCAAGACTGGGGTCGTCGTGCGCGAGTCGGCGGGCGATCACGGCGGTCAGTTCATCCTCGAACTGGCGCATCCCGGCCATGCGCAGCGCGAAGAGGTGCGGATGCTGCTTGTGGAGCGCCCGCCGCAGCAGCAGGGTGTCGCGATCCTCGGACGCGCGATCCGCCGCCTCCGCCATGAGGTCACCGACCGCGTCGAAGATGTCGCCACCGCCGCCTTGGATGAACGACTCGAGCTCCGCCGACTCGATCAGCTCCGGCCCGTCGCCCACGATGGCCGCCTCTTTGGAGACGAAGTAGTTGAAGAAGGTGCGCGGCGAGATATCGGCGCGGCGGCTGATCTCTTCGACGGTCACGCCCTCGAGACCCTTCTCCGTCGCGAGTCGAAGCACAGCGCTCTGAATCGCCTTGCGGGTCGCGAGGCGCTTGCGCTCGCGCAGCCCCGGGTTCTCGGCAATCGACATGCTTCAATTATTGCATGCTCTGCAATCTTGCAGTCATCGATGACGCCGGATGACCGACGCGGCCTCAGCAGTTCGGATCGCTGCTCGGAACCGTGTCGTGCACGAAGAAGTTGTCGACGGTCTGGTTCACGCAAGCGTTCGACTTGTTGTACGCCGTGTGCCCCTCGCCGTTGTAGGTGACGAGGTGCCCGTTCTGCAGCATCGCCGCCACGTGCTTCGCCCAGACGTAGGGGGTGGCGGGGTCGCCCGTGGTGCCGACGACGAGGATCGGCGCGGAGCCCGCCGCCGTGATCTGGCCGGCGACCCGGGTGGGTTTGAAGGGCCAGTCGTAGCATCCGGTCCCGCCGTAGGCCATCAGGTGCCCGAAGACCGGGGCCAGCTTGTCGAGCTTCGCGGCGTCTGCCCGCATCGTGGAGACGGTCGGGTCGGACGGGTAGTCGAGGCAGTTGATCGCGGTGAAGGCCTCGGTGGAGTTGTCACTGTAGGTGCCGTCTTTGTTTCGACCGTTGTAGCCGTCCGCGAGTTGGAACGCGTAGCTGGGGTCGCCCTTCGCCACGGACCTGAAGAGGTCGACGAGCGCACCCCAGTTGTCGACGTTGTAGAGCGGGTAGATGATCGCGGTGAACATGACCGCGCTGCCCAGTTTGCGTCCGTCGGCCGCGCGGAGGGGGCTGACATCCAGTCGGTCGAGCAGGCCGCGGATGCTGGCCATGTCCTGGTCGACGTCGCTGCCGAACGGGCATCCGGTCAATTTGGGGCACCCGGCGAGGAACTTCCGCAACGCGTGTTCGAAGCCCTGAGCCTGGGTGGCGCTCAACTCGAAGGGCGTGACCGTGGGGTCGACCGCGCCGTCGAGCACGAGGTGACCGGTGTGGCTCGGGTAGAGATTCGCGTAGGTCGCACCGAGCAGCGTGCCGTATGAGTAGCCCAGGTAGTTGAGTTTGGTGTCGCCCAGCGCCGCGCGCAGCAGGTCGAGGTCGCGGGCCGCGCTGATCGTGCCCACCTGACCGAGCAGGCTGCCCGTGTATTTGAGGCACTCGGCACCGAAGTCCTTCTGCGCCTTCTCCAACTCGGCGATCCAGCCATCACTGCCGGGGGTTCCCGCCGGGATGTCGTAGAGGAAGGAGTCGAGCACCTTCGGCGATTGGTAGCACTTGATCGCACTCGAGTGGTTGACGCCACGGGGGTCGAATCCGACGATGTCGTAGTTCTTCTGGAGGGTCGAGCTCGTCGCATAGGAGATGCTGTCGCGCACGAAGTCGTAGCCGGAGGCACCGGGGCCGCCGGGATTGACGAGCAGCGAGCCAAGCGAGTGACCACTCGTCGCCTGCTGGCGGATGAGGGCCAGTTTGATGGAGGCCCCGGACGGGTTCGACCAGTCCAGCGGCGCCTTCGCGGTGGTGCACTGCATTCCGCTCCCGCACGCGCTCCAGTGCAAGACCTGGTGGTAGTAGGGAGCGAGGTCGGCCGCCACCTTCTCCCCCGTCGGGTTCGACGTCGCGGAGGGCGGCAGGAACCAGCTGACGCATCCGGTCAGCAGCAGCGTGACCGCGGTGAGCAGGGCGAGGACTGAGCCCCGACGCAGACGCGCCGAGCGTGGGGAGGTCACCGTACGGGATCCTTTCGTGCGGCGGAGATGAGCATGGCCTCGAGGGCGAGTGCCGGGCTCACGTTCCCGTCGATGCGGCGCCGCGCTGTCGCGATGGCATCGAGTGTGGCGAGGGTCTGGGCGGGTGTCGCCTGGTCGCGTGCCCGCTCCAGTTCTGGCGTGATGCTGAGGTTGATGGGCTCGATCCCCGCGCCGAGTTGCAGCAGCAGCACGTCGCGATAGAGCGACAGGAGGTCGACCATGATCCGGTCGAGGCCGTCGCGCAGGCTGCGAGTGGCGCGGCGCTTCTGATCCTCCTCGAGGTTCTTGAGCTGCCCGCGCAGTGCCGGGGGAATGGTGCCACCGGGCTCGATACCGAGTGACCGCAGGGTGCTGGCGCGCTCCTCCGCGTCGCGCTCCTCAGTGATCGCCTTCGCGTCGTCGCCCGCGATCTGCAGCAGGGTCGCGGCCGCGCGCACGGCGTCGCCGACCGAGCGGATGCCCAGCGCAATGGCGAGCGTCTGCTCACGTCGCGCGCGCGCATCCTCGTTCGTGGCCAGCCGGTGCGCCATGCCGATGTGGCTCTGCGCCTCGCGCGCCGCCCGGGTGGCGATGGCGAGGTCGACGCCGTCGCGGCGCGAGATCAACTCGGCCACCTCGTCGATTCCGGGCACGCGCAGTCTCACCGAGCGGACTCGCGAGCGGATCGTGGGAATCAGATCCGCCTCGCTCGGCGCGCAGAGGATCCACACCGTGCGGGGCGGCGGCTCCTCGAGCGCCTTGAGCAGCACGTTCGAGGTGCGCTCGCTCATGCGGTCGGCGTCTTCGATCACCATGACGCGGTAGCGGCCGACGGACGGGGAGAACTGTGAGGAGGTGACGAGGTGACGCACCTCGTCGATGCTGATGATGACGCGCTCGGTGCTCAAGACTCCGAGGTCGGGGTGGGTGCGCGCGGCCACCTGGCGCGCCGTGGCCTCGTCGTCGTCGGGGCCCTTCGAGAGCAGTGCGGTGGCGAAAGCGTAGGCGAGGTTGGACCTGCCCGAGCCGGGCGGACCGGTGACGAGCCACGAGTGCGTCATCGATGAGTCGATCGTGCCCGCGGCGGCCGCCTCGAAGACCGCGATGGCCTCGGCCTGCCCGGTCAGTTCATCCCACACACTCACCCGGTCAGCCTAAGTGACGGCACCCACAGTGCGCCGTGAGTTCAGAGGAGTGCGGTGACGCGTTCACGAATCGCGGCGGTGAGCGTGGCGATGGGTTCTGACGCGTCGAGCACGAGGAATCGCTCCGGCTCCGCGCGCGCCAGGTCGAGGTAGGCCGCGCGCACTCGCGCGTGGAAGTCGTTCTCCTCCTCCTCGAGCCGGTCGTAGGTGGTGCGCTCGTCGAGTCGCGCGCGCCCGACGCCCTCGTCGAGGTCGAGCAGGATCGTGAGGTGGGGCAACAGCCCCTCCGCGGCCCAGAGCGACAGCTCGCGGATCTCGCCGGAATCGAGCACGCGCCCGGCCCCCTGGTAGGCGACCGAGGAGTCGAGGTAGCGATCCTGCAGCACGATCTCGCCGCGCTCGAGCGCGGGGCGCACCTTGGTCGCGATGTGGTGGGCGCGGTCGGCGGCGTAGAGGAGTGCCTCGGCCCGCGGTGCGATGTACCCGCGACGATGCAGGATGATGTTCCGCAGTTCCACGCCCAGGTCGGTTCCGCCCGGCTCCCGTGTGGTCACGACCGTGCGACCCTGCGCCTCGAGCCACTCGGCGAGAAGGGCGGACTGCGTCGATTTGCCCGAACCGTCGCCGCCTTCGAGCGTGATGAAGAGTCCCGCCACCACTACTTCTTCTTCGCCGGCGCCCGCTTGGCCGCGGGACGCTTGGTCGCTGTCGCCGCCTTGGCGCGCGGCTTCGCCGGGCCCTTCGCCCGCTTGTCGGCGAGAAGTTGCACGGCGCGCTCGAAGTCGATCTCTTCGACGGTCTCGCCGCGCGGAATCGTCGCGTTGGTCACGCCGTCGGTGACGTAGGCGCCGAACCGGCCATCCTTGATGCGGATCGGCTTGCCGCTCTCGGGATCGGGATCGAACTCCTTCAGCGCGCTGGACGCCGATCGGCCCCCGTACTTGGGCTGCGCATAGAGTTCCAGGGCGCCCGGGAGGTCGATGTCGAAGATGAGCTCTTCGCTCGGCAAGGAGCGCGTGTCGGCTCCGCGCTTGAGGTAGGCGCCGAAGCGACCGTTCTGCGCGGTGATCTCGACGCCGGTCTCCGGGTCGACTCCGACGACGCGCGGCAGGCCGAGCAGCTGCAGTGCGGTGTCGAGGTCGAGGCTCGCGAGATCCATGCTCTTGAAGAGCGACGCGGTTCGCTGCTTCACCACCGCGGGCTTCTTGGGTGCCGCCTTGCGCTTCGGCTTCGTCGTGACGACCTCGCCGGTGGCCGCATCGACCACCTCGACCGGCTCGGCGACGGTCGGCTCCGCGGGCGTCGCGGCAACCGCTGCCTCGGGCTCCGGGTCGGCCTCGGTCACGTAGGGGCCGTAGCGGCCGTCCTTCGCGAGCACGAGCTTGCCGTTCTCCGGGTTCACGCCGATCACGCGATCGGTGAGCACCGGGGCGGCGATCAGCTCGCGCGCCTTCTCTGCGGTGAGCTCGTCGGGGGCGAGGTCGAGCGGAACGTTGACGCGCCGGGGCACGAGCGGGTCGTCGCTCGGCGCCTCGAGGTAGGGACCGTACTTGCCGATGCGCAGCGTGACGTCGTCGGAGATTCGAACCGAGTTGATGTCGCGGGCGTCGATCTCACCGAGGTTGTCGATGACGGTGCGGAGACCGCGATGCTTGGCGTTGCCGAAGTAGAAGCCGGTGAGCCACTCGACGCGGTCGGCCTCGCCGCCCGCGATGCGGTCGAGGTCGTCTTCCATCCCCGCGGTGAAGTCGTACTGCACGAGGTCGCCGAAGTACTCCTCCAGCAGGCGGACCACCGAGAACGCGATCCAGTTGGGCACGAGCGCGGTGCCGCGGGGTGTGACATAGCCCCTGTCGACGATGGTCGAGATGATGGCGGCGTACGTCGACGGTCGCCCGATGCCGAGCTCTTCCAGGGTCTTGACCAGGCTCGCCTCGGTGTAACGCGGCGGCGCGCTCGTCTCGTGGCCCTTGGCCTCGATCTCCTCGAGCGTCAGCGTCTGACCCTCGGTCAGCGGCGGAAGCTTCGCCTCGACGGGCTCCGCGCTCTCGTTGCGCTCCTCGTCGCGGCTCTCCTCGTAGGCGTGCATGAATCCGCGGAAGGTGATGACTGTTCCACTCGCCGAGAACTCGGCGACCTCGACCGCACCCGTTGCCTCGGTGGTGGCGATCGCGCCAGCGGCCGAGCCGGCCTTGATCGTGACGGTGGCGGTCGAACCCTTGGCGTCGGCCATCTGCGAGGCGACGGTGCGCTTCCAGATCAGGTCGTACAGCTTCCAGTCGTTGCCGCGCAGCACCGACTGCAGTTCGGTGGGCGTGCGGAAGGTGTCGCCGGAGGGGCGGATCGCCTCGTGCGCCTCCTGAGCGCTCTTGTTCTTACCGGCGTAGACGCGCGGCTTGTCGGGAACCGTCTCCGCCCCGTAGAGCTTGGCGGCCTGAGTGCGCGCCGCGCTGATCGCCTGCTGCGACAGCGTGGGCGAGTCGGTGCGCATATAGGTGATGTAGCCGTTCTCGTAGAGAGACTGCGCGACACTCATGGTCTGGCGCGCGGAGAATCGGAGCTTGCGCGCCGCCTCCTGCTGCAGTGTCGACGTGGTGAATGGGGCGGCCGGGCGTCGCGTGTAGGGCTTCGACTCGACCGTCGCCACGGTGATCTGCACGGTGTCGGAGCGGAGCGCCGAGGCGATCGCCTGCGCCGCGGTCTCGTCGAGCGCGACCGCGTCGGATTTGAGCGCGCCCTTGTCGTCGAAGTCGCGACCGACCGCGACGCGTGTGCCGTTGACGCGAACCAGGCGCGCCTCGAAGCTCTGGGCATCGGTGGCGGGTGAGAGCTGTGCGATCAGATCCCAGTAGCCGGCCGCGACGAAGGCGAGGCGTTCGCGCTCGCGGTCGACGACGAGGCGGGTGGCGGCCGACTGGACGCGCCCCGCGGAGAGCCCGGGGCCGACCTTGCGCCACAGCACCGGCGAGACCTCGTACCCGTACAGGCGGTCGAGGATTCGGCGGGTCTCCTGCGCGTCGACGAGTGCGACGTCGAGGTCGCGGGTGTGCTCCTTGGCCTCCTGGATCGCATCCTTGGTGATCTCGTGGAACACCATGCGCTTCACGGGAACCTTGGGCTTGAGCACCTGCAGCAGGTGCCACGCGATGGCCTCGCCTTCGCGGTCTTCATCAGTGGCGAGGTAGAGTTCGTCGGCTCCGGCGAGCGCCTTCTTGAGGTCGCTGACCGTCTTCTTCTTCGCGTCGGAGATCACGTAGTAGGGCTCGAAGCCGTTCTCGACGTCGACGGAGAACTTGCCGAGCGAGCCCTTCTTCAGCTCGGCCGGGAGGTTTTTGGGCTCGATCAAGTCGCGGATGTGTCCCACCGAGGCCTGAACCTCGTAGCCATCCCCCAGGTACTGGCCGATCGTCTTCGCCTTGGCGGGCGACTCGACGATGACCAGCTTCTTCGTGCCGGGCACGGTGCTCCTCTTTATTACTGCTGCGTATGACTCGTTCGAGGTCATCAGAACCTCGGGGTAGTGCGCCCCGTCAGCGACACCATACACAGGTGAACCCCGGCCCACCCTAATCTGTCCCCCAGCCCGGCGGCCCGGCACGCGCCCGCGCCACGACCGGAATGCCCGCGGCGACGGTCTCTGCGGTCACCGTCACAACGGGACCGTCAGTGCCGCAGGCGGTCAGCACGGCGCCGTTCGCCCGAGCGATTCGCGCCGCGACCGCGCAGGGCTCGCCGGGTGCGAGGCCCGCGGCGACGTCGGCTCCCGCGAGGGCCGCGGCGTCGGCCGCCGAGCCGACGGATGCCCGTTCCGCGAGCGCACTCGACACCGGAAGCACGCTCAGCGCAACGGCGCAGATCGCGCCAATGATCGCGACCGCCAGCACGCCGGCCGCACCCACCTCGCTCCTCCGCCTCGCGCAGCTCGCCCTCACGTCGCCTCCCGCGCCGCATAGCCCGCCCTCCTGGCGCCCTCCCGCAGCGCGCGGGCCCGCCCTCACGTCGCCTCCCGCAGCGCGCAGGCCCGAGCCGTGAGCGGAACCGTGATCGGCCCGAGGATCGGTGCCGAGACGCGAGCCACGACGCACGCCTGACCATCGGCATCGAGGATTCGAAGTCGCGCCCCCGGGGCGGCCCGGTGCAGCACCGCCGCTGCCCGGTCGCCGCTCTCGCCGCGGCCGAGCATCCGGGCGGCGTCGCCGGCGCCCGATTCGAGAGCGATCGCGCGGGTTCCGGCCGCAAGTGCGCCGAGTGCGACGGCGAGCACGAGGACGACGGCGGGCAGCGCGACCGCGAACTCGGCGGTCACCGACCCGCGGTCATCCCGCAACGGTGAGGGCATGGCGGATCAGTCCCGTGAGGATGCCCCTGATCGCGGCGCTGCGCAGGATGACGACGAGAAGGCCGGCGAACCCCACGGCGGCCATCGTCGCGACGGCGTACTCCGCCGTCGCCGAGCCGAGGTCACCGGCCCAGCGCGAAGGGTGCCAGCGCGGTGCCAGCGAGCGCGATGCCTGCCCGCGCGGTGCCAGCCCGCGCGATGCCTGTCCTCGCGGTGCCTGCCCGCGCGGTGCGAGCCAGCGCGGTGCCTGCCCGCGCGTCAACCACGTGCCGGGGACGGGCGTGCGGAGGGGCGGAGTTCGGGTCATGTCATTCCTCTTTACTGAGCGCCGTTTTGTGTGCGCGGTGCGGGTCCGGCGACCGGGGCGTGGAGCGGAGCACCGCCCCGCGCCGGCGGCCGAGCCGGAGTGGGTGAATCCAGCTTCGCGGGGAGCGCCGCGGCACCACCCGGTGGTTCCGGGAACGTGGGACAAACGCCAGTCGTGGCGGGCTGGGGAGGAGGCGCGGAGCGGGGAGAAGGGGGCGCGGCGGTGCGGGTCGAGCCCGGAGCGGGACCATTACGGAGCGGGTCGAGCGCGGAGCGGGAACCAACCGTGGCGGTGGCTCAGAGGCCGGAGAGGGTCGACGTCACCACCGAGATCACGAGCGGAGCCACGCCCAGCAGCATGAAGGCGGGTAGGACGCAGAGGCCCATCGGCAGCATCATCCGCGCCGACAGCGCCTGGGCTCGGCGCTGCGCCTCGCTTCGGGCGGCGCGTCGCTGCTCCCGCGCCTCCGCCCGCAGCAGTTCGGCGGCCGGGACACCCGCGCGTCGCGAGAAGTCGAGCGCCTGATCGGCCACTCCACTGGGGCGCATCCCGAGGTGGTCACGCAGCGCAGCCGCGACGACCTCGCGCGCACGCCCCGGTGAGCCACCTCCGGCAAGGGCGATCGCGGTGAGTTCGACCTCGAGGCCGGGGTGACCCACGGTGCGGCGGGCCCGACGAACGAGGGCGCGATTCCACAGCACGGCGATGGCCACCAGGAGCGCGCCGGTCGCCGCGCAGGCGATGCCGGCCGGGGTGCCGAGCAGCACGTGGACGGGGTCGAAGCCGAGGCCGATGCCCAGCAGCACGCCGAGCGCCGGCAGCACGGCGACGGTGCGCGCGGTGGCCACCGGTGCGGCGAGCGACACGGCGACCGCGCGCCGCAGCTCCCCGAGCTCGCGCAGCGACTCCGCGACCTCCCGCAGCACCGGCGCGAGGGGTGCGCCCACCTCGGTCGCGACCGCCCACGCCGCGGCGACCGCGCGCCACGACGACGAGCTCGGGTCGTCGCGCTCCGCAGCAGCGACGGGAAGTGCCGACGTGATCGCCGCGGGGATACCGCCCGGATTCCATGCGCCGTCGGCGATGTGCTCGACGAGCGGAGACGCGGATCCCTCGGCGAGATATCGCCAGGCCGCGGCGGGCGGCACCCCGGCCGTGAGGAGGACGGCGAGGCGGTGAACCGTTGCCGCGAGCTCGTCGAGCCGGTCATCCGTGCGACGGGTCATGGCAGGGGCTCCACGCTCAGTCGATCGTGCGAATCGATGCCGAGTGCGCCGACGGCCGCGATTCGTCGCCGTGCTCCGACGCGCTCGAGGTGGATCACCGCGCCGATCGCGCTGCGGGCCTGACGGGCGATCGCCTCCGCGCCGAGGCCCGCGAGCGCGCCGAGCGACTCGAGTCGAGCGGGCACGTCGCGGAGCGAGTTCGCGTGCAGGGTGCCCGCGCCCCCGTCGTGACCGGTGTTGAGAGCGCCGAGCAGCTCGCGCACCTCTGCCCCGCGGCACTCCCCCAGAACCAGCCGATCCGGTCGCATGCGCAGGGCCTCGCGAACGAGCCGGTCCAGCCCTATCCCACCCGCTCCCTCGAGGTTCGCCTGCCTCGACTCGAGCGCGAGGAAGTGGGGGTGCCGCACGCGGAGTTCGGCGACGTCCTCCACGGCGATGATCCGCTCGTTCGGGGGCGCCTGGCCCAGCAGCGCGGCAAGAAGGGTCGTCTTGCCGCTGCCGGCGGCGCCCGTGAGCAGGATGTTGGCGCGCGCGGTGACGAGAGCGGCGACGCGATCTCGTTCAACGGCCGAGAAGAACACCCCATCGTCCAGGGCGTCGAGGGTGGGCGGTTGCCCCGGCGGAAACCGGAGCGAGAGGAGCGTGCCGCCGCGGGAGATCGGCGGGAGCACCGCATGGACGCGCACCCCGCCGCCGAGCCGCGCGTCCACGCAGGGGCTCGCCTCATCCACGTGGCGACCCCCGCGCGCGATCAGGCGAACGGCGAGTGCGCGCACCTCGCTCTCGGGGGGCGCGAGCCCGACGATCTGACGCGGCCCGCTCCCGCGATCGACCCATACCCCGGACGGCCCGTTCACGAACACGTCGGTGACGGCACGGTCGCGCGCGAGGAACGACAGAAATCCCAGATCGGCGGCGTAATGATCGACCTCCGTCGGGTCGGCCGGCGGGTATGGTTCTGTACCCCGATTGTCGTCTGGCGGGCGGCGAGGTGAGGCCACAAAGGGGGCGGTGTGCTGCGCTGATGCCTGCGAGCGGGGCCGGGGAGTGAATCCGACCGCGTCGGCCGCGCCGTCGTCGCGGGGCGGGCTGATCGGATGCACGCCGACGACCGTATATGCACGCCGCCGGGCTGCCGGATGCGCGCCGCTCGATCCGCGGAATTCCGGGGCAACGGCGCGATTGTGCAGGAGACGACGTCACGCCCTCACGACGGCGTCGGCCTCCCCGATGTCGCGGCTGACCCACGCGGCGAACGGACTCGTCCGTTAACGAGAGGGGCGGCGCTTATTGGGGGGAATAAGCGCCGCCACAGCAGCGCGGGATTGGGGGGAATCGCTCGCACTGCACGTCAAATTCGCATCTGACTGAGATCAGTGTACCCCTAACGGCGGGGCTCCACACAAGTTCCCGCGTCACGAATCGTGCGGTTTCGAGGAGCATTCCCAGCCCAGCGATAGGATCGGTGCATTCACTGCTGAACACCTTCGCGGCATCCCTGGCTACACCGCGAGATCGACAAGGATGACGATGCCCTCGAATTCGATTGATAGCCTCCTGCACGAAGACCGCCAGTTCCCGCCCAGCCCGGAATTCGCGGCCAACTCGATCGCCGATCCGAGCCTGTACGAGCGGGCCGCGGCCAGCCGCGTGGAGTTCTGGGCCGATCAGGCGCGCGAACTCCTCGACTGGGAGACGCCGTTCACGACTGCGCTCGACTGGAGCGGTGCCCCCGTCGCGAAGTGGTTCGCGGATGGCCGGCTCAACGTCGCGTACAACTGCCTCGACCGGCACGTTCTCGCCGGCCACGGCGAGCGCATCGCGCTGCACTGGGAGGGGGAGAACGGCGACACTGCGAGCTACAGCTACGCCGAGCTGACCCGCGCCGTGAAGCAGGCGGCCAACGCGATCGCGGCACTCGGGGTGGGGCAGGGCGATCGGGTCGCGATCTACCTGCCGGTCATCCCCGAGGCGGTCATCGCGATGCTCGCGGTCGCCCGGCTGGGTGCCGTGCACTCGGTCGTCTTCGGCGGCTTCAGCTCGGAGAGCCTGCGCTCGCGCATCGACGACGCGGGCGCGAAGCTCGTCATCACGGCCGACGGCGGCTGGCGCAAGGGCAAGGTGTTCCCGCTCAAGGACGCCGTCGACGGCGCGCTCGCGAACGGCACCTCGACGGTGGAGCACGTGCTCGTGGTGCGCCGCGGCCACAACGAGGTGCAGTGGACGGTCGGCCGCGACCTGTGGTGGCACGACGAGGTGGCCACCGCGTCCACCGAGCACGAGGCAGAGGGCTTCGAGGCCGAGAACCCCCTGTTCATCCTGTACACCTCGGGAACGACGGGCAAGCCGAAGGGAATCCTGCACACGAGCGGCGGGTACCTCACCCAGGTCGCCTTCACGCACCGCAACGTCTTCGACCTGCACCCCGAGACCGACGTCTACTGGTGCACCGCCGACGTGGGCTGGATCACCGGGCACAGCTACGTCGTCTACGGTCCGCTCGCGAACGGCGCGACCCAGGTGCTGTATGAGGGCACGCCCGACACCCCGCACCCGGGGCGCTGGTGGGAGATCATCCAGAAGTACGGCGTCACCATCTTCTACACGGCGCCGACCGCGATCCGCTCCTTCATGAAGGCGGGGCGGCAGATCCCCGCCCAGTTCGATCTGAGCAGCCTGCGGGTGCTCGGCTCGGTGGGCGAGCCGATCAACCCCGAGGCGTGGATCTGGTACCGCGACGTGATCGGTGCGGGCACGGCGCCCATCGTCGACACCTGGTGGCAGACCGAGACGGGCGGCATCATGATCTCGGCCCTGCCCGGCATCACGAACCTCAAGCCCGGTTCGGCGCAGGTGCCCATCCCCGGCATCAAGATCGACATCCTCGGCGAGGACGGCACGCGCGTCGATCCGCCCGCCGGTGGCCTGCTGGTCGTCTCCGAGCCGTGGCCGTCGATGCTCCGCGGCATCTGGGGCGACCCCGAGCGCTTCGTGGAGACATACTGGTCGCGCTTCTCGAAGGACGGCGTCTGGAAGTACTTCGCGGGCGACGGCGCCCACGTCGACTCCGACGGCGACATCGTGCTGCTGGGCCGGGTCGACGACGTGATGAACGTGTCGGGACACCGACTCTCCACCGCCGAGATCGAATCCGCCCTCGTCTCGAACCCGATGGTGGCCGAGGCGGCCGTCGTCGGTGCCGCCGACGAGGCGACCGGCCAGGCCGTGGTGGCCTTCGTCATCATCAAGACCAATCAGAAAGATGCGCACACCACCGATGAGGCGGTGGCGCTCCTGAAGGCGCACGTCGCCCAGCAGATCGGCGCGATCGCCCGGCCCCGCCAGATCTTCATCGTGTCGGAACTGCCCAAGACGCGCTCGGGCAAGATCATGCGACGCCTGCTTCAGGACGTCGCGGAGGGCCGCGAGATCGGCGACACCACGACCCTCGCGGACAGCTCGGTCATGACCGTCATCAGCGACAAGCTGAAGTGAGCGGGTGGGGTGCGCCGGCCTCGGTCGGCGCACCCCACGCCCCGCGGATGACCGCTCAGGCGATCTCGAACACGAACTCGATCTCGACCGGCGCATCGAGCGGCAGCACGGCCACTCCGACGGCACTGCGCGCGTGGCGACCCGCCTCGCCGAAAATCTCGCCGAGGAGCTCGGACGCACCGTTGATCACGCCGGGCTGGCCGGTGAACGAGGGATCGGAGGCGACGAAGCCGACGACCTTCACCACGCGGGTGATGCGGTCGAGCGACCCGATGACGCTCTTCGCCGCCGCCAGACCGTTGAGCACGCAGTTGGCGGCGATCTCCTTCGCGAGCTCCGGCGACACCTCGGCGCCAACCTTGCCGGTCGCGGGGAGCACGCCGCCCACGGTCGGCAGTTGGCCGGCCGTGAAGACGAGGGAACCGCTGACGAGGGCGGGCACGTAGGCGCCGGCCGGTGCGGGCGTGGCAGGGATCGTGAGGCCGAGTTCGGCGAGGCGGTCATCCAGAACCGACATCAGGCGTTGTCCTGCTTCTCGCGCTTGAGGTAGGCGACGAGGCCACCCTCGGGACCGGCGACGATCTGAACGAGTTCCCAGCCGTCAGAGCCCCAGTTGTTGAGGATCGCGGTCGTGTTGTGGATGAGAAGCGGCGTTGTGACGTACTCCCAGGCTGGCATCTGTCGGCTTTCATTCAGTGTCGAAATGCGAATATCGCGTACCCTGCATTCTATGTCTGCCCAAAATCCCCCCCGCAGAGGCATGCTCGGAGCCGTACTCGGCACCATCGGTTTCAGCGTTCTCGCCGGGCTTCTCGTCACCGCGATGGTCACCCCCGCCATCGCCGTCACGAGCGTGACCGTCAAGGGCGGCATCGGCATCTTCGACAATCTGCCGAGCTACATTCGCATCGACAAGCTCCCGCAGCAGAACCGGATCTTCGCGAACCAGGGCGGCAAGCAGGTGCAGATCGCGACGATCTTCTCGCAGAACCGCCAGGAGGTCGCGTGGGACGAGGTCTCGGTCAACGCGAAGAACGCGGCCGTCGACGGCGAGGACCGCCGCTTCTACCAGCACGGCGGCATCGACCCCACCGGCGTCGTGCGCGCGGCCATCTCCACTCTCTCGGGCGGGCAGAAGCAGGGCGCGTCGACGATCGCCCAGCAGCTCGTCAAGAACATCTTCATCCAGCAGGCACTCCAGCTGCCCACGCTCAAGCAGCAGCAGGCCGGCATCGAGGCGGCACAGGCCTTCACCCTCGATCGCAAGCTCAAAGAGATGAAGCTCGCGATCGCGCTCGAGAAGAAGTACACGAAGCAGCAGATCCTGCTGGCTTACCTCAACATCGCGGGCTTCGGCGGCAACACCTACGGCATCCAGGCCGCAGCCGAGCGCTACTACAACACCTCGGCGAAGAACCTCACGATCGCGCAGGGGGCCAGCCTCATCGCGATCGTGCAGCAGCCGAGCGCGCGGGCCCCGATCGACGCCTCCGGTTACGCGCAGAACAAGGCGCGACGCGACGTCATCCTCGAGGCCGAGTACCTCGCGAAGCACATCACGAAGGCACAGCTCGACGAGGCGCTGGCCACCCCGGTCGACGCGACGACCGTGCACCTCACCGACCCCAAGAACGGCTGCATCGCGGCCAACCAGTACGCGAAGTTCTTCTGCGACTACATCGTGCGGGCGGCCGTTCCGTCGCTGTCGGCGCTGGGATCGAAGACGTCCGAGCGCCTCGCCAACTGGGCCAAGGGCGGCTACGACATCCACACCACCCTCAACCTCAGCCTGCAGACCACGGCGCAGAAGATCATGTGGGCGACGGTGCCCCGCAGCCCCTCCGAGCTCAAGCTCGGCGGCGCCTCGGTCTCCGTCGAGGCCGGCACCGGCCGCATCCTCCTCATGACGGAGAACAAGTACTTCAACAACACCGCCAGCCCCAAGAAAGGGTCGACAGCGGTCAACTACAGCGTGGATGTCGCTGCCGGCGGTGGTGTCGGGTTCCAGGTGGGATCGACCTACAAGCCCTTCACGCTCATCGCCTGGTTGAAAGCCGGGCACGGCCTCAACGAGGTAGTGGACGCGACGCCGCAGGTGCAGAACCTGTCCGACTTCAAGGACACCTGCGACGGGGGCACATACCCCTATGGCGGCACCTGGACCTACAAGAACGACGAGGGCGAGCGCGGGCCTTACACGGTGATGCGCGGTACCGCGGGATCGGTCAACGGCGTCTTCGTGAACATGGGCAAGCAGCTCGACCAGTGCGACATCTACAACGTCGCGCAGTCGCTCGGCGTGCACACGGGTGACAACGCCCCGCTGACGCACAACCCCGGCGCGATCCTCGGTACCAACAACATCGCCCCCCTGACGATGGCGGCCGCGTATGCCGGCATCGCCAACAAGGGTGTGTACTGCGCCCCCATCGCCGTGGACTACGTCGTCGACCCCTACGGCAAGCAGCAGCCCGGCCAGACCAAGAACTGCCACTCCGCGATCGATCCCGACGTGGATGCGGCCGCCACCCTCGCGATGCAGGGTGTGATGAACGGCGGCACGGGTACGCCCGGTAACCCGAACGACGGCACGCCGCTCATCGGCAAGACCGGAACGACCGACTCCTCGGTGCACACCTGGATCGTCGGCGCGAGCACGAAGGTCGCGACCGCGGTCTGGATCGGCAACGTGAGCGGCCATGTCGCCCTCCGCAGCGTGTACCTCCCGCAGGGACCGGCGGCGCTCCTCCGCCACGTCGTCTTCAAGCAGACGATGGCGGCGATCGACAAGAAGTACAAGGGAGGCTCGTTCCCGACCCCGCCGCCGTCGTTCCTGAGCGGTTCCGGCCAGAAGATGCCCGACCTCACCGGCAAGACGATCTCCGAGGCGACGGTCACGCTTCAGGCGCTCGGTTTCGGTGTGAAGGTCGGCCCCTCGGTCGACTCCGCGCTGCCGGCCGGCACGGTCGCGAAGACCAGCCCCGGTGCGGGCGCCCTGCTGTCGACCGGCTACACCGTGCTGATCTCGCCGAGCAACCAGAAGCTGCTCCTGGTCCCACCGGTCGTCGGCATGTTGGAACCGGATGCGGTGAAGTCCTTGAATGATGCCGGATTCACCGACATTCAGGAGACCTGCCAGGCGTCGACGCCGCCAGACCCGACGACGGACAACACGGTAGTGTCGCAAACCCCGGCCGCTGGGTCAACCCATACGGCAAAAGCAACGATTCAGCTCACAATCACGCGAGTTCACTGCTGAGTGAGTCACACTTGAATTAAGTGTGGCCGGACGGATGCGGTCATCGTCACGGACGACGGCCGCATCCGTAGTTCTACATCGAGGGGATGACGCGGTCGACTGTGTCGGCGCGTAGCGTATTAGTTATGATTTCTCGCTTTTCCGGGGTGGGTGGCGTGATCGGCGGGCTGATCGGCGTTGTCACGCTCAGCGTGGTCACGGGCATCCTCGTCGCCGCCACCTTCACGCCCGCGGTCGTGCTCGCCGGAGGCGCGATCAACTCGGGTGTCTCGGTGTTCAACGGCCTGCCGTCGTACATCACGATCGACACCCTCCCCCAGCAGAATCGACTGTTCGGCACCCTCAAGGGCAAGCAGGTGCAGTTCGCGACGATCTTCTCGCAGAATCGCGAAGAGGTCGCCTGGGACGCTGTCTCCGACAACGCCAAGAACGCGGCCGTCGACGGCGAGGACCGCCGCTTCTACCAGCACGGCGGCATCGACCCGACGGGCATCGTGCGCGCCGCGGTCGCCACCCTCTCCGGTCGTGACGTGCAGGGCGCGTCCACCATCGCCCAGCAGCTCGTCAAGAACATCTTCATCGTGAAGGCGACTCAGCTGAAGACGGAGGCGGCGCAGAAGAAGGCCATCGCCGAGGCGCAGGCTCCCACGATCGACCGCAAGCTCAAAGAGATGAAGCTCGCGATCGCGCTCGAGAAGAAGTACACCAAACAGCAGATCCTGCTCGCCTACCTCAACATCGCGGGCTTCGGCGGAACCACCTACGGCATCGAGGCCGCCGCGCATCGCTACTACAACACCTCCGCCAAGAACCTCACGATCGCGCAGGGCGCCAGCCTCATCGCGATCGTGCAGGAGCCCAGCGTCCGTGCGCCGATCAACGCCTCGGGCTACGCGCAGAACACCCTGCGCCGCGACGTGATCCTGCGCGCGGAATTCGCCGCGAAAGACATCACGAAGGCCGAGCTCGACACCGCCCTCGCGACGCCCGTCAACGCCAAGACCGTGCATCTGACCGATCCCGCGAACGGATGCTTCGCCGCAACCCTCTCGGCGAAGTTCTTCTGCGACTACGTCGTCCGCGCTGCGGTGCCCACCCTCACCTCGCTCGGCTCCACGGCGGCGGAGCGTGAGGCCAGCTGGCAGAAGGGCGGGTGGGATATCCACACGACCATCAACCTCTCGCTGCAGCAGACCGCGCAGAAGATCATGTGGGCCGCCGTGCCGAAGAACCCGTCGCAGCTGAGGCTCGGCGGGGCATCCGTCTCGGTCGAAGCGGGCACCGGCCGCATCCTCCTCATGACGGAGAACAAGAAGTTCGACAACACGGGCAGCGGCAAGAAGGACTCGACGGCGGTCAACTACAACGTGGATGTCGCGGCGGGAGGCGGTGTCGGCTTCCAGGTCGGCTCCACCTACAAGCCGTTCACCCTGCTCACCTGGCTGAAGGCCGGGCACGGGCTCTACGAGTCGGTGAACGCGACGCCCTACCCGGTCGACCAGACCACCATCGAGGACACCTGCCAGCCCAACCACTATCCCTACGTCGGCACCTGGGTCTACAAGAACGACACCTCCTACGAGCGCGGGTACATGTCGGTGATGTCCGGCACCGCGGCCTCCGTCAACGGTGTCTTCGTCAACATGGGCAAGCAGCTCGACCAGTGCGACATCATGAAGACCGCGCAGTCGCTCGGGGTGCATCCGGGTGACGGGAGACCGCTCATCCACCTGCCATCCGCGGTTCTGGGTATCAACAACATCGCGCCGCTCACCATGGCGGCGGCCTACGCGGGCATCGCCAACAACGGCGTGTTCTGCTCCCCCGTGGCGGTCGACTACGTCGTCTCCCCCGCCGGCAAGCAGGAGCCCGGCCAGCCCAAGGCCTGCCATCGCGCGATCGACCCCGACATCGACGCGGCCGCCATCTACGCGATGAAGGGTGTGATGAACGGCGGAACGGGTAGCGCCGCCAACCCGGGCGACGGCACCCCGCTCTTCGGCAAGACGGGCACCACCGACAGCTCGGTGCACACCTGGATCGTGGGCGCGAGCTCGCGCGTCGCCACGGCGGTGTGGGTGGGCAACGTCCGCGGACACGTGCCGCTGAGGCAGGTGTATCTCGCGGGCGGCAATGCTTCCTACCTGAGGCACGTCGTGTTCCGCGCCACGCAGGCGGCGATCGACAAGAAGTATCCCGGCCACGACTGGGCGACGGTGAAGCCGATCTACTTCTACGGTTCGCTGCGCACCGGGTACGGATACGGCGGCACCGGCGGTTACGGAACGGGCGTGACGACCGGCACCGGCGGCACCGGGGCGACCGGCACCGGCACCGGCAAGGGCAACGGAAAGGGCGGCGCCAAGCCGCCGAAGCCAGGTCACTAGGGCGGCAGGCTAGGCTCGAAGAGACGAATCCCCCGGGATGACCACCCGCCGCTGAACGGAGACCCGCCGCCATGACACGAGCCGCCCGCTCCGCCACGACAGCGCTCGGGGTCGCCGCCGCGGGCGGTGTGGCCGCCTTCGCCTGGGGCGCGCTCGTCGAACGCAACCGCTTCACCGTGCGTACCGAGACGATGGCGGTGCTCGATCCCGGGGCGCGGCCGATCACGATCCTCCACCTCTCCGACCTCCACATGGCTCCGTGGCAGGAGAACAAGCAGGAGTGGATCCGCTCGCTCGCCATCCTCGAGCCGGATCTCATCATCGACACGGGCGACAATCTGGGCCACCTCGACGGCCTCGTCGGCGTGCGCCGCGCGCTCGAACCGTTCGCGGGCATCCCGGGCATCTTCGTGCACGGCTCGAACGACTACTTCGGCCCCGTCTTCAAGAACCCGATGAAGTACTTCGCCGCGCCCAGCCGACACCACGAGCGATCGGCCGACCTCGCCACCGCGTCGCTCGACCGATTCCTCGAAGACGAGCTCGGCTGGTTGAACCTCAACAACGCCGCGCGCGCCCTGCTGCTCAAGGGCAACCGGCTCGAGTTCTTCGGCGTGAACGACGCCCACCGCGGCTGGGACCGACTCGACCGGCTGCCGGGCGCGATCGAGGAGATGCGCGAGAACGTCGCCTGGAACGACGAGCCGGCGGGCAACGACGTCGTCTCCATCGGGGTCACCCACGCCCCCTACCAGCGGGTGCTCGACGCCTTCGTGACCTACGGCGCCTCCGCGATCTTCGCCGGCCACACCCACGGCGGCCAGGTGCGGGTGCCCGGCATGGCGGGTGCACTCGTGGCCAATTGCGATATCCCGCGCGACCAGGCGCAGGGCGTCAGCATCTGGGAACACGCGGGCCGGAGCGCGCTCCTCAACGTCTCGGCCGGGCTCGGAACCTCCATCTACGCGCCCGTGCGCTTCGCGTGCCCGCCGGAGGCCGTTCTGGTGACACTGACGCCCGCCGATATCAGCTATCCTTGACGAGGCCCTCGCGCTTGTCGCGAGAAGTCGATCGGGGTGTGGCGCAGCTTGGTAGCGCGCTTCGTTCGGGACGAAGAGGTCGTGGGTTCGAATCCCGCCACCCCGACACGGTCGAATCAGAAGCCCCGGGTGTCCGTTGGATGCCCGGGGCTCTGTTGATTCAGGGGCTCTGTTTGTTCAGGGGCTCTGTTTATGCCCGGGGCTCTGTTTATTCAGGCGGTGCGGCGGTGCGGCGGTGCGGCGCCGATGCGGGGCGCGGCTCAGGTGAAGTCGGCGTCCGGCCCGCCCTGGTAGCTGAACTCCGCCTTGGGGCGCCACCCGTTGTTCAGCACGCCCTGGCTCTCCTCCAGGTAGCACGCCCCGCAGAGCGACTCGTAGGTGACGTCGACACCGTCGATGGCGACCTGATCGCCATCGAACACGTAGTTCTCGCCCACCTTCCGCGCGTTGAACATGGCCTTGCGGCCGCAGCGGCAGATCGTCTTCAGCTCCTCGAGCGAGTGCGCGATCTCGAGGAGGCGGCGGCTGCCCGGGAAGGCCACCGTCTGGAAGTCGGTGCGGATGCCGTAGGCGAGCACGGGCACGCCCTCGAGGATGGCGATGCGGAGCAGGTCATCCACCTGCCCCTCGGTGAGGAATTGGGCCTCATCGACGAGCAGGCAGCTGACGTCGAGGCCGGTCTGCCGCCGCACGCGCGCGCGATTCGCGGTGAAGACCTCGTAGATGTCGTCGCTGGGCGCGACGGTGAAGTCGACCGGCCGGCTCACCCCGAGCCGGGAGACGATGAGCGAGTCGCCCTTGGTGTCGATCTGCGGCTTGGCGAGGAGCACCTGCTGGCCGCGCTCCTCGTAGTTGAACGCGGCCTGCAGGAGAGCCGTGCTCTTGCCGCTGTTCATGGCGCCGTGGCGGAAGTAGAGCTTTGACACTAGAGCAGGTACCCGTCCTCTGCGGCGCGGCGGATGAGGTCGGCCTTCTTGCTGGCCGGGCGCCCCGCCTTCGCGTATTTTTCCCGTACCCGTCGAAGATACGTCTTCGCGGTCTCGTATTGCACGTTGAGCCGCTCGGCGACCTCCGCGGTGGAGTACCCCGCGACGTAGAGCTTGAGCGCCTCGACCTCGCCCGCGCTGAGCTTGGGGCGTGACTGGTTGACGGCGCCCCCGGGCAGTGGCCGCCAGTCGCGTTGCGGCGAGGTGTCGCGGGCGACCCCCATCACGGTGCGTGCCGCATCCATCACCTCGCGCATCGGCAGCGACTTGGAGAGGAACGCGACCGCGCCCGCGGCGAGCGCCCGCTCGCGGGACTCCTGCGAGTCGAGGCTCGAGAGCACGATGACCTTCGCCCCGGCCGCGCGGCAGGTGCGCACGCGCGCCTCTATCGACACGGGTTCCTTGAGCTGGAAGTCGAGGAAGACGAGGTCGGTGGGGAAGTTGTCACTGTGCACGAGCTGCAGCCAGGTGCTCGCGCTCAGCACGAGATCGAAGTCCGGCGCGTTCTGCGCGATCCAGCTGCTGAGGCTGTCGAGCAGCACCTCGTGATCGTCGAGGATCGCGAGCCGGACCCGGGGCGTCGACGCCTCCGGGGTGGCAGCCGGTGAACCTGACGACGACCTGTCGACGTCGTTAGAGGGCATAGGAAAACCTTAGTGTGAGGTGCGGCGGGGAGAACGAGACGGTGAGATCGGGGAACACGATTCGAAGCACGGCGTAGTAGGCGGCGAGGGATGACCGCTGCACCGACTCATCCAGGTCGAGTTTCGCCCGCAGCACGAGTGCCGCCCGATCGCCGGCCCGCGTCAGCGTGACCGAGAATCCGTCGGGGTCGAAGCCCGGGTGCGCGAGCAGGGCGACGAGGTAGGCGCGCACGACGGTGCGCTGCTGCGTGGACATCGCGGGCGCGAGCCGATGGTCGTCGGCGAGCACCTCCGAGCCCAGGGGGGACGGGTGCACGATCATCCGCGCGCCATGGTCGATGACGGTGTCGAGCCAGGTGCGGTCGACGTCGGCCACCATGACGGCTCTAATGGCGGCGGCGATCTCGGCGGCCCTGTCGCGCGTCTCCTCGGTGACCTCGCGCGTGCGCAGCAGCTCGGTGAGAAAGGGAACGACGCTCTCATCGAGGATGGAGACGCGGTCCTGCTGCACCGAGCGGGCGATGTCGCCCCGCAGCGAATCGGTGGCGGCCCGCGTCGCCTCCTCCGCGCTGCTGCGGAGCGAGTCGACGGTGCGGCCGAGCGAGGAGGCGTACGCGGCGCTCGCGAGACCCATGGCGACGAGCGGGAGTGCGGTTTCGACGAGGATCGCCAGCGGCGGCGCATCCTTGACCCGCACCGAGCTCGCAACGAAGACGAGCACGGCAACCGTGAGCACGCCGAGCAGGGTGACGGCGAGGATCTCGCGCGGCGGACGATAGGGCGCGAGGGCGACGAGGATGAGCCCGACCGCAACGGGGCCCCACCAGTCCGGAACCAGGATCGCCTCGTGCCAGCCGGCGTACGCGATGAGGATCATGGCGGCGAGGGCGAGCAGCACGATCACGGCGAACCCGGCCGAGGGGAAGGGCGCGCGCAGGGGGCTCGACCAGATGACGAGCCCGAGCGAGCACATCCCGATGGCGACGACGGCGAAGAGGGCGAGCGGCAGGTCGCGGATGGTCGAGAGGTCGATCAGGGTGGTCGCCACCACGTAGGCGACCACCACGACGGCGAGGAGCAGGGTGACCGGGCGCGCCGAGAATCCGCCGACCGGGTCGAGCTGCTGGAACGACTGGTCGCGACGGTCAGTCATGACCGCCCCCGTCCGCCTCACCCGGCAGCCCCGAGCCGGCCGGCACGCGGATGACCACCGAGGTGCCGCGCCCCGGCGTCGACCACACGTGCACGTCGCCCCCGACCGCCTCGATCCGGCCCCGCACCGACTGGCGGAGGCCGAGGCGATCGGCCGCGACGCCCTCGACCACGAAGCCGCGGCCGGAGTCGATCACCATCACCGACACCTCCTCCGCCGAGCCGACGACGACGAGTTCGACCCGGTCGACCCCGGCGTGCTTCTCGACGTTCACGAGGCACTGCGCCACGGCGAGCCCCACGGCGGCGTCGCGCTCCCGGTCGAGACGCCCGACCGCGGCCAGGTCGCCACTGAGGTCGATCGTGAGCGAGCGGGACCTCGCCTCGCCGACGGCCGCGTAGAGGGAGCTGTTGCGCCAGTCGGCGCGAGCCCGGGCATCCACCTCGGGCGAGGGGTCGGCGAGCCACTCCTCGCCGATCAGCACCTCGAGGTCGCGCTCGATCGCGCGGCGCAGTCGCGGTGACAGCTCGCCGGTGTCCGAGTGGGCGACCGCGGCGAGGTGATTCAGCACGGTGTCGTGCATGAGCGCTGCCGCCTTGAACTCGATGCGGTAGCGCAGCTCGGAGACGCGCTCGTCGATCGCCGCCCGGTCGAGTTGCGGGGCCGCGTGCGCCCGCCGGGGACGCGTGATCGCAGCGGTCAGCACGACGGCGACGACCCCCACGACGACGAGGAGGGTTCCCCTGTCGAGTTCCTGGCGCACACCGCTGTGCAGGGCGGCGAGCAGCGTCGCCGCCGTGCCGCCGAGATACCCGCCGAGCGTCCACAGCACGGTGCGGCGCGCCTGCTGCCCCGAACCCGCGACGAGGGTGAGGGCGACGACGACGAGGTCGAGCACGTAGGCGTCGGTCGACGAGACGGCGGGCAGCCGCTGCATGAGGATGACCGAGCTCAGGTACAGCCCGGCCGCACCCACGCCGAGGTACGCAGCCGCCGCCACCCGCGAGGGTCTGCGGTCGAGCACGAGCAGGAGGATGATCGTGATTACGTGCGGTACGGCGGCGGGCCAGAGGACGAGACCGGGATCGCTCAGCTGGTACGCGAGGACGATGAGGAAGGAGCCGGCGAGGCAGACCGCGGCGATGAGGTGGGCGAAGCGTCGGAAGGCGCGGTTCATCGCGTGGATGCTGAGCGAGAACGACTGTTCCGGCGCCACCTGCCCTCCTCCGTTCGGACGACGTGCCCGCCCTCGAAGTATGGCAGTGCGCCTGCGCTCAATGTACCCCGTTTTGTGGGCTCATCCGCGGATTTACGAGTTGTTTATGGCCACTTTGTGCCCCGCTGCTGCGCCGGCGTCATGCGCGAGCCTCGGGTGCTCTGTCCCGCCACCGCACAGCCGTCCCGCCACCGCACAGCCGTCACGCGGCCGCCGGGCCGCACGGCTCAGAACAGCGTCAGCTCGGGACCGATCGCCTGAGCGGGGCGCAGCGCGCGCGACTGCACGGTGCCGGTCGCCGGATCCTCGACGCCGGCGCGAAGGCCGTGTGCGCGCAGCAGCGGCCGGATCTTCGCCGCCAGCCACACCCGGTAGTCCTTCGGCGCGTAGGCGCTCCGGGCGTACATCGCCTCGTAGCGCGGCAGGAGCTCGGGGTGCGTGCGCGCGAGCCACTGCATGAACCACTCCTTGACGCCCGGCCGCAGATGCAGCGCGGAGTGCAGCACCCCGCTCGCTCCAGCAGCGGCCGCCGCGGCGAGCGCCGTGTCGAGATGCGCCCGCGTATCGGTGAGGTAGGGCAGGATCGGCATGAGGAACACCGTGACCGGCAATCCGTGTTCCCTGGCCGCCGCGACGGTCGCCAGGCGGGCTGCGGTCGTGGGGGTGCCGGGCTCGACGCTCTGCTGCAGCGCATCGTCGTAGACGGCGATCGACATCGAGAGGTCGACGGGCACCCGCTCGTTCGCCGCCGCGAGACGATCGAGGTCGCGCCTGAGGAGCGTGCCCTTGGTGAGGATGCTGAACGGCGTTCCTCTCGCCGCCAGCGCGTCGATGATCCCGGGCATGAGCCCGTACCGCCCCTCGGCCCGCTGGTAGGGGTCGGTGTTCGTGCCCAACGCGACCGGGTGTCTCCCCCAGCTGGGCTTTGCGAGCTCCCGACCCAGGACCTCGGCGACGTTGACCTTCACGATGATCTGGCTGTCGAAGTCGGCGCCGGCATCGAGATCGAGATAGCTGTGGGTGTTGCGCGCGAAGCAGTAGACGCAGGCGTGGCTGCAGCCCCGGTAGGGGTTGATGGTCCAGCCGAAGGGCATGCCGCTCGCGGTCGGCACCTTGTTGAGCGCGGACTTGGCGAGCACCTCGTGGAAGGTGATCCCGGCGAACTCGGGGGTGCGCACCGACCGCACCAGGTTGCTGAGTCGGGCGAGGCCGGGCAGCGTTCCCGTCTCCTCGGCCGTCAGGGCCTGGTCATCCCATCGCATGGTGACATTCGAACACGCGTTCGATGAACAGTCAAGCGGATGCCCGGCGCGTCAGCTCCCGCAACCGCCCTGCACCGGGCGCACCGTCGCCGCGACGACCATCGGCGTGTGCGTCACCGTGATGCCGGCGGCAGCTGCCGCGGGCGCCGTGAAGCTGAAGGCGAGGTCGTTGTGCGCCCCCGGCGCGAGTGTCACACGGAAGCCGAGCACGGCGTGGCCCTCGTGCGTCGCCGCGAGCGGATGCACGGCCCTGCCGTTCACGGTGATGCCGCGCCCCGTGAAACCGGGCGGCGCGTAGACGTAGACCATGGTGGCGATGGACCCCGCCGGCGTGCCGAAGTAGCCGTGCGCGGTCACGTACGGGGGCAGGCTCGTCGCGGCATCCTTCGGGGCCACCGAGCTGAGACGCACGGTGATGACCTGCCGCCCGGCACTCGGGCAGCTCGGCGTGACGGCAGACCGCAGGTAGAAGTCCATCTTCGCGCCGGTGCCGTCGTTGAGGTAGACGCCGTAGGCGGAGGCCGTTGCGGTCGACACGGGCAGGGTGCCCACGAGCGGGGTGGTCGCGAGCGTCTTCTGCTCGTCGGCGTGGGCGCTCCAGACGTGGATGCGGTTCTCCTCCATCGCGGTCTGGAGGGCCGTGAGCAGCGCCTTCGGGTGCGCCTTGCCGCTCGTCACCGCGCGGAAGATGCGCTGGGTCGCGTCGGCGAAGAACACGTCCTGCTTGGCGGTGTCGGGGATGAGCGCGTAGACCTTGCTCAACAGGATGGTCGCGGCGTTCTGCGAGGTGAGGGTGATGCCACCGGCGGCCTTCACCGGGCCCGTCGCCTTCAAGATGTAGCCCAGGGCGACCGGGTCGAGCGAGATCACGCCGTCGACGGTCTCGCCGGACGCCTGCTTCCACATGGTCGCTGCGATCTGCGAACTCCGCGTGAAGTCGGGGTTGGTCACCACGTTCTGAAGCCGCTCGGCGACCGTGTCGCCGAACAGGGTCTTCTCCGCGGCCGAGAGCGGAACGACCGGCGACGACCACTTTCCGAGGGCGGCGGCCGAGGAGCGCGGCCCGAGGATGATCCTCCCCTTGTCGGCGGTGATGACCGCGAAAGCCCCCGGAATGCCGCCCGCCGACCGCAGCTGCGAGTTGTTGAGCGAGAGCAGCAGATAGTTGCGCGGACCGTCGATGCCCAGCATCGGCGGCAGGATGCGCGCCGCCGTCGAGAGCGAATCGACCGTCCGACTCGTGGTCGTCACGAGCGTCACGAGCTTGCCGACCGCGGACTTCACCTCGGGGAGGGTGCCCGCCGTGCTGATCGTGGCGGCCGAGGCCGCGGCGCGATCGAGCGCGACGCGCGCGGAATCGAGCGTCGCCGACGCCTTCGCGAGGGCGGCGACGTCGATTCCGCCCTTGCTCGGTACGAGGGTGTGGAGGTTGACCGTGGCGGCCGTCGTGGCGAGGGGGGTCACGGCGCTGTCGGCGACATCTTTCACGAGAGCGGCCGCCTTCCGGACCGCGGTGAGGTTGGCGCCGACGACGGGCACGATCTCGGCGGCGCGCCACACTGGATCCGAGGTGAGCGAGGCGGCCTTGTGAGCGCGGGCGGTGAGGTCGGCGAGGTCTGACTGGATCGCCGCGGTGTCGCCGCTGAGCGCCGCGGCCTCGATCCGGTGGGCCACCGGCTGGGCGCCGGTGAGGAGGTCCTTCGCCTGCAGCGCACGGCTGCCGACCCAGAAGGCCGCCCCCGCGAGGGCGAGGATGACCACGACGGGGATCAACCAGAACAGCAGTCGGCGGCGACGCCGACGGCGCGGGGGCCGCTCCCCGGCCTCGCCCAGGCCGGCGAAGGGATCGTCGGACGGCGGTGTCGGGTCGGTCGTCATGGCGTCACCTTCGGGTCGGTGCCGGCTGCGGGTCCCAGCCGGGGCGTCAGTGCTTCAGTGCTGGAGCTGCAGGACCTTCGCCGTGCTGCCGAGGGTGGCCGCGGCGGTGGCGGGGTCATCCGACAGCTGGGCGCCGAGGCTCGGCACCATGGCCCGCAGGCGCGGCGTCCACTCCGCGAGTCGGTCGGGGAAGCACTTCTCGATGAGGCCGAGCATGATGGGAACCGCGGTGGACGCTCCCGGGGAGGCGCCGAGCAGCCCCGCGATGGACCCGTCGGCGGCGGCGACCACCTCGGTACCGAACTGGAGCACACCGCCCTTCTTCGGATCCTTCTTGATGACCTGCACCCGCTGACCGGCCGTGATCTTGTACCAGTCTTTGGGATCGGCGCCCGGGAAGAATTCGCGGAGCGCCTCGAACTTGGTCTGCTTGCTCGCGGCCAGCTGGCCGACGAGGTAGCCGACGAGGCTCAGGTTGCTCGCGCCCGCGGCGATCATGGGGATGAGGTTGTGCCAGCGGATCGACTTGAAGAGGTCGAACCACGAGCCGCTCTTGAGGAACTTGGGGCTGAACCCGGCGTACGGCCCGAACATGAGGCTCGCGGAGCCGTCCACCACGCGGGTGTCGAGGTGCGGCACCGACATGGGCGGCGAGCCGACGGCGGCCTTGCCGTAGACCTTCGCGTGGTGCTTGGCGACGAGCGCCGGGTTGTCGGTGCGGAGGAACTCGCCGCTCACCGGGAATCCACCGAATCCGCGGATCTCCTTGATCCCCGACTTCTGCAGGAGGTTGAGCGCGTTGCCGCCGGCCCCGACGAAGACGAACTTCGCGCTGAACACCTCGGGGTTGTTCCCGACCATCTGGCGCGTGGAGATGCGCCAGAGCCCGTCGCGCTGCCGGCGCAGCCCCGTCACGCGCTGCTCGAGTCGCAGCTCGGCGCCGTTGCTCGTGAGGTAGCGCATGAGGAGACGCGTGAGCGCGCCGAAGTCGACGTCCGTGCCCGCGGCGATGTAGGTGGCGGCGATCGGCTGGCTCTTAGCGCGGCCCGGGATCAGCAGCGGGGTCCAGGCGCGGATCTGCGCCGCGTCTTCGCTGTACTCCATCCCCGCGAAGAGAGGATGATCCTTGAGCGCCTCGTAGCGCTTGCGCAGGTACTCCACATTCGCCTCGCCCCAGACGAAGCTCATGTGCGGGGTGGAGTTGATGAAGGCGCTCGGATCGGGAAGGGCACCGACCTCGAGGAGGTGGGCCCAGAACTGGCGGGACACCTGGAACTGCTCGTTGACCTTCACGGCGCTCGAGATGTCGATGCTGCCATCGGCTCTCTCCGGCGTGTAGTTCAACTCGCACAGGGCCGAGTGGCCGGTGCCGGCGTTGTTCCACGGGTTCGAGCTCTCGAGGGCGACGGCGCCCAGCGTCTCGAAGATCTTGATGTCCCAGCTCGGCTCCAGCTGCTTCAGCAGGGTGCCCAGTGTCGCGCTCATGATGCCGCCACCGATGAGGGCGACGTCGATGGGTGTACTCACCCCTAGAGTTTATCCGCAGGAAGGGACCGAATGCCGTTAACCAGCAGTGAACGGTCCCGCCATCGCGGCGCGCGATCCGTGCCGGTGGTCACGCGGCGACGAGCTTCGCCGCGGCGAGCTCCGCGATCTGCACGGCGTTGAGCGCGGCACCCTTGCGCAGGTTGTCGTTGCTGACGAAGAGCGCGAGTCCGCGGCCCCCGGGGACGCCCTCATCCTGGCGGATGCGGCCCACGTAGCTCGGGTCCTGACCCGCGGCCTCGAGCGGCGTCGGCACATCGACGAGCGCGACTCCGGGTGCGTCCGCGAGGAGCTCCTTCGCCCGCGCGACGGAGAGCGCGGACGCGAACTCCGCGTTGATCGCGAGGGAGTGCCCGGTGAAGACGGGAACCCGCACGCAGATGCCGCTCACGAGCAACTCGGGCAGCTCGAGGATCTTGCGGCTCTCGTTGCGGAGCTTCTTCTCCTCGTCGGTCTCGAACAGTCCGTCGTCGACGAAGTTGCCCGCCTGCGGGATCACGTCGAACGCGATCGTCTTGGGGAAGGCGGTGGCGGCCGGGAACTGGACGGCGGTGCCGTCGGAGACGAGACCCATCGCATCCTGCTCGACGGCGGCGCGCGCCTGCTCGAGCAGTTCGACGCCGCCCTTGAGGCCCGCGCCCGAGACGGCCTGGTAGGTGGAGACGACGAGGCGCTCGAGACCGGCCTCCTCGTGCAGCACCTTGAGCACGGGCATCGCGGCCATGGTGGTGCAGTTGGGGTTGGCGATGATGCCCTTCACGGCGGCGTCCATCGCGTGCGGGTTGACCTCGCTCACGACCAGCGGAACCTCGGGGTCCATCCGCCACGCGGAGGAGTTGTCGACGACCAGCACTCCGGCCGCAGCGAACCGCGGGGCCTGCACCTTCGACATGGTGGCTCCCGCGGAGAAGATCGCGATGTCGAGCCCCGTGGGGTCGGCGGTCTCGGCGTCCTCGACGACGATGTCCTGGCCGCGCCACGGCAGGGTCGTGCCGGCGCTGCGCGCGGAGGCGAAGTAGCGGATCTCGGCGACCGGGAAGTCGCGCTCCTCCAGCAGTCGCCGCACGACGGCGCCCACCTGACCCGTGGCGCCGACGACGCCGATCCTCACACCGCTCATCGTCCCGTTCCTCCGTGAACCACTGCCTTCTCCTCGCTGTCGAGCCCGAACGCCGTGTGCACGACGCGCACGGCGGCGGCGATCGTGTCGGCCCGGGTGACGACCGAGATGCGGATCTCGCTCGTCGAGATCATCTCGATGTTGATGCCCGCCTCGAACAGCGCCGTGAACAGCTGGGCCGAGACGCCCGCGTTGGTGCGCATGCCGGCGCCGACCAGCGAGAGCTTGCCGATCTGGTCGTCGTACTGGAGCGTCTCGAAGGCGATGTCCGCGCGCGCGGCCTCCAGCGCGGCGATGGTTCCCGGGCCGTCGGTCTTGGGCAGCGTGAAGGAGATGTCGGTGCGACCGGTCGCCGCGGCGGAGACGTTCTGCACGATCATGTCGATGTTCGCACCGGCGCGGGCGACCGTCGTGAAGATCTGGGCGGCCTTGCCGGGGATGTCCGGAACGCCGACGACCGTGATCTTCGCCTGGCTCAGGTCGGCCGCGACACCCGCGATGAGTGGCTCTTCCACGTTGCTTTCTCCGTCTGCTGGATTGATGACGAGGGTGCCCTCGTTGTTGTTGAACGACGACCGTACATGAAGGGTAACCCCGTGCCTGCGGGCGTATTCCACGGCCCGGATGTAGAGCACCTTCGCGCCCGCTGCGGCGAGTTCGAGCATCTCCTCGCTCGTGATCGTGTCGATCTTGCGGGCCGCGGGCACCATGCGCGGGTCGGTCGTGAAGACGCCGTCCACGTCGGTGTAGATCTCGCACACGTCGGCGTCGAGCGCCGCCGCGAGCGCGACCGCGGTGGTGTCGGAACCGCCGCGACCGAGTGTGGTGATGTCGCCGGTGCCGCGATTGAAACCCTGGAAGCCGGCGACGATGGCGACGGCACCCGAGTCGAGCGCGGCGCGGACGCGGCCGGGGGTCACGTCGACGATGCGGGCGGAGCCGTGCTGGGCATCCGTCAGCATGCCCGCCTGGCTGCCGGTGTAGCTGCGGGCCTCGACGCCCAGGCCCTTGATGGCCATCGCGAGGAGCGCCATTGAGATGCGCTCGCCCGCGGTGAGCAGCATGTCGAGCTCCCGGCCGGAGGGCATGGGGACGACCTCGTTGGCGAGGTCCATGAGCTCGTCGGTGGTGTCACCCATCGCCGAGACGACGACGACGACCTCGTTGCCCGCTTTGCGGGTCTCCACGATCCGCTTCGCGACGCGCTTGATGCTCTCAGCGTCGGCGACGGAGGATCCCCCGTACTTTTGTACGATCAGGCTCACGCGCTACTCCAGAGGTGTCGATATCTTGGAGTTCAGTGTAATGTGCCCGAAACATGCGCTCTGACGCGGCGGGCGCGGGTGCTACTGCTCGACGAGCCGGCGGCCCTCGAAGGCCCGCCCCAGGGTGACCTCGTCGGCGTACTCCAGGTCGCCGCCGACCGGCAGGCCCGAGGCGAGGCGGGTGACGCGGAGTCCTGGCTGCACGAGCAGTCGCGTGAGGTAGGTCGCGGTGGCCTCGCCTTCGAGGTTGGGGTCGGTGGCGATGATGACCTCGGTGACCGTGCCGTCGGCGAGCCGCTGCAGCAGCTGGCGGATGCGCAGGTCGTCCGGGCCGATGCCGTCGATGGGGCTGATCGCGCCGCCGAGCACGTGGTAGAGCCCGCGGAACTCGCGGGTGCGCTCGATGGCGACGACGTCTTTGGCTTCTTCGACCACGCAGATGGTGGTCGCCGAGCGACGCGGGTCACGACAGATGTTGCAGGTGTCCTGCTCGCTGACATTGCCGCAGATCTCGCAGAATCGGACCTTCTCCTTCACCTCGAGCAGCACCTCCGCGAGGTGGGTCACGTCGAAGGTCTCGGTCTGCAGGATGTGGAAGGCGATGCGCTGCGCCGACTTGGGCCCGATGCCGGGGAGGCGACCGAGTTCGTCGATGAGCTCCTGGATGATGCCTTCGTACATGGATCAGTCGATTCTCGGGGTGACGCGCGGGGTGATCTTCTGCTCCTCGATGAAGTTCGCACCGAGGATCTCGCGCACGACCGACTCGCCGTAGCGCTTGCTCGGAGGGGCGACCTTCCCGCTCGGGGCCACCGGTGGCGTGGAGGCCGTCGATGCCGGCGCCTCTGACGCGGGTGCCTGCGACGCGGGTGCCTGCGACGCGGGTGCCTGCGACGCGGGTGGCGTGGACGCCGTCGACGCCGGAGGCCTGGGCGCCTTCGTCGCCGGAGCGGGGGGCGAGGCGGGGATCGTGGCGACCGCCCATCCGCCCGGGTCGGGCTCGAGATCGGGTTCGAGGGGTTCGGGGAAGTCGTCGGGCTCGGGCGGGAGCGGCACCGATGGCGGAGGCGTGGCCGCTCGGGGCGCGGTTCGCGCGGGGGCGGCTGCCGCGGGTGCTGCTGCGGGCGGCGTGGCGGCAGGGCGCGCGGCGGCGGCGGGCGCTGGCATGCGCTCTGCCGGCGACGGAGCCGCTGCCGGTGTGGCTCCTGCCGGAGCCGCCGCTGCCGCGGATGCGGCGGGCGAGCTCAGCGAGGTCTCGACGCGCGCGATGAACTTCACGCGGAGCCCCAGCACCTCGACGATGGCCTTGCGCAGGGTCTCGCTCACGCCCTCCCCCGAGGTCACCGTCTGCTTGAAATTGGCGACGTCGTTCTCGCTCGGGAAGGTGACCGTGAGCACGTCACCCTGAAGGGCGCGCGCCTGCGAGGTGAAGACGACCATCCAGGCGCTGCGGCGCGCTCGCTTGACGCTCTCGAGGATCTCGGGCCACGCATCGCGCATCTGCTGGAGGGTGACCGGGCCGTCGGCGGCGGGCGCGACGGGCGCCGCCGAAGCGGCGGGCGGGGCCGACTCAGCGGGCACGGCCGACTCGGCGGGCGGGGCCGAATCGGTGGGCGGGGCCGACTCGGCGTGCGGCGTCGACGAGGAAGGCGCGTCAGCGGCGGGCGCGGCGGACGCGGGTGCGGCGGCCGCGGTGGCGGGTGCCCGAGTCGGAACCGTGGGGGCGGTCGCGGCGGCGGGCGGGATCGGGGCCGCGACGCGCGACGGGGGTGCGGCGCGGGTCTCGGGGGTGCGCGCAGCGGCGGGACGGGCATCCGTCGACGTCGACTCGACACCGATTCGGCGCTCCAGTCGCTCGACGCGCGCGAGTGCCCCGCGCTCGGTCTCGTCGCTCGCGGGCACCAGCACGCGCGCGACCATGAGTTCGAGGTGCAGTCGAGGCGAGGTGGCGCCCGTCATCTCGGTGAGCGCGGCGTTGACCACGTCGGCGGCACGCGAGAGCTCTGCGGCACCGAAGGCGTGCGACTGCTGCGCCATGCGGTCGAGTTCGTCCTGCGGGATACCGCGGAGCACCGCGGCCGCGCCGTCGGCGGTGGCCGCGACGATGATGAGGTCACGGAGTCTCTCGAGGAGATCCTCCACGAAGCGCCGCGGATCCTGGCCGGTCTGGATGACCCGGTCGACCGCGGTGAACGCGGCCGCCGCATCCTGCGCACCGATCGCGTCGACCACCTCGTCGAGCAGGGCGCCGTGGGTGTACCCCAGCAGGGCCACCGCGCGCTCGTACTCGATGCGCGAGTCTTCGGACCCGGCCATGAGCTGGTCGAGCAGGGAGAGCGTGTCGCGAACCGACCCGCCGCCCGCGCGCACGACGAGCGGGAGCACGCCGGGGGCCACCGTGATGCCCTCGCTCTCGCACAGGGTCTGCACGTATTCGAGCATCTGGGCGGGAGGCACGAGCCGGAACGGGTAGTGGTGGGTGCGGGAGCGGATCGTGCCGATGACCTTCTCGGGCTCGGTCGTCGCGAAGATGAACTTCACGTGCTCCGGCGGCTCCTCCACGATCTTCAGCAGCGCGTTGAAGCCCTGCGGCGTGACCATGTGGGCCTCATCGAGAATGAAGATCTTGAAACGGTCGCGCGCCGGAGCGAACACCGCTCGCTCCCGAAGGTCGCGCGCGTCGTCGACGCCGTTGTGGCTTGCGGCATCGATCTCGACCACGTCGAGCGAGCCACCGCCATCGCGCGACAGCTCCACGCAACTCGGGCAGACCCCGCACGGGGTGTCGGTCGGACCCTCCGCGCAGTTGAGGCAGCGGGCGAGGATGCGCGCCGAGGTCGTCTTGCCACAGCCCCTCGGCCCGCTGAACAGGTAGGCGTGGTTCACGCGATCGGTGCGCAGTGCCGTCCTCAGCGGATCGGTCACCTGGGACTGGCCGATCAGTTCGGCGAATGTCTCCGGGCGATACCGGCGGTAGAGGGCTGTGACCACTTGTCAAGGATAGCCGGGACCCCCGACGCCCTACGCGGCCGCGACCGCGGGCGGCGGGGCACGGGCGGCGGCGCGCGATGTGCGGGAGCCGGGCATCCGGGAGACCGACGCCCGAACGAAAAAGGACCCCTCGCGCACCCGCCAGAGCCCGGTTACCCTTGCTGCGTTTCCGCCCTGGGGGAGTTGGCCTGGATGGCGCCACGCGAGGAGCCGTCGACAACTTTACCCGCAATCCCGGCGAGCGCGCGCCCCGGTGCTCGCCACTGGATCACTGCGCGATGAGCGCGGCGGTCTGCCGGGCGATCTCCAGTTCCTCGTTCGTGGGGATCACGAGCACGGCGACGGGCGAGTCGTCGGGCGAGATGCGACGGGCCACGCGCGAGGCCAGCTCGTTGCGATCGTCGTCGACGTGGATGCCCAGGAACTCGAGACCCGCGAGGACCCGCCTCCTCAGCAGCACGTTGTTCTCCCCCACGCCGGCCGTGAACACGATCGCGTCGAGGCCGCCGAGGTGGGCGATGTACGCGCCGAGGTAGCGCCGGATGCGGTGACGATAGACGGCGAGTGCGGCATCCGCGACCTCGTCGCCCTGGGCCGCGCGCTCCTGCACGTCGCGCATGTCACCGCTGCCCGTGAGGCCCAGCAGACCGCTGCGGCGATTGAGCAGCACGTCGAGCTGGTCGACATCGAGACCCGCCTGGCGATGCAGGTGGATGAGCACCGCTGGGTCCACGTCGCCGGAGCGCGTGCCCATCACGAGCCCCTCCAGCGGCGTCAGCCCCATGCTCGTCTCCACCGAGCGCCCGCCATCCACCGCGCACACGGATGCGCCGTTGCCCAGGTGCAGCACGATCGTCTTGAGCTCGGCGAGCGGACGCCCAAGGAAGAGAGCGGCCTGCTCGCTCACATACTTGTGCGAGGTGCCGTGGAAGCCGTAGCGGCGGACCCCGTGCGCGGCGGCGAGCTCGCGGTCGATCGCGTAGGTGTAGGCGGCTGGGGGCAGGGTCTGGTGGAAGGCCGTGTCGAAGACCGCGACCTGCGGAACGCCGGCGAGAACCTCCTGCGCGGCGCGGATGCCCTGCAGATTGGCGGGATTGTGCAGGGGCGCGAGCGCCGACAGCTCATCGATCTGGGCGTCCACCTCGGGGGTGACGAGCGTCGCCTCGTGAAAGACGGAGCCGCCATGCACGACGCGGTGGCCCACCGCATCGATCGTGTGGGCCGTGCCGAGGTCGGCGAGTGCGTGGCGCATCGCCTCACCGTGGTCGGCGACACCGGAGCCCTGCTCGCCGATGCGTTCGATCATCCCGCCCACCAGGGAGCGCTCGGTCTCGACGTCGATGAGCTGGTACTTGAGCGATGAGGAGCCCGAATTGAGCACGAAGACCGTGCTCACGAGGCGGCCTGGATCGCGGTGATGGCGACGGTGTTCACGATGTCCTCCACGAGTGCCCCGCGCGACAGGTCGTTGATCGGCTTGTTGAGGCCCTGCAGCACCGGTCCGATCGCGACCGCTCCCGCGCTGCGCTGCACTGCTTTATAGGTGTTGTTGCCGGTGTTGAGGTCGGGGAAGATGAACACGGTCGCCCGGCCCGCCACCTGCGAACCCGGCATCTTCGCCGCCGCGACGGTGGGGTCGGCGGCCGCGTCGTACTGGATCGGCCCCTCCACGAGGAGATCGGGACGCCGCTCGCGCACAAGGGCCGTGGCCGCGCGCACCTTGTCGACGTCTGCGCCGGAGCCGGACTCGCCGGTCGAATAGCTCAGCATCGCCACCCGCGGCTCGATCCCGAACTGGATCGCGGTCTCCGACGACGAGATCGCGATGTCGGCCAGCTGCTCCGCCGTCGGGTCGGGGATGACCGCGCAATCGCCGTACACGAGCACGCGGTCGGCCAGCGCCATGAGGAACACGCTCGACACGACCGAGACACCGGGGCGGGTCTTGATGATCTCGAAGGCGGGCCGGATCGTGTGCGCCGTGGTGTGCTGCGCGCCCGACACCATGCCGTCGGCGAGCCCCAGGTGCACCATCATGGTGCCGAAGTAGCTGACGTCGGTCACGGTGTCGCTCGCCTGATCGAGCGTGATTCCCTTGTGTGCGCGGACCCTCGCGTACTCCTCCGCAAACCGTTCCCGCAGCGGAGAGGTGACGGGATCGACGACCTCCGCCGCGGAGAGATCGAGTCCGAGTTCGGTTGCGCGCGCACGGACGGCCGAGGGGTCGCCGAGGATCGTGAGCTTCGCGACCCCCCGCTGAAGGAGGGTGCTGGCGGCACGGAGGATGCGGTCATCCGTGCCCTCGGGGAGAACGATGTGCCGCTGGGAGCTGCGGGCCCGCTCGAGCAGGCCGTACTCGAACATGAGCGGCGTGACCACGCTCGACGGGTTGACCTTGAGGAGGCTGAGCAACTCGGCGGCGTCGACGTGGGTGTCGAAGAGGGCGCGCGCGGTGTCGTATTTGCGGGGCGAGTCGGCGGCGAGTCGGCCGCGAGTCTGGGAGATGCGCTTCGCGGTGTCGAAGGTGCCGAGCGCGTTCGCCGCGATGGGCAGAGTGGAATCGAGCCCCGCGATGAGGCGCTCGATCTGCGGCGAGAGCGCGAAGCCGCCATTGAGGATCACGCCCGAGATGGAGGGGAAGGTGCCGGAGGCGTGCGCGAGCAGGGTGCCCACGAGCACGTCGGCGCGGTCACCGGGCACCACGACGACCGACCCCTCGATGAGTCGGGGCAGCACGTTCTCCATCGACATCGCCGCCACGACGACGCCGAGCGCCTCGCGACCGATGAGGGCCGGGTCGCCGGCGATCAGGTGCGCATCCGTCGCCTCCAGCAGGGCGGCGACGGTCGGGGCGACGAGCACGCGGTCCTCCGGGATCGCCCACACCGGGATCTCGTGCTCGGCCTCCGGCACCACCGAGGTGATCGCGGCGATGATCTCGGGCAGGCAGTCGGGATCGGCGCGATTGGCGATCACCGCCAGCAGGCCGGCGTGCGCGGTGCGCAGCTCGGCGAAGGTGAGTTCGGCGATCTGGCGCATGTCGTCGGGGGTGCGCGAGGCGTCGGACTCGGCCACCCGCCCACCCAGCACGAGCAGCACGGGCGCGCCCAGGTTGGCGGCGATGCGGGCGTTGAAGGTCAGCTCGGTGGGACTGCCGACGTCTGTGTAGTCGGAACCGAGGATCACCACCGCGTCGCACTGCCGCTCCATCTCGGCGAACCTCGCGACGATGTCGGTCAGCGCCCCCTCCGGATCGCTGTGCACGCGCTCGTAGCTGACGCCGACGCAGTCCGCCGCGGGCACCTCGGCGGTCGCGTGGTCGAGCAGCATGTCGAGCACGTAATCGGCCTGGATGACCGACCGCGCGATCGGGCGGAACACCCCGACTCGCCCTGCCTCGCGCGCCAGCGTCTCCAGCACCCCCAGCGCGACGGTGGACTTCCCGGTGTGGCCTTCGGCCGAGGTCAGATAGATGCGGGTGGGCACGTGACCCAGCCTAGGCACCCGCGACCGAATGGCGGCAGTGACTTAAGCCGCTAAGCTTCTCTATGGTTCTGCGGCCCACCTGCCGCGGAATGCGCCAGGAGAATTCGCCTAGTGGCCTATGGCGCACGCTTGGAAAGCGTGTTGGGTGAAAGCCCTCGGGGGTTCGAATCCCCCATTCTCCGCCGATTTTTTGCCCAGATTGTGCACGGTTTTCAGGCTTCCCCTGTCGTGACGACGGACTGGTGCCTCGGCGCTGTCAATGCCGCCGGTCCCCGTCGCGGGGTGACGAACGGTTCGAGTCAGGCGTCGCCAGGGAAGAACTCGGGCGGACTCTTCAGTGGCGGGCGTCGTGATTCCAGCTGGGAACCGGTTTGTCAGTCGACGGGGTCGAGGCGGAGTGTGACCTCGTAGACTGCTGGCCCGGTGATGCCGTCAACGATGCTCGGATAGCGCGCATATTTCGAGCGGTAGGCAGCGTCGACCCCTGCTTGTGCGTCATCGTCTGCCGCCACGAATCGAACAGCGGTCGTGTTTGTGCCAGCCGTGATGTGGCCGCTGCCGCTGGTCACGGCGCGGCGAAACCATCCGTTTGTTGCGCCGCGGGCGCTGCGCACGAAGATGTCGCCATCGAATTCAACTGCCCAGATGATGACGTCTGGTCGAGCGCTGCCGTCGGGACGGTCTGAACTGATCCGCACTTCGTCGCTGCGCGCGATCGCATTGATAGCTTGCTCGCTCCAGACCATTAGCCTTCGATGACCTTTCTGGCGACGGTGACAGCGGATAACGCTTTGGGCCATCCCGCGTAGAACGCGAGGTGTGTGAGGACCTCCGCGATCTCTGCTTCGGTGAGGCCGTTCGCGATTCCGCGCTGCAGGTGGCCACTGAGTTGTTCGGTGTTCCCGCCCATGACGAGTGCGGCGATCGTGATGAGACTGCGGTCCCGAGGCGAGAGCTCAGGGCGTTCCCAGATGTCGCCGAACAGGACGCCGTCGGTGAGTTCAGCGATCTTCGGGGCGAAGTCTCCGACGATCTTCTGGATGGGGGTGGGGTCGGTTGTGTGGGTCATGATTCCTTCAATGTTGCGATTCGAGTCGTTGTCGCTTCCTTGTGGGCGGTTCGGGTCTGGGCCACCGATTCTGTTCGGCTGCGTGCGCGGATGCCCGGAACGATGAGCGCGACCGCGACGAGTAGCGCGAGGAGCAGCAATCCGCTGCCTCCGGTCAGCGCGACCTCGGCCTGTGCGGTGATGACCGCTCGTGCTGAGCCGTCGCTGGGTGCGACGGCCGCAAGGCTGACGAGCACTCCCAGGCCGAGCGATGAGCCCACCTGATGGAAGGTGTTCACCGCTCCGGAGGCGGCGCCGGCGTCGGCGGAGGTGGTTCCGGCGATTCCGGCCGCGGTCAGGGGCGCGAAAGTGAAGCCTTGGCCCGAACCGATGAGAACCATCGGAAGCGCCACCCCGGTGAGGTAGCTGCTGCCCGAACCGATGTGGCTCAACCAGATCATGCCCGCAAGCGTCAACGCGATTCCGAGCACGAGAGAAGTGGCTTGTCCGACTCGTCGCGTGACCTGCGGGATGGCCATCGCGACCGCGAAGTTGACTGCGGTCATGGGTAGAAATGCGAGGCCGGCCTGGAGCGGTGTGAATCCGAGGACTCCTTGAAGGAACTGCGTCGTGAAATAGAAGAATCCCATCATCGCGCCGAGGTAGAGCAGTCGGCCGACGTAGGCTCCGGTCCTTTCTCGACTGTGGAACAGACGCAGCGGAAGAATCGGCTGGGTCACGCGTGACTCGGTGATCACAAAGCTCCCGAGCCCAGCGAAAGCGACCGCGAGTCCGACGATTGTCTCGATCGTCGCCCATCCGTGCTCGGCGGCGTTCAGGATCGCGTAGACGAGCGAACCAACGCCGACCGTGGAAGTGATGGCGCCGAGAAAATCGAATCGGCCCGCGAGTTTCTTCGTTTCCGGCAGGAACCGTGGTGCCAGGACGATCATCGCGATCCCGATCGGAACGTTAACGAAGAATCCCACACGCCAGGAGATCCATGAGGCGAGAGCGCCACCGATCACCATTCCTGCGCTTGCGCCGATTCCCGCCATCGCCGCGTACCAGGCGACAGCACGTGCGCGTTCATTGCCGTCAAAACTTGCGGTGAGCAACGACAGCGCTGATGGCGCGACGATCGCGGCTCCGACCCCCTGCACGGCACGAGCTGCGATCACCCACCACGCGGCTGGCGGCACCGCGATGAGAAATGAGGCGGTTGCGAATACCACGAGGCCGAAGACAAAGACCCGCTTGCGGCCGAGCAGGTCGCCGGCACGTGCACCGAGGAGCAACAGACCGCCGAACACGAGGGTGTACGCGTCCTGCACCCACGCGAGTGAGGTCTCTGACAGGTGCAGGTCGGCGCGCAGCTGCGGCAGCCCGGTAAAAATGACCGAGTTGTCGAGAAGGATCATGAAGTAGCTGATCAGGATGATCGCCAGAATCGCGCCCTTGTGCTGCACCGGCGCCGCGGTGTCGGTCATGGAGTCACCATGACCTTCAACGCAGTGCGCTGGTCCATCGCCCGGTAGCCCTCGGGAGTGTGGTCGAGGTCTATGGTCTGGTCGAACACTTTGCCAGGGTTCACCGTGCCGTCGAGCACGCCGGGGAGGAGTTGTTCGATGTAGGTGCGCACCGGGGCTGGGCCACCAGTCAAGGTGATGTTCGGAAAGAACAGCGTCGATCCCACGGGACCTTCCTCGTACTGAGGAACTCCGACGCGGCTGATCACTCCTCCGGGGCGGACGATGCCGAGCGCCTGCTCGTAGGCGGGTAGCATTCCCACGGCTTCGAGAACCGCGTGGACCCCGTATCCATCGGTGAGTTCGCGAACCATCTGGATTCCCTCGTCGCCGCGTTCGGCGACGACGTCGGTTGCGCCGAACTCGAGCCCCAGATTGGTGCGCGTCTCGTGGCGGCCCATGAGGATGATGCGCTCGGCACCCATCTGCTTCGCGCTGAGCACGGCCATAAGGCCGACTGCCCCGTCGCCGATCACGGCAATGGTCTTGGATGCGTTCACCCCGGCCCGCAGGGCCGCGTGCCACCCCGTGCCATACACATCGGTGAGGGCAAGCAGCGATGGGTAGAGCGCCTCATCGACAGGGGCGGGAACCTTCACCAGGGTGCCGTCAGCGAGGGGAACGCGGACCGCCTCTGCCTGTCCGCCGCCGACCTGCTTCCCGGGCATGTTCCAGAATCCACCTTGCTCGCACGAAGTCTGAAGCCCTTCCCTGCAGAACGCGCAGGTGCCGTCGGACCATGCGAATGGGGCGATCACGAAGTCGCCCACCCCCAGCGTCGCAACGTCGGATCCGATCTCTTCGACGACTCCGATGAACTCGTGCCCGATGGTGGTGCCGTGCTCGGATGCCGGCTTCGAGTGATACGGATGGAGGTCGCTTCCACAGATGCAGGCGCGGGTGACGCGCACGATGGCGTCGGTAGGAAGGAGGAGTTCGGGGTCGGCGACTGTTTCGACCCGAATGTCGCCGGCGCCGTAGATGTATGTGGCTCGCATGAATCCATCACACAGCTGCCCGCCGACTGCTGGGAGTGACGGGTTATCCGTGTACCAGCAGACCACCCATCAGAATGTCCGATGGCCGTACCGTTAAGGAATGACTGGCCCAGAAGACGTTCGCGAGTTCCTCAGCTCTCGCCGCGCCCGACTGACCCCGGATGCCGCCGGGCTGCCGGTGTTCGGCGGTCACCGCCGCGTGCCGGGTCTTCGCCGCGAGGAAGTGGCGATGCTCGCCGGAGTGTCGGTGGATTACTACAACCGACTTGAGCGAGGAATCCTCGCTGGAGTATCGGACAGCGTTCTCGAAGCCGTCGCGGGAGCGCTGCATCTCGACGACGCAGAGCGTGAACACCTTCACGATCTGGCCAAGATCGCCAACAGTTCCCCTGTCGCGAGGCGCCCTCGGAAGTCCGCCGACGCGATCCGCCCCAGTATCCAACGGCTCCTGAACTCAATCACTGAGGCGCCGGCGATCATCCGCAACAACTACTTCGACTACGTCGCCGCGAACGCGATGGGACGCGCCCTTTATGCGCCGGTCTTCGCTGAGCCGGCACCCAACAGTGCTCGCTTCGCGTTCCTCAATCCGGCCGCGCAGGACTTCTATCGCGACTGGGACCGTGTCGTCGCCGAGCTTGTCGCGACGATGCGCGGTGAGGCCGGGCGCAACCCCTACGACAAGCGGCTCAGCGGGCTGGTTGGCGAACTGTCGACCCAGTCGGATGTGTTCAGAACCCTGTGGGGCTCCCACGATGTGCGATACCATCGGTCAGGCGTGAAACTGATGCATCACCCCGTCGTCGGTGATTTGGATCTGGTTTACGAAGCACTCGATCTTCCCGCCGATCCCGGCCTCACGCTGTCGACCTACACGGCCGAACCAGGCACCCCGTCGGAGGACGGGTTGAAGGTTCTTGCCAGCTGGGCCGCGACCCAGGACGCTGCGCTCGGTTCGTCGGGGTCGTTTGAGCGCAGCGAGCGTTAGTTCTCCATCCTCGGGGCTCAGCTCGGAGTCGAGGATGCGGACGTTCTCGGCGATCGTGGGACCCGCAAGAACGTCCTCGCGACCCTCACCCGCGCCCGGGCAGAACGCGAGTTCGCCGAGTGAGCGACGCGAGTGGCCTACCCGATGCCCTTCGTCGTGTAGATCCTGCGCTGGGAGTCGGATGGCGGATCGATGACCATCACGAAATCGCTCCGTCGGCTGTATGACAATAAGAAGGACAGCGGGATGTCTTTGTGCAGGAGATTCGCCGGCACCCCGCGATCGACCGCCTTCAGATCACGGACCTTGCGCGACATCGCGCCGCGCAAGTCCAGATCGAACGACGCGGTCCACTGCTGGAGCACCTCCACCCATCCGTCGAACACGTCGTCAGTCAGCGCAGGGTTCGACAGCAGCACCACCTGCACTTGTCCGCCCAGCCCGGGGTCGCCCTCTGCGAAGACGCCGTAGAAGATGCCGCGCGGCAGCACGGTCAGACCGACGGCTTCCTGTCGCGCGAGATAGCCGTGCTCACGGAATTCGGTGAACAGCGCATCCTTGCCGCCGCCGGAAAGTGGAAGCGGGGTGACGATGTGGTCGAAGAATTGATCGCGACTCGCGAACAGTGTGTTGGCCATGCGTCTGCGGTGCCCCCGTCGAACTCGGCCCGCGGTTGCGGGCCCCAAGGCCAGCGTAGGCCGAACCAGACTTCTCCTCAGTCCCCACAGAGGGGGGAGGCTGCGACCTCACCCCTCGCTCACGGCCGGATCAGTCGGATGAGCCCGGGCCGATCTCGCCGGACCCACGCTCGATGAGGTCGGTGGGAACGCTGATGGGCGGGCCGGAGCGCGGAAGGGTTCCGTCGATCATGGCGAACAGCTGGTCGGCGGCCAGCCGCCCGATCTGACTCGGGCGTTGGGCGACGACGGTGATCGGTGGCGCGATCAGGTCGGCGGTGTCGAAGTCGTCGATGCCGACGAGAGCGATGTCGTGCTGCAGGCTGAGCCGTTGCAGAGTTCGCACGGCGCCGATGGTGATGAGGTTGTTGCCGCACACCAGGGCAGTCGGAGGATCCTGGATGCGCATGAGCCGGTCACTCGCAGCGCCACTGAGCTCCGGCGTGCTGAGGCCACCCACGATGAGGCTCTCGTCGATCTCCAGACCGGCAAAGCGCATCGCGTCGAGGTAACCGTAGCGCCTCTCCCGGGCAGTCCAGATGTTCTCATCGTCGTGGAGCAGTGCGATGCGGTGGTGTCCCCGTCGGATGAGGTGCCGCGTCGCGACCGAGGCGGCGACCCGCGCATCCGATCGGATGGACGGGATCAGCGCACCGGACGGCTCGCGGTCGACGCACACGACGGTCAGGCCGCGATCGATGTCGGTCTGCAGATAGGCCTGGCTCGCCGCGATCGGCATGAGGATCACCCCGTCGACGCGGCGCCCGAGGATCGCCGCCATGGCGGTGCCCTCTCGCGCCGGGTCGTCGTCGTGGCTGGAGGCGAGCACCGCGTACCCGCGATTCGCGGCAACGTCTTCGATCGCGCGATGCATCTCGGCCGCGAACGGGTTGGAGACGCTTCCCAGCAGGAGCCCGATCGTGTGGGTGCGGCCGTCCGCACGGCGGAGGTTGCGCGCCCGGATATCCGGCTCCCAGCGCAGTTGCGTGATCGCCTGGCGCACGCGCACAGCGGTGTGTTCGGAGACGTTCGGCTCACCGTTGATCACGCGCGACACCGTCTTGATGCCCACGCCCGCCAGCCGAGCGACGTCGCGAATGGTCACGCGCGCTTCGGGCGGCTCATTGCCGGGCGGGGATAACGGTGTCATTTCAGTTTCAACTCCGGCCCGAAGCCTACTTGATTGTTGGTACCGGATGGGCTACAAACGATTCTGACACCGTTGTCATGGGCAACGACCCTACCGAGAGGAATTCGCAATGAAGCAGTTCACGATCTTCGCCGCACGCCGATCCCGGGCAGCTGCGGTGACCGCGCTGGCGGCCGTGGCCGTTCTGGGACTCAGCGCCTGTTCGAGCACGTCGGGTGGATCCACCGTCGGCAAGAACGACACCGTGGGCGTGAGCCTGATCGTCAAGACGACGACCAACCCCTACTTCGTGTCGATGGAGCAGGCGGCGCAAGCGGACGCCAAGAAGGCCAACGTCAAGCTGACCCTCGCGGCAGGCAAGAAGGACGGCGACACCGACACCCAGATCCAGGCGATCGAGAACGCGATCTCGCGCGGCGACAAGGGCATCCTGATCACGCCGAACGGCCCGGCCGTCAACAACGAGATCAACAAGGCGCGCAAGGCCGGCCTCTACGTCATCGCGCTCGACACGGCGCCCGACCCCGCGAACACCGTCGACATCACCTTCGCGACCGACAACTACGCGGCCGGTCAGTCGATCGGCAAGTGGACGGCGGCACAACTGGGCGGCAAGAAGGCGGTCATCGCCATGCTCGACCTGTTCAGCGACCAGATCGTCTCGGTCGACGTGAACCGCGACCACGGCTTCCTCAACGGCATGGGGATCGACGTGGGCGACAAGAGCAAGAACGGCGCCGAACCGCAGAGCGGCAACTACACCGGCGGCAAGGGCGGTCAGTACGAGATCGTCGGTCACCAGCCCACCCAGGGTGCCGAGGACGGCGGGCGCAGCGCCATGGAGACGCTGCTCTCCAAGAACCCGAACATCAACGTCGTGTACACGATCAACGAACCCGCCGCGTACGGCGCCTACCAGGCGCTCAAGGCGGCCGGCAAGCAGGGCAGCGTCCTGATCGTGAGCATCGACGGTGGATGCGCGGGCGTCGGCTACGTCAAGCAGGGCATCATCGGCGCGACCGCGCAGCAGTATCCGTCGAAGATGGCATCGCTCGGCATGGAAGCCATCGCCGCGATCGCTCGCGGCGGCAGCAAGCCGGCCGTCAGCAGCGGACTCGACTTCTACAACACCGGATCGCAGCTGGTCACCGACACCCCGGTGTCCGGTCTCGACAGCATCACGACCGACCAGGCAGCCACCACCTGTTGGGGCAGCAAGTAACCAGCACTCGGCACGGGCGGGGAAAAGGGACTTCCCACTTTCCCGCCCGTGCGCGATAGTCGAGCAACACCGCAACAAGGAGATCGTCCATGTCCGGCACTTCATCGCCCCCGACCGCGTCAACCGCCGCGCTCGATCTGGCATCCCAGTTCATCGACCGCCGCACCCCGCTCAGCCGCGTGCGCGGAGTATTGCATCGCTTTCCCGCGATCAGCCCCGGCATCGTGCTGCTCGTCGCGGTCGTCGTCTTCGGCATTCTGAACCCGCGCTTCCTGGCGCCCGCCAACCTCTCGCTGATCACCCAGCAGGTCGCGGTGATCGGGATCCTCGGCGTGGCCGAGACCCTGATCATCCTCACCGCGGGAATCGACCTGTCGGTCGGGGCGGCGATGGTGCTGAGCTCGATCGTGATCGGCAACGCCGTGGCAGGACTGCACGCGCCGTCGGTCGTCGGCCTCATCGCGGGTCTCGCCACCGGCCTCGCCGCGGGGGCTCTGAACGGCATCCTGGTGACGCGGCTGAAGCTGCCGCCGTTCATCGTGACGCTCGGCACCCTGAGCATCTTCACCGCGCTCCTGCTGCTCGTCTCGAGCGGGGCGACTGTGCAGGGCACGTCGCTGCCCGATCTGGTCACGTGGACCGGTGGCACCTTCCGTGTGATCGGCGTCGACATCAGCTACGGGGTCGTGCTCATGGTCGCCCTGTACCTCCTCATCGCCTATATGTTGGGCCGCACGGCCTGGGGCCGTCATGTCTACGCCGTCGGGGATGACCGTGAGGCCGCGCGCCTCACCGGCATCCGGGTCGACCGTGTGCTGCTCAGCGTCTACGTGCTCGCCGGCGCGATCGTCGCGTTCGCCGCATGGACGCAGATCGGCCGCGACTTCGGCTCGAGCCCCAACGCGGCCACCGATGCCAATCTCAACGCCATCACCGCCGTCGTCATCGGCGGCACGAGTCTCTTCGGCGGTCGCGGCACGATCTGGGGCACCCTCCTCGGGGCCCTCATCGTCGGCGTCTTCCGCAACGGCCTCGCGCTCGTCGGTCTCGACGTCTTGTACCAGACCCTCGCGGTCGGCATCCTCGTCATCGCCGCCGTCGCCATCGATCAGTGGATCAGGAAGTCGAAGTCGTGAACTCCAACAACCAGGACGCATCCGCGGCCACCCCTCCGGTGCTGTCGGCACATCGCCTCGTCAAGACCTTCGGTCACGTCGTCGGGCTCGACGGCGTAAGCCTCGAGGTGCACGCCGGGGAGGTGCTCGCGGTGATCGGAGACAACGGCGCGGGAAAGTCGACGCTGATCAAGTGCCTCACCGGCGCCGAGGTTCCCGACGAGGGGGTGATCAAACTGGACGGCAAAGAGGTTCAGTTCCGTCGCCCGCAAGACGCCCGCGACGTCGGAATCGAGACCGTGTACCAAACGCTCGCCGTGTCGCCCGCGCTCGACGTGGCGGCCAACATGTACCTCGGACGCGAGATTCGTCGACCGGGTGTGCTGGGCACGGCGTTCCGAATGGTCGACACCAAGGAGATGCGCGCGCGAGCGACCGAGCAGCTGCACCAACTCGGCATCTCGACCCTGCAGGACGTCACCGTTCCGATCGAGAACCTCTCGGGCGGGCAGCGGCAGGCCGTCGCGGTCGCGCGTGCCGCCGCGTTCGGCTCCCGGGTCGTCGTCCTCGACGAGCCCACGGCCGCGCTCGGCGTGCGCGAATCGAATCACGTGCTGGAGCTCATTCTGCGCCTGAAGGAGAAGGGTGTGGCGGTCATCCTGATCAGTCACAACATGCCGCAGGTGTTCGAGGTCGCCGACCACATTCACATCCAGCGACTCGGCAAGCGCGCCGCGACCATCACGCCCGAGTCGCACTCGATGACGGATGCCGTGGCGATCATGACCGGAGCGAAGGCCGCCTGATCCCTACCCGATAGGGCGCGCACCCCGCACCGCGTACCGGTGGCGGGTGACCCCCTCTGCGAACGCGTCCTGCTGAATGAGGTCGAGTTCGAGGGGGGTCACCCCGTCATCGAAGAGCGGCCGTCCCGCGCCCAGGATGACCGGATGCGTGAAGAGCAGGAGCTCGTCGAGCAGTCCCGCGCGCAGCAACTGGGTCGCGAGATGGGCGCCCCCGACGCCGATCGCACCCTCCGTCTCCGACCGCAGGGCCGCGAGCTGATCGATCGCGTCGTCGCCACCGATCACGCGCGTGTCGTAGTCGGCGGCGGCCCGGGTGCGGGAGACCAGCACCTTGGGCGTGGTGGTCCAGATCTCGCCGTACTCGCGCAGGTAATCCGGCAGCGTGGCATCGGTGCGCGCCCGGGGCCAAAAGGCCTCCATGATCTCGTACACGCGTCGGCCCTGCACCATGAGCGCGAGCGACCGGGCCTCGGCGTTGAACACCCGGTGCAGCGGCTCGGTGATGCGCATCCAGTCACCGCCGCCGTTTTCGCCGTCGGACTGCTCGATGCGCAGGTCGAGGGAGACGTTCATCCAGTAGACAAAGTGGCCCATCGCCACTCCCTTCGCGAGGTGGTCGCTCTCCTGACCCACACTATTGACGGAGTGCCCGGCGTCAAGGGGAATGGTGCAACCCCGCCCGTGCGCGATACGGTCGGCAGCACACCACCGAGAGCGAGGATGCCGTGCCCGGGTTCGAGAAGTCGTCTCCCGAGATCGTCGCGCGCTTCGCCGAGCTCACGGGCGTCGCTCCCGACGCCGTGCGCAAGCCCATGTTCGGGTATCCGGCGCTCTTCATGAACGGCAACCTGTTCTTCTCCCTGTTCGAGGACTCTGCGATCCTCCGGATGCCCGAGGCCGACCGCAGCGAGTTCGGCGACCGGTTCCGGCTCGAGATCTTCGAGCCGATGGCCGGGCGGCCGATGCGGGAGTACGTGGTCATCCCGTCGCAGCTCTTCGCCTCCGACGAGGTCGAGCAGTGGGTCGAGCGCGCGGCCGCCTACGCCCGGACCCTCCCGCCGAAGCAGCCCCGGGCCAAGAGACCCACGCGCTAGACGGCGTCGCCCGCGTCGAGCGCGGTCACCTAGACCGGCGCGTGCTCGGCGGCCCAGCTGGCCAGCAGGCGCAGTCGCTCCTCCGAGGGCGACGCGGGCTCGACGGTGTACGCGACGATCGTGATTCCCGGCTCACTGGCGAGCTGCAATGCCTCGCCCGTCAGCTCGATCTCGCCGACGATCGGGTGGTGGAACGTCTTGGTCGCCCCCGTGTGCAGCCGCACGTTGTGCGACGCCCACCAGATGCGGAACGGCTCGCTGCGCGTGCTGAGCTCACCGATCAACTCGGTGAGTCCACGGTCGAATGGCGTGCGTCCGCCCTCGATGCGCAGCGCGGCGACGGTGTCCCTGGCCACCCTCTCCCAGTCGGCGTAGAAGGTCTGTGCGTCGCCGTCGAGAAAGATGTAGCGCGCCAGATTGCCCCGCGCGGGGCCGGCGGGGTCGACCCCGCGCAGCAGGGCCCGGCCCAGGCGATTGATGGCGAGGATGTCGTACCGGGCGTTGCGCGCGTACGCGGGCAGATCGGTCATGCCGTCGAGCAGCAGCTGGGTGGAGTGCCGCACCCGCGGCCGGGACGGGCTGCGCCGCGTGGTGAGGCGGGAGCTCGCGCCGATCGCGCGCGCGAGGTCGAACAGGTGCGTGACCTCCGCATCGTCGAGCTGGAGGGCGCGGGCCACCGCATCGATCACCGACTCGGAGACCCCCTCGATCATCCCCCGCTCCATGCGGTTGTAGTACTCCACGCTGACGCCGGCGAGGGTGGCGACCTCCTCGCGGCGGAGACCCTTCACGCGACGACCCGTTGCGGAGGCGGTCAAGCCGACGGCCGCGGGGCTCAGGCGGGCGCGCCTCGTCTTGAGGAAGTCGCTGGCTTCGGCACGCGATCGGGGTGTCGAACTTCGCGCCGGATCGCCTGCTCGACCTCATCGCGTTCAGCGAGATCGTGCCCGCGGTGAACCAGATCGAGACGAATCCGTACCACCAGCAGGTCGACTACCAGGAGCTGCTGCGCGCCGAGGGTGTACAGATCGAGGCGTGGGCGCCGTTCGCTGAGGGAAAGAACGAGCTGTTCAGCAATCCGGTGCTCACGACGATCGGCGAGAGCCACGGCAAGTCGCCCGCGCAGGTGGTGTTGCGGTGGCTGCTGCAGCGCGAAGTGGTCGTGGTGTCGAAGTCGGTGCGGATCGAGCGGTGGCTGACCGGGCGGGCGGACGCGTAGGGCGGCGCTTCATGCACACATTGTCAACGGAACATCAATAATGTGAAATGAGAATTGCACACTGAATATTGACCGGGATACTCTCGGTTTCTTCGCGCCTGCCACGCGACGAAAAGCGTGGAGCATCCGACGCAAGCCCAGTGCTCGGAGAAGACGATTGCCGCGAAAGAAGTGGGAGCCGAACAATGACGAATCGACGCCAATCCTTGATCTCACTGGGCGCCACCGCGCTGCTCGTGGCAGGAGCAATGGCGGTTGCCGCACCTGCGTACGCCGACAGTGTGGGATCGATTCCAGCAGGCTGCACGATCCACTCGACCGCTCCGTGGATCTACGTCAGTAATGGTGTCCACAAGATCGCCTTCGGGGGCTCCGCGCAGTGCAGCACGGCGTCATCGATCGCGTTCCGCCTTGTACATAACTACCAGGCACCCTTTCCCGACGCGCGGGTGAAAGAGGTCGTCATTCCAGCCTCGAGCGCGTCGTACACGGGCTTGACCTGCGACCACGGCGGCACCACGCAGTACTACACAGAGATCGCCTTCTACGGCCTCCGAGGCACAGTGCAGCACGCCAGTCGCACGGTGACCCTCAACCACTGCTAGGCGAGAATCGTCGTGAGGGCCGCAGTGCACGAAGGTCGTACAGGGGCCGTCATCGAGGCCCGGAATCTGACCATCCGGCGCGGGTCCCGAGTCATCTACGACGACGTGAGCATCGCATTCGATTCCGGTGTGACCGCGATCCTCGGGCCGAACGGGGCCGGCAAGACCACCCTTCTGGAGGCGTTGCTCACTCCCCCGCGGGCGGGCAACGCGACAATTCGGTTCGTGGGAGCGAGGGTCGACGATTCGGACTCGTTCAGGGCGTTCCTCGCCGGGGTCGGCTACATGCCCCAGGATTGGACGTACTTCAGCGGCTTCACGGCGCGGGAGAGCGTGGAGTACGCAGCATGGCTGAAAGGCGCTCGCGGATCATCCGTCCGGTCGGTTGCCTCAGCCGCGCTCGACTCGGTCGACCTGACGGCGTTTGCTCACGTCAAAGTCCGACGATTGTCAGGCGGCCTGAAGCAGCGCGTCGGTCTCGCCGAGGCGTTCGTCAACGACCCGCGCGCGGTCCTCCTCGACGAGCCGACCGTGGGACTCGACCCTGCGCAGCGGGCCTCCTACCGTCGCTTCCTCCGCGGTCATGCGACTGATCGCGCGGTCGTCATCAGTACACACCTGACCGACGACGTGGAGGCGATCGCAGATCGGGTGGTCGTCATCGCGGCCGGCCGCATCATATTCGACGGCGCACCGGCCGAATTGGCCGCGCATGGCACCCGCACGGAGGGCACCGCATCCGCGCTCGAAGCGGGGTACCTGTCCGTCGTGGGCGCAAACGCGCCCGCGCAGGGCCGGCTCTGAGTGCGCGCGCTCACACTCCTCGCACGGAGGAGCGTCGCCCCGATCGCCGGACTCGCGATCGCGGGGATCGACGTCTGGTTGGCCTCGCTTGCGATGACCCCGGGAATGAGGCTCTGGGCTGACGTTGTGACGGGGCTGACGTCGGCGGCGCTGCCCACCGGAACCCTGGCGGCCGGCATCGCGGCCTTCGAGGCGAATCGCTGGTCCAACGCCAATCGCGACCGGACGATGGTCGGCGTGAGAGAGCCCGTTCTGGTGCGAGCGCAGCACGCGGCCGCCGTCGCGCTTCCCGTGCTCGCGGGTTATCTGCTCGCGCTGGGCATCCTCGGGGTCATCGCCGCGCTGACCGGCACGTACGGCTCGCCTGCCGTCCTGTGGCTCGCCTCCCTCGGGGCCGGACTCCTGCTCGCAACCGCCGTAGGGTACTGGGCAGGGTCGGCGTTCGGTGCGCACTGGTTCGTCGCTCCCGTCGGCGCGCTGACCTTTGTGGTGGGCTACGTCGCCGCGACGGTGGGTCTCCCTGTCTTTGGCATGCGCGCTCTGTTCCCGGCGGGCGCGGCAATGGACTCGGTATTCACCCGCACCGTCGATCTCACGTTCCTGGGCAAGAGCGCGTGCTGGCTTGGTCTGACCGTGATCCTCGTCGTGACGTCACGCGGCAGCCGTCGGCCCGGCACCGCGCGGAGGGTGCCCACGATCGTGGTCCTGGTCGCAGGTCTCACCGCGGTGACCGGCGGCGTCGTGGTCATCGCCGAGAATGGGCAGGTCACCGCGGCGTACAACTCGCGAGACTTCGTCTGTGAGAATGACGGCTTCACGCTCTGCCTCAACCGCGGCTACGCAGTTGCGATGCAGCCGCTGCATGCCGCCTTCGCCGCGCTCAACTCCCGCGTCGACGGAACCCCCCTCGCGGCGGCGCGATTGGAGCAGAATGTCGAGGGGATCGGGGACCTGCCCGCTCGGGGCGCGCGCAGCGTCTACGTGGAACGGCTCTCGTCGCCAAGCGACATCGAGTTCGCGGTGGAACGGTACGTGAAGAAGTACGGGGCTGCTCCGCACTGCGGAGTCGAGAGCATCGGGGTGCCAGCGGTCGACTATGTCGACACCTGGTTGTCGGGGGCCGACTACTTCAGCGATGGATCGCCCGAACCCGCGCGTCTCAGTGCGCTGAAGAGACTCTCTGCGAGCGAGGGCAACGCGTGGTTCCGTGCGCACGCCTCGGCGTATTTCTCCTGCTCCCTGACTCTCGCCGACCTGCCGTGATCGGGATCCGCCTCTTCGCCCGAACGCGACGGTGGCTCGCCAACGTCGTCATCGCGCTCGCGACGGGCATCCTGATGCTCGCCTGCGGGCCACTCGGGTACGGGGTCAACCCGCGCGGTGGTTACCTCGTCGAATTGACGGCCCAGCTGCCCCTGCTCCCCGCGATCGCCATCGCGGCCTCGTCGGCGGCGAGCGCGAGGGTGCAGGAGCGACTCGCCGTGCGGAATCTGGTCGCCTGGCGCCTCGCGCACGTCGCCGTGCTCTCCGTGATCGCGGCGGTCATCGCCGGTGGGACGACGCTGCTCCTTCCCGCGCCCGCGGGCCTCCCCCCGCACTCGTATGCGGGCCTTGGATCACTGGCACTGATGCGAAACGTGTTCGCGTTGACGGGTGCGGCCCTCGGAGGTTCCTTCGTGTTCGGGCCCCGTCTGGGCTGGATTGTGCCGATGGGCTGGGCCATCCTGCCCTTCCTCGCCTTCACCGAGCTGACGGACGATGCACCTGGGCTCGCCACGCTCGTCCTCCAGCCCGACGACGCGTTCGCGCCCATGATCTTCGCCCTACTGGTCTGGGGAATCGGCGCAACCGTCGCCGCGACCGATCCGCGCGGGGCGCGCCCCCAAAAGGTGTCACCCGGGCATGGACAGGGTGTTCTATAGTAAAACTCAGTCGGAGATTCGGGACGCAGCGACGTCTCTGCTCCGCTCGCCTCGCGGTGAGCGCCCATTGCGAGAAAGGCGGAGAGGAGCCTAACGCCATGCCGACCACCGACACCCTCGCCGTCGTCGTGCGCCCGAAGCGCTCCCTGCTCACGACCGCCGTCGTCACGTACGTCGCGATCACGGTGCCCGTGTTCGCGGTGGCCTACTGGTACACGGCGGCCGTCGGCGGCTGGGAGTGGATTCTCGTCCTCCACATCCTGCTCGCTCTCGCCTGCCTCGCCACCCTGCTGCGCCAGACGCGCGTGTTCGCCGCCGTGAGCGGGGAGCTCGTGAGCGGCAACGGCATCTTCAGCCGCACCCAGAGTGTGCCGCGCTCCGCGATCGCGCGGGTGGTTCTCGCCCGTGTCTACGCCCGCGACTCCTCCGAGCGCACCATCCAACTCGTCGCCCTCGACGCGGGGGGCCGATGCCTGTTCCGCCTTCGCGGGCAGTACTGGGCGCGCGAAGACCTCGACACCTTCGCCGGCGCCATCGGCTGCCAGGTGGTGCACGCCGGTGCGCCGCTGAGTCAGGGCGAGTTCTTCACCACCTACCCGGGCAGCCGGTACTGGTTCGAGCGCGGCCGCTGACCGCTACGCGGTGAGGATGACCGGCGCCCGCACCGCCCACGCCCGCAGCAGCTCCTCCCGCACAGTCACCCCTGACCCCGGCGCCGTCGGAACCCTCAGCCGCCCGTCCACGAGCTCGAACGGCTCGGTCAGGTCCTCGGCGAAGTACCGCCGCGACGCCGAGGTGTCGCCCGGCAGCGTGAAGTTCTCGAGGGCGGCGAGGGCGACGTTGGCTGCACGCCCGACGCCGGTCTCGAGCATCCCGCCGCACCAGACCGGCACGCCCAGTTCGGCGCAGGCGTCGTGGATGCGGACGGCCTCGAGATAGCCGCCGACCCGGCCGGCCTTGATGTTGATGATGCTCGTGGCGTGGCGCTCGATCGCGTCGACCGCGACCCCCACCCCGAGGATCGACTCGTCGAGGCAGACGGGCGTCTCGATCTCGCGGGCGAGCTGGATATGGGTCGCGATGTCCTCCTCCACGAAGGGCTGCTCGATGAGCAGCAGCTCGTAGGCGTCGAGGAGCCGCAGGTGGCGGATGTCGGCGGCGTCGTAGGCGGTATTGGCGTCGACCTGGAGCAGGGCATCCGGCCCCAGGAGTTCGCGCACCTCCCGCACGGGTTCGATGTCCCAGCCGGGCTTGATCTTCAGCTTGATGCGGCGGTAGCCCTCGTCGACGTACCCGGCGACCTCGTCGAGCAGCTCCGGGATGCTCGGCGCGACGCCGACCGAGACACCGCAGTCCACCTCGTCGCGGACCGCCCCGAAGTAGTCGCCGAAGCTGCGCTCGGCCGTGCGCAACTCGGCATCGAGGAGCGCCGTCTCGAGCGCGGCCTTCGCCATACGGTGACCGATCACGAAGGAGACGAGGCCCGCGAAGCCCTCGGCGGTCACCTCGTCGGCGTGCAGCACCGCGGGGGCGAGGTAGTCGCGGAGCACCGCCTCGGCGCCCGCCACATACTCGCTCGAGTAGACCGGGTCGGCCATGGCCACGCACTCGCCCCAGCCGTCCCCAACATCGGTGCGCACCCGCACCAGCAGCACGGTGCGAGCGGTCTGCCGCCCGAAGCTCGTCTCGAAGGGGCGCACGAGGGGCATCGCGAGCAGGTGCAGTTCGACCGCGGTGACCTTCATGACCGCAGCCTATCCCCGGTCGGAGCGGCGAGCGCCTACCGCTTCGAGCACTCCGCGAGCAGAGAGTCGAAGCCGCCCGCCTCCGCCTTCGCCCACAGGTCGGCCGTGTATCGCGCGAGAGGGATGATCCCCACCACCACATCGCCGCGTTTGTTGCTCATCGCCCCGCATGCCGTCACGACGACCCAGTCGCCCTGCGGGCCGTTGAGCGAGAAGGCTGGCTTGACGTTCACAATCGGCGCTGAGAGGTCGTAAATAGGTGAGGGCACCCGCCCCAACTCGTGTTCGACCACCCGAAGGGTCTTGCCGACGAGCGGGTGCGCTGCGGGCGCGGGTCGCGGGGCGCACCCGCTGAGGACGATGGCAAGCACAGCGACGAGGGCGGCGATCGCAGCGGCGCGACCGCGGTGCCGCGGGCGGCCGCCGGCCCGACGCGTGGAGGGGTAAGCGAAAAGCACCTGGTCAGGATAGTGACGATGCGTCACCGATCCAAAGGATTGGGACGCCCCAGAAACGGGATCACACCCCTGCAGCCAACCGATCCTGCAGACCCCATTGCTGGCCGTAGCCGCCGTCGGCGATCGGGCGCGCCATGAGCTCGAGGAAGGGCTCGGCGTCGAACGCCTCCGGGCCGAGCACGCCGACGCCCGACCAGACACCGGTCGAGAGCAGTTCCATGGCGATGACCGGCCCGAGCGCGGTCTGCCAGACGACGCACTGCGCCTCGTACTCCGCCATCGTCCACTCGTTGTCGCTCACGTGGTAGAGGTAGACCTCGCGTCGCGCGCCGTCGGGCCCGAGGCCGGTCACCCAGACGCCCGCGCAGGTCTTGCCGGTCATCCGCGGGCCGATCGTCGCGGGATCAGGGAGGCCCGCCGCCACGACGTCGCGCGGGGCCACCTCGACGGGCCCGTTGGCGGAGCGCACCCGCACCGGCTCCGTCTTGTCGAGGCCGAGCTGGTTGAGCGTTTTGAGGATGCCGATGAACTCGTCGCCGAGCCCGTACTTGAAGGTGACCCGCTTGGCGTCGAGCCACCGCGGCATGAGCAGCACCTCCTCGTGCTCCACATTGACGCACTCGACCGGGCCGATGCCGTCGGGGAACTCGAAGATCTCGGGCTCGCTGAACGGGGCGGTCGTGTACCAGCCGCGCTCCTTCTCCCACACCACGGGAGGGTTCAGACACTCCTCGATCGTGGTCCAGATGCTGAACGACGGCGCGAAGATCTCGTTGCCCGCCTCGTCGCGCACCACGAGGTTGGCGCCGTCGCGGGTGCCCAGCTCGTCGATCTCGCTGAAGAGGTGGTCGGCGGCGTACCGCGCGAAGACGTCGGAGAGGCCGGGCTCGACGCCCATGCCGACGAGCGCGAGCCGGCCATCCGTCACCCAATCGGGCGACTGTGCGAACTGGTCGTCGCCCAGCTTGACGCCGGTCTCCTCGTGCGGGTTGGTGGGATGCGGCTCAGACAGGCTCATCGCCATGTCGAGGTAGTCGGCCCCCGCCGCGAGCGCGCCCGCGAAAATGGTGGGCACGAACTTGGGCTCGACCGCGTTCATGATGTGCGTCACTCCGTGCGCACGCGCGACCGCGGTCACGTCGTCGGGGTCGCTCGCGTCGATGCGAGCGGCGACGAAGCGGTCGCCCTGCGGTCCGTGCCTCTCTTCGATCCAGGCGACGGTGCGCTGGGCGCGGGCGAGGTCGTAGTCGCTCACGATCATCGTCTCGAAGAACTCACGGCGGGCGGCGATCTTCGCGATCGCGTTGCCGACGCCACCGGCGCCGACGAGGAGGATTCTCATGCCCCCACGCTATCCCGCCTGGCTGCGAGGCGGCGAGCGCGACCGCGATCCCGTTCCGCGTGCATGCGGGTCGCGAGCGGGGTCCAGACGATGACGACCACCGCGGCTCCCAGCACCAGTCCGCCGATCGTGTCGCTCAGCCAGTGGGCGCCCAGGTAGGTGCGGCTCACCGCCATCGCGACGGCGTAGATCACCCCCGCGAACCACACCCACGTTCGCTGCAGCACGATCCCGAGAATCACGGCGAGCGTCGCGGCGTTCGCCGTATGCCCGGAGGGGAATGACCCGAGATCGGCGGTGACGAGAATGTCGGTCGGGCGCGGGCGCTCGAAACTGAATTTGAGCAGTTGCACGAGCGCGCCGCTGAGCGCTGTCGCGATCGCGTAGAACAGGGCCGACCAGAATCGCCGACGCAGGCACAGCACGCCGATGACCACGACCGGCAGGATGACCGTCGCCACGATCCCCCCGCCGATCGAGTTCATCACCAGGGCGGGCGCCGTCCACAGCGGGCTTCGGTGCTCGATCACCTCGTTCATCCAGGTGGTGTCGAACGACAGCGGCAGGTTGTTGTCGCGGAACGCGATGAGCGCCCCGAGGGCGGCGACGGCGACGAGGGCGACGACCCCGGAGTACAGCGGCCAGAAGCGGGTGAGCTTTCGAGCGGTTCGGATGCTCTCGGCGGTGTCGCCCTTGGGTGTGGTCACGCGGGGTCGCCGTCCTGTCGGAGATTCAGGGAGCGGTAGCGGGGACTCATGGACGATGTTCCCGCTACCGCTTCCTCAATCTTCGCACCGTGCCCGCCGTGCCGCGCGCCGCCGGCCGCCGTGCTGACCGGCCTCGCACGGCCGACCACCGCCGCCTCAGCGTAGCCGCGGCCAGCCGTCGTCCTGCCAGTCCACGCGTCGGATCCCGAGCGCGAATCTGCCGTTCGCGGCACCATCGTAGTAGTGGTACGCGAGGTAGCCCTGCGAGTAGGACTCGCCGCCGGGGCCGATGTACCGCCCGGCGCTCGCGAGCAGCCGGGTGCCCCCGCCGTCGAGCATCGGATGCCCGGCCTCATCGAGGTACGGCCCGGTCACGCTGCGCGACCGGCCGACGTCGATGTTGTAGGTGCTGGAGACCCCCTGACAGCAGTGGTCGAAGGAGGCGAACAGGTAGTACCAGCCACCGTGCCGCACGACGAACGCGGCCTCGATCGCGTCCTCCGCGGTGCCGCGGTTCGCGAGCCGCAGCGGCGTCGCGGCATCGGCGCGCAGTCCCGAGGGGTACCGCACGCGCACCATCCGTATGCCGCTCCAGAACGATCCGAAGGCGAGCCAGGGATGCCCGGCCGCGTCCTCCACCACGTTCGGGTCGATCGCATTGAAGTCTCCACCCGTCTCGCTCGCGATCACGGGACCGCGGTCCACCCAGCGGTATCCGGGAGCGGAGGGGTCGAGCGTGGTGTTCGTCGCCAGTGCGATGACGGAGTGGTTGGACCCGAAGGTCGATGCCGCGTAGTACAGGTACCAGGTGTCGCCGTGCCGGTGCACGTCGGGCGCCCACAGTGCGCCGACGCCGGGCACCGCATCCACCAGCCACGCGGGCTTCTGGTCGAACACGGTGCCGACGAAGCGCCAGTGATGGCCGTCGGGCGACTCGCGGATCTGGATCGTGCCGTCGTGCGAATCGTCGCCGGTGGCGAACACGAACCACGGCGACCCGTGTGAGCCGACCACGATCGCGGGATCGTGCGCCGCGATGTCACCCGAGAGCGCGAGCGGCCGCATCGGCGCTCGCGGTGCCGCGCGCACGACCAGGATCACCACCGCGATGACCGCCACCACCAGCAGGGCGATGGCGGTCACCACGACGGTCACCCGCCGCGAAGGCCCCCGCATGGTCACGCCACGAGCGAGATGGCGGTCCAGGAGACGGCGGGGAGCGTGACGGTCAGCGTGCCTCCCGTGACGACCGCGGTCGAGTTCTCGGTGGTGCCGACCCGGTCCTGGTGATCGAGCGTGTTCTTGGCGTAGATGTCGTCGTCGGCGAGGAGGTGGGTCTCGGCGATGCGCACATCACCGAGGCCGCTCACGTCGATGGTCACCGTGGTCGGCGCGTCGATGCTGCGGTTGACGAGGAAGATCGCGGTCGTGCCCGCCTCGGCATCGTGAGTCGCGACCGCGTCGACCGTCGGCACGGTGCCGTACTGCGCGGTCTCGTAGCTGTCGGAGTCGAGCTTGAGTTCGAGAGCCGACCCCGTCGCGAGCCGCGAGGTGATCGCGAACGGGAAGAACGTCGTCTGCCGCCAGGTGTCGCCGCCGGGCTCGGTCATGATCGGCGCGATCACGTTGACGAGCTGCGCGAGCGACGCGGAGGTGACCCGGTCGGCGTGCTTGAGGAGCGAGATGAGCAGGTTGCCGACGACGACCGCGTCGAGCACGGAGTAGCTGTCCTCCAGCAGGCGCGGCGCGACCGGCCACTCCTCGATGTCGGTGATGCGATCGACCTCGTGGTACCGGCTGATGTACCAGACGTTCCACTCGTCGAAGGAGATGTTGATCTTCTTCGTGCTCTTGAGCGCCGCGCCGACCGCGTCCGCGGTCGCGACGACCGACTCGATGAAGTGGTCCATGTTGACGGCCGAGGCGAGGAAGCTGCCGGTGTCGCCGCCCAGCTCCTCGTAGTAGGCGTGGCACGAGATGAAGTCGACGTCGTCGTAGCTGTGCTCGAGCACCGTGTGCTCCCACGCGCCGAAGGTCGGCATCTGCGCGCTCGAACTGCCGCACACCACGAGCTCGACGGAGGGGTCGAGCTGGCGCATCGCCTTCGCCGTCTGCGAGGCGATCTTGCCGTAGTCCTCGGCCGAGCGGTGGCCGAGCTGCCACGGCCCATCCATCTCGTTGCCGAGGCACCACATCTTCACCCCGTAGGGCTCGGTGCGTCCGTTGGCGATGCGGGCGTCGGAGAGGGTCGTGCCCCCGCGCACATTCGTGTACTCGAGCACATCGAGGGCCTCGAGCACGCCGCGGGTGCCGAGGTTGACGGCGTACATCAGATCGCTGCCGGCCTTGTCGAGCCAGCGACCGAACTCGTCGATGCCAACCTGGTTCGTCTCGATGGAGTGCCAGGCGAGGTCGGCGCGCACGGGACGCTTCTCCTTGGGGCCGACGGAGTCCTCCCACCGGAACCCGGAGACGAAGTTGCCGCCGGGGTAGCGGATGGTCGACACCCCCAGTTCGCGAACGAGCGCGAGGACATCCTCACGGAATCCGTCGGCGTCGGCGGTGGGGTGGCCGGGCTCGTAGATTCCGTCGTAGACGCAGCGCCCGAGGTGCTCGACGAACCCGCCGAACACGCGGCGATCGACCACCCCGACGGTGAAGTGCGGGTCGAGGGTGAGGTGTGCTGAAGGCATGGTTATCTTTCGGTGTTCAGGGGCGGGCGCGGGCGATTACTTGAGGCTGCCGATGGAGAGGCCGCCCTGCCAGTACTTCTGCAGGGAGAGGAACGCGATGACGAGCGGGATGATCGAGACGAGCGAGCCGATGATGATGAGGCCCCACAGCGAGTGCCCGCCGCCGTTGTTGGCCGCCGCCTGCCCCTGCCACAGCCCGAGCCCGACGGTGATCGGGAACAGCTGGGTGTTCGAGAGCATGGCGAGCGGCAGGAAGTAGTTGTTCCAGGTGCCGACGATCGAGAGCAGCAGCACCGTGACGAATGCGGGCCGCATGAGCGGGAACGCGACCTGGAAGAAGGTGCGGATCTCGCCGGCGCCGTCGACCCGGGCGGCGTCGAGCAGCTCGTCGGGCACCGCGTCGGTCGCGTAGACCTGCATGAGGTAGACGCCGAACGGGTTGAGCAGCGACGGCAGGATGACCGCCCAGATGGTGTCTGTCAGCTTGAGGTCCGACATCATCACGAAGGTCGGGATCACGAGCGCCGTCAGCGGCACCATGACCGATCCCAGCAGCACCGCGAAGAAGAAGCGGCGACCGCGGAACCGGAACTTCGCGAACCCGTACCCGGCGAGCACGGCCAGCGCGCTCGCGCCGAGGCCGCCGGTGACCGCGTAGAACAGCGAGTTGCCGAGCCAGCGCAGGTAGATGCCGCCGTTGTAGGTGAACAGGTCGGCGATGTTGGCACCGAGCGCGAAGTTCTTGTCGAACCAGAGCGCGCCGGCGCTGCCGCTGAACAGGCCGTGCACGTCCTTCGTGCTCGCGACGAACAGCCACCAGATGGGAATCAGGAAGTAGATCACGAGGGCGCCGAGGAACAGGTGCGGAACGAGGTTGGCGCGACGACGGCGCTTGCCGTCGGTGAGGCGGGCGGTGCTGAGGCCGGTGCGGCCCAGTGATGCGGTCGTCATGACAGGATGCTCCCCCGCTTACGAGTGGCGAACAGGAAGATGTACACCGCGATGAACACGATGATGCCGAGGGCGAAGGAGATCGCCGAGGCGTAGTTGAAGTTGGCGTAGGAGAACGCCTGGTTGTAGGCATAGATGTTCGGCGTGAAGTCGGGCGTGATCGACCAGTTGGCCGAGGGGGCGAGGATCGACGGCTCGGTGAAGAACTGCAGTGTTCCGATGAGCGCGAAGACGAGGATGAGCACGAGCGCGGAGCTGACGAGCGGCACCTTGATGCGGAAGGCCACCTGCCAGGCGCTCGCGCCGTCGATGCGGGCGGCCTCGTAGATCGAGGGATCGATGCCCTGGAGCGCCGCGTAGATGATGATCATGTAGTAGCCGGCCCACTGCCAGGTGACGACGTTCATGAGCCCGCCGAAGACGTTGTCGGGGCTCAGCGGGAACGGCGCGGCGGCGTGGAAGATGCCGAAGATCTGCGCGAGCGGACCGAAGGTGGGACTGTACAGGAAGCCCCACATGAGCGCCCCGATGACGGCCGGGATGGCGTACGGCAGGAAGATCATGAGTCGCGAGAAGCGGGCGAAGCGAGTGGTGATCGCGTCGAGCACGAGCGCCACCGCGAGCGAGACGGCCATCTGCACGGGGATGAGCACGAGAGCGAAGCGCACCACGAACCAGACGCCGTTCAGGAACGACGGGTCGGTGAACGCCTTGGTGTAGTTGTCGATGCCGGCGAAGGTGGTGCCGGTGGCGAGCCCCTTCGTGTAGAGGCTGAGGTAGAAGGCGTAGGCGAGCGGAGCGACGAGGAAGACGAGGAAGACCACCGCGAACGGGGCGATGAACATCCAGCCGATGGCGCCTCGGCGCCGGCCGCCCGGCCGCCTCTTCTTGCCGCCGTCGGCGGCTCGTGCCGATCGCGGCGCCGTCGCCGTGATCGCTGGTGCGTTTGCCATTCGCAGATCCTTTGCAAGTCGGTGGGGAGGGAGCGGCTCCGGCCGGTGACGACCGGAGCCGCTCCTGTGGGGTGGGGCGAGGTTACTGCGTAACCGTGAAGCCCTGTCCCTGTGCGTACTTCACGATGTTCGCCTGCAGCTCATCGGCGGCCTGCGATCCCGTGATCTTGCCCGCGTTGATCTTGGCCGTCTCCGCCTGCAGCTGGGCGTAGTAGTAGACGGTGATCGGCGAGTAGGTGAAGCCCTTGTAGGCGTTCTCGGCGGGGATGTAGACATCCTTGTTGGCGGTCTGGCCGCTGAAGAACTCCGATTTGTTGTCGATGAACTCCTGCGAGGTCAGCACACCCTGGTTGAGCGGGAAGATGATCTGGTTCTTCCACCCGTCGGCGAGGGATGCCGGGTCGGCGTACAGACCGAGCGCCACCTTGGCGGCGTTCGCCTTGTTGGTCGCCTGGCTGGTCACGGCGAACGCCGAACCACCCCAGTTGACCGAGACCGGGTTCGCCGTGTCCCACTGCGGCAGCGGGGCGACGGCCCAGACACCGCTGGAGGCGCCCTTGCCGACGCCGGCGCCGGTGAGGTAGCCGGGGGCCCACGCCGCGGAGACGTAGGTCGCGTATTTGCCGTTCACGACACCCGAGATGTAGTCGGTCGTGAACTGGTCCTGCGTGCCGATCTCCTTGGCCTTCACGAGTCCGGCCCAGTAGTCCAGGACGTCCTTCGAGGCCTGGTCGTTGAGCTTGATCGTCAGCTTCTTGGGGTCGGAGAGGTCGTACTGGAACGGCGTCGCACCCTTTTGGATCTGGAGCGCCATCTGGACGGCGGGAACGTTGGCACCGAGGTCGCCGAACGCGGGTCCGCCCGCGGCCTTGACCTTCGCGGCATCAGCGGCGTACTCGGCCCACGTGGTCGGCGGGGTGGTGATGCCGTACTTCTTGAAGACGTCGGTGCGGTAGATGAGCGCCATCGGGCCGCCGTCGACGGGAGCGGCGTAGACCGAGCTGCCCTGCGAGACGTCCTTCCAGGCACCGGCGCTGAAGTTGCTCTTCACCGAGTCGGCGCCGTACTTGCTGATGTCGACGAGCGCGCCCTGGATCTCGTAGGCGGTGAGGTGGTCGGCCTCGAGCATCACGACGTCGGGAAGACCCTTGCCCGCCGAGATGGCCGTCTGAACCTTGTTGTACTCATCGCCGCCCTGGCCGACGTTGGTCCAGCAGACCTGCACGTCCTTGTGGCCGTTGTTGAAGTTGTCGACGACCTTCGCCATGTTGGGGTACCAGGCCCAGACGGTGACGACCGGCGCCGACTTCACGACGATCTTGTTGGTGCAGTTGGTGGCCTTCGAGCTGGTGCTCGTGCCTCCGCCTCCGCTGCTGCTGCAGGCGGCGAGCGCTGCGACGAGAGCGGCTGCCGCAACGGCGGCGAGCAGTGCTTTCTTCTTCACTGTGATTCCCTTCGAGGTGGTTGGACTTCGTTGTCGAGAAGGTGGTGCAGGGCACCAGCACGGTGGTCAGGCGCGGCGCGCGTAGGAGGAGGGCCCGGCGAGGATGCCACTGCTGCGGCGGGGAGGACGGGATCCGGGAGCGACCGGTGCGGCCTGGCTCATAGGGAATCCTCCTTGATTCGCTGGTCCCCCTCCGCTGGTTCACGGTGTGGGGCTTTCGTGTTTACAACGTTGTAGGTAAACGTTGTAGGAACATCATGCGGAACTCGATCGCGGGTGTCAAGCGACCCGCGCAGATTGGGTGCCGAAAAGTTACCTAGCCACCCGCGTGCGACGATTCGCGCTCGATGAGCTCGAAATCGGCGAGGTATTCCCGCGGCGGAATAGAGTGCGCTCCACCCGCGATTCGCTCTTTGAGATACTGCACGGCCACCCGCGCGATCTCGTCGCGGCCGGGGTTGATCGTCGACAGGCTCGGCAGGGTGTAGCGCGTCTCGTCGATGTCGTCGAAGCCGATCACCGCGGCGTCCGCCGGGATCCGGATGCCCGCATCCTGCATCACGCGCATCGCACCCAGCGCGATCGAGTCGTTGAACGCGACGACCCCGTCGAAGGGAATGCCCTTCGCCAGGAACTCCCGCATGCCCTCCGCCCCGTCGGCCCGGTGCCAGTTGCCGACGGTGACGACGAGCGACTCGTCGAACTCGACGCCGGCCGCCTCGAGCGCCTCGCGATAGCCCACGAGACGCAGGCCGGCCGAGCCGATGACCTCTCCCGGGTGGGCGCCGAACGCGACCAGTCGCCGTCGTCCCTGTGCGAGCAGGTGCTCGGTCGCCGCCCGGGCGCCCTCGATGTTGTGCATCGTCACGTGGTCGGTGGGCCCGTTGAAGATCCGCTCCCCCAGCAGAACGAGCGGGGTGTCGATCACGAGCTGGTCGACGTCGCTCTCGTCGAGGGCGAGCACGCTGTACAGGATTCCGTCGACGTTGGTCATGCGCGGCCCGTGCAGTGCTTCGATCTCGGCCGCGCGCTTTCCGCCCACCTGCTGGATGAGCACCGCGAGACCCTCGTCGGCGGCGGCCCGCATCACCGAGTCGGCGAGCTCAGCGAAGTAGGCGTTGCGCAGGTCGGGAATGATCAGGCTGATCACGCCCGTTCGCCCGGAGCGCAGACCGCGTGCCGAGAGGTTGGGCGTGTACCCCAGGCTCTCGATCGCCTCGAGCACCCGCGCCCGCGTCTCGGGCTTGATGTACTGGTAGTCGTTGACGACGTTCGAGACCGTCTTGATCGAGACGCCGGCGAGCTTGGCGACGTCGTGCATGGTGATGGTCACGACTGGCTCCCCTCGGTCATCCTCGTGCGATCCGCACTCGCAGATTACAACGTTGGAGGACCGAGTGCGCGCGCGGTTTTCGGCGGATGACCGGGCGGGCGGTCATCCGCCGGCGTCGGCGTCGCTCAGCGCGAGAGCGCCGGCACCGACCGCGGGCGCACGAGGGTCCACATGCCGATGATGGCGATCGACGTCGTGACGACCATCATCCCGCCCATCGGAAGTGCGCTCGTGATGCCGAACAGCCCGATCACGGGCGAGATACCACCCGCGAGGCCGAAGTTGAGCGCGCCGAGGAGCGAGGCGGCCGTGGCGGCCTCCTTGCCGTGCTCGGCGAGCGCCAGCACCTGCACCGCCGGGAAGGAGAAGCCGCACGCGGCGATGAAGAACCACAGCGGGATGAGGATGCCCCACAGCCCGGCGTGCGAGAGATCGAGCACCACGATCGCGACCGCCATCGCGAACGCCACCATTCCCGCGACGGCGAGGATCCACTGCGGACCGAAGTACTTGGCCAGCCGCGCGCTGATCTGCACGCCCGAGACGATGCCGACCGAGTTGACGGCGAAGAGCAGACCGTAGCCCTGGGGGTTGAAGCCGTAGACGTCCTGGAACAGGAACGACGACGACGAGAGGTAGGCGAAGAGGCCGGCGAAGGTCATGCCGCCGACGAGAGCGACGCCGATGAAGCGGCGGTCGGTGAAGAGGGCGTGATAGCGCTGGCGGGCCGTGCTGTGCTTGTTCTCGCGACGGCGCTCGGGCGGAAGCGTCTCGACGATGAACAGGATCGAGGCGGCGAGCACGAGCACTCCGTAGCCGGCGAGCACCAGGAAGATGCCGCGCCACGGCACGAGCAGCAGCAACTGCGAGCCGATGAACGGGGCGAGCACCGGGGCGAGCCCGTTCACGAGGGCGAGGCGCGAGAGCATCCGCACCAGGGGGTACCCGCCGAACAGGTCGCGCACCGTCGCCTGCGCCACGACGCCGCCCGCGGCCGCGCCGGCGCCCTGAAGCACGCGGAAGACGACGAGCCACTCGTAGCCGGGCGCGAGGGCTACGCCCAGGCTCGCGAGGATGTGCACCGAGGTCGCGATGATGAGCGGCAGACGGCGGCCGATCTTGTCGCTCCACGGCCCCACGAGGAGCTGCCCGAGCGCGAAGCCGATGATCGTCGCGCTGAGGGTGAGCTGCACGGCGGAGGTTCCCACGTGCAACTCGGACTGCACCCGCGGCAGCGCCGGGAGGTACAGGTCGATGGTGAAGGGTCCGAGCGCCGTGAGCGCCCCGAGGAGGACGACGTAGACGAGGCGCTGGCGGCCCGAGAGGGAGTCACCGGGGTGGACGACGGTAGTCACGAAAAGTGGGCAGACCTTTGCACGGAAGTGGAGCGGGGAGGGAGGGAGGATCGCCGCTCGAAGCCGCTCGGGTGACGTCGGTTCCGCTGCGCGCGAGTAACCAGTTTAGCGCTAATCGAATCGATTCGGTACGCCCTCTCCGCTCACGATCGAAGCCACCCGCCGGCCGGGCTGTCGCGGCCTCGCTTCACGGAACGGCAGAGGCCCCGGCGACGTCGTCGCCGGGGCCTCCTCACCGCGACTAGCGCGAACCCGTGCGCCGCTTGTTGTACACGTCGAAGGCGACCGCTCCGAGGAGCACGATGCCCTTGATGAACTGCTGGTAGTCGGTGCCGACGCCGATGATCGACATTCCGTTGTTCAGGATTCCGATGATCAGACCACCGATGATGGCGCCGGTCACCGTGCCGATGCCGCCGGTCACCGCCGCGCCGCCGATGAAGGCGGCGGCGATCGCGTCGAGCTCGAAGCCGTTGCCGTTCGTCGGGTTGGCGAGATTGAGGCGTCCGGCGAAGACGAGTCCCGCCAGCGACGCGAGCACGCCCATGTTGACGAAGAGCAGGAAGGTGACGCGCTTGGTCTTGACGCCCGACAGGGTCGCCGCGTTGAGGTTGCCGCCCATCGCGTAGATGTGCCGGCCGAACACGCTGCGCGACATCATCGCCGAGTAGGCGACGACGAGCACGCCGAGCACCACGAGCACGATCGGGATGCCGTTGTTGCTCGCAAGGAGGTACGCGATCACGAGCACCAGACCCACCGTGAAGATGAGCTTGACGAGGAACCAGATGAACGGCTCCGACTCCAGGTTGTAGCGGCGACGGACGGCGCGCTGACGCAGCGCCTGCACGACCATGACGACGGCGATCAGGATGCCGATGACGACGGTCAATGTCTCCAGTTGCCCGAACAGGAAGCCGAGGCCCGGCAGGAATCCGCCGCCGAGCGCGCGGATCGGGTCGGGGAACGGGGTGATCTGCGTGCTGCCGAGCACGACCTGGGTGAGGCCGCGGAAGATCAGCATGCCGGCCAGCGTCACGATGAACGCGGGGATACCGAAGTACGCGACCCAGTAGCCCTGCCAGACGCCGACGATCGCTCCGACCGCGAGCGAGGCGATGATCGCGGCCCACCAGGGCCAGCCCCACCGCTCCGCCATGGTGCCGGCGATCGCGCCGATGAATCCGACGATGGAGCCCACCGAGAGGTCGATGTGACCCGCGATGATGATCATCACCATTCCGATGGCGAGGATCAGCACGTAGCTGTTCTGCACCACCAGGTTGGAGACGTTGTCAGGCTGCAGCAGGATCCCGCCGGTGAGGATCTGGAAGATGATCACGATGACGATGAGGGCGACGAAGATGCCGACCTGGCGCAGCTGTGAGGTGAGGTAGTTCGCGGCCGAGCTCAGCGAGCTCTTCGTGGTGACGGGGGAGGCGCTCATGTCGTCTCACTCCTTTTCTTGGGTCATGTACTGCATGAGGAGTTCGGGGGTCGCTTCGGAGCGCGGCACGTTCGCCGTGATGTGACCCTCCGAGAGCGTGTAGATCCGGTCGCAGATGCCGAGCAGCTCGGGCAGCTCCGAGGAGATGACGATGACGCCCTTCCCCTGGCTCGCGAGCTTGTTGATGATCGTGTAGATCTCGTACTTCGCGCCGACATCGATACCGCGGGTGGGTTCGTCGAGGATGAGCACATCGGGGTCGGCGAACATCCACTTGCTCAGCACGACTTTCTGCTGGTTGCCGCCGGAGAGCTTGCCGGTGATCGCACCGACCGTCGGGGACTTGATGTTCATGTCCTTGCGGTAGCCCTCGGCGACGACATACTCCTGGTTGGCGTCGACCCAGCCGCGCTTCGTCAGCTTCTCGAGCGCTGCCCCGGAGATGTTCCGTTTGATGTCGTCGATGAGGTTGAGGCCGTAACGCTTGCGATCCTCGGTGGCGTACGCGATTCCGTTCGCGATGGCCTCCGGAACCGTGTTCGTCTTGATCTCCTTGCCCTCCTTGTAGACGCGACCCGAGATGTTGGCGCCGTACGAACGCCCGAAGACGCTCATGGCGAGCTCGGTGCGCCCCGCGCCCATCAACCCGGCGATGCCGACGATCTCGCCGCGCCGCACCGACAGGTTGGCCCCGTGGATGACCACCCGCGAGTGATCGCTCGGGTGATGCACCACCCAGTCCTCGATGCGCAGCACCTCGTCGCCGATGTGCGGCGTGTGGTCGGGATACCGGTTGCCGAGGTCGCGACCGACCATCCCCTTGATGATGCGCTCCTCGGAGACCGCGTCGGCCGCCATGTCGAGGGTCTCGACCGTCTTGCCGTCGCGGATGATCGTGACGGAGTCGGCGATCTTCTTAATCTCGTTGAGCTTGTGCGAGATGATGATCGAGGTGATGCCCTGCTCTTTGAGGTGTCGCAGCAGGTCGAGCAGGTGCGCCGAGTCCTCGTCGTTGAGGGCCGCGGTGGGTTCGTCGAGGATCAGCAGCTTGACCTTCTTCGAGAGCGCCTTCGCGATCTCGACGAGTTGCTGCTTGCCGACTCCGATGTCGACGATCTTGGTGATGGGGTTGTCGCTGAGGCCGACGCGCGCGAGCAGCTTCGCCGCCTCGAGGTTGGTGTCGTTCCAGTCGATCCAGCCGCGCTTCTGCCGCTCGTTGCCGAGGAAGATGTTCTCGGCGATCGACAGGTACGGGCTGAGGGCGAGCTCCTGGTGGATGATCACCACTCCGACCGCCTCGGAGTCGTTGATCGTGCGGAAGTGCACGGGCTCGCCCTCGAAGACGATCTCGCCGTCGTAGCTGCCCGAGGGGTACACGCCGGAGAGGATCTTCATGAGCGTGGACTTGCCCGCGCCGTTCTCGCCGCAGATCGCGTGGATCTCGCCGCGCTCGACCGAGATGGAGACGTCCTTGAGCGCGATGACGCCCGGGAAGGTCTTGGTGATGTCGCGCATCTCGAGGATGTTGTTGCTCATCGGTCACCTGCTTTTCGTGGTGGGACGTGAAATGGGGAGGGAGAGTGCGGGCGAGGGATGATCATCCATCGCCCGCACCCTCATGACGTGCCCAGCAGAACTACTGGAGGTCTGCCTCGGTGTAGTAGCCACCGTCGACCAGGACCTGCTTGTAGTTGTCCTTGGTCACGACGACCGACTGGAGCAGGAAGGCCGGGACGATCTTCTTGCCGTTGTTGTACGACTTGGTGTCGTTCACGGTGGGCTGCTTGCCGTTGAGGAGGTCGTCTACGATCGAGACGGCTTCCTTGCCCAGCTTGCGGGTGTCCTTGTAGACGGTGGAGTACTGCTCACCGGCGATGATGGACTTCACCGAGCCGACCTCCGCGTCCTGACCCGTGATGATCGGCAGCGCGTTCTTCGCGTAGCCGGCGCTGGTCAGAGCCGAGATGATGCCGATGGAGAGGCCGTCGTAGGGCGAGAGCACACCCTGCACCTTGGCGCCTGAGGAGTAGCTCTTGGCGAGCAGGTTCTCCATGCGGGCCTGGGCGGTGGCCGGGTCCCAACGCAGGGTCGCGACGGTCTTGAAGTCGGTCTGGCCGCTCTTCACCACGAGGGTGCCGTTGTCCAGGTACTTCTTGAGGGTGTCCATCGCGCCGTTGTAGAAGAACGTCGCGTTGTTGTCGTCCGGGCTGCCGGCGAAGAGCTCGACGTTGAACGGGCCCTTCTTGCCGGTCTCGGCGCCGCTCGCGTCGAGGATTCCGAGGCCGGTCAGCAGCGAGGTCGCCTGCTGCACGCCCACCTTGTAGTTGTCGAACGTCGTGTAGTAGTCGACGTTCTTGTTGCCGTTGATGAGGCGGTCGTACGCGACGACCTTGATGCCCGCCGCGGCGGCCTCATCGAGCTGGCTCGACAGCGCGGTGCCGTCGATCGACGCGATCACGAGCACCTTGGCCTTCTTGGTGATCATCGCCTCGATCTGCTGCACCTGGGTGGGGATGTCGTTGTTCGCGTACTCGAGGTCGGTCTTGTACCCGAGGGCCTCGAGGTCCTTTTTGATGGCGGCGCCGTCCTTGATCCAACGCTCGGACGTCTGCGTCGGCATGGCGATGCCGACGAGAGCGCCCTTGTTGGAGGTCGACGTCGACCCGGTGGTGGTGCGGGTCGACGAGCAAGCGCCGAGGGTGAGCGCGAGGGCGCCCGCGGTGATGACCGCGAGGATGACCTTCTTCTTCACTGTGTTTCCTTTCGAGGGGTGCAAATGGACGTCATTGTCTTCTGACTTGTTACTCGTCGGACGCGGCTCGTCCATGTAAAGCCGCGTCCCCTGCCCTTACGTGACGGGTTGTCACGAAAGGCACATCGTGGGGTGTCTACAGTGCGAGGGTCAGATGCCCTGCGCGAGTCGGTAATAGGCCTGGTTCCAGCGCACCTCCTTCTGGAACTCACGCAGCGTCGTGCCCTCGTCGATGACGAGGAGTTCGGTGCGGGCGATGTCGGAGAAGTCCTGGAACGCGTCCACACCCACCTGGGTGCTCATGACGGTGTGGTGGGCGGCGCCGGCGGTGAGCCACGCGGCGGCGCTCGTCGCGAAGTCGGGAGCGGGCTTCCACACCGCGCGCGCGACGGGCAGCTTGGGCAGCGGCTCCGGAAGCGGCACGACCTCGACGGCGTTCGCGACGAGGCGGAACCGGTCGCGCATGTCGCTCATCGCGACGACGACCGCGTCGCCCGCATCCGTGTCGAAGACGAGGCGGACCGGGTCCTCCTTGCCGCCGATGCCGAGCGGGTGCACCTCGAGCGAGGGCTTCGAGGTGGTGAGGCTCGGGCAGACCTCGAGCATGTGGGCGCCGAGGATGAGCTCGTTGCCGGGGGTGAGGTCGTAGGTGTAGTCCTCCATGAGGGATGCCCCACCGGGCAGTCCCGCACCGATCACCTTCGCCGCCCGCACCAGTACGGCCGTCTTCCAGTCGCCCTCGGCTCCGAAGCCGTAGCCGTCCGCCATGAGGCGCTGCACGGCCAGGCCGGGCAGCTGGCGCAGCGCACCCAGGTCTTCGAAGCTCGTCGTGAAGGCGCTGAACCCGCCGGCCTCCAGGAAGGAGCGCAGACCGAGCTCGATTCGCGCGCCGTAGCGCAGGGACTCGTGACGCTCGGCGCCGCGGCGCAGCTCGGGCACGACGGAGTAGAGCTCTTCGTATTCGGCGACGAGGTCATCCACCTCGGCGTCGCTCGTGGCGTGCACGGCGTCGGCGAGCTCGTTGACGCCCCAGGTGTTGACGCTCAGCCCGAAGCGGATCTCGGCCTCGGTCTTGTCGCCCTCGGTGACCGCGACGTAGCGCATGTTGTCGCCGAAGCGCGCGAGCTTGAGGTTGCCCACCGCGGCCCAGCCGCTCGCGGCGCGCGTCCAGGTGCCGATCTGCGCCGTGACCGCGGGGTTCGTGGCGTGACCGACGACCGTCTTGTGCGCGACGTTCATCCGGGCCTGGATGTAGCCGAACTCGCGGTCGCCGTGGGCGGCCTGGTTGAGGTTCATGAAGTCGAAGTCGATCTCGCTCCAGGGCAGCTCCACGTTCGCCTGGGTGTGCAGGTGCAGAAGCGGCTTCTGGAGGGCGTCGAGGCCGCGGATCCACATCTTCGCGGGGCTGAAGGTGTGCATCCAGGCGATCACGCCGACCACGCCGGGGGCCGAGTTGGCCTCGAGGAACAGTCGCTTGATCGACTCGCTGTCGGTGAGCACCGGCTTCCACACGATGGTGACCGGGATATCCGCCGCAGCCTGAAGCGTGCGAGCGATCTCCTGCGACTGCTCGGCCACCTGGCGCAGCGTCTCCTCGCCGTAGAGGCCCTGGCTGCCGGTGAGGAACCAGACCTCGTAGCTCGCGAGATCGGGGACGATGGATCGGGTCACTTGAGTTCTCCTGCGGGGTTCTGGCCGTACACGTTCTGGTAGCGGTTGTAGAGCGAATCGATGGATTCCTGCGGGATGGGCAGGAGCTCGCCGAGCTGGCGGGCGATGTGGACGGTGCGCGCGACATCCTCGGTCATGACCGCGGCTTTCACGGCGTCGCGGGCGTTCTTGCCGATCGTGAACACGCCGTGGTTCTGCATGAGCACGGCCCGCGAGCGGTGCCCGCTGAGCGTCTGCACGATGCCCGCGCCGATCGACTCGTCACCGATGATGGCGAAGGGTCCGATCGGGATGTCGCCGCCGAACTCGTCGGCCATCGCCGTGATCACGCACGGAATGGACTCGCCGCGCGCCGCCCACGCCGTCGCGTAGGTGGAGTGCGTGTGCACGACTCCTCCGACGTGGGGCATGTTGCGGTACACGTAGGCGTGCGCCGCGGTGTCGCTCGACGGGCTGCGGTCGGATCCCGGGGTGGAGGGGATCACGTTGCCATCGAGGTCGCAGAGGATCTGGTTCTCGGGCGAGAGGTCGTCATAGAGCACGCCGCTCGGCTTGATCACGAACAGCTCGGCGCCGGGCACGCGACCCGACACGTTGCCGCCCGTCCACACCACGAGCTCGTAGCGCGTCAGCTCGGCGTGCAGGGCGGCGACCTCGTCGCGGGTGCGCGCGATCGCGACCTCGATCTCCGGAGAGAATGCGGTCATGACAGGGCCTCCCGCTTGATGGTCTTGAGCCGGTGCATGACCTCGTTGGCGCCGCGACCGAAGTAGTCGTGGAGCAGCGTGTACTCGGCGTAGAGCGCGTCGTAGGCGTCCGCCGCCTCCGCGTTCGGCGTGTAGAGCGCCCGGTTGACCTTGCCCATCGCGGCAGCCGCCTCCCGCACGTTCGCGTAGGCCCCCGCCGCAACCGCGGCGTGGATGGCGGAGCCGAGGGCCGGGCCCTGGGTGCTGACCGTGGTCGAGATGGGAAGGCGCAGCACGTCGCTGTAGATCTGCATGAGCACCGGGTTGCGGATCAGCCCGCCCGCCGCGATGAACTCGGTGACCGGAACGCCCGCGGCGTCGAAGGTCTCGACGATCTTGCGGGTGCCGTAGGCCGTGGCCTCGAACAGCGCGCGGTAGATCTCCTCGGTGCGGGTGGTGAGGGTCGCCCCGATGACGGTGCCGCTGAGTTCGGCATCCACCAGCACCGAGCGGTTGCCGCCGTACCAGTCGAGGGCGACGAGACCGTGCCCGCCGACCGGCTGGTCCTTGCTCAGCGCGGTGAGGTGTTCGTGGATGCTGCGACCCGCGGCCGCCGCATCGTCGAAGTAGCGCTGCGGCACCTGGTTCGCGACGTACCAGGCGAAGATGTCGCCGACGCCCGACTGGCCCGCCTCGTAGCCGTAGAGTCCGGCGACGATGCCGCCGTCGACGACACCGCACATTCCGGGGACCTCGCGCAGGACATCCGAGTTCATGACGTGGCAGGTCGAGGTGCCCATGATGGCGACCATCTGACCGGGCTCGGTGGCCTGCGCGGCGGGGGCGGCGACGTGCGCGTCGACATTGCCGACCGCGACCGCGATGCCCTCGGGGAGGCCGGTCCACGCGGCGGCCTCGGCGGTGAGGTGGCCCGCGACCGCGCCCAGTTCGCCGATCTCGTGGGCGACCTTGTCGATCGCGAAGTCGGCGAAGTCGGGGTTGAGCGCGCCCAGGAATTCGCGGCTCGGGTACTCGCCGTCCTGCAGGATTCCCTTGTAGCCGGCGGTGCAGGCGTTGCGAACATAGCGGCCGGACAGCTGCCAGACGATCCAGTCGGCCGCCTCGATCCAGTGGTCCATCGCCGCGTAGATCTCCGGGTCCTCCTCGAGCAGCTGGAGGCCCTTCGCGAACTCCCACTCGCTCGAGATGAGCCCGCCGTAGCGCGGCAGCCAGCTCTCCCCGCGCTCGGCGGCGAGCTCGTTGATGCGGTCGGCCTGGGGCTGCCCGGCGTGGTGCTTCCAGAGCTTGACGTAGGCGTGGGGACGCGCAGAGAACTGAGGAAGCTCGCTCAGCGGCGTGCCGTCGGCGAGGACGGGTAGAACGGTGCAGGCGGTGAAGTCGGTGCCGATGCCGATCACCTTCGAGGGGTCGATGCCCGCATCCTCGAGCGCCGCCGGCACCGCGTGCTTGAGCACGTCGGTGTAGTCGGAGGGCACCTGAAGCGCCCACTCCGGCGGGAGCGCCGCACCGGTCGCGGCGAGGGTGGTGTCCATCACCGCGTGGCGGTAGTCATGCACGCCCGCGCCCAACTCGGCGCCGTCAGACACCCGCACGACGACGGCGCGTCCGGAGAGAGTGCCGAAGTCGACCCCGATCACATAGCGATCGTCGGGGGATGCGGGGGCGGCTGCGCTGGAGCCGGCCGTGCCGGGGGCGGCTGCGCTGGAACCGGCCGTGCCGGGGGCGACGGTGCCGGGGGCGGCTTGATTCACCGATGACCTCTTTGTCTGGAACTCGATCTGGGGCTGCGCGAGTGGTCGGTCACGGGGTCTCAGCGGGGGGCCTCCGCGGGGCGGAGGTGGTTCGCTTCGATGTTGGCTGCGGGGCTTTCGCCTCGCGATGTGGTTGCGGACTCTCACCCCGCGATGTGACCGTTCACACGACTTCCGACATGCTACAGCCGAAACGGTCACATCTGTCAAGCACCTGAGCTGCCCGGTCGTTTGCGTCACCGGATCGTTACCTTCGCCCCGGCGTGCGACGGTTCGAGGCGGGGCTGTCGGGCCAGGCGACTGGCCCGGCCGATTGGCCCGATGGGGGCGGCGGGGTGGCCGGATTGGGGCGGCGGGGTGGCCCGATTGGGGCGTTGGAGTGGGCCGCCGGGGAGCGTTCGCGGTGGATATGCGGAGGTTCGCGGTGCGAACCCGCCCGGCCCGTGCCGGAACCCTCGTTTTGTGCGACAGATTTGTGCAACATCACGCGAGCACGGTCATCCGTTGCCGATCGTGACCGCGAAACGCGACTTGTGGCACAAAAAGTGCCAACTCGCGCGGCGGTGCGGGCAGGGCCGAGCAAACCCGCGCCCAACCCGGGGTCAAAGGCGGTTCGCGGCGCGAACCCGCTCCGCCAGTGCCAGCACCCTCGTTTTGTGGGACAGATTTGTGCAACAACACGCGAGCACGGTCATCCGTTGCCGATCGTGACCGCGAAACGCGACTTGTGGCACAAAAAGTGCCAACTCGCGCGGCGCGGGGCGCGCCAACTCGCGCGGAGGCGCGGGACGCCTCCCCTCAGCGCACCACGACGCGGGACGTCGAGGCGCGCACGATCAGCTCCGGCGTGATCGGGGTGTGGTTCTGGTCGGGCTGGCCGCCGAGCTCCCCGAGCAGCACGGCGATCGCGCGCCGGCCGATCTCGACGAAGTTCTGGCGCACGGTGGTGAGCGGCGGCAGGAAGTGGGCGGCCTCGGGGATGTCGTCGAATCCGACGATGCTGATGTCGCCGGGCACCGTCAGCCCCATCTCGCGGCAGGCGTGCATGAATCCGAGCGCCATCTGGTCGTTGCCGCAGAACACCGCGGTGAAGTCGCGAAAACGCAGCAACTCGAGGCCGGCGTAGTAGCCGAAGTGGGCGGTCCAGTCACCGAGCACGGGGGCACGGGTGCGCAGTTCGGCCTCGTTCATCTCCTGCAGGTAGCCCTGCATGCGCGCCTCGGCCTCGATCCAGTCCTGCGGGCCCGAGATGTGGAGGATCTCGCTGTGCCCTAGGTCGATGAGGTGCCGCACCGCGAGGCGGGCGCCCTCGGTCTGGTCGACGGAGAGGCTGTGGCCGGGGTCGCGCCCGGTCGATTCCAGGGTCACGAACGGCACACCGACCGACAGCTCGTGGATCGCATCGAACACCCGCACCTGCGGCGCGATCACCACGAGCGCCTCGATCGACTGGCTCATGAGGTAGTCGAGCCCCGCCCGGGTCGAGGCGTAGTCGGCGGTGCTGATCGTGGTGACGCTGAGCCGGTATCCCGCATCGCGCGCCGCGGTTTCGATCGCGTTCAAACTCGTCGTCGGGCCGTAGTGCGCGCTCTGCGAAGTGAGCACGCCGATGGTCCGCGAGCGGCTCGTGACGAGCGCGCGCGCCGCCTGGTTGGGCCGGTAGCCGACCGCCTCGATGACATCGAGCACCTTCTGCCGCGTCTCCGGGCGGATGCTCGGGCTGTCGTTGAGCACGCGGGAGACCGTCTGGTACGACACCCCGGCGAGGCGCGCGACATCGCGGATGTTCGGCGCTCGCACCTTCTCGGGTTCCATGCTCTCCGGCCGCGATTCTCTCCGCTTGGAAACGTTCACATCGTTTGCAGCATTATGCCCCTCCGCGTCGGGAGGGCGAGTGCGGCGCCGTCATCGGTGGATAACCGGCGCCCGGTCATCCCCCGCCCGGCCCGCCCGCCTTGGGTTCACGCGCCGCCGCCCCGAGTTCACGACCTGACTTCAGGACTTGACGTTAAACCGGCAATCACGCCCACCCGCTCGTGCGCGCGTCTTCCCAGCGCTGAAGCGGCCTTAAGCCGATCCCCGCCGTCGCCGCCCGCTCGGGTTTACCAATCCGTTATCAATTCGTTGCGTTCAACTTTTGACGCCAGCGGTCGTTGCGCCTATCGTGACACAGGGCGATTTCGATCCCGAACGACAGCGAAGTCCAGAGACGGCGGTGCAATATGACTGGTGGTCCCACCATCCTCGAGATGCGTTCGATCACTAAGGAGTTCCCGGGCGTCAAGGCTCTCTCCGATGTGAGCATGACCGTCGCCGCCGGTGAGATTCACGCGATCTGCGGCGAGAACGGCGCCGGCAAGTCCACGCTCATGAAGGTGCTCTCGGGCGTCTACCCCTACGGCACCTACTCCGGCGACATCGTCTACCAGTCGCAGGTCGTTCACTTCAGCGGCATCAAGCAGAGCGAAGCCGCCGGCATCGTGATCATCCACCAGGAACTCGCGCTCATCCCCGAGCTCTCCATCACCGAGAACATCTTCCTCGGCAACGAGCCGTCGCGCTTCGGAGTGATCGACTGGGAGAGCGCCCACCGCCAGGCCACCGAGCTGCTCGCGCGGGTAGGCCTGAACGACGACCCCGACACCAAGATCAAGTCGCTCGGCGTCGGCAAGCAGCAGCTCGTCGAGATCGCAAAGGCACTGCACAAGTCGGTCAAGCTGCTCATCCTCGACGAGCCGACTGCGGCCCTCAACGAATCCGAGTCGCAGCACCTCCTGGAGCTCATCGTCGGGCTCAAGGGCAAGGGCGTGACCTCGATCATGATCTCCCACAAGCTCAACGAGATCGAGCAGGTCGCCGACACCATCACGATCATCCGCGACGGCAAGACCATCGAGACGCTCGACGTCAAGGGCGACGGGGTGGATGAAGACCGCATCATTCGCGGAATGGTCGGCCGCTCGCTCGAGAGCCGCTTCCCCGAGCGCACCCCGAACATCGGCGAGGTCTTCTTCGAGGTTCGTGACTGGAACGTTCAGCACCCGCTCGACCCGAGCCGCATGGTCTGCAAGAACGAGAACTTCGTCGTGCGCCGGGGCGAGATCGTCGGCTTCGCCGGCCTCATGGGCGCCGGTCGCACCGAGCTCGCGATGAGCCTCTTCGGTCACTCCTACGGAACCTACGTCTCGGGCGAGATCATCAAAGACGGCAAGCCGATCAAGGTGAACTCGGTCGCACAGGCCATCGCGAACGGCATCGGCTACGTGAGCGAAGACCGCAAGGCGCTCGGCCTCAACCTGCTCGACACCATCAAGCGCGCCACCGTCTCGGCGGGACTCGCCAAGATCACCACGAACGGCGTCGTCTCCTCCGTCAAGGAGTACGAGACGGCGGAGCGCTACCGCACGATGCTCCGCACCAAGGCGTCCTCGGTCAACGAGGGCGTCACCAAGCTCTCCGGCGGTAACCAGCAGAAGGTCGTGCTGGCCAAGTGGATGTTCACCGATCCCGACATCCTCATCCTCGACGAGCCCACCCGCGGCATCGACGTCGGGGCGAAGTTCGAGATCTACGGCATCATCCAGGAGCTCGCCAGCCAGGGCAAGGGCATCATCCTCATCTCCTCGGAACTCCCCGAACTCCTCGGCCTCTCCGATCGCATCTACACGATCTTCGAGGGCCAGATCACCAATGAGCTAACGGCAGAAGAAGCCAACCCGGAATCGCTGATGGTTAGCATGACCTCGAAAAGGACCAACGTTCGATGAAAAGCATTCGTAAGATCTTCGGCGGTGGCGGCGGCGTCAACCAGTTCGGGATGATCATCGCCCTGGTCGCGATCATCATCGTGTTCCAGATCGCAACTGGCCTGACGCTCAACCCGACGAACGTCATCAACGTGTTCCTGCAGTACTCCTACATCCTGATCCTCGCGATCGGCATGGTGATGGTGATCGTCGCCGGCCACATCGACCTGTCGGTCGGCTCGGTCGCCGCCTTCGTCGGCATCATCGTCGCCCAGTCGATGGCCGTGTGGCACCTGCCGTGGCCGCTCGCGATCGTGCTCGGTCTCGTCATCGGCGTGCTCGTCGGTGCCTGGCAGGGCTTCTGGGTCGCCTACGTGCGGGTGCCCGCGTTCATCGTGACGCTCGCCGGCCAGCTGATCTTCCGCGGTGGCAACCAGTACATCGGCAACTCGACGGCGCTGCCGGTTCCCGAGTCGTACACGGTCATCGGCGCGGGCTTCCTGCCCGACTTCGGACCGGACTTCGGCTACAGCAACCCGACGCTGCTCATCGGGCTCATCGTCGTGGTGGTGCTGATCATCCGCGAGATCCGCGCCCGCGCCACCCGCGTTCGGATGGGTGCCGAGCCCCAGCCGGTCTGGGCCAGCGTCGTGCGCCTGATCGTGCTCTGCGGCATCACCGTCTACGCGACCTACCTGTTCGCCTCGGGCCGCGCCGGCACCAGCCTCCCGATCGTCGCGATCATCCTCGGCGTGCTGATCATCCTGTACAGCTTCGTGACCAACACCACGGTCTTCGGCCGCCACCTCTACGCCGTCGGCGGCAACTCGAACGCCGCCGTGCTGTCGGGCGTCAACTCGAAGCGGGTCAACTTCTTCGTGATGCTCAACATGTCGGTACTGGCCTCCATCGCCGGCATGGTGTTCGTCGCCTACTCCGGCTCCTCAGGCCCCGCCGACGGCACCGGCTGGGAGCTCGACGCGATCGCCGCCGTCTTCGTGGGTGGTGCCGCCGTCGCCGGTGGTATCGGAACGATCACCGGGTCGATCATCGGTGGTCTCGTGCTCGCGTTCCTCGCCAACGGGCTGTCGCTCGTGGGCACGGACGCGAACCTCGTGCTGATCATCCGCGGCCTCGTGCTTCTGATCGCCGTCGCCTTCGACGTCTACAGCAAGGTGCAGGGCCGCCCCTCGGTCATCGGGTACCTCACGCGCAACTTCACTCGCAAGAGCGGTGGCGGTGACGCGTCGACCGGTACCGGGAGCGCGACCGAGCAGCCGAAGTCGATCGACGACTCCCCCCAGGTTTTGCTGCCGTAGCACTACGGCGTCAGCAAATAACAGGATGCGCCCCGTGCGCAACCGTCTCCTCCAATCACAGAAGAAAAGGGCATTCAATGCGGAAGCAGCTAATCATGGGCGCAACGGTCGCGACCATCGCGATCATGGCGCTCACGGCCTGTTCCTCGCGCGGCACCACGTCGGGCGACAGCAGCAGCACCATCAAGAAGGGTGACACCATCGGCGTCGCGCTCCCCGCCAAGACCTCGCAGAACTGGGTTCTCGCGAAGGCGGCGTTCGAGAAGTCGATCACCGCGGCCGGCTTCAAGGCCGACGTGCAGTACGCGGCGGCCACCAACACGGTTCCCGACCAGCAGAACGAGGTGTCCGCCATGGTCACCAAGGGTGACAAGGTCATCATCGTCGCCGCCCAGGACGGCAGCCAGCTCGGCACCCAGGTCAAGGCGGCCAAGGCGGCCGGCGCGATCGTCATCGCGTGGGACCGCAACCTCACCGGCACGAAGAACGTCGACTACTACGTCGCCTTCAACAACTTCAAGGTCGGCCAGCTCCAGGGCCAGGCGCTCCTCGACGGAATGGCCGCCAAGAAGGCGACCGGCCCGTACAACATCGAGCTGTTCGCCGGTTCGCCCGACGACGCCAACGCGCCGATCTTCTTCAACGGTGCCATGAGCATCCTGCAGCCGAAGATCGACGACGGCACCCTCAAGGTCGCCTCGGGTGAGACGAAGTTCCAGCAGGTCTCCACGCAGGGCTGGCTCGCGCAGAACGCGCAGTCCCGCATGAGCGACCTCCTGACCAAGAACTACAGCGCCGCCACCCCGACGCTCGACGGCGTGCTCTCGCCGAACGACACGCTCGGCCGCGCCATCCTCACCGCCGTCAAGGCGGCCGGCAAGCCGTACCCGATCGTGACCGGACAGGACTCGGAGACCGCCTCCATCCCGCTGATCATGCAGGGCATTCAGTACAGCACCATCTACAAGAACACGCAGGACGAGGCGCAGGCCGCCGTCGACCTCGTCGTCACCCTGAGCAAGGGCCAGAAGCCCGCGACCGTGGTCGACAAGAACAACTACAACGGCGTCATCACGGTGCCGTCGGTCGAGCTGACCCCGATCCTCGTGACCAAGGCGAACGCTGCCGAGGCATACAAGGACAACCCCACGCTCGAGCCGCTCACCAAGTAACACCCGACTCCCGGGACCTCGGTCCCTTTCGTAACACAGCAGCGGAACCCCGCTCGGACCTCGGTCCGGGCGGGGTTTCGTGCGTTGCGGGTGGTGCCAGTTTCGGGCTTCTGCGTTGCGGGGTGGGCGCGCCGTGCGAGCGCCTGCGTTGCGGGGTGGGCGCGCGGGGCGGAGCAGCGCCGTCAGGGCACGATCGCGAACGCCCGCACGGGGAAGGTGCCGAATCCCTCGACCGCCGGGGGCGCCGCGGTGAAGCGCGCGCCCGTCGCAGGCAGCGCGGCGAGACCGGTCAGGTGCTCCACCACGTGGATGCCCGCCGCCAGCAGCCCCGAGTGCGCTGGCCGCTCCCCCGCGGCCTCCGGCTCCGTGTCGTCGATGTTCACGGAGTCGATGCCCACGAGCGCAGCGCCCGAATCGATCAGCGCGGCCGTCGCCTCCGCCGTCAGGTAGGGAGCGCGGACGCCGTAGGCGGGCGTCCCGAAGTGGCGCGACCAGCCCGTGTCGAGGAGCACCGCCGCTCCCGCGAGCGCGTGCCCCGCGAGCGCGGACGCCGGGATGCCGCGGCCGTCCACGAGCGTCGCAGGATCGGCCCGCACGACGACCGTGGGCAGGTCGACGAGGGTGGCCAGATCGAGGGCGGCGAGGTCATCCCCGCCCTCGTAGCGATGGAACGGGCTGTCGAGATAGGTGCCGGTGTTGCCGATCATCGTGATGATGTCCATCTCGAACTCGGTGCCCGGCGCGTAACGGCTGCGCGACTGGGCGCGCGTGAGGTGCGGGGTGATCTCGGGGGCGGGCAGGCCGGGGTAGGTGACGAGTCCGGCGCGGATGCGGTGGCTGAGGTCGACGATGCGGGTGGTCATCCCCCGAGTGTGACAGGCTGCCCGCCCCGCCGACACGCGAAAACCGCCGACCGTGCGCGACCCACCGCCACTCCGCTCACGCGTATACCGTGCGTTCCACCCGCAGGTACCCCACGAGCGTCGCGGCGCCGAACGCCGCGGCGTAGCCCGCCAGCACGAGCATGGGGCGCCCCGCGAACTCTCCCGAGGCGGAGGCGTGCAGCAGGTCCATCCACCCTCCGGTCGGGGTCCAGGGGTGGATCTCGGTGAGCGGTCCGGGGGCGACGGGGCCGAACAGGCCGCCGACGTAGGAGAGGGGGAAGTAGACGAGGTTGGTGATGCCGACTGCTCCTCGGGCGGGCAACCAGAAGCCGAGGGAGAGCCCGAAAAGTCCGTGCACGACCGCGCCGAGGAGAAGCGCCAGGATGATCAGCGCGATGGCGCCGGGCGTCGCGGCTCGAAGCGCCCCGCTCGCTGACCCGGCGACGACGAGGGGAACGCAGAAGAGCGCCGAGAAGGCGATGCCCGCACCGACCAGCGCCACGATTCGTTGGACCGCCCGCGTCGGTAGCGTCTGGGTATAGATGGTCCAGGGATCGTTGCGCCCCGTCGCGATTCCGACGCCGAACTGGAACATCATCGTGCCGAGAATCGCGAAGGCGAGGTACCCGAGAAGTGTGAGCAGGGAGGGCCGGGCCAGGTTCGCCGGCAGCAGCACGTAGAGCATCGTGGGGAAGGCGGCGAGCGGCAGCAGGAACGCGGGCAGCCGCACCAGTTCGATCACCTGGAGGCGGACGGTCGCGATGATGACCGTCATGCGGGCGCATCCGTTGCGTCGCGCGTGGCCAGGGCGAGCTGATCGATCGCCTCGCCGAGGGTCGGGCGCTCGATCGTGAGATCTGCCAGGCCGTCGACACCGAGGAGCTCGCGGGCGACCGCATCCGCACGGGTGGTCGAAATGATGGCGGTGCCCGCGGCCTCGCTTACCACCGCCTCGGGGTCGACGCGCACGGCGACGGGCTTCCATCCGACCGCGCGTGCGATGGGGAACCGGATCCGCCGTGTACCCAATCTCCGCGTGATGTCGTCCGGGTCCGTACCCAGCACGACCCGCCCCGCGGCGACGACCCAGACGCGGTCGGCGAGCGCCTCCACGTCCGCGAGGTCGTGCGAGGCGAGCAGCACGATCCGGCCAGCCGACCCCAGACCGCGGATGATCTCCCGCAGCTCCCCCTGGCCACTTCGATCGAGCCCCGCCGACGGTTCGTCGAGCACCACGACCGGGGTGTCGCCGACGAGCGCACAGGCGAGGGCCAGCCGCCGCGCCTCCCCGCCGCTCAACCCACCGCAGCTGCGGCGTGCGAGCGCGGTGAGCCCGACGCGATCGAGGATCGCGGCAGTGGGTGCGGGCGCCGCATAGTGAGCGGCCACGTAGTCGACCACCTCCCGCACGCGAACCGTCGGCGGGTACGACAGACTCTGCGGGGCCGAACCGATCAGCCGCGCGGTCGCGCCGCCCCGGCGAACGCGCTCGCCGCCGACCAGCACGTCACCGGCGTCGGGACGCCGCGCGCCGGTCAACACGGCGAATGCGGTCGACTTGCCCGCCCCGTTGTCGCCGAGCAGGCAGTGGATGCCCGGCCCCGCCTCGAGCGTGAACCTATCCAGCGCCGCTCTCCGACCGAAGCTCTTGCGCACGTCTCGCCACGCGACCGAGAGTTCGTTACGCATGCGCCTCCTTCGTCCGGGCGAGGATACGCGGCGGCCGAGAGTCGCGGCGCCAGCCATCCACAGGCACACGCCAACGGCCGGGCCACCCCGCGTTGTCGCGAGCTGGCCCGGCCGGTCGGGATGCGCGGGCAGAGGCGGACCCGCGCATCGGTCCTAACTGCCCGACAGGTCGTAGACCGTCACTCCGCCCACCGTGGTGGCGGTGAAGTTGGCGGCGACCCAGGAGGCGATCTGGCTGGAGACGTTGGACCCACCGTTCGACGCCCCCACGGACCCGCCGATGAAGTAGTGGATCTTGCCGGCCGCGACATACGCCTTGAACTGGGCGAGCGTCGGAGACGGGTCGCTGCCGTTGAATCCGCCGATCGGCATGACCGCTTCCTGGGTGGCCAGCTGGTAGCTGGCCGCGCTGTCGGAGCCGATGGCCGCCGCCACCCAGGTGTACTGCAAGGCGTTCGTCTTCAGAAGCGTCGAGAGCGCCGTGCTCACCGTTCCCCCGCCGAACAGGCCGGCCATGCCGCCGCCCGCACCCCGCGTGAAGGTGGTGCCGGTGCCGCCCGTCGCGGTGCCCGTGCCGCCCGCGCCGCCCGTGGCTGCGCCGGTGCCGGTTCCGCCGGTCGACGTGCCGGTGCCGCCGGTCATCCCGGTCGGCGGGGTGCCACCCGGGCCGCCCTGACCGCCGCCGAAGCCGCCGCGACCACCGGGGCCGCCGGCTCCCCCGCCGAAGCCGTTGCCGGCGACGGTCGGGCCCGCGGTCACGATCGACCCCGTGTGCGCCGTCGTCACCGTCTGGATCGTGTAGGCGAGCGGGGCGAGGAGCGAGGCCGTGAGGGCGGTGGCGATCGTCGCGACCCGGAATGAGCGGCGGTCGACGGGCACCAGGATCAGTGCGGCGGCGACGACTCCGAGCACGACCACGACCCACTTGAGCCACGGCAGCCAGGTGGATGCCTCGCTCAGCAGCGAGTACGCCCAGAGCACGGTGCCGAGCACGGTCACGGCTCCGATGATGCGCGCCCAGTACTGCGCGCGCTGGCTCCACAGTTCCGAGGCCCCGATCGCGACGACCGCGGCGAGCGCCGGCGCGAGCGCCACCGTGTAGTACGCGTGGAAGATGCCCGCCATGAAGCTGAAGGCGAGACCGGTGATCACGAGCCAGCCGCCGAAGAGCATAAGGGTGGCCCGACGCAGATCGCCGCGGGCGCCGCGCATCACGATGAAGGCGACGACCATCAGGATCAGCGCCGCGGGCAGCAGCCAGGTGATCTGCCCCCCGATCTCGCCCGTGAAGAGACGAAGGATGCCCGTCGCACCCCACTGGCCACCCGAGGTGTTGCCTCCCGCACCCCCGGTCACGCTGCCGGTCTCGTTGCCGGTGATCCGGCCGAGGCCGTTGTACCCGAAGGTGAGCTCGAGGAAGCTGTTGGTCTGCGATCCGCCGATGTACGGCCGCATCGAGGCGGGCACGAGTTCGACGATCGCGACCCACCACCCGGCCGACACGACGACGGCGAGGAGGGCGAGGAGGGAGTGCCGGATCCGCCGCCACACCGTGCCGGGAGCGGCGACGAGGTAGACGCCGGCGAGGGCCGGGAGGATCACGAAGGCCTGAAGCTGCTTGGTGAGGAAGCCGAGGCCGATCATGACGCCCGCCCACAGCACCCAGCGCACCCTGCCCGACTCGATCCCCCGGATGGTGAAGTAGGTGGCGAGGCTGAGGAGCAGCACGAGCAGGGCATCCGGGTTGTTGAATCGGAACATGAGCGCCGCGACCGGGGTGATCGCGAGCACGCCGCCCGCGAGCAGGGCCGTGCGGGCGGAGAACGCGCGGCGCACGGCCGCGTAGATCACGCCGACGGTGGCGACCCCCATGAGCGCCTCGGGCAGCAGGATGCTGAACGAGCTGAGTCCGAACGCCCGCACCGACAGCGCCATCAACCACAGGCTGGCCGGCGGCTTGTCGACGGTGATCGAGTTCGCCGCATCCGAGGAGCCGTAGAAGAACGCCTCCCAGTTGCTGGCGCCGGCCTGAACGGCGGCGGAGTAGAACGAGTTCGCCCATCCGCTCGCGCTCAGATCCCAGAAGTAGAGGAGGGCAGCGACCGCGAGGAGACCCAGCAGGGCCGGGCGCTCCCATCGGGCCGTGCCCTCTCGCCCGAGGACGACGCGTCGCGCCCAGGCTCCGGCGCCGTTCCGCGGTGCTCCGCGATTCGCCGTCGGAATGGTGGTGGTGGTTGGTGAGGAGGTGGTCATGAGACGCTCACTTTCTCGTGGCTGGTGGTGGTCGTGGTGGAGGTCGTGGTGACGGGGCGGAGGGCGAGCTCCGCCGGGACGGAGGCGTCGACGGGGCGGCGGTGGCTGCGGAACACCCACACCCGCAGCAGAACGAACCGCAGCACGGTCGCCAGGAGGTTCGCGAACGTGAGTGCGATGAGCTCGGCCGTGGCACCCGCGTTCGGGTTGATGGCGTGCAGTTCGATGAGGGCGCCGCTCGTGAGCAGCCAGGCGAGGCCGAACACGATGAGCCCCTGCACCTGGTGCCGCGCCACCCCCGCGCGACCGCGCACGCCGAAGGTGAAGCGCCGGTTCGCGGCGGTGTTGGCGATCGCCGTGATGAGCAACGCGAGGAAGTTGGCGAGCTGGCCCGCCATGAAGCTGGAGAGCACGAGGTAGATGAGGGCGTAGGCGACCGTCGAGAGGGCACCGATGGCACCGAAGCGGATGACCTGCCCGAAGAACGTCGGCGGCGTCGGGGGTTCGAACGGCCGCCGCCCGAGTTCCGCATACACGCGCTCGATCGGAATCCGCCCGTTCACCAGCCCCCTGCCCACCCGCAGCATGCCGCGAAGATCGGCCATGGCGGTGGAGGCGATATCCACGCGACTGTCCGGATCATCGATCCAGTCGACCGGCACTTCATGGATGCGCAGCCCGGCCCGCTCGGCGAGGATGAGCAGCTCGGTGTCGAAGAACCAGCCGTCGTCCTCCACGAGGGGCAGCAGCTCGGCGGCGACCTCGGCGCGCATCGCCTTGAAGCCGCACTGCGCGTCGCTGAACCGTACCCCCATGGTGCGCCGCAGCAGGAAGTTGTAGGAGCGGGAGATGAACTCGCGCTTGCCGCCGCGGGTGACGCGCGACGACAGCGCGAGGCGCGTGCCGATCGCGAGATCCGAGTGGCCGGAGAGCAGCGGAGCGATGAGAGGCGGGATGCCCGCGAGGTCGGTGGAGAGGTCGACGTCGAGGTACGCGACGACCTTCGCGGTGGATTCACCCCAGGCGCGCTTGAGCGCCCGACCCCGCCCCTTCTCGTCGAGGTGGATGAGGCGCACGCCGTCGAGCTCGGCGACGAGCGCGGTCGCGATGTCGACGGTGGCGTCGATGCTCGCGTTGTCGGCGATGGTGATCGCCCAGTTCACCTCCAGCTCGCGGCTGAGGTACTGGTGCAGTGTGCGGATGCTGCGGTCGAGCGTCCCCTGCTCGTTGTAGACGGGGACGACGACGTCGAGGGCGAGGGCGTCGGTCGTTGGCTTCATACCGACAACGATCGGCGTCGCCCCTATGCCGCCCCTATCGCCAGACTGGCACGATGGGGTGCGTCCCCTATGGGGATCCTATGAACGCAGCGCCTCGAGCACGTCCGCGACGAGGTCGTCCGCGTCTTCGATCCCCACCGAGAGGCGGATCACGTTGTCGGGCACCTCGAGCGAGGTTCCCTTCACCGAGGCGTGGGTCATCTCGCTCGGATACCCGATGAGCGACTCGACCCCACCGAGCGACTCCGCCAGCTGGAACACCGTGGTCGACTCGGCGAAGCGCCGCGCCGCGGCCGCTCCCCCGCGCAGCGACACCGAGAGCATCCCGCCGAAGCCGCGCATCTGGCGGGCGGCGAGGTCGTGCCCGGGGTGGGTGGGCAGGCCCGGGTAGTACACGGCGTCGAGGGCAGGATGACCGACCAGCGCCTCCGCGATCGCCTGCGCGTTGGCGCTGTGCCTCTCCATCCGCACGGCGAGCGTCTTGATGCCCCGCACCGTGAGCCAGGCGTCGAGCGGCCCGCTCACCGCGCCGACCCCGAACTGCGTGAAGGCCACCCTGTCGGCGAGCTCCGCGCCGTTCACGATGACGGCACCGCCGAGCACGTCGGAGTGGCCGCCGAGGTACTTCGTGGTCGAGTGCACGACGGCGTCGGCCCCGAGGGCGATGGGCTGCTGCAGGTAGGGCGAGGCGAAGGTGTTGTCGACGATCACGGTCGCCCCCACGCCGTGGCCGATCTCGGCGAGTGCCGCGATGTCGCTGATCTTCATGAGCGGGTTGCTCGGGGTCTCGATCCAGAGCACCTTCGTCGCCGGGTGCTGCACCGCCGCGCGCACCTGATCGAGGTCGCTCATGTCGATGACATCGAGGGTGATGCCCCAGGGAACGAAGACGCGGTTGACGAGGCGATGGGTGCCGCCGTACACGTCGTTGCCCATGACGACGTGATCGCCGGGGGTGAGGATCGACCGGAGCAGGGCATCCTCTGCCGCCAGCCCGGAGGCGAAGCTGTACGCGGCGGTGCCGCCCTCGAGCGAGGCGAGGAGCTCCTGCAGCGAGTCGCGCGTGGGGTTGCCGCCGCGGGCGTACTCGTAGCCGCCGCGGAAGTTGCCGATGCCGTCTTGCACGAAGGTCGAGGTGAGGTAGACCGGGGGAACGACCGAGCCCGTGCTCGGGTCGAAGGCCTGCCCGGCGTGGATGGCGCGGGTGGAGAACCCCTGCTGGGCGGGCGCGGAAGAAGCGGTGTCTGACACGACGAACGTCTTTTCTGTGGGTGGAGCTAGTGGGAGAGGAAGCCCAGGAGGTCGTAGCGGGTGAGCACCGCGACCGGCTTGCCATCGTCGATGACCATGAGGGCGTCGGCCGACTCGAGGGCGGTGCGCGCGGCCGTCACCGGCTCGTGCACACCGATCAAACCGAGAGGGGCGCCCACGAATTCCGCGATCGAGTCGGTGAGGCTGGCTTTGCCGCTGAAGACGAGCTCGACGAGGGCGCGCTCATCGAGAGCACCGACCACCTCGCCGATCACGACGGGGGGCTCCGCGGTGAGCACGGGCAGCTGCGAGACGTCGTGCTTCGCCATGATCTGGATGGCGTCCCGCACCGTGTCGGAGGGGTGCAGGTGCACGAGCGCGGGCACCTCGCCCGACTTGGTCTTCAGCACATCGCCCACCGTCTTCTCGGTGGAGAGCTGGATGAAGCCGTACGACTGCATCCACTTGTCGTTGAAGACCTTGCCGAGGTAGCCGCGACCGCCATCGGGCAGCAGCACGACCACGATGTCGTCCGGCCCGAGGTCGGCGGCGAGCTTGAGGGCCGCCGAGACGGCGAGTCCGCTCGACCCGCCCACGAGGAGACCCTCCTCGCGCGCCAGCCGGCGGGTGATGTCGAAGGATTCCGCGTCGGAGGAGGCGATGATGCGATCGACGACACTGCCGTCGTAGGCACTCGGCCAGAAATCTTCACCGACGCCCTCGACCAGGTAGGGGCGGCCCGAGCCGCCCGAGTAGACGGAGCCCTCGGGGTCGGCGCCGATGATCTGCACTCGACCCTCCGACACCTCCTTGAGATAGCGGCCCACGCCGGAGATTGTGCCGCCGGTGCCGACGCCGGCGACGAAGTGCGTGACCCGGCCCTCGGTGTCGCGCCAGATCTCGGGACCGGTGGTCTCGTAGTGACTGAGCGGCCCGTTCGGGTTGGAGTACTGGTCCGGCTTGAAGGCTCCCGGGATCTCTCGGGCGAGTCGGTCGCTGACGCTGTAGTAGGACTCCGGGCTGTCGGGAGCGACCGAGGTGGGCGTGACGACGACCTCGGCGCCGTAGGCCCGCAGCACGTTGCGCTTCTCCTCGCCGACCTTGTCGGGGAGGACGAAGACGCAGCGGTAGCCGCGCTGCTGGGCGACGAGCGCGAGGCCGATGCCGGTGTTGCCGCTCGTGGGCTCCACGATCGTGCCGCCGGGCTTCAGTTTGCCCTCCGCCTCCGCCGCGTCGATGATGCGGGAGGCGATGCGGTCCTTCGACGAGCCGCCCGGGTTCAGGTATTCGACCTTCACGAGGATGGTCGGCGCGAGCCCCTCCGCGAGCGGGCCGAGCTTCACGAGCGGGGTGTCGCCGATGAGCTCGAGGATGGAATTCGCGTACTTCATGGTGGCCCAATCTACCAGCGGGGCCTCGGCGCCCCTCCCGTGTTACGCGCTGCCGGTGGCCCGCGCATCGAGCAGGGGAAGCAGCACGTCACGGGTCAGCGGGGCGAGCACGAGCGACTCGATCTCGTCGCGCGCGACCCAGCGCAGCTCCTCGATCTCCGCCGCCGCCACGCCCTCCGCCTCCACGACGATCTCGAAGACGTCCGCATCGACGGTGTGCCCCACCTCGTTGGCGGCGTGCGCTGCGAAGCGCCCCACGGGCACGAGCTCGTCCTCGCGGAGCTCGAATCCGAGCTCCTCGCGCAGTTCCCGCACGAGCGCCTGACGCGCCGTCTCCCCAGGCTCGAACTTTCCGCCCGGCTGCATGAAGGCGACCGTGCCGCGCTTCCGCACGAGCGCGAAGCGACCGGCGCGGTCGGTGACGATCCCGGCGACGATACGGATGACCGCGCTCACGCCCCCACCCCCATGCCGCATTTCGTCACAGTCCGCCCTCGCCCGGCCGGTCCCGGCGTCCTGCCAGCCGTCTGCTGTCAGGATGTCACCAGTCAACCACTCTCCACGACGGGACCCCACATGCCTTCGGAGCCCACCAGCAAGCAGGAGCGCGACACGCGCCGCGCCGAGAAGGTCGCCGCCCTTCAGAAGCAGCAGGCGCAGCAGCGTCGGCGGCGCACGATCGGCATCGTGGTCGCGGCGGTCGCCGCCGTCGCCGTCGTGGCGGTCATCCTGGGCTTCGTCGTCTCCGGTGCCGGCAAACCGACCGCGAGCACGACCTCGAGCGCGATCCGCGGGCTCAAGCTGTACCCCAAGTTGCCCCAGACTCACGTCGACGGCACCACCGTCGACTACCAGAAGCTGTACGGCATGGATCCGCCGGCGGGCGGCGAGCACTGGTCGGTCTGGCTCAACTGCGGGGTCTACAACCAGCCGCAGCGCAACGAGAACGCGGTGCACGATCTGGAGCACGGCGCCCTCTGGATCACCTACGACCCGGCGAAGCTCAGCGCGGCCGATGTCTCGACCCTTGTGGCGAAGCTTCCGAGCACCTACGTGACCGTCTCTCCGTACCCCGGCCTCCCGACCCCGGTGGTCGCCTCGGCGTGGGGTGCCCAGGTGCAGCTGTCGGGGGTGTCGGATGCCCGGCTCGCCCAGTTCGTGACGAAGTACTGGCGCTCCGCCTCGTCACCCGAGCCGACCGCACCCTGCACCGGCGGGCTCGACGGCCCCGGCAAGGTCGGTTGATCGTTCGGCGCCGCGCCCGCGAGCACTCCGGCAAGGCCGGTTGATCGTCGGCGCTGTGCCCGCGAGCGCCGCGGCCAGGCCGGTCGGTCGTTCGGCACTGCGCCCGCGCGCGCCGCGCTGCAGCTGGTGGAGGCTCAGCCGGTGGACGCCCCGCCCGTGGATGCTCAGCCGGACGGCGCTCAGCCGGTGACGCCGTGGAAGCGTCGGGCCAGCGCGTCGGCGCTGTTCGTGCCGGCGAGGAACCGCCGCATGACGCCGGCGATCCAGGCGGCCTCGGTCTCGCTCAGTTGTCCCGCTGTCGCGGCATCGATCTCGTCTTCGATGGCGCGCAGCTGCGGGACGAGTGCACGCCCCGCCTCGGAGAGGGCGACATCGACCGCGCGGCGGTCGCTCGGTGAGGTCTCGCGCGTCACCTGCCCACGGCCGACGAGCGCATCCACGACCCTGCTCGGGCTGCCCGTCTCGCAGACGATGTAGCGGCCGAGCTCGACGAGATTGAGCGGACCGAAGTCGGCGAGCACGAGGAGGATCTCTGCCTGGCTGGGCGTGAGTCCCAGCGGTTCGAGTCGACGCGCGAGCGCCCGGTTGCCCTCGCGCTGCGCGGCGAGCACGAGGTAGCGCAGCTCGTTGGGCTGGAGTGGGAGGGCAGAGAATGAAGGAGCAGAGTGCGAAGGAGCAGAGTGCGAAGGAGCAGAGTGCGGTTCGGCGGCAGTCGCCTCCGCGGCGTCGGAGCCCCGCTCGGCGATGGTCGCGTCACCCATGAGCAGGTCTCCCGGTCAGTCTGGTTGGTGCCGCGGTGGCGTCCGGCGATTTACATGATACGTCATCGATACCGCTCATGCACGGCGCCAGTCAGAATCGGGTCGCGATTTTGAGCTTCTCGGTCACCCCCAGTTCGCGGTGCTGCGAGAGGATGCGCTGTGCCACCGTCTCCCGGCTGCGGGCGATCTGACGGTGAGCTCGATCGACCGCCTCTTCGCTGCTCATGCGCTGCGGCAGGTGGAAGATGTCGATGATCTCCTGCACGCGTTCGACGGCGGTGCCCCGCACGGTGACGAGCGGCAGGTCGAGCTGATGCACGACTCGGCGCAGTTTCTCATCGGCGATGTGGCGGTACCGTTCGGACACGGGCCGGTGGCCGTCGGGGTTCATGGGGAACTCGACGGGGAGGTGCACGAAGGCGCGATACGCCGCCCGCGCGTGCAGTGTGGCAACTGTTCCGTAGGCAGCGAGGTAGCGCCGCAGGAACGGGAGCGCGGGAAGGCCGATCACCGCCTTCGTCAGCCGCTGCCACAGTGGCGCCCCCGGGTTGATGCCGGTGCGCAGCCGCGTCGTGCCGTACACCCACTCGTGCAGCACCGATCCGTCGGAGATGAAGTCGACGCCGCTGAGTGCCTGCTCGTTCGTGACGCGCTCCTCGAAGCGTCGGAGCCCGAGCGCGATGAGTTCGGTCAGGTCCATGTGCGCGAACTGCCGCCCGGGGTAGAGCTCGGTCAGTATCTCCCGCGCCGACTGGCCGTCGGCACGGGGCAGGCCCGTCGCGATGGCGAGCGCGGTGGAGGTCGTGGTCTTGCCGCTGGAGTAGGTGCCCGAGATCACGAGCCCTCGAGGGGACCCGGTGGTGCCGTGCTGCTCAGTAGTCGTCATCGTTCTCTCCTCGATCGGGGAGCGCGTGTGCGACGTCGCCGTCGCAGCTGTACCCCATGGTTCTGCCGGTGAGCGCGAGCGAGCGCCAGTTGGCGCCGCCCAGGGTGAGCAGGCGCGATCGGAGCACCGACACTTCGACCCCGTTCCACATGCCGTGGGGCTGCTCGGGCGAGACAGTGGTGAGATGAACGCGCCGCATCCAGAAGGTGGAGCTCTCGTCCCGAGACATTCCGTCGACCTGGTAGGCGAGCACCTGGGCGAGCTGCGCGAAGATCACGAGCGTGTCGATCATGGAGACGGAGCCGGAGTAGGCGGCACCGAGCCCGGAGAACGGGTCGTGCGGCTCTGTCGCGATGACCCGCGCGAGAGCATCCGCACTGTACCCGCCGCCGTCGACGGTGACCGAGCGGATGCTGTGCTCCCGGTGCTCCGAGTGGTGCAGCCAGAAATCTCGCTCGGCACGTCGGTCGTTCGCCGTGGGCCGCTCGCGATGGCCGGACGAGGGCGCGTCGGTGAGTTCGGACTGGGGCGGGGACGGCGAGGGGACGACGGCGATCGTTGCGCGCATGTTGCCGATGTCGAAGGCGAGCACGATATCGGTGGGGCAGTGGCGACTGGGACTCGCCTCCATTCGCTGCACCTGCACCGGAATGTCGTCGAGGGATTCGACGGGGGTCGACCCCGCCCGCACCTCGAAACTGCGGATCCACGCTCGCCGCACCATCTCTTCGCTGTGGTCGCACTCGCGCCGGAGGTAGTCCCCCGCGATGCGCCCGGCGATGGCGAGTGCGTCGATCGTGCTGACGTGGGGAACCAGGCTCGCGTGGCGCTTCACCGACCAGCGCTCGGGGTAGGCGAGTCTCGCCCTCAGCTCTGGGGATCCCGCCGGCCCGGTGGCCTCGACGACGCGGCGCACCGCGCGGTGCCCCTCGCCGAAGTAGCGGCACTTCTTGTCGCCCAGAGCGTGATCGACATCGTGGAAGTGCTGCATCGCTGTGGCGCTCGCTGTCATCGTCACGGCTGGGTCTGCCTCTCGGGGGTCGTCAGTGCACGAGGTCGAGTTGACGCGGTGCCACGCTGGGCCGCTGGCGTGCGCGGGCGTTCGCTCGCTGGGCACTCGCCCCGAGGGTGCGCGGCCCGAGGAGCAGGAGCGTCGCGGGCAGGATGACCGCGCGAATGACGAGCGCGTCGATCGCCACCGCCACCGCGAGGCCGATGCCGATCTCGCGCACGATGCTGATCTCGGCGGTGGCGAAGGAGGCGAACACCGCGATCATGATGATGGCCGCGCTGTTCACCATCGTGCGGGTCGCGTGAACCCCCTGCCCGACCGCCGCGCGGTAGTCGAGCCCTGATCGGAATCCCTCGGTGATCCTCGCCATGATGATCACCATGTAGTCCATGCTGAGCCCGAAGAGCACGGCGAAGAGCAGCACGGGAGTGACCGAGTTGATGGGGGCGCTGCCTGTGCGATCGAGCAGGAAGGTGAGGATGCCGAGCGACGCGGCGACCACGAGGCCGTTGAACGCCAGCGCGAGCACGGGGAGCAGCACCGAGCGGAAGGCGAAGAGCAGCATTCCGAAGGTGAGAGCGAAGACGAGGAGCGCGATGAGCGGCATCGAGTCGACGAGGGTCGAGTCGAAGTCGACCCCCTGGGCCGTCGCACCGGCGACCGCGAGCGACGCGCTGATCCCCGTTGAGCCGTTCGCCGTGGCACCGAATCGGTCGCGAAGCGCTGTCACGAGCCGGTGAGCGCTCACCGAGTCCGGCCCCTCGGACGGGTCGATGAGGATTCTCGTGACCGTCCGGCCGTTGTGCGTCGACCACAGGCGGTGGACCGCGGCCGCGAGCGGAGACGACGACTCGGGAGCATCCGCCGCGGCGATGATGGCGGCATTCGGCGCGCCGAGCGTCGCGACCGAGGTGAGATCGCCGGCACCCCGCTGGTCAGCGGCGAACTCACTCACGGTCGCGACGTCGCGCAACAGGGCCTCACCGCCCTGGCGCGGGCTCGCCGTCATAACCACCTGCACGGGGAACAGCGCGCGATCCCCCAGTTTCGCGGCGAGCACGTCCAGCCCCTTCCGGGCAGGATCGGTCGAAGGCAGCACCGTCGCGCTGGCGACCGGCGACTGCAGAGAGATACCCGAGATGGGGAGCGCCACGATCACGAGCGCGACCACCCCGACGACGGTGACGAGTCCTGGGTGCCGGAACAAACCCGATGATGCTCCGGCACCCAGGTGGGTGGACGTCGAAGCCGACGCAAGACGACGACGCCCACGGATGGATCCCCAGTCGATTCGGCGACCGAGGACGGTGAGGACGGCGGGAAGCACCGTGAGCGTCACGAGAAGTGCCGCCGTGGTGACCACGATCCCGCCGAGCGCGATGCTGGTGAAGGCCATCACGCGCGGAATGAAGAGCGCCGCCAGTGCGACGGCGACGGCGATGCCGCTGAAGAAGACGGAGCGCCCGGCGGTCTGCATCGCGGTCTGCACCGCCGCCCGGACCTCGGCGCCCATCGCGAGTTCTTCGCGGAAGCGCTTGATGATGAAGAGGGAGTAGTCGATCGCGACCGCGAGACCGATCATCGAGACGATGTTGGAGTAGAGGATCGACAGGTCGATGCCGCGCCCGAGCAGTGCTCCCGCGGCACTCCCCAGGGCGAGGGCCGAGCCCGCGATGAGCAGGGGGACGATCATCGCGGTGACCGATCCGAAGACGAGCAGCAGGACGATGATGAGGACGGGGAAGACGATCATCTCGGCCCGCGTGGCATCGGCCTTCGAGTGCACATTGAGCTGGTAGTCGAGCGCGGGCTGGCCCGTCACATAGACCGCCGAGTGGGAGCCGGAGGCCGATTGCCCGCGCAGCGCCGACTCCAAGCGTCGCTGAAGATCCGGGACCGAGTTCTGCACGGTCGTGTCATCCGCATCGAACCCGCCGACGACGAGCGTGGTGCAACCCGAGGAGGAGCGCCAGTCGGGGTGGGTGCTCGCGTCCTGCGTCGTGGTGGCGCCCGCCCGACGCAGCTCCGTGATGACGGTCTGGACCATGCCGTCGGTCACGGGCTTCGTCGAGTCGAGCGCCACCACGAGCTGGCCGGGGGCTTCGTCGAACGCGTCCCGGAGAGTGGCCTGCGTGACAAGCGCTTCCGCACGCGGGTTCGTGAACCCGCCGGCCTTCAGGCTGCCATCGAGGCCGGAGGCGATCACGGCCGCACCGGCCACGATCGCGATCCAGACACCGATGACCACCCAGGGCCGGCGTGTCACGAGAGCGGACAGACGCTTCACAGGCTGATCTCCTTTGGGGGGATGGGACGGTCGTTCAACGGTCGGGGTGGGTGGCCCCAACGATCTGTCGAACACGATTTGCGTGATACACCATTTATTGCTTGTACACGTATGTTGTAGCACGCAACTTACTGACGACGCCATCCTTTTTCGGGAAAGCGTGCGTTTTGGGGCGCGAGGAAGGGGGCGCGGCTGGGCCGGCACCTGGGCGCGCTCCCCGAGCGCACCGGGTCGCCGGACGGGAGCGCCGGCGTGGTACGAACGCGTTCCGGGTCGCCGGACGCGCGCGCGGGCGTACTACGCGAGCGTGCCGGCCTGCTCCGCGAACAGGCGGGAGTACTCGCCACCCCGTGCGAGCAACTCGGCGTGACTGCCGGATTCGACGATGCGACCCGCGACGACGACGAAGATCACGTCGGCGCCGATGACGGTGGAGAGGCGGTGGGCGATGGCGATCGTCGTGCGGCCGCGGGAGGCCTCGTCGAGCGCCGACTGCACGATGCGCTCCGAGATCGTGTCGAGCGCACTGGTCGCCTCATCGAGGATGAGCACCGCCGGATCCTTCAGCAGCACGCGCGCGATGGCCACGCGCTGCTTCTCGCCTCCGCTGAGGCGGTATCCGCGCTCGCCCACGACCGTGCCGTAGCCGTCGGGGAACGACATGATCGTGTCATGGATGTTGGCCGCCCGCGCCGCGACCTCGAGCTCGGCATCCGTCGCCCCCGGCTTCGCGTAGCGCAGGTTCTCGGCGATGGTCGCGTGGAAGAGATAGGTCTCCTGCGACACGATGCCGATGTTGTCGATGAGACTCTCCTGGCGAAGCTCACGGATATCGGTGCCCGCGAATCGCACCGCGCCACCCGTGACCTCGTGGAAGCGCGGGAGTAGGTAGGAGATGGTCGTCTTGCCGGCGCCGGAGGGTCCCACGAACGCGGCGTACTGCCCGGGGTCGATGGTGAACGAGACCGACTGGAGGGTCGCCGGGGAGTCGGCCCCCGCATCCGGATACCGGAACGTGACGTCGTCGAACTCGACCTCGCCGAGGCGCGTGGGATCGACATCGTGGGCACCCGGGCGGTCGGCGATCGCGGGGTGCAGGTCGAGGTACTCGAAGATGCGGGCGAAGAGGGCCTGCGAGGTCTGCAGGTCGAGGGCGACCCGGAGGAGCCCGAGCAGCGGGAAGGTCAACCGCGACTGCACGGTGGTGAAGGCGACGATCGTCCCCGCGGTCACGGCGACGTCGTGGGTGATGAGCCAGGCGGCCACGAGGTAGATGACGGCGGGGATGACCGACAGGAAGATCCCGACCATGGCGAAGAACCACTGGCCGCTCATCTGCTGCCTCACCTGCAGCGCGATCTGCGTGCGGTTCTCGGCCTGATAGCGGGCGATCTCGGTGGGCTGCTGATTGAAGCTCTTCGCGAGCAGGATTCCGCTCACACTGAGCGTCTCCTGCGTGATCGCGGTCATGTCGCTCAGCGACTCCTGCGTCTTGGTCGCGATCCGCGCCCGCACCTGCCCGACCCTGCGCTGCGCGAGCACGAGCACCGGCAGCAGGATCACCGCCACGATCGTCATCTGCCAGCTGAGCACGATCATCGACACGAGCGCCGCGAGCACGGTGACCGTGTTGCCGATCACGCTCGAGATCGTGTTGCTGAGCACGTCGGCGACCCCGCCCACGTCGTTCTGCAACCGGGACTGGATGATGCCGGTCTTGGTCTTCGTGAAGAAGGCGAGCTCCATCGACTGCAGGTGGCTGAAGAGCCGGATGCGCAGCCGGCCCATCACGTTGTTGCCGACGGTCGCGGTGAGGTAGGTCTGCCAGACGCCGAGGCCGGCCGAGGTGACCCAGAGGCCGATCATCCCGCCGACCAGGGCGAGGAGCACAGGCACATTGGGCGTTCGGGAGGGCGGGAAGAGGCCCACGTCGAAGGCCTCGCGGGTGAGCAGGGGCGGCAGCACGCTGAGACCCGCGCTGATGAGCACGAGGATGATCGTGAGCGTGAGCTTCGCCCGGTAGGGCCGGAACAGCTCGCCGATGCGGCCGAGCAGGTGCTCCACTCTCGGCGCGGTCGCGTTCTGGGCGCGCTGCGACGACACGTCGGCGCTGCCCAGTCGACCTCCGCGACCGTGGCCGCCCCGCATACTCACCCGTTCACCCTAAGCGTTTCCGCCTGGGTGCACGCGCTACGGGCTGTCGGGCCAGTAGGAGTCGATCTCCTTGAGCACCTTCGGAACGGGTGCCCCCTTGGCCCACTCCATCATCCCGGTCAGGAAGGCTCCCGAGCCGATGATCGCGGGCATCTGGTCGGAGGCGTCGTAGCGGAACACCGTGGACGGCTTCTGCAGCAGCTGGATCGCGAACTTCGCGAGCAGGTCGTTGGTGTTGGCCGGGTTGAGTCCGAGGTTCGCCGAGATGACTCCCCCGAGCCGGGCGCGGCTGTTGGCCCACTCCGGGCTCGCGAGGTAGGCCTGCACCTCCTTGGTCTGCGCGTCGTTGGAGAAGGCGGCGAGAACCGACCCCGAGCCGATGATCGGCGTCGCATCCCCCGTCACCGACGGCATCATGAAGGCCCAGATGCCCTTCGTGGGAGCGATGGTGGGGTTGCCGACGTTCGGCAGTTGAAGCACGCTCTCGAAGGAGCTCGGCTGGTGGGTGAGCAGGCACTTGCCGGCGACGAGCGCTTTCGCGATCTGCACCTGTGACGTCGTCGCGATCGAGCCCGCGCCGCCGAACTCGGAGTTCGTGTAGGTGGGGCTCATCACGATCTGCCCCGCGTCGGACATCGCCTGAGCGACGTGCTCGTCGGTGAAGGGGATGCGGTGCGTGGCCCAGGCGTCGTAGACCTTGGGCCCGCTCTCGCGGATCAGCACGTCCTCGATCCAGTCGGTGCCGGCGGCGCCGCTCGTCGACGCGGAGTCGAATCCCTCGCACCAGGGCGAGCGGCCGGCCTTCTCGTACAGCGTCTGGGTGAGCGCCTTGAGCTGCGGCCAGGTCGTCGGCGGAGAGGTGATGCCGTACTTGGCGAACATCTTGGGCGAGTACCAGATGTAGCCGTGGATGGTGGCGAGGAACGGCGAGCCGTAGAGCGTGGAGCCGAGCGAGGCGACGCGCGCCCACTCCTTGGTGTAGTGCTGCGCGACGGCCGCCTTCACACTCGCGGGCGCGGGCTTCAGATAGCCGAGGCGGGCGAGGTCGCGCATGAGGCCGGGCTGATCGAAGATGGCGAGGTCGGGCGCCTGCTGCTTCTGGGCCTCACCGCCGATGTCGCCCTGGAAGGTGGCGCTGCCCTGGTACTTGATCGTGATGTTGTGGGCCGTGGCCCACGGTTCCCACGACTTCTGCAGCAGGATCGCGTCGGCCCCCGTCGTGGAGCCGTAGATCGTGACGACCCCGTCGGCGACGCCGACGTGCTCGGCCGCGACCGGACTGGTCGACGAGCACCCCGTCGCGAGGAGCGCCGTTGTGGCCAGCACCCCGATTGTGATCAGGACGCGGCGCAGCGGCAATGACTTCATGTTCTCCCCCCGGAGCACGGACGCACGTGTTCCCCGAGACTATCGGCGGCAGGGACGGCGGTCGCAGTCCCCCTTCGGGGTGTGCAGAAACACGATAGGCGCGAGCCCGGCCGAAGTGAACCGAAAACATCAATGACTCATTAACGACGCGCCCCACGGACCATAAAAAAGATCGCGCGAGGCCTCATGCGAGGCCCCGCGCGACCAACGGTTTGCGGTGCACATCACGTCCGGGGGTGAACTGCGCGCCGGACGCACGGCGGGGGAGCTAGGCGAAGGGTAAGACCGTCTAGTTCGAGTGCGGGGGCGGGCGGCTGCAGTGCCAGGACATCATTCGGCCGGTCGGGATTGCTGTGGCTGAACGTCCCCATTATGGCGGACACGATTGCACTCGCACAAGTATCTTGTGAGCGGGATTCACTTGGTGTACGGGCGGTTCGCGGCGCCGTGTGCGTCGGGTCGGCGACGCCGTGTGCGTCGGGTCGGTGGCACCGTGCGCGTCGGGTAGGCGGCACCGTGCGCGTCGGGTAGGCGGCACCGTGCGCGTCGGGTCGCCGGCGCCGTGCGCGCGGTTCGCGCGGCCCCAGGTTGCACGAAGGGCGCCGCCCCGTGAGGGGGCGACGCCCAGAGCAGTGCTGCCCCGTGGGGCCTCGACTACTTGAGGGTGACGGTGGCGCCAGCCTCTTCGAGCTGAGCCTTCGCCTTCTCGGCGTTCTCCTTGTTTGCACCCTCGATCACAACGCCGGGGGCGCCGTCAACAAGAGCCTTCGCCTCACCCAGGCCGAGGCTGGTGAGTGCGCGCACCTCCTTGATGACCTGGATCTTCTTCTCGCCGGCCGACTCGAGGACGACGTCGAACGAGTCCTTCTCCTCGACCTCTTCGACGGGAGCAGCAGCTCCGGCGCCGGCGGCGGCAACGGCAACGGGGGCCGCAGCGGTGACCTCGAAGGTCTCCTCGAATGCCTTGACGAACTCGGAGAGCTCGATGAGGGTGAGCTCCTTGAACGCGTCGAGCAGCTGGTCAGTGGTCAGCTTCGCCATGATGTTCTCCTTAGTGTTTCTGTGATTCAGTCTGGGAATCGCGCGTGCGCGCGGCCCCCGTGGTTGTGCTCAGCGGCCTGATCAGGACGCGGATTCCTGCTTCTCACGCAGCGCGTCGACCGTGCGAACGGCCTTCGACAGCGGAGCGTTGAAGAGATATGCGGCGCCGAACAGCGATGCCTTGAATGCGCCGGCCAGCTTGGCCAGCAGCACCTCACGGCTCTCGAGATCGGCGAGCTTGTTGACCTCTGCAGCGGTCAGGGAGTTACCGTCGAAGTAACCGCCCTTCACCACGAGCAGCGGGTTCGCCTTGGCGAAGTCACGCAGCACCTTCGCGACGGCGACGGTGTCGCCGTGCACGAATGCGAGAGCGGAGGGACCAGCGAGCTCCGCGTCGAATGACGCGATGCCGGCCTGGTTGGCCGCAATCTTCGTGAGCGTGTTCTTCACAACGGCGTACGTTGCGTCCTCGGCGATCGACTTCCTCAGCTGCTTGAGCTGAGCGACCGTGAGTCCGCGGTACTCGGTGAGCAGTACGGCATTCGAGGTACGGAACTTGTCCGTAAGCTCGGCAACCGATGCTTCCTTGTTCGCCATGGTGCTCCTAGTTGGTTTCGTATTCTTCGGCCTCAGGCGCTTCCCGCGACCCGGCGGATTCCCGCGTGGGCAACAAAAAAGCTCCGGCGCGTAAGCGGCGGAGCTGAGCGGGACGAGCGAACTCGAACTGAACTTCTACACACACCTGCGCGGGATGCTGCCGCTCCCTGGCGGGAGTGGCAAACCTTCGTTCATCGATGTGCTTCGCTCGGAGCTCAGCAGGCACGACGAAAACCAGCGGTCTTTGGCCTCGATAAGAGTACGGGAAGCGCGGGGCGAGCGCAAACGCGGGCGCGGGTGTCGACGCGTGGTCGACGGCCGGGGCGCGCGACAGACGGTGGGGCGCGGGACCGGGGTCGGGCGCGCGGCCCGGACCCCGGTCATCCGCCCGGTCAGTCGGCGTCGCGCCAGGAGTGCTGGGGCTCGAAGCCGAGCAGTCGCCGCGCCTTCTCGATCGAGAGCAGGGTCTGTCGCCCCTCGAGCGAACCCGTGATCGTCACCCCGGGGAACTCGGCGGCTGCGAGCTCGGCCGAGGGCCGCGACATGACGGTGTCGGCGTTCGCGATGACGAAGGTCTCGAACCCGGGCTTCGCGTTCTCGAGCGCACGGAGCACCGCGAGCGCTCCGTCGCGGGTGTCGATGTAGCCCCAGAGATTCCAGCGGCGGAGCTTCGGGTCGGTGTCCCACTCGGGCTGGTGCACGTAGTCGCTCGCGTCGAGCACGTTGGAGAACCGCAGACCGGTGATGCTGAGCTCGGGGTCCCAGCGCACGAGCTTGGTGGCGAGCTCCTCCTCGAGGTGCTTGGTGAGCGAATACATCGACTCGGGTCGCGACGGGTACTCCTCGTCGACCGGGAGGTAGGGCGGGTCGATGTCGAAGGGGATACCCAGCAGCGTCTCGCTCGACGCGTACACGATGCGCGTGATGCCGGCCCGGCGCGCGGCCTGGAACACGTTGAAGGTCGCGTTCATGTTGTTGTGGAAGGTGGCCGAATCGGGCTCGATGCCCCCCGCCGGGATGGCCGCGAGGTGCACGACGGCGTCGAGGCGGTCGTAGCGATCGTTCACCGAGTGGAAGGCGTCGACGACCTGACCGTAGTCGGTGAGGTCGATGCGCGTGAAGCCGGGGCCGCGGGTGCCGACGATGTCGAGCGCGTGCACGTCGTGGCCCGCCTCGGTGAGACCCCTGACGACGGCCGAGCCGAGCTTGCCACTGGATCCGGTCACTGCGATGTGCACGATGTTCCCTCCCGCGGGCCAGACCATCCGGGCCGTCGCGAGTCTCCATTTTCCCACACTGAGGGTGAGCGCTAACGCGCGTCGGGCCGCGGCGCGGGAACGCGCGGCGAGCCGGGCGCGGCGAGCCCGGGCGCGGCGAGCCGGGCCAGGGCCGCCGCACGCGCGGCGCGGGGGTCAGTCCGCGGCGAGGACGCCGGGCAGCTCCACCCGGAACACCGTTCGACCCGGCGCGCTCTCGAGCGTGACCTCGCCCTCGTGAGCGTCGACCACCGCCTTCACGATCGCGAGCCCGAGTCCGGTGCTCCCCGTCACGCGGGCGCGGGACGAGTCACCGCGGGCGAACCGCTCGAACAGCTCGCCCTGGAACTCCGCGGGGATACCCGGGCCGTCGTCCTCCACGGTGATGACGGCCGACTCCCCCACCGTCGCGAGCCCGATCCTCACGTGCGTCCCCGCGGGGGTGTGCACGCGGGCGTTGGCGAGGAGATTGGCGATGATCTGATGGATGCGCTGCGAATCCGCGAGCACCCGCACCGGCTCCTCGGGCGCATCCAGTTCCCAGTCGTGGTCGTCGCCGGCCACGTGCGCATCGCTGACGCAGTCGACCAGCAGGGTCGTGAGGTCGACGGGCGCGAGTTGGATGTCGCGGCCCGCGTCGAGCCGGGCAAGCAGCAGAAGGTCTTCGACGAGGGAGGTCATCCGCACCGCCTCGGACTCGACCCGCCCCAGCGAGTGGGTGACGTCGGCGGGGAGCTCGTAGTCGCCGCGGCGGGTCAGCTCGGCGTAGCCGCGGATCGACGCGAGCGGCGTGCGCAACTCGTGGCTCGCGTCGGCGACGAACTGGCGCACCTTGCTCTCGCTGTTCTGCCGGGCCCGCAGCGCCTCATCGACGTGACCGAGCATGCTGTTGAGCGCCGCGCCCACCTGACCCACCTCGGTGCGGGTGTCGGTGTCGGCCTCGGGCACGCGCACGGAGAGATCAACTTCGCCGCGGTCGAGCTCCATCGCGGCCACCTCGGTCGCGGTCGCCGCCACGCGCCGCAGCGGCCTGAGTGCGTAGGAGACGATGCCCCAGGTCGCGAAGGCGACGATGAGGATGCCCGCGAGAGAGATACCCGCGACCGCGGCGCCGAATCGCGCCACCGTGCCCTGCGCGGCGGCAAGCGGAAGGCCGAAGTACTCGTAGTCGACGTTGGAGTAGACCCCCGACACATCGACCCGGATGAACAGGAACTGCCCGACGCCGTCGACGCTCACCGTCGTGGGGCTCGTCGACGTGACGTGCGCGACGATCGCGGCGGACTGCGCGGAGGTGAGCAGCTTCAGCGTGCCGCCGAACTCGGGACGGATGGCCCCGGCCGAGACCGCGCCCTGGGAGAAGGCGATGATCGACCCCGACTGGAGTCCCGGTGCGTTGAAGAGGTTGGCCGGGCCGGAGTCGCCGCCACCGCCGTCGGACGGCCGCTGGGCGATGTTCGTGATGCGGTTCAGCTGCCCGGAGAGCTGCGACTCGAGGTTGCCGTAGAGCGAGAGCACGCTCGCGCCGCCCACGACGATGCTGAGCAGGGTGAAGAGGCCGACGACGCTGACCACCAGCCGACGACGCAGGGTCCACGGCGCTCGGGCCCGCCAGCGCGTCGGCGCCCACGACGCGAGGGCCCGCCAGCGGGTCATCGGGAGGGTTTGAGGATGTAGCCGACTCCCCGAACCGTGTGGATCATCGGCGTGCGGCCCGCGTCGATCTTCTTGCGCAGGTAGGAGATGTAGATCTCGACGACGCTCGACTTGCCGCCGAAGTCGTAGCTCCACACCCGGTCGAGGATCTGCATCTTGCTCACCACGCGACGGGCGTTGCGCATGAGGTAGCGCAGCAGCTCGAACTCCGTCGCGGTCAGCTCGATCAGCTCGCCGTCGCGACGCACCTCGTAGCTCTCCTCGTCGAGTTCGAGGTCACCCACGACGAGGTGCGAGTCGTCGGAGTCGTCGACCGTGAGACCGGAGCGACGGATGAGCCCGCGCAGTCGCGCGACCAGCTCCTCGAGGGAGAAGGGCTTGGTGACGTAGTCGTCGCCACCGACCGTGAGGCCGGCGACGCGGTCATCGACCGAGTCCTTGGCGGTGAGGAACAGGATGGGCGTCTGATTGCCGTCGGTGCGCAGGCGCTGGAGCACCTGGAGCCCGTCGATGTCGGGGAGCATGACGTCGAGGACGATGACGTCGGGGCGGAACTCGCGGACCACGCTGAGGGCTTTCTGCCCGTCGGACGCGAGCCGGACATCCCACCCCTCGTAGCGCAGCGCCATGGAGAGCAGATCGGTCAGGCTGTCTTCGTCGTCGACGACGACGGCGCGGATGGGCGAGCCGTCCGGGCGGCGGAGGCGCGGCTGGGAGACGCTGGGATTCGCGTGGCGCGACTCGACGGGAAATGAAGTCATACTCCCAGTATTGGGAGATATCTATGAAGCGTCTGTGAGCCGACGAAGGATCAGATGTGTCAGGATTCCCGGCGCCGCTGGCTCGTGCCCGAGAGGAAGATCGCCAGGATCGACGCCGCGACGACGCCGAGACCGACGAGCAGGACGAGCGGCATCGGGAAGCCGTCGTCAGAGGCCTGCACGGTCTGCTTCGCGGGCTTCTGCACGGAATCCGTCGATCCGCCCGACTGTGCGCCGGGAGCGGTGCTGTCGGATGCGGGTGCCTCGGCGTGACGGACGAGACCGATCGAGCTGGTGGAGGCGGCGGGCGGCGCGGCGGTCGCGGGGGCAGCCGCGAGCAGCCCCAGCGCGGCCGTCGCGCTGATGCTGATGACCACGATCAGGGCACGCAGTCGAGTGTTCATGATGTCTCCCGTGGCCGGTTTTTCGGGTCCTGCCACTGATGATGCGGGCGGGAGCAACGGGAAGATCGCCCCCACAACCGAGGCTAACGGGTACAGAAAATGTCGGTCAATGGGGGGACCCGCCCCCAGTGATAGGGGTACAAATTGAGATTTCGTCCCCCGAAAGGAACAGAAACGCAGAATCTGTACCCCGTCGCGCGCGATCGTGTCCGCCTCGCGCGGGAGAATGGTGCGGTGACGTTCACCCAGCCGATGCTCTCCCTGTGGGATGAGCCGGCGCCGGATCACACCGCGCGGGTCGTCGCCCACTCCGACGACCGGGTGGCGTGGCTGCGGGCGCGGAGCCGCGGGGTGACCGCCACCGACGTGGCACGGCTGTCGAGCATCCGCGCCATCGAGGCGATCGCCTACGAGAAGCTCAACGGAAGCGGCTTCGGCGGCAACGTCTACACCGATCACGGGCAGGCCCGGGAGCCGGAGATCGCCCGCTGGGTCTCGGCCCAGTACGGCATCGCGCCATCGCGCGCGCTGTACCACGCGCACGGGGAACCCCTGCACCTCGCGACCCCCGACGGCCTCAGCGTGCAGGCCGGGTCGGTCGTGCTGTGCGAGATCAAGACGACCTCGCACGCGTGGCGGTCGATCCCCCGCTCCTACCTCCGCCAGGTCTGGTGGCAGCAGTACGTGCTCGGTGCCGAGCGCACGCTCTTCGTGTGGGAGCAGCACCGCGACTTCGTTCCCGTCGCCCCGGAACCCCAGTTCCGCTGGATCGAGCGCGACGACAACGAGATTCACATTCTGGTGGGGCTCGCCAACCGGCTGCTCGACGTCATCTCGGCGCGCTGACCGCGGAGCCGGCCGACCGCGACCGCGCTGCCGAAGGTCGCCACCCAGCCGATCGCGAGCGTCGTCGCGATGAGCTCGAAGCGACTGCCGACGTCGGTCGCCACCTGAGCGAGCGACAGCAGGCCACCCGCCGCCGCGATGGTCGCGACCGAGGCGCCCATCACGAGCGAGAACCAGGCGATCACGCGGCGCTCACGCGCGAAGGAGGTCTGCAGCATCGCCCAGCACGCCGCGGCGAAGGCGAGCACGGCCACTGTGATGTGGGTCAGATCCTGCCAGTCGAAGCTGGGCCCGTACGGCAGGGGGCAGCCCGCGGTGCAGGTCACCTGCGACGCGACGAGGAAGAAACCGCAGGCGATCCACAGCGACACCGAGGGCGACCAGGCGGCGAGCATCCGCACCCTCGACCGCACGTCGCGCGCGGCCCAGGCGATCGCGCTGCCACCGGCGACGATGAGGATGAGCGCCGCCTCGAACTCGCGCGCGGTCGGTGCCCCGGTCGCGCCCAGTTCGCTCACGTACACCGCGTTGGCGGGATCGGAGAGCCGGGCCGCCCAGATGATGGCGAGCGCGATGAGGACGAGCGCCGCCCCCGCCAGCGCCAGCCCGGCGTCGAGCGCGTGCCGACGGCTCACGCGGGGACGGCCGGGGCCGCCGGGGTCGCCGGCACGCGACGGGACACCCAGACGACGCCGGCCCCCGTCGCACCGATGGTGACGGCGATGAGGATCACGTAGAAGGCGACCGAGGCGTAGCCCTCCGGCGAGGTCGCGGGGTCGAGGAACGGGTACGGGTACCACGGCTTGTGCGTGATCTCGCTGATGGTGAAGGGCCCGCGCACGAGGGTGTAGACGACCCAGACGATGGGGAACACCACGATGGCGCGGATCGAGCGCCACGGCAGCGGGGAACGCCCGGGCGCGAAGAGCCAGTCGAGGAGGAGATACAGCGGGCCGACCACGTGCAGGATCTCGTTCGACCACGGCACCGTCGACCCCTGCGGAAGCTCGATGCCCCGCAGCAGAAGGTTGTAGACGATTCCCGTGACCACCATGTAGCTCACGACGATCGCCCGAAGCAGGGTGTAGCGCGGCACGTCGGTGCGACCCGCGAGCAGCAGCCCTGCCCCGATGGCGAGGATGACCACGCTCGCCACATTCGAATCGATGGTGAAGAAGCTGAAGAAGTTCACCACCTGCAGGGCCACATTGCGCACGCCCTGGGTCTGCCAGACGTGCAGGCTCAGCTGCAATTGAGCCACGATCGCCGCGAGGATCGAGATGGCGACCACGACCCTGAGCACCGCGAACACGAGCTTCACGTCAGGCTCCCCCTCGTCGACTGCGGCGCTGCGCCACTCGAATGCTATCGGCGGCACCCAGAGTTTGCATCCAAGTGACACCACCGTAACAACGCGGAATTATTCACAGGTTTGACTGGAGGGACACGGCGGGGAGGCCAGTTTCTATGAGCACTATGCGGGCCATCATCATCGAGAAGCCCGGAGGACCGGAGGTTCTCCTTCCCGCCGAGATCGAGCGACCCGTGCGTGTGAACGCCGAGTTTCTCGTGCAGATCGTCGCCGCCGGGGTCAACCCCATCGACGCCAAGACCCGCGCCGGCCGCGGCGTCGCGACGGCCATCGATGACTGGCCCGCCGTGCTCGGCGCCGACTTCAGCGGCATCGTCGTCGAGTCGCCCTACGAGTCGCACCCGCTGCAGCCCGGCGACGAGGTGTACGGCATGATCATGAACCCGCGGTTCACCGGAAGCTACGCCGAGTACGCCGCCGTTCCGAGCATCAGCCTCGCCCGCAAGCCCAAAGCGCTCTCGCACGTGGAGGCGGCCGGCGTCCCGCTCGCCGCGCTCACGGCGTGGGGCATGGTGGTGGAGGTGGCCCGGGCGCACGAGGGCCAGCGGATCCTCATCCATGCCGGGGCCGGCGGCGTCGGCCACTTCGCGGTGCAGTTCGCCGCCTACTTCGGCGCCCACGTGATCGCCACCGGGTCGCAGCGCAATGTGGCCTGGCTGCGCGAGCTGGGCGCCTCCCAGGTCATCGATCACGGTGCCAGCCGCTTCGAGGAGGAGGTCAGCGACGTGGACGTCGTGATCGATCTCATCGGCAACGCGAGCGACGACACGGGCACGCGGTCGCTCGGCGTGCTCCGCCCCGGGGGACTGCTCGTGAACGCGCCGACCGGGAGCTGGCCCACCATGCAGGCGGAGTGCGCTGCGGCGGGCATCCGGTCGACCGGCTACAAGACGGCGCCCGACGGATCGACGCTCGCCGTGATCTCGCGGTTGCTGGAGTCGGGCGATGTGCGGGTCTTCGTCGACCAGGTCTTCGACCTCGACCACGTGGCCGATGCGCACCGCGCGCTTGAGACGGGGCACACCCGCGGCAAGATCGTGCTGACGGTGCGCGACCGCTGATCACGGTCGGGGCTCTGCCGGTCGGGGCTCTGCCGGTCGGGGCTCTGCCGGTCGGGGCTCTGCCGGTCGGGGCTGTGCGGTTCGGGCGTGCGGCCGCGGTGACGCGCGGTCAGAGCGCGCGTTCGCGCACGAAGTCGTCTTCGTAGCGCGCGCCGACGAGGAACTTCTTGCTGCCCACGCGCGCAAAGCCCTGCTTCTCGTAGAAGCGGTTCGCGCGGGCGTTCTCTTGATTCACGCCGAGCCACAGCCCGGCTGCCCCCTCCGCACGCGCGAGCTCGACGGTCGCGGCGACGAGCGCGGCGGCGAGACCCGAACCGTGGTGCTCAGGGCGCACATAGACCTTGCTGAGCTCTGCGGAGGGGTGGATGCTCAGCGCCGCCCGCATGTCGGGATCCCGCGGCTCGGCCAGCACGAGCATGGTGTAGCCGGCCAGGCGCGGGGCGGTGTCGGGCGCCGGCACCCGCGCCGACTCGGGCTCGGGTGACGCGGATGGCTCGGGCTCCGCGACGAGGAGGCGGCGGGTCGGGTCGGCGAGGTAGCCGGCGAACGACTCCTCCGAGAGGTGCTCGGCGATGAAGGCCGCGATGCTCGCGGGCAGGGTGTCGGGCGGGCAGGCGAGCGGGAAGGTGGCGGCGGCCACCTCGTGCAGCGCCGCGGGGTCGAGGGCGGTGGCGAGGCGGATGCGGTGCGACATACGTGCTCCCGGACTAACGACGAAAGAGGGCCCGCCGAAGCGGACCCTCTCCCGATGGTGGTGTTCTACAGAACGTTGATGTCGAGCGGGATGCCCGGGCCGAAGGTGGTCGAAACCGTGCCCTTCGTGATGTAACGGCCCTTGGAGCTGCTCGGCTTGGCGCGAACGACCTCGTCGATCGCGGCCTTGATGTTGTCGGAGAGCTGCTCGGAGGTGAACCCCGCCTTGCCGACGATCAGGTGCACGTTGGAGTGCTTGTCGACACGGAACTCGATCTTGCCGCCCTTGATGTCGGTGACAGCCTTCGCGACGTCGGTCGTGACGGTGCCCGTCTTCGGGTTGGGCATGAGGCCACGCGGGCCCAGCACCTTTCCGAGGCGACCGACCTGGCCCATGAGCTCCGGGGTGGAGACCGCCGAGTCGAACGCGGTGTACCCACCGGCGACCTTCTCGATGAGCTCAGCTCCACCGACCTCGTCGGCGCCCGCGGCGAGCGCGGCCTCCGCCGCAGCGCCGGTGGCGAACACGACGACGCGTGCGGTCTTGCCCGTGCCGTGCGGCAGGATGACGGTGCCACGAACCATCTGGTCGGCCTTGCGCGGGTCGACCCCGAGCTTGAGGGCCACCTCGACGGTCGAGTTGAAGTTCTTCGACCCGGTCTCCTTGGCGACCGTGACGGCCTCCGCGGGGGTGTAGAACTTGCCCTCTTCGATCTTCTCTGCGGCGGCGCGGTATGCCTTTGACTTCGCCATGATTACGCCTCCACCGTGATCCCCATCGAACGGGCGGTGCCCGCGATGATCTTCTCTGCTGCTTCGATGTCGTTCGCGTTGAGGTCGACCTGCTTCTGCTCGGCGATCGCGCGGACCTGCTCCTTGCTGAGCTTCGCCACCTTCACCGTGTGCGGGGTCGACGACCCCTTCTGGATGCCGGCGGCCTTCTTGATGAGCTCCGCGGCGGGCGGGGTCTTCAGGATGAACGTGAACGAGCGGTCCTCGTAGACGGTGATCTCAACGGGGATGACGTTGCCGCGCTGGGCCTCGGTCGCCGCGTTGTACGCCTTGCAGAACTCCATGATGTTGACGCCGTGCTGACCCAGCGCAGGCCCGATGGGCGGTGCGGGGTTCGCGGCGCCGGCCTGGATCTGAAGCTTGATCAGACCCGTGACCTTCTTTTTCGCTGCCATACTTTTTTCCTTTGTTTCGTGCCACCCGGGGGTGACGCTCCCGACATCCAGGGTGGATGCGGTGGTTTCTGGGGCTTAGAGCTTGGTGACCTGCTCGAAGCTGAGCTCGACCGGCGTCTCCCGCTCGAAGAGGGAGACGAGAACCGTGAGCTTGCCGCTCTCCGGCTTGATCTCGCTGATCGATCCCGGCAGACCCGCGAACGAGCCCTCCTTGATCGTGATGGTCTCGCCGATCTCGAAGTCGACCTCGGCGGGGATGACGCGCGCCGCGGTCTTGCCCTTGCCGCCCGACGACTTGGTCGCCGGGGTCTCCACGATCTGAACGAGGCTCTTCAGCATGTTGAAGGCCTCCTCGAAGCGGAGGGGGGTCGGGTTGTGCGAGTTGCCGACGAAGCCGGTGACGCCCGGCGTGTGCCGAACGACCGACCAGCTGTCCTCGTTGAGGTCCATGCGCACGAGCACGTAGCCGGGGATGCGAACGCGGTTGACGAGCTTGCGCTGCCCGTTCTTGATCTCGACGACATCCTCCATCGGCACCTCGACCTGGAAGACGAAGTCCTCCATGGCCATCGACACGCGACGGTTCTCGATGTTCTGCTTCACACGCTTCTCGAAGCCGGCGTAGGAATGGATGACGTACCACTTGCCGAACTGCGACCGGAGCTCGGCACGGAACGCCTCGTAGGGGTCGACCTCCGCGGGCTCCTGCTCGTCGTCGCCCAGCTCGGGGCCGTCGTAGGGGGTGACGTCGGCCGGCTGCGCCGCCTCGTCCTCCTCCTCGAGCTCCTCCTCGTCGTCGGTTGCGGCGACGGCCGCCTCCGCCTCGTCGAGGGAGTCGATGTCGAGGGCGTCGTCGACGATGCGGTCGGCCTCCGGGTCGATCGCGGCATCGAGGGCCTCGAGGAGGCCGGCGAGGTCGCCGTTCTCGTCGTCGCCATCCTCGTCGGCGATGTGGAGGGCGCTGTGCTCGGCGCTCTCGACGGAAAGCTCGTCGGCGGAAAGCGTGTTGCCCTCCTGGGCCTCGTCCTCTTCAGACGACTGCTCGGCAGCCGTGGCGAGGTCGATATCCCGGCGGTCAGACTCAGACACTTGGATCTCTTTCCATTACTTGTTACGAAGACCGGTGACGGGCACCGGGAAAGTCAGCGGATTCGCTGCCCCGAGGATTCGATCAGCCGAAGACGAAGTTGACCGCGTAGCCGAAGCCCCAGTCGAGCAACGCCACGAGGCCCATCATGATGATCACGAAGACCAGCACGACGCCCGTGTAGCTGATGAGCTCCTTGCGGGTCGGGGTGACGACCTTCCGAAGCTCGATCCACACTTGACGGATGAAGAGTGCGGAGCGCGCAAAGGGGCTGCGCCTCTCGGCGCGCTCCTGACGGGCATTGGCGACGATGTCCTCGCTGGGCTCGTCGATCACTTTCCTTGCCACGCTCACTACCTTTCACCGTCAGCTGCCGACGCTCGCGCATCGGGCAACATGCAGGGCGGACAGGACTCGAACCTGCAACCTGCGGTTTTGGAGACCGCTGCTCTACCAATTGAGCCACCGCCCTAGACGGGAGAATCAGCCTCGCCCCGGCACACCGATAGCGCGAAAAACCACGAGGGATTCGCCCAATTCCGGGCATGCAAAAGCTTGGCAGAATTCAACCACCGCGTCCCAGTGTACGTCATGGTCGCGCGGGAGAAAAGCTGGGGGCGCGGGACATGGGGCGCGCGCGGGCAGCGCCCGGGGCAGAACGGCATCCACCGATCGGTGGAGGGCACGGTCATCCGGTGCATCGCTACCGCGCGCGGCCGTGGGCGACCACCATGGAGGGCATGGCAGAGACACGGGGAACCGACACGGTCGTCGAGGTGCGCGACCTCCGCAAGAGCTACGGCGCCTTCACCGCCCTCGACGGGGTGAGCTTCGACATCGCGCGGGGCGAGACCTTCGCATTGCTCGGGCCGAACGGGGCGGGCAAGAGCACCACCATCGAGATCCTGGAGGGCTACCGCGCGCGCAGCGGCGGCGAAGCCCGGGTGCTCGGAGTCGATCCGCAGCACGGGGGCGTCGAGTGGAAGGCCCGCCTCGGCATCGTGCTGCAGAACACGGGCGAGACCGGCAACGTCACGGTGCGCGAGCAGCTCGCCCACTTCGCCGGCATGTACGCGAACCCGCGCGGCGTCGACGAGGTGATCAGGATGGTCGGCCTCGAGCGCCAGGAGAAGACGCTGATCCGCCGGCTCTCCGGCGGGCAGCGGCGTCGCGTCGACGTGGCGCTCGGCGTCATCGGGCGCCCGGAGCTGCTCTTCCTCGACGAGCCCACCACCGGGTTCGACCCGGAGGCGCGGCGGAGCTTCTGGGAGCTGATCCGCCTGCTGAAGAGCGAGGGGACGAGCATCCTGCTCACCACCCACTATCTGGACGAGGCGGCCCAGCTCAGCGACCGGGCGGGAGTGATCGCGGGCGGCCGCCTGATCGACATCGGACGGATCGACGAGATCGGCGGCGCCGAGGCCCGGGTGCCGATCGTGCGCTGGACGGATGCCGACGGCATTCCCCGCGAGCAGCGGACGGCGCGTCCCGGCGAGTTCGTCGCGCGGCTCCTGGCCGACGGGCCCGAACCCGGCGGACTCGAGATCGTGCGCCCCAGCCTCGAGGACGTCTACCTCACCCTCGTCGCCCAGCACTCGACCACCACCAGCCTCGAAACGGAGCCCGTGCGATGACCGCCGAAACGACCACTGCCACGACCAGCGCCACGACCGCCCCGCGTGTCAGCGCGAATGATCCCGGCCGGGTGATCCGACTCGGCATCAGCCGGATCCGCTACGAGGTGCGCGCCTACTTCCGCCAGGGCGACGGCGTGTTCTTCGTGTTCCTGTTCCCGCTCGTGATGCTGACCATCTTCTCGGTCGCGTTCAGCAAGGCCACCTTCGGCCGCTTCCCGAACGGCGACGCCGTCACCGCCGCCGACTTCTACCTGCCCGCGATGCTCGGCGCGGGCCTCCTCCTCAGCGGCCTGCAGAATATGTCGATCGACATCGCCGGGGAGAAGAGCGACGGCACGCTCAAGCGGCTCGGCGGCTCTCCACTGCCCGTCGTGAGCTACTTCATCGGCAAGATCGGCCAGGTGATCGTCACCGGGATCCTGCAGGCGGCCCTGCTCATCGCGTTCGCCGGCCTCGTGTTCGGCGTCGCTCTCCCCACCGACGGCGCCAAATGGGCCACCTTCGCCTGGGTGTTCCTGCTCGGAGTGACCACGAGCGCGGTGCTGGGCATCGGACTGAGCGCCATACCGCGCAGCGGAAAGAGCGCGACGGCGGTGATCATCCCCATCACCCTCGTGCTGCAGTTCATCTCGGGCGTCTACATCGGCTTCTCTCAGCTGCCCACGTGGCTGCAGAACGTCGCGAGCGTGTTCCCGCTCAAGTGGATGGCCCAGGGCATGCGCTCGGTCTTCCTGCCCGACGCGTTCAAGACCGCCGAGGTCGGCGGCAGCTGGGACCTCGGCTCCATCGCGCTCGTCTGCGGGATCTGGTTCGTGGTGGGACTCGTCGTGTGTCGCCTCACCTTCCGGTGGATCCGCAAAGATGGCTGACCATGGATGACCAACGCTGGTGGCACGTCGCCGTCGTCGCGACGGCGCTCGTTCTGGGCGTGCTGGTGGCGGTCGGCCACACCGCCGCGTGGCGGGTCGCGGGCGTCGCCGCGTGCAACGCGCTGCTCGTGATCGCGTGGTTCGCCGTGGGTCAGCGGGCCCGCCGGCGTAACCCCGCGCTCGCGGTGCCGTTCGTGGCGGCGGTGATCCTCATCGTCGGAACGGCGACCGCCTTCTCGCCCACGATGGCGACCGCCCAGTGCCTGGCCTACCCCCTGGTCTGGACCTTCCTGGAGCGGCTGCGCCACGCGGTCTCCGCCGACATCGCGCTCGCCGCCGCCGTCGGCATCGGCCTCTACCTGAGCACCGGTTCGCTCGTGCAGGCGATCGTGGTGCAGGGCCTCTCGCTCGTGTTCAGCCTCTCGCTCGGCCTGTGGATCACCTCGATCGCGAACCGCAGCGACGAACGCCACCGCCTGCTCCTCGAACTCGAGGCGGCTCAGGAGAAGCTCACGGCGCTCAGCCGTGACGCCGGGGCCGTGGAGGAGCGGGAGCGGCTCGTGCGGGAGATCCACGACACGATCGCCCAGGACCTCACCGGCCTCGTGCTGACCGCCCAGCGCGGACTGCGCGAGCTGCGCGGCGGCGACCCCACGGCGGCGGAGGCACAGCTGGAGGTGCTGGAGGAGATCGCCCGCAACGCCCTCGCCGAGACCCGCGCCCTCGTCGCCTCGGGCGCCGCGGTGGGGATCGACGGCTCCGGACTCGATGCCTCGCTGCGCCACCTCGCGGAGCGATTCGAGCGCGAGACCGGGATGACCGTGCGCGTCACCGTCGACCACTCCCCCGCCCTCGACCGCGACCACGAGGTCGTCGTGCTGCGGTGCGCCCAGGAGGCCCTCGCCAATGTGCGCAAGCACGCCGCCGCGCGCCGCGTCGAGCTCAGTCTCGCGGGCGGCGACGACGGGGTCACCCTCAGCGTGCGCGACGACGGCGTCGGCTTCGACCCGGCGGCGGCCGCACCCGGTTTCGGCCTGGCCGGCATGCGCGAGCGACTCGCGCTCGCCGGCGGTGAGCTCCAGATCGAGAGCGCGACCGGGGCGGGGTCGACCCTGCGCGTGCGACTGCCCGCGGGGGCGACCGCGTGATCCGGGTGCTGGTGGCGGATGACCACCCCATCGTGCGCGGCGGCATCGTCGCGCTGCTCGAATCCGCGCCCGACGTCGACGTGGTCGGCCAGGCCACCACCGGTCTCGAGGCCGTCGAGCTCGCGGCCGCGCTCCAGCCGGACCTCGTGCTCATGGACCTGCGCATGCCGGGCCTGGACGGCGACGCGGCGACGGCGCGGATACTGGCGGCTCAGCCGGGCGGGCGGGTGATCATCCTGACCACCTACGAGTCGGACGCGAGCATTCTCACCGCGATCGAGGCGGGAGCGAGCGGGTACCTGCTGAAGGCGGCCCCGCAGGAGGAGATCCTCGCGGGGATCCGCTCGGTCGCGCGCGGGGAGGTCGCCCTCGCGCCGAGCATCGCGGCGATGCTCGTGAACCGTGTGAAGGCGCCGACGACGCCCGCGCTCAGCCCGCGCGAGACGGAGGTGCTCGCGCTCGTGGCGGCCGGCAACAGCAACCCGGCGATCGGCGCGCTGCTGCACGTGAGCGAGGCGACAGTGAAGACGCACCTGCTGCACGTCTTCGAGAAGCTCGGGGTGAGCGATCGGACCCGCGCCGTGACGCGCGCGATGGAGCTGGGCCTGCTCTGAGGCGGGGCGGGCCTCAGACGTCGAGGATCAGCTCGGTGGAGCTGCTGCGCGAGACGCAGGGGTACATGATCCCGAGGTCGTTCTTGCGGTCATCGTCGAGCACCGAGTCGAGGTGCTCGGGCACGCCGCCCAGCACCCGCACCTCGCAGGTTCCGCAGACGCCCTTGCGACAGGAGCCGATGATCGGAACGTTGTGGCGCTCCATCTCCTCCAGGATGCTGCTGGTCGCCGGCACGGTGAAGCTCACCTTCGACCTGCGGCAGGTCACCTCGGTCGAGTGCAGGCCGGCGAGGGACTGCCGCACCACGGCGACGAAGCGCTCGATGCGCAGACGCTCGGGCGAGACGTAGGCGGCCACGGCATCCATCAGGCTCTCGGGCCCGCAGCAGTAGACGAGGTCGGCGCCGCGCGCGAGGAAGGCGTGCAGGTCGGCCGGGAGGGCGTGCTCGTCGCTCGGGAAGACCGTCACGCGCTCCGGGTACTGCCGCAGCAGCTCGGCGGCGAACGGCATCGTGGCCCGGCTGCGCCCGATGTAGAGCAGGTACCAGTCGCGGCGGGCGGGAAGGGATTCGATCATCGCGAGGATCGGCGTGATGCCGATGCCTCCCGCGACGAACAGGTAGCTGGGCGCCGGCTCGAGCTCGAAGTGGTTGCTGGGGCCGACCGCCGAGATGCGCATGCCCTCGTGCAGGGTCGAGTGGATCCAGCTGCTGCCGCCCTCGGAGGTGGGGCTCAGCCGCACGCAGATCTCGGCCGACTGCCGATCGGCCGGGTCGCTCGTGAGCGAGTACTGCCGCTCCAGACCACCGGGCAGGCGCAGCGTGAGGTGCGCGCCGGGGTGCCAGACGGGCAGGGGATGACCGTCCGCCCGCGCGAGACGGATCCCGACGACCCCCTCCGCAACCCGACGCCGCGCGACCACCACGAGATCGAGGCCGTCGAGCGACACCACCGGCGTCGCCGGACCGCCCAGGGGAGACGAGGGCACTGCCGCGGCCGCCGCCGTACTGGATGCCGTGGCCGCCGGAGCCGTGCGCGGCACGATCACGTCGTCACGGCGCGGTCGCGCCGCCCGGTTGACGCTGCGACCGACGAGCACCCGCGTGACGATCGCGAGCGAGGCGAGTCCGATGAGGGTCAGCGAGAGCCAGCGGTACCACGGCGAGCCGACGTCGGTGCCGGTAAAACCGGCGTGGAAGGAGATCAGGATGAGCGCGCCGTAGCTGGAGTAGTGGATGGTGCGCCAGAACGGACGCGGCAGCCGCTTGATGAGCAGCGAGGTGCCGCCCACCGCGATCAGCAGGTAGAAAGCGATCACTCCGAGCGCGACCGGGAACGCCCGGTAGTGCGCCGAGAAGGGAACCAGCACCTCGGTGATGGAGAACCGCAGCCACCCGTCGAGCATGAGCGACACCATGTGGAGGAGCACCATGAGGATGGACATCCCGCTCGCGTAGGCGTGGATGTCGTTCAGCCAGGAGGGGTTGTCGAATCGGCGCAGCACGCGCGTCGACAGCAGGATTCCCCACAGCACCGAGATCGTCATGAGGCACCACGCGACGAGCGCGCTCGCCCTCGTCACGTACCACCAGAAGTGCGGATCGGTCACAGGTAGTCCCCCCAGTTGTCGGACGCGACGAGCGCGCCGTCCTCCATCAGCAGCAGTGCGGCCGCCCCGATCGTGGGCAGCCAGGCCAGGTAGTGCGCGGGATCGCGCAGGAAGGCCGGCTTCGCGAGAACCTCCGCGCGCGCACCCGTCGCCGCGATGACGGTGGCGGTGCGCACCGGTGTGGATGCGCTGCCGCCCGTGCGCGGATCGATGACGTGGTGCCGCTCGCCCTCCGGCGTCGACCACCGGCGCTGCATCCGACTCGAGGTCACGATCGCGCCGTCGGCGAGCGCGACGGTGGCGGCGGGTTCGGTGCCGTCGCCCTGATTCTCGACGGCGAGCGTCCAGCCCGCCTCGGTGGGGGCGTCTCCCGCGACGACGATGTCACCGCCGAGGTCGGCGAGCGCCCCCCACGCGCCCAGCCGAAGCGCCAGCGCGACGATGAGGTCGCCGGCCAGTCCTTTGCCGATGCCGCCGGCGTCGAGGGTCATCCCGTAGGGCAGGCTCACCCGGTCGCCATCGATTCCGATCTGGGCCAGGTCGCCGCGCGAGCGCGCACCGGGCGGCAGTTCGGTGATGCGGGCGGGGTCGACGCGAGACGCGACGTAGCCCGCCATCAGGAGGTCGGGGAGCAGGGTCGGGTCGTAGTCACCGTCGGTCAGGGCGGCCCCGAACTGCATCGCCTCGATGAGCCCGACGGTCAGCGGATCGACCGTCACCCAACCACCCTCGGCCCAGGCGAGCCGCGAGAGATCGCTGTCCCGCGAGAACCTGGTCCAGCGGCGCTCGCACTCCTCGGCCAGCTCGAAGCACCGATCGAGCATCGTCTCGTCGCCTCCGACGAGGGTCACCCCTGCGGTGCCGCCCATCAGCGGGCGGCGCTCGCTGAGAACGCGGGGTGCGGTACCCGTCGCACCCAGCGCGGCGCGCACCGCCGACCGGGCGATCGCGTCCTCGGTCTGCGACACGCGCTCAGCCGCCCGACGGCTTGGTGGTTCCCGTCGGGGGTGCGGGCTTCGTGACCGGCGCCGGGGCCGGCTTGGTGACGGTCTTCGTCACCGTCTTCGGCTTCGTCACCGTCGTGGTGTGACGCACCGGGGCGATGGGCTTCTTCGCCACCGGCTTGGTCACGGTCTTGGGCTTCTTCGCCGCGGGAGTCGCGGTCGGATGCGGGGTCACCGGCGGCGCGGTCGGCGTCGCGGTGGGAGCCGGGGTCGCCGTTCCCGCGGCGGCCGTGTTGGTCGTGTCGGCTGCCGCGGCGGACATCTCGAATCCGGCGACGATGCCGACGACCGCGATCACCGAGAGCGCGCCGGTCACCTGGCGGGCGCGATAGGCGGGGTGCGGATTAGTCATCGCTGCCGCCGCTGCCGCCGTCGCTGCCGCCGTCGTCGCTTCCACCGCTGCCGCTGCCGCCGTCGCTCGAACTACCGCCGTCGCTGCCGCCATCGTCGCTGCCGCCGCTGCTGCCGCCGTCGCTGTGGGAGGGGGCAGGCGCGGGCGCGGTGGAGTGGTGGGTGACGGGAGGCTTCACCGGCTCGGAGCTGTGGCTGGGCGTGGGCGTCGGGCTCGGCTCCGGGGTCTCGGTCGCCTCCGGCTCGGGCGCGGCCTCGGTCGGCTGCGCCGTGGGCGTCGGCACGAGCACCGCGGGCACCGTCGAGACCACCTGCGCGTGGTTCGCGTTCAGGGCACCCGTGTTGACCGCCATGGCGGCGGACGCCGTCCCGAGGACCCCGACGACGGTGAGGATGATGATGGCCTGCGACTTCATAGCCCCCACGCTACGGAGCGCTCGGTAAAGGTGGCGCGCACGAATATCCAAGAAACGTCCAAGAATGCCGCGCCGGGGCCGATATGCGCGGGCCGCGCGGCCCCGGCATCCACAATTGAGCCATGCGCGTGATGGTGGTCGAGGATGATCCTTCCGTCGCGGACGGCATCGTCGACGGCCTCTCGGCGGTGGGCATCGAGACCATGCTCGTCTCGCGCGGGCGCGACTGCCTCGCCGAGCTCCCCGGCTTCCAGCCCGACCTCATCGTGCTCGACCTCGGCCTGCCCGACATGGACGGCACCGACGTGTGCCGCGAGGTGCGCCGCAGCTCCGCCGTGCCGATCATCATCGTGAGCGCGCGTGACGACGAGATCGATCGCATCGTCACGCTCGAGATCGGGGCGGACGACTACCTGGTGAAACCGTTCGGGATGCGCGAGCTCGTGGCCCGCATCCGTGCGGTGACCCGGCGCACCGGAACCGACAGCATCCGGACCGTCGGCGGCGACGCGGCGGGCGCACCCGGCGAGGCGGGGGCCGCGGGTGCCGCGGGAACCGCCTCGGATTCGCCCGGCGGGACCACCGCACCGCGGCCCGGCACCGCCAGCGCGCCCGAGCCCCCGGAGAGCTCCGGCCCGATCACCGAGCGCCGCTTCGGTGCGCTCGTGATCGACATCCGGTCGCAGCGCGTGCAGCTGGCGGGCGAGATCGTTCATCTCACGCCCAAGGAGTTCGACCTCGTCGTGTACCTCTCCCGCGATCCCGGCGCGGTGTTCCGCCGCTCTGAGATCCTGCGCGACGTCTGGCAGACCAACTGGTACGGCACCACCAAGACGCTCGACGCCCACATCGCGGCGATCCGTCGCAAGCTCGGCGACCCGCGGTGGATCGAGTCGGTGCGCGGCGTCGGATTCCGGTTCGGAGAGCCCGCGTGAAATGGCGCGTGATGGCGGTGCTGATGGCCGTCACGCTTCTTGTGCTGCTCGTGCAGGACATCCCGCTCAGCACCTACCTCCGCCAGTCGGAGCAGGACCGCATCACGACCTCGCTCGAGCGCGATGCCTTCCTGCTCGCGGGCCGCGGCGAGCAGGCGCTCGAGTCGGGGACGACGGGCGACTACGCGGCGATCACCACCATGGCGCGCACGTACCAGAAGTCGGGTGGGGCCCGGGTCATCATCACCGATGCCGACGGAACCGCGATCTTCTCGGGCGACGCCGACGACACCGTGGTCGGCTCCTCGTACAAGAGCCGACCCGAGATCGCGACCGCGCTCACCGGGCAGATCGCGACGGGCACCCGCTACTCGCACACGCTCGCGCAGTCGCTGCTGTACGTCGCGGTGCCCGTGCTCAGCGGCACCAACGTGTACGGCGCCGTGCGACTGACCTACCCGGAGTCGGTGGTGGCGAACGCGGTCAATTCGCAACTGCAGCTGCTCGTCGTCGCGGCCCTCACCTCGGTGCTGCTCGCGGGGATCGTCGGCTACCTGCTCTCGACCACCATCACGCAGAGTCTCGGCCGCCTGCGGTCGGTCACCGAGCGCATCGCGGACGGGTCGCTCGGCGACCGGGCCGATACCGCCAAGGGGGCCGGTGAACTGCGCTCGCTCGCCCGGTCGTTCAACTCGATGACCGACCGGCTGCACACCCTCATCGACCAGCAGCGGGCCTTCGCGGCGGATGCGTCGCACCAGCTGCGCACCCCGCTCACCGCGCTGAGGCTCCGCCTGGAACGCGCGGAGGAGCTCGCGAGCGTCGACCCCGCGGGATCGGCCGAGCGTCTCGCCGCCGCCCAGACCGAGGTCGACCGGCTGAGCGACATCATCGAGGGGCTGCTGCGGCTCAGCCGCGCCGAGGCCGCCGACATCCCCACCGAGGTGGTCGACGTGGCCGCCGTCGCGCGCGAGCGCGTCGAGGAGTGGAGTGCGCTCGCCCAGGACTCCGGCGTGCGGATGAGCTACCGCGGACCGGACCGTGCGCCCGCGCTCGCCGTGCCGACCGCCGCCCAGCAGATCATCGACAACTACATCGACAACGCGCTCTCGGTGAGCCCCGAGGGCAGCCTGCTCGAGGTCGTCGTCACCGAGGAGGGCCGCACTGTGACGGTGGCGGTGCGCGACGAGGGACCCGGCATGCGCGACGAGGAGCTGGCCCGCGCCTTCGACCGCTTCTGGCGCGCGGCCGGGCAGCAGGGCGACGGTGGGAGCGGCCTGGGGCTCGCGATCGTCGCGCAGCTCGCTGCGGCGAGCGGTGGCAGCGTCGCGCTCGCGCGTCGCGAGAGTGGCGGCACCGAGGCGCGCGTCACCCTTCCCGCGGCACGGGCCACGACGCCGCGCGGCGCGACGGGCCGCAGGGACAAGAGCGACCGGGGCGAGAAGAGCTAGAAGAGTCGCCCGACGGAGGCCAGTGCCGCGCGCAGGAGTGCACCCCGTCCGCCCTCCATCTCCGCGGCCACGGCGTCGGTGGCGGCCTCGATCGGCGACATCCAGGTGAGTTCCAGGGCGTCCTGGCGGGGCTCGCAGGTGCCCGTGACCGGCACCACGTAGGCGAGCGAGACGGCGTGCTGGCGGTCATCCGTGAACTGCGCACCGGGGAAGGGGAAGTACTCGGTCACCGAGAACGGCACGGGCGAGGCGGGCAGCAACGGAAAGGCCATCGGGCCGAGGTCCTTCTCGAGGTGACGGTAGAGGGCGTCGCGCAGGCCCTCGCCGAACATCACCCGGCCGGAGACGAGCGTACGGGTGATGTCGCCCGAGGCGTTCGCGCGCAGCAGGATGCCCACCTCCGTGACCCGGCCGATGCCGTCCACCCGCACCGGGACCGCCTCCACGTAGAGCAGTGGGAGGCGCCGGCGGGCTTCCGCCAACTCCTCCTCGGAGAGCCAGCCGGGGTTGGGGTCGGGCGTGCCTACGGAACTCATGCTCCATTCTTACCCGACCCGTGTGACGGACGAGCACGACCCGGCGGCGGCCGGGCGCACCCGGGTAGCCTTGGGAGGTCGATCCCGCGCTGCCCGCGCACCCCCAGAGAGGCCCGGTGCCATGAAGCTCGATTCCGAGGCCGTCATCTGGTCGGCCCCGGAGCGGGAGCGCGCCGGACGCCCGCTCCTCGTCCTCCTGCACGGCTACGGCTCGCACGAGGGCGACCTCTTCTCGCTCGCGCCGCACCTGCCGCTCGGGCCGGTCGTCGCCTCGCTTCGGGCGCCGGTCGCCGAGAGCGCCGGCTGGGCGTGGTTCTCCCTGCGCGGCAGCGAGCCCGGCAATCCCGAGCAGGGCCGGGTGGATGCCGCCGCTCAGGCCGTGCTCGACTGGCTCGACGAGCAGCACTACGCGAGCGTCGCCCTGCTCGGCTTCTCGCAGGGCGCCGCGATCGCGCTCCAGCTCATGCGGCTCGCGCCGGAGCGGTTCGCCGCCGTCGTGGCGCTCTCGGGGTTCGTCGAGGGCGGGCGGCACAGCGGGGATGAGGCGCTGCTCGCGCAGGGCATCCCGGTGTTCTGGGGCCGGGGCACCGAGGACCGCGTGATCACGGCCGCGGCCATCGCCCGCACCGAGGAGTGGTTGCCGGCGCACGCCGACGCTACGGTGCGCATCTACGAGAACCTCGCGCACGGCATCTCGGCCGGCGAGCTCGGTGAGGTGAACGGGTTCCTGCGGGCCGCGCTCGCCTGAGTGGGGATCGAGCCCGGGCGGGTGGCCGCACCTCCCGCGCGAATGTCCGCGGCGCGGGGGAAGATGGTGCGATGGTGCCCGTCATCGACCGCTTCTCCGCCGCGACGCGGGAGTGGTTCACGGGCGCCTTCCCGGAGCCGACGGCCGCCCAGCTGGGCGCCTGGGAGGCGATCAGTTCCGGCTCGCACGCGCTCGTCGTCGCCCCCACCGGCTCGGGCAAGACGCTCGCGGCGTTCCTCTGGTCGATCGACCGGCTGATCGCGCATCCGACCGCCGAGGCCGATCCGCGCCGCCGCACCCGCGTGCTCTACATCTCGCCGCTCAAGGCGCTCGGGGTCGATGTCGAGCGCAACCTCCGGTCTCCGCTCGTCGGGGTCACCCAGACGGCGAAGCGGCTCGGGCTCCCCGCGCCCGACGTCACGGTGGGCGTGCGGTCGGGCGACACGAGCACGCAAGACCGCCGGCTGCTCGCGCGCACCCCGCCGGACATCCTGATCACCACCCCGGAGTCTCTGTACCTCATGCTCACCTCCTCCGCGCGCGAGACGCTGCTCGGGGTGGAGACGATCATCGTCGACGAGGTGCACGCGGTCGCGGCCACCAAGCGCGGATCGCACCTCGCGCTCTCCCTCGAGCGGCTGGATGCCCTGCTCGAGCGCCCCGCCCAGCGCATCGGCCTCTCCGCCACCGTGCGCCCGCGCGAGGAGGTGGCCCGGTTCCTCGGCGGTCGCGCCCCCGTCACGATCGTGAACCCGCCCTCGGGCAAGCGATTCGACCTCACGGTGGTCGTGCCGGTGGACGACATGACCGAGCTGGGCACGACGGCGGTGTTCGAGGGCTCGTCGGCCGGTGTGCCCAGCCAGGGATCGATCTGGCCGCACGTCGAGGAGCGCATCGTCGACCTCATCCTGGAGCACCGCTCGACGATCGTCTTCGCGAACTCGCGGCGGCTGGCCGAGCGGCTGACCGGGCGGCTCAACGAGATCCACGCGGAGCGGGTCGGCGAGGCGGAGGAGGGCCTGCTCGCACGCGCCCACCACGGCTCGGTCTCGAAAGATCAGCGCGCCCTCATCGAGGACGACCTGAAGAGCGGGCGCTTGCGCTGCGTGGTCGCCACCTCCTCGCTCGAGCTCGGCATCGACATGGGCGAGGTGGATCTCGTCGTGCAGGTGGAGGCGCCGCCCTCGGTCGCGAGCGGGCTGCAGCGGGTCGGTCGCGCGGGTCACCAGGTGGGCGAGGTGTCGCGCGGCGTGCTGTTCCCCAAGCACCGGGCCGACCTCATCCACACCGCGGTCGTCGCCGAGCGCATGGTGGAGGGAGCGATCGAGGCGATCGCCGTGCCCGCCAACCCGCTCGACATCCTGGCCCAGCAGACCGTCGCCGCGGTCGCGCTCGAGCCCATAGACATCGAGGAGTGGTGGCAGATCGTGCGCCGCAGCGCCCCCTTCGCCACCCTCCCCCGCAGCGCCTTCGAGGCCACCCTCGACCTGCTGAGCGGGCTCTACCCCAGCGACCAGTTCGCCGAGCTCCGCCCGCGCATCGTCTGGGATCGCGTGGGCGGTACCCTCACCGGCCGACCCGGGGCGCAGCGGCTGGCGGTGACGAGCGGCGGCACCATCCCCGATCGCGGCATGTTCGGCGTCTTCATGGTCGGCGAGAAGGCCAGTCGCGTCGGCGAGCTCGACGAGGAGATGGTCTACGAGTCGCGGGTGGGCGACGTGTTCGCGCTCGGCGCGACGAGCTGGCGCATCGAAGACATCACGCACGACCGAGTGCTGGTCTCCCCCGCCTTCGGCCAGCCGGGTCGCGTGCCGTTCTGGAAGGGCGACGGGCTGGGGCGGCCGGCCGAGCTGGGCGAAGCGATCGGAACGTTCATCCGCGAGGTGTCGACGGCCAAGGCGGAGGTGGCGCTCGCGCGGGTGCGAGCCGGGGGTCTGGATGACCGCGCCGTCGCCAATCTGGTGGCCTTCGTCGCCGAGCAGAAAGCCGCGACCGGCCACGTCCCGACCGACCGCACCCTGGTGGTGGAGCGCTTCCGGGACGAGCTCGGCGACTGGCGGGTGATCCTGCATTCCCCGTACGGCATGCAAGTGCACTCGCCGTGGGCGCTCGCGGTGACCGCCCGCGTGCGCGAGCGCTTCGGCTACGACGGCGCGGCGATCGCGGCCGACGACGGGGTGATCGTGCGGTTGCCGGACACGGACTCCGAGCCGCCGGGAGCGGAGCTGTTCCTCTTCGAGGCCGACGAGCTGCAGCAGCTGGTGACCGACGAGGTCGGCGGGTCGGCTCTGTTCGCGGCGCGATTCCGCGAGTGCGCGGCGCGGGCGCTTCTGCTTCCCCGGTACAACCCGGGCACCCGTTCGCCCCTGTGGCAGCAGCGGCAGCGGGCGTCGCAGCTGCTCGAGGTGGCGCGAAACTTCCCGAGCTTCCCGATCGTGCTGGAGACGGTGCGCGAGGTGCTGCAGGACGTCTACGACCTGCCCGCGCTCATGGCGCTCACGGGGCGGATCGCGCGGCGCGAGGTGCGGATCCTGGAGACGGAGTCGGAGACCCCCTCGCCGTTCGCGCGGTCGCTGCTGTTCGGATACGTCGCCGCGTTCATGTACGAGGGCGACTCGCCGCTCGCGGAGCGCCGCGCCGCCGCCCTCAGCCTCGACCCGACGCTCCTCGCCGAACTGCTGGGCCGGGCCGAGCTGCGCGAGCTGCTGGATCCCGCGGTCATCGCCCGCACGGAGGCCGAGCTGCAGCGGCTCGCCCCCGATCGGCGCGCCCGCGACATCGAGGGGGTCGTCGACGTGCTGCGCGTGCTCGGTCCGCTGACGGTGGAGGAGATCGTCGCGCGGAGTTGGCTGGCGGAGTCAGGCGCGGCGGAGCACGGCGGCGGGGCGGCGTCCGGGGCCGAGGGCGGACCGGCTGAGCCGGGCGGGGCGGAGTCGGGCGCGGCGTCCCTCGCCGGCCCCCTCGGCGAGCTCGCGCGCGCGAACCGAGTGCTTCGTGCCTTCATCGCCGGCGAGGAACGCTGGGCGATCATCGAAGACGCGAGTCGCCTGCGCGACGCGCTCGGCGTGCCGCTCCCGATCGGCGTGCCGGCCGCCTTCATCGAGCCGGTGCCGGACCCGGTCGGCGATCTGGTCAGCCGATACGCCCGCACCCACGGTCCCTTCACGGCCGCCGACCTCGCGCAGCGATTCGGCCTGGGTGTGGCCGTGGTCGTGGATGCCCTCCGGCGGCTCGCGAGCGACCGACGGGTCGTCGAGGGCGAGTTCCGCCCCGGCGCCACGGGCAACGAGTGGGTCGACGCCGAGATCCTCCGTCGCCTCCGCAGCCGGTCGCTCGCCGCACTGCGCCACGAGGTCGAGCCGGTTCCGCAGGACGCCCTCGCCCGCTTCCTGCCCGTCTGGCAGCACGTGGGCGGCAGCCTGCGCGGAATCGACGGTCTCGTGCAGGTCATCGAACAGCTGGGCGGGGTGGCGCTCCCCGCCTCGGCCTGGGAGACGCTCATCCTGCCCTCGCGCCTCCGCGACTACACGCCCGCCTGGCTGGACGAGTTAACGGTCACCGGCGAGGTGCTCTGGTCGGGCGCCGGATCCCTCCCCGGCAGCGACGGCTGGGTGCGGCTCCACCTCGCCGAGTCGGCCCCGCTCACCCTCGCTGTGACGGAGGACGGCGAGCTCACCGATCTCCAGCGCGAGATCATGGTCGCGCTCGGCGGCGGCGGCGCGTACTTCTTCCGCCAGCTCGGCGCGGCCGTCGGCTCCATGGATGACCGCGAACTCGCGACCGCGCTCTGGGACCTGGTCTGGGCGGGGCTCGTGACCAACGACACCTTCGCGCCGCTCCGCGCCTTCCTGGGCGGCACGGCCGCGCCGAAGCGCGCGCCCCGCGTGCGGGCTCGGCACGGGTATGCGCGACCCAGCCTTCCGACGCAGTCCGGTCCGCCGAGCGTCGCCGGACGGTGGTCGCTGTTACCGCTCGCCGAGGGCGACACGACCGTGCGGGCGAAGGCGACGGCGGAGCTGCTGCTGGAACGGCACGGGATCGTGACCCGGGGCGCTGTGGGGGCGGAGGGCATCCGGGGTGGTTTCGCCCTTAGCTATCGGGTGCTCTCGTCGTTCGAGGAGACCGGGCGGACCCGGCGCGGGTACTTCGTGGAGGGGCTGGGGGCGGCGCAGTTCGCGACCGGGCCGACCGTCGACCGGCTTCGATCGTTCCTGCGCGACCCGGATACGACGACGCCGCCCTCCGCGATCACGCTCGCGGCTACCGACCCCGCGAACCCCTACGGCGCCGCGCTGCCGTGGCCCGGGGCGCCGGCGGCCGACGGGGGCGCGGGGGCGACGGGCGCGGGCGCGGCGGGCGCGGCGGGCGCGCCTGGCGCTAGCAAGGCGGGTGGCGCGGGGGCGTCCGGCGCGAGCGAGGCGGGTGGTGCGGCGGCGAACTCGGGTGGGGGCGCGGCCGGCGCGAGCGGTGCGGGGGCGGACTCGGGCGGCACGGCGGCGCGGGGTCACCGCCCCGGGCGCAAGGCGGGCGCGCTCGTCGTGCTCGTTGACGGCTTCCTCACGCTCTACGTCGAGCGCGGCGGCAAGACCGTGCTCACCTTCACCGACGATGCCGCGAGGCTCGCCGCCGCGGCCCAGTCGCTCGCGGGCACCGTGCGCACCGCGCTCCGACGGCTACGGATCGAGCGCGTCGACGGGGACTTCGCCATCGGCACCGCGCTCGGCGACGCGCTCACCGAGGCGGGGTTCGCGCCCACGCCGCAGGGGCTGCGGCTGCGCGCGTGATGGTGCCGCCGGGCATCCGGGTCAGACCCAGAAGTCGGCGTGACTCTGCATCGCCTGGGCGGCCAGCGCGGGGCCGCGCACCTCGACCGCGCGGGTGCCCGAGTTGAGCACGAGCGCACTCGAGAGCGACATCGTCGGGTTCTCCTGGTGGTCGCCCGTGAGCGAGGCGAGGTCGGCCTCCGTCATGGCGAAGACGACGCGGCCGATCCCCGACCAGTAGATCGCGCCCGAGCACATCGCGCAGGGCTCGCAACTCGTGTAGAGCGTGTAGCCGCCGAGTGCATCAGGGCCGAACGCACGCCACGCCAGTCGCACCAGATTGGTCTCCGCGTGCCCGGTGCAGTCGTTCTCGGTGGTGACGGAGTTCTCCGCCTCGAGCACGACGGCCCCGGTCGCATCGACCAGCACCGCGCCGAAAGGGTGGTTGCCGGAGAGCCGCGCGCGATTGGAGACGGCGATCGCGTCCGCGAGGCGGGCGCGATCCAGCTCGGTGATCGCGGGATCCTCGAGCGCTGCGGGGTGCTCGGTGGGGGTCGGGTCGTTCATCGGTTCCTTTCGGGATCGATCGCAGCCTATCGGCGCCTGCACCCTCGTTTTGTGCGGCACATTTGTGCAACATCCTCCGCGGGGGCCGAGGAGTTGGCGATCTCGGGCCCTGAGCCCCAGAAGTTGCACAAAAAGTGCCAACTCGAGTTGTGGGGCGGGCGGGGGTCAGCGGCCCGCGGTGAGCACGTAGGCGAGGAGGTAGCTGCGCGAGTCGGCGTCATCGATGGTCGCGCCCGGGAGGGCGCGGGCCGCCTCCGCGAGCGAGGAGGCGGAGGCCGCGCGCCCGAGCGCCGAGTACATCAGGATGTAGTCACCCAGTGGTCCGCGGAACCGGGAGGGAACCCCCGCAATGTTGCGCACCACGCGGGCCCGGGCCGCGGCCGAGACCGACGCGTCGCCGGCGCCCGACGGCGACGCCGCACCCGCGCCCGCGCCCGCGCCCGCGCCCGCCACGAGATACCGCGACACCGGGCTCATCGGGATCAGCTGGATGCCCAGCTTCGCGCTCGGGTCGGCGCTGAACCACGTGCCGTAGTCCCGCTTGCCGCCCCAGCTGAGGGAGACGATGCTGTGGGCGAAGCCGCGGTAGACGGGCTGCGCGGTGTCGAAGCCGAGGCCGTACAGCCGGGCGTTCTGGGACTCTGCGGAGAGCATCCACTCGGCCTCATCGCGCAGCGTGCCGTTGCCGGTTGCGGCGGCCCACAGGGCGAGCCCGTTCCAGGCGCCGACCGCCTCGGAGGTGGACTCCTGGTTGTTGCCGTCGGCGAAGGGGGCATACCCGGAAGCCCAGGCATGGCCGGCGTAGGCGTCGAACACGCGGCGCACCGGTAGCACGGTGGAGGGGGTGGGCGAGGCGATGTCGGCGGCGAGGAGGTTCACGACGGGCGCGAGGCGCGCCCGCAGCGCAGTGGCGCCAGCGGAACCCACATCCGCGCCGGAACCCGAGGCGCCGGAACCCGAGGCCCCGGAACCCGCGCCGCTCCCGGAGCCAGACCCCCCGACCGCGACCGCGGCCGCGTAGAGGAAGTACCCGTAGTGGAAGTAGTGGTCGTTGAAGAGTTCCGAGCCGAAGGACGGCGTGAGCCCCACGACGCCGCGGGCGTGCGGGTCGTACACGAAGCACTGGGTGCGCCCGCTCGTGCAGCCGCCGGGCGCGGTCCAGCGGAGGAGGGCGCGGTCGAGCATCGTGGAGACTCGTGCGGCCGCCGCGCGGTCATCCAGCCCGCGGGCGAGCTGAAGGAGGTTGGCCATGCGGTAGAGCGCCTTGCCGCCGTAGTAGCTGTCGGCGGGCACCGGCTTCGTTGCGGCGATGTCGCGCCCGAGTTGTGTGCGCAGCTGCGCCTTCTGCGCCGCTGCGAGCCCGCCCAGCTGGAGGGCGTCGTCGGGTGCGGTGCGCGGAACGGTCCACGAGAGCGTCCCTCCCGCGCAGAGCGACATGGTGCCGTAGACGGTCGCGTAGTGGCCGAGCGCGCAGGAGGCGGGGGAGGTGAGCCCGGCGCGCTGGTGCGGCATCGCCGCGATGAGCGTGGTCGGCCCGGCCGAGCGGTAGCGCAGGCTGGTGCTCGCCGTGCGGGAACCCACGCGGTAGGCGAGCGCTACCGAGCGCACCGGCGACACCTTCGAGGCCAGGGTGCGCGGGGCGACGCCGGCGGGCGCGACGAACCAGCTCGCGGTCTGTCCGGCGGCGAGGCGAAGGGATGACCCTGCCACGTGCCCCTTCGTGACGAGCCCGTAGTCCGCCCCCGCGATCCGCGCCGTGTAGAGGCCGGTGCCGTCGGCCGCGAACGGCTGGGCGAGGGTGAGGGTGGTGGCGCGCGCGGCGGTGAAGCCGACGACCGGTGAGCCCTCCGCGATCGTGGTGGAGCCGATCATCCGGCCGGACGGATCCTGCTGGGCGATGGTCACCGAGGCGTCGTCGTAGCCGGTGACGAGCTGACGGCGAGCGCCGACGCCCACGGTCACGGCCGGCAGGAAGGCTCCCGTGATGGTGTCGGCGGAGGTGGTGACGGCGGGCTTGCCGAAGGCGAAGCCGTCCGCGGTGAGCGCGAACGAGAGCGGCAGGGGGAACACCGGCTGCGGCTGCGTGCCGAAGACGAGCCCCGAGAACCACTTGTTGGTGGGTGGCACGAGGCCGGGGGCAAGGCGGCGTGCGGGCATCGCCCCGGGCGAGCGTTGTGCCAGCCCACGGATGCCCGCCGCAAGCCCCGTCGACGCCGGCGCTCCCGAGCCGTCCACGAGCGCCGGGTCATCGAAGGTGCCGGCGGACCCCGCCGACGGCGCGCCCCCGGACGGGGCCGGGCGCGCCGGCCCCGCCGCCGCGCACCCCGCGAGCAGCAGGATGGCGGTGGCCGAGGCGAGCATCGCCCGGAGCGTGCGCGAGCGCGTGATAGCGATCACAGGCCGATCTGACGCAGCAGCGTCACCATCGAGAGCTTGATCCCCGCGAGCGGGCCGTCGTCGCGCAGGTGCAGCGTGGCATTGATCGGCGTTCCCGGCACGACCAGACCGTTGTCGCGGCCGCGCACGAGCGCGCTGCTCTTCACCTTGATGGTCGCGTCGGCTCGCCCCGCCGTCGTGGTCACGCTGCTGATGTCGGTGACGGTTCCCTCGAGCAGCTGCTGGTTGGGGAGCACGAGGTCGACGGTGGCACCCTTGGCGATGCGGGAGAAGTCGTAGGGGTCGAGCTTGAAGTCGGCGAGCACGTACAGCGAGTTCGCCCGGTCGATGGTCGCGACGGGGACCCCGGCGCCGACGAAGCTTCCGACGTCGGTGCTCAGTCGGGAGACGACCCCGGGCTGCGTGGCGAGCAGGGTGACGACGCCCGTGCTGGAGACGCGGTAGCCGAGGCTCTTGGAGACGCCCTGCTTCGACTTCAGGTCGGCGAGCGCCGTCGCGCTCTGGATGGTGAGCAGCGGCTCGCCCTTCGTCACGGTGTCGCCCTCGGCGACCTTCGCGCTGATGACGGTGCCCGCGTAGTCGGAGCCGACCGTGTAGGTGAGCGCCTTGATCGAGGCGGTGCGGCTGGCCACCTGCGTCTCGCGCTGGCTCAGCACGAGGGTCGCCCCGAGGGCGACGGCGGCGACGACGATGAGACCCACGAGGAGTCGGAGGCGGTTGGCCCAGGTCATGAGGCGATCCTTTCGGCGGGAGCGGGGCGGCGCACGGGCGGGCCGCTCGGGGCGGGCATCGCCTGCAGCAGGGCCGACGCGGTCGGTGCGGCGGCGCGGGCGGGTGTCGCCGCGACGGGGGTGCGATAGGCGGGCGCGGGGGCGGCGGTTCCCGCCGTGCGCCGGGTGTGCAGGGTCGCGTTGCGCCCGAACGTCGGGTAGACGGTCGGTCGCGGCTTCTCGGCGATGCGCGCGAGGTGCGACTCGTGGAAGGCGGTCACCACGAAGACTCCGAGGATGACTGTGTTGGTGACGTTCCACGCCGTCGCGAGCGTCACGGTCTGGTGGCCGTAGTCCTTCACGACGGCGACGAGCGAGGTGAGGAACAGGAAGGCGAAGGTGAGCACCTGCGGGATGATGAAGTTGAACGGCGAGGAGTGCTTGCCCTTCGCCCCCGTCACGTGCCACTTCTGCTCCTTGCCCGCGAAGACGTTCACGAAGGCGGCGATGTAGATCGGGAACGACACGGCGGCCATGATGAAGGTCTCCGGGCGGAACGAGCCCATCGTGTGGAACGCGAGCAGCACCTGCAGGCCGTAGAAGCCCAGGTAGAACAGCAGCCAGGTGGTCCAGGTCACCGTGAGGTTGACCGGTCGCAGGTCGAAGTAGATCTCCAGCGGCGGCACGAGCAGCAGCAGGAGCGGTGTGATGCCCACGAGGTAGTGCGTCGCGGTCACGAAGTACTGAAGGCGCTGGTCCATCGTGAGCTTCGTGCGCGGGCTCAGTGGGTTGCGCTGCATGAGGATCTCGAAGCCGCCGGATGCCCAGCGCATCTGCTGCTTCGTGTACGCCTCGATCGTCTCGGGTGCGTCGCCCACGGCGAGCGTCACCGGGATGTACACGCTGCGCCAGCCCTTCTCGTGCAGGCGCAGCGAGGTCCACACGTCCTCCGACTTGGAGTCGGTGCACATGCCGCCGACCTCCTCGATCGCGGTGCGACGGAAGATCACGTTGGTGCCCACGCAGAACGCGGCGTTGAAGCGATTGCGTCCCGGCTGGATGAAGCGATAGAACACGGACTGCATGAAGCCGGCCCCGCGCGAGACGAGGTTGTGCATATTGCCGTAGGTCTGCGGGGTCTGCACGAAGGCCACGTTGTCGTCGATGAAGAACGGCACCGTCTCGTAGAGGAAATCCTCGTGCGGCACGAAGTCCGCGTCGAAGATCGCGAAGAACTCGCCGCTCGACACGGTGAGCCCGTGATTCACGTTTCCGGCCTTCGCGCCGTTGCTGGTGAGTCGGCGCACGTAGCGCACGCCCAGATCCGCGCACAGGTCGCGCACCGCATCCGAGCCGCCGTCATCGAGAACCCAGGTGGTGTGGGCGCCCCGCATGGCGAGCGCAGCCGAGGCGGTCTTCGCGATGGTCTCGAGGCTCTCGCCATAGACCGTGATGAAGACGTCGACGCCCACTATCCGGTCGTTCAGGTACATGCCCCAGTCGCGCGGGGAGGACTCGAGGCGGTTCGACTCGACCTGCTCGGCATCGAACAGCCGCTCCTGCGCGTGGTGGAAGGTGAAGGTGCGGGGGTCGTGGCCGCCGGAGAGGATCGTCCACATCGAGACGAGCGCCTGGGCGACGAGGATGACCTCCGCAGTGATCACGAGGGCGTACGGCAGCCAGTCCCCGCGGTTGCTGGGGTTGAACAGGAACGCGGTGTAGGCGAGCACGCCGATCGTGGCGATGATGACGAACAGGAACAGGGTCGGCGAGTGCACCGCGGAGTTCTCGACGCGGCGGGCGAGAGGGTTGACCTCGCCGCGACGCGGACCGGAGTACGGCCGTTCTTTTCCGATGGTGGACATGCGTAATGGACCTTTCTGGTCGTGCCCAGCACGATCGGGTTCGGGCTCGGGGCGACGGGAAACGGCATCATTGGCGTCGGGGACTGCGGGTGGAGAACACCCGCGTCAACAGCGACGATGCGACTGACGGCAGCGAACTGCGTACTTCGACCTAACCCCGAACGGGGGACAGCCTCAACCCCCCTGGCCGATAATGAGAGCTTCCTCATCGCCGGGCCATGTGGGCCGGCGGGGCCCGGTGCAGCCCGATCGGCCGGGGCCTGAGATGCTTGAATACATGTCGTTCCACCCCGCACCAGAGTTCACCACCCGCCCCACCCTCCGGGGGACGTTCGGAATGGCGGCCACCACGCACTGGCTCGCCTCGCAGAGCGCGATGGCGGTTCTGGAGCGGGGCGGCAACGCCTTCGACGCCGCCGTCGCCGCGGGCTTCGTGCTGCAGATCGTCGAACCGCACCTCAACGGGCCGGGCGGCGACCTCGTCGGCCTCATCGCGCCGGCGGACGGGGAGCCGCGCGTGCTCGCCGGGCTCGGGGCGGCCCCGCGCCGGGCATCCGCGGAGCACTATCGCGAGCTCGGGCTCGACCTGGTGCCCGGGGCGGGACTGCTCGCGGCGACCGCCCCCGGAGCCGTCGACGCCTGGCTGCTGCTGCTGCGCGACCGCGGCACCTGGCACCCGGAGGGCGCGCTCGAGTTCGCGCTGCACTACGCCGAGAACGGGTACCCGGTGCTCCCCGCCGTGACGCGCACCATCGAGACCGTCGCCGGGCTCTTCGCGGACGACTGGTCGACCTCGGCCGAGCAGTGGCTGCCGGGCGGCGCGCCGCTGGCGGCGGGCAGCCTCCACACCCGGCCCGAGTGGGCGGCGACGCTGCGGCGTCTGCTGGAGGCGGCGCAGGGCGACAGCCGCGAGGCGCGGATCGACGCGATGCGCGCGGAGTGGCGACACGGATTCGTCGCCGACGCCATCGGCCGCTTCGCCACCGGGGAGTGGCGCGACTCGTCGGGAGAGCGGCACGCGGGCGTGCTGACCGCGGAGGACGTCGCCGACTACGAGGCCACCTGGGAGGAGCCCGTGCGGCTCGACTTCCGCGGGCACACGGTGCTGAAGGCCGGTGCGTGGACGCAGGGGCCCGCGCTGCTGCAGGCGCTGGCGATCCTCGACGGCGTCGCCGAGGAGGCGCTCGACCCCTCGACCGCGCTCGGCGCGCACACCCAGCTCGAGACCCTCGCGCTCGTGCTCGCCGACCGGGACGCCTGGTACGGCGATGACGGCAGCACCCCGCTCGACACCCTCCTCTCGCCGGACTACGCGGCGGCACGGCGGACCCTGATCGGCGTGCTCGCCGAGAGCGGGCTCCGCCCGGGGGCTCCGGATGACCGCGCGCCGGTAATCCCCGTGCCCCCGGCGCCCCCCGCTCAGGCCACCGCGGGCTCCGGCGAACCGACCGTGGGTCGCGACGGCGTCACGCGCGGCGACACCTGCCACATGGATGTCGTGGACGCGGCGGGCAACCTCGTCTCGGTGACCCCCTCGGGCGGCTGGCTGCAGTCCTCCCCGCATATCCCCGAGCTCGGCTTCTGCCTGGGGTCGCGCCTGCAGATGACCTGGCTCGAGGAGGGGCACGCCTCCACCCTCCGCCCCGGGCAGCGCCCCCGCACGACCCTGAGCCCGACCCTCGTGCTGGGCGCGGACGGCGGCCGGGTCGCGCTCGGCACCCCCGGCGGCGACCAGCAGGACCAGTGGCAGCTGCCGTTCCTGCTGCGCCTCCTCGTCGGCGGCTACGAGCCGCAGCAGGCGATCGACGCCCCCAGCTTCCACAGCACCTCCGCGAACGAGTCCTTCTGGCCGCGCGGGCGCGTGCCGGCGGGGGCGACCGTCGAGTCCCGGCTCGGCGAGGAGGTGATCGCGGAGCTGATCCTGCGCGGTCACGACGTCACCGTCGCGGGGCCGTGGTCGCTCGGCCGCCTCTCCGCGGTCGGCCGCGGCGCCGACGGCACCCTCTGGGCGGCCGCCAACCCGCGCGGCATGCAGGGCTACGCGGTCGGGCGCTGAGCGCGTGAGCGGGGAGCGTGCCGGCGGCGTGAGCGGCAGCCGCGCGAGCACCGGGCGCGTGAGCGGGGAGGGCGCGCGTGCCTGAGGGCGACACCGTCTACCGCTCCGCGCGGGCGCTGAACGAGGCGCTCGCGGGGCACGTGCTCGAGGTGTGCGATCTGCGGGTGCCGGCCTTCGCGACCGTCGACCTGAGCGGCCAGACGGTCGACGAGGTGGTGTCGGTGGGCAAGCACATCCTGCACCGCATCGGCGGGATGACCATCCACAGCCACCTCAAGATGGAGGGCTCCTGGCACCTCTACCTGCCCGGCTCGCCCTGGCGCCGCCCCGCCTGGCAGGCCCGCGCGGTGCTCGCGACGAGCGAGCGCGTGACGGTCGGGTTCTCGCTCGGCGTGCTCGAGGTGGTGCCGCGGGAGCGCGAAGACGAGGTGATCGGGCACCTCGGCCCGGACATCCTCTCCCCCGCCTGGGACCCGGCCGAGGCGCTGCGCCGGCTCACCGCGGACCCCGCCCGCCCGATCGGTCTCGCACTGCTCGACCAGCGCGTCATCGCCGGCCTCGGCAACGTCTATCGCAACGAGCTGTGCTTCCTGCGCGGGGTGCTCCCCACGCGCCCGGTCGGCGAGGTGGCCGACCCGGCGGGGATGATCGAGCTCGCCCACCGGCTCGTCCTCGCGAACCGCGACCGCACCGAGCGCACCACGACGGGCGACCTGCGCCGCGGTCGCCAGAGCTACGTGCAGCGGCGCGAGGGCAAACCGTGCCTGCGCTGCGGCACGCCGATCACGCTGGGCGCGCTCGGCGACTCAGAGCTCACCGAGCGACAGGTGTACTACTGCCCGGTGTGCCAGCGCTGAGCGTGCGGCCGGTTCGGGCGCTCAGCGTGCGGGCCAGGCGGGCGCGGTGACAGCGCCGAGCCACCCTAGCGCGAGCGCTGCCCCCACCGCATCGCGAGCACGAACAGCAGTCCGATCGCGGTCGCGACCCCCAGTAGCACCACGATCGGCGCGGCCTGCAGCAGCGACGTCATCGTGACGTAGTCGCCCTGCGAGGTGATGTCGGCGCTGTTGAAGGCGGCACCGGAGCGCACGAAGAGTCCGATCCCGGCCACGACCAGCACCACCGCGATCACCGCGAGTGCCAGAAGAAAGGGATTTCGCGTCCAGGGCTGCGGACCCGCCCCCACCCGGGACGACTGCGGCTCGGGTCCCTGCTCCTCCACCTCGACGACGGCGCCCCAGGGATCGGGGGTGGCGGCGAAGGGGTCCACATCGGCACGCCCGTACGCGGTCGCCGGGGCCCGAGGATGCACGATCCGCGACGACTGCGCGGGGGCGGTGGGCTCGGCCAACCGCCGCTCGGGCTCGCGCCGGGCATCCGCGCCGCCCGCGTCGGCCTCCGGCTCGAATTCGCCGTCGCCGTCGAATCCCCGCTGGAAGGCCGGGTTGAACCTCGGGTCGAACCGGGGGGTCTGGTTGTCGCTCATCGCATCCTCGCTCTGTGCTGTCGAGCCTAACCCGGTGCCCGAAATGCAGCACCCCCCAAGGCTGTCCTTACGAACTTGATAGGAACACCGGCCAGCATGCCGCCATGAAACTTTCCCGACCCGTGATCGTCAACGTCACGCTGGCCGTGGTGATCGTCGCCGCCGCCGTCGCCGCGCTGCTCGTCTTCAACCCCTTCGCCTCCTCCTCGACGGCGGCGACGACACAGCTGACGGGCACGGTGCAGCAGGGAGCCGTGAGCACCACGATCACGGCGAGCGGATCGATCGATCCGAAAAGCGAGGTCTCCGTCGCGTTCGCCGCCTCGGGAACGATCGCGAGCGTGCGGGTCGCCCTCGGGCAGACGGTCAAAAAGGGGGCGGTGCTCGGCACGCTGCACACGACGGATCTGAAGACGGCGCTGAGCAACGCCGAGACGACCCTCAGCCACGACTACACCCTGCTCGCCGCCGCCGAGACCGCGTACACGGCGGCCAAGACCGCGGCCTCCTCCTCGTCCAGCTCCGGCGGGGGCAGCGGCGGAACGAGCTCGGTCAGCTCCGCCCTCTCTCAGCTCTACTCCGCACAGGACAACGTCGCGAACGCGGCCGCGAGCGTGAAGACGGCGGAGGAGAACCTCGCCGACGCGACGCTCCGGGCACCGATCTCGGGGCTCGTGGTCGCGGTCAACGGCGCGGTCGGCGGCAGCGTCTCGGCCGGCACCACCTCCTCGGCGAGCGGGGCGAGCTCGGCATCCGGCTCGTCGAGCGGGTCGGGAAGCGCGTCGGGCGCGTCGTCGAGCAGTTCCTCCTCGGGCTCCTCCTCGTCGTTCGTCACGATCGCCGACACCTCGAAGTACACGGTGACCGCGGCCATCGCCGAGGCCGACATCGCGCAGGTCAAGGTGGGCCAGGCGGCCACGGTGAGCTTCCCGGCGATCACCGGAGCGAGCGCGAAGGCGACGGTGACGGCGATCGCCCCCACCGCGACCGCGAGCAACTCGGTCGTCACCTACGCGACGACCATCACCCTCGTCGATCCGCCCTCCGGACTGCGACTCGGCCAGACCGCCGACGTCACGATCACCACGCAGAGCTCGGCGGCCGACGCCCTCTACGTGCCCGCGGCGGCGATCACCACCTCGGGCGGGGTCTCCACGGTCAAGGTCGTGAAGAACGGCGTGACGACGGCGACCACCGTCACGCTCGGCATCGTCGGCGATGCCGGCACCGAGATCACCTCCGGCCTGACCGCCGGCGAGACCATCGTGATCGGATCGGTCTCCGCCACCACCGGCACGAGCGGCACCACCGGCACTACGGGCCGCACCGGATTCGGCACGGGCACCGGCGGGTTCCCGGGCACCGGCACCGGCGGGTTCGGCGGCACGCGAGGGGGCAACGGATGACCATGCCCGCCACCCTCGCGAGCGCGCCCCCGGTGCTCGCCCTCGACCGCATCCACCAGGTGTACGGCGCGGGAGACGCCGCCGTGCACGCCCTCCGCGGCATCGACCTCGCCGTCTCGGCGGGCGACTACGTCGCCATCATGGGCCCCTCCGGGTCGGGCAAGTCGACCCTCATGAACCTGCTCGGCTGCCTCGATGTGGCCTCCAGCGGCACCTACACGCTCGCCGGAACCGACGTGGGCGACCTCGACGAGAAGCAGCTCGCCCGCGTGCGCAACCGCGAGATCGGCTTCATCTTCCAGTCGTTCAACCTCGTCAACACCATGACGGCGCTCGGCAACACGGAGCTGCCCCTCGCCTACGGCGGGGTGGGCCGCCGCGAGCGCCGCGCCCGCGCGCTGGCCGCCCTCGACATGGTGGGGCTCAGCCACCGGGCCGACCACCACCCGCAGGAGCTCTCGGGCGGGCAGCAGCAGCGCGTCGCGATCGCGCGCGCCCTCGTCACGAACCCCACCCTCGTGCTCGCCGACGAGCCCACCGGAAACCTGGACTCCGAATCCACCCACGAGATCCTCGCGATCTTCGACCAGCTCGCCGCCTCCGGCCGCACGATCGTCATCATCACGCACGAGGAGAACGTGGCGGAGCGGGCGCATCGCGTGCTCTCCATCAGCGACGGGCTGATCGTGTCGGACCGCATCAACGCGGGGGTGCGGGAGGCGGCGCGCCGGGCATCCGGGATCGCCGCCCGGAGGTCGGCACGATGAGCTTCTTCGACATCATCCGCTCCGCGCTGCGCGGGGTCACGGCCAACAAGCTGCGCTCCATCCTCACCATGCTCGGCGTGCTGATCGGGGTCGCCTCGGTGATCCTCCTCATGGCGGTCGGCAACGGATCGGCGGCCACCATCAAGGCGGCGATCACCTCGCTCGGCACCAACACCATCACCGTGCGCGCCACCGGCGGCCAGAACGGCGGCAGTTCGGCGCTCACCCTCGCGGTCTCCGACGCGCTGGGATCGGCGGGACTCGGTCACGTGAGCGCCGTCGTGCCCCAGGCGACCACCTCGCTGACGGTGTCGTCGACGACGACCTCGGAGGACAGCATCTCGATCATCGGCACGAGCGCCGACTACTTCACGGTGTCCACCGCGAAGGTCGCGAGCGGCAGCGCCTTCACCGCCGCCGACGTCACGAGTGCGGCGAAGGTCGCGGTGATCGGCTCCACGCTGGCGACGGAGCTGTTCCCCACCGGCTCGGCGCTCGGCCAGTCGATCTCCGTCGCGGGCACGCCGTTCACCGTGGTGGGGATCCTCGCCACGCAGAGCAGCGTCGGGTTCATCGACCCCAACTCCGAGCTCATCGCGCCGGTCACCCGCGTGCAGCGTTCGTACACCGGCTTCGGCGGGCTGAACTCGCTCCTCGTGCAAGCCACGAGCTCCGACGACGTCACGGCCGCGGAGGGCGAGGTCGGGGTCGAACTCAACCAGCTGCTCAAAGTGAGCGCGAGCACGGCGGCGTCGGCGGCATCCCCGGGCTCGGGCGGATTCGCGGCGGGCGGTTTCCCGGCTGGCGGTTTCTCGGCGGGCGGCTTCCCCTCTGGCGGTTTCTCGGCGGGCGGCGCGGGCGGCGCGGGCGGCTTCGGCGGCGGTGCGGGGGGTGCCGGTGGGTTCGGCTCCAGCTCGAGCCTGCCCTACACGATCACGAACCAGAGCTCGCTGCTGCAGACCCAGGAGGCGAGCGCGAACAGCTTCACGGTTCTCCTCGCGGCCGTCGCCGCCATCAGCCTGCTGGTCGGGGGGATCGGCGTGACGAACGTCATGCTGGTGACCGTCACGGAGCGCACCCGTGAGATCGGCATCCGGAAGGCGCTCGGCGCCACCCGCGGTGCCATCCTCGGGCAGTTCCTCACGGAGGCGGCCACGCTCACCCTCCTGGGCGGCATCATCGGCGTCGCCGTGGCGCTGTTCGCCGCGCAGTACCCCATCAACGGCACTCAGCCGGTCGTCATCGGCTACTCGGTGCCGCTCGCGCTCGGGGTCTCCGTCGCAATCGGGGTCTTCTTCGGCGTCTACCCGGCCGCGCGCGCCGCCGGGATGCGTCCCATCCAGGCGCTGCGCTCGATCTGATCAGGCGTCTCCCATCGACCGACTCTCCTCCACCGACGGGTATCCATCCACTCCTCTCCACCGACTCTCATCCATCCACCGACTCTCATCCATCCATCAACTCTCATCCATCGAACCGAACACGAAAGCAGAAGACCATGAGTAACGAAGCACCCGGCGGAACGCCGGAGTCCAGCGACGCCCGCGGCGGCATCCCGAGCGAGCAGGCCTCCACTCCGCAGGGGTACCGGGCGGCGCCCCCGCCGGCCGGCGCTCCCGCAGAGCCCTCCGGCGCCGCGTTCACAGCGGCCCCCGCTGTCGCCACCGCCCCCGCGCCCGCGCCCGCGCCCGCGCCCGCGAAGAGGGGTGCCGCGCGGATCGTCACGCCGATTCTCGCGCTCGTGGCGGCGCTCGCGATCGGACTGTTCGCGGGCATCCTCATCGGCCACTCGACCGCGTCGACGCAGGCGACCGGCTTCCAGCGCGGCATCGGCGGCGCGGGAGGGTTCGGCGAGGGCGGCTTCCCCGGCGGCGCGGCCGGCGGAACCGGCGGCCAGGACGGTGCGGGGCGGGGCTTCGGCGGATTCACCACCGGCACGATCGTCTCGGTCAGCGGCAACACGGTGGTGCTCAAGGAGGCGAACGGCACCCAGGTGACCGTCACCACGAGCGGAACGACGAGCGTCACGAAGTCGAGCAAGGCCTCCGTCTCCGACCTCGCCGCGGGCGACACCATCCGGGTGATCGGCACCACCGACAGCTCGGGCAACGTCACCGCGACGACCATCACCGAGGGCGACCTGACGGCGCTCCCCGGCGGCGCCCGCGCCGGCGGCAACGGGTAGGGGGCGGGCCCTCGCTCTCCTCTCCCCTGCGCGAGTTGGCACTCGCGCCCCGCGAGTTGGCACTTTTTGTCCAACTTGCGGCGCCCGAGAGCCGAAAGTGACAACGGATCGCGCCCAGCGCGATCCGTTGCACCTTTTTGTCGCAGAGAACGAGGGTGCAGTCGCTCAGGCAGCGGTTGGGCGGGCCACGCGGGCACGAGGGTGCTCGAACCGTTCGAGTCACGCGGCGCGCCCGCAGAGATCGACAGCGCGCCACTTTGGTGCGACAAAAAGTGCCAACTTTGTGGATGATCGGCGCGCCGTTGTCGGCGCGCACCCCTAATCGCCCGCGAGTTGGCACTTTTTGTGCAACTCGGCGGAGGGGGCGGAGGGGCGGAGGGGGCGGAGGGGACGGACGGCGGAGCAGACTAGTGCCATGAGAGCGATCGTCTACGAAGAGAACGGCCCGGCCGAGGTACTGCAGCTGGTCGACCGCCCCGCGCGCACGCCGGGGCCCGGGGAGGTGCGGGTGCGCATCCACGTCTCGGCCGTGAACCCGACCGACTGGAAGTCGCGCCAGGGCTCGACCGCCGGAACCCGGCTCGACGAACCCCAGGTTCCGAACCAGGACGGCGCCGGCGTCATCGATGCGGTCGGCCCCGGCGTCACCGACCACGAACCCGGCGACCGGGTCTGGCTCTGGGACGCCGCCTACCAGCGCACCGACGGCACCGCCCAGGAGCTCGTCGTCATCCCCGACCACCAGGTCGTGCCGCTGCCCGACGAGGCATCGTTCGAGCTGGGCGCCTCTCTCGGCATCCCCGCCCTCACCGCCCATCGGGCGCTCACCGCCTCGGAGTCGGGGCCAGACCTCCTCTACCCCGGCGCGCTCGACTCGCACACCGTGCTGGTGACGGGCGGCGCGGGCGCCGTCGGACACTTCGCGATCCAGCTCGCGGTCTGGGCGGGCGCCACCGTCATCACCACCGTGTCGAGCCCGGAGAAGGCAGAACTCGCCCGGCGGGCGGGCGCGCACCACGTGCTCGACTACCGCCGCGACGATGTCGACGCCCGCCTCGCCGAGCTGGCCCCCGAGGGCATCGACACGGTCGTCGAGGTCAACGCGACCGCGAACATCGACACGGATGTCCGGGCTCTCGCCCAGGGCGGCACCATCGCCATCTACACCTCCGATGAGCACAGCCACCTGGCGGTCCCCGTCCGCGCCAGCATGGTCAAGAACGCGAGGATCCAGTTCGTGCTCACCTACACGACGACGCCCGAGCAGAAGCACAACGCGGTGGAGGCGGTGAGCGCAGCGGTCGAGGATGGCGCGCTGAGCGTCGGGGACGGGAGCGGGCTGCCGATCATCCGTTACCCCCTCGAGAACACCGCCGATGCCCACCGCGCGGTCGAGCAGAACGCGGTCGGGAAGGTGATCATCGAGCTCGGCTGAGTCGCTGCCGGGCGAAGCGCTCGCTCTGCGAGACCGGTCCGGTGAGCTGGGCGACGAGCCACAGGAAGACCCGCGTGACCGTGATCGCGGGCCACGCCGGGCGACGGAGGCCGAGCAGCCGGCGGTAGTCGCGCGGCAGTGAGGCGACGGCCCCCGCGAACAGGATGCGGTACGGAAAGCGCCAGTTCGCGGGGAGCGGCGGCTTCGAGAGAAACACGACGGCCTCGCGCACGCGCTCGTCGGACTTCATCTCGCGGCCGAACCCGGTCATCGCGGCGCGCAGCTCGGCGACGGTCGTGGGGAGGTCCGTCGCACCCAGGAGCTCGCCCGAGCGGGCCCACTCGCGCACGTAGGCGTCCGGGCCGCCGGGGATGGGGCCGCCCCAGATGAGGTGGGCGCCGAGGAAGGCCTCGGTGAAGGCGACGTGCACCCAGGTGAGCAGGCGCGGGTCGGCCGCGGCGTAGGGCTGGACGGCACCACGGGCATCCTCGTACTCGCCGACGACCTTGCGGTGCATCCCGCCGACCCACCGCGAGACGCTGACGGCGGCCTCCCGGTCGCCGAAGGTGGTCGTGAGCACCCAGCGCACCGTGTTGTCGAGCCGGCCCATGGTGTCTTCGCGGTAGCGCGACCAGTCGTGCACGCCGGCCATCGCCCCGGGGTGCAGCGTCTGCAGGAGCAGGGCGCGGATGCCCGCCACCATGGTCGAGTTCGCCCCGTTGACCGCCCACACGGCGCTGCCCGGGCCGAACAGCCCCTCGCCCTCGCCGTGCGCGATCGCCTTGTTCCAGTCGGCGGGCTCGGGCGACGGCCCGAGCAGGCGCGACAGCAGGCGCCCGACGGCCGAGCGGCGGGGCGGTGCCACCGCCTCGCGTGCCGCTCCCGTACCCGACGGGGAGTCGAGCGGGGCGGCAGGGTCGGGCATACCGCCAGTCTGCGCCGTCGAGCCTGAATGGATGCTCAGGGCTGTGCCGCTCCCCCGGCGCGCGCCGCGCTCCCCACCCCGGCGCCGCGCGATGGCCGGCACGCCCCTCGCTCAGGCGGGCGCGTCCACGATGGCGATGAAGCGACTGCCGAGACCGTCGACCTCGGTGCGCGCGAGTCCCGGCTCGGGCGCAGGGAGCTCGTCGGCGCCGTGGTGGTCGCAGCTCAGGTAGCGGTACTCGGGCCACCACTTCTTGGGGCGCACCGCCTCGTGGTAGCCGCACACGGAGCAGACCAGCTCGACCCAGACCGGGGTGCGACCCGTGCGGTTCTCGCGCGACTGGCGCAACCAGGGGGGCGGGTCGGTGTCGATGCGCTCGAGCTCCTGCTCGGTCATCCGGGTCGGCAGGCCGTGGCGGGTGGCCATCTGCAGCGGGATGTCGAGTCGCTGCGCCGCCTCACGGCGCGAGATCATCGGTTGGTCACCCAGTCGGCCGGCGGCTCCTCGCGGCCCGACTCGACGAGCCACTGCTCGCCCTGCTGCTGCAGCGCCTGGATGAGCGGGAAGATCTGCTCCGAGGGGATGCGCACCCGCGACGCGACGCGAGCCTCGAGCACCGGCTGCTCGGGGTGCAGCTGGCCGGTCGCCGGGTCGATCGCCGGATGCTGCGGGGCCTTCACCGCGAGGAAGTCGATGACGAAGGTGTTGGGCGTGTGCCAGACGCTCGCGAAGTCGGCGAAGACGCCGAGCTCCAGCTCGTCGGGCAGGTTCACCTGGAACTGGATCTGCGGATCCTCGTTGTCGCTCATGAGACGAAACTACGCGAGCGCGGGGCCGCGCCGCTCAGCCCAGCAGCTCCGTGAGGTACTCGACCGTCTCCTCCCAGCCGTCCACGGCCACGCAGGGCACGCCGAGAGCCTTCACCGGGTAGTCGTTGCCCCCCTCGTCGAGGCGGTCGCCGACGAACACCATGTCGGCGAAGGGGATGCCCGTGACCTCGGCCAGTCGGGTCATGCCGTAGGCCTTGTCGACGCCCTTGCGGGTGATGTCGATGGAGGTCGAGCCGCCGGAGCGCACCTCCAGATCGGGGAGGAGCTCCTGGATCGCGTCGCGCAAGCGGCCCTTCTTCTCGCCGGTCGGATCCCACGTGACCTTCTCGTCGACGGGCGCCTGCTGCCCCAGGGCGGAGAAGGTGATCTGCGAGCCGCGGTCCTCGAGGATCGGTCCCCAGGTCTGCTCGGCCCAGAGGCCCAGCTCCTTCGCCGTGTTCTCGGTTGCGGCGAGCGCGCGCGACTTCTCGTCGTCGGTCAGGTCCTGCGCGTAGATCTGGGCCCACTCGCCGTCGCGGTGGCGGTAGTAGCGGGTGCCGCAGGTGGGCATGAGGTGGAGGTGCGAGAGCTGGTCATCCGTCGCCGCGTCGAGGCGGCTGATGACCTGGGCGGTGAACTGGCTGATGTCGCCGCCGGAGATGATGCACACCTCGGTGACGCTCGTCGCCCGGGTGAGGAGCGCGGCGATCGGCGCGGGGATCGGCGACTTGGAGGGCGCGAGGGTGTCGTCGAGGTCGAACGCGAGCAGGCGGGGAAGGCTTGTCATCAGGACCTTTCGAGGGAGCGGTGACGGGCGGCGCTGGTGATGCGACCGCAACTACCCTACCGAGGTGCGGCTGCGCGAACCCCCGGGTGGCGGGCTCGGCCCCGGGCGGTGGGCTCGGGGTGGAGCAGGTGGGCGGGGCGGAGCGGGCGGACGCAGTTGCGGAGCGCGCGCCGAAGGCGGAGGGGGGCGGCCGGCCCGGGCATCCGTTCACCAGGCCGGGACTTCGTCACGCCGAATCGCGACGCTCGCCTGCCGGGGTGATCGCGGGGACACATTCCCGAACCCCCGCGTTGGGTTGCCGGGCGCAGCTCTGGGAGCCGCCCCCACTCCGCCTCGTTGTGCGGATCGCGGCCGGCCCTTCCAAGGGCGCCAGGTCGGGCCGACCGCGAACGCTTGTTGCTGCCCAGCCGAATCCCGCGGCTGAACCTCCGCGCGATCACTGCTCCCTCCCGGACACTGGGAGGGGTGACGGTGTCGCGCGTTGTGTCGATGGTAGAAACCGGGCCGTAAATGCCGCATAAATCCGCGGGCGTACGCGACAACAATCCCTAAATCTTGGGGCGGGCCGGCGCGGGCAGGGGCGGGAGGCGCCGGGGGCGGGCCGGCGCGGGCAGGGGCGG
>NZ_JAAGWZ010000003.1 GCF_010686725.1 Galbitalea soli | reverse complement strand
ATTAGTGTTCCTTACTCCTGAAGTGTTCGAGCGCGCTATCGGGCGAGCTGAAGTCTGAGGTCGTTGAGCCTGGTCGCGACGCTGCCGTCGATGACGTCGTCGCCGACCTGCACGCGGATGCCGCCGACTCGAGCTTCGCCCGGAGCCGTCCGATGTAGACGCGCACGTACTCGGTGTTCGCGGCGTAGCCCGGTCCCCACACCTTCCGCAGGAGGGCGGCGTGCGTGTGCAGCGCGCCGGCGGGCTGGGCGAGTTCGCGCAGGAGCGCCCACTCCGTCGGGGTGAGCTTCACCTGGCTGCCCTGCTTCATCACGAGCTGCGACTGGAAGTCGATGGTCACGTCGCCGATGCGCATCATGGGCTGGTCGCGGTTCACGTCGGCGAGACTCGGTCGGCTGCGCCGCAGCGTCGCATTGATCCGCGCCAGCAGCTCATCGATGCCGAAGGGCTTGGTGAGGTAGTCGTCGGCGCCGAGGTTGAGGGCCCTCACCTTGTCGGTCTCGGCGCCCCGCGCCGAGACGACGATGATGCCGAGGCTGTCGCGCTCGCGCAGCGCGCGGCACACGTCGAATCCGTTCACGCCGGGCAGCATGAGGTCGACGAGGGCGACGTCGGGCTGGTGCACCGCAAGCAGCTCGAGCACGTTGGACCCGTCGCGCGAGGTCACGACCTCGAAACCGCGGATGAGCAGGTTGCTCTGCACGAGATCGATGATGTTGCGATCATCCTCGACCAGCAGCAGGGTTGTGGGTCGATCCACGGGTCATGCCTCCAAGGGGTGTGTCATTTCTGTGAGCGGGAGACGAACGCGGAGGCATGCGCCCGTCTCCGAGGGAATGAGGTCGATCGTTCCGCTGTGCGCTTCGGCGATCGAGCGGCAGATCGCGAGGCCGAGGCCCGCGCCCGCCGACTGGTCGCCGCACACGTAGGAATCGAAGATGCTGTCGCGCACCGCTTCGGGCACGCCGGGGCCGCTGTCGACGACGTCGATCGCGACATCGTCGCCGAGCAGGCGGGCGATCACGCGCACCGGTGGATGACCGTGCCGCCGCGCATTGTCGAGCAGGTTGACCAGCACCTGCTGCAGCCGGTCGTGGTCGACCCACAGGGCCGGCACGTCGTCGGCGAGGTCGACGCTGACATCCTCGCGCGCCACGGTCGCGACGTCGATCGAGATCTCGAGGAGGGTGGCGAGGTCGCACCAGTCGTAGCGCAGGCGCAGGCTGCCCGACTCGATCGCGGCGAGGTCGAGCAGGTCGTCGACGAGCCGCTGCATGCGGGCCGCCTCCGAGACGATGCCGCTGAGGAACCGCGCGACGGAGCCCGCGTCCCACTCGACGTCGTCGGCGCGCAGGCTGGAGGCGTAGCCGCGGATCGCCGTGAGCGGTGTGCGCAATTCGTGGCTGAGCCGGTGGATGAAGTCGCGCTGGAGTTCGGCAGTGCGGGTGGCGGTGGAACTGCGGGCGCGGTCATCCTCGGCGTTCTTGCGTTCGACGGCGAGGCGGATCGACCACGCGGCGCCCTCCAGGATCTCGAGCGCGACCGGGTCGGTGGCCGCGCACGGGTCTGCCCAGACGGCGGCGAGCACGTGCAGGTGCCCGCCCGAGGTGAACGTGACGGCGAGACCGCCGCGGCCGACCAGCCGGGGGCCATCGTCGATCGGCGGGGAGGCCCGAAGCTCGTCGATGAGACGGTGCGCGCGGACGGGCTCGCCCGCGACGACGGCGACCTCGCCCAATCGCGCGGCCGACAGGGCGGTGCGCACCACGACGAGTGCCTCGGCGCCCAGTCCACGGAGCAGAACCTCCGCTGCGACGGGCTTGCTGTCGGCAAGTTCGACCGGGCCGGCGAGCAGGTCGCGCAGCTCGCGCAGGGTGTCGAGCACGCGGGTGCGCTGGGCGACGCTGCGCTGGATCTCGTCGCGTTCGAGCGCGACCGCGGCCAGGCCGGCGTAGAGGGCGGCGAGCTCGGTGCTGGAGCCGCTCGGCCGCCCGAGGACGGAGAGCACCCCGTAGCTGCGAGCCCCGCTGCGGATCGCCACCGACCAGAGCGCCGCGTCGTCGGCCGGGAGCGCCGCGTCGCCAGCCGACGGCGCCGTGGCACCGCGCGCGGCGGTGGCACCGCGCGCGGTGGTGGCGATCACCGAGTCACTGCCGGGCAGCACCTCGTCATAGACGGCGCGGGCGATGCCCGCGAGTCCGACGCTCGCGGCGAGGCGGAGCGCGCCGGTGCGGTCGTCGACCAGGTGCAGCATCGCGCGACGCTCGCCCGCGGCCACGGCGAAGGCCGCGAGAATGGCCGACAGCGACTCCGTCACCGTCGACGAGGCGAGTCCGTTCAGCAGCGAGACGAGCCGGGCAGCATCGGCGCGGGCGCCTCGCTCGCCGACGCCGATGGGCGATCGCACGAGTGCGGGGGCAGCCGGCGACCCGGCGAAGTTTGCGCTCGAAATGGCACTACTCCTGATCATGACCGGGTGTCGATGCAACCATCATGAGGGGTTCGAGCCCTGAGGACAACTCTTGTACCCCGCGGGGTACGCGGTTTCGCGCGGGTGCTGGCGACCTCCGTGCCGTGGCGCGGTCGTGCGGCCAGGCCGCCCGCTAGGACTGCAGTGCCGCGATCGCGAAGGGCACCATTCCAGCGAAGGTGGACTCCCGCTCGGCGGGCGACATCTCGCCCTTCTTGTAGAGGAAGTCGCTCACCGTGCCCACCATGAGCGTCTCGATGCCCTCAGCGGCCCCCACGGCGTAGAGGCCCGCCGCCTCCATCTCGATGCCGAGGACGCCGTGCGCGACCATCTGCGCCCCGACGGCCGTGTTGGGCTGGTAGAACGCGTCGGTCGTGAAGACGGGGCCGACGTGCAGTGTCGTGCCGCTCGCCTCGCCGTACTCGACCGCCGCGCGCAGGAGCCCGAAGGTCGGCGCGTGGCTGAACTGCACCCCGGGGATGCGCGCCGCGCTCATGGCGGAGTCCGTGTGCGCGGCGGAGGCGGCGACCACGTCGCCGAGTTCGAGGAAGTCCTGCGCGCCGCCCATCGTGCCCACCCGCACGATGCGCGTCACACCGTAGGAGCGCACGAGCTCGGTCGCGTAGATGGTGAGGCTGGGCATCCCCATGCCGGACGCCATCACGGTCATCCTCTCGCCGCCCACGGTGCCCGTGTAGCCGAGGATTCCGCGCACCTCGGTGACGAGCCTGGCGTCGTCGAAGAACTGCTCGGCGATGAGGGTCGCGCGCCGGGGGTCGCCCGGCATGATGACCTTGGGGGCGATCTCGCCCTCGGCGGCGGCGATGTGCGGTGTGGGCATGGCGGTTCCTTTCGATGGATGCGGGGGCTCAGCCCAGCTGGGACGGCTCGAACCGCGTGAGCACGGCCCGCTCTGCCGCACTCACCAGGCTGTAGAAGAGCAGTGACACGGCCGTGAGGATCGCGGCCGCGGCCCAGAGCTGCGTGTAGTTGGAGTACGACCGTGAGACGACGATGATGTTGCCGAGACCGTCGCCCGTCGCGAGCCACTCGGTGAGGGTCGCGGCGAGCACGGCGGAGGGGGCCGCGATGCGGGCGGAGGCGAAGATCGCCGGCAGCGCGTAGGGCAGCTGCACCCGCGCGAGGGTGCTGAGGGTGGACGAGTCGTAGCTGCGCATGAGCATGAGCGCGTCGGCGGGCACCCGGCTGAGTCCCGTGCTGACGTTGGCGAGGGTGGGGAAGAAGGTGACGATGGTCGTGATGGCCACGACGCCGCCGAGTCCGCGCCCGAAGACGAGGATGAGCACGGGGGTCAGAACGATGATCGGCACCGAGCGCAGGGCGATCGTGAGCGGGGTGAGCACGATCTCGATGACCGGCACGAGCGCGAACACGACCGCGGCGATGATCCCGCAGGCGAGCCCGGCGAGGTAGCCGACGCCGGCGTGCACGAGCGTGACGCCGAGCGCCTTCTGCAGCACCTCCCGATTGGCGGCGGCCGCCGGGTCGGTCACGAGGTACTGGAAGACGGTGAGCGGCGACTTGCCCACGAAGGGCGAGAGCGAGAAGACGATGAGGTACGCCCACCACGCGGCGAGGATGACCAGGAGCGAGCCGAGCACCCACGCCAGCGCGATCCCGATCCGGGCGGGCAGGGGTCGCGGGCGCGTGCTCCCCAGCGGCGCCGCCGTCGAGATCGAGGATGACCACGGGCTCACCACCCGGCGCACGAGGCCGAACAGCGCATAGGGCACGGCTGCCATGAGCGTGGCGAGCACGGCCACCGACCACACGCGGCCGAGGTTGAGCATCTGCAGTCCGTTGATGAGCAGCACGCCCAGCCCGGTCTCCGATCCGATGAACTCGCCGAACACGGCTCCGAGCACGGCCGCCGCCGCGCCGATCTGGAGTCCCGTGATCATCGCCGGGATTCCCGATGGCAGCCGTACGACACGCAAAGACGCCCCCGTGCCGCCGCCCCAGGCGCGGACCATCGTGAGCGGACCACCCTCCGCCGCGCGGAGGCCGAGCATCGTGCTGACGAGCGTCGTGAAGAAGACCGACATCGCGGCGAGCGCCACCTTGGCGGTGTCGGGGTCGAAGGTGAGCTGCAGGAGCGGCATGACCGCGACGAGCGGGAGGCAGAACAGGGTGAGCGCGAGCCGCAGGAAGAGCTGTTCGATCGCCCGCACCTGCACGAAGACGATGCCCGCGACGATGGCGGCGAGGTTGCCGAAGAACCAGCCGCGCACGGCGACCCAGCCGGTCGCGGCGACCGCGCCGGCGTAGAGCTCGGGCGTCTGCACGAGGCTGCGCACGATCGCGCTGGGCGAGGCGAGCACGCCGAGGCGGCTCAACCACGCGTCGGCGAGCACCTCCCAGAGGATCAGCAGCAGGATGCTCGCCCCCGCCGTCAGCCCCCAGCGCGACGCCGCGCGGCGCCCGCTCGACCGCCGCGCCGACGCCCGCGCGGTCGCGATCGCGGTCACGACTCCCCCGGAGCACTCGCGTCGACGGCCGGAGCGAGCACGTCGACGGCCGGGTCGTCGTCGGTGCCGGTGCCCGCGTGCAGCATCTGGCTCAGGGTGTCGCACACGCGGTGGAACTCCGGGCTCGTGAGCAGCTCGCCCCGACGCGGCCGCGGGAAGTCGATCTCGAGCTCGCCGATGATCCGGCCGGGCCGGGGCGACATGACCACGACCCGGTCGGCCAGGAACGCGGCCTCGGCGATCGAGTGCGTCACGAGCAGAGCGGTCGCGGAGGTCGACATCCAGAGCCGCTGCAGCTCCTGGTTCATGCGCTGACGGGTGATCTCGTCGAGCGCACCGAAGGGCTCGTCGAGGAGCAGGATCTCCGGCTTCGTCGCGATCGCGCGGGCGATAGCGACCCGCTGCCGCATGCCGCCGGAGAGCTGCGCGGGCTTCACGCTCTCGAAGCCGGCGAGGCCGACCATCCGGATCAGCTCGTCGACGGTGGCATCGGGGATGCGCGTGCCCATTACCTGCCCGGGGAGTCTTATGTTGTCGCGCACCGACCGCCAGGGCAGCAGCGAGGGATCCTGGAGGGCGAGTCCGAGTCGGTGCGACTTGCGCACCTGCGCCGGCGTCTGCCCGTGGATCTCGACGCGCCCGCTCGTCGCCTCCTCGAGGTCGGCGAGGATGCGCAGGATCGTCGATTTGCCGCAGCCGGAGGGCCCCAGGAGCACCGTGAAGGACCCCTGGGGCACCGCCAGACTCACCTCGTCGAGGGCGAGCGTCTCGCGCCTGCCCGACGTGTACGCCTTGGAGAGCGCGTCGAGGGTGAATCCGGTGCCGGTGTCCATGGGGTCCTCACGGTTGGTGCGGGTGGTACGGGTGGTGCTGCGCTGCCCGTGACGCTACTTGAGGCTGGAGGCGCCCTGGTAGATGTCCTCGAGCAGCGAGGTGTCGAACAGGCTCTTGTCGGCGGTGACGCCCAGGGCCTTGATCGTCGCGATGTTCGCGTCGATGTCTTCGGCGCTCATCCAGAGCAGGCCGTGCGCCTTCGTGGTGTCGGTCACGATGATGGGCATCTGCAGCTGGGCCTGGCGGGTCTGCTCCTTGATGGTGAGGCCGCCGCTCTTGCCGTAGTCGTTGACCGTGAGCGCGACCGCCTCGGTCGGGTCGGCGACATAGTTCTGCCATCCCTTGATCTCGCCCTTGAGGAAGCCCTCGATCGCGGCGCGCTTCTTGGCGAGGGTGTCTTTGGTGACGACGTAGACCTGGGCGTACTCGTTCATGCCGTGGTCGGCGAGGAGCATCGTGGTCGGGGTCTTGCCCGCGGCCTCGACCGCGATGGGCTGCTCGGTCGCGAAGACGTACTGGCCGGCCACGTCACCGCTCAGGGTGGGGGCCACGTCGAAGCTGACCGGCACCGAGGTGTAGTCGCTCGAGCTGATCCCGTTGAGCTTGGTGAACGCGTCGTTCGTCGCGGCGTCGCCGGTCGGCACGCCGATCTTCTTGCCCTTCATATCGGCGGGCGTGTTGATGGGGTTGGTGGAGAGCGACATGATCGCGAGCGGGCTCTTCTGGAACCCGGCGGCGACGATCACGAGGTTGCCCCCGGCCTGCGCGTTGGCGCGGGCGACGACATCGGGGTTGCTCACCGCGATGTCGGCCTTGCCCGCCTCGAGCGCGGCCATGCCGTCGACGTCGGGGCCACCGGGCAGGATGTTCACCTTCACCTTGTTCGCGGCGTAGTAGCCCTCCTTCTCGGCGACGTAGCTGCCGCCGAACTGCACGAGCGGGATCCACGAGGTCTGGTAGTTGAGGGTGGTGACCGCGGCGGTCGTGGAGGCGGGGGTGCTCGAGCTGGACGAGCAGGCGGCCAGGGTGGCGCCGAGAGTGGCGACGGCTGCGACGGCGATCGCAGTGCGCGCAGCGGTGCGGAGGGGGAGACGAGGCATGTGTGGGGCTCCTGCGATGGTGGGCGGGGCAAATCGGATTACCAACCGATTTGCATGGTGTGTGTGCTCGACGCTAGGGCGCGAGTATTTCCCCGCTGTTTCCGGATGTTTCCGGCGGATTAAGCCTGCATCACGGTTGTGCAAATCGTGTTGCATACCGCGCGTTTCGCGCGCGTGGCGATGTTGTACGCTATCCCTCGTGCTGAGCCCTGAGACGCGCCCGTGGACCATGGCGCAGATCGCCGCGGAAGCCGGGGTCAGCGCCACGACCGTCTCGCACGCACTCTCGGGCAAGCGCCCCGTCAACCCCGAGACCGTCGCGCGAATCCAGCGCATCGTGCAGGAGCACGGCTTCGTGCCCAACTCCAGCGGAGTGCGGTTGCGCTCCGGACGCACCGGAGTCATCGGCCTCGCCGTGCCCGACATCGCGCACTGGTACTTCGGTCGCATCGCCAAGGGGGTCGAGGAGATCGCCAACGAGCGCGACTACGGCCTCGTCATCTGCGGCACGATGAACGCCGACCCGCGCCGGGAGAAGCGCTACTTCAACATGCTGCGCACGCGGGCCATCGATGGGCTCGTGTACACGACCTCGCGCTCGATGTCAGACCTCGACGAGCTCGTGACCGTCGCACAGGGCTCCTCCATCGTCTTCGCCGACGAGGCGGTCGACCGGCTGCCCGAGGTGCCCTCGGTGACGACGACGGTGCGCGAGGGCGCGCGGCTCGTCGGCGAGCACCTGCGCGAACTCGGCCACAGCCGCGCGGTCGTCATCGCCGGATACGCCGGCCTGCGCTCCACCACCGAGCGGGTCGCGGCGTTCCGCGAGTACTTCCCCACGGCGCTCACCCTGTTCGGCGACTTCGAGCAGCAGTCCGGCTACGAACTCATGGGCGACCTCCTCGCCAACGACGTCGCCTTCAGCTGCGTGTTCGCCCACAACGACTTCATGGCGATCGGCGCGATCCGCCGCCTGCGGGAGGCGGGCATCCGGGTGCCGGAGGACGTCTCGGTCGTCGGCTTCGACGACGTGGATGTCGCGACCATCATGTCGCCCGCGCTCACCACCGTGCGCAAGGACATGGTCGAGATCGGCCGTCGGTCGGCCCGCACCCTCTTCGACGTGATCGAGGGCGAGCCGGGCAGCGCGCGCTCGAGCGTGCTGCCCGTGGAGCTCGTCGTGCGCGGAACGACCGCGCCGCGGCGCGACTGACTCTCGGTCAGAGCCGCTCGGCGAACCAGGGCTCGATCACGGTCTCGAGCAGGGCGCGGCGATCCGGCTCCGAGAGGAACGCCGCGCGCGCCGCCGCGCGCTGCGCCTCCCGATGGTCGGCCATCGTCCAGCCGAAGAGCCGTGTGATGTGCCGCAGCTCCGCGCTCACGCTGGTGGCCGAGATGAGGCGGTTGTCCGGGCTCACCGTCACGGTGAAGCCGAGGCGGTGCAGGAGCCCCATCGGGTGATTCTCGCGGCCGGACAGGATATACCCTCCCGAGTTCGACGAGACGCAGACCTCGAGCGGCACGCGCCGGTCGCGCACCCGGGCCGCGGTCGGACCGACGGTGGTTTTCGCGCGGGGGGCGGCGGCGAACTGCGCGGCCGCGGTCGCCACGGCGAGCGGGCGGTCATCCAGACGAACGTCCTCGATGATGCGGATACCGTGACCGATGCGCTGCGGAGCCGTCGTGTGCAGGGTGTCCTGCAGGCTCTCGACGCCGGCCAGCTCACCGCTGTGGATCGTGTACGGGATGTCGTGCGCGTCGAGCAGGGCGAAGGCCGCGCGGTGCGCGCTCGCCGGGTAGCCCGCCTCCTCCCCCGCCAGGTCGAAGCCCACGACGCTCGCGCCATAGTGCCGCACCGTGAGCTCCGCGATCTCGAGGCTGCGGTCGGAGGTGCGCATGGCGCAGAGCAGCTGGCGCACCCGGATGGTGGATCCTTCGGCGCGCGCTGCCGCCTCGCCCTCCGCGAGCCCCGCGGCGACCGCGAGCACCGCCTCGTCGAGGCTGAGGCCACCGGCGAGGTGCTTCTCGGGCGCCCAGCGAGCCTCGCCGTAGACGACCCCGTCGGCCGCGAGCTCGAGCACGAACTCGCGAGCGACACGGCGGATGCTCGCCTGGTCCTGCATCACGGCGGTGAGGATGCCGAACATCTCGTCCCAGTGGCCGATCGCCGGCTCGGTGACCGTGCCCTGAAACCAGCCCGCGAGCGTCGCCGGATCGGTGTGCGGGATCCACACGCCGCGGGCCGTCGCCAACTCGACGATCGTCTCCGGGCGCAGCGAACCGTCGAGGTGGTCGTGCAGGCTGATCTTGGGCATCGCGAGGAACGCCTCGTCGTCGTCCTGCCGCCAGCGGGGGTAGTCGGTCATCTCAGATCTCCCGGTTCAGCCAGCGCACCAGTCGATCGAACAGCGGACCGTAGCCGGCCCACCGCAGGAACCCGGGCGGCGCCCAGTGCGGTGCGAGGTCGCTGGTGAACGCGGCACTGCGTCCGGCTCCGTAGTCACCCACGGCGAGCAGGGGATGCCCGGCGCAGGCCGCGAGCAGCGAGGCGCCGTCGCGCAGCCGCACCTCGTTCAGCCCGAGCAGGGGCGGCCAGACCGCGTCGAGACCCGCGACGATCGGGTGCTCGGCGAGCCGCTGAGGGGCGGCGCCCCCGGGGAGCTCGACGCGGTCATCCCGGTCGAGGATGCTCACCGGCAGCACCTCGGCGACCACGGTGCGGCCCCAGCGCGCCTTGGCGTCGATGCCGGAGAAGGTCATGAAGCCGCCGATCATCGCGAGCCCCCCGCCCGCGAGCACGAAGTCGCGGAGCACCTCGGTGCGATCCACCTCGAGCTGCGAGTGGGTGAAGGTCGCGGGCAGAAGCTGGAAGCTGTTCGCGCCCACATCGGAGACCACGACCACGTCGGCCCGCTCGCGGAGAGCCGCGGCCGTGGCGGGGAAGCCGGTCGCGATCTCGTGGGCGGGCAGGTGCTCGACCGAGTGGCCCGCGGCCTCCAGCGCCGCGCGGAACTCGCCGCCGCCGAGCGTGAACTCCGAGGTGGTGAAGGAGTCGAAGCCCTTCTGGTGGATGGAGTGGACGAACCAGGATTCGCCCACGAGCAGCACGCGGCTCATGCGCGGGGTCCTCTCGTCGGGGGTGGGGCGGCGCTGGGGGCGGCGGGAGTGACCGGGCTGGCGGCGGCGGGAGGGGCGGCGGCGCGGGCGGGTGCCGGGCCCGTGCTGCCGCGGCGCATGAGGCGCACGGGCAGCACCTCGGCGTCGGGGGCGTCGAGTCGCTCGCCGTGCAGCCGGTCGATGAGCAGGGCGATGGCCTCGCGACCGATCTCCTCCGCGGGCTGGCGCACCGTCGTGAGGGTGGGACGCACGAGGGCGGCGGAGCCGATGTCGTCGAAGCCCGCCACCGAGAGCTCGTCGGGCACGGCGACACCCCGACCGGCCAGCGCGTTGAGCACACCGATCGCCATGAGGTCGTTGAGCGCGAACACCGCCGTGAACGGGATGCCCGACTCGAGCGCCTCGATCACCAGCCGCTCCCCCGCCGCCTCCGTGAAGTCGCCCTCCCGAACGACCGCCTGCGGGTAGACCGCGGCGAACCCCCGCAGCCGGTCCTCGACCGAGCGCAGGCCGCGCGGGCCGGTGATCACGAGGGCGTGCTCGTGGCCGAGTTCGCGGAACAGTTCGCCGATCATCCGGCCGCCCGAGAGATTGTCGGCGGTGACGAGCGGAATTCCGTCGAGGCCCGGGGTGAACTCGTCGGCGAGCACGACCTCGTGCCGCCCGGCCGCCGCCTGGAGCTGGCCGCCCGGGGGCGCGTAGGAGCCGGCGACATAGACGACCCCGTCGACGGTGCGACCGCGGAGCAGCTCGAGATAGCGGCGCTCGCGCTGCGGGCTGCCGCCCGAGTTGCACAGCACGAGACCGTGGTCGCGGGCGTTGGCCGCGTCCTCCGCCCCGCGGGCGAGCTGACCGAAGAAGTGGTTGCCGATCTCGGGCACGATCAGGGCGATCATGCGGGTGCGCCCTTCGCGCAGGTTGCGGGCCGAGGCGCCGGGCACGTAGTCGAGCTCGGCGATCGCGCGGGTGATGCGCTGCTTCGCATCGTCGCTCACGGGACGCTTGCCGGAGAGCGCGTGCGAGACCGTCGTGATGCTCACCTCGGCGCGCCGGGCGACGTCGCTGATCGAGACGGGCATCGGGGGTCCTTCGGGGGCGGAGTGCGGGCGGTGTGGGCGGGTGGGGGCGCTGCGGGGCGAGTCGCTCGCGGCGCGGGCCCGAGCGTGCACAAAACCTTTTGCGCAAAAGGTTTTGCCTAGCCTGCCACGGCGCGGTCATCCGGTCAAGTGACGCAGCGTGACGCGAAGGGTCACTGCGATTCGGCGGGCGGGCGGGGTCTCCCCGATAATCTGTCGGGAGACATCGAGAGGCACGGCTGACATGCAGGAACCCACCCGCGGGGCGCGGTCGCGGCGCAGTCGTTGGTTTCCCCTCGTGTGGGTCATCCCCTCGGTGCTCGTGCTGCTGGTCGTGATCGTGCTCGCCGCGCGGGCACTCGTCGCCACTCCCGCCCTGCGGTCCTTCCTCGCCGACTACCCCGGTCAGTCCGCCCTTCCCGCCGGCGCCCCGGTCGGCTTCCCCGCCTGGCTCGAGTGGCAGCACTTCTTCAACGGGTTCTTCCTGCTGTTCATCCTGCGCAGCGGGTGGATCATCCGCGGCAAGAAGCGGCCGACCGCGTTCTGGGTCCGTCGCAACGAGGGGCGCTTCGTCACCCGCACGCCCCCCGTGCGGATCGGAATCCAGGTGTGGCTGCACCTCGCGACCGACGCGCTGTGGGTGCTCAACGGCATCGCCTTCTATGTGCTGCTGTTCGCCACCGGGCAGTGGGTGCGGATCGTCCCGACCCGGTGGGACGTGATCCCCAACGCCATCTCGGCCGGCCTGCAGTACGCCTCGCTCGACTGGCCGACGGCCTCCGGCTGGACCAACTACAACGCGCTGCAGGTGATCACCTACTTCATCACCGTCTTCGTCGCGGCTCCGCTCGCCGTGATCACGGGCATCCGGCTGATCCCGGGGCTGGCCCTGCGCTTCGCGCCGCTCGACCCGGTGTTCTCCGCGCGGGTGGCGCGGGCCATCCACTACCCCGTCATGATCTGGTTCGCGGGGTTCATCGTCGTGCACGTCACCCTCGTGCTCGCCACGGGCGCGGTGCACAACCTCAACCACATGTACGCGGGACGCGACGACGGCAGCCTGCTCGGATTCGCGATCTTCGCGGCCTCCGTCGTGGTGATGGTCGTCGCCTGGTTCGCGCTGCGGCCGGCCGTCGTGACGGCGATCGCGGGGCGCACCGGCAGCGTGCGCACGATGCCCAGAGGCTGAGCATCCGCCCTCGTTAGGCTGGCAGCATGACCACAGTTTCCGAGCTGTTCGACGCCAGCCGCTGGACGGGCGTGACCGGCTTCGACGCCCTCACCGACATCAGCTACCACCACGACACGAGCGGGCGGATCGCGCGCATCGCGTTCAACCGGCCCGAGGTGCGCAACGCCTTCCGCCCGCACACCGTCGATGAGCTGTACCGTGCGCTCGACGACGCCCGCACCAATCCGCGCATCGGCGTCGTGCTGCTCACCGGCAACGGGCCGAGCCCGAAGGATGGCGGCTGGGCGTTCTGCTCGGGGGGTGACCAGCGGATCCGGGGTCGCGACGGCTACGAGTACCACGACACGGAGGACGCGGCGGGGTCGGCGCGTCGGGGCACGGGACGGCTGCACATCCTCGAGGTGCAGCGGCTGATCCGCACGAGTCCCAAGGTCATCATCGCGGTCGTGCCCGGCTGGGCGGCCGGCGGTGGCCATTCCCTGCACGTGGTGTGCGACCTCACGATCGCGAGCGCCGAGCACGGGCGGTTCAAGCAGACCGACGCCGATGTCGGCTCCTTCGACGGCGGCTACGGCAGCGCCTACCTCGCCCGCCAGGTGGGCCAGAAGGTGGCCCGCGAGATCTTCTTCCTCGCGCAGGAGTACTCCGCGCAGCGGGCCTACGAGATGGGTGCGATCAACGCGGTCGTGCCGCACGCCGAGCTGGAGTCGACCGCGATCGCGTGGGCCGAGACGATCCTGGGAAAGTCGCCCACCGCGATCCGCATGCTCAAGTTCTCGCTCAACGCCGTCGACGACGGGCTCATGGGGCAGCAGGTGCTCGCGGGCGAGGCGACGCGTCTCGCCTACGGCACCGACGAGGCGGTCGAGGGCCGGGACGCGTTCCTCGAGAAGCGGGCACCCGACTGGGCGCCCTTCCCCTGGCAGTACTAGGGGCTGCTCCGGCGGACCGCGCGCGCGACGCTGGTACGGGAGGCGCTGGCTCCCGGCGGCGCTAGGCGCTTCGGCGCCGCGCCATGCGGGAGGCGCCGGTCAGGGCAGGGCAAGGCTCAGATAGACGCTGTTGGGGTCATCCGTGTAGTCGGCGAACGGCGGGCAGGGCGCGAAGCCGAAGCGGCGGTAGAGGCGCCGGGCCGTCTCGAAGTAGTCCTCCGCGCCCGTCTCGAGGCTGACCCGCTCGTAGCCGCGCTCGCGCGCCACCTCGAGGATCCGCGTCAGTATCGCGGAGGCGACCCCCTGGCCGCGCGCCGACGCGCTCGTGCGCATCGACTTGAGCTCCCCGTGCCGCGGCGAGAGCTGCTTGAGCGCACCGCAGCCCAGCAGCGTCGCCTCGGGCCCGGCCGCACGGGCCGTGAAGAAGCTGATGTCGGGATGCGCGAGAGCACCGTGATCGAGCGCGTGAACGCTCTCCGGCGGGGAGGTGGCGTACATGTCGGCCAGGTGCTCGTCGAGGAGCGCCGCGACATCGCCGCGCGAGGGGTCGTCGAGCGCGATGGTGAAGTCGGAGGAGGGCACGCTTCACCGTAGCGCGGCGACGCTACTCGACGGCGATCAGACGGATCGCCATGAACTGGCGCCCCGGCAGCTCCACCCGGAACGACCCCTCGAACTCCCCCGGCAGGCGATCGATGGTCATGTTCCAGGTGTCGATCACGTCGACCGTGTAGCGCCGCCCCAGCGCGGCGGCCACCTGGCGGTACCGCGGCTGGCCGAAGCCGAGATAGGCGATGCGGTACTCGTCACCGACACCGCCCCAGGCCACATCCCAGTCGCCGGGAAGCGGGTCGATCGCTCCGCCGGGTGCGTCGGCGATGATTCCGGCGAGGAAGCCGATGCGCTCGGGCGACTGGCCGACCAGTTCGCCGCCCTTCGACCACCAGAGCTCCTCCCGATCGTTGAGATAGGTCTCGCCGTGGCCCACGTAACCGCCGCGGACGGCGCCCTCCCAGAAGCGGCGCACCATCTCCTCGCCCGTGATGTTGCCCCAGCCCTGGTCGATGTCGCCCTCGTAGGCGCACTCGTCGATGACGATCGGCTTCCCCCATCGCGTGCGCCACTCATCCGTGTTCTCGGCCGTGCGGTACACGTCGATGCGCTGCACGCTGCAGTGAGTGATCCACGGCCGGCTGTAGTCGTAGAACCCGAAGCAGTTGTGGATCGAGAGCGGATGCCCGACCGGATCGTTCGCCACCACGACGCCCGCCAGCCGCTCCCAGTCCTCCACCGACTTGGCCCAGAACAGGTCGTACTCGTTGGCGAGTGACCACCACACGTTCGGGAAGGCCGCGAGCCGCCGCACCACGTACTGCAGGTAGCGGTCGTCGGCCGCCGCGCCCATGTCGGAGAAGCCCCAGCGGTCGTAGGGGTGAAAGAGGATGAGGTCGCACTGGATGCCCAGCGCATCCAACTCCCGGATCCGCCCCTCCAGGTGCCGGAAGTACGCCGGCTCGAACCGGGTGAAGTCCCATCCCGCGCCCGGCGAACCCGCGAAGGGATACGACGGCGGCTCGTTCGCGTTGAACAGGTACGACTTGGGGAAGACCCCCATGCGGATCTTGGTGAAGGGCGCGGTCGCGAGGGTCGCGAGGGTCCGCTCCTCCAGCTCGGCGGTCTGACTCGTCCAGGCGTAGGCGGTCGTACCGAGGGGAAGATGCCGGGTGCCGTCCGCGTGCGCGAAGTGGAAGGTATCGGCGACACGAACCACACCGTGCGCATCGGGCGCGGCGTCCTCCACGAGGAGGGTGCCGGTGATCCCCCGCAGCGAGCGCGCGGTCGAGTCCGTCTCGAACTCCCAATCGCCCGGCGTCTCGAGCAGGATGCGTGCGATCCATCGCCCGTCGCCGTCGTAGAAGCCGCCGATGCGGCGGGTGGAGCCCGCCCGTCGGAACGTGACCCCGAACTCGACGTCGACGAAGGGATTGCCGTGCGCGGGACCGGAGAAGACGAGTTCGATCGCCTCGTGCACGCGCGCGGTCGCGGGAAGGGCGACCACTGCGGAGGAGAGCGGCACGCTCTCGTCCTCGTAGGAGGGATCCGGCTCGATCCGGGGAGCCGCGGCCGGCGGAGCCGTGTCATTCACCTCCACCGTCTCGAGTTCGCGCCAGAAGGCGGCCTCCGCCTCCGCGCCGAGCCGGGGGCTCGCGAACAGCACGACCTGGCCGAGCGGGAGCGACTTCAGCTGGAGCGCGAGGGGCGAGTTGATCACGCCCGGCAGGTGTCGAACGATGATCGCCCGCGTCCGATCGTCATCGAGGGCGGTGCGCAGCAGCGAGTCGGCGGTGAGGATCATGCGTTCAGTCGTTCGATCCGGCGAACGCGAACCACCCGAAGCGCGGGGTTCCCGCCACCGCGTAGACGCCCGCGACCCGCCCAGTGAAGGAGGCGGCGGTCTCGGCCGAGAGGTACCGCCCGTCGACGCGCGCGAGGGTGACCTCCGTGTCGCCCGAGCGGGCGCGGAACACCACGAAGTCGCTCGTCATCGCCTCGGCGCTGAACGATATCGGCGTCGGCTCCGAGTCGAGGTGCAGCGTGACCGCACCGGCGGGCAGCACGGCCGACCACTCCTGACGGATCCCGGGCACCGCGGCGCGGGCCGTCACGACCACGCCCTCGGCCGTGGCGCGCGCCTCGAGGTCGTAGTGCGTGAGCTCGTCGTAGCGCACCGTGAGTCCCCCAGAGCCGGACGCGGTGTCGATCTCGGTGGAGAAGGCGGCCGTCTGGGTGAGCTGGCGGCGGCCGAGGAAGGCGGGGCGGTGGTCATCCATGGTCGTGCCGTCGGCGACGACCGCGAGGGCGCCGTCCGTGATCGTCGCGACCGTGGCCGGGTTGCGTCGCACCGCCATCCAGCCGAGGTCGAGCTCGGCCGCCTCGGCGAAGTCGATGCGGTAGTCGAGCGACTCCTCGCGGGGGCGCAGGATGACCGGCTCCGCGACCGGCCACCCGTCGACCCACTCGATGCTCGAGACGAACGTCTCGCGGCCGAGCGCCGAGAACGCCTGCGTCGCGCCGCGCGGGCGCACCCCCAGCAGCACGATCGCGGTCGAGCCGTCGGGCGCCTCGACGAGGTCGCCGTGACCGGTGTTCTGGATCGGACGGTTGGTGCTGCGCGCGCTGAGGAACGGGTTGGCCGGGTTCGGGTCGAAGGGCCCGTACGGCGAGGCGCTGCGGGCGATGCTCACGCCATGCCCGCGCTCGGTGCCGCCCTCGGCGATCATGAGGTACCACCAGTCGCTCCGCCGGTACAGGTGGGGCGCCTCGGGGAACTTGAATCCCGATCCCGCCCAGAGCGAGCGCGGCGCCTCGAGGGTGCGGCCCGCCACGAGGTCGACCCGGGACTGGCGGATCCCGGTGTGCAGACCGGCGTCCGGCCCCACGGTCACGAGCCCGGAGTAGGTGACGATCGCCGTGCCGTCCTCGTCCCAGGCGAGGTCGGGATCGATGCCCTCGATCCCCTCGATGAGGGTGCCCTGGCTCCACTCGCCGGCGGGGTCGGTGGCCGTGTAGACGACGCAGCCGCGCCCCATCGCGATGGTGACGATGAGGTGGAACAGGCCATCGTGGTTGCGGATCGTGGGCGCCCACACTCCGCCGCCCGTGATCACCTCCTCCACGCCGATCTGCGAGATGTCGGTCGCCACATTGGCCACGTGCTCCCAGTTCGCGAAGTCGGTGCTGCGGTAGATCGGAATCCCGGGCACGTACTCGAAGGTCGAGGTCGCGAGGTAGTAGACGCCGTCGACGCGCACGACGCTGGGGTCGGGGTTGAATCCGGGGATGAGCGGGTTCGGGTAGTCGGTCATGACGCCGCCCCCGCCCGCAGCTCGATGCCGGCCTCGAGCGGCAGCGTGCCGACCGAGGGTCCCGCGTGCAGCGTGAAGGCACCCGGCTCGTACTCCCAGCCGTCGTTCCAGTTGGCGAGGTCGCGCACCGAGAGACGGATGACCGCGCGCACGCTCTCGCCCGGTTCCGCCGTCACCGCCGCGAAGCCGACCAGCCAGCGCACGGGACGCTCGATCGCCGTGTCGGTGCGCGAGGCGTAGAGCTGAACGACCGCCTTACCGGCCCGCTCCCCGGTGTTGGTGACGACGACCGCCACCTCGACCGAGCCCGCGGGACCCGCCGGGGCGTCGGCGCCGAGCAGCGTCGGCGCGTCGATCGCGGCGGGGGCGTCGAGCGAGTCGAAGCGGAAGCTCGTGTAGCCGAGGCCGAAGCCGAACTCGTAGGCCGGCACCGCTCCCGCCCGGAGCCACGCGCGGTACCCGATGTGGATGCCCTCCTCGTAGCGGACGACGCCGTCGACCGGCGTCACGTCGATGACCGGCACCTCGGACTGCTCGGCCGGCCAGGTGGTGGGGAGCCGGCCGCCCGGCTCAGCGAGACCGAGCAGCACGTCGGCGAGGGCGTCACCGTAGGCCTGTCCGCCGAACCAGGTGAGCAGCACCGCACGCACCTCGTCGCGCCAGGGCAGCAGCACCGGCGACCCGGAGTTGACGACGACGACGGTGCGCGGGTTGGCGGCGACGACGGCGCGGACCAGGTCATCCTGTCGGCCCGGGAGGGCCAGGGAGTCGCGGTCGAAGCCCTCGGACTCGACCCGCGAGTTGGTGCCGACGACGACGAGGGCGACGTCGGCGGCGGCCGCCGCGGCGACCGCGTCGGCGATGAGCGCCTCGGGGTCGCTCTGGTCGGCCTCGATGCCGACGGCGATGCTCAGCGCGCCGGCGAGCGCGCCCTCGATGCCGCCCAGGTCGAGCTCGACCGTGAGCTCGACGACCTGGCCGCGCGCGAGCGCGACCGGAACCGAGCAGGAGGGCGGCGAGAGGAACGCGGCGCCGAGGTCGGTGCCTTCGGGCACCACGTTCTCTTCGCGGCGCAGTTCGCCGTCGAGGTAGATGCGGCCGTTGCCGACCGCCGCGAAGCCGAGAAGGACCTCGCCGTCGGCCTCGGCGGTGTACTGCAGCGACACCTGCACGGTCGACGAGTCGGCGATCGGGGCGTCGCCGCCGAACCAGACGAGCGCGGTCGCGCGCCGGTCTTCCACGAAGAGCTCCTCGCCCGCGGCGCCCAGGAAGCGCACGCGCGCGCCCGGCTCGCCCGTCACCGGGTTGGTGATCGAGGAGAGCGGGAACTCGGAGATGCCCTCCTGCACGACCGCCCCGACGGAGTAGCTGATCGCAGCACCGGGGAGGGCCGCGGTGATGCCCTCGAGCGGCGAGACGACGTGCTCGGGGAGCACGGTCGCGCTGCCGCCGCCCTGCGTGCGGGCGAACTTCGCGTTGTGGCCGATGACCGCGACGCTGGAAAGCGCGGCCGCCGTCCACGGCAGCTCCGACTCGTTGCGCACGAGGACCGTGCCCGCGACCTCCGCCTCGCGGGCGAAGGCGAGACCGTCCTCGACCCGCACCGGGCTCGGCACCGCGGCGTCGATGCCCTCCAGCGCGCCGACGCGCGCGGCGAGCGTGAGGATCCGCAGCACCTTGCGGTCCACGGCCGACTCCTCCACCTCGCCCGCGCGCACGGCGGCCACGAGGGCGTCGCCCCAGGGTCCGGCCGGGCCGGGCATGACCAGGTCTTGCGAGAAGCGCGCGCTGTTCAGGGTGCGCACGGCGGTCCAGTCGCTGATCACGACGCCGTCGAATCCCCACTCCGAGTTGAGCGGGGTCTCGAGGAGCTCGTTCTCGGTCGCGGTGGCCCCGTTGATCGAGTTGTACGAGCTCATGACGAGCCAGGCGTGCGCCTCGGTGATCGCGTCCTCGAAGGCGCGTAGGTAGAGCTCGCGCAGCGCGCGGTCCGAGACCCGCACGTCGGCGGTGAAGCGGTCGGTCTCGAAGTCGTTCGCGATGTAGTGCTTGGGGGTGGCGCCGACGCCGTTCTCCTGCACTCCGGTCACATAGGCGGAGGCGAGCCGTGCGGTCAGCAGGGGGTCCTCGCTGAGGCACTCGAAGTGGCGGCCGCCGAGCGGCGAACGGTGGAGGTTGATGGTCGGCCCGAGCACGACATCCACCTCTTTGCGACGCGCCTCGACGGCGGCCACGTTGCCGTAGCGGCGGGCGATCGACGGGTCCCACGCCGCCGCGAGCGCGGTGCTCGACGGCAGGTTGAGCGAGGGGCTCCGCTCGTCCCAGACCTCGCCGCGCACGCCCGAGGGGCCGTCCGAGACGAGGATGCGCCGCAGCCCGATCTTCTCGATCGGCCAGGTGTTCCAGAAGTCCCGTCCGGTCAGGAGCAGGACCTTCTCCTCCAGACTCAGCTGAGCCAGCAAGGGGACCACCCGCGGATCGGCGAGCGCGACGTCGGCGGGGGCTGGGCTGACGGTGGTCTGATCGGTCATGAGTCTGATCTCTCTCGTGTGGTGAAGACGCGGACATCCCATGCGCCGAGCGGGAGGTGGTCATCCGCGGAGTGTGCGGATCCGTCGAGGAGATCGGTGAGAGCGACGGGCGCGGTGACGACCGCCGGCTCCCAGGACCAGTTGTGCAGGTAGTGGATGCGGCTGCCGTCGGCCGCGACGGAGGTGGAGACGGTGACCGTTTCCGGCAGCCCCCGCCACCCCGCGGTCGGCCGCGGAACGAGCCAGCTGGCAAGCGAGCGGGCGAGCGGCTGGTTGGGCAGGGTTCCGACCATCGTCACGCGTCCGGCACCGACCGCGTGCGTGGAGATGGCCGACCAGCGGCCGAAATGCGGGTGCACGTAGTCGACGAGGCTCTGAGCGCCGTCGAGCTCGAGACCGTCGACCCAATCGGTCGCCCCCGAGCCCTCCGCGAGCACGAATCCCGCGCCGGCGGACTCGGCCGTCGCGGCGACGGGCAGCTCGGCGGTGAGGTTCGCGAACTCCTCGTACCAGGCGCCGGCCACCCCGGTGAGCCGGGCCGGCTTGAGGTCGAGCCGGGCCCGCGCCTCGCGGTCGGCGGCGGCGGAGCGCGGGCCGAGCACGAGGTGCCCGCCCGCGCGGGCGTAGTCGGCGAGCCAGTCGAGGTCGTCGTCGGCGGCCGTGAAGAAGGCCGGCACGACGAACACCGGGCTGCTCGCCGCGAACTCGGCGGCCGTGGTGGTGCCTCCGCGACTCGGGAACAGCTGCTGCGGCCGCACGAGCGAGACCTGGAGTCCCGCGTCGAAGGCGCCGCGGTAGAAGGGGGCGAGGATCCGGCGGTAGGCGTCCGGGTCGAGGTACTGGCCCGGTGCACCGAACGGCGCCTGCATGCCGAGCGCGAACTTGGAGTCGGAGTCGTAGAGGAGGGCGAGGTCGTGCTCGGGAAGGGTGTCGGCGACAGCGGCACCCGCGCGCGCGAAGTCCGCTCCGATCCGCTGCAGCTCGCGGTACGCGCGGCCGGGCTGCTGGCTGTGCGGAAGCACACCGCCCCAGTAGGTCTCGGTACCGAAGTGGAGGGTGGCCCAGTGCCAGTATTCGATCATCCGTGCGCCGCGGGCGACGAGCGCCCAGGCCGCCTGCCGCCACTGACCGTCGTAGGGCGAGAAGTTGAGCGAGGAGTGCCCGATAGAGGCCGCGTTGGTCTCGGTGACGAGGAACGGCGCCTGCCGCGAGGAGTACATGAGGTCGGCGAGCTGGTAGACCGCCCACGTGCCCTTCACGATCCAGCCCGTGGAGCGCGGCTCGCTGCTCGGGTGGGCGAGCGCGTCCTCCATCTCGTAGTAGGCGTTGCCCGAGGCGATGTCGAGCGTGGCCGAGAGGTCGACGTCCTCCACCCCGAGCTGGTCGTACGAGATGCAGGTCGTGACGAACTGGCCGGGCCGCGCGTACTCGCGCACGATGTCGGCCTGCCAGCCGATGAACTCGGTGACGAGCGCGGCCTGGAACCGGCGCCAGGCCAGGTCGTACTGACCCTGCCAGTTGCCGTCCGGCAGCCAGAGCTCGTCCCACTCGCTGAGCCGGTGCGACCAGTAGACGAGTCCCCACTCGCGATTGAGCGTCTCGACGTCGCCGTAGAGCTCGCGCAGGTGGTCGACGAAGCGCTCGAAGACACCGCGGTTGTAGAGCAGACGGATGCCCGGCTCATTGTCGACCTGGTACCCCGCGACCGCGGGGTGATCGGCGTACCGGCCGATGACGGCGCGGATGATCCGTTCCGCGTAGCGGCGGTAGTCGGGGTTGGTGAAGTCCATCTCCTGGCGCGCCCCCCACGGCATGGGGACCCCGCTCGCGGTGTCGGCGGCGACCTCGGGGTGCAGGCGTTTCATCCACATCGGGATCGCATAGGTCGGCGTTCCGAGGATCACCCGGATGCCCCGCGCGTGCGCGCCGTCCAGCACCGGCTGGAGCCAGTCGAGGTCGAACTCCCCCTCGCGCGGCTCCCAGGTCGACCAGACCGATTCACCGACGCGGATGACCGTGAACCCCGCCTCGGCCATGAGGTCGAGATCGGTCTCGAGCCGCGGCGTCGGCGCGTACTCGTGGTAGTACGCGGCACCGAAGAGGATGCCGTCGTGCTGCCGCTCAGACAACGGCGCCACCCTGCACGGCCAGTTCGCGCTGCTGCTCCGCGAGGCGCAGGCGGTCGGCGCGGCGCTGCTCCTGGCGCACCGGGTCGGGCACGGGCGCGGCGAGGAAGAGCCGCTGCGTGTAGGGGTGCTCGGGACGGGCGGTCACCTGGTCGGCGTCGCCCCACTCCACGATCTCGCCGTGGTACATGACGGCGACCCGGTGGCTGAGGTGGCGCACGACGGCGAGGTCGTGCGAGACGAAGAGGTACGCGACGCCGGTCTCCTCCTGGATGTCGCGGAACAGGTCGAGCACGCGCGCCTGCGTCGACAGGTCGAGGGCGGAGACCGGCTCGTCGCAGACGATCAGGCGGGGCTCGAGCGCGAGCGCGCGGGCGATGGCGATGCGCTGCCGCTGTCCTCCACTGAACTCGCGCGGGAGCCGATCCTCTGCGCCCTTGGGCAGACCGACCTGGTCGAGCAGCTGCACCACGCGGGCGGAGGCGTCGCGCTGACTGACCTTGCGCACCGTGAGCGGCTCGGAGAGGATCTGGCCGATCGTCATGGACGGGTTGAGCGAGGTGTACGGATCCTGGAACACGACCTGGATCTCGCTCGACAGCGCCCGACGCCCGGCGCGTCCGAGGTGGCTGATGTCGCTGCCCCGGTAGCGGATGGCGCCGCCGGTGACGGGCGCGAGCCCCAGCACCGCGCGACCGAGGGTGGTCTTGCCCGACCCCGATTCGCCGACGAGGCCGACGGTCTCGCCGGCTCGGATATCGAGCGAGACGCCCTTGAGCGCCCGGAACGGCGGCGTGCGGAAGCCCTTGATGGGGTATTCGACGACGACATCGTCGACGACGAGCAGTGATTCGCTCATGACGAGGCTCCTTCGCGAGGCGCGGCGGTGGGGGTGACGGAGGTGGCGGAGCCGACGGCGTGCTCGACGAGCGGGCCGCGGGCCTCGCCGTCCTCGAGGATCGCCGCGAACAGCGACCGGGTGTAGGGGTGCTGCGGGTCGGCGAAGATCGACTTCACCGGGCCCGTCTCGACGATCCGCCCGTCGCGCATCACGGAGACCTGATCGCACAGGTCGGCGACGACCCCGAAGTTGTGCGTGACGAGCACGACTCCCATGCGGAACTCGGCCTGCAGCTCGCGGAGCAGGTCGAGCACCTCGGCCTGCACGGTGACGTCGAGCGCGGTGGTGGGCTCGTCGGCGATGAGGAGGTCGGGGGTGCAGCTGACCGCACCCGCGATGAGCACGCGCTGCGCCATGCCGCCGGAGACCTCGTGCGGGTAGGCGGCGAAGGTGCGCTCCGGGTTCGGGATGCCCACCTTGGCGAGCAGCGCGAGAGCGCGCTTCTTCGCCTCGGCCTTGGAGATGCCGAGGCTCACCCGCATCGGCTCGACCAGCTGGCTGCCGATCGTGAAGGAGGCGTCGAGGTTCGACATGGGCTCCTGCGGGATGTACGCGATCTTCTTACCGCGGATGCGCGTCATCTCGCGCTCGGAGGCGTGGGCGAGGTCCGTGCCCTCGAAGAAGATCGATCCGCCGACGACCCGGCCGCCCTCGGGGAGGAGCCGCAGGATCGACCACGCGGTCTGCGTCTTGCCGGAGCCCGACTCGCCGATGAGCCCGTGCACCTCTCCGCGCCGCACGACGAGCGAGACGTCCTGGACGACGGTCTTGATCGAGCCATCGGGCTGGTCGTAGCCGACGGCGAGGTCGGAGACCTTGAGCAGCTCCTCGCCGAACTCGCGCTCGGTGACGACCTCGGGATGCACGAGCACCGGCTCCTTCTCGATGCTCACCATCGCCCGCGCAGCACCGCGGCGCCGCTTCGGCTTCGAGGAGGAGCGCTCGAGCTCGTCGCGCATCGCGTTGGCGAGGAGGGTCAGCGCGATGCAGGTGAGGCCGATCGCGAGGCTCGGCCAGAGGATGAGCAGCGGGTTGGTGTAGATGTTGGTGAAGCCGTCGTTGAGCATGCTTCCCCAGGTGGGGATCGACGTGTCGCCGAGGCCGAGGAACTCGAGTCCGGCCTGGATCGCGATCGCGATTCCGCCGATGGTCGCCGCCTGGATGATCGCGGGAGCCCGCACGACCGTCAGGATGTGGCGCCCGATGATCCGCGCGTCGCTCAGGCCCGAGACACGGGCCGCGTCGACGTACAGCTCGTTCCGCACCGCGGTGACGGAGGCGTAGACGAGGCGGAAGAACGCCGGCGACATGAGCACACCGAAGATGCCCATGGACAGCCACATCGAGGGGCCGAGGACGGCCCGTGCCGCGAGAAGCACGACGATGCCGGGGAGGGCCATGAGGAGGCCGGTCAGCCAGGAGGAGACGGCGTCGAACCACTTGCCGTAGTAGCCGGCGAGCAGACCGCCCGTGACGCCGATGACGGCCGCGACGACGAGGGCGAGCAGGGCGCCCGCGAGGCTGAAGCGACCCGCGAAGAGCAGCCGGGAGAACACGTCGCGGCCCGCGCTGTCGGTGCCCATGAGGTGGGCGAGCGAGGGGTTGGCGAGCACCGCGTTGATGTCGGCGAGGTCGGGGTTGCGCGGGGCGAGCACGGAGGCGAGGACCGCGCTGAGCACGATGACGATCAGGAAGATCATCGCGGTGAGGCCGGTGGGGTGCTTCAGGAGGCGGCGGAACAGCGAGACGCGCACCACCTGGGCCGCGGTCGTCGGGGCGGGGTTCGGATCGATCATGAGAGACGCACCTTGGGGTTGAGCCAGCCCTGGAGCAGGTCGATGAGGAGGTTGACAATGACGACGAGGGCGGCGGTCGCGATGACGAGACCCATCACGAGCGGGATATCGCCCTGCGAGGTCGCGGTGACCGAGACGTTGCCGATGCCGGGGATCGCGAAGATCTGCTCGACGATGACGGCGCCGCCGAGGAGGCCGATGAACTGCACGGCGAGCACGGCGAGCGCCGGACCGCCCGCGTTGCGGAGGACGTGCTTGAACACGATGCGACGCGACGACAGCCCGCGGCTGCGGAGCGTGCGCACGTAGTCCTGGCGGAGCGCGTCGATGACCGAGCCGCGCACCTGGGCGGTGATGCCCGCGATGCTGCCGATCGACAGCGCCGCGATCGGCAGCGTCACCGTCGAGAGCCAGCCGGTGATCGAGGTGCCGAGGTCGATGTAGCCGGTGGGCTGGAAGAGCTTCAGTGCGATGGCGAAGTAGAGCACGAGCGCGAGCGCGATGAGGAAGCCGGGAATGGCGAAGCCCAGGATGGAGACGACCTGCACCACCCGGTCGATCCAGCCGCGCTTCGTGGCGGCCCAGACACCGAGCACGACCGCGATGATCGCGCTCACGACGGTGGCGCCGATGACGAGCGACAGAGTGACGGCGAGACGGGAGGTGATGGCGGTCGCGACCGGTTCGCCGGTGAACCAGGAGGAGCCGAAGTCGCCGTGGACGGCGCCGCCGAGCCAGCTGAGGTACTGCAGCGGCAGCGGCCGGTCGAGGCCGAGCTCGTGCGACTTCTGCGCGACGGTCGCGGCAGTCGCCGACTGGCCCAGGATTCGGCGGGCGATGTCACCGCCGCCCAGGTAGAGAAGGAAGTACGCGACGGTCGAGATCACGAAGAGCAGGACCGCGCCGGAGACGATGCGTCGGAGGATGAACGTGAACATCAGTGTTCCCTTGGAGCCGGGGAGTGGGGGTGGTGCCGGCCGCCCCCATGGACGAGGGGCGGCCGGCGGTGGTCCTGTGTCAGCCCTTGGGCTGGAAGTTCCACAGGTAGGGGAACGCGTTGCCCTGCTGGACCGTGGTCGTGGTGTTCTTGTCGACGACGAAGCTGGACTGCTGGCGGTACCACGGGGCGAACCAGGCCTGCTTCACGATGTACGTGTTGAGGTCCTTCGTCGCCTGGTCGGCATCCGCCTGCGACCCGGTCTGGATCTTGGCGACGAGGGCCGCCACCGTGGCGTCCTTCACGTGGTACGGGTTGAAGGTGGCCGCGTCGGTGAGGGCGAAGTTCGCCAGCTGCCAGGCGGTCGGGTCCTCCTGCAGCACCATGAGCGCGGCGGGGTACTTCGGCGCCAGAAGGTCGGCGATGAAGTTGTTGCCCGGGTCGGTCTCCTTGACGGTGATGCCGATGGCGCCGAGCTCCTGCTTGATCAGCGTGTAGACCGCGGTGCCGAAGAAGGCGGGAGCGATCGGGGTGCTGAGCGTGAAGCCGTTCGCGTACCCGGCGTCCGACATGAGCTGCTTCGCCTTGGCGGGGTCGTAGCTGTAGTAGGAGTCGAGCGACTTGTCGTACCCGGGAGAGTTGACCGGGAAGATCTGGGTCGTCGGGGTGCCGTAGCCCTGGCCGATGGTCTTCAGCAGCGCCTTGGTGTCGAAGGCGTAGTTGATGGCCTGGCGCACCCGGACATCGGACAGCGCCTTCGCGACGGTGCCGTCGCGGTCGAGCAGCAGGAAGCCGGTCCAGTTGAGCTCAAGCGGCAGAACGGTGTAGCCGGCGGCCTTGATCTGGGTGAGCGTCGAGTTGTCGTAGGTGTTGGCCGCGTTGAGCTGGCCGCCCTTCAGCGCGTTGAGCAGCGCCGTCGAGGAGCCGAAGACCTTGTAGACGAGCTTCGCGTAGTGCTGGTCCTTCGGAGCCCAGTACTTGGGGTTCTTGGTGAAGGTGTAGGTGGAGCCGACGACCGTGTGGGCCTGGTCGAGGATGTACGGGCCGGAGCCGACGGGGACCGTCTTCTCGGTCGCGCTGCCGAAGGCCTTCGGGCTCTCCTCGAGGCCGGGGGCCTGGCTCAGGTAGGTGAGCATCGAGGGGTCGGGCGCCTTGAGCGTGATGACGAGCGTGGAGGCGTCGGACGCCTTCGCGTCGGCGACGTTCACGAGGAACGACTTGTTCGCGGCGGTGCCGTCGCGGAAGCGGAGGAGGTTCTGGGCCGCGACGCTCGCGTCGAAGGCGGTGCCGTCGGTGAACTTCACGTCGGTGCGGAGCTTCATCGTGAGCACGGTCTTGTCGGCGTTGTAGCTCCACGAGGTGGCGAGCCACGGCACGATCGTGCCGTCCGGGTTGGCGCGGACCAGTCCGTCGTAGACGGCCTGGCCGTAGGGCGCTTCGTTCGCCCAGCTCATGCCTGCTGCGGCGAAGCTCGTTGCGGGAACCAGGACGCCCAGGTTGAGCGTCGCGCCAGTGCTGCTGGTGCCTGAGGTGCCGGTGTTAGCCGAGCAGCCGGTGAGGCCGAGGGCCACCACGACGGCGGCCGCGGCCAGCCTCTTCCATCGGAACATCGTTGTCCTTCCATCTGGTCGGTCCCTCGTCGGACTGACTCTGGTTGAGGACGGTAACACAAAAACCGAATGACTACTAGGTTTTCATTTTCTCTTCTCAGAATCGCTGGTAGTCTTCCCGGCATGAGCGAAGCCGGGCGCACCCGAGGCAGCTATGCCAAGACGGCCGAGCGACGCCTCGAGATCATCCGCGCCGGCATCGATGTGTTCTCGAACTCCGGGTTTCGCAGCGGTTCGATCCGCGAGATCGCCGAGCGCGTCGGCATGAGCCAGGCGGGCCTGCTGCACCACTTCTCCAACAAGGCCGAGCTCCTCTCGGCCGTCCTCACGCTTCGCGACGAGCACTCCCTCGAGTTGATGCCCACCGGTGAGGCGACCGAGGGATTCGAGTTCCTGATCGGCCTCGTGCAGGTGGCCGAGTACAACCAGACGGTGCCGGGGCTCGTGGAGCTGCACTGCGTGCTGTCGGCCGAGGCGACGGCGGCCGATCATCCGGCCCACCAGTACTTCATCGACCGCTACCGCTACGTGGTCGGCTCGACCGAGCGGGCCATGACCCGGATGGCCGAGCTCGGGCAGCTCCGCCCCGACGTCGACGCGGGCAGTGCCGCCCGGGCACTCGTCGCCCTCATGGACGGGCTGCAGGTGCAGTGGCTGCTCGACCGGGAGTCGGTCGACATGGCGGACGAGACCAAGCGGTTCATCCGCGCGATCCTCGCCGAGGGCGTCAGCGACGAGCGGCTCGCCTGAGCTTCGCGAAGAAGTCCTCGAACATCAGCCGCACATCCAGGCGCGTGTAGACCCGGATCGTGCGGCCGTCGGTCTCGAAGACCGGCGTACCGTCCTCCCGGATCACCGGCGCCGGCCGAGCGACCCACTCGCTCGACGAGGGGTCGGACTCGAAGGATGACCGCAGCGCGGTGAGCAGCACGAGGGGGCTGTCCCCGTAGATGTAGGTCTCCCCCAGCGGGTAGCCGTGTCGTCCCGCCATGACCGCGACCTGGTCGATCGCCTCGTAGACGAGCCGTCCGACCTCGCCGTGCGGCCGGATGTGCTCCTCGGCCTCGGCCTGCGAGAGCAGCGTCTGCCGGTAGGTCGCTCGCGGCACCTGCCACAGCGGCAGTGCCGAGTCGTTGAACACGACGCGCGCGGCGACGACGTCAATCGCGAGGTTGTACTCGACCGCGGGTGCGCCGGGCGGCATCGGCGCGATGGTCGGGTCTTCCGCGCCGCCGATCCAGACCACGGTGAGCCGCTCGGCGATGCGCGGGTCGAGCAGCCACGCGCTCGCGACCTCGGTGAGTCCGGCGCCGCAGGCGATGACGAGCGGCAACTCGGTGTCGTTTCGCAGGGCCTCGGCGACGATCGCGCGCGACGCCTCGGAGTCGACCGGGGTTCGCTCGTCGACCATGCCCGTGTTGGAGCCGGCGAGCACGCGGTACTGCCCGCTGCGCCCGAGGGCGGCCAGGACATCCTCGATCCGGCGGCAGGCGTTGTCGGCGGTCTCCTCGCTCGGGTCGAAGGGGTCGCCCGGGCGCAGGTGGGAGCCGATGATGCCGACAATCTCGACGGAGGGCGACAGCAAGTGGTGCACGAGCTGGGCCAGGCCGTCCGGGTCGCCGGAGAAGTCGTTGTCGATGATCACGCGGAGGCGCGGGGCGATTTCGGTCATGGGTCAATCCTCTCGTTGACAGCATCCTCCCTCCCATGTCATGCTGCATGCAAGTCGCATCATTAGTGAATAGGTATGCAATTGCTGGAAACGGACACCGCGCGGGTCGCCGAATGGCGCACCGAACGCGCACGAATCGCCGCCGCGAGCCCCGCCGAGCGGGACGCCCTGCTCGCCGAGAAGGCCCGCCTCACCCGCCGGGCGGTGATCGGGATGATCTCCCACGCCGGTCAGGGCCACATCGGCGGCGACTTCTCGGTCACCGACATTCTCACGACGCTCGTGGGCGCGGTCATGACGATCGATCCGGCCGACCCCACCCGCCGCGACCGCGACCGGCTCATCCTGAGCAAGGGGCACAGCGCGGGCGCCCTCTATGCGACGCTCGCCCACGCCGGCTACTTCGACGAGGCCGAGCTGGGCACCTTCATGGATCCGCTCTCGGCGCTGAACGGTCATCCCAACCGCAACAAGGTGCCCGGAGTGGAGACCAACACCGGCCCGCTGGGCCACGGTCTACCCGTCGCGGTCGGCCAGGCGGTCGGGGTGCGCCTCACCGGCACCGGAGCCCGCGTGTTCGTCATCATGGGCGACGGCGAGATGCAGGAGGGCAGCAACTGGGAGGCCCTCATGGCCGCCTCGCAGTTCGGCCTCGACAACCTCGTCGCCATCGTCGACCGCAACCGCCTGCAGCAGGGCGCGCGCACCGAGGACACCAACGCGCTCGACCCGCTGGATGACCGCCTCGCCTCCTTCGGCTGCGAGGTGCGCATCGCCGACGGGCACGACTTCGGTTCGCTCATCCACGCCTTCCGCCCCTCGACCACCGGCAAGCCGGTCGCCGTGATCGCAAACACCACCAAGGGCAAGGGCGTGTCCTTCATCGAAGACCGCGTCGAGTGGCACCACAAGGTGCCGTCCGCCGAGCAGGTCGCCCTCGCACTCCAGGAGCTCTCATGACGCTGACCGCCGACGCCGCACCCCGCGCCGTCTACGACAACCGCACCGCCTTCGCCGACGAGCTCGTGCAGCTCGCCCGCGAGGACTCCCGCATCGTGGCCGTCTGCAACGACTCCGTCGGGTCGAGCAACCTCACCGCGTTCCGCGACGAGTTCCCCGACCGGCTCATCAACGTGGGGATCGCCGAGCAGAACATGGTGGGCGTGGGGGCGGGCCTCGCCTCCTCCGGGCTCATCCCCTTCGTGTGCGCGGCCGCGCCGTTCCTCACGGGGCGCTCGCTCGAGCAGGTGAAGGCCGACGTGGCGTACAGCCAGCACCCGGTCATCCTGTGCGGAATGAGCCCGGGCATGGCCTACGGCGAGCTCGGCCCGACCCACCACTCGGTCGAAGACCTCAGCTGGCTGCGCGCGCTGCCCGGACTCGACATCGTCGTGCCGGTCGACCGACTGCAGACCCGCCAGGCGGTGCGCAACGCCGTCGCGCACCCGCGGCCGACCTTCATCCGGGTCGGTCGCCACAAGACGCCCGACGTCGTCGCCGACGACAGCGTGCTCGAGCGCGGCCGCATTCAGCAGGTGCGCGCGGGCAGCGACGTCACGATCATCGCGACCGGCACGCTCGTCTCCCGCGCACTGGATGCCGCGGCCACCCTCGAGGGCCAGGGCGTCTCGACCCGCGTGCTGAACGCCGCCTACCTCGCTCCGCTCGATGTCGCGGCGATCTCCGCGGCCGCGCGCGAGACCCGCGCGATCGTCACCGCCGAGGAGGCGAACGTCGCCGGCGGACTCGGGGCAGCGGTCGCGTCGATCGTGGGGCAGCTCGAGGCGGGCGCTCGGGTGCCGCTGCGGATTCTGGGCCTGCACGAATTCGCGCCGACCGGCAGCACCGACTTCCTGCTCGACTACTTTGGTCTCACCGACGCCCACCTCGTCGTCGCGGCACGGGAGGCCCTCGCGAATGTCTGATTCCGGCTCGGCGGTCGTCGTCGCGGTCGACCAGGGCACCAGCTCGACGAAGGCGCTCGCGGTCGACGCGCGCGGCAACGTCGTGGGCTGGGGCTCGGTCGCGATCGGCCAGACGCACCCCGCGCCCGGATGGGTCGAGCAGGATGCCCGCGAGATCGCCGCGAGCGTCGAGGCGGCCATCGCGCAGGCGGTCGACGGTCTCGCCGGCACCGTCTCGGCGCTCGCCCTGAGCACCCAGCGCGAGTCGGCGCTGCTCTGGGACCGCGCGACCGGGGAGCCGCTCGGGCCGGTGCTCGGCTGGCAGGACCGCCGCACCACCGATGCCGCCGACTCCTTCACCGCGGCCGGCCACGGCGAGCGCCAGTTGCAGCTGACCGGCCTCCCGGTGGACCCCATGTTCTCCGCGCTCAAGTTCGCCTGGCTGCTCGACCGGGTCGACCCCGACCGCGTGCGGGCGTCCGCCGGCGAGCTCTGTCTCGGCACCGTCGACTCCTGGCTCGTCTTCCGCCTGACCAGCGAGCACCGCATCGAGGCCGGCAACGCCAGCCGCACCGCGCTCCTCGACCTCGCGACGGGCGACTGGAGCGAGGAGCTGCTCGCTGTGCACCGCATCCCGCGGGCGGCGCTGCCCCGCATCGCGCCGTCCACCGAGCCGACCGCCCCGGTCGCGCTGGCGAGTCTTCCCGAGGGCACCCGCATCACGGGCATCCTCGGCGACTCGCACGCCGCCCTGTTCGGCCACGGCGTGCGTCTGCCGGGCGCGGTGAAGGTGACCCTCGGCACCGGCTCTTCGATCATGGGCCTGCTGCCCGCCGGGCGCACGGCACCGGAGGGACTCGTCACGACGCTGGCCTGGGCGGCCCCGGAGCCCGCGCTCGCCTTCGAGGGCAACATCCTCTCGAGCGGCTCGACCCTCGTGTGGCTCGCCGGTCTGCTCGGCACCACCCCGGATGAGCTCGCCGACCTCGCGCGCGAGGCGTCCGGCGAGCCCGACACCGGCGTCGATCTTGTGCCCGCCTTCGCCGGACTGGGTGCGCCCTGGTGGGATGACCGCGCCCAGGCCGTGCTCATCGGCTTCGACCTCGCCACCGACCGCTCCGCGCTCGCCCGTGCGGCCCTCGAGTCCGTGGTGCTGCAGATCGAAGACGTGCTCCGAGCGGCCGAGGCGGCGGGGCCCCGCATCGAGTCCGTCCTCATCGACGGCGGACCAGCGGCCAACGACCACCTCGCCCAGTTGCTCGCCGACCTCAGCGGACGCCGCGTCGAGCGTCCCGACATCGCCGGCCTCTCGGCGCTCGGGGCCGCCCACCTCGCGGGCCTCGCGGCCGGCCTGTGGACCCCCGACGACGTGCTCGCCTTCGACCGGCGCAGCACCGTGTTCACCCCCAGCCTGCCGGACGACGTCGTCGCCGCCCGACTCACCCGATGGCACCGTGCCGTCGCGGTGGCGCGAGGTCGCGCCGCCGAACCCACCACCTGATTCGATCGAAGGACACCCCATGACCTCTCAGCAGCGATACGGCGCCGGCATCTGGCACTTCGCCACCTACGTGGACCGCTACGCGACCGACGGCTACGGCGAGCCCCGCACGGTCATCGACGCGATCGACATCGCGGGCAAGGTGGATGACCTCTCGGTCGTCGACCTGAACTACCCGTTCTTCGGCGGTGACTTCTCCACCGCCGATGTCAAGACCGCCCTCGACCGCAACGGGCTGAGCGTCATCGGCATCACGCCCGAGATGTACACCCGCGAGTTCATGAAGGGCGCCTTCACGAACCCGGATCCGGGGGTGCGGCGTCGCGCGCACGAGCTCATCACCGAGGCCGCCGGTGTCGTCCGCGAGTTCGGTGCCGACTACGTGAAGCTCTGGCCGGGCCAGGACGGCTGGGACTACCCGTTCCAGGTGGACCACGGCGCGCTGTGGAAGAACTCGCTCGACGGCGTGGGTCAGCTCGCGAGCGAGAACCCCGACCTCAAGTTCGTGATCGAGTACAAGCCGCGCGAGCCCCGTGTGCACATGAGCTTCGACTCCGTCTCGCGCACGCTGCTCGGCATCGAGAAGATCGGCCTGCCCAACGTGGGTATCCTGCTCGACTTCGGCCACGCCCTGTTCGGCGGCGAGTCGCCCGCCGACTCGGCGCAGCTCGCCATCGACTACGGCCGTCTCTTCGGCATGGACGTGAACGACAACTTCCGCTCCTGGGACGACGACCTCGTCGCGGGCACCGTGCACCCGCTGGAGCTCTTCGAGTTCTTCTACACGCTGCGCAAGAACAACTGGGAGGGCGTCTGGCAGCTCGACCAGTTCCCCTTTCGCGAGGACAGCGTGCAGGCGGCCAACCACGCGATCGACTTCCTCAAGGCGGCCGGGCGCGGGCTCGACAAGCTCGACTTCGCGGCCGTGCAGGAGGCGCAGGACCGGCACGACTCGCTCACCGCGATCGCCCTCGCCCAGAAGGCGCTCTTCTCGAGCTTCGGGGAGTAGGCGCAGCCCGTACTCTTGTGGTCATGACGTTGGACCGGTCGGGAGGCAGCCGCCTCCCGGCCGACCGCATGTCGCTGCTGACCAAGATCGCGCGCATGTATCACGAGCAGGGCCTGCGCCAGCCTGAGATCGCCTCGCGGCTGCACGTCTCGCAGTCGCGCGTGTCGCGCATCCTCAAGGAGGCGGAGCGCATCGGGGTGGTGCGCACGGTCGTCGTGCCGCCCGCCGGGGTGTACTCCGAGCTCGAGGATGCGGTGCGCGACCGCTACGGTCTTGCCGACGTCGTCGTCGCCGACAGCGCCTCCGATGAGGACGACTCGGTGCTCGCCGCGCTCGGCGGCGCGGGCGCCGCCTATCTCGAGACCACCCTCACCGGCAGCGACCGGGTCGGCATCTCCTCCTGGTCGTCCACGCTGCTCGCGACCGTCGACGCGATGGCGCCGTCGACCACGCGCACGGCCGAGAAGATCGTGCAGGTGATCGGCGGGGTGGGCAACCCCTCCGTGCAGGTGAAGGCGACGCACCTCGCCGACCGCCTCGCGCGCGTCACGGGCGCGAGCCCCACCTACCTGCCCGTGCCGGGCATCGTCGCGAACCGGCTCGTGCGCGACTCGCTTCTCGGCGACGGCTACGTGGCCGAGATCGCCGCCGAGTGGTCCACCCTCACCGTCGTGCTCGTGGGTATCGGCAGCCTGGAGCCCTCGCCGCTCCTCGTCGACTCCGGCAACGCGGTCTCCCTGGCCGATCAGGATGCCCTGCGCGCGGCCGGCGCGGTCGGCGACGTCTGCCTGCGCTTCTTCGACGCGACGGGTCGCCTCGTCGACACCGACCTCACCGACCGGGTGCTCGGCATCTCGAGCGCGGGACTCCTCGGCATCCCCCGCCGCGTCGGCTTCGCCGGCGGGCGCCGCAAACACGAGGCGATCCGCGCCGCGCTGCTCGGCGGCTGGCTCAACGTGCTCGTCACCGACCTCGCGACGGCGCGCTACCTCGTGGCGGACGCCGCGGGGTGAGCCGTGCTGCGGGGCCGGTGGCGCGCGGAGGTCTGATCCGTGCGCCGGGCCGCGTGGTGGTCCGCGTCGGCACTCACGCCGGGATCCACACCCGCATGGTCGAGGGGCCGCGGTTCGCCCAGGAGAAGTAGGGAACGAGAGCGGCCTCGAAGGGCGCGGTGCGCGGCGCGGGGACGGGGTCGCCGTAGGGCAGGAGCGACGCGGGCTGGTCATCCGCCCGACCGCGGAGGGTCACGACGGCGCCGTTCGCGCTCGCGCGGGGCGGAACACTCAGGTCGATCTCGACGTGCTCGGTGTCGAGCCCGTGCGGCAGGTCGGGCGACTCGACGCAGAGCACGAGGGGACCGCGCTCGATCGCGACCTGACCGCGCACGGCATCGATCCGCGGGTGCGGCCGGGTGACGCGCGGCTCCATCGGCAGCGAGAGCACGACCGTCTCGCCCGGGGTGAAGCGGCGCTCGATCGTGACCGTGTCGCCGTCGACGGCCACCGGCACACCGCGGTCTCGCAGCGTCGCCGCGCCGCGCGCCCAGGACGGCACTCGGAGGGTGAGCGCGAACTCCACGGCCGTCTCGCCGCCGACCTCGACCGTCACCTCGCCGTCGAAGGGGTAGCCGGAGCGGACGTCGAGCTGAACGCGACGGCCGTCGCCGAGGACGGTGTCGATCGCGTAGCTGCCGTACTGGTGCAACTGCACGCCCGTCTCCGACGCCGTGGCGAAGGAGAGCTGCACGCTCGCCAGCGTGCGTGCCACGTTGGTGGGGCAGCAGGACACCCAGAACCACGGCGCACGCAGGCTCGAGAGCGCGCGGTCGGTCACCTCGAACTCGTCCGGCTCGACGCCCTCCTCCCGCTGCTGCAGAGTGTTCGTGTAGTAGAAGGCGCGGCCGTCCTCGCGCGGCGAGACGAGAACGGTGTTGAGCAGGGTGCGCTCGATCAGCTCGGCGTAGCGCGGGTCGCCGCTCTGCAGCAGCAGCCGCCAGCTCAGCATGTTGGAGGCGATGCCCGCGCAGGTCTCGGCGTACGCGCGGTCCGGCGGCAGCTCGAAGTCGGTGCCGAACGCCTCGTCGAGGTGGTGCGAGCCCATGCCGCCGGTCACGTAGGTGCGGCGGGCGACGGTCGCCTCCCACTGCGCCTCCACCGCCGCACGCAGTTCGGCATCGTCCGTCTCGACCGCGACGTCGACGGCCCCGGCGCTCAGGTAGAGCGCCCGAACGGCGTGGCCCCGCAGCACCGTCGCGTCGCGCACGGGAGTGTCGTCCTGAAAGTACTCGGCGCCGTAGGCGATCGGCCCGAGGGTGCCCGTGCCCCGCCGCTCGACGAAGAGCCGCGCGAGTTCGAGGTAGCGGGGCTCGCCGGTCGCGCGGGCCAACTCGGCGAGCGCGGGCTCGATCTCCGGATGACCGCAGACGGCCACCCGCCCGCCCGGCCCGAACACGTCCCAGACGTGGTCGGCGAGCCGGCGCGCGACCGCCGGCAGCGCGTCGTCGTGCCCGGTGCGGAGCCGCGCGACCGCGGCCTGGATGAGATGGCCGAAGCAGTACAGCTCGTGGCCCCACTCCAGATTGGAGAAGCGGGCGGGCTGTCCGGGGCGTCCGAAGCTCGTGTGCAGGTAGCCGTCCGGTTCCTGCGCGGCCGCGACCCGCGCGACGAGGGCGTGGTAGCGGCGCTCCAGCGCGGGGTCGGGCATCCGCCCCAGCTCCCAGGCCATGCCCTCCAGCAGCTTGTAGACCTCGGAGTCGACGAACTCGATGCCCGCGTGCGACTCGGCCACCGTGCCATCGGCAGCGCGATCGAAGTTGGCGGTCCAGCCGACGCGCTCCATCCACTTCTCGCAGTGGGCGAGGATCACCCGCGCGTTGAGCTCCTGCTTCTCGGCCCAGAAGCCGCCCGTGATCGCGATCTCCGCGGTGCCGAGGGGGCGCAGCACGCTGCGACTCGGGAGCACGGGCCCGCCGAGACGGCCCGCGCCCCGGGCGGACCGCCCCGCGCCCGGGGCGCTCTCCGCGGGCTCGCCGATCGGCGCGAGGGGGGTGGGGATCTCGGTGGTCTGCTTCTGCACGATGAACTTTCTGGGTGGTATCGGTCGGTGGCTCGGTCGCGGAGGGCCGGGATCAGTCTTTGACGGCGCCCGCGGTGATGCCGGCGGCCACATAGCGTTGGGCAACCACCAGCAGCACGGCGGCCGGGATGCTCGCCACCACCGCCGTCGCCATGATCGAGTTCCACTCCTGGTTGTTGTTGCCGATGTACTTGTAGATGCCGAGGGTGATCGGCTGGAGGTCGCCGCCCCCGTCGAGCGTGGAGGCGAAGATGAAGTCCGACCACGCCCAGAGGAACGCGAACAACGAGACGGTGACGATCGAGTTGCGGCTGATCGGCAGGATGATCGACCGGAAGGTGCGCCACGCCCCCGCGCCGTCGATCGTGGCCGCTGCGGTCAGCTCGTCCGGGATGCCGTTCATGAACGCCGTGAAGATGAGCACGCCGAACGGCACCGCGATCGTCGAATCGGCGACGATGAGGCCGGGAATGGAGTTCAGCATCCCGATCCCCAGGTAGATCGCGTAGAACCCCATCGCCATGATGATGGCGGGGATCATCTGCGCGATCAGCAGGATGAAGCTCAGCGGGCGCCCCCCTCGCGGTCGCAGCTTCGCGAGCGAGTACGCGGCGGGCGCCGACAGCACGAGGGTGAGCACGACCGTGCCCAGGCCGACGAGCAGGCTGACGCCCAGGTAGGGCAGTTGATCGCGCGCCACGGCGAGGTAGCCCTCGATCGTGCCGTGCACCGGGAACCAGTCGGGAGGCGACTTGCGCATCTCGGTGGTGGGGGTCAGGGAGACGTTGATCATCCAGTACACCGGGAACAGCATGATCGCGGTGAGCACGACCCCGAGGAGGGTCTTCCACCAGGCGCGGCGGCGGGTCACGAGGGGTCCAGCTTTCGCTGGGTGCGCAGGTAGACGAGGCCGAAGACGAGCGCGATGAGGATGAGGATGTTGCCCACGGCGGCGGCGGGGCTGAAGTCGGGGAGGACGGAGCCGAAGCCGAGGCGGTACGACCAGGTCGACAGGGTCGTGGAGGAGTCGGCCGGGCCGCCCTTGGTCATGATCCAGATGATGTCGAAGACCTTGAGCGTGTAGACGAGCCCCAGCAGGATCGTGATGGCCGACACGGGCCGCAGCAGCGGGAAGGTGATGCGCCAGAACTTCTGCCAGCCGTTCGCCCCGTCGAGTGAGGCCGCCTCGTAGAGGTCGCCGGAGATGTTCTGCAACCCGCTGTAGAGGATCACGAGGTTGAAGGGGATCCCGATCCAGATGTTGGCGATGAGCACCGCGATGAGCGACCAGTCGGGTGAGGTCAGCCAGTTGATCTGCGGGAGTCCGAGGGCCTCGAGCGCGGAGTTGACGATGCCGGAGTCGCTGTTGAACATCCACGACCAGGTGGAGGCCGAGACGATGAGCGGCAGCAGCCACGGCACGAGGAAGAGCGCGCGCAGCGTGGAGGCGAGCCGGAAGTGCTGGAAGAAGAAGACCGCGAGGGCGAGCCCGATGCTGAACTGGAAGGCGATGGAGACGAAGGTGAAGATCGCGGTGTGCGTGAGGGCGGGCCAGAAGGTCGCATTCTGGATGACCTTCGCATAGTTGTCGAACCAGACAAACGGCGCCGTTCCGTCGACGAACGACCGCACCGTGTAGTCCTTGAGGCTCAACTCGACGTTGCGGTAGAGCGGGAACGCGTAGAAGACGAGCAGGTAGGCGACGACCGGGGCGAGGAATGCCCACGCCGCCCACTGGCCCGAGCGGACGCGACGACGCGCGGCGGGGCGGCCGGGTGGGGCGACCGAGGTCGCCCCACCCTTCTCCCCCACAGCCCGCTTCGCAGGGACGGCTGAGGTGGTCATGATTCCTGTTATCTGTTTCGGTGGAGCGGGGGTGCTACTTGATGGCGGCGGCCGCCGCGGTCTGCGCGGCCTTCAGCGCGGCCTCGGGGGTCTGCGATCCGCTCAGTGCGGTCTGCACGGCGGTCCACAGCTGCTCCGAGATCTTCGGGTACTTCGTGCCGAGGTTGTCGCTCGTGCGTCCCTTCGCCGCCTTGACCGCATCCACCCATGGCTTCAGAGCCGCGTTGCCGGCGACCTGGGCCGCCTGCGCGTCCGCCGTCGGGGCGATGTACGACAGGGTGTTGTCGGTCGTGACGAAGTTGGCCGTGCTCGTGAGGCAGTTCACGATCTTCTTCGTCGTGGCGTAGCGTGCGGCATCCTTCTGCACCGGGATGGTGAGGAACTCGCCGCCCGTCGGTGCGGCCGCCGGGCCGCCGCTCTCGGCGGGGATGGTGAGGATGCCGTAGTCGATCCCGGCCTGCTTCACGTTGCCGAGCTGCCAGGTGCCGTTCTCGCCGAAGGCGTAGTCACCGGTGGCGAACTCCTGCCAGCTCGTCGTCTGGGTGTTCTGGATGACCGAGTTCGGCGCGTACCCCTTCTTCAGCCAGTCGGTCCACAGCGTGAGCGCGGCGACGGCCTGCGGCGAGTCCAGTTGTGTGAGGTTGGCGCCGGATCCCCAGAACCACGGCAGGAACTGGAAGCTGCCTTCCTCGGTGTTAATGCCCGAGAAGGTGATGCCTTTCTTGCCCGCCGCCTTCACCTTGGCCAGCGCATCCGTCAACGTCGCCCAGTCGGTGATGCTCGCCGCGTCCACACCGGCAGCCTTCAGCACTGTCTTGTTGTAGTAGAGCGCCAGGGTGTTCGCCCCGATGGGCACCCCGTAGGTCTTTCCGCCGATCTCGCCGGCCGCGATGATGTTCTTGTCGATCGCGCTCGTGTCGAGCTTGTTCTCGGCGGTGCTGGTGAGGATGCCCGCGTCGGCGAGCGTCGACACGACCGGATTGTCGACGAGCAGCATGTCGGGCGAGTTGCCCTGCTGTCCGGCGAGCAGCGCCTTGTTGGTGAGCGCGGTGGTGTCGTACCCCGTGCGCTTCACCGTGACGCCCGCCTTGGTGCCGCAGCTCTCCACGAGCTTCGTCCACGCGGCGGATTGATCGAACTGGGGATACGGGTCCCAGAAGGTGTAGCTCTTCGACGATGCCGACGTACCGCCGCCACTGCTCGCGCAGCCGACGAGACCGACACCCACGAGGGCTGCGGCGACCGCGATCGCGGCCCCCCGCCTGAACTTCGTTGTCATTGCCCGGACACTTCCTCTCTGAAATGAATGGTGCGGCCGTGCGGTGGTGCCCGCACGGCCAAACTATCGGTTCGGTGGTCACCGTTGACGGGTCGTCTTCGACTCTCTCACCGAAATTACCGAAAGTACTTTCGGGATCAACGTAGACGGATTGTGCGCGCTCGTCAAGCTGGAAATCGTGGGGGTGTCCGTGGCAGAGTAGGATCGCGCTCAGAACCGGGAAGAAGCAGAGTTGTCAGTGATCAACAGCAAGAAGCCGAAAGCTTCGGTGACGCTGACCGATGTCGCACAACTCGCTGGGGTGTCGCTCGCGACCGCGTCGAAGGCGCTCAACGGGCGCAGTCAGGTGCGCGCCGAAACCCGGCAGAAAGTGATTGAGGCCGCCGCGGCGCTCTCTTTCACGCCCAATCCCTTCGCCCAGGCCCTCAATGCCTCGCACACCGGCACGATCGGGATGCTCACGAGCGACCTCGACAACCGCTTCGTCCTTCCGGTGCTGCTCGGGGCGGAGGACGCCTTCGGCTCCGGTGCCACCTCCGTGCTGCTCTGCGATGCCCGCGGCGACGCGGTGCGCGAGCAGCACCACCTCAACACGCTCCTGGCCCGACGCGTCGACGGCATCGTGGTGCTCGGCCGCACCACCAACCCCCGTCCGTCGATCACCGCCGGCGTGCCCGTCCCCGTCGTGTACGCCTACGCGCCCTCCGACGACCCGGCCGACACCTCCTTCACCCCCGACAACTACACGGCGGGCCGACAGGCGATCGAGCACCTTCTCGCGCGCGGCCGGCGGTCCATCGCCCTCGTCAACGGCGAGCCCAGCTACACCGCGGCGACCGACCGCGCCGCCGGCGCACGCGACGCGATGCGCGAGGCGGGGCTCGAGCTCACGGGCGGCGACGAGCTGTACGGGCAGTGGAGCGAGAGCTGGGGGCGGCAGTGCACCGAGACGTTGCTCGCGTCGGGTCGCCCGATCGACGCCATCCTGGCCGGGAGCGATCAGATCGCGCGCGGCGTTCTGGAGCAGCTGCGGGAGACCGGGCACCACGTTCCAGCCGAGGTCGCGGTCATGGGATTCGACAACTGGGACATCTTGAGTGCGACGGCTCGCCCGCCGCTCACAAGCATCGACATGAACCTGCAGGAGCTGGGCAGGGCGGCCGCCCGCGCGCTGTCCGACGCGATCTCGGGCACGACGGAGCCCGGCGTGCACCGGCTCCCGGTGCGGCTCGTGCCGCGCGAGTCGACGGCGAGCGTGCAGCGGCTTTAGTCGCGGGCCGGGTGGCGGCTCGCGCAGGGCGGCCGCGCGGCGTTCAGGTCGTGGCGGGCGAGCGGCGGCGGGCGACGAGTGCTGCCGCGCCGAGGGCGGCGGCGAGGATGCCCAGCTCGGCCGCGATCGACCCCCACGAGCCGGCCGGCAGCAGCGACGACGTCACCCAGCTCGCGCCGATCTCCCCGCCGAGGGCCACCGTCGAGGTGAGCACCATCCCCAGCGGCGCGGACGCGGAGTACGGCACCACCGTGCCCGCGAGCGCGGCCACGGCACCCAGCGTGAGGAGGGAGAGCAGCGCGGGGGCGACGACGCGGAGGAAGGTGGGCGGGTCATCCACCATGGCGGCTACGCCCGCGGCCTGCAGGACGGCGGCGGGCACCATCGCGCCGAGGTACTGGGCGATCACCCGGCGCCCGGTCGGATAGCCCGCGAGGTCGAGAATCCACTGCCACCCGCGCGAGCGGCCGGCCGCGGTCTCGGCCGTGCCCGCGAGCACGAGGGTCTGCCCGAGAACGGCGATGTCGAGCGGCAGCCCGGCGAGGCGCACCCCGGTCGCGAGCAGCGCGCACAGCAGCACGGCGAGCAGGAGGCCCAGCTGGCTCACGGGGTGCCTGAGCAGCAGCACGATCTCGCGCACGACGAATGCGGCGAGCGCGTCGGGGCGGCGGAAGCGGTGGGCTCGGAGGATGCGCGGTCCGGCCCCGAGCTGTGCGAGCGGGGGCGCCGCCCCCATCAGCAGCGCGGTCAGGCCGACGACGATCACCATCGCCGCAGCGGTGATCGCGACGGCGCCCACGGTGGTCGGCAGCGGATGACCAGCCCAGGCCGCGCGGGTGACGACGCCGAGCGGGCTCGCGCGCCCGGCGACGGCCGAGGCGAGGAGCTGTGCGAGGGCGACCGCGGCGGCGGCCAGGCCGAGCGTGGCGCCGATCATCCGCGTGACGGAGGCGGGCAGCCGCAGCAGGCGCGCGAGCAGGATGCCGAGCTGGGCGATGGCGAAGCCGCCGAAGCCCACGGTGAGGGCGGCGGCGGCCAGCCCCGCTCCGGTGAGGACCGGGGTCGGCTGCGACTGCGCCTCGAACACGATCGGCCCGGCCTGCGTGGCGCAGACGAGGGCCGCGATGCCGACCGCGGTGGGCAGGAACTCGCCGAGCACGATCGCGGCGGGACGCGCTCCGGCGACCCGCGCGGCCACGCTGAGGCCGCTCTCGGCGGAGGTGAAGGCGAGGAGCGCGAGCACGAGGACGGCGCCCGTGACGAGCTGGGACTGCACGAGCGACTCCCGCGCGGCGGCGATGCGCGGCTCGATCTCCCCACCGTGTGCTGAGTCGACGAAGAGGTTCGGGAGGTTGACGGCGAGGAAGGCGTGGATCAGCACCCCGACCCCGGCGACGACGACAAGCACCGCGGCGATCAGCAGGGCGGCGGCCCGCCTGCCGCCGGTCGCCCGCACGATGTGGGCGCGGGAGCCGCGGGCGGAGGCGCGCGCAATCGCGACGACGGCGCTCACGGGCGCGCGTCCCGCAGCAGATCGAGCCCCTCGAAGAAGCGATCACGGGCGCGGGCGGCGTCGGCGTCGATGCCGGTCGCGCGCAGGAATCGCGCCTCGAGAGTCTCGGGCGGGACGCCGACCGCGGTGCTCTCCTGACCCGGGCTGAGGTCGAGCAGCTCGCCGTCGCGCAGCACGAGCACCTCCGTGCACAGCTGCTCGGCGACGAGGAGGTCGTGGGTGGAGATGAGCACGGCGTTGCCGCGCTCGGCGTACACAGCGAGGAGCGCCTTGAGGATCGCCGAGGATTCGGGGTCGAGGCCACGGAACGGCTCGTCCAGAATGAGGATGCGCGGGCTGTGCAGGAGCGCGGTGACAAGCTGCAGCTTCCGCTTCATGCCGTGGCTATAGGTGCCGATGAGGCGATCCATCGCGCCGTCGAGGTGCAGGGCCTCCACTAGCGCCCGCTCTGCTTCGGGGGCGCGCCGGCGGTGACGGATGCCCGCGGTGAGGTCGAGCAGTTCATCACCGGTCAGCAGCTCCGCCTGGGGGAGGTCATCCGGGCAGAACCCGATGAGGTCGCGGAAGTCGGCGACAAGGCCGCCCTGGGTCTCGACGAGCACGACGCCCGAATCCTGACGAAGCAGCCCCGTCACGATGTGCAGGAGCGTGCTCTTGCCCGCGCCATTGGGCCCGAGGAGGGCCGTCATGCGGCCGGGATGCACCTCGAAGGAGACGTCACGCAGAACCGTCTGGGCGCCGAACGACTTGGTCAGGTGGTGGGCGATGAGCATGGGGCGGAGGACTCCCGAAGAGTTGGCGCAGCTGACGCCCGTCGGCTGAGGAGCAGGCCGATCACGGCCCCCACGGCGAGGAGAACGAACGGGAGGATGAGGATGCCCGGTCCCGAGGTCGCGACGACATCGCCATCGGCCGTCGACGTGGTCACGATCAACGGCACGGTCACCGATGACCGGCCGGACATCGCGGCTCCGAACGCATACATCCACACCGCGGCCTCGATGACGACGCCGACCAGCAGCCCGAGAAGACCACCCATAATCGTGGCCATCCGCCGTGCACTCCAGCGTCCACGGACGGGAACTGAAGCGGGTGCTGCCCGCATCAGCTGCGAGGTCCTGTCAGCGCGACTCTTCCCCGCGGGGCATACGATCTGGGCTCGACGATGCCGACGTGCTCAGCGCTCCGGATCACGGACATGGGTTCTCCGATTTCTGAGTGAGGGGACTCGGGTCGGAAGAAACCGTAGTTAGAGACGATGCGGCCGGTCCATAGGGACTGCGCGATTGGGGCGCGGATTGACGGTTCGTTGTCGGAACGGGGGCGGGAATTTAGTTGTCGTCAGGCAATCTCCTAGCGATTCGGTTCCCGCCCGTCAACCCTCTGGTGCCCCCATCGAATAGGCGTAACGTCGAAGAAAGAACGCGGCATCCCCCCGAAACGAAGCCGCGTCCGGATCGCCCGCCGGATCGCCTACTACCCCCCTTGGTGATCCGGCAGGGCGGCCCATTCGACTCCCGCCACGGCGGGCAGCCCTGTCCCGTGCGCATGCGGGTGCGGACGGGGCGAGCAACGCGCGCCACCGCCCAGGGCTCGGCGCGCGTCGGCGGTTCGGCGGGGCGCGGGCAAGGCGGCCCGCCGAACTCCGCCGGCTCGATCGGGCTGCACCGCGGTGCAGGCGCCGTCGCCTGCGCCGCCACCGACTCCGGCCCCCGGCCCGGCTTCGGCTTCGGCTTCGGCTTCGGCTCCGGCTCCGGCTTCGGCTTCGGCTCCGGCTCCCGCCCACGCTTGGGCGCTCCCCGGGCACGCAATGCAGGGCCCTCTGGTCCGACGCAGTCGTGCGCGGGGATTCCGTCGCCGCTGTGCTCGCCAATTCGCCCGATTTGGTCGTGCCGATGGCGCAACCAGGAGTAGTTCATCCTGCATTGTGTGCGGCAGCTGGTGTGCTGCGGTATGTGTGCGGCAGCTGATGAGCTGCGGTACGTCCGCGGCAGGTTGTGCGCTGAAGCATGCGCGCTCCAGCTTTTGTACGGCAGCTGGTGTGCTGCGGTATGTGCGCGGCAGCTGGTGTGCTGCGGGATGTGCGCGGCAGCTGGTGTGCGGCCGGCGCAGGCGCTGCAACGGGCGGAATGCCCGGGCGTTGCTCGAGCGGCCCGGCCGGGGCCTTGTGCCGCGCACTCGCCAGGTCTAGCGTTCCGAACATGACAGATTCCCAGAAGGAGGAGCCGCGTCCGGTGCACGTCTTCGACCAGACGAACGGGCTCGCGCGGGCCGCCGAGGACGAGGATCGCGAGCGTCAGGGTGACGACCGGAGGTCATCCGGCTCGGTACTCGCCGGCGGCGCCGCCATGGATGCCGCGCGCAGCATCTTCTGAGCCACCCGACCCCGCCGAGGCGCAGGGCCAGCGCCCAACGGTGCACAATGCAGGGCCGCCCCGGTAGTTTCCGCAGTCCTGGCCCCACCCACCGTCGTCACGGGCCGAAAAATGCTGGTCGGGGGAGGCGTCACCGGGTCCGACGCGGCGTCATCCTGCAATGTGTGCCGGGCGAGCGCCCGGGACAGGGCGCGGGGCGCAGGGTGCGAGGCCCCGGGCGCGATGCGCCACCCGCGCGACCCTCTTAGCGCCCGACCGCCGTCGCGACGAGCAGCCCGCGCCGCCGGAGCAGCCGGCGCTCGACGGGGGCGAAGGCGAGCAGCTCGACGATGATTCCGATCGCCAGGATCGTGATGATGGTCGTCAGCACCGCGGCGAGGTCGGCGAGTTCCCGGCTCTGCTGCAGCATCGAGCCGAGCCCGAAGCCGATCGTGCCGCCGACGGTGATGATCTCGGCGGCCATGAGGGAGCGCCAGGAGAAGGCCCAGCCCTGCTTGAGGCCGGCGAGGTAACCGGGTAGTGCTGCGGGAAGGATTACCCGCGTCGCGAGCTGCAGGCGGGAGGCCCCGAGCACGGTCCCGACGCGTCGAAGCTGCGGCGGCACCTGCTCCACGCCAGAGACCAGCCCGTTGGTGATCGAGGGCACCGCCCCCATGAGCACGACGAAGTAGACGGTCGCGTCGGTGAGGCCGAACCACAGGATCGCGGCGGGCACCCACGCGACGGAGGGCAGCACCTGCAGGCCCGAGATCAGCGGTCCCAGCGCGCGGCGCAGCCAGCGAACCTCGGCGAGCAGGAGCCCGAGCGGCGTGCCGATCGCGACCGCGATGAGGAAGCCGAGCACTCCGCGCTGGAGACTCGTGAGCACGGCGACCGGCAGGCGGCCACTCGTCCACGCGCTCCCGAAGGAGCCGAGCACGTCGAGGGGGCCCGGCGCCAGGTCGGGGCGCGGGTGGGCGACCACCGTGTACAGCTGCCACGCAAGGAGCAGGACGATGACGAGAATGACCGGCGGCACCACCCCGCCCAGTATCCGTCGCACGCCGCTCCGGCTGCTCACGTCTCCGGTCTGCAGCGCATCCAGCCCGGCTTCGAGCGTGCGGAGGTCGGTTCTCCCCCGCGCGTCCAGCTCGGGGTCGCGCTGTGCGATGACTTCAGGCGGCATTCCGACGCAGCTCCTTCCGCAACTGGTCGGTGATCTCGATGGCGAGGGTCGCGACCTCGGGCGATTCGATGCGGCGCGGGCCGGTGTCGTCGATCCGCCACTCGTTGACGATGCGGCCGGGCCGCGACGACATGAGCAGCACGCGCTGGCCGAGGCGCGCGGCCTCGCGCACGTTGTGGGTGACGAAGACGATGGTGCGGCCGGTCTGGCGCCAGACGAGTTCGAGCTGCTCGTGCAGGAGGTCGCGGGTGATCGCGTCGAGGGCCGCGAAGGGCTCGTCCATGAGGAGAACCTGCCGGTCCTGGGCGAGCGCGCGGGCGAGGGCGACCCGCTGCCGCATGCCGCCGGAGAGCTCGTGCGGTCGCTTCTCGGCCGCGTCGGCGAGGTTGACGACGTCGAGCAGCGCGAGCGCCTCGTTGCGGCGACGGTCGCGGCGAACCCCGCGCAGTTCGAGCGCGAGCTCCACGTTGCGCCGCGCCGTGAGCCAGGGCAGCAGCGCGGACTCCTGGAACATGACCGCCGCGTTGCCGCTCGCGACCTCGACGGTTCCGCTGGTGGGTCGCTCCAGCCCCGCGATGATGTTGAGGAGGGTCGACTTGCCGCAGCCGGAGGCGCCGAGGAGGCAGACGAACTCCCCGGAGCCGATGGTGAGGGTGACGTCGTCGAGCACCGGCGCGCCGCCCGCGGCGAATCGCTTGCCGAGGCCCGCCACGGTGATCGCGGCGGGCGGCGCGGTGCGGGTGCTCACGACGTCACTCCTTGCCGAGTCCGTGCGCGGAGACGGCGGTGCCGCCGCTCGCGGTCAGGATCGAGTTGAGCAGGCTGAGGTCGAAGAGCCCGGTGATGCTGCCCTGGGTGCCGGTGCCCGCGCTCACCGCGTGCGTGATGAGGGTCGGGAAGGCCTGGGCCTGCGGGTCGACGGAGAACTTCACGTTCGCGAGCGCGCGCTCGATGACGGGCGCGCTCAGCCCCTTGCCCGCGACGGCGACGAGCTGCTCGTTGATCGCGGCGGCGGCCTCGGTCGGGTGGGCGTTCAGCCAGTTCACCGAGTCGACCTCGCCCGCGACGAGGGCCTTCACCGTCTGCGGGTGCGCGTAGAGGAAGCTCTTGTTCACGACGAGCACGGTGGTGGGGAACGCGCCGTTCGGCCACAGGCTCGCCTCGTCGACGAGCACGTGCGCGTGGGCCTCGAGAACGAGCCGCGACACCCACGGCTCCGGCAGCCACGCGCCGTCGATCGTGCCCGCCTCGAAGAGCTTCAGGGTGTCGGCGTTCTCGGAGGGCGAGATGGTCACATCGCCGCCGCCCGTGATGCTCGTCTTGTAGCCCTGGGTCGCGAGCCAGGAGCGCAGGGCGACGTCCTGCGTGTTGCCCAGCTGGGGCGTCGCGAGGGTCGTGCCCTTCAGCTCGGCGGCGCTCGTGATCCCACTGCGCACGACGAGTGCGGCACCGCCGGTCGCCGCCCCGGCGACCACGACGACGGAGGCGCCCTTGCTCTTGATGTAGCTGTTGATCGCCGGGCTCGGCCCGATGAACGCGGCGTCGATCGCGCCCGCGCTGAGCGCCTCGATCGTCGCCGGTCCGGCGTTGAAGACCTGGGTGCTGATCTTCGTGCGGCCCAGCTCCTTGGCGAAGAGCCCCTTGTCGAGGCCGACGAGGGCGGGGGCATGCGTGACGTTGGCGAAGTAGCCGAGGTGGAGCTCGCTGGCCGCGACGGCCGCGGTGGGCTGGCCTCCGGCGGGGCCCGCGCATCCGGCGAGGACGGCCGCGGTGACGACGGCGAGGGAGAGGGCTGCGATGAGTGATCTGCGGCGCATGGTCATCCTTTCAGGGGGTCGGCGTCGGAGTGAGGGGTGAGGACGGTGCCCGCGGCGAGGGTGCCGCCGTCGGACGGGGAGATGACGAGGAACGCCCCCGCGCGACGGTTGACCGCGAAGGGCTCGAGCGGCAGCGCCGAGGCGAGGCGCAGCGACGCGGTGCCGATGTCGTTGACCTCGAGCCGCTCGGTCGGCTCCAGCGCGAGGGTGTCGAGGTTGCGGCGACCCGCGATCGAGGTGACGAGCGCCTGCACGGTGGCGGTACCCGACTTGACGAGCACCCGCGCACCCGGCAGGAGCGGCCGGGGATCGAGCCAGAACAGGGAGGCGGTGACCTCGCGGGAGGGCTCGGGCAGCGTGCCGCCGGCAGCGATCACCGCACCGCGGGCGAGGTCGAGGTCGTCGCGAAGCCGGAGGGCGACGGACTGCGGAGCGACCGCCTCCTCGAGGGTGGCCCCCGCGAAGTCGATCCCCGTGACGACCGTGCTGGCGCCGCCCGGAGAGACGGTCACGGTGTCGCCCACGCGGACGGTGCCAGAGGCGATCTGCCCGGCGTAGGCGCGGTAGTCGCGGTAGTCCTCGGCGTCCTCCTCCGGCACCACGACGGCACCCTGCGGCCGGATGACCAACTGCACGGGCAGCCGGAACTCCTCCACCTCGGCCTCCACCTCGTCGGTCGCGGGGAGGGCCTCGAGCAGCTCGATGAGGCTCGGCCCCGAGTACCAGGGGGTGCGCGGCGAGCGGTCGACGACGTTGTCGCCCTCGAGCGCGGAGACGGGGATGATGTGCACGTTCGCGAGTCCGAGCTCGGCGGTGAGATCATCCACCTGGGCGGCGACCCCCGCGAAGGCGCCCTCGTCGAAGCCGAGCAGGTCGATCTTGTTGACGGCGACGATCACGTGGGGCACCCGCAGTAGCTGCAGCACCGAGAGGTGGCGGCGGGTCTGCTCGAGCACGCCCTTGCGGCCGTCGATGAGCACGACGACGGCGTCGGCGGTGGTCGCCCCGGTCACCATGTTGCGCGTGTACTGCACGTGGCCGGGGCAGTCGGCGAGGATGAACGTGCGCCGGTCGGTCGCGAAGTAGCGGTAGGCCACGTCGATGGTGATGCCCTGCTCGCGCTCGGCCCGCAGTCCGTCGGTGAGCAGTGCGAAGTCGATCCCGCCACCGGCGCCGCCGAAACCGCGCTCCGTGGAGGTGCGGGTCACCGCGTCGAGGGTGTCGGCGAGGATCGCCTTCGAATCGTGGAGGAGTCGGCCGACGAGGGTGGACTTGCCGTCGTCGACACTGCCGGCGGTCGCGAAGCGGAACAGGGTCGCGCGGGCGCTGAGCGCCGGCTCGCGGGTGGGGGCGGTCGTCGTCATCAGAAGTACCCGTCCCTCTTGCGATCCTCCATGGCGGCCTCGGAGATCCGGTCGTCGGCGCGGGTGGCGCCGCGCTCGGTGAGCGTGCTCTGCGTGACCTCGCGCACGACGGCGGCCACGGAAGCGGCATCCGATTCGACCGCGCCCGTGCAGCTCATGTCGCCGACCGTGCGGTACCGCACCCGACGCGTCTCGACGGTCTCGTCCGGCGCGGGCAGCGAGACGGGGGTGACGGCCCGCCACATGCCGTCGCGGGCGAACACCTCGCGGTCGTGGGCGTAGTAGAGGGGCGGCAGCTCGATGCCCTCGCGCTCGATGTAGCGCCAGACATCGAGTTCGGTCCAGTTGCTGATCGGGAACACGCGCACGTGCTGCCCCACGGTGTGGCGCCCGTTGTAGAGGTTCCAGAGCTCGGGGCGCTGGTTGCGCGGATCCCACTGCCCGAACTCGTCGCGCAGCGAGAGGATTCGCTCCTTGGCCCGCGCCTTGTCCTCGTCGCGGCGCGCACCGCCGAACACCGCATCGTGGCGGCCCGCGGCGACCGCGTCGAGGAGCGGGAGCGTCTGCAGGGGATTGCGGGTGCCGTCCGCGCGTTCGAGGAGCCGCCCGTCGTCGATGTAGTCCTGCACGCTCGCGACGGCGAGGCGAACGCCGAGGCGCTCCGCGGTGGCGTCGCGGAACGCGAGCACCTCGGGGAAGTTGTGGCCGGTGTCGACGTGCAGGAGGGAGAACGGCACGCGGGCCGGCCAGAACGCCTTCGAGGCGAGGTGGAGCACGACGACCGAGTCCTTGCCGCCGCTGAACAGCAGCACGGGCCGCTCGAACTCGGCGACGACCTCGCGGATGATGTGGATCGCCTCGCTCTCGAGCACGTCGAGCTGCGAGAGACCGTGGCCGCGGGCGGGTGCGAGCGCGCCGGCGGGGGCGAGCGCGGGAGCCTCGGATGCGGCGCTCACAGGTGCAACCCGCACTCGGTCTTCGCGATCCCGGCCCAGCGGCCGGCGCGGGGGTCGTCGCCCTCGGCGACCGGCTGGGTGCAGGGTGCGCAGCCGATCGAGGGGTAGCCGTTCGACATGAGCAGGTTGACCGGCACGGCATGCGCCGCGACGTAGCCGAGCAGATCGTCGAAGCTCCACGCGGCGACCGGGTTGACCTTGACGAGCCCGTTCCGCTCGTCCCAGGCGATGAGCGGGGTGTTCGCGCGGGTCGGTGCCTCCTCGCGGCGCACCCCCGTGAACCACACCTCGTACCCCGTGAGAGCCTTCTGCAGCGGCGCCACCTTGCGTCGCGCGCAGCACAGACCGGGGTCGCGGGCGAAGAGCTCGGCGCCGAACTCGGCGTCCTGCTCGGCGACCGTCTGCTCGGGGAGCACGTCGACGACCCGCACCTCGAGCGCGCGCGCCACCTCGTCGCGGGTGACGAGGGTCTCGGTGAAGTGGTAGCCGGTCTCCAGGAACAGGACGTCCACGCCCGGCAGCTGCTGCGCGACGAGGTGCGGCAGCGCGGCGTCGGCCATGGAGCAGGCGACGGCGACGGCATCCACCCGGAAGTTCGCGGCGACCCAGGCGACGACCGCCTCCGGCGACGCCTCCCCGAGCTCTGCCGCGCCGGCCTCGGCGAGCGCCCTCAGTTCGTCGTGGCTGCGCAGGGCGGGCGCGGCACCGTTCGTGATGGTCACTGGATCGCCTCCTCGTCGGCCTGGTGCGCCCACTCGGCGAAGGACTGCCCCTCGCTGCGGTCGGCGAGGAAGCGGCGGGTGACTCGCTCCACGTAGTCGGGGAGGGTGGCCGCGCTCACCTTGAGCCCGCGCACGGTGCGGCCGAGGCCCGCCTCGTCGCGCGTCTCGGAGGCGAGTCCGCCGCCGAGGTGCACCTGGAAGCCGGGCTCCTGGCCGCCGTTGCCGTCGGGGAGGAGCTGGCCCTTGAGGCCGATGTCGGCGGTCTGGATGCGGGCGCAGGAGTTCGGGCATCCGTTGACATGGAGGCTGATGGGGGCGGGCAGCGTGACGTCGGCCAGGCGCGCCTCGAGCGAGGCGATCGCCGCGGTGGCCGTGTCTTTCGTGTCGACGATAGCGAGCTTGCAGAACTCGAGCCCCGTGCACGCGATGGTCGATCGGCGGAACGGGCTGGGCGTCGCGGAGAGCCCCAGCGGCTCGAGCCCGGCGACGAGGGAGTCGACCCGGTCGGCGGCGATGTCGAGGATGACCAGCTTCTGGTGCGGCGTCGTGCGCAGTCGCTGCGACCCGTGCGCCTCGATCAGCTCGGCGAGCGCGATGAGCCGGGTGCCGGAACTGCGCCCGACGACGGGTGCCGCCCCCACGTAGAAGCGGCCGTCGCGCTGCTCGTGCACGCCGACGTGGTCGCCCGGCGTGGTCGGCCGCGGAGCCCCGGGCCCGTCGGGCAGATCGAAGCCGAGGTACTCGTCCTCCAGTACCCTCCGGAACTTCTCGGTGCCCCACTCGGCGAGCAGGAACTTGAGCCGGGCCTTGTTGCGCAGGCGCCGGTAACCGTAGTCCCGGAAGATCGCGACCACCCCGCACCAGACGTCGGCGACCTGATCCTCGCGCACGAACACGCCGAGTCGCTCGCCCAGTCGCGGAGTGGTGGAGAGCGCACCGCCGACCCAGAGGTCGTAGCCGATGCCGAGCTCGGGGTGCTCCACCCCGACGAAGGCGACGTCGTTGATCTCGTGCACGACGTCGAGGCTGGGGTGGCCGGTGATCGCGGTCTTGAACTTGCGCGGGAGGTTCGCGTACTCCGGGTCGCCGATGTACCGCCGGGTGATCTCCTCGATCACCGGGGTCGGGTCGATGAGCTCGTCTTTCGCGATGCCCGCCACCGGGCTGCCGAGGATGACCCGCGGCACGTCCCCGCACGCCTCGGTGGTCTGCAGCCCGACCTCCTCGAGCCGGCGCCAGATCTCGGGCATGCTCTCGATCTCCACCCAGTGCAGCTGGATGTTCTGGCGGTCGGTGAGGTCGGCCGTGTCGCGGCCGAAGTCGCGCGAGATCTCGCCGATCACGCGAAGCTGCCGGGTGGTGAGCGCTCCCCCGTCGATGCGCACCCGCAGCATGAAGTAGCTGTCTTCGAGCTCGTGCGGCTCGAGGGTGGCGGTCTTGCCGCCGTCGATCCCCTGCCGGCGCTGGGTGTAGAGGCCCCACCAGCGGAACCGGCCGTGCAGGTCGGTCGGATCGATGCTGTCGAAGCCGCCCGCCGCGTAGATGTTCTCGATGCGCTCGCGCACCTCGAGCCCGCCGCCCTCGGCCTTCCAGGCCTCGTTGCCGTTGAGCGGTGTCTGGCCGTCGATCTTCCACTGGCCGTTCGACCGGGCCGCGCGGGGCGCGCCGGTCGCCGCCGGGGCGGCCGATTCCGTCGATGTCATGTCGTCCTCATCGCCTGCGAAGTGTGGATTGGGGCGCGTCTCCCGCACCACGCGAAACACAGACAGAACGGTAGAGCGGACGGCGGGTGCGTGCATCGCCGCCCGCAACATTCGTCAACGCAACGCAACAATTCGAGATATTCCGCTGCGCGGCGCGAATCAGGGTAGGGCGGTGCCCTCGTCGCGAAGCGCTCTGGCCACCGCCGCCGGATCAGGCGCGGATGATCTCCCGCAGCACATCGATGATCTGCGTCGCACGATCGTCGGCGATCGCCTCCATCTGATTCGTGAGGTAGGCGAAGCCGATTCCCGACTCGGGATCCGCGAAGGCGACCTGTCCACCGGCCCCGTCGTGCCCGAAGGAGCGAGGACCGAGGTAGCGCCGGGCCTCGCTGTCCAACTGGAACCCCATCCCCCAGCGGGGCCAGGGTGCCGGAACGTCCCACACGGGTGCGCCCTCGGATTGCACCGCGGTCGCCGCCGCGATCACCTCGTCGTCGATGATTCGCAGCCCCGCGGTCGTCGCGACCGTCGACGACCAGATGGTGGCGAGGGCACGGGCGGTCGCGATCCCGCCCGCCCCCGGGATCTCGGCCGCCCGAACCGCCGGGTCGTTGAACCCTCCGGTCTCCGAGACCAGCTCCGGCGGCAGCGCGCCGCCGAGCGTCATCGCCCGGTCGCTCCAGTCGATGCCGGTGGCCGGTCGCGCCGCCGCCTGCTGCGCGACCAGTTGCGCGAGGGTGGGACCGACGCTCATGTGCGCGACCCGTGATTCGAGACCCTCCGGCAGACCGATCCAGGCGTCGACGCCCAGCGGTCGGGCGATCAGTCGAGAGAAGGAGCGCCCGGGCGATTCGCCGGTGATCCGCCGGATGACCTCGCCGATCAGCCACCCGTGGGTGATGGCGTGGTACGCGTAGCCGGCGCCGGGCATCCACAGGGGCTCCTGGGCGGCGAGCGCCCCGACGACGCGCTCCCAGTCGAGGATGTCGGTGGGCGACAGTGCCTCGCGGGGAGCGGAGACCCCCGAGCGGTGCGAAAGGATGTCGCGGATGGTGACACCCTGCTTCCCCGCCGCCGCGAACTCGGGCCAGTAGGAGGCGACCGTCGCCGCGTAGTCGAGTCGCCCCTCCTGCACGAGCCTCGCCGCCAGGATCGACATAAGCCCCTTGGTGCAGGAGAAGATCACGCTCGCGGTCTCCGACGTCCACGGGGATTCCGTCCTCGGGTCCGCCGCGCCGCCCCAGAGCTCGACCACGGGGACGCCGTCGCGAACGATCGACAGCGCGGCGCCCATCCCGGGCCTGCCCTCGAATCCCCGCGCGAACGCCGCTTCGACCCGTTCGAAGGCGGGATCGGTGGTGCCGTGCACGCTGATGCTCACTGCACGCCCTTCGGGTCGGCCAGCGCGAGGAGCCCGCGCTGCGAATCCCAGAGCACGGGCATCGGATCACCCAGCTGTCCGCTGAAGCCGCCGTCGTCGGAGGTGTTGCTGAAGGCGAGAAGCACCCACTCACCGTCGCGGCGTCGGATGATCTTGCCGCTGTACAGCTCCTCCGAGGCGAGGAGCACCGCGTGCTCCGTCGCGAACGGCCCCGCAGCATCCCCCACCTCCGTCGCCCAGATGCCTCCCGTCGTGGAGCTCCGGTCGCCGGCGAGCGCCGGGCTGTCGCAGGAGAACACGAGCACGAGTGCCTCGCCGATCTGCACCAGCTGGGGAACTTCGAGGTGACTGAACCCGGCTCCGGTCGAACTGAGCGGGGGCAGAACCTCCCAGGTCTGGAGGTCGGTGGAGACCGCGTGACCGATGACGCCTCGATCGCGCTCGTCCCCGCTCGCGGCGCGCGCCGTCACCAGCATGTGCCAGCCGCGTCCGTCCGGATCGGCGTACACCCACGGATCCCGCCAGGCCTCCTCGGGCCAGGCCGAGTCGCCCAGTGTCTCGTACCATCGCGCGTCGGCGCGGATGATCGGCGCGGCCTGCTTCGTCCAGCTGTGGAGGTCGGCCGACGTCGCCGTGCCGATCGTCTCGATGTTGGCGTGACTGGCGGCGTCGAGGAAGCGAGATCCGGTGTAGAACATCCGCCAGGTGCCATCGGGAGCCTGCACGACGCTGCCCGTCCAGGTCGCGGTGCCGTCGAAGTCGCCGGGTGCGCCGGGGGTGAGAACCTCCCCCAGGTCGGTCCACTCGCTGAGGTCGGCCGAGGTGGCGTGCCCGATCGTCGCGTTGCGATGCCGCAGCTGCGGGTCGGCCAGCGCCTTCGGGGCACGCAGGTAGTACATGTGGAAGAGGTCGCCGTCGTCGGCGAGCCAGAAGTCCCAGACCCAGTGGTCGTCGAGGGCGAATGTCATGTGGTGAGGTCCTAGTCGTTGGGCAGCGCGATCCTGTGCTCTGCGGGGGCCGGGCGGGTGTGGGTTCTGTCGAGTCAGCCCTTCACGGCCCCCTGCAGGAGCGCCCGGATGAACTGCCGCTGGAACACGATGAACACCACGATCGTCGGCACGATGATGATCAGCGCTCCCGCGTTGAGGAGCGGGATGCTGCTGGAGTACTGCCCCTGAAAGAAGGTGAGCGCTCCGGCGACGGTGCGACTGAGCGGATCCGAGATCAGTACGACCGGGAGAAGGAACTGGTTCCAGGTCCACAGGAACAGCAGGATCGCGAGCGCCGAGAGCGCGGGCCGCGCAAGCGGGAGCTGGATCCGCCGGAACTCCTGCAGCGTGGTCGCGCCATCCACCCGAGCCGCCTCGGAGAGCTCGCGCGGCACGCCGATGAAGTGCGCGCGCATCCAGACCACACTGAACGGCATGTACAGACCGATGAGGGGCAGGATGACCGCCCACTGGGTATTGAGCACACCGATCGCCTGCACCTGGTAGTAGAGGGGAATGATGAGCGCCTCGAACGGGATCGTGAGTCCCAGAATCAGGAAGATGAAGACGAACCGGCCGCCGCGCATCCGCAGATTGCCCAGGGCGTAGCCGGCGAGGGTCGAGAAGAGCAGGCTGACGGGCACGACCACCACGACGATCAGGAGACTCGACCCCATCAACTGCCAGACATGTCCGGTATCGAACGCGGTGACGAAGTTGCTCCACTGGGGATGCGCGGGCCACGTGAGGCCGGTCGGGTTGTCGCCGGCGGGCTGGAGGGCGGCCGAGAGCATGTTGGCGAGCGGGATCAGCGTCAACACGAGCACGATCACCAGCACGATGCGGCCGATGACGACCTCGGACTTGTTCACGATCATCGGTCGCTCACCCTCGCCAGACGCTGAATCGGCAGCACGCACGCGAGCACCAGGATCATCAGGACGATGCCGAATGCGGAGGCGAGACCGACCTCGCTCTGCGTGAAGCCGATCCGATAGATCGAGATGCCGGGAACGAGAGTGGCCCGGCCCGGCCCGCCCAGCGTCGTGGTGTAGATGATGTCGAAGCTGCTCAGCGCAGCGATGATCGTGATCGTGACGAGGACGGCGATCTCCTGGCGAAGACCCGGAATCGTGACGGTCACGAACTCCCGCGCCCAGTTCGCCCCGTCGAGTCGCACGGCCTCATAGAGCGAGGGGTCGATCTTGCCGATGCCGGTGAGGAACAGCACCGTGCACAGCCCGGTCAGCACCCAGGATCCGATCAGGCCCACGGCGGGGAGCGCGGTCTGGAAATCGCCCAGCCACGGCCGCGCGAGCGATCCGAGCCCCACCGCGCTGAGCAGCTGGTTGACGGCACCGGTCTGGGCGTACATCCACGACCAGCCGATGCCCGCCGCGGCGAGCGGGATGATCTGGGGAAGGAACAGGATCGTCTGCGACGCGCTCGAGAAGAACCCGGGACGCATCGAGCGGATCAGCGTCGCGAGCACGAGCCCCGCCGCGACGGGGACGATCGTGAAGAACGCGATCAGCACGAAGGCGTTGCGAATGGATCCGAGGAGGTCGGGATCGGTGAAGACCCGTACATAGTTGTTGATACCCACCCACTCCGAGGGGCCGACGCCGTTCCAGCGGTAGAACGAGTACTGGAGCCCTGTCAGCAGGGGGTAGATCACGAACGCGCAGTACGCGATCAGGGCGGGTGCGGCGAAGAGCCATCCCACCAGGGTTCCCCGCCGGGCCGCGGAATGAGCCGCGGCCCGGCGGGGTGCAATCGACGTCGTCATGCTTCTGGTCCCTCGTTTCGCCTGGCGCCGAACGATGGCCGATGCGGTGCCGTGTGTCGATTGCGGTCTGTCATGATCAGCCGGCGAGTTCCTGAGCGTAGAAGTCCTGGACCTTGGTCACGAACTCCTGCCCGCTGATCTTGCCCGTCACGAGCAACTGGGATTCGGGGATGATCGCACCCGCGTAGATGCCGGCGGTCGCGTTGGACATGAAGTCGACCTGACCGTTCTCGCTGCCGATCTGAGCCGACATCTTGAGGGCCTGCTCGGTGAGTGAGCCCGGGGCCGCCGTCGGCTGCGCCTCGGTCGGGTCGCCGCCGGGCGCTGCGCCCGTGACGTCGAGCACGATCTGGCGCGCCTTCGCGTTGGTGTGGATCCAGTTGAGGAAGTACACGATCTCATTGATGTGTGCGGACTTGGCCGCCACCGAGAACGAGTTCGCCGCTCCCATCGCGACGTGCGGGGCACCGGCGGTAGCCGGCGGCACGAGGAAGAAGGTCACGCCGTTGCCCATCTTGGCCTGCGTGTCTGCCGCCGCCCAGTTGCCATTGAAGGTGAACAGCCCCTCTCCCGCCTGGAATCGACTGACGAACGTCGGATAATCGATCGCGTTGATGTCGGACGGGAAGTAGCCGGCATCGGCCCACTTGCGGATGAGGTCGGCACCCTTCACGTTGCCGGGCGTGTTGTAGCTCGCGCCCTTCACGTTCATGATCCAGTTCATCATCTGCGTCTTGTCGGCGTACTGGTTCATCGCCGCCTGGACGACGAAGTTGACGACGCCGTCCTTGTCTCCCTCCATGAGCGGCAGGATGCCCTTGGCCTTCGCCGCGGCCATGTCGGACTCCAGTTCGGCCAGCGTCGCGGGAGGGGCGGTGATGCCGACCTTCGCCGCGAGCTTCGTGTTCATGTAGATGCCGGTCACGCTGTATCCCAGGCCCAGCTGGTAGAGCGACCCCGAGCCGCGCACGTTGTCCTTGTTGACCCGGAGGGGCGCGAGCTGGGATGCCGACCACTTGTCCCAGCCGTAGGCCGCGAAGTAGGGGTCGAGGTTCGCGAGGAGTCCGTCCTTCACCGTGTCGCCGATCATGGGGAGGCGGATGAGGTCTGGCGGCGTCGAGCTGGCGAGCAGCTTCGGCGCGTTCGCGGTGAGGTTCTGGAAGGTGTCCCGCGTGACCGTGAAGGTGATGTTGGGGTGCTGAGCGGTGAACTCCGCGGTGAGCTTGTCGGTCAGCGGGAAGCCGGTCTCGTCGGCGATGGTGAGGTGCACCTTCTTGGAGGTGAGCGTCGTCGTCACCGCGGTGGACTTCGTGGTGGTCGGTGCGGAACTGCCCGGCGCGCATCCCGCGAGAGCCAGGACGCTCGCCGTCGCGACCGCAACGACCGCTGCGATTCGGCGCCGGGTTGCTGCGCGGGTGTGGAATATTGCCATCTGCATGACTCCTTTGTCTTGTGGGGTGGTGCTCGTTGGGCGGCGGATCACACGGATTCGCGCGCGTCGACGGGGAAATTGCTGCGGTGGAAATTTGCTAAATGCATTTAGCAAGGTCAATATTGAGGAGCGGTGTTGGGTTTGTCAAGACGGGATCGGTGAATGTCTGACAGGCTCGACGCGATGATGGCGGAGGAGGGCTGATCTCGATGGCGAGCAAGCGGGTGACGCTGGCGGATGTCGCCCGTCTCGCGGGGCTGTCGCCGACCGCCGCGTCGATGATCCTCAACGGCCGGCCCGATACACGCCTGTCTCAGGATGCCCACGATCGCGTCAACGCCGCGGCAGCGACGCTCGGCTATCGCCCGAACGTTGCCGCACGCGGCCTCCGCACCGATAAGACCCGCACGATCGGCTTCATCTCCGACGTGGTGGCGACGACCCGATTCGCGAGCGGCCTCATCAAGGGCGCCCTCGACGCGGCCGAGGCCGCGGGACACGTGATGCTCGTCATGGAGACCGGCGGCGAGCCGGCGCGGGAGACCGAGGCCATCGGGGCGGTGCTCGACCGGCAGGTCGACGGAATCGTGTTCGCCACCATGCGCGCGCGTGAGCTGTATGTGCCCGACCTCCCGCTGGGAACCAACGCCGTCATGCTCAACGCGACCAATCCGAACCATTCCACCGCGGTTCTTCCCGACGAGCTTCGCGGTGGTCGCGACGCTGTCGAGCTGCTCGTGCGGGCGGGACACCGCGACGGCATCGCCCTCATCGGCCAGAACGACGAGGTCGAACGGGACGTCTTCCGCTCCGCGACCGTTGCTCGACGGATCGCCGGAATCCGGAGCGCCATGGCCGACCACGATCTCGCCTTCATCGCCGAGCAGTCGATCTGGCTGTGGGAACCGGAAGACGGATACCTCGCGACGAAGACGCTGCTCGACACCCGCGACGATGTTCGAGCGCTGCTCTGCATGAACGACCGCGTCGCCTTCGGCGCCTACCAGGCGATTGCGGAGCGGGGACTCCGCGTCCCCGACGACATCTCCATCGTCTCCTTCGACAACGACGAACTCGCCGCCTACCTCCGACCCGGCCTCACCACGATCGCGCTCCCCCACGAGGCGATGGGGAGGCGAGCGGTCGAACTCCTGCTGCACCCCACGGAGAGCGGCGAGATCCTGGTGCCGATGCCGATCGTCGAACGGCACTCCATCTCCGCGCCGAGTGCCTAGTCGGCACTCGGCGCCGACACGGTCGCCTCGCCGCCGCGCAGGCGCACCACCATCCCCTGCAGAAGCGCGAACGCCGCCGCCCGTTCCGCCTCGGTCATCTCGCCCAGCATGCGCAGCTCGACGGCGCGCACTGCGCCGCTCGCCCGGTCGAGGGTTCGGCGGCCGCGCGCGGTCAGGCGGGTCGGTAGTGCCTTGCCCACGGGCGCAGCGGCCGGCCTGGTCACGAGGCCGTCGCGCTCGAGGGCCTGGAGCAGCACGTTCATCGACTGCCGCGTGATGAACGCACCGCGCGCGAGTTCCGAGTTGGAGAGGCCCGGACGCTGGGAGAGCAGCTCGAGGCACGAGTACTGGGTGACGGTCATCCCGAGCGGTCGCAACGCGGCCTCCATCGCCGCCCGCAGTGAACTCGACGCCTCCTTCAGCAGGTAGCCGAGCGACGTCTCCAGATCGACCCCGGCAGCGCCCGCTCCCTCGCCTTGACTCATGTCAGTATTCTGACATAGATTGGTGGTGTCAGAAAACTGACACGACAGAAACGAGTACCTCATGCCCGTCACCGGCCCCGACTTCATCTCCCTTCAGGTGCAGGATCTGGATGCCTCGCAGGCGTTCTACGAACGCTACCTCGGCCTCGTCCGCTCCCCCGCCGGCTCGCCCCACGCCGTCGTGTTCCAGACGGCACCCATCGCGTTCGCGCTGCGCGACCCCGCGCCCGGCACCGACCTCGCGAGCGCCAGCCACCCCGGCGTCGGCACCGCGGTCTGGATGCACGCCACCGACGTTCAGGGCATCCACGACGCCCTCGCCGCCGACGGTCATCGCATCGTCAGCGCACCCATCGACGGCCCGTTCGGCCGCACCTTCACCTTCGCCGACCCGGACGGGTATCACGTCACGCTGCACGATCGGGCGTGAATGAGCGTGTGGATGGGGGCAAGCCCGGCGCCACCGCGGCGGCAGCCCTATAGTAAGTGAATGAACACTTACAAACCGATCGTGGCGCTCGTCGGAGCGACCGGCCAGACCGCTCGATTGATCCTGGAACACGGCCGGGCGGACTTCGACTTCCGCCTGATCGCCCGGAATCCGGAGAAGCTCAGGGCCTTGGCGACCGCCACCGGTGCGACGTCCGGTTGGATCAGCGTCAGCGCGCTCGACACGGGGACTGTCGCTCGTGCGGTCCAGGGCAGCGCGATCGTGATCAATGCGGCGGGAGGCTTCTCGACGTCTGCCGTATCAGTGGCGCGAGCGGCGATGAGGGTCGGTGCGTCGTACATCGATATTTCCAACGAGTTCTCGGCCGTCAGCGCCGTGCTCGAGCTGGCCGGCGAGGCGGAGGCCGCTCACGTGGCGCTCGTGCCGGCATCGGGCTATGGAACGGTCGCCAGTGAGGGGTTGGTCGCCTGGCTGGCACAGGGCGAGCAGATCCGCACTGCAGAGGTGGCCTTGATGCCAGACAACGAAGGAACGACGGTGGGCACCCGCGAAACGGTGTTCGACTCGATCGCGTCGGGCGGCGCGCGCGTGGTGGGCGGCCAATTTCAGAGGCACGCTCTGGGTCGCGGTTCGCGTCGGCTGAGGATTCCCGATACCGGTTCCACGACTCTTCTCCCCGTCCCGCTCGGCGACCTGGCATCGATTCCCGCCGGCTACGGCGCAGAGGAGGTCACCGCATCCTTCGGCGTGGATGCGCCCCCGTTCGCGGTGCGGGCATTCCTCCCCGCCCTCTCACTGGCCCTCCGCTCGTCGCTCGTGCGGTCGTTGCTCTCGTCGAGGCGGCCGCCAGCCAGCGCGCAGGACGCACTCGAGGCCCGGAGCTACCTCTCCCGGGCGTGGGCGAGGGTCGGCCTGCGCGGTGGCGAGACCCGGGAGGGGTGGATGACCGCCGGCGAAGGCTACCGGTTCACCGCCGATGCCGTGCTCGAGGTCGCGCGACACATCGCCGGGGGACGCGCGCTTCCCGGCTCGATGACGGCCATCCGACGATTCGGGCCCCAATTCCTCCACTCGCTCCCGGGAGTCAAGCTCTCGATCACCACGGGAAGCCCCGCTCGTGCCCAGGGCTAGCAGACGCCAAGAAATACTGGAGGCGGCGACGAGGAATGTCGCTGCCAACGGGTACAGCGGCGCACGCACTCGTGGGATCGCGGAATCCGCCGGCATGTCAGAAGCGGCCATCTACCGCCACTTCGGCTCCCTCGAAGATCTCGGTCAGGAGGTGTACCGGGTGGCTTTCTCGAAGTACGCCGAGCGCATTCAGGAGGCGACCGACGCCGGCGAAGCCCCCTCCGAGAAGATCCGCAACGCGATCCGGGCAACGCTCACGCTCTACCGAGAAGACCGCCCTGCCTTCATCGCCACCTTGATCAGGCTGCCCAACTTCACTCCCGCACTGCCGGAAGGACTCATCTACCCGATCAACCGCATCGAATCCATAATTCGTGACGGACAGGACGCGGGTGTCATCCGACCCGGCGAACCACTCCTGCTCGCCGCAATGTTCTTCGGGGCACTGCTTCGCCCCATGCTGCTCGCCGAAGGGTCAGCGGCCGGCCCCTTCGCGATGCTGGACGACACCCAGTACGACCAGACCATCGAGGACGTCGCTCTCGCGACGCTCTTCCCCGCTCAGGACTGAGCGGGCGCGCCGCCGTGATGGACGACAGCGCTGACAGTGGATTCGCTCCGAGAATATGTGCCCGGCGGCCAGCGTTTGTGCGTGCACCAGAGTCTGCAGGACGTCAGCACGGAGGTAGGTGCGGTCTATCCGATCGCACCCACCTCGCGACCAGACCCTGGCAATTCCTCAAACTCTCGGGGAATATCGCTGGCATCTTCGGTTCCGGTGAACCCGTCTTCGCTCGGTGGGTGTCTCCTCACCTGTTGTGACCCTGTTCGCACGCCGGCATCCAGAAGGGCGCGGGGGTCCGCTAGCTCCCGCGTTGGGCTGACTCCAACTTCCTGATCTGAATCTGCGCTTCCTCGATCCATTCGCGGGCGAGGGCGGCATAGCGACGCCGTGCCTTCTGATTGAGATCCGCGAGTTTCGGCAGAAGCTCGAACATCTGTCGAATGTATCCCTCGACCTCACCTTTTTCTGCACCAGTTGCAGCAAGGATGACGTCAACGACTTTCCGCGGATCACCGCCTGAATCGATGAGGGCGACCAATTCCCGGGCATCCTTCTTTCCCTTTTCCGTCGCGTGCCGATCGAGGAGTGCTGCGATCTTCGTTGCGATGTGCGCGTCAAGGGTGAGCATGAGCCAGCCCTGCACTGTGAAGTCGGGATCAATGTAGTTGGTCAGGATCCCGACATTCAGGAGCAGCTTCGACCCGAGCTTGGACTCATACGGGAAGTAAGCATCCACGTGGACGCCGTCCGCAGTTCCACGTGCCTTCTTCCCGCCGCTATGCAGCTCGTTCTCGCTGTACTCGGCGAGGCGCGTGGGCAGTTTCTGTCGCAGGCTCTGATCGGTGATGATGAGGTCGACGTCGTGGCTGATCTCGCCGCCGACTCGAGCATTCGTCGCCCATCCCCCAATGAGGATGGACGGGTCGAGGTCGTACCCGAGCGAGTCGACAAGAGCACGGAGCACACCCTCGTCGTCGCTTCCCAGAACAGTCAACTGCGGTCACCTTCCTGGTCCCATTCGCGCGATCGCACGAACTTCTCGCGGAGCGCATGGCGAAACTCTGATGCCTGCCAGCCGGGTGTCGCGAACAGGTCGGCGTAGGTCTGCGCCAGAGTCGAGTACCCGTCCCATAGCCTCATCGCACGCGTGTCCATAGCGAGCACACGGACGTTGCCGTCTGGCGCGGGCGTGAGTCGCGCGAGCTCCGCTCGCACCTCGCCGGCGCCCGGGAGGTACACGATGTGCTCGCGAAAGCTCGACACAGCGTGCCCTCCCAGTAGAGCGTTGGCGGCGTCCGCACCACCCAACGCGTACGGTCCACGTTCGGAATGGAGGAACGGCTCGATCTCTTCACTCGTGGTTCTGATCATCGTGTCCCTGTCGAGGTTGCGCCAGGCGCACAACATAGTGAGAAGCTTCTCGATACTGACCACCGAGAACCCCCCGGGCCGGTAGCGGTCCACGGTGCCGTTGCTTTCAAGCCGTTCCAGCGCGAGGTAGGCCGTACTGGAGGGAACGCCCGCGTCGTATGCGAGGTCGCCCACGTTGCTCCAGGTCCGTTCACCCCTCAAGGCGTGATCGGCGAGGCTGCGCCAAACGAGCTCGTTGCCCTTCATGAGTGCCCTCCGCTGATCATTACAGGAATTCCTGAATTCGATATTACAGGAAAACCTAATTATGGGATTACATAATTACCTGTAACAGAGACAACCGGATTCTGGTCCCTCTTGGAGCAGCGAACGCCAGCAGACGTTAGGGGAAACTCTCGCTCTCGCACGGGCTCGGACATCCGACCGACCGCCGTGCGCCCATGAGTGGTCGACGCCGTCGGGAGGATCCATCCCACAACGAAGAAAACCGCTGAACCCAGGGGTTCAGCGGTTTCCCGTGTACAAGACAGGACACTGTGACAAAACAGGACACTGGCGGTACCGGTGGGATTTGAACCCACGGTGGGCTTTCACCCACACAACTTTTCGAGAGTTGCACCTTCGGCCGCTCGGACACGGTACCGCCGTCGAGTTTAGTACATGCGCGCGGGTGGTCTCGCCCCCACTGCGGGAGGGGGCGGAGGGGTCATCCGTTGTCGACGTTGACGAGGTCCATCTGCCCGGTGTCGGCGCGGAACACCAGGCGAACCAGCGTCGGCGACCCGTGCACGACGACCGGCTCGGGCTGCAGCGACAGCAGGCCCTCGACCGTGGTCGTGTCGGCGGTGACGCCCTCCTCGGCGCGCAACCAACTGCGCACCTGCTGCACGTACTGGCGATGTTTCGCCGCGTCGGCGGTGGCGTACGCGGCCGCGCCGGCGCGCATCCCCGAGATGGTGACGACGAACCCGACGATCACCACGACGGTCGCGCCGAGCGTGGCGAGCATGCGACGGCGGGAGCCGGGCGCGAGGTAGCTCATGATCACGAGCAGCGCGACTCCCAGGCACACGATGGCGGCGAAGAAGCAGAGGAGCGGCCACGCATCCGTCTCGACGTAGGGCACGTACGCGCCGGGATTCTTCAGGGTTCGCCGCCTCTCGCTGACGCGCCGATGGCCCGCGAAGGTCGATCGGCGTCGGCTTAAACGGTACCCCGAATCCGCGGCCGTGACGGCGTCTGTAGAGTGTGCCGGATGGAATGGTGGTGGTTCGCGACGGCCCTCGTCGTCGTGGTCGCGATCGGCCTCGGGCTGAGCGGGCGCTACCTCTATCTGCGGCGCCGCCTGTGGAAGTCGATCCTCGAGGACTCGATCCCGGCCAACGCCCGCTGGTGGCGCGACTACCGCGAGCGCACTGGCGAACTGCTCTACGTCGCCCTCGGCGATTCGGCCGCGCAGGGCATCGGCGGCAGCAATCCCGGTCGAGGCTACGTGGGCCAGCTGGTGCGTCACATCCGGCTCACGACCGGGATGACCGTCCGAACGATCAACCTCGGCGAGAGCGGCTCCACCATCGGTCTCGCCGTCGCCAACCAATTGCCGAAGCTGGCCACCCACGACCCCGATCTCGTCACGGTCGCGATCGGAGCCAACGATATGGCCGACTTCCACCCCGAGCAGTTCGAACGGGATGTTCGCCGCCTGTTCAGCGCACTCCCCCCGCACGCGATCGTCGCCGACCTGCCCACCTTCCACTTCCTGCCGCTCGAGCGGAACGTGGTCGTGGCGAACGAGATCGTCCACCGGGTGGCGGCCGAGTTCGCGCTCGCCGTCGCCCCGCTGCACCAGCGCACCCGTCGGCAGGGACTGTGGGGCGTGGTCACCCACTTCGCGGGCGACCTCTTCCACCCCAACGACCGCGGATACCGGGTGTGGGCATCGGCGTTCATCCCCGGCGTGGACGCCGTTCTCCGGCGACGGGGCGGTGCTCCTCCTGCGTGACGGAGGCTCCGCCTAGGCTGTTCGCATGGCCCGCACCCAGTCCAACTTCCGCTGCACCGAGTGCGGCTGGACGACGCTCAAGTGGGTCGGTCGCTGCGGCGAGTGCCAGGCCTGGGGAACGGTCGTCGACAACGCCGAGAACGCCGCCTCGGCCCGTGCGGTCGCGCCGATCCGAGTGAGCGCGGCCCGCGCCGCCAAGCCGATCACCGAGGTGACCGCCGAGGAGGTCACGCACTGGCCGAGCGGCATCGCCGAATTCGATCGCGTGCTCGGGGGTGGCATCGTGCCGGGCGCCGCCATCCTGCTGAGCGGCGAACCCGGTGTGGGAAAGTCCACTCTCCTGCTCGAGGTCGCGTCGCGGGCGGCGTCCTCCGGCCAGCGCGTGCTCTACGTCAGCGCCGAGGAGTCGGTGAACCAGGTGCGGATGCGCGCCGCACGCACGGGCGCACTGCAGCCGTCGCTCTGCCTCGCCGCCGAGGTCGACCTGGCGGTCATCCTGGGCCAGATCGACGAGGTCGCCCCCCAGCTCGTCATCGTCGACTCGGTGCAGACCGTGTCGTCGTCACTGATCGATGGGCTCGCGGGCGGACCGGCGCAGGTGCGCGAGGTCGCGGCGACGCTCATCCGGGTGGCGAAAGATCGTGGGCTGCCCGTGCTGCTCGTCGGGCACGTCACGAAGGACGGCACGATCGCGGGGCCGCGCCTGCTCGAACACCTCGTCGACGTGGTGTGCCAGTTCGAGGGCGACCGCCAGACGAGCCTGCGTTTCATCCGCGCGCACAAGAACCGCTTCGGCCCCACCGACGAGGTGGGCTGCTTCGAGATGACCGGAGACGGCATCGCGGAGGTCGCCGACCCCAGCGGACTCTTCCTCTCGCACGCGCGCACGCCCGTGAGCGGCACGTGCGTGACCATCGCGATCGAGGGTCGGCGGGCACTCCCCGTCGAGGTACAGGCACTCATCGTTGCGAGCAACGCGCCCCAACCGCGGCGGGTGGTCAACGGGGTCGACGGATCGCGCGTGGCGATGCTGCTCGCCGTTCTCGAGCGACGTGCCGGGCTCGCGCTCTCGGGCTTCGACGTCTACGTCTCCACCGTGGGCGGTATCAAGCTCACCGAGCCCGGGGCCGACCTGGCGATCGCGCTCGCCATCGCCAGCGCCTTCCGCGACAAGGCCTTCCCCGTTACCCTCGCCGCCGTCGGCGAGATCAGCCTGGCCGGCGAGATCCGGCCCGCGTCATCCGCCCGGCAGCGCCTCGCCGAGGGCGGTCGGCTGGGCTTCAGCGACATCCTTGACTCCGGGGCGTCGCACCTGCGGGAGGCGCTGCGCCGCGCGTTCGCGCGATCCACGGCCGAGCGCGTCGAGATCCCCGAGTTCTAGCGCGGGGCGCGCGGGATGCGCGGGCGCCGGAACAAGGCGGGGTGCGCCTGCACCCTCCTTTTGTCGCACAAAAAGGTGCAACACATCGCCCGCGGGGCGATGTGTTGGCGATCTTCCGGCCTGCGGCGCGGAAGTTGCACAAAAAGTGCCAACTCGAGGGGCAGAGAGGAGTGCCAACTCGAGGAGCAGAGAGGAGTGCCAACTCGCGGTGAGTAGGTGGGAGGAATGCCAACTCGCGGACTGCGGCCTCAGGGCGCGGGGATGCGCAGCGCCTCGATGACGTCGGCGGGCGCGGCCTGCATCGCGTTCGGCCCCGCGACGTCGAACCACACCGCCTCAAGCACGCCCGCGTTCTGCTCGAGGAAGTCGAGCAGGGTCGCCGCGTCGTAGCGGATGACCGGCAGCTCATCCTCGTTCGGCAGCATCGCGGCATAGCTCTCCCCGGAGGAGAACAGCAGAAGCATGTACCGGTCGGCGTCGTCGCGGCGGAACACCCGGATCTGCGGCGGGCCGTCCACGGGCAGCAACGGCACGATCACGCCGGTCGCGCGCAGCGCGAGCGCAACCCGCACGGCGTCCTGGCTCGCGAGCGCCGCCGCGAGTTCCGGCGAACGAAAGTCGTCGGGGGAAGCAGGCGAAGCAGGAGAAGCAGGCGAAGCAGGCGAAGCAGGCGAACGAAGGTCGTCGGCGGAACGGGAGTCGTCGGGGGAAGTGGGCGAGGGGCTCATCGCCATCAAGGATGCCACGGCGGCGCGGTCATCCGCAGTGCGCTGCGTGCGCGCACCGAGCCCGCCCGGCGTGCCGTGACTCCACGCCGCGCCCGCGCAGCCCTCGCGCCTCCACTCACCGCGCACGGCCGCGGCGCCACGCTCGCGAGAGCCCACGCCGCGCCGCACCCCCTACTTCAAGATGAACTGCTTCGACGTCGTCGACGGGAACCCGTTCACCGTGACGCTCAGGTGGTAGCTCGCCCCGCCCGCCGTGACCTGCGGACGCTTGCTGGAGCAGGTCGACTTGCTCGACCGCGTGCGATCCCAGGCGAACGGGGGGAAGACGAGCGGCTTGCCCGGCTCGAGCGTCTGCACGAGCGGCACCGGGTTGGTCTGGCAGTCGGTCGATTGCCAGATGAGGTCGCTGCCCGAGGTGATCTGGTAGACCTGCACATCCGACCCGAGCGTCATCGCGCAGGGCTGCGTGCCGGTGTTCGTCATCGTCATGGAGAGCTTCGGGTTCACCCCGGCCGCGTAGACGGTGGAGTCGGTGACGGGGGTGATGCTCACGTGCGCCGCCGTGCAGGGCGCGACGGTGCCGGAGGCGCCCCCGGACGGCTGGGCCGCGGGGGTATCGGAGGGCTGCGAGGCGGCGGGGGTGGTCGCCGTCGGGCTGGGCTTCCCCGAGCCGGGGCGAGCCACGATCAGCACGATGACGAGGATCACCGCGAGCACTCCCGCACCGACCAGTAGTCGGCGGCGCCAGTAGACGCTGCTTGGCTGCGGGCCGACGGGATTCTTGAACGTCGACATGCCCTCAGGGTAGCTACAGCAGCTTCAGCATCCGCGTATTGCCGAGCGTGTTGGGCTTTACCCGCGCCAGATCGAGGAACTCGGCGATTCCCTCGTCTTGGGAGCGCACGAGTTCGGCGTAGACCTCCGGCGCGACGAGCTCCTCCCCGATCGGCTTGAAGCCGTGCCGGCCGAAGAACTCGGTCTCAAAGGTGAGGCAGAAGAGCTTGGTGAGCCCCAGCGCCCGCGCCTTCTCCTCGATGTCGTCGAGGATCGCGTGCCCGACCCCGCGGTGCAGCCAGTTGTCGGCGACGGCGAGCGTGCGCACCTCGCCCAGTTCGTCCCAGATCACGTGCAGCGCACCGCAGCCGATGAGTGCCTCCGGCGCCTCGGGCGGCAGGCTGTCGTCGACCGCCACGCGGAACTCCTGCACCGACTCGTAGAAGACGACGCGCTCCTTGCCGAGCAGGATCCGCTTCTGCACGAGCGGCTCGCACAGCTCCTGAATGAGCGGAACGTCAGAGGTGCGGGCGGGGCGCACGGTGAAACTCACGCCTTCAGTCTACGGAGGCGATGCCCCGCGGATGACCGGCCCACCCCGCACGAAAGGGGCGCCGGATTCCTCCGACGCCCCTCGCGTGTGTGTCCCGTGCGGTGCCCGCCTACGCCTCGACGGCGACGGGGGTCGTCTCCTCGAGCCCCGCCTGGCGGCTCGTGGTGATCTGGAACTCCCCGTCGGCGAAGTCCACGTGCACGTGGTCGCCCGCGTTCAGCTCGCCGTGCAGGATCCGCTCGCTCAGCCGGTCCTCGACCTCGTGCTGCACGGCACGGCGCAGCGGCCGCGCTCCGAGCGAGGGGTCGAAGCCGATCTTGATGAGCTGCTCCTTGGCGGCGAGCGTGAGCTCGATGGTGAGGTCGCGGTCCATCAGACGAGTCTTGAGGCGCGTGATGAAGAGGTCCACGATCTGCAGGAGCTCCGGCTGGGTGAGCTGCGGGAAGACGATGGTCTCGTCCACGCGGTTCAGGAACTCGGGCTTGAAGTGCTTCTTCAACTCCTCGACCACCTTGCCGCGCATCCGGTCGTAGCCGGAGGCGGTGTCGGAGGCGGAGGTGAAGCCGATCGGGGTGCCGCTGATGTCACGCGTACCGAGGTTGGTCGTCATGATGATCACGGTGTTCTTGAAGTCGACCACGCGGCCCTGGCCATCGGTCAGCCGGCCCTCTTCCAGGATCTGGAGGAGCGAGTTGAAGATGTCGGGGTGCGCCTTCTCGATCTCGTCGAACAGCACCACCGAGAACGGCTTGCGGCGCACCTTCTCGGTGAGCTGGCCGCCCTCCTCGAAGCCGACGAACCCGGGAGGGGCACCGAACAGCCGCGAGACCGTGTGCTTCTCGCCGTACTCCGACATGTCGAGGGAGATGAGCGCGTTCTCGTCGTCGAAGAGGAACTCGGCGAGCGCCTTCGCGAGCTCGGTCTTTCCCACACCGGTCGGGCCGGCGAAGATGAACGAGCCGGAGGGACGCTTCGGGTCCTTCAGGCCGGCGCGCGTGCGGCGGATCGTCTTGGAGAGCACCGAGATGGCCTCCTCCTGTCCGATGACGCGCTGGTGCAGGGCCTTCTCCATGAAGATGAGCCGGCTGGACTCCTCCTCGGTGAGCTTGAACACCGGGATACCGGTCGCGTTGGCGAGCACCTCGGCGATGACGCCCTCGTCGACGGTTCCGCTGGCGCCCACGTCGCCCGACTTCCACTGCTTCTCGAGGCGCAGCCGCTCACCGAGCAGCTTCTTCTCCTCGTCGCGGAGGCTCGCGGCCTTCTCGAAGTCCTGATCCTCGATCGCGGCCTCCTTCTGGCCACGCACGACGGCGATCTTCTCGTCGAACTCGCGCAGCTCCGGCGGAGCGGACAGGATCGACAGGCGCAGGCGGGCGCCGGCCTCGTCGATCAGGTCGATCGCCTTGTCGGGCAGGAACCGGTCGGAGACGTAGCGGTCGGAGAGGTTCGCGGCGGCGACGATCGCGCCGTCGGTGATGGACACCTTGTGGAACGCCTCGTACTTGTCGCGCAGCCCCTTGAGGATGTTGATCGCGTGCGGCAGCGACGGCTCGTGCACCTGCACCGGCTGGAAGCGACGCTCGAGTGCGGCATCCTTCTCGAAGTGCTTGCGGTACTCGTCGAGCGTCGTCGCGCCGATGGTCTGCAGTTCTCCGCGCGCGAGCAGCGGCTTCAGGATGCTCGCCGCATCGATCGCGCCCTCGGCGGCCCCCGCACCCACGAGGGTGTGGATCTCGTCGATGAAGACGATGATGTCGCCGCGGGTGCGGATCTCCTTGGTCACCTTCTTGAGGCGCTCCTCGAAGTCGCCGCGGTAGCGGGAGCCCGCGATGAGGCTGCCGAGATCGAGCGAGTACAGCTGCTTGTCTTTCAGGGTCTCGGGCACGTCGCCCTTGACGATCGCCTGGGCGAGTCCCTCCACGACGGCGGTCTTGCCGACGCCGGGCTCACCGATGAGGACGGGGTTGTTCTTCGAGCGGCGGGAGAGGATCTGCATGACGCGCTCCATCTCCTTCTCGCGCCCGATCACCGGGTCGAGCTTGCCGTCGCGCGCCGCCTGGGTGAGGTTGCGCCCGAACTGGTCGAGGATCTGCGAACCCTTGTCGGGTGCCGCGTCGTTGCCGCCCACCGCGACCGCCTCCTTGCCCTGGTAGCCAGAGAGAAGCTGGATCACCGTCTGGCGAACGCGGTTGAGGTCGGCACCCAGCTTGACGAGCACCTGGGCCGCCACGCCCTCACCCTCGCGGATGAGGCCGAGCAGGATGTGCTCCGTACCGATGTAGTTGTGGCCGAGCTGCAGCGCCTCGCGCAGGGACAGCTCGAGAACCTTCTTGGCGCGCGGCGTGAACGGGATGTGCCCGGTCGGCTGCTGCTGGCCTTGGCCGATGATGTCCTGGACCTGCTCGCGCACCGAGTCGAGGGAGATGCCGAGCGACTCGAGAGCCTTCGCAGCGACGCCCTCACCCTCGTGGATCAGCCCCAGCAGGATGTGCTCGGTGCCGATGTAGTTGTGGTTGAGCATCTTGGCCTCTTCCTGGGCCAGGACGACGACGCGACGAGCTCGGTCGGTGAATCTCTCAAACATGCTTTTCTCCTCCGGGGCCAGGGCAGGTGGTCGGCTCCGTTACTAAAGAGACTAACGAGGGCGCCCCCGCTTCCATGCCCCTGTTCGCCCAAGGCGTGACGGGTCGCTCGCTACGCTGGGCAGGTGCACGGCATTCCCGGTTTCGAGAGCGACGGCGCGGCGGGCGGCGGTGAGGCCACCCCGGTCCTGCGCGCGGCACGGCTGACCCCCGAGGAGGCGGTCGGGCTCGTGGCCGATCGCTGGGGCCTCGTGGCGACCCTCACCGAGCGGCTCGAGACCGAACGCGACGACACCTTTCGGCTGAGCGCCGGCGAGGAGCGATTCGTGCTCAAGGTCGCGCACCCGGCCGACTCCCCCGCCCACCTCGCGCTGGAGACCGAGGCCCTGCGCCACGCGCACCGCGCCGACCCGCGCCTCCCGCTGCAGCGCCTGCGACCGGCCACGGGCGGAGACGACGCCGTCACCGTCACGACCGCTGACGGCGACCGGATCGCGCGCCTCTTCGAGTGGCGTCCGGGCACCCCGCTCATCGCCGCAGCGGCCCCCGACGACGACCAGCTCGTGCTGCTGGGCGACGCGCTGGGGCGTCTCAGTCGCGCGCTGAGGAGCTTCATCCACCCGGCGGCCCGATACCCCCTCGCGTGGGACCTGGCGCAGACCGGGCGGCTGGCGCAGCTGCAGGAACGGGTGGGGTCGGCGGCGACCGCGGCCGCGCTCGCGCGGTTCCGGGCGGGGGTGGAGCCGCTGCTGCACGAGTTGCCGCGGCAGGTCATCCACAACGATTTCAACCCCGGCAACGTGCTCGTCGACGCGGGCGAGCCCGGCTACGTCACCGGGATCCTCGACTTCGGCGACGTCGTGCAGTCGGTGCGCGTGGCCGACCTCGCCGTCGCGCTCAGCTATCTCATCTTTCCGCTCGGTCGGGGGTGGGATGCCCTCCCGCCGTTCATCGCGGCCTTCGAGCGTCGCGTGCCCCTCCTGCCCACCGAGCGCCAGGTGCTGCGCGACCTCGTCGTCGCCCGCTTCGCCCAGCGGATCCTCGTGAACGACTGGCTGCAGCGCGACGCGGGCGATCCCCGCCGCGATCCCGACTACCACGACGGCATGCTCGCGGCCCTCGACACCCTGCTCTGAGGAGGACGCGATGCCCGGCCCGACCACGTACTTCGACCCCGCGACGACGAGCCACCTCGACCCGCGCACGCGCGATCTCGTGGAGCGGCGGGCGCGCTCCCTGGGCAGCGCCTACCGGCTGTTCTATCGAACGCCGCTCGAGTTCGTGCGCGGCGAGGGCGCCCACCTCTTCACCGCCGACGGCACCGACTACCTCGACGCCTACAACAACGTTCCGAGCGTCGGGCACGCCCACCCGCGTGTCGCCGCGGCGATCGCCGAGCAGGCCGCCCGGCTGAGCACCCACACGCGCTACCTCTCGCGGGCGACCGTCGACTACGCGGAGGACCTGCTCGGCACCTTCCCGGCGCACCTCGGCAACGTCATGTTCACTTGCACGGGCTCGGAGGCCAACGACCTCGCCCTGCGGATCGTGCGCGCGGCGACCGGGCGCCGCGGCGTCATCGTCACCGAGAACGCGTACCACGGGGTCACCACCGAGGTCGCAGCGCTCTCGCCGTCGCTGGTGGGCGCGGATGCCGTGGCCGACTGGGTGCGCGTGGTGCCCGCCCCGACCCCCGGCACCGACTTCGCGGCCGCCGTCGCCGCGGCGATCGACTCGCTCGACGCGGCCGGCATCGGCCTCGGCTGCCTCATCGTCGACACGATCTTCGCCTCCGATGGGGTGCTCCCCGACGCACCGGGACTCGCCGCCGCCGCCCGCGCGGCGCAGGCCGCGGGCGGACTGCTCGTCGCCGACGAGGTTCAGCCCGGATTCGGTCGCCTCGGCGACGGGCTCTGGGGCTTCGACCGGCACGGCCTCGTGCCCGACCTCGTCACGCTCGGCAAGCCGATGGGCAACGGCTACCCGGTCGCGGCCGTGGTCGCCCGGCCCGAACTCGTCGACGCCTTCGCCGCGCGCGGCCGATACTTCAACACCTTCGGCGGAAACACGGTCGCGATCGCGGCGGCCCAAGCCACCCTCGACGTGGTCCGCGAGGAGGGTCTCGTCGCGCGGGCGGCGCGCCTCGGCGCGGTGCTCGCGGAGGGGCTGCGGGCGATCGGCGGCTCCGTCGTCGAGGTGCGCGGGTGCGGACTGTTTCTGGGCGTGCAGCTGGGCGACGAGGGGACGGCGCGGGAGGCGGTGAACGCGCTGGAGGAGCGGCGCATCCTGATCGGCGCCTCGGGGCTGCGCAACGACACCCTGAAGGTCAGGCCACCGCTCGCCCTGAGCGACGCCGATGCCGAGCGGCTGCTCGACGGGCTCGCCGCCGTGCTCGGCTGAGGCGGCGACGCGACGCAGCCGCCTGCGCGCGGCGCCGCCGCCGACCGCGGCACCCGCACCCGCCTGCGCGCGCGCCCGCGAGTGAGTACCGTGCAAGCATGAGCAACCTGGAGAACGATCCCGCGTTCGTCACCCTCGAGGATGAGCCCTGCAACGGCCTCGAGATCCTCGAGCCGCGTGACGTGCCCCTCGGCGGCCCGCGCGCGATGGGCGTGCGCCGCACCCTGCCGCAGCGCGCCCGCTCGCTCATCGGCGCGTGGTGCTTTCTCGACCACTACGGGCCCGACCCGGTCGCGACGACCGGCGGGATGACCGTGCCCCCGCACCCCCACACCGGGCTGCAGACCGTCAGCTGGCTCTTCGCCGGCACCATCGACCACCGCGACAGCGTCGGCAGCCACGCCCTCGTCCGCCCGGGCGAGCTCAACCTCATGACCGCGGGCAGCGGGATCCAGCACTCGGAGGTGTCCACACCGGGCACGACCGTGCTGCACGGGGCACAGCTGTGGGTGGCCCTTCCGGACGAGCATCGCCATACCGCGCCGCACTTCGAGCACGTCGTGCCGGAGGCGTTCGCGTTCGGGCCGGCGACCGTGCGGGTGTTTCTGGGGGAACTGCTGGGGCGGTCATCCAGCGCGCGCACCTACACGGCGCTCGTCGGCGCCCAGGTGGACCTGCCCGCGGAGGCGACCGTGGTGATTCCCGTCGACCCGGCCTTCGAACACGGCGTGCTCGTCGACGCGGGTTCGCCCCTCGTCGAGGGCCACCCGGTCGCGGACGCCCACCTCGCCTACCTCGACACGGGGCACGCGTCGATCACGCTCACCGCGGGCGATGCCCCCGCGCGGGTGCTGCTCATCGGGGGCGAACCGCTCGACGAGCAGATCGTGATGTGGTGGAACTTCATCGGGCGCAGCCACGACGAGATCGTCGCGTTCCGCGAGCGCTGGCAGCACGACGTGATCGCGGGCGAGGACCCGGCGGGACCGTTCGGCCATGTCGACGGGTACGAGGGGCGCGCGCTCCCGGCACCCGAGATGCCGAACGTGCGGCTGCGACCGCGCGAGTAGCGGACTACTTCTTCTCGGCCTTCGCCCGCTCTTCCGCCTCGATGCGGGCGTAGACCTTCCGCTCGGTGCGGTCGGCCCGGATGATCGCGCGCATGGCGAACCAGAAGAGCAGTCCCACCAGGATGGTGGGCGTCACGGAGAAGACGATGTTTCCCCACTCTGAGCTCGGCACCCTCCAAGCGTAACCCGCGGGTGGCTGTGAGAGCCCTGCCGACGGCCGGCGCGACGGGCGCGGATCCACCCGGCGGGCGGCTACAGCCCGAAGCGCTCCTGCAGCGCCCGCGCGATGCGGATGTCGTCGTCGATGCCGCCGCCCTCGTGGGAGTTGTGCGTGTAGACCGTGAGCTGCTTCGGGCCGGCGTAGGCGTTGTAGGCGCCCACCACCGTGGACGGCGGGCAGATCGGGTCCATGAGCGCGGTCGTGAACCAGGCGGGTGCGCTCGCGCGGCGGGCGAAGTTGACACCGTCGAAGTAGCGCAGGGTCTCGAGCACCGCGCTCTCCTCCGAGCGATGCACCGCGAGGTAGCGACTGATCTCCTTGTAGGGATCGTTGTCGGTGATCTGGATCGCGCGCGGGAAGTCGCAGAGGAAGGGCACGTAGGCGACGAGTTCGCTCACGAGCGGCGAGAGCGCCGTCGCCGCGAGCGCGAGCCCGCCGCCCTGGCTGCCGCCGATCGCGACGATGCGGGAGGCGTCGACCTGGGGCAGGCCGGCCGCCGTCTCGATGGCGCGCACCGCATCCGTGATCACCCGTCGGTAGTAGTACTCCTCGCGCGACTGGATCCCCGCGGTCATCATCCCGGGGAACCGCGGACCCGCGGTCTGCACGTCCGGGGTGGCTCCCCGGCTCCAGGTCGCCCCCTGCCCCCGGGTGTCCATGTGCAGGTGCGCGAAACCGCTGGATGCCCAGAACAGGTTTTCCTCCGCCTCGCCGCGACCCCCGCCGTAGCCGACGAACTGCACCATCGTGGGCAGAGGGCCGCGTGCTCCGTGCGGCAGTCGCAGCCAAGCACGGATGCGGTGGCCGCCGAACCCCGAGAAGGTCACGTCGTACACGTCCACGGTGCGCAGCGTGCTCGCGACGGGCTCCACCGTGACGTCGAGGTCGAACGACCGCGCCTCGGCGAGGGTGCCCTCCCAGAACTCGTCGAAGTCGGCGGGAGCGGTCTGCTCGCTCACGTGCTCCAGCAGGGCGGGACCGGACAGGTCGACGAACACGGGCTTCTCCTTCGAAGGGTGGCGGGGTGGCGGTCAGTGCGCCTGGGTGAAGTAGACCACCGCGACGATCGCGATGATCAGCAGGAGGCCGAGGGTGGTGGCCAGTCGCGACCAGCGACGGTTCATCGCGACTTGATGATCATCCCGACCACGCCGGAGATGATCGAGTAGAGCGCGATCGCGGTGACGACGCCCCAGATGACGAGGCGCTGCGGGCTCTGCCACCACGGCTTCTGCGGATCGCCGCCCTGTGGCGCGTCCTTCTGCGGATCGGTCATGGTCTGACCCTACTTGACGAGCGGGAACAGGATGGTCTCCCGCACGCCGAGGCCGGTGAGGGCCATGAGCAGGCGGTCGATGCCCATGCCCATTCCACCCGAGGGCGGCATCGCGTGCTCGAGGGCGCGCAGGAACTCCTCGTCGAGGCGCATCGCCTCGGGGTCGCCACGGCTGGCCAGGAGTGCCTGCTCGACGAACCGCTCCCGCTGGATGACCGGGTCGACGAGCTCGGAGTACCCGGTCGCCAGCTCGAAGCCGCGCACGTACAGATCCCACTTCTCGACGACGCCCGCGATGCTGCGGTGGTCGCGCACGAGCGGCGAGGTGTCGACGGGGAAGTCCATGACGAAGGTGGGGCGCACGAGCGCGCCCTTCACCCAGTGCTCCCAGAGCTCCTCCACATACTTGCCGTGCGTGGCGAGGGCGACCTCGATGCCGACCGCGTCGGCCATCGCCCGCAGCTCGTCGAGCGTCGTCTGCGGGGTGACCTCGATGCCGGAGGCGGCGGAGAGCGACTCGTACATGGAGAGCCGATCCCACTCGCCGCCGAAGTCGTAGTCGGAGCCGTCGGCCCAGGTCACGGTCGTGGAGCCCGCGATCGCGAGCGCCGCGTTCTGGATCATCTGCTGCGTGAGGTCAGCCATCTGGTGGTAGTCGCCGTAGGCCTGATACGCCTCGAGCATCGCAAACTCGGGCGAGTGGGTGGAGTCGGCACCCTCGTTGCGGAAGTTGCGGTTGATCTCGAACACCCGCTCGATGCCGCCGACGACGGCCCGCTTGAGGTACAGCTCGGGTGCGATCCGCAGGAACAACTCGGTGTCGAAGGCGTTGCTGTGGGTCACGAAGGGGCGGGCGGATGCGCCGCCGTGCAGGGTCTGCAGCATCGGCGTCTCGACCTCGAGGTAGCCGTGCCCGGTGAGGGTCGAGCGGATCGACGCGTTCACGGCCGCGCGGGCTCGCACCACGGAGCGGGCCCGCTCGCGCACGATGAGGTCGAGGTAGCGGCTGCGCACGCGGGCCTCGTCGCTGAGCTCGTTGTGCAGATTGGGGAGCGGCAGCACGGCCTTCGAGGCGACCTGCCAGCGCGACGCGAGCACCGAGAGCTCACCCCGCCTGCTCGAGATCACCTCACCGCTGACGAAGACGTGGTCGCCCAGGTCGACGAGCTCCTTCCACTCGGCGAGGGACTCCTCCCCCACCTCGGCGAGGCTGATCATGGCCTGGATGCGGTCGCCATCGCCCGCCTGCAGGGTGGCGAAGCACAGCTTGCCGGTGTTGCGCAGGTAGACCACGCGGCCCGCGATCCCGACGGTCTCGCCCGTCACGGTGTCGATCTCGAGGCCGTCGAACCGCGCCCGCACACCGCCGATGGTGTCGGTGATGGGCACGCCGACCGGGTAGGCGCCGCGCCCGGAGGCGATGAGCTTCTCGCGCTTGCCCAGACGCACGGCCTTCTGCTGCGAGATCTCCTCGTCGGAGAGTTCGGGCTCGGGCTGGTGCTCGGTGTCAGTCATGGGACTCCTGCGAATGGTGCGCGGTCAACCGTCCCATGCTAGCCGCGCGGCGCGGCCCAGCCCGCGCTCGCGGCCCGCGCTCCCCGGCTCAGCCCGCGCCCGCCGACCCGGTCCGGCCCCCGCCCAGGCCGCCCCCCGGCTCAGCCCGCGAGGACGATCGGCGCGTTGTCGATGAGCCGGGTGCTGCCGACCCGAGCAGCGGCGAGCGCGAGCGCCGGCCCCCGGTAGTCGTCGTCGGCGGGCAGGAAGGTCTCGGGATGCACGATCTTCAGGTAGTCGAGCTCGACGAGCGGCTCGCCCATGATGGTGCCCTGCGCGGCGGCGAGGGCGGCGTCGATGCCGCGATCGGCGTAGGAGGCCGCGGCCTCCAGCGCGAGCGGGATCGCGTGCGCGGCGCGCTTCTCGGTCGGGCTGAGAAACCGGTTGCGGCTCGAGAGCGCGAGTCCGGTCTCGTCACGCACGGTCTCGACGGTGACGACCGTGACGGGGATGTTGAGGTCGGCGACCATCTGCCGCACGAGGAAGACCTGCTGGGCATCCTTCTGACCGAACACCACGAAGGTGGGCCGGATGATCTGCAGCAGCTTCGCGACCACCGTCAGCACCCCGTCGAAGTGCCCGGGCCGCGACCGTCCCTCCAGCATTCCGCCCACCCGCCCGGCGACGACGCGGGTCTGCGCCGCCCCGGTGGGGTACATGTCGGCCGCCGTGGGGGCGAACACGTAGGGAACGCCGACCGCCGCGAGCTTCTCGACATCGGCATCGAGCGTGCGCGGGTAGCGGTCGAGATCTTCGTTCGGGCCGAACTGAAGCGGGTTGACGAAGATCGAGACGACGACGGTCGAACCGAGTTCGAGTGCGCGGGCCACGAGCGCGAGGTGCCCGTCGTGGAGGGCGCCCATCGTGGGCACGAGCACGATGTCGCCCCGCCCCTCGAGGGCTGCGCGGGCCGCCGCGATCGAGTCGAGCACGAGGGGGCGCGGCGGTGCAGGGTGGTTCACGTGTCAGTCCTCCGGACGGTTCGCCTCGCGCCCGGTCTCGAAGGGACTCTCCGGTGCGAACGAGGCCAGATCGATCGTAGCGGGGCGAACACCGCCGAGCGCGTTCTCGACGGCCGACCGCACGAGCGGTCCCAGCACGCGCCCCGCGTTCTCCACGCCGATCGCGCTCAGCACACCGGTGGCTTGGGCCACGATCGCCGTCGAGAAGCTCGTCGCGACCGCGATCGCCTCCGCGTAGGCCGCGCGGTCGGCCTCCTCGATCAGCACCGGCTCGGCGCCCATCTCGACCACGAGCGCCATGCCGATCGGCTGCACCATCGCGGCGGAGGTCACGGCGCAGTAGCACTCGCGAAGCCGCACGAGGTCGATGCTCGTTCCCGTGAACGACATCGCGGGGTGGATGGCGATCGGGATCGCGCCCGCCGCCTGCGCGGGGGCCAGCACGCCGGTGCCGAAGGCGGCCGCGGTGTGCACGACGAGCTGCCCGGGCTGCCAGGCACCGGTGGCCGCGAGTCCGGTCACGAGGGCGGCGAGTTCGGCCTCCGGCACGGCCAGGATCACCAGCTCACTGCGCTCCACGATCTCGGGAATCCCGAGGATCGGCACCTCCGGCAGCATGGCGGTCGCGCGATCGCGGCTCGCCTCCGAGACGGCCGAGATGCCGACGAGGGCGTGGCCGGCTCCCGCGAGCGCGGCGCCCAGCACCGGGCCCACGTGTCCCGCACCGATGATTCCGATCCCGAGCCGCCCGGAGCGCTGCATCACGCGGGCACCTCGCCGGAGCGCCAGCGATGCGTCGCGTCGTTCGCGATGGTCGTGACCACGGCATCCGACAGCTCGGTGAAGAGCCGGGTGGCGTCGGCCGCGTCGAGGGCTCCCAGCTCGGCACGGATCGGACCGGTCACCGTGTGCACGTCGAGGTGCGCGAGCGAGAGACGACGATAGAGCGGGCCTTGCCGCAGTGCCACGCTCTGCACGCGGGGCTCGGGAACGACGGTGAGCGAGCGCCAGATCGCGCCCCGCCGCAGCAGGATCGCCGCGGGACCGAAGGCCCAGCCGTTGCGTCGGCGGGAGAACCACCGCACGACGCGCGCGCGGGGCGGTGAGACCGTGAAGCCGGCCGCCTCGCCACTGCCGGTGATGCCGGCGCGCAACTGGAGCGCGGCATCCGCGTCCGACAGACCGGGGAGCAGGAGCCCGAGCACGCGCAGAACCTCGTCGAGGTTGCCCACCGGGAGGATGGTCGTGTTGCGCTGGCCGTCCGCCCCCTTCGCCGCCGACTTCGACGCGCGGTTCACCCGGATCTCCCACCAGCCGGGCAGGCGCCACAGGATCGGCTGGCGGATCTGCACTGAGTGGATGCGCCCCGGCGGCAGCGTCTCATTGCTCAGCGTGAGCAGGCCGAAGCCCACCCGAACGCCGTCGGGCGTGGCCGCGATGGAGTAGCGCAGCGAGCGCGTGAAGCGGCGCACGATGAAGCTCCCCAGACCGAACAGGAAGGGGATGAAGGTGAAGGCGATGAAGAGGTGGCCGGTGAGGCTCGACTCCACGATGACCCCGATCAGGATGACCGCGAACACGAGCGTCGTGTCGTGCAGCACGATCGACCCCAGCAGCCGCCCGAGGTGCAGCGTCACGACGGATTCCGGCGGTGCGAGCCGCGGGTCGAGTTCCGGCGCGAGGAACTCGTTCAGGCGGTCTTCCAGGAAGCTCCCACCGCCCGACCCTGGGGCCGCTGCGCCGTCGATCGCGGTGCCCGGCACCGGGGCGGCGAGACCCGCTGGACCGGTGCTCGCCGCGACCGCCCCGCCGGGGACGACACCGCCGGCCGCGGCCTCCCGCCGGCGCAGCCCGGACGCCATGCGCAGGATGTCGAGGCGCAGGGCATCCGCGTTCGACGACGACAGGTAGTCGAGTCGCACATTGGCGTCGTGCCCGGCGACATCGATCTCGAGTCGCGCGGCCCCGAACAGTCGCGCGAACACCGGGCGCACGATGTTGACGCCCTGGATCCGGTCGAGCCGGCCCTTGCGATTGGTGCGGAACAGCACCCCACTGCGCACCTCCACGATCTCGTCGGTGATGCGGAAGGTGTGCATGCGCCACGACACGTAGAACAGCCCCACGAAGAGCAGGAGCACGACGAGCACGATGGCGAGCACGAGCGGCAGCAGCCCGCCGTTCACGATGAAGTCGACCGGGTCGCCCTCTTGGAGCCCGCGGCCGCCGAGGAACATGTTGACGAGCCGCTCGCGCAGGTTGGAGACCACGACGCCGATGACGGCGAGGAGTGCGAAGCCGCCCCGCAGCAGCGGGGTCGCGGGATGCAGTCGATGCCACTCGCCGTCGGCGAGCCGCGTGCCGGGTGCGAGCTGCGTCACAGTCCCGCCCGCCTGCTCTCGGCCAGTTCGACGAGCCGGTCGCGCAACTGCTCGGCCTCGGCGAGGGGCAGCCCGGGGATCGAGACGCCGCTGGATGCCGCCGCGGTCACGAAGCGCAGGTCGCTCAGGCCGAGGGCGCGTGAGACCGGGCCGCGATTGATGTCGACGAGCTGCATGCGACCGTAGGGCACGGAGACGAAGCGCTGGAAGAGGAGTCCGCGCCGGAAGAGCAGGTCGTCGTCGCGCAGCTGGTAGCCGATGGAGCGCACCCGGCGCGGGATGAACGCGATCACGATGATCATGACGACGCCCGCCACCGCCGCGAGGTACCAGATCCACCCGGTGTCCGAGAGCGCGGCCACCGCGCCGAAGGCGCCCACCACGACGACGGTGAACACGAGCGCGCCCACCACGTCGACGAGAATGTATCGCGGCGACACGCGCCGCCACTGCTGCGCGGGAATCTCCAGGCGCTCGGCCACTCTCACTACCTCGTCGTATCGTCTGCCGTGCGGCTCAGTGCGGGTGAGCCGTCGCGGGTCGCTCATCGCCCTGATCGTGATCGTCGGGCGGGATGCTGCACATGAACTCGGCCACCAGCCCCGTGACGAGCAGCACCACGGCGCCGCCCAGGGTGGCCGACGCCATGAGGATCGAGCTTACCGCCGGGGTCACCGGAAGGGTCAGGAGGAACACCAGGATCGCGCCCGCCATGCCGAGCAGCAGGGCGCCGGCGATGCTCGACGACTTCGCGAAGACGACGACGCGGGTCGCGTAGAAGGGGTCGATGCGGCGCAGCTCCTTCGCCTTCACCGCGCGCCGGATCGGGATGGCGAGCCCGAGCGACAGCGCGCCGATGACGACGAGCGCGATCGCGAGGGTGAACGGGGGCAGCAGGAGCGGCTGGCCCGTCGACCGCAGAATGACCTCGAGCAGCCAGGTGACGGTGACCGCGACGACGATGCAGAGGATGACCGACAGCGGCCGCGTGCGGGTCACGGGGTGCCCGTTCCGTCGTACAGCCGAACGGTCTCGCCGGTCGCCGCGAGCAGGGCGTCGACGCGGCCGTGCCCGGGGAGCACTGCATCCGGATCGATCGCGAGCCACGGGGCCAGCACGAAGGCGCGCTCGTGGGCGCGGGGGTGGGGCAGGGTGAGCCGGGCATCCGCCTGCAGGATCTCGTCGACGGTCACGATGTCGATGTCGAGGGTGCGGTCGCCCCAGCGCTCGATGCGCACCCGGCCGTGATCGGCCTCGATGGCGTTCAGCAGGTCGAGCAGGCCCTCCGGATGACCGTCGAAGCTGAGCACCACCGCGATGTTGAGGTACGCCGGTGCCCTCTCGTCGACTCCCTCGGGCTTGAGCGCCGCCGTCTCGATCGCGGGCGAGACGGCCTCGACGGTGACGCCGGGCAGCGCGCGGATCTCTGCCACCGCATCCCTGAGGGTCGCCGCCCGGTCGCCGAGGTTGCTGCCGAGGGAGAGCACGGCGCGGTGGCGGGTCGGCGCGGTGGCTTCGGGCGCCGCCCCCGGCAGCCCGGCCCCCGTCGGCGCGGTCACGCCCTGCTCCGTGTGATCGTGACGGCGACGTCGGTGAACGGAACGGTGATGGGCGCCGAGGGCTTGTGCACGGTCACCCGCACGCGCTCGGCGGCCTCGAAGGAGAGTGCGACCGCGGCGACGCGCTCGGCGACCGTCTCGATGAGGTCGACCGGGTCGCGCTCGACGGCGGCGACCACCTGCTCGGCCAGCTCGCCGTAGTGCACCGTCTTCACGAGCTCGTCGCCAGAGGCGGCAGCCGCGAGGTCGGCCCACACGACGAGGTCGATGTAGAAGTCCTGGCCGTCGCGGCGCTCGTGGTCGAAGACGCCGTGAAAGGCGGAGGCTTTCAGGCCGGTGAGGGTGATGTAGTCGTCACTCATGGTGGCCTCCACTCTCCCACGCGCGCCAGACATCGAGAACCTCCGCCGTGGCCGGAACATTGTGCACCCGCACGGCCCAGACGCCCGCCTGCGCGGCGAGCGCGCTGATCGTCGCGGTCGCCGCGTCGCGGGCGGAGCTCGGCGCCCCCTCGGGAGCGAAGGGCGCGAGGAACCGCTTGCGTGACGCCCCGACGAGCACCGGATGCCCGATCGCCTCGATCTCGCCCAGTCCGCGCAGCAGCTGCCAATTGTGCTCCGCCGTCTTGGCGAAACCCAGTCCGGGGTCGAGGATGATCCGCGCGGGGTCGATGCCCCACACCAGCATCTCGGCCACCCGCCCGGTCAGCTCGGCCACGACATCCCGCACGACGTCGCCGTACACCGCGAGCTCGTTCATCGAGTCGCTGTGCCCGCGCCAGTGCATGGCGATATACCGCACCCCGAGACCCGCGATCGCGCGGTACATCTCGGGGTCGCTGAGACCGCCGGAGACGTCGTTGATGATGGCGGCGCCCGTGTCGGCGGCCCGGCGTGCGGTGTCGGCGTTCATGGTGTCGACGCTCACCTCGATGCCGCGCTCGACGAGCCCGGCCACCACGGGGAGCACTCGGCGCTGCTCGTCCTCGATCGGAACTCGATCGGCGCCCGGGCGGGTGGACTCGCCGCCCACATCGATGAGGTCGGCGCCCTGCTCGCGCAGCTCGACGGCGTGCGCGATCGCCGCGCCCGTGTCGAGCCAGCGTCCGCCGTCGCTGAAGGAGTCGGGCGTCACGTTGAGGATGCCCATGATGAGGGGCGTGCTCACGACCCCGCGCCGATCAGCGCCATGAGCTCGGCGCGCTGAGCGGGCTCCGCGAACTCGCCGCGCGTCGCCATCGTGACCGTCGTGCTGCCGCGCTGATTGCTGCCCCGCGCGGTCACGCAGCCGTGGCTGGCATCGAGCACGACGAGAACGCCGAGCGGGTCGAGGCCCTGCTGCAGGGCATCCGCGATCTCCTCGGTGAGGCGTTCCTGCACCTGCGGCCGCGAGGCGAGGGTGGCGACGACGGCGGGAAGCTTGCCGAGGCCCACGACAGTGCGGCGGGGGCGATAGGCCAGGTGAGCGACACCCGTGAACGGCAGCAGGTGATGCTCGCAGACCGAGCGGAACTCGATGCCGCGCACAAGGACCAGCTCGCTGCGCTCGTTCTCGGCGAGCTGGAGGTCGACGGCATCGCCCAGGTGCTGGAGGGGATCCTCGCCGACTCCGGCGAAGAACTCCGCGTACGCCTGGGCGACCCGTGATGGTGTCTGGAGGAGCCCCGCGCGATCCGTCTGCTCCCCGATGGCCTCGAGGATCTCGGCGACCGCCGCTTCGATGCGAGCGGTGTCGATGGCTGCCATGGAACCCCTAGGCGGTCGCGATGCCCGGAGACTTGCGGGGACGCGGGGTGCGCTTCGGCTTGCTCGGGGTGTCGGACTGCACGCCGCCGTCGACGACGCCCGCGTCGATCGGAGCCTTCGAGGGCACCAGCACGGGCGGCAGGTCGGAGAGCGGTCGCTTGGTGCTCGACAGCCACTGCGGCCGCTCGGGCAGCTTCTTCACGTCCTTGAAGATCTCGGCGAGCTGGTCGTGGTCGAGCGTCTCCTTCTCGAGCAGCTCGGTCGCGAGCTTGTCGAGTGTCTCGCGGTTGTCGTTGATGACCTCCCACGCCTCCGTGTGCGCCTGCTCGATGAGCAACCGCACCTCGGCGTCGACCGTCTCGGCGATGTTCTCGGAGTAGTCGCGGGCGGCACCCATCTCGCGGCCCATGAACGGCTCGCTGTTGCCCGAGCCGAGCTTGACCGAGCCGACCTTCGCGCTCATACCGTACTCGGTCACCATGCGGCGAGCGATCGACGTGGCCTTCTCGATGTCGTTCGAGGCGCCGGTGGTGGGGTCGTGGAACACGATCTCCTCAGCGACGCGGCCACCCATGGCGTAGGCGAGCTGGTCGAGGAGCTCATTGCGCGTGACGGAGTACTTGTCTTCGATCGGGAGCACCATCGTGTAGCCCAGCGCGCGGCCGCGCGGCAGGATGGTGACCTTGGTGACCGGGTCGGTGTGACGCATCGCCGCGGCGGCGAGGGCGTGGCCGCCCTCGTGGTACGCCGTGATGAGCTTCTCCTTGTCGGCCATGATGCGCGAGCGGCGCTGCGGGCCCGCCATCACGCGGTCGACGGCCTCGTCGAGGGCACGGTTGTCGATGAGCTGCGCGTTCGAGCGGGCGGTGAGAAGCGCGGCCTCGTTGAGCACGTTCGCCAGATCGGCACCGGTGAAGCCGGGGGTCTTGCGCGCGAGCACCTCGAGGTTGACGCCGGCGGCGAGGGGCTTGCCGCGACCGTGCACCTCGAGGATGCGCTGCCGGCCCTTCAGGTCGGGCGCGTCCACGCCTATCTGGCGGTCGAAGCGGCCCGGGCGCAGCAGCGCTGGGTCGAGCACGTCGGGGCGGTTGGTCGCGGCGATCAGGATGACGTTCGTCTTGACGTCGAAGCCGTCCATCTCGACGAGCAGCTGGTTGAGCGTCTGCTCGCGCTCGTCGTTGCCGCCGCCGATGCCGGCGCCACGGTGACGGCCGACCGCGTCGATCTCGTCGACGAAAATGATGGCCGGCGAGTTCTCCTTCGCCTGCGTGAATAGGTCGCGCACACGGCTCGCGCCGACGCCGACGAACATCTCCACGAAGTCCGAACCCGAGATGGAGTAGAACGGAACGCCCGCCTCACCCGCGACGGCGCGCGCGAGCAGGGTCTTGCCCGTTCCGGGAGGGCCGTACAGGAGCACGCCCTTCGGGATGCGGGCACCGACGGCCTGGAATCGGGCCGGGTCTTTGAGGAAGTCCTTGATCTCTTCGAGCTCTTCGATGGCCTCGTCGGCACCGGCCACGTCGGCGAAGGTGACCTTGGCCGCATCCTTGCCGATCAGTCGCGCCTTCGACTTGCCGAACTGCATGACGCGGTTGCCGCCGCCCTGCATGCGCATGAACAGGAAGTAGAAGAGGCCGCCCACGATGAGGAAGGGCACGATGATGCCCAGTGTGGAGCTGAGGAAGTTGGCCTGGGGCACCTCGTCGTTGAACTTCGCGCCGGAGGCGTCGACCGCGGCGACCACGTCGGCCTCGCGGGCGGTCACGTAGTTGAACTGCACCTGGGTGCCGAAGTTGCCGTCGGGCTGCGAAAGGGTGAGCGCGACGCGCTGGTCACCGCCGGAGATCTTCGCCGTCTCGACCGTGTTGCCCTTGAGAAGCTGGAGCCCCTGCTCGGTCGTGATGTCGCGGAAGCCGTTCACCTGGAAGATCGAGATGCCGATCCAGACGGCGATGACGGCCAGAACCACCCAGGTGAGCGGACCGCGGAACAGACGTTTGAAATCCATGATGTGCCGGGCCGAGAGAAGCCCTTCACCTTTCTAAAGAGACGTGCCTAAAGGGTACCGGTCTGCTGCTTGGCGGCCGCTGGATGTTTGCCGAGGGCGTAATACGAGTCCCCGGTGAGCACGCGCTACTGGTAGACGTGGGGCGACAGGACGCCCACACCGCGCAGGTTGCGGTAGGTCTCGGCGTAGTCGAGGCCGTAGCCCACGACGAACGCGTTCGGGATGTCGAAGCCGAGGTAGCGCACATCCACATCGACCTTCACGGCGTCGGGTTTGCGCAGCAGGGCGCAGATCTCCACGGAGGCCGCCCCGCGGGTGGCCAGGTTGGCCTTCAGCCACGACAGGGTGAGGCCGGAGTCGATGATGTCCTCCACGATGAGCACGCGGCGACCCTGCACGTCGGTGTCGAGGTCTTTGAGGATCCGCACGACGCCGCTCGACTGCGTGCCGGCGCCGTAGGAGGAGACGGCCATCCAGTCCATGTCGAGGTGGATCTTCAGCTCGCGCGCCAGGTCGGCCATCACCATGACGGCGCCCTTGAGCACGCCCACGAGCAGCGGCCGGTCACCGGCGTAGTCCGCCTCGATCCGGCGGGCCAGCTCCGCCAGCTTGTCGGCGATCTGCTGCTCGGTGAACAGCACCTCGCTCAGGTCGGCGGAGACGTCGCTGAGTTCCATGGCACCTATCCGTTCGCGCTGAAGATGAGCAGGCCCGCTCGCCGTTCAACCCTAACGCCCGGCAGATCGAGGGGCCCCTGACCGTGCCAGTCGGTCACCAGGCGGGCGACCTCGAGCGTCTGCGCGCGCGACAGCGAGACATGGAACTCGCTCGACACCGCCAGCCGGATGAGCCGCTGCCGCAGCGCCGCCGGGTTGCTCGCGAGCGCCGCCACCGGCAGCGAGATGCCGCCCTCGGCCACGTCGGCGAGCTCCTCGGCCACCTCCGCCGCGAACAGGTCGAGGGCCTCCGAATCCTCGCGCAACTGGTCGGCGGTGCGGGCGAGCGCCTCGGCGACCCCCGGACCGAGCTCGCGCTCCAGCACGGGCAGCACCGTGCCGCGAACGCGGACGCGGGTGAACGCGGGGTCGAGATTCTGCGGGTCGAGCCAGGGCGTGAGGCCGGAATCGCGGCAGAAGGCCTCGGTCGAGGAGCGGCGGAGGCGCAACAGGGGGCGGGCGAAGCCGGGGGGACGGTTATCCATGCCGCTGAGGCTCGCTGCCCCGCTGCCGCGCGCGAGGCCCAGCAGCACCGTCTCGGCCTGGTCGTCGAGGGTGTGACCGAGCAGGATGACCACCGCCCCGGTCTCGGCGAGGGCCGCCGCGAGCGCCTCGTACCGCGCGCTGCGCGCCGCCGCCTCGGGGCCGCCCTCCGTTCCGACGGTCACCCGGCGCACGATCACGGGGTCGAGACCGAGCCCGCGCGCCTGTGCCGCGGCCGAGTCCGCCACCGCGGCGCTGCCCGATTGCAGGCCGTGGTCGACGATCACCGCGCCGGCCCGGAGGCCCGCCCGGGGCGCTTCGAAGGCGGTCGCCGCGGCGAGCGCGAGGGAGTCGGGTCCGCCGCTGAGGGCGACGAGCACGAGCGGGGCCGACGAGTCGGGGGAGACCGAGGCGTCGAGCAGGACCGCGGGGTCGGAGGAAGCCGGCGCATCGAGTGGGGCCGCTGCGCGGTCGGACGAAGCGAACTCGGCGAGGGCCGCACGGGTGGCCCGGCGCACGTCCGCGATCGCCGGGGTGAGACGAGGTCGGCGCTCGGAGTCCATCCAGTAACGTTATTGCAGCAATCCCCGAACCCATTGAGGAGCAGTCATGGCCGCCTACGACGCCGTAATCGAGATCCCGCGCGGGAGTCACAACAAGTACGAGGTCGACCACGAGACCGGCCGCGTCTACCTCGACCGCGTGCTCTTCACCGCGTTCAGCTACCCCACCGACTACGGCTACTTCGAGAACACGCTCGGCCTCGACGGCGACCCCGTCGACGTGCTCGTGCTGCTCGAGTACCCGCTGTTCCCGGGTGTGGGCGTCTCGGTGCGCCCGGTCGGCGTGTTCAACATGACCGATGACGGCGGCTCCGACGCGAAGGTGATCGCGGTTCCCGCGAAGGACCCGCGCTGGGCGCACATCCAGGACGTCGACGACATCCCGGAGTTCCAGCGCAAGGAGATCGAGCACTTCTTCGAGCACTACAAAGACCTCGAGCCCGGCAAGTGGGTCAAGACCGAGGGCTGGGGTTCGGCCGCCGAGGCGGAGCAGATCGTGCTCGACGGCATCGCCAAGCTGGCGGCCGAGGGCCACTAGGCGTCAGCCGGTCGGTCGTCCGCGAGTCGACTCGGCCTCCCGCGGGTGCCGCAGCAGCGCGCCCGGTCAGCCGGTCGGTCAGCCGGTCGGTCGTCCGGCGTAGGGCACGAGGTCGCCGTAGCGCACCGCACGGATGCGCACGGTCGCGCCCGGGTACGGCGCCTCGATCATCTCGCCGTTGCCGATGTAGAGGGTGACGTGGTACTTGCTGCCCCAGGTCGTGCCCCCGTCGGAGTACCACAGCAGGTCGCCCGCCTGACGCTGGCTGAGCGGGATCAGCCGACCCTCCGACTTCATGGTGTTGTACTGGTCGGTCGCCGAGTGCGTGCCGATGTACACACCGACGGATGCGTAGGCCGCCTTGGTGAGACCCGAGCAGTCCCAGACGTTGGGGCCCATTCCGCCGAGTACGTAGGGTTCGCCCAGCTGGGCTTCCGCGAACGCAATCGCCCCGCCCACCGCGGAGACGTCGGGCGGGCCGGGCGGGTTCGAGCTGCCGCCACCGGAGCCGCCGTCGCCCGAGCCCGCGCCGCCACCGCCATTGTTCGAGGGCGGGTCGGGCGGGGGCGTCTTCTGCTCCTCCTGCTTGCGCTCCCACGCGACGCCCGCGTAGTACGCGGCCTGCACCTTCGCGGAGGTGCCCTTCAGCAGTGCGAGTTGCGCTGTCATGGTCGCCTGCTGCTTGTTCTGATACGCGACCTTCGCCTGGGCGGCCTGCGCGGCGGCCTTGGCGGTGGCGAGTGCGGCGGCGGCGGCGCGGGACTTCGTGGCACGGGCATCCTCGGCGACCCTCGCCTGCGCGGTGAGCGCCTTGGCGGCGTTCGCGTCGACGGCGGCCTGCTCGTAGATGGCGGCGGTCTGCTCGGTCAGCTTGTTCGCGGTGCCGAGGGTGCCGAGCAGATCACGCGGGTCGCCCCCGCCGAACAGGAGCGAGAGGGTGAGGTCTCCCCCGCTGTTTCGGGCCAGGTAGGCGGCCAACTGGCCCGCCACCTGACTGGAGGCCTTCGATTTGGCGGATGCGGCATCCGCCTGTGCCTTCAGGGTGTCGGCCTTCTGGCTGGCCGCGTTGTACGCGTTCAGGGCGACCAGGTACGCCTCACCCAGTTGCAGGGCCGTCTTGCCGGCCGCGTCGGACTGCTGCTGCAGGGTGCCGATGAGGGCGGTGAGGGTCTTGATCTCGGCCTGCTTGGCTTTCACGTTGTGCTTGGCGCGCTGCACGTCGGCCCACGACGGGAAGGTGGGTGCGGCGAGTGCGGGGCCCGTCAGGCCGACGGAGACCGCGATGGTTCCGACGACGATCAGGGCAAGGAGCCCGAGCGGGCGCTTGCCTGGTGTCATCAGTCGTCTGCCTCGCTATCCAAGGCTGATCCCGTGGGCGCGCATGAAGGGAACGGAGTTGATGGCGACGCCGTTGATGCGCACCTCGTAGTGGAGGTGGCAGCCGGTTGCGGCGCCGGTCATCCCGACCCGGGCGATCTGTTCGCCGACGGCCACCTGTTCGCCGACGTGAACGAGGATGCCGCCGTTCACGATGTGCGCGTAGCCGGTGTTGATGCCGCTGCCGTTGTCGAGCAGTACGAAGTTGCCGTAGGTGCCGTACCAGCCCGCGTAGATGACGGTGCCGGAGTGCGCCGCGTAGATCGGGATTCCGCAGCCGCCCGCGATGTCGGTGCCGCTGTGGAAAGGCAGCACGCCGGGGATGGGGGCGATGCGCCAGCCGAAGCCGGAGGTGATGACGCCCGCGGCGGGGCGCGTCCAGCCGCTCGGGCTGACGTAGCCGACACTGACCGCCGCGCCGCCGTTGGCCCTCGCGGCCTTGAGCCGGGCCTCGACGCCCTTGCGGTACCCGGCCTCGGTGAGCTTGAGCTTGGTGGTGATGGCGGCGAGCTGGGCGACCAGTTCGTCGCGGTGCGCCTGCGAGGCATCGAAGGCCGCCTGTGCCTTCGCCGCCGCCGCCTGGGCCGCCGCGAACGCGGTCTGGGCCTGAGCCTTGAGCGCCTTGCGCAGATCGGCGGCGACCTTCGCCTGGTCGCTCAGCGACTGCGCCGTGTTCTTGTCCTGCACGGCCTTCTGGTAGATCTCATTGGTGAGCTCGGAGACCTTGCCCGCGGTGCCGATGTTGGCGAGGATCTGGCTCGCGTCTTCACCGTTGAGGAAGAGGTTCATGGAGAAGTCGGGCCCGGCACCCTGACGCGCGAGCTGGGCGGCCAACTGGCCCGCCTGCATCTCAGAGCGCTGCGCGGTGATCTTCGCCTTGTCGGCCTGCTTCTGCAGCACGCTCGCGCGGTCGGCCGCCTCGAAGTACTTCGTCTCGGCGACCTGGAAGGCATCGCCCTTCGCCTGCGCGTCGGCCTGGGTCGACTTCACCTGCGCGTCGAGGGCGCCGATGAGGGCGTTGATCTGCTTGATGGCCTTGGCCGTCTTCGCCTTGTTGTGGCGGGCGGCGAGCACGTCATGCCACGAGGGGTAGCTGGTCGCGTAGGCCGCCGACGCGTCGATGCCGACGATGCCCGCCGTGGCGAGCACACCGACCACGCTCAGGATCGCGACGAGACGCCGACTGCGCGTCGTCAGCCGCCGAATGCCTACCGCCCCCGCGGTTCGCTTCGTGAACATTCTTCCCCGAATCGTGTTGTGGCTGCCCTCGTGATCACGCCAGTAACACTGTTAACACTCGTAACAGTAACAACATGAGCGCTTTTTGCCCAGTGGATGCCCGTACCGACGCTCACCGACCGAAGGCGGTCAAGCTTCAATGACTGCTTGAACCTACCCGCGCGGCGCCCAGAAGCCCGGTACATACGCGCCTTTTGGCCCGCATCCTCAGGGTTTGGTATTTGCGCGGGCGCACCCGTATGCTTGTCCCTCGGTTGCTATGACGTTCTGAAACATCATGGCCCCATCGTTTAGTGGCCTAGGACGGCGCCCTTTCACGGCGTTAACACGGGTTCGAATCCCGTTGGGGTCACCAAACAACAAGAATTGAATAGCTTGGCCCTGTAGCGCAGTTGGTTAGCGCGCCGCCCTGTCACGGCGGAGGTCGCCGGTTCAAGTCCGGTCAGGGTCGCTGATGGAAAGCCTCTTCGCAAGGAGGGGCTTTTCGTCTTAGGGGAGCACGCTTCCCGAACGGCTCTGTAGCTCAGTTGGTAGAGCGCACGACTGAAAATCGTGAGGTCACGGGATCGACGCCCGTCGGAGCCACCGCAGTTAGTTACGCTGAAATGGACGTCTTCACGATCACCCGGCTTCAAGTGATGTCAATTCCCTTTTTCAAGCCATCTGGCCGCAGCAAATGTGTGTCTGCATGAGCTCAAGCCACTCGATAAAGCGCAGATCTAGTAGCGAGATAAGGCCACTGCGAAGGCAAGGATCTGCTCTTCGATCGCCGTTAAGCCAGCAACCGGCAGTGGCGTCTGAGACATGTAGCTGGGTGGCGAACTAGTCAAAAGGAAATTGTGCTTCAAGGGTTACCCGTCATCCTGGTCCCGCACCTGCATAGCTAACGATTGGCCGATCTCCCCGCTGATGTGACCAGGAAGCGTGTTCGATCGTGACCCCACATCAGGTCAGGGTCATCCAACAGCTTGGCTCGCGATCACTCTCCTTCCCGCGCATCATGGAGCACGCGGGTGCGAATACGTGTACGTGACGTTGGCCCGATTGGCTCTTTGGTGGAGAGTTTTGCTCCGCTAGGTTTGGCGCTCCTGGCCGCTTCTGCCTTCAAGCGCTGTTCGCATGGGGCACACTGACAAGCACCCTGTCTATAGGACGGCGTGTAGTGCACACATCCATGTGTCACACCACTCTCGGTGTGAAATGCCGGCCACATCAGGTCGAACGCGGTCGAATCATTGGCGGGAGCGTTGTAGCGGCGGAAAATTGCGTACGACACCAAGTCGGCCACCTGCAGGAGTCGAGTCGCCCGAGAGTCCGCGAAGAGGGGCACGTCGGCTAAGTTGCGCAACTGACCGATTCGCTCGGCGGTCGCACGCCAAGCGGTTACCCAACTTTGAATGTCTCGCTCCGCAACTACTCTTCGGTCGTGAATAACCAATCCTCGGTTCGGAAGTTTGCGACGCCTGAGAGTCTTGAGCATGACATCAAACTTGCCAAGCAGCACTTCGTAGGCGAATCGCTCGCGTTCCTGTTCACTCCAAGCAGAGTGAAAAGCCTTCTCGACGGCGACACCGAACAGAACAATCGGCAACTTCGGGTTAGTCGGCGCGAAATTCACCACCAATTTGTACGCGTCGGCGAGAAGGGCTAACCGGAGAGGCCGATCGACGTTTGCCCAGATGCTCGCGCGCCCGGTTCTAGTCTCGTCGGGCTTCTTCGCGTTTCGCATCTCTGAGGCGTGGAGCTCGTACTCCTCCAGGTTAACCGGCACTCGCGATAGATGCCGAACGACCAAGTCGTCCAAGGCCTTCTGCATAAGCGCCGCGTCGTCCTCGTGAATGGCCATTGCGCCCAGAACGAAGGGATGAGGACCGCCATGGGTTCCCGATTCGTCTACAAACAAAAGGCAAATTCCACACCTCATATCTCTCGGACAAACAAAACGAGGCCCGGCACAGATGCCAGACCTCGTTTCTCAGCCGAGCGAGCGATGTGGGCACCGCGTTGGCAGTCCCACCCTGCAAGTCGGAACCGCGTTGGCAGTCCTCTCGGCCAAAATAAAGTTATCTCGGCCACGCGGAGTCGTCAAGATGGCCAATTGCCCCACTTTCGACAACGGGTCTCGGGCGACGCGGGCCAAATCGGTCGAGTTAATGTCGATCGCCCTCATCGATACTGCACTGGTGGCCATCGGCGAAACCAGGTATTCAAGAGACTGAGAAACTGGCCTTCCTCATTTCTCTGGGAAAATTGAGGAACATCGCCGACCTCATCAGGAGCCTTCGACGCCATCAAGGAGCTGAACTTTTCTCCTCAGGGATCGGACGCATCTCCGTAGTTGGTTGGCCGGGCCGAGATCGCCTCGAGTTCCCCAAAGCCGACCCGCGTTCCACGGGCGCCTCCCGAATCGATGAAAATCGCCGGGGAGCACCCCACGACAATCGCGTTGAAGAATTGCCCCGCTAGCCGCGCATTGATAATGCTGACATCAACGTCGGACGACGATTATGTAGGCTGTGGGATCGCCTGTTTATCGATCCATAATTACGAGGTGCCCTTGGTCAAGGTCCTTCTGGGTAGCCTCGCTGCCGGCTAGCGCAGCCCGAGGACACCGCGACAAGCAAGACGGTGACGAGCGTGGCGCGGATGCGCAACGATAGCTGTCCAACTTCGATGATTCTTGCTAGGTCAGTACATTTTTGTCGCGGCCCGCTCTTGGAAGCCGCGCCGAATTGAGATTCAAACCCGCCTTTCGGCGGACAACCGAAACGCACACCGCAGGTCGAAAGATGCAGCTCGCGCTGGATCGAAGAAAAGTGGTTTGCAGAGCCCGCTTGGAACGAAAGGATTCTTGCTTGGTCCTCAAGCGGGCGGCAAACAACTGTGCGATGAAGGTCAAACCCAACGAGTCGCCGCATTTGGGTAAGAATCATGTTCGCAATTCAAGTCAGTTGTTGGTCCATGAAATGTGTGAACGCCTCGGTATTAGCGTAGTAGTTCGGATATGCCGCCTGAAGTTGACCGACTTTGCTAATACCCACCAGCACGACATCCAGGTTTTCATCGTTGAGGGCTTCGAGCCCTGCGAGGCGCTTTTCCGCGTCTGCCAACGTTTCATGGACCGTCACGCTGAGCTGTTGCTCTTTCCGTCGAAGCTCAAGAGTGAGCGTGCTGCGACGGTCACTCTTTGCGTGCTCACCGACGATCGCGGCATATCCGCGCAGGCGACTCACGATGCCGTGCTTCTTCTCGAGGCGACCTAGCTCCCGTTGCAGGTCGCCCTGGGTGCCGTCCGCACCCGGCACGGGCGTTGTGCCCTCGGCGTGCGCCATGAGCGATCCCGCGACCGCGAAGTAGCGCTGCAAATCGGGATCCGCTTTGCTGTACTTCAATTCGCTTCCGGAGAACAGGTCCATCGTTTCGACCGCTGTCGCCCACGCATGCTGAAGTTCTGTGCGAACCTGCACCTCCACTTTCAGCCCGTGATATTCAGTCTGTGACGCACGGTATTCATAGACAAGGTGAATACCGCGGTAACCGGTCGACTTGGGGCCGGGACTGTCTCGCATGTAGTCGTACTTGCGCACAATGGTGTTCTGTGCGCGGGTAGCACTGGCGAGTGACCCGACGAGGCTCTCCACCTCGCCCACAGTCGGCAGGATGACCCGACTGCCGCCCAAGTCCTGCATCGTAGTCACGTTCATCTTTGGGTAGCGTTCAAGCTTGTCGACGATTGTGGGCAGCCGCTTCAGTCGTTGTGCGACGATAGCATTTGGGTTCACCTGCAGGGCCCGCTGCCGAACGTGCATGGTCACTCCAATCAATGGATACCCGTGCGAACTCCGGAAATTTGACACGACTTCTTTTGCCGCATCGACCTCTGCTTGACTCGCGCGTGTATTCCCGATCGTCTCTCCCGCACGTTTGACTGTGGTCTTGGAGTGCAGCGGTTTGATCCGACTCGACATGGGTCGATACTACTCCGAGGTCCCTTCATGTTCGGGCCAGACACCTGCGAGCTCGATAGATTCCGCAACCGGACATTGAACCCATCGCAGCGAGCATTATCGTGTCGCTAGTCACCTCGACCTGCTTCGCGTTAGCGGATTGTCGCCTGACGCCGACCGCCTCGGTTCATGCCTCTCGCGATCACGGCGCCGTGCGATATCGATGTAGGTGGAAAAGTCGATGGTCGCACACCTGGCGCTCTTGAGCGCTCACCGCAAACTTCTGATGTAACACCCCTCTTTCTCGCACGGCGCACCAGCGCTAGCAAGTCTGCACTCAAATGGGGACCTCAGTCAGTCCCGCTTTCCACTTCGCTTGCGAGTCAGAGCATCGTGCGGAACGCACCACATTCACTTGGTTGGGGCATTGAGGGGCCGACCGGCGCCGTCAGCGCCGCTCTGGTCACCAGGCGATCGCGACGACCCTGTCACTCATAAGGTGTGCACCCACATCGCCCGCGGATTCCGCCAGGGCCGCCGGCCAGTCCTGAGCTTGACCAGCCCGACAGGGGCCGAGACCCATCACACATTCCCGCTGGTTGAGATTGAGGCCTTGTCGCAGATGTGCGCCCGACTCGTGCACCGAGCATGTCAAGTTCGAGCCGACAAGTTTCGAGGGCGCGATCTCCAAGCATCTGGAGTGGCGCGGTTCCGCACTCGACGGGCAAAGCGAACTAACAGGTGACTGGCAAAGGTTCAGTTGCATTGACTCATCCGAGTTGTGATTGGTGCGCCTGGTAGGGACGAATCGGCATCATTCCAGCTCGCTCCGCTCGGTGAATGGCACGACCGAATATGGAGAGGTCACGGGATCGACGCCCGTCGGATCCATCCCAGTTAGTGCTGGTCAGCTCATGCTTCCAAAGCGCTATCAGCGTGCGCCCGGCGTGATTCGCCCAAATTTGCCCACGGATCACCCTCTATTGCCGGCTTGTCCCGTGGGCTGCGGCCCGAATTACGCCGGTATCCGTCGGGTCTCACCCGACTGCGGGTCGTGACGTCACATTCAGGATTCAAGGGTTGACTGAATTCACTGTGGTACTTGACTCGCACGGGTTTGGCCCGTCATCGTTTTGCCGGTGCCGGTTCGTCCCAGGATGCTGCCTACGTGACTAACCGGACTCCACCCGCCGTGAGAATGCGGTCAACATGAGATTGAGTCTGCGCGTTGCATTGGTGCGCTCCTCGAAGCGCGGCTTCCAGCCACGCAGGGCCCTTCCGAATCGTCACCTCGGGTGCTAGGCGCTCCAACTCTCCTTCCCGCACCATAACAACGCCAAGTTCATCCAGCTTTTCGACGAGCGCCTTTGCAGCCGGCCCAGCGTCGCCCTTGAATGCGGCCATGCCAAAGTACTTCACATCGTCCCAAGGGGCGGCAACCCGAAGGTGTGCGCGGACGGACTCCTTGTGCGCGGCAGAGTAGGCCTCGTCAAGGTGATTTCCAAGCGCAGCGTTAATCGCGTCAACAACGTGGCGTACCCGCGCCGCCTCCCTCCGTGCGCTCACATCACGAGTCGCGGTTCGCCACATTGCCGAGAGCTCTGGGGCCCACTCGTGCCCGAGGCTTTCAACAAGAACTTTCAATTTGTTCTCATCGCTCAGCATGTCAAGGTCGGGCGCAGCGACGATCGGGACTTTGGCAGCGTTCAAGGCTCGAGCCGACTTTGCCATTCCGTCTTTACCCGAGGTCGGCACAAAGAGAATTTCGTTCTTGGGAACAGTCCAACGCGGGCGGTCCTCGCAGTCGAGCGCTGCCGCCAAATATGCGCAATCGCCCTCCCCCTCAGCGAGGACTACGAGACGATGAAAAAGCCCGTCGAGCAGGTTGGTGTACTTGAGAACGGGGTCGCGCCAGAGCACGTTGAGAGCTTCGGCTTTCAGCTGGTTCGCGCTAGGGGGTCCATCATCGCGAGTGAGCCGAACTATTGAAACAGCAACCCCAGAGTCGAGCAGTCCCGTTAGCAAGCTCCGATCGTGCGTCGCGACTACCACCTGAACGCCTCGCTCCACCGCAAGGCGGCCCAGCTCGGCCCCGAGGGCGTGAGCTTGCGGCGGGTGAAGAAACGCTTCGGGTTCATCAATGACGACGAGAGGGAAGCCTCCCGAGAGCACAGGAAGTAGCTGTCCCACGAGACTTCGCATCCCATCACCCTGGTCGTCAAGCGGTGGGAGAGCGGCCATCGCCTCTCGGTACTCATCGCTGATGTCGTCGATCTTGGGTGTGGGCAGGTCTACTTTTCCGACTCGAAGCCGAATGGTCCGGGCGAGGGTGTCAAGGGTCAAATGACGGCCGAAGATTTCATGGGAGATGCGGCTCAGGCGGTCCAGCAGCGATTTTGAATCCTGTAACGCATGCACTGGGTGAGTCGCGGGATCGGTGACAGACTCGCGGAGTTCCGCAGCACCACCAATGCCGAAGCGACCCTGCGCATTGCCATAGAAGCATACGAACGGAGCGATCGATCCGATTCCAGGGGAGGAATGATTCACCCAGTGGTTCGCCATTTGCACCGGATGCTCTCGGTTGGTCATAGCGCGTTGAAATCCGGCATTCTGCGGATCCGGCACGAACCTCGAGTTCTGACCGATCCAATCCATAAGGTCGGCCGGCGTGCCTCCGCGAACGAATGCCACGGAATCTATCGACACATTGTCAGGCATCGGCATCCCGAGCCTATGGGAGGTAGTGTTTACCAGCTCGCGCAGGAGGGTCGACTTCCCGACGTTGTTGCCGCCAACTATCGCGGTCACGCTATTGGGCTCCAGTGTGAATGTGTCTCCTGACTGCAGAGCAATCGAACCGACGGAAAAGGAGAAGTTCGCGGCATCTCCGTCATGGATCGGACTGTCGGGAAACATACGGCGCAGGCGGTCTTTCCAATTAGCGTTCATTCGTTCGCCTCTCATGCAGTTCATGGTTGCAGACACATACAACGGAGCTGAGCTCATGTTACTTTTCAACCCCGTCAGAACGGCGCATCTAGAGGCGTGACCGAGCATGCGCTGGACCGCCTTCACGTTCGCACCAGAAGCAACAGCGAGCGACGCCGCGGTGTGCCTGAGGTCGTGAATCGTGATCTGCGGGAGCGTCGGGTCAGCCTCTCGACAGCGCGCCAGGGACGGACTGAACACCCGGCTTCCGAAGTTGCCCGCGTGAACCACTCCCCCGTCTGCGCCTCGACACCGAGTTGCGGGAGATGGTGAATCAGGTCCCCGGCCGTGGTGCAATGAGAGCGTGGAGCTGCCCGCGAAGATCTGTGCGTCGTGCGGCAGGACCATGCGGTGGCGCCGGCAGTGGCAGGCGAACTGGGACGAGGTCAGGTACTGCTCGGAGGCCTGCCGCAGGCGGAAGGTCAGTCGCGCCGACGCCGAGCTCGAGTGGAGCATCCTCGACCTGCTCGGTTCCCGCGCCGCGAGCGCGACGATCTGCCCGTCGGATGCCGCCCGTTCGGTGGGCGATGACGATTGGGGAGATCTCATGGAGCCCGCACGCCGAGCGGCCCGCCGTCTCGTGGCCTCGGGAGACGTGGTCATCACCCAGAAGGGCAGGGTCGTCGACCCGTCGAGCGCGCGGGGGCCCATCCGCATCCGTCGGGCGCCCGGTCGATGACCGACCGCACGCGGTGGGTGTTCGCCGGGCAGCTCGGCTCGCAGTTCGACGATGGCGGCAGGATGCTCCTCATCGAGGCGAGGTCGGTGTTCGGTCGACGGCCGATGCACAGGGCGAAGGCGCACCTGCTGCTCTCGGCCCTCCGGCACCGCGCTCGCGATCTCGGCGACCGCGTCGAGTTCCACCAGGTGGAGAGGTACGCGGACGTCGTGGACGGGCGCGCCGAGCTCGAGGTGATCGATCCCCCGTCGTGGAGCGCACGGCGGTTCGTCGCACGTCGGGAGATCACCGTGCTGCCGAGCCGCGGGTTCGTGACGAGCGAGGAGCAGTTCGGGGCGTGGGCCGAGTCACGCGGCGGCCGGCGCCTGCTGCTGGAGGACTTCTACCGAGAGGTGCGGGTCAGGACGGGCATCCTGATGAACGGCCGCGATCCTGTCGGCGGCGCCTGGAACTACGATGCCGACAACCGGCGGTCGCCACCGAAGGGCGCGACGACGCTCGGCCACGTGCCGTGGTGGCCCGACGAAGACGACATCGATGCCCAGGTGCGGATCGATCTCGACCGGTGGCAGGCGGAGGGCTCCGTGCAGCTCGTCGGCGACGACGGCCCGAGACGCTTCGCCGTCACGGAGGAGGAGGCGCGACTCGCCCTCGACGACTTCCTCGACTACCGACTGCCCGACTTCGGCCCCTACGAAGACGCCATGCTGCAGGGCGACTGGACGATGGCCCACTCGCTGCTGAGCGTGCCCCTCAACCTCGGGCTGCTCGACCCGCGTGAGGTGGTCGAGGCAGCCGAGGCCCGGTACCGTGCGGGCGCGGCACCCCTCAACAGCGTCGAGGGCTTCGTGCGCCAGATCGCCGGATGGCGCGACTACGTGTGGCACCTCTACTGGCACCTCGGCGAGGAGTACCCGACTCGGAGCAACGCCCTCGCGGCGACCGCTCCCCTGCCCGAGGCCTTCACCACCCTCGACCCGCACGCGATAGTCGCGCGGTGCTTGAGCGAGACGATCGACGGGATGCGGCGGCACGGCTGGGCCCACCACATCCAACGTCTGATGGTCCTCGGTAACTGGTCGCTGCAGCACGGCTACGACCCCGTCGCCCTCAACCAGTGGTTCATCGACATCTTCGTGGACGGCACACCCTGGGTGATGCCCGCCAACGTCATCGGCATGTCACAGCACGCTGACGGCGGCATCGTCGCGACCAAGCCGTACGCCTCGGGCGGCGCCTACATCTCGACCATGTCCGACTACTGCGGCAGCTGCCGCTTCAACCCCAAGGTGCGACTGGGTGAGAACGCGTGCCCGTTCACCGCGGGCTACTGGGCGTTCCTCGACCGCAATGAGTCACGGCTGAGCGGCAACGCGCGCATGGCGCAACCCCTCGCGGGGCTGCGACGGCTCTCGGACCGCGAGGCCGTCGTCGACCAGGAGCGTCAGCGCGAGGTCTGGTGAACCCCAGGGAGTCCGTTGGGGAAGTGTCGCCGAGACGTAAGCCGAAGCCCTCACACCTCGGATGTGGACGAACTCGTTTCACTCTCGTAATTTGGCGTTCAGCTGACCTCCGGCGTTCGCGCAGGATCTGCGAAGCGGCATCGCCACCCGCATCCTCGGCGACTCCATCATCCTTCCGACCCGCATCAAGCTGGATGCGCCCAAGATCAAGCCGGCAAGCGCGACGATGAACTTCTGGACTGATTGGAGCGAGAAGGAAGTCCCGGCCGAATCGATCATCGCTGCGGTAGAGGCAATGCGGCGGCAGTCGCGCGCGTAGAGCACCCTGCGCAGGGCCGCCGATAGCTTGCACCAGTCGCCGATACTCCCTCAAGGTACGAGCAGATTGGCGATGCCGTTCACGGCTCCACCTGCGCCTGCACGACGAAGCGCAACAAGAGTCGACTCGTCCGTTGCGCCGGGGAGCCTCGACACCGCGAGCCGGTGGGCGGCGAGCATCCCGTCCGGGAACTCGGTGAGTAGGAGCGTCAGCAGAGCATCCGCCGACATGAGCCGGATGCCGACCACTTCCATCGCGTCGGCCGGATAATCCTTGAGATTGTCGGTGCAGAGCACATCTGCACCGATGGCGACTGCGGCGGCGAGCACATGCCGATCGTCCTCGTCGGGCAATGGGAGGTCAGCTACGGCAGCCTCGGCGCCACTGTCGGGCTCCACCTCGGCCGCGGGGAACGCGCCGTTCATCGCGGCGACCAACCGCGCTCCCGCCGCCGCGTCGAACCCGACAATGTTCTCCGCCAGGTGCTCGATCACTTCCGCGAGGATCTCCGCACTCCAGCGGATCTCCAGCAGGCCCTGCGTCGCCGCGTACAGCAGGTAGTCGCGCAGGACGCGGGAGTAAAGCACGTTCGCGTCTGCGAGGACGACGCGAATCGGAGCGCGCTCGTCGACCTCGGCGGAGGTCACTCGAACAGGCCCAGCTCGTTCTGCAGCCGGGACAGCTCCTCCATGCCCTTCGTCATCTGCTCCCGCTCCCATGCCCGGAAAGCCTCGATGGACTCCATCGGGATGCGGTGGTGCGCGCCGACCATGCGGAAGCCCAGCTTGCCCTCGTCCATGAACTTGCGGACTTGAGGGCGCGAGACACCGAGCAGCGCCGCGGCCTCGGCGGGAGTGACCTCGGCGCGGCCGTGCGTGACGACGACACGCTGGCCGCGCGAACGCGCATCCACAATGCGGGCCAGCCACTCCGCGGTCTCTCGCGAGACGCTGACCTTGACCTCGTCTCCCGCGCCGTCGAGGGCGCGGTGGAACGCATCCGCGTCACGGGTCAGGACCTCAGTCATGTCGCGCCTCCATCTGCTCCAAGTGCAATAACTGTAACAGATGAAAGCTGGTCCGGATAGGACAGCGGCAGCATGGCTCCCGCGGCAGCTTCCATCGATCCTGGACCATATCCGGGCCATTTCCGCCCGCTGAACCAGCTGCGAGCAACTTCGAGCACACAGGCAAATGCCTGGTCAGAAGCAGGCCGACTCCATAAGTAAAATGCGAAATCCCATCCGAAGTCACTGAAAATCATGAGGTCACTGGATCGACGCTCGTAGTAGCCGCCCGACCGTCGACGGACTAACCCGACTTCGCGCGACGCGCTGAGGCGACGATCGCCTGAATGTCGGCCTGCCATTCCGTCGGCCAGTCGAGGTCGGGCTTGTGGAGCCGGAGAGAGATCACGCCGTGAATGGATGCCCACAGACGAAAGGCGGCGGGCCTGGCGTCCGCCGCTGACAGCCCCGCGTCCGTGAGGAACGACTCCACGGCCCGGATGAGCCCCCATCGAGATTCGTCGTCGTGATCATCGATGCCCAGCTCATCCGCGCTTTCGAAGAGCAGTTGGTAGCCGCCGGGGTGCAGGAATCCCCACTCCGCGACCGCCTCCGCGAGAGCTCCCAACCCTCCTGCTGGCGTCGCGGCCAGCTTCTCTTGCACGTGGGCGGTGAGGGCCAGAAGTTGAGAGTCGATGACGGCTCTGATCAGGGCGCCCTGAGACGCGAAGTGAAGGTAGACGGCCGCGGGCGACACCCCGCATGCCCGCGCGACCGCGCGCAGCGAGGGCAACTCGATCCGCTGCGGCGAGAGGAGGAGCTCGCTCGCCGCCGCGACCAATTGGGTCCGCAGCAGATCGCCCTCCCCTCGGGGACTCGCTTTGCGCTTCGACACGGCACTCCATTGCACAAGTAGGTGAACGTGTGTAAATCTATATCAGTGAACACACGTTCACCCAAGGAGGAATGGTCCTATGTCCCTGCAGTACGCCGGCACCACCGCGCTGATCACCGGAGCCAGCTCCGGCCTCGGCGAAGAGTTCGCCCGTCAACTCGCCGCCAGAGGCGCGAACCTGGTTCTGGTGGCACGCCGAAAGGAGCGCCTCGAAGCGATCGCGGCCGAACTCCGCGAACAGCACGGCGTCTCGGTCGCTGTGCTCTCGGTCGACCTCGCGGCACCGCTGGCGGCCGCGGATCTCGCGTCGCGGATCACCGAACTCGGATTGACGATCGACACCCTGATCAACAACGCGGGCTTCGCCACCCGAAACCGGTTCGAGAACGAGGATCCCTCCAGAATCGGTCAGGAAGTCGGTCTCAATGTCGGCGCCCTGGTCGACATCACACGAGCCTTCTACCCCGGCTTGCTCGCCCGCGGCAGAGGTGCGCTCATCAACGTCGCCAGCACCGCCGCTTACCAGCCGGTGCCGCTGATGGCCGTCTACGGGGCCACCAAGGCGTTCGTCCTGAGCTTCACCGAAGCCCTCTGGTATGAGGCGAAGGGATCGGGACTCAAGGTGCTCGCGCTCTCTCCCGGAGCGACGAAAACAGAGTTCTTCACCGTCGCCGGCGAGGACGCCCGAGTCGGGTCCCTCCAGACCCCCAGCCAGGTCGTCGGCATAGCGCTGTCGACCCTCGACCGGCGCAACCCTCCGCCCAGCGTTGTCTGCGGTACCGGCAACGCCCTGACGGTCGGCATCACCAAGCTGGTCTCGCGTCGCGCTCTGGTCAGCATCACGGGATCCATCACGGGTCGACGGCCCGCGCACACCTGACAACGCGAGTGTCGGGCCGACCACGACATCGGGCGCGCCGGCGCTAAGGCAGCATCCTCAGGCGCCGGCCTCCTGACTCCGGGGGAGCTCGGAACCACCACGGAATTACTCCCAGCGGAGTACTGCAGTAACTATAGTAACTACATATATTGACTGCATGACAAATACACTCCCTGGCGCGGTGGCACCGCTGCTCGAAGCACGACGGCTCTCCAAGTGGTACGGCAAGGGAGACAGTCGCTTCCACGCGCTCGACGACGTCTCGCTCTCCATCCGGCGAGGTGAATCGCTGGCGATCGTGGGCAAGAGCGGTTCCGGCAAATCCACCCTCATGCACATCCTCGCTCTGCTCGACAGCGTCGATGCCGGTGAGGTGCTCGTCGACGGAGAGGATGCCCGACGCCTCTCGAGGCGCGCCGTCAACAGACTGCGCAACCGCAGGTTCGGCTTCGTCTTCCAGCAGTTCTTCCTCACGCCGGGGACCTCGGTGCTCGACAACGTCGTACTCCCGCTCACGATCACTGGTGTGCCGGCCGCGGAACGCCGTCGGCGCGGAATGGCGGCGCTCGCGCGCTTCGACCTGGCCGACAAGGCACGCAACAGGGCGACCGATCTGTCCGGCGGCCAGAAACAACGCGTCGTTCTCACTCGCGCACTCGTCGGAGAACCCGACGTGATCTTCGCCGACGAGCCGACCGGCAATCTCGATTCCGCCACCGGTGCGATCGTCGAAGACGAGTTGTTCGCGCTCAACCGCGAGCACGGCATCACGCTCGTCATCGTCACCCACGACGAAGACCTCGCCGCTCGCTGCGATCGTCAGGTCCACATGCGCGATGGACGTCTCGTCGAGTTCACGAGCGCTCCCGCGGGGGTGTCCGCATGAAGACCGTCGACCTTGTCCGCACCGCCGCCGCGAACACCGTGCGCAGCAAGCTGCGCACCACACTCACCGTTCTCGCACTCTTCGTCGGAGCGTTCACGCTCACCCTCACGACAGCGCTGGGAGCCGGCGTATCCGACTACGTGACCAAGCAGGTCGCGTCGCTCGGGGCCGGTGACGTGTTCCTCATCTCGAAGGCCTCGCCGACGAGCACCGGCGGTGGCCCGCAGAAGTATGACCCGGCCACCTCGACCGCCTCGAGTGGCACCGCCAACCCGCTGACCGGGTCGAGTGGAACCCTCAGCGCCACCGACATCACCACGCTGAAGAACATCAGCGGACTGAGCGACGTCGCCCCGATTTCGCAGGTATCGATCGATTGGATCCGGGCCGGCTCGAGCGACAAGTACCAGGTATCCATCGCGCCGACCTCTTCGATCGCGAGATCCGATCTGACGGCTGGCACACAACTCGACGCGGCCAGTTCCCAACGGCAGCTCACCCTGCCCGACGAGTACGTGAAGGCACTCGGCCTCGGCAGCGCGTCCGCCGCGGTGGGAACGACGGCCACGCTCGGGATCACAGACCTGCTCGGCGCGCATCACGAGGTCACGGCGACGATTGTGGGCATCTCGAACGCGAGCTTGCTCAGTTCCGGCGCGGGGGGCAACGCTGCCCTGGTCGAGGAACTGGCACAACTGCAGAAGGCGAGCTCGGCATCCCCCGACCACTATCAGGTCGCCGTCGCCCACTTCGACGCGACAGCGACCGCGCCCCAGATCGACGCCCTGAAGAAGAGGATCTCGGCCGAGGGGATGTCGGCGCAGACGATCGCGGACCAACTCGGGGCCATCCAGACCGTCATCACCGGAATCACCGGAGTGCTCAACGCCTTCGCGATCGTGGCCCTTCTCGCCGCGGCCTTCGGCATTGTCAACACACTGCTCATGAGCGTGCAGGAGCGCACCCGTGAGATCGGCCTGATGAAGGCGATGGGGATGAGCAACGGGCGCGTGTTCGCGCTCTTCAGTCTCGAGGCCGCCTTCATCGGCCTGCTCGGAAGCCTCCTCGGAGCGGTCGGGGCAATGCTGCTGGGCATTCCGCTCAGCGCCGGTCTGGCGGCGGGGCCGCTCTCGGGTCTCGCCGGGCTGCACCTGCTGCTGTTCCAGCCGACGTCCATCGTGGGAGTGATCCTGCTGATCGTCGTGATCGCCTTCCTGGCCGGCACGCTCCCCGCTCGCCGCGCCGCCCGGAAGACTCCGATCGACGCCCTCCGGTACGAGTAGCGCGGTATGAATGAGCCATGAGACCTTCCGCAGATGGACGTGACACCCGCAACGCCCGGGGTCGCGCGACCGTGCGGTCCATCGAACGCGAGGCAGTGCGGCTGGCCCAACTCCACGGGTCGGCCGCGCTCACCGTCGACCAGATCTGCGAGGCCGTGGGCATCACCCAGCGCAGCTTCTTCAACCACTTCGACACGAAAGACGACGCGCTTCTCGGCTGGGAACTCCCCCGGCTCAGCGAGCAACGCACGCGCGAATACCTCGCCGACCCTCAGGTAGGAATACTCAGCGGCGCGCTGGGACTTGTCGAGTTGCCGAGCGAGCTGACGGAGGATCCGGACCTGGTGCACGCCCGCTTCCGATTGATCGCCGACTCGCCGTGGCTGATCGAACGACAGATCGGGCGCCTGCGCCCACTGGCCGCGGACGTCGCAGAAATCGTCGAATTGAAGCTGCGCTCCGTCGCCGGGCCCGACGCCGACGCCCAACAGCTCCGGTCGGCGGCAGCGACCATCACGGCGATGGCAGCGTCGCTCACCATTCGGCCACCGTTGGGGGAGCCCGAAATCGGGATGGCGGGGGTTGGAGTGGCCCCCGTCGAGAACGCCGGCACGCCGCTGCCCGACCCGGCGGCCGCGTCGTCCGGGCTCGAACAGCTGCGCTGGATTTGGGACCGCCTGATCTGAGCCCGGCGAGGCCCCCGTCCGCGAATCCCGCTCCGGCAACGCGGCTCTCGTGCCCGGCGCGAGCAGCGGGCTCTACAAGCAGGGTGCGGTGCAGGAGGTTCTACTCGACCTCGACGTCCTTCTTGATCGCGGCGATCACGGGACCGGCAACGAACGCGAGCACGAGAATGGCGAGCACTCCCCACGAGAATGCACCGTACGCCCAGGGGGCTCCCCCGTTCTCCACCAGAAGTGCCGGCAGGTTCTGCAGGATGAGGAATAGGAAGAACGCGAGCCCCAGGAGGCCGACTCCGGGTGCGATCCAGGTCTTCCACGAGCTCAGCCCGTGGTCGCTCTTGCGGAAGAGGCGGATGACCGAGACGCTCGTCAGCGCGAGGAGGAGCACGATCCCGACGGACGAGATGCCGCCCAGCCAGGTGTAGAACTGCGCGATCGGATCGAGTCTGAGTGCGACAGCGGCGACGATCAGAACGAGCACGATGATCGTCGTGGTGACGGACGCGCGCGCCGGTGAACCGAACCTGGGGTGAGGCAGCGAGAGCCCGTGGGGCAGCACCCGGTTCTTCGCGAGCGAGAAGAGGTAGCGCGACACGATGTTGTGGAACGACAGGATGCACGCGAACAGGCTCGTGACGAACAGCACCTGGATGATGTGCCCGCCAGCGAGACCGAGGTACCGCGTGGTGGTGTCGGACAGCAAGCCGCCGAGGTTCTTGCTGGCGATCGTGACGATGTTCTTCTGGCCATTGGCCGAGATGAGCGCCCAGCTCGACACCGCGTAGAAGATTCCGATGAGGATGAGCGAGATGTATGTGGCCCTGGGGATGGTGCGGTCGGGGTCCTTGGCCTCGTCGCGGAAGATGGCGGTGGCCTCGAAGCCGATGAAGCTCAGGATCGCGAACAGGATGCCGAAGCCGGGCGCACCCGACACGATCTGCGAGGGGTCGAAGATACCGGTGGAGAATCCCTGCGGTCCACCGCCACGGAACACCACGACCGCGTCGAACGCGAGGACGATGAGCACCTCGGCGATGAGGAGCACCGCGAGCACGCGACCGGATACCTCGATCGAGAAGTAGCCGAGGGTGCCGACGACCACGAGACCGATGAGGGCGTAGATCCACCACTGCCCCTGCGGGAGGCCCCAGGAGGTGAGGAGCCCGTTGAGTCCCGGACCGAAGAGGCCGAAGACGCCGGCCTCGAGGGCGATATAGGAGAAGAGGGCCACGAAGGCCGCTCCGATGCCCGGGCCGCGGCCGAGTCCCTTGTCGACATAGGCGTAGAAGGCGCCCGCCGAGCGCACGAAGGGCGTGGCCGCCGTGAATCCCACCGCGAAGAACAGCAGTACCACGGTCGCGATGACGTAGGTGAAGGGGAATCCTGAGCCGTTGCCGAAGGCGATCCCGATGGGGACCGGACCGCCGATCACGCCGAGGGGAGACGCCGCCGCGACGACGATGAAGACGATGCTGGCGACCCCCAGTGACCCACGAAGTCGCCGCGCCGGCGCGCCTGTCGTCGTGGGCTCAGGGGCCACGGTGCTCTGAGACATGAGGGTCCTTTCGGGGGTTGTCGATTCGATCGGCCACGACGATATCGAAGTGCGCCACGGCCGCGCGCCGCGCGACTTCAAGAAACGTCACCGCGGGACACATTCCGTAACCAGCGCTCAGATGCGCACCCGGGCAGCGGGGTGCCACGGCGCGACTCGGGCCCCACCGCCGAGCTTCTCCCGAAGCGTCCCCGGCTCGTAGTCGACTTTGTGGCGCCCTCGCTTCTGGAGTTCCGGCACGAGTAGATCGACGATCTGCGTCCAGGCCTCTGGCACGACCGCCGCGGCGAGATTGAATCCATCGACATCGGTCTCGTCGACCCACGACTCCAATTGGTCGGCGACGGTGGTCGGTGACCCGACGAGCACGGGTCCGTCGCCACCGATGCGCACGTGCTCCGCTATCTCGCGGATGCTCCAGGATCTGCCGGGATCGGCGGAGCTGAACGCCTGGATGACCGACTGGATCGCGTTGCCCTCCTGATCCTCGAAGGTGCTCTCCATCCCGAGCTCCGCGAAGTCGATGCCCGTCCATCCCGACAGGAGCGTGAGGGCTCCCTCCGTGGAGGCGTACAACAGATACTCCTCGAACAATCGATGCGCCTCCGCATCCGTCTCGGCCACGATGACGGTCTGCTGATTGAGGACCTTGGCCGAGTCGGTCGGGCGTCCGGCTGCGGCCAGCGCCTCGCGCAGCCCCCGCACCTGACGAGCAAGCGCCGCTTTGGTCTGCGCCGCGACGAAGACACCCTCACCGTGGGCGGCGGCGAATCTCACCCCGCGCGCGCTCGCACCCGCCTGATAGATCACGGGAGTGCGTTGCGGGGACGGCTCGCTCAGGTGGATACCGGGCACCTGGAAGAACTCGCCGCGGTGGGCGATGGGATGCACTCTCGCAGGGTCCGCGACGACATCGCCCGCGGCATCCGCACTCCGCGCGTCGTCCTCCCAGCTTCGCTCCCAGAGCTTGTAGCAGACCTCGAGGTACTCCTCGGCGATGTCATAGCGGCGGTCGTGGGCCTCCTGACCACTGACCCCGAAGTTCACGGCACCACTGTTGAGATACCCGGTGACCACGTTCCAGCCCACCCGACCCTTCGTGAGGTGGTCGAGCGTCGACATGCGTCGGGCGAACGGGAAGGGATGCTCGTACGACACCGCCGCGGTCATCGCGAACCCGAGGTGCTCCGTGACCGAAGCCATCGCGGGGATGAGAGCGAGCGGGTCGTTGAGGGGGAACTGCACGCCGCCGCGGATGGCCGCCGCCGGTGATCCGCCATACACGTCGTACACGCCGAGGACGTCCGCGAGGAAGAGCACATCGATCTTGCCGCGCTCGAGGGTTCGCGCTACCTCCATCCAGTAGTCGAGATCGACGTAACGCCGCCCCTCGTCTCGCGGGTGACGCCACGTCCCCGGTGAGAGGTGACTGATCGTGTTCATGCTGAACGCGTTGATGGCGATGGGCTTGGTCATCGCTCGGTCTTCGCGTCGCGTTTGACGATGCCGATCGTCCACTCGTAAGGGGGTTCGGTCCCGTTGACCAGGAAGTCACCGATGATGCGCGCCTTGAACGCGACGGGATTGTGGCTCGCGACGGTTCGGGCGTTTCTCCAGTGCCGGTCGAGGAGCAGGTCGGTGGAGACCGCGGACGCTCCAAGGCCCTCGAACAGCTGCGTCGCCGCCTCCAGCGACGCGCGAGTCGCGACCAGTTGCGCCTCGGCAGACCGGATCTCGGCGATCTTCTTCCGCTCCGCGATGAGCTCTTCCGTCCCTCCGCGCGCGTCGAAGCAGCCTTGCAGTGCCTCGGCGGCCTGGACGGTGATGGCCTCTGCCGCCGTGGCCTGCGCGGCGAGCCGGCCGATGGATTCGAGTACCTGGGGGTCGTGCCGGGTCTCGGTGCCGTTGCCATGGCTGAACGCTCGGGCACGAGTCGTGATCTGCCGAATGCCGTCGTCGACCGCCGCCCGAGCGATGCCCGCCGAGACGCTCACCAGCACCAGTTGATAGAACGCGGTCTGATACGGGAACCTCTCAGTCCAGTCGTAAACGTGGTCGTGCTGCACCGGCGCCGCGTCGAAGACCGCGGTGCCGCTCCCGGTGAGCCGTTGGCCGAATCCCGTCCAGTCGTCGGTCACGGTCACCCGTGTCGAGTCGGTGCTCACGAGCGCAGCGACCTCGTCGCCGGCGGGTCCGCCCGCCCACGTGTCGATCCAGTCCGCGAAGATGCTTCCGGTGGTGTAGTACTTGCGCCCGGTGATGGTGAGGTCTCCCGCCGCCCGCTCCAGCGTGGTCTGCACCTCGCCGAGCCCGACGGATCCGATCTCGGTCACGGCGTTGCCCACCAACTCCCCGGCAGCGAATCGCCGCAACCAGAGGGATCGGTTGTCACCGTGAGGCGCGTAGAGCCGGTCCTCGACGAAGGCGAAGTGCCCGCGGAGCGCCTGCGCGATGTGCGGGTCGGCCGAAGCCAGGGCGACGAGCAGTCGGAAGAGCTGCGGGAGGCTGGCGCCATCGCCTCCGAACTCGGCCGGCACACGAACGCCGGTGAAGCCCGCCTGCGTGAGCCAGCCGATCTGCTCCGCTGGGAGGGTGCGACGTCTCTCGCGGTCGAGGGCGCCCTCGGCGATCCGTGCGAACAGTGGGAGGTATTTGTCGGCGAGCGCGTCGAAGCTGATCTGTTCCGTCATGTCGGCCTCAGGTGTAGAGGGAGATGGGGGCGAAGACGCCGTTGAGGAAGTGGTTCCCCACTTCGATGCGCTTGTAGTCGACAGGATCGTGGAGCGAGTGGGTGCGGATGTCGCGCCAGTGACGGTCGAGCCCGACGCTCGATCTGGTGGAGCTGGCTCCGGTGAGCTCGTACACCCGACTCGCCACCTCCAGCCCCACCTCGGTCGAGACCACTTTGAGCTGTGCGATGCGCACTTCGAGCTCGGCGCGATCGACGGCGGTGGTGTCCGCGCCCAGGGCGATCACCTCATCGAAGGAGCGATTGAGCGTGTCGGCGAGTGCTTCCACGGCCGCGGTGCGCGAGACGAGCTCGCCGAACACCCGGTGCGTGATCGGGTCCTGTGCGTAGCGATCGGCCGAGGAGAGGAACCACGCGTTCGGGCGGGCGAGCGTGAGGGTCTTCGCTTGGGCGAGTGCTCCCTCCGCGATGCCGAGGTAGATGTTACCGAACAGCAGTTGAACGCCCGGCGTGACCACCGAGGAGAACGGCTCCTCCTTGTCCACCCCGAGAATGTCGTCGGCGGTGATCACGACGTCGGTGTAGCGGACCGAACCGCTCGCCGACGATCGGTAGCCGAGGTTGTCCCAGTCGTCGATGTGTTCGATGCCATCGCGGTTGGCGTCGAGCACGAAGACGATGAGCTCGCCATCGTGGGCTCCGCCGCTCGCGATCCCCCCGGCGATGATGACGTCGGCGACGGATGCGCCGGTGGCGAACCGCTTGAGCCCGTTCATCCGATAAGCGTCCCCGTCGGCGACGATCTCGAGGTCTGGGCTGACTGGATTGAAGGAGTCGCTCCACACCCAGTTGGCGCGGGCGCTCGCGCGGTACCAGTGCGCCTGCCGCTCAGGATCGGGCCCGTAGAACGTGACGCAGGCCTGGTTGAGCCAGTGGTATCCGAGCACCTGCGCGATGGACGCGTCGACGCGGGCGAGCGCGCGCACGACGTGAAACGCCGTCTCGAAGTGCGCGCCATGTCCCCCGAATTCCTCGGGGATCAAGAGGTTCGCGAGCCCCGACTCGCGCAGGAGATCGAGGACGCGGTGGGGCCGGGCACTCGTGCGATCACGCTCGGCGGCGTCGGCGGCGACCGTGTCTGCCACGGCCTGCGCGACGGTCATCCATCGTTCGGTCTCAACGGGGTCGGCTCTTCCTGACCAGGGCGAGCGCAAGAATGTGGGGGCAGTCGGCATGACGACTCCTTCGGTGGCAGTCGAGAGGGACGCCCTATCCTCTCGCCGCCCCGACCGGCCGTCTGAACGACCCGCAACAGTGTGTAACGAAGACGAACCCCTCCGGAAACGGGCCGAGCGCCGTCATCACCCTTTCGGTGTCAATTGCGATTGCTGACCCTGACCCGCTTGGGGAGCTTCTCGTCGACCATGAGTCGACCGCGCTCGGTTTCGAACGGATCCGTGGCCGCAACGACGCCATCCATGAGCCCGAGCACGCGCAGAACACGGAGGGTGATTTCGAGAGAGGCGCCGTCACCGTTCTCGAGTTTGCTGATCGTGGGCGGCGTTGTTCCCGCACGCTCCGCGACCATCCGGGCCGTGAGCCCGAGGAGCTTTCGCTGGTTTGCGACATTCTGCCCAATGGCGCGCAGGGATCGCTTGACGGGGATCGGCGTCGTGGACATGGAATCATTTTAGATCAAAATACATTTATCTAAAGCCGTTTACGGATAAGTAAACTATATTTTATAAGTGTTGCGATGATGCGCAACGCACGCGATACCGAGCAGCACTCCGCAGCACCGCATCAGCGCACGAGGCAGAGCTCGTCGCCGTCGAACCGCACGCCGACCATGGTGACCCGCTCGTGCGGCGTCTCGTTCGCCCACTGGAACACCAGACGCGCAGCGCCGTCAGCGGGGGTGACGACCATTGAATTCGGACAGCTTGACACGCTGTATTACCGGGTGGGGTGCCTGAAAATCGTGAGGTTACGGGATCGACGCCCGTCGGAGCCACTTGCCCCGTTCCCAGGCTTCTACTGGGCGCAGGGCATTTGTTCTGTCTGGACGTTTTGCCGAGACGCTATATAAAGCGCTCGACCTCGTTCGCGAACTTTGGTACCCCGGCCTTTGCGAGCGACCGGAGCAGATCCTCGATCGACACTCGGGGTCGGTCGTAGACGCTCACCAACTGCTCGAGCACATCGACCACCGCGCCGGGGAATAGGTCGAGTTGGTCCAGGAGAAAATCATCGGGGTGCACGACTTCGACGTCGAAGGGCTCGGTCGAGGATTCCGGAAAGTCCTTCAGGTTGAAAGTAACCAGCACCTCGGCATTCGCGCGAACTGCAGCAGCGAGGACGTGCCGGTCTTTCGGATCGCATAGCATGCCGTCGACTAGATGCTCGTAGCCTTCAACCATCGCGTCTGCGAAGTACGCCGTCATCGTGTCGATGCGCTTGCGAATCAGGCCGGAGTCTTCACCGTTTCGAGCCAAGTTTCTTTCCAGTTCCTCCAGCACATCCTTCGACCACAGTGGTCGAAAAGCTCCGCGGTCCGCGAGGCGGAGGATGACGTCATTGAGACGTGATCCGTAGAGGACGCACGTGTCGAAGAAGGCAGGGAATGCCACTAGTCACGTGAGCCTTTGCGGTCGAGAATGGGCGGGCCGGAGTTGACGGTGACGGAGTCCTGTCCGGCGTGCGCAAGGGCGTCGAGGGCAGCGCCCCGCTCGCGCCGGAACCGCTCCTGATAGTCGACAACATCGCGAAGGGCGACCTTGCGATGACGCCCTCTCAATTCGAATGCGATCTCTCGTTGCTCAAGGAGTTTCACAAAGGTTGGACGGGAGATGCCGAGGAAGTCGGCGGCCTGCTGCGTCGTCATCAGCATTCGATACGGCGCGACGGTGACGCCGTTCCCGTTCGCCAGCGCGTTCGCAACCTGTTCTAGAGCACGGAAAATCTCGTCGGGAATTGGGCGAGCGTTTCCCTCCGGATCCACGAGCGCAGCATGGCTCGAATGCGCAGCCAGGTACTCCTCGATGTGTTGAATGACGTTGGCAAAGTCGACGAGCTCCTGCTGTCGGTCCCTGTCAGGAAGATAGGTCCGCGTCTTCCGGATGCTCGCTGTGCGAGTTATGGCGTCCATGGTGGAAGTCTATTCGAAAATCTCGAAAAGATTCTCCTATCGCGCTAGCGGACCCTTGCGTCGACACGTGCCCGCACCGGGCGCGCCGTACGTCGCAGCGTTGTCACCGACCGACTATCGAGCGGATCGCTTCGAGGCCCAACGCGGATCGGGCGGCGGCAACTTCCACACCCCGACCCTGTGAGCTTCGCCCCGCGCTATGTAGTGCGCCTCGAACAGCTCGACCAGTTCAGTGGGTACCAATGCGTAGACGCCGACCGCCAAGGGGAAGCCGTCCTCCCGCGGAGTCTTCCATCCGAGAGCTTCTAGCGTCTCGTGGAGCTCACGTGACGTCCACTTCTCGGTGTGAAGCCCCACTTTCAGATAATCGGGCGCGACGACGCCAAAAAGGGTCATTCGCCGCAGGTCGACGTAGTGATAGTGCTCCGCGGGTCGATGCGGGATCTGTGGATGCAGGGTGTCGTCGGAACTCATCACCTCGAGGTTCGCAGGACCTCCGGTAGCGCGCCAGTGCCGGTCTTAGAGGGGGCTATGCGGCACTGCGTTGACGAAACGGGAGGGCGGCCGGACTCGGCGCTGTAGAGCAGCAGAGTGAACCCCGCATCAGCGAGGAGCTCGGCTGCTTCGAATACCACGCCGAGGGCTCCGATGAGCGGATGCCGAGAGTACTTCAGACCGGTCGCGTGTGTGCGTACGTCGTGGGTTCTCCACTTGGTACGGAACTCATCGCTGCGGGCCGAAAGCTGACGGACGCGGTGTTGCGGACCCCTGTTGACGGGCGGCGACCGGCTTCTGCGCGAAGCGCTGCCACGCCCTGGTCGGTACCGATCTTCACGTTCGCCTTGGGTCGCGCATGACCGGGCCATAGCGGCCCCCCTCCGATGTACTGGCCGAGCGCAGTCATGACCTCGTCGGTGTCAGTTGCGGGTGCTCACCCTCGCCCGCACGGGGACCTTCTCGTCGACCTTGGCTCGAACATGCCCGGTTTCATACGGACCCGTGTCCGCGCGCGAGGTGGAGCTCGTCACCGTCGAACCGCACGCCGACCATGGTGACCCTCTCGTGCGGCGTCTCGTTGGGCCAGTGGAACACCAGACGCGCAGCGCCGTCAGCGGGCGTGAAGACCATGCCGTGGCCGCCGTTCCGCGGCCAGAGCGGCTCGCGATTCTGCGTCCACGGGCCCAGTACCGATCCGCTCTCCGAGACGGCGACCCCCATCGCGTAGCCCTCCTCGCCGAAGCTCGACCACAGCATCAGCAGGCGTCCCGCCGGCGAACGCAGAAGGAAGGCGCCGTCGGTGAAGAGAGGGTCCTTCGCGAGATTGAGGTGCTCGGGAGGCTCGACGCCGTCGAGGCAGGGCAGCTCGGGAGGCGTCACCGGGCCCTCGCTCCACGGCACGAACGGCCCCGTCGCTCGGTCGGCGACGAGGATCGCCAACCCACGCACCCCGGTCGTCGAGGAGGCGACGGTGCCGAAGAGGCAGAAGCGGCCGCGGTGGGAGTGCATCTCCGGTGCCCAGAACTGCGTGTCGGCCCAGAAGTCGCTCGGCGGGCGGGGCGTCGCGCCCATCACTCTGTTCGACACTTGATTGTTTGACTTCTAACTGTTAGATTCTTGACCATGAACGAATCGGGTCTTCCGCGCAGCACCACCTACGACCTGTTCCGCTGGATCGGCTGGGCGCAGATGAAGGCGGGTGAGGAGTGGGTTCGCGCGCGCGACCTCAGCCAGACCCAGGCCTTCACCCTGGGCTTCCTTGAACAGAACCCCGGAGCGATGCAGCGTGACATCGCGACGATGACCCGCACGACCGCCGCGAGCGTGTCGAGCCTCCTGCAGGGGCTCGAGGCGCGCGGTCTCATCGAGCGTCGCACCGAGGGCGGCGACGAGCGCAGCAAGCGCGTCTACGCCACCGAGGCGGGGATCGCGCTCATCGCCGGATTCGAGGGCGCGATGGAGGCGGCCGGCGAGTCGATCCTCGCGCCCCTCGACCCGGACGAGCGGCGAACGCTCCACTCGCTCCTCGTGAAGATCACGGCCGAGCTGCCGCAGCCCACGCGCTGACCGCAGCACCGCATCCCACCCACCCCGCCGTGCCGGCGTTCGTCGGCGCGCCCGCACACCTGCCCGAAAGGAGACAACCATGACCACAGACACCACCACCACGGACTCCACACCGGCCGCCGCTGCGGCTGTCGACCCCGTCGACATCGGAGGCGATCGCTGGTACCTCTCCGCCGCTCCGATCGCGCGCGCCCTCCTCCACCTCTGCGGGCCGATGGCCGCGGCGATGATCGTGGGCGCCGTCTACAACGTCATCAACGCCGGCTTCATCGGCTCGCTGCACGACGCGTCGCTGCTCGCGGCGGTGACCCTCGCTTCTCCCCTCCTCGGCCTCGTCATGGCGGTCGGCGGAGTGTTCGGTGTCGGCGGCGGCGCCCTCATCTCCCGACTGCTCGGGGCCTCCGAGAAGGACCCGACCGAGGCCGCTCCGATCCCGCACGTGGCCTCGTTCGCGGTCTGGGGCGCCGCCCTCGTGGGTGCCGTACTGGCCGGAATCGGCTTCCTTCTGCTGGGCCCGCTCGTCGCGCTGCTGGGGGCGGATGCCGCCGCCGCGTCCGCCACGACGGCCTACGTCGCGGTCTTCCTGGCCTTCGTCCCCGTGCTCGCGGTCGCGTTCTGCCTGGAGCAGCTCGTGCGGGCGGTGGGCGCCTCGCGTCAGGTGATGACCGGACTGATCGGGTCGACCCTCGCGAACATCGTCTTCGATGTGCTGTTCATCCTCGTTCTGCACTGAGGCGTGGCGGGGGCGGCGCTGGCGATGGGGCTGTCGAACGTCATCGTCATCGCGTATTTCGCGAGTTGGCTGCAGCGCAACAGTGAGCACGTGAGCCTCGCGCCACGCCTGTTTCGGATCTCGCTGTCGATCGTGAAGCCGGTATTCGGCGTGGGAATCGGCGAGCTGCTGAACGCCGGGTTCCTCATCGTCACCGCGCTCGCGCTCAACAACCTGGCCACCGCCTACGGCGACTCCGCGCTCGCGGCGATCGGCGTCGCCGTGCGGATCGCGCAGGTGCCCGAGTTCCTGGTGATGGGCATCACCCTCGGCGTGCTGCCGCTGCTGGCCTACGCCTACGGCAAGGATGACCGCGCGCGCCTCTCGTCAGCACTCCGTGCCGCAGCCATCGCGGTGGGCGGCGTGACCGCGCTGTTCGCCGCCCTCGGCATCGCCTTCCCCGAACCGATCATCGCGGCCTTCTCGTCCGACCGATCCGTGCTCGCGATCGGCGTCGTGGCGCTCGTGGCGCAGCTGGTCGCGATGATCGCGAACGGATTCACCGGACTCCTGACCTCCTCCTTCCAGGCGTGCGGGCGCGCCCTGCCGGCGATCATCATGTCGATGGCGCAGGGCGTGCTGTTCATCCCCGTAGTTATCCTCGGCAACCTCTGGTTCGGTCTGCCCGGCATCGTGTGGGCGCTCACGGTCACCGAGGTGACGGTGCTGCTGGTCGGGCTCGTGCTGTGGGCGGTGGCCCGCCGAAAGGTGTAAGGCCAGTACCTCCCTCGCCGGGCGGATGCGGTCTAGCGTCGAGACATCGAGCAAGGAGTCATCACCATGGAGATCGTCACGCTTCCCCCCACCGCCACGGGGCCCGCCGCACTGTTCACGGGGCACGTCTGGTTCGACGTCATCGCTCCGCCGCAGCCGGGCATACCGCCGCTGAAGGTGAATCTGGTGCACTTCTCCCCCGGCGCCCGCACGGCGTGGCACTCCCACGCACTCGGCCAGACCCTGCACATCACGGAGGGCGCCGGCTACGTGCAGTCGCGCGGCGGCGAGCTGCGCAAAGTCCTTCCGGGGCAGACCATTTACACGCCACCGGGCGAGGAGCACTGGCACGGCGCCGCCCCCGACCACTTCATGTCGCACCTGGCGATGTGGGTGGGCACGGAGTCACCCGACGTGGTCGAGACCACCTGGGCCGAGCACGTCTCCGAGGAGGAGTACCCCAAGGCATGAGCGACTGCGCCGAACTGACCGCGTCGGCACGGCGCCGCTGATCATCCCGCCGATCTCGCCACCTCGGCGGCGCGATCGAGCCGCACCGTGTGGATGCTCGTCCCCACCCCGAGCGCCCGGTCGCCGTCGGGCGTGCGCAGGCTCGCCGCCACGCCGAAGGGAACCTCGACCGCCACCGTCGCGAGCGCGTCCTCACCGATGCTCCACCGAACGGCCAGGCGGCCGTAGGGCGTCGTCACGTGCGCGTCCACCGTGCGGAGCCCGCACGCGAGATCGGGGTCGATGAGCACGCTTCGGTAGCCGGGCGCAGTGGACTGGATTCCGGCGACCCGGCGGTAGAGCCAGTCGTCGACGCAGCCGAAGGCGTAGTGGTTGAGCGACACCGCCCGTGGGGTGCCGTCCTCCTCGACGGCATCCCACGACTCCCACATCGTGGTCGCCCCGTGATCCACCTCGTACAGCCACGAGGGCTGCCCGCTCTGCCAGAGCACCCGGCGGGCGAGCTCGCGGTGGCCGCCCGTCCACAGCGCGTCGAGCAGATAGGGAACGGAGAGGAAGCCGGTGTCGAGCCGGTCGCCGTTGCTGCGCACGAGTTCGGCGAGGCGGTCGGCGAGCGCGCTGCGGCGGTCATCCGGAACCATGTCGAAGGCGAGCGCGATCGCGTAGGGCCCCTGCAGCTCGACGGGGAGGCGAGAGTCCGCGTCCAGGTATTCGGCGGTGAAGGCGGCACGCACCGCCGCCGCGTGGTGCGCGTGCTCCGCCGCCTCGGCCGGGCGTCCCAGCACCGTCGCGATGCGGGCGGCGAGGGTGAGCGTCCACGCCTGGAACATCGGCGCGACGAGCTCGCTCGTGAGGGCCGGCGCGATGCCGATCGCCTCGTGCAGTGGCTTGCCGCGCAGCGTGCTGGGGGTGAGCCAGTCGCCGAAGTGGTCGCCCGCGGTGAACAGCAGCGGATGCCCGCCCGAGCCCTGCGCGCTGCGCGTCTGGTGCCCGATCCACGCGCGCAGCGCGTCGTAGTTCTCCTGCAAGACGCGTTCGTCGCCGTACCGCTCGTAGAGCGTCCACGGAACGATCGCGATCGCATCGCTCCACCCCGCCGAGGCGATGATGCCGCCGAGGCCGCTCGCCGCCTCGGCCGCGCCGCGATCGTGCGGCGAGTACGGCGAGAAGACGGGGATGCGCCCGTCCTCCAGCTGGTCGGCGCGCAGGTTGCGCAGCCAGCGGCTGAGGAACACGTCCACGTCCATGTTGTTGGTGGCCGCGGCCGCGAACACCTGGATGTCGCCGGTCCAGCCCATGCGCTCCCGCTGGGGGCAGTCGGTGGGAACGGAGAGGAAGTTCGCCCGCTGGCTCCACACCACGTTGTCGTGGAGGCGGTTCAGGCGCGGGTCGGAACTGCGGAAGTCGCCGGTGCTCTCGAGGTCGCTGCCGATGACGACGGCGACGACCTCGCCGGCGGCGGGAGGCGCATCCAGCCCGCGGAGGCGCGCATAGCGGAACCCGTGGAAGGTGAACACCGGCTCGAACACCTCCCCGTCACCGTGCCCGGCCGCCCGGTAGTGGTCGGTCTGCTCCTTGTTGATGCCGGAGATGTTGACGAACCACTCGCCGTCGGCACCGAGCGTCTCGGTGTGCTCGATCGTGACGAGCTGCCCCGCGCGGGCCCGCGGTAGCGTGAGCCGCACGCGGCCCGCGATGACCTGCCCGAAGTCGACGACGACGCCCGCGTCCGTCTCGGTCACCGAGACCGGCTCCAGCACCGCGGTTCGGCGGATCGGCGCGCCCTCGAAGGGCACGATCGTCGCGGTGTCGTCGGGCAGCAGGCGGGCGGGCATCCAGCCCTCGGCCGCGAAGCCGGGCCGGTCCCAGCCGGTCTGCTCCGCGCCGCGGTCGAGGCTCTCGCCCACGAAGAGGTCGGCATACTCCCAGGGCCCGGGGCTCGTCACGACGTCGCCTCCGCACGGGATGACCTCCCGCAAGCCGTCCGCATACTCGAGGTGAAGCTGCCAACTGGCCGCGGTCTCGCTCCCCCAGTGCGCACTCGCCCCGGCGATCCCGATGCGACCGGCCCACCAGCCGTCGGCCAGTTCGAGCCCGATGACGTTCTCGCCCGCCCGCAGCTGCGCCGTCACGTCGTAGCACTGGGCCGACACACGGTGACGGTAGCTGTCGAAGCCGGGCGCGAGCACCTGGTCGTCGGCGGGCACCCCGTTGACGCGGGCGCGGTAGCTGCCGTGCGCGGTGGCATACAGCCGAGCCCTCGTGACCCCGGGGCGCACCACGAGGGCCTGCCGCAGCAATTGCACGGGTCGCAGGCGCTCGGCGGGGCCGGTCGACGGACCCTTCTGCAGGATCCAGTCGAGCAGGGTCCAGCGTTCGATGTGCGTGGGCGTCTGCGGCGGCGACACCCAGGGGGCGATCCAGTCGGCGGGCGCGAGGAGTGCGGTGGAGAAGCTGCTGTGCACCCACTCGCCGCGGGCGCCGCCGGCGAGGACGGGGCGAACGCGCCAGTGGTAGTCGGTGTCGGAGCGCAGCGGCGGGCCGTCGTACTCGACGAGCACTCCGTCGTCGGGGCGCGAGCGCTCGGTCTCCCACACGGTTCCGCCGTCGCGGTCGGCGACGACCAGCTCGTACCCGGCGATCGCGGCCGCCCCAGCCACGGTCACGGTCCAGGAGAAGCGCGGGCGCCGGGTGCCCACGTCGATCGGGGCGCACAGTGTCTCCACGCGCAGCGTCCCGACGCGCGGCCCGTCAGCGGGCGGCCCATCGGCGCTCGGCCCCGCCGCGCGCGACCCCTCGGCCGGCGGCGTCACCGCTCCGGACTCGTCCATGTGCCCTCTTCCCTGGCCGCCGCGACCACCCGCGAGACGCACGCGCGTGCCGCACGGGCCGCACGGGCCCTCGCGCCTGCAGTCGCGGGGCGCCTCATCGGCAGCCGCCATCGGCAGCCGCCCTCAGGCTAGGCAATAAAAACCTTTGATGCAAGGTTTTAACTGCACGCCTGGCCATCGCGTGGTCTACGGTTGTCGCATGGCGCGGCGGACGACGGGGAGCTACGCCGCCGGGCGTGCCCGCCGCGAACGGATCCTCGACGCCGCCACCGAGAACTTCGCGCGCCAGGGGTATCACCGCACCTCGATGGCCCGCATTGCACAGGATGTCGGACTCACCGGCCCGGGCCTCGCCCACCACTTCGCCTCCAAGTCGCACCTGCTGCTCGCGATCGCCGAGCGCCGCCTCGACATGACCGGCCACTGGGCCGAGGAGGCGCTCGCGCCCGACGACGGCACCGGTCCCCTGCGCGGGCTCCTCGAGCTCACCCGACGACTGGCCGAGCAGCCGGGCCTCATCGAGCTCTTCGTGCTCGTCTCCGCCGAGTCGGCCGACCCGGCGAGCCCCGCCCACGAGCTGTACGCCCGGCGCTACGCGACGGTGGTCGAGCAGCTCGGCGCGGCCTTCGAGCGCGACGTCGCCGCGGGACTCCTGCGCCGCGATCTGGACTGCGCGGGGCTGGCCCGCGAGTGCGTCGCGGTCTCCGACGGGCTGCAGCTGCAGTGGGTGATCGCGGGAGGGGCGCTCGATCTCGTGGGGTGCATGCGGGCGTATCTGGAGCGGCTGGCGCCGGGCATCCTCGCGTCGGGCGCGGCGGTGCAGCTCGACTGACCGGGCGCCCACGTCACCACCTTGCGGGGTGGCGGGCACCCGAGATTCATGACACCGTGAATGCATATGTTCTCGGGGCGACGAATATTCCTGGCGGTCACCGCTGCAGCCGCGCTGTTCCTGACGGGGTGCACGGCCGCGTCGCCGACCCCGGCCGCGACGACCGCCGCCGTCGCGACGCCCGCCGCGTGCACCGTCACCCCGATCGCCGACCTCGTGCCCAGCAGCGGCAGCCTGTTCGGCGTCAACCTCGACTGGGGCTCCCTCACGCTGAAGAACTACTCGGCACAGCTGGGCCACCGCCCGGCCGTCGCGGTCTCCTTCACCGACCTGCCGTTCACCGCCGCCGACCGCACGAACGTCTTCGCCGCGGCGGAGCAGGTTCGCGGCAACGGCGGCGCCCTTCTGCTCACCCTCGAGCCGCGCAGCGGCCTCGCCACGGTGACGCCGGCGGTCGTCGCCGACCTCGCCGCCGTGCTCACCAAGGTCAACAAGGAGGGCGTGCCGGTCATCGTGCGCTTCGCCCACGAGATGAACGGAAGCTGGTACGCCTGGGGCGAGCAGCCCACCCTCTACGTCGCGACCTTCCGACGGGTCGCGCTCGCGATCCACGCGGCGACGCCCGGAACCGCCATGATGTGGGCACCGAACTACGGCGGCGGGTATCCCTTCGTAGGCGGCAAGTACCAGGCCAAGAAGGGCACGGCCGACTTCCGCGCGCTCGACACCAACCACGACGGCCGCGTGAACGGCTCCGACGACCCCTACGCGCCCTACTACCCGGGGGATGACGTGGTCGACTGGGTCGGCATGTCGCTGTACCACTGGGGGGCCAAGCCGCCGTGGGGCGCCAACACCATGCCGGAGCCCGGCAAATTCGCCGCGCAGCTCACCGGCACCTACGACGGAACCGCCGGCGACGACCGCGCCGTCCCCAACTTCTACCAGGTCTACGGTGTGACCCACGACAAGCCGGTCGCGATCTCCGAGACCGCGGCCCTCGTGTCGACCGACTCCGGCGTCACCGCCGAGAAGGCCTTCCTCATCAAGCAGGCGTGGTGGCGGCAGGTGTTCGCGCCGTCGACCGCGAGCGAGTTCCCCCGGCTCAAGATGATCAACTGGTTCGAGTGGGACAAGTACGAGGTCGAGGTGCGCCACCGCGTCGACTGGGAGGTCACCACCGATCCGGTGCAGCGCGCGCTGTTCACGGCATCACTGCCCAGCTGGCTGCACTACGCGAGCGCACCCAAGCCCTGCACGCCGCGCCGCTGAGCTGCGGCGGAGGGTGCGCACCCGGCGCACCCGCGCCCGGCGGAGTCGCCGCGAGGCGACGCGGTGCGGTCATCCGTTCGCGGACGCCGCCCCCAGTTCACCCAGCAGAGCGGCCAGTTGCGCCTGCTGTTCGGGCGTGAGCGCGCGGAGCTCCTGCGCCTCCAACTCGACGAGCGCGCGCATGGCGGCGTCGACCTTCACGATGCCCTCGGGGGTGAGCCGGGCGAGATTGCTGCGCCGGTCGCTGGGGTTCTCGCGCCGCGCGATCAGCTGCCGGTTGGCCAGGAGTTCGAGGCGGTTCGACATCGTCGCGCTGCCCGTCATGGTCGCCTTGAGCAACTCGGCGGGGCTGAGCTCGTGCGGCGGCTCCGAGCGGCGCAGCGCCGCCAGCACGTCGAACTCCCAGGTGGTGAGGCCGACGCTGCGGAAGGCCGTGCGCCGCACCTGGCCCAGCCGGAACGCGACCCGGCGCAGCCGCGACATCACATCGAGCGGCGCGAAGTTCACCTCGGGCAGCCGTCTGGCCCAGGCGTCGATCAGCAGATCGACCTCGTCATCGGTAGTCATCGGGTCTATCTGATCAACAGATCAGGCCGAAGTCCACGCGGCGCGCACGACCACCGCGGTCACGTCGTCCACCGGCAGCTCGCCGCGCAGCACCTCCAGCTCGTCGACGATGCCCTGCGCCGTCGCCGAGTCGCGGATGATCCCCTCCAGGTGATCGAGGCTCTCGAGCGTGCCGTCGAAGAGTTCGAGCACGCCGTCGCTCACCGAGACGAGGGTGTCGCCGGGCGCGAGACGCACCCGGTGCTCCCGCCAGCCCAGCTCGAGCCCCATGCCGATCGGGAAGCTGCCGGTGGCGAGCCGGTCCATGCCACCGTTCGCCCGCACCACGACGGTGAGACCGTGACCGGCGTCCACGTAGCGCACCTCGCCAGAGGCGGGATCCAGCCGAGCGTGAAAGAGGGTGAAGAAGCTGCCCGCCTGCTCGAGGTCGTCGGCGAGCGACTCGGCGACCGCCTCCACGCTCGCCGCGAGATTCTCCGACGACTCGGAGCGCAGCACCGCGCGCACCGCGGAGGCGATGATGGCCGCGCCCGTGCCCTTGCCCATCACGTCGGCGAGCGTGAAGATCACGCCGTCGCCCTGCTGATACCAGTCGAAGAAGTCACCGCCGACGGTGCGTGCCGGCGAACACCCGCCCGCGATGTCGTAGCCCGTCACCTGCAGGGCCTGCTTCGGCAGCAGGCTGCGCTGCACCTCCGAGGCGCGCTGCCGCTCCTGATCCAGCTCGTTGGTCGCGCGGAACTCGGCGGCCAGACGACTCACCGCGGCGACGAGGTCGGCGGAGGCGATCGGCTTGGTCAGCAGCTCGTTGGCCTGATTGCGCAGCGCCTTCATCGCGTAGTCGAGCGTGATGTGGGCGGTCATGACGATGACGGGCAGCTCGGGGCGCAGTTCGCGCAGCCGGGTGATGAGGTCGAGGCCGGTCATCCCCGGCATCTCGATGTCGGTGACCACGACGTCGGGCAGGAAGTCGGCGACGAGATCGAGCGCGACCAGCGGATTGGGCGCGGTCATGACCTCGCAGTTCGCGCGGCGTTCCAGCACGGTGCGCACGTACTGCACGATGTCGGCGTCGTCGTCGACGACGAGCGCGCGGAAGCTGATGTCGTTCACGAGCTGACCGGCCGGATGATCGTCCACACGTTCGTGCCGCCGACCCGCTCGTACTCCGCCTGACCCACGAGCGCCCTGATGAGCGCGAGTCCGCGGCCCGACTCGGCCTCCTCGCCCGGCATCGTCACCGCGTCCCAGTCGACGTGCACCTCGGGGCCGGAGTCGCGGAGGGTCGCGCGCAGGGCCGTCGAGGTGATGGCGAACTCGAGCGTGCAGCGCACGCCGCTGCCGGTGTCGCCGTGGTGGATGATGTTGGCCGCGAGCTCCACGAGGGCGGTCTCGAAGGCCATGCGGTCGAGCGCGCCGACCTCGACGCCGTCGGGCCAGGCGAGGCCGAGCATCCGGTGCACGGTGTCGACGTCGTCGGGCGGCGCCGTGAGCTCGAACACACGGTGACCATCAGCCATTGGCGTAGGCGGTGCTCGCATCGTCGACGGTGCTCAGCACCTTCTCGAGGTTGGTCAGCTGCAGCACGAGCTTCACCTGATCGCTCGTGTTCGCGAGGCGGAGGTCTCCGCCCGCCTGACGCGCCGCCTTGAGGCCGCTGATGAGGGCGCCGAGCCCGGAGGAGTCGAGGAAGTCGACCCTGGCGAAGTCGACCACGAGCCGCGAGCTGCCGGCGGCGACCGTCGCAGCGACCTCCTCGCGCAGCTGGGCAGCACTCACCATGTTGAGTTTGCCCTCGGCGTGGATGATCGCAACACCGTTCCCGCTGTGCTCAACGGTCAATTTCATGGGTCTCCTCATGCTCGGGCCGGTAGCCGCGGTACCGTGCGGCCGGTACCAACACGCTCAGGATAACGATGTCGAAGACGACCCACACGAGGTTGACGAAGGTGCCGACCGGCTCGCCGACGCCGAACAGCAGGCGCGTGAAGCCGATGATGGTCGCGATCACGAGGGCGACCACGACGGCCGCCTGGATCTTGATGAGGCCCCACTGCGGACCGGAGTCCTGGCGGGTCTTCGACGTCACCGCGAAGTCGAGCGGGCGGCCGAAGAACACGTTCGCCGCCGCGCTCGTGACCGCCTTGATCCAGATGGGGAAGAGCGCGAGGCTGTACTGCTGCCCGCGCCAGGTGCTCACCCCGCGGCCCGCGATCGCGAAGAGCAACTGGTCGAGCACGAGGAACGGCAGGAAGCGGAGGAAGAACTCACCCGCGGTGGCGTGCACGGGCAGGATCCCGAAGCACAGGAAGATGATCGGGGCGCCGAAGTAGGCGATCGCCGCGAAGCCGCTGAGATAGCTCCACATCGTGGAGAAGTACATGAGGCGCTGTGCGAGCGTCATGCCCTTCTGCACGAGCGGGTTCTCGCGGATGAGCACCTGCATGGTGCCCTGCGCCCAGCGCAGCCGCTGGCCGAGCATCGTGCGCAGGTCCTCCGGGGCGAGGCCGATCGCCAGATCCTCGTGGTGGAAGACGCTCTTCCAGCCCGCCGCGTGCAGCCGCATCGAGGTCGCCATGTCCTCCGTCACCGAGATGGTCGCCAGCGGCATGATCGGCTGGGCCTCGTCGGAGCGGTCGACGTCGATCGAGCGAATCAGCTCCTGCACCGACTCGAGCGAGGCGAGCGGCGAGATCTCGCGCAGCAGTCGCACGTCGCCGGGCGTGCGCGCCGCATCGGAGGAGGCGTCCTCCTCACCCGACTGGAGCGCCGCGAGGTCGAGCGCGAGCGCGCTCAGGTCGATCTCGACGAGCTGCTGCGCGACCGCGTCCACGCGCTGCTGCAGGTCGTAGGTGACCATGCCCACGTACTCGCCGGCGGCCAGGCGCGCGCGAGCCGAGGAGAGCGCCTCGCCGATGTCGTTGAGGGCGGCGGCCACGAGCGGGCTGCCGGCGACGTCGCTGCGCCGGGCGGTGGCGAGCACGCGGTCGGCGCGGGAGAGGGCATCCTTGACGTTCTGCTCGACCTCGCTCACGTAGCGCATGAGTCCGAGTTGCATGAGGGCCTCGCGCCGCAGGATCGCGTTGGAGCCGCAGAAGAAGGCCGCGTTCCAGCCGTCCTTGCCCTGCTGGATGGGGCCATAGAAGAGCGGTGCCTGGCTGCCCAGCGGATCACCGGTCGCCACGTTGCCGAAGAGCTGCGGGGTCTGCACGAGCGCGACCCGCTCGTCGAGGAAGTAGCCGAGGGTCGCGTCGAGGATCCGCGGGCTCGGCACCTGGTCGGCATCGAGGATCAGCAGGAATTCGCCGTCGGTCTCCATGAGCGCGTTGTTGAGATTGCCCGCCTTGGCGTGCCGCGGCCGGTCTTTCCAGTCGCTGCTTCGCGTGATGTAGCCCACGCCGAGCGCCTCGGCGGCGAGACGCATCTCCTCGCGGTTGCCGTCGTCGAGGATCCAGGTCTTGTGCGGGTAGTCGATCGCGATGGCCGCGCGCGCGGTGTTCTCGACGAGCTCGACGGTCTCGTTGTAGGTCGTGATGAAGACGTCGACGCCGAGGCCCTCGGGCGCGGGAGGGGGTGCGGGGCGCGGCTGCGACTTCCAGACCGTCATGCCGAACAGCGAGACGTCGATGAGGCTGTAGGTCTCGGCGATGACGAGTGGAATCGCGATCCACCAGGCGTTCCAGTTGAGCGAGAAGCCCCAGCGCCAGACGATGTAGTTGAGACCGACGAGCAGGGTCAGCGTGACGACGATGCGCAGCACGAGGATGCGCGACCGACCTCCCGCTGATCCACTCATGCGCCCCCCAGAACCGACACCACGGCGCAACCGCCTCTCCCCACATGGTATCCCGGGTTTCGGCGCCCGCCGGGGAGGCGGGCGAGCCTCCCGGGGCACAGTGCACGCGGGGCGGCCGGGCGGCCGCCGACCCGATCGAGGCGATCGGGCTCAGCCCGCCGCGACGCCGAAGCGGGCGGCGCGCTCGCTGATCGTTTCCGCCCGTGCCAGCCGGGGCTTGTCACTGCCGTCGCGGATCACCCGTCCGCCGCGCTCGAAGTCGGCGAGGAACTCGAGCGCCCACGCCACGTCGGATGGCGACGGGCTCATGCACTCGTTGATGACGCGCGGCTGCTCGAGATCGAGGCAGAGCTTTCCGGTCATCCCCAGCGCGACGGAGACGGCGGCCTGTTCGCGTAGCTGCGGATGGCTGCTCCCCACCGTCGGACCATCGATGGGCCCCGGAAGGCCGCCGATGCGGCTGGCGATGACGAGCCGCGAACGCGGGTAGGCCATCGCGAGATTGTCGTTGGCGGTGCCGGTGTCACGGCGATAGTCGCCACTCCCGAACGCGAGCCGGGCCACTCCGGGCACGGTCGCGATCGATACCGCGAGTTCGATGCCGACCGCCGACTCGATGAGCGGGATGACCGGCGTCGCGGTGCCCAGCCGCTGCACCGTGTCGACGACCTCCTTGGCGGTCTCCGCCTTGGCGAGCACCACGCCGGCGAGTCCCAGGTGCCCGGCGAGGACCTCCAGATCCTCCTCCCAGAACGGTGTGCTCGCGGCGTTGATTCGCACCCAGGCCGCGTTCTGCGGGCTGAGCCACGCGGCCACCGCGAGACGCGCGCTGGGTTTGTTACCGGGATCGACCGCGTCCTCGAGGTCGAGGATGACCTGGTCCGCGGGCGAGCGGTGGGCGTCGTCGAAATCGAACGACGCCCCCGCCGTCGCGTTCACGAGCAGCCAGGAGCGAGCGTCACTCGCCGCCAGACGCACCCGGCTGTCGTGTTCGCGCATCATGATCAGCCGTCGGCGCCCGCGGGCGTCGTCGTGATGGTCTCGCCCTCCAGCTTGTTGGCCGCCTCCGCGAAGGTGTTGGTGAAGGTGTTCGCGATGGTCACCTTCGAGGTGTCGACACCGATCGCCTTCTCCATGGTGAAGATGGTCTTCGGGCCGCCGGCCGGCATGATGCCGTCGGGCAGGAACTGTCCCTTGTCGGTCGTGAGACCGGCGATGTACTGGTCCTTGGTGATGGTCGCGTTCTGCACGAACTCGGCGGGCAGCTTGTTCGCGATGTCGGCGGCACTGTGGGTGCTGATCCAGTGCATCGTCGCGACGAGGGCGTCGACGACCCGCTGCGTGGCGTCCTTGTGCGAGTTCACCCAGCTGGCCTGAGCGAGCAGCCCCGCCGCCGGCCAGTCGCCGCCGAGCGCCGCGGTCGCGCCCTGCGCGGTGGCCAGATCGACCGCCGTGGTGGCGAGTCCCTTCGTCGTGAGCGCGCCGACCGTGGGCTGCGTCGTCATGACGCAGTCGGCCGAGCCCCGCTGGATGGCGGCGATGGCCGTGGTTCCGGCGCCGACCGCCAGCGTGTGGTACTGGCTGCGGCTGATGCCGTGCTGGTAGGCGAGGAACTGGGTGAGTTCATCCGTGCCCGACCCCAGGTCGGTGACGCCCAGCGTCTTGCCCTTGAAATCGGCCGCGGAGTGCACCCCGCTCTTCGCGCTGCACATCTCGCGCTCGCCGGGGGCGCCCGAGAGCTGGACGATGTTGATGACATCCTTGCCCTTCGACTGGAAGTCGACGGTGTGCACGTACCACGCGCCCGCCATGTCGACCTGGCCGGAGGCCATCGCGTCCTCGGCGCCCACGCCGCCGTTCTGCTCGGTGGAGAGCTCGACGTTGACGCCGTACTTCTTGTAGAAGCCGAGGTTCTGCGCGAGCTGATAGGGCAGGTAGATCTGCTTGTCGATGCCGCCGACCATCAGCTTGACGGTGGGGATCGCCGCGGCGCCGGTGGAGCCGGCTGCGCTGCCGCCTCCGGTGCCACTGCATGCGGCGAGGCTGAGCGCCAGTGCTCCGGCGGCCGCGACGGCGTAAACGGTACGCGTCTTCATGGAAGTGCCTTTCTGTTGTGGGTGCCGATTGCTCGGCGTCTCTGGTGGTGCGGGGAACAGGCGGTCGTCAGATCGCCTGGGCTTCGGAGCGGTTCGGCGGGCGCCACTTGAGCACCGCCTTCTCGAGCAGGGTGATGAGGTACTCGGCGCCGAGGGTCACGACCGCGGTGATGACCATGCAGGCGAAGACGGTGTTGGGGTCGAAGCTGCCCTGGGCCTGGCTGATGATGAGACCGATGCCGTGCTGGGCGCCCAGCACCTCGGCGACGAGCGCGCCGATGATCGCGAAGCCGAACGCCGTGTGGAGGCTCGCGATGATCCAGGTCATCGCCGAGGGGATCGTGACGTGGCGGGCCACCTGAAGGGTGGATGCTCCCAGCACCCGCACGTTGGCGACGAGGTTCTGGTCGACCTCCCGCACGCCCTGGAAGGCGTTGAAGAAGACGACGAAGAAGACGAGCACCGCGGCGAGCAGCACCTTCGGGAACACCCCGAGCCCGAAGGCAACGATGAAGATCGAGCCGAGCACGATGCGGGGAATCGAGTTCAACACCTTGATGTACGGGCCGAATACGGTGGCGAGGTACTTGTTCGAGCCGAACAGGATCCCGATGATCACCCCCGCGACCGTGCCGAGCAGGAACCCGAAGAAGGCCTCCTCGACGGTGACGCCCAGGTTCTCCCAGATGGTGCCGAACGCGGTGCCGACGGTGAAGAGGTGCACGAGGCTGTCCCAGATGCCGGACGGCTGGCCGTAGAAGAACTTGTCGACCCAGCCGGCCGTGGTGAACCACTGCCAGCCGCCGACGACGATCACTGCGACGGCGACCCGGCCCACCCAGACCCAGGCGGTGCGGCGGGAGTGGGCCCGCCGGGCGGAGCTCTGGAGGTCGGTCTCGCCGAGGCGGGCCGCCGGCGTGGCAACGGTGGTGGAGGTCATGCCGCCACCCCCGCCGTCTGCGCGTAGGCGCGGGTGACCTCGTCGCGCAGCGACTCCCAGATCTGCCCCTGCAGTTCGAGGAAGCGCTCCTCGTGGCGGATCTGCTGCACGTCGCCGCGCGGCCGCGGAAGGTCGATGTCGAAGACGTTCTTCACCGTTCCCGGGCTCGTCGTCATGATGACGACGCGGTCGGAGAGCGCCACGGCCTCGTCGAGGTCGTGCGTGATGAACAGCACGGAGGGCCGCAGCTCCTCCCAGAGCTGCAGCAGCTCGGTCTGCATGATGGCCTTCGTCTGCACGTCGAGCGCACCGAAGGGCTCGTCCATGAGCAGGATGCGCGGCCGGTTGATGAGCGCCGCCGCCATGGCGACGCGCTTGCGCATTCCCCCCGACAGCTGGTGCGGGTAGCGGTCCTCGAAGCCGCTCAGGCCGACCCGACGAAGCCAGTCCATCGCCAGCGTCGTCGCCTCCGCCTTGGCGGTGCCGAGCAGCACGGGACCGATCATGACGTTGCCCAGCACGGTCTTCCACGGGAACAGCGAGTCGGCCTGGAACATGTAGCTCACCCCGTCGGTGATGCCGTCGACGATCTGCCCGCCGACGCTGACCGAGCCCGCACTGGGGTGCTCCAAGCCGGAGACCTGGGCGAGCGTGGTGGATTTGCCGCAGCCGGTCGGCCCCACGATCGCGCAGAACTGTCCCGGCTCCACCGTGAGCGTCACGTCGTTGATCGCCGTGAACACCTCGCCCTTCGGCGTGAGGAATCGCTTCGTCAATCCGATGATGTCGATGCGGGCGGCGTCGTCCGGGGTGATCCCGGGCGGGTGCGGTCGTCGAGTCTGGTCACTCATCAGCCAAGACCTCTCTGTCTTCTGGGGCGTGTGATCACTCATCGTGGGCGGCGCACCCCGCCGCCGTCGCGCTTGTGCTGCATTGGCACGTTGTGCGCGTTGCCGGGGGTTGTGCGCATTCTGCGCGGTGCGTCCCCGGAGCCGACCTGCGACAATCACGGTGATGCGACGACGGATCCGGAAACTCTCGAGCCAGATATTCCTGGCTCAATTGGCGATCCTCACTGTCTCCATGGCCATCGGATTCGGGCTGTTCGCGCTCACCGAACGCGGTCACCTCGACACCGTCTTCCAGTCGCGCGCGGCCGCCATCGCGGGTGCGTTCGCCGAGAATCCGGCCATTCGCGAGTGCCTCACCAGCAACGGCCCGGGATGCGCGGCCACCGTTCAAGACCTCGCCACCGCCACCGCCCACCGCACCGGCGCGACCTACATCGTCGTCATCGACCTGAACCGCGTGCGGCACTCCCACCCCAACCCGGCGCTCATCGGCCAGCGGGTGAGCGAGCCGATCATGGTGACGGATGGCCGTGCCCACCTCGGCACCGACTCCGGGTCGACCGGGCTCAGCGCCAACGCCCGCGTTCCCCTGTACAGCCCGGCGGGCACCCTCGTCGGCGAGGTCTCGGTCGGAATCCGGGAGAGCTCGGTGCAGACCGCGCTCCTGCGCCAGCTGCCGTCCTACGCGATCTGGTTCGCCGTCATGCTCGGCATCGGCGGCCTCGCCTCGTTCGGGCTGGCGAGCATCCTGAAGCGGCGCACCTTCGGGCTCGAGCTCGACGAGATCGCGCGGCTGCTGCAGGAGCGCGAGGCCACGCTGCACGGAATCCGCGAGGGAGTGATCGCCGTGGATCCGGCCGGACGGATCAGCGTGATGAACGATCACGCGAGGAGGCTGCTGGCCCTGCCGAGCGGGGCGACCGGTCATCCGCTGCGGGATGTGCTCGCCCCCGGACTGCTGCGCGACCTGCTCACGGGCACGACGGCGGTGACCGACGCGATCGCCCTCACCGACGATTACTGCCTGGTGATCAACCGCATGCCGGTCACGCTCGGCGATCGGCCGCACGGCTCCGTCGTGACCCTGCGCGATCGCACCGACCTTGAGGGCCTGGCTCAGGAGCTCGCCGGCGAGCGCAGCCTGACCGAGTCGTTGCGGGCCCAGCAGCACGAGTTCACGAACCGCCTGCACGGCATCGCGGGCCTGCTCGAACTCGGCGACCCGGCCGCCGCCCTCGACTACATCAACGAGATCCGCGGCACCGCCGCCGACCTCGATCAGACCCTCCGCGAGCACGTGCGCGCGCCCCAAATGGTGGGGCTGTTGCTCGGCAAGGTCGCGGAGGCCGGCGAACGCGGCATCGATCTCGTGATCGCCCCGGAGACGAACCTCGGTGAGAACCCCGAGCGCATCCAGGCGATGACGACGATCGTCGGCAACCTCGTCGACAACGCCTTCGACGCCCTCGCCGGCCGGCCCGCGCCGCGCCGGGTGGTCGTCGCCGTCGTCGAGACGGCCGCGGAGTTCACGATCACCGTCACCGACACCGGCCCCGGGATCGCCCCGGATGACCGCACCCACATCTTCGACCGGGGCTACACGACCAAGCGGGGCGCGCTGGAGCGCCACAGCGGCCTCGGCCTCTCCCTCGTGCACAACACGGTGGCCGGCCTCGGCGGACGCGTCACGGTCTCCGAGGGACCGGGCGCCGCGTTCGTCGTCGTGCTGCCGCGGGTGGCCGCCCCACTCGCGGAGGCGGCCCGATGAGCGGCGACGAGCTCACCGTCGTGGTGGTCGACGACGACTTCCGGGTCGCCGCGATCCACGAGGCCTACGTGGCTCGCGTTCCCGGATTCCGGGTCGTCGGGCGCGCACACACGGCGGCGGATGCCCTGCGCCTCAGCCGCGAACTGCAGCCCGACCTCGTCCTCATGGACGTCTACCTGCCGGACGGCGATGGCCTGCAGGTCACCCGCGAGCTGCTCGACGGGGCACCCGCGCCCGCCGTCATCGTGATCACGGCCGCGAGCGACAACGAGACGGTCGAGAAGGCGGTTCGGCTCGGCGCCTTCCACTACCTCGTGAAGCCGTTCGGCCCCACCGCTCTCGCGGAACGGCTCACCGCGTTCCGCGCGCAGCACGAACGACTGGGCGAGTGGCCGGCGGAGGCCACCCAGGACGACATCGACACGGTGTTCGAACTACGCCACCCGACCGCCCCGCCCCGCCCACGCGTCGCCGTCACGCACCTCGCCCCCACGCTGCGGCTCGTCTACGACGCGGTCGCGGCGAGCGACACCCCGCTGTCGGCGAGCGAGGTCGCCCGGACGGTGGGCATCAGCCGCGCCACCGCGCAGCGCTGCCTCTCGCAACTCGAGAACACCGCCGCGGTGAGTCTCGAACTGCGCTACGGCTTCACCGGCCGCCCGGAGCACCGATACTCGCTCCGCCGCCCCTGAGCGCGCCGCTGGGCGGGCCGCGCCGCTCTGTTTCCTTGTGTGACGCGCGCCCTTTCCCCCGGTCAGGTGCCCGATTTATCGTGGGGCATCCAGTGATTCCCACCTCGACCGACGGACGCCCCATGACCACGCCTCACCACCCGCACCACGACGCCGAGCAGCACGTCTGCACCGGCGTGATGTGCGACGTGGCGACGCCGGGTCACGCGCTTTCGATCATCCAGCAGCGCGTCGCGACCGCGACGGCCAGCAAGTGGCGGGATGCGGTGGTCGACTCGGTCTCCGCAGACGGCTGGGTGCAGCTCACCACGATCGACGACCGTGAGACGGTCTGGGTGTGGAACCACCGCGACCTCAGCTCGGTGCTGGGCGCGGGGGAACCCGTGGCGCTGCACGCCGTCTACCACGTGCTCGCCATCGGCGGCACGTGGGTCAACGTCGCCTCGCTCGCTCCGGCGGCCGCGACGCAGCTCGCCTGAGCGCAGTCCGCACGGGGTGACCCCCGCCCGAACCTCAGGCCATCATGGCCTTCATCGAGTCCATCATCTTCTGGCAGGCCATCGAGCACTGCTTGCAGGCCTCGGCGCACATCATGCACATCGGGCTCATGTCGGCGTGCTTCATGCACTCGTCCGAGCACGCCATGCACATCGTCATGCACGCCTGCAGCATCGCCATCGCGCTCCCCATGTCGTAGCCCGCGGGGCGCATCATCATGCGCATCGTGGTGTTGGCCATCTCCGACATGTTCATGCACATCGCTGCGCACTTGGTCATCTCGCCCGACATCATCGCCGCGTCGGCGCACATCACGCAGGCCTGCTCGCACGCCGAACACGCTTCGATGAGGTCGTTCATCGCGGCCATGTCCATGCCCTGCATCATCATGCCGGGCATGCTCATCATGCTGTCCATCATCTTGGAGGTCATATTCATCATTGCGAAGCTCCGATCACTGGGGGGATGGCGAGGCTGCGCGGGGGATGATCGACCGCGACACCCTTCTATTACGAAATGTTACGACGCCGCAGCCCGCTCGCTCTAGAGGCTCCGGCGACTTCCTGCGGAATTACTCCTCGCAGCGTCCGCGCGACGCACCCGTCCCTCCCGGCGGCGGACCCGGGTCACCGGTCAGGGCCCCTCCCTGCAGCCCACCAATAATTCACCGCAATAATTGTTCTGATCCGTAATTGTTTGTAACGCGATCGTTACCCCGGCCGATCATTCGGCAACCCTAGGATTCAGGCATGAGCGCCCCCACCGTCGCCCCTCCCGGTATCGGCCACCTGCTCGCGCGAGTCGGCCAGGCCACCTCCACCGCGCTGTCTGCGCGACTCGCCCCCCTGGGCATCCGCCCCAAGCACGCGAGTCTGCTCGCCGCGCTCTCTGCCGGTCCCGCTGGGTCGCAGAGCGATCTGGGCCTCGCGATCGGGGTCGCCCCCAGTGCCGTGGTCGGCATCCTCGACGATCTGGAGGCGGTCGGCGCCGTGGCGCGGGTCGCCGACCCGACGAGCCGCCGGCGCTTCGTCGTCGAGATCACCGCGAGCGGGCGCGCGCTGCTGGCCCACGCCCAGCAGATCGAGGACGACGTCGACTTCGAGATGCTGGGCTCGCTCACCGCACCGCAGGTCGCGGCGCTGCACGATGCGCTCGAGCTCGTGGCTCGGGCGCACGGCATGATCGCCGATCATCCGGCGGTCGACCCGGGGGCGTCATGACGCGGGATCCCGCCGTCGAGCTCGTGCACGGCGTCACGGTGTACTTCTACCCGGCGGACGCCCCGATCGTGGGCAGCGAAGGCCAGGCGAGCGAGGTGCTCGCAACCGCCTTCGGCCACCGCGCCGCACTCGTCGCCATGCCGGTGGACCGGCTCGACGACATGTTCTTCCACCTCAGCACCCGCATCGCGGGCGACATCCTGCAGAAGTTCGTGAACCACCGGGTGCAACTCGCCATCCTCGGCGATCTCGACTCGCACCTGCGCACGAGTGCGGCGCTCCGCGACTTCGTCGCCGAGTCCAACCGCGGCACGCACGTGTGGTTCCTCAGGGATCGGCCGGCACTCGAGGCGCGGCTCGCGGCTAGGCCCGCCAGCGGCTCTGCGACGACGAGCGGATGATCGCGATCAGCGCATCCCGCAATCCCTCGGTGTTGGCGAACTCGGGGAACAGCTCCCCCTCCAGCGAGCGGGTCTGCACCCAGGCCTGGTGACCGGCGGGCGTGAGCGTGACCACGTGACGACGCCGATCGCGGGCATCCTTCTCGCGCGCGAGCAGGCCCTGCCGCTCGAGTCGCTCGATGGTGCGCGACATGGTCTGCGTCTCCACGCGGGCGAGGCGCGCGAGGTCGATCTGGCTCTGGGGTCCCGCCTGCAGGAAGTCGAGCACGATGAGCCCGGCGTGGGTGAGCCCGCGCTCGTCGAGCGCCGTCGTCCAGGCGTGCTCGACCATCCGGGCGGCCGTGCCGAGGAGTCGGCCGGTCGGCCACTCCTCGATCGGCGCGCCCTGCGCGGTGTCGTTCGCCTCTGCCATCGGGGGTCTTTCGGTGCTATCGTGAATTAGTCAGCTAGCTGACGAATCTGCGGGAAGGGAACTCACGTGAAGTCCACGAGAGACACGGTACGTCAGATCGACGTCCACGTCAGCGCGAGCCTCGCCGGGCGCACCGGCACGAGCGAAGGATGCCCGGCATGACGAACCCCCGCGCCCGCTGGTTCGGCCTCGTCTTCATCAGCATCGCCGTCGCGCTCATCATCGTCGACTCGACCATCGTCAACGTCGCGATCCCCTCGATCGTCAAAGACCTCGGGATCACCTCGACGCAGGTGCAGTGGGTGCAGGAGAGCTACACGCTCGTCTTCGCGGCCCTCCTGCTCGTCTTCGGCTCCCTGGCCGACCGTTACGGCCGCCGCCGCATGCTCGTCATCGGCGTGATGATCTTCGCCCTCGCCTCCGTGCTCGCCGCCTTCGCCCCCACCGGCGATCTGCTCATCGCCTCCCGCGTCGTGCAGGGGGTCGGTGGCGCGATGGTCCTCCCCACGACCCTGTCGCTCATCAACGCCACCTTCCGCGGACGCGAGCGCGGCATCGCCTTCGCCGTGTGGGGTTCCACGATCGGCGGCATGGTCGCGGTCGGTCCGCTCCTCGGCGGCTGGCTCACCACCTACTACTCGTGGCGCTGGGCGTTCGGCATCAACGTGCCGTTCGGCATCCTCATCGTCGTGGGCACGCTCGCCTTCGTCGTCGAGTCGAAGGATCCGGATGCCCGGCGCGTCGACGTGGTCGGCGCCATCCTCTCCGTCGTCGCGAGTGCGAGCCTCGTCTTCGGCCTCATCGAGGGGCGCAGCTACGGCTGGTGGACGGTCGCGACCGCGCCCGTGATCGGCGGCTGGACCTGGCCGTATTCGATCTCGCCGATCCCGTTCGCCTTCGCCATCGCCCTCCTCGCGGGCGCGCTGTACGTCTGGTGGGGCCTGCGTCGGCAGAAACGCGGTGAGCCGACGCTGCTGGCGTTCAGCCTGTTCCGGATCCCGTCGTTCCGCAACGGCAACATCGCGGCGATGATCGTCTCGCTCGGTGAGTTCGGCATCGTGCTCTCCCTTCCGCTCTGGCTGCAGAACGTGCTCGGCTACGACGCACTTCAGACCGGCTTCGTGCTGCTGGCCCTCGCCATCGGATCCTTCGTCGCGAGCGGTTTCGCGGGCGCCTTCGGGCACCGCGTCTCCCCCGTCACGATCGTGCGCGTCGGCCTCGTGGCCGAGATCATCGGCGTCGCGGGACTCGGCGTCACCATCTCGGCGACCGCGAGCTGGCTGACCATCGTGCCCTTCCTCTTCGTCTACGGCTTCGGGGTGGGCCTCGCCACCGCCCAGCTCACGGGCGTGGTGCTGCGCGATGTCCCCGTCGAGCGCAGCGGCCAGGGCTCGGGCACCTCGAGCACCTCTCGCCAGATCGGATCTGCGCTCGGCATCGCGATCCTCGGCACGATCTTGTTTACCTCGACGTCGTCGCTGCTGGATGCCCGCCTCAGCGATGACGGAGTCCCCTCCAGTGCCCGCACCTCGATCGTGAACGCGGTCGTCGACAGCGCCGGCTCGGCGATCCCCGCGCTGGAGGCGCAGTCGGCGACCATCGCGAACGACGCCCGCACCGCGTTCAGCGACGCGACCCGCTTCGCCGCCTTCTCGGCCGCGGGATTCCTCGTGCTCGGGTTCCTCGCCACCCTGCGACTCGGGAGCGGATCGGCGGAGGCAGCGGTGCGGCGGCCCGACGAGGCCGGGGTGGTCGAAGCGGAGCCCCGCTCCTAGGCTGGGGTGATGTCTACCATCACTCTCACCGCGGACGACTTCGAGAAGACGGTGCTCGAGTCCGACATCGTCCTCGTCGACTTCTGGGCCGAATGGTGCGGTCCGTGCAAGCAGTTCGGGCCGATCTTCGAGGACGCGAGCGAGCGCAACCCCGACATCACCTTTGCGAAGATCGACACCGAGGCCGAACAGGATCTCGCCGCCGCCGCGGGCATCACCTCGATCCCGACGCTCATGGCGTTCCGCGAGGGTGTGCTTGTCTTCGCGCAGCCCGGAGCGCTGCCCGCCCCCATGCTGAGCCAGGTGATCGGCGCGGTGCGCGACCTCGACATGGGCGTGGTGCGCAAGGACATCGAGGAGCAGCGCGCCGCCGCCCGCGCCGAGCAGCCCGCGGAGTAGTGGGGTGCAGCTCGCCGACTAACCGGTGCGCGACCGCTCTCAGCCGGCCGCGACCACTTCGAGCAGCTGCTCCCCATACATCTCGAGCTTCTTCTCGCCCACGCCGCTGATTCCGGCCAACTCCGCCAGGGTGTCCGGCTTCGACAGCGCGATGCCGCGCAGAGTGGCATCGCCGAAGATGATGTAGGCGGGCACCGACTGCTCCCGCGCCACCCCGGCACGCCACTCGCGCAAGCGTTCGAACAGCGGCACCGCGTCACCCGGCAGCGTCGAGGCGACCGCCGACTTCTTCGCCGCGCGCGTGGGCCGCGCGATCTCGCGGCGCAGCAGCACCCGGCGCGATCCGTCGAGCACGGCCGCGCTCGCGTCGGTGAGCACGAGTGTGCCGTAGCCGTCGCCGTGGAGTCCGAGCAGGCCCTGCGCGAGCAGCTGGCGCACGACGCCCCGCCACTCCTGCTCGCTGAGGTCGGCGCCGATGCCGAAGGTGCTCAGGGCGTCATGGCCCTGCTCGGTCATCCGCGGGGTCTGCTTGCCCAGCAGGATGTCGACGATGTGGGTGGCGCCGAAGCGCTGATTGCGCTCGCGCTGCAACCGCACGACCGTCGACAGCAGCTTCTGCGCCGCCACCGTGCCGTCCCAGCCCTCCGGCGGGTTCAGGCAGGTGTCGCAGTTGCCGCAGGGCGACGAGGTCTCGCCGAAGTAGGCGAGCAGCTGCACGCGGCGGCACTGCAGCGTCTCGCAGAGGGCGAGCATCGCGTCGAGGTGCTGGGCGAGCCGCTGGCGGTGGGCGCGGTCGCCCTCGCTCTGATCGATCATCCGCCGCTGCTGCACCACGTCTTGCAGGCCGTAGGCGAGCCAGGCGGTGGACGGCAGACCGTCGCGGCCCGCGCGGCCGGTCTCCTGGTAGTAGCCCTCCACGCTCTTCGGCAGGTCGAGATGCGCGACGAACCGCACGTCGGGCTTGTCGATGCCCATGCCGAACGCGATCGTGGCGACCATCACCACGCCGTCCTCCCGCAGGAACCGCGACTGGTTGCGCTGCCGGATCGAGGCGTCGAGGCCCGCGTGATACGGCAGTGCGGTGATGCCCTGCTCGACGAGGAACTCCGCCGTCTTCTCGACGGAGGCTCGCGACAGGCAGTAGACGATGCCGGAGTCGCCGGGGTGCTCCGAGCGGATCAGCTGCAGAAGCTGCTGCAGCGGCTGGTTCTTGGGCTCGATGCGGTACTGGATGTTCGGCCGGTCGAAGCTCGAGACGAAGTGCCGCGCCCCGCTCAGGTCGAGGCGCCGCGTGATCTCCTGGTGAGTGACCTCGGTGGCGGTCGCGGTGAGGGCGATCCGCGGCACCTGTGGCCACTGCTCGTGCAGCATGGAGAGCTGCAGGTAGTCGGGCCGGAAGTCGTGCCCCCACTGGGAGACGCAGTGCGCCTCGTCGATGGCGAACAGGGCGATCGTGCCGCGGTCGAGAAGCTCGGCGGTGGAGGGGATGCGCAGTCGCTCCGGAGCGAGGTACAGCAGGTCGAGCTCGCCCGCGACGTAGGCGGCCTCGACGCGGGCCCGCTCGCCGGCGTCCTGCGTGGAGTTGAGGAACGCGGCCCGCACGCCGACCGCCGACAGCGCATCCACCTGGTCTTGCATGAGGGCGATCAGCGGGGAGATGACGATGCCGGTGCCGGGACGCAGCAGGGCCGGGATCTGGTAGCACAGCGACTTGCCGCCGCCCGTGGGCATGAGCACGAGTGCGTCGCCACCGCCGACGACCTGGTGGATGATCTCCGCCTGATCCCCGCGAAACGCGTCGTACCCGAACACACGGTGGAGCGTCTCGAGGGCAGAGCGTGCCTCGAGGGCAGGGGCGTCGGTCGGTGTCATCTCTGAAGAACCCTAGCCTGCGCCGCCGACAGGCGCGTCAGCGATGCACAGCCCGCGCCCGGCGGTCAGCGCTTCTTCGGCGCCCGCGACTTCTCGGCGATCGGGGCCCCACCGGCTTCGCGCTGCGCGCGGTAGTACTCGCGCGCCTCGTCCTGCCGCTCGGCCTCGACGCCGGTGGCGATCGTCGCGCGCAGGTGCGCCGCGTCGTAGCCGAAGGCGTCCACGAGATCCTGCGCGTGCGGCCGCACCCGCGTGATGAGCCGCTCGAGGTAGGCCCCGACGGCGAGCGCGCGGCTCGGCGAGAGTCGGCTGTGGATGAGGTACCACTCGAGATGCGACTCGATGAGCCCGAGCGCGAAGATGTCGCGCAACCAGGTGAGCACCGCGTGCGTGCCCGGGTCGTCGATCGTGTCGAGCGCGCGCGTGAACGCTTCCCATTGCAGGAGCTCGCCGTGTGCTCGGGCGGCCTCGATGAGGCTGTTCTGCTGGGAGTTGAACAGCGCCGCCGCCTCGGCCTTCGGCAGCTTCGCCGCGGGCCGGAGCCGCTGGGCGAGCTCGGTGATCATGGTCTCGACGCGGTCGGTGAGCAGTTCGCGCTGCACCCCCGCGTCGCGCAGGGTCTGCACCGATCGGGCGGTGGAGCCGAAGTCACGCACCGTCTGGGCGAGCGTACGCAGCCCGGTGCCGTGGTACGCCCGGGTCGCCGTCTGGCGCGCGACGTAGCGGGCGAGCGCCCCGGCGTCCGCGTGCCGGAACTTCGCGCTGAAGTCGCTCAGCAGTCGCTTGGCCACGAGCTGCAGCAGCACGTTGTTATCGCCCTCGAAGGTCACGTACACGTCGAGGTCGGCGCGGAGCCCGACGAGACGGTTCTCGGCCATGAAGCCGGCTCCCCCGCAGGCCTCGCGGCACTCCTGCAGGATGTCGAGCGCCGCCCAGGTCGACAGCGGCTTGAGCGCGGCGGCGAGCGTCTCGAGGTCCTGGCGATCCTCGTCGCTGTCGGCCGCGCCGCTGAAGACCGCGTCGAACTTCACCAGGAACTCGTCGTGGGCGAAGTTCATCGCGTAGGCGGTGGCCAGTCGGGGGATGATCCGCCTCTGGTGCCTCTGGTAGTCGAGCAGCACCACCTCGTCGTCGCTCCCCGCGGTGAACTGCCGCCGCTGGTTGCCGTAGGTCACCGCGATCGCGAGTCCCATCGCGGAGACGGCCGCCGCCGCGCCGTCGAGCGAGACACGGCCCTGCACGAGCGTGCCGAGCATCGTGAAGAACCGGCGTCCGGGGCTGTCGATCGGCGAGCTGTAGCTGCCGTCCGGGGCGACGTCGCCGTAACGGTTGAGGAGGTTCTCGCGGGGCACCCGCACGTGCGTGAAGTGCAGGCGGCCGTTGTCGATGCCATTCAGCCCGCCCTTGAGTCCGTCATCCTCGCCGCCGATGCCGGGCAGGAAGTCGAGGTTCTCGTCGCGGATCGGCACGTAGAAGCAGTGCACCCCGTGATTCACCCCGCCAGTGATGAGCTGGGCGAAGACGGTCGCCGCGCGTCCGTGCTTGCCCGCGTTGCCGAGGTATTCCTTCCACGCCCCGCGGAACGGGGTGTGCAGGTCGAACTCGCCGGTCTCCGGGTCATAGGTGGCGGTCGTCGCGCAGGAGGCGACGTCGGAGCCGTGGCCGATCTCGGTCATCGCGAACGCGCCGGGGATGGCGAGACTCATGATGTCGGGCAGCAATTCGCGGTGGTGGCGCTCGGTGCCGAGGTGCAGCACGGCGGCGCCGAACAGCCCCCACTGCACGCCGGACTTGATCTGCAGCGAGGGGTCGGCGGCGACGAGTTCCTCGAAGGCGGCGATGTTGCCGCCGTGGTCGTTGTGCCCGCCGAGGGCCACCGGGAAGGCGCGATTCACCTGGCCGTGCTCGACGAGGTAGTGCAGTTGCCCGAGCACCCGCTCGCGCTGCTCGTCCAGACTCAGACCGGCGACGGGGTGGAGTGCGGGATCGGCCGCGAGCGCGCGGCCCCGCGTGCGGACATCCGCCCAGGATCCCAGCAGGCGCCGGCCGAGCGCCGCCACGTCGACGGACGCCTGGACGGGTGCGGTGTCGGCGGTGACCTCCGCCTCGAGCTCATCGGTCGCGGGTCCCGGGGTGTCGGCGACCGCTCCCCGGTGTGCCAGATCGACCATGGTGCTCTCCTTCAGTGACGTCGTGTTCCCACGGTAGGCACGGTTTCGGATGCGCGTAAATCTCTCGTCGCTCCCGCACAAACAGCCGAGAGGCGACGGCGAGAGGCGTTGTCGCTATCCCCCAAGTGATATAGTTAGTACACAACAACTAATTATTCGGCGATCAACGGCGACGCCTTTGCACCTGGAGGCACCACGTGGCTGAAGAAGCTGTCCGCACCGGCTGGTTCAACAAAGACCACCCCCGCTACAAGTGGGTCGCGCTGAGCAACACGACGCTCGGAATCCTGATGGCGACCATCAACGGGTCGATCGTTCTCATCTCACTCCCCGCCATCTTCACGGGCATCAAGCTCAACCCGCTCGAGCCGGGCAACACGAGCTACCTGCTGTGGATGCTCATGGGCTACATCCTCGTCACGGCCGTGCTCGTGGTCAGCTTCGGCCGGCTCGGCGACATCTACGGCCGGGTGCGGATCTACAACCTGGGCTTCGTGATCTTCACGCTCGCGGCGATCGCCCTGTTCTTCGATCCCTTCACCTCCGGGGCCGGCGCGCTCTGGCTCATCGGCTGGCGCGTGGTGCAGGCGGTCGGCGGGTCGATGCTGTTCGCCAACTCGACCGCGATCCTCACCGACGCCTTCCCCGCCAATCGCCGCGGAATGGCGCTCGGCATCAATCAGATCGCCGCCATCGCGGGCACCTTCTTCGGCCTCATCATCGGCGGCGTGCTCGCCGAGATCGACTGGCGCGCCGTCTTCTTCGTGAGCGTGCCCTTCGGCGTGCTCGGCACGATCTGGTCGTACAAGTCGCTGCACGAGGTGGGCGCGCGAGGCACCGGCAAGGTCGACTGGCCGGGCAACATCGTGTTCGGTGTGGGCCTCACGGCCCTGCTCGCGGGGATCACCTACGGGATTCAGCCCTACGGCGATAGCAACACCGGCTGGGGCAACCCGTGGGTGCTCGCGGGGATCATCGGGGGGATCATCCTGCTCGTGTTCTTCGTCTTCCTCGAGCTGCGGGTCGCAGAGCCGATGTTCAACATGCGGCTGTTCCGCATCCGCGCCTTCGCGGGCGGAAACCTCGCCGCACTGCTCGCCTCGGTGGGCCGCGGTGGGCTGCAGTTCATGCTCATCATCTGGCTGCAGGGAATCTGGCTGCCGCTGCACGGCTACTCCTACGAGAGCACGCCGCTCTGGGCCGGCATCTACCTGCTCCCGCTCACGATCGGCTTCCTCGTGGCCGGGCCTATCTCGGGCACGCTGTCCGACCGCTTCGGCGCGCGGCTGCTGTCGACCACCGGGCTCCTCCTCGTCGCCGCCACCTTCATCGCGCTGCTGCTGATCCCCGTCGACTTCCAGTACTGGGCGTTCGCGATCATCACCTTCCTCAACGGGATCGGCTCGGGGATGTTCGCCGCCCCCAACCGCACGGCGATCATGAACAGCGTTCCCGCCACCCAGCGCGGTGCCGCGTCGGGCATGTCCGGCACGTTCCAGAACGCGGGCAACTCCCTCTCCATCGGCATCTTCTTCTCGCTCATGATCAGTGGCCTCGCGGCGACCCTGCCGGCCGCGCTCCGCTCGGGGCTCACCGCTCACGGGGTGGCCGCCGCGACCGCGAACGGCGTCGCCGCGACCCCGCCGGTCGGCAGCCTGTTCGCCGCCTTCCTCGGCTACAACCCGATCCAGTCGCTCCTCGGCCCGAAGGTGCTCGGCACCCTGAACCCCGCCGACGCGAGCGCCCTCACCGGCAAGGAGTTCTTCCCGCACCTGATCGCAGCGCCCTTCCACTCGGGGCTGATCATCGTCTTCGTCGCGGCCGCCATCATGTCGGTGGTCGGGGCGATCGCCTCCCTGTCGTCCGGTGGCAAGTATGTTCATGTCGACACCACCGAGATCGAGCAGCCGGCTGCCGCGCTGAGCAAGGCGTGACGCCCAGGGAGGCAGGAGACCCGCGATGACCCCGACCACCGCATCCGAGTCGGCGACCCGCCTGGGGATCGTTGCGGGCCGCCTCAACCGGCGCCTCCTGTCGGCGACCGGCGGCCTCAGCCACGGCCTGCTCTCCTCGCTGAGCACCGTCGTGAAGTCGGGTCCGCTCCGGCTCGCCGACCTCGCGCAGCTCGAACTCGTCTCCGCCCCCAGCATCACCCGGGTGGTCGCCGAGCTCGAGGCCCGCGGCCTCGTCCAGCGGGCGTCAGACCCTCAGGACGGCCGCGCGGTGCTCATCTCGGCGACCGCGGAGGGCCGGGCCGCGGTCCTCCGCGCGCGAGCCGCCCGCGCCGAGGTCATCGCGGGCCTGCTCGTGCACCTCAGCCCCGAGGACGTCGCCGCCGTCGAGGCGGCCATCCCCGCGCTGGAGCGGATGATCGACGCGCGCTGAGCGCGTCCGCCCCGCCGCGCGCCCGCCTTCCCGCGCCCGCGGTCACTGCCCCGGGTCGTTGAGCACCCGCTTGTGCAGCTCCGCCGTCAGGCGGTGGATCTCGCGGGTGAGCTTGGTGTTCTCCTCGAGCTCCCGCTCGGAGGTGAGGTAGTCGTGGTCGGCCTTCGCCTGCTGGAAGGTCGCCTGCCGGTTCTGCCCGATCATGACGAAGGTGGAGAGGAAGATCGCCTCCAGCGAGACCACGAGCGTGAGGGTCGGCCACGGCGACTTCTCGAAGAAGAGCATCCACAGCGCGAACAGCACGATGTGCACATAGACGAACTTCATCGATCCGGCGAAGGCGGTGATCGCGTCGGCGACCCGCAGCTGGATGTCGGCCGCGCGGTTGGCCCGCTGGCTGATGACGACGGGATGGTGCTCGAAGCGACCGGTGACCGGGTCGCGGGTGGGCTGGCTCGCCATGGGATCTCCTCCGTTTGGTCTCATCATGCGACGAGGAGGAGGCGATCCCGCGTTATGACGCGATCAGATGTAGATCGCGGGGTCGATGTAGGTGGGCTCGCTGACGATGCCGGTGACGGTGTGGCGCGGGCGGGCGATGGCAGGGATACCCGTGACGATCGAATCCGCGGGTGCATCATCCACCACCACGGCCTGTGCCCCCACCACGGAGCGATCGCCGACCGTGATGTCGCCCAGCACGGTCGCGCCCGCGCCGATCACCACGTCGTCGCCGATCGTGGGGTGGCGCTTGCCCGGAACAGTACTGCGGCCGCCTAGCGTGACGCCGTGATAGATGAGCACGTCATCGCCCACGATCGCGGTCTCGCCGATGACCACGCCCATGCCGTGATCGATGAACAGCCGGCGCCCGATGGTGGCCCCGGGGTGGATCTCGACCCCGGTCAGGAACCGCACCCACTGCGAGTGGATGCGCGCCGCCAGGTAGAGACGATGAGTCCACAGCCAGTGCGCCCACCGGTAGCCCCAGACCGCGTGCACGCCGGAATAGGCGAGCACGATCTCGGCGGAGGAGCGCGCAGCGGGGTCACGGAGGCGGGCTGCACGCACGTCTTCGCGCATGCGCCCGAGGACGGTCATCCGGCTCAGACCGCCAGGTCTTCGTAGAGGACCGTCGACAGGTAGCGCTCACCGTAGCTGGCCACGATCACGACGATGGTCTTGCCCGCGTTCTCGGGGCGGGCCGCGAGCTCGAGGGCGGCGGTCACCGTGGCGCCCGAGGAGATGCCCGCGAGGATGCCCTCCTCCGCCGCGAGGCGGCGGGCCATCGAGACAGACTGGGTGATGTTGACGTCGATGACCTCGTCGTAGACCTCGCGGTCGAGGATCTCGGGAACGAAGTTGGCCCCGATGCCCTGGATCTTGTGGGGTCCGGGCGCACCGCCGTTGAGGATGGGCGATTCCTCGGGCTCGACGGCGACGACCGTCAGCCCGGGCTTCTTCGACTTGAGGTAGTGGCCCGTGCCGGTGATGGTGCCGCCCGTGCCGATGCCCGCGACGAAGATGTCGACGGCGCCGTCGGTGTCCTCCCAGATCTCCGGCCCGGTGGTCGCCTCGTGGATCGCCGGGTTCGCCGCGTTGGCGAACTGCTTGGCCAGAATCGCGCCGGGGGTGGCGGCGACGATCTCCTCGGCCTTCGAGACCGCGCCCTTCATGCCCTCGGAGCCGGGGGTCAGCACGAGCTCGGCGCCGTAGGCCTTCAGGAGCATCTTGCGCTCCTTGCTCATCGTCTCCGGCATGGTGAGGATGACCTTGTAGCCCCGCGCCGCACCGACCATCGCGAGCGCGATGCCGGTGTTGCCGCTCGTGCCCTCGACGATGGTGCCGCCCGGCAGCAGCTCACCGGACTTCTCGGCGGCGTCGACGATCGCCACGCCCAGCCGGTCCTTGACGCTCGCCGAGGGGTTGTAGAACTCGAGCTTGGCGAGGACGGTCGCGCCGAGTCCCGCGGTGACCGAGTTGAGCTTCACGAGCGGCGTCTTGCCGTAGATCTCGGTGATGTCGTTGTAGACGCGGGACATGTGTTCTTCCTTTGCGGAGAATCGGGCGGGTTCGTGTCGTCCACGAGCTTAATAGCGCGGGCGTCCCTGATTACTACGCGTTACGGGCCGGGAACATTCCCCCGCTGGGACGCGGAACGGCGCCCACCGCTGGGGGTGGACGCCGTTCGATGCGCGTGAGCGGTGTCGACGCTAGAGGGCGGCGAGGTCGCTCAGGAGCGCGTCACCGGGAGCGACCTGATCGACGGTCGCCTCGATCTCGGCGCGACCGAGCAGTTCGTCCATCTTGCGGCGGCGGTTGCGGGTGGTGAGGGTCACGACCGTGCCCTGCTTGCCGGCGCGGCCGGTGCGGCCGGCGCGGTGCAGGTAGGTCTTGTACTCCTCGGGCGCATCCGCCTGAATCACCAGCGTGATGTCGTCGACGTGGATGCCGCGCGCGGCGACATCCGTCGCGACCAGCACGTTGACCCGGCCGCTCGTGAGCAGCTGGAGGTTGCGCGTGCGGCGCGCCTGGTTGAGGTCGCCGTGCAGGCTCGTCGCGGGGATCCCGGCATCCTCGAGGTAGTCCGACATCTCCTCGGCGAACGCGCGGGTACGGGTGAAGACGAGGGTCTTGCCGTCGCCGCTCGCGAGCTGCTCGATGATGGCGCGCTTGTCGCGCTGCTCGATGAGCAGCACGCGGTGGTCGATCGTCGACGAGGCCTGATCCTCGCCCGCCACCTCGTGCACGCTGGGGTTCGGGAGGAACTCGTTCACGAGGGTGGCGACACCCTTGTCAAGCGTGGCCGAGAACAGCAGGCGCTGGCCGTCGGGCGCGGTCTCCTTGAGGATGCGCTGCACCGGCTCGAGGAAGCCGAGGTCGCACATGTGGTCGGCCTCGTCGAGCACCGTGATGGTGATGTCGCTGAGGTCGAGGCGCCCCTGCTCGATGAGGTCTTCGATCCGGCCCGGCGTGCCGACGATGATGTCGACGCCGCGCTGCAGGGCGCTCACCTGGCGGTACTGCGGCACTCCGCCGTAGATCTGCGTGGTGAAGAGGCCGACGCTGCGGGCGATCGGCTGCACGGTGCGGTCGATCTGCAGGGCCAGTTCGCGCGTCGGCGCGAGGATGAGCGCCCGCGGCTTACGACCCATCTGGCGGTTCTTGCCGCCGTTGTTCTCCATGAGCCGCTCCACCAGGGGGGCGCCGAAGGCGATGGTCTTACCGGAGCCGGTCTTGCCACGGCCGAGGACGTTCTTGCCCGCCAGCACGTCGGGGATCGTCGCCGCCTGGATCGGGAACGGCGAGGCCGCGCCCATCTCGGTGAGCTGACGCACGATGTTGCCGCCGAGTCCGAGGTCGGCGAAGGTGACGCCCTCTACCTCGGTCGCGGTGATCGCTTCGGCCTCGAGGCGCTCGAGCACGACGTCATCCTGCGGAGTGAACGACTTCTGCTCCTTCGACGGGAAGAAGTCGCTGTCGCGGCGCGCCGGGCGGTCGTTGTAGCTCGGGCGCTCAGTACGAGCCGGACGGTCGCCGTAGGACGGGCGCTCGGTGCGCGGCGCGCGGTCACCGTAGGACGGACGCTCGGTGCGAGCCGGGCGGTCGTTGTAGCTCGGGCGCTCGGTACGAGCGGGACGGTCGTTGTACGACGGGCGCTCGGTTCGCGCGGGGCGATCGTTGTACGAGGGGCGCTCGGTGCGGTCGCCGTAGCTCGGGCGCTCGGTGCGCGGCGCGCGGTCGCCGTACGCGGGACGCTCGGTGCGCGGCGCGCGGTCGCCGTAGGACGGGCGCTCGGTGCGCGGGGCGCGGTCGCCGTAGGACGGACGCTCGGTACGAGCCGGGCGGTCGCCGTACGCGGGACGCTCGGTGCGCGGCGCGCGGTCGCCGTAGGCGGGACGCTCGGTGCGCGGGGCGCGGTCACCGTAGGCGGGACGCTCAGTGCGAGCCGGGCGGTCGTTGTAGCTCGGGCGCTCGGTGCGGTCGCCGTAGCTCGGGCGCTCGGTGCGCGCAGCGCGGTCGTTGTACGAGGGGCGCTCGGTGCGGTCACCGTAGCTCGGGCGCTCGGTGCGCGCCGGGCGGTCACCGTACGCGGGACGCTCGCCGCGCGGCTGGTAGGCCGGCTTCTCGCGCGGAGTCCAGTTGGGACGCCGGTCGGTCGACTCCGGGCGTCCGCCATCGGCGGTGCGGCCCCGGAACGGCGGGCGGTCGGAGCCTGTGGCGGTGTTCGAGCGGCGGGCGCGGTCATCCGCGGTCCAGCGCTGCTTGGGGGCACCGGCCTCGTCGGCGCGATAGCCGCGGTGCCCGGGCGTGCTGCCGGTGGCGCGGTGAGAAGAGGACGGTCCGCCGCTGCGTTTGGGCGCGGGCTTCTTGAAATTGGGCATGATTCTTTCCGGGTTGTTGTCTGGTGCATGGCACATCGTGTGCGAGGCAGTGCAACAAAGGCGACGGAGCATCCGCCGCGCACTACTAGAACCCGGGCAGTCTTTGACCGAGGCCGTCACATACAGTTCGTGTGATCGTGCCGCCAGGTTGGCGTCACTCCGGCCCGCAAGACTTACAAACCCATACGCGGTTGTTCCGCGCTGTCTTGAGCCGACCTGACAACGTTACCCGAAACCCCAGCAAAACGCACTAATCTACACAGCACCATGCACGCGCGATCCCGACCTCGGCCCCTGCCGGCCCTCATCGCGATCGCGCTCGCGGGTGCCCTCGGGCTCGCGGGCTGTTCGAGCGCGTCACCGGTGTCGAACGCTCAGGCGAGCGGCGCGCATCCCGCTGCCACGGCCCCCGACCCGTACGCGGGCGTGACCGTGCACGCCGACCTGCCCTACGCGATGGCCGACGGGGCACCGCTGCTCCTCGACCTGTGCGTTCCGCGCGCGGCGACGAGCTCGACGACGGGGCCGCACGCCGCCGTCGCTCCCCGCCCCGCCATCGTCGAGGTGCACGGCGGCAGTTGGGCGCTCGGCGACAAATCGGGCTGGCGCTCGCTGTGCGAGTTCATGGCGTCGCGCGGATTCGTGACCGCGTCCATCGACTACCGCCTCGCCCCGCAGCACCCCTTCCCCGCGGCGCTGGATGACCTCCGCTCCGCCGTCGAATGGCTCCGCGACCCGGCGCAGGTCTCGCGCTTCGCGATCGACCCGACCCGCATCGGCGCGTTCGGCGGGTCGGCCGGTGGCAATCTCGTGTCGCTGTTGGGCACCTCCGGCAGTGGTCGCCTCGACGCGGGCAGTCGCGTCGCCGCCGTGGCCGAGCTGAGCGCCCCCATCGACCTCACCTCCCGCGGTCGCGAGTTGCCCACTTTCGTCCCATTCGTGAAGCGCTACCTGCACTGCGCGCGACTCATTTGCCCGGCGGCCCGCGCCGCATCGCCGCAGTACCAGATCGACCCGACCGACCCGCCCTTCTTCGTCGCGCACTCCACGGCGGAGCGCATCCCGCTCTCGCAGGCGACGAACTTCGTCGCCGCGCTGCGGGCGTCCGCCGTGCCTGTCAGCTTCGTGACCGTGCCGGGGTCGCGGCACGCGACGGCGCTCCTCAGCCCGGCGCTGCTGCGCCAGATCGTCGACTTCTTCCGCTCGAACCTCGCGACCTCGGCGGCCGGCAAGGTGATCGCGGGCGGGACTGCGGCCACCTCCTCGGCGAGGGACGGCGCAGCGGGCGACGGCACTCCGACCCCTCCCGCCGGCAGCACCGGTATCCCGAGCCCGTGAGCGTCACCGTCGCGATCGAGCGCCCGCACCACCCCGGCGTGCGGGAGTTGCTGAGGCAGAGCGACGAGTTCGCCTTCAGCCTGTACCCGCCCGAGAGCTGTTACCTGGTCGACGCGGACGAACTCGCAGCCCCGGGCGTGGCCGTCTTCGCGGCGCGGAGCACGGGCGCGGTCACTGCCGGCGCTGCCGGCGCTGCCGAAGCTGCCGGCGCTGCCGAAGCCGCCGGCGCTGGTGACGTCGACATCCTCGGCATCGCCGCGCTGCTCCCCCGGGAGGGCTTCTCCGAGGTCAAGCGCATGTTCGTCGCCGAGCCGGCCCGCGGTCTCGGGGTGGGCCGCGCGCTGCTGGATGCCGTCGAGACGCACGCCCGGCGCTCGGGCGTGCGCCGCCTGCAACTGGAGACCGGTCCGCTGCAGCACGCGGCGATCGCCATGTACGGCCGCCTCGGGTTCGAGCGCATCCCGAACTTCGGTCCCTACACCGGCGACGAGTTCAGTCTGTGCTTCGCGAAGGATCTGGCACCGCGGGAGTGAGGGCCGCGGCGGCCTTGCGCTCCCGTCGATCCGTGCGCCGTTCCCTCGCGCCCTCCACGAGGTAGTACAGCGCGGGCAGCACCACGAGGGTCAGCAGCGTGGAGGAGACCAGACCGCCGATCACGACGATGGCGAGCGGCTGCGAGATGAACCCGCCCTTGCCGGTGACGCCGAGCGCCATGGGGAGCAGGGCGAAGATGGTGGCGAGGGCGGTCATGAGGATCGGGCGCAGTCGGCGACTCGCGCCGTGCACGATCGATTCGCCCACCCGGTAGCCGCGCCGTCGGTACTGGTTGACGAGGTCGACCAGGACGATGGCGTTCGTGACCACGATGCCGATGAGCATCAGCACGCCGATGAGGGAGGGCACGCCGAGCGGGATGTTCGAGATCTTCTGCAGCGCGATGGCGCCGGTGGCGGCGAAGGGCACCGAGGCGAGCAACAGGAGCGGCTGGCGGAGGCTCTTGAACGTCGCGACCATGACGATGTACACGATGAGGATGGCGGCGAGAAGCGCGTAACCCAGCTGACCGAAGGCGTCGCTCTGGCTTGACGTCACCCCGCCGATGGTGGCCTTGGCCCCGGCCGGAAGCGAGAGCTTGTTCACGGCCGCGGTGACCGCCGCCGAAGCGCCACCCGTGTTGTCGCCCTTGGGGGTGACGGTGACGGTCGCGCTCTGCACGCCCTTGATCGTGGTGATGCTCGCCGGCCCGTTCACCACGGCGACGGAGGCGAGGTCAGACAGGGGCACGGTCGTACCGAGCGGTGTCTGAATCTTGTAGTCCTTGAGCCCCTGGGCCGTGAGCGGCTCCTTCGGGTTCGTGATGTAGATCGACAGGGTGGTGTCGTTGATCACGACGGTTCCCGAGGCGGAGGGGTTCATCGCCTCCGCGACCTGGCTGCCGACCGCGAGTTCGCTCATGCTCTTCTTCGCGGCCTTGGCCCGGTCCACGCGCACCGCGATGTAGGGCGACTGGTTGGACAGGTTGCTCGACGACTGGCCCGTCACGCTGAGCCCCTTCACCGCGTCGTACACCTGCCCGGCGGCCGTGCGCAGCTGTGCGTCGTTCTGCGCCGTCACCGTGACGGTGATGTCGCTCGAGGCGAAGCCCGCTGAGGCGCCCTGGAGCGCGACCGTGCCCACGCCGCTCAGCCCGTCGATGGCGGTGCGCACGCGCGACTGGATCGCCGCCTGATCCATCGCGGCGTCGGTCGTGAGCGAGAAGGTGATGTCGCCGCCGGATCCGAACGCCTGCCGCAGCGACGAGCCGCTCGATCCGATGGAGAGCTGCACGATGTCGACGCCCTTCACGCCTTCGAGCGCCTTCTCCACCCGGGTCGCCGCCGCGTTCTTGGCGTCGAGGCTCGCGCCGAGCGGCAGCTGCTGGCTGACCGTGAGCGTGTTCTGGCCGCTGTCGCCGATGAAGTTGGTCTTGAGGCCGCCCGCCATGAAGACCGTGCCCCCGAGCACGAGCACCGCGAGGAGGACGACCAGGAGGGCGGCCGTGACGCGATGGGTCGTCCAGCGGATGATCGGAATGTAGGCCTTCTGCAGGCGCGACGGCTTCTCCAGCTCATCCACCTCCGCTGCGGGCGCAGCCGCCGCAGCCGCCGCCTTCCCGCGCCGCCGACCGCTGCCGAGGAACCAGTAGGCGAGCACCGGCACGATGGTGAGCGCGACGAAGAGCGACGCGGCGAGCGCGATCGTGACGGTCAGCGCGAACGGTCGGAACAGCTCGCCGACCTGCCCGGAGACGAGTGCGAGCGGCAGGAAGACCGCGACGGTGGTGACCGTCGAGGCCGTCACCGCGCCGGCGACCTCGCGCACCGCACCGAGGATGGCGGGCAGCTTCTCCTCTCCGGTCGCGATGTGTCGCTTGATGTTCTCGATCACGACGATGGAGTCGTCGACGACCCGGCCGATCGCGATGGTGAGTGCACCGAGCGTGATGATGTTGAGCGAGTACCCGGCGGCGAGCATCCCGATGAAGGTGATGAGCACCGAGGCGGGAATCGAGATCGCGGTGACGAGGGTCGAGCGGATCGAGAACAGGAAGATCAGGATGATGATGACCGCGAAGGTGAGGCCGAGCAGGCCCTCGGTCGCGAGGTCGTCGATGGACTGCTGAATGTAGGGCGCCTGATCGAAGACGACCGTGAATCGGGTGTTGTGCCCGAGCGCGGTCTCGAGGGCCGGGATCTGCTTGTTCACGAGCTTGGAGACCGCGACGGTGTTGCCGTCGGGTCGCTTGGTGACGGCGATCGTGAGGGCGGGCTTGCCGTTCACGCGCGAGATTCCGGTGGCAGGGTCATCCGTCAATCGCACGGTCGCGACGCTGCCGAGCGTGATGACCTTGGGGGTCGCGGCGGGGGTCGGGGTGACGGGGACTCCCGCGCGCGCTGCGGCCGCGCCGCCCGCAGAGCCCGCGGCCGTGCCGGTCGCCGTGGTGGCGCTGCCCAGCAGCGGAAGCGCGTCGAGCTGATCGACGGAGGTGATCTGCTGGCCGGCCTGAACGACGAGCGTCTTGCCGTTCTCCGTGATGTCGCCGGAGGCGAGCAGGGTGCCGTTGGCCGACAGCGCATCCTTGATCGACTGGGTGGTGAGCCCCTTCTTCTTCAGCGCGTCGAGATCGGGCGTGATGGTCACGCGCTGACCGAGGGTGCCGAGGAGGCTCGCCTCCCGAACCCCGTCGAGGCTTTGCAGCGCATCGATCGTCGACTTCTTGAGGGCCGTGGTCAGGTCGCGGCCGCTGAGATCGCTCGTCACGGCGAGCTGGATGACCGGCAGGTCGTCGATCGACCCGGTCACCACCTGCGGCGTCACCCCGCTCGGCAGCGTGAGCCGATCGATCGCCAGCTGCACCTTCTGCTCGGAGGTCGTGATGTCGGTGCCGTACTTGAAGGTGGCGGAGACGGTGGACGCGCTCGATCGCGAGGTCGCCGTCGTCGTGTCGAGCCCCTCGACGCCCTGGATCGCCGTCTCGATGGGCGTGCTCACGTCGTGCTCGACGACCGCGGGCGTGGCTCCCGGGTAGCTGCTGATGATCACGAGCTGCGGTGAGGTGATGGAGGGGATGAGCTCCTGCTTCAGCGTGGTCAGCGCGATGCCGCCGAAGATGCCGATCACGATCGTGACGAGCGCGATCAGGGCGCGGTTGCGCAGGCTGAAGACAGAGAGAAGGTGCATGCGTCGAGTATTTCAGCGGCGTCCCGCGCGGAGGTACTCCCGGGGGAGGTATGTGCACCGCGCCCGGCGAATACCCAGCTGTGGGCGGGCCTCAGACGACGGCGGCCAGGTATCCGGTCTCGGGGAGCGAGTAGCGTCCCACGTCCGCCCACGCGGCGGCGAGGGCATCCGCCCCCCTGTCGAGCTCCTCGAGCGAGTACGAGTACGGTAGGCGAAGGAAGCGCTCGAAGGCGCCGTCGATGCCGAAGCGCGGACCCGCGGCGAGCAGCAGGCCGTGGTTGCGGGCGGCGAGCGTGAACTGCGAGCTGACCGCGTCGCCGAGGCCGACCCAGAAGGTGAGGCCGCCCGCGGGGGTCGGGATGGACCACTCCGGCATTCGGGCTGCGAGCGCGGCGGCCAGGTGGTCGCGGCCGAGCCTGAGCTGCCCGCGCCGTGTCTCGAGGATCTGGTCGTAGTCGGCGAGCAGGTTCTTGACGATGAGCTGCTCGAGGATGGGCGTGCCGAGGTCGCCGGAGTTCCGACTGCGGATGAGCCGCTGCATGATGCTCGGCTCGGCGCGGATCCAGCCGACCCGAAGCCCGCCCCAGATCGACTTGCCGACCGAGCCGATCACGACGTGCCGGGATGACCCGCCGCCGTAGGCCGCGAACGGGGTGCGAGCACCCGGGCCGTCGATCGCGAGCTCGCCCATCGTCTCGTCCGCGATCAGGATGGTGCCGGCCGCGGTCGCGAGACGAGCCGTCTTCTCCTTGAGCTCGTCCGACATCGACGCGCCCGTGGGGTTGTGGAAGTCCGGCATCAGGTAGCCCAGGCTCGGGCTGGTGCGCTGGATGGCCTGCTCCAGTTGCGCCTCATCCCAGCCGTCCTCGGTCGACACGCTCACCGGCACGAGACGCGCGCCCGCATCCCACAGCGCCTCCATCGCGTGCGGGTAGCTGGGCGTCTCGACGAGAGCCCGGTCGCCGCGCGAGAGGAGCGTGCGGGAGAGGAGCGCGATCGCGTGCTGGGCGCCGACGGTCACCATGATGTCGTCGGCGCTCGTGGGCAGTCCGCGCGCCGTGTAGCGGTCTGCGATGGCCTCCCGGAGCGCGAACACCCCGATGGGGTCGAAGCCGGTCTCGCCCAGGTGGGCGGGCAGCTCCTGCGCGGCGCGCGTGGCGGCATCGGCGACGACGGGGAGCGCGGGCAGGGCGGCCTTGCTGAAGTCCAGGTAGCCCCGCTCGAAGGCATCGGCGGGCCGCGAGGCGGTCGAGGGCAGCTGGGCGACGCTGCCCGAGCCGCGCAGGCTGCGGAGGTACCCGGCATCGCGCAGTTCGGCGTAGGCCGCGGTGACGGTGGTGCGGCTGATACCGAGCTGGGCGGCGAGGTCGCGCTCGGCGGGGATGCGCGTGCTCAGCGGTATGCGTCCGTCGAGGATCAGCAGCCGCACGCGGTCGGCGAGCGCGACGTAGGCCGCGTGGGCAGGGTCGCTGCGCCAGCCCTCGAGCAGGAGACCGAGTGCGCGTGCCGAGATGAGTGCCATGAGGCCACTTTACGCGAATTGGCATCTTGTAGAAGGTCCAATTCGGTAATTGGATACAAGCATGTCCTCTCGGCTCCTCCTCACCCGGCGCATCGCGCAGCTCCTCGTCGGCCTCTTCCTCTACGGCTTCGGCATCGGCATGATGCTGCAGGCGCACATCGGCGTCGCCCCGTGGGACGTGCTCACCCAGGGAGTCTCGGCGCAGACCGGGTGGTCGTTCGGGCTGCTCACCGACGTCATCGGCGGCCTCGTCCTCCTGCTCTGGATCCCGATTCGCCAGAAGCCCGGAATCGGCACGGTCGTCAACGTGCTCCTCATCGGTCCGAGCGCGCAGTTCGCCCTCGCCGTGGTGCCCTCCCAGACGCGGCCGCTCGAGCAGGGCATCCTGTTCGCCGGCGGCCTCGCGCTGCTCGCCGTCGCGACCGGCCTCTACATCGGAGCGCGGATGGGCCCCGGCCCCCGCGATGGACTCATGACGGGCATCCACCGCCGCACCGGATGGCCGATCTGGGCCGTGCGCACCGCGATCGAGGTAACGGTGCTCGCCGCGGGCTGGCTGCTCGGCGGGTCCGTCGGCATCGGAACGGTGGCCTTCGCTCTGCTGGTGGGCCCCATGGTCAACGTCACGATCCCCTGGCTGCGGGTGCCGGATGCCCGTGGCGCGGTGCCCGTTGCCCATCTGCCTCGCACGCCCGGCTCCCCGCGCCCCCTCATCGAACCGGAGGTGAATCGATGACCATGCTGATCTCGCTCGCCGCGCTCACCGTCTGGGCCGTGCTGGCGACCGCCCACGCGATCGCGACGGACGACTACCACCGACTGCCCGCCCGCTGAGCGGCGCCCGGCGCGACACCGGGCGCCCGGTCCGGGCCGCAGGCGCCGGGCCGCCGCGGCGCGCGCATCCGCCGCTCAGGGGAGCTCGTCGGCGACCGCCCGCAGAGCGGCCCGAACGTAGTCGGCCCCCGCGGCTCCCCCGTAGCCCACCGCGAAGCGCGGGTCGCCCGCATACATGTCGCCGAGCCCTCGGAGCCGCGCCGCGGTGACGCGGCCCCCGGTGATCTCCGCCGTACGGTCCAGCCAGGCGATGTGGCGCAGCACGACGGCGCGCACCTCGGGGTCGGTCGGGTCGACGCCGCGGGCCCGAGCGGCGGCGTAGTCGCGGGCGATCGCGCGGTGCTCCTCGGTGAAGGCGCGGCGGTCATCCGCGGTCATCGCCCGCCACCAGCGGTCCCCCTTGGCGTAGGCGTCTGCTCCCCAGCGCTCGGTGACCTCGGTCTCGTGCCGGGTGTGGTCGAATCCGTCGAACATGGCGTCCGCCATGATGTCCTCCTTGTCATCGAGTGCCTGGATGGTCGTCTCGACCGAGGCGATCTGCCGCCCGATCCGCTCCTGTTCCCGCCGCAGCAGCTCCAGGTGGGTGCGCAGCGCCGCCCCGTCGTCGGCCTCGCCCGCGAGCACTTCGGCGATGGTGCTGAGACCGAGCCCGAGCTGGCGAAGCAGCAGGATGCGCTGCAGGCGGGTGAGCGCCCCCGCGTCGTAGAAGCGGATGCCCCCGGCGCCCGTGCGCGTCGCCGGCAGCAGCCCGATCTCGCCGTAGTGGCGCAGTGTGCGGGAGGTGGTGCCGGTGAGTCGGGCGATCTCCTGGATCGACCAGTCCCGGGGGCGGTTCGGCGTCATGGCTCGACGCTACAAGTTGACGCCGCGTCACGTGCAAGGGGTGTCTTTCGCCTCTTGCGCGCTGGCAAGACGCGATATATCGTGATTTCAGCACAACGCGATATAACGCGATCATCAGCACAGGGCGCGCGGCGCCGAACGGAGGCACCCCATGGAACGAGAGAAGTGGCTGGTCGACGGCCCCAAGGTCATCGACATCGAACGGCTGAGCCGGCTCAAGGTGAGCCTCATCGGCGGACAGGTCGACATCGTCGCGCACGACGAGCCGACGGCGCGGGTCGAGGTGCACTCGGTGAGTGGCAAGGAGCTCAAGATCGTGCTGGACGGCGACTCGCTCGAGATCGATCATCCGCAGCTTCGCTGGGACAACTTCATCGACGTGTTCCGGAGCTTCAACGGATCGGCCAAAGCCGACATCAGCATCGTCGTGCCGCGCGCGATCGCGCTGAAGTTCGGCGTGGTGACGGCGAGCGCCCTCATCAGCGGTCTGCGCAGCGACGCCACCATCAGCACGGTGAGCGGCGACCTCGTGGTCGACGGCGTCACCGGCGCGCTGTCGCTCAACGCGGTGAACGGCGAGATCTCGTTGCGCAACCACACGGGGCGCGTGAGCGTGCACACGGTGAGTGGCGACACCACGGTCACCGGCGCGATCGAGCAGTTCACTGCGGATGGGGTGAGCGGCGACGTCTTCCTCGACCTCAGCGGGCATCCCGACGAGATCCGCGTCAACACGGTCAGCGGCAACGTCACCGCGCGCCTGCAGGTCGGCTACGGCGCCCAGTACCGCATCAACACCGTGAGCGGAAAACTGCAACTGGATGATTCCCGCATCACCGGCGTGCGCGGCGCGTACACCGGCCGCTACGGCGAGCTCGACGGCGCCTGGCTGGAGTTCCGCGCCAACACCGTGAGCGGAGACGTGTCGATCCTGCACACCCACGTCACGACGAGCGTGTCATGACGCCGGCGTTCGGGCACGGCCATCTGCGGCTCTACCTGCTCAGCCTGCTCGCCGAGTCGCCCCGCCACGGCTACGAGCTCATCCAGGCACTGGGTGACCGATTCGGCGGCACCTACATTCCCAGTGCGGGCACCATCTATCCGCGGCTCGCGAAGCTCGAGGAGGACGGCCTCATCACGGGGTCGGCGGATGGCCGCAAGACCGTCTACGCGATCACGGATGCCGGGCGCGCCGAGCTCGCGGCCCGCGAGTCCGAGCTGGGCGGGATCGAGGACGAGGTCACCGACACCGTGCGTCGTCTCGCCGACGAGGTGCGCGAGTCCGTCGGATCGGCGATGAAGTCGCTGCGCGCCGACCTCGCTTCGGCCGCGCGCGAGGCCTCCGCGGAGGCGAAGCGCGCCGGCACGTCGACGAAGGCCGACCTCTCGGGCGTGCGCACGGAGGTGCGTGCCCTGTTGCAGGACGCCGACGTCGCGCTCTCGACCTTCCGAGCGGACCTCCGCGCGGAGCTCCGCTCGGCCGATGCGCGCGGCGCGCTGTCGGCCCGCACGGTCGACGCACTGCGCGAGGGGCTGGAGACCGTGCGGCGCTCGGTGGCCGAGAGCCTGCGGGAGCATCCCCACGACCCCGCGAAGTGACGGGGGAATAAAGGAGAGCGCACCCCGTTTGACTGTTGCAGGCTGCGGTGTACGCTAGCCCCTCGTGACTAACGAAGCCCGATCGCCGAAGCGGTTCTTCCTCGGAGAACCGCTTCCCTCGGACAAGCTTGAGGGGCAGCTGCTCCCCAAGCACCTCGCGCTCCCCATCTTCGCGAGCGACGCGCTCTCCTCCGTGGCCTACGCGCCGCAAGAACTGCTGATGATCCTGCTGCTCGGCGGGCTCGCGTTCCTGAGCTTCGCGCCGTGGGTGGCTGCGGCGGTCATCCTGCTGCTCGCGGTCGTCGTGCTGTCGTATCGCCAGCTCGTCAAGGCCTACCCCAGCGGCGGCGGCGACTACGAGGTCGCCCGCAAGAACCTGGGCGAGAAGGCGGGTCTCATCGTCGCCTCCGCCCTGCTCGTCGACTACGTGCTCACCGTCGCCGTCTCGGTGGCGAGCGGCGTCGACAACATCATCTCCGCGTTCCCGGTGCTCAACGAGTTCCGCGTCGAGATCGCGATCTTCTTCATCATCCTGCTCGCCGGAGTCAACCTCCGCGGAGTTCGCGAGTCGAGCAAGGCCTTCGCGCTGCCGACGTACCTCTTCATCGCGAGCATCCTGGTCATGATCGTCACCGCGCTCGTTCAGATCCTGCTCGGCCACGTGCCCGTCGCCGAATCCGCGGTCTACAGCGTCAAGCCCGAGAGTGTCGCCCAGGCGGGCTTCGTCCTCCTTCTGTTGCGCGCCTTCTCGAGCGGATGCTCCGCCCTCACGGGCGTCGAGGCCGTGTCGAACGGCGTGCAGGCGTTCCGCCGCCCCAAGATCCAGAACGCGCAGAAGACGCTCGTGCTCATGGGCAGCATCGCGATCGCGCTCTTCGCCGGGCTCACCACCGTCGCCCTCATCAGCCGCGTGCACTACGCGCAGACCGCCTGCGACCTGATCGGGTTCGCCAATTGCGAGGTCGCTCCGCAGCGCTCGCTGATCGCCCAGATCGCCTCGGCGGTGTTCGGCAACAACACCGTCATGTTCTTCGTCGTGCAGGCCACCACCGCGGCAGTGCTGCTGCTCGCGGCCAACACCGCGTTCAACGGCTTCCCGCTCCTCGGCTCCGTGCTCGCACAGGATCGCTACGCCCCGAAGTCGCTCTCCACCCGCGGCGACCGCCTCATCTACTCCAACGGCGTGCTGCTGCTGGCGCTCGCCGCGGCCATCCTACTGGTGATCTACCAGGCCAACGTCACGAGCCTGATCCAGCTCTACATCATCGGCGTGTTCGTGTCGTTCACGCTGGGTCAGACGGGGATGATCCGCCACTGGATCCGGCTGCTGCGGGGTGGCACGCCCAACCGCGGCTCGGTCATCCGCAGCCTGTGCATCAACTCGGTGGGCGCCTTCTTCACGGCGACCGTGCTCGTCATCGTGACGATCACCAAGTTCACGCACGGTGCCTACCTGGTGTTCATCATGATGCCGATCCTGTTCACCCTCATGCTCGGCGTCAACCGCTACTACCGCGACGTGGAGAAGGAGATCGAGGTCGATCCCACGACCACCTTCGGCGCCACCGGCGACCACGCGATCGTGCTCGTGGGACGCATGCAGAAGCCGGTGCTGAAGGCGCTCGACTACGCGATCGCGGCGCGCCACGACAGCATCGAGGCGATCCACGTCTCCATCGACGACGAGGAGACGCGTCGGCTGCAGGAGCACTGGATCGAGCAGAACATCAAGATTCCGCTGCGCATCATCGACTCGCCCTATCGCGAGATCAGCATGCCGCTGATCAAGTACATAAAGAAGCGGCGCGAGGACTTCGGCTCCGAGGTCGTCACCATCTACACGCCGCTCTTCATCGTCGGCCACTGGTGGGAGACGCTCCTCCACAACCACAAGTCGCGCCGGATCCGCCACAAGCTCATGCTCGTGCACGGCGTCGTCATCGCCCTCGTGCCGTGGTTGCTCGACTCCTCCGAACTCATCTACGGGCGTCGCTCGCGTCCCGTGCCCGGTCAGGATCGGCGCGGTGAGCCGATTCGTCCGCCCCAGCCGATCGTGCGCAAGGCCATGCCACCTGCCCGTCACCCCGGTGAGACCACCGGCGGCCGCGGCGGCACCGCCACGCGAACCCGGTCGAAGACGGCGACGCGGCGCAGTTCGGCGCAGGCGTCGGCAGCCGCCAAAAAGTCGGCGGAGCAGCTCGCCGCCGCGAAGAAGTCGGCCGAGCGCGAGGCCGCTAAGCGCGACGACTCGTAGTCGGTGCGGCGCGCGTCAGAGCACCTACGCGGCGCACGTCAGAGCAGCGTGCTGCGTTCGCGCACGACCAGACGCGGCGTGACGAGGCGATGGCGGGGCACCCCCGCCGCGGCGTCGCGATCGAGCACATCCGCGCCCGTCGGACCCATCAGCAGTTCGAGCACCCCGGCGGCGACCTCATCGAGCGGCTGTTCCACACTGGAGAGCCCGACCGCCTCGGCGACCGGCGTGTTGTCGTAGCCGATCACGGGGATATCGGCGCCCACCGCGAGCGCCGCGCCGAGCGCCAGCGAGTCGCTGGCGCACACGATCGCCTCCACGGGCGTGCCGGTGGCCCGCAGCGCCTCGACCGCGGCGCGGCCATTGCCCACGCCATCCTCCGCCACCATGGCGAGCGCGTCGAGTTCGAGCTCGGAGAGGTGGGACCGGGTCACCATCGCCTCGCGCCAGCCGCGGCGGCGGTCATCCCCGGTGCCCGACGGGCTCGGCCAGCCCAGGTAGGCGATGTGGCGGATGCCCGTACCGAGCAGGTGCTCCGTCGCCTGGTGCACTCCGCTCCAGCCGTCGACGTCGACCCAGAGGTGCCGCGGGTCGTTCATGTCGTCGATGCCCCACGGGCGGCCGAAGGTCACGAAGGGGACGCCGTTGGCGATCAGCCACTCGGTGCGCGGGTCGCGGTAGAAGGTGGAGGTGAGGATGAAGGCGTCGACGTCGGCGCCATCGCGCATGCGCGCGAACTGCTCGATCTCGTCTTCGGGCGAGTCGGCCGTGAACAGCATGACGCGAAGGCCCCGCCGATCGGCCTGCTCGGTGACCGCGTGCAGGAACCGGTCGAGCACGGCACCCGAGATGCCGTTGGCCATCGGATCGAGCCGGATCCCCAGGGTGGAGCTCTTCTGCGTGCGTAGTCGGCGCGCGGAGGCGTGGGGCCGGTAACCCAGCTGAGCGATCGCCGCCTCGACCCGCTCCCGCGTCTCCGGCTTGACGATATCGGGGGTGTTGATGACGTTGGAGACGGTCTGCCGGGAGACGCCCGCGATGCGGCCGACATCGAGCACGGTGGGAAGGTGTGCCATGCGTCGTCCTTCCTGTTCGCGGATCGTCGGAGTCACGATACTGCACCGAGCCGACCGGGCGGCTTGACATATCCACAGGCCGGTGCCTATGGTCATAGCGTAGTTTGATCGATCAAATCGCGGTAGACGCGAGCAAAGTTTGAACGATCAAAGAAATCCAAGGGAGGATGACCATGGCGCAGATCACCATGCCGGGCGCACTCGCGGCCCGCGGTGCCGCCTCCTCCCCTCACGCAAATCCCTCCGCTGTCCCACCCCACGGCATAGGCTCCCGCCTGCCACACCCCACTAGGAGAAACACAATGCAAAGACGCACACGCTGGTTCACCGCCGGCGCCCTGGCCATCGCGGGCGCGCTCGCACTGACCGCCTGCGGCTCCGGCTTCTCGGGCAACAGCTCGGGCGGCAGCACGAGCAATGGACTCACCAAGTCCTCCAAGCCACTCACCGTGCTCATCGGATCGAGCGGCGACGCGGAGACGAAGGCGGTCGACTCCGCCGTCGCCGACTGGTCATCCTCGTCGGGCACCAAGGCGACCGTCACGGTCGCGAGCAACCTCGCGCAGCAGCTCTCCCAGGGGTTCTCCTCGGGCAAGCCCGCGGACGTCTTCTACCTCTCCACCGACCAGCTCGCGGGATTCGCCTCCAACGGCTCGCTGCTCGCCTACGGCGACAAGCTCGCTAACAAGAGCGACTTCTACCCGAGCCTCGTGCAGTCCTTCACCTACAACGGCAAGTTCTACTGCGCTCCCAAGGACTTCTCCACCCTCGGTCTCATCATCAACACCGACATGTGGAAGGCGGCGGGCCTCACCGACGCCGACATCCCCACCACCTGGGCGCAGCTCGAGACCGTCGCGAAGAAGCTCACGACGCCCAAGCACGTGGGTCTCGCGATCGGCGGCGAGTACGCCCGCATCGGCGCCTTCATGACGCAGGCCGGCGGCAACCTCATGAACGCCACGAGCACCAAGGCCACCGCAGACACCCCCGAGAACGTCGCGGGGCTCACCGAGGTGAAGAAGCTGCTGAACGCCGGCACCCTCAAATACGCGAAGGACGTCGGCGCGGGATGGGGTGGCGAGGCGTTCGGCAAGGGCCTGGCCGCGATGACGATCGAGGGCAACTGGATCACCGGCGCGATGTCGACCGACTTCCCCTCCGTGAAGTACCAGATCGCCGAGCTGCCGGCGGGCCCCGCCGGAAAGGGAACCCTTCAGTTCACGAACTGCTGGGGCATCGCCGCTGACAGCCCCAACCAGACGGCCGCGCTGAAGCTCGTCGAGAAGCTGACCAGCGCATCCGACCAGCTCGCCTTCTCGAAGGCGTTCGGCCCGATGCCGTCGATCAAGTCGGCCGCCGCCGAGTGGAAGACCGCCAACCCGATGCTCGTGCCGTTCCTGAACGGCGCGGACTACGCGAAGGGCGTGCCGACCGCCAAGGGTTCTGCCGACGTGGTGACCGACTTCAACTCGAAGCTCGAGTCGCTGGCGACTTCCGACCCGAAGACGATCCTCGCCGCTGAGCAGACCAACCTCGAAGCGCTGGTGAAGTAACCATCATGACGACCTACTCGAGGCAGCCCCGCCGTGGCGGACTTCGTCGCGGTGAGGCTGCCTCGGGGTGGCTCTTCACCGCCCCGATGATCATCCTTCTCGGCCTGTTCCTGGTCATCCCGGTGCTCATGGCACTCTGGGTGAGCTTCTCCGACTGGGGTGGACGGGGCAGCCCCTTCTCGGGTTCGGTGAACTTCGTCGGGTTCAAGAACTACTCGACGCTGCTCAGCGGCGGGGGTCTCGCCGAGCAGGACTTCGGCACCGCGCTCAAGAACAACGCCTGGTACGTCGTGCTCGTCGTACCGCTGCAGACGGCCCTGGCGCTCTTTCTGGCGGTCATGGTCAACCGGCAGATCCTGCGCGGCCGCGGCTTCTTCCGCACCGCCTTCTACTTTCCCTCGGTCACGAGCTCGGTGGCGATCACGGTGCTGTGGTTGTTCCTGTTCAACTCCACCGGGGCGGTCAACAAGGCGCTGAGCTACCTCGGCGTCGTCGGCCCGAACTGGTTCAACGACCCGGCCGGCATCTTCCACTTCGGCGCCACCTCGGGGCCGGCCTTCCTGGAGAAGAGCACGGCACTCGGCGTGCCGCTGTGGGACTGGATCGGCGGGCCCTCCGTCGCGATGTTCGCGCTCATCCTGCTGGCCGTCTTCACCACGAGCGGAACCTTCATGCTGCTGTTCGTGGCCGCCCTGCAGAACCTCGGTGGAGACATCCAGGAGGCGGCGATGATGGACGGCGCGACCGGCTGGCAGCGTTTCTGGCGGGTGACTCTGCCCCAGTTGCGTCCGACGCTCTTCACCGTGCTGACGCTCGGCCTCATCGGCTGCTGGCAGGTGTTCGACCAGATCTACACGGGCACCCAGGGCGGACCGGCCAAGACGACGATGACTCCCGCCTACCTCTCCTACACCTCGTCGTTCGTCAATCAGTCGTGGGGTCAGGGCGCGGCGATCGCGTTCATCCTCTTCGTGATCATCGTGTTCTTCACGCTCTTCCAGCGCTGGGTGCTTCGGGAACGCGCGGTGTCGAAGCGCCGGATGCGCCAGTACACGGTCGCGACGACCGCGGCGACCTCCACCCCGGTCGCGCCCGCCATGGCGGCCGGCGCCGCTGCCGACACCGGCGAGGAGAACGAGCGATGAGCACAGAGACCGGACTCGAGCCCCGCTACACCCGCACCCGTCACCGCACGGCGCGCGGGATCGCCGCCCGCTCCCTGCTCTACGCGGTGCTCATCGCCATCGCCGTGGTCTACATCTTCCCCTTCCTCATCGACCTCGCGACCTCGTTCAAGTCGGAGGCCGACGCCGCCGGCGATCCCCTCTCGCTGATCCCGCAGACCTGGACGACGGCCGCCTACCAGCGCCTCTTCCTCTCGAGCGACTTCCCCGTGTGGTTCAAGAACTCGGTCATCGTGACGCTGCTCGTGACCGCCGGTCGGGTGTTCCTCGACTCCCTCGCCGGCTACGCCCTCGCCCGCCTGCAGTTCCGCGGGCGCAACACCCTGTTCGCGCTCCTCGTCGGCGTCATGGCGGTACCGGGTGTGGTGCTGCTCATCCCGAAGTTCCTCGTGATCAACCAGCTCGGCATCTACGACTCCTACGCGGGGATGATCGTGCCCCTGCTCACCGACGCGGCGGGCATCTTCATCATGAAGAACTTCTTCGAGTCGATCCCCGCGAGCGTGGAGGAGCAGGCGCGCATCGACGGCGCCGGACCCTTCCGGGTGTTCTGGTCGGTGGTGCTGCCGATGGCGCGCCCGGCGGTGATCACGATCGTGATCCTGTCGTTCCAGGGGTCGTGGAACGAGCTCGCGCACTTCATCGTGTCGAGCCAGTCGCCCGGGCTCACCACCCTCACCAAGGGCGTGGCTCAGCTCGCCTCCGGTCAGCTCAGCCAGGGCACGCAGTACCCGCTCAAGCTGGCGGCCGCCGCGATCATGACCATCCCCGTCGCGATCGTCTTCTTCGTCTTCCAGAAGCGCATCCTCAACGCGAGTGACGGGGCCGTCAAGGAGTGACCTCGACGACCATCCGCACCGCCCACCACACGGAGAACCCCCACCCCATGACCTCCCCTCTTCAGCCCCTCCTGCACGATGAGACCGTGGTGCTCCGCGCCCCGGCCCAGGCATGGTCGGCGGCCGACGGTGCCATGGGCGCGAAGCCCATCCACGGTTTCTACCTCTCCGACGTGCGGATCGTCTCCGGCCTGGCGACCGAGGTCGGCGGGGCGCGGGGCGAGCTCATCGCGACGGTGCCGCATGGTGCCTCCGACGTCTCCTTCGTGTCGGTGCTGCGCGAGCTCGACGACGCCTCCGCCGATCCGAAGGTGCGGTCGGTCACCCGGCGGGTCGTCACCGCCTCCGGGATGACCGAGACGACCACCCTCGCCTCGACACTCACGCACGACCTCGTCACCGAGGTGCGCGTGCGTCTGGCGAGCGACCTCGCGAGCATGGACACCGTCAAGAGCGGTGCCCGCGACGACCCGGCCGAGTTCGCCATCGAGGGCACGACGGCGCGCTGGTCCCGCGGGGCGGTGCAGGCCGCACTCGACGCGCCCGCGGCGCGCCTGAGCCCGGTAGAGGGCGGCGGCATCGAGCTCAGCTGGGCCGTGGTCATCCCGGCGAAGGGCGAGGTCGCGGTCGGCTGGTCGGTCATCGCGAGCGACTGGGACGCGGTCGTCGCCGGGGTGACCACCCCCGCGCCGTGGACCGCCCCCCACGCCCCGAGCGGCGACGACCGCCTCGACCGCTGGGTCGGGCGGGCCCTCGACGACCTCGACGCCCTGCGGATGACCACCACCGCCGACACCTCCGACGAGTTCCTCGCCGCCGGCGCCCCCTGGTTCTTCACCCTGTTCGGCCGGGACTCCCTCTGGGCCGCACGGTTCCTGCTTCCCTACGGCACCTCGCTCGCCGCGAGCACGCTGCGCGTCCTCGCGGGAATGCAGGGCACCACCACCGTCGACGACTCGGCGGAGCAGCCCGGCAAGATCATGCACGAACTGCGCCGCGCGACGCTCGTCATGCCCGGCGAGGGCGTCACGCTTCCCCCGCTGTACTTCGGCACGGTCGACGCGACGGCGCTGTGGGTGTGCCTCCTGCACGACGCCTGGAGCTGGGGCATGCCCCGCGACGAGGTGCAGGCCCTGCTGCCCCACCTCGAGGCAGCGCTCGCGTGGATGCGCGACTTCGGCGACGCCGATGGCGACGGCCTCCTCGAGTACGTCGACACCACGGGCCACGGCCTGTCGAATCAGGGCTGGAAGGACTCGGGCGACTCCGTCCAGTGGCGCGACGGCACGCTCGCCGAGGGTCCGATCGCGCTCTGCGAGGTGCAGGCTTACGCCTTCGAGGCCGCGATGCACGGCGCGACGCTGCTGGAATCGTTCGGTCGCGACGGCGGCGAGTGGCGCGGCTGGGCGGAACGCCTGCGCACGCGCTTCAACGAGACGTTCTGGATCGACGACGCCGACGGCAGCTACCCCGCGATCGCGCTCGACGCCGCGAAGCGTCCCGTCGACACCGTCACGAGCAACATCGGCCACCTCCTGGGCACGGGCCTCCTGGATGACCGCCAATCCGCCCTCGTCGCCGACCGGCTGGCCTCCCCCACGCTCGACTCCGGCTTCGGACTGCGCACGATGTCGACCGAGTCGGCGGGATACTGGCCGCTCAGCTACCACGGCGGCAGCGTGTGGACCCACGACACGGCGATCGCGATCCAGGGGCTCGCACGCGCGGGCCTGCGCGAGCGCGCGGACTCGCTCGTGGAGGGTCTCCTCGCCGCGGCTGCCGCCTTCGACTACCGCATGCCGGAGTTGCACTCGGGCGATGCCGCCGCGGTCGTCTCCCGCCCGGTGCCGTACCCGGCCGCCTGTCGACCGCAGGCGTGGTCGGCCGCAGCGGCCCTCGCGGTCGCCGCGACCGTCGCCGGGCTGCAGCCGCCGACGGAATAGGACCGACTCCGCGTGCTCGGCCGGGACGGCGCGGGCCGTCGCGGCGCGAGCCGTCGCGGCGGGCCCGCGTGCGCTACATCCGGCTGAGTGCGGCGACGACCTGGCGCGCGATCGTGCGGCCCGCGCGGTTAGCACCGATCGTGCTCGCCTGCGGTCCATACCCCGCGAAGAATATACGCGGATCCTTCCACGACGAGCCCTGCCCGACGGTGACCCCGCCGGCCTTCTCGCGCAGGCGGAGCGGTGCCAGGTGCCGCAGTTCGGGCCGGAACCCGGTGGCCCAGATGATCGCATCCACCTGCTGGAATGTGCCGTCCTCCCAGCGCACGCCGTCGGGCTCGATCGCCGCGAACATCGGCTTCGCCGCGAGGAGACCGCGGTCGATGCCGGCCTGGATCCGCCGGGTGCGGGCGACGCCGGTGCCGCTCACGATGCTCGGCAGTGCCCGCCCCTCGCGGGCGGCCTCGTCTTGCGCGGCGACCGCAGCCGATCTCGCCTCGAGATCGAACTCGCCCTCGTCGAGGAACTCGATCTCGCGGCGCGCGACCCAGGTGATGTGCGAGGCGTGTCCCTCGAGCTCGAGCAGGAATCCGATCGCCGAGGTTCCGCCGCCCACGACGAGCACGCTCTGGCCCTCGAACTCCCGCGCGCTCACGTAGTCGTTGGTGTGCACCTGCCGCCCGCGGAACTCGTCGCGGCCCGGATACCAGGGCACGAAGGGCGATCCCCAGGTTCCGGTCGCGTTGACGAGCAGATCGGTCGTGACCTGCTGGTCGCCGACCTCCCCGCGGAAGGTGACGACGAGATTCGTCGCTCCGTTGCTCTCGACGTGGGTGACCGCGGCCGGGCGGACGACCTGGAGCCCGTAGTGCTGCTCGTACTGCCGGTAGTAGTCGGCGATCACCTCGCGGGCGGGGAGGGACCGGTCGGCGGTGTCGAAGCTGAGCCCCAGCTCGTCCATGCCCGGGAGGTCGTTGACGCGATGCGCCGACCCCAGCCGGAGGGCCTCCCAGCGGAACTGCCAGGCGCCGCCGGTGCCCGGTCCGCGGTCGAGGATCACGAAATCGTTGCCCGGGTCGAGCCCGAGTCGTGCCAGGTAGTAGCCGACGGAGAGGCCGGCCTGACCCGCGCCGACCACGATCACTGAGGTGTCGGTTCCGGGGGTGGCCACCCGACAACGTTACCCGCGCGCCGTCGGGAGCGCGACGAGCGGTCTGCCCCCGCAGACCAGCGCGTCACCCCTGCCCTTAGGGCCGACCGGCGGGCCGGACTCACGGGGGGCTCATGATAAAGTGATCGCTAGATTTTCACCTGTCAGTCGCTCGTTTCAACATGAGGGGGTCACGCATGGGGCGCGGCCGTCAAAAAGCAAAGCACACCAAGGTTGCGCGGGATCTGAAGTACTTCAGTCCCGACACCAATTACGGTGCTCTCGCCAACGAACTGCACAGCAGTTCGCCTGCGGCGTCCCCGGTCTCCCCGGAGCTCGACAAGTGGGCCGAGTACCTCGACGACGACGAGGACGAGACGGCCGACGATCAGTCGGCGTAGCGTCCGGTCAGGCGCACAGCGCCGCCGTTGACACCCTTGGCGCCCTGCTCGAATCCCTCGAGTTCGCGATCGCCGATCGTCACCACTCCTGCGACCCACGCCGGGAATCCCGCGTCATCGAGCCGCGCGACCGCCGTCTCGGCGACCTCGGGCGCGACAACCGCGATCATCCCGATCCCCAGGTTCCAGGTTCCCTCGGTCGACTCCAGCGTGATGTCGCCGAGCTCGGCGAGCACCCGGAACACCGTCGACGGCGACCAGGATGCCCGGTCGAGCTCCGCCCACGACCCCACCGGCAGCACGCGCGCGAGATTGGCCGCGATGCCCCCGCCGGTCACGTGGCTGAGCGCGTGGATGCCCGCCCCCACCGTCTCGTCGGCGAGCAGCCCGAGCAGCGGCGCGGTGTAGAGACGCGTCGGCTCCAGGAGGATCTCCCCCACGACGCCGCCGAAGTCGGCCGACTCGTCGAGATAGCCGATCCTGCGGCCCGCGAGGATGTGGCGCACGAGGGAGAAGCCGTTGGAGTGGATGCCGGAGGAGGCGATCGCGATGACGACGTCGCCGTCGGCGACGCGGTGCGGGCCGAGCTGGTCATCCGCCTCGACGACGCCCACCGCCGCACCGGCGACGTCGTAGTCGTCGACGCCGAGGAGTCCGGGATGCTCGGCCGTCTCGCCCCCGACGAGCGCCGTGCCCGTCTCGGCGCAGGCCCGGGCGATGCCGGCCACAATGCCGGCGATGCGGGTCGGGACCACGCGACCACAGGCGATGTAGTCGGTCATGAAGAGCGGACGGGCGCCCACGACCACGATGTCGTCGACGACCATGCCGACGAGGTCCTGCCCGATGGTGTCGTGCTTGTCGAGCGCCTGCGCGATCGCGACCTTCGTTCCGACCCCGTCGGTGGAGGTCGCGAGCAGGGGGCGCCGGTAGTCCTTGAGGAAGGAGGCGTCGAACAGGCCGGCGAATCCGCCGACGCCGCCGAGAACCTCCGGGCCGTGCGTGCGCTGCACCGCCGACTTCATGAGTTCGACGGCCAGGTCGCCCGCGGCCGTGTCAACACCGGCCTCGCGATAGCTCGTGGTCATGAGACCAGTCTGCCGGAAACCGCGGCGGGCGCGGTGACTCCACGGACGCTTAGACTGTCGGTGGCTCGTTTCTCCCTACCGTCAGGAACCCCCCGGCAGCATGTGCGGCATTGTGGGCATCGTCTCATCTCACCCCGTCAACCAACAGGTGTACGACAGCCTGTCCCTTCTCCAGCACCGCGGGCAGGACTCGACCGGTATCGCCACGGCGGAGGGCAGCACCTTCCACATCCACAAGGCGCGGGGACAGGTGCGCGAGGCCTACCGCACCCGTGACATGCGCAGCCTGCTCGGCACGATGGGTCTCGGCCACGTGCGCTATGCGACCAAGGGCAGCGCGGCCAACGAGGAGGAGGCGCAGCCCTTCTATGTGAATGCGCCCTACGGGATCATCCTCGTTCACAACGGAAACCTCACCAACACGCGTGAGCTCACCCAGGAGCTTTACCACGTCGACCGGCGCCACCTGAACACCTCGAGCGACACCGAGCTGCTCGTCAACGTGCTCGCGCACGAATTGCAGCAGCAGGTGAGCGGCAGCGACCTCGATCCTGATCAGGTGTTCGCGGCGATCTCGCGCCTGCACGAGCGCGTGGAGGGCTCCTACGCGGCGATCGCGCTCATCGCGGGCCACGGCCTGCTCGCCTTCCGCGACCCCTTCGGCATCCGGCCGCTCATCCTCGGCCGTCGCGCGGCCGGGCTCGTCGGCGAGGAGTGGGTCGTCGCCTCGGAGTCGCTTGTGCTGGAGAGCGGCGGCTACGAGGTCGTGCGCGATGTCGCGCCCGGTGAGGCGGTGTTCATCGCGATGAACGGCGAGATGACCGCGCGCCAGTGCGCCGCGAACCCGCGGCTCGTGCCGTGCTCGTTCGAATACGTCTACCTCGCCCGACCCGACTCGGTGATGAACGGCATCTCGGTGTACGAGGCCCGCCTGCGGCTCGGTGACCGGCTCGCCGACACCATCGCGAAGTACACGCCGCGCGGCGACATCGACGTCGTCATGCCGATCCCCGACTCCTCGCGTCCCGCCGCCATGCAAGTCGCCCAGAAGCTCGGCGTGGAGTATCGCGAGGGGTTCTACAAGAACCGCTACGTGGGGCGCACCTTCATCATGCCCGGGCAGGCCGAACGCAAGAAGAGCGTCAAGCAGAAGCTCAACGCCATGAGCTCGGAGTTCAAGGGCAAGAACATCCTCATCGTCGACGACTCGATCGTGCGCGGCACGACGTCGAAAGAGATCGTGCAGATGGCGCGCGAGGCCGGCGCCAACAAGGTCACCTTCACCTCGGCGGCGCCCCCGGTGCGCTACCCGCACGTCTACGGGATCAACATGCCCACGCGGCACGAGCTCGTCGCCCACGGCCGCAAGATCCCCGAGATCGCCACGGAACTCGGGGCCGACTACCTCATCTATCAGGAGGTCGCCGACATGCGCGACGCCATCCTGGAGGGATCGAACGTGACCGATCTGGAGATGAGCTGCTTCACCGGCGAGTACGTCACCGGCACGGTCACCCCCGAGTACCTCGCCTGGGTCGAGGCGAACCAGCTCAGCTGAGCGGGGGTTCGCCGGACGGCGCGGGCCCGGTCGGGTTCTCGCCCGCTCGCGTCGGGCTCGCGGGCCTCTCGTCGGCGGTGGGCTCCGCTGTGGCCGTGGTCGTGGTCGCGTCGTCGACCGACTCGATCGCAGCGACGACCGTCGTCGCCCGTCGGGCGAGCACGCGGTCGAACACGAGCGCGGTGATCGCGCCCACGAGCACCCCCGCTGTCACGCCGTAGAAAGCGAAGTACCCGAACAGCGCGCCGAAGCCGACGCTCGGGTCGACCGGGAACAGCGAGGTGAGTATGAGGGTGACGAGAGCCCCGACCACGGCACCGAGCACGATGAAGACGGAGAACTTGGGGGCCCGGCGGATGCGCACCTGCGCCTGGCGGTCTCGGGGGTCACTCACCCCACCATTCTCCCAGACGCCGGATGGGCGGATGCCGAACGCGGTCACGGGTCTCGGCGCGCGCCGATGGCCGACGCCGGCGCCCAGACGGGCGGTGTGGGCGCGGCCCAGCGCGCGGGCGCGCGGCTACGCGGGCGGCAGCAGCGGCAGTCGGTCGCCGAGGTCGGCGCGAGAGCCCGACGCCGCCACCCGACCCGCGGCGAGCGCCCCCTCCCAGGACTCCGCCCCCGTCGCGAGCGCGAGCCACGTCGCGGCGTCCATCTCGATCACGTTGGGCGGGGTGCCTCGGGTGTGGCGCGGTCCCTCGATCGCCTGCACCGCACCGAACGGCGGCACGCGCACCTCGACGGTGTTGCCGGGCGCTCGCTCGGCGAGCAGCTGCAGGAGGTACCGAACGGCGGTGGCGGTGTCGTCGCGGGCGGGCCCGGCCGCGAGCGCGGCGTGGACGGATGACCTGCCCCGGTCATCCGCGATGCGTGCCCGTGCCATCCCCCCACGTTACTGCGCGCGCCCCCGGGGGGTCACCGCGGCACCCGCCGCCGGGTACCCTTGCCTCGTGCGAATTCTTGTCCTCGGCTCCGGCGCGCGCGAGCACGCGATCATCAGCTCACTGCTCTCGGAGTCGGAGCAGCACGAGATCACGGCGGCTCCCGGCAACGCGGGCATCGCCGCCGTCGTGCCCGTCGTCGCGCTCGACCCCACCAACGGCGATGTCGTCGCCGAGTACGCGCTCGAGAACGCCATCGACCTCGTCGTGATCGGACCGGAGGCGCCCCTCGTGGCGGGCGTCGCCGACAAGCTCCGCACGCGCGGGATCCCCGTGTTCGGACCGGGCAAGGCGGCTGCGGCGCTCGAGGGCAGCAAGACCTTCGCGAAGCGGATCATGGACGAGGCCGGCGTACCGACCGGCCGTGCCACCCGGGCCGGCACCCTCGACGAGGCGACGCAGGCGATCGACGAGTACGGCGCCCCCTACGTCGTGAAGGCGGACGGGCTCGCGGCGGGCAAGGGCGTGCTCGTGACCCCCGACCGTTCGGCGGCGATCGCCCACGCCGGATACTGGCTGCAGCACGGCAGCGTGCTCGTCGAAGAGTTCCTCGCGGGCCAGGAGGTCTCGCTGTTCCTCCTCAGCGACGGCCACACGGTGCTGCCGCTCTCCCCCGCGCAGGACTACAAGCGCGTGTTCGACCACGACGAGGGGCCCAACACCGGCGGCATGGGTGCCTACTCGCCGCTTCCGTGGCTGCCGGAGGGCTTCGTCGACGAGGTCATCGACACGATCGCGCTGCCCACGATCCGGCAGCTCGCGGCCGAACAGAAGCCCTTCATTGGGCTGCTCTACTGCGGCCTCATCCTCACCGCCAAGGGCATCCGCGTCATCGAGTTCAACGCCCGGTTCGGCGACCCCGAGACCCAGGTCGTGCTTCCGCGGCTCATCACCCCGCTCAGCAGTCTCCTGTTCGCGGCCGCGACGGGCGGGCTCGGCGAGCTGCCGCGACCGGAGTTCCGTGACGAGGTGGCCGTGACCGTGGTGCTCGCGAGCGAGGGGTACCCCGAGAACCCGATCACCGGGCGCCGCATCGGCGGGCTGGCCGACGTCAGCGGCGTGACGATCGCGCACGCGGCGACCGCGGCATCCGAGGGCGGCTACCTGGCGACGGGCGGACGCGTGCTCAGCGTGGTGGGGCTCGGACGCGACTTCGCGGAGGCGCGCGCCAAGGTCTACGCGGCGCTCGAGACCATCACCCTGGAGGGCGGCCACTACCGCCACGACATCGCGGAGCGGGTGGCCTGATGGCTGATATCGAGCTGACTACCCCCGGCTGGACCCACACCTACTCGGGCAAGGTGCGCGAGCTCTACGCGAGCACGGTGCTTCCGCCGCGGGTGCTCATGGTCGCGACCGACCGGGTGAGCGCCTTCGATCACGTGCTCGAGCCGGCGATCCCCGGCAAGGGCGAACTGCTCACTCGGCTGAGCCTGTGGTGGTTCGACCAGCTCGAGGGGATGCCCAATCACCTGGCTCCGCGCGAGGAGTGGTCGAGCATCCCGCCGGAGGTCGCCTCCCGGGCCATGCTCGTGCGCGAGCTCACGATGTACCCGATCGAGTGCGTCGTGCGCGGCTACCTCTCGGGCAGCGGCTGGGTGGAGTACCAGGAGAGCCAGAGCGTGTGCGGTGTGCCGCTTCCCGCGGGACTGCGCGACGGCGACCGACTCCCCGAACCGATCTACACGCCGGCCTGGAAGGCCCCGCTCGGGCAGCACGACGAGAACATCTCCTACGAGCGCACCGTCGAGCTCGTGGGGGAGACCGTGGCGGCCGCGCTGCGGGACCTGTCGCTGGCGATCTTCGGCCGGGCATCCACGATCGCGGAGGCCCGCGGGGTGATTCTCGCGGACACCAAGTTCGAGTTCGGCGTCGATGACGACGGCGTCGTGCGGCTCGCCGACGAGGTGCTCACCTCCGACAGCAGCCGGTACTGGGATGCGGCGGCGTACGCGAGCGGCAACAGAATCGCCAGCTTCGACAAGCAGATCGTGCGCGACTGGATGAAGGCCAACTGGGACGGCACGGGCGAACCGCCCGCGCTGCCGGCCGACATCGTCGAGCGCACGGCGGCCCGCTACCGCGAGCTGATTGCGACGCTGACCGGGGCGTGAGGCGCCGCGCCGCGGCCCCGGCCGCCCCGCGAGTTGGCACTGCCCCGCGAGTTGGCACTGCCGCGCGAGTTGGCACTGCCCCGCGAGTTGGCACTGCCCCGCGAGTTGGCACTGCCCCACGAGTTGGCACTGCCCCACGAGTTGGCACTTTTTGTGCAACTTTCGCGCGCAAACCCCCAAAATCGGCAACAACTCCACTAGCCAACGTCGAGTTGCACACAATGACGAGCGTCGGGCCGTCATCGGCCCGGCCCTCTCTCACCTTGGCGCTTGAATCACGAGTTGCGGTGGACTGTGCCGCGGCGCCGGGCGCGCCGCACAGCGATTGACGGGCGGCGGCTGACCCACGAAGTGCGGCGGGCCTATGAGACCAACCCGATCTCGGCACTGCTCCGAACGACTCTCATGAGAGGGTTCGCGCACGGCGCGCCCCACTTGGCCCGAACCCGGGGGGACACTGTTGCGCCGGCGGTCACCGCGACGCATTCGTCGCCGTGACGCGGTCCGCGGTGCGCGGCCCTCTCACCACGCGGTTGGGCTCTGTATCTGTCACCGCGCGAGTTCGCACTGCGTATCACCACCCGAGCTGGCACTGCGTATCACTACCCGAGCTGGCACTGCGTATCACTACCCGAGCTGGCACTTTTTGTGCAACTTGTGCGACTCGAGCCCAACAATCGTCAACAAAACCGCCCCCAAGGGTCGAGTTGCACAGATTGGCGAGCGTCGGGCCGTCATCGGCCCGTCCGTCTGTCTCGCCTGCGCACACACCCTGGTGGGCCGACTGCACCCTCGGTTTGTGCGACGTTTTTGTGCAACAACCCGGGTTGGGCCGAATGTGTGGGCGCAAATGACTCTCGCGCGGCCACAAGTTGCACAAAAAGTGACAGCTCGGGGCGGGGCCGGGCTCGGGGAGGGGAGGAGCGGGGAGGAGGGAATGCCGGGGGAGGGCGTATAGTTGAACATTCAATGAACTCCTCAGATCTTCTCGCCGCGGACACCTCCATGGGTCCGGTCACCCTGCTCGTCGCCGACCTCGACGCCGAGACGGCCTACTACCGGGACGCGGTCGCGCTCGACGTGCTGCACGAAGGCGACGGTCGCGTCACCCTGGGGCGCGGCACCACCCCGGTGATCATCCTCGAGCACTCCCCCGAGCTGAGGCACGCGGGCCCGCGCGATGCGGGACTCTTCCACACGGCCATCCTGTTCGACACCGAGCGGGCGCTCGCCGCCGCGGTGTACTCGGTCGCCCGGCGCCACCCCGGGTCGTTCACCGGCAGCAGCGACCACATCGTCTCGAAGGCGTTCTACTTCAACGACCCCGAGGGCAACGGCGTCGAGCTGTACTGGGATCGCGACCGCAGTCTCTGGAGCTGGACCCACGGCACCATCGAGATGAGCACCCTCTACCTCGACCCGAACGCCTTCCTCCAGGAGAATCTGACCGAGGAGGTCATCGAGAACCCGCACGACGGCGGCGCCAAGGTCGGCCACGTGCACCTCTCGGTGGGCGACACCCGCACGGCCCGCGAGTTCTACGTCGACCGGCTCGGCTTCGAGACCACGATCGAGATTCCCGGTCAGGCCGTGTTCGTGAGCGCGGGAAAGTACCATCACCACATGGCGATGAACGTGTGGAATTCGCGGGGTGCAGGGCGCCGACAGCGCACCCTCGGACTCGGGCAGGTCGACATCGTGGTGCCCAGTGCCGACGAGGTGGGCGCACTCACCGAGCGGATGAAGCACTTCGGCATCGACACGCGCGACGACGGCCAGACGGTCGCATTCGATGATCCGTGGGCCAACCTGATCCGCGTCACGGCCGCGCCTCTGGCGTGACCGCGCCACCGCCCGTGAGCGAGCTCCGATCCGTCGACGAGGTGGTCGCCGCCGTCGGGGCGGTCACGGACTCTGCCACTCGGGTCGTGATCGGCATCGCCGGGGCTCCCGGAGCGGGCAAGTCGACGATCGCCGACGCGGTCGTTCACGCGCTCGGAGCGCGCGCGGCGCTCCTCCCCATGGACGGTTTCCACCTGCCGCAGTCGGTGCTCCGCGACCTCGGGCGACGCGACCGCATGGGCGCGCCCGACACCTTCGACGTCGACGGCTTCCTGCGCGTGCTGACCGCGATTCGCGCGGGCGAGCCCGTGGCCGCTCCGGGCTTCGACCGCACCATCGAGGAGCCGGTCCCGCACGCGATCGTCATCCCGCCGTCGGTGCCCATCGTCGTCGTCGAGGGCAACTACCTGCTGCACGACGGCGACGGGTGGGCGCCCACGGCGGCGGCGCTCGACCTCGCCCTGTACGTGGAGGTGCCGCACGACATCCGCATCGCGCGCCTCGCGGCCCGTCACGAGCGGTTCGGCAAGAGCCCCGCGGATGCCCGAGCCTGGGCTCTCGGGCCCGATGAGTCGAACGCCCGCCTCATCGCGAGCACGGCCGGCCGGGCCGATTACGTGGTCCGCCTGGACTGAGCCCCCGCCCGGCGGCTCGGCTAGACTTGACCCATCCACCCGCTCGCGAACTCGCTGGAGATCCGGTGCCAACAATCGTTGTCGAAGTCATGCCCAAGGCCGAACTTCTCGACCCCCAGGGCAAGGCCGTCGCCGGGGCGCTCAGCCGTCTCGGCAAGACGCGGTTCACGGGAGTGCGCATCGGCAAGCGCTTCGAGGTGACCGTGGACGGCGAGGTCGACGCGGCCCTGCTCGCCGAGGTGCGCGAACTCGCGGTCGACATGTTCTCCAACTCGGTGATCGAAGACGTGGTGAGCGTCGACGTGCTGGATGCGGCGGTCACCGCCTGATGCGCATCGGCGTCATCACCTTCCCGGGCTCGCTCGACGACCGCGACGCGATCCGCGCCGTGGCGATCGCCGGTGCGACGCCGGTGGCCCTGTGGCACGGCGAGCACGACCTGCAGGGCGTCGACGCGATCATCCTGCCCGGCGGCTTCAGCTACGGCGACTACCTGCGCGCGGGCGCCATCGCCAGCCACGCGCCGATCATGGCCGAGGTCATCTCAGCCGCCGATCGCGGCGTGCCCGTGCTGGGCATCTGCAACGGATTCCAGATGCTCGCCGAGGCGCGGCTGGTTCCCGGGGCGCACACCCGGAACGCGCACCAGCAGTTCATCCGGCGCGACCAGCGCATGCGGGTCGAGAACGTGCGCACCGACTGGACCAACCAGTTCACCGCGGGCCAGGAGATCACGATCCCGCTCAAGAACGCCGATGGTCGTTTCGTCGCCGACGCCGACACGCTCGCGCGCATCGAGGACAACGGACAGGTCGTGTTCCGCTACATCGGCGTCAACCCGAACGGTTCGCTCAACGACATCGCGGGGGTCGCCAACGAGCGCGGCAACGTGGTCGGCCTCATGCCGCACCCCGAACACGCGACCGAGCCCGGCTTCGGTCCCGACACGGAGCTCGCGATGGCCTCCGGCGTCGACGGACTGCCCTTCTTCGAGAGCGTCATCGCCTCGTTCGCCGCCGCGGTCTGAGGCCGCGGGGAGAACAGCGCCCGCAGCGGTCTCACGCCGCGGGGAGAACAGCGCCGCCGCGGTCTCACGCCGCGGGGAGAACAGCGCCGCCGCGGTCTGAGGCCGCGCCCCCTCAGCTCGCCGAGGGCGGCACCGGCACCGGCACCACGATCGGCATCGAGGTCGTGAAGTTCTTCGCGCGCTGCTCCGCCTCGGCGTCACCGGTGAACAGTCCCGTGCTTCCCGTCTCGGTGGAGGGGCGCGTGTGCGGCCGGTCCGGTTCCTCATCGGCCGTTATCACCACGCGCGTCCGCGGCATGGCCGTCGGGTCCTGACGCTGGATCCAGTCGACGACGCCCTCCCGCACGAAGCAGCGCAGGTCGAAGAGGGTGGGCGCGTCGACCGCGGTCACCAGCACGCGCACGTGCACGAAGCCGCCCACGGCATCCGTCACCTGCAAGACGGATGCCCGGCGATCCCACAGCGCCGTGCGCCCCAGAATCCGCTCCAGCTCCGCCCGCATCTCCACCGGGTTCACGCGCCAGTCGAGGTCGAACTCGACGGCGCCGAGGAGTTCGCTGGTCGAGCGGGTCCAGTTCTCGAACGGGGTGGTCGTGAAGTAGGTGGAGGGGAGCACCAGGCGGCGGTCATCCCACACGTGCACGACCACGTAGGTGAGCGTGATCTCCTCGATGCGCCCCCACTGCCCTTGCACCACCACGACGTCGTCGACCCGGATCGCGTCGCTGAACGCGAGTTGCACCCCGGCGAAGACGTTGCCGAGGGTCGACTGCGCGGCGAGCCCCGCGATGACGCTGATGACGCCCGCGGAGGCGAGCACGGAGGTTCCGACCGCCTGAACGCCGGGGAAGGTCAGGAGGATGGCCCCGATGCCGATCACCACGACGATTACGGTCGCGAGTCGGCGCACGATCGCCAGCTGGGTCTGGGCCCGGCGGGCGAGTCGGTTGTCGGGCACGTCGGTGCGGTAGCGGCGCATGCCGAGGCCGATCGCGAAGGTGATCAGGCGCGAGACCAGCCAGGCGACGGCCGCGATGAGCGCGATCTGCAGGCCGTGCACGAGGTGGCCGCGCCAGGTGGGATCCGGGTAGTCGAGGCCGACCGCGAACCAGACGGCGATGATGAGCACGGTCAGTCGGAACGGATGCCTCGCCCCGCCCGCCAGCACCTTCGCCCAGTCCTTGCGCCGCGCTGTCGCCCGCAGCGACAGGGAGACCACGGCGATCACGATGAGCGCGGCGGCGATCGCGATCAGCGTCGCGACCGCGAAGCCGGTCCAGCTGTGCCAGATGATCACTGCTCCTCCTTCGGTCGGCGGGCGCGGCCGGCGATGGGGCGGCCCGACCCGGCTCAGCGCAAGTCTCGCACCCGCACCGGCCCGGACGGCGGGTCGCCGCGCCCGGTAGAATCGAGGCATCCCGGCACGCCCTCGATCCAGGAGCATCACGCCTCGTGACCACCGCAACGCCCTCCCCCGTAGCCGCCGACACCGTTGCGAATGCCGCGGCCACGCCCGATCGTGAGCAGCCCTACGCGGCGCTGGGGCTGAAGCCGGAGGAGTACGCGAGCATCCGCGAGATCCTGGGTCGGCGCCCCACCTCGGGCGAGCTCGCGATGTACTCGGTGATGTGGAGCGAGCACTGCTCCTACAAGAGCTCGAAGCCCTACCTGCGCCAGTTCGGGTCGAAGACGACCGAGAAGATGCGCCGCAACCTCATGGTGGGCATGGGCGAGAACGCCGGCGTGGTCGACGTAGGCAACGGCTGGGCGGTGACCTTCAAGATCGAGAGCCACAATCACCCGAGCTACATCGAACCGTTCCAGGGCGCGGCCACCGGCGTCGGCGGCATCGTGCGCGACATCATCTCGATGGGCGCCCGTCCGGTCGCCGTGATGGATGCCCTGCGCTTCGGCGACATCGACGACCCCGACACCGCCCGCGTCGTGCACGGCGTGGTGAGCGGAATCAGCTTCTACGGCAACTGCCTCGGCCTCCCCAACATCGGCGGAGAGACCTACTTCGACTCCGTCTACCAGGCGAACCCGCTCGTCAACGCCCTCGCCGTGGGTGTTCTGCGCCACGAGGACCTGCACCTCGCCAACGCCCGCGGCGTGGGCAACAAGGTCGTGCTGTTCGGCGCTCGCACCGGTGGCGACGGCATCGGCGGGGCGTCCATCCTCGCCTCCGACTCCTTCTCCGAGGGCGGCCCGACGAAGCGCCCGGCGGTGCAGGTCGGCGACCCGTTCGCCGAGAAGGTGCTCATCGAGTGCTGCCTGGAGCTGTTCCAGCAGGAGCTCGTGGAGGGCATCCAGGATCTCGGTGCCGCCGGAATCAGCTGCGCCACCTCGGAACTCGCCTCGAACGGCGACGGCGGCATGTTCATCGAGCTCGAGAACGTGCTGCTGCGCGACCCCACGCTCACCGCCGAGGAGATCCTCATGTCGGAGAGCCAGGAGCGCATGATGGCGATCGTGCGGCCCGAGAAGCTCGACGGTTTCCTCGCGGTCGTGACGAAGTGGGATGTCGAGACCAGCGTTCTGGGCGAGGTGACCGACACCGGCCGCCTGATCATCAACTGGCACGGCGAGGAGATCGTCAACGTCGAACCCCGCACCGTCGCGGTCGACGGACCGGTCTACAACCGTCCGGTCAGCTACCCCACCTGGATCGACGCTTTGAACGCCGACAGCGCCTCCGCGCTCGCGCGCCCGACCACGCCGGAGGAGCTGCGCGAGCAGGTGTTCCGCCTGCTCGGCAGCGCGAACCTCGCCGACAAGCGGTGGATCACCAACCAGTACGACACCTACGTGCTCGGCAACACCGCGCTGAGCTTCCCCGACGACGGCGGCATGGTGCGCGTCGACGAAGAGAGCGGTCTCGGCTTCGCCGTCGCGACCGACGCGAACGGGCGCTACTGCCAGCTCGACCCCTATCACGGCGCGCAGCTCGCGCTCGCGGAGGCGTTTCGCAACGTCGCCGTCACGGGCGCCACCCCGGTCGCGGTGAGCGACTGCCTCAACTTCGGCAGCCCGGAGAACCCCGAGGTGATGTGGCAGTTCAGCCGCGCGGTCGAGGGTCTCGCCGACGGGTGCATGGCGATGGAGATCCCGGTCACGGGCGGCAACGTGAGCTTCTACAACCAGACCGGCGATGTGCCGATCCACCCCACCCCGGTGGTCGCGGTGCTCGGCACGATCGATGACGTGGCGAAGCGCATCCCCTCGGGCTGGCAGGACGACGGCAACAACATCTACCTTCTCGGCGTCACACGGGAGGAGCTGGACGGGTCCGCCTGGGCCGGTGTGATCCACGACCACCTCGGCGGCACCCCGCCGACGGTCGACCTGGCCGCCGAACTTCGCCTCGCCGACCTCATCGCGGCCGCCAATGAGGAGAACATCATCTCGAGCGCGCACGACCTCGCCGACGGCGGGCTCGCGCAGGCGGTCGTCGAGAGCGTGCTGCGCTTCGGCGTCGGCGCGCGCATCTGGCTGGGCGAGATCATCGAGCGCGACGGGATCGACGCGGCGACGGCGCTCTTCAGCGAGTCCACCGGTCGTGTCATCGTCTCGGTTCCGCGCGAGGACGACGTGAAGTTCCGCGGTCTGTGCGAGGGGCGCGACTATCCGGCGCTGCGTATCGGCGTCACCGACTCGCAGGACACCCTCGAGATCCAGGACGTCTTCACGGCGACGATCGACGAGTTGCGCGCGGCGCACCGCTCGCCGCTGCCGGAGCGGTTCGGCGCGACGATCGGCTGAGCCCGCAACGCCGGCGCGATGTCGGCGTTGGCGTCGTGGTCTGGGTGAGCCGTCTGGCGATTCATCAGCATGAGTGCATAATCCCATCACTCATAGCAATTGGACACATGATCGCCGACCGACCAAGCTGGGGAGGGCGAGCGCTGCACCCGCATCCGCCGGGTCACGCCCGCTCGACCACCCCGAACGAAAGGCACATCGTGCAGCAGAGAGTCATCGGCGACACCACCGTCTCGGCCATCGGACTGGGCGGCATGCCCATGTCGATCGAGGGCCGTCCCGACGAGGCGCGCTCCATCGCAACGATCCACGCGGCCCTCGACGCGGGAATCACCCTCATCGACACCGCCGACGCCTACCGGATGCCCGCCGAGGGCGTCTCGCACAACGAACTGCTCATCGCGAAGGCCCTCCGCAGCTACTCCGGCGACACCTCGAAGGTGCTGGTGGCGACCAAGGGCGGTCACACCCGCAACGAGCCGATCGAGGGCTACTGGGGCCAGGACGGCCGACCGGAGTACCTGAAGAAGGCCGCCGAGGCCTCGCTCGCGGCCCTCGGCGTCGACGTGATCGGCCTCTACCAGTTCCACCGTCCCGACCCCAGCGTCGACTACGCGGACTCGGTCGGCGCGATCCGCGACCTGCTCGACGCGGGCACGATCCGCTTCGCCGGCATCTCGAACGCCAACCCGGAGCAGATCCGGCTCGCGAACGACATCCTCGGCGGCCGCCTCGTGTCGGTGCAGAACCAGTTCTCGCCCTCCTTCCGGTCGAGCGAGCCCGAGCTGGAGCTTTGCGACGAGCTGGGCATCGCGTTCCTGCCGTGGAGCCCCCTCGGCGGCATCAGTGGCGCAGGTTCCCTCGGCACCCGCTTCGCGGCCTTCCAGGAGGTGGCGGACGCGCACGGCGTGACACCACAGGTGGTGTGCCTGGCCTGGGAGCTCGCGAAGGCGCCGGTGGTCATCCCGATCCCCGGCGCATCGCGCCCGGAGTCGATCATCAACTCCGCGACCGCCGCCGACCTCGCGCTCACGTCGGAGGAGCTCGCCACACTCGACGCCGCGTAGGCGTCGTCACACCGCGAAGTGGATGCCCGTCGCCGCTTCGCTCTGCCGCCACAGCTCGGCGCCGAACTCCGGCGCCGCGCTGTCGGCGACGGGCTCCACGAGCACCGGTTCCCCCTTCACGCGACCGCGCGGGCCGAAGAACTGACCGCCCTGCGCACTCGGGTCGGCGGCCGCGCGCACGATGGGCCACGCGCCGCGATCCTTGCCCTGGGCGACGAGCCTCAAAAGGCGCTCGCCGGCCGCGCGACGCGGAGTCACGCGATCGGTGATGCCGGGGCGGAACAGCGAGAGCCCGTCGAGGGCGAAACCGGGATGCGCGAGCAGCGAAGACCGTGAGCTGCCCGCCGCGCGCAGCCGCCGGTCGAGCTCGAACGCGTAGCCGTGCACTGCGTGCTTGGAGTAGGCGTAGGCCTTCGAGAAGCTGTAGTCGCCGTGCGATTGCTGGAGGTCGTCGACGCGGACGCGGGTGAGGCGGGTGGCGAGGCTGCCCACCCACACGACCCGGGCATCCTCGCTGAGGGCGGGAGCAAGGAGCGCGGTGAGCGCGAAGTGCCCGAAGGCGTTGGTGCCCACGATCAGTTCGAGGCCGTCTTCGGTGGTCTGCCGCGTCGCGGACCCCGAGGTGAGGCCGGCGTTGTTGATGAGCACGTCGATGGGCCCGAGGCCCGTCAGGTGTTTTCCCGCGTCGAGAATGGACTCGAGCGACGACAGCTCGAGATTGACGTACTCGATGTCGGCGGCGCGCACCCGTGCGCGGATGGAGGCGGCGGCGAGGTCGGCGCGGTGCTCGGACCGTGCCGCGAGGATGATCCGGGCGCCCGCGCGGGCGAGCTGCTCCGCGGCGAAATAGCCGATACCGGCGGTGCCGCCGGTCACGACGATGGTCGTGCCGGCCTGCGTCGGAAGGATGACCGGGTCCCAGCCGCGGGCGTCGATGGAGCTCATGACACGACCCTAGCCGCGCGCCGTCCACGGCGGGCGACGGCGGCCGGCGGGATCAGACACTGTGGGTCTCGATGGCCCCCGTGCTCGCGATCTGCTCGTGGTGGTGGATGACCTCCGCGACGATGAAGTTCAGGAACTTCTCCGCGAACGCGGGGTCGAGGTGCGAGTCCACGGCGAGCGCTCGAAGACGCTCGATCTGCACGCGCTCGCGCTCCGGGTCGGAGGCCGGGAGGCCGCCCGCCGCCTTCAGGCGACCGACCTTCTGCGTGAATTTGAAGCGCTCGGCGAGCAAGTGCACGAGGGCGGCGTCGATGTTGTCGATGCTCCGGCGAATGGCGAGGAGTTCATCCATCGTGTCGTCGTCCGGGGTGGGGTCGCTGGCCTGCATGGATCGAATCTAGCCTCTCTCGCGGAACTCGACGGGTGCACCCTCCCACCGCGCGAGGCGCTGCTCGAGCCCCGCCCGCACCTCGGGCCACTCCTCGACGACGATGGAGAAGATCGCCGAGTCGCGCCAGCTGCCGTCGGCTCGCGGGCGATCCCGGCGCATGACTCCCTCGAAGGTGGCGCCGAGCCCGGCGATCGCGGCCCGGGAGCGCTCGTTGAGCACGTCGGCCTGGATCTTGACGCGTCCGAAGCCCGAGTCGAAGGCGAGCTGCAGCAGCAGGAGCTTCGACTCGACGTTCACCTGCGTGCCCCAGACTCGCGGGTCGTAGGCGGTCCAGCCGATGTGCGCGTGTTCGAGCGTCTCATCGAAGTCGGCGAGGGTCGTCGTGCCGACGATCGTGCCCTCGTGCGCTCCGCCGAGGAGCCGGATGGCGAACGGGTTCCCCTCCGCCCACGCGTAGTAGCCGCGCGCCCACTCGATGAACTCTCCGACCGTCGCCCGATACCCCTGCGGTCCGCCGCCGTACCCGCCCGCGAAGACCTCGGGATGACCGATCGCGGCGTGCAGCGCGGGAAGGTGCTCCTCGGTCAGCGGTTCGAGCCGCACGAATCGGCCCTCGAGCGGGGCGGGCAGCGGGCGGATCGCGGTCATGCACTGATTCTTCCAGTCCCCGGCGCCCGGGCCGTGCCACGATGGTGGGGTGCTTCACTCCGAATCGTTCGGTCTCGCCGCGGAGGTCTTCATCGGGCTGGTGGCCCGCATCCCCAGCTATCAGTGGAACGACCCGGGTCTCGGCGAGTGGACGGTGCGCGGCCTCGTGGGGCACACCTCGCGCGCGATCCTGACCATCGAGAACTACCTCGGCGCGGAGCCGGCGCCCGCGGTCACGGTCCCCGATGCGGAGACCTACTATCTGCGGGCCTTCGACGGGTTCACCGACAACGACGCGATCGCCGCGCGCGGGGTGGAGGCCGGGGAGTCGCTCGGTGCGGATCCGATGCCGCGGCTCACCGCATCCCTCGTTCGCGCGAGCGCGCTGCTGGCCGTGCAGGATCCGGCGCGCATCGTGGCGGTCGGCTCGATGGGCATCCCCGTCGACGAGTACCTGCGCACCCGCGTCTTCGAGCTCGTGGTACACAGTATCGACATCTCGCGCGCGACCGACCTTCCGCACGGGATGCCCGCCCGCCTGCTCGCCGACTGCGCGGGCCTCGCGGCGCGCGTCGCCGCCTTCAAAGGGGAGGGCGAGGACGTGCTGTTCGCGCTCACCGGCCGGGCAGCGCTGCCGCCGGGCTTCTCGATCTTCTGAGGCCCGCGCGCTCGTCTCGGGCGCGCTCTCGGGAATGTGGCGTGCCCGCGGGGACGAGCTGCGCTCTAGTCGATAAGGTCGTAGCGCGACACGATGGCCTCGCGACCAGGACCGACGCCGATCGCCGAGATGCGCGCGCCGCTCATCGCCTCGATGGCGAGCACGTAGTCCTGCGCGTTCTTCGGCAGATCGCTGAACTCGCGGGCGCCCGAGATGTCTTCGTTCCAGCCGGGGAAGGTCTCGTAGATCGGCACGGCGTGGTGGAAGTCGCTCTGCGAGACGGGCACCTCGTCGACCCGGACGCCGTCGACGTCGTAGGCGACGCAGACGGGAATCTCGGCCAGGCCGGTGAGCACGTCGAGCTTGGTCATGACGAAGTCGGTGACGCCATTGATGCGCGCGGAGTAGCGCGCGATGGGCGCGTCGTACCAGCCGGTGCGCCGGGGGCGGCCGGTGGTCGTGCCGAACTCGAAGCCGTTCGAGCGCAGGAACTCGCCCCACTCGTCGAACAGCTCGGTGGGGAAGGGGCCGGCGCCGACGCGAGTCGTGTAGGCCTTGACGATGCCGATGACGCGATCGATGCGCCCCGGACCGATGCCGGATCCGGTCGAGGCCCCGCCCGCGGTCGCGTTGCTGGAGGTGACGAAGGGGTAGGTGCCGTGATCGACGTCGAGCATGGTGGCCTGGCCGCCCTCGAAGAGGACGGTCTTGCCGGCCTCGAGGGCCTCGTGCAGTTCGAGCGCGGTGTCGCCGACCATCGGGCGCAGCCGCTCCGTGTACGAGAGCAGGGATTCGACGATCTCGTCGGCGGAGATGGCGCGACGGTTGTAGACCTTCACGAGCAGGTGGTTCTTCTGATCGAGCGCCGCCTCGACCTTCTGGCGCAGGATGCCCTCGTCGAAGAGATCCTGGATGCGGATGCCCACGCGGTTGATCTTGTCGGCGTAGGTGGGGCCGATCCCGCGACCGGTCGTGCCGATCTGCTTCTTGCCGAGGAAGCGCTCGGTCACCTTGTCGAGCGTGCGGTGGTAGTGCGTGATGACGTGCGCGTTGGCGCTGATGCGCAGTTTGGAGACGTCGACCCCGCGTGCGGTGAGCGCTTCGAGCTCGTGGAAGAGCACCTCGACATCGATGACGACGCCGTTGCCGATCACGGGGGTGACGCCGTCGGTGAGGATTCCGGAGGGCAGCAGGTGAAGGGCGTACTTCTGGTCGCCGATGACGACCGTGTGGCCCGCGTTGTTGCCGCCGTTGAACTTGACCACGTAGTCGATGCGGCTGCCGAGGAGGTCGGTCGCCTTGCCTTTGCCCTCGTCACCCCACTGGGCGCCGATGATGACGATCGCTGGCATGGTGGGTCTCCTCACCTACGTGGGCGGACGTAATCCGAGGGGATTACACCCCATCTTATCGGGCGAAGGCGCGTTTCTCTCAGCGCTCACCCCCAATAACTTGCACACTGATGTGCAAGTTATTATGCTGGATCCGTGACCACCACCGAACGGGCCCCGCGACGCGACGCCATCGACAACCGCGCCGCCATCCTCGACGCCGCGCGCCTCCTCCTCAACCAGGATCCGGACGCCTCGCTCGAGGCCATCGCCGCCGCCGCCGGCCTCAGCCGCCGCTCGCTGTACGGCCACTTCGCCAACCGCGACGAACTCCTCCGGGTCCTCCTCGACCTCGGCGCCGTCCGGGTCGTGGATGCCCTCGCCTCCGTCTCTCACGCCGACCCCGTCGTGCGGCTCGCCCTCATCGCCTCGCGCCTGTGGGGCGAGGTCGAGACCGTCCGCGTGATGGCCCTCTTCGCCGTTCGAGGACCCTTCAAGGGGCACACCGCGACCCGGCTCGAACCGCTTCGCACACGCGTGCGGGCCGCGGTGGAGGAGGGGCAGTCGTCGGGAGCGCTGCGAGTAGATCTCCCCGCCGACCGGCTCGCCCGACTCGTGGAGAGCGCGGCGCTCGCCGTGCTGGAGGAGTCGGCGCTCAGCCCGCTCGACGCCGCCGCGGGGCACCGCCTCGTGATGCTGAACGTGCTCGGCACGGTGGGGCTCGGCTGGCGCGAGGCCGGCGAGCTCATCGACGCTCACCCCGAGCTCGACCGGAAGGACGGCTGATCGTGAGCATCACCCTCGACTCCGCCGCGCTGGGCCACGGCCTCGGCGCGCCCGTGCCACCGCTCAGCCTCACCGTCGCGCCGGGTGCGCCTGTCGTCATCGCGGTCGAGACCGACGAGCGCCCCCTGCTCGTCTCCGTGCTGCTCGCCGGTCGGATCCCGCCGGACTCGGGCCGGGTGCTGCTGGATGACCGCCCCGACTCGGACGCACTGCGCCGCTCCACCGCGCTCGTCGACACCCCCTGGGTCGCGGAGCCCGCGCCGGGCATCCCCCTCGCCGTCGTCGTGGCGGAGGAGCTCTCCTTCGCCGGCCGACCCGCCTCGCGCCGAGCCGTGCGCACCCTGTTGGACGGGCACGGGCTCGGCGACTACGCCAGGCTGCCGGTCCGCGCGCTGCCCCCGACCGCGCGCGTCGAACTCTTCAGCGAGCTCGCACTCTTGCGCGCCGGTGTCCGCACCCTCATCGTGACCTCGCCGGAGCGGCACGGCGGCAACCCCGCCGACTGGTTCGACGCTCTCGCCGCGATCGCGCAGCGCGGGACCGCGGTCGCGATCGTGACCGACGCGGCGACCCGCGACATCCTTCTCCCCCTCGGTGCGCGGGATGCCCTCGCGCCCGCGGCCGCCACACCGCTCGAAAGCTGATCCCATGACGATCGTTCCCCTCGTGCGCGCCGAATTCGCGCGCCTCACCGCGAGCCGACTCGGCATCGCCTCCCTCATCGCCCTCATGACCGTGCCGATCATCTACGGCGGGCTGTACCTGTGGGGCAACAAAGACCCGTACGGAAGCCTCTCAAAGGTGCCCGCCGCGATCGTCGTCGCCGACACCGGCTCCACGCTCGACGGCTCGCCCGTCAACTACGGCCGCGATGCCGCGGACTCCCTCGTCTCGGGGAAACGATTCGGCTGGCACGTCGTCTCGGCACAGACCGCCCGGGCGGGCGTCACCTCCGGCCGCTACGACTTCGTCGTGACCTTCCCGGCCGGGTTCTCGTCGGCCCTCACCTCCGCGGGGGGATCGACCCCGCAGACGGCGCGTCTCGAACTCACCACCAACGACATCAACAGCTACCTCAGCACCACCCTCGCCAAGCAGGCGACCGAGACCATTCGCACCACCATCGCTCAGGAGGTCGCCAAGTCTGCCTCGGGTACGCTCCTCGACGCCGTCTCCTCGCTGCGATCCGGTCTCGTGGATGCCCAGCACGGCTCGAGCGAACTGGCCAGTGGCGCGGCCACCGCCTCCCGCGGCGCGACCGCACTCGCGAGCGGATCCGCCTCGCTCGCCTCGGGGGCAGCCTCCCTCTCGGCCGGACTCTCCACCCTGTCGTCGTCGTCGGCAGCGCTCCCCGCGAGCACGGCGTCGCTCGCCTCGGGCGCCTCCCGGCTCTCCGGCGGGCTGCGCTCGCTGTCGACCGCCGTCAGCGGCAGCTCCCCCACCTCGCTCAGTTCGGCCACCGCCGCGACGGCGGCGGGCGCCGCGCAGTTGCGGCAGCAGCTGGCGGCGGCGCTCGCCGCCAGCGACGTTCCGCCGCAGACGCAGGCGCAGCTGAACGCGGCGATGGGGCAGCTCGCGGGTGCCACCGCGGCGACCGCGAGCGGTGTCTCCGGCACCCTGGCGCCCAGCATCGCCCGGCTCAGCTCGGGCTCCGCGACGCTCGCCTCCGGGGCGGCGACCCTCGCGGCGCGGTCCCCGCAGCTCGTCGCCGGGATCTCGACCGCAGCGGCGGGGGCTGAGCGGCTGAGCTCGGGGGCCGCGTCGGCGGCGAGCGGGGCATCCACCCTCTCGAACGGGGTCGCCCGCATCGCGACCGGCTCCGGAACCCTCCGGGACTCCCTCTCTTCCGGCGTCGCCCGGGTGCCCGCGACGACCGCGGCGGAGCGCGCCCGCACCGCGGCGATCCTCTCTGATCCGATCCTCGTGAAGCAGCACGCGATCACGACCGCGCAGAACTACGGGGCCGGCCTCGCGCCGTTCTTCATCAGCCTGTCGGCCTGGATCGGCATCTACGCGCTGTTCCTCCTGGTGCGCCCGCTGTCGCGCCGGGCACTCACCGCGGTGGCCCGCCCGATCCGCACGACGCTCGCCGGCTGGGCGACGCCCGCCCTTCTCGGCGTCGTGCAGATGATCGGCCTCTACGCGGTGCTCACCCTCGCGCTCGGTCTCCACGTGGCGAACCCGCTCGGACTGCTCGCCTTTATGGCGCTCGTCTCGGTCACCTTCGCCGCCATCGTCCTCGCCCTCAACGCCCTGCTGGGCAGCGTCGGGCAGTTCCTCGGGCTCGTGCTCATGATCGTGCAGCTGGTCACCGCCGGCGGCACCTTCCCCTGGCAGACCCTGCCCGGGCCGCTCGCCGTGCTCCACCAGGCGCTGCCCATGAGCCACGCTGTGGACGGGGTGCGCCAGCTCATGTACGGCGGGGCGGCCGGCGACCTGATCGCCGCGATCCTGCCCCTGCTCGGCTGGCTCGTCGTCGGGCTCGGCCTCACCGCCCTCGCCGCCCGCAGGCAGGGTCGTCGGCGCAGTCTCACCCAGCTGCGTCCCTCCGCGATCGGGGGATGACCGGCGGCTGACCCGCGGCCCGCACCCTGGCACCGCCGCGCGTCAGGGCTTCGCGGCGCAGCGCGTCAGTGCGTCGCGGCGCAGCACCTCGGGCCGCTGCGCGTCAGTGCTTCGCGGCGTGCTGCCGGATCCAGCCGTGCATGGCGATCGCGGCGGCAGCGGAGGCGTTGATGCTGCGGGTGGATCCGTACTGGGTGATCTCGACGACCGAATCGGCCGCGGCGAGCGCCTCGGCGCTGAGCCCCGGCCCCTCCTGCCCGAACAGGAGGATGCACTCGACGGGGAAATCGAACTCCTCGATCGCGACGGACCCGTCGACGTTGTCGATCGCGACGATCGGCATCTCGTGCTCCCGCGCCCACGCAACGAAGTCGTCGACCGTCGCGTGGTGCAGCACGTGCTGGTAGCGATCAGTCACCATCGCACCGCGCTTGTTCCACCGTTTGCGACCGATGATGTGCACCGTGGCGGCGGCGAAGGCGTTCGCGGTGCGCACGATCGATCCGATGTTCATGTCGTGCTGCCAGTTCTCGATCGCGACCGCGAAGGGGTGCCGCTTCGCGTCGAGGTCGGCGACGATGGCCTCCATGCTCCAGTAGCGGTACCGGTCGATGACGTTGCGGGTGTCGCCCCGTGCCAGGAGCTCGGGGTCGAGCCGGTCATCCGCGGGCCACTCACCCACCCAGGGGCCGACCCCGTGCGTCGTCAGCTCGGGGGAGGGCGGCGGGGTGTCGTCGGTCACAGCTTTGAGGGTATCCGGAGGCGCGGTGGCTGCGGGGCGGCCGGGAATCAGCGCGTTGCGAACTGTGCACTATAGTGCGCATTCGTGCACTATAGTGCACATATGGATCTGAGCAATCCCCTCTCGTCACTCATCCCCTCCCTCGATGGCGAGGTGTTGGCGATTCTGGCCGACTCGCCCATCGAACTGCCGCTGCGCCGCGTCGCCGCCGCGGTCTCCCGTGGATCGGTGAGTGGCGTGCGACTCGCGCTGCAGCGACTCGTCGCGCACGGCCTAGCCACCGCGCGCCCCCTGGGCAACGCGATCCTGTTCTCCGCGAACCGCGACCACCTGCTGTGGCCCGCGATCGAGCTCGCCCATTCCGCGAGGGAGAGTCTGTACCTGCACATCTCGAATCAACTGGGTGGTTGGGACTCGCCACCGCTCTCCGCGAGCGTGTTCGGCTCGGTCGCACGAGGCGATTCGCGCCCCGACTCGGACATCGATCTCTTGCTGTTGTGGAGAGATCGGCCCGCCGATTCTGCAGATGACGCACAATATGACCTCTCGCGGAACCTAACGCTCATGACCGGCAATTCGGTTCAGCTCTACTCGCTGACCCGTGCTGAGTTGGACGACCACGTCCGCGCGAGGGAACCGATCGTCGAGACCTGGCGAAAGGAGGCGCGCCACCTGTACGGCGTTCCGCTCATCGATGAAGTGAAGGATGCCGAGCGACGAATTCAAGAGTAGTGACGTGCTCGATGGGAGAGGCGGATGACGCTGTTCGGTGGGCTCGCCGGCTCTACGAATCGGCAGCTCGGCTGTTCTGATCGCTGCGGGGCGGCCGGGCCCTGTTAATGTCGGACCATGGATGACCGCACCTGGAGCCCCGAGGGGCCCGACCTGGTCATCCACGGCGACAACCTCGCGGTGTCGCGCACCCTGCCCGACGCGGCGTTCCGACTGATCTACCTCGACCCGCCGTTCAACACGGGCCGCACGCAATCGCTGCAGGCGCTCAGTACGCGGCGGATCCCGGGCGCGGGGGCCGCGGGCCGAACGTCAGCAGCGACTGCTGCCGACCCGGGGGCCGAGGGCGGCGGGGCGGAGGCCGCGGGCCGATCGCGCGTCGGCTTCAAGGGCCAGGCCTACAGCTCGGTCAAGGGAACTCTTTACTCCTACAACGACGAGTTCGCCGACTACTGGGAGTTTCTGGAGCCGCGACTCGAGGAGGCCTGGCGGCTGCTCGACGATCGGGGCACCCTCTACCTGCACCTCGACTACCGCGAGGTGCACTACGCGAAGGTCGCCCTCGATGCACTGTTCGGCCGGGACTGCTTCCTCAACGAGATCATCTGGGCCTACGACTACGGGGCGAAGGCCCAGGGACGGTGGCCGGCGAAGCACGACACGATCCTCGTCTACGTGAAGAACCCGAAGACCTACTTCTTCGACAACGCCGAGGTCGATCGCGAGCCCTACATGGCGCCCGGGCTCGTGACTCCGGAGAAGGTGGCCCGCGGCAAGCTGCCGACCGATGTCTGGTGGCACACGATCGTCAGCACCAACGGGCGCGAGCGCACCGGGTACGCGACCCAGAAGCCGGAGGGGGTGCTGCGGCGGATCATCCAGGCGTCGAGCGCGCCCGGCGACTGGGTACTGGACTTCTTCGCCGGGAGCGGCACCACCGCAGCCGTCGCGCAGCAGCTCGGCCGACGCTATGTCGCCGTCGACGCGAGTGCCGACGCCGTCGAGGTCATGCGGGCACGCCTGGGCGAGGGGCCGCGGCACCTGCGGTTCCCGGGTGCCGGCGAGGCCTTAGTACGATGACCCCATGACCGATCGCAGCGAAGTCGAATGCTGGCTGACCGACATGGACGGCGTGCTCGTCCACGAGAACCACCCCGTCCCGGGCGCGGCCGAGCTGCTGGAGCAGTGGCGCGACCAGGACAAGCCCTACCTGGTGCTCACCAACAACTCGATCTTCACGCCGCGTGACCTGAGCGCCCGGTTGCGCGCCTCGGGCCTCATCGTGCCGGAGGACCGCATCTGGACCTCCGCACTCGCGACGGCCGACTTCCTGGCCGCGCAGATCCCCGGCGGCTCCGCCTTCGTCATCGGGGAGGCCGGCCTCACGACCGCGCTGCACGAGGCGGGGTTCGTCATGACCGAGACCGCCCCCGACTACGTGGTCGTCGGTGAGACCCGGAACTACTCCTTCGAGGCGATCACGAAGGCGATCCGGCTGATCGGCGACGGCTCGCGGTTCATCGTGACCAACCCCGACGCGACGGGGCCGAGCGCCGAGGGTCCGCTGCCCGCGACGGGAGCCGTCGCCGCGCTCATCAGCAAGGCCACGGGCAAGGAGCCCTACGTCGTCGGCAAGCCGAACCCGATGATGTTCCGTTCCGCCATGAACAAGATCGGCGCGCACTCCGAGAACACCGGGATGATCGGCGACCGCATGGACACCGACGTGGTCGCGGGGATCGAGGCGGGCCTGCACACGATCCTGGTGCTGACCGGGATCAGCGATGAGGCCGAGATTCAGAAATACCCGTTCCGCCCGGCGGAGGTGCTGAACAGCGTCGCCGATCTGCTCGACCCGGAGCCCGTCGAGTCGGACGTCTGAGCCCCGCTACTTGGTCGGCGCGGTCATCGCGAGGTCGCTGGGCAGATTGCCGCCCGACGCGGTCGTGATGAAGCAGAAGAAGGTGCGGTCGCCCTTGTTCCAGTCCGCCGCGGTGGCGGGGTAGGAGACCGCGACGACCGCGTCGGTGAGCGACTTCGCCGCCGCGTAGTCCAGCACGGTCGGGGCGCTGCACATCGGGGTGATCTCGGTCTGCAGCTGGCCGGCCGCCGGATAGGGGGCGCCGCTCGCCTCGGGGAGCGTGCCCCGGTAGATCATCTGGGCGTCGTGGTCGGCCGTGCAGTCGACGACCCGGAAGCTGGTCGCCCATGGCGAGGTGAAGGGCTGGATGCACTCCCCTCCCCGCAGTTCCGTCCACGAGTGCGTGCCGGCGGCGACCGGACCCGTGCCCGGCGTCGGCGTGGGAGCCGCGGCGGTGGGCGACGATGACGGTCCGGTCGTCGCGGCCTGGGTCGACGCGGCGCCCCACTGAGTACCGATGATGTAGAGGACGACGAGAGCGAGTACCGCGAGCAGCGCGCTCGCGACCCCCATCAGCGTCTTCTGCGTCCCGGTGAGGGGGGCGTGCTCGCGCGGCTGAAGGTCGCGCGCGTACTGCGAGCCGACCAGTTGCGGGGCGACGGTGGGCAGGAGCGGGGTGTCTTCGTACTCACGGAACCGCGAGTCGCCGAAGAGGGCGTCGATCGCCGAGGTCGGGTCGTGAGGCGCGGCGGGCGCGGTCGGCTCCGGCGCGTTGAGGATCGGCATGGCCCGCGAGGCGAAGGGATCCCAGTCGGGCGCCGGTTCGTACACCGTCGACTTCGGCATGGTGGGGTCGGCGCGGGGCGGCTCGGCAAGCGGCGGTGGCGCGGCGGCCTGCACCTCCGCGATCTCGTCGAGCGACATCGGCTGGGTGGCGTCGGACGCCGGGAGCTGCGCGGCTCCCGGGGGCGGCCCGGCGGGTGCCGCGCGGGGCACGGCCGGGGGCGGGACAACGGGCGTGGCGGGCGCCGCGGCCGGCCCGGGAGCGGGCCGTGGCGAGAGGATCGGGGCGGTCATCGCCTGAGTCGAGACGTCTTCCGGGGGGACGACCGGCGGAGGCGGCACTGCCGGCCCAGCCGCCGCGGGCGGTGGAGCCGGCGGCGGGGTCGCAGCGGGAGGGGCGGGCGCGGCCGAGCGGGGGGTCAGGCCCCAGGAGAAGCCCGGTGCGGGGGGCGGGGTGACCTCGGCGCGGTCATCCGCGTCATCGGCCGTCGCCGGGTCGAACTGGCGGGCCAGCCAGTCCTCGTCGTCGCCCCCGCGATCGCGACTCACGGGGCGAGCCCCAGGTCGCTCAATCCGATCGCGTAGAGGTAGGGGTAGCCCGCCGCCTCGATCACCTGCTGGGCTCCCGTGTCACGGTCGACGACGACCGCGACGGCGACGACGTCGGCACCGACCTTCTCGAGCGCCTCGATCGCCTTGAGCGGCGAGCCGCCGGTCGTGGAGGTGTCCTCGAGCACGATCACGCGCTTGCCCGCGAGGTCGGGGCCCTCGACCTGCTTGCCGCGCCCGTGGTCTTTCGGCTCCTTGCGCACGACGAAGGCGTGGTAACCCTTGCCCAGCGCGGCGGACTGGTGCAGAACCGCGGCCGCGATCGGGTCGGCACCCATGGTGAGCCCGCCGACCGCGTAGACGTCGGGAACCCCCGCGATGAGCTCGGTCATGACCTGGCCGATGAGCGGCGCCACCCGGGCGTCGAGGCTCACCTTGCGCAGGTCGATGTAGTAGCTGGCCTTCTTGCCGCTGGTCAGCGTGAAGTCGCCGTGGAACACGGCCTCGGCCGAGATGAAGTCGATCAGTTGCTGCTTCGCGTCGGTCATACCCCCAGAATACTGACGGGCGGGCCGGGGCGGCTATCGGGAGGGCGTGGGCGGGGTCGTCGTGAGGGGCGTGTCCGTGCCCGTGTCGGCATCGCCGTCGCCGTGGAACGGCGCCGTCGGCAACTGGCGACCGGGCGCGAGGCTCGTGTGCGGGGTGGGGGCCGGCGCCGCCACGTGGGGGCCCGCCTGCTGGCTCAGCAGGGCGGCGCCCGCGACCCCGACGACGAGCACCGCGGCGAGCGCGACGGCGAGGGCGCGACGGTTGTCGCGCCGATCGGCCGCGCGGGCCTGGGGGTCGTCTGAGTCTTCGGGTCTCATGTGATTCGACCGTATTCTGCTCGCGCCTGCGGCGGAATTCCCCGTTAGTGGGTGGACCGGTGGTTCCAGCGGCATCAGGCCACGACGGGATCCGCGGGCGTCGCGGGATCCGTGGGGGTGGCCGGGTCGGTGGGGGTGGCCGGGTCGGTCGGGGTATCCGTCGGGGTCGGGGTATCCGTCGGAGTCGGGGTGTCCGTCGGGGTCGGGGTATCCGTCGGAGTCGGGGTGTCAGTGGGGGTGGGGGTGTCGGTGGGGGTCGACGTGGGCGTCGGTGTCGGCGTGGGGGTGGGGGTGGGCGCCGGGGTGGGGGTCCCCGTCGTCGGCGGGATGACCGGCCCGCCGGCCCCGCCACCCGATCCGCCGTGGTGCCGCACGATGAGGCTCGTGAGCGGCAGGCGCGGAACCGCGGGATGGCCCGACGGCCTGGGCGTGGGGGTCGCGCTGGGCATCCCGTGATAGGCCTCGGTGGGCAGTTGGCCACCGCGACCCGGGCCCATCGTCACGCCACCGGCCTGCAGCACCGCGGTGATGACGGCGGGGTGCATCGCCGCCGCGACGAAGAGCGCCCCGGCGACCGCGATCACGGCCGCACCGATCACTGTGACGACGAGCGGCGGGCGCGTGCTCGCACGGCGCGCCTGCGCGTCGAGTTCGTCGAGCGTGCGCGGCGCGGGCGCGTCGGTACCGGGCGAGAGTTGTCGGGTCATCTCGAGGAGAACTCTGCCACGCGGTACCCCCCGTTTGCGGGAGGGCGCGCACGACGGATCTGTGCGGGGGCGAGCTGGGATCGTCGTCGGGCCTGCGTGTCGCGCGCAGCAACTACCGTTATGGGTATGCGCGTGGCGACCTGGAATGTGAACTCGATCCGCACCCGAGTCGGGAGGGTCGTCGACTGGCTCGTGCGTGAGGATGTCGACGTGCTGGCCATGCAGGAGATCAAGTGCAAGGAGAGCCAGTTCCCGTTCGAGGCGTTCGCGGAGGCCGGCTACGACGTCGAGCTGCACGGTCTCAACCAGTGGAACGGGGTCGCCTTCGCGAGTCGGCTCCCGATCGAGGAGGTCACGGTCGGGTTCCCCGCGGCTCCCGGCTTCGGCAAGGTCGATGACGCCGGCGAGCTCCCGGTCGAGGCGCGCGCCCTCGGGGTGACGGTGGCGGGCATCCGGCTCTGGAGCCTCTACGTGCCCAACGGCCGCGAGCTCGACAACCCGCACTACCCCTACAAGCTGGAGTGGCTGGACCGGCTGCGTGAGGCGACCTCCGAGTGGATGACCGCACACCCCGGCCAGCCGATCGCACTGATGGGCGATTTCAACATCGCGCCCTTCGACCACGACGTGTGGGACATCGCCGCCTTCGAGGGCAAGACCCACGTGAGCCAGCCGGAGCGCGACGCCTTCCACGCGCTGGAGACGGCCGGGCTCATCGATGCGCTCCGCTCCCGCGGCGTGGAGGGCTACACCTACTGGGACTATCAGCAGTTGCGCTTCCCCCGCAACGAGGGCATGCGCATCGACTTCATCCTCGGCTCCGCGGCCTTCGACGAGCTCGTCACCGCGGCGCGGATCGACCGCGAGGAGCGCAAGGGCGACGCCCCGAGCGACCACGTTCCCGTCGTCGTCGACCTCGACGTCGAGACCGAGGATGACGACGATCGCCCGATGATCTTCTAGCGCGGTCGGCGGAGGCGCCACCACGCGACGCCCGCCGCGACAGCGATCACGGGGGCCAGAACGGCGATTGCGAGTGGAGCATCCGAGGCGACCGCCACAGTGGAACCGATCGTGACAGCGACGAAGAGAACAGCGTCGGACTGCCACAGCAGGATGACCGCGCCGCCGAAATCGCCCAAGGGAGTCGAGATCGGGGCAAGCAGAGCGAGCGGCATCGTTCCTTTGGCCGAGTCCGCGACGCGCACCGCCACGATGGTCACCGCGGAGCTCACGGCAGTGAGCGCTCCGCCGACCGGTGCACCCACCGCGACCGCAACTCCCGCGCCGATGAGGGCAGACGCCACAGCTGCCAGAACCGGGAACGCGAGATGAAGACGAATGAGCCGGCCGGCCCCAAGTCCGTACAGACTGCGGGACTGCCGTGATTCGGCGGCGTGGCGAAGCCCATCGGACCACGCGCCGATGCCTGAGAAGCACACGACCGCGGCGGCCAGGTCCATGGGGAGCCGCAGCTGACCGGGCGCCGTCGACGCAACGCACCACGCCAGCGCTGAACCGGCGACGCTGAGCGTCGCCATCGCGCATCGCCATGGCGTTCGCGCCGCGCCGACGGCATCGCGCACGAGGAAGGTGATGGCCAACGACCGCGCGCGGATGGCCCGCCATGACCGTCCGACACCCGGGTGCGGGCGCAGCTGCGCGAGGGCTGTCCTCATGTCTCCGACTCCGCTGTAGGCACCGAGCGTGGCCCACTGCTCGGCCTGCGCGACGAGACGTGGCCCGGAGAGCCCGTCGAGAATGCGGCCGACGGTCGCGAGCGCGCAGGATGCGATGAAGAGGAGCGCGAAGATCGGCCACACCATGACGGCACTGTGACCGTGCGGGTAGCTCGCGCCGACCCATGCCCAGGGGAGCGCGGGCGCCAGCACCGGCCAGGCGACACCGACGGACGTCGCCACGGCGACGGAGACGGCAGCGAACCGTGACTGCTGCGGTGTCAGCCGTTGGCCCACGAGCCAGGCCACCCCCACGACGATTCCCCAGCAGGCAGCCGCGATGACGAAACCCACCGCCATTGGGAGGGGCGAACGGCCGGCACTCAGAAGCCGCGCGCCGATGACGGCCGCTGTGACGACCAGGCTGAGAGTGGTCGCGGCGAGCGCGCGCCCGACCGGGTTGCGGAAGGTCACTCGGCGAGGAATGTCCGCCCCTGCGAGCACCCAGGTCTCGTAGGGTGGCCGGAGGGCGGGCCCCCGCATCGTCCCCACGAGCAGAGAGACGACGACGAGGCCGCCGGCGATGGCCTCAACCCCCACACCTGCACCGTGCGACGTGAGCGCGACGATCGTCGACGAGTCAGCCAGAACGCCGACCAGGGCCTTTCCGATGGGGGCGAAAACAACGGCGGCCAGGAGCGCGCCCGCGTACAGGATGTAGGCGGACTCTCGGGCGGTCCCGCGAGATCGGACCGCCCGAACAGCGCCGACGCGCGCCCTGAGGGCTGACCCTGTCATGCCGCGTTGCCGATACGCGCGGTTCTGCTGCCGAGCGCTTCAATCAGGGCCGCGCTGTGTGTTGCATAGACAACCGTGGCGCCCGCATGAAGGCGCGCGGCGAGTATCTCCGCAACGCGGTCTCGGCGCGCGCCATCAAGCCGTTGCTCGGGTTCATCGAGCAGAAGAATGCGGAACGGCCGCACGAGCGTGAGAGCAAGGTGGATCAACTGTGCCTGCCCAGATGACACCTCGTGGAGGAATCGCTGCCGGAGCTCCGTGATCGCGCATTCATCGATCACCCCATCTGCGGCGGCGGCGGCCTCGTCGCGCGCTGCACCCCATGTCATCGCGACGATAGCGAGGTGTTCATGGACAGTGAGGTCACGGGCGGTGGAGGGTCGCCCGATCAATGAGGCGACCGCCCGCCGGAACTCCGCGGATCGCTCGTCCGCTCGTATTCCGTCGACAACCACGCTCCCGCTATCGAGTCGCTCGATCCCAGCGATGGCTCTCAGGAGTGTGGTCTTGCCGGCTCCGTTCGGCCCGGTGATCGCGACGGCCTCGCCGGGCCCCGCACGAAGCGACGTCGGCGGAAGAATCGTCTCGCCGAGTCGCGCGAGACGAACCTGTTCCACGGTGACGCCATCGGACGCGGTGAGCGGGCGCCCCGGTGCCGGAGTGTCGACTTTCATGTGCCGTCCTCGACGTGGTTGACAGGCCAAGCGTGTGAGCCGCTGCCGATATGACCGCGCCCACCTTAGGCAGCACAGCCTATTTATCTCAATCGCTTATGTCTCTTTTATGCGCCCCAAAATCTGGGTCACCGCTTGATGAGACCCGACGTAACCGAGATCGTGACGGTCACAGTTGCCGTCCCGCAGGCGCCACAACGCGACGCCCGCCGGCCACTCGTTCATTGCGCCGCGTAGCGGAAAGTGTTACTTTCCGTTTATGAGAGTCTCCGAACTGAGCCGCCGCTCGGGCGTTCCCGTGGGCCGCATCAAGTTCTATCTGCGGGAGGGCCTGCTGCACGGCGGCGCCCTCGCTGCGGCGAACCAGGCGAGCTACGACGAGACGCATGTGGAGCGCATCCGGCTCATCCAGTCGCTCATCGGCGTGGGCGGGCTGAGCGTCGCCGCTGCTGCCCGGGTCATCGCCGCCATCGACTCCGAGTTGCCGCTGCCCGAGGTCTTCGACATCGCCCAGCGAACCGTCACCGACGAGCGCGGCTCCGTGGGAGTGAGCGAGGAGGGGCTCGCGCGCATCAGCGAGGTGACCGCCGGCTGGTGCGCCGCCCCAGACAACCCTGGCCGGCTCGCCGCCGCCCGCATCGCCGACAGCTTCGCCCGGGTGGGGCAGACGGATGACCGCGGCTGGTTCGCCCGCTACGCCGCCGCCGCGCTGCTCGCCGCGGAGGCCGACCTCGACGAGATCGAGACGCGCCCCGACCGCAACGCGCGGGCCGAGACGGTCGTCGTCGGCACGGTGCTCGGTGACGCCCTGTTCGCCGCCCTCCGACGGATCGCGCAGGAGCACGTCACCGCTCTGCGCTACGGCGGCGCAGCATGACCGGCCCGGCGCAGTCGCCCGGCGCGCCCCACTCGCCCGGCCCGGCGCAGTCGACCGGCCCGGCGCAGTCGCCCGACGCGCCGCAGTCGCCCGGCGCGCCCCACTCGACCGGCCCGACGGCCGCCGTCACCTGGCACCGGCCACTCCTCCTGCTCGCCGCCGCGATGACGGTACTCGCGATCGTGGCCGCCGTCGGCCTCGTCGTCGATCCCCGCGTCGTCACCGGCGCGCCGCTGTGGGCGAAGCCGCTCAAGTTCGCGCTCTCGATCCTCATCTACGCGGTGAGTCTCGCCTGGCTCATCGGGCAGCTCCAGCGGGGGCGGCGTCTCGGCTGGTGGGCGGGCACGATCGCGTCGCTGTTCCTCGCTGTGGAGATCGTGGTCATCGTCGGCGCAGCGGCGTTCGCGACGACGAGTCACTTCAACGTGACCACGCCGTTCCACACCATGATCTGGGGCCTCATGGCCTTCTCGATCGTGGTGGTCTGGGCGGCGGCGATCCCGGTCGCCGTGCTGCTCTGGCGCGCCCCGCTCGGCGATCCCGCCCGCACCCTCGCCATCCGCGCCGGGCTCCTGATCGCCCTCCTCGGAATGGCCCTCGCTTTCCTCATGACCTCCCCCACCCCGGCGCAGCTCGCCGACTTCCACGGCGTCTCGGGCGCGCACACCGTGGGGCGGCCCGATGGCGGCCCGGGTCTGCCGCTCCTCGGGTGGAGCACCGTCGCCGGCGATCTGCGCATCCCCCACTTCGTCGGCATGCACGCTCTGCAGCTGATCCCGCTCGCGGCCCTCGCGCTCGAACTGCTCGGGCGGCGGGTGGCGGTACTCGCCCGGGCGCGGGTGCGGGTGGCGGTCATCCGCGCGGTGGTCGGTCTCTACCTCGGCGGCGTCGTGGTGCTGACCTGGCAGGCGCTGCGTGGTCAGTCGATCGTGCACCCTGACGCCCTCACGGTGGGCGTCACCGCTGCGCTCGTGCTGCTCGCCGTGGCGGCGGCGGTCAGTGGTTCAGCAGCAGCGACACGACGACGAGCACCGGGATCGATCCGACCGTCGTGATGAGCACCGTGTCGCGCGCGAGCGTTGTGCCCGCGTCATAGCGCTGCGCGTAGTTGAAGACGTTCTGCGCCGTGGGCAGAGCCGCGAGGGTGACGACCGCGAACAGCGAGAGGCCCGTGAGGCCGAAGACGAGGGCGCCGAGCACCCAGGCCACGAGCGGCATCACGACGAGCTTGAGCGCGGTCGCGACGACGACGTCGATGCGCGCGGATCCCGGCTCGAACACCCGCTGCCCGTGCAGCGACATGCCGAACGACATGAGCACGATCGGCACGGCCGCACCGCCGACGAGGGTGAAGGGCTCCATGACGGGCGCCGGAATCGTCACCCCGGTCACCGCGACGATCACGCCGAGGGCGGAGGCGATGATGAGCGGGTTGCGCACGGGCTGGAGGAGGATGCGGCGCACCGAGGCGGCACCGCTCGTCGCGATGTCGAGTGTGGTCAGGATGATCGGCGCCAGTACGAGCAACTGGAACAGGATCACCGGCGCCGAGAACGCCGGGTTGCCGAGCACGTACACGGCGACCGGCAACCCGATGTTGTTGGCGTTGACGTACCCCGAGGCGGCTGCACCCACCGTCGCGTCGGCCACCCGCCGCCGCCAGACGAGCCGCGCGAGCGCGAAGAAGAGGAGGATCGCGGCAACCGCCGAGAGGGCCGAGACGACCAGAAGTCGCGAGAACAGTTCGTGCACATCGGCCTTCGCGAGCACGGTGAAGAGCAGCGCCGGCGAGAGCACGAAGAAGACGATGCGGCTGAGTACGAACTGCGCGCTGTCGCCCAGGAGGCCGCTGCGGCCGATCACGTAGCCGACGAGGATGACCGCACCGATGATGCCGAATCCCGTGAGTACGCCCGCCACGCCCTCAGTCTGCCGTAGCGCGAGCGGGCGCGCCGACGCGGCTCGGGCCGCACCCACGGAACCGCGCGCAGGATTCCTGCGCGCCGCCGCGCGATCAGAGCACGAATCGTGCGTAGGGCGCAACCAAACGCTTCGAATGCGCCAATAGGCTGGAAGGGAGCGCCACGCGTCGGTCGTGGCCGCCACACTCACTCGGATCGGAGGTTTGCCATGTCACAGCTCACGTCACCAGACGCGATCGTCGGAGAACCCGAGGTCGTCGAGGACATCGCGACCCGCCCCGAGTGGATCCGCGCGCGCGACGCGGTCAGCGCCCTCCAGCCGCTCCAGGCCCAGGACGGCAGCGTGCCCGACCCCGCCGACCACGCCGCCGCCCGCGACCTCGTGGCGACGATCCGGGAGTCCCTGCTCGCCTTCCGGGCGCTGCTGCCGCACGACACCGAGTACCTGGAGGCGAGCGCGCGCGACTTCGCCCGCTGGAGCGACGGGGGCTTCGGCATCCCCGACTTCCTCGACTCGCTCGCCGCCTTCCAGCCGCAACTGCAGCGGGTCGACGGGCTTCAGCATCTCGTCGTGTTCCCGATGTACACGCAGAACGGCTCAACCGACCGCCACGTCGAGGCGGTGCTGATCGAGGTGCTCTGGCCCGAGTTCATCGCCCGGCTCGAAGCGGGGGCGTACTCCAACAAGCTCTTCGTGCCGATCCGCTTCGTCGACTTCACCGCCGGTTACGACACGAACTCGGCCGTGCTGTTCCCCGAGACCGTCGCGATGCGCGAGATCCCCACCTTCACCTGGGGTGCGATCTTCGCCGACCGCGAGGCGGCTCGCTTCCGCCGCGTGGTTCGCGCGGCCGCCGAGATCACCAAGCTCGAGCTGCCCAGCGCTGCCGCACGACTGCTCGACGACCAGCGGCTCGCCGAAGAGACCTTCGTCATGTGGGATCTCATCCACGACCGCACGCACATGCGGGGCGATCTGCCCTTCGACCCGTTCATGATCAAGCAGCGGATGCCCTACTTCCTGTACTCGCTCGAGGAGCTGCGCTGCGACCTCACCGCCTTCCGCGAGGCCGTGCGACTGGAGCGCGCCGCCGACACCCCGGACGACATTCGCGAGCACGCGCAACTGGTGCAGTACGCGGTGATCTTCGACCGCATCTTCCGGTTCGCGATCACCGGCAGTCGCGTGCGCAACTACGACGGACTCGGCGGGCAGCTGCTGTTCGCGTGGATGCACCAGCACCACGTGCTGCACTGGACCGACACGCGCCTCGCGATCGACTGGGCCGAGGTGCCCGACGTGGTGGTGGCGCTCTCCGACGAGATCAACGAGCTCTACTGGCGCTCCATCGACCGCCCCAAGACGGCGCACTGGCTGGCCGCCTACGACCTCGTCTCGGCGACGCTCACCCCCAACCCGGCCTCGCGCTGGGCGGTGCGCGACCTCCCTCTCGATGGACCGCCGAAGGGACTCACCGACGCGGTCATGGCCGACGAGTTCCCGCTCTCCATGTTCTACGAGGCTCTCGCCAAGAAGATGACGAGCGTGATCGAGTCGACCGCGGGCATCACCGCGACGACCGAGCACGTCGTGAGCGACTGATCGGGTGACCGAGCGGATGACCACCCGCACCATCGTCGTCACGGGCGCGACCGGCGACGCCGGTCGCGCCACCGCCACGGCGCTCCTCGCCGCCGGCCACACCGTCGTCGCGATCGGCTCGGACGCCGAGCGCCTCGCCACGGTGCTCGCGACCCACCGCTACGCCGCCGACCTCAGCGATGTCGCGGCGACCGCCGCGCTCGCCGCCCGCGTGCGCGCAGAGGTCGGCCCGGTCGACGGCCTCGTGCACCTCGTGGGCGGGTGGCGCGCGGGGCACGACGATGCCGACTGGGCGTGGCTCGAGCCGCGGATCCTCACCACACTGCGCTCCGCGAGCCTCGCCTTCTTCGACGACCTCGCCGCCTCCCCGGCCGGGCGTCTCGTCGCGGTCGGCTCGGTCTCGGCGGCCAAGCCGACCTGGTCGGGCGCCAACTACGCCGTGCTCAAGACGGCGGCCGACGCGTGGATGACCGCCGCAGCATCCGGCTTCCGCTCGGGCGGCACGGCCGCCGCCGTGAGCCTCATGGTGCGCTCGATCGGCCCCGACGGCACACCGCCCGAGACTCTCGCCGCCGCGATCGTGCCGCTCTGGGACGCGCCGGCGGCCGAGCTGAACGGCGCGCACCTGACGCTGTGACCCGACACGGGCGTCCCGACCACCCCCGACAGGCGAGACTGGACACGTGAAACTGCACGACGACAACTACCGAGGCTTCGCGAGCGACAACTACGCGGGAGCCCACCCCGAGATCCTCGACGCGATCGCGGCGGCGAACGGCGGCCACCAGATCGCCTACGGCGAAGACCTGTACACGGCGCGGCTGCAGGAGGTGATGCGCGAGCACTTCGGCGCGCAGGCGGAGACCTTCCCCGTGTTCAACGGCACGGGCGCAAACGTGACCGCCCTGACCAGCGTGCTGCCGCGCTGGGGAGCGGTCGTCGCCGCCAGCACCGCGCACATCAACACCGACGAGGGCGGGGCGCCCGAGCGCGTGAGCGGCCTCAAGCTGCTCACCGTCGACACCCCGGACGGCAAGCTCACCCCCGAGCTCATCGACCGGCAGGCCTGGGGCTGGGGCGACGAGCACCGCGCACAGCCGCTCGCGGTGAGCATCACGCAGACCACCGAGCTCGGCACCCTCTACACGCCCGCAGAGATCCGCGCGATCGCCGACCACGTGCACGCCCACGACATGGTGCTGCACCTCGACGGGGCCCGCATCTCCAACGCGGCCGCGGCCCTCGAGATGCCCCTCCGCGCCTTCACGACCGACGCCGGGGTCGACATCCTCAGCTTCGGCGGCACCAAGAACGGCCTGCTCTATGGCGAGGCGATCGTCGCCCTCACGCCCGGGGTCGCCGAGGGACTCCTCTACCTGCGCAAGCTCAACATGCAGCTCGCCTCCAAGATGCGGTTCGCGAGCGCCCAGCTCATCGCGCTGCTCAGCGACGGGCTCTACCTGCGGTCGGCCGGCCACGCGAACGCGATGGCGGCGAGGCTGCGGTCATCCCTCGAGGCGGGAATCGCCGACGGCAGCATCACCGGGCTCTCCTTCAGCCAGCCCACGCAGGCGAACGCGGTGTTCGCGATCCTCGACCCGGCCGTCTCCGACCGCATCCGCGAGCGGGTGCGCTTCTACGACTGGGATCGCGCGGCCGGCGAGGTGCGGTGGATGACCGCCTTCGACACCACGGAGGCCGACGTCGACGCGTTCGTCGCCGTCATCGCCGAGGAACTGCGCCGCGCCGCCTGAGTGTTACATCTGCGTTAAAAGTCCGTTCACGGGCATAAATCCATTTTTCGCAAACCGGCGCGGCCATACGCTGTGCTCATGGCCATCACCGACGCTCCCCGCTTGAAAGCCACCACCGTCGAACCCGGCGGCATCGAAGCGATCCCCGCCTCCCGACGCCACGGTTCGCCGTGGCAACTCATCGCCACCTGGACCGCCCCGAACCTCGAGTTCGCGACCGTGTTCGTGGGGGCGATCGCCATCGCGTTCTTCGGCCTCGGCTTCTGGCAGGCGATGCTCGCGCTCGCGCTCGGCAACGCTCTCGGCGCCCTCTCGCAGGGGATTCTCTCGACCTGGGGCCCGCGGGAGGGTCTCGCGCAACTCGTGCTGAGCCGCACCGCGTTCGGCAGCCGCGGCAACATCCTGCCGTCCGCGCTCAACACGGTGATGGCCGGCCTCGGCTGGTTCGCGGTCAACTCGGTGAGCGGGGCGCTCGCGCTCTCCACGCTCACCGGCATGCCGCCCGTGCTCGCGCTGCTCATCGTCGTCGTCGTCGAGGTGGCGGTCGCGTTCGTGGGGCACGATCTCGTGCAGGTGTTCGAGCGCTACGCGTCGATCATCCTCGGCATCATCTTCCTCATCGCAACGATCACCGTGCTCTCGCACGCGAACATCGTCGGCCCGCACGCGAGCAGCGGCTTCAGCTTCGGCGGCTTCACGCTGACCGTCGCCGCCGCCTTCGGCTACGCCGCGGGCTGGAACCCCTACGCCTCCGACTACAGCCGCTACCTGCCGAAGGCCACGAGTCCTCTGAAGATCGGGCTCGGCGCCGGCATCGGCAACTTCGTCTCGTGCACCGTGCTCATGGCGGCGGGCGCGGCAGCCGCGACGATCGCGGGCTTCGACGCCGGCAACCCCACCACCTCGTTCGTGTCGAGCATGCCGCCGGTCATCCGCGACCTCACCCTGATCGCGATCTGCATCGGGGCGATCGCGGCCAACGCGCTCAACATCTACTCCGGGGCGATGTCGTTCCTTGCGGCGGGCATCAAGATCCGGTTCTCGCTGCGCCGCGCGATCGTGGCACTGGGCTTCGGCGTGATCGGCTTCTTCATCGCCTGGAGCGCCCTCGCCGACGCCGGCACGAAGTACGAGGACTTCCTGCTCGTCATCGCCTACTGGATCGCGCCCTGGCTGGGGATCGTGCTCGTCGACCGCTACCTGCGCCGCGGCACCTCGATCGCCGAGCTCGTGCCCGACCACGCCAAATACCGCAACGCGGCCGGCGTCATCGCCATGGTCGTGGCGGGGGTCGTCTCGATCTGGCTGTTCAGCGACCAGGTGCAGTTCGTCGGCATCATCGCCCACGCGACCACGCCGCCGGTGCAGTACGCCAACCCCGCCATCGGCGACCTCACGCCGCTGGTCGGCTTCCTGCTGGCCGGAGTGCTGTACTACGTGCTGTTCAAGGCGCTGAAGCCCGCCCTCGGCGGCCCGCTCGCCGACGAGCCCGAGCTGATCATCGGCGTCGACGCGGCGGACGAGGTGGCGTGACCACCCCCTCCGACACCGTCTACGCGAGCGACCAGGAGAAGCTGGCGGTCGCCATCGGCGAGGCTCTGAAGGGTCTCGCCGAGGGCGGCATTCCGATCGGCGCCGCGCTCTTCGACGAAGACGGCAGGCTCCTCGGCAGCGGCCACAACCAGCGGGTGCAGGGCGACAACCCGGCGCTGCACGGCGAGACGGCGGCCTTCCTCAACGCGGGGCGCCAGAAGAGCTACCGGAAGACCACGATGGTCACCACGCTGTCGCCGTGCTGGTACTGCTCCGGCCTCGTGCGCCAGTTCGGGATCGGCCGCGTCGTCGTCGGCGACACCGTCAACTTCTTCGGCGGTCAGGACTGGCTCGCCGAGAACGGCACCGAGGTCACGACCATCAACGACCCCGAACTCATCACGATCATGGGCGACTTCATCCGCGCGAATCCCGAACTCTGGAACGAGGACATCGGCGAGGAGTGAGCGGAGGCCGCGCCGACGGCACCCGTTCGCCCGGCAGCCCAGGTGCCGCTACGGGCGCAGCAGCACCTTGATCGCGCGCCGCTCGTCCATCGCGGCGTAGGCCTCGGCGACCTCCGCGAGCGGAAGCGTGAGGTCGAAGACGCGGCCCGGGTCGATGGCGCCCGAGAGCACCTCCGGCAGCAGCTCGGCGATGTAGTTGCGCACGGGGGCGACCCCGCCGTTCACGCCGACGTTCGTGCCGAACAGGGTGCGGATGGGCAGCTCGGCGCCGCCGTTCGGAACGCCGACGTAGCCGACCATGCCGCCGGGCCGCGCCGACCGGATCGCCTGATCCATCGACTCCTGAGTGCCGACGCACTCGAGCACGAACTCCGGGCCGACCCCGTCGAAGAGCTCCTTGATGCGGGCGACGCCCTCGTCCCCGCGCTCCTCCACGATGTCGGTCGCGCCGAACTCCCGCGCGAGCGCCTGACGGTCGGCGTGCCGCGACATCGCGACGATGCGCGAGGCGCCGAGGCGCTTGGCCGCGAGCACCGCGCACAGTCCGACGGCCCCGTCGCCGACGACCACGACGGTGCTGCCCGCCGTCACGCCGGCCGAGACGGCGGCGTGGTGGCCGGTGCCCATCACGTCGGCGAGGGTCAGGAGGCTCGGGATGAGCTCCTCGGCGGGAAGCTCGGGCGTCGCGTACAGCGAACCGTCGGCGTGGGGCACCCGGATGAGCTCACCCTGACCGCCGTCGGCGAAGCCGCCCAGTCGGTCCTTCGAGCCCCACCATCCGCCGTGCAGGCACGAGGTGCTCACGCCGTTCAGACAGTTGACGCAGGTCATGTCGCAGTCGTAGAACGGCGCGATCACGAAGTCGCCGACCTTGACGTTCGTCACCTCGGGCCCGATCTCCTGCACGAGGCCGACGAACTCGTGGCCGATGCGATGAGGATGCTCGGTCGGCGTGATCCCGCGATACGGCCAGAGGTCTGAGCCGCACACGCAGGAGGCCACGACCCGCACGATCGCGTCGCCCCCGGTGGAGAGCGTCGGGTCGGGGACCTCGTCGAGTCGGATATCACGTTCGCCGTAGATGACTGTTGCACGCATGCCCTCAGCCTAAACCGGCGACCGGTCACACCTCGAAGCGCGTCACTCCCAGCCCGTCGCCCTGCAGGTCGACCTTCACGGTGTCCCCGTCGGCGATCTCGCCGGCCAGCAGCGCGCGGGCGAGCTTGTCGTCGATCTCGTGCTGCATGAGGCGCCGCAATGGGCGGGCCCCGTAGATGGGGTCGTAGCCGCGCTCGGCGAGCCAGGTGCGCGCACTGGGTGTGACCGCGAGCTCCAGCCGGCGGTCGGCCAGGCGCTTGGCCAGCCGGTCGACGTACAGCGACACGATCTGACCGAGGTCGTCGGTGGTGAGCGGCGCGAAAATGACGATGTCGTCGAGTCGGTTCACGAACTCCGGCTTGAACGCCTGGCGCACGAGGTCTTGCACGGCCACCTCCTTGTCCTGCCAGTCGATGGTCTGGTCGGTGAGGATCTGGCTGCCCAGGTTGCTCGTGAGGATGAGGATCGTGTTGCGGAAGTCGACGGTTCGACCCTGGCCGTCGGTGAGGCGACCGTCGTCGAGCACCTGCAGGAGCACGTCGAACACCTCGGGGTGGGCCTTCTCGATCTCGTCGAGCAGCACCACGGAGTAGGGGCGACGGCGCACGGCCTCGGTCAGCTGACCGCCCTGCTCGTAGCCGATGTAGCCGGGAGGGGCGCCGACGAGGCGCGACACGGCGAACTTCTCGCCGTACTCGCTCATGTCGATGCGCACGAGGGCCTTCTCGTCGTCGAATAGGTATTGCGCGAGCGCCTTGGCGAGCTCCGTCTTGCCCACGCCGGTGGGGCCGAGGAACATGAAGGATCCGGTCGGCCGGTCGGGGTCGGAGATGCCGGCGCGCGTGCGACGCACCGCCTCGCTGACGGCGCGCACGGCCTGCTTCTGGCCGATGATGCGGTGCCCGAGCTCGGATTCGAGGGCGAGGAGCTTCTCGGTCTCGCCCTGCTTGAGGCGCGCGACCGGGATGCCCGTCCACGCCGCCACGACGGCGGCGATGTCTTCATCGGTCACCTGGTCGTTGACCATCCGCGGGCCCTGCTGCTCCACCGACTCGGCGGCGGCGATGGCCTTCTCGATCTGCGGGATCGTCTCGTAGTTGAGCTTGGAGGCGTCCTGGTAGCGCTGATCGCGCATCGCCCGGTCGAGGTCGATGCGAGCGTCGTTGAGGCGGCTCTTCAGGTCGCCGACGTCGTGCAGGGACGACTTCTCGGCCTTCCAGCGCTTTTCCAGTTCATCCAGGGTCTTCTGCCGCTCCGCCATGTCGTCGCGCAGCTTCTCGAGGCGCACCTTCGAGGCGGCATCCTTCTCTTTGCGCAGCGCGAGCTCCTCGATGCGCAGCCGGTCGACGGCCCGCTTGAGCTCGTCGATCTCGACGGGCGAGGAGTCGATCTCCATCTTGAGCCGGCTGGCCGCCTCGTCGACGAGGTCGATCGCCTTGTCGGGCAGCTGGCGCGCGGTGATGTAGCGGTTGGAGAGGGAGGCGGCGGCGACGAGAGCGGAGTCGGCGATCGTCACCTTGTGGTGCGCCTCGTAGCGCTCCTTGAGGCCGCGGAGAATGGCCACCGTGTCTTCGACGCTGGGCTCGCCGACGAAGACCTGCTGGAACCGCCGCTCCAGAGCGGCATCCTTCTCGATGTATTCGCGGTACTCGTTGAGCGTGGTCGCGCCGATGAGGCGCAGCTCGCCGCGGGCGAGCATGGGCTTGAGCATATTGGCGGCCGCGACCGATCCCTCGCCGCCGCCGGCGCCCATGAGGGTGTGCAGTTCGTCGATGAAGGTGATGATGCGGCCGTCGGAGTCGTTGATCTCTTTGAGAACCGCCTTCAGGCGCTCCTCGAACTCGCCGCGGTACTTCGCCCCGGCCACGAGTGCGGCGAGGTCGAGCGACACGAGCTGCTTGTCTTTGAGGGAGTCCGCGACGTCGCCGGCGACGATCCGCTGGGCGAGTCCCTCCACGACGGCGGTCTTCCCCACGCCGGGCTCCCCGATGAGCACGGGGTTGTTCTTGGTGCGGCGGGTGAGCACCTGGCTGATGCGCCGGATCTCGGCGTCCCGGCCGATCACCGGGTCGAGTTTGCCGCTGCGGGCGATCTCGGTCAGGTTGATCCCGTACTGCTCGAGGGCGGTCTTCTGCTCCTCCTGCACGGAGGGCGCACCCTGCATATTGGCCATGTTCGTTCTCTCCTGAACGTGTCAGCGAACGCGAGCGTCCGCACTTCCCAGTCTTATCGATGGTGAGGTGGAAGCGGTGACCGTGAACTTCGCGTTGCGCGAAATTTCTTCGGTCGCTCCCACGAGGCGGGTCAGCGCCGACTTGTAGGCGAGGTGCGAGTTCCACACCGCGACGAGCACGCCGCCCGGGCGCAGCACCCTTCCCGCCTCGCGGAACAGCTCCATGGCGATGTCGGTGGTCACCGCGCCACCGTCGTGGAAGGGGGGATTGAGCACGATGAGGTCGGCGCTCGCCTCCGGCTGGGAGCGAAGCCCCGCGTCGCGGATCACCTCGACGCGGTCGAGGCCGTTCGCGAGCATGGTCGCACGCGCAGACTCGACGGCGGCGGCCGAGGCATCCGTGGCGATCACCCGGGCGTTCGGGGCGCGACGGGCGAGCAGGGCGGCGAGGATACCCGTGCCGCATCCCAGATCGATCGCGGTCGTGTACGGCGGCAGCCGATCGAACACCGCGAGGAGCGCACGAGTGCCGATATCGATCGACGACCCCGCGAACGCCCCGCCCACCGACGCGACGCGGAGGTCGATGTCGGCGTGGTCGGCGATCGTGAGCTCGGGCGCGCTCCCCCGTCGCGGTCCGCGCGCGATGAGCACCCGCGACTTCTGCCGCGCGAGGGAGACGTCGACCCGGTCGAACCAGCGGCCCAGCACCTCGTTCTGCGCGACCGTCATGTACTTGAGGCGACCGCCGGCGATGACCACGGCATCGGGGGCCGCGGCGTTCGCGACGACAGCGGCGAGGCGCTCGAGCTCGGCCAGCGACTTGGGCAGCCGGAGCAGGATGACCTCGGCACCCGCCGCCAGGCGCTCGTCGAGCGCCATGATCTCGACCCGCTCGTCGCCATCGAACAGGCGGCGGACCACGAGCTCGTCGGCGGCGGAGTCGACGTGCAGCCGAACGCGGGCATCCGGTGACTCGTCGAGCACCGCGGCGGTGAGCGCCCCCGAGGTGTCGCCCACGACGACGACGGCGCCGCGCGCGCTCGCGAGCACGTCGGTGCCCTCATCGAGGATGAGTCGGTCGGCCGCGTCGGCGAGCGGCTGCGCGAGGGTGGGCATCGGCTACTCCCTCGTGAGCGGTCGCCAGACGACGACCTGGGTGTTGCGCTGGGCGCGGGTGCCCGCGCGCAGCGGCACGACGTCGCCGGATTCGGCGGCCGCGAACACTCGTCGGCCGGGCCGATTGAGCAGTTCATCCGCGAGGGCGCCCTCGAGTTCGCGCACGCGCGCCTGGAGGGCCACCACCTGGTTCTCGAGTTCGAGAATGCGGCGGATGCCCTCTAGGTTGAGTCCCTCCGCGCCGAGCCGCGCGATCTCACGCAACTGCACCACGTCGCGCATCGAGTACCGCCGCGACTTGCCCGCCGTGCGGGTCGGGCTCACGAGCCCGAGGCGGTCGTACTGGCGCAGCGTCTGCGGATGCATGCCGGCCAGTTCGGCGGCGACCGCGATCGCGAAGATGGGGCTCAGCTCGTCCATCAGTGCAGCGTTCCCGCCCGCTGGATGAGGTCGTCGCGCGGGTTCTCCGGCGGGAGCGCCTTGGCGAACTCCTCGAGGTGCTTCTTCGCCGCGTCGCTGATGTGGCTGGGCACGGCGACCTGGACGGTGGCGAGCAGGTCGCCGGTGCCCTTCGTCGTCGTGACGCCGCGACCCTTCACCCGCAGCACGCGGCCGCTCGGGGTGCCGGGCGCGACCCGCAGCTTGACGGGCGCACCGCCGAGGGTGGGCACCTCGATCGTGGCGCCGAGGGTGGCCTCCACGAAGGTGACCGGAACGTCGACGCGGAGGTTGAGGCCCTCGCGCTCGAACACCGGGTGCTTGCGCACCGAGACGGTGAGCACGAGGTCGCCCGTCTCGCCGCCGTCGATGCTGCGCTCGCCCTTGCCCTTGAGCTTGATCTTCTGGCCGTCGCTGACGCCGGCCGGGATCTTCACCCGGATGGGCGCTCCGCCCTCCGGGTGGAGGGTGATCGTCTCGCCGTTGATCGCGGTGATGAAGTCGAGGGTCGTCGAGGCGGTGAGGTCGGCGCCCTTGGTGGGGCCGCCATAGCCACGGAAGCCACCACTGGGCTGGCCGAAGCCACCGCCGCCGAACATCCCGCCCAGAAGGTCTTCGAAACCGCCCGCCTGGAAGGTCGTGCGCTGGTTGCCCTGGCCGAACATGCCGCCGAAGACGTCGTTGAAGCCGCCGCCACCGCCGCCGCCCGCGGAGAAGCGCGCACCGGAGCCCATCGCGCGGATCTGGTCGTACTCCGCGCGCTGCGCGGGGTCGGACAGCACCGAGTGGGCCTCGCTGATCTCCTTGAACCGCGCCTCGGCGGCGGCATCACCCGGATTGGAGTCCGGGTGATACTGCCGCGCGAGTTTGCGGTACGTCTTCTTCAACTCTGCTTCGGACACGTCCTTCGAGACCCCGAGGATCTTGTAGAAGTCCTTGTCGAACCAGTCCTGGCTTGCCATCGACGACCTCTCAGGAGCCGTCGGGGACGGACACCGCGACCTTGGCCGCGCGCAGCAGCCGGTCGCCGAGGGCATAGCCCGGCTCGATCACGTCGGCCACCGTGTTGACGGTGACACCCGGTGTCGGCAGCTGGACGAGCGCCTCGTGCAGATTGGGATCGAAGGTCTCGCCCTTCTCCCCCACGATGCGCAGGCCGTAGCGTTCGAACCCTGCGCGCAGCTTCTGCGCGACGAGCTCGAGCGGGCTGCCGGCGAGGTCGCCGTGCAGCTGGGCCCTGGCCAGGTCGTCGATCGCGGGCAGGAGCGTGCGGATGACCTCGGCGATGACCGCGTCGCGGTTCGCGGCGCGGTCGCGCTCCACGCGCTTGCGGAAGTTCACCAGCTCGGCCTGGGCACGTGCGAGGTCGTTCCGCATGTCGTCGAGCAGCTCGCGCTCGCCCTCCTCGAGGAAGGAGATCTCCTCCTCGGTGAGGGTCTCCACGTCGGGGCCCTCCGCTGCGATCAGATCCTCGACGCCCGCGACGTCCGCGGTGTCGCCGTCCTCGGAGGTGGGGCCGATGTTCTCGGCCCCCTCCCCAGAGTCGGGCTTCTTCTTGCCGTTGTCTGCCATTGCCTTACTTCTTCGGGTCGGTGGGCTCGTCTTCGACGACCTCGGCATCGACGATGTCCTCGTCGGATCCCTCGGGTGCCTCGCCGCTCGCCGCGCCGTCGGCCGCCTTCTCCTGGTTCGCGTAGATCGCCTCGCCCAGCTTCTGCTGCGAGGCGTTGAGCTTGTCGAACGCCGACTTGACCGCGGCCTCGTCGTCGCCGGCGAGCGCGCTCTGCAGGGCATCCACATCGGCCTGCACCTCGGACTTGACGTCGTCGGGCAGCTTGTCCTCGTTCTCCTTGATGAGCTTGTCGATGGAGTACGCGAGCTGCTCGGCGTTGTTGCGGACCTCGGCGGCCTCGCGACGCGCCTTGTCCTCCGCGGCGTGCTCCTCGCCCTCGCGCACCATGCGCTCGATGTCTTCCTTCGCCAGCGACGAGCCGCCGGTGATGGTGATCGACTGCTCCTTGCCGGTGCCCTTGTCGCGCGCGTGCACCTGAACGATGCCGTTGGCGTCGATGTCGAAGGTCACCTCGACCTGGGGAACGCCACGCGGTGCCGGCGCGATGCCCTGGAGCTCGAAGGTGCCGAGCGGCTTGTTGTCGCGGGTGAACTCGCGCTCGCCCTGGAACACCTGGATGGCGACCGAGGGCTGGTTGTCGTCTGCCGTGGTGAAGGTCTCACTGCGCTTCGTGGGGATGGCGGTGTTGCGCTCGATGAGCTTGGTCATGATGCCGCCCTTGGTCTCGATACCGAGGCTCAGCGGGGTCACGTCGATCAGCAGGACGTCCTTGCGCTCGCCCTTCAGCACGCCGGCCTGGAGGGCGGCGCCCACGGCGACCACCTCGTCAGGGTTGACGCCCTTGTTGGGCTCCTTGCCGCCGGTCATCTTCTTGACGAGCTCCTGCACCGCGGGCATGCGGGTCGAGCCACCGACGAGCACGACGTGTGAGACGTCGCCCACCTTGATGCCGGCCTCCTTGATGACGTCCTCGAACGGCTTGCGCGTGCGCTCGAGCAGGTCCTTGGTGAGGTCTTCGAACTTGGCACGGGTCAGCGTCTCGTCGAGGTTGGCCGGGCCGTTCTCGGTGAGGGAGAGGTAGGGGAGCTGGATGCTCGCGCTCGTGGACGACGAGAGCTCCTTCTTGGCCTGCTCCGCCGCCTCCTTCAGGCGCTGGAGGGCGATCTTGTCCTTCGAGACGTCGACGCCCGTCGTCTCCTTGAACTTGGTCACGAGGTGGGCCACGATGCGCTGGTCCCAGTCGTCGCCACCGAGGCGGTTGTCGCCGGCGGTCGCGCGCACCTGGATGGTGGAGAAATCGTCGTCCTTGCCCACTTCGAGCAGGGAGACGTCGAAGGTGCCACCACCGAGGTCGAAGACGAGGATGAGCTCGTCCTCCTTGCCCTTGTCGAGGCCGTAGGCGAGCGCCGCCGCGGTGGGCTCGTTGATGATGCGCAGCACGTTGAGGCCGGCGATCTCGCCGGCATCCTTGGTGGCCTGACGCTCGGCGTCGTTGAAGTAGGCCGGAACCGTGACGACCGCGTCGGTCACGGGCTCGCCCAGGTACTGCTCCGCGTCGCGCTTGAGCTTCGCGAGGATGCGCGCCGAGATCTCCTGCGGCGTGTACTTCTTCTCGTCGATGGCGACGGTCCAGTCGGTGCCCATGTGGCGCTTGACCGAGGAGATGGTGCGGTCGACGTTGGTGACGGCCTGGCGCTTGGCGGTCTCACCGACGAGCACCTCGCCGTCCTTGGTGAAGGCCACGATCGATGGTGTCGTGCGGAAACCTTCAGCGTTGGCGATGACGGTCGGCTCGCCGCCCTCGAGAACCGCGACCACCGAGTTGGTGGTTCCGAGGTCAATTCCTACTGCTCGAGCCATAGTGCTCTGTACTCCTTATGAAAGTGGATGCGCCAGAACTTGAGTCCGGCACTATCAACTTTGAGGCATGCGAAAACCTTTGTCAAGGCGACTCAGGAAAAATTGAGCCTGGGCGACTCAAGTTCGATCAGCTCGCCGGCGCGAGCTCGCATTCGGGCACCCGGCGCGCCGGGAAAAGTCGCCGCGGAGACACCGCCCCGACACCGAACCCCAGTAGCTTGTGACCATGGATGACCACACCCCCGGCAGCGCCGCCGCCCCCATCGGTCTCGACCTCCAGTCCGGCAAGCGGATCCCCCGCAGCCACGTGGTCGCCTGGGCATTCTGGGACTGGGGTGGAGCCGCGTTCAACGCCGTCATCACCACCTTCGTCTTCACCGTCTACCTCACCGGGGGCCTGTTCATCGACCCCGCCCTGCGGGCGGCACGCGACGCCGAACTCGACCCGAGCGGTCCCGCGCACGCCGCGGTGACCGCGGCCGAGGCGCCGCTCTCCTCGGGGCTCGGCTTCGGGCTCGCGATCGCGGGGATCGTGGTCGCGCTGCTCGCGCCCGTTCTCGGCCAGCGCACGGACGCGTCGGGGCGGCGCAAGCTGTGGCTCGCGATCAACACGGGGGTGGTCATCCTCGCCATGGTTCTCATGTTCTTCGTGCAGGGGCAGCCCTCGTTCTTCCTGTTCGGGGTCGTGCTCGTCTCGGTCGGCACGGTGTTCTACGAGATCGCGACCGTCAACTACAACGCGATGCTCATTCAGGTCTCCACGCCCAAGACCGTCGGCACGGTGAGCGGGCTCGGCTGGGGTGCGGGGTACCTCGGCGGCATCGTGCTGCTGCTCGTGGTGTACTTCGGTCTCGTCGTGGAGGGGTCGACACCGGGGGTGGGCGGGCTGCTGCACGTGACCGAGGCGGGCGGGCTGAACATCCGGATCATCGCCCTCATCTCAGCGGCCTGGACGCTCGTGTTCTCGCTGCCGATCCTGCTGACGGTGCCCGAGATCGAGGCATCGAACAGGCGGGCGCGCGTCGGCTTCCTGCAGTCGTACGCGGTGCTCGTGCGGGATGTGCGCTCGCTCTGGCGCGACAGCCGCAACACGGTGATGTTCCTGATCGCGAGCGCGCTGTTCCGCGACGGGCTCGTGGGGGTGTTCACCTTCGGCGGGATCCTCGCGAGCGGCACCTTCGGATTCTCGAGCGGGCAGGTGATCATCTTCGCGATCGCGGCCAACGTCGTGGCGGGGGTGAGCACCTTCATCTCGGGTCGGTTCGACGACCGCTTCGGCGCGAAGCCGGTCATCGTGACCGCGCTCATCGGTCTCGTGGTCGCCGGGCTCGGCGTCTTCTTCGCCCACGGACTCGGAGCGGGCGCGTTCTGGGTCGGCGGGCTGATCCTGTGCCTCTTCGTCGGCCCCGCACAGTCGGCCGCCCGTACCTTCCTCGCGCGGGTCACCCCGGCGGGCAGAGAGGGCGAGGTGTTCGGCCTCTACGCGACCACGGGGCGCGCGGTGAGCTTCCTGGCGCCGCTGCTCTTCGCGACGCTCGTGAGCGTGTTCGGCGCGCAGTACTGGGGAATCCTGGGCATCGTCGCGGTGCTGCTCATCGGACTCGTCCTGCTGCTGTTCGTGCGAACGCCCGGCCGTGACGCCACCGGCGCACCCGATCCCGCGGGCGCGGCGCGGCTCTCCTAGCGCTCCCGATCGGGCGCGCGTAGCCTGTCGGCATGGCTGATCAACGACCGATCGGATACTGGTTGAAGCTCGTCGACCGCATGCTCGAGGACGAGTTCGCGTCGACGCTCGACGAACACGGCGTCACCCGCCGGCAGTGGCAGCTGATGAACGTGCTCAGTCGCGAGCCGGCGACGCTCGAGCAGCTCGACGCGGCGATCGCCCCGCTCAGCCCGGACGACGGCGGCCAGACGGCGGCCGATCACCTCGCCGAGCTCGTCGACAGCGAGTGGCTCGTGGCCGACGGCGGCAGCTACGCGCTCACCGAGCGCGGGCGCGGGGCGCTCGACCGGCTCAGCGCCGTCGTGGCCGCCCAGCGCACGGCGATGATGGCGGGCATCAGCGAGGGCGACTACACCGTCACCGTCGACGTGCTCGAGCGGATGGCGCGCAACCTCGGCTGGAACGAGTGACCCGAGGCCCGGGCGTGGTGCGCGGCCGCTCAGCTCGGCGCGAGCCGCTGACCCTCCGGCTCAAGCCCGCGGCAGCAGCACGTAAGCGATCAGCAGCATCGTGACGACGAAGCCGCTCACGAAGTTGAGCCAGAGAAACCTCTTCCAGCCGCGATTCGCGCGCTCGGCATCCGCGTCGGCGACCGACCAGTAGGGCGCGCAGCTGATCGCGTAGGGCAGGGCGAGCACCGCGGCGAGCGGCCCGGGCCACGCGGTGTCGAGCAGCAGGATGCCCGCCGCGAGATACGCGATCACCGCGAGCCGCACGGTCGCCCGTGCCCCGATCACCGTCGCGACCGAGTCGATGCCGCCCTCGCGGTCGGCCACCACGTCCTGCACCGCGCCGAAGGCGTGCGAGGCGATGCCCCACAGGAAGAACGCGCCGAGCAGCGCCCACAGCTGCGGCGTGAACACCGCGCCCGCGAGCACGAGGCCGTAGACGGCCGGGCTCACGAAGTGCGTGCTGGAGGTGAGCGAGTCGAGGAAGGGGCGCTCCTTGAAGCGCAGCCGCGGGGCCGAATAGGCGATCACGGCGAAGACGCTGACGGCGAGCACGATCCACGACACCGGGGAGCCGACGGCGACGAGGAAGACCAGGAACGGCACGTTCGTGACGAGCGCCGCCCACAGCGTGACGCGGTGGAATCCGCGGTCGAGCAACGCGCCCTCGACCCCGCCCTTGCGCGGGTTTCGGAGGTCGGACTCGTAGTCGAACACGTCGTTGATTCCGTACATCGCGAGGTTGTAGGGGATGAGGAAGTACAGCGTGCCGAGCACGAGCGGGGCATCCACCCGGTGCGTGGTGACGAGGTAGGCCGCCGCGAAGGGGAACGCGGTGTTGATCCAGCTCAGGGGCCGGGAGGAGACGAAGAGGGCGCGGAGGGTCGTCATCGCGGGCGGGCCCCCAGGCTCCACAGGGCGGGCAGCAGCACGACCGCCGCCACCGCGTAGGCGAAGTCCTCGAGCGGGGCGATGCCCACGAACACCCCGCTGATGAGGGCGCGGTCGTAGCCGACGAGCCCCACGCCGATCATCACGTTGTCGAACACCGCGGTGAGGATCACCACCACCCCCGCCACGAGCGCCACCGTGCCCCAGCGCGGCGCCCGGCCCCGCGCGATGGCGACCACCGCGACCACCGCGACGGCCGCGAGGAAGACGGCGTTGAGCGCCCAGTAGCTCACGCGGCGGCTCCCGGACCGGACTCACGGCCGGGACCCACCGTGCCGCCTGATCCGGACGCGCCGCCTCGCGCCCGCGCATCGCGCACCCGTTCCACGGCGCCGAACAGGTTCATCGTGAGGTAGCACAGCAGCAGCAGGAAGAACGGCTCCTCGATCGGCAGCTCGGGGGCGAGCTGCAGGCCGGTCATGAAGCTGGTCTCGCCGCGGAAGAAGATGCCCAGGCGAATGCCCGCGAGATCCCAGAGCAGGAAGAACGCGAGCCCCACGGCGAGCACGACGGCCGCGCGCCGTGGGCGCTGCCAGAAGAATAGGCGAAACCGCCGGTCGAGCGTCACCATGCCCGCGAGGGCGACGGCGAGCGCCAGAAGGTAGAGCACCCCCATCAGACGACCCGTCGCTCGAGCGGCTCGGGCAGAGCCTCGGTGGAGGTGTCGCCGCGCAGTCGCTTCACGAGCACCTCGGCGCTGATGAGGCACATCGGCAGGCCGATGCCGGGGATCGTCGAGCCGCCCGCGTAGAACAGTCCCTCGACCTTCTTGCTGTGGTTGCCCGCGCGGAAGAAGGCGCTTTGAGCGAGCGTGTGGGCGGGCCCGAGGGCCGTGCCGCGCCACGAGTTGAGGTCGGCGGCGAAGTCCCCTGGCCCGAGCGTGCGGCGCACGGTGACGCGCGAGGCCAGGTCGGGAATGCCCGCCCAGTCGGCGATCTGCTGGATGACCGTGTCGGCCAGCGCCTCGATGCGGGCATCCCCGCCGCGGTCGACACCCCCCGATCCGATCGTCACGTCCGCGGGGATCGGCACGAGCACGAAGAGGTTCTCCGAGCCCTCGGGCGCGGTCGCCGGGTCGATGCCGCTCGGCTTGCACACATAGAGGGAGGCCGGCTCGGGAACGCTGGGGTTCGCACCGAAGATCGCCTCGAAGCCGCGCTGCCACTCCTTGGTGAAGAACAGGGTGTGGTGCTCCAGCTGGGGCAGCTCGCCCGTCACGCCCAGGTAGAGGAGCAGGGCGCTGGGCCCGGGTGTCTTGCGCGCCCAGTACTCCTCGGGGTACGTCTGCTGCTCCCGCTCGAGCAGCCGGGTCTCGGTGAAGTGCAGGTCGGCCGCCGAGACGACGATGTCGGCGGCGACGGTGCGGCGCTCGCCGGCGTGATCCACGTACTCGACGCCCGTCGCCGACCGGTTTGTGACGAGGATGCGCTCCACCCTCGCCGACGTCACGACCTCCACGCCCTCTGCGACCGCGAGCGCCGCGATCGACTCGATCACGCGATGGAAGCCGCCGATGGGGTAGAGCACGCCATCGGCCAGGTCCAGGTGACTCATGAGGTGGTACATGCTGGGGGTGAGGTAGGGGGAGGAGCCGAGGAAGACGGCGGGGTAGCCGAGGATCTTCCGGAGCCGGTCATCCTTCACCGTTCGCGCCGCGAGCCGCGACAGCGGGGTGAGCAGGAGGCGCACGAGCGTGCCCGTCTGGCTGAGCACGTCACGGCGCAGCAGAGGCCGGAACGACTCGTAGCTCGTGTAGAGGAACCGCAGCTTGGCGATGTCGTAGGTGCGCTTGGCGGAGCGGAGGTACGCGTCGAGTCGGCGGCCCGCCCCCTTCTGCACCCGCTCGAACAGCGCGATGTTCTCGGCGCGGTCGGCGGAGATGTCGAGCGGCTCGCGCTCGCCCTCGAAGAACACGCGGTAACCGGGGTCGAGGGTCACGAGGGTGAGCTGCTCCTCGGCCGTCGTGCCGAGAAGGCGGTAGAAGTGGTCGAAGACCTCGGGCATGAGGTACCAGGAAGGCCCGGTGTCGAAGCGGAAGCCATCCTTCTCCCAGTTGCCGGCGCGACCGCCGAGCTGGTCGCGGGCCTCCAGCAGGGTGACCTGATGCCCCTCCCTCGCGAGCAGGGCGGCGGAGGCGAGCCCGCTGATTCCTCCGCCGATGACGATGACGTGGCTCACGGTCGAGGGGTCCTTCCGAGGGCGGCCGCCGCGGCGATGCGGAGCTTGACCGGGTTCGGCACGCGGATGCGCGTCGAGGCGAGAGTGGCGGCCGGGGTGGCGCGCAGGCGGGCGGCGAGCTCGGCGAAGAGACCCTGCGCGAGCGCGACGGCGCGGCGCGAGCCGGCGGGCAGGGCGGGGATGACCGCCGCCGACACGCGCAGATCGGCGTCGATGTCGTCGAGCAGCCGGGCCTTGTCGGCCTCACTGAAGCCGGGCACGTCGACACCCGGGAAGTAGCTGCGCCCGAGCGCCTCGTAGTCGGCGGCGAGGTCGCGCAGGAAGTTGACCTTCTGGAACGCGGCACCGAGCGCGCAGGCGCCCCGCTCCAGTCGCGCGAGCTCGGCCGGCTCCACCGCGCGACCCTGTAGGAACGCGCGCAGGCACATGAGTCCCACCACCTCGGCCGAGCCGTAGACGTAGGCATCGAAACTGGTCTGGTCGTGCTCGGTGGCACTGAGGTCGGTGCGCATCGACTCGAAGAAGGGAGCGGTCAGCTCGGTGCCGAAGCCGGTCTCGCGGGCCGTGAGCGCGAAGGCGTGCACGATCAGATTGGTGCTGTAGCCGTTCTCGATCGCGGCGCCCGTCTCGCGCTCCAGCTCGTTCAGCAGGCGCGCAGCGTCCACCGTCGACAGCCCGGCGCTCGTCGCCTCGCCGTCGACCACCTCGTCGGCGAGCCGCACGAGGGCGTAGATGTTCTCGACGTGCTGACGCACCGACGGGTCGAGCAGCCGCGAGGCGAGGCCGAACGAGGTGGAGTAGCGCCGGATCACGATGCTCGCCGTCTCCTCGGCGACCCGGTCGTACAGGCGACTGCGCGTCATCGCACCCGTCCGAGCACGGCGTCCGCCACCGGGAACAGCTCCAGGCGCAGCGCCTCCGGAATGTGCGACTCGGTGAGCCGACCGACCGCGCGGTTGCCGTAGTAGCTGGCCAGGCCCTCCGCGAAGGAGCGTGCCCCGCTGCTCTCCAGCACGGCGCGCACCTCGGCTGCCTCCTCCTCGTCGAGGTCGAGTTTGCCGATGAGGGGGCGGATGCTCTCCCACGACTTCGTCGTCGTCGCGTAGGAGACCATCACCGTGCGCTTGCCCTCGCGCAGATCGCCGATGGTCGTCTTGCCGGTCTCGGCCTCGAGTCCGAAGACGCCGAGCAGGTCATCCACGATCTGGTAGGCGATGCCGATCTCGCGACCGAACTCGGCGAGGGTCGCGATGACCTCGTCGGAGGCTCCCGCGAGGATCGCACCCGCCTGCAGCGGGCACTCGAAGGAGTAGACGGCGGTCTTGAGGCGCTCCATGGCCAGGATGTCGTCCACTTTCGGCATTCCGGGGGTGTGCGAGAAGTCGACGTCGATGAGTTCGCCGGCGGCGGAGGCGAAGAGCGCGTCATCCATGACCTCGAGCAGTCGCTCGCGCGTGACGTCGTCGACCCCGCTGCGATCGATGAAGCGATACGCGTTGAACAGGGCGAGGTCGCCCGCGATCACGGCGGCGGAGATGCCGCTGTGCTCGGCGGCGGCCTCGTCGGCACCCACCCGAAGCGCGCGGTCGCGGAAGGTGCCGGAGATGTTGGGGATGCCGCGCCGCACGAAGTCGTGGTCGATCACGTCATCGTGCACGATCAACGCCGTGTGCAGCAGCTCGAACGCCGCCCCGATGTAGGCCGCGGCCTCGTTGTCGGTGCCGCCGAGCGCCTGGTACGCGCAGAAGACCATGCGCGGCCGGAAGCGCTTGCCGCCCGTCGTGTTCGCCTCCAGCGACTCCCACAATTGAACATATTCAGGACCGAAGGCGGATGCCCGGTTCTTGGCTAGGCTGAAGAAGCGGTCGAGCACCCCATCGACCTGCGCCTGCCTCTGCTGGGCGACCGCGAGCAGGTCGGAACCGTTCATTGAGGCAGACTATCGCGACCATGGCAGATAACACCGAACAGGTTGTGCTCGTCGCCGACGACGGCACCCCCGTGGGCGTCGCCGACAAGCTCACCGTGCACACTCAGAGCACCCCGCTGCACCTCGCGTTCTCCTGCCACGTGTTCAATTCGCGGGGTCAGACGCTCGTCACGCGCCGCGCGCTGGGCAAGGCGACGTGGCCGGGGGTGTGGACGAACTCGTTCTGCGGTCATCCCTCACCGGGCGAGGAGATCGCCGACGCGGTGGCCCGACGCGCCCGCCTCGAACTCGGGATCACCGTGAGCGGGCTGAGCCTCGTGCTGCCCGACTTCCGCTATCGCGCGGTCGACGCCTCCGGCATCGTCGAGAACGAGATCTGCCCGGTCTACCGCGCCGAGACCGACGACGAGGTGCGCGCGAACCCCGACGAGGTGGCGGAGTGGCAGTGGGTCGACCCGATCTCGCTCAAGGATGCCGCGAGCAACGCGCCCTTCGCCTTCAGCCCGTGGCTCGTGTGGCAGCTGGAGCAGCTGCACGCCTGACTCAGGAGAGCGGGTCGTCGGTGAGCGTGCCGTCCTCGTGCGGGATCTCGGTGAGGTGGAAGTTCTGGAACGACCGTGACGCCGTCGGGCCGCGCTGGCCCTGGTACCGCGAGCTGTAGTCGGCCGAACCGTAGGGCTTCTCGGCCGGCGAGCTGAGCCGGATGAAGCACAGCTGCCCGATCTTCATGCCCGGCCACAGCTTGATCGGCAGCGTCGCCACATTGCTCAGTTCGAGGGTGACATGGCCCGAGAACCCCGGGTCGACGAAACCCGCGGTCGAGTGCGTCAAGAGGCCGAGGCGGCCCAGCGAACTCTTGCCCTCCAGCCGCGCGGCGATGTCGTCGGGCAGCGTCACCAGCTCGTAGGTGGAGCCGAGCACGAACTCACCCGGGTGCAGGATGAACGGCTCACCCGGCTTCGACGACACCAGTCGCGTCAGCTCCGGCTGATCCTCGCGCGGGTCGATGAAGGGGTACTTGTGGTTGTCGAAGAGGCGGAAGAAGCGGTCGAGGCGAACGTCGATCGACGACGGCTGGATCATCCCCAGGTCGAGCGGGTCGAGCCCCACCCGGCCGGACTCGAGCTCGGCCCTGATGTCCCTGTCACTGAGAAGCATGGGGAGAGACTACCGGGTGGGCGGGGAGGGCGAGTGGTGGGGGGTTGCTCGCCCCGCGCCGCTGCGCTGGCGGGGATGGGGTGGGTTGCTCGCCCCGCTACGCTGCGCTGGCGGGGATGGGGTGGGGACGGAGTACCCGCGCCGCTGCGCTGGCGGGCAGTAGGTGGGGACGAAATACCCGCGACGCTGCGCTGGCGGGATTCGGGGGCTCCGCGGCGAGCGGCTAAGATTGGGGTGCGAGTTGGGCGTCGTTTCCGACAACCGAGACGGTTGTCGGCGCTGGCGTCGCGGCGAAGGCCAGAAATGGCCTTCGCTTTTAGCTCCAGCGCGCGAGTGTAGTTCAATGGCAGAACTTCAGCTTCCCAAGCTGATAGCGCGGGTTCGATTCCCGTCACTCGCTCCGAGAGATGCCACAGGACGTCGTGCACCCGACCTGGCCGCGCACGGCAATCTGATCGTGCCGATTGCCGCCTCGCGATCAGCGAATAGTGCTTGCGAAACGGGCTCAGCCGTGACGAGGGCGGCTCACGAAGCAGGCACGCGTGGATGCCCGACCGAAACACGAGTCTCGCCGAGCTGCGCTCGCTGTTGCCGGTTCTCCTAAAGGCCAGCGAGCATCCTCCCTCCGGACCAGTGAGACAAGCATCACGAGAGAGATCCGGGGCGAGTATCCCCACATGGATTTTGATATCGCTTTCATGGATGAGGTTGATAGCGATATCATTTCTCGGTGCCATCAGCTCACTTGGCGCACGCCTGACTCGCGCGAGGCCAGGCTTCGGTATTTCAAAGGAGAAATATGAAACATCCATGGCTTCCCGCGATCGTCGCGAGCGCCGCCTTGATCCTCGCAACCGCTACTCCTGCTGCCGCTGCTAATCCGGTGATCACGGTTTACCTCAGTACATCAACGGGGGCCGTCACACACGACTCATCGGGCTTTCTTTACGGGATTGCAAACGCCGGGATTCCTACCGATAGCACGATCGCGGCCCTCCATCCAGACAGCACGGCACAAATGGCACCCGCTGGTACACAACATCCCAACGGAGACGCGCTGAAGGTCGCGCCCCAGTTCCTGGCGGATGGAGGGAGCGACATTCTCGTCTACATGCAGGATTATTATTCAACTTGGCCCTATCCGACTCCCGGGATAACCAGCTACCTGAATGTGGTCGCGGCCGAGGCGAATGCAATCGTCGCGGACCCCAATCGGGCCAAATACATATATGTGCCCTTCAACGAACCCGATCAGCAGTGGTATTCAGGAAATTTGTCGGGGCTGGAAGCAGACTGGAAGCTCGTCTACCAGAAGATCCGGTCGATTGATCCGACCGCACGGATCGCTGGGCTGAACTATTCGGGCTACAGCGCGAACGATTACGCGAACTTCCTGTCGTACGCGAAGGCGAACAACGTCCTCCCCGATGTCACAACCTGGCACGAGCTTCAGAACAGTTTCTTCACCGACTGGTACTCGAACTACTCGACGTACCGAGCGGCAGAGAGCAATCTGGGCATCACGCCCCGGCCCATCTACATCGACGAGTATGGGCGGATCAACGGCGACCTCGGGGTGCCCGGAAATCTTGTGCAGTACATAGCTCGATTCGAGAACAGCAAGGTGCACGCAAATCTTGCGTTCTGGACGGATTCCGGATCTCTCAACGACTTGGTCGCGGCAAATTCGGCGAATCAGGTGACGGGAGGATGGTGGCTGTACAAGTGGTACGGCGAACTGACGGGCAATACCGTCTCGGTCACACCTCCCTCGCAGAACGGGTCCTTGCAGGCAATCGGCGCCTATGACTCGAGCAAGAAGCAGGCAAGGATCATTCTGGGGGGCTCCCTCAATTCCACCGACGTATTCTCGTCCGACGTCGCGGTGAAAAACATCCCCCAAGCACTGGGGAACACGGTTCACGCCACCGTGTGGGGAGTGGATAATTCGGGCACCGCCGCGTCTGCCGGGCCGTACGTTGTGACGGAGGGTAACTATGCCGTCAGCGCCGGGTCCACCACCATCTCGTTGAGCGGCCTTAAGGCGCTCTCAGCGTACGAGATCATCCTCACGCCCAACACTGCGACCAACTCAATCGTGGCCAACCGGTATGAGGCCGAGTACGCCTCACTCACTGGGACAGCAAAAGTGACCTACGGCTCCAACACGGGATATTCGGGAACCTACTTCGTCGAGGGCTACGGAGCGAGCAACAATGCGGGCACGAATTTCGTCGTAAACGCACCGTCCGACGGCTATTACAACGTGGCTCTGCGCTACTCCGCGGGCCCATACTCCGGCGCACCGACGAACCGAACGACGCGATTGGTGTTGAACGGTACTGCGACGCAGGATGTGGCGTTGCCGGGCACAGCGAACTGGAACACGTGGAACAGCGTGACGACGAAGTTGTATCTGCAAGCGGGAATCAACCGAATTGGCTATAACGCCTTCACGACGGATGACAGCGATGCGATCAACATCGACTACATCGATGTCGCCGCGACGACAGGCCAAATAGCCAGTTATGAGGCAGAGTCGACCGCGAATACGCTGGGCGGAACGGCTGTCGTTTCCTCGAGCACGGGCGCCAGCGGGGGCAAGTATGTCGGGTACATCGGCCAGGGCAGCGGAAACTCATTGCAGTTCAATGGTGTGACCGCGACAGCCGCAGGCAGCTATGCCTTGGTGATTCAGTACGCGAACGACGAATTCAGCACGGGCGGGGCTGGCTACAACACAAATAGCATCAACCGATTCGCCGACATCAGCGTGAACGGCGGGACGGCGACGCGCGTGTATTTCCGCGTAACAGGGAGTTGGTCAACCTTCCTCACCGCGGTCGCGACCGTCCAGCTCAATGCAGGCGCCAATACAGTGAAATTCACGAATTCGTCCGCATACGCGCCCGATATCGACAAACTGTCGATCGCGTCGATCGTCGGATGAGAATGCGGGAGGCGGGGTGTGCATGTGCGTCCTTCATGCGCACCCCGCCTCCTGGTTATCGTCGCTGCCATTGATGCACAATTCCATCGTCCCGCCCGTCGCTCATTCGCGTGCAGCCGGCGATGCAGGTAGCGGCTGCCGAGTGCGGTAGTGACTCCTCGTGAGGAGTGCCTGCTTGCGTTGCAGTTGAGATGACTCGCCCTGGGTTTCGTTCCTAGGGCTTTCCGTGACTGGCGGTTGCCCGTCTGGGTGCACGTAGGCGCTGGGACACCAGAGCCGTGGTCTGTGGTTGCGGCATCATCCTGCCCTGACGTACGCTCAAGAATGGCACGAGGACAAGGTCCCTCGTTTTCATACATGGAGAAACCCTCGGGCTCAGGTCTGGGGGTTCTTCTTTTTCGTCCCGACGAGGCCGAACGTGTGCGCCGGAGCGAATCGCCCGTCGCCCCCGGAGGACCCGCACACACCGACGGAGCGACTATGCGCGAAATAATCCTGAGCGTCGACTACGGCCAGTTCTGGCCGCTGTCAGACATCATGTGGGAAGAGTCCGAGGTGCCGGATTGGCCGGCACTCCTCTCGCCCGAACTGATAGCGCGACTCAAAGACTGGGCGAAATTCTTCAACGCCCATGCGAACGAAGAGACCGGTCTGTTCGGGAGCGAAGAGAAGCGAAAGTGGTTCGATCTGGAGGGCGTCAGCTTGCTGAACGAGCTGCAGCGGCAGGCCGGAAACAGCTACGCGTTCACGCTGGATCTCTGGTTCTAGCTGCGCTCGCTCGAGAGCCAGCGGCGGAGCGGGGCCGCGAAGATACCTACTTCCTCGCGACCCCGAGAGCGCGTGACTGGGGTCGCGAAGACTTCTACCCCCTCGCGACCCCGCCACGCGCGGCCGTACTCAGCCGCGCCGCTCTAGGCGGCGGCCCGCACCCACTGCTGGTTGCTGCCGCCCGTGCACGCCCACTGCTGCACGTTCCCGCCGTTCGACGTGGAGAACGCGTTGACGTCGAGGCACAGCCCGCTGTTGCGGTTCACGAGTTGAACGTATCCGCTGCCGACGCTCTGCACCTGCCAAAGCTGGTTGGCCAGCCCCGTGCAGCCCAGCTGGTCGACGTTTCCGCCGTTCGAGAGGGATGACCCGCTCACGTCGAGGCACTTGCCGCTGTTGCGGTTCACGAGTTGCACAAAAGTGCTGCCAACCGCCTGCACCTGCCACGCCTGGTTCGTGCCCCCGTTGCACGTCCACTGCTGGACGTTCGCCCCGTCGGCGGTGGACGCCGCGTTCACATCGAGGCACATCCCGCTGTTGCGATTCGTGAGCTTCTCGTAGCCCGCGGTCGGCACCGTCTGCGCCACGAGCGCCCAGTCCTGCGACCCGTCACCGGATGCCGTCTGGAGCGTCAGCTGCGCCCCCGCGGTCGCCCCGCTCAGGTACAGCGAGGTGTTCGACGCGGCCTGCAGCGTGTAGTAGCCGCTGGTCGCACTGGCCACCAGGTTCCAGGTTCCCCCGGCCATGTTGTCGACCCACTGCCCGACCTTCTGTCCCGCGGTCGCCGTGCCGGTCCACACCTCTGCCGCGCGCCCACCCGACTTGTTCAGCAGCTGAACCGCTCCGCCGGGCTTGGTGGTCACATGCCAGTACTCGGTGTCGGCGTTGGACGCCGAGCCGGCCGGCTCCGACACGACGTCGGGCACATCGGCGTTGCCGAGGTTGGCGTCGTTGGACTTGTTGCCCGTGCCGATGACCTGGCCGGTCATCCGGTTGACCAGGCGGTAGTAGGTGCCGGTGCTGTGGCCGAAGTCCACGTCGGCGTAGCGCAGGATCGACGATCCGGTCGCGCCGCCCCAGGTTCCCTGCAGGATCTCGACGTTCCCCGTGTTCGGAATGTAGGTGAGGTTGCGGCTGTAGCCGCTGCCGAGGGAGGTCTGGTACTCCGTCCACGCACCGGTGCTGAGGCCGCTCTGGTTGACCCAGACGTCTCCGCTGCCGGAGGCGTTGTAGAACAACCGGCCGTCCGGCGCCGCGATCAGTACGGGGCTGCCACCGCTCGCGAGCGTGTGGGATCCCGAGGTGACAGGGAGCGTGTCCAGGCCGGTCCCGCTCGCGGAGCCGTCTGACCAGAACGCGAGCGGGCTGGACGCCAACTTGTAGCGTGTGTTGGTGCCGCCGCCCCAGTACTCGTAGCTGAGCATCCATTTGCCGTCGACGGTCTGCACCACGTTGGCCATGCCAGGACGACCGCCGCCGATCTCCGACTTCCCGCCGTTGTTCTGCGTGAGACCGGTGACGTCGGCGACCGGCGCGCTCCACGACGAGGTGGTGACCCCGTTCCACGTGCGGTGCGCGAGGATCTGCCCGTGCGAGTCGGCGGCCGTGGCGTTGGCGGGGTCGAGGGTGGGCACGCCGGTGGAGGTGTTGACGCCGGTGTAGTCGTTCTCGTCGGAGTACCACGCGATCAGCGAGCCGTTGTAGGCCAGCAGGTAGGGCTCCCAGACCGGGTCGACCTCGGCGGCGGTGTTCGCCGCGGCGATGTTGGTGCCGATGGCCCCCGCGCTCCCGCCCTGCCAGCCGCCCGCCGCGATCACGTTGACGAAGTTCCATGTGACGCCCTCGTCGGTGCTGGAGAACAGCGCGATCGCGACGTCGCGGCGGTCGCCGTCGTTGTTGGGCACCCAGGTGGGGTCGGCCGCCTTGTGCTCCATGTAGTACGCGTCCTCGCCCGAGACGACGGAGGCGAGCACCAGGGTTCCCGCGCGCAGGCTGCCGACCGTCTGCGGCATTACATAGAGGTAAGGGTTGGTCCAGTTGCTCGTGTACTTCGCCACACTGGGATCACTGCTCAGCGAGGCGGGCGCGGCGACTTGCGAGCGCGCCTGCCAGGTCGCCCCATCATCGTCGCTCGTGTAGATCGGCAGCGTCTGGCCCGTGGCCCCGCCGCTCGACGCCACGACGGTCGACTTCTCGAAGGCCGCGACCAGTCGCCCGCTCGGCAGCGCCACCGCCTTGGGATACACCGCGCAGTTGCCGCGCCCCTTCAGGCAGGGATCGCTCCCCAACTGATACATGATGCCGCCGGTCGGCGCGTAGGCCTGAGCGCTCACCGCGGGGATCGCCCCGAGCGCGGCGCCCACCAGCGCAATGGATGCGGCGAGCACGATCGCGCGCCGAGTGTGTTTCACAGACACCGTTGTCTCCTGTCTTCGTCGACGACTCCGGCGCGGAACCCACATTTTCTGAGCGCTCAGAATCGGATGTTTGGCACAGTAGCAGAATTCTGAGCGCTAAGAAATAGGGCGTCAGCGGGGCGGGCAGGGTCAGACGGGCGGCGGGGCGGTCGAGTCCCGCACGACGAGGACGGGGTCGCGCTGGAAGAGCTCGGAATGGGGTCGGGCCGGGTCGATGGTCTGGAGGAGGGCATCCATCGCCAACCGGCCCTGGCCCTCGAAGTCGTTGGAGATCGTCGTGAGGGCGGGCTCGAAGTAGGCCGACTCCGCGACGTCGTCGTACCCGATCACGCTCAGCTGCTCGGGCACCCGCACGCCGCGGATATGGAGCGCCTTCAGTACGCCGAGCGCCATCTGGTCGTTGCTCACCACTACCGCGGTGAGGCCGGAATCGAGGGGAAGGTCGAGGCCCGCGAGATATCCCGAGCGGGCGCTCCAGTCCCCCTCGTACTCGCCGACCGACCGCAGCGAGCGCTCCTCGATCACCGCGCGGTACTGAGCGGTGCGCTCGCGGGCGGGCAGCCAGGTGTGCGGGCCCGCGACGTGGAAGAAGCGCTCGTGGCCGAGCTCGGCGAGGTACTCGGTCGCGAGGCGGAGACCCAGCGCGCGCGTCGGCCCGGTGCCGGGTTCCGGGCCCGAGACGACCTCCGACTCCACGATGACGGGCACCGAGACCGCGAGCGAGAGGGCGCGCACGGCGTCGATCACCTCGGCGGTGGGAGCGAACACGATCACCCCCGCAACGCCGGCCTGCGCCACGAGCTCGAGCGCGGCGCCCAGCGAGGAGGGGTCGTGCGGGTCGACGCCCACCACGTCGACCACGTAGCCGTGATCGCGCGCGTAGTCGACGGCCGCCTGCATCGTGCGGGTCGGTCCGACCTCGTCGTAGCGGTCGAAGAAGAGCGCACCGATCCGATGCGATCGCGCGGTGGCGAGGGTGCGGGCGGCGAGGTTCGGCGTGTAGCCCAGCTGCGCGATGGCCGCCTCGACCCGGTGGCGGGTCTCGGGCCTGACGTGCGGTCCCGACTTCACCACCTGCGAAACGGTCTGGTGCGAGACGCCGGCCAGCCGGGCCACGTCGTAGAGGGTCGCACGGCGATGCGCGGTCTCGCCTGACTGCGGCATCTCAACCTCCTCGCACCGATTCCTCCCACCGTATCGCGCGGGGACGGCGCGGGAGCGGGGTTCGTCCCCTAGAACTCCCCACTGCGGCGCAGTCGCCGCGGGCGGCCGTCCGGGTCGGCGACCAGGCGGTTCATCGGATCGGCCCAGAGGCGCTGCAGTCGCGACACCGGCTCGATGGAGTGCGCACGCACGCGGGCGGGTGGACGGCGTCCCTGCTCGCCGCCCGCGTGCCACTCGGTGAGAGCTGCGGCCGCGCCGTCCCACAGGGTGATCGCCTGGGACGGGTCCACCAGGCGCGGGTCCGCCGGGTCGAGCCCCAGGTGCTCCGACCACAGGCGCAGGCGGAGCTGCTGCGCGACGCTTCCCACCCGCCCGGGCGAGCTGTCGATGACGGCGCAGCTGAGCTCGCTGTCGGTGGTCCAGGAACGGCGGTTGACGTTGTCTGAGCCGCAGGTCATCCAGGTGTCATCGACGATGCAGATCTTCGCGTGCACGTAGATGGGGGTGCTGTCGGCGTTCTCGAGGTCGAACACGCGGACCCGGTCGGGCGCGACGCGGCGCAGCAGCTCGATGGCGCGGAGTTGACCCACACGACTCGGCGGTCCGGAGAGCACGCCGTCGGAGGACGGATACCGCGGCACCACGATGATCGCCACGAGCTGCGGGGTGCGGGCGAGAGCCTCGGCGAGCGCCGAGACGACCTCCGTCGACCAGAGGTACTGATCCTCGATATAGATGAGCCGCTCCGCGAGCGCGAAGGCCCTTCGCAGGGCGCGCGCGATGCTGCGCTCGCCGTGCGGCGCGAATGGGAACGGCGGGCGCGTGCGACCGTAGGTGCGCAGGATCTGCACGGCGTGGTGTCCGGCCGGTGGTGGCGGTGGTGCCGCCTCGGGGAGGGGCCTCGGATGCCGCGGCATGTGAGCGAGCCGTTGCAGGAGCATGAGGTAGGGCGTGCGCCGATCCAGGGGATGCGGGTCGTTCCACCGCTCCGCGAAGACCTCGAGGAGGTCGGCGACGACGGGGCCACGCAGCTCCAGGGCGGCATCGTGCCACGGCGGTCGGGCACCGAAGCGCCGGTCCATCGTGAGGGTCTGCGGGTCGCCGTGGTGGTCGGCGTCGTCGCGGCGACTGTGGCAGAGGTCGATCCCGCCGACGAAGGCGACGTCCTGTGCGGGGTCGTCGCGATGGCGGATCACGAACAGCTTCTGATGGTGCGAGCCGAACAGTCGCACCCGCTGGTCGAGCAGTACCTCCCCGCCCGCGTCGTTGATCCGGCGACCGAGCAACTCGTTCGAGCGGGAACTGATCGAGGATGACACGCGCTCGCCGTGGGACCGCCAGACCAGTCCCCGCACCTCGACACCCGCGCGGGCAAGGTCGGCGAGCAGGTCGCCGATGGTGGGCCCGTCGGGCAGGAGGCGTTCATCCGCGTCGCCACGCCAGTCGGTGAACCACACCCGGTCGCCCGCCCGGAGCCCGGTCAACTCGTCGTGGAGTCTCGCGAAGTAGCTCGCGCCGTGCACGAGCGGCTGCACGAGGTTGCCCTCCGACCAGGCTCGATCACTGTGCTCGTGCGTCTGCACCGCGCTCGCGGGATTGCCGCGCTCGGCCCGACTCAGGAACCACGAACCGGCATCGGTCTCCACGTCTCGCACTTTACGGCACAGCGTCCGGCGCGGTGCGGGAGTTCGTCCTCGCTGAAGGTCCCGAGAATCGCCTGCGACCCGATGACCAGCACCTCCCGCTGCCTGATGACCGCAGACGCCGACGCTATTGCGGTCTCCAGATCGACGCGCCTCATTGTTCGACCCGCGCCCTCGCGATCGCCGCGATGCGCTCATCGTGGGACAGCACCCCAAGGAACGGTGAGGTCTGGCGCATGGTGATCGCGTGTGCATCGGTGCCGATCATCAGCTCGACAAGCCCCCCGAGGTCTTCATTGCCAGCCAACTCGTCCCACTCGTCGACCCCAGCCAATGCGCTGGCACCCTGCACCGAGCCCCGAAGTTTCTCGACGTTCCCGGGGACGAGGCTCAGCACCGCTTCCGGATTGTCCAGAAGCTTGAGCGCGACAGCCCGGTGCAGTTCGAGCGCTACGCGGTCCTCACGGCGCTCCAACGCTCGGTGGGTTCGCGATCCGGCGAGAGGACGGGAGTCGATCATGAGCCTCTCGCCCAGTGCGGCGAGCGCGCGGTCGATCGTGTTCAACTGGGCGGTACCCATCACCTCCGACTTCTCCCAGTCGGTCACTGCCTTCGGCGTCACGCCGACTCTTCGCGCCAGCTCGCGCACGCCCACTCCGGCTCGCCCTCGGGCTCGGCGAATCGTGCTGGTACGCAGGGTCGACAATTGTGGCTTCCTTACTGTGTAGCCACAACTATACACTCTCTGCACGGCGTTCAGCGGGGAGCGAGGTCGCGCTCAGTGCGCACGCGCTGCCCTCACCCACCGAGCGGCCAGATCGGCCGCACCTCGATCCGACCGAACCGCGCCATGGGGTGACGCGCCGCCAGCTCGATCGCCTCGTCGAGGTCGGCGCAGTCGAGCAGGTCGAAGCCCGCGATGTGATCCTCGGTCTGCGCGTACGGCCCTTCCGCGACGCGCATCTGGCCGTCGCGAAAGGTCACCGTGCGCGCGTCCGACGGGGGTCGAAGCCGGTCGCCCGCCACCCCCACTCCGCGTCGGTCGACCTCGGCCACCCACTCCTCGATGGTGTCCTCCGCCGCGACGTACGCGGGGGCGGTGGAGTCGGTGCATATCATGAGGAGGAATTGCATGGTCGGGCCTTTCCGGCGTGGGAGCATCCCGCGTCGCTTCTCCCACGATGACCCCGCAACGACCCGCGTGTCCAGCACGCGACGAGAGGATGCCCATCGACATGAAACTCGAACTGGTGCCGCTCCCCGTCGCCGACGTCGACGCCGCCCACTTCAGCGACCCCGACGGCAACTCCTGGACGCTGCAGGAGCTCGCCGCTCGCTAGCGCCGAGCGACTACCAGAGCCCGGCGATGCGCAGGATCGCGGCGTCGTAGACGACGTCCCGCGGGTCGGCCACGAGGTTGTCGTTGATGTAGAGACCCTCGAGGTAGGCGCACACCTCGTGCTCCTCCAGCCCCACCGCGGCGAGATCGACGCCGGGCAGAATCACGCTGCGCACCTCATCGGCGGCGTCATCCATGTGCGCCTTAGCGATCGGGATGTGGGGGTTCACTCCGGCGGGATCCCACAGCAGGGTGATCGGGTCGCCCGGCTCGTCGTCGTTGTGCTCGTGACCGACGGTGCCCGCGCCGAGCCAGGGCAGCGTGAGCGCATCCCCCTCGAGCTCCACGTCGAGCACCTCCAGCACGCGCGGCTCGCCCGCGACGGCGAATACCGGCAGTCCCCGGTCGTGCCACTCCGCGGCCGACTCGATCTGGTCGGCGATGCTCTCGAAATGGGTGAACACGTGCCCCGCGAAGAGTCGCGTCCACTCGAGGATGCGCGTGGTCACGTCGGCGGGCCACGGACTCGACTGCGAGGCGTCGCCGCCCGCCGTGTGGAAGTGGTACTCGACCGTCGCGCCGTCGTAGTCGTAGTGCAGTTCGCCATCGGGCCACACGATCTCGATGGTGAGCAGATTGGATTCCTCGTCGACGTCGGCGACGAGGGCGGGCACCGGCAGGTCATCCGGGAAGACGGGGAAGGTCGCCCGCGGGTCGCCGAGATCGAGCACGGCGGTGAAGACCGTGTTGGGGAGTCTGAGGATGTGATCGCTCATCGGGAACCGTTCTGCTGCGCGACGCCCCGGCAGGATCACACGGGGCGGTTCGGTCCACGGTAGCCGGAATGCGCCCGGATGCTCGACGGGTCGCGAACGACGCGTGTGCACCCGACCCCTGCCGCACCGATTACGATCGTATCGGGGCGCATCGCGCGCATCCGAGTCGGGGGACGATCTGGTGGCGGTGCAATCGGGGGTGGCTACTGCTGTGCGCCGACTCCTCCTCACGCCGATCATGTGGGGCTGGGTCATCATCCGCTCCGTCGCCGTGCGCAGCTACCCTGTGCCGCTCGACGCGCCGCACGCCGAGTCCCCCGGTCCACACCCTTTCCGGGTGCTCATCATCGGCGGCGGCCCCGCAGTCGGGCGTGGCGTCGTCACCCACGACCTCGCGCTCCCCGGGCAGTTGCGGCGGGCGATCAGCAGCCTCACCCATCGCGGCGTGCACATCGACCTGGTGAGTGGCCCGTGGATGCCCATCCGCCGGCTCGTTCGTACCCTGCGGCACCTCACCCCGGGGTCGTACGACGCGATCATCGCCTTCGTCGGGGTGGACGACTCGCTCACCCTCGTTCCGCTGAGCGTCTGGCGCCGCGGGATCACCGAGCTCCTGGGGTTCACGCACGGCCTCGACCCCCGCCCGCGCCTCTTCCTCGTCGGCATCCAGCCGATCCGCTCGATCCCCGTCTTCGACGCACGGCTCGGCGATCACGCCGACGCGCACGCGGTGCGCCTCAACGCGATCTCCGCGGCCCTCTGCGCCGCCGATCCCCGCGCGACCTTCCTGCCCTTCCGCGACGCCGATCGCCCGCCCGAGCAGCGGTTCCGCGACGCCACCGGTTACGCCCGGATCGCCTCCCTCCTCGCAGCGGGATTGCGCCGCTACCTGTGAAAATGACCCCCGAAGTGGGGGCACCACGCTGTCCGCACAAAGGGGGACCGCGCGTACAGTTAGGAGCAGTTCAGCATGGACCCGAACCGGACTGAACCGAGTCGATCACCGTGAGTGTTCTCCCACCCTGGAGCGCTCAACCCGCCGTGGATCGCTCACGAGCGCGGCCGGATTCCCCCCACATCTCCGGCCGCGCCCCCCTCTCCCCGGCGGCCGCTCTTCTGCGCCGCGTTCGCCCCCGCGCGAGGTGCTCGGCGACGGACGCCATCCGTCGGCGTCAGCACTGCGCGATGGAGCTAGTAGAAGTGCGCACTTCGTTGCGAGTCGGGCAGCAACGCAACGTCGGTCACCTGCCACTGGACACCGTCCCACACATACGCCCCTTGACCGATCCCAATCAGCCACCAGGCAACCACGGTGCACAGCGACAGCCCCCGGAGCAAGTGGAGGCTTTCTGCGTCCGCGTCCGTGTCCTCGCCCTCCGAGACGAATCTCACCAGAGGTGTGTCGTTCTCGACTGAGAGCAAGCGGCATTGAGCATGAGCTCGTGGACAGGAACGGGAACAGAAACGCGAAGAACGCAGGGGTCAATAGCGCTGCGGGGATGCGCGTGCCGACCCTCGCTCGCATCGATAGCTTGGGCAGCACCCGGCGACTATGACTCACGCTCACGTTCACGTTCACGTGATGCCGGATTATTCAGCGGCGACCAATAGGTGGTCTGCCTCCGCGTTCGGGGATGGCTGACCGACGTAGTTCGCCTAGCAGCCCGGACGCTAGAAGTCCGCCCCGGGCACACTGGGAGAATTTGTGTGCGCCCGCCCAAAACGCCCGCCAGGTGATCCGCCAATCACCATCGCCCAGCTGTTCGTCCGCGACCTCGCGGACTATCTGGACTTCGTCCACGAAACTGGCGAGACATTCCGCCCGCAGCTGAACCCGATGAGTTTCGATTCCCTTGCGCGGGTGGTCCCGCGCAGGAGGCCACTTCTCACCGTGTGTCGCGGGCCGGCCGAGTGACTGGACTCTGCCCGAGTGAAGATCTGGGTGGGCATTTGGCAGGAAGCTGCGCCCCGGCGCGCTCATCGCGCCCCAAATGTGGGTCATACCGTTATTAGGCGTTGTTACTTCGACTGTTCATGCATACAGTACAAACGTCTTATTTGACGTGAGGTCAACAATTGAAAGGCGGCCGAATTTGAGGAAACCGACTGTCGCACTGTCACTGCTGCTCGCCTGCGTGTCAATCATCGCGGCAACCAGTCCCGCGCAGGCGATTCAGCCGAAGAACCCATTAGCGGTGCTTGACCAGATCGCCGCCAAATCTCCCGAAGTCGCAGGCTTTCTGGGCGAGGCGAGTGCCGTGTCGCCATTAGCCGTGAGGAGCGAGGATCCGATTCAGGCTCGCTATCCAGTACATCGCTCGGACCCGGTCCGCATGGCCGCACCGGGCCGTCCCGACTTCGGGATTTCCCTGCCGTTTGCTTCGGGGGGAGCACGGGTCGCGAGCGTGGGCGGAGCGGTGAAAGCGTTCAGCAACCAGAATGGCTCCGACACCATTTTGGTTCCGGGTCGTTCCGGAATGGTTGCGATGGCGAGCCTCATTCGCTCCGCGAACGCTCCCTCCAGGTACAGCTACGTGTTCCACTCCCGAGCAGGCGTCAAGCTCATCTCAGACAGTGCCACAGGGGGCGTCATCGTCACCGATTCTCAGCACGAACCCATCGCGATGGTGGCGGCTCCATGGGCGGTGGACGCCTTAGGGCATCGCGTACCTACTCGGTATGAGACTCGCGGAGACCGACTCACCCAGGTCGTCGATCTGACCACACCCGGGATCACGTTTCCTGTCGTCGCGGATCCAAAGACTCTCTACTTCTGGTGGGGACAGGCCATCAGATTCACGAAGTCCGAGACCAAGCGCGTCGCCGCTGCGGCTGACTACGGGCACGCCGCCTTGATCAGCACCTTTTGCGGCCTGATCGGCCTTGCGCCGGGAGTAATTGCGTGCGGGTTGGTGACCGGCGCGTTCATTCTGCTCGTGGAGAACACTTTCAAGATTGCTGCGCGTAAGCGCAAGTGTGTCCAGATCAACGCCCCTTACGTCGGCATTGTGATCGGTGGGGCCTTCACGTGGTCCATGCACGTCGTCTCGTGCTGACCCACTCGAACGATTGGAGATCGAATTGAACAGCTGGCCCAAGATCTTCCTCACCGCGGCGCTCATCGCGGCGGTGGTCGGGGTCGCCTACGTGATCATGGGCGGTCGACCGCTCATCGCGCTGGAGACCGCCGGCGCACTCTTCGTAGTGAGGATCGCCTCGGAGGCGTTTCGGCGCCGCCGACGCCGCCCGCGCGACCCCGGCGCCTAGCGAATCCGCGCCGCTCTGAACCGCAGGCGTCGCTGCCTCGTTGTCTCAGGTAGGGCGCCGACGGCACCCCGACCCCCACGGGCCCTACCGCGTGACAGCCAGGGAGCTCGACCCATGCGAATCACAGCACCTCGGGCGGCGGTCGCCGTCGCCCTCGCCCTCACCCTCACCGCCTGCACCTCCGGCGGCACGACCCCCTACGGCGCCGGGCCGTCGACTGCCCCGTCACCCGCGGCGTCATCCCCGGCGGCCACCCCGGCACCCGGAATCGTGATCCAGAACTTCGAGTTCACCGGGCTGCCCTCGGTGAAGCCGGGTGAGACCGTCACGGTCACCAACCTCGACGGTGTGAGTCACACCGTCAGCTCAGACGACGGCACGTCCTTCCGGGTCGTCGTCGCCGGTGGCTCCGCCGGCACCTTCACCGCGCCGACGAAGCCCGGCAGCTACGCCTACCACTGTGCCTTTCACCGCACGATGCATGCCGCGCTGCTCGTGAAGCCTTGACGCTCAGCGGGGAACGCCGCCCCGGGCGAGCATCGTGGTGCGGGCCTCGCGGGTGGCGAGCTCGAGCATCGTGGGGTCGATCATCCCCTCGCCGCGCAGCTCGCTCAGGCTGAAGGAGCGCGACTCCAGTCGAGCCGCCGCGAACTGGCCGGTGGAGCGGGCGAGCCTCTGCGACGGCTGTTCGACCACGCGGTAGAACACCCAGGCGACGAGCACCGAGAGGGGCAGCGCGATGGCCGCGACGAGCATCCACTGGGTGTCGCCGACGAGGTAACCGACCGTCGCGATCAGCGGCACCTGCACGAGATAGAGGCTGAAGGAGATCTTGCCGAGGAAAGCGGGCACGCGGGCGGTGAGGAACGCCTGCCAGGCTGGCGAGCCGATCGCGCAGAGCACGAGTCCCGCTGCGCCCAGTCCGGAGAGGCCGCTGAGCGCGGTGCGCACGCCACCGCCGACGAGCCCCCAGGAGACGAGCTGGTTGCTCAGCGTCATGACGGTGACGGAGGCGATCGAGGTGACGAGCCAGAAGCGGGGGCCGCGCCGGGCCGCCCACTCGTGCAGCTCGGTGATGCGAACGGCCATCACGGTGCCGGCGAAGAACAGCGGCAGGTAGCTGAGAGCGGCATTGCCCAGCAGCACGCCGGCGACGGTGCCCGCCATGCCGACGCCGAAGGCGAGGCGGGCGTGACGGCGCAGTCGAAGGGCCACCCAGACGAAGAGGGGCAGCAGGAGAGAGAAGACGATCTCCCAGCGCAGCGACCAGAGCACGTTGTTGAGGTCGTAACCCGCGCGGGTCAGGCTCGCGTCGGCCAACCACTGCGCGACCGTGACCGTGGTGGCGTTGGTCGAGGCGAGCCAGCTGTCTTGCACGGGCAGCGAGGAGTCGCGCGGGAAGAGGACGATGAACGCCGCCGAGAGCCCCAGTGACGCCCACACGGGGATGTACAGACGCAGCAGTCGCGTCACGTAGTACTTCGACCACGCGAAGCCGTCCCGGATGGCGGGGAGCGCCACGACGAGCCCGCTCAGGACGAAGAAGACGAGCACGAACTCGTGGCCCGAGGTGAGGATTCCGAGGGGGGACGAGGTGATCCACCACCACGCGTCCCCGACCGTCTTGGTGTCCAAGGAGGGTCGGGCGACGAGGGCGACATGGTGAACAACCACGATGGCGGCTGCTACTCCACGAAGCCCGTCGAGGGCGGGTAGACGACGCATCTAATTCACGTTAAGGCCCTTGTCTGGGAGTTTCGTCAGTACAAGGTATGAGAACCGCTCGGTCGTCACACGCCGGCGGGGGTGCCGAGCCGCTCCATCCGGAGGGTCGCGGTGGCCTGGTGGGCGGTCATCCCCTCGCTCGCCGAGATCACGTCGACGGCCGGCGCGAGTTCCATCGTGGCCTCGCGGGCGATCCGCTGGTAGGTGAGCGGCTTCAGGTAGCGCGAGACCGAGAGACCCGCGCTGTGCCGCGCCCCACCCGCCGTCGGCAGCGTGTGGTTGGTGCCCGCCATTCCCTTGTCGGAGTAGGCGACCGTGCTCCACGGGCCGATGAAGAGCGACCCGTAGTTGGTGAGGGTGTCGTGGTACCACGCGTCATCCGCGGTCTGCACCTCAAGGTGCTCCGGCGCCAGCTCGTCCATCACGAGCACCGCGTCCTCCTTCGACCCGACGAGGATGACCGAGCCGAAGTCCCGCCACGCCGGCCCGCAGATCTCGCGGGTGGAGAGCCCCGCCAGCTGCAGCTCCACCTGCACGAGCACCTCCCGGCCCAGTTCCTCCGACGTCGTGACGAGCGCCGCGGGCGAGTTCGGACCGTGCTCCGCCTGACCCAGCAGGTCGGCCGCCACGAGCACGGGGTCGGCGGTCTCGTCGGCGATCACCGCGACCTCCGACGGACCGGCGAGCAGGTCGATCGCCACGCGCCCGAACAGCTGGCGCTTGGCCTCGGCCACGAAAGCGTTGCCCGCCCCCACGATCATGTCGACGGGCGGCTCACCCAGCAGCCCGAAGGCCATCGCGGCGAGGGCCTGCACCCCGCCGAGCACGTAGAGGTGGTCGATGCCGGAGACCGCGGCGGCGTAGGCGACGGCGGCGTTCACTCCGCCGTCCGGCTGGGGCGGCGTGCAGCCGATCACCGAGGGCACGCCCGCGACCTTCGCCACGCCCACGGTCATGAACGCGCTCGCCGTGAGCGGGAACCGCCCGGCCGGCAGGTAGGCGCCCACCCGGCCGACGGGGATGTAGCGCTGCCCGGTGACCAGGCCGGGGACCAGCTCTGCCTCGAAGTCGACGAGGTGCTCCCGTTGGAGGCGCGCGAACTGCTGGGTGCGCTGCGCTCCGAGGTCGATGGCGGCGCGGAGGTCATCCGGAATCCGCTCGCCCATCGTCGCGAGCTCGCGGGCACCGAGTTCGAGGGCGCCTCCCGCGTAGCGGTCGAGGGTGGTCGCGTACTCGAGCACCGCGTCCATGCCGCGTCGCTCGATGTCGAGCAGCATGCGCGAGACGGTCTCGGCGACGGCGGGGTCGCGCTGGGCCTCCGGGGCATCGACCCCCGGTGCCTTCAACTGCAGAAAGCGGTCGTGGTGGGCGGCGGCGAAGGCGGGGCTGAGCTTCATGGTTCGAGCCTGCCGGAGGCCGTGCAACAAGACAACGCCGACTTTTCTTCGGTCGGCCATAGCGTTGCCCTATGAGCGCGGCTGCTCCTGCACGACGCCGCCGTAGAGGTCGGTGCGCCGGTCGCCGAAGGCGTGCGCGAGGCCGGCGAGGGTCTTGTCGCGGGAATCGGCGGGATCGATGTCGCCCCAGGCGACGCCGGTGCCCTCGCCGACGCTGTCGATCACCCAGCCGTCGGCTCCGATGATGGTCGTGCCGCCGCTCCACGGCACACCGCGCTCGACACCGGTGCGGTCGGCGCACACCACGGCCATCTTGTTGATGCGCGCCGTGGCCATGCCGATCTGCACCTCGGCGACCCGCTCGCCCTCGGGGCGTGGAAAGAGCGGCCAGTTGGTCGGTACGACGAGGATCTCGGCCCCGGCGAGCGCGGCGAGCCGCGTCCACTCCGGAAACTCGAGGTCGAAGCAGATCATGAGGCCGAGTCGGCCCTGCGGGGTGTCGATGACGAGCGGCGCCGCGCTCCCCGGCGTGAAGTAGAGCTTCTCCTGATCCCAGAGATGCACCTTGCGATAGACGCCGAGCACGCCGCCGGCTCCGACGATGGCGGCCGAGTTGTAGAGCAGGTCATCCTCGCCGCTCTCTGCGAAGCCCACCACGGCGAGCGCCCCGGGCCGCGCCGACACGAGCTCTGCCCACTCCGCGAAGACCGGCGAGTCGCGCGGGATGCCCAGCGCCCGCGCCTCCTCCTGGCTCTCGAACACGTACCCGGAGGTCGTCAGCTCGGGCAGCACCACGAGGTCGGCTCCGGCCTCGAGGGCGCCCGAGATCGCGGCGCGCGCAGCGGCCAGGTTGCCCGCGAGGTCACCGACGGTGGGGGCGAGCTGGACCGCTGCGACGCGCACCATGGTCAGTCCCGCACCGGCTCGAGGGTCTCGTCGGCGTCGCGCTGGGGCGTGTTCATCGCCGCGAGGTTCTGACCGATCGTCGCGGTGAGCCCGCGGCGGAAGGTGATCGCCAGCCCGATGAGCAGCCACACGGCCACCATGTACGGGAAGTAGCTGTACGGCGCGCTCAGACCGACCGCGTTCTTGTACAGCGTGTAGACCACGAGCACGAGCGCGAGGATCGGCACGACGATCTGCCAGCGCGGGGCGCCGCCCGCCGTCTTACCGAAGAACAGGAAGCGGATCGCGCCGACCGTCGCGAGCACATAGGCGACGAGGAGCGCGATCGTGCCGATGGTGAGGGCGTAGAAGGTCGCGTCGAGCACCGCGTAGGAGAGCAGACGCTCGATGGCGACGACGATGAGGGCGAGGACGGCCACCACCGTGAGGGCGTTGACCGGCGAGCCGTGCTTCGAGACGCGAGTGAGCGGGTTGCTGCTGCCGGTGTCGCGCGACAGGGCGAACAGGATGCGCGCCGCGCCGGCCATCGTGCCGATGAAGATCGCGAACAGGCTGATGGTCGCCGACAGCGTGAGCAGGTCGGCGAGCCACGGGCCGACGAAGGCCCGGGCGAGGTCGCCGTAGGGGGCGCTCGACGCGCCGAAGGCCTTGATCCCCTTGGCGTCGAGACCGTAGCCGATCGACTGGGCGATGATCGTGATGAGGTAGAACGCCCCCACGACGACGATCGCCACCTTGAGCGCGCGCGGGATGTCGCGCTTGGGGTTGGAGGTCTCCTCGCCCAGGGTCGCCGCGCCCTCGAAGCCCGCGAAGGCGAGGAAGCCGAAGACCGCGGCCCCCGCGATGAGGGTGATGTCGGTGCCCTGCGGGAGGGAGAGGAACCCCCACGAGAAGGTCTGCGTGCCCGGCGCGTGACCGGTGCCGACGCGGACGAAGATGACGAGGTCGAGGATCAGCACCAGCACGGCGCCCGCGAGCTCGGCGAAGAGCAGCAGTCGGGTGATGGTGTGCACCTCGCGACGGCCGACGAGCACGACGAGTGCGAGCGCGACGACCGTGACCCAGAACCAGTCGGGATCGAAGGCGAGCCCGAAGTCCTTGAGCAGCTGCGAGACGAAGAGCCCGATCTCGATACCCGAGCCGGCGCCGATCGTCACGTAGCCGAGGAAGAGCGCCCACCCGGCGATGAACCCGGCGCGCGGGCCGAGCGTGAGGCCGACCGTCGCGTAGACCGAACCGGTGTGCGAGATGTGGCGCGACAGCTTGATGAAGCCGTAGGCGACGAAGGCGACGGCCACGAGCGCGAAGATGAACGCCCAGGTGGCCCCGCCCCCGAGCATCGCCGCGGCACCCGCACCGAGGAGCGCCATGACCCCGACCGGGCCGATGAGTCCGACGGAGAAGGCGGCGGCATCCGCCACCCGGAGTTCTCTCTTCAGCTTTCCTGGTGCGCCTTGCTGCGGGATGGTGGCCACGGGGACTCCTCGAAGTGCGTCGGGCACGCGGCGGTGAGGCCGATGCGCGTGGGGGTGAGTGGAGCGGTGCGAGCGTTATCCACACGCTAGGGAGGGTCGAGCCATACGACAAGTGGGTGATGTGTTGGCCGAGCCATTGGGTTGCCCTATGGGCGGGGCGCGGGCACCAGACGATCAGCGGGGTCCGCGTGCTCCAGCAGGATGGATTGCGCGAGACGGGAGATCTCGCGGGTCGCCGGCGAGAGCACGGCTCCGACCCGCTGCACGACCGCGATCGTGTCGTAGAGCGGCTCCTCGAAGACGGAGGTGTGCAGCCCCGAGGGGAAGGTCGCGCTCTCGACGATCGCCCGCGACACGATGGTGTCGCCACCGCCCATCGCGACCACCCCGAGGGCCGACTCCACGTGCTCGACCTCGACGGACGCATCCAGCGTGACCCCGGCGAGTTGGGCGCGCTCGGAGAGCTGCCGCCGCGTCGGATCGCGCCATCCGTAGTGCGCGTCGTAGAGCACGAGCGGCGCCGCCGCGAGCCCCTCGATCGTCATCGGGGCGCGGGTGCGCTCCGGGTCGGCCGAGACGAACATCACCTCACTGCGCAGGAGCGGACGCACCTGAAGTCCGTCGGTGTCGATCGGCAGCACGACGAGTCCGGCCTCGAGATCGCCCGACGCGACGGCCTCGGCCACCTCGACCGAGTTCAGGCCCACGATCTTGAGGCGCACCTCGGGGTAGCGCGTGTGGAAAGTCTCGATGAGCTGGGAGAGGAAGTAGTAATTGGCGTTGCGGAGGAGACCGAAGATGGCGACGCCGCCGGTGAGCGAGGTCAGCGAGCGCAGCGACTTGTCGGCCTGATCGGCCGCCTGCACCGCCTGCTCGGCGAACGGCAGCAGACCCTCCCCGGCGGCCGTGATGCTGAGGCGCCGCGCGCCGCGTACGAAGAGCTTGAGGCGGTACTCCTCCTCGAGGCGGCGCACCAGCTCCGAGATCGAGGGCTGCGTCATGCCGAGGGCGACGGCAGCGGCCGAGAACGACCCGAGGCGGGCGACGGCGAGGAACGCCCGCAGCTGATTAAGGGTCATAGGGAGAACCTAGTGCTGCGCGCCCGAGGGGTCGAGAATGGTCGCGTCGCGCTCGCGACAGACGAAGGAGACGACGACATGACCATTCGACTGAACCCCTACCTCGGCTTTCGCGGCAACGCCCGCGAGGCGATCGAGTTCTACCACGGTATCTTCGGCGGCGACGTGGCGATCAGCACCTTCGCCGAGTTCGGCGCGGCGCAGGACCCGTCCGAGAACGACCTCGTCATGCACGCCCAGCTGACCGCGCCGGGCGAGCTCGTGCTCATGGCCTCCGACACTCCGCAGCACATGAATTACACGCCCGGCGACAACTTCAGCGTCTCGCTGAGCGGCGGCAGCGACGACACCGACACCCTCCGCGGCTACTACGAGAAGCTCAGCGAGGGCGGCACCGTCACGATGCCGCTCGACATGGCCCCGTGGGGCGACTGGTTCGGGATGCTCGTCGACCGTTTCGGCGTGCAGTGGCTGGTCAACATCGCGGGCGCGGCGAGCTGAGTCGGCCCCGAGCGCGACGCGGACTCGCGGGGGACCACGGTTAGGTGACAGCGGGCCTTCGAGGCCATAGCTTTGCTATCGACGGTCCTCGCGACCGTCGAACGCCCGCGACGGCATCGCGCGCGCTCACCCGAGAGGCTGCAATGACGGACACACAACGCGGCGACAGTACGCCGGCCGCGGCGCTGGGAACGAACACGGATTCGGACACGCCGCAGATCTCGCTGCGCTCCCTGCGCAAGACCTTCGGATCGGTCGTCGCGGTCGACAGCGTCGACCTCGACGTGGCCGATGGCGAGTTCTTCGCGATGCTCGGTCCCTCCGGCTCGGGCAAGACGACGGTGCTGCGGATGATCGCCGGCTTCGAGACGCCCACGTCGGGCCAGGTCATCCTCGACGGCCGCGACGCGACCGCGCTTCCGCCGTTCCGCCGCGACGTCAACACGGTGTTTCAGGACTACGCGCTCTTCCCGCACATGACGGTGCAGCAGAACGTCGAGTACGGCCTCCGGGTGCACGGCGTCGCCGCGCAGGAGCGCCGGCGGCGCGCGGGTGAGGCCCTCGACATGGTGCGGTTGGGCGAGCACGGCGCCCGCAAGCCCACCCAGCTCTCGGGCGGACAACGCCAGCGTGTGGCCCTCGCCCGAGCCCTCGTCAACCGGCCCCGCGTGCTCCTGCTCGACGAGCCGCTCGGCGCCCTCGACCTCAAACTGCGCGAGCAGATGCAGCTCGAGCTCAAGTCGATCCAGCGCGAGGTCGGCATCACCTTCGTGTTCGTGACCCACGACCAGGATGAGGCCCTCACGCTCTGCGACCGGCTGGCCGTGTTCAACAACGGTCGCATCGAGCAGCTCGGTGGCGCTCAGGAGGTCTACGAGCATCCCGCCACCCAGTTCGTCGCCGGCTTCGTCGGCTCCTCCAACGTGATCAGCGGCGAGGCGGCGCGCGCCGTGCTCGGGCGCGACGGCGCCTTCGCGGTACGGCCGGAGAAGATCGCCGTCGTGCCCCGCGAGTCCGCCGCCGCCGGGCCCGGCGAGGTGACGGTCGCGGGGGTCGTGCAGGACGTCGTCTACGCGGGCTCGATCACGCGCGTGGTCGTCGCCGGCCCCGCGGGTCTCACCCTCAGCGCCACCCTGCTCAACTCCGAGCCCACCGACACCGCCGTGGTGCGCCGCGCCGACCACGTCACCCTTCGCTGGCACGAGAGCGCGATGCGCAGCATCGCCGCCTCGGCCGCGACGCCAGCTCCGACCGATCACAGCTGAACCCGACAACAATCGAGAGGTGCACCATGAGAAAGATCACGACACGGTGGGGACTGGCCGCTGCGGCGGTCGTCGCCGCCACCGTCCTGCTCGCCGGATGCTCGACCGCCACCACCACGGGCGGCACGACCCAGGCCGTACCGAAGGTACCGATGCTGAAGAAGCTGGGTGCGGGTGAGGGGCAGCTCAACCTCATCGCCTGGGCGGGGTACGCCGAGGACGGCACCAACGACAAGACCGTGGACTGGGTGCATCCCTTCGAGCAGCAGACCGGCTGCCAGGTGCACACCACGATCGGCAACACCTCCGACGAGATGGTGCAGCTCATGCGCAGCGGGCAGTACGACGGCGTCTCCGCCTCCGGCGACGCAACCCTGCGGCTCGTATACGGCGGCGACGTCGCACCGGTCAACACGAGTCTCGTGCCCAACTACGCGACCATCTCCGACTTCCTGAAGAAGAAGTCGTGGAACTCGGTGGGCGGCCAGATGTACGGGATCCCCCACGGCTGGGGCGCGAACCTCCTCATGTACAACCCGTCCGTCGTCTCGCCCGCCCCCACCTCGTGGAGCGCGGTCTTCGACAAGTCGGGCCCCTACGCCGGCAAGGTGACGGCCTACGACTCTCCGATCTACATCGCCGATGCGGCGCTGTACCTCATGAAGACGCAGCCGTCGCTCGGCATCAAGGACCCGTACGCGCTCACCTCCAAGCAGCTCGCGGCCGCGGTCACCCTGCTCAAGGCGCAGAGCAAGAACGTGGGCGAGTACTGGTCGGACTACACCAAGGAGGTGCAGGCCTTCGAGTCCGGCACCACGGTGATCGGCACGACCTGGCAGGTGATCGCCAACCTCGTGCAGAGCGACGCGAAGGTGAAGGTCGACACCGTGCTCCCCTCGGAGGGGGCGACCGGATGGTCGGACACCTGGATGGTCTCCGCGAAGGCGAAGCACCCCAACTGCATGTATGAGTGGATGAACTGGATCACCTCGCCGAAGGTGAACGCGCAGGTCGCCGAGTGGTTCGGTGAGGCCCCCGCCCAGACGCTTGCCTGCGACCAGACGAGCGACAAGAACTTCTGCACGACGTACCACGCCCTCGACGCGTCGTACGCGGCCCAGATCCATTACTGGACCACCCCGCAGAAGGACTGCGTCGACGGCAGCGGCAAGAGCGACTGCACGACGTACACCCAGTGGGTCAACGCCTGGCAGCAGATCAAGGGGTAGGGATGAACGCACGGTGGCTTCGACTGACCGCGCTGCTGAGCATCCCGATGCTCTGGCTGGTCGTGCTGTATCTGGGCTCCATCGCGGTGCTGCTCGTCTCGGCCTTCTGGTCGCTCGACGGCTTCACCGGACGGGTCGTTCAGGTCTACACGCTCGGCAATCTGCAGCAGCTGTTCGTCGACCCGCTGTACGGCACGGTGGCGTTGCGCACGATCGGGGTGGCGCTGGCGGTGACGGTGATCGATGCCGTCATCGCCATCCCGATCGCGCTCTTCATGAGCAAGGTGGCGCAGCCGGTGGCTCGCACGGCGCTCGTCGTCGCGGTCACGACGCCGCTCTGGGCGAGCTATCTCGTGAAGGCGTACGCCTGGCGCGTGCTGCTCGCCCCGAACGGCCCGGTGGCCTGGATGACCGGCGGCCACTCCCCCGGATACGGCCTGGCCGCCACGATCATCACGCTGTCGTTCCTGTGGCTGCCCTACATGATCATCCCCGTCTTCGCGGGGTTCGACCGCGTGCCCGACTCGCTGTTCGAGGCGAGCTTCGACCTCGGCGCGGGGGCCTGGCGCACGCTGCGCTCGGTCGTGCTGCCGCTCGTGTTCCCGGCGGTCGCGGCGGGGTCGATCTTCACCTTCTCGCTCACGCTCGGCGACTACATCGCGGTCGGCATCGTCGGCGGTAAGACCCAGCTGATGGCCAATGTCATCTACGGCCAGCTCGTGACCGCCAACGACCAGCCGATGGCGGCCGCGCTGTCGCTGATCCCGCTCGCGGCGATCATCCTCTACCTGCTCGCCATGCGGCGCACCGGCGCATTGGAGAACGTCTGATGAGACTGCCCACCGCCCTCCGCCGCGGCCTCGGGGTCTGGCTCGCCCTCGGCATGGCGTTCCTCTACGTGCCGCTGCTGCTCGTCGTGCTCAACTCGTTCAACACCTCCCGCACCTTCGGGTTTCCGCCGAGCGGCTTCACCCTGCAGTGGTGGCAGCGGGCGGCGCAGAGCAGCGGAGCGATGAGCGCGCTCGGCACCTCGGTGGTCGCCGGGCTGAGCGCCACCGCCATCGCCCTGCTGCTGGGCAGCATGGCCGCGTTCGCGGTGCAGCGCTACCGCTTCTTCGGGCGCTCCACGATCAGCTTCCTGGTCGTGCTCCCCATCACGCTGCCCGGCATCGTGACCGGTATCGCGCTCAACGCGACCTTCACTTCGCTGCTCGGCCCGCTGGGGGTCGGCCTCGGAATCGCGACCGTGATCATCGGGCACGCGACGTTCTGCATCGTCATCGTGTTCAACAACGTGCAGGCCCGGCTGCGCCGCCTCGGCACGAGCCTCGAGGAGGCGTCCTCCGATCTGGGCGCGAGCGGGTGGCAGACCTTCTGGTACGTCACCTTCCCCCAGGTGCGCGGTGCCCTCGTCGCGGGGGCACTGCTCGCCTTCGCGCTGAGCTTCGACGAGATCGTCGTCACCACCTTCACCGCCGGCCCCGCGGTGCAGACACTGCCGCTGTGGATCTTCGGCAACCTGTTCCGCCCCAACCAGGCGCCCGTCGTGAACGTCGTGGCGGCGGTGCTCACGGTCGTGGCGATCATCCCCGTCGCCCTCGCCCAGCGCCTCTCCGGCGACGCGGTGACGAGTCGCGTCTGACGCGGACGCCCCCGCGCCGTACGATCGAAGAACGCCCGCGACGAGGAGGACACGCATGACCGCGACAACCGAGGACGCCGGGAGGCTTCGCCGATTCCACGAGAAGTTCATGGTGGAGGAGCGGCGGATGCCCGCAAGCGCCAAGCGTCGGCTGTACCTGTGGTCGATCATCCTGGTGGCGGTCGGGCTGGTGGCGTTCATCGTGATCCTCACCTCGGTGCTCGGCAAGGATGACCTCTCGGTCATCGATCAACCGATCGAGTCGTTCATGCGCACGCTGCGCACCCCCACTCTCACGACGGTCATGATCACGGTCGCCATCGTGTTCGGACCCATCGCGCTGCCGATCATCATTCTGGTGACCGTGCTGCTCTGGGGATTCCTGGCGAAGCACGCCTGGCGGCCGGTGCTGCTCGCGGCGGGAACGCTGACGGGCGTCATCATCGTGCAGATCCTGGCGCCGATCATCGGGCGCCACCGCCCACCGATCCAGTACATGCTGTTCGGGGTCGACCACACCTCGTCGTTCCCCTCCGGGCACGTGATGGGGGCGTGCGACTTCCTGCTGATCACGACCTACCTGGTCTTCTCGCGGCGGCAGCACATCGCGTCGACCGTGACCGGCTTCCTCGTCGCGATCGTGCTCATCGCGCTCGCCGTGGTCTGCCGGGTCTACCTCGGCTACCACTGGCCGACGGACGCCCTCGCCTCCGTCTCGCTCTCCCTCATCGTGCTCGGCGGGGTGATCGCCCTCGACACGCGGCGCACCGCGGTCGTCGATCCCTCACTGGGCAGCTGACTCGGGGTCTCCCGCCGGCGCCGTTCGGTCACGAAGGAGCGGCCCGCGCCACCACGCAGCGGGCCGCTGGCCTTCGTCAGCCGAGCCGTGCCCGGATGTCGCGGAGCTGGGCGTCCAGCTCCGCGGGAAGCTTCGCGCCGTAACCGGCGAAGTACCGCTCGGTGTCGTCGAGCTCGGCGCGCCACGCGGCCGCGTCGACCTCGAACAGCCGCGCGAGGTCGGCACTGGAGACGTCGAGCCCCGCCACGTCGAGGTCGCCCGGGGCGGGCATCCACCCGAGCGCCGTGTCGGCGCCGCCCACCCGGCCGTCGATGCGATCGGCGATCCACTCCAGCACGCGGGCGTTCTCGGCGAATCCGGGCCAGAGGAAGCGGCCGTCGTCGTCGCGCCGGAACCAGTTGACCTGGTAGACGCGCGGCGGCTGGTGGCCCGCGAGCGTGCGGCCCATCTCGAGCCAGTGCTCCCAGTAGTCGGCCATGTTGTAGCCGCAGAACGGCAGCATGGCGAAGGGGTCGCGACGAAGGGTGCCGACCGGTCCCTCGGCGGCGGCGGTCTGCTCCGAGGCGATCGTGGCGCCCATGAACACCCCGTGCTCCCAGTTGCGGGCCTCGACGACGAGCGGCACATTGGTGCGGCGGCGGCCGCCGAACACGATGGCGTCGATGACGACGCCCGCGGGGTCATCCCACTCGGGCGCCATGGTGGGGCACTGCGCGGCGGGCACGGTGAATCGCGCGTTGGGGTGCGCGGCGGGCGTCGCGCTCTGGGGCGTCCAGTCGTCGCCGCGCCAATCGACGAGGTGTGCAGGCGGCGTGGGCGTGAGGCCCTCCCACCAGACATCGCCGCCGTCGTCGAGGGCGACGTTGGTGAAGATCGTGTTGCCCCACATCGTGTCCATCGCGACCGCGTTGGTCTCGGGCGAGGTGCCCGGGGCGACGCCGAAGAAGCCCGCCTCGGGGTTGATCGCGCGCAGGCGGCCGTCCGCGCCCGGCCGCATCCACGCGATGTCGTCGCCGATAGTCTCCACCCGCCACCCGGGGATGCTCGGCCGCAGCATCGCCAAGTTCGTCTTGCCGCACGCGCTCGGGAACGCCGCCGCAATGTGGAAGGCGCGGCCGGCCGGACTCGTCACCTTCAGGATGAGCATGTGCTCGGCCATCCAGCCCTCGTCTCGGGCGAGCACGGAGGCGATCCGCAGCGCGAACGACTTCTTCGCCAGCAGCGCGTTGCCGCCGTAGGCGGAGCCGAACGACCAGATCTGGCGTTCCTCGGGGAAGTGCGAGATGTACTTGGTGGGGTTGCACGGCCAGGCCACGTCCTGCTGGCCGGGGGCGAGCGGCGCGCCGACGGTGTGAACCGCCTCGACCCACTCGGTGTGCGGCCCGATCTCGGCGAGCGCCGCGGACCCCATCCGGGTCATGACTCCCATGCTCACGACGACGTACGGCGAGTCGGTGAGCTGAACGCCGAGCCCGGCGAGCGGGCTGCCGATCGGCCCCATCGAGAACGGGATCACATACAGGGTGCGGCCCGCCATGCTGCCGTGGAACAGCCGGCCGAGCGTGTGGCGCATCTCCGCGGGGTCGCACCAGTTGTTCGTGGGTCCGGCGTCCTCCTCTCGGGCCGAGCACACGAAGGTGCGGGACTCGACCCGCGCCACGTCGTCGCGGTGGCTGCGGGCCAGGAAGCTGTTCGGGCGGCGCTCGGGATTCAGCGGGATCAGCGTGCCGCTGGCGACCATCTGGGCCGTGAGTCGATCGTGCTCGGCGCGGGATCCGTCGCACCATACGATGTCGTCGGGGGTGGTCAGCTCGGCCACGGAGGCGACCCAGGCGACCACGCTCGCGTCGGCGTGCGGCGGGGCCGTGCGCTCGGCGAGCGACGGCAGGGTCGGGCTGGGGGTCGTCAGTGCCACGGTGTCCTCCTTGACCACGGATCGGGGCGACCGATCACTCCCACTAACCTATAATTAAGCAGCAGTGAACACTAGAGGCAAGCTCTCGGGTGCTGTCATAGTTGACGCGCACCCCCGCTCACGGCGAAGGAACAGGAAACCGATGAGGGTCAATGACGACACCCCGAACGACCGACTGACGCTGCGCTTCCTCGCCGCCCCCACCGACGTCACGGTCGCCGGAACCGCCGTCCCCGCGGGTCGCGTTCTCGAGTGGATCGACAAGGCCGGCTACGGCTGTGCCGTCGGCTGGGCGGGCGGAAACGCGGTCACCGCGTACGTGGGCGACGTCAACTTCCGGCACCCGATCCGCCCCGGCGATCTCGTCGAGGTGCACGCGCGCATCCTGCTCACGGGGCGCAGCAGCATGCACATCCTCGTCACGGTCGAGGCATCGGATGTTCGGCGCAGGTCATTCACCCCCGCCATGCACTGCATCATCATCTTCGTCGCCGTCGACGAGAACGGCCGCCCGCGCCCGGTGCCCGAGTGGAAGCCGTGGACCACCGGCGACAGCACCCTGCAGGACCGCGTGCGCGCGCGGATCGAGCCCCGCCGCCTGATCCACGAAGAGATGCGCGCCCAGAGCTACACCGATGCGAGCTCCACCCCGCGCACCGTGTTCCGCTTTCTCGCCGCGCCCGGAGATGTCAACTGGAGCGGCAAGACGCACGGCGGCACGGTCATGCGCTGGATCGACGAGACCGCCTTCGCCTGCGCGGCCAGCTGGAGCAGCGACGAAGCCGTCTCCGTGTACTCGGGCGGCATCCACTTCTACAGCCCCATCGCGATCGGCGACATCGTGGAGATCGACTCGCGACTCGTGCACACCGGCCCGCACAGCATGCACATCATCTCGCGGCTGCGCTCCGGCAGCCCGCGCACGCCGCACCAGCTGGAGCTCAAGGCACAGTGCATCAGCATCTTCGTGGTGCCGGACGGGGCGGGGGCGGCGACCCCGATCATCCCACTGCCCATCATCACGCCCGAGGACCGGGTGCTCGACGAGCACGCGGTGACCCTGATGGCGATGCGCCAGGCTCTCGCCGACATCCCGCTCGGACTCGCGCGCGAGCTCTAGCGCGACTCAGCAGCCGGGGAGCCCCCGTCGACCCCTCACGCGTGAGCAGAACACCGTTACGGTTCGGCCTGAGCCAGAGCGCACGGAGAAAGTGGACGGGGCGGCGACTTCACCACAAACACGCCGCCCCGCCACATCTAGATCAGGATCGAGAGCGGATTCTCGATCCTGGCGGTGAAGGCCGCGAGCCACTGGGCGGCGAGCGCCCCGTCGACCGCGCGGTGATCCACCGAGAGCGTGCAGCGCATGACCGTTCGCACGACGACCTCGCCGTCCTCGACGACGGGCTGCGGCTTGGCCGCGCCCACCGCGAGGATTCCCGACTGCGGCGGGTTGAGGATCGCCGAGAACTCGAGAGTGCCGTACATGCCGAGATTGCTCACCGAGAAGCTGCCGCCCTCGAGCTCCTCCTGGCGCAGGCGGCCGGCGCGCGCACGCCCGGCCAGCTCCACGATCCGCGTGCTGACGCCGCTGAGCGGAAGCGTGTCGACCCCGCGCACCACGGGCGTGAGCAGGCCGCCGTCCGTCGCGACCGCCACGGCGATGTCGACCGAGTCCCACTTGCGCAGGTGCGTGTCGGTCCAGGTCACGTTCGCGTCGGGCACATCGGCGAACGCCGCGGCGACCGCCTTCACCACGAAGTCGTTGACCGAGATCTTCACCGGGCTGGTCGCGTTGACCTGTCGGCGAAGCTCGAGCAGGGCATCCACCCTGCAGTCGGTCGTGAGGTAGAAGTGCGGCACCGTCGACTTGCTCTCGGTGAGGCGCCGGGCGATCGCGCGCCGCATGCCGGTGTGCGGGATGGCCGTGTAGCCGCCCTCGTGTGCCGCGGGATGCGCAGCGGAGGAGGGGGTCGCGGCGGCAGGCGCAGCGGAGGCAGGCGCCGCCGCCTGCGGTGCGGCCGGCTGCGGGCTCGACGCGCGGCTCGCAATGGCGGCCTCGACGTCGCCGCGCACGATGCGCCCGCCGGGGCCGGTGCCCGTGACGGTGGCGAGGTCGATCCCGTTCTCGCGGGCGCGCACGCGGGCGATCGGGCTCACGAAGATACGGTCGCCGCTCGCCGCCGGCGTGGCCGGGGCCGTCTGGATGACCGCCTCCGCGGGCACGGGCGCGGCGGGTGGGGCGGGCTCCGGTGCGGTCTCCGGCTCCGGCGCGGTCGCGGCGGCAGCGGGGGCGGGCGCAGGCGCGGCGGGTGCCGGTGCCGGTGCCGGTGCGGCGGGCGTCGCTGCGGCAGCTCCGCCCGAGCCCCCGAGCACCGCGTCGATGTCGGCCGCGGTCTCGCCCTCGGTGATGAGCACGGCGATGGGTGCCCCGACCGCCGTGGTGTCGCCGGGCTGGGCGATGATGCGGCCCAGGATCCCGGACTGCTCGGCGGGCAGGTCGACGAGCGCCTTCTCGGTCTCCACCTCGGCGAGCGTGTCCCCCACCGAGAAGGCGGCGCCCTCGGCGACCGTCCAGGCCGAGACGACGGCCTCGGTCGCGTTGGCGAGCACCTCGGGCATTCTCAGAATGGTGGCCATCTCAGCTCGCCTTTCCGCGCGCGTCGAGCACGGCCTTGAGGCCGACGACGACTTCCTCGGTGCGGGCGATCGCCGCGCGCTCGAGCACCTTGGAGATGCTGGGGCTCGCCTCGCCGCCGGTCACGCGCTGCACGGGCTGGTCGAGCCAGTCGAAGAAGCGGCGCTGGATCTCGTCGGCGAGCCAGCCGCCGTAGGAGGTTCCGCGAGCGCCCTGCTCCACGATCAGCACCGCGTTCGTCTTCTTCACGCTCGCCTCGATGGTGTCCCAGTCGAGCGAGGCGCGGTCGAGCCAGCGCAGGTCGATGAGGTCGGCCGAGGCGCCCAGCTGTTCGATGGCCTCCAGCGAGTGGCCGACCATGGAGAGGTAGCTGATGACGGTCACGTCGTCGCCGATGCTGCGCAGGGCGGCCTTGCCGAGCGGGATCGTGTAGTCGAGGTCGCCCGCGGGCACCTCGCCCGTCTGCGGGTAGAGGTCGACGTGCTCGATCACGAGCACCGGGTCCTGCAGCGCGAGCGCCGCGTTCATGAGGCCGATGTAGTCGGCCGCGCAGGAGGGCGCGACGATCCGCCAGCCGGGGCTCGTCGCGAAGATGCCCGCCGGGTCCATGAGGTGCTGCGAGCCGTAGCCCGAGCCCATCGCGACCTTCGTGCGCAGCACGAGGGGAACCGGGTTCTGGCCGCCGAACATGTGACGCGCCTTGCCGATCTGGTTGAACACCTGGTCGGCGGCGACCCACATGAAGTCGGGGTACATGAACTCGACCACGGGGCGGAAGCGGCCGTCGAGCGCCATTCCGCCGCCCAGCCCCGCGAAGGCGTTCTCGCTGATCGGGGTGCCGAGCACGCGTCCCTCGTACTTCTTGGCCAGCCCCTTGGTGGCCCCGTTCGTGCCACCGTTCAGGCGGTGCACGTCTTCGCCGAGAACGACGATGCGGGAGTCTTCGGCCATGCGGGCGTCCATGACGCCGGCCACGGCATCCACGTACTTCATGGTCGCCTTCTCGCCGGCGAAAGTACTCGGCTCGAGGGTGCGCAGCGCGGAGAGCTCACTGGCGTCGCCGCGCACGCCGACGTTCACAAAGTCGACGTCGGGCCAGAGCTCGGGGCGGATGCGCCGCTTGCCGGGGTTCGCGGGGTCGGCCTCGATCAGCTCGGCCACCGCCGCCGCCATGGCCGCCTGCGCCTGCGCCCGCACCGAGAGGAGTCCCTCGGCGTCGATGAGTCCGAGCTTCGTCATCTCGCTGCCGACGCGCTCGAGCGGATCGCGCGCCCGCCACTGGGCCTCCTCCTCCTTGCTGCGGTAGCCGAACGCGCTGCCCGGGTAGGGACCGTTCTGGTGGAAGAAGCGGTAGACCTCGACCTCGATGACGGCGGGGCCGTCGCCCGAGCGCATGACCGCCTCCGCCTCCTTCATGGCGAGGTGCACGGCGAGCGGGTCCATGCCGTCGACGCGCCAGGCGGGGATGTTGAAGCCCAGGCCGCGCGCCGAGAGCCGCGGCTCGCCCGTCGCCTCGGCGACGTGGGTCGACACCGCGTACAGGTTGTTCTCGATGAAGAAGGCGAGCGGGAGCTTCCAGGCCGAGGCGAGGTTCATGGTCTCGAGCACGGAGCCGATGTTGACCGCGCCGTCACCGAAGTACGACACGGTGATGTCGTCGGTCGCGGCGTGCTTCTGCGCCCAGGCGTTGCCCGCGCCGAGTGGTACGCCACCGCCGACGATCGCGTTGGTGCCGAGCGCACCGGCCTCGAACCACTGGAGGTGCATCGATCCGCCGCGGCCGCGGCAGTAGCCCTGCGCGAGGCCGAGGATCTCGGCGAGCGTGCGCTGGAGGACGGTCTGCACCTGCTCGTCGACGAGGTGCGCGGGGTCGATGGTGCCGCCGGTGGCGTGGCCGAGGGCCTTGGCGAGGAACTGGTGGTGGCCGCGGTGCGAGCCGTTGATCGCGTCGGTGGAGCTGAGGCCGACGATGGATCCGACGGCGCCGCCCTCCTGCCCGATGCTCGAGTGGGCCGGTCCGTGCACGAGCTGCTCGCCGGCCAGCTCGAGGACGGTCTCCTCGAAGGCACGGATGAGGTGCAACTGGCCGAGCATGGTGCCCAGCAGCGCGGGATCGGCGGCTTTCCAGTCGGCTGCGGTGGTCGTGAGTTCGACCCAGGGCGAGCCCGGTTCCAAACGACGTCGTTTAGGCATATCGCGTTCTCCATCGATCCAGCCGGTGTTCACCGGCGTCGCGTGAAACCGATGTTAGCGCCGATTGAATCCAATGCAAACCCCAATTCGCGAGATTCTCCCCCATTCTTCCCGAATCCGGCGTATTTTGTATCCAACACTCGTTGAACAAGGGAGTTACGAATGGGGATGCCCGGCCTGCGCGGCACCGAGCACATCGGCTTCACCGTGCCCGACCTCGATGAGGCGGAGCGATTCTTCGTCGACGTCATCGGCTGCGAGCTCATCTACTCGCTCGGCCCCTTCGCCCACCCCGAGGAGGGCGACGACTGGATGCTCGAACACATGGGCGTGCATCCGCGCACCGTCATGCGCGAGCTCCGCTTCTTCCGCTGCCAGTACGGTCCCAACTTCGAGGTGTTCCAGTTCGACCCGGCCGACGGTGCCCTCCCGCAACCGCGCAACAGCGACATCGGCGGACACCACCTCGCGTTCTATGTGGACGACTTCGACACCGCTCTCGACTATCTGCGCGCGAAGGGCGTCGAGATCATGGGCGAGCCGACCGCGAGCTCGCGGCACAGCCTCGGGCAGCGCTGGGTGTACTTCCGCAGCCCGTGGGGGATGCAGTTCGAATTGGTGAGCTACCCGAATGGGAAGGCCTACGAGAAGGACGCGCCCGTTAAGCTGTGGCATCCGGCTCACCCCGCCGAGTGACCACCAGCCCGGGAGCATCCATGTCGACCACGACCACGCGCGACGGAGTCGCCGGTCACCGCATCGCGACCTCCCTGCGCGAGGCGATCCTGCGCGGCGACTACGCGCCCGGCGTTCGACTGCGCCAGGAGGACATCGCCGAGGAGTTCGGGGCCAGTCGGCTGCCCGTGCGCGAGGCGCTGCGGATCCTGGAATCGGACGGGCTCATCACCCTCGTCGCCAACACGGGCGCGTGGGTCGCCCACCTGAGCCTCGACGAGTGCCAGGAGGTCTACCAGATCAGGGAGCGGATCGAGCCGCTCATGCTGCGGTACAGCCGGCCGGGGCTCTCCGAGGCGACCATCGACCGGCTCGGCGCGCTGGCCGACGAGATGCAGCACGGCACCGACGTGGAGACCTTCCTGCACCTCGACCGCGAGTTCCACCTGCTCTCCTACAGCGGGGCGCACACCACGATGCTCGGCGGCACCGTGCAGCGACTGTGGAACACGACGCAGCACTACCGCCGCGCCTTCACCCTCATCGCCGGGGCCGAGGGCAACCGGGCGGTGCACTACGAGCACCAGCTGCTCGTCGCCGCACTCCGCCGCGACGACATCGAGGAGGCGGAGCGCGTGCTCTACGGGCACATCCGGCGCACCCGGCTCGAGCTGCTGAAGCACCCGGAGCTGTTCGCGCGGGGGTAGTCGGCGACGGGCGCCTGCCGCCGGGGGTGCCCGCGTGCTCGGCGCGTCGGGGCCGGGTGCGGCCCGCGGCTCAGGCCAGCAGGAGCGCCGCGTTCGCCGGGGTCGCCTCCAGCTCGCCCGCCTCGATGCGGTGGGCGAGGTCTACGACGCGGGCGTTGTGCGGAGCACCGCCGCTCCCGGCACCCAGCACCGCGACGACGAGGCCGTTGATCTCGTCCACCTCGCTGTGCCGCCCCTTCATCCAGTCCTGCAGCACGGTCGTGCGGGTGTCGGGCAGGGTGAAGTGGCCGAGCACGGCGTCGAACAGCTGCTCGGCGTACTGCTCCGGGTCGTCGAGGCGGGCGTCGGTCATCCCGAAGATCGGCCGCACCCGGCTGCCCGCGGCCAGGCAGGCGCGCACCGCCTCGCGACCCGCCTCGGTCATGAACTCCTTCATTCCGGGGATCGCGATCGCCTCGGCGAGCGGCACGCCCAGCACCGCGGAGGGCACTAGTTCGGCGGCGTTCGCCACCAGCTTCATCCACTTGGATGACCGCACGTCGTCAGACACCTCAACGGTTCCCGCGTGCCCCAGCACCGCCGCCACCTCTCCCGCCCGGGCCTGCGCCGCAGCGCTGAGGCCGCCGACCGCGAACCACGACCGCGAGGGCGGGCTCTGGCGGTTCACGACGCCGGGGTCGAACATGTTGGAGGACACCTCGATGACCGCCCCGATGGTGCGGTCGGTGCCCACGATGTCGGCGATGTCGTCGAGGCTCATGCCGTTCTGCAGTCCGACGACGAGGCCGTCCGCGGCGAGGTAGGGCTTGATGAGCTCGCAGGCCCAGCGGGTGTCGTAGGCCTTGACCAGCACGAACACGAGATCGAATGGCTGCCGCAGGGTGGCGACCTCGCAGAGGTGCAGCACGGTGACCGGCGTGACGATCGTCTCCTCGGGCATCTGCACCCGGATTCCCCGCTCGCGCATCGCCTCGACGTGGGCCGGCCACTGCTCGATGAAGGTCACGTCGAGACCCGCCCTCGTGAGGTCGGCGCCGATGGAGGCGCCGTTCGCCCCCGTGCCGAGGACGGCGATGCGCGGACCCATCAGCCGACCAGCTCGTCCCGCACGAACTCGAGTTCGCGGGTCACGTAGTCGACGATGTCGCCGGTCTTGAGGTGCGCCGGGAGAACGTCCCAGGTGTAGGTCTCGATCTCGAGGTGATCGGAGAGCGGGGTGCGGCGATGCATCTGCAGTGCCTCCTGCACCGCGAAGCGCGTCGTCACGAAGGGGCCGAGCTCCTCCAGGAAGACGGGCACGTGGAAGTGCGTGCGCATCTCGGCCGGCCCGGGGTCGGCCTCGAAGGCGTCGAGCGCCTCGCCCAGGTTGAGGTAGCGCGTGGCGACCCCGTCGCGCCGCAGCGTGGTCTGGCTGAGATAGATCGTGTCGGTGAAGACGCGCAGCTGGGGGACGAGCTCGAGCGTGAGCTCCTTCACCCAGAGCGCCGCGGCCTCCTGAAGCTTGAAGATCGGGATGCCCGCATCGACGAGCTTCTGCAGCGAGCGCGGGATGTCCTCGAAGCCGACCGACTGGTGTCCGATGTCGAAGACGACGCCGAGGTGACGCCGCATCAGGCCCTCGGCCTCCGAGATCGGTACCGCGGCGAGGTGAGCCAGTTCCGCGATGCCGTTCGGCGTGTAGATGTGGTCGCGGAAGTAGTCGACGGTCTCGTCGGTCGTCTCGAGGAAGCAGGCGGGCTCCGGTTCGAGGGCGAGCTTCACCCGCCGGCCGGTGCGCGCCTCCAGCTCGACGAGGTGCGCGACGACCCGCAGCAGCTTGGTGGTGAACCGCTGCACGTACGCCGCGTCGGCCACGTTCGGCTTGAAGGCGAGGGGCGCGGTCTGGATGCTGGGGCTGATTTCCGCAGGCGAGATCTCGGCGAGGATGTCGGCGACGGCGTTGGTGTACTCGACCCGGTCATCCGTCGTCCAGTCGGGTTCGTACACGCGCTCCATCACCGTGCCGCCCTTGAACGGACCGTACGGGAAGGCGTTGACGGTGTACACGTACATGTCGTGGGCGCCGAGGAAGTCGCTCAGCCGGCGACGCTCGGCCGGGTCGGCGGCGAGGGTCTCGGCGGAGTCGGCGGAGATGCGCAGGGAGACGCCGAACGCTGAGTCGGGCGAGACCCGCGCCTTCACCTGCGGCAGGAAGGTCTCGAGGCTGTCGCGCATCTCCGCCCAGGTGTCACCGGCGTGCACGAGCGTCGAGTAGGAGAGATGGCCGAGGCCCGATCCGAGGTCCATGAGTGTCCTGTCTGCCGACCGGGGGTCGGCCACGTCATTGTGGGAGCAACCTGAACAGTTCTAGTGAACGTTGTTTAGTGGCTGTGAACAACAACGGTAGAACGCGCGCGGCGGGGTGTCAACCGCGGGCGCGCCTTCTTGCCGCGGGATGCTCCCGCGCGCCGTGCCTCTGCACCGCGCGCCGTGCCTCCGCACCGCGGGCGCGCCGCCGCCCCGCTCAGTGGGTGCGACCGTGCACGAACCAGAGGCCCTCGAAGCGGCCCGGACCCGGGTTGCGCAGCACGTGCGGAATCGAGGAGTCGAAGCCGAGCGACTCCCCCGCGTGCAGCAGGAAGACCTCCTCGCCGATCGTCACCTCCAGCTCACCCTCGATCACGTAGCCGTACTCGTACCCGTCGTGCGTGGCGAGGTCGTCGCCCCCGGTCGAGGTCGCCCCCGGCGCGTAGGCGATCTTCATGAAGTTGACGGCGTGCTCGGGCGTCGCGGCGAGGCGTTCCCACACCACCCCCTCGGCCATCGTGAGGTGCGGGCGGTGCGAGGGGTGCACGACCGAGACGCGGTTGGAGTACTCGGAGGGCTGCCAGGCGTTGGTCGGGTTCATCCGGCCGCTGCCGTGCCACTCGTCCTGCGGCACCTCCTCCGCGGCCGCCTCCGGTCCCCGGGGGTCGAAGAGCTCGTCCACCGAGACGCCGAGCAGCCGCGAGAAGGTGTACAGCGTCGAGACGGAGGGCTGCGACTTGCCGTTCTCGATCTGCGAGATGAACGACGGCGACACCTCCGCCTGGCGGGCGAGTTCGCGCAGCGTGAGTCCCGCATTCACTCGAATGGCCTTCAGCCGTTCGCCCAGACTGTCCATGAGAACCTTCGCGTACCACTAGAGAGCATGCGGTGGCACCACGTAAGCCACACTGCACAGTTCGGGCCCCGACGGACCAGAATTGGCTTCAATATACACAAGGGATGCCCGAGCATCCCCACTCGACCGCGAAAACTGTTCGTCCACGCTCCCCGTAGCGTTAACTCCCACAGAACAGTAGAGTCATGGCAGTACATACAAAGGAGTGTGCCCATGTCGATCACCAGTGTTCATCACACCGGCATCATCGTGACGGACCTCGACCGGTCCATCTACTTCTACCACGACGTTCTCGGCCTCCGATTCCAGAGCGAACCGAGCCCGTGGTTCTCCGGCGACGACCTCGCCCGCGGCGTCGGCGTGCCCGGCGCCTCCCTCCGCCAGGTCTGCCTCATGGCGGGCGACGCGGTGGTCGAGCTGGTCGAATACGGCAACCGCCCCGAGGGCAACGACACCCCCATCCAGCAGAACTACCTCGGTGCCATGCACGTCGCGCTCCGCGTCGACGACATCGTCGCCACCAAGGCGGAGCTCGAGGCGAAGGGCATCGAGTTCCTCTCCGACGTCAACGTCGTCGACGACGGGGTGCTCGCCGGGTGGCGCTGGGTCTACTTCCACGACCCCGACGGCATCACCCTCGAACTCGTCGAGGTCGCCTACGTCAACCAGGATGACCGCGAGCGCGGCATCGCGGCCTACCTCGCCGGGCGGCCCTCGCTCGAATCCCTGACGACCCCCGCATCCTGAACTCACGCCCCACAACGCGAAGGAACACACCGTGACTGCACTGCACACCCCTGGACGCGCTCTTGTCGTGGGCGTGACCGGAATCATCGGTCAGACCCTGAGTCGCCAACTCGTCGAGCTCGGCTGGGAGGTGTACGGCCTGTCGCGCAGCGGCACGAACGCCCCCGGCGTGACCTCGCTGCGCGCCGACCTCTCCGACCCCGCCTCGCTCAGGGCGGCACTCGCGGGAACCCGCCCCGAGCTGGTCGCGATCACCGCGTGGACCCGCATGGCCACCGAGGCCGAGAACATCGCGGTCAACGGCGGCGCGGTGCGCAACCTGCTCGCGGCCCTCGAGGACGAGAAGTCGCTCAAGCACGTCGCGCTTATGACCGGGCTCAAGCACTATCTGGGCCCGTTCGAGGCCTACGCGACCGGCGTCATGGCCGACACCCCGTTCCGCGAGGAGGAGCCGCGGCTCAGCTCGCCGAACTTCTACTACGCGCAGGAGGACGAGCTGTTCGACTCCGCCGCGCGCAACGGCTTCACGTGGAGCGTGCACCGCTCGCACACCGTCTTCGGGTTCGCCACCGGCAACGCGATGAACATGGTGCTGACCATCTCCGCCTACGCGACGATCTGCAAGGAGCGCGGCCTGCCCTTCGTCTTCCCGGGCTCTGAGGCGCAGTGGAACAGCGTCACCGACGTCACCGACGCCGACCTCCTCGCCGAGCAGATCATCTGGGCCGGCACGCACGAGGCCGGCCAGGACGAGGCCTTCAACATCGCGAACGGCGACGTCTTCCGCTGGCGCTGGCTGTGGCCGCAGATCGCCGCCTACTTCGGCCTCGAGTGGGAGGGCTTCGAGGGCGAGCCCCGAACCCTTGTCGAGGGGATGACCGGCGCCCGCGAGATCTGGGCCGAGATCGCCGAGCGCCACAACCTCGTCGAGCCCGACATCGACCGGGTCGCCTCGTGGTGGCACACCGACGGAGACCTGGGTCGCAACATCGAGGTGCTCACCGACATGAACAAGAGCCGCAAGGCGGGCTTCCTCGGGTTCCGCGACACACGCGACAGCTTCTTCCACTACGTGGAGGAGTACCGCAAGGCGCGCATCCTGCCGTAGGGCGGGGCGGGGCACCGTGCCCCGCCCCGCATCCGCACTGTCGCCCTACCCTTCGGTGCGCTGCGCGAAAAGACCCAGCGCTGACGTCGGATCAGCCGCGGCTTCGGGCAGAACGACGATCCGATCGAACATTGCCCGAAGCGGGCCGAGATCGCGGCTCTCTGCCGCGATCCGGCATGCGGCATCGTTGAGGTCACCGTCGACGGTTCGCCAGTCGAGCTGCCAGCCGGCATCCGCGGCCACGCGATTCCAGAAGAGCCGCTGCGTGCGGCCGTTTCCCTCGCGGAACGGGTGCAGGAAATTCCATTGGTCATAGTGGTGACTCAGCCGGGCAATGAAGCGGTCACGGTCGATCGCGCGAAGCATGGCGTCGTCACGCAGCTCTTCGGCCGCGAACATTGCACCCCGGTCGATCGCCGCGGCGGACAGGAAGTGCTCAGCGCCGGGGATGTTCTTCCGAAGGTCGACAATCCGGACTTCTCCCGCCCATGGGTAGACGTCCTGGAACAGCTGGCGATGGATCGCGCGGAACTCATCGAGATCCCCGGTCGCTGGGACAGGGCGCTCCAGCAACTCCACCGCACGGATGTAGGTCAAGTCACCCTCAGCCCGGTCGAGGGCACGTTTCGTGCGCGCACCGACGAGGTTGCGCAATAACCCTGTGTCAGGGTCGAGATAAGGGTCGACGACCTCAGCCAAGACCGTAGCGTGCCCGGCCGCGCGCCACGAACTCGTCGATGTCGATGCGGCCTGCGGCGTATTCATCGCCGTCACTGCGAGTCGCCGGCGTGACGTGCAGGCCCTCCATCTCGCCGCTGTGCTCAGCCTGCTCAAGGGCAGCGCGTCGGGCACGCTCAGCGGAGGCCAACGTGGTGTGAATCACATTCGACATGGTCGCTCCCCCCATCAATCGGCTGCCTGACAGTCTACCGGTGACCGCGGATGACGATACGAGGTCTACCGCGACCCGTCTCGGTCGCGTCCGACAGCAAGCTGCTCGCGGAGCGCATCAACTAAGACGCGGCGAGCGCCTTGCGCGCGACCGGGAGCCGACGCTCGAGTTCGGCGCGCCCGACGGCGTGCGGAACGGCGAAGGTCGAGTTCATGAGGCAGAAGTCCAGGGGGATTCTGCGCCCCCGCACGGAGAACACGACCTCCAGCGAGGAGAGGACCCACTTGCCCTGGGGAGCTTTGGCAATATCGACGCTCGTGATCGCCGTCGAGGGAAAGGCGAGAACCTCCTTCAGCGGAAAACCCGCGAAGAGCCTCAACGACTCGTCATCCAGCACCATCGACACCATCCGGCGGGACCCGAGGGGCGAGATGTCGGTTCCGAGGGCCTGCGTGAGCTCGCGAATCTGGTCATACAGCTGCGGATACAGAGCGAGGTTGGAGACGAACGCGCGGGGATACCGGCCGCGCAGGGTCCGCAACCGAGCGATCCCGATGCCCGCAATTGACCCGACGACCAGCACCACGCCGACGACGCCGAACACGGCGCCTCCGGCGTTGAACTGCCCCGATCGGACCAGATTCACCGTGAAAAGCGCCACGACAACGCAGAGCGTGCCGGCACCGATCCACCCCGTCACCTTCATCGACGACACCACATCCTTCCGCTCACACCACCGGGAACGTCCGCCGGGGCCCGGCGCGCTCGTGCCCCGCGTGGCTCACGATGGGCCACACACCGCCGCCTCACGAGATCACCGGGCCACACCGACGCGCGCCTGAATCTGCCGGATGACCGCGTCGACGCCGTTGAGCCCGGGTATTGCCTGTCCACATCCGAGTTCGAGCAGCTCTCGCTTTTGACTACACTACCTCGGACGGAGGCATGCATGCGTGATCTAGATTCAGACGCTTCTCTCTGGAGGCAAACAATGGCTGGAACCCAACACGCGTTCGCGGTGCTCTTCTACCGCCATCGCGGCCGGGTATTCAATTCCGCCTATCGACGGCTTTCCGACGCGAGCAGAGCGGAGGAAGCGGTGGCTATCGTGTTTCTAGAGTGTTGGCGTGCGCGGAGACGGGCGCGGATCGTCGACGGTTCACTCTTACCCTGGCTTCTAGCGATCACTACACACGTGACCGCAAATCTGTCTCGGTCGCACCGCCGATACTCGCGTCTGCTGACCCTGCTACCCCCTGCCGAAGCGACGACCGACATCGCTTTGGACATCGATGAGCAACTAGATGGTCGAAAGTATCGCGAAGCGATTGGGCGAGCAATCGCTTGTCTGCCCCGCGGTGACCGTGAAGTCGTGGAACTTTGCTTGATAGAAGAGCTCGCGATGACGGAAGCTGCGCGTGTACTCGATGTCCCGGTGGGCACCGTGAAATCGCGCTTACATCGAGCTCGCAAGCAGTTGCGAACACAGTTGGCAACGGCAGGCATCGGCGGCGCCTCGCCCGGTTGCAGCCATCCTTCAGACGCGCAATGACTGCAACATATCGGCAGCCAACAGTCTTGAATGCTCGCAGGGACAATCCTTTAGCACGGTGATCGACCGGGTGGGCGGCGGCCCCGAGCAGAATCTGACGCACCGCGAGACAGGGTTGCGTGGGCCGTGAGTGTTGATTTCGGTCGGCTCCATCGGCCAAGCGTCCTGCTAGCCGGTTCGCGGCGGAACCGCTTCGCCTCCAAATCGCGGCGGCGTCGCCCAATACCTCTGATGCTGAGTAGATCGATGAGGATGAGCTCGTCACCCGCGACATCAGATTGCCCGCGCCACAGAATGGCCGCGTGAGCACGCGGATCATCTCAGGTCGACCGCGTGAACCCTCTGCGCGCGGTCGGACATATACCTTCGTCGGGCCCACCCGGGTCGTGCATCTACTCGAAGGGACATCCACCTTGAAATCCAATCGCTGGCTGATTGGCGTCGCGCCGATCATTGCCATGACGCTTGCGGCGACCGCCGTACCGGTCACCGCTGCTGCAGAAGATGTCCGTAGCCACCTCAGCAGCTCCGAACAGTCCGCTCTCAGCAGCCTTCGCGCCGCGCTCGCCGAAGCAGGGGCCGCCGGGTCTAAAGTCGCGGCCACGAACCTGATCGCCTTCGATAGCCTGACAAGCGCTCAGTCGCTAGGCCTGGCGCGGTACCTGACTGGAAAGTCGGGTATCACCGCCGCGGGACCCTCGCCGGCTGCTACAACTCGTGTTGTGGGCGGCATCACGGTGTCAACCGATGGCGACGCCCGTTGGGTCTCTGAATCACGGGTGGCTGTGCCGAAGGACTTGCACCGCGCAGAAGCGGCAAAAGCGCGAGCTACCTTCGCGCCCGCTGCCGTCACTTATGGCGTCCACTCATATACGAACGAGTCCTTCGCGATCGCGGGCATCACGTTATCAACAACCCGCGTCTGGGCGGACTATGTGACCGGGTCCGGGGTGGTTCAGCGCATCCGAGACTACGGCTGCCAACTCATTTTCAACTTTGAACCCAGCGCCGAGATTACGACCACGAAGCAGAGTCAGTCGCTGTCCGGAGGCAAAGCTACCTTCAAGTGCTTGGTCACGGTGAAACGTGGCATTCCCACCCCGTGGGGCCAAATCACAACTTCGACGCGGCAGGGCTACCAGTACATGTCGGTGAATGGACGGGGTGTCTATTCGCATGGCTGGCAGTAAACTCATCACCTTGATAGACGAAGGACGACCGTCATGAATCCTCTTGTGCCCACTTTCATGGACTTCATCTCTCTCATCGCCGGAACAGCGATGACGGCCGGGGCACTTGCGGTGCCGATCCTGCTCGCGGTCTTGTGGTGGCGTCAACGCAAAGCGCGGATGACTTCACGCCCTGAGTCATAGAAGCCCTTGTGATCGGGTGACAACTGGCGGGGACCTGCCGGACACGACCACAGAAAGGGGCGCTGTTCCGCAAGGGAGCGGCGCCCCTTTCGCGCTCTTGCACCCACCGCCCCTACGCCGGCAGCGTCGCGTCGAACTCGATGTGCGCCTTGATCGTCGTCTCCGGGTGGTGCGCCGCGTCGAGGGCGTCGAGCGCCTCATCGACCGTGAAGTGCTGGGTGACGAGCGGGGTCAGATCGAGCTTGCTGTTCGCGAGGAAGCGCAGCGTCTGCGGCCACACTCCCGGAGAGCCGATCGAGCCGGTGATCCGCAGCTCCTTCGACTGGATGAGCCCCAGTTTCGCGGAGGCCTCGCGTCCCACGTCGATGCCGATGTAAGCGACCCGCCCCTGGAAGGCGACCAGCTCGAGCGCTTGCGCCATGACGGCGGGGCGTCCGCTCGCCTCCACCACGAGGTCGGCCCCGCGGCCGCCCGTGATCGTCTCCAGCAGCGCGGCGATGTCGTCGGGATGCACGGCATGGGCAGCACCCAGCGAGAGCGCCGCCGCGCGGCGGTCCTCCGACGGCTCCACCACGACGGTGACCGCGCCCATGGTGGCCGAGGCGGCGGTCACGGCGAGGCCGACGGGACCGGCTCCCAAGACGACGACGGTGTCGCTCGCATCCACGCCGCCCGCGCGCACGATCGCGTAGTAGGCCACGCTGAACGGCTCGACGAGCGCGCCCATGGTGTAGCTGAGCTCATCGGGCAGGCGGTGCAGCCAGCTCGGCTTGGCGACGAAGAAGTCGGCGGCCGCTCCGCTGATGGAGAAGCCGAAGTGGTCGGCGCCGATGACGCACTCGCCGACGACCCGGTCGCCCGGCGCCCACTCGGTGACCCGGTCGCCGACCTTGACGACCTCGCCCGACCACTCATGGCCGGGGATGAGCGGGTAGTGGAAGGGGATGATGTAGCGCCCCTCCAGCAGGTCGATATCGGAGTGGCACACCCCGACGGCCCGCGCGGCGACGAGCACCTCATCCGGTCCGATCGCCGGGATCTCGAGCTCGGCGACGCGCGCGACGCCCTGTTCCGCGTACTGCAGTGCCTTCATGATGGGGTTCCCTCTCAGCGGGCGTTGACGAGCACTTTGACCTGGTCGCCGGTGGGGCTGAGCAGCGTCTCGAAGCCCTTCTCCACGACGTCGGCCATTTCGATCTGTGCGCTCACGACCTTCTCGACGGGGTAGCGTCCGCGCGAGATGAGGTCGATGATGCGCGGCCAGTCGGTCACCGGGTAGCACCAGGTGCCGGCGAGGGTGATGTCGTGCTCCGAGAGCACCATCGGCTCGATCGACGCGGCGCGGGTGTGCAGGCCGGTCTGCGAGATGCGACCGGCGGAGCGGACGGCCGCGACGGCGGTCTGCAGCGCGCGCTCGTTGCCCGAGCACTCGATGACGGCATCCGCCCCGATCCCGCCGGTGCGGTCCTTCAGCCACGCGGCCACGTCGACCTTCGACGGGTCGACGACCTCGCCCACGTCGAGGCTCTTCGCGAGGGCGGCCCGCGTGGGGTTCACCTCGGAGACGATGACGTTGGCGCCCAGCGAGTAGGCGTAGAGCGAGGCGAGGGCACCGATCGGCCCGGCGCCCGTGATGAGGACGGTGTCACCGGCGCGCACCTGGGCGGTGTCGACGCCGTAGGCGGCCACCGCGCCCGGCTCGACGAGAGCGCCCTGCAGGTCGCTGACCTCGTCCGGGAGAACACTGATGTGGCTGACCGGCACGACCGCGAGCTCGGCGATGCCGCCCCACTGGTAGCTGAGCCCGATGCACGCCATCGATTGGCACAGGTGGTTGAGTCCCCGGCGGCAGTAGTAGCAGCTGCCGCAGTAGAGCAGCGGCATGACGGAGACGCGCTGACCCACGGTCACCGAGGTGACGCCCTTGCCCACCTCGACGATCTCGGCCGAGAACTCGTGCCCGAGGATCTGCGGCAGCTGCGAGCCGTTCAGACGGTGCGGATGCGCGGGAATCACGATCGGGCCCATCGCGTACTCGTGCAGGTCGGTCCCGCAGATCCCGCACCAGTAGGGGCGGAGGAGCACCTCGCCCTCGCCGGGGCCGGCCGGGGCTGCGACATCCTCGATGCGGATGTCGTGGTCGCCGTGGAAGACGGCTGCTCTCATGATGCGGTTCCTCTCAATTGCGGGTCGAACAGGACTTTTCCTTCGAGCTTCCCGGTGGCGAGCCGTTCGAGCTGCTCGGCGATATCGTCGAGGGGGTGCACGCTGTCGAGCAGCTCCGCACCCAGGTTGGTGGTGGCCAGGATCTCGAGGGCCGGCGCGAGGTCCTGTCCGCAGACGTGCGCGAGCGTGGTCTGCACGGTGATCTCGCGCAGCACGAGCGGCGCGATGTCGACCTCCTGCGGGCGGGCCGGCAGGCCGACCTGGAGCACCGTTCCCCCGTTGCGCGCGAGGCTGACCGCGTTGTTCAGCTGCCCGGGTGCGCCGCTCGCCTCCACGACGATGTCGGCCCCGCCGCTGCCGATGGCGGCCAGGATGCTCGCGCGCGCGTCATCCCCCGCGGGCACGATCCTGCTCGCCCCCAGGCGCAGCGCGCGGTTGAGCCGGTCGCCGGGGAAGTCCACCACGGTGACGTCGACATCCGCGAGGTATTTGAGCCCGGTGAGCACGAAGGATCCGATCGCGCCGGCGCCGATGAGAACGACCGTGTCGCCGTCCTTCACCCCGGTGCGGCGTGCCGCGTGCAGCCCGACCGCGAGCGGCTGCGAGAGCCCCGCGTAGTCGACCGAGAGCCCCGCGGGGATCGGCACCAGCACCGACTCGGGCACCGAGACCAGCTCGGCCATGCCGCCGGGCACGTTGAGGCCGAGCGTGTAGTAGCTCAGGCACAGGTTGGTGCGCCCCTCGAGGCAGCGCACGCAGTGCCCGCACGAGACGCCTGCGCCGCTCGCGACGAGGTCCCCGGCGGTCAGGTGCCCCGCGGGATCCGCCTCGACCACCTCGCCGACGAACTCGTGCCCGAACACCATCGGTCCGTGGTGGCCGGTGACGGGATGCGGGGTCTCGCCCACCGGGAACAGGTGCGGGCCTGCGCGCCACTCGGTGGCATCCGTCCCGCACATCCCGCTGCGCAGCACGCGCAGCAGCACCTCGCCCGCGCGCCGAACCGGCGACTCGACCTCTTCGACCCGCACGTCGTGCGCGCCGTAGTACACGGCTGCCCTCATCGCAGTACTTCCTTCGACTCCGCCGACGCTACTCTTCGCCACGGCCGGCGGCCGTGTTGAGGTGCGACTGGGATGACCGCAGCACCGGCAGCGGACCGGCGACGTTGTAGTACCGCTGTCCGGCGATCAGCAGGTCCTCCGCGGGGAACTTCGTGATCACCTCGCACCCGGTCGCCGTGACGACGACCTCCTCCTCGATGCGCGCGGCCCCGATGCCGTCCTTCGACGGCCAGTAGGTCTCGAGGGCGAAGACCATGCCCTCCTTGAGCTCTTCCGGGTGGTCGAGCGAGACGAGCCGCGAGAAGATCGGCTTCTCCCAGATGGAGAGCCCGACGCCGTGGCCGTACTGCAGAGCGAAGGCGGCCTCCTCGTCGGGGAATCCGAACTCCTGCGCGGTCGGCCACACGCTCACGATGTCGGCGGTCGTCGCACCGGGGCGCACGAGGGCGATCGCACGGTCCATGTACTCGCGCGCGCGCCGGTAGGCGTCGTTCTGCGCGGTGCTCGCCGACCCGACCGCGAAGGTGCGGTAGTAGCAGGTGCGGTAGCCGTTGTACGAGTGCAGGATGTCGAAGAACGCGGGGTCGCCGGGGCGGATGAGCCGGTCGGAGTAGACGTGCGGGTGCGGCGAGCAGCGCTCGCCCGAGATCGCGTTGACGCCCTCGACATACTCCGATCCCAGGTCGTACAGGGTCTTGGCGACGAGGCCGACCGTCTCGTTCTCGCGAACGCCGGGGCGGAGGAACTCGTACAGCTTGTCGTAGGCGGAGTCGACCATCGACGCCGCCTGGGTGAGGAGCGCGATCTCGTCGCCGGTCTTGATGGAGCGCGCCTGCAGGAACACCTGCTGGCCGTCCACCACCGTGACGCCCGCCTGCTGCAGAGCGAACAGGACGGGGAGCTCGATCACGTCGACGCCGAGCGGCTCGCCCAGAAGGCCGAACTTCTCCAGCTCGCGCTTGATCTTGCGCGCGACCTCCTCGGCGATGCCCGCGTCGGGGTTGAACGCCCCGCGCAGTGTCGAGATGCCCGCGCGGGCCCCCGACTCCAGCCGCGGACGCACGGCACCGTGGTGCGGGGCGTGCGGGTCGGCGTCCATCTCGGCGGTCGTGGTGCTCAGCCACGGGTTGTACAGCTGGTGGTGCTTCGCGGCCGAACCGAAGTCCCACACGATGGGGTCGGAGTTGCGGGTCAGCAGCGCGAACCTGATGAGCTTGTCCATCGCCCAGGTGCCGATGTGGGTGCCCGACATGTAGCGGATGTTCGAGAAGTCGAAGGCGAGCACCGCACCCAGATCCGACTCCACGAGCTGAGCCTTCAGGCGGGCGAGTCGCTCCTCGCGCAGCCGGTCGAACTGGATCCGGTCTTCCCAGTCGACCGCGTTGGTGCCGTAGGTGGCTGTTGTCATGATGGTGCACCCTTCAGTGAGGACAGGCGGAGCCTGGGTCGATCAGACAAGGATCATTCCGCCTTCGATGGGGATGACCTGGCCGGTGATGTAGTCGGAGTCGGCGGCCGCGAGGAAGATCGCGGTCGGGACGATGTCCTCGGGCTGCGCGGGGCGTCCGAGGAGGATGTCGGCCGCCATCGAGTCGAAACCGGCGTCGGCCGCGCCCATGGCGGCGAGGTCGGCGTCGAGCTTCGTCCACAGCGGCGTCGCGACGACCCCGGGCGCGAAGGCGTTGACGGTGATCCCCTCGGCGGCGAAGGAGCGCGCCGCCGACTGGGTGAGCGAGATGACAGCGGCCTTCGCGGCGCTGTACGGGGCGAAGTCGGGGAAGCCGGTCCTGCCCGCGATGGACGCCGTGTTGATGACCTTGCCGCCGCCGCCCTGAGCCCGGAACTGCTTCACGGCCTCCTGGGTGCCGATCAGCACGCCGAGCGCGTTGACCTTCATGACGAGTTCGAAGTTGGACTCGGTGATGTCGATGTACTTCATGGGGGCGTTCATGCCGGCGTTGTTGAAGTAGGCGTCGAGGCGTCCGAAGCGCTCGACCGCGGCGTACACACCCGCGGCGACCTGGACCCGGTCGGTGACGTCGACCCTGACGGCGATGGCCTGTCCACCGTTCGCCTCGATCTCCGCAGCGATACCCGCGCCCGCGTCGAGGTTGAGATCGGCGATGACGACGTTCGCACCCTCGGCCGCGAATCCGCGCGCGAGTCCCGCGCCGATCCCCGACGCGGCACCCGTGACGATGATCGTCCGGCCGGCGAGTCGTTCACCCATCAGATCTGCTCCTTTGCAGTGCACGGCCTTGGAGTGCTGTGCAGTAATACTCTACAGTTTGGCGGTCAATTTTCAAGCGTCGCTTAACAGCGGAGCCGGGCTAACCCAGTTCGCCCTCGATCTCGAGGGCACGCTTCCGACGGCGGAAGCGCCCGACCGTGTAGAGGATCGCCGCCGCGAGGATGAGGATGCCCTGGAAGAAGTACTGGAACACGGTCCCGAGGCCCAGGAACACCGTCGCGTTGAGCACCTGCTGCAGCAGCAGCGAGCCCAGCAGCGTGCCCACGAAGGTGCCCCGACCACCGAGCAGACTCGTGCCGCCGAGCACCACGGCCGTGATGCTCGTGAGCGTGTAGGCCGAACCCTGCGAGGGATCGCCGATCCCGTACTGGCCGGTCAGCATCACCGCTCCGAGCACCACGAACAGCGCGGTCGCCACGTAGCCCAGGATGACCGTGCGGTTGATCCCGATACCGATCCGCCGCGCCGACTCCTCGTTCGAGCCCACGGCCCGCAGCCGCCAGCCCCAGCGGCGCTTGCGCAGCGCGAACTCCATGCCCGCGGTGAGCAGCACGATCACGATGAAGAACAGCGGGATCGGACCGAAGGTCGTGTTGACGAAGCCCTGGAACCCTTGGCTGATGTAGCCGCCCTGCTCGGGCCGGAGCAGCAGCGCGAATCCGCCGAGCGCGATGTAGAGCGTCAGGGTCGCGGCGATCGGGGTGAACTTGCCGAAGCGGATCAGCGCGCCGTTCACGAGACCCACCACCGCCGCGACGACGATCATGAGCACAAGCCCGAGGATCACCATCCCGATCGGCTTTCCGTCATTGATGAAGAACGACGCGACCACCACGAGGAAGCCGGCGAGCGGGCCTACCGACAGGTCGATGCCGCCCGTCAGGAGCGCGATGTTCTGCCCCATGGCGATGAAGCCGAGGGCGGTGGCGGCGGTCAGCAGGTTGGTGACGTTGAAGGTGGAGAGGTAGGCCGGGTTCTGCGTGAGGATGTACGCGCCCAGGATCACGATGACGGCACCGACGAGCGCGGTCGGCGCGTAGTCGCCCTGAATGAAGCGACGGAATCGCGAGGCGCGCGGTGCGGTGGCCCGCCCCGAGACGACCGAGACGGCCTCGGTGGTGGCCGCGACGGCCGCGGAGACGATGCGCTCCTCGGTGATGTCGTCACCTCTGAGCGTCTCGACGATCTGACCGCGCGACATCACGATGACCTGGTCGCAGAGACCCTCGAGCTCCTTCGCGTCCGACGACGCGATGACGACCGGGATGCCGCGGCTCGACGCCTCGCGCAGGATCGCGTAGATCTCGGCGCGGGCACCCACGTCGACGCCCTGGGTCGGCTCGTCGGCGATGAGCAGGACGGGGTCGGAGAGCAGAGCGCGGGAGATGACCACCTTCTGCTGGTTGCCGCCCGAGAGCGACGAGACCGCCGCATCCATCGACGGAGCCTTCACCGAGAGCGACCGGAGCGACTCGCCGACGGTCTTCAGCTCGGTGCGCCGGCTCACGAAGAGGAACCGCTTGAACGATTTCAGCGCCGAGATCGCCGCGTTCTCCCGCACCGAGAGGCTCATCGCGAGCCCCTCGCCGTGACGGTCGGCGGGCATGTACGCCGCCCGGTGCAGCAGGTCGCGGGAGGTGAGGGCGTTGCCCTCGATCTCGACCGTTCCATTGAAGGTCTCGAGGCCGGCGAGTGCGCGCAGCAGCTCGCTCTGGCCGTTGCCCACGACGCCGGCGATTCCGATGATCTCGCCGCGCACGGCCTCGGCCGAGAAGTCGACGAAGCCGGGGCCGCCGAAGCCCGCGAGGCGGAAGTTGACCGCGTCATCCGGTGTCGACTCGCGCTTCGGCGGGAAGGTGGAGTCGAGCTGACGGCCGACGATCATCGCGAGCAGCTCGTGGTCGGTGATCTCGGCGACCTGTGCGGTGCCGCGCACGCGGCCGTCGCGCAGCACGGTGACCCGGTCGGCGAGTTCCCGAACCTCGGCCATGCGGTGGGTGATGTAGACGACGGAGGTGCCCGCGGCGACGACGTCGCGCACGCGGCGGAAGAGCAGGTCGACGGCGGCGCCGCCGAGCGGCGCGGTCGGCTCGTCGAGGATCAGCAGCGCGGGCCGCACGGCGAGCGCCTTCGCGATCTCCAGCAGGTGGCGCTGGGCGACGGTCAGGTTCTCGACGCGCTCGTTCAGGTGCACGTCGAGGTCGACTCCATCGAGCATGGCTCGCGCCGCAGCCGCGGCGCCCTGGTCACCGGCGAAGACGGAGGAGGGGAGGGCGACCTGCAGGTTCTCCAGCACGGTCATGTCGGGCAGCACGGCGGGGTGCTGGTGCACGATGGCGATGCCGAGTGAGGTCGCGAGGCCGGGTGTGAGGGCCGGGATGACCGTGCCCTGCACCGTGATCGTTCCCGCATCCGGCTTCGTGGTGCCGGTTGCGACGTTCATGAGGGTGGACTTGCCGGCACCGTTCTCGCCGAGGATGGCGTGCACCTCGCCGGGGAGGATCTCGACCGAGACGTCGGTGAGAGCCGCGACGCCCGAGTAGTTCTTCGAGATGTCGGACATCGCGAGCGTTGCGACGGTCGTCGGCGTCAGGACTTGGTTGTTCACGGGGTGCCTTTGCGGGTCGAGAGTGTGGTGGCCGGGTGGGTACCGGGCCGGCGAAGGGATGCTCCGCCGACCCGGCACGTCACTCGAGGGTGTTACTTGCCGAGCGTCGCCTGGGTTGCACCGGGCATCTGAGCCGACAGGTAGACGTCACCGGGAAGGTTCTTGTCGCACTGCACGCCGTGGGGCTGCTGGCTGACGGAATCTTCGAAGATCGGTCCCTTGAAGGAGTCGGCGGTCGGGATCTCGCCACCGGTGGCCTTCGCCACCGCGTAGTCGACTGCGAGGCGCACGTTGTCGTTACCGGTGGCAACGGTCATGAGCTTGAAGTCGGGGTTCGCGGCGTGGTTGTCCTCCCAGAAGCAGCTCAGCGAGTTGCCGTCGGAGGTGGCGAGGGCGGGAATGGAGCGTCCGCTCTTCGGGAACAGCGGAAGGGCGCTCACCAGGGTGGGTCCGAAGTCGGAGACGATGACGTCGATCTTCGGGTACTTGGCGATGTCAGCGCTCAGCAGCTGCTGAGTGAGGGTCGGGTCCCAGTTGGTGGGCTGGAACGGGGTCTCACCGATGAACGTGTACTTGTCGGAGAGTCCCTTGCGAAGGGCGTTGTACTCCGTCACGCTCTGGCTGTTGCCGGCGGGGCCACCCAGGAACAGGATGTTGCCGCCGTTCGGCACGTTCTTCGTGATCCACGCGGCCCAGTTGTTGCCGTCGTTGGCGAAGTCGTCGCCGATCCACTTGTCGTAGTTGACGCCCGCCTTGCCGCCGGGGAACACGCGGTAGGGAACCGTCACGACGCCGGCCTTGTAGGCGGTCGTGAGGGCCGGGAGGATGGCCTGGCCGGCATCCGGGAAGACCACCATGGCGTTGACGCCGGTGGAGACCATGCCCTTGATGTCGGAGATGGCCTTCTGCACGTTGCCCTGGCCGTCGGCGTACAGGTACTTCGTGACGCTCGGGCACTTGGACGCCTCATCCTTACCGGATGCGGTGGTGACGAGACGCCAGCTGTTGCCGCCGAAGCCGTCGAGGAGTGCGAGCGAGATCTTCTTCGTTCCACACCACGACGGTGCGCCCTTGACGTGGGTGACAGCGCCGCCGGCGGTGCTGCCTCCTCCACCGGTGCTGCTGCAGCCGGAGAGGATGAGCGACACTGCGGCCACTGCGACCGCGAGTGTTCCTAACTTGGTGCGAGGTTTCATTTGGTTTTCCTCCTGTTGAGTCGCAACGCCTCTGTTGCGGGTTCCGACCGAGGTCGGGTTTGTGTGGTGAATGACTAGGGAGTGACCGCGCGGGTGCGACGCGTGAGCGCCGTCCAGATCGCGGCCCAGTTGACGGTGTAGAGCGAGACGCCGACCGCGAGTGCGGCGGCCTGGATGATGATCTGGATGGCCGACGAGACCCCCAGCGAGAAGACGAACTGGTTGAGCTGCTGCAAGAAGATCGCAGCGATCACGGTGGGGATGGCGAAACCACGACCACCGAGAAGAGAGGTGCCGCCGAGCACGACGACGGCCACGGAGGGCAGCAGGTAGGTATCGCCCGCGTAGGCGATCGGCTGCGAGGTGATGCCGGCGATCAGGATGCCCGCCCCGCAGTACAGCAGCTGCGCCCAGATGTACGCCGAGGTCTGGTGCAGCTTCACGCGGAGGCCCATCGCGCGGGCCGCCCGCGGGTTGTCGCCGATGACCTCGAAGCGCCGCCCCGCGACGGTGCGCTTCACGAACACTGCGACGAGCAACAGCGCGGCGAGAGCGAAGAAGACCGCGTTGGGCATGCCGGCCGTCGAGCCGCCGCCGATCGAGGCCAGCAGCGTGGTCGTGATGCGGGGGCGTCCGCCCGAGATCGCGAGGTTGAGGCCGTAGAGCAGCGCGTTGGTGCCCAGGGTGGCGATGATCGGGTTGAGGCCGAGGCCACCGATCATGAGGCCGTTGACGATTCCGGCGGCGATTGCGAAGGCGATCGCCAGGAGGACGGCGGGGCCGAGCATCCCACTGTTGCCGTCTGGCACGTGGGTGACGATGACGACCGCGAGCGACATGGCGCCGGCGACCGAGAGGTCGATGCCGCCCTGCTGCACGACGAGCATCTGGCCGAGGCCGGCGATGGCGAGCACCGAGGCGACGGGCAGCATCGCGGAGAGCGAGGTGGGCGAGATGCTGGACGGCGCGAAGATGCCGCTGATGATGAGGAGGAGCACCGTGGCGCTGCCGATGGTGATGAGTCCCTTGGAGACGTTCACCGGGGAGCTCTTCAGCAGCCCGGTCTCGCGCTTCGTTGCGTCAGCCATGATCTCTCCATGTCAGTCACCAGGTACCTCTGTGTGCCAAGTGTGTTGAGCGCTACTGTACAAAATCGCGCAGGTGTTCACAAGCGCTTTCTTCGACTCCCACCCGAGTTGTTACATTCGGGGGCCCGACGCCACCGCCCACGCCCACGCCCACGCCCACGCGAGTTGGCACTTTTTGTGCAACAAGTTGTTCGTGAGCCGCGTAAATGACAACCGGCGCGGGTTTCCGCGCTCCGTTGGCACTTTTTGCGCCACAAATCGAGGGTGCGGCCGCTGGGCGCGGCCGCGCGGGGTCTGGTCCGGCCGCGCGACCGGTCCACGGGCGTGCGAGCACGGTGACCGCCAATCCGGGCACCCGGTCATCCACCCATCCGGGCACCCGGTCACCCGGTCACTCGGTCATCCACCCACCCGGGCACCCCGGCACCCCGCGCACCCGGGCACGCGGGCGCCCGCGCGCCCCACCCCGCTCCCCCGCCTAGGCTGGTGGGATGCTGTCTGTCGTGATTCCGTGGCGCCCCCAGGCCTCGCGCGTCCCGGCCCTCGAGCTGCTCACCGACTGGTACGAGCGCACGCTGCCCGGTACGGTCATCCGCCTCGTCGACACCGACGACCCGGTCTTCAACCTCGCCCGCTGCCGCAACGCCGGCATGGCCGACGCGGATCCCGACGACGTGGTCGTGATCAACGACGCCGACACGATCCCGGAGCGCGGGCCCCTCCTGCAGGCGGTGTCGGAGGCGGCCACCTCGGGCCTCGTGCACCTCCCCTACACCGAATACCACTGGCTCGGCGCTCGCGGCACCGCCCAGTACGCGTCAGGGATGAGCGCCGAGGACTGCGACTTCGAGCTCGTGCGCGGCGCCTGCTCGGGCGTGTACGTCGCGACCCCGCAGACCTGGTTCAGCCACGGTGGCCAGGATGAGCGCTTCCGGGGGTGGGGTTTCGAGGATGCCGCCTGGTACGTCGCCCACGGCACCCTGCTGGGCGAGCCCCCGCGCCGCCACCACGGTCGCGTGTACGCGCTCCACCACGAGACCCAGCTGCGCGAGGGCCCGCAGTACGACGCGAACGCCGCCCTGATGCAGCGCTACCGCGACGCGGAGTCGTCGGTCGAGGAGATGCGCGAGTTCGTGTTCGGCTCACGCAGCGCCGAGTAACAGGGCTGCCGACCCAGTGGCGCGCGCAGCGCCGAGTAACCGCGCTACCGACCGGGCCGCGCGCGCAACGCCGAGTGGGCCCGCTCCCGCCCGGGCTCCTCGCGCAGCGATCGCCCGAGCGCGGTGAGCCGTTCACGCGCGTCGCCGTCGAGCGCGAGCATGGCCTCGATCGCCGCGCGAAGCTCGTCGTGAGTCGCCGTGTTGGGCGGCAGCGCGACCGCGTACCCCGCCGCCTCCAGCGCGGCGGCGCCGGCGAACTGGTCGGTCGAGAACGGCAGCACCACGAGGGGCACGCCCTGCGTCATCGCCTCGGTGACACTGTTGTTGCCCCCGTGCGTGACGGCGGCCGCGGCCCGCCCGAGCAGGGTCACCTGGGGCAGGAACTCGCGAACCAGCCAGCCCTCGGGCAGCTCTCCGAGCTCCGCGCGGGGGGCCGAGCCGATGGCGACCGCGGCGCGCACCCCGGCATCCGCGAGCGCACGGATGACCCGCGCCTGTACATCCCCGCGCACCGACAGAAAGCTCCCGAAGCTCACGTACACGTACGGCGCGTCGTCCGCCGCCAGCCACTCCCGCACCTCGTCGTCGACGGGTTCCTCGCGCACGGCGGAGCCGAGGTACACGTGCTCACCGAGCAGCGCGGAGCGCTGCGGGGTCGCCAACTCGGCCGGGTAGTTGAGCAGGAGCAGGTCTCCGCGCTCCTCGAACGCCGAGCGCGAGGGCGTCGCCGCGGGGTCGAGTTCGAGCAGCGCCGCGTTCCACTCCGCCGTGAACGAGTCGCTCACCCGGTCGCACAGCGCGCGCAGGGCATCCAGCTCGCTCTGCTCCGGGGTGAAGGCGGCCGGCCAGGCGGGCGGGTAGCCGTACACCTCGTCGCCGACCGGCAGGGCCGAGGGATGCCCGAGCACGACATCCGCGTGCGGGATCCGCCCCGCCACGAGCGCCAGCCGCGCACTGAACGCGAGGTGGTCGACGATGATCGCGTCGGGGCGCAGCTCGGCGACGATCGCCTGCACCTCGCGGGCGGCGCGCACGGGTTCCCACATGAGGTCGCTGAGTCTGGCCTCCGCTTGGAAGGCGAGGGTCTCGACCATGCCACGGCGGGTCGCGTCGAAGAATCCGCGAAGGGCGTCGTCTTCGCCCTTGGGCTGCTCCTCGGCGCGGATGACACCCGGATTGGAGCCCTTCCCGAGTTGCAGGTGCATCCGTTCGAAGCCGAATGACGCGACGATGTCGGCCGTGGCCGGACCGGTCGCGACGATCACGCGCTCCCCCGCGTCGCGCCAGGCGGTGCCGAGCGTGGCGAGCGGGAGCAGATGGGAGGCGTAGTCGGGGCTGATGATCAGCAGGGTCACGGGAGCGGAACCAGCCAGTCGCCGCGCTCGCGCTCCTCGCGGTGCACCCCGTCGTAGACCTCGCTGAGCGAGCGCGCCATGGACTGGATGGTGAAGCTCGCCTCGACGGTGGCGCGGGAGGCGGCGGCACGCTCATCCGTGGTCTCGGACTGCGCCGCGGCGAGCGCCGTCTCCATGGCGGAGCGCAGCTGGCGCACGTCCCAGGTGGGGGCGAGGAAGCCGGTGACGCCCTGCTGCACGTAGGTGGCGGGGCCGCCGCCGTCCGGTGCGACGACGAGCAGGCCGGTCGCCATCGCCTCGAGGAGCGCGATGCCGAACTCCTCCTTGAGGCTGCCGCAGACGTAGGCGCCGCGCGGGGCGGCCCGGCCGGGCAGTCCGAAGCGGGCCGCCGCCACCCAGCGCGCGACCGTGTCGTTGGGCCGGTGGCCGGAGAGCACGAGTCCGTGGGCGAGGCGGTCGTCGGCGGGGATGATCGCGTCCATGAGGCCGAGCTGTTCGCGCTCATCGGCGGAGGGCCGGTCGAGGTTGCCGCCGATGAGGAGCAGGTTCGCGGTCTCCCGAAGCGGGCCGCCCGCCCAGGCCTCGACGATGCTGGCCATGCCCTTCACGCGGTGGAAGCGACCGACGCTGACGAGCAGCGGAAGCTCGCGCCGCTCGGGCGGAAGGCCCTCGAGCAGCGTCGCGAGTTCGGCGAGGGCGGGCGTGGCGGGCCGACCCGCGGCGTGGTCGGCGGCCTCGGCGACGGCACGGTCGACGACATCGAGGTCGATGCCCTCCGGCACGATCGTGTGTCTCTCGGGGTGCGCGGTGATGTCGATCCCCACGAGCTCGCGCATGTCGCGCTGCAGCTGCGGCCTGGGGAACAGCACGGTGTGCGCCGAGTTGGCGGCGAGCTGCTGCACGAGCCGGCTGCGGAACCAGAAGTGGTCGACGAGGTCGGCCTCGCCGAAGTTGGACCGCGTGAGGCGGCCCGCGAGGTCGAGCGAGTTGATGACGGCGTGCGGGTCGGGGGCGACCGTGAACACGACGGGGATGTCCAGCTCCCGCGCCACGTCGAACGCGGCCAGGCTCCCCACGTCGGCCATCCGCAGGTGCAGCATGTCCACGCCTCCCGCCGCGCGGAGCATCCGCCTGATCCCCCGCCGTGCCGTCACCCGCAGCGGCCAGGCGTTCGCGGATTCGACCGGCCCGCGCAGCAGCGGAATCCGGCCGTAGACGTGACCGGCACGGCTGAGTCCGACCTCGCTGACGCTCTCGAGCGCGGAGGCGGCGGTGCCGCGCGACAGGGTGAGCACGCGCGCGACGGGGCCTGCGACGAGGGCGTCGCCGAGGCGCACGAGCAGGGTCGCGATGCCGCCGTTGTCGCCGCTGCCCGCCTGGCTGAGTTCGGCGTCGATGTCGGCGTTGAGGAACAGTTGGGCGATGGTGAGGCCGTCGCGCGGCTCGGCGCCGAAGCCGTACTCGGTGCTGAGGTCGGGCGAGAGGTCGACGACGGCGAGGCGGGCGACGTCGGCGAGGAAGCCGTCGCCCTCGGCGAGCGAGCGCAGTGCCTTCTCGATGGCCGCATCGCCGCGACGCTGCCCGAGGGCCGAGACCGCGGAGACCCGCACCGTCTCGTCCTCGGCGGGGTCGGTGGCGATGCGGAGCAGGGGCCGTGAGGCGATGCGGCCTCGCACGAGGCCGAGCGACTCGACGAGGCGGAACCGCGCGCCCGGGTCATCCAGCCCCAGGAGCGCGCCCTCGAGACCGATCGCGATGTGTTCGGGGCTCGCGGATGACCACTGCTCGAGCGTGCGCTGAGCCAGCATGCCGCCGAACCCGCCGGCCGCGACCTGTCCGATGAGGCGCCCGATCGTGTCGAAGCGCGGCAGTCGCGAACCGAGCGCCCACGCCGCGTGCTCGCGGAGGTAGGGACGGTCGCTGGAGAGCAGTTCGGAGAGTGCGAGGTCGGCCTGCATGTCGAAGACCTCGGCGAGCGCGTGGGTGGCCGCGATCGCCACCACCTGGTCGTCGCTCTGTACGGCCGCGCCGAGCACACGGAGGGTGCGGACGCCGCCGTCGCGACCGGCCTCGAACGCGAGATCGTCGGCCAGTCGCATCGAGTCGACGATGCGGTCGGCCTGCACGACCGCGTCGAGCGATGTTTGGATGCCCATGACGGCGCCCCCTCTCCGGAGCTTGTTCGGAACCCGGCTGCCGCCCGATGGTCCCGGTGCATCCTAGCGAGCGCGGGTGACGCGACGCTGGGGCTTGCGCCCATCGGATAACGTGGTTGCGCTTCGCCGCCGCGAGGCCCCAACCCCGAAGGATGCGCGTGCGAGTTCTCACCATCGGCGATGTCGGCGTCGTCGACGGCATGGTCCACCTCGGCGACGAGGCGATGTTCGAGGCCTTCGTCGACGCGATGCGAGAGCGACGGGATGCCCGCATCACCGGCATCTCGGCGGCCCCGGCCGAGACCTCCGCCCGCTATGGCATCGACGCGATCGCGGGGATCGGGTTCGGCGGCGCTCTCGCCCACGACCGCGCGGCGCAGGCGGACCGCATGTCGCGGGTACTCCGCACGGCCGACGGCACCCTCGGACTCCTCGACGCCGGCGACCCGGCGCACCGGGTGATCGAGGCCGTGCGCGCGAGCGACGCGGTGGCGGTCAGTGGCGGCGGCAACATGGCGTCCACCTGGCCGCTGCACATCTTCGAGCGGGCGACGCTCGCGGAACTCGCGCATCGCCTCGACCGACCGTTCGTCGTCTCCGGCCAGACCCTCGGCCCGGAACTGACGGGCGCCGACCGTGAGCTGCTCGGGGGGCTCCTGCGCCGCGCGCGCCTCGTCGGCCTGCGCGAGGAGCCGTCCCTGCGCCTGGCCCGCGCGCTGGGCGTCGCGGAAGACCGCTCGAGCCACACCCTCGACGACGCGAGCTTCCTGCGCGCGGCCGACTCGTTCGGGGAGCCCGCGTCGGGCATCCTCGTCTCACTCTCGACCCACCTCGGCGGAGCCGATCGCGAGCGCGCCGTGACCGCGATCGCCGCCCTCATCGACCGGGCGGCCGAGCTCACGGGGCTCGATGTGGGCTTCCTCGCCCACTTCGCGTCGGTGCGGTCCGACGCGGTGCGGGGAGACTCTGTTCTGCACGAGGAGGTGCGCGCCCGGATGACCGCCCCCTCGGTCATCCGTCACGTGACGCACGCCCGCCCCGCCGCCGACCTCGCGCGTGCAGCATCGCTCGTCGTCACGAGTCGGTACCATCCCGCCGTCTTCGCGCTGTCGGGGGCGGTGCCGACTCTCGCCCTCCCCGTTGACGAGTACACCTCCGTCAAGCTCGCGGGCGCCCTCGGCAACCTCGGGCAGAACGGGGTGCTGCCCCTTCACGAGCTGCTGGCCTCCGGGGCCTCCACCGCCACGCTCGACCGCGTCGTGGCGGAGGCGGAGACGATCCGTGCCGACGGGCTCGCGCGGCTGCCCGAGGCGCGTCGCGCGGCCGGCGCCTGGTGGGATCGCGTCGCGGCCGCTCTCGGCGACTGACGGCAGGACACTCCCCGCGCCGCGCCCTGAGCGCCGCGCGGGGAGCGTCCCCGTGCTGTGTGAGTTAGCCGTTGACCGGGATCGACTGCGCCTTGAGGGCCGCGATCGTCTTCGCCTGGCCGGCGGCGAGGGCATCCTGCAGGGTTCCGCTGCCCGAGAGCGCGGCGCCGAAGCCGTCGGAGACGTCACTGTAGGTCTGCGTCATGGTCGGGCCCCAGGTGAAGGGGCTGATGACCTTGCCCGCGTCGCCGAAGGTGACGTAGATGGGCTGGTTGTCGTAGAACGGAACGGGCTGCGACAGGGCGGGCAGCTGGTCACCGGCGGTGCTCGCCGGGTAGAGCTGAGCGACCTCGTTGAGCTTGGTCAGCGCCTCGGAGCTCGTGTTGAGCCAGAGGATGAACTTCGCGGCCTCGGCCGGGTGCTTGCTGCCCTTGAAGACGACGCTCGACGAGCCGCCCCACGCGCCGGAGACGTTCGCGCCGGCGGTCCACTGCGGCATGGGGGCCACGGCCCACTTGCCGGAGGTGGTGGGTGCACCGCTCGAGATCGAGTTGGCGCCCCAGACGGCCGAGACCCAGGTCCAGTCCTGGCCCTTGTCGTAGGCGTTGTTCCACTGGTCGGTGAAGCCGGGGATCGTGGAGACGAGCTTCTTCGAGATCAGGTCCTGCCAGTAGGCGGCCACCTTGGTCGACTCGGGAGAGGTCAGGTTGACCGTCCACTTACCGCCGCTCGTCGAGAACCACTGCCCACCGGCCTGCGAGACGAGGCCCGCGAACCAGTTCACGTCACCCTTCGGGAAGTTGGTGATGCTGCCGCCGAGCGCCTTGATCTTGACCGCGTCCGCCGCGTACTCGTCCCAGGTGGTCGGCACGGAGAGGCCGGCCTTCTGGAACAGATCCTTGCGGTAGTACAGCGCCATGGGGCCGGAGTCCTGCGGAATCGCGTAGACCGCGCTCTTCTCGCCGAAGGTGACCTGGTTCCACAGCCCGGTGGAGAACTCCGACTTGGCGGCCTGAACCCCGGCGCACGCGCCGATGTCCTGGAGGCCGCCCTGCACGCGGAACGCGGGGAGGGTGTCGTACTCGATCTGTCCGATGTCGGGCGCGTTGCCGGCCTTCAGCTCGTTGAAGAAGTTCTGGTACGTGCCCGAGTTGCCGTTGGGGCCCGTCTGCACCTTGACCTGGATGTTCGGGTTCTTGGCGTTCCAGAGCGCGACGACCTTGTCCATTCCGGGAACCCAGGTGGTCATGTTGAGCGTCACCTTGCCCTTGGAGGGCGCACAGGCGGCGGCCTGCGACGGCCCTCCCCCGGATGCGGTCGAACACCCGACGAGGGCGACCGACGCGAGCGCGACGACCGCCGCAAAACGTATGTGCTTCATTGCCATGTTTTTTTCCTATCGGTGAGGGATGGTGCGTGTTACTTGAGGCCCCCCGCGCCCAACCCGTTCCTCCAGAAACGCTGGAGGCTGAGGAAGGCCACGAGAAGCGGGATGATCGACACGAAGGCGCCGACCAGGACGAGGGTTCGCAGATCCGGGTAGGTGTTGACCTGCGAGTTCCAGTTGTAGAGACCGAGCGTGACCGGGAAGAGCGACTGGTCGCGCAGCATGATGAGCGGCAGGAAGAAGTTGTTCCAGATGGAGACGAACTGGAACAGGAAGATCGTGACCAGCGCGGGCGACATCAATCGGATCGCGACCGTGAAGAAGGTGCGGATCTCACCCGAGCCGTCGATCCGGGCCGCCTCGATGATCTCGTCGGGCACGCTCGAGGCCGCGTAGATGCGGCTCAGGTACACGCCGAAGGGGCTCACCAGGCTGGGCAGGAAGACCGCCCAGAAGGTGTTCGTCAGACCCACCTGGCTGAAGATGAGGAACAGCGGCAGGGCGAGCGCGGTCGCCGGCACGAGCACGCCGCCGAGGATCGTGTTGAAGATCGCCTCGCGCCCTCTGAAACCGTACTTGCTCAGGGCATAGCCGCACATCGCCGCGAGGATCGTGCCGAGACCACCGGCCACCGTCGCATACACGATGCTGTTGAGCATCCAGCGCGGGAACAGACCGCCGCCGTAGGTGAACAGCGAGCCGATGTTGGCGGCGAAGTCGCTGAGCGAGGTGGGCGTGAACCAGAGCGAGAAGGTGCGGTTGAAGTTGCCGAGCGTCTTCGTCGACGAGATGAGCAGCCACCACACGGGGATGAGGAAGTAGAGCGTGAACACGCCCATGATGAGCATGGCGGCGCCGCGCGAGATGATGCCCTCGCGGGGTCCGCGACCGCGGCCGGTCAGGGCGGCAGCGCTCATGCCTGCACCGCCTTTCGCTGGGTGAGACGGAGGAACACGAAGGAGAGGATGAACGTGGCGATCGCGAGCACGACCGAGAAGGCCGCCGCGAGGTTGACGTTCGGCACCGACGCCGTCGAGTAGACGAGCAGGTTCGGCGTGTAGGTGCTGGAGATCGTCGAGCTGAACTGCTTGAAGACCTCCGGCTCGGTGAGCAGCTGCAGGGTGCCGATGATCGAGAACACCGCGGTCAGCACGAGGGCCGGCGCGATGAGCGGGATCTTGATCGACCAGGCGATGCGGAACTGTCCCGCGCCGTCGAGCCGGGCCGCCTCGTAGATCTCCGTGGGGATCGCGAGCAGCGAGGAGTAGATGATGAGCATGTTGTAGCCCACGTAGACCCAGGTGACGACGTTGGCGATCGACCAGAGCACGGTGCCGCCCGAGAGCAGGTCCACCTGAGAGGTGAGGAGCTTGAACGGCGAGAGGCTCGGCGAGTACAGGTAGCCCCACATGATCGCCGCGATCACGCCCGGCACCGCGTAGGGCGCGAAGAACGCGAGGCGGAAGAAGCGCTTGCCGCGCAGCAGCGGCGAGTCCAAGAGGAGCGCGAACAGCAGCGCGAGGCCGAGCATCACCGGCACCTGCACCACTCCGAAGAGCAGCACCCGTCCGACGGATGCCCAGAAGTCGCTGTTCTGGAACACCAGCGCGTACTGGCTCAGGCCGCCGAAGACGAGCGTCGGCGCCCCGAAGGTGCCGTCGCGGTGGATCACCTGCAGCGACTCCCAGACCGCGTAGATGATCGGCACGAGGTAGAAGGCCAGGAACAGCACGCCGAACGGCGCGATGAGCAGGAACACCGCCCTCTTGTTCCTCAGCCCTCCCCTCTTCTTGCTGCGTGACGGCGCGACATTGCGCACGCCCGTGGCGACACTGCTCATGATCTCTCCCTGTCCTGCCTGATGACGTGCACGGCCCCGGCGGCGAGACGCGAGACGCCGGACTGCGTGGCTCTGCCGACGAGGTCGACGCCCGCGTAGCGGTGCTCGATCTCGTGGTCGTTGTGGTTGATGACGAAGACGTACCGGTGGTCATCCGACTGCCGGACCACGACCTCGACGCCCTCGCCGATGGCGGCGACCGTGGTGGCTCCCGACTCGGCGAGCGCGCGGCGCATGATCGACTCCAGCTCGGCGGGCGCGAGTGCGGTGGCGAGGTACCAGCCCACCCCATCGCCGTGGTCGTTGCGGGTGACGGCGGGGATGCCCGCGAGCGGCCCCTCGGCATACCGAACGACGGCGGCGGCACCCTCCAGGTGGAGCAGTTCGCTCCACAGGGATGCCCGCCCGCCGCCGTCCAGCGCGATGGTCCGCCCGTCGACCATCGGGTAGAACTCTTCGGTGCGCACGCCGAGCAGCGCGCGGAACGCGCCGGGGTAGCCCCCGGGGCGCACGGCGTCGTGCTCGTCGACGATGCCACTGAAGAAACTGATGAGGGCGTGTCCGCCCGCGGCGACGTAGGCGTCGATGACGGCCGCGTCCTCGTCACTCACGAGGTAGAGGCTCGGCACGACCACGAGCCGATAGCCGTCGAGCGAGGCACCGGGCGCGACGATGTCGACCGTCGCCCCGCTCGCCCACAGCGACTCGTAGAGCGCGTGCACCTGCTCCAGGTACTTCACGTCTCCGGAGGGGTGGGCCTCCAGGTCGGTCGCCCACCAGGACTCCCAGCTGAAGACGAGCGCGACATCCGACTGCACGCGGCTTCCGGCGACCTCGCGCATGCGCTGCATGACCGCGCCGAGCTCGGTGACCTCGCCCCAGACGCGCGAGTTCACCCCGGCGTGCGGCAGGAGGGCCGAGTGGAACTTCTCGGTGCCGCGCAGCGAGGCGCGCCACTGGAAGAAGCAGACGCCGTCGGCACCGCGCGCCACGTGGGTGAGGGAGTTGCGCAGCATCTCGCCGGGAGCCTTGGCGATGTTGTGCGGCTGCCAGTTGACGGCGCTCGTGGCCTGCTCCATGAGCAGCCACGCGTCGCCGCCCGCGAGCCCGCGGGTCGTGTCGGCGGCGAAGGAGAGCTCGAGGTGCGGCACGGGCAGGCGGTGGTCGAGGTAGTGGTCGTTCGCGATCACGTCCATCTCGCCGGCCCAGCGCCAGTAGTCCTGGGTGCGGATGTGCGCGGCGACCATGAAGTTGGTGGTGACGGGCAGTTCGCTGTGCTCGCGCAGTACGGCGGCTTCGGCGCGGTAGTAGTCGAGGAGTTCATCCGAGCTGAAGCGGGCGAAGTCGATCGTCTGCGAGGGGTTGATGAAGGAGAGGGTCGCCCGCGGCGGGAGGATCTCGTTCCAACCGGCGTAGTGCTGGCTCCAGAAGGCCGTGCCCCAGGCGTGGTTGAGGCGCTCGATGGTCTCGTAGCGGTCGCGGAGCCAGCGCCGGAACGCCGCCGCCGAGACGTCGCAGTAGCACAGCGCGTTGTGGCAGCCGAGCTCGTTGGAGACGTGCCAGAGGCGCACGCCGGGGTGGCTGCCGTAGCGCTCGGCCGTGGCGGCCACGAGGCGCAGCGCGTACTCGCGGAACACCGGCGAGCTGGGGCACCAGGCCTGTCGGCCACCGGGCCAGCGCGTGGTGCCGTCGGCCACCTGGGGCAGGATCTCGGGATGCTCGGTGCTGAGCCACGGCGGGGGCGACGAGGTGCCGGTGCCCAGGTTGACGCCGATCCCGTTCGCGTGCAGCAGCTCGATGATCTCGTCGAGGTCGTCGAAGCGGAACTCGCCGTTGCGCGGCTCGATGTGCGACCAGCCGAAGACGTTGATGGCGACGAGGTTGACGCCCGCCTCGCGCATGAGCCGGACATCCTCGTACCAGACGGCACGATCCCACTGCTCGGGGTTGTAGTCGCAGCCGAAGACCAGTCCGTCGGTGCCGAGGCCCAGAGGGCTGTTCGGCGCGATCAGGGGCAGGGTCACTGGGGGCCTCGACTTCATTGGCGTGCGGACGGTCGGCGATCGGACGGGGAGCGTCGCCGCCCGCCGTCTGTGAAGGTTCACAGACACTCCCCCACGAGTGATCGAAGGGATTTTCTGTGAACGTTCCCAGAGTAAACACACGAGCGCGATCTTGTCAAAACTATTTCTGCGACAGCGTCGGAACGGGCCTCGGGCGCGCCGCTAAAGTGGGCCTATGGCCCGGGATTCCACACGACCCAGGCGGGCGACCATCCACGACGTGGCCCGCGTCTCCGGCATCTCCCGGGGAACGGTCTCGCGCGTGCTCAACGGCGAGCGCTACGTCTCCGACCAGGCCCGCGTCGCCGTCGAGGCCGCCGTCAAAGAGGTCGGCTACGTGCGCAACACCGCCGCCCGCAACCTCGTCACCCAGCGCTCGCGCGCGGTCGCGCTCGTCGTGCACGAGCCGCACTCGCTCGTGCTCGAAGACCCCAACATCGGCAATATCCTGCTCGGCACCAACGCCGTGCTCTCCGAGGCCGACTACCAGATGGTGACCCTCATCCTCGACTCGCAGCGCGACAGCGACCGGGTGGCCGAGTACCTTCGCGGCGGGTTCGTCGATGGGGCGATCATCCTGTCGGCGCGGTCGGGCGACCCCATCGCGCTCGCGATCGCGCAGCTGGGCATCCCGGCCGCCTTCGTCGGCCACCCCACCGACACCCCCGACGTGCCCTTCATCGGCATCGACAACACGGCGGCCGCCCGGGGCATCACCGAGCGCCTCATGGCGACGGGCCGGCGCCGCATCGGGATGATCGCCGCAGCCCTCGACCGCGACTCGGGCAGCGACCGCCTCTCCGGCTTCACCCTCGCGCTCGGCGACGCCTTCGACCCCGACCTCGTCGTGCGGTACCCGCTCTACAGCTACCAGACGGGGGTGGACGGCATGCGCGAACTCCTCGAGCGCGCCCCCGACATCGACGGCGTCTTCGCCGCGAGCGACGCGGTGGCGGCCGGGGCCATGGACGTGCTGCGCGAGTGGGGTCGTTCCGTGCCCGGGGACATCGGCATCGTCGGCTTCGACGACAGCTCCTGGGCCCTCCGCTGCACCCCCGCGCTCTCCACGGTGCGTCAGCCCGCCGACGCGCTGGGACGCCGAGCCGCCCAGCAGGTGCTCGACCAACTCGCCGGTGCCGAGCCGCCGAGCGGGGGAACGCTGCTCGACACCGAGATCGTCTGGCGCGACTCCGCCTGAGCACGGCGCGGGCACCCGGCTCCCCCGCGACCACCGCCTATTCTGTGGCTCATGGCCGACCACCTGATCCCGATCCCCTCCCCCGGTCAGCCGCTCAGCTTCGGCCGGCCCGGCGACCCGCTCGTGATCCTCGTGCACGACTGGTACGGCCGCCTGCCGGGGCTCGTGGCGCTGGGCGAGGGTCTGGTGCGCGAGGGCTTCCGGGTGGTCATCCCCGACCTCTACTCGGGCGTCGCGACGCTCGATGACGCCGAGGCGGAGGGCCTCATGACCTCGTTGAGCGTCGGGGTCGCCCTCGCCGAGCTCGACGACGTGATCGCGACCGCGCGCGCGGAGGGCTCGAGTCGCGTGGGCGTGGTCGGGTTCTCGATGGGCGGGTGGATCGCTCTGCTGCACGCCCAGGGCGGGTCAGAGGATGCGGTGGTCGCCTACTACTCCACCCTCGCGCCGCGCGACCACGGCGTGATCCCCTCCCCCGTGCTGCTGCAGTTCGCGGAGTTCGACGAGTGGGAGGCCGACGAGACGCCGGAGTCGTTCATCGACCGCCTCCGCGAGCACGGCACCCCTGTCACCGAGTACCGGTACGTCGACACGGTGCACTCCTTCGCCAACGCCGACATCCAGGGCAAGTTCGCGCCGCGCTCAGCCGAACTGGCCTTCGCGCGTACCGCGAACTTCCTGGTGAAGCACCTGCTCGACTAGCCGCGCACGTCCCACAGGTGATGCACCACGTCGTGGATGAAGTACTTCGCGAATGACTCGACCGTGAACGCGGCGCCGTCGCTCCGGCGCCCGGGCCGCGACCACACGGTCTCCCCCGCCGAGGCGACCTCATCGAGATCGGCGGCGAGGGCGGCAGCCGCTTCGGCGATCTCGGCGGCGACCGTCGCGGGGTCCTGAAGGTCGTACCGTTCGGCCACCGCCGTCTCGTCCTGGTCCCAGTTCGGGAACGCGGGGTCGTCCTCCGTGCGCATGAGCGTCAGGCGGTAGCGGCAGATCCGCATCACGTCCCGCACATGTGCGCCGTACTCCAGGGGCGACCACGTCGCGTCGTCCGGGCGCACGCGCACCTCGGGGCGGGCGAGCACGGCGGGCCAGCGGGCGGCCGTAGCGCGGAGCATCCCGGCCACGTCGGTCGCCGCGAAGGAGGCGGCGTCGAAGCCGCACTCGGGGCAGGGGCGCTCCAGCACCCAGGTCCAGCTCTTGGTCTCAGGAACGATCGGCATGTCTCAAGGATGCCCGCCTCCGGGCCGCGCTGACCCCCGGACTCGCTCGCACCCCCGCACTGGGGCGCGAACCGCACGTCGAATGGCACAAAATCGTCGATCTCGCCGAGCGGAACGCTCACCAATCGTCCAGCCGTCGCAGAACGAACACCCAGTACAACGGCGAACACGGGTTCGCCATCAGGAGGAGGCAACACCATGTCCAGCTCACCCAACCGCTTGCTCGCCGTCATCTTCGGCGCGGTCTACCTGCTCGTCGGCCTGCTCGGCTTCGCCTACACCGGCGGCGTCGGGTTCCTCGCGACCCAGGGCGGCCTCATCCTCGGAATCTTCGAGGTGAACATCCTGCACAACATCGTCCACCTGCTGATCGGTGCGGCGCTGCTGATCGCCGGCCTCGCCAGCGTGCCCGCGGCGAAGGGGCTCAACACGACGGTGGGCGCGGTCTACCTGCTCGTGGGCATCCTCGGACTGTTCCTCGTCGGGTCGTCGCTCAACATCCTCGCGCTCAACGCGGCCGACAACGTGCTGCACTTCGCGAGCGCGATCGTGCTCCTCGCCGTCGGCCTGGGAGCCGACAAGCGCAGCCGCGCCGCGGTCTGACGACGAACGCCGAAGCGGAGGGGAGAGCAGCCGTGTCCACCATCATGAGAACCTGGCTGGCCTTCGCGGCCATCGGAGCGGGGATCATCCACCTCGCCCTCGTGATCAGCTCTCCCCTCCCCGTGGCGCTCGCGCTCCTGGCGGTCGGAGCCCTCGAGACGGCCTGGGGCGCGCTCGTCCTGGCGCGGGGGCGGATCGCACGGCCGCGGGCCGTCCTGTTCTCGGCTCTCCTGCCCGTGCTCGGCTGGGCGATCCTCGTCACGCTGTCGACCGTGTTCGTGCGGCCCGACCTCGCCTCGCCCCTCGGCTTCATTCCGATGGGCATCGCGAGCGTCCTCGACCTCGCCGTGGCACTCGCGCTCGCCATCGCACTGCGGCGCGGCGCCGACCCGGCAGCGCACGGCCGCGAACTCCCCGCCGGACGGTATCTTCTCGGACTCCTCGCCGGCGCCCTGCTCGTCGGCACGCTCACGACTCCGGCACTCGCGAGCACGCAGGCCGGTCAGCACGCCCACCATCACGGCGGGCCCGCCTTCGTGCTGGATGACCCGCACGCCGGTCACTGAGCCCGCCCGCTGCTCCCCCGCACCCCGCGCCCGCGGCGCGTCCCGGTCAGCGCGTCGCGCCGACCCCGCCCGCTACGCCTCGATCGCGGGAATCGGCGCCGCGCGCGACATGAACCGCAGCACGTTCTCGTCGACGATGATGTCGGAGGGACGCAAGGGGCGTGACAGATAGAGCCCGTCGAGCCGGCTGATCCGGCTGAGCGCCACATAGGTCTGGCCGGGTGCGAACGACCGCGTGCCGAGGTCGACGATCGCGCTGTCGTAGGTCTTGCCCTGCGACTTGTGGATGGTGACGGCCCAGGCGAGACGCAGCGGAAACTGCGTGAACTCGGCGACGATGTCCTTCTTCAGCGATTTGGTTAGTGGAGAGTACGAATATCTGTATTTCTCCCACACGGCCGGCTGCACCTCGTGCTGCTCGCCGTCGACCTCCACCCAGACCGTCGAATCGATCTTGGTCACGGTTCCGATCGAGCCGTTCACCCAGCGCTGATCCGAGTCGTTCCGCAGAAACATGACCTGGGCGCCCACCTTCAACTCCAGCGCCTCGTCGGCGGGATAGGAGCGGCCGCCGAACTCCCCACTCAGGTCTGCCCGGGCCGTGCGCACCCGACCGGGGAGGCGCGCCAGCTGGGTCGCGTTGATACGCGTGACGGTCGCGTTCGTCGTCGCGAGCGTGATCGTGCCGTCCGTGGGTGCGGGACGCGCGCCCATCTCGTTGAGGCGCGCCGCGATCTCGGCGGTCACGCGACCGTGTCGCACCGCGTTGAGCATCCACTTGAACTCGTCCTCGTGCTGACGGTGGATCGTCGAGAGCTCGTAGATGAGCAGGTCGGTCTGGCTCCAGACCTTCGCGTCGAAGAACCACATCGAGCGGTACTGGTCCTCGAAATACGCGCGCTCGTCGCCGTCGCCCGGCACCGGGGCGAGCTGATACGGGTCGCCGAAGAGCACGATCTGCACCCCGCCGAACGGCTCGCGCGGGCGCGCCCGCGCCTGACGCAGACTCCGATCCACGGCGTCCAGCAGGTCGGCGTTCACCATGGAGACCTCGTCGATGACGACCGTCTCGATCGTGCCGAGAAGCTTGCGCAACTCGTTGCTCTGCTCGATCTCGTGATCGGCGATCACGCCGATCGGCAGGCGGAACAGCGAGTGGATCGTCTGGCCGCCCACGTTGAGCGCGGCGACCCCGGTGGGCGCGCAGATGACGATCTGCTTGGATGTGTTCCACGAGAGGTGGTTCAGCAGAGTCGACTTGCCCGTGCCCGCCCGACCCGTGACGAAGATGTTCTCCCGCGTCGTCTCGATCGCGTCGAACACCGCCTGCTGCTCCGGCGAGAGCGCGATGTCAGACACGTGGCCTCCCCGGGATCGAAACGGACCCCACAAGGCTACCCGCGCCCGCGGCTCGCCACGCGCCCGCCTCCACCGCCCGACCGACCCGCCGCCCGCGGGAGCCCAGCACCCGACCGTAGGATGTGGGCATGAAGCGCGCCCTCGTACTCTGGACGGTCGCCTTCGCTCTCCTGCTCATCGCCTTCGCGATCACCGTCGCGAGTCTGAACGCGACGGTGTACAGCGCGCAGGGGTTCGCGCGCAGCTACCTCGACGCCCTCGCCCGCCACGACGCCACGACGGCGAGCGAGATGCCGGGGGTGAGCGCGCCCAAGGGGGTGCCGACCGACCTGCTGTCGGCCAGCGCGCTCGGCACCATCACGAGCATCCGCCATGACAGCCCGGATGCGGTGGCCGGCCGAATCCACGACGTCGCCTTCTCGCTGCGGCTGAACGGCGCACCCGCCACCACCCATTTTCGGGTCGAGCAGTCGGGCGCCTTCCTCGGCCTCTTCCCGCAGTGGCGCTTCGCGAGCTCGCCGCTCGCCACGGTGTCGGTGACGGTGCTCCACGACACGCGCTTCCGCGTGAATGGACTGCCGATCACGAGCTCGGCCTCCAGCGCGGCCGCCTCCGCGCCCTACGTCGTGTTCTCCCCCGGCGCCTACGTCTTCGACCACGTGTCGACCTATCTCACCGCGTCGCGCGTGACCGTCCCGATCACCCAGCCCGGCTCCGTCACTCCCGTGCAGGTCAATGTGCAGGCGAACACGGCGTTCGTCGCCCAGGTGAATCACGAGCTGCACGGCTACCTCGCGCAGTGCGCCACGCAGCAGGTGCTCCTCCCCACCGCCTGCCCGTTCGGCAAGACCTTCGACAACCGCGTCGACAGCCTCCCCCGCTGGACCATCTCACGCTACCCCTCCGTCACCATCGTGCCCGGGCGCTCGGTGGGCAAGTGGCTCGTGCCCACCACCGGGGCCGCCGCTCACCTGAAGGTCAAAGTGCAGTCCCTCTACGACGGCTCGATCAACACCTTCGACCGCGATGTGCCGTTCGACGTCTCCTACGCCATCACGGTCTCGGCGGATGACCAGCTCACGATCCGCGAGATCAACGCGCCCTAGCGTCCCGTCGTCTGCCGCGCCCGCTTGGCGAGCATCGCGTTGTACGCCTCGAGTTCGGCGTCGCCGTCGCGGTCGGCCTTGCGGTCGTACCGCTTCGACTCCTTCGCGTCGTTCCGGCTCCACATGATCGCCACCGCGATGGCGAGGCAGATCGTCGGGATCTCACCGATACTCCAGGCGATCCCTCCCCCGGTCTGCTGGTCCGACAGCGCCGGGATGGCCGCCCCCCAGCCCATCGCGCCGTACCAGTCGGCCAGCAGCAGCCCCGAGCCCGTCATCAGGGTCAGCCCGAAGAACGCGTGGAACGCCATCGTTCCGAGCAGGATGATCAGTCGCATGGGGTACGGCGCCCGGTACGGCGAGGGGTCCACACCGATGAGCGCCTGCACGAACAGGTACCCGGTGAGCAGGAAGTGGATGATCATCCACTCGTGGCCCACATGGTCGGTCGTCGCCCAGCTGAAGATCGGCGTGTAGTAGAAGACGATGAGCGACCCGGCGAAGAGCACCGCCGCGACGATCGGGTTGGCGAGTACCGCGAAGTACCGCGAGTGCACGAGCAGCAGGATCCACTCGCGTGCGCCGCGGCTGCCGTCGTCGCGCTTGCGGATGGCGCGCAGCGCGAGGGTGATCGGCGCCCCGGGAACCAGCAGCAGCGGAATGGCCATGGCGAGCAGCATGTGGCCGAGCATGTGAGCGCTGAAGAGGTACTCCTGGTAGACGTTCACGCCGCCGCTCGTGATCCAGAACAGGCCCAGCAGGCCGGCCACCCAGAGCACCGTGCGGTACACCGGCCAGCGGTCGCCGCGCCGGCGCAGCCGCACCACGCCCGCGAGGTAGAAGAAGATGCCGAAGCCGCACACCAGAAACCACAGCAGGTCGATGTTCCACTGCGTCAGGTAGTTCGCGAAGCTCGGCAGCGGTGGGAGCGGTCGATTGGTGAGCACCTCGGCCGGTGTCGGGTTCGCGATCTGCGACACCCGGTCGATGATCTTGGGGTCGGCGGTCCGCGCGAGCGCTGCCGCGGTGCCCTCTGCGAGCCCCATGAACGCGAGTTCCGCGGCGATCAGCCACCAGAAGTAGCGACGGAGCCCCGTGGGATTCGCCGTGATCCGCCCCACGAGGAATCGCCGCTGCACGAGACCGAAGAGGCCGAGCGCCCCGATCGCCGCGACCTTCACGAGCACGAGGATCCCGTAGGGGGTCAACAGATTGGGCAGCGTGATGATGCGGATCTCGGCGTTCACGTAGCCGGAGACCGCGACCACGACGAAGGAGATGAGCGCGAGCGTCGAGTAGCGCTCCAGCACCGGCCCGATCCGCCCCGACTCCAGCGTCGACCGAGACAGGATGACCGTGAGCAGTCCCCCGAGCCACACCGCCGCGAACACGATGTGCAGCCAGATCGAGGTGGTCGCCGCGTCGTGGCTCGAGCTGTCGCCCGCGTGACCCTGCAGCGCCATCGGCACGAGCCCGAACGCCGTCGCGATCACCAGGAGGGCGATGACGCCCTGATTCCGCACGGCGAAGCAGAGCACAGTGAGCACGGCCGCGATGAGGGTCGTGGCGAGCCACGCCTGCCCGATCGAGTAGCCGGTCACGAAGGTGGAGAGCACGTCTCCGAACTGGGCACCGACGCTGAACGTCTGCCCCGAGACGCTCATGAAGGTGAAGAATCCGGTGACGGTGGCCGCCACGGTGAACACCGCGGCGGAGGCCGCGGCGACGTCGAGGGCCCGCCCGTACTCGGGGCGGTCGGCGTCGAAAGCGAAGGCGGCGAGCACGAGGGAGCCGAGGGTGCCGGCCACCGCCAGGTTGACGAGCATCTTTGCGATGGGCAACCCGTACCGCACCACGGCGCCGGGATCGAGCGCGAGGCCCGCGTTCGCGCCTCCGCCGTACGCCAATGCGGCGAGGAGGGCGGCGAAGGAGGCCAGCAGGAGCGCTGCCGGGCCCGCGACGCGAGAAAGTCGGAGCACCGCTTCAGCCTAGGCGAGGGCGGCTGGGCACGACATGAACGAGGGGGCGACGACCATTCGGTCGCACCCCCTCGATCAGTGAAGCGTGGAGACTACTTGGCGGCAGCCTTCAGCTTGCTACCGGCGCTGATCTTGACGCCGTTGCTCGCTGCGATCTGGATCGCCTCGCCCGTCTGCGGGTTGCGACCGGCACGAGCCGCACGGTGGGTGCGCTCAACCGCGAGCCAGCCCGGGATGGTGACCTTGGTGCCCTGGGCCACCGAGGTGGACAGGGTGGAGAAAAGAGCGTCGAGAACGCCGTTGACGGCGGCCTGGCTCTGGCCGGACTCGGCAGCGACAGCTGCCACCAGCTCGGTACGGTTCAGTGACTTGTCAGCCATGAGTTGTCCTCCTCGGACCTTGTGCAATTAGAGCAAACGGTAACCGTCTCACAGGCCGAGGCGCTGTGAGACCGCCTCGAACCTACCAGCTTGACTTGGTAATACCGGGCAATTCGCCTCGGTGAGCCATGTCGCGGAAGCGAACACGGGAGACGCCGAACTGGCTGAGGTATCCGCGGGGGCGACCGTCGATGGCGTCGCGACCGCGCAGACGCACCGGCGACGCGTCGCGCGGGAGCTTCTGCAGGCCGACGCGGGCGGCCTCGCGGGACTCGTCGGTGCCGTTCGGGTCGACGAGCGCCTTCTTGAGCTCGAGACGCTTGGCGGCGTAACGCGCAACGATGACCGCGCGCTGGTCGTTCTTGGCGATCTTGCTTTTCTTGGCCATGTGTTTAGCGCTCCTCGCGGAATTCGACGTGCTTGCGCACGACGGGGTCGTACTTCTTCAGCACGAGACGGTCAGGGTCGTTGCGGCGGTTCTTGCGGGTCACGTAGGTGTACCCGGTGCCCGCGGTGGAGCGGAGCTTGATGATGGGACGGATGTCCTGCTGCTTGGCCATTAGATCTTCTCCCCACGAGCGAGCAGATCCTTGACGACCGACTCGATGCCACGAGCGTCAATGACCTTGATTCCCTTGGCGCTGAGCGTCAGGGTGACGTTACGACGAAGCGACGGCACGAAGTACGTCTTCTTCTGGATGTTCGGGTCGAAACGACGCTTGGTGCGTCGGTGCGAGTGCGAAATGTTGTGACCGAAACCGGGAACGGCTCCTGTCACCTGGCATACGGCTGCCATGACTCTCCTCAAGTTACCGTGGGGCGAAATGCCCCACCCAAGATCTCTTGTCGGCACGCACAGAATCCACGACAGACTCGCGAAAGGTGGATTGGCGCACAAAGCAGGCGGGTAGGCCGCCTGACCAAGGGTCTACGTTACGGGAGTACGCGCGATGGTGCAAGCCGCGCACAGCCCGAAGACGTCCACGACGTGGCTCGGCTGGGTGAATCCATGCGATTCGGCGACGGATGCGGCCCAGGCCTCCACGGCATCCGCCTCGATCTCGACCGTCAGCCCGCAGCTGCGGCAGATCAGGTGGTGATGGTGGCTGTTCGGAGTGCACGCCCGATAGAGGCTCTCGCCCTCCTGCTGGAGGGAGTCCGCATCGCCCTCGACCGCGAGGTCGGCGAGCGCGCGGTAGACCGTGGCGAGCCCGATCGGCGAGCCCGCCTCCCGAAGCGCCGTATGCAGCGCCTGGGCGCTCACGAATCCCTCCGATGAGGTGAGGGCGTCGCGCACCGCCTCACGTTGCCACGTGTTGCGCTTCATGGCCGAAATCCTAGCGAGGCGGCCTCCGCTCGTCCCCGGCGGTCGCTCCGACCCGAGACATCTCTCCGGGCGCCCACCACGCGACAGATGAGGTAGATCGCGAAGGAGATCGTCGTGACGTACGGACTGATGGGCAGCCCACCGCCGAGGGCGAGCAGAATCCCGCCGACGACCGAGGTCACCGCGAACGCCACGCTGAGCAGGGGCGTGACGAGGGGCGATGCCGTCACCCGCATCGCTGCCGCGGCGGGAGTGACCAGCAGCGAGAGCACGAGAAGCGCGCCCACCACCTGGATCGACACGGCCACCGCGAGGCCGAGCAAGACCATGAACACGATCGACAGCGTGCGCACCGGCAGCCCACGGGCCGTGGCGACCTCCGCATCCACGCTCGCGAAGGTCAGTGGACGCCAGATGACGAGGAGCGCCGCCACCACCACGATGGACACGATGACGAGGGTCAGCAGCTGCGGGTCATCCACCGACACGATCTGGCCGGTGAGCAGGCCGAACTTGTTGGCGCTGCGCCCTCGATACAGCGCCAGAAACAGGATGCCGAGGCCGAGACCGAAGGGCATGAGCACGGCGATGATCGAGTTGCGTTCACGCGCCCGCGCACCGAGGATGCCGATGATGAGGGCGGCCAGCAGCGAGCCGGCGGCGGAGCCCGCCACGACGTTCGCGCCCAGCAGGAGTGCGGCCGCCGCACCCGCGAACGAGAGCTCGCTGATGCCGTGAACGGCGAAGGCGAGGTCTCGCGTCATCACGAAGACGCCGATCAACCCGCCGACGACGCCCAGGAGGGCCCCCGCCAGAATCGAATTGTGCACGAGCACGAGGAGCGCGCCGTAGTCGCTGAAGTCGAAGATCTGCGACCACACGTCCGACCCGCTCATGCGTGCTTCTCCTCGTCGATGTGGTGGGCGTGCGCCTCGCTGCCCTCGGGCCCGCCGACCACGATGATGCGGCCTCGGCTGTGGAACACGTCGACGGTCGTTCCGTACATCTCGCTCAGCACCTCCGAGCGCAGCACCTCGTCGGGGGTGCCCACACGGAACTGTCCCCCCGCGAGGTAGAGCACCCGATCGACCATCCCGAGGATGGGGTTCACGTCGTGAGTCACGAAGACGACCGCGGTGTCGATGCGGCGGCGCTGCTCGTCGATGAGCTCGCTGACCGCGCGCTGGTGGGCGAGGTCGAGCGAGAGCAGCGGCTCATCGCACAGCAGCAGGGCGGGATTGCCGACAACGGACTGCGCAATGCGCACCCTCTGCTGCTCGCCGCCGGAGAGGGAGGCGACGGGCGCCTTCGCGTAGGCGGTCGCGCCCACCGCGTCGAGAGCCTCGTCGACCCGCCGTCGCTCGGCGGGGGAGAGGTGGGGGAGACCCCAGCGCCGACCGTTCACCCCGAAGGCGACGAGATCCCGGGCGCGGATGGGGGTGCCCTGATCGAGCGGCTTCTGCTGGGGCACGTAGCCGATGCGGTCGTTTCCGCGTCCGACAGGCTGTCCGAGCAGCTCGATACGCCCGGAGGTCAGGGTCACCTGCCCGAGGATCGCGCGCAGCAGGCTCGTCTTGCCGGTGCCGTTCGGGCCGATCACTGCCAGGAATTCGCCCGCGCGCACCTGGAGGTCGAGGCCGGACCAGAGTTCGCGGTCGCCGTAGCGGAGGCGGGCATCCGTCAATTCGAGCACTGGCGCGGCCATCACTGCACCGCCTTCGCGATCTGGTCGACCATGCGGGTCATCCAGCCGAGGTAGTCGACGCCCGCGGGCACCGTCTCATACACCGCGATGACCGGGATGCCCGCGGCCTTCGCGGCCCGCGTCACCGCGTCGGTCTCGACGCTCGAGGTCTGCGCGTTGTAGGCGAGCAGTGCCACCCGGTGACCGCTGAAGAGCGCAAGCGTCTGGCGCAGGAGGGCGGGGGAGACGTCGGTGCCCTGTTCGATCGCCGCGCTGAAGCCCTCCGGGGTGCGGTCGACCAGGCCCATGGCCTCCAGCATGTACAGCGGCACCGGTTCGGTGATCGCCACGCCCGTGCCCCGGGCGGTCGCCGCGACCGCGGCCTCCGCGGCGCGCAGCGTCGCCAGCTTCGCATCGAACGCGGCAAGACGGGTCGCGAAGGACGACGCGCGGGACGGGTCGATCCGGGTCAGTTCCGCGCTGATCCGTGCGGCGACCTTCGCCACCGTGGGAAAGTCGTACCAGAGGTGCTCGTTGAAATCGCCACCCGCGGGGTGCTGGTCGTAGCCCGAGATATCGGCGGCGTTCAGCACGGTCGCCTGCGTGTTGGCTGCGCCGCGGAGCAGGGTGTCGACGAAGTCGTCATAGCCGCCACCGTTCTCGATGACGAGCGTCGCGCGCGACAGCGCGAGTTGCACGCGCGCGTCGGCCTCGTAGGAGTGCGGGTCCTGCGAGGGGTCGGCGATGATCGAGTCGACGCGCACGGCCGATCCGCCGATCGCCATCGCGATGTCGCCGTAGACGTTCGTGGAGGCGACCACCGGGATTCGAGTGTCCGGGGGAGCCGCGGAGCTGCTGCAGCCGGCGAGCGCGGAAGCGAGGAGGACGGCGGCGAAGGTTGCGGGAAGCACCCGGGAGCGGGCGCGGAGACGCGGGAAGGGGCTCATGATGAGCTTTCTAAACGAGAAGGGTATTGATACTCGTTATCAATAGTAGGGTGCGCAGGTGCCACGCGCCACTCCGCAGCATCGACGCGACCAGACGCGTCTCACGTGAACCCCGCGTCGCGGGGTCGCTCCTCAGTCGAGCAGGAGCGCCGGCTCCTCGAGGATGCTCGCCACATCGGCCACGAATCGCGAGGCGACGTCGCCATCGACGATTCGGTGGTCGAAGCTTCCCGCGACGGTCGTGACGAACCGCGGGCGCACCTCGCCGTCCACGATCCACGGCTTCTGCTTGATCGTTCCCATGGCGAGAATCGCGGCTTCGCCCGGATTCAGGATCGGCGTTCCGGTGTCCATGCCGAACGAGCCGACGTTCGTGATGGTGATGGTGCCGCCCGCCATGTCGGAGGGCTGCGCCTTGCCGTCGCGCGCCGTGATCGTGAGGTTCTCGAGCGCCTTGGCGAGCTCCAGCAGCGACAGCTCCTGGGCGTCCTTGATGTTGGGCACGAGCAGACCGCGCGGTGTCGCGGCCGCGATGCCCAGATTGACGTAGTGGTGGACCGTGATCTCCTTGTCGGTCCACGAGGAGTTGACGGTCGGGTTGCGCCGCACCGCCCAGATGAGCGCCTTGGCGACGATCAGGAGTGGAGAGACTCGGATTCCGGCGAAGTCGGTCGAGGCCTTGAGCCGCTTCACGAACTCCATGGTGCGCGTGGCGTCGATGTCGACGAATACGCTGACGTGCGGGGCGGTGAAGGCGCTCTGCACCATTGCGGTCGCGATCGCCTTGCGCACTCCCTTGACGGGAATCTTCTCCTCGCGCTCATCCGACCACGCCGGGGTCTCGATGTTGCGGAACACGCTCGCCTGCTTCGCCTCGCGCACCACGTCGTCACGGGTGATCTCGCCCACGAGGCCCGTGCCGGTGACCGTGGTCAGGTCGACGCCGAGGTCTTTGGCCAGCTTGCGGATCGGCGGCTTCGCGATCACGCCGACCGCCGCGGCCGCCGGCACCGAGGCCGGAGCGGTCGTCACGGGGGCCGGGGCCGTGGGGGCGGGCGCGGATGACCCGCTCGCCTCGACCCGCCGACGCCGTGACCCGGCGTGCCCCTTACTGCCGTACCCGACGAGCGTTGCCGGCGCCTTGTCCTCGACGGGTTCGCGGTCGACGGTCGCCGCGGTCGCGAGGATCGTCGCCGACTCCTCCTCGCTCGCGTTCGGTACCGTGGGCGCGGCTCCGGCCGCTCCGCCCGTCGTCACGACGATGATCGGGGTGCCGACATCGACCGTCTGGCCCTCTTCGACCAGGATCGCCCCGACCGTGCCCTCGAACGGCGACGGCAGCTCGACGAGCGACTTCGCCGTCTCGATCTCCACCAGCACCTGGTTGATGGTGACGGAATCGCCGGGCGCAACCTTCCAGGTCACGATCTCAGCCTCGGTCAAACCCTCGCCGACATCGGGGAGGAGGAACTCGGAGTCAGCCATGCGATCAGTCCTTAGCTAGTACGCGAGCGCCCGGTCGACGGCGTCGAGCACGCGGTCGGCATCGGGCAGATAGACGGTTTCGAGCTTCGCGGGCGGGAACGGGGTGTCGAAACCGGCGACGCGGATCACCGGCGCCTCGAGCGAGTAGAACGCCTTCTCCGTCACCGTGGCCGCGATCTCCGAGCCCACGCTCACGAAGCCGGGCGCCTCCTGAGCGAGCACGAGTCGGCCGGTCTTGCGCACGGAGGCGAGGATCGGGTCGTAGTCGATGGGGGAGATGGAGCGGAGGTCGATGACCTCGATGCTCGTGCCCTCGGCCGCGGCGATCTCGGCGGCTTGCAGCAGAACGGAGAGCATGGCGCCGTGCCCGAGCAGGGTGACCTCGGTGCCCTCGCGCACAACCCGGCTGCTGTGCAAGGGACGGCCGCTCTCGCTCAGGTCGACGTCGCCCTTGGGCCAGTATCGGCTCTTCGGCTCGAAGAACATGACGGGGTCGTTGCTCGCGATCGCCTCCTGGATCATCCAGTAGGCGTCGTGGGGTGTCGACGGGCTGACCGAGCGGAGTCCGGCGGTGTGGGCGAAGTAGGCCTCGGGGCTCTCCTGGTGGTGCTCGACGGCGCCGATGTGGCCGCCATACGGAACCCGGATGACCACCGGCATGGTGATCGTGCCGTCGTGCCGGTTGGTCAGCTTCGCCAGTTGCGAGGTGATCTGGTCGAAGCCGGGGTAGATGAATCCGTCGAACTGGATCTCGCACACGGGGCGATACCCGGCGAGCGCCAGGCCGATCGCGGTCCCCACGATCCCGGATTCCGCGAGCGGGGTGTCCATCACCCGCTGCTTCCCGAATTCGGCTTGCAGGCCCTCGGTGACGCGGAACACGCCGCCCAGCGGGCCGATGTCCTCGCCCATGAGGAGCACCTTCGGGTCGTCGGCGAGCGCCTTGCGCAGCCCGGCGTTGAGGGCCTTCGCCATGGGCATCGACTGCAGCTCACTCATTCGGCGGCACCCTCCGCGTCGAAGGACGCCTCGTAGTCGGCGAGCCACTGCTTCTGCTGCTGCATGAGCGGGTGCGGTTCGGAGTAGACGTTGTCGAACATGTTCTCGACCGGGGGAATCCCCAGCTCGAGCGTGCGGCGGCGCACGTCGGATGCCGTGTCGGCGGCTTCGGCGTCGACGTCGCGGAAGAACTCCTCGCCCTCGCCTCTGCCCCGCAGGTAGCTGGCGAAGCGCGTGATCGGGTCGAGCGCCATCCAGTGCTCGAGCTCCTCCTGCGTGCGGTACTTGGTGGGGTCGTCGCTGGAGGTGTGCGCACCGATGCGGTAGGTGAGCGCCTCGATGAATCGCGGCCCCTGCCCGCTGCGCGCCTCATCCATCGCCTTTCGCGTGGCGGCGTAGCTGATCAGCACGTCGTTGCCATCGATCTGGATGCCCGGGATCCCGAACCCCGAGGGGCGCAGGTACAGCGGCGTGCGTGACTGCGTCGACACGGGAACCGAGATGGCCCACTGGTTGTTCTGCAGGAAGAAGACCTCGGGCGTCTGATAAGACGCCGCGAACACGAGGGCCTCGCTCACGTCGCCCTGACTCGTGGCCCCGTCACCGAAGTACACGATGACGGCGCGATCGCGCTCCGGATCGCCCGTGTTCGTGTCGCCGTCGAGCTGGATGCCCATCGCGTACCCGGTCGCGTGCAGCGACTGCGAGCCGATGACGAGCGTGTAGATGTGGAAGTTGTTCTTCTCCCGGGGATCCCAGCCGCCGTGGGTGAGACCTCGCAGCATGCGGACGATGTCGACGTAGTCGACGCCCCGGATGTGCGCGATGGCGTGCTCGCGATAGGCGGGGAACACGTGGTCCTGCGGCCGGGCGGCGAATCCGGAGCCCACTTGCGCAGCCTCCTGGCCCATGCTGGGCACCCACAGCCCCATCTGCCCCTGTCGCTGCAGATTGGTGGCCTCGACATCGAAGGCGCGCGTCACCACCATCACGCGATGGAACTCGCGCAGTTGCTGGTCGGTCAGCTGCTGGATGAGCGGGAGATACTCGGCGGAGGCGTCGCTTTCGACGAGTCGGCCCTCCGGGGAGAGCAGCTGCAGCGTCGCCTCTGTGTAAGACATGGAATCCAATCTAACGTGGCGCGTTAGACGGCTGTTCGTAGGTTGCGGACAACCTCAGCCGAAGCCCTTAGGAGTTTGTCCACAGCGGCGGGCTCTCCGATCGTCACTCGAAGGCCCTCCCCGAGCGCACGCGCGATGATGCCGTGCTCGGCGAAGACATCGGCGGCAGCTGCGGTGGCGGAGCCGGTGGGGAGCCAGACGAAGTTGCCATGCGGCCTGGGCGAGTCCCATCCCTGGTCGACGAGGGATCGCCAGACCTCGTCGCGAAGGACAGTGATCCGGGCGACCCGCTCGAGGAGCTCGTCCTCGTGGTCGAGCGACGCGATGGCGGCGTTCTGGGCCTGTCCGATCACAGAGAGCGGGATGGCGGTCGCGCGCGCGGCATCCATCACGTACTCCGGGCCGAACGCGTAGCCGATCCGCAGGCCCGCGAGGCCGTAGGCCTTCGAGAAGGTGCGGAGCACGACGAGGTTGGGGTGGCGGCCCAGCAGCGGGATTCCACGGACGGCGGACTCGTCGGTGACGAATTCGATGTAGGCCTCATCGAGAACGACGAGCACGGTGCGGGGAACGGCGCCCATGAACGTCTCGAATTCCGCCGCCGTGACGACGGTGCTCGTGGGGTTGTTGGGCGAGCAGACGATGACGACACGGGTGCGCTCCGTGATGGCGGCCGCCATGGCCGGAAGATCGTGGCGATGGTCCGCGGTGTTCGGCACCTCGACGCTCGTGGCGCCCGCGACGGTGACGAGACCGGGGTAGGCCTCGAAGCTGCGCCAGCTGTACACGACTTCGTCGCCAGGTGCGGCCGCCGCGGTGATGAGTTGCGCCAGGATCGACACCGAGCCCGCGCCCACCTGAATCTCCGCCGGCGTCACGCCCAGTCTCTCGGCGAGCCGCTCGCGAAGCGCGAGCGCGGTGGCGTCCGGGTACCGGTTGACGGGAGCGGCCGCGATCGCGTCGAGCACTGCGGGCAGCGGTTCGAACGGGTTCTCGTTGGATGACAGCTTGAAAGCGTTGTCAGCGGCGGGCTTGCCCTGTCGGTAGGGGGCGAGAGATTCGATGGCGGGGCGGAGGCGAACACGGGGCGACGTCACGGTGACCAGCCTAATTGCGGCACGCTCGGAGCCCGGTGCATAGTAGGCGCATGCGCAGATTCCTGGTTCGGCTCATCATCAACGCGGTCGCTCTGTGGCTCACGACTCTCATCGTGGCGGGCGTCAAGGTCGAGCCCTACGACTCGGGTGCCCTCGCGACGATTGTGACCTACCTGCTGGTCGCCCTCATCTTCGGCATCGTCAACGGCGTCATCGGAAATCTCATCCGCATCGTCGCCTTCCCGCTCTACATCCTCACTCTCGGTCTCGTCGCGCTTCTCGTGAACGGTCTGCTGCTGCTCCTGGTCTCGTGGCTGTCGAGCCTGATGGGGTTCGGACTCGTGGTGAGCGGCTTCTGGTGGGGGGTTCTGGGCGCGCTCGTGCTGGGCATCCTCAGCTGGATCATCGGGATCATTTTGCGGCCCCTTGCAGGGCGGGATCGCTAGCGGCGGGGACTCGCTCCGCCCGCCAGTACTCGGATTCGCCCGCCGTCGCGCCGGCGGTGAAGTCGTGCACGAAGTCGTGCAGCTCCCGTCCCAGCTCACTGTGCTGGTGATCGAGCTTCCGGGCGAAGCTTGGGTACGCGTCTCCGGTGTGGGACGCGAACGCGCTCCCCGGGTGCAGGGCGTGGGCGGCGGTCATGTCGCGCCGGTAGATGATCGCCGCGGGGTCGCGGTCGGGCCCGCCCATCGCCGCGACCGGGTCCTCCATGTTCTTGACGATGAAGTGCTTGATGTCGCCGGGCACGATCATCTGACCCACGGGGGAGCCGAAGGAGGCGACCGCGCGCACGTTGAACTCGCCCCGAGCGGCCACCTCGGTCGCGGCCGTGCCGCCCTGCGAATGCCCGACGATCATCACCGGATCGGTCGGGGAGATCCCGGCCTCGTGCATCATCTCGAGCACCGCGCGGGTCGATGCGGCCGTCTGCTCCGGCGTGCCCTCGGGGTGGCCGGGGGAGATGCCGTGCCCCACGCCGTGGATATTGCTCGTCATGTCGAACGGCTCTGTGCCCGGCACCGGATTGAAGTCGATAGTGCCCGCGACATAGACCACCCAGTGCAGCGATCCATCCGGCATCACATACCTGTCGATGCGCACCCGCGCGTTGCCGATCTGCGCTGAGGCGACGGGGATGCCCGCGAACAGGCTCGCGACCGAGTCCACCGGCCGGATGGCGAGAGTGTGCCGCACCCGCTCCACCCGGATGCCCGTCTCGCGCAGCATTCCTAATTGGGCGAGTGCCGTCGCGATCGCGCTCGCCGACAGCGCGAGTTCGGACGGATGCCCGTAACCGTCATCCGGTCCCCCTTTCATCGACTGGGCCTTGCGGGCGGCGGAGCCGTATGGCCGTCCATGCAGACCATCCCAGAAGTCGTCGCAGTTCATCTCGATCTCGCTGATGATCTCGGGCAGCACGTGGTTGTTGAGCAGCGCCGGGTGCTCCCGGGCGAAGCTCCTGACCAGACCGAGTGCGAATCCGAGCAGCCCGGTGCTCATCCCCAGCCCCAAGATGCCCAGGCCCGCGACGAGCAGACCGCCCGCCAGCGAGGGATTGCTGTACAGCATGAATCCCACCTCCCACGCCGCGACCGACGAGGCGCTGCGCACCGCCGTCAACACCGCGTGGTTGGCCTCCGAGTACAGCTCGATGCTCGTCGTCACCGCGGTGACGAGCCGACGGCACCGGGTCGAGGCGAGATGCAACTCGTGAGAGGCATCGAGGAGGGAAGAGGTCGCCCGCGGCGCGATCCCGTTCACGGTCATGGCCGCGACCTCGCGGTGGCAGGATTCGAGGTGGTGCTGCAGGTGGCGCAACTGGTCGAGGCCGGCCCGCATCCCGTCGGTCGCGACCATGGTCGAGCCGCCGCCGCTGATCTCGATCTCATCGGACATGCGCCACCCCCATCGTCACTTCGATCACGGCGGCGTCGGTCGCATTCTCGGCGCGCCAGAGCGCATGCCGAGCCGACGACAGTTCGCGGTGCAGCCTGACGACGGCGCTGCGGTACGCGTCTGCCGCGGGGCCGGACCAGCCGTGCGGCGGGTGCTCCGCCGGAGTCGCCGCCGCGACTTCGCGATCGATTCGTGCGAGCGCCTCACGTTGCGCGAGGATCTGGGACGGGTCGGGGATGGCGCTGGGAATCATGGCGTCCTTTCTGTCGCCACGAGTGTGTCGATGACCTCGCCGCCGCATCCCGCGAGTCCCGCCGCTCGTGTAAGGATCCGAGGAAATGCCACCTGTGCAGGAGCGCAAAACGCGGGAGACTATGGGCATGAGTTTCGACCGCGTACTCGACGAGTCGGCGCTCTTCCGAATCTGCTTCGTCTGCACCGGCAACATCTGCCGATCGCCCATGGCCGAGGCCGTGTTCCGGTCCCTCGTGGCCCGGGCGGGACTCAGCGACGCGATCGCGGTGTCGTCGGCCGGCACCGGCGACTGGCACGTCGGGGAGCAGTCGGATGACCGCACGCTCGACGCACTCCGCGCCCACGGCCTCGACGGCCGCAGCCACCGGGCGCGCCAGTTCGACCCGGAGTGGTTCGAGCGGCTCGACCTCGTCGTCGTGTTCGACCGCAGCCAGGAGCGCATCCTGAAGGCATGGGCGGGAAACGACCTCGACCGTTCCAAGGTTCAGCTGCTGCTCGGTTTCGACGGTGAGCACACCGGTTCGCTCGATGTGCCCGACCCGTACTACTCGGATGCCGCTATGTTCGATCAGGTGCTTGCGATGATCGAACGCGCCTGCACCGTCCTCTTCCGCCAGGTCACCCCCGGAATCTCTAAGGGAGCTTCATGAGCCCGATGCCCGCACAGCCCATCAGCCCGCTCGACGGTCGGTACCGCCCCGCGGTGACCGAGTTGGGCGAGTTCCTCTCGGAGGCCGGGCTCAATCGTGCCCGCGTGCGCGTCGAGGTGGAGTGGCTGATCTATCTCACGAGTCACGAGATGTTCGGTTCCCGTCGCCTCAGCACTGAGCAGACCCATGCCCTCCGCCAGCTCGTGACGGAGTTCGGTCAGGAGGAGATCGACGAACTCGGCGTTCTCGAGGCGACCACGCGGCACGACGTCAAGGCGGTGGAATATCTGGTGCGGCGCAAGCTCGCCGCACTCGGTCTCGGCGATGTGGCCGAACTGACCCACTTCGCGTGCACGAGCGAGGACATCAACAACCTCTCCTACGCGCTGACGATCGGCACCGCAGTGCGCGAGGTCTGGCTGCCGAAACTTCGCGCCCTCATCGCGGTCCTGCGCGAGCGGGCCGTCGCCCACCGCGACGATGCGATGCTCGCCCACACGCACGGCCAGCCCGCGACGCCCACGACGGTGGGCAAGGAGTTCGCGGTGTTCGTCGGCCGGCTCGAGCGCGTGCTCGCGCAGATCGAGGCGACGGAGTACCTGGGCAAGTTCAGCGGTGCCACGGGCACCTTCGCGGCTCACGTGGTCGCCGACGGGGAGGTCGACTGGCCCGCCGTCTCACGGGAGTTCGTGACCTCGCTCGGCCTCGACTGGAACCCGCTCACGACTCAGATCGAACCGCACGACTGGCAGGCAGAGCTGTACAGCCGAATCAGTCACGTCAATCGGATCCTCCACAATCTGTGCACCGACGCGTGGACCTACATCTCCATGGGCTATTTCACCCAGATTCCCCAGGCGGGCGCCACCGGGTCGTCGACGATGCCCCACAAGATCAACCCCATCCGATTCGAGAACGCGGAGGCGAACTTCGAGCTGTCGAGCGCCCTGCTCGAGTCGCTCGCCGCGACCCTCGTCACCTCACGGCTTCAGCGCGACCTCACCGACTCGACCACGCAGCGCAACGTCGGTGTCGCGATCGGCCACTCGCTCCTCGCCCTCGACAACCTCACCCGCGGACTCGGGGAGATCAATGTCGACACGGATGCCCTGCTCGCCGATCTCGACGGCAACTGGGAGATCCTCGGCGAGGCGATCCAGACGGTGATCCGCGCCGAGGTCACGGCGGGCCGCAGCTCCATCGCCGACCCCTACGCGTTGCTGAAGGAGCTGACCCGCGGCAAGCGCATCGGTCAGCCCGAGCTGGTCGCCTTCATCGACGGTCTCGACATCGGCGATGAGGCGAAGGACCGGCTCCGCGTGCTGACACCCGCCGCCTACACGGGAGTGGCGAGCGCGCTCGTCGATCACATCCTGCGCTGACGCCGGCTCGGCGCGAGTCAGTGACCCTTGCGGTCCTGGTCGTCGAGGTCCATGATCTCGGCATCGTCGGGCTTGCCCGTGATCGCGAGCGTCGCGAGGGTGACGAGCGTGACGATGAACGCGATGCCGAGGAAAACGGCACCGAGGCCGATATCGCGTGTCGACGCCGCCACCACGATGCCGACGAACACCGCGACGATCGCCGACAGGGTCAGGAGTTCGAGCGGCCGGAAGCGGTCCTTGCGACTCGGTTCGGTCACGATGCGGTTCCGTCCCGGGGAGTCGCGCTCGGTCCCCATTTCAGCGAGAGTGCGGCAATGATGAGGTAAACGGCCGTGATCGCGCCATAGACGCTCAACAGGCCGACGACGACCACCGAGGTATTGAGGATGCGGTCGGTGTGGTCGGGTGCCTGATAGTGCTGCACATAGTCGGGCGGGATGACCAGACTCACGATCGCGAGCACCGCCGTCAGCGCGCCCACGAACATCCAGTCGCGCGAGGTGGCGAGCCGCTCCCGTCGCGAGCGCAGACCGGCGTACAGCTCGAGGAAGCCGGTGATGGCGGCCCACCCGCTCAGCAGCACGAGGAACAGGGGAAGACCGACCTGCTGCCCTGCGAGGGCGAGGATTCCGGTGACCACGGAGACGATCGCCTGAACCAGGAAGATCGTGCGATACACGCCGCGGGCGAAGGCCCTGAGGGAGACGACGATCCCGGCGACGCCGCTGACGAGGGCGAATCCGCCCAGACAGGCAAGACCGAAGTCGGGGGAGTAGTTGCCGCCCGCGAAGGTGATCACGATCGCCAGCGCCGCTGCGGGAACAGCGCGCGTGAGCGGTACGTACCAGGGGGCCGTGGTCGGTGTCGTGAGTTCGGTGGCGGCCATCGCGTTCAGTTTACGCGGTCGCGGCCTGCCGAAACCGTGTGCCCCCCGAGGGCGGCTGCGGGGGAGCTCAGCTGCCGGGAGGCAGATCGACGAAGCGCGAGAAGTGGCCGTGGAAGCCGACCGTCAGCGTATCGGTCGGTCCGTTGCGGTGCTTGGCGATGATGAGGTCGGCTTCGCCCTGGCGAGGGCTGTCCTTCTCGTAGGCGCTTTCGCGGTGCAGCAGGATCACCATGTCGGCATCCTGCTCGAGCGACCCGGACTCGCGGAGGTCGGAGAGCGCGGGCTTCTTGTCGGAGCGCTGCTCCGGGCCGCGGTTCAGCTGGCTGATCGCGATGACGGGGACGCCGATCTCCTTTGCGAGCAGTTTGAGCGCTCGCGAGAACTCGCTCACCTCCTGCTGACGGGATTCGACGCGCTTGCCGCTCGTCATGAGCTGCAGGTAGTCGATGATCACCATCTTCAGCCCGACCTTCTGCTTGAGCCGCCGGCACTTGGCGCGAATCTCGACGAGTGTCATGTTGGGGCTGTCGTCGATGTAGAGCGGTGCATCCGCGATCTGGCCCCGGATGCTCGCGAGTTTGGTCCAGTCCTGCGTGTGGACGGTTCCCTTGCGCATCGACTGCAGGGGTACCGAGGCCTCGGCCGAGAGCAGACGCATCGCGATCTCGCTGCGGCTCATCTCGAGGGAGAAGATGATCGTGGGCTGGTCATTGTGAATCGCGGCCGCGCGGGCGAAGTCGAGCGCGAGCGTCGACTTTCCGATGGCGGGGCGCGCGGCGAGGATGATCATCTGACCCGGGTGTAGGCCGTTGGTGAGCGCGTCGAGATCGTGGAATCCGGTCGGAACGCCGACCATCTGGCCGTCGCGGCCCGCCGCCGCCTCGATCTCGTCGGTCGCGGCGGTGATCGCCTGGATGAGCGGCACGTAGTCTTCGGATTCGACGCCGCCGGTCACGCCGTAGATCTCGGCCTGAGCGTTGTTGACGAGGTCGACGACCTCGCCCTCGCTCGCGTATCCCATCTGCACGATGCGGGTTCCAGCCTCGACGAGCCTGCGCAGCACCGCCTTCTCGGCGACGATCGACGCGTAGAAGCCGGCGTTCGCCGCGGTCGGCACCAGACCGGTCAGGGTGTGCAGGTATTCCGCACCGCCCGCGCGCCCGATCTCACCGGACTTCGTGAGCTCGTCGGTGACCGCGATGACGTCTGTCGGTTCGCCGTGCGAGTACAGGCTGAGCACGGCGTCGAAGATCAGCTCGTGCTTCGGGATGTAGAAGTCTGCGCCACGGACCGCCTCGATGACGTCGGCCACCGCGTCCTTGCTGAGAAGCATGCCGCCGATCGCGCTCTGCTCCGCGAGGAGATCGTGCGGTGGGGTACGGTCGCCTGCACGCGTCTCGCTCGAACCCCGCGAGTCACTCGCGAGGCCAAGGTGCGCAATCGACATCTGATCCCCTTCTCATAGCTGACCGTACGCAACGGAAGGTACCCGCGACGACCGACACTCCGGCCCCGCCCGCGACACCAGCGCCACCGTGAATCGATGGCCGTCGCCCAGACTAGGAACCGGGATCGGCGCACACAAATAGCCCTGTGTACAGCACTGTGGAGAACTGTTGAGAAACGCCGGGAACAGTGTGGGCAAGCTGTGGAAACAACTGTGGGAAACCCGGCGATATTTCGATGAATAAACCGCTTGACCTGCTTTTTATCTTTACACATCGTGTGTGTAGAAACAGGCTTAGACCGCTGCTTGAGGGTTGACGATTTGCACAGCACCTGTGCACAAAACTCGGGTCAGCGCAAGCGCTGGGGAGCGTTCCGGGCGCACGAAAAAGGTGGCCGGGAGCATCCGCTCCCGGCCACCTTCCTGTGGTGCGCGACTACTTCGCGGCGACGACCTGCAGCGCGATCGTGGCGACGATGTCGTCACGAAGACGAATCGTGGCCTCGTGCTCGCCGACCGCCTTGATGGGCGTCGTGATCTCGATCTTTCGCTTGTCGACCTCGCCGAGACCGGCGGCAGCGACAGCGGCCGCAACATCGGAGGTCTTGACCGAGCCGAACAGCCGACCGCCCTGACCCGCCTTGACGGCGAGCTTGACCGTGGTGGCCTGGAGGCGGGCCTTCAGGTCCTGGGCCTCCTCGAGGGTGGCGTGCTCGCGCGCGGCGCGGGCCGCCTTGATCGACTCGATCTGCTTCTCGCCTCCGCGGGTCCAGGTCACGGCGAAGCCCTGCGGGATGAGGAAGTTGCGCGCGTAACCGTTCTTGACGTCGACGACATCGCCGGGGGCACCGAGTCCGGTGACCTCGTGCGTGAGGATGAGCTTGGACATATCAGTGGCTCCTAACGGCCTGAGCCGGCGTAGGGGAGCAGTGCCATCTCGCGCGCGTTCTTGACGGCACGGGCGATGAGGCGCTGTTCCTGGACGGAGACACCGGTGATGCGACGGGCGCGGATCTTTCCACGCTCCGAGATGAACTTGCGAAGGGTTGCAACGTCCTTGTAGTCGATCACGCCGACGCGGATCGCCTTTGCGGGAGCGGCGTTCTTGCCGCCCTTGGCGTTGCGGAGGGGCTTGCGGCGGTCGCCGCTGCTCTTTCCTGCCATGGTCTTGGTTTCCTTAAGTGTTTAGAACGGGGTTTCGTCGTTGTAGTTGCCCGGCGTGTTCCACACGTCGCCACCGGAGGCATCCGGTGCGCTTGCGGCCCACGGCTCGTCGGCTACCTGGGCGGGGCCACGGCTGTTACCACCGCTGAAGCCACCTCCCTCGCGGGACGAAGAGGTGCGGGTGACCTGGGCGGTCGCGTAGCGCAGGCTGGGGCCGATCTCGTCGACCTCGAGCTCGATGCTCGTGCGCTTTTCGCCTTCCTTGGTCTCGTACGAGCGCTGCTTGAGCCGCCCGGTCACGATGACGCGGGATCCCTTGGTGAGGGAGCCGGCCACGTGCTCGGCGAACTCGCGCCAGACGCTCGCGCGGAGGAACAGCGCCTCGCCGTCTTTCCAGTCGTTGCTCGCGCGATCGAATGAACGAGGCGTCGAAGCAATGGTGAAGTTGGCCACAGCCAGCCCGTTCTGCGTGTACCGCAGCTCGGGGTCGCTGGTGAGGTTGCCCACCACTGTGATGACGGTTTCGCCTGCCATGGACTACTCGGCAGCCTTGTCGGCCGCCTCGGCGGGCGCGGCGGCGGACGGCTTGGCGGGAGCGGCAGCCTTGCGAGCGGCCTTCTCCTCGGCAGCCTTCGTGGCCTCGGCGACCTGAGCGATCGCCTCCTCGGCACGCAGCACCTTGGTGCGCATGACGGCCTCGGAGAGCTTCAGCTGGCGGTCGAGCTCGACCGTCGCTGACGCGTTCGCGGTCAGCTGCACGACGGCGTAGATGCCCTCGGTCTTCTTGTTGATCTCGTAAGCCAGGCGACGACGACCCCAGATGTCCACATTGTCGATGGTTCCCCCATCGTTGCGGATCACATTGAGGAACTTGTCTAGGCTGGGAGCCACGGTGCGCTCATCGATCTCTGGATCGAGGATCACCATTAGTTCGTACTGATGCGTCACAAACCCACCTCCTTTGGACTAGAACGGCTGCAGACGATCTGCAGCAGGAGGGTATTGACGTGTTGTACACGACCATCGAGGTCGAGACAACCTGCCTAGCATAGTCCGACTTCGTCACGCCTATCAAGGAGCTCCACCCTCATGACCCTCAGGGTTGCCATCGCCGGCGTCGGGAACTGCGCCAATTCCCTCGTTCAGGGCGTCACCTTCTATGCCGGGGTCGAGGATGACGCGATCGTCCCCGGTCTGATGCACACCAAGCTCGGTCCCTACGCCATCCGCGACCTGGAATTCGTCGCCGCGTTCGACGTCGACGCCGACAAGGTGGGACTCGACCTCGCCGAGGCGATCTGGGCGGGGCAGAACGAGACCTTCCGCTTCGCCGAGGTGCCGTCGTCCGGCGTCACCGTGCAACGGGGCCCGACCCTCGACGGCCTCGGCGAGTACTACCGCCAGATCGTGACCGAGTCGTCGGCACCCCCGGTCGACGTGGTGGCGGCACTCCGTGAGAGCGGGGCTCAGGTGCTCGTCTGCTATCTGCCCGTCGGCAGCGAGGAGGCGGCCCGCTTCTACGCTGCGGCCGCGATCGAGGCAGGGGTCGCTTTCGTGAACGCGCTGCCGGTGTTCATCGCGAGCGACCCGACCTGGGCCGAGCGGTTCCGCGCGGCGGGCATCCCGATCGTCGGTGACGACATCAAGAGTCAGCTCGGCGCGACGATCACCCACCGTGTACTCGCGCGGCTGTTCGAGGAGCGCGGGCTCGTGCTCGACCGCACCTACCAGCTCAACGTGGGCGGCAACATGGACTTCAAGAACATGCTGGAGCGTCGGCGGCTCGAGTCGAAGAAGATCTCGAAGACGCAGTCGGTGACGAGCAATATCGACGCGACGATCGCTCCGGAGGACGTGCACATCGGCCCCAGCGATCATGTGCCCTGGCTGCAGGATCGCAAGGTCGCGTACGTGCGGCTGGAGGGGCACGGCTTCGGCAATGCTCCGACGAGCCTGGAATACAAGCTCGAGGTCTGGGACTCGCCGAACAGCGCGGGCGTCGTGATCGATGCGATCAGGATCGCGGGCATCGCCCTCACCGCCGGGCTCGGCGGCCCCGTCGAGGCCGCATCCGCCTACTTGATGAAGTCCCCACCCGTGCAATACCCCGATCCGATCGCCCGCACCATGCTCGACGCGTTCATCGCCCAGCACTCGTAGCCGGTCGCCCGCGCCCGCGGCACGCTGGGGTGAGGGGAGCACGCTGGTCAGGGGAGCACGCGGCTCAGGCGCGTGCGGCCCACCACGCGCGAAGACGGCGCTCGGCCTCGACCTCGCCGAGGGGGCCTTCGTCGAGACGCATCTCGAGCAGGAAGCGGTAGGCCTCTCCCACCTCGCGACCGGGACGGATACCGAGAATCTCCATTATCCGTTCGCCGTCGAGGTCGGGGCGCACGGCTGCGACGCCCTCGGCCTCGGCGATCGCCGCGATTCGCTCTTCGAGGTCGTCGTAGGCGAACCCGAGCCGATCGGCCTTTCGGCGATTGCGGGTGGTCACATCGGCCCTGGTGAGGATGTGCAACCGCTCGAGGAGCGGGCCGGCGTCGCGCACGTACCGTCGAACCGCGGAGTCCGTCCACGCGCCCTCGGTGTAGCCGAAGAACCGCAGATGCAGTTCGATCAGCCGGGCCACCGCCGTGATCGTCTCCTTGTCGAAGTGCAGGGCGCGCAGCCGCTTCGCCGCGAGCTTCGCCCCGACGACGTCGTGGTGGTGGAAGCTGACCGCACCGCCCGCCTCCACGCGCTTGGTGGACGGCTTGCCGATGTCGTGCAGCAGAGCCGCGATGCGCAAGACGAGGTCGGGCTCGTGCCCGCGCGAGCGCTCGTAGCCGATCGCCTGCTCGAGCACAGTGAGGCTGTGCTCGTAGACGTCCTTGTGGTGGGCGTGCTCGTCGATCTCGAGCCGCAGGGCCGGCACCTCCGGCAGCACGAGCTCCGCGAGACCGGTGTCGACGAGAAGTTGGATGCCCGCCCGCGGCGCCGCACTCATCAGCAGCTTCGTCAGCTCGGCCGCCACGCGCTCGACACTGACGATCTCGATGCGCGGCGCGAGTTCCGCCATGGCGGCAACGGTTTCGGGCGCAGCGGTGAACCCCAGTTGGCTCGTGAACCGGGCTGCCCGCAGCATCCGCAACGGGTCGTCGCCGAAGGAGACCTCGGGTGGGCCGGGGGTGCGGAGCCGGGCGGCGAGCAGATCATCCATGCCGCCGGAGGGGTCGACGAGCACCCGCCCCGGGAGGCGAAGCGCCATCGCGTTGACGGAGAAGTCGCGCCGGGCGAGGTCGCCCTCGAGAGTGTCGCCGAACTCGACGGTGGGCTTGCGGGAGTCGGGGTCGTAGGAGTCGGCGCGGTAGGTGGTGATCTCGACCGTCTCGCCGGCGATGATGGCGCCGATCGTGCCGAACTCACGGCCGATGTCCCACTGGGTCTCGCTGATGGGCTTCACGATGCGCAGGATCTCGTCGGGTCGGGCATCCGTCGTGAAATCCAGGTCGGTGAGGTCGCGGCCGAGGAACGCGTCGCGCACCGGGCCGCCCACGAGCGCGAGCTCCCGGCCGGCCGCGGCGAAGGCCTGGGCGAGGCGCGCGACGGGCGCGGAATCGGCCAGTGCGTCGAGCCGCTGGATGGCCGACGCGACGCTGTTCATAGTTGACAAGCTTGCCACAGGGCCGGGCGGCGCTGACCGGTCGCCCAGCGCCGAGACAATAGACTCATCGCATGCTGGCCGAGGAATTCTGCGGGGTCAGCCGGTGAATCTGAAGGCCGTTCTGGCGACATCCGCGCTCATTCTCGGACTCGCGTCTGCGGGGGCCGTGACACCGGCCGTCGCCGCCACGACATCGAGCGGTGCAGCGATCCTGTCGGTGGTTCCGACCGATCAGGGGTCGCTCACGGCGAACTCGCCGCTCGAACTGACGCTCACGATCGGGGATGCGGCGGGGGGTGGCCTCCCCGCCGGCACGGCCACCGTTTCGGTGAATCGCACCCCGCTCGGCTCCCGCACCGCCCTCGATGCCTGGCTGAGCGACGCGAAGGGAAGCAGCACCGCCGACCGGCAGGTGTTCCAGACCACCAGCCAGGCCATTCCCGCCGGTCAGGATCAGCAGTTCCGGCTCACGGTGCCCGCCGCGTCTCTCGGGTTCGGCGCGCCCGGCGTGTATGCCGTCGCGGTGGCCGTCACGAGTGGCGTGGAGACGCTCGGCACCGCGCGCACCGCCGTCGTCTGGCAGACCGGTTCGACCTCGCCCGTCTCCGTCGCGATCGCGGCGCCGCTCTCGGCCCCCGCCGCCACCACGGGCTTCATCGACTCCGCGACGCTGGCCACGTACACCGCACCGGGTGGCGTGCTCACCCGTGAGCTGGATGACCTGCTCGGCACGCCCGTCGCCATCGGCATCGATCCCCGCGTCATCGCCTCCATCCGCGTGCTCGGTCGATCTGCCCCGCTCACGGCGCGCACCTGGCTCGCGCGCCTGGAGGCGGCCCCGAACGAGACCTTCCCGCTCTCGTGGGGCGACGCCGACCTCACCGTGGCGCTGCAGGCCGGCGCGGAGCGGGTGCCCGCCGTGCAACCGCTCGACTACGCCATCGATCCCAAGCAGTTCGCCACCCCGCCCACGCCGTCGCCGACGCCGACCGACACGGGAACGATCGTGCCGTCCGAGACGGGAACCCTCGCGCCGACCGTGCCGGATCCGAGCGCCACCGACAACTCGAATCCGCAGGCGGATCCCACCCTCCCGACCTCCGCCGACCTCACCGCGTGGAACTACACACTCCCCACGCTCTCCTGGCCCGCCGATGACTCGGTCTCCCGCAGCGACCTCGCCCCACTGCGCGCCTCGGGCTACTCCTCGCTGATCCTCGCGAGCGACAACCTGAAGCGCGCCGACTCCACCGTGCCCGGCTTCGCGATCGGGGCGACCACGGGCATCGTGTCCGACCGGTCAGCATCCGCGCAGCTGCGGGCGGCGACGGCGGCGACCTCGCTCTCGCAGTGGCAGTCGGCGGTGGCCGGGCTCACGGCCTCTCTCGCGCAGGCGAGTCTCACCGGCTCGGGCGGCGGGCGGGCATCCCTTCTGCTGACGCTCGGCCGCAACTGGGTCGATGACGGCATTCAGCTCGACCGCGCGGTCACCTCGATCTACTCGCGTGCCTGGGTGGCCCAGGGCAGCCTCGCGGCCCAGGTGCAGGGGCCGCGCACGAGTGCGACCCTCACGAGCATGAGCGAGAAGGATGCGCGGGTCGACCTCGTGCGGCAACTCCTCGCCACCCAGCCCCCCATCGTGCGCTTCTCGCGCGCGATCGCCGACAGCCCGCAGACGCTCACCTCGGGCCACCGCATCGAGTTGCTCACGCTGCTGTCGAACGCGTGGACAGCGGATTCGGCCGGCTGGGAGACCGCGAGTCGGGCGTTCGTGGCCGAGTCGGAGAAGATTCTCGCCTCGGTGCAGGTCGCGAAGTCGAGCACCATCACCATCCCGAGCAGCCAGGGCTCCGTGCCCGTGATCGTCTCCAACGGCTACGCCCAGCCGATCACCGTCTATGTGACGGTGCGCTCGCAGAGCACCTCGCTCACCATCGACCCCAAGTACCGGCGCGTACTGGTGACCGTCGACGCGAACTCGCAGCGGCGCGTGCAGGTGCCGGTTCAATCGCTCTCCAACGGCCGGGTGCGGATCGTCATCGCGCTGGTCGCCCCCTCCGGCGATCGCGTCGGCGACCGGCGCGGCATCGACATCAATGTGCAAGCCGGGTGGGAGACCGCGGGCACGCTCGTCTTCGGCGCGCTGATCATCGCGATCTTCGCCGTGGGGGTCGTGCGCAACATCCGCAAGCGTCGTCGGCGCGGCGACGACACCGACGAATCCGACACCGATACCGACGATCCCGACGACACCGACGCGGATGCCCGTGCCGGCCGCTCCCCGGGGGCGAGCGATGGCTAGCGGCCCCACGACCGCGGCGCCCACGGGCGGGGTCGGTCGGGCGAGCGCCCTGCTCGCGGCGGGCACACTCGTGTCGCGCATCCTCGGATTCGTGAGTCTGCTCGCTCTGGCGCGTGCCATCGGCGTCTCCACGGCGGGCTCCAACACCTTCTCGCTCGCCAACCAGTTGCCCAACAACATCTACGCGATCGTCGCGGGCGGGCTGCTCAGCGCCGTGATCGTGCCGCAGATCGTGCGGGCGGGCAGTCACGACGACGGCGGCGAGCGGTTCGTCAACCGGATCGTCACGCTCGGGGGAGTGGTGTTCATCCTCATCGCGGCGATCGCCACCGCGTGCGCTCCACTGCTCGTGAACCTCTACGCCCAGCAGTCGGCGAGCGGAATCAGAGGATACTCGCAGGCGGATCTCGACCTCGCGACCGCGTTCGCGTTCTGGTGTCTTCCGCAGGTGCTCTTCTACGCCCTCTACAGCCTGCTGGGCGAGGTGCTGAACGCGCGCGGGCGATTCGGTGCGTTCACGTGGGCGCCGGTCGTCAACAACGTGGTCGCGATCGCCGGAATCCTGGCCTTCTCGATCGCCTTCGGCTCGCGGGGACTCGGCCCGGTCGCGTCCTGGACGCCGGCCATGGTCGCGACCCTCGCGGGGACCGCCACGCTCGGAGTGGCCGCCCAGGCCGCCACCCTCGCGCTGTTCTGGCGGCACACCGGCCTCCGCTACCGTCCCGAGTTCACCTGGCGCGGGGTGGGGCTCGGCTCGGTCGGCAAGGCGGCGGGCTGGACCTTCGCGATGGTTCTCGTCACGCAGCTCGCGGGCATCGTCCAGACCAACGTCGCTACCCTGGCGGGCAGCACGGGCGCATCCACGAGCGTGCTGCGCTACTCCTGGCTGATCTTCATGCTGCCGCACTCCATCGTCGCCGTGTCGATCGCCACCGCCTACTTCACCCGGATGAGCGGCCACGCCCACCGCGGAGACCTCGCCGCCGTGCGCGACGACCTCTCGGCCTCGCTGCGCACGATCGGGCTCATCATGGTGTTCGCCTCCGTCGGGCTCATCGTGCTCGCCTACCCCTTCGCGGCGGTGTTCGCCCACACCGAGGCCGACGTGCGGGCGATGGGAGCCGTGCTCATCGCCTTCCTGCTGGGACTCGTGCCGTTCAGCGCCCTGTTCCTGTTGCAGCGCGTGTTCTACGCACTCGAAGACACCCGCACGCCGTTCGTCGTGCAGGTCTTCCAGGCGGTGCTGTTCGTCGCGGGGGCGCTGCTCGTGAGCACCCTGCCGAGCGACCGGATCGCGTTCGGTATCGCGCTCGTCACAAGCGTCGCGGGTGTTCTGCAGATGATCCTGGCCGCGGTCCTAGTCAGGCGCCGCCTCGGGATGATCGGCGCCGGCCGCATCGCGCGTCAACACCTCCAGTACCTGCTCGGCATGGTCCCGACCGCGGTCGTCGGCGCCGGCACCTGCCTCGCGATGGGCGCGTACACGGGCGGATACGGCACGGCGAGTGTGGGCGGCGCGATCGTCACGCTCGTGGTGAGCGGAGCATCCATGGCCTTCATCTACGTCGTCGCGCTCGGAATTCTGCGGGTCGACGAGTTGCGAGACCTCGTGCGGCCGGTTTTCCTCAGGCTTCGGCGGCGCTGACCGGGGCGGAATACCCCGACCGTAGGATGGGTTATACCGGCCAGAATCCATTCCTCGAGGAGAATCGCACGTGCGCCAGCTCATCATCATCGGCTCCGGTCCTGCCGGATACACCGCGGCGATCTATGCCGCTCGCGCCAATCTGCACCCCCTCGTGATCGCCAGTTCTGTCGAGGCCGGCGGCGAGCTCATGAAGACCACCGAGGTGGAGAACTATCCGGGGTTCCCGGAGGGCATCCAAGGCCCCGAGCTCATGATGAAGATGCAGGAGCAGGCCGAGAAGTTCGGTGCCGAGATCGTGCTCGACGATGTCGTCGCTCTCGAGCTGGAGGGCGACGTCAAGCGCGTGACGCTCGGCAACGGCGATGTGCACGAGGCCCTCGCCGTGATCTTCGCGACCGGGTCCGCCTATCGCAAGCTCGGACTGCCGGATGAAGACCGCCTCAGTGGCCACGGCGTCTCATGGTGTGCCACCTGCGACGGGTTCTTCTTCCGCAAGAAGACCATCGCGGTCGTGGGCGGCGGCGACTCAGCGATGGAGGAAGCGACCTTCCTCACCAAGTTCGCCGATACCGTGCACCTGATCCACCGCGGCGACAGCCTCCGCGCGTCGAAGGTCATGCAGGAGCGCGCGTTCAACGACCCCAAGATCCAGATCCACTACAACACGCGGGTCGAGCGCATCTACGGCGACGAGCTCGTGACGGGCCTCGGACTCATCGACACCGTGACGGGCGCCGAGACCACCCTCGACGTCTCCGGACTGTTCATCGCCATCGGCGCCGACCCGCGCACGCACCTCGTGCACGGCCAGCTCGACCTCACCACCTTCGGCACGATCGCCGTCGACGGCCGCAGCTCGCGCACCAACCTCGCGGGTGTGTTCGCCGCCGGCGACGTGATCGACCCCACCTACCGGCAGGCTGTCACCGCTGCCGGATCGGGCACGGTTGCGGCCCTCGACGCCGAGCACTACCTGGCTTCGCTCCCGGCAGAGTTGCGCGCCGGTGCCGAGCCGCTCGCCGCGACCGTCTGATTTCCCCACCCACGAATTCCACGAAAAGAAGGAACACAACAATGTCAAATGCGAAGGATGTCACTGACGCAACGTTCGAGACCGAGGTCCTGAACTCGTCCGACACGATCATGGTCGACTTCTGGGCCGAGTGGTGCGGCCCGTGTCGCGCGGTCTCCCCGATCCTCGACCAGATCGCCGGTGAGCACTCCGACAAGATCAAGATCGTCAAGCTCAACGTCGACGACAACCCCCAGATGGCGATGAAGTACCAGATCACGTCCATCCCGGCGATGAAGGTCTTCCGCGGTGGCGAGGTCGTCAAGACGGTCATCGGCGCCAAGCCCAAGCCGGCCCTCGAGGCCGACCTGGCGGAGTTCCTCGCGTAACGAAAACGCACCGGAACGGCCGCCCAGACTCTGATCTGGGCGGCCGTTCCTGCTTAACCCCATATTCTTGAGCGAAACAGAGACAGGATCGAACGGCATGACTTCCCAGGGCAACAATCTCGACCGGTGGTACGGCTCCTACGCCGAACGCACGGCTGGCCTCGCGGCCTCCGAGGTTCGAGCCCTCTTCGCCGTCGCCTCCCGGCCCGAGGTGGTCTCGCTCGCCGGCGGCATGCCCTTCGTTTCCGCGCTGCCCCGCGAACTCGTCAGCGGCGCGATGGAGCGCGTAATGCGCGACAAGGGTCCCGTCGCGCTCCAGTACGGCTCGGGGCAGGGCGTGCCCGCGCTGCGCGAACAGATCCTCGAGGTGATGGCCCTGGAGGGCATCCGGGCGAACGTGGATGACGTGGTCGTGACGACCGGGTCGCAGCACGCCCTCGAGCTGGTCGCCAAGATCTTCCTCGACCCCGGGGATGTCGTTCTCGCCGAGGCACCCAGCTACGTGACAGCCATGGTCGTCTTCAAGTCCTTCCAGGCACAGGTCGAGCACGTGCTCACCGACGAGCACGGTCTCGTTCCCTCGGCTCTGCGGGAGCACATCGCCCGGCTTCGTGCCCAGGGACGACGGATCAAGTTCCTCTACACGGTGCCCACCTTCGGTAATCCCTCCGGCATCACGATGAGCTGGGAGCGCCGGCTCGAGGTGCTCGAGATCGCCCGCGCCAACGACATCCTGGTGCTGGAAGACAACCCCTACGGCCTTCTGTACTTCGACGGTCCGCCACCGCACGCGATGCGGTCGGTTGAGGAGGAGGGCGTGATCTATCTCGGTACCTTCTCCAAGACGCTCGCGCCGGGGTTCCGGGTGGGCTGGGCGCTCGCGCCGCACGCTATTCGAGAGAAGCTCATCCTCGCCAATGAGGCCGCGGTACTGTCACCGAGTTCGCTCACTCAAATGATCATCTCGGAGTACCTGTCGACCGCCGACTGGAAGGGCCAGATCGACACCTTCCGGGGCGTGTATCGCGAGCGACGCGATGCCATGCTGCAGGCGCTCACCGACTACCTCCCCGACCTCAGTTGGACGGTCCCCAACGGCGGCTTCTACGTGTGGCTCACCCTTCCCGACAACGTCGACAGCAAGTCGATGCTGCCGCGCGCCGTCAAGGAGCTCGTCGCGTACACGCCGGGCACCGCGTTCTACGCCAATGGCGACGGGCGCACGCACATGCGGCTCGCGTTCTGTTACCCCACGCCCGACTTCATTCGTGAGGGCATCCGGCGTCTCTCCACCGTCATCAACGGCGAACTCGAGTTGTTGAACACCTTCTCGCAGACCGCCCCGCTCGCGACCGTCCGTGCGGAGCAGCGAATCGTCAGTCCGCCCGCCAATCTGGGCTAGGAATCAATGAACAGCAACGCCCCCGCCCCCCATATCCTCGTGCTCGCCGGTGGGATCTCCCATGAGCGCGATGTCTCTCTCCGCTCCGGTCGCCGGGTCGCCGACGCCCTCGCCGAACACGGCACGCGCGTTGAACTGCGGGATCCCGACGCGTCGCTGCTCGCCCATCTGCGCGCCTCCGCTCCCGACGTCGTGTGGCCGGCTCTGCACGGCGCGAGCGGAGAGGATGGTGCGCTCCGGGGTCTGCTCGAATTCATGGGCATCCCCTTCGTCGGCTCCTCTGCGGACGCGTCGCGTCTCGCCTGGGACAAGCCGACCGCGAAGGTGCTGGTCGCCCGCGCCGGAGTATCGACCCCGCGCTCGATCACGCTCAGTCGCGACGCCTTCCGTGAGCTCGGTGCGACGAGCGTTCTCGACGCCATCAGCGATGAGCTTCCCATCCCCGTCGTCGTGAAGCCCGCGCGGGGAGGGTCGGCGCAGGGCGTGACCGTTGTGGATTCCGTGGATGATCTGCCACGCGCCATGGTGAATGCCTACACCTACTGCGATGTCGCACTGATCGAACAGAAGATCGTGGGCACCGAGATCGCCATCGGCATCATTGACACCGGCGACGGCGCGGTCGCGCTGCCGGCGGTCGAGATCGAGCCGCTCAGCGGCGTCTACAGTTTCGAAGCGCGGTACAACGCGGGGGAGACCCGGTTCTACACGCCTGCCCGGCTGTCGGCTGACATCGCCGCACGCGCGGCCGAGGCGGCCGTCACGGCGCACCAGGCGCTGGGGCTGCGGCACATCTCGCGGGTGGACATGATCGTCGACGCCGCGGGAACAGCGTGGTTCCTCGAGGCGAACGTTCTGCCGGGTCTCACCGAAACGTCGCTTCTGCCGCAGGCGCTCGAAGCCGCAGGACACGATCTGGGCTGGGTCTACTCCGCTCTCGCGGACGCCGCCATCGCCGAGGCCCGGGCGTGACGCTCAACTAAAAAGCTGATCAGGGCCGTTTTCAGCGACCGAAGGGATCAATTCCGAGTTCGGTGAGGATCCGATTAAGGTCGGCGACCGTCGCGAAGTCGATGACGATCGTGCCCTTGCTCGCCCCGAGGGACACCTTGACCCGGGTGTTGAGCTTGTCTCCGAGTCGTTCGGCGACCTCGTCGAGGTGCCCCTGGCGCCCACCGGCTTGGGGCTTCACGCGCTTCGTCTTAGGGGAGGACAGGCCGGCAGCCGCTTCGGCGGCTCGCACCGAGAGGTCCTCATTGACGATCTTGTCGGAGAGCTTCAGCATTGCTGCCTCGTCGCCGGCCGACAGGATCGCACGGGCGTGGCCCGCGCTGAGGACACCGGCCGCCACTCGCTGCTGCACCGGGGCGGGCAGGCGAAGCAGGCGAATGGTGTTGGTGATCTGAGGCCTGGAGCGTCCGATCCGATTCGCCAGTTCCTCCTGCGTGATGCCGAAGTCGCTCAGCAACTGCTGATACGCCGACGCCTCTTCCAGTGGGTTGAGGTTGGCACGGTGGAGGTTCTCCAGCAGGGCATCCCGCAGCATGTTCTCGTCGGCGGTGTTCTTGATCACCGCGGGTATCGTCTCGAGGCCCAATTCCTTGGATGCGCGCAGACGACGCTCACCCATGATGAGCTCGTACTGCGGACCGCCGGCCGTCGCGCCCGCGAGCGGCCGGACCACGATCGGCTGAAGCACGCCGATCTCCCGGATCGACACGATCAGTTCGGAGAGTTCCTCATCACGGAACTCCGTGCGCGGCTGCTGCGGGTTGGGAACGATGTCGTCGGGGGAGATGTTCGCGAGCCGCGCCCCGGGAACGGCCAGGAGCTCGGGCTCCGCGACCTCCGCGACGCGGCTGTCGGGAAAGAAGACGTCCACGGGCCGTGCCGCGGTCGCGTCCTCCGAAACGGGGATGAGTGCGCCGATTCCTCGGCCGAGTCCAGTGCGTCGTGGTGTTGCCATCAGGCGGGTGCTCCTCGGCGGGCGATTTCGGCAGCGGCCTCGAGGTACGAGATCGAGCCGGGTGAATTGGTGTCGTAACTGATGACGGTCTGCCCGTAGCTGGGTGCCTCAGATATGCGGACGGACCGGGGGATGACCGCGTTCAGCACCTCGGACGGAAAGTGGTCGCGCACATCCTGCGCCACCTGATTGGCCAGATTGGTGCGCCCGTCGTACATCGTCAGGAGGATCGTCGAGACCGACAGTGTCGGGTTGAGATGCTTCTCAATGAGTTCGATGTTCTTGAGCAGCTGGCTGAGCCCCTCCAGCGCGTAATACTCGCACTGGATCGGGATGAGCACCTCGCGCGCCGCCACGAACGCGTTGATGGTGAGGAGCCCCAGCGACGGCGGGCAGTCGATGAAGACGAAGTGGAATGGTTCGGGCGACTCGTCCAGGAAGGTGTCGAGTGCCCGGCGCAGTCTCTGCTCCCGCGCGACAAGGGAGACGAGCTCGATCTCCGCGCCCGCCAGGTGGATGGTCGCCGGAACGCAGTACAGCGCTGCGAATTCGGGGCTCTTCTGGATCGCCTCGGCGACGGGAACGTCGTTGATGATCACGTCATAGACGCTCACGGTCTCTGACCGGTGTTCCACGCCGAGCGCCGTCGACGCGTTCCCCTGGGGATCCAGGTCGATCACGAGCACCCGAGCGCCCGCGCGGGCGAGTGCGGCCGCGAGATTGACCGTGGTCGTGGTCTTACCGACCCCGCCCTTCTGGTTGGCGACCGTGAAGATTCGGGTGGATTTGGGCATGGGAAGCGCGTCCGCGGCCAATTGCTGCCGGCGACGCGTCAAATCGGCGATTTCTCGAGCGAGAGGCGTCTCCTCATCGAAGGCTCTTTTGGTGGCCGAAGGTCGCGGCTGTTGCGCGGCGATGGGAGGAACTTCGGCGATATTGCCTTCGGGATGTTCCACGTGAAACCTTCTGAAATGACGGATGGGGGTGTCCGGACGCTCAGTCCACTGTAGCCCGAAAAACTCGGGTGATCTCCGGCAGAACACCCGCGCCGAGCTCGATGATCTCGACGTCGCGCAAGTGCGCTTTCTTGATCTGTCGCGCTGCGGCGGTGACCTCATCGGCCACCCGCGCGCCCTTGAGAAACACCATCTCTCCCTCGTGGATCAACAAGGGAGCGGTCATCGGAATGAGCTTGCTGAGAGCGGTGACCGCGCGAGCTGTCACCTGTCCGAGAGGGCGATCCAAGCGAACCTCCTCTGCACGTGCCCGCACGACCGTGACGTTTTCGAGGTCGAGTTCTGCTGCCTGGTCGCGGAGCCAGTCGACACGGCGTTCCATCGGCTCGATCAGCACGAACTCGACATCGGGGCGCGCAATCGCCAGGACGAGGCCCGGGAGTCCAGCGCCGCTGCCCACATCACCCACGAGACCGGGGCGAAGCAGCGGCGCGACAAGAACCGAATTCAGGATGTGCCGCGTCCAGATGCGGGGAAGCTCCAGTGGTCCGATCAGACCGAGTTCCTCACCCCGTGTCACCAGATTCGAGGTGTAGCGCCGAGCGAGCTCGATCTGATGGCCGAAGAGCGCGGAGGCGACCGCCGGCTCCGCCTCCACAGACTCCAGATCGCCGATACTGCCCGCCTGGCCGATATCCGAACCGGAATCGTGCGGCGCTGAAGAGTCATTCACGGTGGGCGTCCTTCGGTCTTCTGCAGACGGGTGATGCATCCATCGGCGGGGGATTCGGGGATGGTGCGGAACAACGCTACCCGAGCGGACGGGCGAGGGCGATCGGGTGCGGACACGGGAGTGTGAGCCGTGCGCCACGGCGCCACCTGCCCGTTCGCACTCCGACTGTTTCACGTGAAACACTCACTCTGATGGTTGGTGCGCGTCGCGCACGCGGACACGCTGTGGCCGGTCTGCGCGGCTGCTTCCCGGATGGAGACGCTGCCGGAGCGTGGTCCCGAGGACCGTAGATCGACCGGGCCCTGCGCAGTTCTCATACGCAAGATGCCACAGGCAAGCGAGGTGCGGCCCACCCACACCCATGCGGTGCCTCACCAGAGGAAGTGAAACCGGAATTCTTGCCCGGGGGATTGATTGTCCCCGGACCTGGTCCCGATGACTCCGCTCGGGCACCATCGAGCCCGCTGCGGGCGTGACTCGCAGCGCTTTGGGAATCCTCGTACTGCTCCCAGACTGTAGACACCGCTCGGGAACCATCGGTGCGGCTCGGGAGCTGCCAACACCAGTCCAGGAGTGTACGCGCGCTTCGGGGATAGTAGACACCGATCAGGGAGCATCGGCACCGATCTGCGACGATCGACACCGCACTAGGAGTTCTCTTGGTGGTCGGGGTGCCACACCGCTAAGCAGTGATCGACTGGAGAGACAGACGGCTTGCGATGGGCCGTGAAGGGCGCGAATGTCAATATCCCAAGGACTGTGGCGACTAAAGGACGCTCCGTGGAGGATGTCGAACGAACCCGCATCGTCGCTCCCGCACTGCGGAACGACCCACGCCACGGACCCTCCCACGGAACCTCCCACAGCACCGACCGAGTGACCGACCGACCCAAGCTGCCGCGAGGCGGGGCACGCCAGCAATGACAACTATTGGCTGCAAACCACAAGCCCGGCGTGTGGTTCGTGGTGCGAACGCCGCTCTGCACTCAGCGTCCAGAATCCGAACGTGGTCGCCGGGACGGATTCCCAACCGGGCCGCGGTCACACGCATGTTTCACGTGAAACGCGAGTGGGGGAGTGGCAGAGCACTGCTGAGTGAAGCGCGGGCCGCCTGTCCGCCCGCCAGAACGTGAATCCGATGCTGCAAACATGGGCGAGATTGTCCGCCTCCCTCGACGCAGGTGTGTCAGGCAGCCCGCCATCTCGCCCAGCGAGCGCAGCAGCGCACCAGCGCACCAGCGCACCAGCGCACCAAGGTCGCGACCGCATGCGCACCGTGTTTCAATGATGCGTTCCGCACATGCCGTCAGCGACGCGAGACGCCACCGACCACCTGCGCCCTCCTCGATCGATCGCTCGCGGTACGGGGATCAGCCACGCTAACGCTACATTGAGTCGCAATCACGACACGCCAGACCACCCACCTGTGGACGACAGCCTCACGGCCGTCGACCTTCCCCGCGCCATCGACGTCTTCGAGGGTCGGAGAGAGTTGCACGCGGGCTGACCCATCGCGCTCCCGATCCACCGACGCAATGACCACCCCTCAACAGTGTCGCCTGATCGACACAGTGATGTTCCACGTGAAACACAGAGCGGGAGCTCCCGGCTGCCCGGAAACTCCCGCTCTGTCACACCCCTGGTTACGCCCGGGTGATCACATTGTGTCGGTCGCGACCTTCACCCTCGGATTCCGAGGAGTATCCGCGCTCGCTCGCGATGTCGTGGATCAGCTTGCGTTCGTACGACGACATCGGTGGAAGGGCTGCCGAGTCGGCACCCTCCTCGATGCGCGCAATCGCCTTGTCGACCAGCACCGCAAGCTCCGACGCGCGAGCGTCGCGCGATCCGCCGACATCCAGAATGAGGCGCGAGAACGAACCGGTCTTGGTCTGCACCGCGATCCTGGTCAATTCCTGCAAGGCATTGACGGTATCGGGCTTGGAAAGCACACGAAGATTGCTGCTGCCCTCGCTCGCGTTGACAGAGAGGTACGCCCGACCACCGCGCGCATCGATATCGATGTCCCCGTCAAGATCCGCGATGTCGAGCAGCTCCTCGATGTAGTCGGCCGCGATGTCGCCTTCCTCTTCGAGCTGCGAAGGGGTGAGAGCGGTCTCGTCACCGGCATCGGCCTCGGTCGCAGTGGCCGTCGGGTCGAACTCGGTGGTCTCGGTCACATCACTCACTTCTTGGTTCCACTCTTCTTGGCGCGGGTCTTGCCGACCGGCTGCTGGCGCTGGGTTGATACGGGTTTGACGTCCTCGACGATAGCGAAGCTGCCGCCGGCCGTCTCGGTTGCAGGTGCGCCGAGATTGCGTCGCTGGCGCTTGCGATCCAGACGTGCCTCTCTCGCGAGGGCGGCTTCAGAGCCGGGCGTCGGCATGTTCCTGATCACGATGAACTGCTGCACCATCGTCCAGATGTTGGTGGTCAGCCAGTAGAACATCACGCCGAGCGGGAAGTTGATGCCCGAGAAGAGGAACACGAAGGGGAGGATGTACAGCATGATGCGCTGCTGCCTGTAGGTCGGGCTCGCCTTCATCTCGGGCGACTGGTTCTTCGACATGATCTGCAGCTGCGTGATGAACTGCGATGCCGTCATCAAGACGACCATGGTGATCGCGATGGCGATCACCACTCCGTTGCCATTGGCCGTCGTGATGGATTCGTGCAGGGGAGCGATGTTGAACAGGCTCGACTGACCGAACTCTGTCGAGAGCGCCTTGTTCAGGAGGCCGACACCCGCGTGACCGGTCTGCGCACCATTGAGGGTCGAGAACAGTGAGAAGAAGATCGGCATCTGGATCAGCAGCGGGAGGCACGAGCTCAGCGGGTTGGTTCCCGTCCGCTTGTAGAGCTCCATCGTCTCGCGCGACATCGCCTCACGGGAGTACTGGTCTTTCTTACCCTTGTACTTGTCCTGGATCTTCTTGATCTGCGGCGCCACCTCGAGCATTCGGCGCTGACTCTTGATCTGTCTCACGAAGATCGGAATGAGGGCGGCACGTACAACGAGTACGAGGCCGACGATGGAGAGCACCCAGGTCAGACCCGCCGCCGGATCCATGCCGAGGAAGGTGAGACCGGTGTGGAAGGTGACGAGGATCGCCTCGATCAGCCACTTGAGCGGCCACAGGAGATTGCCGATTCCGGCAATCAGTGCATTGATATCCATGAGTTACGGGTCAGCCCTTTCCGTGGCCGTTTGCAATGACAAATCCGAATCGCGTGGTGGTGTAGCGCGCACGCGCGGGCTGGGGCACATCATCCACGCCGCCGGCCGCCCAGGGATGGCAGCGGGCGATCCGCAAGGTGCCGAGGAATACTCCACGAATCACACCGTGCTGTTGGATGGCGTGCAAGGTGTAGTGGGAGCAGGAGGGGTAGTAGCGGCAGACGTCGCCATACAGGGGAGAAATCACCGCGCGATAGATGCGGAGAATCACGACGCAGATGTTGCGGGGGAGGAGGAGAAGGAACGTGCCGATGCGCTTCATCGCTTGCCCGTGCTCCGCTCAAGACCGTCTGAAATCTCACCATGGAGGATAGACCAGGAAACCTCGGGGGAACCTGGCAAGGCCCGCACGATGACATCCCGCCCGGTGGGGTAGGACGGGAGGAGCTCGTGGCCGACCGCCCGCAGTCGACGGGCCATCCGGTGGCGAACCACGGAATTGCCCACAGCCTTCGACACGATGAAACCGAAACGGGTGGGCGACGAGTCGCCTCGTTCAGCGACGTACACCACGGCATGCTCCAGACCGGCGCGCCGACCGCGGCGAACCGTTGACCTGAAGTCCTCGGCCCGAGCGATCCGGTTCACCTTGGCGAGCAAGGGTGAACGACTACGCGGAGAGTTCGGTGCGGCCCTTGCGACGACGGGCAGCCAGGATGGCGCGGCCGGCGCGGGTGCGCATGCGAAGACGGAAGCCGTGCACCTTGGCGCGACGGCGGTTGTTCGGCTGGAAGGTTCGCTTGCTCATAGTGGTATCTCCAAAGCCCAGCTTCGAAGGCCGGAAAGAAGTAGGTGGCCAGATGGCCAGAAGTCAACTGGTTAAAAATACGGCGTTCAGCGACTCTGGTCAAACTAAATGCCCAAAGAGGCCATTATCCACACCAGAGATTTTCTAGTTGGTAACGACACCCTGTGGACAACTAAGGTGAATGGCAGTCGTTCTGCGAGTACAGGACAGGCTTCCCCGACATTCAGCAGTCAGTAACAGTGGTGCATAAACCTGTGAGTAACTGCATGCAGAGAGATTGGACCAATGGCTGAGGCACCGGACTCAACGAGGGACATCTGGTCGACCGTCCTCTCGCAATTGACGATGGATGATCGGATCACCCCCCAGCTGCACGGTTTCCTCAATCTCGTCGAGCCCAAAGGCGTCATGGCCGGCACCCTCTACCTCGAGGTGCCGAACGAGCTCACGCGCGGCATGCTCGAGCAGCGCATCCGGCTGCCCCTCCTGAACGCGATCGCGACCCTCGAGGATTCCGCGGCGGTCTCGACTTTCGCGATCGTGGTCAATCCCGAGATCCAGCCCGACGCGCTCGAGAGTCAGGGCGGCACCGAGGAGCAGCCGTACATCGAGACCACGATCGTCTCGGCGACCCTCGACCAGCCCTCCGCGAATCGCCGCTCCGACAGCAGGCTCAACCCCAAGTACAGCTTCGACAACTTCGTGATCGGCGCCTCCAACCGGTTCGCGCATGCGGCGGCAGTCGCGGTCGCCGAAGCGCCGGCCAAGGCGTACAACCCGCTCTTCATCTACGGGGAATCCGGTCTGGGTAAGACCCACCTCCTGCACGCAATCGGCCACTACGCCCAGAGCCTCTACCCGGGGATCCGCGTGCGGTACGTGAGTTCCGAGGAATTCACCAACGACTTCATCAACTCGATCGCCAACAACCGAGCATCGGTGTTCCAGTCGCGCTATCGCGAGATCGACATCCTGCTCATCGACGACATCCAGTTCCTCCAAGGCAAAGACAGCACGCAGGAAGCGTTCTTCCACACCTTCAACACCTTGCACGACCACAACAAGCAGGTGGTCATCACGAGCGACCTCCCGCCGAAGCACCTCACCGGCTTCGAAGACCGCATGCGCAGCCGCTTCGAGTGGGGCCTCATCACCGACGTGCAGGCGCCCGACCTCGAGACGCGCATCGCGATCCTCCGTAAGAAGGCGCAGAACGAGAAGCTGCAGGTCGGCAACGACATCCTCGAATACATGGCGTCGAAGGTCTCCTCCAACATCCGCGAGCTCGAGGGAACGCTCATCCGCGTCACCGCCTTTGCGAATCTCAATCGCACGCCCGTCGACATGGCGCTCGTGCAGACGGTTTTGAAGGATCTCATCACCCTCGACGAAGACAACGTCATCGCGCCGGTCGAGATCATCAACCACACGGCCGACTACTTCAAACTGACCGTGGATGACCTGTACGGGTCTTCCCGTTCACAGGCGGTCGCGACGGCTCGCCAGATCGCGATGTACCTCTGCCGGGAGATGACGAACCTGTCTCTGCCCAAGATCGGGCAGCTCTTCGGCAACCGCGACCACACGACCGTGATGTACGCGAACAAGAAGATCACGGAGCTCATGAAGGAGCGACGGTCGATCTACAACCAGGTGACCGAGCTCACCAGCAGGATCAAGCAGAACCACCGATACGGCAAGATCTGACCGAAATGCCCCCCAAACGGGGTCTTTCACACAGTGTGCATAACCTGTGGACAACTTGCGGGACTCGCCGAGGTCGGCTGTTGATGATTAATCCAGTCATGTGGAAACAGCACGGGCCGGGCCACCGTGGATCGAATCCGTGCACATTAACGTCCCCATGCCGCTCACAAGTGACACAGTTGTAGTTTCCAGTCGTATTCTGCGATCGGACGAGTTACTCACAGTTTCCACAACGGTTATGAGTCTTATCTCTTTGATCTTTAAAGAATTCACCTCTGACAACCTTGGGACTGCGGTTCTGTGAGCCTGTGCCAGTATTAATCCGCCGTACGACAGACAGCGGCGCGAAGGGGTGAACCCGTGAAATTCCAGGTCAACAGAGACGTCTTCAGCGAGGCAGTGTCCTTCGCTGTCAAGCTGCTTCCGCAGCGGACGACCCTGCCCATCCTCAGTGGTGTGCTGCTGGAAACCACCGCGGGCGGCCTCGCCCTGTCGTCGTTCGACTACGAGGTCTCCGCGCAGACGGAGATCGCCGCCGACATCGAGGAGCCGGGACGCATTCTCGTCTCCGGCCGTCTCCTGGCCGATATCGCGAGCCGGCTTCCCAACGCCCCGGTGCGATTCAGCACCGAGGACTCCCGCATCACGGTGGCCTGCGGTACGGCGCACTTCACCCTGCTGAGCATGCCGGTGGAGGAATACCCCACATTGCCTCAGGTGACCGGCAACTCCGGATCCCTCCCGGCGGAGGCGTTCGCCAGCGCCGTCGCTCAGGTCGCCGTCGCCGCGTCCCGTGACGATGTCACTCCCGTCATCACCGGCGTTCAGCTCGAAGTCACCAAATCGAGCCTGTCGCTTGTGGCGACGGACCGCTATCGCGTCGCCATCCGAGAGATCGAGTGGGATGCCGGCGATTCCGTGACAGACACGGTGACCGCGCTCGTCCCCGCGCGCACCCTCACCGAGATCGGCAAGACCTTCGGTCACAGCGGAACCATCGGGGTCTCCATCACGAGCACGGATGACCGCGAGTTGATCGCGTTCCACGCCGACAAGCGCACGGTGACGTCACTCCTCATCAAGGGCAACTTTCCCCCGGTGAAGCGACTTTTCCCCGAGTCTGTGGATAACTACGCAGTCATGAACACGGCGGAGCTGATCGAGGCCACGCGGCGCGTATCGCTCGTCCTCGAGCGCGAAGCGGCGCTCCGATTCACCTTCTCGATCGATGGACTCACTCTCGAGGCGATCGGATCGGAGCAGGCCCAGGCCTCCGAGACGATCGACGCCTTCCTTACCGGCGGAGACACGGTGGTCTCTCTCAAGCCGCAGTTCCTGCTCGACGGGCTCGGTGCCGTCCACTCGGAATTCGTCAGGATTTCGTTCACGAAGACCGACAACCCCAACAAGCCGGGTCCGGTGCTCATCACCAGCCAGTCGTCGAAAGACCAGGCGGGCGCCGACAACTACAAGTATCTGCTGCAGCCCAATCTGCTGCTGCGCTAGTCACAAGGGAATCTCATGCACATTGGTCTCATCGGTCTCGGCAAGATGGGCAACAACATGCGCGACCGGCTCCGTAAGGGCGGGATCGACGTGACCGGCTACGACCCGAACCCGGCCGTGACCGATGTCCCGACGCTCGCCGCTCTCGCCGAGGCGCTCCCCACCCCGCGACTCGTCTGGGTCATGGTTCCGTCGGGGAAGATCACGGATGACGTGATCACCCAGCTCTCGACGGTGCTGGAGCCCGGCGATCTTGTGATCGACGGGGGAAACTCGCGGTTCAGTGAGGATTTCAAGCACGCGGCGCAACTCGCTGAGAAGGACATCCGGTTCATGGACTGCGGTGTCTCCGGAGGCGTCTGGGGTCTCGAGAACGGATACGGTCTCATGTGCGGCGGCGACACGGCCGACGTCGAGCGCGCGATGCCGGTGTTCGACGCCCTCCGCCCCGAGGGGCCGCGCGAAGAAGGCTGGGTGCACGCTGGCGAGGTCGGCGCGGGCCACTACGCCAAGATGGTGCACAACGGCATCGAGTACGCGATCATGCAGGCGTGGGCCGAGGGCTACGAGCTCATGAGTGCGCGTGGTGATCTCATCAAGAACGTCACGGGAACCTTCAAGGCCTGGGAGCGCGGAACGGTCGTCCGTTCCTGGCTTCTCGAGCTTCTCGTGAAGGCGCTCGAAGAGGATCCCAAGTTCGAAGACATCGAGGGATACGTCGAGGACTCCGGCGAGGGTCGATGGACTGTCGAGGAGGCCCTCAACAACGCGGTCCCCGTTCCGACGATCAGCGCTTCGATCTTCGCCCGATTCGTCTCGCGGCAGGAGGATTCACCGTCGATGAAGGCGGTGGCCGCCCTTCGCAAGCAGTTCGGCGGGCACGCGGTTCGCAAGATCTGATGTGCGCGTAACTCACCTCAGCCTCGCCGACTTTCGTAATTACGAGTCTGCCGAGCTCGACCTCTCCCCGGGGGCCAACCTTCTCGTGGGCAGCAATGGCCAGGGGAAAACCAATCTGGTGGAGGCCCTGGGCTATCTCAGCACGCTGGGGTCGCACCGGGTCTCGGTCGATCACGCGATGATCCGCGCGGGTCAGGGCGCCGCGATCGTGCGTGCGAGGCTGGAGCACGGTGAGCGCTCGATCCTTGCCGAGGTGCAGATCAATCGGTCATCCGCCAATCGTGCCCAGATCAATCGGGGTGCGATCAAGACGCGGGAGCTTCCTCGGTACTTCTCGAGTGTGCTGTTCGCCCCCGAGGACCTCGCTCTCGTGCGCGGCGAACCGTCGGGTCGGCGCAAGTTCCTGGATGAGTTGCTCGTGCTTCGTTCCCCGCGGCTGAGCGGCGTCATCGCCGATTACGAGCGCGTGCTCAAACAGCGCAACTCCCTTCTCAAGTCGGCGCGGGTATCCGGTGTTCGCAGCTCGGGCCTGTCGACCCTCGAGATCTGGGATGACCGCCTCGTCGTCATCGGATCCCAGATCATCGAGGCGCGCACCGCGCTCGTCGCGGAGCTCCTCCCCGAGGTCGACGCGGCCTACACGGCGATCGCCGGACAGATGCATTCAGCGGCACTTACCAACAGTCTGAGCGTGTTATCCACATCTGTGGATAACGATGATGACGTCGACGCCACTTCCGAGAGCTACACGGGCGGAATCGTGTCGGCCGAGGTCGCGGAACGCCACTTCCGATCGGCCCTCGAGCGTCGCCGGCGCGATGAGCTGCTGCGTGGGATCACCCTCGTCGGTCCGCACCGCGACGATCTCGTTCTCACCCTCAATGGTCTGCCCGCACGCGGCTACGCGAGCCACGGCGAATCCTGGTCATTCGCCCTGTCGCTCAAGCTCGCCTCGGCCGCGGTGCTTCGGCGGGAGTCGACGACGGGAGATCCGGTGCTCATCCTGGACGACGTGTTCGCCGAGCTCGACGACTCCCGTCGCGGACGGCTCGCGGCGGCGGTCGCCGACTACGAGCAGGTCATCATCACCGCGGCAGTATTCGACGACGTTCCGCCGGCGCTGGCGGGGCACGTGGTGCGGATCCGCGCCGGGCGCATCCTCGAGGAGGGTGAGGAATGACGGAGGGACGACCCGACGAGGCGGTGCCGGAGCACATCGGGGTGTATCTGCGGCTGCGCGCGGTCTTCGGCCAGCCGGGAGTTCGATCGGCGGATGCCCGCAAGCGCGCCAAACGGGCGAAGGAGGGTGCGAGCGTTCCCTTCGGGGATGGTCGCGATCCGCTCGGCATCGATCAGGTGCTGGGCAACCTCACCTCCCGGCTGGGGTGGAGCTCCTCCCTCGCGAAGGCCGACCTCGTGGCCGCGTGGGCGGAGATCGCCGGAGCGGAGACGGCAGAGCACGCGGTGCCGACCGCCATCGAGGACGGGGTGCTGGTCATCCGCTGCGACTCCACCGCCTGGGCGACTCAGCTTCGCCTCATGCGCGGTCAGATCACGACGAGTATCGCTCAGCGGTACCCGGAGGCGGGCATCGAGTCGGTGAAATTTGAGGGACCGGGTGCCCCCTCGTGGAAAAGAGGCCCACGATCGATTCCAGGACGTGGCCCGCGCGATACCTACGGCTAGGAATGCAAAACAGTCCAACCGGCTAGGAAAAGTCCGCAGAATGGCGTCTATGGCCGCGGGCGGGCATCCGATTTGGTAGAATTAAGGGGCCGTCGGGACCGTTCTATTGAACACTCTCTCCCGGATGGCGCGAGTCACCACATCGGCGGGAGCCAAAGAACATATGACAACGGAATCATCCAACGACCTGCCCGCAGACGATCGCACCGAGATTCCGTTACCCGCCGACGAGACGACCGCATTCGTCCATGAGCGCAAGGCGCCGGACGACAGCTACGGGGCCGACCAGATCCAGATCCTCGAGGGGCTGGAGGCGGTTCGTAAGCGTCCCGGCATGTACATCGGGTCGACTGGTCCGCGCGGTCTCCACCACCTTGTGTATGAGGTTGTGGATAACTCGGTGGATGAAGCGCTCGCCGGCTACTGCGACGACATCAAGGTGTTCATCCGCAAGGACGGATCGGTGCGGGTCGTCGACAACGGTCGCGGCATTCCGGTCGACATGAACCAGCAGGAGCAGAAGTCCACCGTCGAGGTCGTGCTCACGATCCTCCACGCCGGCGGCAAGTTCGGCGGCGGCGGGTACTCGGTCTCCGGTGGCCTGCACGGGGTGGGAATCTCGGTCGTCAACGCGCTCTCCCGCGAGCTCGACGTCGAGGTGCGGCGCCAGGACTATGTCTGGCGCCAGAGTTTTGTGAACGGGGTGCCCACTGCTCCTCTGGAGCAGGGCGAGTCCTCCGACGAGACCGGCACGACCATCACCTTCTGGCCGAGCGCCGAGACCTTCGAGACCGTCGAGTTCGACTACGAGACCCTGAGGGCGCGCTTCCAGCAGATGGCCTTCCTCAACAAGGGTCTGCGCATCACCGTCACCGACGAGCGCGGCGAGGAGGACGTGGTCGAGAGCTACATGTACGAGCGCGGACTCGTCGACTACGTCGAGCACCTGAACGCGAGCAAGAAGATCGACGTGATCCACCCGGAGGTCATCTCCTTCGAGTCGGAGGACACCGAGCGCAAGATCTCGCTCGAGGTCGCGATGCAGTGGACGAATGCCTACACGGAGAGCGTTCACACCTACGCGAACACCATCAACACGCACGAGGGCGGAACGCACGAAGAGGGATTCCGTGCTGCGCTCACGACGCTCGTCAACCGCTATGCGCGCGAGAAGCAGATCATCAAAGACAAGGACGAGAACCTGTCGGGCGATGACGTGCGCGAGGGTCTCACCGCGGTCATCTCGGTGAAGCTCGCCGAGCCGCAGTTCGAGGGCCAGACCAAGACCAAGCTCGGCAACACCGAAGCGAAGGCGTTCGTGCAGCGAGTGGCGGGGCAGCAACTCGGCGACTGGTTCGACTCCCACCCGGTCGACGCGCGCAACATCATCCGCAAGGCGATTCAGGCGTCGCAGGCGCGGATCGCCGCACGCAAGGCACGGGAGAGCACCCGACGCAAGGGGCTGCTCGAGTCCGGCGGCATGCCCGGCAAGCTCCGCGACTGCTCCAGCAAAGACCCGGCGCTCTCCGAGATCTTCCTGGTCGAGGGCGACTCGGCCGGCGGTTCCGCCGTGCAGGGCCGCAATCCCGAGTTCCAGGCGATCCTGCCCCTCCGCGGCAAGATCCTCAACGTCGAGAAGGCGCGCCTCGATCGTGCGCTCGCCAACAACGAGGTGCAGGCGATGATCACGGCGTTCGGCGCCGGGGTCGGTGAGGACTTCAACCCGGAGAAGGCGCGGTACCACAAGATCGTGCTGATGGCGGATGCCGACGTGGATGGCCAGCACATCACCACGCTGATCCTCACCCTGCTCTTCCGCTACATGCGGCCACTCATCGACCACGGGTACGTGTACCTGGCCCAGCCGCCGCTCTACCGGATCAAGTGGACGAACGCCGAGCACCAGTTCGTGTACAGCGATCGTGAGCGCGATGCGCTGCTGAACGACGGGCTCGCCGCCGGAAAGCGCATCCCGAAAGACAACGGAATCCAGCGATACAAGGGTCTCGGTGAGATGGACTACACCGAGCTCTGGGAGACCACGATGGATCCGGCCACTCGAACACTCATGCAGGTCACCCTCGATGACGCGGCGGCGGCCGACGAGATCTTCTCGACGCTCATGGGCGAAGACGTGGATGTTCGGCGCACGTTCATCCAGAAGAACGCGCGCGACGTCCGCTTCCTCGACATCTGATTCCGAAAGACGCACACATGGCTGACACCACCACCCCCGATGAGGGCGCGACACCGGAACCCACCTTCGAGAAGGCGGTGATCGACGACCGGCACGACAAGATCGAGCAGGTCGACCTGCAGCTCGAGATGCAGCGCTCGTACCTCGACTACGCGATGAGCGTCATCGTCGGGCGCGCCCTGCCCGAGGTGCGCGATGGCCTCAAGCCCGTGCACCGCCGCGTCATCTACGGCATGTACGACGGCGGCTACCGCCCCGACAAGGGCTTCAACAAGTGCACGCGCATCGTCGGCGACGTGATGGGGCAGTTCCATCCGCACGGCGACTCCTCTATCTACGACGCGCTCGTGCGTCTCGTGCAGCCGTGGAGTCTGCGGTACCCCCTCGCCCTCGGTCAGGGCAACTTCGGTTCGGCCGGTAATGACGGCGCCGCCGCCATGCGGTATACCGAGACCAAGATGTCGCCGCTCGCCATGGAGATGGTGCGCGACATCGACGAGGAGACCGTCGACTTCCAGGACAACTACGACGGCAAGACTCAGGAGCCGACCGTGCTGCCGGCCCGGTTCCCCAACCTGCTCGTCAACGGCTCGGTGGGAATCGCAGTCGGGATGGCCACGAACATTCCGCCGCACAACCTGCGCGAGGTCGCGGACGGCGCCCTCTGGGCCCTCGACAACCCGGACGCGACGCGGGACGAACTTCTCGCGGCCCTCCTGCAGCGCATCAAGGGGCCGGACTTCCCCACCGGTGCGCAGATCCTCGGGGTCAAGGGCATTCAAGACGCCTACCGCACGGGTCGCGGGTCGATCACGATGCGCGCGGTCATCAATGTCGAAGAACTGCAGGGTCGCACCTGCCTCGTCGTCACCCAGCTGCCGTACCAGGTCAACCCCGACAACCTGGCGCTCAAGATCGCCGACCTCGTGAAGGAAGGCAAGATCGGCGGTATCGCCGACATCCGCGACGAGACCTCGGGTCGCACGGGTCAGCGCCTCGTGATCGTGCTCAAGCGCGACGCGGTCGCGAAGGTCGTGCTCAACAACCTCTACAAGCACACCCCACTGCAGGACAACTTCGGCGCGAACATGCTCGCGATCGTCGACGGCGTACCGCGGACCCTCCCGCTCGATGGTTTCATCACGGCATGGATCGATCACCAGGTCGATGTCATCGTGCGACGCACCCGCTTCCGTCTGCGCAAGGCGGAGGAGCGCGCCCACATCCTCCGCGGCTACCTCAAGGCGCTTGATGCGCTCGACGAGGTCATCGCGCTCATTCGCCGTTCGCCCACCGTCGAGGATGCACGCGACGGGCTGATGGAGTTGCTGAGCGTCGACGAGCTGCAGGCGCGGGCCATCCTCGAACTCCAGCTTCGTCGCCTCGCCGCCCTTGAGCGCCAGCGCATCATCGACGAGCACGACGAACTCGAGCGCCTGATCGCCGAATACCAGCGCATTCTCGTCACCCCGGCCGAGCAGCGGGCCATCGTGAAGAGCGAGCTCACCGAGATCGTGGACCGCTTCGGCGACGACCGGCGCACCGAGATCATGTTCGGCTTCGACGGCGACATGAGTGTCGAAGACCTGATTCCCGAGGAGGAGATGGTCGTCACCATCACCCGCGGCGGATACGTGAAGCGCACGCGAAGCGACAACTACCGCAGCCAGCACCGCGGCGGCAAGGGCGTGAAGGGTGCGCAGTTGCGGGCGGATGACGTGGTGGAGCACTTCTTCGTCACCACCACCCACCACTGGCTGCTGTTCTTCACCAACACCGGTCGCGTTCTGCGCGCCAAGACCTACGAGATCCAGGAGGCCGGGCGCGACGCCAAGGGCCAGCACCTCGCCAACCTGCTCGCGCTCCAGCCGGGTGAAGAGGTCGCGCAGGTTCTCGATATCCGCGACTACGCCGCGGCGAAATACCTCGTGCTCGCCACTCGCGACGGTCTGATCAAGAAGACGGCGCTCACCGACTACGACACCAACCGCAGCGGCGGCATCATCGCCATCAACCTGCGCGAGGGTGATGAGCTCGTCTCGGCCATGCTTGTCGAGGAGGAGGACGACGTCCTCCTGGTCTCACGCAAGGGCATGTCGATCCGCTTCACCGCGTCCGACGCGGCCCTGCGTCCGATGGGACGGTCAACCTCTGGAGTGATCGGAATGCACTTCAGGGATGACGACAGCCTGCTCGACGCGAGCGTAGTGTCAGACAGCGGATTCGTCTTCGTGGTCACCGAGGGCGGGTACGCAAAACGCACCTCTGCCGACCAGTACCGCGTGCAGAACCGGGGCGGGCTGGGAATCAAGGTGGCAAAGCTTCAGGAAGCGCGCGGAGATCTTGCGGGCGCTCTCATCGTCGGCGAGGAGGATGAGGTGCTCGTGGTTCTTGCCAGCGGCAAGGTGGTACGCTCCTCCGTGGCCGAGGTGCCGGCCAAGGGTCGTGACACCATGGGCGTGGTATTCGCCCGGTTCGCTGAAGACGACAGAATCATCGCGGTCGCCAGGAACACGGAACGTAATCTAGAAAGTCAGGACCTCGACGCGGCCGAATCCGCGAACACCGAGGCAGAACCTGGAAAGGACGAGTCGGTAGATGAGTAGCGTTGCGGAGAAGCTCCAGCGCAAATCCCAGAAGCCCGCTGCCACGAAGCAGGTTCGCCTCAAGCTGGTCTATGTGGACTTCTGGTCGGCCCTGAAGTTCAGCTTCCTGGTGTCGATCTCGCTGGGGATCATCCTCGTGGTGGCGACCATCTTCATCTGGGTCGTGCTCGCCTCGACCAGCGTGTTCTCGTCGATCGACAGCATCATGCAGCAGATCCTCTCCGACAACACCTACTCGGTATCGCAGTCGGTCTCCCTGCCGCAGGTCGCCCTGTTCGCGATCGTGGTCGCCCTGCTCAACACGGTGATCGGCACCGCTCTCGGGGCCATTGCGAGCCTTCTGTACAACTTCAGCGTGAAGCTGACGGGCGGACTCCTGGTGGGCTTCACCAACCAGTGATCGCACCGTTCCGTTGACGCGCGTCGGCCGGATCGGCGCGATTACGGAAAATCGGGCGGGTGCGATACTCTCGTATCTGCCTCACGGGGGTATAGCTCAGGCGGTTAGAGCGCTTCGCTGATAACGAAGAGGTCCGTGGTTCAAGTCCACGTACCCCCACGCATTGGAACGGTGACACGTTCGATTCCGAGGTGCGGGGCCTTAGCTCAATTGGTAGAGCGCCTGCTTTGCAAGCAGGAGGTCAGGGGTTCGATTCCCCTAGGCTCCACCGGCAGATGTATCGGACGTTCGGTGAGTGACAACTCGGTTGAGCCCTACGGCTGCGACACCCAGCACTGAACCTCACGACGACCCAGGGGCCAGGTCATCTCCGTCGGTCCATAACCGGCGCGTTCCAGGCCGACGCCGGGCGTCGCGGCCCGACACAGCGCCGCCACCTCCCGAGCGACCGTCGCGTCTCCGGGGTACGGGTCGGTGGCGGACGCGCGCAGCGCGCCGCGCGCGGCGAGGACCCACTGCGGCGAACGCCGGCAGTCGGCCAGCGTGGCGCTCGTATCGAGAAGCGGGCTCGGATTCCGCGCGCCCGACAGGCACAGCTCGAACGCCTTCGGATGGGTCTTCACCGAGTCGAGCATCGGCCTGATGGGATCGGGCAACGCCCGGAGCGTGCGCGTCGACAGCGTCGTGCCCAGGCGATAGACGCCGAGATCGCAGCGCACCCACCGTTTGCCCTGCTCCCACGCGCTCGCGGAGGGCAGGAAGAAGTACCAGGTGAGGAGCTCCTGCTTCCACGAGTGCGTCGGGAGGAGGCGGTCGAAGCTGGCCGCGCACAGCTTCTGAGCGGCGGTCGAGACGACGTCGCTGGGCGTCGAGCTGCTGCCCGCGCGGCGCCAGTCTTTCGCGATGCCTTTCGGCAGGTCATCCACCGCGAAGGTGTAGAGGTTGTGGCTCTCGCCGCAACCGATGGCGGTGTCGCCCGTCCAGGTGCCCCACTGGGTGATCTCGTCGGGCGGACCGAACCAGCACTGGCCGATGAAGGCGTCGGCGCCGGGGTCGTTGGGGCGGAACACGTCGGCGACCGTACAGCCACTCAGGATGACCGCCACGAGTGTCGCGGCCAGAACCGTCGCCGCGCCGCGTCGGCTCGCTCGCATCGCATCCCTTTCCGTGGCCGGGTGTGAGGGCAGCCTATAGCTGGCACGACGCGCTGCGGTGGATGACCGGCCCGCGGCGCCCGAAGACGCCGATGGCGCCCACCGTGTGGTGGGCGCCATCGGGGCACAGCGTCGCGGGTCGCTCCCGCGGGTGAGGTCAGGAGGGCTGCGACGCCGTTCCCGCCTCGGAGATGTCGTCATCGTCGATCCACAGGTCGTCGTCGGCGCGAAGCGTCTGCCACGCGGCGTAGGCGACGCCCACGACGGCGACGATGCCGATTCCGATGAGGATGTAGCGACCGGGCCCGGGGGTCGGCTTGGCCTTCACGAGACCCGCCTTGCTCGCGGCACCGCTGCCGACGGCCGAGACGCGCTTGAGCGCCGCGCGCACATTCGGGTCCTTCGCGACGTCGATCATGGCGAGCGCCGAGCCGACGGCGGAGGAGACGGCGGGGAGCACATCCTCCGAGAACTTCTCCCGGGCGGCGCCGGCGACGTGGTGGGCTGCGTTCACGCCGGTGGCGACGACGGGGCGGACCTGGTGCTCGTAGGCCTCGCGCACGCGGGGTGCCACTTCTTCTCTCGTGTAGTTGGACGCCTGGCGGCTGGCCTCGCGCAGAATGCGGCTGGCCTGGTCGAGAACCTCTTTCTGGTCATCCCAGAGATCTCCCGCCTGCCCCTTGAGCTTGCCCAGCTCCTTGCGGCGCTTTCGTGTCAGTCCCATCGAAACCCTCCATAGCTTGGTCGAGCGATCGCCTCCATCCTCCCACTCATTACTTTGTGGGCAAACCGGTTGACCTGTGCACCTGCTGGGCACACACTCGGGTTCGGGTGGGCACGCTATGCAAGAATTGTCGTCATGTCTGCTCACACCGCTGTTGCAACCATCCACACGAACCTGGGCGACATCGTCGTCAACCTGCTCGGCAACCACGCCCCCAAGACGGTCAAGAACTTCGTCGGACTCGCCAAGGGCGAGATCGAGTGGACGCACCCGGCGACCAACGAGGTCTCGACGAAGCCGCTGTACGACGGCGTGATCTTCCACCGCATCATCAAGCAGTTCATGCTGCAGGGCGGCGACCCGCTGGGCGAGGGTTTCGGCGGCCCGGGATACCAGTTCGACGACGAGATCCACCCCGAGCTCACCTTTAACGAGCCCTATGTGCTCGCCATGGCCAACGCGGGAACGCGCGGCGGCAAGGGAACCAACGGCTCCCAGTTCTTCATCACCACCGTCGCGACGCCCTGGCTGCAGGGCAAGCACACCATCTTCGGCCTCGTCGCGGACGAGGCGTCGAAGAAAGTCGTCGACGCCATCGAGGCCGTCGACACCGATTCGCGCGACAAGCCCCTCACGCCGGTCGTGATCGAGAGCATCAGCGTCGTCGAGGTCTAGGTGGGCGACTCGGCACTCCGGGCGGACGACTACTGCTACCGGCATCCCGATCGACCGAGCTTCGTGCTCTGCGATCGCTGTGCCCGCACCATCTGCCTCGAGTGCCAGACCCACGTCGACGGGAAGGTGCTGTGCCCGGATGACGCGCACCAGGTGCGAATGGCGCCCGTCACGCCGATCCGTTCGAAGCAGCGCCGGCGGATCCGACGCCCCGCGCTGAACCTCCCCGAGGGATCCCCGATCGCGAGCTACGCGATCATGGCCGTGCTCGTCGTGGTGTTCTTCGCGGACCTGTTCGCGGGCGGGGCGATCCTGAACGCGTTCGCTTTCACCTCGGGCTCGACGCTTGTGCGGCCCTGGGCCTTTCTGACCGCGATGCTGTTGAGCCCGGGCATCCTCTCACTGCTGTTCAACGGATTCTCGGTCTGGGTCTTCGGTCGGCAGCTGGAGCAGCAGTTCGGCCGCTCTCGCTACCTGCTGCTGTACGTGCTGGGCGGATTGGGGGCGACCGTGTTCGTCGCGCTCTTCGGCGGAATCGTCGCGAGTGCCTCGGGGGCGATCTTCGGGTTGATGGGTGCGTTCGTCGTGTTCGCGCGGCGCCTGGGCGGCAACATGATCTTCATCTACGCGATCATCGGCATCAACCTGGTGCTCGTCATCCTCCTGCCGGGAGCCGTGTCATGGCAGGGCGCGCTCGGCGGACTGGTCGTCGGCGCCGTGACGGCGCTCACCTACTACTTCGAGGGATCGGCGGCGAAGGCCCGACAGCGTCGACTGATGCTCACGGGGATCTCGGCGGTGCTGGTCGTGCTCGCCCTCGTCAAGGCGCTCGTCGCGTGAGTGATGAGACGGGTGTGGCGCAGCCCACCGACCAGCTCAACCGCTGCTACCGGCATCCCGACCGGGAGAGCTTCGTGCGATGCCAGCGCTGCGGCCGCACGATCTGCCCGCAGTGCCAGACGCTCGCGGCGGTCGGCGTGCACTGCCCCGAGTGCGTGCGCGAGGCCCGACTCGGCGGCCCCCGGACTCGCACGCCACTCGTGACCGCGCCCCGCGCGCTGTTCCGTCGCAGCGGGCTGCCCGTGGTCACCTTCGTGCTGATGGCCACGGCCATCGTCACCTACGTGCTGCAGTTCGTGTTCGGCGCGGTCGTCAGCAACCAGGTGACCTACGTCGCCGGAGACATCGTCGCCCGGCCGTGGACTCTGCTCACCGCCGACTTCGGTCACGGCAGCATTCTGCACATCGCCCTCAACATGTACTCGCTGTTCGTTCTCGGGCCGATCGTCGAAACCCTCCTCGGCCGCAGCCGCTTTCTTGTTCTCTTTCTCCTGAGCGGGGCCGGCGGGTGGGTGGCCGTCGACTTCTTCTCGCAGAACGCCGCGCTCGGGGCGTCCGGTGCGATCTTCGGACTCCTGGGTGCGCTCTTCGTGATCCAGCGTCGACGCGGGCTCGGCAGCGGGTCGTTGATCTCGGTGATCGTGATCAACCTCGTGATTGGATTCGTCATCCCCGGCATCGCCTGGCAGGCCCACGTGGGCGGACTCCTCACGGGCGGTCTCGTCGCGTTCGTCATGCTCGAACTGCGCGCGCGCCGACGCCGCCCGCTCGAGGTGGCCGCGATCGCCGTCGTCGCCATCGGGATGATCGTCGCGCTGTACGCGCACGTCTACGCCTGAACCGTTCTCCCGTCGCCAGAGTTATCCACAGGCGTCTCCACAGTGGGGATAATTACACGCGTGTAGTTCCCCCGATCGGGGGTCGACAGGCCCTGCGAATGCAGGGATCCGGTGGGAGCGCGGCAGGCGCGAAGGCGTGAGTGTCGAGGGCGGGCGACAGGCGCGGGACGGCTAGCGCCAGCGCGTCGTCATGAGGAAGCCGACGAACATGATGCCGAAACCGACGAGGATGTTCCAGGTGCCGAGGCTCGGAATCGGCGCGGAGCTACCGCTCACGTAGAAGACGATGATCCAGATCAGACCGATGAGCATGAACCCGAACATGACCGGCTTGAACCACACCGGATTGGGTGCCTGCTCACCGCTCCGCGCCTCGACGCTGCGGGCGGGCTTGGTGTTGGTTGTACGAGCCATGCCGAAATTGTAGCCTGTCGACCCTCCGAGACGGCCAGAGCCCGATCGCTGGGCCCGCGCATCCGCGCAGATTCATGCTCGAGCACCACGGGCGACCGCCACGATGAGGTGGGTGCGGGCGCCCCGAGTCGCCGTCATCGTCACCGTCTGCGTATTCTGGGTACTCATGCTGGTGCTCGCGCGGCACCACAAGCCCGGCCGCGAACGCCGGCCCCGACGCCCAGCCCCGATGTGACGGTGAAGAAGTGACCCACGTACTCGTTGTCGACAACTACGACAGCTTCGTCTACACCCTCAATGGATACCTGTTGCAGCTCGGCGCGACCACGACCGTCGTGCGCAACGACGACTTCGCTCCCGCCGAGGCGGCCGATCGCATCGCCGAGTACGACGCCGTGCTTCTCTCGCCCGGCCCCGGCACGCCGGCCGACGCGGGCGTGTCCATTCCGATCGTGAAGGCGGTGCTCGACTCGGGTCAGCCCACCTTCGGGGTCTGCCTCGGGCATCAGGCCATTGCCGAGGCCATGGGTGCCACCGTCACTCACGCCGAGGAGCTCATGCACGGCAAGACCTCGCTCATCACGCACGACGACAGCGACTTCTACGACGGGGTTCCGCAGCCGTTTCTCGCGACCCGCTATCACTCGCTCGCCGTAGTCGACTCGACCGTGCCCGACGACCTCGTCGTCACCTCGCGCACCGCGGGCGGCGTCATCATGGGAGTGCGCCACGTCTCGCTGCCCATCTTCGGCGTGCAGTTCCACCCGGAGTCCGTCCTGACCCAGGGCGGGTACCGGATGATCGGCAACTGGCTCGCGGTCGCCGGGCTGCCCAGCGCGCGCGACGCGGCCGTCGGCCTCACCCCGCTCATCAACGCGAGCTGAGCGGAGCAGTGGGCCCGGCGCAGTCAGCCCCTGCGCTGAGTGGAGCGGTCAGCCGGTGGAGCGGAACGGTCAGCCCGCGCAGACCGTCAGCGTGATGTCGGATCCCTGTGTGTGGGTGCCGGGGCTCAGTGACTGATCGGTGACCTTGCCGCCGCTGCAGGTGGTCGTGGTGACCACCTGCACGTTCAGGTGAAGTGCGGCGAGCGTGCTCCCCGCCACTCCCGCGGCGTCGCCGACGACGGAGGGCACCGTGACCTTGCCCGTCGAGACGATGATGTCGATCGCATCGCCCTTCACCGCGTTCGAGCCGACGGCCGGATTCGATTTGATGATGATTCCCGCCTTGACGGTCGGCGAGTTGGCCTTCGTCGTCGAACCGAGCGTGAGCCCGAGAGCGGTGAGCGTCGACTTCGCCTTCGTCGTGTTGAAACCGGCGAGATCGGGCACGGGAATCGTCGTGGGGCCGAGCGAGACGATGACCTCGATGATCTGGGTTGCGCCGACCTTGGTGCCCGCGCCGGGGACGGTTCCGATCACGGTGCCCACGTCGACCGTGTCGCTCGCCTGGTCTTGGCGCTGCGGGATGAGCTTGAGCCCGGTGAGCTCCTTGGCGGCCGAGGCGTAGCTCTCGCCCGCGACATCCGGCACCGCGACGGAGAGGCCCTGCGCGATGTCGGTGCCCTTCGGCAGGTTGATGGTCCAGAACACGACAGCGACGAGCACCACGGCGACGAGCACGATGCCCGCCCAGATCCAGGCGACGGGGGGACGGGTCTGGGTGCGCGTACCGCGGGATTCGGCATCCACGGTCAGCTGCCGCAGCGCGGCCTCGGAGCTCGCGGTCGCCTGCGGGTTCACGCCGAAGAGCGTGGCCGTGAAGTCGGTCACGGGCACCGTCTTGCGGGGCGGGGCGATACCCGCGGCGGCGGCCTCCACCTCGTCGCGGAATTCGGTCGCGTTCTGGAAGCGCGTCGTGCGATCCTTCGAGAGTCCGCGCAGCACGACGGCGTCGAGTGCAGGGGAGACCTTCGGATTGATCGTGCTCGGTGCGGCGGGGTTCTGGTTGACGTGCTGGTAGGCGACGGCCACCGGGTTCTCCCCGCGGAACGGAGCCTGGCCGGTGAGGAGCTCGAACAGCACGACGGCCGTCGAATAGAGGTCGGTACGGGCATCCACCGATTCGCCGCGCGCCTGCTCCGGCGAGAAGTACTGCGCGGTGCCCACGATCTTGCTGGTCTCGGCGATCGTCGCGGAGGAGTCGGAGATCGCGCGGGCGATGCCGAAGTCCATGACCTTCACCTGGCCGTTGCTGGCGATCATGATGTTGCCGGGCTTGATGTCGCGGTGGATCACCCCCGCACGATGCGAGTACTCGAGCGCGGTGAGCACCTGAGCGATGATGCGGGTCGCCTCCGCGGGGTCGAGCGGGCCGTCCTCCGCCAGGACGTCCTTCAGCAGGCGCCCGTCGACGTACTCCATCACGATGAAGGGGATCTGCGCCTCGTTGCCCTTCGGGTCGGTGACGGTCTCCTCGCCGGCGTCGAAGATGCGCACGATCGTGGGGTGAGCCATCTTGGCGGCGTCCTGGGCCTCACGGCGGAAGCGAGTGCGAAACGCGGGGTCCATGGCCAGGGCGGGCTTGAGGAGCTTGATCGCGACGCGGCGCCCGAGCCGGGCATCCGTTCCCACACGCACGTCGGCCATGCCGCCGCGGCCGATGAGTTCGCCGATCTGGTAGCGCCCCGCGAGGAGCCGCACACCTTCCCCCACGACCTCTGTCACGAACCTGTCTCCTGTACTTCTGTCACGAATGAGGGTGCCAGTGTACCCGTCGAAAATCTGCGCTCAGGGCGCGATCTGGAGGACGAGCGGGTCGGAGGTGTTGGAGGTCTGGCTCGTGCCGCAGGTCGCGGTGTACGTGACCTGCGTCGTTCCCGAGCTGGCGGGCCCGACAGTGATGTCGAGGGAGGTCACCGAACCGCTGATGGGGTTCTGGTCGGCCGCCTGACCGTTGGTGACGGTGAAGTTGTAGGCCGTCGGCTGCACTCCTCCCGGGCATCCGGAGTAGGCGGGCCAGTTGATCGTCACCGTCGACCCTCCCGCGTACGGACCCTGCGTGGTGGGCGTGGGCGTCGCCGGTGCGGGCGGGGTCGCCACCGGCCCGTAGAAGGTCACCGTGATGGTCGACCCCGGGGGAACGTTGCCCTTCACGTGGTCGGCCTTGTACGCGAGCCCGACCTTGCCCGAGTCGCTCGCCGGCGTGCCCGTCACCGCGTTGAGAGTGAGACCGCGGTCGGTGAGGTAGCCGTCCACGTAGTCCTTCGTCTTGCCGATGATGTCGGCGGGGTCGAACGAGACGTTCGTGTCCACCGGTGTCGGGGTGGGGCTCGGAGTCGGTGACTCGCTCGGGGTCGGCGAGATCGACGGCGACTGCGACACCGAGGTCGAGGCGGCCGGCGTCGGCTTGTTGGCCTGCGACACGAGCGCGATGATCGTGCCGATGAGCACGAGCGCGAGCAGCGTCACGAGGGCGATGAGCGGCCAGGTCCACGGGTTGCGCTTCTTCTCCTCCACCGGCTGCTCGGTGGCGAGCACCGCCGTCGGGGTGAGGAGGCGCGTCGCCGTGGTCGGCTGGCCGTAGTTGGCGCCGACCGTCGAGGCGAGCGAGCCGGGGCCGATGATGCCGGGCACCGAGGCGGCCGCGGCCGCGACATCCCCCCGTCGCAGCGCCTGCGCGGCGCGGGCGAGATGCGCGGCGGAGGCCGGGCGATCCGCGGGACTCTTCGCGATGGAGGAGTAGACGAGGTTGCGCACCGGCTCGGAGACCGTCACCGGCAGTTCCGGTGGCGTCTCGTTGATCTGCGCCATCGCGATCGCGACCTGTGACTCGCCGGTGAACGGCCGGCGGCCGGCGAGAGCCTCGTAGGCGACGATTCCGAGCGAGTAGATGTCGGTCGTCGGGCTGGCCGGATGACCGCTCGCCTGCTCGGGCGAGAGGTACTGCACCGTTCCCATCACCTGCCCCGTCGCCGTGAGCGGAACCTGGTCGGCGATGCGCGCGATGCCGAAGTCGGTGATCTTCACGCGGCCGTCGGGGGTGATGAGGAGGTTGCCCGGTTTGATGTCGCGGTGGACTAGGCCGGCCGAGTGCGCGGCGTGCAGCGCGTTGGCGGTCTGCGCGACGATGTCGAGCACGCGGTCGGTCGACAGCACGCGCTCGCGCTCGAGGATCGTGGAAAGCGCCTCACCCGGCACGAGCTCCATGACGAGGAACGCGCTGCCGTCCTCCTCGCCGTAGTCGAAGACGTTGGCGATCCCCTCGTGGTTGACGAGGGCGGCGTGCCGGGCCTCGGCGCGGAACCGCTCGAGGAAGCCGGGGTCGCCGAGGTATTCGTCCTTGAGGATCTTGATCGCGACCGTGCGCCCGATGACGAGGTCGGTCGCCTGCCACACCTCGCCCATGCCGCCGATCGCCACGCGACTGGACAGCTGGTATCTGCCGCCGAAAGTGAGCCCGCTCGTCGGTCTCATTTGTTTAGCACCGCCTCAAGTACCTTCTTGCCGATGGGAGCGGCGACCAGGTTGCCGAAGGCGTCCTGGCCGAGTCCACCGCCGTTCTCAACCACGACTGCCACGGCAACCTTGGGGTCGTTCGCAGGCGCGAAACCGGTGAACCACAGGGTGTAGGGATCCCCTGGGCCGTTTTCTGCTGTTCCGGTCTTCCCCGCCACTTCGACTCCGTCTATTGTCGCATTGCTCGCCGCACCACCCGCCACACTCGAGATCATCATGTCGCGGACTTTGGCGGCCGTATCTGCGCTGATCGGCGTGCTGAAGACGGTGGGGGTGAGCGACTTGATCGTGCTCAGATCGGGGGCGATGATCTTCTGCACGAGCGTGGGCTGCATCTCGACGCCCCCGTTCGCGATCGCCGCGGAGTCCATCGCGATCTGCAGGGGAGTGACGCGGTCGTCGCTCTGCCCGAAGGCCGAGAGCATCGTCTGCGGGGCATCCAGACCGGTCGGATAGATGCTCGGCGTCGACTTCATCGGGATCTGCACGCTCTGACCGAAGCCGAACTTGGCGGCCTGATCGGCGATCGCCTGATTGCCGAGGGCTGCGCCCAGTTGCGCCATCGGGATGTTGCAGCTCAGCTTGATCGCGGTCGCGATCGTGGCCTTCGCCCCCGCGCCGCAGGTGCCGCCCCCGGCGTTCTGGATGAACGACGTCGACTCGGGGAGCTGCAGTCGCGCAGGGTTGAGGAAGCTGCTTTCGGGCGTGTACTTGCCGCTCTCGAGGGCGGCCGAGGCGACGACGAGCTTGAACACGGATCCGGGGTGGTAGAGGTCGCCCGCGATGGCCCGGTTGACGAGCGGCGAGTACTTCTGCCCCGAGAGCGCGTTGTAGGTGGCGAAGAACTTACTGGTGTCGTGCACGGCCAGCTGGTTGGGGTCGTAGGCGGGCTTCGAGACCATCGCGAGGATCGCGCCCGTCTTCGGGTCGATCGCCACCACCGCTCCGCGGTTGTCACCGAGGGCGTCGTAGGCGGCCTTCTGCACGGCGCGATCGATGGTGAGCTGCACCGAGGCGCCCTTCGGCGTCTTCCCGGTGACGATGTTGTTGAGATTGTCGAAGAACTGCTCGTTGGCGGTGCCGCTCAGGTAGTCGCCCAGCGAGCCCTCGATGCCGGGGTTGGCCTGGTTGATCGTGAAGTAACCGGTCACCGCGGAGTACAGCTTGGGGTCGGCGTACACCCGCTGGAACTTGTAGACGTCTTTCGACGGTACCGACTGCGCGATCACCTTGCCGTTCGCGTCGAGGATCTCGCCGCGCTGCGCCGAATAGCTGTCGTACAGGGTGCGAACGTTGCGGGAGTCCGACTTGAGCGTGTCGGTCGAGAACACCTGGATGATCGAGCTCGACACGAACAGTGCCACGAACATCATCAACACCACGATGCTCACCCGGCGCAGCTGTTTGCTCACGGTTCCACCACCAGCCTCGGGGTCGTGCGCACCGTGTCGGAGAGTCTCAACAGCAGGGCGGCGATGATCCAGTTGGCCACGAGCGAGGAACCGCCGGCCGCGAGGAACGGGGTCGTGAGGCCGGTCAGTGGGATCACCCGGGTGACTCCGCCGATGACGATGAAGACCTGGAGCCCCACGACGAAGGCGAGCCCCACGCCGAGCAGTCGCCCGAAGTCGTCTTCGCCCGCGAAGCCGATGCGGAAGCCGCGCGAGACGAACAGCAGGTAGAGCGCGAGAATCGCGAAGATGCCGACCAGGCCGAGCTCCTCGCCGAGCGAGGAGAAGATGAAGTCGCTGCGGGCGAGGGGCGTGCGATACGGCTGGCCGAGGCCCAGGCCGGTTCCGATCAGCCCGCCGTGGGCGAGCCCGAAGATGCCCTGCACGATCTGGTAGCTGCTGTTGACCTGCGCCGTGTAGTTGGCGTTGCTGAACGCGTCGAGCCAGGAGTTCACGCGACCCGTCACGTAGCTCAGGGTGGTGAACGCCACGTAGGCGCCCACCAGGAACATGCCGACCCCCAGCACCACCCAGCTCGCCCGACCCGTCGCGACGTACAGCATCACGAGGAACAGTCCGAAGTAGAGGAGCGAGGTGCCGAGATCCTTCTGGAAGATCAGGACGGCCATGGACGCGGCGAAGACGACGAGGATCGGGCCGAGGTCGCGGGCGCGGGGGAAGGTCATCCACAGCACTTTGCGGCCGACCATGGAGAGCGAATCGCGCGCGGTCACGAGGTAGCCGGCGAAGAAGATCGCGAGGGCCACCTTGCCGAGCTCGCCCGGCTGGAACGAGAAGGGGCCGACCGAGATCCACACCCGCGCACCGTTGATGGTGGTGCCGATGAGCGGGAGCATCGGGAGGATGAGGAGCAGGATTCCGCTGAACATGGCGATGTAGCGGTAGCGCTGCAGCACTCGGTGGTTGCGGATGAGCACGATGACGACGATGGCGATCACGATGGCCATGGCGGTCCACGCGATCTGGCGCACGCCGGCGCTCTCCCAGCCGCTCAGTTTGGCGGAGATGTCGATGCGGTAGATCTCAGCGATGCCCAGTCCGTTGAGAACGGTGATGATCGGCAGGATGAGCGGGTCGGCGTTCGGCGCGACGAGCCGCATCGCGACGTGCATCGCGAGCACGAGCAGCGCGAGGAGCCCCGCGAGGGTGAGGATGCCCGCATCCGTCTTGCCCGATGTCGCCAGCTGCACCAGCACGAGCGCGAACGCCACGATTCCGAGGGCGGGGACGAGGAGTGCGAGTTCGAGGTTGCGCAGTCGCGCCGGCACACGCAGCTTCAGTCGGATCGTGTTCGTGAAGGTCGACCGGGGGCCCGCGTCGTAGGACGGCGCGGGGGGCGGGTTCGGACTCCAGCTAGTTGGTGCGGGCATCCGCCAACCGATCCACGATCTGCTGCGCGAGGGCGAGGCTGTCCGCACTGATGGTGGACTTCACCTGCTGCTGGTTGAAGGAGGGGAGGTCGCTCAGTTTGATCTTCGTCGTCGAGTAGACGGAGGAGAGCTTGATCGGTCCCAGATCCTGTTGCACGCCCCGGTAGATGGCGACGGTGCCGTTGTCGTTGCCGACGAAGTAGTGCCGCTGCGTCCACTGGTAGCCGAGAACCAGCCCCACCACCACGGCGATGACCACGAGGGCCAACCCCACGAGCCAGGTGACGCGGCGTCGGAGGGCGCGGCGGCGATCCTCCTGGATGAGCTCGTCGAGGTAGTCCTCGGATTCGGGCTCGAAGTGGCTCGGATCCGGCTGCGTCGCCTTGAGCGGGTGAAGGAGAAGGGTGGGCAGGCGCAGGGAGCGCTTGGCGCTGTCGCTGTCGTAGGAGAGCGGGATGGAGGCCGACCCGACCGTGACCGGCGGCACGTGGGCCGAGTCGTTCGTCTCATCGATGTCGACGACGACCACGGTGACGTTGTCGGGCGCTCCCGCGTCGAGGCTCTCCTTGACCAGTCGTTCGGCCGCGGCATTCGCGCCGGTGACGGTCTCGAGCACGTGCTTCATCTTCTCGTCGGAGACGTAGCTGCTCAGCCCGTCGGAGCAGATGAGCCATCGGTCGCCCGGGGCGGTCTCGAGCACGCTCGTGTCGATCTCGGGGGCGGCATCGACGTCACCGAGCACGCGCATGAGCACCGAGCGCCGAGGATGAACGGCCGCCTCCTCGGGCGTGATGCGGCCGCTGTCGACGAGCCGCTGCACGAAGGTGTGGTCGGTCGTGATCTGCTCGAGGGCGTCGCCGCGCAGCCGGTAGATTCGGGAGTCGCCGATGTGGGCGACCGCGATGTGGTTGTCGACGCGGAGGATTCCGCTGACCGTGGTGCCCATGCCGGTGAGCTCGTTGTGCTCGAACACCGTCTCGGCGAGCAGGGCGTTCGCCGCGATGAGTGCCGACTGCAGGGCGAACACGGCTTCGTGCGGCGTGGGGTAGTGGCGGTCGATCTCGAGGATGCGGCGCACCGCGATCGCGGACGCGACGTCGCCCCCGGCGTGGCCGCCCATCCCGTCAGCCACCACGAACAGGTGGGTGCCCGCGTAGCCGCTGTCCTGATTGTTGGCTCGGATCTTGCCCACATGCGAGACGGCGGCGCTCTTGTCGTCGTTGGCCACGTGCTACCGCCGGAGCTCGAACGTCGTCGTGCCGATGGTCACGGGCGTGTTGAGCGGCACCGGAGTGGGAAGGGTGACGCGAACGCCGTCGAGGAAGGTGCCGTTGGTCGAGTCGAGGTCTTGCACCACCCAGCCGTCGTTCCAGAGCATGAGCCGCGCGTGGTGGGTGGAGGTGTAGTCGTCGCGGATGACGAGCCCCGACTCGCTCGACCGCCCGATCGCGAGTTGCTCGCTGGGCAGCTCGATCTCCAAGCCCTCTTTGGGGCCGGAGGTGATCACGAGTCGCCGGGCGGGGCCGGGGCGCTCGCCGAAGCTGGGGGAGAGGGTGGAGCGGATCGGCTCGGTGGGCGGGGCCGGCGCGGCAGCGAGGGGAATGGAGGGCACCGTCACGGCGGCCGGCGCGGGAGCGGCGACCCTCGGGGTTGGTGCGAGCGGCGCGACCGGTGCGGTGGGGAAGGGGGAAGAGGCCTGCTCCGCGGTCTGTCGGCGCACACGCTGACCGAAGAGGTCGGAGCGGAGCGCGTAGACGACGGCGAAGACGAACGCCCACAGCACCGCCAGGAACGCCAGGCGGAGGATGAGAAGCGTCAGCGCGCTCATCTAACTCTGCCGACCCTCGTCGATGCGGAGGTCGGAGAACTGGTCGACGTCGGCTGACTGGGGAAGCACTCGGAACACAATACGGGTGCGACCGATGTCGATGACCGAATCGGGGTCGAGCGGCGCGGTGGTGAGCGGCGCGCCATTGAGCTTCGAGCCGTTCGTCGACCCGAGGTCGTTGACCTGCGCGCGCTTGCCGTCCCACAGGATCTCGACGTGCTTGCGGGAAATCCCGTTGTCGTCGACCGTGATGTCGGCTTCAGACCCGCGCCCGATGATGGTGCGCGAGTGGATGATCGGGTGCCGTTTGCCGTTGATGTCGAGTACGGGGTTCCAGTTGACGGCGCCCTTCACACTGCTCGACTCGATGTCGATGATCCCGGGTCCGAGCTTGTCGTCGGCCGACAGCCGGATCGAGATTCCACCCGCGAACGCGTAGTGCTGCGCGGTCGCGTGGCGCTGCACCTGCCGCACCAACTCGTCGATGAGGGTCGGGCCGATCGCGTTGAGGTGGTCGTAGTCGGTGCGGCCGAGATGCACGGTGAACTTGTTGGGTACCAGGATGCGGTCGCGCGCCACCACGACGGCCTTGGTGTCGAGCTCGCGGCGCAGCGCGCTCGTCAGCTCGACCGGCTGCAGCCCGCTCTTGAAGGTCTTGGCGAACGCGCCGTTGACGGCGCGCTCAAGACCTTTCTCGAAGCTGTCCAGAAGGCCCAAGGCTCTCCCCAAGTCTGCGAATACGTATCTTTTGATGTTAGTCGGCGCGCGACGTGCTCACGCTGAGCATCGGCCGACCGCCTCCGCGAGCACGCACGGCTGTGGATAAGACTCAAATGATTGAGACTCATTCGCATAGTCTTGCACCCGTGGTGGAACAGGTGCTTCTGATCGCGGGGATGATCGTCCTCGGCGTCGCTCTTCTCGCGATCCTCCTCTACGGCCTGCTCAGCGGCGCGGCGTGAGCGCGGGTCCGCTCCCGGTCAGAGCGTGGCCGTGCGACGGCGCTTGCTGTGATAATCTCGCTGGGTTGACGACTCGTCGTCGACCGGTGAGCGCGAGTGGCGAAATTGGCAGACGCGCACGGTTCAGGTCCGTGTGCCCGTGAGGGCATGGGGGTTCAAGTCCCCCCTCGCGCACCGCTGTCCTGTCTCGGGACATAGGAAACCGTTGAACCCCTGGGTTCAGCGGTTTTCTTTGTTTTGGGGTTGGTAGTCCTTGGTGGGGTCGAGGGTGAGTTCGCGGATCAGTTCGCCGGTGGTGGCGTTGA
>NZ_JAAGWZ010000002.1 GCF_010686725.1 Galbitalea soli | reverse complement strand
TCAACGCCACCACCGGCGAACTGATCCGCGAACTCACCCTCGACCCCACCAAGGACTACCAACCCCAAAACAAAGAAAACCGCTGAACCCAGGGGTTCAACGGTTTCCTATGTCCCGAGACAGGACACTGTGGATCCAAGGGGATTCGAACCCCTGACCCCCTGCATGCCATGCAGGTGCGCTACCGGGCTGCGCCATGGACCCCGGTCGTCGCCGTGAGGCAACTCAAAAAGTTTACTACAGACTGGAGGTATGGCTGACACCGTCTCTCCGATCACCGTCGCAGTCACGCGAACCGTCTCGCCCGAGCGTGCCCGCGAGGCCGCCGCGTGGGCGCGCTCCGGGCAGGACCTGATCAGCAGCTTCCCCGGGTACCTCGGATCCGGCTGGATCCGGCCCGATCCCTCGTCACCGGAGTGGCACATGCTGTTCCGCTTCGCCGACGCCGACAGCCTGGCCGTGTGGGAGAAGTCACCCGAGCGGGCGTGGTGGGTGTCGACCGGTCACGGACTGGTGGAGCACGGCGACTACCAGCTGCGCACGGGGATCGAGGGCTGGTTCGATGTGCCGTCCTCGGTGGAGGTCATCGCCTCGCAGAACCCGGCTCCCCCGCGCTGGAAGCAGATGGTGTCGATCTTCATCGTCTTCTATCCGCTGAGCGTGGCGGCGAACTACGCGCTGAGTCCCGTGGCGTCGGGAATCCCGATCTGGCTTCGCGTGCTGATCTCGGTCGTCGTGCTGACGCCGATCATGACCTACTTCGCGCTGCCGCTCGTCACGCGGGCGTTGCGCCCCTGGCTGCTGCGCCGCTGACCGGCAGCTGGATGGGGATGGCGGGGCAGTCCTTCCAGAGCCGCTCCAGCGAGTAGTACATGCGGTCCTCCTCGTGGAAGACGTGCACGACGACGTCGCCGAAATCGAGCAGCGTCCAGCGGCCATCCTGCCGGCCCTCCCGACGGAGCGGCTTGGCGCCGGCCTCGATCATCTTGTCTTCGATCTCGCCGGCGATGGCGACCACGTTGCGCTCGTTGCGCCCGGTGACGAGCAGGAACACGTCGGTCAGCGGCAGGGGCCCTGACACGTCCAGCGCGACGAGGTCCTCGCCACCCTTCGAATCCGCAGCGGCGGCCGCGATCGTCATGAGCTCGATGGCGCGGGGAGTTGCAGTCACGTGGTCCTTAGTAGTGGTGGGTCAGAAGCCGTGGATCGCGATGACGACGAGGAGACCGACGACCGCGAGGCCGAGGACCCCGGCGGCGACGATCATGATCGTCAGGGGGCGATTGCTGCGCGGCTTCTTGCTGTCGATCACGCCGCGGGTCGACGTGTGGGTGCTGATCGCGCGGATCGCGCGGACGGGGGCCGAGTCCGTCGACGTCACCTGGGTGTCGTCGGGGTCGTCCTCGTAGTCGGAGTTGTCGACCCGGTGCGGGTGCGCCCCGGTGGCCCCGAGACTGCGTGGCAGGTCGATGGAACCGGTGACCAGGATCTCGCCGGTCGACGTGAACGGCGCGGCCAGGATGTCACCCGCGTCGGGCACCGAGGGCAGGACGAGCGAGCTCGTCGTGATCGGGCCGGCCGCGCCGACGCTGCGGCTGATCGTGTCTTCGAACACCGAGTCGTCGGCCTGCTCGGCCTGCATCGACCAGTGCCCCGTGGTGCGGGAGGCGGACGTCGGCTCGATGAAGACGGGATCCACCGAGGCGGGAGCGGGCGCGGGTGCCGGTGCGGGTGCCGGTGGCGCGAACGACTGCGCGGGCGCAGCGGGCGTGGGCGGAACGAGAGGAATCGGCGCGACCACGGGTGCGGGCGTCGCGGCGGCGGGCGCCACGGGTGCGGAAGTGGGCGGTCCCCAGAGCGGTGCCGCGATCGGCGCCGCGGCGACGGTCGGGGTCGGCATGACGGGGGCGGCGGGCGCTGCGGGAGTCGCGTTCTCGGCGTCGCGACGAGCACGAGCGAGACTGTCGAATTCGGCCATCGCGGCCTGCAGCGCCTGCGACTCGCCGACAGGGGGCGCGAGCGTCGGCAGCTTGATGGGTCCGGAGTGGAGCAGGGTGTCGATGGGCTCCGGTCGCGCCTGAGCCGCGGCCGCGGCCGCCTGCGCCTCACGGGCCGCGCGCAGCTCGCGCAGTTCGCGCCGGGTGAGGGTGTGATTGGAGAACTCGTCGTCGCCCGGGAAGCCGGACTCGATGGCGGTCCGCGTCTGAGCGGCGCCGATCGCGGGGGTGAAGCTGGGCGGCGGAGCCGCGGCCAGTGAACCCGTGCCGCCCTGGTAGCCGGCGGGCGGCTGACCGATCGTCGGGCTGCCGGTGGCGGGCGCCACCGACGGGGCACCGATCGTGTGGTAATCGAGCTCGGATGCGGCATCCGCGCGCGCGGCATCGGAGGTCACCCCGCGGAACTGCTCGCGGTTGATCGCGGCGCGACGCCCCTCCGGGCTGAAATCGCGGACGCGGTAGCCGGGCTGCTCCGCGGAGGAAGCCGCAGCGGCACCCGAAGGAGCGGGCGAATCGGGAGCGGTGCCGGGCGCCTGGCCGTAGCCGGGAGGCGGAACCGTGTCTTCGGCCGCGAGCGGGCGGTTGCGGAAGGACGGTCCGTCGTAGCTGGGGATCTGGGGTCGACCCTGCGTCACGTAGGTGAGGGGTTCGTGGCCGGCGTCGGTGCTCGGCAACTGGGCGCGACGACCGCTCACGCGGGGACGCAGGGCCTCGGACTCGCCGGAGACACCGCCCTGGGCATCCGTCCCGGCTGCCGCTGACGGCTCGAAGGTGTACGGATTGGGGTCGACTTCCGGCTGAACGGGCGTCTCGCCTCGCTCACTCTGTCGAACCGCGCGACGCGAATGCGGCGGCGGATCTTGGAATGTGGTCATGCAATACTCCGATACAAGTGGTGCTTGGAGATGTACTGAACGACACCATCGGGAACCAAATACCAGACGGGAAATCCCCGGCTCACCCTGTTCCGACAATCCGTTGAGGATATCGCCAGCGCGGGGACTTCTAGCGAGCTTACGCCCTGCTCCGGCAATGCGCTAATGGCGAGGTCGTGTCCCGGACGCGAGACGGCGACGAAATGGGCGAGCGACCAGAGCTCCGCGACGTCCTTCCACTCCAGGATCTGGGCGATCGCGTCGGCGCCCGAGATGAAGAACAGGTCGGCATCGGGGCGCTGCCGCCGGAGATCCCTCAGGGTGTCGATCGTGTAGGTGGGGCCGGTGCGATCGATGTCGACCCGGCTCACGGTGAAGCGCGGATTGGCCGCCGTGGCGATGACCGTCATCAGGTAGCGATGCTCGCCATCGGTGACCTTGGGCTTCATCCAGGGCTGGCCCGTGGGGACGAAGATGACCTCGTCGAGGTCGAACTTCTGCTGCACCTCGCTGGCAGCCACGAGGTGGCCGTTGTGGATGGGGTCGAAGGTGCCGCCCATCACGCCCACGCGCGCTCGGCGGGTCGCCTGCGCGTCGAGTGCGCTGTCGGGCATGCGGTGCGGCTCTTAGTGGCCGGCGCCGGTGTGCTGGTGGTCGTTCACGCCACCCTGAAACTTGTCCTGGTGGCGGTGCGCCACATCGCGGTAGCTCCAGGTGACCACCCCGAGGGCGAGGAACACGGCGAACGCGATCCCCGCGAACGCGATGGGCGGCATGAGCAGCGGGGCCTTCGCCTCGGCGGCGACAAGGATGGTGGCCAGCAGGTGCATGGAGTCTCCGTTCAGAACTACTGAAATTCTAGCCGCGCACCTGGCCCGAGCCGCGCACAATCCACTTCGTGCTCGTGAGCTCGGGGAGGCCCATGGGGCCACGGGCATGCAGCTTCTGGGTCGAGATGCCGACCTCCGCGCCGAAACCGAACTCGCCCCCGTCGGTGAACCGGGTGGAGGCGTTGACCATGACGACGGCGGAATCCACCTCGGCCAGGAACCGCTCCGCCCGGGCGAGGTCGTTCGTGAGGATCGACTCCGTGTGGTGGGTGGAGTAGCGCTGGATGTGCTCGAGCGCGGCGTCGAGGTCGTCCACCACTCGCACCGAGAGGTCGAGCGACATGTGCTCGGTCGACCAGTCCTCCTCGGTGGCGGGAACGGTGTCGGAGACGAGGGCGCTCGTGCGGTCATCCGCGTGGATGACCACCCCCTGCTCCCGAAGCCGCCCCAGTACCGGCGGCAGCAGTCGCTCCGCCGCGGCCGAGTGCACGAGGAGCGTCTCGAGCGCGTTGCAGACGCTGGGACGCTGCACCTTCGCGTTGCTGACGATCTCGATGGCCGTCTGCGTGTCCGCGGACTCATCGAGGTAGATGTGTACGACGCCGGCGCCGGTCTCGATCACGGGAACCCGCGACTCGGTCACGACCGTGTTGATGAGGTCGGCGCTGCCCCGCGGAATGAGCACGTCGACCTGCCCGCGGGCCTGCATCAGCTGGCGTGCGCCCTCCCGACCGAACTCGTCGATGGTCTGGATCGCCTCGGCGGGCACGCCCTCGCCCGCAATCGCGGCCTGCAGCAGCTCCACGAGCACGCGGTTGGTGTTCTCGGCGGCCGAACCGCCGCGCAGCACGACGGCGTTGCCGCTCTTGAGCGCCAGCGCGGCGATATCGATGGTCACGTTGGGGCGGGCCTCGTAGATCGCGCCGACGACGCCGAAGGGCACGCGGACCTGGGTCACGTTCAAGCCATTCGGCAGCACCGAACCGCGAATCGTCTGGCCCACCGGGTCGGTGAGCGTGGCGATCTGGCGCACGGCCGCGCGCAGACCCTCCAGCCGGCCGACGTCGAGGCGCAGCCGGTCCTGCATTCCCGCGCTGAGTCCGTTCTCCCGCGCGTTCGCGAGATCGAGCTCGTTCGCGGCAAGGATGCGCTCGGCCCCCGCGATGACCGCGTCGCCGATCGCCTCGAGCGCGCGGTTCTTCTGCGCGGTGGTCGCCTGGGCGAGCACCCGCGACGCGACGCGCGACGCGTCGAGCTTGTCGGTGAAGGAAGGGGCGATCAGCGCGGTCTCAACAGCCATGCGGCAAGTGTAGAACGGCGCGCCGCTCAGCCGCGGGGCGCGGCGTCGAACCAGGTGCCGACGGGGAGCCCGGTCAGGGCATCCGCCACCTTCGCCGCAGAGGTGAGCAGCACGGGCGTTCCGGCGGCGGCGGCGTGCTTGGCCGCCGCGACCTTCGTGCCCGCTCCCCCGGTACCGACGCCCGCAGCCCCGATGTCGCCGAACGTGACACCCAGCAGGTCGTCGTCGAAACCGACGTGGTCGATGCGCACGGCCCCCGGCTCGTGCGGCGGCCGCGTGTAGAGCGCGTCGACGTCGGAGAGCAGCACGAGCGCGTCGGCGGCGACCAGCTCCGCGACGAGCGCCGCCAGCCGGTCGTTGTCGCCGAAGCGGATCTCGTGGGTCGCGACCGTGTCGTTCTCGTTGACGATGGGCAGGATCCGCAGCCCGAGCAGCCGCTCCATGGCCCGCTGCGCGTTGCTGCGATGCGAGGGGGTCTCCATGTCGCCCGCGGTCAGGAGCACTTGGCCGGCGACGATGGAGTACCGGCGGAGGCTCTCCTGGTAGCGGTAGATCAGGATGTTCTGGCCCACGGCAGCGGCGGCCTGCTGCGTGGCGAGGTCGGTGGGTCGGGCATCCAGCTGAAGGAACGGCATGCCGGTCGCGATCGCCCCCGACGACACGAGGATGACCTCCGCCCCCCGCGCGTGCGCCGCCGCGAGAGCGTCGACCAGCGGCCCGATCTGCGCGGCGTTCGCCCCGCTGATGGACGACGAGCCGACCTTGACGACGATGCGCTTCGCGGTGGCGAGCCCCTCGCGCGAGAGCACGGCGTCAGTCATCGCTCGCCTCCTCGTCACCGGCCTTCTGGATGGCGAAGCCCTCGTCGTCGCGCCAGAGCCCCGCCTTGCGCTCGGCCTCGAGCTCGGCGCGGGCGGCCGCCTTCGCGTCCATCCGCTCGAGGTAGGTCTGGCGTCGGGTGCCGTGCGTGGGACGGTCGTTCTGGAGCAGGCGCGGGTCGGTCCCGCGAGGCGCGGTCATGAGCTCGGCGGTGGAGGTGAGGGTCGGCTCCCAGTCGAAGACCATGCCATCGCCCGGACCGATGATGACGGTGGATCCCGCCACGGCACCCGCCTTGAACAACTGGTCTTCGATGCCGATCTTCGCGAGCCGGTCGGCGAGGAATCCGACGGCCTCCTCGTTGGTGAAGTCGGTCTGCTGGATCCAGCGCTCCGGCTTCGTGCCCAGGATGCGGTAGACGTTGCCGTAGGTGCCGCCCTCGACCTTGATCTCGAAGGCGTTCTCGCTGACTCCGCGGGGCCGCAGGACGATGCGCGGCGCCGCGGGCGTGAGCGCCTTCACCGCGCGGTCGGCCTCGACCAGCTCGGCGAGCGCGTAGCTGAGCTCGCGCAGACCCTCGCGGGAGACCGCGGAGATCTCGAACACCCGGTAGCCGCGCGCCTCGAGCTCCGGTCGCACGAACTCGGCGAGCTCGCGCGCCTCGGGCACGTCGATCTTGTTGAGGGCGATGAGCTGGGGGCGGTCGAGCAGCGGGAGCTGGCCATCCGGGACCGGGTAGGCGGCGAGCTCCGCGAGGATCACGTCCAGATCGCTGATGGGATCGCGACCCGGTTCGAGTGTCGCGCAGTCGAGCACGTGCAGCAGCGCCGTGCAGCGCTCGACGTGACGAAGGAACTCGAGGCCGAGCCCCTTGCCCTCGCTCGCCCCCTCGATGAGGCCCGGAACATCGGCGACGGTGAACCGCACCTCGCCGGCCTGAACCACCCCGAGGTTGGGGTGCAGGGTGGTGAAGGGGTAGTCGGCGATCTTGGGCTTCGCCGCCGAGACCGCGGCGATGAGGCTCGACTTGCCCGCGGAGGGATAGCCGACGAAGGCCACATCGGCGACCGTCTTGAGCTCGAGGACGATGTCGCCCTCCCAGCCCTCGGTGCCGAGCAGCGCGAAACCGGGCGCCTTGCGCTTCGTGGTCGCGAGCGCGGCGTTGCCGAGTCCGCCCATGCCGGCCGGGGCGACGACGTAGCGCATGCCCGGCGAGTCGAGGTCGATGAGCACCGACCCGTCGGCGTCGTGAACGACGGTGCCCACGGGCACGGGCAGCTCGAGAGTCTCGCCGTGCGCGCCGGCACGGTGGTCGCCCATGCCCGGTCCGCCGTTGGCCGAGCTGCGATGCGGGGCGCGGTGGTAGCCGAGGAGGGTGGTCACCTGCGGGTCGCTCACGAGGACGATGTCGCCGCCGTTGCCGCCGTTGCCGCCGTCGGGGCCGGCGAGGGGCTTGAACTTCTCGCGGCGTACCGAGACGCAGCCGTTTCCTCCGTGACCCGCGCGAAGGTGCAGGGTCACCTGGTCAACAAACGTTGCCATGGCGATTGCTCCTTCTCTCTGATCGTCGGATGCGCGGTCTCGCGCTCCGCCACAAACAACAAAAGCGAGCCGAAGCTCGCCTCTGCTGGTGGTGCTGAAAACTAGTCGGTGACGATGTTGACGACCTTGCGGCCGCCCTTCGCGCCGAACTCGACCGCACCAGCGGCGAGGGCGAACAGGGTGTCGTCGCCGCCACGGCCGACGTTGGCGCCGGGGTGGAAGTGGGTGCCGCGCTGGCGGACGAGGATCTCGCCCGACTTGACGACCTGGCCGCCGTAGCGCTTCACGCCCAGGTACTGGGCGTTGGAGTCACGGCCGTTGCGGGTGGAGCTTGCGCCCTTTTTGTGTGCCATCTGCTATCGACTCCTTGCGACTACTTGATGCTGGTGATCTTGACGCGGGTGAGCTCCTGGCGGTGGCCCTGGCGCTTCTTGTACCCGGTCTTGTTCTTGAACTTCTGGATGACGATCTTCGGGCCGCGGAGATCTCCGACGACCTCGGCCGTCACGGTGACCTTGGCGAGCGCCTTGGCATCGTGGGTGACCGTGTCACCGTCGACGAGCAGCACCGGCGCGAGCTGGATGTTGCCGTTGTCATCGGCCTTGATGCGGTCGAGGACGACAATCGTGCCGACCTCTACCTTTTCCTGCCGACCACCGGCGCGCACAACTGCGTAAACCACTTGAAACCCTTTGTTAGGAAGATTGACTCGTAGAACTAAGCTCTTGGCGTTGAACGCGGGCTCGGCCCAGCACACACCAAGGGTCAATACTACGTGTTCGGCGGCGCTTCGGTCAAACGCAGCCGGAGGGACGGGATGATCATCCTCGCCTCAATCGTACCGGCAGCCGCCGACCACCCCCGACCGCGCAGACCTCGACCTACAATCGGGCCATGACGGTGCTGATCGATGAGCCCATGTGGCCGGCGCACGACACGGTCTGGGGTCACCTGGTGAGCGACAGCTCGCTGGATGAACTGCACAGCTTCGCCCGCGCGGCGGGGCTCCCCCACCGAAGCTTCGACCACGACCACTACGACGTACCCGCCCACCTGTGGAACGATCTCGTGGCGCTCGGTGCCGAACCCGTGACGGTGCGCCAGATGGTCGAGCGCCTGCGGGCGAGCGGGCTCCGCGTCACCCAGCGCGAGAAGCGCGGCCTCTGAACCGGGCCCCGCAGCCCCCGGGCTGTAGCGGCCCCCGGGCCGTAGCGGCCCCCGGGGCCTCGCGGCCCCGGGCTCACCGCCGGAGCGGGAACCCGGGCGACGGCGTCAACTGTCGGCGGCGCCCGACTCGGTCGTCACGATTCCGCCGCCGGTGCTGGACGCCCGGCGCGAGGTGCGCGAACGCCCCTGGCCCGGCTGCTTCGGCTCTGGCAGCGCGTCGAGCACGGAGTCGAGGATCTGCTCCGCATCCTTCGTGCTGATGCGGCGCTGCTGGCGCTGCGGCGCGACGACCGGCACGGGGATGTCGAGAATGGCGACGGCGGCCTCGGCGGCGGCCTTCGGCTCGTCGACTGCCGGGCTGGGCGCCGCCGGTGCCTCCGACGCGCTCACGACGGGGGTCTGCGCCACCGGTTCGGCGGCGTGGTCGGTGTGCACCGTGCTCGCGGCGATCTGCGCGAGCGCGTGGCGCACGTCCTCGGTGATCGCGTGGGTGCCGTTCGCTCCGTTCGCGGGCGCCTGACTGCTGCGCGGCGCGGTGGGGGCCGAGCCCTGGCCGCCCGAACCGCGGCCACCGCGACCGCGGCGACCATTGCCCGAGCCCTCCGGCTGCTGCTGCGGGGTCTGGCGGTGACGCGTGACCGGGTCGTGGTGGATGATGATGCCCCGACCCGCACAGTGCTCGCAGGGCTCGCTGAACGACTCGATCAGCCCGAGCCCGAGCTTCTTGCGCGTCATCTGCACGAGACCGAGGCTGGTGACCTCGGCGACCTGGTGCTTGGTGCGGTCGCGGCTGAGGCACTCGACGAGACGGCGCAGCACGAGGTCGCGGTTGGACTCGAGCACCATGTCGATGAAGTCGACCACGATGATGCCGCCGATGTCGCGCAGCCGGAGCTGGCGCACGATCTCCTCGGCGGCCTCCAGGTTGTTCTTGGTGACCGTCTCCTCGAGGTTGCCGCCCGAGCCGACGAACTTGCCGGTGTTGACGTCGACGACGGTCATCGCCTCGGTGCGGTCGATCACGAGCGAACCGCCGGAGGGCAGCCACACCTTGCGGTCGAGCGCCTTCTCGATCTGTTCGCTGATGCGGTAGGCGTCGAAGGCGTCGCCCTGACCCTCGTACTTCTCGACGCGGTCGAGAAGATCGGGCGCCACGGAGCGGAGGTAGGTCTCGATGGTCGCCTGCGCGTCATCGCCGGCGATCACGAGCTTCTGGAAGTCCTCGTTGAAGACATCGCGGACGATCTTGACCAGCAGGTCGGGCTCGCTGTGCAGGAGCACGGGCGCCTGCGAGGTCTCGACGAGTCGGCTGATCTCGGCCCACTGCGCCGTGAGGCGGTTGACGTCGAGCGTCAGCTGCTCCTCGGTCGCTCCCTCCGACGCCGTGCGCACGATGACGCCCACGTTCTCGGGAAGCACCTGCTTGAGGATCGCCTTCAGCCGGGCGCGCTCGGTGTCGGGGAGTTTCCGGCTGATGCCGTTCATGGAGCCGTTGGGCACGTAGACGAGGTAACGGCCCGGCAGGCTGACCTGGCTCGTGAGCCGCGCGCCCTTGTGCCCGACCGGGTCTTTCGTGACCTGCACGAGCACGCGGTCGCCGGGCTTGAGCGCGAGCTCGATGCGCCGGGGCTGGTTGCTCGATGAACTCTCGGCGGCCGCGGCATCCCAGTCGACCTCGCCGGAGTAGAGCACCGCGTTGCGGCCGCGACCGATGTCGACGAATGCCGCCTCCATGCTGGGGAGCACGTTCTGCACCCGCCCGAGGTAGACGTTGCCGATGAGGCTCGCCTCGGCGGCCTTCGCCACGTAGTGCTCGACGAGCACACCGTCTTCGAGCACGCCGATCTGGATGCGCCCGTTGCCGGAGCGCACGACCATGACGCGGTCGACGCTCTCGCGGCGGGCCAGGAACTCCGCCTCGGTGACCACCGGGCGGCGGCGTCCCGCGTCGCGGCCGTCGCGACGGCGCTGCTTCTTCGCCTCGAGACGGGTGGAGCCCTTCACACGCTGCGGCTCGGTGATGGGTTCGGGTGCCTGCCGCGGCTGGCGCACCTTGACGACGACGCCGGGGGCGGTGTCGCCCTCGCGCAGTTCCTCGCCCGGGCGGCGACGCGAACGACGACGGGGCGTGCCCTGCTCGTCACCGGAGTTCGGCTGGGGTTCGGCATCGTCCTGACCGCGGGCCGGGGCGCGCGGCGGCACCATGGTCGGCAGGTCGGGCGCCTGGAACAGCAGCGAGGTCGTGGGAAGCGGCGGCTTGCGGCGCGTCGTCGGCGGTGCCGGCTCGGCGCTCGCCTCGGGAGCCGGGGCCTCGCCGGCGGACGACTCGGCGGCGGCGGAGAAGCCGGCGGTGGTCGCGTCCGCAGTGGTCGCTGCCGCCGCGGTCTTGCGCGGCGCCCGGGTGCGGGCGGCCGGCTTGTCGGCGGGGACTGTGGTCTCGGCGGCGGACGTTGCCGCCGGGGCGCTTATGCCGGCCGCCTGACTGTCGCCGGCCTGAGTGTCAGCGGCCTGAGTGTCAGCCGGGGCCGCGACCGGAGCGCCACCGTCGGCCGCGAGGCCGGGAGCGGTCTGGTTCGCGTTGACGTGATCGGCGGCCGATCGGCGTCCGCCGAACAGTCGCGAGCGCTTCTTCGGTGCTTCTGAGGGGGTGTTGCTGTCTTCGTTTGTATTCACCATTGCTGGTGTACTCCTTGACCGTATGGGCAACCGCGCCGCCCACCGGGTACTCTCTCGAGCGCTCTTCGCGAGGCGAATGCGCTGCTAATCCTTCATGTCTGCAATCCGTGTTCCCCCGCTCGTCGGGAGCGGAGGCATTCGGTGCCCATGTATGTTTCTCGGTTCGGAACTGGCTATCCGACATCCCAGCGGTCCCGGTGTCTCTCAACACCCTGTGTCTTACGACACCCGGTGTCTCTCAACACCCCGCCGGTTCGATGGCCCGGTTTCATGCCCGGGAAGCCTTCTTTGGCGCCAGTGCGAGCGCGGCTCGGCTGACTATGTGAAATTATCGCATGCATTGCCGGGAAGCCGTCATTTCGGCCATGCAATAATCCGAGGGTGACCGACACCCTCCCGCAGAAGCGGCCGCTGGCCCTGGCGATCTTCCTCATCGTGGCCGGTGCGATCGGGTGGATCGCCGCCTTCGCCCTCACGCTCGACAAGTTCCAGACGCTCGAGCACCCGTCGTCGTCGCTCAACTGCAATTTCAGCGTCATCGTGCAGTGCGGCAAGAATCTGGCCTCGGCTCAGGGCTCGGCGTTCGGCTTTCCCAATCCCATCATCGGGCTGGCCGGCTTCATCGCGCCGATCGCCGTCGGTGCGGGTCTTCTCGCCGGTGCCCGCTTCGCCCGCTGGTACTGGATCGCCTTCAATCTCGGCGTGGCCTTCGCCCTCGGCTTCGTGATCTGGCTGATCTCGGTGAGCATCTTCATCCTCGGCACGCTCTGCCCCTGGTGCATGATCGTCTGGACGGTGACGATTCCGATGTTCTTCGCCGTCACCCTGCACAATCTGGGCACCGGCGTGATCCCCAGCCCGCCCCGCGCCCGCGCGTTCTTCGCCGCCGCGCGCAGCTGGGTGCCGCTCATCAGCCTCGGCTGCTACCTCATCGTGGCGATCATCGCGCAGCTCCGGCTGAATCTGCTCTCGTTCCTCTAGGCGGGATGATCGGCGAATCCCTGTCGATTCACAGCCGATCCACACCTCCGCCTTGTCAATCGCTCGGCGCGCTCCCCTACTTTGCCGATCGTTACAATCGAAGCAATCAACCGGATGAGGGCGGATGTCTGTACCTGAGCGCCAGAGCAAGAACCAGCGACGAGAGCACGCACGGGAGCAGGCTCGCCTGCTCCGCGAGAAGGAGAAGGCGCGTCAGCGCCGCAACCGCTTCTTCCTGCAGGGCGGCATCGGCCTGGCGGTGATCGCGATCATCGCGATCGTCGCCGTCGTGATCGTGAACTCGAATCGCCCGCTCGTGACGACCGCGTCCGGTCCCGCGAACATGCTCAGCGATGGCATCCTGCTCACAGGCAGCGCCGGGGCGACGACCGCCGTGACCACGGCCGCGATCAAGCCCAAGGCACAGCCGGTCGCGACCGACGCATCGAAGTACAGCAAGACGGCCAACATCGTCGAGTACATCGACTACCAGTGCCCCTACTGCAACGAGTTCGAGACCACCAACCAGGACCAGATCGCGCAGATGGTCGCGAACGGCACCGCGACGCTCGAGATCCACCCCATCGCGATCCTCGACCAGAGCTCGCAGGGCACGCGCTACTCCTCGCGCGCGGCGAACGCCGCCGCCTGCGTGGCCGCGCTCGACCCGAACGCCTTCCTCGCGGTCAACAAGGCGCTGTTCGCCAATCAACCGGCGGAGGGCACGACGGGCCTCAGCAATCAGAAGATCATCTCGATCATCAACGGCGCGGGGGCGACGGGCGACGCGCTCTCCACCTGCATCAACGACGAGACCTACAAGTCATGGGTGACCGCGGCGACGGCGCGCGCCCTCGCGGGTCCGCTGCCCAACTCCTCGGTCGCCAAGGTGAGCGGAACCCCCACCGTGATCGTCAGCGGCAAGCAATACCCCGGCTCGCTCACGGATGCGGCGACCTTCGCGGCCTTCGTCGCCGCGCAGACACCGAAGAGCTAGCTCCCGGCGCTCCGGGGCGACAGGACGAGCTCGCCCCAGCTCCGAGATGCGGCGCCGAACGCCGCGCTGTGATCTCGCAGCGCGGCGCGCGCGGTCGTCACCATGTCGTGCCGTCTCGACGAATCATCGATCAGGGAGACGATGAGCCGACGGGCGTCGTCGATATCGGTCGACAGACCGAGCGGTGGGGTGGCGAGAGCGGTATCGGCGCCGCCGAGCTGGACAACGGGGAGCCCCGCTGCCGTGGCCGCAAAGAAGTCCACCGGTGTCGACGCCGCGCTCAGGATCGCGGCTGACCAGCGCCTGCGGCGCGACCAGAGGGCGGTCTCCGGCGCGTCATCCTGCACCATCCGATCGAGGATGATCCGCTCTCCGTCGCCGCTGCGGAGCCCATCGAAGACCCGCGCGAGGTACTGGTCCTCGGTGGGGTCGACCGAGGATCCGAGGAGGACGACCCGCGCGCCGCGTCGCTTGCCCGCTCGCTCGCGGCGCGAGGTTGAGGGGAACCGGGCCCACTCGCGGGGATCGATGTCGTCGCCGATGACGACCGCGTCGATTCCCGCAGTCGCGAGCGTGGACGCCTGCTCCGATCCCGAGCTGACCACGACACACCGACGCGCGAGCGACACCGACGCCGTCGACTCGGCCCACCGCGTCTCCGCACCGGCGTCCAGAATGACGGGGATGCCCCGCTCTGCCGCTCGGTCCAGCACAGCGGACAGAATCTCCGTCGTGAGCGCAGCCGGCGGGACGACGATCGAGCGGTAGTCGGTTTTGTCCAACCCGTCCGCGAAGTCCCATCCGCTCACCCGGCGGAAGTGGACCCCCGTGAGTTGCGGGCTGTGCAGACGACGCTGAAGCCGACTCGGGAGCGGCTCGCTCGCGACGAGATAGCCCACGACGGGCTTCGGGATGCGCTCCCGCGTCGAGTCGTAGAGCTGGGAGTAGTCCTCCGCCATCGCGACGATGGAACGCACCGCGTGTCGCGGCACCTCGATCGAGACGCCCTCGCCCTCACGCTGCGCATCGGCCATGGCGAGCAGGAATTCGGCCGCCGCACCCGGGTCGTCGACCGGGAACAGCCGCCCACCGCCGAACTCGGTGATCCGATCGGCGACGGCTCCCAGGTCGGTGGCGACCACGGGCACGCCGAGCCGCCACGCCTCGCTGAGGGTGTGCGAATAGGTCTCCGGCCACACCGAGAAGAGCCCGATGAAGTCTGGATCGATCTCCGCAAGAACATCTCGCAGTTCGGATCGCTCGTAACGCCCGTGATCCACCGCGGCGTCGGCCAGGAAGTGCGAATTGTTGCCGAGCACGTGGAATTCGACTCGCCCACCCGTGAGTTCGACGATCTCTCGGAGGTACTCGGTGCCCTTGGGATACGACCACATCGCCGGACAGGCGACGCGCAGGGGCCCCGGTCGCCGCGCGCCCTCGGCTCGGAGTCGGCTCCAGCCCGCGCCCCAGTCCCGGCCGTGCTCCACCGTGATGAGCCGGTCCGCGTGCCGGGGATAGTTGGCCGCGTAGATCGACGCGGCACTTCGTGTCGTCGCGATCACGTGCGCCGCGCTCTCGAGCACGCTGCTCGACCGCCGCTTCCACTCCTCGATCCACTGGTGTTTGAGGGTGGGCGCACCCTTGAGGAAGTGCATGGGCAGGTCGCACACGCCCTCCCCTGGCGTGCACACTCCGCCGCAGTAGGTGCCGTGGTTGTCGAGCAGGTGAATGGTGGGGCAGATGTAGTAGAAATCGTGCGTCGAGAGAATCATGGGGATGCCCAGGAGGCGGCAGACCTCCGGGATGGTCGTGAGGGGCTGGCGCACGAGGTGGCGCACGTGCACCAGCTCGATCGATTCGTCGACCAGGAATTGGGCGACCACTGCGGCGTAGTCGGACCGCCAGGCGTCGGTCAGCAGGAATCGCCGCTCGGGGCGCCAGTCACTCAGGGCCCGATAGCGACCCGACTCCACCGCATAGAAGGCGACGACCTCCTCGTGCACGAGGAGGACGAACGCGTCCTGCACACCCTCGAGCGCCTGCATCAGATCGTTGTTCGTCTCCGGTGTTCCGCCCGCGCTCGAGTGGACGACGTAGAGACTGCGCGGCACGACCCGCGCGCCCGCGACCTCGTCACGCAGCACGACGCTCTGCGAACGGATGTGCTGGAACTCATCGGACTGCACCCACTCGGAGGCGAGAGCCTGGAAGGACGGGTGGAGCTCGTCGAGCACTCCGCGCGCCACATCGATGAGTCGAGCACGGTCCGCGCCGAACGAGGCGCCCTGCTCGTGCCGAACGAACACCCGTGGAGTCACAAGGTTGACGAAACCCGCTTCGACCGCGCGCATCCCCCAGTCGTTCTCTTCCCCGTACCCACGCGGGAAGGAGAATTCGTCGAAGTCGCCCAACGCGTCGAGCGCCTCGCGGCGGAGGAACATGCAGAATCCATGCGGCGTCGGGGCCTCCAGCGAGAAGACATCCGCTCGCTGGCCCATGAATCGCGCGATGTCCGTCCAGGGCACGTGCTCCGGCCAGTCATTGGGCCGCGAGCGCTCGGGGAGCGAGAGCGCCCCGGCGCTGTTCGAGAACCCGGAGACGGCCGAGACGCCGTTGAGCGAGTACGCGGTCCACCGCAGTCGCTGCAGCCAGAGCGGCCCGACGACCGTGTCGCTGTTCAACAGGACGAGATCGTCGCGGCCGCTGATCTGGATCGCACGATTGACCGTGCGCGTGTATCCCAGATTCTCCGGATTTCGGAGCAGCTCGATCACGCCCTCCCCGGCCAGACGATCGAGCATCGCGCGGGTCGCCGGATCGGTGCTGGCATCGTCGAGTGCGACGATCCGAGCGTCGCGGCTGTGATTCACGACCGACAGCAGGCATCGCTCGACCACGTCGCCGCCATTGAACACCGGGACCACGACGGTCACGCCCGGCGCGTCCCGCAGCCGATCGATCAGCTCTGCGGCGTCGACCTCAGAGCGACTGGCGAACCGGAGTTGAAGGAACCCTGTGCCAGCGCTACGCACGCGGTCCCTTGCGGAGAGCCCTTCGCATGCCGCCCTTGAGCGTCTGATAGGGCTTCTCGATCGGCGTGAGGATGGAGACGACGATCCGCACGGCCTTGCGCTGGGACAGCTTGCGCAGTTGCTCCAACTCCTGCGAGCTCGCGGGAGAACCCAGCATGGTCGTCATCGCGGCGCTCACCGGCGCGGGCGGAAGCGCGGGGCGGGCGGGCGTTGGCTTGGGTGCGCCGGCCTTGGGGGCGGATTTGAGTGCCTTCACGAGCCGGGTGATCTCCTCAGACCGCTCCTTCGCGATCATCCGATACTCCTCGGCGAGCGCCTGGCTCTTGCGAAGTTCATCCCGAAGCGTCTCGACCTCTGCCGCCAACTCTGCCGACTTGATAGATGCCACGATTCACCCATGCCCTTCAGTGCTCTGCCCCCACCGGGTGATGCGCGGGTCGGGAGTGACTCCGGCAGCGGGATCGCAGGTGAAACCAGTATGCCAGCGGGAGCGCCCCCTCCCGCGGACGCGGGGGCGTCGCGCTAGAATTCAGTCTTCTGCCGCTGCACGGCGAACTGCCAGCCCGGCGCGCGCCCGCGGGATAAACTCGACGAGGCTCTATTGCGGCACTCCCGTCTTGCCCCGCCCGATCCATAGTGAGCTTGGAGAACCACGACCGTGACCTATCTACAAGAGCTGTTCGCGTCGCGAGAGCTCCTGAGCAATCTCGTGATGCGGGAGGTGAAGGGCAAGTACCGACGAACGTTTTTCGGTCAGGTGTGGTCGTTGATCAACCCGCTGGCGACCATGTTGATCTACACGATCGTCTTCTCGTTGATCTTCAAGGCACGCATCGAGGTCGGGCACCCGAGCGGCCTCAACATCTATCCGGTGTGGCTCATGTGCGGTCTGCTGCCCTGGCTCTTCTTCACTCGCGTCGTCAATCACGGCCTGTCGTCGATCACCTCGAACGCGAGTTTGGTCAAGAAGGTCTACTTCCCGCGGATGAACCTGCCCTTCGCGGTCACCGGTTCGACCGGCTACACCTGGCTCATCGAGATGGGGCTCTTGTCGTTCATCATCCTGCTGTGCGGCGGCATGGTCCTTCCGTGGCTGCCGCTCATTCTGGTGTTCATGGTGCTCCTGGCCCTCTTCGCCACCGGTATCGCAATGGCGCTCGCCATCTTCACCGTGCACTTCCGCGACACGAGCCACTTCATGAGCATCGCGCTCCAGATGTGGATGTATCTCACCCCGATCGTGTATCCGCTGTCGCTCGTGAAGGACGCCGCCGTCACCCACGGTCAGTGGATCTACAACCTCTTCCGGCTCAACCCGATGGAGCACTTCGTCAACGTGTTCCGGTACCTGATGTACGACAACACCTGGCCCGACATCTACGACGTCTTGTGGTGCATCGGCTGGGCCGTTCTCTCCTTCGTCCTGGGTTTCATCATCTTCCGCCGCGGTGAGAAGAGATTGGTAGTTCTTCTGTGAGTAACGAGCCAGCGGTCGTCGTCGACGATGTCGCTCTCAAATTCCGTCTGTACAGCGAGCGGAACGACTCGCTCAAGGCCGCCTTCATGCGACGCCGAAAGGCGAGATACGAAGACTTCTGGGCTCTGAACGGAATCTCCTTCGAGGTTCCGACGGGGTCGACCTTCGGGCTGGTCGGTCGCAATGGAAGCGGCAAATCGACGCTGCTCAAGGTCCTCTCGCGCATCCTGTACCCCGACCGCGGCAGCATCACGGCGCGCGGCACCGTCGCATCCCTGCTCGAGGTGGGGTCCGGCTTCCACCCGGAGTTGACGGGGCGCGAGAACATCTACCTCAACGGGTCGATCCTCGGCATGTCGAAGAAAGAAGTCACCCGCCGCTTCGACGAGATCGTCGACTTCTCGGGCGTGCGCAAATTCATCGATCAGCCCGTGAAGAACTACTCCTCAGGCATGTACGTGCGTCTCGGATTCTCTGTCGCGATCAACGTCGACCCGGACGTTCTCATCGTCGACGAGGTGCTCGCGGTCGGTGACGCGGCCTTCAAAGCCAAGTGCGCGAACAAGTTCCAGGAATTGAAGAATCAGGGCAAGACCATCGTTCTGGTCACGCACTCGATGGGAACGCTCGAGGAGATGTGCGATCAGGCCGCGTGGATCGACCAAGGCAAGCTCGTGACGATCGGCGACGCGGCGACGGTCATCAGTGATTACGAAGCGGCCATCGCGAGCGAGGCCTGAGCTCAGCCTCCCAGCAACTGCCGGAGCCACACGGTCATGCCGATTCCGGAGGAGAAGGTGCGCTCGCGCACGAGGTAATCGGCCGACTGCTCCAGATGCTCGCGCGCGGTCACGGGATTGTCGACGAGCTCACGAATCGCGGTGCGCCATGCCTCGACGGAGTTCTCGGTGAGCACCGCTCCGTACTGGTCGAGACCCCGATAGGGGCCCACATCAGACGCAATCGTGGGCAATCCGATGGCGGTGTACTCGAGGAATTTGAGGTCGCTCTTGGCGCCATTGAACTCCTCCTCGACGAGCGGCGCGACACCGAGAGTCCAACGCCCGCCGTTCGCACGAAGCCAATCGACGAAGTTCGGGTACTGGGTACTGCCGGCCGGAATGGCGACACGATTCATCCCCTCGACCGTGTCCGTCGTCACTCCGACGAGGTCGAGAACGATCTTTCGGCCGTCTGACGCCTTCAGCCGTTGGAAGACCGGCTCGAGAAGTTTGAGATCGTCGGTGTGGGTCACCGAGCCCATGTACAAGACATGAATCGCCTTGGTCTTGGGCGGTTCGACGGCGCTCACGGGCCGCGAATCCGTCCATAGCGCGTCATCGAGTTCGTTGGGAACGATGACGATCTTGCTCTGGAACTCGGAGAGACGACGGGCGAGTTCCGGCGTGCTCACACTCAGCCCGGAGGCGCTCCTGAGCAGGCGCGTCAAGGCGGCGAGCGCAGCCTCCTCGTACCCCATCTTCACGAGGCGGCGCACGGAGGACTCGGAGATGAGGTCGTCGTCCATCTCGACGAAGTACGGCAGGCCGCGCGCCGCGGTCACCGCGATGAATTCGTCGACGAGCGTGGCGTCCATGGCATCACGTTGAATCACGATCGAGGTGTACTCGGTGGAATCCCGGCCACTCACGAAGTCGGAGGTGTTGATCGCCTTGAAGTGCACGCTGGACGCCTCGGCGCTCAGCACTCGACGGATCATCCGCACGTGCGTCGAGCCCGTGTGTCGACCGCCCGCTCCCTTCACCACGTAGCCGATGACGGGCTTGGTGATCGGTTCGCGAACCCGTTCGAATAGGAGCGCGTAGTCCTCCGCCATCGTGAGGCGTGACTTGATGGAGTGGCGGGGAACGTCGATGTGATCGAGCGGTCCTTCAGTGAGCTTGGCCGCCTCGTCGAGAAGATACGCGGCCACCGACTCCGGGTTCTCCACGTCGAAGAGGATCCCGCCGCCGAAGTCGCGCACACGGTCGGCGACGGCGCCGAGGTCGGTCGCGAGCACCGGGATTCCGAGCGCCCACGCCTCGGTGAGCGTGTGGGAGTAGGTCTCGGGCCAGATCGAGAACAGGCCCATGAAGTCGGGATCGATCGTGTCCATCACGTCGCGGAAGCTTTCGCGATGATAGGTGCCGTGGTCGACCGCCGCCTCACCGAGGAAGTCGGATCCCTGGCCGAGGATGTGCCACTCGACCTGTCCCTGTGTGGCGGCGACGATTCGGGCGATGTACTCGGTGCCCTTGTGCAGCGCCCAGTTCGCCGCGCACGCCACTCGAACGGGGCCGGGTCGCCGCTCGCGGCCCTTCCTGAGGGTCGACCAGTTGCCGGCCAGATCGCGTCCGTGCTCGATCAAGGTCATCTTGTCGGCATATCGCGGATAGTTCGCGTTGTAGATGGAGGCCGCGCTGCGAGTAGTCGCGATGACGCGGGTGGCCGCATCGAGGACGGTCGACGACCGCCTGCGCCACTCGTTGATCCAGTCGTGTTTGAGCGTGGGTGCGCCGCGCACGAACTCCGTGGGGAGGGTGCACGGCCCCTCGCCGGGCGTGCACACCCCACCGCAGAAGTGCGCGTTCTGGTCGAGGAGATGCACGCTCGGACAGATGTAGTAGAAGTCGTGTGTGGAGAGGATCATCGGAACGCCGAGCATCCGGCACACTTCCGGAACCGTCGTGAGTGGCTGATCGATGAGGTGCCGCACGTGCACCACCTCGATCGCGTACTTCACGATGATCTCGGTGACGAGCGCTGCGTAATCGTCGCGCCAGGTGTCCGTGAGGATGAACGGCGACGCGGGCATCCAGCGCGCGATCTCGATCGCGTGCCCGTTGTCCCAGTGCACGAGTCGAATCATGTTGCGCCGCGCCATGAGCAGGAAGCTGTCTTGGAGATGCGCCAACCCGTTCATGAGATCGCGGTTGGTCTCCGGCGTGCCGCCGTTCGCGTCGTGGAGAACGTACAGAGTGCGCGGCCGCACGGGATCGGTACCGAGGATGCTCCGCATCCGGGCACTGTCGGCGCTCACCGTCGCGTACTGCTTCGAGGAGAACCACTGCCCCACGAACGGCGAGTACGAGGGGTGCAACTCGTCGACGATGGCGCGAGCGTTCGCGATCAGTTCGGTGCGGGAGTCGCCGAATGACGCGCCCTGCGCGTGCTGCACGAAGACGTGGGGAGCCCCGACGGTGGTGAATCCGGCCGAGATGGCCCGCATGCTCCACTCGTTCTCTTCGCCGTAGCCGCGCGGGAACGATTCCTCGTCGAACAGGCCGACGGCGTCCAAGGCGGCGCGACGGATGTACATGCAGAAGCCGTGCGCGGTGGGCGCCTCGAGCGCCCAGTTGCGCGACTCCTGCGCGATGAACCGTGCGACATTTGCCCACCCCAGGTGCTCGGGCCAATCGTTCTTGATTCCGCGCTCGGGCAGCGCGAAGCCGCCGGCATAGTCGGAGAACGCCGAAACGGCGGCGACGCCGTTCATCGAGTACGCGGTCCAGCGAAGACGTTCGACCCACAGCGGCCCGACGATGGCGTCACTGTTCACGAGTACGACGTCGGCGGCGGGATCGAGCTGCGTCGCCTTGTTCGCGGTCCGGGTGTAGCCGAGGTTCACCTCGTTGCGGATGACCTCGATCCGGCCCTCGCTCCGAATCCCGTCGAGCATCCCCAGCGTCCACTCGTCGGTCGAGTGGTCGTCGATGACGACGATCCGACGGCGGCCGCTGTGCCGCTCCAGCGCCCGCAGGCAGTCGAGAACGATCTCGCCCCCGTTGTGGACGGGGACGACGATCACGAGGTCTGGCGCGGTCTTCAGCTGATTGACGAGGGTGATCGGGTCGACGGACTCATGGCGTCGGAACCCCCGTCGGAGTTCCCCGGACCGCGGCTCACGCATCGATCGCCACGCAATGGTCACGGGCAGGGGCGTGGTGGAGAGTGCCGGAAAGTCGCATGGTGAACCTCATTATCGCAGGCGGGTCGACGGCGAAGCTGTGGAGCGAGCCGCCGACGCGGGCATCGCGCTCAGCGGGCGAGCGGAGGCGCGCTCGTCGAGCGGCGCACCCACCCCGCCACGCGCCCTCGCCAGTGGTCAAGACCGCGACCAGGTCCCCAGTGCCGCAGCTTCATCGCGTTCTTCTCGACGATGTGCCAACTGAGCCACGCGCATCCCCCGGTGATCGCAAGGCAGGCCAGCAACCACGGAACGAGCCCCCAGGAGTTCCAGCCCAGTGCGACCGTCGTCTGTTGAACGACGAATCCGTAGACGTACACGCCGTAGGAGTAGTCGTTCTTGGCATTGATCGTGCGAAAGACGCCGGGGAGAGCCGCGGAGGTCCACATGAGCGCGTAGGCGAAGGCGGGAATCCCGATGACCAGCCAGCCCCCGCCGAGCAGGGTCGCGATCACGGCGACCCAGGCGAGCACGCCGTACCGGCGCTCGAGGGTCAGTCGGTCGGAGTAGGCGTAGAGCGCGGAGCCGCAGGCGAAGGCGTACGCGAGCTTCACGAACTTGGCGTCCATGAAGGGGAGCAGGTTCGAACTGGACCCCGCCGGAAACGCACCCGACAGCAGAGCGAGTGCCAGAACGGCCGCGATCGCGACGATGGCGATGCGAAGTCGCTTGACCACTCCGAACACGCAGAGAACGGCGAGGAACAGGTAGCACCGCCACTCGTAGACGAGCGTCCACAGCGAGGCGTTCACCGAGTCGACGTGGCTGCGCCCCGCGAAGCCGGGCACACTCGGCGAGAACAGGTGACCGATCTCGGTCTGGCGCATCACCAGGTCGAGATTGTGCGTGATGTATGTGAAGGGGCCCTGCCCGGTCTGAGTGAAGTAGTCCCAGAACGGGAGGATGCCGCGCAGATGCCACACGAACGGCCCGACGACGAGCGCCGAGACGATGAGCACGGTCCAGAATCCTGGAAAGATTCGAAGCACCCGGTGCCACAGGAACTGCAGAATGTCGTTCTGATCGGCGCTCTTCGCGACGAGGTAGCCGCTGATCGTGAAGAAACCGACGACGGCGAGCCCGCCGAAGCTCTCCTGCACCCGTGTCGCGCGACCGATCGGGTCGTCTCCCCATCCCCCCACGATCCAGGCGTGCGAATAGATCACCAGCGCGGCCATGGTGAGCCGCAGGAAGCCGAAGGAATTCGTTCGACCCCGCAGTCCCTCCTTGAGGGTGAGCGGGGCGCCCGTGGTGGACGCGACTGTCGACGACGACACGGGGAGGCCGATCAGTCGAACCAGAGAGCGAGCTCGCGGGCGGCCGACTCGGGCGAGTCGCTGCCGTGCACGAGGTTCTGCTGCACCTTGAGGCCCCAGTCTCGGCCGAGGTCGCCGCGGATCGTGCCCGGCGCCGCGGTCGTCGGGTCGGTCGTGCCGGCCAGGGAGCGGAATCCCTCGATCACGCGATTGCCGGCGACCCGGATCGCGACGATGGGGCCGCTCTCCATGAACTCGACGAGCGGCTCGTAGAAGGGCTTGCCCTCGTGCTCGGCGTAGTGACGGCCGAGCAGCTCGCGGTCGGCCTCGACGAGCTTGATGTCGACGAGCTGGTAGCCCTTGGCCTCGATGCGGGCGAGGATCTCGCCGGTCAGGTTGCGGGCGACGCCGTCGGGCTTCACCAGGACGAGGGTCTCTTCAACGGTCATGATCCTGTGCTTTCGTTCGGTGTGGTCAGGGTTCGGTTGTATCGGTCGATGCGCACGCCGCGCACGATGCAGTAGACCCACATCGCGATGAAGACGACGGCGACGATGTAGAGGGCGGCCAGCACGACACCGGTGGCGAGGATGACCAGCTGCAGGATGCTCCCGAGCCAGATGCCCCACCGATAGCGTGTCACGCGCGTGGCCAGAACGAGAACCACGGCGAGCGCCGCGCCGCCGCCGAACGCCACCTCGGGTGGGACCGCATGGAGGCCGTAGACCGTCAGAGCGATGAAGAACACGAGGATCGCCTCGAGCGTGAGAACGATGGTCGCGAGGGACTCGGTGAGGCTGCGCTCCCGGCGCGGCCTGCGCCGGGTCGCGGCCACGGGGGCCTCGCTCACTGCTTCCACCCCTGGTCGGTCGCGATCGACATGGCCTCGCCCACGAGGGTGATCGACCCCGCGACGACCACGCCGCCCTTCTCCGTGCGGCCGGCGATGTCGCGGGCGGTCTCGAGCGCCCCCTCGAGGGAGGGCTCGACGATCACCCGGTCAGGGCCGAAGATGGGCACCGCGATCGCGGCGAGATCGTCGGCGTCCACCGCGCGATCGGAGGTCGACTGGGTGAGCACGATCTCGTCGACGACACCGTCGAGGGCGCGCAGGATCCCCTGAGCATCCTTGTCGGCGAGCACGCCGAGCACCGCGACGGTGTGGTCGAAGGTGAAGTACTGGCCGAGGGCCTGGGCGAGGGCGACCGCACCGTGCGGGTTGTGTGCGGCATCCACCAGGACGGTCGGCTCGGTGCCCACGACCTGGAGTCGCCCCGGTGAGGTGGCGGTGGCGAAGCCCTCGGCGAGCACGTCGGGGTTCAACGGCACCGTTCCGCCGCCGATGAACGACTCCACGGCGGCGACCGCGAGGGCCGCGTTCTGCGCCTGGTGGTCGCCGAAGAGCGGCAGGAAGAGCTCGGAATAGGTGCCCGCGAGTCCGGTGATGGTCACGACCTGGCCGCCCACGGCGACCGTGTCGCTCACGAGCGCGAAGGCGTCCCCCTCGACCGCGATCGTCGACTCAGTGAGCTCGGCCGCGCGGCTGAGCTCGGCGAGCGCCTCGGGCTGCTGCCGCGCGGTGACGATCGCCGCCGCGGGCTTGATGATGCCCGACTTGGTCTTCGCGATCTCGGCGACCGTTCGGCCGAGTCGCGCCGTGTGGTCGAGTGCGATCGGGGTGAAGACGGCGACCTGCCCGTCGGCCACGTTGGTCGAGTCCCACTCGCCCCCCATGCCGACCTCGAGCACGACGACGTCGACGGGGGCGTCGGCGAAGGCCGCGAAACCCAGCACCGTGAGGGCCTCGAAGTAGCTCAGCGGAGGGTCGCCCGCGGCGACCAGCTCGGCGTCGGTCAGCTCCAGGAACGGCGTGATGTCTCTCCAGTTGCTGACGAGGGCCGTGTTCGAGATCGGTTCGCCGTCGATGACGATGCGCTCGTTGACGCGCTCGAGGTGCGGGCTCGTGAGCATGCCGGTGCGCAGACCGTGGGCGCGGAGGATGCTCTCGATCAGTCGACTCGTCGAGGTCTTGCCGTTCGTCCCCGTGATGTGGATGATCGGGTACGCCCGCTGCGGATCCCCCAGCAGCTCGACCGCGCGCCGCGTGGCCGCCAGTCGCGGCTGCGGTGCCGCCTCCCCGACGCGCTCGAGCAGTTGCTCGTACACCTCGCGCGCGGCGCGCTCCTGCAGCGCGTCGTCGTAGTCGCCCGGCTCGCGGTCGTCGTCGGAGTTCTCGTTCTTAGACATCTATTGCTGCGCACTTCCACACATCGAGAACCAGGTCTCCCCGGTTCGAGTACTTGCCGGCCGCGAGCGTCGTGCGCTGCGACCCGGCCGCGGAGCCGAGAGCCGCCGCGGTCCCGGGGTCCGCGGTGTGCTCGATGGTGACCGTGGTCGCGAGGGTCTCGTCTGCAATCGTCTCACTGAACGCCCTGAGCGCGTCGATATCCGACGCGTCGGCGCCCCGCACGGCGAGCGTGATCCGGTCGCTCACGGCGAGCCCCGCCGCCTTGCGGGTGTCCTGGATGGCGCGGATCGCGTCGCGGGCGAGCCCCTCCGCCTCCAGCTCGGGCGTGAGCTCGGTGTCGAGCAGCACGAAGCCGCCGCCCGCGAGGAACGCGATCGCGGTCGACTCGTCGGCCGCACGGAGCTCAAGCTCGTACTCACCGGGCACGAGCGGCACCCCGCCCGCGACGACGTCGTCGCCGTCGAGCGCCCAGTCCCCCGCCTTGGCCGCCTGGATGACCGCCTGCACCTGCTTCCCGATCCGCGGTCCCGCAGCGCGGGCGTTCACGCTCAGCGTGCGGGTGATCCCGTAGCGCGCGAGGCTGCCCTCGTCGACGCCGGCGAGCTCCACGGCCTTGAGGTTGAGCTCTTCGCGCAGGATCCCGGTGAACGGCTCCAGCGCCGCAGGATCGTCGGTGACGACCGTGAGCGCGGCGAGCGGAAGACGTACCCGCAGACCCCGGGACTTGCGCAGCGCGAGCCCGGCCGAGGCGACCTCGCGCACACGGTCCATCGCGGCCACGAGGGCGTCGTCGGCGGGGAACTCGTCGGCCTCCGGCCAGTCAGTGAGGTGCACCGAGCGGCCGCCCGTGAGCCCCTGCCAGATCTCCTCGGCGACGAGCGGGATCAGCGGGGCGGCGACGCGGGTCACCGTCTCGAGCACCGTGTACAGGGTGTCGAAGGCGTCGCGGTCATCCCCCGACCAGAAGCGGTCGCGACTGCGCCGCACGTACCAGTTGGTGAGCACGTCGGCGAAGTCGCGCAGTCGACTCGTGGCGAGCGGGCTGTCGAGGGCCTCGAGATCGGCGGTCACCTCCTCGATGAGGCGACGCGTCTTGGCGAGCAGGTACCGGTCGAGCACGTTGCCCGAGTCGGTGCGTCGCTGGGCGCGGTAGTCGGCGGCGTTCGCGTACAGGGTGAAGAAGTAGTACGTGCTCCACACCGGCAGCAGGAACTGGCGTACCGATTCCCGGATGCCCTCCTCGGTGACGACGAGGTTGCCACCCCGGATCACCGACGACGACATGAGGAACCAGCGCATCGCATCCGCGCCGTCGCGGTCGAACACCTCGGAGACGTCTGGGTAGTTGCGCAGGCTCTTCGACATCTTCTGACCGTCGGAGCCGAGCACGATGCCGTGACTGATCACGGTCGAGAAGGCGATGCGGTCGAACAGCGCGGTGGAGAGCACGTGCATGACGTAGAACCAGCCGCGCGTCTGCCCGATGTACTCGACGATGAAGTCGGCCGGGTTGTGGCTGTCGAACCACTCGCGGTTCTCGAAGGGGTAGTGCACCTGGGCGAAGGGCATCGATCCCGAGTCGAACCAGACGTCGAACACGTCATCGATGCGCCGCATGGTCGACCGACCGCTCGGGTCGTCGGGGTTGGGACGAGTGAGTTCGTCGATGTAGGGCCGGTGCAGGTCATCCGGGCGCACCCCGAAGTCGGCGGCCAGTTCGTCGAGGGAGCCGTAGACGTCGATGCGCGGATACGCGGGGTCGTCGCTCTTCCAGACCGGGATGGGCGAACCCCAGTAGCGGTTGCGCGAGATCGACCAGTCGCGCGCGTTCGCGACCCACTTGCCGAACTGGCCGTCCTTGACGTTCTCGGGCACCCAGGTGATCTCCTGGTTGAGCTCGCCCATGCGATCGCGGATCTCGGGCACACGGATGAACCAGCTGGAGACGGCCTTGTAGATGAGCGGGTTCTTGCAGCGCCAGCAGTGCGGGTAGCTGTGGTCGTAGCTCGCGACGCGCAGGAGCCGGCCATCCGCCCGCAGTTTCTGGGTGAGAGGCTTGTTGGCCTCGAAGACCTGGAGTCCGGCGACGTCGGAGACGATGGGAAGGAAGCGCCCGCCGTCGTCGATCGAGATGATGACCGGGATGCCCGCCTTGGCCGTCACGATCTGGTCGTCCTCGCCGTAGGCCGGGGCCTGGTGCACGATGCCCGTGCCCTCGCCCGTCGCGACGTACTCGGCGACCAGGATCTGCCAGGCGTTCTGCAGCCCCCAGCGCTCCACCTCGGCGTAGTAGTCCCAGAGCCGGGCGTACTCGACCCCGTCGAGCTCCGCACCGCGGACCCGCCGGGAGATCGCGGCGACGGCCGCCTCCGCCGAGCCGTACCCCAGCTCCTTCGCGTAGCCGCCGACGGTGTCCGCGGCGAGCAGGTAATCCGCCGCGCCCTCGGCCGCGCCGTCACCGGCACCGAGCGGTCCGCTCGGGACGACCGCGTACTCGATCTCGGGGCCCACCGCGAGGGCGAAGTTGGTGGGCAGCGTCCACGGCGTGGTCGTCCACGCGAGCGCGCGCACCGCGGTGAGGCCGAGCGCCTCGGCCTTCGGCCCGTCGAGCGGGAAGGTGACGGTCACCGACTGGTCCTGGCGCGGTTTGTAGACGTCGTCGTCCATGCGGAGCTCGTGATTGGAGAGCGGCGTCTCGTCGTGCCAGCAGTACGGCAGCACGCGGAAACCCTCGTAGGCGAGACCCTTGTCGTACAGCTGCTTGAACGCCCAGATCACCGACTCCATGAAGGTGATGTCGAGGGTCTTGTAGTCGTTCTCGAAGTCCACCCAGCGCGCCATGCGGGTGACGTAGTTCTCCCACTCCTCGGTGTACTCGAGCACCGACTCGCGCGCCTTGCGGTTGAAGACGTCGATTCCCATGTCTTCGATCTCGTGCTTCTCGGTGATGCCCAGCTGGCGCATCGCCTCGAGTTCCGCCGGCAGGCCGTGGGTGTCCCAGCCGAAGCGGCGGTGCACCTGCTTGCCGCGCATCGTCTGGAACCGCGGGAAGAGATCCTTCGCGTAGCCGGTGAGGAGGTGGCCGTAATGCGGCAGACCGTTCGCGAACGGCGGACCGTCGTAGAACACCCACTCGGCGCACCCCTCGCGCTGGTCGATGGAGGCCTGGAAGGTCTTGTCGGCCTTCCAGAAGGCGAGGATGTCCTGCTCGATGCCCGGGAAGTTCGGCGACGCGGGCACGGTCGAGGCGCCGGAGGCGGAGCGGAGCGGGTAGGGCATATGGGTCTCCTGTGTCGTGCGGGTCATGACCTGCACGAGGACGACTCACGCCGCGGTACCACCTCGCTTGCGCCACCCCGCGCCCGGGGTGACACCGCTCATTGCCGGCTGTGACGGGCTCCCCGGTCGGTTCTACTGAGGCGACGGCCGAAGCCGGCGCCCGTTCTTCCGACGACTCCCCGGTGATGGCCGGATCGCTGTCGTTCCCTCCAGTTTACGCTGTCGTCATGCCCACGGTGTCACTGACGGTCGTTCTCGCGTTCTTCGCCAACCTTGCCGTCGCGGTCGCGAAGACGGTCGCCGCAGTCCTCACCGGCTCCGCCTCGATCACGGCGGAAGCCGCTCACTCCTGGGCCGACGCCGGCAACGAGGTGTTCCTGCTGATCGCGGACCGGCGCGGGGCCGCGAAACGGGATGCCGAGCATCCGCTCGGATACGGGCGCGAGACCTACTTCTGGTCGACGATCGCCGCGTTCGGTTTGTTCACGGCGGGCGCGGTCGTGTCGGTTTGGCACGGGATCCAGGAGCTGCTGGTGCCCGAGCGCTCGGGCCAGTTCTGGATCGCCTACCTCGTGCTGGGCATATCGACGATCTTCGAGGGGGTCTCGTTCACGCAGGCCCTGCGCGAGGCGCGCGGAGCGGCGAAAGAACGCGGCACCCCCACGCTGGAGCACGTGCTCCGCACCTCGAACCCGACCCTGCGCGCCGTGTTCGCGGAGGACTCCGCCGCGCTCGCCGGCCTCGCGATCGCCTTCCTCGGCGTCCTCCTGCACCAGCTCACCGGCAACGCCGCCTTCGACGCGATCGGGTCGATCCTCGTCGGCGTGCTCCTCGGCGTCGTCGCCGTCGTGCTGATCGAGCGCAATCGTCGCTTCCTGGTGGGCCAGGAGACGAGCCAGGGCCTCACGGATGCCGTGGTCGCCTCGCTGCTGGAGCACCCCGACATCGAGCGGGTCACCTACCTGCACCTCGAGTTCGTCGGGCCGTCGCGCTTGTTCCTCGTCGCGGCCGTCGATCTGACGGGCGACGACCCCGAGTCGCGGCTCGCCGTGCGGCTGCGGCGGGTGGAGCGGCAGATCGAGTCGCGCGAGGTCATCGAGGAGGCAGTGCTGACGCTCTCGATTCCCGAGGAACCCGCCCTCACGACGGATCGCGCACCGCTGCGATGAGATGTCTCTCACAATGCACCGCGGCGGCGGCGCGCACGCGAAGATAGTGGGGTGAATCGCCGTCTCGCCGTCGCCGCTGTCGCGGGCATCGTCTGCCTGTCGGCGGTGGGCGGGGCGGCCGTCTCCTCCGCGATGGCGCCGGTCGCCCACGGCGAGGCCCTCACGGTCGCGCCGATCCGCATCGGGACGGGCTCCGAGCCGACCGGCCGACCCACCCCCACCCCCACGCCATCCACCGGTGCCGACGACGGCACGGGGTCGACGCCCTCGCCCTCCCCCACGCGCACCGCGACGCCCGACCCCACGACGACGCCCACCCCGACCCCCACGCGCCCGTGGGACGGCAAGACCGGCGCGATCGCGGTCATCCCCGTCGAGCCGCACGAGGTCGGCGACGACAACGGCAAAGGTCACCACAAGCCGCACCCGGGTCACGACGCGGGCACGAGCGGTGGCGGCCAGACGAGTGGATCGACGGGCCCCTCGGGCTCCTCGGGCACGAGCGGTGGCAGCAATGGCAGCCCCGGCGCGGGAAACGGGTCCTCCTCGGGCGACAGCTCCAACGGCGGCTGACCTGCCGGGTGAGACATCTCTCATCTGCTGCTCGCAGTCGTCTCATCGAGACTTCGCAGAGTAGGGGCACGGTTCCACTTCCGGGCCGTTGCTAGACGAATGGATCTCTCTCCATGAAACTGACTCCTCCGCAGATCGCCGGCGTCGTCGGGGCCTCCGTACTCGGGCTCGGCCTCACCTTCGGTGCCGCCTACTCCGCGAGCGCGACCGGCGCCGCCTTCTTCGGCCACAGCTCGGCCGCGAGCGACGTGCAGCCGCTCGTCGTGACTCCCACGTCGACGCCGACGAACGGTGACGACGACGGCACCGAGACCCCGGAGCCGACCCCGACGGGCGTGCCGACCGGCATCCCGACTTGGCTGCACACGCCGGCCTCGGGTGAGGACGAGCAGACCGAGACCGACCACAGCGGTGCCGAGGAGAAGGCCGAGCACGCGCGCGACCACAGCATCGACCCCGCGGCCCCGCACCGCAACAACATCGCGCACCACCACAACGGCGACGGCTACTGGAAGCACGGCGGCGGCTCCACGCCGACCCCGGCTCCCACCACGGTTCCGACCGGCACGCCCACCCCGGCGCAGTAGAGCCTCGCGGACACGTCCGCGACACGATCGAACGGCGGCCCCGCTCAGGGGGGCCGCCGTTCTGTCGTTCAAGGGTGCGGCTCAGCGCAGGCGGTACCCCATGCCGCGCACCGTCTCGATGCGTTCCGGCCCGAACTTGGCGCGCAGATACCGGACGTACACGTCGACCACGTTCGACCCCGGATCGAAGTCGAAGCCCCACACCCGGCTGAGCAGTTGCTCGCGACTCAGCACCTGGTCGGGATTCCGCAGGAACTCCTCCGCGAGAGCGAACTCGCGCGCGGAGAGGTCGACGGTGCGCTCCCCGATGGTGGCGCGGCGGGTGCGCAGGTCGAGCTCGAGCTCACCATGCGACAGGGTGGGCGACGAGCTCTGGCCCGTGTCACGAAGGCGCAAGCGGATGCGCGCGAGCAGTTCATCCACCTTGAAGGGCTTCGGCATGTAGTCGTTGGCGCCCGCGTCGAGCCCCGCGACGGTGTCGCTGACCTGGGTGCGGGCGGTCAGCATGATGATCGGAACGGTGACGTTCTCGGCCCGCAGCTGCCGCAGCACAGAGAAGCCGTCGAGCCCGGGCAGCCCCACGTCGAGGAGCACGAGGTCGATCTCGGGCCGGCGGGCGCCCTCGAGGGCACTCGGCCCGTCGCTCACGACGGTGGTGACGTACCCCGCCGAGGTGAGCCCCTTCTCGACGAAACTCGAGATGCGCTGCTCGTCTTCGGCGATCAGGATGCGAGCCATGGTGTGTCCCCCTGTGGTGCGATCGAATCGGTGGTGCGGGGCACGACGATACCGAAGCGCGATCCATGCCGGCTGGACAGCAGCGACACGCGACCGCCGTGGGCGAGGGCGATCGCCCGCACGATCGGGAGGCCGAGGCCCGACCCCTGAATGCCGCGCCCCGCATCCACCCGACCGAACCGCTCGAAGATGCGCTCGCGCGCCTCCTCAGGGATGCCCGGCCCCCGGTCGGCGACCCAGAACTCGACCCCGTCGCGCACCTCCGACGAGCCGACGACGATCCGCGAGCCGCTCGGCGAGTACTTCGCCGCGTTGTCGGCGAGCTGCAGCCACGCCTGCGTGATCTTGGCCGCATCGACGTCGACCGTGACGAAGACCGAGCCGCCGAAGACCCACTCGTGGTCGGGCAGCACAGAGGCCTTCGCGAAGACGTCATCGGTGAGATCGGCGACATCGGTGGGAGCGGCGACGATCGTCGTCTGCTGCGTGGTGGCGAGCGCCTCGATGTCGTTGATGAGCGCGCTCATGCGGTCGAGCTCGTCGATCGCGAGGGCCCGGGTGGCCTCCACGTCGGCGGGCTTCGAGGCGTCGAGCAGCTCGAGGTGGCCGCGCAGGATGGTCACCGGCGTCTTGAGCTCGTGGCGCACGTCGTCGAGCAGCTGGCGCTGACTCGTCATCGCGGTGTCGAGTCGGCCAAGCATGTCGTTGATCGTGACGGTGAGATCGGAGATGTCGTCGCGGCCGACGACCGGGATCCGCTCGTGGAGGGCGGTGGCGGTCATCCGGGAGGCGGTGACGCGCAGCCGACGGATGGGACGCAGCAGCCGGCCGGCGACCACCCAGCCGACCAGGCCGATCGCGATGAGGGCGATCCCCGCCACGATCGCGTAAGTGACGAAGGCGGCCGCGAGGTCGGAGAGCTCGGCGCCCGTGTCGATGGCGGCGATGTAGACGCCGGAGTCGGCGGTGCCTGCGACGGAGATGGGGGCGGCGATGTAGCGGATGTCGCGCCCGCCGAGCCGCGTCGACCCCAGCCAGACGGAGCCGGAGGAGGTCTCTGACACGACCGTCGCGATGAAGGAGCTGTCGTTCTGAAGGCTGAACGGGGTCTGGATCGCCGGGTAGAAGCGGGCCTTGCCGTTCACGATGCCGAGCGAGGTCTCGTTGCGGTCGGGGATGACCCGCTGAACGACGAGGAAGAGGGCGTCGCTCGTGGTCGTCGGCAGCGGCTTGGTCTGGGTCGTGACCGCCCGCGCCGCGTCGACGCGAGAGATGAGGCGGGCGTCGACCGCCTGCAGGATGCGACTGCGCTGCACGAGGAAGGTGGTGGCCCCGGCCCCGACGACACCGATCGCCGCGACGAGCAGGATCGAGGCCAGGATGCGCGACCGCACCGACCAGCGCGGCCGCGGGAGGCGGAGGGCGGGGCGGTCGGTGGGGGCGGGATCGGGTTCGGGGGTAGGGGTGGGTGCGGGGCCGGGTTCGGCGGGGGCGGGCGCAGGGGTGGGTGCGGGTGCGGGTTCGGTGGGGGCGGGCGCGTCGAGGGTGCGGGTGCGGGGAGCCGGGGGCGCGGTTGGGGGCTCGGGCTCCGGCTCGCGCTCGCGCTCGGGCTCGGGCTCGGGCTCCGGCTCGCGCTCGCGCTCGGGCTCGGGCTCCGGCTCGCGCTCGCGCTCGGGCTCGGGCTCCGGCTCGCGCTCGCGCTCGGGCTCGGGCTCGGGCTCGGGCTCGGGCTCGGGGGTGAGCGGGCCGAACAACTCCTCAAGCGTCAAGCGGCCGGGCGGCGAGGTCGCGGAACCTGGCTCCAGCTCGGAGCGCGGCGCGTTGCGCGCAAATCTGCCGCCGCGACCGTGACGGGCGCTGCCACCGTCGTCGGGGTCGCTCGGGTCGCCGCTCATGCCTCCAGTATGACGAAGGGCCCCGAGGCCGGTCATCCACATGAGAGACCTCTCACCGGGTGCCGACGGCTCGACCGTCTGTTCGGGCGCCCGGGCCGCCCGGAGGGGTGTCGCCCGGCCGCCGCCCCGCCAGCACCCTCGTTTTGCTGCACAAAATTGTGCAACGGCGCGGCCGTTGCGCCGTCAGTTGTCGATCTGGCGCGCCAGATCCACGTTGTTGCACAAAAAGTGCCAACTCGAGTGGGGTGGGCCAACTCGAGTGGGGTGAGGCAACTCGAGTGGGTTCGGGCAACTCGAGTGGGGTGGCCAACTCGCGCGGGTTCGGCCAACTCGGGCGCGGCCGCCCGACGCGGGTAGAATCGGTGGCGATCCCCACACTCAGGCACCCCACTACTGACACGGTGCCGCACATATCGAACCGGAGTACTCATGGCCGCCGCCATCCCAGAAAAGCCCGCCCTCGAGGGTCTCGAAGCCAAGTGGGGTCCCGAGTGGGAGGCCCGCGGCACCTACCGGTTCCTCCGCGAGGGCGCCACCCGCGAGACCGTCTTCTCGATCGACACTCCCCCGCCCACGGCCTCGGGGAGCCTGCACATCGGGCACGTGTTCAGCTACACGCACATGGATCTCATCGCCCGATACCAGCGGATGCGCGGCAAGACCCTGTTCTACCCGATGGGCTGGGACGACAACGGGCTCCCCACCGAGCGCCGGGTGCAGAACTACTACGGCGTGCGCTGCGACCCCTCCCTCCCCTACGACGCCGACTTCGTGCCCCCGCTCGAGGGCGGGGAGAACGCGAGCAGCAAGGCCGCAGACCAGGTGCCCATCTCGCGCCGCAACTTCATCGAGCTCTGCGAGCGCCTCACCGTCGAAGACGAGAAGCAGTTCGAGGATGTCTGGCGCACGCTCGGGCTCTCCGTCGACTGGGCGCAGACGTATCGCACCATCGGCGACGAGGCGCAGACCGCGGCGCAGAGGGCGTTCCTGCGCAACCTCGCCCGCGGCGAGGCGTACCAGGCCGACGCGCCCACGCTGTGGGACATCACCTTCCGCACGGCCGTCGCCCAGGCCGAGCTGGAAGACAAGGAGCAGTCGGCCGCGTACCACGCGATCACCTTCCACACGGCCGACGGCGAGCCGCTCATCATCGAGACGACCCGCCCCGAACTGCTGGCCGCCTGCGTGGCGGTCGTCGCGCATCCGGATGACGAGCGCTACCAGTCGCTCTTCGGCACGACGGTGACCACGCCGCTCTTCGGCGTGCCGGTTCCGGTCGTCTCGCACCACCTCGCGCAGAAGGACAAGGGCTCCGGAATCGCGATGATCTGCACCTTCGGCGACGTGACCGACGTGGTGTGGTGGCGCGAGCTCGACCTGCCCAACCGCACGATCATCGGCGCTGATGGCCGACTCATCGCCGAGGCCCCGGAAGCCCTCACCACCGAGACCGCGCGGGCGCGCTACGCCGAGCTGGCCGGCAAGACCGTGTTCAGCGCGAAGGCGAGGGTCTTCGAACTGCTGCGCGAGACGGGCGAGCTCATCGGCGAGCCGAAGCCGATCACCCACCAGGTGAAGTTCTTCGAGAAGGGCGACCGACCGCTGGAGATCATCTCCACCCGCCAGTGGTACATCAGCAACGGCGCCCGCGACGCGGGACTGCGCGACCGCCTCGTCGCCGACGGCCGAGCCATCGCGTTCACTCCCGAGCACATGCGCGTGCGCTACGAGAACTGGGTCGGCGGCCTCACCGGCGACTGGCTCATCTCGCGCCAGCGCTTCTTCGGCGTGCCGCTGCCGGTCTGGTACGAGCTCGACGCGGAGGGCAACCGCGGTGCCGTCATCGTGCCGTCGGAGGATGCCCTCCCGGTCGACCCCGCCTCCGACACCGCCCCCGGCTACGACGAGTCGCAGCGCGGCGTTCCCGGCGGGTTCGTCGGCGAGATCGACATCATGGACACCTGGGCCACCTCCAGCCTCACCCCGCAGATCGCGGGCGGTTGGGAGCGCGACCCCGAGCTGTTCGACCTCGTGTTCCCGTATTCCCTGCGCAGCCAGGGCCAGGACATCATCCGCACCTGGCTGTTCTCGACGGTGCTGCGCTCCGAGCTCGAGCACGGCCGGGTGCCGTGGGCCAACGCCGGCATCTCGGGCTTCATCGTCGACCCCGACCGCAAGAAGATGTCGAAGTCGAAGGGCAACGTCGTCACCCCGGCGGCGATGCTCGACGAGCACGGCTCGGATGCGGTGCGCTACTGGGCGGCGTCGAGCCGACTCGGCACCGACGCAGCGTTCGACCCGCAGAACCCCAAGCAGATCAAGATCGGCCGACGGCTCGCCATCAAGGTGCTCAACGCCGCGAAGTTCGTCTACAGCTTCCCGGAGCCGCAGACAGACAGCGGCGCGACCACCCCGCTCGACCTCGACCTCACGGCGGAGCTCGATCGCGTGATCGCGACGGCGACCGCCGCCTTCGACGCCTTCGATCATGCCCGCGCCCTCGAGACGGCCGAGCAGTTCTTCTGGACCTTCTGCGACGACTACCTCGAACTCGTCAAGGAGCGCGCCTACGGTGCGGGCACCCCCGAGGGCCAGGCGAGTGCGGCGAGCACGCTGCGCGGCGCCGTGGATGTCCTGCTCCGGTTGTTCGCCCCGTTCATCCCCTTCGCCACCGAGGAGGTCTGGAGCTGGACCCACGAGAGCTCGGTCCACACCGCCCCGTGGCCCACGGTCACCGGTGCACCCGAGCCCTCCGGTCTGCTCCCGCTTGTCAGCGAGGCGCTCATCGGGATCCGCCGGGCGAAGACCGACGCCAAGGCCTCGCAGAAGACCGAGGTGGTGTCGGCCACGATCAGCGGCCCGGCCGCTCTGCGTCAGGCGGAGGAGGACCTCAAGGCGGTCGGGCGGATCGCCCGCATCGACTGGGTGGAGTCGGCGGAGGTGTCGGTCTCCGACATCGTGCTGGCCGAGCAGCCCGCCTGACCGAGCCGTCGGCGAGACCGACCGCACGCGAGACCGAGAGAAGGAGAGACCATGCAGCTGGGCACCCGATGGAACGTCGGAGGCGAACCCCCGGCCCGCCTCCCCGAGCAGGTCGTCGCCGCGGTCGCCGAGGTGGAGGCCGAGCTGGAGGGTGTCGACACCGCGAACTGGCGGTGGACGCTCACCTGGCTGGAGGGGCGGCCCGTCGTGGAGCTGGACGACGGCACGGTCATCCGCGTCGACTACGAGGGGAACGTCGTCACCACGCGCGAGGACTGACCGCCCGCCGCGAGCGACGGCACGGCACGGCACGGCACGAGCGACACGGCGGCGCGAGCGACGGCGCGGCGCTGGGCCTAGTGCCCCAGCGGCAGGGTCACCGCCGCGAGCCGCGCCCGCTCGTTCGCGCGCAGGAGGGCCATGCGCTCGTGGTCGACCCCGCCGCGCCGACTGCGCCGACGCGACCAGCGGAGCAGGTGCAGCGCGATCGCCGCGACCGTTCGGTCGAGCGCGGACGGGCGGTGGCGGGCGGCCCGCGGGAGGGTGGTGAGTGCTGGTGCAGACATGGCGTTCGCCTTTCGTGTAGCTCTGAGATTAGGGGTGACCACCGACATTCCGGGGGTCTCGCCGAGCGCAGCAAATGCCGCCCGGATCAGGGATTCTGTGGTGTCGCCGTCTCGGTTCCGTCGACGACCGGGAAGGCGTTGAAGTGCACCTGGACGGGCCTCGCGCCGGGCTCATCGAGGTCGCGATAGCGCTCGAGAGCCGCGTGGAAGGTGCCCTCCAACTCGCCGACCAGCGCGGCGAGCTGCTCGGCGGTAAGCCGGAGGTTGGCGCTGCTGACGGTAGCGGCGGTCATCCACTCGGGGCTCAGCGTGGAGTAGCCGTTCACGATGAAGTCCTGCAGGGCCGACTCGCGAGATCGCTGGAACTCGCGCGTGACGAGCTCGGCCGCAGAACGCGCCGCCGGCGAGTCGCCGATCTGCTCGACCATGACCGCAATGCCGCCCGGCACGCGTTCCCACCAGCGCTCACGCTCGGTGCCCTTGCCCTCGACCTCGCGGACGAAGCCGTGCTTCTCCAGCTGCCGCAGGTGATAGCTCGTGGCACCGCTCGACTCGCGAAGCCGCTCGGCCAGACCGCTCGCCGTGCTCGCACCGTAGGTGGAGAGCGCGTCGATGATCTGCACGCGCAGCGGGTGCGCGAGGGCCTTCAACCCCGCGAGGTCGAGGGCGCGCGGGCCGGTCGGCTGGGCGGGGTGCACATCGTCGAAATCGGACATAGTGCAAAGATACCTTTGCAACATTCTCTTTGCAAGAGTTTCTTTGCAAATGATTGTTTGCAACTTGGATGACCGTAGGGTGGAAGGCATGACGAACCCGTTCTTCGAGCCCTCCCCCCTCCCCTACGGACTGCCGCCTTTCGCCGACATCCGCGACGAGCACTACCGCCCGGCCTTCGACCGGGGGTTCGAGGAGCACCTCGCCGAGATCGCCGCGATCGCCGAGAACCCCGAGCCCGCGACCTTCGAGAACACGATGATCCCGCTCGAGAAGAGCGGGCAGATCCTGGAGCGCGTGGCCACCGTCTTCTTCAACAAGTCCTCCTCCGACAGCTCCGACTTCACCAACGAGCTCGAGGAGGTCATGGCGCCGCTCCTCGCCGCCCATGCGGACGCGATCACCCTCAACCCTCGGCTGTACGCCCGCATCACCGCGCTGTTCGAGACGCGGGCCGAGCTCGGACTCGACCCGGAATCGGTCTACCTCGTCGAGCGCTACCACGCGGAGTTCACGCAGGCGGGTGCCGGCCTCGACGACGCGGCGAAGGAGCGGCTGCGCGAGTACAACCAGCAGCTCGCGGCGCTCACCACCCGCTTCGAGAAGAACCTCCTGGCCGACACCAACGACCTCGCGGTCGTGATCGACGACGTCGAGGAGCTTGCGGGGCTCGACGAGGGCGAGATCTCGGCAGCGGCCGAGGCCGCGCGCGAGCGCGGGCTGGAGGGGAAGTACCTCATCACGCTCGTGCTGCCGACCGGGCATCCGTATCTCGCCTCGCTCAGCAATCGCGCCGTTCGCGAGCGCATCATGACTGCCTCGCGATCGCGCGGCAGCCGCGGCGGCGAGCACGACAACCGGCAGCTCGTGCTCGACATCACCCGGCTGCGCGCCGAGCGCGCGCGGCTGCTCGGGTTCGCCACGCACGCGGCCCTCATCACCTCCGACGAGACCGCGAAGACGCCCGAGGCGGTCGACGAGATGCTCCGCCGGCTGGCCCCGGCCGCGGCGCGCAACGCCCACGCCGAGCAGGCCGACCTTCAGGCGCTCGTCGGCGACGAGTATTCCGTCGCGGCGTGGGACTGGGCCTTCCTCACCGAGAAGGTGCGCAAGGCGAAGTACGACGTCGACACGGCGGAGATGCGCCCCTACTTCGAGGCGGAGCGGGTGCTGCACGACGGCGTCTTCTGGGCCGCGACTCAGGTCTACGGCATCACCTTCACCGAGCGCACCGACCTCGTCGCCTACCACCCCGAGGCCCGGGTGTTCGAGGTGCGGGACTCCGACGGCGAGCCCGTCGGCCTCTACGTGTACGACCTCTACACGCGCGACTCCAAGCGCGGCGGCGCGTGGATGAACCCGCTCATCTCGCAGAACAGCTTGCTCGGGCATCCGGTCGTCGTCGTCAACAACCTCAACGTGCCGAAGCCGGCCGCCGGCTCGCCGACACTGCTCAGCTACGACGAGGTGAACACGCTGTTCCACGAGTTCGGCCACGCGCTGCACGGGCTCTTCGCGCGCGTGACGTACCCCAAGTTCGCGGGCACCAACGTGTTCCGCGACTTCGTCGAGTTCCCCAGCCAGGTGAACGAGATGTGGATGCTCTGGCCCGAGGTGCTCGCGAACTACGCGCGCCACCACCTCACGGGCGAGCCCATGCCCGCCGAGCTGGTCGAGAAGGTGAAGGCCTCCTCGACCTTCAACGAGGGCTTCGCGACCTCCGAGTACCTGACGGCGGCGCTGCTCGACCAGGCCTGGCACCGCATCACGGCCGACGACCGGGTCACCGACGTGGCCGAGTTCGAGGCGAGCGCGATCGCGAGCTTCGGCCTCGACAACCCCGCCGTGCCGACGCGGTACTCGAGCACCTACTTCGCGCACACCTTCTCGGGCGGCTACGACGCCGGGTACTACTCCTACATCTGGAGCGAGGTGCTCGATGCCGACACCGTGGAGTGGTTCAAGGAGAACGGTGGGATGCTGCGCGCGAACGGCGACCGCTTCCGGCAGCGGCTGCTCGGAGTGGGCGGGTCGAAGGACCCGCTCGAGGCCTTCCGCGACTTCCGCGGTCGCGACGCCGAGATTCAGCCGCTGCTCGACCGCCGCGGACTCAACTGATCAGAGCGCGCAGGGTCGCGAGCTTCGTCTCGAGGTCGGGGCCCTGCGGCGCGACGATCACCTCGTCGGCACCGGTGCGCCCGACGAGGTCGCGGATGCTCGCCGTCGCGTGCGCGAGGTCGCCGATCGCCTGCTGCGCGTTGCGCTGCTGCACGAAGGCGCGCTCCGCGGGCGTCCACGGATGCGCCTCGGCCTCGGCCAGCGTCGGCAGCCGACCCGGTCGCTGACCCGTCCGCAAGCGGGTGAAGTAGAGCCCGTTCGGCAGGGCGAGACGCTCCGCCTCCTCGACCGACTCCGCCACGATCGTTGCCACGGCGACCATGGAGTGCGGCTCGGCCAGCTGCTCGGAGGGGCGGAACGCGGCCCGATAGGCGTCGAAGGCGAGGGGTGTCGTGTCGCCGCCCGCGAAGTGGTGAGCGAAGGCGAAGGGGAGGCCGAGCATCCCCGCCAGCTGGGCGCTGAAGGTGCTCGATCCCAGGAGCCACAGCTCCGGGGCGTCACCGCGGCCGGGATAGGCGGCGACGCGGTCGCCCAGGCCGTTCTCCAGCGGCTCCGTGATGCCGAAGAGGGCGAGCAACTCGATGACCTGCTGCGGGAAGTCGTCGACCGTCTCGGTCTGCAGGTTTCGGCGGAGCACCTGCGCGGTGAGGCCGTCGGTGCCCGGAGCGCGCCCGAGACCGAGGTCGATTCGCGCACCGTTGAGGGCCACGAGGGTGCCGAACTGCTCGGCGATGACGAGCGAGGAGTGGTTCGGCAGCATCACGCCACCGGAGCCGACCCGGATGCGCTGCGTGGCGGCGGCGATCGCCGCGATGAGCACCGCGGGCGCCGAGCTCGCCACAGCGGGCATTCCGTGGTGCTCGGCGACCCAGAACCGCCGGTAACCCAGCGCCTCCGCCTCCTGCGCGGTGCGGATGGTCTGCGCGAGCGAGTCGGCGTGGCTCATGCCGCTGTACACGGAGGCCAGGTCGAGCACGGAGAGGGGACGATCGAGAACGGTCACCCTGAGGTCAACCGGTCGCGGCGGGATGTCATTCCACGCGTCGCGGCGCCGTCGCCGCCCCCGGGTGCCGGGTTGGCTGCGAGGGCGTGAAGCTCAGGCCGTGCGACGGCGGCGGGTCTCGAGCCAGAGCATGACGACGCCGCCCACCACGAGGCCCCAGAACGCCGACCCGATGCCGGCGATCGCGATGCCCGAGACGACGACCAGGAAGGTGATCGCGGCGACCGGGCGGTGCTGCGGCGCCTCGAACGCCGAGGTCAGGCCCGCGATGAACGCCCCGAGCATCGCGAGGCCCGCGACGGTCTGGATGATCAGCGGCGGGCTCGCCGAGACGAGAGAGGTCGCGAGCCCGGCGCAGACGCCGAGCGCGAGGTACACGACTCCCCCGGTCACGGCGGCGATCCAGCGCTTCGATCGCTCCGGGTGCGCGTCGGGGCCGGCCATGAGCGCGGCGGAGAGCGCGGCGAGATTCACGGCGTGGCCGCCGAAGAGCCCGGCGACGACGCTCATCCCGCCGACGCCCACGAGCACCGTTCGGGCCGGCGGCGGCGGGTAGTCGAGTGTGCGCAGCACCGCGAAGCCGGGAACGTTCTGGCCCGCCATGGTCACGAAGTACAGGGGGATGCCCAGGCTCACGATCACGAGCGGGTCGAAGCTCGGCGCCACGAACACGACGCGCGGGGCGACGACCGCCGCACCCAGCCACGAGGTGCCGGCGCTCATGCCGATCACCACGATGGTCACGACGAGCGCGGCCGGAACCGCCCAACGCGGAGCGAGCCGGTAGAGCACGAGCCACACCACGATGATCGGCAGCGCGAGGAGCGGCGAGCGCACGGAGGCGAGCACCGGCGAGAGGCAGATCGGGAACAGGATGCCGGCGAGCATCGCCGCGGCGATCGGGGTGGGGATTCCCGTGACCGCGCGCGTGAGAGCCGGCCACAGGCCCGTCAGCAGCGTGAGCACGCCCGCGACGACGAAGGCGCCGACCGCGGCGGCGAAGTGCTCCGTGGTCGAGTGCGCGGCGATCAGGAGCGCCGCGCCCGGCGATGACCAGGCGAAGGAGAGCGGCGTGCGGAAGCGGAGCGACAGGATGACCGCGAGCAGCCCCTGCGTGATGCACAGGGCGAGCAACCCCGAGGCCGCCTCCGCGGGTGAGGCCCCGACGGCGGTCAGACCCGCGATGACGAGGGCGAAGGTGCTCGCGAAACCGGTGACTGCGCCGACGATGCCGGCGACGATGGGCTGGACGATGGTGCTGGCTAGGCGGACTTCTCGCCGGCGGCGCGCACCGGCTTGCGCGGTACGAGCGTGGGTGCCGCGTTGTCGAGGACCGCCTGGCGGGTGACGATGACGCGCCCGACATCGTCGGAGGACGGGACGTCGAACATGATGGGCCCGAGCACCTCCTCCATGATGGCGCGAAGGCCGCGAGCGCCCGTCTTGCGGAGCACGGCGAGATCGGCGATGGCCTCGAGCGCGTCCTGGTCGAAGTCGAGCTGCACACCGTCGATCTCGAACATGCGCTGGTACTGGCGCACGAGCGCGTTCTTCGGCTGGGTCAGGATGTCCATGAGGGCGACCTGGTCGAGCTGGGTCACGGTCGTGACGACGGGGAGGCGGCCGATGAACTCGGGGATGAGCCCGAACTTGTGCAGGTCTTCGGGCAGGACCTCGCCGAAGAGGTTCACGTCGTCGCCCTTGCTGTGCAGCGGGGCACCGAAGCCGATGCCCTTCTTGCCCGCGCGCTGGCTGATGATCTCCTCGAGGCCCGCGAAGGCGCCGGCGACGATGAAGAGCACGTTGGTGGTGTCGACCTGGATGAACTCCTGGTGCGGATGCTTGCGACCGCCCTGCGGCGGCACCGAGGCGACCGTGCCCTCGAGGATCTTGAGCAGTGCCTGCTGCACGCCCTCGCCCGAGACATCGCGGGTGATCGACGGGTTCTCTGCCTTCCGCGCGATCTTGTCGATCTCGTCGATGTAGATGATGCCGGTCTCGGCGCGCTTCACGTCGTAGTCGGCGGCCTGAATGAGCTTCAGGAGGATGTTCTCCACGTCTTCGCCCACGTAGCCGGCCTCGGTGAGGGCGGTCGCGTCGGCGACCGCGAACGGCACGTTGAGCCGCTTCGCCAGGGTCTGCGCGAGGTAGGTCTTGCCGCACCCGGTGGGGCCGATGAGCAGGATGTTGGACTTGGCGATCTCGACATCGTCGATGATGTCGGCCGAAGTGATCTGGTTGCGGGCGCGGATGCGCTTGTAGTGGTTGTAGACGGCGACCGAGAGCGCGCGCTTCGCGGGCTCCTGCCCGATGACGTACTCCTCCAGGAACGCGTAGATCTCGCGCGGCTTCGGGAGGTCGAACTCGCTCGACGCCTCCTCGCCCGCCTCGGCGAGTCGCTCCTCGATGATCTCGTTGCAGAGTTCGACGCACTCGTCGCAGATGTACACGCCAGGGCCGGCGATGAGCTGCTGAACCTGCTTCTGGCTCTTCCCGCAGAAAGAACACTTCAGCAGGTCGGCGCTTTCCCCGATGCGGGCCACTGTCGCTCTCCCTCTTCACGCGTGACTGGTTCATCCGAGCCTAGCCCGTGGCGGTGACAGCGGTCGTCACGTGACAGAAACTACTCTCCCGGCGTGCCGCGGCAGCGGCCTCCCCCGTGGTTCGGTGCGGCGGCGCGGATGGGTGGGATCCTGCGCCCAGCAGACCCTCGGGCAAGCGCCGCTAGCGTGGGTGACGAATCACCGGTGCCGAGCAGGGCAGGGAGGACGACATGACGACACGACGGAACCCGGTGCGGGGCATCCTGACCGCCGCAGCCACCCTCGCCCTCGTCGCGGGCTCGGTGCTGGGGCTCGCGGAGTCGGCCTCGGCCCACAACTACCTCATCTCGTCGACGCCCGCCGCGGGGTCCACCCTCACGACCCTGCCCGCCTCCTTCGAGCTCACGACCAACGAGCCGCTGCTCGACCTCACCGGCCACGGCGCCGGCTTCGCCTTCCAGGTGAAGGATGCCCACGGCAGCTACTACGGCGACGGCTGCCTCACCGTCCGCGGGCCCACCCTCTCGACCGAGGCGGCACTCGGTGCCCCCGGCGCCTACACGGTGGTGTGGCAGATCATCTCCGCCGACGGTCACACCGTCTCGGGCAGCATCCCCTTCACCTGGGCGCCCACCGGGACCGTGGCGCCCGCCGCCGGCCACGCGACCCCGCAGAACTGCGGCGGCAGGTCGGGCGGGCAGGTGCCGGTCACGCAACAGCTGCCGTCCGGGGGCTCGGCGGCCCCGACGGCGAATCTGGGGATCGTGCTCGGGGTGGGCGGGGGCGTCCTGGGGCTCGGGCTCGTGGTGACGGTCATCCTGCTCGTCGCGGGTCGACGCCGCACTCCGTGAGGCCACGCGCCGCGCCAGCCCACGCACCGCCGACGACACCGCACGACACCGGCCGCACCCCGTGAGACGCACGAAGGGCCGCACCCCGTGTCGGAGTGCGGCCCTTCGGTGTCTGCGCGCTACTTGACGAGCGCCGGGACGTTCTTGCGGCTGGTCAGGACCTGGTCGATGAGACCGTACTCGAGCGCGTCCTGCGCGTTGAGGATCTTGTCGCGGTCGATGTCCTTGTTGACCTGCTCGGGCGTGCGGTTGGAGTGCGCGGAGAGCGTCTCCTCCAGCCAGAGCCGCATGCGGTTGATCTCACGGGCCTGGATCTCGATGTCGGAGGCCTGGCTCGAGCCCTCCGAACCGGCGGCCGGCTGGTGGATGAGGATTCGCGCGTTCGGCAGGGCCAGTCGCTTGCCGGGGGTGCCGGCCGCGAGCAGCACGGCGGCCGCGGAGGCGGCCTGGCCGAGGCAGACGGTCTGGATCTGCGGGCGGATGTACTGCATCGTGTCGTAGATCGCGGTCATCGCGGTGAACGATCCACCGGGCGAGTTGATGTACATGACGATGTCGCGGTCCGGGTCCTGGCTCTCGAGCACGAGGAGCTGAGCCATGACGTCGTCGGCCGAGGCGTCGTCGATCTGCACGCCGAGGAAGATGATGCGGTCCTCGAAGAGCTTGGCGTACGGGTCCTGGCGCTTGTAGCCGTAGGCGGTGCGCTCCTCGAAGGTGGGGAGGATGTAGCGCGCTTCGCCGGTCGGGCGGGCGAGACCGCTGCCGAGGGTGACGTTGTTCATGGTGATCAGTCCTGCTTCCCAGTCGCATCAGCGTTCGACACGCTGTCATCGGTTCCGCCGCCGCCGACCACGTCGCTGGCGTACTCACGGAGGTGGTCGACGAACCCGTACTCCAGCGCTTCCTGCGCGGTGAACCAGTTGTCGCGGTCGTTGTCGATCAGGATCTGCTCGACGGTCTTGCCGGTCTGCTCGGCGGTGAGCTCGGCCATCCGCTTCTTCATGTCGAGGATGACCCCGGCCTGAGTCTGGATGTCGGCCGCGGTGCCACCGAAGCCGCCCGAGGGCTGGTGCAGCAGCACACGCGCGTTCGGCGTGATGTAGCGCTTGCCCTTGGTGCCCGAGGAGAGCAGGAACTGGCCCATCGACGCGGCGAGCCCGATGCCGACGGTGACGATGTCGTTCGGCACGAACTTCATGGTGTCGTAGATCGCCATGCCCGCGGTGATCGAACCACCGGGTGAGTTGATGTAGAGGAAGATGTCTCGCTTAGGATCCTCTGCCGCGAGCAGGAGGATCTTCGCGCAAATCTCGTTGGCGTTCGAGTCGCGCACCTCTGAACCAAGCCAGATGATGCGGTCGGCGAGGAGTTGGTCGAAAATGCTCGAGACCAATGCCGGTTGGGCCATTGTTGCGCTCCGTTTCAGTTATCGCTTGGGTTCGAATCTATCGGAGCGCGTCAGGCGCCACGGTCGTGTTCGCCGTGGGCAGAGCGCGCGTCGGGGCGCGGCGCACCCGGGGATCCGCGCCGCCCCGACTTAGGGTGTGGGCATGACGCAATGGACGCCCGCCGAGATCCGCTCCCGACTGCCGCGCCTGGGCTATCGGGCGCTGACGCCGGGGCTCGCGCTGCCCGTGCTCGCCGGGGCGGTCATCCTCACCCACGGCCGGGTGTCCGACGCTCAGCTCTACGCCACGCAGGGCGACCGCCACCTCTCGGGCAACGGGATCGCCGCCTCCTTCGCGCTCGCCTTCCTCATCCCGGTGCTGGGGTGGATGATCGTGCTCGCCCGCCGCGCCCTGCGCTCCCCCGCCACTCAGCACCCCCGCACCCTCGACCCGCGCCTCGCGTCGATCTACGCGGGGGTCTATGCGGCGCTCGTGCTCTGGACCGTTCTCGCGGCGGCCCTGCCCGACCTGCTGTCGGCCACCTCGATCGCGCTCTTCGCACTGCTCGACATCGCCGTCGTCGTGCTGCTCGTGATGGCGACGGTCGATCTGTTCGCGCTGCGGCTCCCCGGCGAGGCCGCGGCCGCGGTTGACGACGAGGGCGCGGTGGACGCGCTCAGCGCGCTGTTCGCGCCCGCGGAGCCTCGCTAGCGCGCGAGGTCGCCGTCACCGCATCGCAGCGGGCCGCGCCGACGATCAGCCGAGCAGCGTGCGCACCCAGTGCCGCAGGAAGGCGGCGCCCGCCTCGTCGTGGATGAGGTCGCCCTCGGTGATCACGCGATAGGGGCGGTCGAGGATCCCGTCGGCGGGCCGCACGTCGACGTGCGCCACCTCGTACCCCGCCTGATGCAGGTGGTCGGCCATCTTGTAGTCGCTGCGCGAGTCGCCGACCGACCGCCAGAGGCGGGGCAGCGGTCCGAGTGCGGCGAAGTACTCCAGTGCGCGCTCCGCCCCGCGGTCCTTGTCGAGCACGACCGACTCGATGTCGGTGGAGATGATGGTGGGGTCGAGGCGGAAGGGCACGTCGCCGCACGGGTTGGCGATCGATCGATCGCCCAGACGCACCCCGACGCCGTGCGCGGCGAGGATATCGAAGGCGGCCGCGTCGAAGTCGCGCTGCGCGGCGAGGTAGTCCGCGGAGGAGACGTCGGTGCGCTGCTCGACCGAGATCATCGCGCGCTTCGTCTCGTCGAAGAACATGTGATCCGCGAAGCGGGTCGCGACCAGCTCCCGCACCCCCGCGACGACGTCGGCGGGCAGCGCGACCGTGTGGTCGACCTCCACCGCTCCCATTCCGTCGGCGGTGATGGATGCCCAGACGGCGCCCTTCTCGAACACGCCGAACATGCGCGCCCCGGGCTGCGCGAGCGCGTCATCCAGCCCCGCCGCGCGCAGCGGTGCGACGACCTGCTCGGCGATGAAAGCGTCGGATCGCCCGGTGATGAAGGCGATGGGGACGCCGGCGGCGGCGAGCGCGACGAGGTCGTCGACGATGCTGGGGATGGCGATGGTTCGCGTGACAGGGCTCGCGATGGGGCCGTCGACGTCGAAGAGGAGTCCGAGCTCGGTCATGGCGCGCCTTTCGATCGGTGTGCGCTCACCGTCGAGGCGCGAGGGGGGTATGCGCACGGCCCCGGACCCGGATTCGGGGCGGGGCCGCGCGCGATGGTGGCTGGGGACCGCGGTGACTAGTGGGAGTGGCCCGCGTGGTCGTCGTGGTCGTGGTCGTGACCGGCGTTGGCCTGCTGAAGCAGGTCGGTGGCCGCGGTCGTGTCGATCTCGTCGTCGGAGCCCTTGGCGAGGGCGACGAACTCGGAGATGTCGACCTTCTTGCCCTTGGTGTCGACCACCTTCGCCTTGTCGAGCACGATCGCGAGCGCCTTCGCGCGGGCGACCTCGCCGATCATGGCCGGGATCTGGCCGTTCTCGTCGAGCACCTTGATGAACTCGCCCGGCTCCATGCCGTACTGCGCGGCGCCCTGGATGAGGTACTGGGTGAGCTCGTCCTGGCTGACCTTCACCTCTTCCTTCTCGGCGATCGCGTCGAGGAGGATCTGGCTGCGGAAGGTCTTCTCGCTCGACTCGGCGACCTCGGCGCGGTGCACCTCGTCGTCCAGGCGGTTCTCGTTCTCGAGGTGGCGGTGCACCTCGTCGTCGATGAGCGCCTGCGGCACCGGGATCTCGACGAGCGCGGTGAGCTTGTCGACGATCTGGTCACGCGCCTGCGCGCCCTGACCGAAGGTCTTCGACTTCTCGACCTGCTTCTTGAGGTCGGCCTTCAGCTCCTTGATGGTGTCGAACTGGCTGGCGATCTGAGCGAAGTCGTCGTCGGCCTCGGGCAGCTCGCGCTCCTTGACCGCGAGCAGGGTGACGGAGATGAGGGCGGTCTCGCCCTCCTTGTCACCGCCGAGCAGCGTGGACTCGAAGGTGGTCGACTCGCCCGCGGTGAGCGAGTCGAGCGCCTCGTCGATGCCCTCGATGAGCTCGCCCGAGCCGATCTCGTAGCTGATGTTGTTGGCCGTGTCGACCTCCTCGTCGCCGATGGTGGCGACCAGGTCGAGCTGCGCGAAGTCGCCGGTCTTGGCGGGACGGTTCACCGTGACGAGGGTGCCGAAGCGGCTGCGCAGGGCATCCAGCTCGTCTTTGACGTCGTCGGCGGAGACGGTGACGGCCTCGACCTCGAGGGTCAGGCCCTCGTAGGCGGGGAGCTCGAACTCGGGGCGGACATCCACCTCGACCGTGATCTGCAGGTCGCCGGAGAAGTCCTTGAGGTTGGGCCACTCGGCGATGTCGGCCTCGGGGCGACCCAGCGTGCGGATCTTCTCCTCCTGCACCGCCTGGCGGTAGAACTTGTCGAGTCCGTCGCTGACGGCGTGGTTGAGCACCTCCTCGCGACCGACGCGCTGGTCGATGAGCTGAGCCGGCACCTTGCCCTTGCGGAAGCCGGGAATGTTGACCGACTCGGCGATGTGCTTGTAGGCGTGGTCGATGCTGGGCTTGAGCTCGTCAGGCGTCACAGCGATGTTGAGCTTGACGCGAGTGGGGCTGAGCTTCTCAACCGTGGTCTTCACGATGTGGTTCTCCTGGTGTTTTTGCGAACTAAAACTGCGAATCTGGCGGTGATGTCGGGGCGACAGGATTCGAACCTGCGGCCTCTCGGTCCCAAACCGAGCGCTCTACCAAGCTGAGCTACGCCCCGTTAGGTCGTCGGCTTTCTCTCAGCGGGAACACGAGTGTCACCGAAAATTGGCCTCGGCAAGTCTAGCCGATTGAATTGCACCCGTTGTGGGGCGATGCCAAAGCGGGGGGAACGGACGTACCGTTGGGTATCCGCCGGACAATGGACACAGAAGGGGATGTCAGTTGAGCGACGCCACAGACGACCTGCCCCCCATGGGCTGGTACGCCGACCCGCGGGTGCCCCGTCAGCTGCGCTGGTGGGACGGCCAGGGCTGGACCAACAACGTCTACATGCCCGACTCGAACGCGCCGCAGTGGAACGCCGACGGCGACGCCGCCGGGCGCGACTCCGGCTCGAAGTGGGACTTCCCGCAGCCTGCCTGAGCGGCCCGAAGCCTGGGCACGGAACGCATTGCGTTGCCCCGACCGAGCGCGACCGCCCGGCGACATCGGGTACAGTATCTTCCGCACGCATGGTTCACGGGCTTCGCTCGTGCCACGGGGATGTAGCTCAATGGTAGAGCCTCAGTCTTCCAAACTGATGGTGCGGGTTCGATTCCCGTCATCCCCTCCAACGCGATGCGCATCGCCTCAGATCGGGCTCGCGACCTCCCAGACGTGCCCGCCCGGGTCGCGGAAGGTCGCCGTGCGCACTCCCCACGGCCGGTCGATCGGACCGCCGAGCAGTTCGACGCCCAGCTGCGCGAGCGACCGGCACACCGCATCCGTGTCGTCGACGTTGATGGTGAGCTGCAGCCGCACCCCTGCGGTCGCGGGCGCGACCGGTTCCGGCGCGACGAGCCCCGGTGCCTCCGCCGAGTCGAGCAGGTTGATGAGGATGTTCGGGAACGCGAAGACCGCCGACTGCGGGTCCTCGTACTGCACCTCGAGGCCGAAGACGCGGCGGTAGAACTCGATCGAGGCCGCGAGATCGTCGGTGAACAGGGTGATCGCGAAGATCGGGCCCGGCCACGTCGCTGCTCGCTCGGTCATGCCGCTCCCCTCGTCCGGCCCGCGGGCCGCTCCGCACACCCGGCGTCTGCAGCGCGCGCTCCCGCCAGAGTAGGAGGGCGGGCGGAGCGGGGCAAGGGGGTGGAGGAGCGCACCCTTCCGGGGCAAGCGGTCGACGGGCGGGCGGAGCGGGGCAAGGGGTGGAGGAGCGCGCTCGTCCGGGGCAAGCGGTAGACGGGCGGGCGGAGCTCGGCACGGGGTGGAGGACGTGCCGCTGAAGGAACCTTCGGGATGGTGGCCGCGCCCGCTCCCGCCCTGAGATACTGGGGCAACGCTCGGAAAGGCAGTCACGTGGGTCTCGTTGTTGCGATCGCGGCAGTGCTCGGCGCGGTCATCCTGTTCGCCGGGCTGGTTCTCGCGACGCGCTCCATCACCACCATCGGGGCGAGCGAGGGCTACGGCGCGTTCCTGCAGCGGGCGTTCGGGATGATCTCCCACGCCACCGTCGCCACCGTGAAGTCGCTCGACCGCTCGCACCGCGTCGTGATGGCGCCGGTTCCGGCCGATGAGGCACCGACCGCGCGCAACGCGATCGTGGGGATCTGGATGATCCTCTTCGGCGGACTCGTGTTCGTGATCTCGGTGCTGATCGCGATCGTGCTCGCGGTCATCCTCGCGATGTTCTAGGCGCGACAGCCCGGCGCCCACCTCCGCCGAACCCGCGACACCCGGGTCGCGCGCCACGACGGAGTGCCGACCGCCGCGCGGGTCGTTCGGCCCTAGGCGCCCGCGCCCTCCGGGTGCAGGATTGCCCCATGCCCGCGCGCCCGAGCCGACCCCCGCGCACGAGCGCCCCGCCGCGCGCCATCCGCCTGCTGCTTCGCTACCCGATCCTTGACCTCGCCGCGGTCGTCGCCCTCGTGGCGGGCGTGCTCGCGCTGTCGGGCAACGGGGGCGCGACGCGCTGGGTCGTGAGCGGCTTCGCCGTGATCGTGGCGGCATACCTCTCGATCGGCATGGTGCGCGGCCTGCTGCGCCGGCACTGGGGCATCGACATCCTCGCGGTGATCGCGATCGTGGCCACGATCGTCGTGGGCGAGTACTGGGCGGGGCTCGTCATCGTGGTCATGCTGGCCGGTGGTCGGGCGCTCGAAGACTACGCGGGCCGCCGGGCCCGCGCCGAACTGACCGCGCTGCTCGCCCGTGCCCCGCAGTTCGCCCACGTGCTGGTGGACGGCACCCCGCGCGATCTCGCGATCGAGGAGGTGCGCATCGGCGACTCGCTCGTGGTGCGGCCGGGCGAGGTCGTGCCGGTCGACTGCGTGCTGCTCTCGGCGGAGGCGACGGTGGATGCCTCACAATTGACCGGCGAGAGCGTGCCCGTGGAGCACGCCGCGGGCGCGCAGATCCCCAGCGGAGTCGTCAACCTCGACGGCGCGATCTCGGTGCGCGCGACCCAGCTCGCGGCCGACAGCCAGTATCAGCGCGTCGTCGAGCTCGTGCGCGCGGCCTCCGAGAGCCGCGCACCGCTCGTGCGCCTCGCCGACCGCTACTCGGTGCCCTTCACGGCGATCTCGCTCGGCCTCGCGGGCATCGCCTGGTGGATCAGCGGCGACCCGGTCCGCTTCGCGGAGGTGCTCGTGGTGGCCACGCCCTGCCCGCTGCTCATCGCCGCACCGATCGCCTTCGTCGCCGGGGTCAGCCGGGCGGCGCGCTCGGGCATCATCGTGAAGGGCGGCGTCACCCTCGAGGTGCTGTCCCGCGTGCGCACCGCGGCCTTCGACAAGACGGGCACGCTCACCTTCGGCTCGCCGGAGGTGGTCGACACCGTCGTCGAGGGCGCGGGCCGGTCGCCGGATGACCTGCTCCGCCTCATCGCGAGCGTCGAGCAGTACTCCGGCCACGTGCTGGCGGGCTCGATCGTGCGCGCCGCCGCGGAGCGCGGTCTGGGCCTCCTCGCCGCGACGGAGGCGGCGGAGCTCACCGGACGCGGGGTCACCGCCCGCGTGGACGGCCACGAGGTCGCCGTCGGCAAGCGCGCGTTCATCGAGGGACTGGGCGCCCACGTCGACTCGCCGCCGCCCACCGACGGCTCGATGGCGGTCTACGCCGCCGTCGACGGGCGCTCCGCCGGCCACGTCGTGCTCGCCGACCGGGTGCGCCCGAACACCGCCGAGACGCTCCGCGCCCTCGCCGCGCAGGGGGTGGGCCGCACGATCATGCTCACGGGCGACCTCGCCGCCACCGCCTCGGCGATCGCGGCGCAGGCCGGAATCGGCGAGACCCGCGCGGAGTGCCTGCCCGAGGACAAGGTGCGGGCGGTCGCCTCCGAGCCGATGCGGCCGGTCATGATGGTCGGCGACGGCGTCAACGACGCACCCGTGCTCGCGGCCTCCGACGTCGGCGTGGCCATGGGCTCGCGAGGCGCGACCGCGGCGAGCGAGTCCGCCGATGTCGTGATCATGGTGGATGACCTCTCCCGCCTCGTGCGCGCCGTGACGATCGGCAGCCAGAGCACGGCGATCGCCACGCAGGCGATCTGGATGGGCATCGTCATCAGCATCGCGCTCATGCTCGTGGCGATGACCGGCGTGCTCCCCGCCATCGTCGGAGCCCTCCTGCAGGAGGGGGTGGACGTGCTCACGATCCTGTACGCGCTGCGGGCCGTCGCCGACCGTCCCGACCGCCGGCTCGCGGGACTTTCGACCCTGTGAGCCCGCCGCGCGGAGGCGCACGCTGACGGCATGACCCACGCGACTCCGACGCTCACCTTCCTCGGCGCCACCGACACCGTCACCGGCTCCCGCTACCTGCTGCAGGCGGGCGGCCGGCGCATCATGATCGACTGCGGGCTGTTCCAGGGCTACAAGCAGTTGCGCGAGCGCAACCGGCTCCCGCTGCCGGTGGATCCGGGCAGCATCGACGCGGTCATCCTCACCCATGCCCACCTCGACCACAGCGGCTACCTGCCGGCGCTCGTGCGCGAGGGCTTCCGGGGGCGCATCCACTCGACGCCCGAGACCGCGCAGCTGTGCGGGCTGATCCTGCCCGACAGCGCGCGACTGCTGGAGGAGGCGGCCCAGTTCTCCCGCCGGCACGGCTCGCGCCACGCGGAGCCCAAGCCGCTCTACACCGAGGCCGACGCCGAGGCGGCGCTCGCGCGCTTCACGACGCACGAGTTCGATGTGCCGGTCGAGCTCGGCGGCGGGGTCACCGTCACCTTCGTTCGCGCGGGCCACATTCTCGGCGCGGCCCAGCTGATGCTGCGCGTCGGCGAGACGACGCTCTGGTTCACCGGCGACCTCGGGCGACAGGATGACCCGCTCATGCGCGCCCCCGAGCCGCCCCGCGCGATCGACGTGCTCGTCACCGAATCGACGTACGGCAACCGCTCGCACGCCCACACCGACCCGGAGGCGGAGCTCGGCGAGATCGTGCGGCGCGTGATCGGGCGCGGCGGAGTGCTGCTGCTGCCGGCCTTCGCGGTGGGGCGCACCGAGTCGCTGCTGCTGCACCTGTCGCGGCTCAAGGAGAAGGGTCTCATCCCGCCGGTGCCGGTCTACATCAACAGCCCGATGGCGGCGTCGGCGACCGAGATCTACGGCGAGCACCCCGAGGAGTTCCGGGTCTCCCCCGGCGACTTCGAGCGGATGTCGACGCTCGCGAAGGTCGTGCACACGGTGGACGAGTCGAAGCTGCTGAATCTGCGCGGCGGGCCCATGATCATCCTCTCGGCGAGCGGGATGCTCGAGGGCGGCCGGATCCTGCATCACCTCATGGCCTACGGCTCCGACCCGCGGAACGGCATCGCGCTCACCGGTTTTCAGGCGGGCGGCACACGCGGGGCGGCGCTGCAGCGCGGGGAGCGCACCCTGCGCATCTACGGCCGCGACATTCCCATCGAGGCGGAGGTCGTCTCGATCGAGAGCCTCTCCGCGCACGCCGATGCCGACGGGATCCTGGCCTGGATGCGCGGCGCCCCCCGCCCGCCCCGTCAGGTGTACATCACCCACGGCGAGCCCGACGCCGCGGACACCCTCCGCGCCCGCATCAAGCGCGAGCTCGGTTGGGAGGCGCGCGTGCCGGGCTACCTGGAGGAGGTCTCGCTCGACCGGATTCCCTCGCGGCACCACCGCCGCGTGCAATCGGACGGGAGGGCGATCGTGAGCACGGGATGAGCGACCATCGTGCACGCCGGATGAGAGACGAGCTGCACGCCGCATAAAAGACCTGATAATTCTCTCTTTTCAAAGAGGTTTCCGTGCCCTACGATTACCTCAACCGTTCCCCCCGAACTGCCCCGCGGTTGGCACAGGCCGTACCCGAACCGCCCCCCACGGCAGGGGCACCCAAGCAGGTTTCTCATGTCTCTTGCCCTGACAGACACCGTCGCCCCTTTCGGCTGGTACCCCGACCCCGCCGGCAGCGGAATGCTCCGCTGGTGGGATGGCGCCCAGTGGACTGACCACCTCGAATACCCGCGTCCTGAGATCCACAGCGCCGCCGGTATCGCGAAGCGCGAGCCGGCCCTCCGCATCGCGCGACGCTGACTTCACTGGCCCCTCTACGGGGGCATAGGGGGACACTGTTGTGTCCTCTAAAATGAGGACACCACTCCCGAACGGCCACCAGTGGTTGGCCAACCCGCCGCACCCGAAGCGCCCGCGCGGCCGGGCAGATTAGTCAACCCGATGACTCTCGAAATTCAGGCTGCGTCGACCCCACGCGGCTGGTACACCGACCCCGCCGGCACCGGCATGCTCCGCTGGTGGAACGGATCGTTCTGGACGACCGACGTCAAGTCGGCGTACCGCATGAACCCGGCGACCGCCTACGCCCTGCACCGGCTCCCCAAGCCGCGCGGCTGAGCCGGGCGCGATTCGGGCGTTCCGCGCGCGACGCTAGAGCGCCACGCTTCGGGCGCTCGGCACGCGACGCTACAGCGCCACGCTTCGGGCGTTCCGTGCGCGCTGCTACAGCGCGCGGTGCGTGAATCGCCCCGCGACGAGCGTCGCGCCGACCGCGGTCGCGCGCAGCTCGGTCGGCGACGCGAAAGGGTCGTCGTCGAGGATCGCCAGGTCGGCGACCTGCCCGACGGCGAGGGATGACCGCGTGGACGCGTGGATCGCCTCGTCGAGCGTGATCGCCTGCTCGGGATGCCAGGGCTCACGCGCGCCGCGCGTGCGGGTGACGGCCGCCGCGATCGCGAGCCAGGGATCCAGCGGCGAGACCGGGGCATCCGAACCGAAGAGCAGCCGCGCGCCGGCATCGAGCAGGGCGCGCAGGGGGAAGGCTCGCGCCGTGCGACCGGGCCAGTAGCGCTCGGCGACATCGCGGTCATCCATGGCGTGATCGGGTTGCACGCTCGCGGCGACACCCAGTCGGGCGAACCGGGCGATATCGCCCTCGGTCAGCAGTTGGGCGTGCTCGATGCGCCCGCCGCATCCCAGCTCCTCGAAGGCGTCCAGCGCGAGGGAATTGGCCTGGTCGCCGATCGCGTGCACGGCCGGCAGGATCCCCGCGGCGGTGGCCCGCCGCAGGAGCGGCAGCAGTTCAGACGGCGGCACCGTGAGGAGGCCGTGCGGTCGCTCCGTGTGCTCGAGGCCCGGATAGTCGTCGAAGGTGTACGCGGTGCGGGTGTTGAGCGAGCCGTCGGTCAGCACCTTCAACCCGCCGACCGTGACGAGCTCGTCGACCGCCGCGCCCGTGCGCAGTCCGCGGGCGATCGCGTCATCGAGGTGCTCGGCGTAGATGCCGAACTCCACCCGCAGCGCGCCGAAGCCGCTGGCGCGACGCCGCAGCCAGGCCGCGTGGTTGTCACTCATCTCGTAGTCGACGATGCCCACGACGCCGCGGGCTGCGGCCGCCCGGGCGGTGTGCTCGACCCAGCCGTCGAGCCGGGTATCCGCCACCGTGTCGATGAGGGCGATCACGCGGAAGGCCTCGTCTTCGCGCACGACGCCGTCGGGCGCGTCGCGCACCCCGTAGAGGGCGACGGCGGCGGTGTTGAGCCAGACGGCGTGCAGGTCACCGCTCACGACGGCGACCGGCCCCGGTCCGATGCCGTCGAGCAGGGCCGTCGAGGGGCGGTCGGGCCAGAGTGCGTCGCGGAACCCTACCGCCACGAGCGGGCTCTCGGTGCGGCCCGAGTCGCGGATCACCGCCGCCACCTGCGCCGCAGAGGTGCAGCCCGAGACGTCGAGTCGCGAGGCGGTGAGGGCCCACTGCCCGATGTGCACGTGGTTGTCCCACAGCCCCGGGATGACCCGCCGCCCGTCGAGCGCGACGAGCTCCTGCCCCGAGCGATCGCTGCCCGCCGGCAGGATCGCGGCGATCGCGCCGCCCTCGATCGCGAGGTCAACGAGTGCCTCGCCCACGCGGGCGTCAGTCAGCAGCATCGCGAACCCGTCGCATCTCGGCGGCGAGCGCCGGGGAGGCGTAGGGACCGTCGCCCTCCAGGGCGTCGAGGATGCGCTCGAGCACCTCGGGCGACTTGTTCTGGCTGAGTTTGGCGCGGGCGTCGAAGCGGGTCACGCGCACGCGGATGCCGACCGTTCCGGTGGCGATGTGCCGGGCATCCTGCTCGTCGATGCTGAGGCTCATCGGCTCGGGCATTCGCCGCTCGAAGTGGTCGACGAGCTCGCCGAGCACGCGGAAGTTCTCCTCGTCGTCGAGGATCTCCGGGGTGCCCCAGAGGTGGGCGGTGACGTGGTTCCAGGTCGGCACGAACTCGCCGTTGTCGTACCACCCGGGTGAGACGTAGCCGTGCGGCCCCTGGATGATCAGCAGCACCTCGTGCGCGCCGAGCTCGTGAGCCCGCTCATCCGGTCGCCCCACGTGGCTCACGATGCTGATGCCCTCCGCATCCTCCTCGAGCACCACGGGGTAGTGCGAGGCGACGAGGCCGGCTGCCGTGCTGGAGACGATCGTGGCCCAGGGGTTCTCGCGGATCAGCCGCTTGACCTCCTCGGGGTCGGTCATCAGGTAGTGCGGGGTGTAACGCATCGGTCACCTCTGGTCGGTGGGGCAGTAATAGAGTTTGCGGCCCGCGGCGAGCTCCATCACGATCGGCGTGCCGCAGACCCGGCACGGCAGGCCGGCTCGGTGATAGACCCAGTGACGGTCGGCCCGGTCGGCGAGGGCGGCGCGGTAGGCCTCCTCGTCGAGTCCGTCCATCGTCATCATCTGGCCGAGACGCACGCCCTCGCGGAGCAGCACGGTCCAGTCCCGCCACAGCTCGCGGAGCACCTCCTCGGGCACGTTCCGGCCGGGGGTGTGCGGGTCGAGCCGGGCACGGAAGAGCAGCTCCGCACGATAGACGTTGCCGATGCCGCTCACCACGGACTGGTCCATGAGGAGCACGCCGATCGGGGTGGACTTGGTGCGCACGGCCGCGACGAACCGGGCCTCCCCCGCCTCCGGGTCGTCGACGAGCGGGTCTGGGCCCAGGCGATCGATGACGGCCTGCACCTCATCGGGCGTCAGCACCTCGCACGCGGTGGGCCCGCGCAGATCGGCGACCGTGCGCTCGGTGAGCAGTCGCACGCGCACCGCCCCCACGGGAGGCGGCGGGAACTGGCCGGCGTCCGGCTCGGGCTTCTCCTGCTCCGACATGCGGAGGCGGGTGACCCGGGGCGCCCCGATGCTGGCGTCGGCGGTCAGCTCGCCGGCGAAATCCCAGGCACCGTAGATTCCGAGGTGCACCCTCAGCCAGCGGTCGTCGCTGAACTCGAGGAACAGCTGCTTACCGATCGCGCGCGAGTCGGTCATCCGGCGGCCGTCGAGGCGTTTCGCCCCCTCGGCGAAGCGGCCCTGGGGCGAGGAGACCGCGACCTCGTGGCCGACGAAGTGGAGCGCGAACTGCCGGGCGATGCGATGGACGGAGTGACCCTCGGGCACGGTCAGTCGATCTCGTGCCCGGCGATCGCACCCGTCGATTCGTACTCGGCGAGCTGTGCGATGCGGCGGGCGTGCCGCTCCTCGTTGCTGAAGGGCGTGGCGATGAAGGTGTCGATGAAGAGGATCACCTCGTCGATGCTGTGCTGGCGCGCGCCGATCGAGATGACGTTGGCGTCGTTGTGCTGGCGGGCGAGCTCGGCGGTCGAGACATTCCAGACGAGGGCCGCGCGGGCACCCGTCACCTTGTTCGCCGCGATCTGCTCGCCGTTGCCGGAGCCGCCGAAGACGATGCCGAGGGTTTCGATGCCCGCCGCCTGGTCGGCCACGACCGCGTGGGCCGCGTTGATGCAGAAGCTCGGGTAGTCGTCGAGCGGGTCGTAGCTCGTGGGGCCGTGGTCGACGACCTCGTGCCCGGCATCCCGGAGGTGTGACTGGAGGTCTTTGGAGAACTCGAGGCCGGCGTGGTCGGTCGCGATGTGGATGCGCATTGCTCCAGTTTAGAAGCGCGCGCGAGTCACGAGTCGAACCCCAGCCCCACGGCGTCGAGCGTTCGCAGCAGGAGATTGCGGCGTCCGTCGTTGTGGTCGGCCCGGTCGAGCGCCCACCGGGTCGCCTGCACGCCGAGGTAGGCCGCGGGCTCGGGCGGGAAGGGCAGCGGGATGCTCGACACCATGTCGAGCTCGGTGCGCTCCGTTCGCTCCCCCGCCAGCTGATCGAGCATCACATTGGCCGCGAAACGGGTCGCCGCGACGCCGAGCCCGGTGAAGCCCGCCGCATAGGAGACGCGACCGCCGTGCGCCTGGGCGAAGAAGGCGCAGAACCGGGTGCTCGTGTCGATGACTCCCGCCCAGCGATTGGTGAAACGAAGGCCGGCGAGTTGCGGGAAGGTCGTGAAGAAGTGGGCCGCGAGCCGCTCGAAGCTCGCGGTGCGGTCTTCGTAGGAGGTGCGAATGCGTCCCCCGTAGTGGTAAATCGCGTCGTAGCCGCCCCACAGAATGCGGTTGTCGGCGCTGAGCCGGTAGTAGTGGAACTGGTTGCCCAGATCGGCCACGCCCTGCCGGTTCTCCCACCCGATCGACTCCAACTGCTCCGCGCTGAGCGGCTCGGTCATGAGCACGTAGTCGTAGACGGGCACGGTGTGCAGGCGGAAGCGACGCAGCAGCGAGGGGAACGCGTTCGTCGCGAGCGCGACACGGCGACCGGCGAGGGTTCCGTGCGGGGTGCGCAGCTCCATGCCCTCGAGGGTCTCGCCGAGGCCGGTGACGGGAGACTTCTCGAACAGCTCGACGCCGGCGGCCGCGCAGGCGAGCGCGAGTTCGCGAGCGAGCTTCCCGGGGTGCACGAGCGCGGTCGCCCGGGTGCTCCACAGGCCGGCGAGGTAGGTGGGCGAGCCGAGTTCGGCCCGGATCTCCGCACCCTCGAAGAAGTACTCGGTGACCCCGTCGTGCGCCGCGCGCAGCTCCTCGACCTGGTACTCCTCGGTCGCGACGGCGAGCGAGCCGGTGCGCTGGAAGTCGCAGTCCCAGCCGAGCTCCGCGACCGTCGCCTCGATCTCATCGAGGTTCTCCATGCCCAGGCGGTCCAGCTGCTCGAGTTCCCCGGGGAACCTCGTCGAGCCGTTGGACTCGCCGTGGGTCAGCGAGGCCTCGACGAAACCGCCATTGCGCCCGGAGGCCGCCCAGCCGATCGTCTTGCCCTCCACGAGCGCGACCCGGCGGCCGGGGTCGCGCTGCTTCGCCTGCAGTGCGGTCCAGAGGCCGGTGTACCCGCCGCCCACGACCACGAGGTCGTAGACGCCGCGCCCCGAGAACCTCGGGAACGTCGGCGAGTCGAGTCCCTCGAGCCAGAACGGGTGCAGCCGGGAGCCGGCGAGCGAGTCGGCCACGAGGCCGGGGTGGGGAGCGTTGCGGTCGAACACGGTGGATCCCATGGCCCCAGACTACCCAGCGAAGTGCTGCCCACCACTGGTTTCCCGCGGCCCGCGGGAGCAGACTGTTAACCACCGGTCTAACGTGCCCAGGAGGCCACTCATGTCCGAGAACCGCTTCGAAGCGATCATGCCCGTGCTCTCTGCCGGACGCCACCGCAGCCCGCGTCGCGGGGCCTGCTTCATGGAGTACGCGTCGTACCTGGCGGGTCTCCGGTGGAGCGACCGACCCGCGTGCACGCACCCGTCGCTCGCCGCGCTCGCGCGGCTGGTGAACGATCTGACCTCCGACGACGCGCGCTCGCGGCTGGTCATCCACGTGCCGTCGGTCGTCGGCCTCACCGGCGACGACCCGCGCGTGCCCGTGGTGGTGTCGGCCCTCGCGGCCGCCGCGGCCCTGCCGGTCGCCTGCGAGAGCCGCCAGCACGCGCTCGCCACGGCGTTGCTGCGCTGCGAGACCCTCATGGCCGGGATGACCGGCCCCTCCGTCGAGCTGGCGCGGGCCCGCACACGGCGCGCCTTCGAGCAGGCGCCGGGCATGGAGGCCTGGGCCCGCCGCTTCCTGGGTGCCGAGGGGGTGCGCACGGCGGTTCCGCTCACCGCGCACGATGAGGCGATTCTGCGCACGGCCGCGATCGGAATCGCCGACGCCTGTACCGACGATCGGGACGCCCGGCTGGGCCGGCTGCTCGCCGACGCGATCGCCGAGACCTCGCGGATCCTCCGGCCCGAGAGCGTGTCGGCACCCGCCCGGGAGAGGATGCCCGTCCCCGCGTGACGCCCTCGGGGCCACCTCAGACGACGCAACTAGACTCCTTTTCGGACACAATCCGAGAAGCAGAAGGAGCGCGCGTTGCCTGGAGAGAACCTCACCCGAGTCGAAGCACAGCAGAGGAAGGCACTGGTCGATGTCGCGAGTTACGCGATCGACCTCGACCTCACGACCGGTGACGAGGTGTTCCGGTCGACCACGACCGTCACCTTCACCGCCGAGCCGGGGGCCTCCACCTTCATCGACGCTCTCACCCGCACGGTTCACTCCGTCACCCTCAACGGCGCCGCGCTCGACCCGGCCGTCGTGAGCGATGGCGTGCGCATCCAGCTCGACGGGCTCGCCGCAGAGAACACGCTGACCGTCGTCGCCGACGCCGAATACACGAACACGGGCGAGGGCCTGCACCGCTTCGTCGACCCGGTCGACGGCGAGGTCTACCTCTACTCGCAGTTCGAGGTGCCCGACAGCCGCCGCGTCTTCGCGGTGTTCGAGCAGCCCGACCTCAAGGCCACCTTCCAGTTCACCGTGACCGCCCCCGCCGGCTGGCAGGTGGTCAGCAACAGCACGACGCCCGAGCCAGTGATCACTGGGGACACCGGCACCTGGCGCTTCGCACCGACCCCGGTGCTGTCGAGCTACGTGACCGCGCTCATCGCGGGTCCCTATGCCGTCGTCACCGACACCCTCACCTCGCGCGACGGCCGCGTGATCCCGCTCGGCATCTTCAGCCGCAAGTCGCTCAGCCAGTACCTCGACGCGGACTACATCTTCGAGAAGACGCGTCAGGGCTTCGCCTACTTCGAGGAGAAGTTCAACTACCCCTACCCCTTCGACAAGTACGACCAGCTCTTCGTGCCCGAGTTCAACGCGGGCGCCATGGAGAACGCGGGCGCCGTCACCTTCACCGAGACCTACGTCTTCCGCTCCAAGGTGACCGACGCGATCAAGGAGCGCCGGGTCGTCACCATCCTGCACGAGCTCGCGCACATGTGGTTCGGCGACCTCGTGACCATGAAGTGGTGGAACGACCTCTGGCTCAACGAGTCCTTCGCGGAGTGGGCGTCCACCATCGCCACCGCAGAGGCCACCGAGTGGACCGAGGCGTGGGCCACCTTCCAGGCCATGGAGAAGAGCTGGGCGTACCGCCAGGACCAGCTGCCCTCGACCCACCCCGTGGTCGCGACGATCAACGACCTCGAAGACGTGCAGGTCAACTTCGACGGCATCACCTATGCCAAGGGCGGATCGGTGCTCAAGCAGCTCGCGGCCTGGGTCGGCATCGACGCCTTCTTCGCGGGCGTGGGCGCCTACTTCGCGAAGAACGCCTACGGCAACACCGAGCTCGCCGACCTCCTCGGCGAGCTGGAGACGACGAGCGGGCGCGACCTCGGCGAGTGGTCGAAGCTATGGCTGGAGACCGCGGGCGTCAACACGCTGCGACCCGAGATCGAGACGGATGCCGAGGGGCGCATCACCTCCTTCGCGGTGCTCCAGTCCGCAGCGTCGGACTACCCCACGATCCGCCCGCACCGCCTCGCGATCGGCTTCTACGAGCTGGACGGCGGGGCGCTCCGCCGCGTGCACCGGCTCGAGCTCGACATCGCGGGCGAGCGCACCGAGGTCGCCGAGCTGGTCGGGCTCCGCAAGCCCGCGCTCGTGCTCCTCAACGACGACGACCTCGCCTACGCGAAGATCCGCCTCGACGACGACTCCCTCGCGGTGGCGATCGAGCACCTCGCCGACATCGCCGACCCGCTGGCCCGCGCCATCGTGTGGGGCGCGGTCTGGGATGCGACGCGCGACGCCGAGGCGAGCGCGAGCGACTATGTGGCACTGGTGCTGGGTAACATCGCGCGCGAGACCGAGAGCACGACCATCCGGCTGTCTCTCACCCAGCTCGCGACGACCGCCCGGATGTACGTCGCCCCCGCGCGGCGCGACGAGACGATCCGCGAGGTCGGCGACGCGCTGTGGGCCCTCGCCCAGGGTGCGGAGTCCGGCTCCGACGCGCAGTTCCAGTTCGTCAAGTTCTTCGCGGGGCTCGCCTCGACGCCCGAGCACGGGGCCATCCTCGCGGCGCTCCGCGACGGCTCCACCTCGCTTCCGGGGCTCGAGATCGACACCGACCTCGACTGGGAGCTGCTGGAGGGCATGGTCCTCACCGGGCTCGCCGGCGAGACCGAGATCGAGGCCGCGCTCGCGAAGGACAACACCGCGAACGGCCAGCAGGCCGCCGCCCGTGCGCGCGCGACGATCCCGACCGTGGAGAGCAAGCTCGCCGCCTTCGCCTCGCTCGTCGACAGCGACAAGCTGCCCAACCTGATAGTGCGCGCGACCACCATGGGCTTCCTGCACACGAACGACCCGTCGGTGCTGCAGGCCACCGTGGAGCCGTACTTCGCGAGCCTCACGACGCTGTGGACGACGCGCAGCTACGCGATCGCGTCCTCGGTGATCGGCGGACTCTACGCGGCACCCCTCGCCTCGCCCGAGCTCGTCGCCGCATCCCGCGCCTGGCTCGACGCCAACCCCGAGCCGCCGGCCCTGCGCCGCATGGTCATCGAGAGTCTTGCCGGGGTCGAGCGGGCGCTTCGAGTGCAGGCGCGCGACGCATAGGACGCCATGAAGCTGAGTAATGCGTGGACCGCGGTGACGACGTTCTTCTCGATGGAGCCGTGGAAGACGATCGTCGGGATCCTCGTCATCATCGTCATCGCGATCGTGCTGAAGGTGGTGTTGCGCTTCGTGGTCGATCAGGCGGTCAACCGGATCGTGAGCGGCGTGAAGCGGCGGCAGAACGTCGACGACACCCAGTCGCTGCTCGCCTCGCCGCTGAGCGCGGTCCGGGTCGTGCAGCGCACCCGCACCCTCGGCAGCGTGCTCAACAACATCGTGAGCGTGGTCGTGGTGATCGTGACCGTGCTGGCGGTCATCCAGCTGGCGGCCCCCAGCATCACCGGCGCGTTCTCGCTCATTACGGCGGCGCTCGGTGCGGGTCTCGGTTTCGGCGCGCAGAACATCGTCAAGGACGTCTTCAACGGCCTGTTCATGGTGGCTGAGGACCAGCTCGGTGTGGGCGACGTCGTGGATGTCGGCTTCGCGACGGGTGTCGTCGAGGCGGTCGGTATTCGCGTCACCCAGATCCGCGACGTGAACGGCACGGTGTGGTTCGTGCGCAACGGCGAGATCATCCGCGTCGGCAACATGTCACAGGGCTGGTCGCGGGTCATCATCGACCTCGCGGTGCCCTACGACTCCGATGTTCAGGCCGTGCAGGAGCGGATGCTCGGGGTCGCGACCGAGCTCGCCACCAACACGAAGTGGCGCAGCCGCATCATCGACAAGCCGGAGATCTGGGGTATCGAGTCCATCTCGGCGGAGGCGGTCGTCATCCGGCTCGTCACCAAGACGCGCCCCGGCAGTAAAGACGACGTGGCCCGCGAACTGCGCGCCCGATTGAAGGAGAGCCTCGACGAAATGGGAGTTCGATTGCCCTCGCTCAACGCGGTCGTGCTCAGCGGATTCGAGGGAGCCGAGAGCATCTCGGGCGCCCGGCCCCCGCGCACCAAGCCGAACCCCGTCGTCACGACGGAGGACGCCGGCCCCCGCAAGCCCGCACGGCGCGCCCCGCGCGACCCGCGCGCGACCGATCTGCCGAAGCAATGAGCGCGCACGAGACAGGCCCCGACGAGACGAGCACGGACGAGACGGGCACCGACGAGACCAGCGGCGAGCGCGGCGGGCAGCCCGGCGGGGTGGGCCCGAGCCCGCTCACCCTCCGCGGCAGCGAGCGCGGCGAGGCGGTCACCGGCAACTTCTGGCGCGAGGTGGGCGGACGCCCCACCTTCGAGCGCCTGGTGCGGCGCTTCTATGTCGGAGTCGCCGACGACCCCGTGCTTCGCCCGATGTACCCGGAGGAGGATCTCGAGGGCGCCATCCAGCGTCTGACGGGGTTTCTGGAACAGTACTGGGGCGGCCCGGGCGCCTACAGCGAGGAGCGGGGGCACCCGCGACTGCGGATGCGGCACCAGCCCTTTAAGGTGAACCCGGATGCCCGCGACCGCTGGCTCGCCCACATGCGGGTCGCCGTCGATGAGCTCGGCCTGGCGCCCCTGCAGGAGGGCATGCTCTGGGGCTATCTGGAGCGAGCCGCGATGGCGATGGTCAACACCTTCGAGGAGTGAGCACGCGGGCGCCGAACCGTGTTCGGCGCCCGCGTCGGCTCAGAGGGCCGCGCGAATGCCGTCGACGAGCGGCGTGGTGGGCCGACCGATGAGGCGGGCGAGATCTCCGCTGGTCTCGGCGAGCAGGCCATCGCGGGTGTTGCCGTCGAGGGCGACCACGAACCCGGCGGTCCCCTCGTCGAGCCCGGCGCCGGTCAGGATCGCGAGGTGCTCCTCGGTGCTCACCGGCACGTACACGACCTCGCGGCCGAGCACCTCGGTGAAGGCGGCGGCGAGCTGGGTGAAGTCCCACGCGACGTCACCAGACAGCTCATAGACGGCACCGATGTGCGGCGCGCCACCGATCGCGACCGCTGCGGCAGCATCCGCGTAGTCGACACGGCTGGCGCTCGCGACCCGGCCGTCGCCCACGCTCGCGACCAGACGCCCGGTCGCGCGCAGCTGCTCGGCCTGGCCCGTGTAGTTCTCGGTGTACCAGCCGTTGCGGAGGATCGTCGCGGGGATTCCCGCGGCCGCGATGGCCTCCTCGGTCGCCTTGTGCTCCGGGGCGAGCACGAGCGGCGAGGTGGTGGCCTTCGGGGCGCTCGTGTAGATGAGGTGACCGACCCCGGCGCGCACCGCCGCGTCGATGACCGCCGCGTGCTGCGCGACGCGCTGCCCGACCTCCGACCCGGAGACGAGGACGACGGTGTCGGCTCCGGCGAGCGCGGCATCGAGAGAGGCCGGGTCGGCGTAGTCGATCCGTGCGGCGGTCACCCCGCGTGCGACGAGATCGTCGATCTTGTCGAGACTGCGCCCACCGGCGACGATGGTGGACGGCGTGACGCCGTCGCGGAGAAGGGCTTCGATGATGAGGCGGCCGAGGTGTCCGGTTGCGCCGGTGACGACGATGGTCATGGGGTTCCTTTCGAGGTTGTCAGGATGCCCAACCACCGGCCCCTTGCGATACTTCCCCAGCGAGGGTACCCACCTTTAAGTAAGCTACTTACCGTGGATTCACTGACCCTCCCCCGCGGCACTCACGGCTTCACCGACGGCGTGCTCCCCCGGGCCTGCAACTCCCGCACCGTGCTCGACCATGTCACGAGCAAGTGGGGCGTCCTCGTGATCGTCGCGCTGTCGGAAAGCACGCTGCGCTGGGGTGAGCTTCGCCGCGTGGTGGAGGGGGTGAGCGAGAAGATGCTGGCGCAGACGCTCAAGACGCTGGAGACGGACGGCTTCGTGGTGAGGGTGGCGAGGCCGGTGATCCCGCCGCATGTCGAGTACAGCCTCTCGGAGCGCGGGCGAGCGCTCGCCGACCGACTGCTGCCCCTGATGGACTGGATCGCCGACAACGCCGACGAGATCGTGGGCGCCTGAGCGCATCCGCGCGACCGCGCGCTACCCTGTGAGGGAAGAAACGAAGGAGTTTCACCCATGGCTGACGCAGACGCGATCATCGTGGGCGGCGGGCTCGCGGGCCTCGTGACCGCCGCCGAACTGCTCGAGCGTGGCAAGCGGGTCATCATCGTCGAGCAGGAGCCCTCCAGCGGGCTCGGCGGCCAGGCCTGGTGGTCGCTCGGCGGGCTGTTCCTCGTCGACTCGCCGGAGCAGCGACGGATGGGCGTTCGCGACAGTCTCGAACTCGCCCGTCAGGACTGGTTCGGTTCCGCCGGGTTCGACCGCCCGGAGGACGGCTGGCCTCGCCGCTGGGCCGAGGCCTATCTCGAGTTCGCAGCGGGCGAGAAGCGCGCCTGGCTGCGGCAGCGCGGCGTCTCGTTCTTCCCCGTCGTGGGCTGGGCCGAACGCGGGGGCGGTGCGGCGACCGGGCACGGCAACTCGGTGCCCCGCTTCCACATCGTCTGGGGCACCGGGCCGGGCGTCGTCGAGCCGTTCCTGCGCCGGGTGCGCGCGGGCGCCGCGTCGGGGCTCGTCTCGCTGCGATTCCGCCATCGCGTCGACCGACTCATCACCGAGGCGGGGGCCGTCGTCGGTGTCGCGGGTCACGTGCTCGCCGATGACCCGGCGGAGCGCGGTGCCCCGAGCAGCCGCGACGAGGTCGCGGAGTTCGAGCTGCGCGCCGCGAGCGTCGTCATGACCTCGGGCGGGATCGGCGGCAACCACGAGCTGGTGCGCGAGTTCTGGCCCGAGCGCCTGGGCACCCCGCCCTCGGAACTGCTCAGCGGAGTGCCCGCCCACGTGGATGGCCGCGGCCTCGCCATCGCGGCCGGCGCGGGTGCCCACCTCGTGAACCTCGACCGGATGTGGCACTACACGGAGGGCATCACGAACTACGCCCCGGTGTGGGAGAGGCACGGGATCAGGATCCTCCCGGGGCCGTCGAGCCTGTGGTTCGACGCGACCGGCCACCGCCTGCCCGCTCCACTGTTCCCGGGCTTCGACACCCTCGGCACTCTCGAACACATCGCCGCGACGGGCCACGCCCACAGCTGGTTCGTGCTCACACAGCGGATCATCGAGAAGGAGTTCGCGCTGTCGGGCAGCGAGCAGAATCCGGATCTGACGGGGAAGAGCATCCGCCTGCTCCTGAAGCGGGTGGGCCGCGGCGCACCCGCCCCCGTCGCGGCGTTCCTCGAGAAGGGCGCTGACTTCGTGGTCGCGAGCACCCTGCCCGAGCTGTTCGCCGGAATGCAGCGCCTCTCCCCCGGCCTCGAGATCGACACCGAGGGCATCCGCCGCGAGATCGAGGCACGCGACCGTGAGCTGGCCAACCCCTTCGCCAAGGATGCCCAGGTCACCGCCCTGCGCGGCGCGCGCCGGTACCGCGGCGACCGCCTCATCCGGGTCGCGGCACCCCACCGGATCCTCGACCCGGCCGCCGGCCCGCTCATCGCGGTCAAGCTGCACCTGATCACCCGGAAGAGCCTGGGCGGCATCGAGACCGACCTCGACGGGCGCGCCCTCGCGAGCGACGGGCGGCCGATCCCGGGGCTGTACGCGGCGGGCGAGGCGGCGGGCTTCGGCGGCGGCGGGATGCACGGCTACCGCGCCCTGGAGGGAACCTTCCTCGGCGGCTGCCTCTTCAGCGGTCGCGTGGCGGGACGGACGATCGCCGCGATCTGAGGGCGCGCTGTCTATGCTCGAAGAAAACGAAGGGATCATCGCATGAGCGATTGGAACGACCAGATCATCGCCGAGTTCCGGGGCAACGACGGCGTCGTCGGCGGCCCGTTCACGGGCTCGCACCTCGTACTGCTCACGACGACCGGCGCGAAGTCGGGCCAGCAGCGCACGAGCCCGATGATGTACTTCCCGCAGGACGCCCCCGCGGACGGCCCCATTCTCGTCGTGGCCTCGAAGGCGGGGGCCGACACGCATCCCGGGTGGTACCACAACCTCATCGCCAACCCCACCGTGCACGTGGAGGTGGCGACCGCCGAGGGCGTGGTCGAGTACGACGCGACCGCCGAGGAGCTGCCGCGGGCCGAGCGCGACGCGGCCTACGTGGAGATCGTGAAGGCGGCGCCGGGGTTCGGCGACTACGAGAAGAAGACGAGTCGGGTCATCCCGGTGATTCGCCTCACGCGAGTCGGCTGAGCCGGCACGAGCCTCGCCGGATGATCAGCGCGCGAGCCGCCACGGCTTGCGCTTGATCAGCACGTGCCCGCGCTCGGTGGTGAGCCGCGTCCACGGCCCGGTCTCGAAGATGCGCACGTCGTCGAAGCCGGAGTCGCCCAGAAAGCCGAGCGAGAGCGCCGCGAAGCCCGCGCCGGCGGGCACGTGCTCGAGCTCGTCGATGGGGCGCCCCCACACCTCGGAGCGGACCCGGTGCACGATCTGCTCGCCGGTGCCGGTGGGGATGACCGCCGCCACCTCGTCGATGCCCGCCCGGGCCACGGTGTCGAGGAGGGTGCTACCGGTGGGTGGGAGGGCGACCCAGCCGCCCTTGGGCGGTGAGATGGCGGCCCAGGTCACGGTGTTCACCTCGATCGGGAGGGTCACGGTGACCTCGGCCTGGTCATCCGTCACCTGGTCGATCAGGCGGGTCAGGCGCTCCGTGAGCGAACGGATCGGCACGACCGCGTCGAAGGTCTCATCGGCGTGCACCGCAAAGGTGCGGAGGCCGAGGACGGTGGGCGCCTCGTCGAGCAGCCCGATCGGATACAGGATCGCGGTGTAGACCGCGAGCACTCCGTCGGCCGCGATGAGGCGCACAGAACCCTCCTCGATGCGGGCGGCGCGACCGAGGTAGATCTGCAGGTCGCGGAGGGCGAGGGAATCGGTGAGAGTGAATGTGCGGCTCATCTGCATCTAAACTACAGGGCATGAGCGACCCCCTGTCGGCACTGTTGGCAGCACTCGATCTCACCGACACGGGGGCGCGCACCACGGAGGACATCTTCACCGGTCCGAGCCAGTGGCAACCTCAGGGTCGCGTGTTCGGTGGCCAGGTGCTCGCGCAGTCCCTGATCGCGGCGATGCGCACCGTCGACGCGGAGCGGATCGTGCACTCGATGCACGGGTACTTCCTGCGGCCGGGCGACATGGCCGAGGGGATCACCTTCTCGGTCGACCGCATCCACGACGGTCGTTCGTTCAGCACGCGCCGCACACAGGCCTACCAGAAGGGTCTGCCGATCCTCTCGATGATCGCCTCCTTCCAGACGCCCGATGAGGGCCTCGACCACCAGGCCGCGATGCCCGCCGACATCCCCGATCCGGAGTCGCTGCCGAGCCTCGCCGAGTCACTCGACGGGGTCGATCATCCGGTCGCCCGCTACTGGGCGACCGAGCGGCCGTTCGACATGCGGCACGTCCCCTCACCCATCTACTTCGCGGTGGAGGGCGAGCGCACGGCTCATCAGGCGGTGTGGATGCGCGCGGTCGGCCCGCTGCCCGACGACCCCAATCTGCATCGCGCGGCCATGGCATACGCGAGCGACTACTCGATCCTGGAGTCGGCGATGCGCGCCCACGGCGTCGCCTGGGCGACCAGGGGGCTGCGCGCGGCGAGCCTCGACCACGCGATGTGGTGGCACCGCTTCGGCCGGGTGGACGAGTGGTTCCTCTATGTGCAGGAGTCCCCGAACGCGGTCGGCGGTCGCGGACTCTCGACCGGTCGCATGTTCAGCCGCGAGGGGCTGCTGCTCGCGAGTGTCGCCCAGGAGGGCATGATCAGGGTGCCCGCAGCGGCCGACTGAGGGCGATCAGCGCTTGGTGAACACGACGGGCTCTTCGACGTAGCCCGACCACACCTCACGAAGGTGCTCGGGAATCCGCTCCGGCCTGCCAGTGGCTGCCGTCACCATCACGAGTGTGGTCGCCGCCTTGGTGAAGAGGGTGCGCGGCGTCACGCCCACCGGCGAGTACAGCTCGTAGCAGATCTCCAGGCTGGCGCCGCCGATGCGTCCGATCCACAGCTCGATGTCGATGGGGGCGCGCATGTACGGGATCGGCGCGAGGTACTCGATCTCCTGCCGCGCGATGAGGGCGATTGTCTGCGCGCCGGGCCGCGCATCCATCACAGCCGTCTCGGAGGCCGGCTCGGTGCTCCCCTCATCGGGTCGCCAGAACGCCTGGATGCGCGCCTCCTCCAGGAGGCGCAGCATCTCGGCGTTGTTGACGTGAGCGTAGGCGTCGAAGTCCGACCAGCGGAGGGGGATCGCGATGTTGAGGCGCGTCATCGCCATCGCCCCTAGTCGCGGGTGAGCTTGCGGTAGGCGGAGCGGTGCGGCTTCGCCGCGTCCGGCCCGAGCCGCTCGATCTTGTTCTCCTCGTAGGCTTCGAAGTTGCCCTCGAACCAGTGCCAGTTGCCGGGGTTCTCGTCGGTGCCCTCGTAGGCGAGGATGTGCGTCGCGATGCGGTCGAGGAACCACCGGTCGTGGGTGATGACCACCGCGCAACCGGGGAACTCGAGCAGCGCGTTCTCGAGGCTGCCCAGGGTCTCGACGTCGAGGTCGTTGGTGGGCTCGTCGAGCAGCAGGAGGTTGCCGCCCTGCTTGAGGGTGAGGGCGAGGTTGAGTCGGTTGCGCTCGCCACCGGAGAGAACACCCGCCTTCTTCTGCTGGTCGGGCCCCTTGAAGCCGAACTGGGAGACGTAGGCGCGCGAGGGGATCTCGGTCTTGCCGACCTGGATGAAGTCGTGGCCGTCGCTCACGACCTCCCACAGCGTCTTGTTGGGGTCGATTCCGCCGCGACTCTGGTCGACGTAGGAGATGTCGACGGTCTCGCCGACCTTGAGGTTTCCGGCGTCGAGCGGCTCGAGCCCCACGATCGTCTTGAACAGCGTCGTCTTGCCCACGCCGTTCGGGCCGATCACTCCGACGATGCCGTTGCGCGGCAGCGTGAAGCTCAGGCCATCGATGAGCACGCGACCCTCGAAGCCCTTCTCGAGCTTGCTGGCCTCGATCACCTGCGAGCCGAGGCGGGGACCGACAGGGATGACGATCTCCTCGAAGTCGAGCTTGCGGGTCTTCTCGGCCTCCGCCGCCATCTCCTCGTAGCGCGCGAGTCGCGCCTTGGACTTCGCCTGCCGACCCTTCGCGTTGCTGCGCACCCAGTCGAGCTCCTCAGCGAGGCGCTTGGAGAGCTTTGCATCCTTCTTGCCCTGCACCTGCAGTCGCTCCTGCTTCTTCTGCAGGTACGTGGAGTAGTTGCCCTCGTAGGGGTAGAGGTGACCGCGGTCGACCTCGGCGATCCACTCCGCGACGTGGTCGAGGAAGTACCGGTCGTGAGTGACGGCGAGCACGGCGCCGGGGTATTTGGCGAGGTGTTGTTCGAGCCACAGAACGCTCTCGGCGTCGAGGTGGTTGGTCGGTTCGTCGAGGAGCAGCAGATCGGGCTTCTGCAGGAGCAGCTTCGTGAGCGCGACGCGCCGCTTCTCACCACCGGAGAGGTTGGCGATGGTGGCGTCGCCGGGCGGCGTGCGGAGAGCATCCATGGCCTGCTCGAGCTGGGAGTCGAGATCCCAGGCATCGGCCGCGTCGATCTCCTCCTGCAGCGTGCCCATCTCGGCGAGGAGCGTGTCGAAATCGGCGTCCGGGTCGGCCATCGCGAGGGAGATCTCGTTGAAGCGGTCGACCTTCGCCTTGATCGGCCCGACGCCCTCCTGAACGTTCTCGAGCACGGTCTTGCTCTCGTCGAGTTCGGGCTCCTGCATCAGGATGCCGACGCTGTAGCCGGGGCTGAGGCGCGCCTCCCCGTTCGACGGGGTGTCGAGCCCGGCCATGATCTTGAGGATGGTGGACTTTCCGGCGCCGTTGGGGCCGACCACTCCGATCTTCGCTCCAGGCAGGAAGGACATGGTGACGTCATCGAGGATGAGCTTGTCGCCGACCGCTTTCCGGGCGCGGACCATCGAGTAAATATATTCGGCCATGTCGCCCAGTCTACCGAGGTGCCCTCATCGGCCAGACAGCGCCGATGCACGCGCGACCCGCATCAGAACGGAACCGGCGTCGCGTCGTCGGGCACCGGCGAGGAGGGGTTCGCCGCGCTCTCCGCGGTGGGCTGATCGCTACCTGGGGCCGCACCTCCGCCGGGTGTGGGGCGGTCGGCAGCATCGTGCGCGGAGGAGGGATTGTGCGAGTACACCGCGGTGCCCCAGCTGAGGTCGGGCCCGATGGCCTCGGCCTCCACCTCCACCGTGGTGCCGCTCTTCTCCCCCGACTCCCAGTTGCGTACCCGCACCCGCCCGGCGACCACGACGCGGTCGCCCTTGCGCAGGGTGACTCCGGCGTTGCTGGCGAGCTGTCGGAACGCGGTCACCGTGTACCAGTTCGTCTCCACATCCACCCATCGCTCTTTCGCGCGGTCATACCGGCGCTGGCTGGAGGCCAGACGGAAGCTCGTGATGGCGAGGCCCTCCGCGGTCGTGAGGCTGCGGGGTGGCGTCGCGACCAGACCGGTGAGGCTGATGGTGTCGGGCATGGGATCTCCTTCGCGGCACGACAAGTGAGGCGAGGCCGGGGCGGCAGTCGTGCCGGGGATGAGCGCCCCGGCCTCGTGCGCACCAGTCTGTTGTGCACGCCGGTAACGACGATGCCGACCGCACTCCGCTGGGGAGTCCGGTCGGCATCGGGCCGCTGTGGAGGAGTGGCGGGGTCAGTGCTCCCGGAACTCCGGCCAGTCGGCCCCGTTCTCGAGAGCCGCGTGGAGCGCGCTCTTGGCGATCACCAGGCTCGGGTAGACCGACCTCGGCGAGGTGTCGCCGAGAAGCCGGAAGGTGTAGCCCTCCTCGACCTCGTGGACCGATCCCAGTGCACCCGCGGGGCCGAACGCGACCCAGGTGTGCCTTACCAGTGTTGTGTCACTCATCGTTGAGTTCCTTTTCTGTGCGTGCGGCCGCAGCCGTCGCATCCATTGTGCGCCCGAATCTCCGCAGACGCCGAGATTCGGGCGCTTCGCTCAGGATGCGAGCACGTACTCCGCGTACGACTTGCGGATCTTGTTGACCTTCGGCAGCGCGACCGCGAGGCAGTAGCCCTGCCCGGGGTTCTTCGCGAAGAAGTCCTGGTGGTACTCCTCCGCCTTCCACCAGTCGGCGAGCGGGCTGATCTCGGTGACGATCCCGCCGTCCCAGTACTCGGATGCGCGGTCTCGGGCAGCCTCGAACAGCGCCTTCTGCTCCTCGTCAGCGTAGAACATCGCCGAGCGGTACTGGGTGCCCACATCGTTGCCCTGGCGGTTCAACTGGCGCGGGTCGTGGAGGCTGAAGAAGACGTCGAGGATCACCGAGGCGGGAATCACCGTCTCATCGAAGGTCACCGCGACGGCCTCCGCGTGCCCGGTGCGCCCGGTGCAGACCGACTCGTAATCGGGGCGGGCGGTCTGCCCACCCGTGTAGCCGGACTCCACCTCCTGGACACCCTTGAGCGTGCGATAGACGGCGTCGAGACACCAGAAACAGCCACCGGCGAGAACGAATGTGGTCATGGTGCAACCCTACTTTCGGTTGGGTGATGGGGCACGAGCTGTGCCTCCTTCTACAACCTTCGATTCGGAGCGCGCATTCCTGTCGGCGGGCCGCCCTAGGCTGGGAACATGCCTTACTCCGCGAGCGATGACCGGTACGACTCCATGCACTACAAGCGGGTGGGCACGAGCGGCCTGAAGCTGCCGGGGGTCTCGCTCGGACTGTGGAACAACTTCGGTGGCGACCGCGCGCTGGAGACCCAGCGCGCCATCCTTCGCCGCGCCTTCGACCGGGGTGTGACGCACTTCGATCTCGCCAACAACTACGGGCCACCCGCGGGTTCGGCCGAGTCGAACTTCGGCCTCGTGCTGGCAGCGGACTTCCTGCCCTACCGCGACGAGATGATCATCTCCACGAAGGCCGGCTACGCGATGTGGGACGGGCCCTACGGGGAGTGGGGGTCGCGCAAGTCGATGCTCGCCTCCCTCGACCAGAGCCTCGGGCGCATGGGTCTCGACTACGTCGACATCTTCTACTCGCACCGACCCGACCCGGAGACGCCGATCGAGGAGACGATGGGCGCGCTCGCGACCGCCGTGCAGCAGGGCAAGACCCTCTACGTCGGCGTGTCGAATTACAGCCCGGAGCAGACGAGTGCGGCCGCCGCGGCACTCGCCGCCCACGGCATCCCGCTGACCATCCACCAACCCCGGTACAACATGTTCGATCGGCACATCGAGGCGGGGCTCTTCCCGGTGCTCGACGAGATCGGCGCGGGCAGCATCGTCTTCTCCCCGCTCGCCCAGGGGCTGCTCACCGACCGCTACATCGACGGCACCGTGCCGGCGGGCTCGCGCGTCGCCGAGGGTCGGTGGCTCAACGAGTCGACGATCACGGCGACCTACCTCGAACGAGTGCGCGCGCTCAACGAGATCGCGGCCGCTCGCGGCCAGTCGCTCGCACAGCTCGCCCTGAGCTGGGTGCTGCGCCACCGACAGGTCACCTCCGCACTCATCGGCGCGAGCAGTGTCGCCCAGCTCGACAACAATCTCGGGGCTCTCGATTCCGCTCCGCTCACGCCCGAGGAGATCGCCGCGATCGAGCCGTTCGCGGTCGACGGCACCAGCCTCGGCTGACCGTGGGCTATGTCTACGCGCTGCTCGCGGCGCTGCTGTTCGGCGCGAACGGCACGGTGACGAAGGTCGTCGTCGAGTCGGGACTCACGCCCCTGCAACTCACTCAGTTCCGGGTGCTCGGCACCGCCGCCATCGCGGGCGGCGTGCTTCTTGCGAGCAATCGCGGCGGCTTCCGCCTGCGCCCGAGGCAGCTCGGCACGATGGCGTTCCTCGGCGTGGTCGGAGTCGCCCTCCTGCAGGCGAGCTACGCGGCGGCCCTGCAGTTGCTCCCCGTCGGCATGACCCTCCTCATCGAGTACACCGCCGTGCTCCTCGTGGCACTCGTGGCGTTCTTCGTGTTCCACGAGCGCGTGCGGGCACGGCTCTGGGTGGCCATCGGCTGTGTGCTGCTCGGGCTCGCCGTCGTCGCCCGCATCTGGGCGAGCACGCTGAACCCGCTCGGGGTCGCCTTCTCGGTCGTCGCCGCTCTCACCCTCGCGATCTACTTCATCTTCGGCGAACGTCAGGTGGGGCAGACCTCACCGCTCGTCGTCGCCTTCTGGACGATGACCTTCGCCGCCGGGTTCTGGGCCTTCTTCTCCGGGTGGTGGATGATCGACCCCGCCGTGCTCGTCCGCCCTGTGTCGCTCGGCGGCACCCTCGCGGGCGTCCACCTCCCGCTCTGGGCTCCGCTCGCGTGGAACGTCGTGATGGGCACCTTCGCTCCGTTCTTCCTGTCGTTCCGGGCGCTCGGGCGGCTCAGCGCGACGGCCGCCGGGGTCGTCGCCACCTCCGAGGTCGTCTTCGCATTCCTCGTCGCGTGGCTGTGGCTGGGCGAGGGGCTGGACCTCGTGCAGATCCTCGGCGCCGCGGTCGTTCTGGTGGGAATCGTGCTGGCACAGACGGCCCGGGCGGAGAAGTCCGTCGATGCGGACCTCGCGCTCGCGCGCGCCGCCGATGTCGGTGGTCGGCCATAACCTGAGCGTGTCCTTGACCAGTCGGGCCGGCTGACCACCACGGAGTCCACCATGACCATCCTCGATTTCGCACCTCGTGAATCCCCCGCCCGCGCCGCGACCGGCGCCGGGTTCGACCCCCGCGCCACGACCGGCGCCGATGCGCAGCTCCACCACGCAGCCGTCGCCGGGCTGGGCGAGGTGGTGGTGCCGGCTCGCTACGGCATCACGCTCGTTCAGCTGCACGACAGCCTGTGGCGGGTGACCCGCCCGAGCGGTGACGTGCTCGGCTACATCGAGTCGTTCCCGGAGCGCGGCGAGACCCGGTTCCGCGCCAAGCGCATGTTCTCCTCCTCGCGACGCTCCCTGCCCCTCGGCGAGTTCTGGAGTATCGACGACGCGATCACCTGCTTTCGTTTCAGCTGAGCCGGCGGCAGCCGCGGCACGCGGCACCGCCCCGCGCCGGGCCTGCCAGACCAGAACGTGAAGCAATTTCGGCTCTGAGACACTCTGGGTGACCGCCCTCTTAACGGGGGCTTCACAGGTAGGGTGCGAGTTATGCAGTTCTGGAACGATTTCGTGACCTGGTTCAACTCCGCGGATGGCCAGCGCGTTGTCGGCGCGACCGTCCTCCCCTTCCTCGGCATCGTGGTCGCGGGAGTCATCGCCGCGCTCATCGGCCGCAGTTTCGCCACCCGCGTGCTCGACCAGCAGGATCGCGAGCTCAAGTCCGCCGCGATCATGGCGCTGATCGGTGCCGGGCGCAAGGCGACCATCTGGAGCTCGCTCGGTCTCGACGAGAAGCAGCACGTCGACAGCCTCGTGAGCGAGGCCGACATCCGCGTGCGGCTCCTGCCCATGACCGGCGCGAACGCCGCCGCCGACTGGGCCGCACACGAACTCAATGAGATGAAGAAGAACTCCGCGACCTTCAGCTTCCAGGCCGAGCAGAGCTTCGTCGACTACCGCGACCGGCTTCTCGAGTGGCAGAACAAGCCGAAGCGGGCGCGCAAGCTGTTCGCGTACGACCTCGCGCAGTGGCGCTACGAGACCGATGCCGCCGACAAGAAAGTCGTCGAGGAGCAGCAGCAGTGGGCCACCTCCCACGTCGACACCCCCGTCGCGAAGGCGGCACCCGTCGCCCTGGCCACCGCACCAGTGACGGCGCCCGCAACCGCGCCGACGCCGGCGAGTGCGCCGGTGGCGGCCACGGCTCCGGTGACGGCGAGCACGCCCGTCGTCGCACCGGCCACCTCCAGCTTCGCGCCGCCGCCCGCCCCCGCGAACCCCGACACGGCGTCCGTCCCGGTCGCGGCCGAGTCCACCGACGGCACCTGGACGGTCGACTCGACCGGCTCCGCCCGTCGCGAAGACGACGATGATGACACCGGCGACGAGCAGCCGGCGGGCTACGCCCCCGTCACCGCGGGCACCGTGCGTCAGCGCATCAACCCGGATAACTCGATCGACGAGGACCGCTGACCCGAGCGAGCCAGGCGTGGCACGCGAGCCCCGCGCGCCCCGTCAGCCCCGCGCGCCCTGTCAGTTGAGTGGGCCGCGCCCGCGCACACTGCCGCCGATCATCCACGACGCTTCCTGAAACCGGCCACAGCCTCGGGGTGGGTGCTGCGGTGGAACGGTCTGTCGTGCCACAATCGAGGCGAGGGCATCCGGGTCGGGTGGATGCCCGTTCGACAGGTTATGGGGGTGACTTGCCATGCGCATCACGCGTTCCACCGCACTTCTCGGGGCTTTCATCATCGGGGCGGCGACTCTCGTCGCGGTGCCGCTGCTCTCCCCGCGCCACACCCCGGCGTCGTCATCCCAGACCTCCGCCGTGCGCGGTGACGAGCCCGCCGCCACCGCCGCGCCTGCTGCGCCGACTGCCGCGCCCGCGCCCGCCACGGCGACGCCGCGCCCCAGCCGCAGCGCGCCCTCGCCGCTGCCCACGATGACGCTCACGAGCTCGACCGGGCGCTGGCAGGATACGGCGACCGCCACCGAGATCTACGCCGGGGGCCTGTGGCGCAACCCGCGCTCGCAACCCGCCCAGCAGGTGACGGCGCTGCTCGCGAGGGGCGACACGACCACCGCCACGCAGTTGACGCCGATCTCGTCGCAGCCCATCGCGACCTGGCTCACCGATGGCGCCACGCCGTCCATCACGATCAAGCACGTGCAGGAGGACATCGCGGCGGCGACGGCCGCCCACCGCACCGCGGTGTTCGTCACCTACGCCATCCCCAACCGCGACTGCGGCGGGTACTCGGCGGGCGGCTTCTCCACCTCCACCTATCTCGCGTGGAACGCGTCGATCGCCTCGGCGCTCGCCGGCCACCACGCGGTCGTGCTCATCGAGCCCGACTCCATCGCGATGCTCGGTCAGGCGAAGTGCGCCTCCGTCGCGACGAGCCGGCTCGCGCTGCTGCGCTCCGTCGTGCACGGGTACGCGTCGCACCACATCGATGTCTATCTCGACGGCGGCAACAGCCACTGGGTGAAGCCCGACGTGATGGCCTCCCGACTGCAGTCGGCCGACGTCGCCGAGGCCCGTGGCTTCTTCACCAACGTGAGCAACTTCTACACGCTGACCGATGAGCGCAACTACGCGGGCGCGATCAGCTCCCGCATCGGCAACAAGCACTTCGTGATCGATATCTCGCGCAACGGCCGCGGCTGGCTCGGCACCTGGTGCAATCCACCGGGGGCCGGGCTCGGGGCGAATCCCCACCTCGTCGGCTCGTCCCACCTCGACGCGGCCCTCTGGGTGAAGACGCCGGGGTCGAGCGACGGCACCTGCAACGGCGGCCCGCCCGCCGGAACCTGGTGGACGGACTACGCCGAGGCGCTCGTCCGCAACCGCGGCTGACCGTCGGTTGCAAGCAGCGAGGCACGGCCACGCTCCGGTCGCGCGACCGCACCGTCGGTGGCCCCGCCTAGAGTGCGGGCATGACAGAGTCGGGCGGCTGCGCGATCGCCGGTTGCGAGACGCGCCCCGATGCGGATGCCCCGCTCCCGCTCTGCGCCCCACACCTGCTCACCGCCTACGACTGGGTGGCCCGCGCGGTGGGCGTGACCGATGTGCTGCCGTCGCCGTGCCTCGCGTGCGGCTCGCGGACGGGCATCCGCTACCCCAGCGGCTGGCTCTGCGCGGTGTGCGAGTGGCGCGTGGGCGCCCTGCCCGACGGGGAGGCCGGTCGCACGCGTGTCGACGTGGTCTACTACCTGCGGTTCCGCGACCGGGTGAAGATCGGAACGACCGGCAACCCGCGAGCGCGCCTCGCCCAGCTGCGCTACGACGAGGTGCTCGCGTTCGAGCGGGGCGACCGGATGCTCGAGCAGCGGCGACACGCGCAGTTCGCCGCGCACCGCATCCACCGCTCCGAGTGGTTCGACCGTCACGCGGCGCTCGACGAGCACATCGCGCGGTTGAACGGGCCGGGGGTTGACCCGTGGGGGCTGCACCAGCGCTGGGTGAGCGAGGCGATCGCCGTCGCCGGGCGGTGACCCGGTCGGCGACGCACCCGCGTCACACTCCTCGCCTTCGGCGAACGCTGTGCACGCGGCTATCCGTGGCGTGCCCCCGGCAGGATTCGAACCTGCGACCAAGAGATTAGAAGGCTCCTGCTCTATCCCCTGAGCTACGGAGGCGGCCCCGCCAGATTACTACGCGGCTCAGACCGCCTTCGCGAGTGCGACGAGCACCTGGTTGAGCGTGGGGATGCCTTCCGCCCGAAACACCTCGCCGCCGTTCCCATCGCTCACGATGACGGTCGGCGCGGAGCGCACCCCGCGAGCCTCGGCCTCCGCCTCGTGGAGAACCACGTCGTGCTCGGCGAGGGTCATTCCGGGCACGAGGCGCGCCGCATCCGCGAGCACGGTGCGTGTCACCATGCACGGCTCGCAGAACGTCGTCGAGTAGAAATCCACCTTCATAGCAGGGTCAACGCCCGGGGCACCGCGACGATTCCGCGGGCTCAGCTGTCGTAGCGCTCGCTGGTGTCTTCGAGGTCGTCCGCGGTGGTCGGATCCCACACGTAGGTGACGTGCACGCTGTCTCCCACCTTCTTCGCCCCGCTCGCCCGGTAGGCGAATTCGGCGGCGGCGGTCGACTCCAGGCCGTTGACGATGATCTGCTCGTCCCAGCCCGCCTCGGTGGCGATGCGGTGGTCGGTCTGGCCGTCGCTCGGCCCGCCCGAGAAGATCACGATGTACTCGTCGCCTTTGGCGAGCGTGGGGGTTGCGTCTGTCATGACACCAGTCTTACACCCCGCGACCGACCGGCAGGATGCCCGGCGCGGACAGCATCCCACCCCTCGCGCTATGCATAACCTCGTTATGCACTTTGCATAACTACGTTATACAATTGTCGCGTGACCAGAACAGACGTAATCGAATCCCTCATCGTCTCCAGCACGCGCCTCACCCGCATCGCGGCGCAGCAGACCGGGAGCAAGACCCCCGCCTCCGTGTGGCGAACGCTGGGCATCCTCTCGGCGGACGGCGCCATGCGCGTGGGCGAGCTCGCCGCCGCGAGCCGCATCAGCCAGCCCGGCATGAGCAAGCTGATGCCCGGCCTCATCGAAGACGAGCTCGTGTACCGCATCGCCGACACCGCCGACTCGCGCGCCTGGCTCATCGCCATCAGCCCGAAGGGCGAGCGGGCGCTCGCCGACTGGCGCGTCGAACTCGCCGAAGCCATGACGCCGATGTTCGGCGACCTGGGCGAGGAGGAGTGGGCGACACTCACCGCAGCGGCAGGAATCCTACAGTCGCGCATCGCGCGGAAGGCGATCGCGTGATGGCCCGCCAGAGCAAGCAGGTCTGGGCCGTCGCGTTCGCCTGCGTCGTCGCGTTCATGGGCATCGGCCTCGTCGACCCCATCCTGCCCGCCATCGCGAGCGAGTTGAAGGCGACCCCGACCGAGACCGAGCTGTTGTTCACGAGCTACCTCTTCATCACCGGCGTCGCCATGCTCATCACGAGCTGGGTGTCGAGTCGCATCGGGGCCAAACGCACCCTCCTCATCGGACTCGCCCTGATCGTGGCGTTCGCGCTCGCGGCCGCGCTCAGCCCCACCGTGTGGTCGATCATCGGATTCCGGGCCGGCTGGGGGCTCGGCAACGCGCTGTTCATCTCCACGGCGCTCGCCACGATCGTGGGGGCGGCGAGCGGGGGGACCTCCGCGGCGATCATCCTGTACGAGGCCGCGCTGGGACTCGGCATCGCGATCGGGCCCCTGCTCGGTGGGTTGCTGGGGTCGATCAGCTGGCGGGGACCGTTCTTCGGAACGAGCATCCTCATGGCCATCGCCTTCGTCGCGATCGTCGCGCTGCTCGGCACCGACACCGCGGCGCGCACGCCGATCCGACTGTCGGCGCCGCTGCGCGCGCTGCGCCACCCCGCCCTCGGCCGCCTCGCGATCATCGCCCTGTTCTACAACATCGGTTTCTTCACGCTGCTGGCGTTCACGCCGTTCCCGCTGCAGCGCTTCGCCCACCAGACCGCGCTCGGGCTGGGCCTCACCTTCTTCGGCTGGGGCGTTGCGCTCGCCGTGACCAGTGTCTGGGTGGCACCACTGCTGACCAGGCGGATGTCGCGCACGACCGTGCTGGCGATCATCCTGCCGCTGCTCGCGGCCGACCTCGTGGTGGCGGGTGCCTTCGTGACCACCGCCGCCGTGCTGATCGCGTGCGTCGTCGCGGGCGGACTCCTCCTCGGCGTGATGAACACCGTGCTCACCGAGAGCGTGATGGAGGCCACCGAGCTGCCGCGCACGGTCGCGTCATCCGCCTACTCCGCGGTGCGGTTCATCGGCGGCGCCGTCGCACCGCCCCTCGCCGCGGTGCTCGCCGGCAGCGACCTCGCTCGGGCGGGACTGCCCTACTTCGTGGGCGCGGCCTCGCTCCTCGTCGCCATGATCGTCGTCATCACTGGGCGGCGCACGCTCGCCGTCGTCAATACGGGACCGGAGGACGCCCTCGAGGAGGCGGAGGCGATCGGCGCGGGCGAGGCGGCGTGACGGGTCGTGCGGCTCGCACCGTCGCGCGGTGATGCCCTCGCCGCAGCGCACAGTCGGCGACGAGACGCCATTGCAGTGACCGCGCACCACGGTGCACACTGGGCCTGTCCCGGGTCTGACCGGGTGAGGGAGGCATTCACTCATGGGGACGAACACCACCTCGGCGATCCACCGCACGACGCTGCTCGGGGGCGCGCTGCTCGCTGTCGCGGGCCTCATCGCCCTCCTCGGGTCGGCGCGCGTCACACTGCCGGACTCCGCAATCCCCTTCGGCAGCATCATCCCGGCCACGATCGCCGACATCGTGCTACTGGCCGCCTTCATCACGCTCGCTGTCGGGGTGCGGGGTGAGACCGGCATCGTCGGCACCTCAACCGTGGGTCGCGTGGCACTCATCCTGTTCGGCTGCGGGTATCTGCTCTTCGGCCTCTTCTCGCTGCTCCCCCTGAGCCCGGGCAGCGGAGCCGCGCTCGCGGCCGGGATCGTGCTCCAGGTGCTCATCGTCGCCGCCGGGCTCGTCGCCGGAGTGATCGCGCTGCGGGCCGGAGTGGTGAATGGCGCCGCGCGGTGGATTCTGCTGGCGGTGGTCGTGGGGAACGCCCTGTGGAGCATTCCCGCGTTCATCCCCGATGCCGCTCTGGCCCTCAGTCTGGCTGTTTGGAAGGCCGAGCTCGTCATGCCGGTCGGATTCGTGATCCTCGGCGTCAGCCTCGCGGTGCACGGGCGGTCCGCCGCGATCCGACACCGGCTCCACGCCATCAACGAGAACTGGTGACCGCGGCCTGATCGCGGCGGCCGCACCGGCCGCGAGGGCGCGTCGGGGGCCGTCGTTAGGATGGTCGCATGAGCTCTGCGGATGACCGTCTCGTCTGGATCGACTGTGAGATGACGGGGCTCGACCTCACCATCGACGAACTGGTCGAGGTGGCGGTCGTCATCACCGACTACGACCTGACGCCCGTGCATCCCGGATTTGACATCGTCATTCGCCCCGACCAGGCCGCGTGGGATCACATGGGCGACTTCGTGCGCGCCATGCACACCACGAGCGGTCTCATCGAGGAGATCCCGCGAGGGGTGACGCTCGCCGACGCCGAGTACCAGGTGCTCGAGTACATCCTGAAATACGTGCCCGCGCCCCAGAGCGCGCCGCTCGCCGGCAACACGATCGGCACCGACCGGGCCTTCCTCGCGAAGTTCATGCCCCGGGTCGACGGGCACCTGCACTACCGGAGCGTCGACGTCTCGTCGATCAAAGAACTCGCCCGGCACTGGTTCCCGCGGGTCTACTTCAACGCCCCGGCGAAGAACGGCGGGCACCGCGCCCTCGCCGACATCCTGGAGTCGATCCGAGAGCTGGAGTACTACCGCAGCGCCGCGTTCATCGCCGATCCGGGCCCCACCTCCGAGGAGGTTCAGGCGGTCTCGGCCGACGTGGTGGCGCGCTGGGCCTCCCGCTTGTAATAGAATCTTCGGGTTGCCCTTGGCAACGCATGGTGGGCGTAGCTCAGTTGGTAGAGCGCTGGCTTGTGGTGCCGGATGTCGCGGGTTCGAGTCCCGTCGTTCACCCCAGAGGATTGGCTCGGCTTCGGTCGGGCCAATTCGTCTTTGGGGCGCGGGCCGCGCGGCGACCGCCGCGCGAAGACAGGGGCTGACAGAGGCGCGGGAGGCGGCGACGTGGCACAGACGCTGGATCGCACCGACGCCGAACAGGGCACCGCCCTGCTCGAGGAGGTTCGGCTCGACACACCGTGGGTCACCGTCGTCTGGAACGACCCGGTCAACCTGATGTCGTACGTCTCCTACGTCTTCCGCAGCTACTTCGGGTTCAGTCGCGCCGAAGCCGAGCGACGCATGCTGCTCGTGCACAACGAGGGTCGGGCGGTCGTCGCCGCAGGGCCCCGCGAGGAGATGGAGCGCCACGTCGCCGCCATGCACGACTATGGGCTGTGGGCGACCGTGCAGAAGGACGACTCGTGAGCGGGTTCCGATCCGCGCCCGGGGGTGGGGCGCGAATCCGCCTGCACCCGCAGGAGGCGGCGTTCCTCGCCGACCTCGCGCGCCAGGTCGCCACCCTCATCGCCGACCGCACCGACGCCCACGACGATCCCGTGCTCGAACGACTGCTGCCCGACGCCTACCTCGACGCCCCCGAGGATGCGGCCGAGTTCCGGCGATTCACGGAAGACGAGCTCGGTGACGCGAAGGTGCGCAACGCGATGACGGTGCTCGAATCGGTGACGGCGGAACCCGGGGCGAAGCGCGTGGACATCGTCCTCGACGCCGCGGGAGTGGGCGCCTGGCTGCGGTCGCTCACCGACATCCGGCTGGCCCTCGCCATCCGGCTGGAGATCACCGAGGAGGGCGCGCCCCCCGACCTCGACGAGCCGGACCGCATCAACTACGCCATCTACAACTGGCTCGGGACCCTGCAGGGCTCCCTCGTCGCGGCCATCGATCGCCGGTGACCGCGTGATCGCGCCCTCGCCCGAGGAGTTCGAGGCGCTCGTCATCGCCGAACTCGACGCCCTCCCCGATGAGATGGTGGAGGGCCTCGACAACGTCGCCTTCGTGACCGAGGATCGGCCCGACGACGGATCCCTCGACCTCCTCGGTCTCTACGACGGGGTCGCCCTCACCGAGCGCGGCGAGTACGGCTACGGCGAACTGCCCGACCGCATCGTGCTCTACCGCGAACCGCTCGCCGACGTCTCCCGCGATCTCGACGAACTCCGGGAGCAGATCCACGTGACCCTCGTGCACGAGATCGCGCACTACTACGGCATCGATGACGAGGAACTGCACGAGCTCGGCTGGGGCTGATCGCGGGCGGTGAGAGGCAGACGCCTGGCGACGTGAGTCGCGGGCGATGGGTGGCAGACGCCCGGCGGCTCAGCCCGGCACGACGAGGTCGGCGAGCAGATCGGGTCGCTCGCGCGCGAAGAACTCCCGCTCCTGCGCGGCCCAGCGATCCCAGAACGGCGCGTACCGCTCCCCGTCGCGGGCGAGCGCCCGACTCTTGCGCGTGGGCTCGTCCAGCTCGATCCAGACACCGAGCGTCGCCCGTTCGCGGTTTCGCGCACTGAGCGCGCCCGACCCCTCGATGACGAGTCCACGCGAGGCATCGACCGGGTGCCACTCAGCGGGGCGGTCGGCCGCCCAGTCCCAGCGCCGCCAGCGCGAGGCGCCGAGCACGTCATCCCGCACCATGCGACTGGCCGCTTCGAGTCCGTCCCAGCCCGGGTAGAAGTCTTCGAGGCAGACGAGCTCGGCGCCCAGCAGCGGGGCGAGCACGCGAGCGAGTTCGGTCTTGCCCGCGCCCGAACCGCCGTCGAGCAGCACGATCGGGCGCGGCGCGGCGGAGGCGAGGGCCGCGATGCGGGCGGCACGGGCATCCGGCTCAGGTACCAAGGAATCTCCAGTGGCCGGTCGCGACCGACACCGTGATCGAGGCGGCCGCGATGAGAGCCCCGATCAGCATGAGCACGACGTCCGCGCGGTGCAGGGAGGATGGCCGTGCCCAGCTGCGGGGAGCCGAGGAGCCGAACCCCCGCGCCTCCATCGCCGTCGCGAGCTTGGTCGCCCGCCGGATCGACAGCACGAGCAGGGCGAACGCCTGGCTCAGCAGTCGCCGCAGGCGCCCCCGATCGGCGACGCCGCGGGCGCGGCGGGCGCGTTCGAGCGAGCGCCAGTCGTCGATGAACAGACCGACCAGCCGCACCGCGGCGAGCGCCCCGATCACGAACCGCGCGGGCAGCCGGAGCACCTGTGCGAGGCCGTCCGCGAGGTCGGTGGGGTCGACTGTGAGGAACAGCACGACGGCCGGGACCCCCACTGCGAGGATGCGCGCGAAGGTCGCGGTTGCCAGCTCGATCGAACCGGCGGTCACGTGCGCGAACAGGATGTTCAGGTAGCTGGCGCCCGACTCCGGCGCGTAGAGGGCGGTCATGAACGCCGCGGTGACAGCGCCGACGAGCACGGGGCTCAGTCGGATGGCCAGCCGACGCGGCGGGACGCCGGCCCAGAACAGCAGCACCGACTCGCAGGCGAGCGCGACCGAGGCCGACACCCAGTCGATGGAGAGCAGCACGCCCAGCCCGATGAGGAACGCCGCCGCCATCTTAGCCACCGGATTGATTCGGTAGATGAGCTGGGGTCCCGCGGTCGGCGTCAGGAGGTCGGCGGTCACCGCGCACCCACCGGGAGGTCGAAGGAGAGCACGTCATCGGCGAGCGCATCGACGAACGCCGCGTCGTGGGTGACGGCGACGAGCGCGCTGCCCTCGTCGAGCAGGGCGGACAGGAGGGCGACGAGCTCACGCCAGGTGCGGGCATCCTGCCCGAACGTGGGCTCGTCGAGTACGAGAAGGGCGGGCCGCGTGACGAGCGCCGTCGCGACCGACAGGCGTCGCTTCTCCCCGCCCGAGAGCGTGAACGGATTCGCCTCGAGCAGGTGCCCGAGCCGAAGTCGTTCGACGGCCGCATCGATGCGGCGACTCGCCTCGGCGCTCTCCACCCCGGCCGCTTTGGGCCCGACCGCGAGCTCGGCCGCGACCGTCGCCGCGACGAACTGGTGCTCCGGATCCTGAAAGACGCTGCCGATGCGCGAGACGAGGTCTCGGGAGCGCCAGCGATGCGGCTCGGCAGGCAGACCGCCCGCGATCGCCGAGGCATCGAGCGTGCCGCCGAGCGGTGGCAGGAGCCCGCCGAGCGTGAGGCCCAGCGTCGACTTGCCGGTGCCGTTGCTGCCGGTGACGGCCAGGGTGCGGCTCGCCGACACGGTGAGGTCGATTCCCTCGCGGATGACCACCCGCCGCTCCCTCCCCACCGCGAGGCCGCGCGCCTCCAGCACGGGCGTGCCCGTCGCCCCGCGGTCACGTGCCGGGGCCGCGGGCTCGAAGCCGGGCACCCACACCCCGCTCTCCGCGAGTCGCGCTCCCTCCGCACGCAGCACCTGGTCGGGGGTGCCGTCCGCCAGCACTCCCCCGCCCGGCGACAGCACGATGACGCGCGTGACGAGGTCGGCCCAGACGGCCACGCGATGCTCGATGACGATGAAGGTCGCGCGGGTGCGGTCGAGCACCTGCGCCATGGCCTCCCGCACCTCGGCGACGCCGAGCGGGTCGAGATTGGCGGTCGGCTCGTCGAGGAGGAGGAGCCCGGGGCGCATGGCGAGCACGCCCGCGAGCGCGAGTCGCTGCTTCTGGCCGCCGGAGAGCCCGCTCGTGGGGTGGTCGAGCGGCAGCGCCAGGCCGACCGCGTCGAGCGCCTCTCGCACCCGGGGCCAGATCTCGTCCCGGGGCACGCCGAGGTTCTCGCAGCCGAAGGCGACGTCGTCGCCGACTCGCGCGAGGATCACCTGGGAATCGGGGTCTTGGAGCACGAGCCCGACGCCGCCCCGGGCATCCCGCGGATTTCTGCCGTCGACCCGCAGCTCGCCGATCTCCTCGCCCGCCTCCTCGTCACCGAGCAGGCCGGCGAGGGCGGCGACGAGCGTCGACTTGCCCGCGCCCGAGGCACCGAGGAGGAGCACCCGCTCCCCCGGTTCGATACGAAGGTCGAGGCCCGAGACCGCGAAGCCCGGGCGATCGGCGTGCCGCCAGCCCCAGCCGCGCGCGTCGACTGCGACCGGGCGCGGCTGCACCCGGTCGACCGCCGTGCGTGATGTCGTGGTGTGCCCCTGAGCTCGCGCCGCTACTTGGTGCGCCCGGAGGCGAACCGCGCGAGCGCGCCGGTCTTGGCGAGGGCCCGGGTGAGGTACCACGACCCCAGCCCGGCGATCACGGCACCCGAGATGAGTCCGCCGACGATGTACGCGATCTTGTAGGGGACGCCCTGCGCCGCGTCGTACTGGAGCAGATCGTTCGCGACCATGCCGACCGCGGCACCCGCGCCCGCGAGCACGGCGACCCAGCGGTTCCAGGTCGCGTAGGCGAAGATCAGGAAGACCAGTTCCGCCCCCGCGCCCTGGATGACGCCCGACAGGATCGTCTGGAATCCGCCCCAGCTCGCACCGAGCAACGCCTCGACCACCGCGGCGACGACCTCGGTGAAGAGCGCGGCACCGGGCTTGCGCACGACGAGCCCGCCGAGCACGCCCGCGAACAGCCAGACCGCGTAGAGAAGGGCACCCGAACCGGGCAGAACCGCGGTGAACGGCGCCGTGACCGGAGCGTAGATCTGGTCCCAGCCGAAGAACACCACCCCGGCGGCGACGCCGATGACGGCGGCCACGATGATGTCGACCACCCGCCAGCGCGCGGTGATCCTGCGGGCGGAGAAGAGAGTTGTTACTGCCATGGACGTGCCTTTCGTGGAGGAAATGGCACGGGTTTCAAGAGAATCTGCCTCCCTGCGCTGGCATGATCCAGATCAGGTTCGACGGTCGAAGCTTGGAGAAGCTTCCTCTCAGCCCGGCTCACCGGACTCCCGTGTTCGCCCATCAGTGTACTCGCGCGGCGGGGCGACGAGCAGCACGCGCGGGACTAATGCGATGCGGTGAGCAGCGCGGCGATGCGACGCGAGGTCCGCAGGTTGCGTGCGGTCGCCTCCGCGCCGAACTGCCGCAGAAACGAGCTCGGCAATCTCGTGGCGAGCACGCCGTGGGGCAGCCACTGATAGATCGCCTCGCGGCCCAGGGCCAGGCGCTCGGGCGCGAGCTCGGCATCGCTCGGGCGCACGATCTGCGCGGGGTCGGGCATCCGCTCGACGAAGGTGATGAGGGCCCTCGATTCGTCGTCGGCCACCTCGCTGAACGGGAAGGCGTCGACGATCGCGAGGAACCGCGCGGCATCGACGACGACCACGCGACACGAGACCCCCGTGGCGGCCGCGATCGCCGCCTCCAACGCCCGGGCATCCGGATGCCCGGCCGCCGCATCCACGACCGCGTTGCCGCTCTGCAGCACCGTCTGCACCCGCTCGAAGCCCGCCTCCTCCAGCACCCGACGCAACTCGGCCATGGCGATCCTCTTCGACGGACCGACGTTGATTCCGCGCAGGAGGATCACGAATCTGCCGACGGGAGGCACTTCCCTAGCAGCAACCATGGGGCCAGTGTAAGTACCGCCCCCGTCATCGCCTTACGGCTAACGTGGAGAGTCGTCAACGATAAGGACCTCATGAAAACCTGGCCTGGATCCGCGTACCCCCTGGGCGCGACCTTCGATGGGAACGGCACCAACTTCGCGCTGTTTTCGGAAGTGGCGGAGAAGGTCGAGCTCTGCCTGTTCGACGACGCCGGCGCCGAGACGCGGGTCGAGCTCATCGAGGTCGACGCCTACGTCTGGCACGCCTACCTGCCGCAGATCCAGCCCGGGCAGAAGTACGGCTACCGCGTCTACGCGCCCTACGACCCGAAGTCCGGCAGCCGCAGCAACCCCTCCAAGCTGCTGCTCGACCCCTACGCGAAGGCGACGAGCGGTCAGATCGACTGGGATCAGGCGCTCTTCTCCTACAATTTCGGCGACCCCGACTCGGAGAACAACGACGACTCCGCCCCGCACATGATGATGGGCGTCGTCATCAACCCCTTCTTCGACTGGGCGGGAGACCGGCACCCGCGCGTGCCCTACGCGCAATCGGTGATCTACGAGGCGCACGTCAAGGGGCTCACCGAGCTGCACCCCGGAATCCCCGACGAGATCCGCGGAACCTACAGCGCGGTCGCTCACCCCGTGATCATCGAGCACCTCCAGAAGCTCGGCGTGACGGCGATCGAGCTCATGCCGGTGCACCAGTTCGTCGACGACTCCACGCTTGTCGAGAAGGGCCTCCACAACTACTGGGGCTACAACACCATCGGCTTCTTCGCGCCGCAGAACACCTACTCGGCGAGTGGCGACCGCGGGCAGCAGGTGCAGGAGTTCAAGGGCATGGTGCGTGCCCTCCACTCGGCCGGCATCGAGGTCATCCTCGACGTCGTCTACAACCACACCGCCGAGGGCAACCACCTGGGCCCCACGCTGTCGTTCAAGGGCATCGACAACGCGGCGTACTACCGGCTGGTCGACAAGACCCCGGAGTACTACATGGACTACACCGGCACCGGCAACTCGATGAACGTCAGCAACCCGCACTCGCTGCAGCTCATCATGGACAGCCTCCGCTACTGGGTGACCGAGATGCACGTCGACGGATTCCGCTTCGACCTCGCCGCCGCCCTCGCCCGCGAGTTCTACGACGTCGACCGCCTCGCCGCCTTCTTCGAGCTCGTGCAGCAGGATCCGATCGTGTCGCAGGTCAAGCTCATCGCCGAGCCCTGGGACGTCGGTCCCGGCGGCTACCAGGTGGGCAACTTCCCGCCGCTCTGGACGGAGTGGAACGGCAAGTACCGCGACACCGTGCGCGACTTCTGGCGCGGCGAGCCCTCGACGCTCGGGGAGTTCGCCGAGCGGATCACCGGCTCGAGCGACCTGTACGAGCACGAGGGCCGGCGGCCGGTCGCCTCCATCAACTTCGTGACCGCGCACGACGGCTTCACCCTCGCCGACCTCGTCTCCTACGACGAGAAGCACAACGATGCCAACGGCGAGAACGGGCAGGACGGCGAATCGACGAACCGCTCGGCCAACTACGGAGTCGAGGGCCCCACGACCGATCCCGCCATCCAGGCGATCCGCAGCCGCCAGCAGCGCAACTTCCTCGCGACGCTCATGATCTCGCAGGGCGTGCCGATGATCCTGCACGGCGACGAGCTCGGCCGCACCCAGGCGGGCAACAACAACGGCTACGCCCAGGACAACGAACTGACCTGGGTGCACTGGGACGAGGCGGACTCCTCGCTCATCGAGTTCACCGCCGCGGTCACCCGCCTGCGCAAGGAGCACCCCAGCTTCCGCCGCTCGCGATTCTTCGACGGTCGACCGGTGGTGCGCGGCGCGGGCGAGCCCCTGCCCGACCTCGTCTGGCTGCAGCCCGACGCCGCGGTCATGGCGCCCGAGGACTGGGATTCCGGCTTCGGCCGGTCGATCGCGATGTTCCTCAACGGCAACGGCATCGGCACCCGCGATCAGCGCGGCGAACCGATCACCGATGTGCACTTCCTCGTGCTGTTCAACGCGCACACCGACGTGGTGGAGTTCACCCTCCCCGCAGACGAGTACGCGGAGTTGTGGGAGATCGTGGTCGATACGGCGGGTGTGCAGGCCGACTCGCAGCCGCGAGGCCCCGGCGCGGTCATCCCCGTCGAGGCCCGCTCGCTCATGGTGCTGCGCCAGCACATCCCCACCGAGGCCGACAACGACCACTCGGTCGCCGCCTCGCTCACGGTGCTCACCGGCTCCACCGCCGACGACACCTCGAGCGCCCAGCCGGAGATGGCCGGATGACCGTCCCCGCCTCCACCTATCGCCTGCAGATCCGCCCCGGCTTCACGCTCGACGCCGCCGCCGACATCGCCGACTACCTCCGCGATCTGGGCATCGACTGGGTGTACGTCTCCCCTCTGCTCACGGCCGCCACCGGCTCCGACCACGGCTACGACGTCGTCGACCACGCCACGGTCGACCCGGCCCGCGGCGGAGCCGCCGCCCTCGAGCGCCTCTCGAGTGCCGTGCACGACCGCGGACTGGGCCTCCTCATCGACATCGTGCCCAACCACATGGGTGTCGCCGAGGCCGATCAGAACGCGTGGTGGTGGGACCTGCTCGAGCACGGGCGCGAGTCGCGCTACGCAGACGCCTTCGATGTCGACTGGGGCTTCGGCGACGGCAAGGTGCGCCTGCCGGTGCTGGGCGGCGCCGTGGAGGACGCGGTCGCCGCGGGCGAGCTGCGGATCGAGGCGGGCGAGCTGCGCTACTTCGAGCACCGCTTCCCGCTCGCGCCGGGATCCACCGACGACGGCGCCGACGTGCTCACCGTGCACCGCCGCCAGCACTACGAGCTCATGGACTGGCGTCGCGCCGATGCCGACCTCAACTATCGCCGCTTCTTCGCCGTGAGCTCGCTCGCCGCGATCCGCGTCGAGGTGCCGTGGGTGTTCGAGGAGAGCCACGCCGAGATCGTGCGCTGGGTGCGCGAGGGCATCGCGGACGGCCTGCGGGTCGATCATCCGGATGGGCTCGCCGACCCGGGCGGGTACCTCGACGACCTCGCCCGCGCGACCGGCGGCACCCAGGTCTGGGTGGAGAAGATCCTCGAGGGCAGCGAGCGCCTGCCCGCCTACTGGGCGACCGCCGGCACCACCGGCTACGACGCGCTCGCCGACCTCGACCGCGTGCTCGTCGATCCGGGCGGCCGACCGGCCCTCGACGAGCTCGACACCGAGCTGCGCGGGCGCGCCCAGCCGATCAACTGGGGCACGCTCATCCACGGCACCAAGCGGACGATCGCCGACGGGATCCTGCGCTCCGAGGTGCTGCGCCTCGAACGCGAGCTGCCCAACCGCATCGAGGGGGCGGCGGATGCCCTTGCCGAGCTGCTGGCGTGCTTCCCGCTGTACCGCTCCTACCTGCCCGACGGCGTGGAGCACCTGAACACCGCGGCGACGCTGGCCCGCAAGCACCGGCCCGAGCTCGTGCCCGTGATCGACCAGCTCGTCCCGGTGCTGCGCAACCCGGCCCAGCCCGCGGCACGCCGGTTTCAGCAGACCTCGGGCATGGTCATGGCCAAGGGGGTCGAAGACACGGCCTTCTACCGCTACTCCCGGCTCTCCTCGCTCACCGAGGTCGGCGCCGACCCCGCCGAGTTCTCGATCAACGTGGCCGAGTTCCACCGCCGTCAGATGGTGCGCCAAGCGAGCTACCCCGCCTCGCTCACGACGCTCTCCACCCACGACACGAAGCGCGGCGAAGACACCCGCGCCCGCATCTCGGTGCTCGCCGAACTGCCCGCGCTGTGGGAGGCGACCCTCGGCGAGCTGCGCGAGCGCTACCCGCTCGATGACGGCACGCTCGAGAACCTGCTGTGGGAGTCGATCATCGGCGCCTGGCCGGCGAGCCGCGAGCGCCTGCACGACTACGCGGAGAAGGCGGCCCGCGAGGCGGGCACCTCCACCAGCTGGAACGCGCCCGACGAGGAGTTCGAGGCGCGCATGCACGCGCTCGTCGACGCCGTCTTCGACGACGAGGAGATCGCGATCACGGTCTCGCGTTTCGTCGCCGTGACCCAGGATGCGGGCTGGTCGAACTCCCTCACCGCGAAACTGCTCCAGCTCACCGCCCCCGGCGTGCCCGACGTGTACCAGGGCAGCGAGCTGTGGGAGACCAGTCTCGTCGACCCCGACAACCGCAGGCCCGTCGACTTCGACATCCGTCAGCTCTACCTCGCCGCGATCGACGCCGGGGCGCACCCGCCCGTCGACGAGTCCGGCGCGGCGAAACTGCTCGTCACCGCGCGTGCCCTGCGACTGCGCCGGGATCATCCTGAGCTGTTCACCCGCTACGCCCCGCTGGGCGCGATCGGGGAGGCGGCGCGCCACGTGATCTCCTTCGACCGCGGCGGGGCGATCGCGATCGGAACGCGGCTTCCGGTCGGGCTCGTCGAGCGGGGCGGCTGGGGGGAGACGCAGCTGCTGCTGCCCGGTCATCCGATGGTCGACGTGATCTCGGACCGACGCCACAACGGCGGACCGACGCGACTGGATGACCTGCTCGCCCAGTACCCCGTCGCCCTCCTGGCCCCGGTCGCCGAGTGACCGTGCAGGTGTGGGCGCCCCTCGCCCAGCGCGTGCGTCTCGTCACCGCCGAGGGCGATCGCGAGATGCTTCCCGGGGAGGACGGCGTCTGGACCTCGGACGCGGTGCTTGAGCACGGCACGGACTACGTGTTCCGGCTCGACGACGCGCTCCCCGTGCCCGACCCGCGCTCGCGCTGGCAGCCCTTCGGCGTGCACGAGCCGAGCCGGGCCTTCGACGCCGAGCGGTACGCGTGGACGGACGGCGCCTGGACGGGCCGGCAGCTCGCCGGCGGCGTGATCTACGAACTGCATCTCGGCACCTTCACGCCGGAGGGCACCCTCGACTCGGCGATCGCGCGACTCGATCACCTCGTCGACATCGGGGTCGACTTCGTGGAGCTCCTGCCCGTGAACGCCTTCAACGGCAGCCACAACTGGGGCTACGACGGCGTGCAGTGGTACGCCGTGCACGAGGGCTACGGCGGCCCGACCGCATACCAGCGCTTCGTCGACGCCTGCCACGCGCGCGGCCTCGCCGTCATTCAGGATGTGGTCTACAACCACCTCGGACCGAGCGGCAACTACCTCCCGCAGTTCGGCCCCGTCTTCGCCGCCGAGGGCGCGAACACCTGGGGAGCCACCATCAACCTGGCGGAGCCCGCCGTGCGCCGGCTCATCCTCGACAACGCGGCGATGTGGCTGCGCGACTACCACGTGGACGGGTTGCGCCTCGATGCGGTGCACGCCCTCGTCGACGAGGCGCCCATCCACATCCTGCGGGAGCTCGCGGAGGAGACCGACGCGCTCAGCGCCTTCCTCGGGCGCCCGCTGAGCCTCATCGCCGAGTCGGACCTCAACGACCAGACGCTCATCCTGCCGAGGGAGGCCGGGGGCTACGGGCTCACCGCGCAGTGGAGCGACGACTACCACCACGCCCTGCACGTGGCCCTCACCGGCGAGACGGACGGCTACTACGCCGACTTCGCCTCGCTCGGCGCGCTCGCGAAGACCACGACCGGGGGCTTCTTCCACGACGGGAGCTACTCCTCGTTCCGGGGGCGGGAGCACGGTCATCCGCTCGACCCGGCGGTACCGTCGTGGCGGCTCGTCACCTTTTCTCAGGATCACGACCAGATCGGCAACCGGGCCGCGGGCGACCGGCTGGGCGACACCTGCGGCTACGGCCAGCTCGCGATCGCGGCGGTGCTCACGCTCACCGGCCCGTTCACGCCGATGCTGTTCATGGGCGAGGAGTGGGGAGCCTCGACGCCGTGGCAGTTCTTCACCTCGCACCCCGAGGAGGAGCTCGGCCGCGCCACCGCCCAGGGTCGCATCGAGGAGTTCGCCCGCATGGGCTGGGACGAGTCGTCGGTTCCCGACCCCCAGGACCCGCAGACCTTTCTGCGCTCGAAGCTCGACTGGGACGAGGCCGGCGAGGGGATGCACGCCCGCCTGCTTCAGCTCTACCGCGAGTTGGCCGCCCTCCGCCGCACGGTGCCCGAGCTGACCGATCCGCGGCTCTCCCGGGTGCGCGCGGAGTACGACGACGCGCAGCGGTGGTTCCGGGTGGAGCGGGGCGCGGTGGAGACCCTCGTGAACTTCTCGGGCGAGACGGTGAGCCTCGCGACGGTGCCCGGGACGGGCATCCTGTTCCGCACGGATCGTGACGCGACGATCGTCGGTGAGGCCGCGATACTCCCGCCGCATTCGGCCCTGATCATCCGCCACCCGGCCTGACCCCCGGCCACAGAACGGGCGTGGTTGTCAAGGGCCCATCGCCTTCTTGTCCTCATGTTTCCGGCGTGTTTCAATTGGCCAAGGCCCCCACTCGGGGGCGTACGGGCTCTTCTGCCCGGAGCTTGTCGGGAAAGGACACGACGATGGTTCTCCTCTCGCCCAAGGCTCGCGATCCACGCAGCGAACCGAACATCGCGCTCGTCTCGGATGACGTCTACAGCGTGATGACCGACCGGGAAACACTGGGCTACGTGCACAGGGTCGGAAACGTCTATGTCGCGCTCCGGGGTGACAGCCTCAAGCACTGTGTCGAGGTCGGCCAGTCGCTCTCCTGGGAGCATGCCCTCAGCCTCGTCCGGTTCGGGTAGGCACCACCCCCCAACCCACAGGGATCAGCCGAGGGGCCCGGATGTTCGCAGAGGAATGTCCGGGCCTCCCCCTGTCGGGACCGACAGCACGACACCGCAGACAGACCCCCGGCACGAATAGGAATGCGAGGGGGCCGAGCGTTACTCTCGGACTACTGCGACAACGCCGCACCGCGGCCATCCGGAAAGAAATGGAGTGCAGATGGGCAAGATCCTCTACGGCGACTCGGGCATCGAGATCGTTTTCGACGATCGTGACATGGCGCACCTGCAACTGGTCATCGGTGCCAAGCTCCGTCGCCACGAGAGCTTCTTCTTCTCCTGGAAGGACGACCCCAGCGTCGGCGACGGCCGCAGCAGCATCTGGATCGACGCCTCCATTCCGCTCTACTTCAAGTACTACGGCTCCAAGCCACCCACGATCAACCGCGAGTGGCTCGAACTCCTCACCCTCTCGGCCAACTCGGCGCAGGGCATGCAGTTCATGAACGAGCCGCAGGGCAACACCGAGCAGCCCAAGACCAAGGTCTGAGCGCGGTCGGTACCGCCAGACGGTCTCAGACCCCCGCGGCGCCGAACAGCAGTCCCAGCAGGTAGGTGATCCCCGCCGCCCCGAAGCCGATCGCGAGCTGACGCAGCGCGCGCCCGAGCGGCGAGGTGCCCGAGAGCAGCCCCACGATCGATCCGGTTCCCAGCAGCGCGATGCCCACGAGCACGAGCGCGACGATCATCGCCGGCACGCCGGTGAGGCCGAAGAGATAGGGGATGACCGGAATCACGGCCCCGCTCGCGAAGAAGCAGAAGCTCGAGAGCGCCGCGCCGATTCCGGTGCCGATCGCCTCGTGCGCGGCGTGCTCGGCGGCCGGTGGCGCCGGCTGCTCCCCGCGCGCGTGGAGGGACGCGAGCATGTCGGCGGCGTGGTCCGCGGCCTCGGCGGCGGTCATCCCCCGCGCCCGGTAGACGAGCTCGAGCTCGTTGGCGTCCACGTCGAGATGGGGCAGGGCGCGGTCGGCGTCCGGGTTGGGGATGCTCGCCTCCAGCAACTCGCGCTGGGACCGCACCGACACGTACTCCCCCGCACCCATCGAGAGCGCGCCGGCGAGGAGCCCCGCGATGCCGGTCGCGAGCACCGCGCCCGCCGGGATCCCGGCGGCGGTCACCCCGAGCACGAGCGAGAGGTTGCTGACGAGGCCGTCGTTGGCGCCGAACACCGCGGCCCGGAAGGTCCCGCTCAGTCGGTTGCGGCCGCGGGCGGCGAGACCGCGCACGACCTCCTCGTGGATCGCCTCGTCGGCCGCCATCGCGCTCGTGGCGTCATCGTCGTCTTCATAGGGCGAGCGGGCCTCGGCCCGCTGCGCGAGCGCGAGCACGAAGACGGAGCCGAAGCGTCGGGCGAGCACCGCGAGCATCCGCGTGCGCAGATCGCCGCGCAGCGGTTTGCCCACCTGGTCGCCCAGCAGTTCGAGCCAGTGCGCCTCGTGGCGGCCCTCGGCCTCGGCGAGCGCGAGCAGGATCTCGCGCTCCTCGCCGTCGCGGCGCCCCGCGAGTTCGCGGTAGACGGCGGCTTCGGCTCGCTCGTCGGCAAGATACTGGCGCCAGCGGCGGATGGTTCGTGGCGGCGGCGGAGTCGTCGTGTTCACACGACCATCCTTTCACCTGAACGATTTTGCTGTCGCGGTGGGTCACACTGGTGACATGCCGATCATCGACAACGCCGTCTACGTGAATGGCGAGCGCACCCGCAACCCCGACAGCCTCGAGGAGACCTACGAGGTGCTCCGCGCGCGTCACGGCATCGCCTGGATCGGCATGTATCGACCGACGCCCACCGAGGTGCAATCGGTGGCGACCGAGTTCAGCCTGCACCACCTCGCGGTGGAGGACACCCTCAACGGCCACCAGCGACCCAAGCTCGAGCGCTACGGCGACACCCAGTTCATCGTGCTGCGCCCCGCCCGCTACCTGGAGGCGTCGGAGGAGGTGGAGTTCGGCGAGGTGCACATGTTCGTCGGCCCCGACTTCGCGATCACGATCCGGCACGCCGAGTCGCCCGACCTCGGCCGCGTGCGCAAGCGCCTGGAGGCCAATCCCGGTCTGCTCGCGCTCGGTACCTACGCGATCATGTACGCGGTGCTCGACCAGGTGGTCGACGAGTACGCCCCCGTGATGTCGGGCCTCGAGAACGACATCGACGAGATCGAGGACCAGCTGTTCAACGAGGATCCGAACGTCTCCCGCCGCATCTACGACCTCTCGCGGGAGGTCATCGCGTTCCAGCGCGCCACCCAGCCGCTCGAGGGCATGCTCGAGACCCTGCGCGAGTACGTCGGTGCCGACAACGAGCTCATGATCGAGCTCCGACGCGACCTGCGCGACGTGCAGGACCACGTCATCCACATCGTCGAGCGCGTCGACGGCTTCCGGGTGCTCCTGCAGAACGCGCTCATGGTGCACTCCACGCTCGTGGCGCAGCGACAGAACGACGAGGTGAAGTCGCTCACGGAGGCGAGCCTGCGCCAGGCCGACCAGGCGAAGCGCATCTCGTCGTGGGCGGCCATCCTGTTCGCCCCGACGCTCGTCGCGGGGATCTACGGCATGAACTTCAAGGTCATCCCCGAGCTGCACTGGACCTACGGCTACCCCTATGCGCTGGGGCTCATGGTCGTGCTCGGTGTCGCCCTGTACGCGGCGTTCAAGCGTCGCGGCTGGTTGTAGGGCGGCTCACCAGCCCCAGGTGCCCGCCGCGCCCTTGAACGGGCCGACGATGTCGGCGGTGATCCAGCCGCCGTAGAAGTCGCCCTCCTGCGCCGTCACCGTCTCGCCGTCGACGGTGCACCGGTCCATCGCCGAGGGGTACACGGCGACCCGACCGGCGAGCAGCTCGAAGCCGGGGCGCGGCGCGGGATAGAACCAGGCGGCCCGTGGTGCACTGCCGACCGAGAGATAGCGTGCCTCGCCCTTGAACTCGCAGACGCTGGAGCCGGGAGCGGGCTGAAGCACCCCGCTCGCGAAGGCCTCCCGCGGCAGGTAGTAGACGGGCGGATGGCTCGTCTCGAGCACGCGCACGGCATCGCTGGTGTCGGCGATCACGCGGCCTCCGAGCTCGATCACGATGCGCTTCGCGGTGCGCTCGACGCGGGGCGGCCGGGGGTAGTCCCACACGGACTCCTGGCCGGGGCCGGGGATGACGGGCTTCGGAGTGCTCCTGCTCATGCGCCCACGCTACGCCCGGGTGCTGGGCGGCGGCCGCGAGCGCGAAGGGCTACTCGGTGACGAAGTCGATGAGCTGCTCGACCCGACCGAGCAGCACGGGTTCGAGGTCGGCGTAGCTGTCGACGCGGGAGAGGATCTGCTTCCACGCGCGCGCGATGTCGGCCTGATCGGCGTGCGGCCAGCCGAGCGCCGCGCAGATGCCGTGCTTCCACTCGACGCCCCGCGGGATCACCGGCCACTCCTGCAGCCCCAGGCGCGACGGCTTGACCGCCTGCCAGATATCGATGAACGGATGACCGACCACGAGCACCGCGTCCCCGTGCGGCCCGTGCGTCACCGCGTCGGCGATGCGGCTCTCCTTCGATCCCGGCACGAGGTGGTCGACGAGAACGCCGATGCGCCGCCCCGGCCCCGGGGCGAAGTCGCGCACGATCGTGGCGAGGTCATCCACGCCCTCCAGGTACTCGACCACGACGCCCTCCACCCGGAGGTCGGCGCCCCAGACCCGCTCGACGAGTTCCGCGTCGTGACGCCCCTCGACGAAGATGCGGCTGGCGCGCGCGATTCGGGCCCGGTGCTGCTCGACGGCGAAGGACCCGGAGGCGGTGCGCGCGGGGGTGGACGGCTTCGTGGGGGCGGGCAGCTTGAGCGCGACCGGCTCTCCGTCGAGCAGAAAGCCGGGGCCGATCGGGAAGAGACGGATCGCGCCGCGCCGATCCTCGAGCCGGATGAGACGTCCCTCGTAGCCGACCACGGCGCCGACGTAGCCGGTGGCGACCTCCTCCACGACGAGGTCGCGTTCGGCCTCCACCACGCGCGGCTGCACGCGGGGAGCGCGCCGTCCGAAGTCGGCCAGGACGTCGCTGCCGTAGGGGTCGTCGATCACCCGTCCACGGTATCCGCGCGGCGGCGCGGGGAGCGCCAGCGCGGCCGCGAACGCGCGCGTGTCGCCGCGATCGGCCGCGCGCCCGGCCGATCCCGCGCGCGCCGCAGCCGCCCGCACGCCGCGCCGTCCGGCCGCGCACCGTCCGGACCGAGCAGTTTCGGAGAAGTGCCGCGCACGGCTCCCTCCCTACGATGGGCTCATGGCAACCACGAAGAAGACATCCTCAGGCCCCGGTTTCTCGGCGGAGGAGAAGGCAGCGATGAAGCAGCGCGCCGCCGAGCTCAAGCTCGCGGCGACCCGGGAGGCGGGAGCGCAGGCCCTGGCCGACGCGATCGCGGGTATGACGGGACTCGATCAGGTGCTCGCGCAGCAGCTCGACGAGATCATCATGGCCGCCGTCCCCGAGTTCGCGAAGAAGACCTACTACGGCTTCCCCGCCTACGTGCGCAATGACAAGACGATCCTGTTCTTCAAGCCCGCGGCGAAGTTCAAGGAGCGCTACGCGACCCTGACCTTCGAGTCGGTCGCGACGCTCGACGACGGCACCATGTGGCCGGTCGCCTACGCGGTGACCGCGCCGCTCACCGCCGAGCAGGCGGCCACGGTGACCGAGCTCGTGCGCAAGGCGGCGGGCTAACCCCGCGCGAGCGCGCGCCCCATGATCGCCGAGATCAGGGCCTCAGTCGGCTCGGCCGGGGCGGCCGGATGCGCGAGCAGGGTGAAATCGACATCGCCGAGGGCCGGCAATGCGAAGCGGTTGGTGACCTTCACGAGGTCTTCGGGGATGAGGCTCTGCGGGAAGACGGCGATGCCGAGACCCGCGCGCACCGCCGCGAGCAGACCGTTGACCTCGCGCGAGTTGCAGGTGATGCGCCAGGTTCGACCCGCCGCCTCGAGCGCGTCGATCGCGATCTGACGGCTCACGCTCGGCGCCTGATAGGTGACGACGGGCACGGGCTCCCCCGGCTCGATGACCGTCTTCTCGTGCCCGACCCAGACCATGCTGTCGCGGCTCACGCGCACCCCGCCCGACTCCTCGTCGGGGTTCTCCTTCACGAAGATGAGGTCGAGCTGGCCCGCGCGCAGTCGGCGATAGAGGGCGCCGGTCTGCGTCACGGTCAGTTCGAGGTTGATCTGCGGGTACAGCTGCCGGAAGTGCCGGAGGATCCGCGGCAGCTGGGTGATGGCGAGGTCGTCGCCGGCGCCGAAGCGCAGCCTCCCCCGCATGGCCGATCCGCTGAAGTAGCTGACGGCGGCCTGGTGCGCGGCGAGGATGGTGCGCGCGAATCCCGCCATCGCGTCGCCGTTGTCGGTGAGCCGCACATCCCGCGTGTCGCGGGAGACGAGCGTGCGGCCCGCGGCCTCCTCGAGTTTGCGCACGTGCTGGCTCACGGTCGGCTGGCTCAGCCCCAGCTGCACCCCCGCGCCCGTGAAGCTGCGGGTCTCCGCGACGGCGAGGAAGGTCCTGAGCAACACGGGATCGAACATCCGGCTCCTATTGCAGATCGCAATGACAGATATAGCTTCAATTTAGTCGCTGAATGATGGATGCGCGAGTACGGTCGAATGAGACGCCCCGCCCCATACGTAACCGACTCGCATCCATCGCACCAGGACTCTCGTGACCTCCGCACCGCTCCAGGCATCACCACCCACCGAACCCATGCCGGTCATCACCGGCCGCATCCCCTGGAGCGAGAGCCTCAGCTCGCTCCGGGTGCACAACTTCCGGCTGTTCACGCTCTCCAACATCGTTGCGATGTCGGGCACCTGGATGCAGCGCATCGCGCAGGACTGGCTGGTGCTGCAGCTCTCCGGCAGCGTCGCCGCGGTCGGCGTGACGGTCGCGATGCAGTTCACCCCGATGCTCCTCTTCGGGCTCTACGGCGGACTCATCGTCGACCGCTACTCCAAGCGCATGCTGCTCATGATGACGCAATCGATCGCGGGAGTTCTCGCCACGCTGCTCGCCGTCCTCGCGCTCACCGGCACGGTTCAGGTCTGGCACGTCTACGCGATCGCCTTCGTCGTGGGCCTCGTGACCGTCGTCGACAACCCCACCCGGCAGGTCTTCGTCAACGAACTCGTCGGGCCGCGCAACCTGCGCAACGCGATCAGCGTCAACTCCTCGGTGTTCCAGCTGGGCGGCCTCATCGGCCCGGCGATCGCGGGCGCGCTGCTCGTCGCGGTCGGCGCCGGCTGGGCCTTCGCGATCAACGCCGCCACCTGCGCGCTCACGGTCGCGACGCTCGGGATGCTCCGCACGGCGAGCCTCGTGCGCAGCGCCGCCGTGCCGCGCAGCAAGGGGCAGCTGCGCCAGGGCCTCGCCTACGCGCTGCGCAAGCCGACCATCCTGTGGTCGGTCGTGATGGTCGCGGTGCTGTCGGTGTTCGCGCTCAGCATGCCGGTCATCCTCGCCGCCTACGCGAACGACGTCTTCGGCGTGGGCGCGGCCGGGTACGGCCTGTTCAACACGCTCGTCGCCGCGGGCGCGTTCACCGGCGCCGTGCTCTCGACCCGGCGCACCCGCGTGCGACTGCGCACGGTCGTCGCCATGGGCGGGCTGTGGGGCGCGCTGCAGGCGGTCGCCGGGCTCATGCCGGGCGAGGGCGGCTTCGCGGTCACCCTCGTCGCACTCGGGGTCGCGAACCTGCTCTTCATCACCGCCGCGAACTCGCTCGTGCAGATGTCATCGAATCTCGGAATCCGCGGTCGCGTCATGTCGCTCTACGTGCTCGTGCTGCTCGGCGGGCAGGCGATCGGCGGTCCGCTCATGGGGTGGATCGTGGAGCGCTGGGGACCGCACATCGGCATGATCGTCTCCGGGGCCGTGCCAGCGCTCACCGCCCTCGTGATCGGTGTCGTGCTCGCGCGTCGGCACCAGCTCGCCCTCAGCGTGCGGCTCGACCGGCGCCTGCCGCGCGTCGCGATCGTGCCGCGCTGACGCCGCGCCCCGCTGCCGCCGCACCCGCGCACCCGCGCACCCCGGCACCGCCGGCAGCCACCGCACCCCGGCATCGCCGCACCCGCGCCGCGATCAGGCGGGCGGCAGCAGGATTCCGACGGTGACGAGCTCGCGCAGGGTCGGAACGAGCTCGGCGAGCAGGGCGTCGGGGCTCAGCGGGGCATCCGGCGACCCCAGCAGCTCGGCGATCGCCGCGCAGATGGCGGCCACACTCAACTCGCCGTCGCTCGCACCGACGACCGCGGCGAGCGCCGTGTCGAGGGGGTAGCTGCGCGCGAATCCGCCGCCCTGGTGCAGGTTCATGACCGCGGGATGCTCGTCGCCCGGCCAGTAGTGGCGCTCCTCGGTCACGTCGGCTGCGACCGTGAGCGCGGCCCGCGCGAACTCCGCGTCGTCGCGGGCCGCCTGCCAATCGTGCGCGGCGAGGGTCGCCGCGATGTGCGGGCCGAGAGCGCCGCCACCCGACTCGACGTGCTCGAACCGGCGCAGCACGCCGGCGCCCGGGAGCGGCCGCCGCACGGTCACGTAGCCGAAACCCACCGCCGAGACCCCGCGCGCGGCGAAGTCGTCGAGCCAGGCCTCCGCGAGGCGGTCGAAATCGGGCCCCGGTCGGGTGCCCCCGTCGCGGATCCAGGTCTCCGTGTACAGCTCGACCGGCTGCACCTCGCGCTCGACCACCCAGGCGTCGAGCGGGTGACCCTCCGCCGCCCGCGCCTCGAGCCAGCCCTCCACCCGCGCGAGACCGCCCGCGCCGGCCCGGTACTCCCAGTTGCCGAGCAGCTGGCCCACGCCGCCGGGCGCGAGGTGGGTCGACATACCCTCGATCACCGCCGCGACTATCGCGTCGCCCACGAGTCCGCCGTCCCGGTACTCGTAGGCGGGCACGCCCTCCGCGCGCGGGGTGATGACGAAGGGCGGATTCGAGACGATGTGGTCGAAGGTCTCCCCCGCGACCGGCTCGAACAGGCTGCCATGCCGGAACTCGATGGTGCTCACGCCGTTGAGCGCCGCGTTGAGGCGCGCGAAGCGGAGGGCGCGCTCGGAGATGTCCGTGGCGATGACCCGGCCCGAGTGACGGGAGGCGTGCAGCGCCTGGATCCCACAGCCCGTGCCGAGGTCGAGCGTGAGGCGCGAGGAGCGGTCGACCATGAGCCCCGCGAGGGTGAGCGAGGCGCCGCCCACCCCGAGCACGTGGTCCTCGCCGAGCGGGCCGCCGACGGCGACCTCTCCGAGGTCGCTCGCGATCCACCACTCGGCCGCGCCCCACGCATCGGTGAAGCTGTAGGGCCGCAGGTCGGCGGTCGGGATGACCGTGCCGCCGTCTGCGCGCACGAGACCGAGCTGCTGCACCCCCGCGACCCCCGCGGCCGGCAGCGCGCGCTCCAGGCGGGCGGCGTCAGCGGGCAGGCCGAGCACGAAGGTTCGGGCGAGGGTGGCGGCGCGGTCATCCGCCCCCGCCGGGAGGGCGTCGAGGGCGCGACGGGCGGGAACCCGGTGGCCGCGGTGCAGTGCCGCATCCGCCTCCTCGCCCCACAGGGCGCGCAGTCCGGCCACGGTGTAGCCGGCGTCGCCCAGGTCGCGGGCGAGGAGGGCGGGCAGCGCGTCGGCGGTCATCCTGCCATTCAAGCGCACGCGCCCCGGTGACGTGCGCGGCGGGCGACGCGGGGTCGCGTCTACTCTGGAGCTATGACGATGAGGCACATTCGACTCGGCAACAGCGGTCTCGAGGTCTCGGCGGTGATCCTCGGCTGCATGAGCTACGGCGATCCGACCCGGGGCGCACACGCCTGGAGCGTGGGGCTCGACGAGAGCAGGCCGTTCTTCCGACAGGCGATCGAGGCGGGAATCACCACCTTCGACACCGCCAACGTCTACTCCCTCGGCTCGAGCGAGGAAATTACCGGAACGCTGCTCGCCGAGTTCGCCCCGCGCGAGGACGTGGTCATCGCCACCAAGGTGCACAGCACCATGCGGCCCGGCCCGAACGGCCGCGGACTCTCGCGCGCCGCGATCATGCACGAGATCGACGCGAGCCTGCGCCGCCTCCGCACCGACTACGTCGACCTGTACCAGATCCACCGCTTCGACCCGCAGGTGCCCGTCGAGGAGACCATGGAGGCGCTGCACGATGTCGTGAAGGCCGGCAAGGCGCGGTACCTGGGCGCGTCATCCATGTACGCCTGGCAGTTCGCGAGCATGCAGCACGCGGCCGACCTCGGCGGCTGGACCCGCTTCGTGTCGATGCAGGACCAGTACAACCTCATCTACCGCGAGGAGGAGCGCGAGATGCACCCGTACTGTCTCGCGACCGGTGTGGGCGTGATCCCGTGGAGCCCGCTCGCGCGCGGAACCCTCACCCGACCGTGGGGCGAGACGACCGGCCGCACCGCCACCGACCTGTTCGGGCAGACGCTGTACCACCAGACCGAGGAGTCCGACCGCCGGATCGTGGATGCCGTCGCCACCGTCGCCGAGGCTCGCGGAGTGCCGCGCGCTCAGGTGGCGCTCGCGTGGGTGGCGCAGCAGGACGCCGTCACCGCCCCGATCGTCGGGGCGACCAAACCGCACCACATCGTCGACGCGGTCGCCGCGGTCGAACTCGAACTGAGCGCCGAGGAGCTGGCGCTGCTCGCCGAGCACTACGTCCCGCACGCCGCCGAGGGGTTCTGAGCTCGCGCCCACCGCGGGCGCCCGATCCCCGCCCGACCCCACGGGCACCCACCCCCACCCCGCCGACCCCGAGGAGAACCGAGGCATGCAGCCGCTGACCGCCGACGAGATCCGCGCCTCCATGGTGAACGTCACCGCCGACGACATCGCCCGGATGCCGCTGCCGGGCCTGCACGAGACCGTGTGGGAGGAGCGCGAGTACCTGGGCTGGCGCGACCCCACCTTCGCGCAGCGCGGGTACATCGTCTACTGGCGGGAGGGCAAGCCCTTCGGCATGGTGCTCCGGTCCGCGAGCTCGACCATGTCGCGCGGGATCTCCGCGATGTGCTCGCTCTGCCGCACCCACCAGCCGGGCAGCCAGGTGAGTCTGTTCACGGTGCCCAAGGCCGGTCAGGCGGGCCGAGACGGCAACACGATCGGAACGTACATCTGCTCCGACCTCGCCTGCTCGACGATCATCCGGATCATCCCGGCGCCCTCAGACATGCAGCCGAACCCCTCCGGCCTGGTGGAGACGCGCTCGTCGGGACTGCTGCGTCGTCTCGACAGCTTCACGAGCGAGCTGATCAAACCGGCCGCGTAGGGCCCGGCGCGGGGCGGTCGGTCGTCGCGCGCGGCAGCCGCCGTGCCGCGGGGCGCAGCGGCCCGGCACTCAGCGGTCCGCCACTCAGCGGCCCGGCGCTCAGCGGCCCGCCACTCAAAGACCCGGCACTCAGCGGTCGGTGCGCTTCAGGATGTGGAACGGGATCGCGAGGGAGATGATGATCGCCGCGAGGCCCGCCAGGAACACGATCGCCTCGGCGCTGCCCGTCTCGAACGAGAAGCCGAACAGCGCGATCCCGCCGACGAAGAAGAGGAACGCGATGATGAAGGCGAAGACGTTCATGATGTCCTGACTGCTCGGAGACTGTGCTCCCTCATTCTCCACCAGTTGCGGGCGTGCCCTCCACCCGGCGCACGGCGACCGCGCGGTCCACTCCCCACGCCCCCCGAAAGTGGAATACTTTCACGCCGGTAGCCCTGTGAGACTGGGGTATCTGGCGCTTCGGGGGAAGCGGCGGACGGGGGAACCGAGGAACACATGACGATCGCATCGTCTGACAGCGCCGGTTCGCGACGGGAGCTGGTACTCGCCGAGGGGCGCGAGCACGCGGTACTGGTCGCGCGGCAGGCTGCGGCGCGCGCTGCGCTCGCGCCCACCGAGCGCGACGTCATCACGGCCCTGTCTCCGCTCACCGCCGTGGGCTTCACCGTCCTTCCCGTCTCCTCGGGGGGCAGCGCTGATCTCGTCGTGGTCGGGCCGAGCGGCGTGTTCATCGTCGACACGAACTCCTGGGCCGACCTCGCGATCGAGAACCGCCGCATCCTGCGCCACGGCGTCGACGTGACCGCCGATCTCGACGCACTCGCCGATCTGGCCTTCGCTGCAGAGGCGGCGCTCGCCGAGATCGGGCTCGCGCCGGGCGAGATCCACCCACTCGTCGTCCTGGCCGGTGCCCACGGAATTCGCGCCCGCATCGGCGTCGTCGAACTCGTGGGCGAGCAGGAGGCGATCGCCTACATCCTGGGCCATGGCACGCGGCTGACACCCGAGCAGGTCGACGCGGTGCTCACGGCGAGCCTCGACTTCTTCGAGCGCTCCGACGACGACCACCTCGCGCAGGGCGACCGCGCCCCCGAGCAGTCCACCATCGACGAACTCGACACGATCCCCCTGCTCTCCAACGCGGAGGTCTCCTACCAATTGCAGACCGGCCTCGCCGCCTCGCGCATCGAACCGTGGATGTCCTTCCTCACGCCCGAGCAGGCCCGCCTCGCCCGGCGCAGCTTCGACGGCCCCTCCCGCATCCGGGGCGCGGCCGGCACCGGAAAGACGGTCACCGCGCTGCACCGAGCGGCGCACCTCGCGCGCACGCAGCCGGGCATCGTGCTCGTGACCTCGTATGTGAGCACACTGCCGGCCGTGCTGGCCTCGCAGCTCGAGCGCATGGCGCCGGAGATCCGCCACCGCGTCGAGTTCATGGGCACGCACGCGTTCGCGAAGCGCCTGCTGTCGGATCGCGGAATCCGCTGCAACCTTCAGCCCGCCATCGCCGACGCCGAGTTCGAGGTCGCGTGGCGGACGGTCGGCCGGCCCGGGCTCCTCGGCACCCTGAGCGAGAAGTACGGGTACTGGGACGACGAGATCGAGAAGGTCATCAAGGGCCGGGGCATCGAGACCTTCGACCAGTACGCGAGTCTGTCCCGGGTGGGTCGCTCTCGTGCCCTCTCCAGTCAGGAGCGGGCGGCGGTCTGGGAGCTCTACCTCGCGTATCAGAAGCGCATGGAGGCGCGGGGGGCGCACGATCAGGCCGACCTCATCCGCCTCGCGGAGCGCTCGCTGCGCGACGAACCGCTCACGCGCTACGCGGCGGTCATCGCCGATGAGGCACAGGATCTCTCGGCCGAGATGGTGCGCATGCTGCACCACCTCGTGGGGGACGCCCCCGATGGACTCACGCTCGTCGGCGACGCGCAGCAGTCGATCTATCCGGGCGGCTACCGGCTGGAGGAGCTGGGCATCTCGGTGGCGGGCCGCAGCGTCTCCCTCAGCCGCAATGTGGGCACCGCGCCGCAGATCACGCGCTACGCCGAGCAGCTGGTCGCCGACGACGTCGTCGACGACATGGAGGGCGGGCACCTGGTACCCGAGCCGGCGGAACCCTCCGTCGCCCCCGGAGTGCCGCCGCTCGTCGTGCGCTTCAGCAATCGCGCAGCCCACGACGCCGAGCTCCCCCGGCGGGTGCGCGAGATCGTGTCGAGCGGGAGCGCGCGCCTCGGCGACATCGGAGTGGTCGCGCCCTCGACCTTCGCCGTGCGGTCGGCAATGGCGGCGCTGCAGAAGGCGAACATCCCGATCGTGGAACTCTCGCGCTTCGACGGCCGACCCGTCGACGCCGTGAAGGTCGGCACGGTGTCGCGCGCGAAGGGACTCCACTTCGAGCAGGTGCTGCTCGTACAGGTGCCGACGGCGCTCATCCCCGACCCGGCGACCGTGCAGGAACCCGTGGTCGACCCGACGCGTCGCTCGCTGCGGGCCGCCGAGGCCGCCCCCCGTGGGCGTCGAGGCGCAGCGCGCGCCGCCGCGGCGAACGCCGCGACCCGCCCGGCTGCCCGGGCCGCCCGGGAGGAGTCGATCCTGCTGGCCCGCGAGCTCTACGCCGCTGCGACCCGCGCCCGGTCGGGACTGTGGATCGGCACGATTCCCTGACGCCGGGTCTCGTCGGCTACCGCCGGCGGCGCCGCCGACCAGCGATCGGGATGGCCAGCGCCCGCCACCCGACGAGGAAGACGCCCAGCACGATCGTCGCCACGATCACGAAACCGAGCTGGATGCCCTGCCCGCTGACGACGCGCAGCAGCATCCCCACGACGACCGTCGCGACCCAGATCCCGACGCCGGTGGGCCACACCCGGAGCGGGGAGCGCCACGCCCTCATGACGAGGTGACCCGCGACGAGGCCGACGAGGAACGGCCAGAGCGTGACGAGCGTGCCGGGCAGCGTGATCGCCTCGTGGTGACTCGACCTCCCGATGAGCACGAACACGAGAACGAGGACGACGTCGATCGCCTGCGCGACGCGCAGGGAGGTGCGGAGCTGGGCCATGCCCCCCAGCCTAGGAGGCGGGCTGGGCGAGATAGCGGTAGCTCGCGCCCTTGTGCTCCTCCGGCAGTCGGTCGCCCCGACCGTGCAGCTTCTGACGCAGTGTCCCTTCGACGTACTCCTCCGGGTAGACGCCGCGCTTGCGCAGCTCGGGGATCACGAACTCCACGACGTCTTCGAAGGTTCCGGGCGTGATGGCGTAGGCCAGATTGAAGCCGTCGACGTCGGTCTCCTCGACCCACTCCTGCAACTGGTCGGCGATCTGCGCGCCCGAGCCGACGATGAACGGGCCGAGCCCGCCGATCGCGCCGTGGCGGCCGATGTCGCCCACGGTCCAGTCGCCGCCGTCCGCGGCCGAGGCCTGGAAGTTGGTCACGACGGACTGGATGGCGTTGCTCTTCACGTTGCCGACGGGCTCGTCGAGCTCGTACTCCGAGAGGTCGACGCCCATCCAGCCCGACATGAAGACGAGCGCGCCCTCCTCGCTCGCGTAGGAGAGGTAGTCCTCGTACTTCGCCTGCGCCTTCTCGGGGGTCTCGTCGGTGATGATCGTGAGGAGCGTGTAGATCTTCGCGGCGTAGCGGTCGCGGCCCGCCGCCTCGATCGCGTCGCGGATCTTCTTCACCGTGGCCTTCAGCACCTCCTTGGTCGGGGCGGCGACGAAGATCGCCTCGGCGTTGCCCGCGGCGAAGGCGATTCCGCGACCCGAGGCACCCGCCTGGTAGATCACGGGCGTTCGCTGCGGCGACGGCTCGGAGATGTGGATGCCCGGCACGGTGAAGTGCGTGCCGTAGTGGCCGATCTCATGCACCTTCGTCGGGTCGGTGAAGACGCCCGTCTCGCGGTTGCGCTGCACCGCGTCGTCCTCCCACGAGCCCTCCCAGAGCTTGTAGAGCACCTCGAGGTACTCGTCGGCGTGGTCGTAGCGCGCGTCGTGCTCGAGCTGGTCGTCGTTGCCCATGTTGCGCGCGGCCGAGGGCAGGTAGCCCGTCACGACATTCCAGCCGACCCGGCCCTTGGTGAGGTGGTCGAGCGTCGACATCCGGCGGGCGAAGGGGTAGGGATGCTCGTAGGCGGTTCCCGCGGTCACCCCGAATCCGAGGTGCTCCGTGACGAACGCCATGGCCGAGACGAGCATGAGCGGGTCGCCGACCGGAACCTGGGCCCCGTGGCGGATCGCGGCCTCGTTCGTGCCGCCGTAGACGTCGTAGGTGCCGAGCACGTCGGCGATGAAGATGCCGTCGAAGGTGCCGCGTTCGAGGAGCTTGGCGAGCTCGGTCCAGTACGTCAGATCCTTGTACCGCCACGACTGGTCTCTCGGGTGGCGCCACAGCCCGGAGGACTGGTGGGCGACGCAGTTCATGTCGAAGGCGTTGAAGCGGATCTGTCTCGTCATTCCTCCATGGTCGCCGATCGCGACGCGCGGCCGGGGATCGCCCGTCACGCAGCGAAACAGAGCGCGGCGGCGACGGCGGCAGGATCGGGTGATGCCGAGCCGCCGCGGGTGGCGTAGTGTTCGCACTAATGAAGCCGTCCGAGCTTCCGAGGGAGGGATGCCCTATGGCAGACAAATCGCCCAAGAAGAACAGCGGCAAGACCGCAGCATCCAAGTCGCTGAAGGAGAAGCGCGCCGACAAGAAGTCCAAGGCGGCGGGCACGTCCAAGGCGAGCATCATCGGATAGGCGGCCATTGCCGTAACTTCGAAGAGCCGGACCCCATCGGGGTCCGGCTCTTTCGTTGTGTGCGCGGGGTGCGCTCCCGGCGGCGGCACCCGGCGCGGGACGCGAGCGCGGGCTACGCGAAGGCGAGCACGTGCTCCTCGTCGAGGCGGGGCAGGCGCGGGCGATAGGCATCCTCGGCCGGGTAGCCGATGTTGACCACCAGGAAGGAGCCCCACTCGCTGTCGGCGAAGAACTCACGGTCGACGCCCGCGGCGTCGAAGCCGCCCATGGGGCCCGCGGCGAAGCCGGCCGCCCGCACCGCCACGATGAAGTAGCCGGCCTGCAGCCAGGCGTTGTTGCGCGCGGTGAGCACGCGGTTCTCGAGGTTCTGCTCGAGGGAGTCCTTCATGTGGGCAAGGTGCGGAACCACCGTGGGGATGTGCTGGTGGAACGAGCCGTCGAAGGCGAGCACCGCGACGGCCGGAGCGGCCAGGGTCTTCGCCCGGTTGCCCTCGCTCATCTGCGCCACGAGTCGCTCGCGCGCCTCGGGGCTCTGAACGTAGAGCACGCGGAGTGGCTGGAAGTTGGCCTGGGTCGGCGCCCACTTGGCGAGCGACCAGATCTCGCGCAACTGTTCGTCGCTCACGGGGATGTCGGCGAACGCGTTCGCGGTGTGGGCGTCGGTGAAGAGCGCGGCGCGGGCCGACTCGTCGACGGGATCGAGCTGTGCGGAGCTGGCGAGGCTGGTCATGACTTCCAATCACGTTGTAACTATGAAAAAACAAGTAACACCGTTCACCATAGCACTTTGCTAGACTGCTGTCATGGCGATCGAGACCGAGCCCCAGCCGCGGGTGTGCGACCGGGCCTTGGTGCGCGCCTTCGAGTTCCTCGGCAAGCGCTGGAACGGCGTCATCCTCGCCACTCTCCAGACCGGAGCGTCGACGTTCTCCGAACTGCGCCGCGCGGTGGGGGGCATCAGCGACTCCGTGCTCTCGGAGCGCCTCGTCGAGCTCACGACGGCGGGCCTCATCACGCGCACCGTCGACGCCGGTCCCCCGGTCGCCGTCGCCTACACCCTCACCGACTCGGGGACCGCCCTCCTGCCGGCCCTCAACGAGCTCACCACCTGGGCCACCGAGAACCTGACGGACTGAGCGGCCCTGCGGGGGTATCCCGATCCTTCTAGGATTGACGCGTGGATCTCACCCAGTGGCTCGTCGCCGAACTCGACGACACCTCGGCCCGCCTCGACGGCCAGATCCTGAGCATCGTGCCGAGCGAGCGACAGGGCGAGCGGATGCCCGGCGGCAACTCGATCACCTGGGCCACCTACCACCTCGCTCGCCACGCCTCCCTCGCGCTCCAGGTCACCGGGTTCTATCCCCTGGAGGCCGACCCGCGTCTCGCGGAGTTCGATCCGGCGGCCACGGTTCCCGGCAGCGGACTGCAGGAGGTGGAACAGCCGTGGGCGGCGGCGCTCGACGCCGCCGAGGTCGCGGCCTTCGCGGGGTCGGTGATCACCGACGTGCGCGAGTACCTCGCCACCCTCGACGGTGCCGCACTCGACGATCGCCCGGACGTCGCGGCAGCGCTGCGCGCCGCGGGAATCGACGAGACGAGCTTCGGATGGCTGTACCGAATGTGGGATGCGCCCCTCGGCTTCCTCGTGCGCTGGCCGCTCCTCGGCCACATCACCAACCACGTCGGCGAGATGATCGGCACCCGCAATCAGATGGGTCTCAGCCCCTTCCGGTGATGTTCGCCCTCAGAGGACGCCCCTGACGAAATGTCGGGGGAATACGCAAGACTGAGAATGCGCTGATGACGGTGCGCCTCTCGCGCACCGCCGGCGTCCCCTCACCCGTACGCCCCTGATCGATGGGATCCCTCATGGCCGACACCGCACTCACCGATCCCCGGGCCGACGCGGAGGCGACGGCCGGCCAGCCCACCTCGATGGGCGCGCGCAATCGCCTGGTCCTCACCCTGCTGCTCGTCTCCACCTTCGTCGTGTTCCTCAACGAGACGATCATGGGCGTCGCGGTGCCCCGTCTCATGGCCGATCTGAGCATTCCGGCGAGCACCGCGCAGTGGCTCACGGCCGCGTTCCTGCTCACCTGCGCGGTGGTCATCCCGATCACCGGCTACCTGCTTCAGCGCTTCAACACCAGGCCGGTCTTCATCGCCGCCATGTCGCTGTTCACCGTGGGCACCCTGATCGCCGCGATCGCACCGGGGTTCTCGGTGCTCCTCATCGCCCGCATCGTGCAGGCGAGCGGTACCGCGATCATGCTCCCCCTGCTCATGACCTCGGCGATCACCCTCGTTCCGGAGGCCTCGCGCGGGCGGGTCATGGGCAACATCTCGATCGTCATCTCGGTCGCGCCGGCGATCGGCCCGGTCATCTCGGGCGTCATCCTGAGCGTGCTCAGCTGGCGCTGGATGTTCATCGTCGTGCTGCCCATCGCGGCCGCCGCGCTCATCGTGGGGGCCGTGCTCATGAAGAACGTGACCACGCCGCGCAAGACGCACTTCGACGTGCTCTCCGTCATCCTCTCGGCCATCGGCTTCGGGGGCGTCGTGTACGGGCTCAGCAACCTCGGCCTCCGCGACGCAGGACCCCTGCAGACCGTGCTGCCGCTCAGCGTCGGTGCCGTCGCCATCGCCGTCTTCATCCTGCGGCAGCTGTCGCTTCAGAAGCGCGATTCCGCGCTGCTCGACCTGCGCACCTTCCGCAACCGCACCTTCACCTTCTCGATCGTCATGTTCACGATCAGCATGATGGCGATGTTCGGAACCTTCGTGCTGCTGCCGATCTACATGCAGAACGCGATCCACGTCTCCTCGCTCACCACGGGGCTCCTGCTCCTGCCGGGGGGAATCATCATGGGACTGCTGGCGCCGCTCGTCGGGCGCATCTACGACCGGGTCGGGCCACGGGCACTGCTCATCAGCGGATCCACCCTCGTCAGCCTGGTGCTCTGGGGGCTCACGTTGCTCGACGAGCACTCGCCGTCGTGGTGGGTGCTGGTCGCCCATGTCTCGCTCAGCATCGGCCTCGCGCTGGTCTTCACGCCGCTCTTCACCTCGAGCCTCGGCGCCCTGACCCCCGACCTCTACTCGCACGGCAGCGCGACGGTCGGCACCGTGCAGCAGGTGGCAGGGGCGGCCGGGAGCGCCCTGTTCGTGACGATCCTCACCGCGCGCGAAGCGGTGCTGGCCGGTCAGGGGGCGAACGTCGCCGTCTCGACCGCGGGGGGCGTGCACAGCGCGTTCCTGGTCGGCGCAATCATCTCGATCGTGGCCATCCCGGTGAGCGCGCTCATCCGCCGCGCACCGCAGACCGGGGGCGCCCCTGCGCCGATGGGACACTAGTCCCCGGCGCGGGGCGCCCCCGCTCGCGGTCTACTTCTCGTCGCGCGTGAAGACGTCCTTGATGTCCTCACCGGCCTGCTTCACCGAGGCCTTGGCCTGATCGGCCTTTCCCTCGGCGACGAGGCGGTCGTTGCCGGTGACCTTGCCGACGGCCTCCTTGCCCGCGCCGACCAGCTTCTGCGCGGCGTTCTTCGCTTCGTTCTCGCTCATGGTGAGCTCCTTTCGTGACATGCCGCCCGGGTGGGGCGACCTCGTTCGCGTCCGCCGGTCAGCGGGCGCGATTCTCCCGTGCGCGGATCACGCGCACGCCCGGTACCACCTGCAGCAGCACCGGCAGTCGTGTGTCGAGGATCGCGTCGAGCGCCCCGATGGCCTCGCTCACCGCCGCGACGAGCGACGACAGATCGGCGGCGCGGCGTGCGACGACGCGGAGTGAGAGCACGGTGCGGCCGCGCATCCGGAACCCGGCCGATCCCACCGAGACCACGTCGGCGTTGTGGGCGAGCGCGTCGGCCACGAGATCCGCGGCGACCCGCGAGTCGAGGGTCAGCACCCCCGCCTCACCGGGCACGACCAGCAGCTGCGAGGTGCGGCCGCGCCCCCGCGTGACGATCCACGCCACCGAGAGCACAACGACGATCGCGGTGGCGACGCTCACGATCGCGAGCGTCGCGGGTGCCAGGGTGTCGGGCGCCGGCAGCCGCAGCGGTGCCGCGCGGCCCAGCAGCGGGAGCAGGAGCACCGCGCCGCCCGCGAGCGCCGTGAGCCCGACGACGAACAGGATGATCCGATTGACCACTCGATTGCTTCGCGTCATGATCCGACCTCTCCCTTCGAGGCTATGTCGACGACGGCGCGCACGGAGGGGCTTGCGCCGAGCTCGGCCAGCAGGCTATCGGCGCTCTCCCTGACCGCCGCGACGTCGATGGGGATTCCGCTCGTGGGCGTCAGCCGCACGCTCGCGCGGCGGCGTGACACCGAGGCGGCGACCCGGTCGGGGGCGAGGGCTGCACTGCGCCGGGCATCCCGGAGGAGGGCACCCGCGATCACAGCGTCGTCCACGACGACCGCGAGCCGATCGTGCGCGAGCGAGTGGCGTGAGCGGCGACCCGGCAGCAGCGCCAGCAGGAGAGCGACGGCCCCGAGCAGCGCCACGACCGCTCCCGCCGTCTCGGTGATCGCCGAGCCGGAGACGGCGAGGCCCAGCAGTCGACCCGGTGCGATGAGCAGCGGTGGCCGGCCGAGTGCCGCGAGAGCGCACTCGGTGCCGATCAGGGCGGCGAGCAGTGCGACGACGACGAGCGTGACGACGGTCGCGCCCGAGCGGGACCGGTGCAGCTCGCGGCGGCGGATCCGACGGTAGAGACGAGGCTCGGTCATGACACCCTTCCCGTGGAGATCGGTGTGGCGGAACGGAAACGCAGGTCGACGCGGGCGACCGCGCGGCCGGTGAGGGCCGGGACCGCGCGCGCGACGGCGGCACGGGCATCCTGACCGCGAGCGATCACCCGGACCCCTCGCTCGGCCGCCTCGCGAAGCGGGGGCGTGGCGAGGGGAGCCGTGAATTCGATCGCGAGGGAGCCGCGGAGGTCGCTGAGCGTCACCGCCACCTGCCGCGGCGGGACGCCCAGCTGCTCGGCCGCGACCGCCGACACCGCGCGCTCGAGAGCGCGCCGGGTCACGTCGATCCGGCCGGCCACGCGGGGCGCCGTCGTGGGGCGCGGGACACTGATCGCCATCAGGCGCTCCGCCTTCCGCGGACGGCGTCGAGGACGGCCGCCAGATCGAGCCGGCCGGTCACGCTCGCGCCGATCACGGCGCCGATGGCGCCGAGCACGACCGCGAGCAGGAAGCCCCAGAAGCCGAAGGCGAGGGCGACGATCGCGAGCACGACGCCCGCGATCGCCCCGATCAGCGTGCCGCTCATGAGACGCGCGACTCTTCCTGCTCGTCCTCCGACGCGATGTGCACGTCGCTCACCGTGACGTTGATCTCGGCGACCTCCATGCCGATCAGCCGCACGATGGCGTCGGAGACGGCGGAGCGCACCTCGGCGGCCACGTCGTGCAGCGGCATCGGGTACTCGACGACGATGGTGACGTCGGCGGCGACCTGGGTCTCGCCGACCTCGACCTTCACGCCCTGGGTGAGGTCGGTGCTGCCGATGGCGTCGCGGATCGCGCCGATCGCGCGGGCGGTTCCGCCACCGAGGGCGAACACGCCGGGCACCTCGCGGGCGGCGATCCCCGCCACCTTCGCGACGACCGAGTCCGCGATCGTGGTCTTGCCCGTGGACGCCGTCGTGGGCGTCGCTGACTGTGCGGTGATCGTGTCAACCATGGTGTGTCCTTTCGTAGCGGTGCCGGTGGGCACCTGACGTATCGTTGTCAGGGATGAGACGCTGCGACCGCCCACTTCGTCACGGTCGTCGTCCAACTTTTTTTTCTGATTCTTCGCGAGGGGCCGGATGACCACCCTCGGCACCGCCTCCGACGAGCTCCTCGCGGGCCGTGCCGCGGACGGCGACACGGCGGCTTTCGCCGTTCTCGCCCGACGCCACGGTCCCTACCTGCGCGCCTTCGCCATCCGGTTGACCGGCTCCTCCGCCGACGCGGACGACGCGGTGCAGGAGGCCCTCATCTCCGCCTGGCGCGCCCTTCCGGGGCTCGCCGACCGGAGCAAGGTGCGCTCCTGGCTGCTCAGCATCGTGTCGCGCAAGGCCACGGACCGCATCCGGGCCCGGCGACCGTCGGACGAGCTCGACGAGGAGCTGCCGGATTCCGACGACTCGAACTCCCCCGAGGAGCGGGCCGTGGCGCAGTCTCGGCTCGACGCGCTGGCCCGGGTTCTCGCGAGCCTCCCGGAGGGCCAGCGCCAGTGCTGGCTGCTCAAGGAGGTCGGCGGGTACTCCTACGAGGAGATCGCTGAGGAATTGGGGCTGACGGTCGCCGTGGTGAGGGGCAGACTGGCCCGAGCGAGAGTCACGGTGATCAGGGAGATGGAGGAGTGGCGATGACCGAGCGCAGTGCCGACATCGGCGGCTCCGGGTACACCCTGGACGAACTCAGTGACTACCTCGACCGCGGAATGAGCCCGGCGATTCCGGCGATCGACGACAACGCCGAGTGCCAGGCGATGCTCGCGACGCTGTCCCGCGTGGCGGGCCTCTCGCGCGAGCTCGTCTCGCGCGACGCGGCGGAGAACCCCACGATCGACGAGGGGTGGCTCGCGGGGCTGCTCTCCGCGGTCGGGCGCGAGGTGCGCGCGGGCCGCGACATCCCGTTCAGCAGCTCCGATCCCACCACGCGGCTGACCATCACGGAGGGCGCGGTCCGCGAGCTCGTGCGCGCTGCCGGCGACTCGGTCGACGGCGTCCTCGTGGGCACGGTCGCGATCGACGGCGACGTCACACAGCCGGGAGCGGAGGTCGCGGTGGCGGTCACTATCAGCATCGTGCCGCGCCGCTCGGCCCGCGAGCTCGCCGAGGCCGTCCGCGAGCGCGTCCGCTCCGAACTGCTGAAGCACACGGAGCTCGCGGTGGGCGCCATCGACGTCACGGTCGCCGACGTGCACCTGCTCCCCTCGGACGAGCCCGCGCCTGGCGCCGTCACGGGCGACGGGACGACCACGGGCCCAGCCCCACGCGACGAGGAGGAGCAGCGATGAGCGCCGATCACGACGAACTGGCTCTCCGCCTCGACGAGGTCGTGGGCGAGGTCGAGGGGGTCGAGGCGGTGTTCTCGGCCGACCCGACGATCGTGCGGTCGGTGCGCAGTCTCGCGAGCGGGCCCGAGCGCATCGCGCTCGTGCGGGTGGTCGAGGATTCGGAGGGCCTGCGCATCCTCGCGTCCGTGGGGGTGTCGGATGACCGGCAGGCGCCCCTCACCGCGCGCCGGGTCTCTGACGCGATCCGTGCTGCCGTGGGCGGTCATCCGATCGCCGAGGTGCACGTCCGCGTGGGTCGCGTCGCGCACTGAGCACCGTTCGCCCTGCGAGAACCGGTGTCGGCACACTTGGCACTCGCGTGTGCAGAGTGCTAATCTTGAGCTACTTGAGTCACTCCGACTCAACTTTGAGACCATGACCGTGTGAGCCGCCGAGGAGGCGGCCCGACGTGAAGGAGTTGATGTAAATGGCCATGATGTTCGACCCATTCCGTGAACTGGACCGCGTCGTCGGCAACCAGGGTCCGCGGCGCATGCCGATCGACCTGTTCCGTGACGGAGACCACTACGTGCTCAGCGCCGATCTGCCGGGGATCGACCCGGGCTCGGTCGACGTCGACCTCGACGGGCAGTTGCTCACCATCCGCGCCGAGCGCACCGCCGGCACGCACGAGGGCGTCAAGTGGCTCGCCCGCGAGCGCAACGCCGGATCCTTCCTGCGCCAGCTGACCCTCGGCAACGGGGTCGACCGCGACAACATCACCGCGACATACGACGCGGGCGTCCTCACGGTGACCATCCCGGTCGCCGAGAAGGCGAAGCCGCGCAAGATCGAGATCACGAGCGGCTCCACCATCACCGCCCCGCGGGTCCAGGTCCAGTCCTGATCCGCAGCGCCGGCATCCTCCTGCACCGCGACGCGAACGACGTCGAGGAGGTGCTGCTCGCCTCTCCGGGCGAGCAGCACTCGGCCGGGAAGGATGCCGGCGCGTGATCGATCGCTCCCGTGGTTTGCTGGAGTGGTGAACTCTCCCACTCCGCTCCCCCGATCCACCCCCGACTCCCAGGGCGTCTCCGCCCGGGGTCTCGCCGAGTTCGTCACCGCCCTCGATGCGGCCGTCGCGCACCCGCACAGCGTCATGGTGATGCGCCACGGCACCGTGATCGCCGAAGGCTGGTGGGCTCCCTACGCCGCCACCCTCCCCCACATGATGTTCTCGGTGAGCAAGAGCTTCACCGCCATGGCCGTCGGCCTCGCCATCGTCGAGGGGCGCCTCTCGGTGGATGACCGCGTCATCGAACTCCTTCGAGACGATGCGCCGGCCGCGCCCTCCCCCCACCTTGCCGCGATGCGCGTCCGCGACCTGCTCACGATGACGGCCGGCCACGCCACCGAGTCCCTCCCGCCCGTCTGGCGGCTGGGTGACCGCAGCTGGGCTGCGGCGATCCTCGACCACCCGGTCGAGCACGAGCCCGGCACGCGGTTCGTCTACAACAGCGGTGCGAGCTACCTCCTCGCGGCGATCGTGCAACGTGTGACGGGCGAGCGGATGCTCGACTACCTGACCCCGCGTCTGCTCGAGCCGCTCGGCATCGCCGGCGCCCAGTGGCAGCAGAGTCCGCAGGGAATCGACACCGGCGGGTGGGGTCTCAGCATCACCACGGAGGACCTCGCTCGCTTCGGGCAGTTCCTGCTGCAGCGCGGAGAGTGGAACGGCCGTCAGCTGGTCCCCCGCGAGTGGATCGAGACGGCGACCTCGGCCGTGGTGTCGAACGCACCCGCGGGCGGTGCGACCGAGAGCGACTGGTCGATGGGCTACGGCTACCAGTTCTGGCAGTGCCGCCACGGCGCCTACCGCGCGGACGGCGCCTTCGGCCAGTTCTGCGTCGTCCTGCCCGAGCAGGACGCGGTGCTCGTGCTGACTGGCGGCTACGAAGACATGCAGGCCGCGCTCGCGGTCGCCTGGTCGACGCTGCTGCCGGCCTTCGAGGGCGCTGACCCGGACGCGACCCGCACCGCAGCCGAGTTGACCGCGCTGCTCTCGACTCTCTCGATCCCCGCTCCGCCGCCCGCGGAACCCGCGACCCTGCGCGTCGAGGTCGAGCCGAACGAGTGGGAGGTGCGGCACGTGACGATCGACGCCGACCACATCCGCTTCGACGGGCGCTTCGGCACCCGCACGATGGCCTTCGGCGAGGGGGTCTGGATGCCCGGCTCCACGACCCTGCACGGCGCCGTTCGTGACATTCCGGAACTGGCGAGCGTGCGCATCCAGTCGGCCGCCGCGTGGCTGTCGCCCACGCACTGGCGCGGGCAGATGATCCTCGTCGAGACCCCGTTCCTGCAGACGCTCGACATCGTGGTCGACGGTGACTCGGCGAGCCTCACCCTCACCCAGAATGTGAGCTTCCGCGGCCCGGACATCGCGCAGCTGGCGGGTAGGGTGGAGAGATGAGAGTCAGTCGTGATCGTCTCGCGATGCTGGGCGCGGAGGTGGATGCCCAGCGCCTCGCCGCACAGGACCGCGCGACCTCGGTGCAGAACAAGGCCTCCTTCCTGGTGCTCGCCGCGGGGCTGCTCGCCGGGTCGAACGTCATCGCACCGAAGGTGGACTGGCTGCTGTCGACGCTCCCGCTGCTGTTCACGCTCGTCACCGTCGTCGCCGCCGCGGTCGCGCTCTGGCCGGCCGACCTGCGGGTGATCGAACCGCGGCTGCTCAAAGACAAGTGGCTGGGGGCGCGCGAGTCCGACATCGCGATCGAGGGGATGCTCCTCGAGGCCAAGGTGCAGGCCTACGAGTACCAGCAGGCGCGCACCACCACGCGCGTGCGGGCGCTCAAGACCGGCTTCGTCTTCTTCGTCGCCGCGGTCACCGCGACCCTGCTCGTGGTGCTCATCGGCGCCCTCGGCTGAGTGCTCCCGAGCGCACGAGCCGCGCCGCCCCGTCCGGGTGAGACCGGGCGGCTCGCGGCGCGGCGCGCGGCGTCAGGGAATCCAGTTGAAGTCGTCGGGGTTCGGGCCGGTGCGCCCGTCCTCGCCCCGGTTCAGCGCCGTGATCGCCGCCAGCTGCTCGCTGCTGAGCTCGAAGTCGAAGAGCTCGAAATTCTCCACCATGCGCGAGTGGGTGACCGACTTGGGGAACACCACATCGCCGCGCTGGATGTGCCAGCGCAGGGTCACCTGAGCGGCGGTCTTCCCGACCGCCTCGGCGATGCCGGTGATGACGGGATCGCCCAGCACGCCGCCCTGCGCGATGGGAGACCAGGCCTCGGTCACGATGCCGTTCTCGAAGTTGTAGCCGCGCACGTCATCCTGGGTGAGGTAGGGGTGAACCTCGATCTGGTTGACCGCCGGCACGGTGTCGGTCTGATCCAGCAGACGGCGGATGTGCGCGGGCTGGAAGTTCGAGACGCCGATCGCCCGCGCCTTGCCGGCCGCATGCAGCTCCTCCATCGCTCTCCACGTCTCGACGAAGTCGCCGACCGCGGGCAGCGGCCAGTGGACCAGGAACAGGTCGACCTGCTCCATGCCGAGCGCCTCGAGGGTGCCGTCGATGGCCGCGAGCGCGTGCTCGCGAGCGTGGAAGCCGTTGTTGAGCTTGCTCGTGACGAACACCTGATCGCGCGGGATTCCCGACTCCGCGATCGCCTCGCCGACCCCCCGCTCGTTGCCGTACATCTCGGCGGTGTCGATGTGGCGGTAGCCGATCTCGAGAGCCTCGAGCGTTGCGCTCTTCGTGTCGGCCGGCGGGATCTGGAAGACGCCGAATCCGAGCTGCGGAATCTCGACGCCGTTGTTGAGGGTGAGGGTGGGAACAGTGGTCATACCCCCACGCTACGCCTGCGCGCGGACGATCTCCGCGATGCGGGAGGGCGCGGCCTCGTCCTGCAGCGAGGTGGTGTCGCCCAGGGGACGCCCATCCACGATGTCGGCGAGCAGGCGGCGCATGATCTTGCCGCTCCGGGTCTTGGGCAGATCCGGCACGAGGTGCAGGTGCTTGGGCTTCGCGACCGCCCCGATCTGGGCCGAGACGTGCGCGCGCAGCCGCTCGCCCAGCTCGTCTGACAGCGCGGCCCAGCCCTCCACCGTGGCCGGATGCTCGCCCGCCGGGATCACGAACGCCGCGATCGCCTCGCCCGTGATCGCGTCCCGCACCCCCGCGACGCCGGCCTCGCCGACCTCGGGGTGCGACACGAGCGCGGATTCGATCTCGATCGTGGAGAGCCGGTGCCCGGAGACGTTGATGACGTCGTCGACGCGCCCCAGCAGCCAGATGTCGCCCTCGTCGTCGTACTTGGCGCCGTCGCCCGAGAAGAAGTAGCCCTGCTCGGCGAAGCGCAGCCAGTACGAATCGCGGTACCGCCCGGGATCGCCCCACACCGTGCGGGCCATTCCCGGCCAGGTGCCCTCGACGACGAGCAGGCCTCCCTCCCCGTTGGCGACCCGCCGCCCCTCCCCGTCGACCACGAGCGTCGACAGCCCGGGCAGGGCGCGCAGCGCAGAGCCCGGCTTGAGCGTCGAGACGCCCGGCAGCGGTGCCATCACGGCCGCGCCGGTCTCCGACTGCCACCAGGTGTCCACGATCGGCGCGCGGCCGCCGCCGATGTGCTCGTGGAACCACACCCACGCCTCGGGGTTGATCGCCTCGCCCACCGAACCGAGAAGGCGGATGGTCGACAGGTCGTGGCGCGCGGGCACGCCCTCGGGAAACCAGGTCATGAGGGTGCGCACGAGCGTGGGGGCGGTGTAGTACGTGGTCACGCCGTACCGCTGGATGATCTCGAAGTGCCGCTCGGGCGTCGGGGTGTTCGGCGTCCCCTCGTAGATCACCGAGGTCGTGCCGTTGGAGAGCGGCCCGTAGAGCACGTAGCTGTGCGCGGTCACCCAGGCGAGGTCGGCGGTGCACCAGTACACGTCGTCGTCTTTCGCGTCGAACACCGCCCAGTGGCTCCAGGACGCGTGGGTGAGGTAGCCGCCCGAGCTGTGCACGAGCCCCTTCGGCTTTCCCGTGGTGCCCGAGGTGTAGATGATGAACAGGGGGTTCTCGGCGTCGAAGTACTCGGGCTCGTGGGTGTCGGGGGCGGTGCTGACGATGTCGTGCCACCAGACGTCACGACCCTCCCGCAGTGTCACCGCGCTTCCTGTGCGACGCACCACGAGCACGTGCTCGACCGAGGCGATGCCCTCGACGGCGGCGTCGACGGCGTCCTTCACAGCGACGGCGGCCCCGCGACGGAACTGCCCGTCCGTCGTCACCACGAGCTTCGCCCCGGTGTCCTCCACCCGGAACCGCAGCGCCTCCGACGAGAACCCGCCGAACACGAGCGAGTGGATCGCGCCGATCCGGGCGATGGCGAGCGTGACGATCACGGTCTCCGGGATGACCGGCAGATAGACCACGACGCGGTCGCCCTGCCCCACCCCCAGCGCCGTCAGCGCGTTCGCGGCGCGCGCGACCTCCGCCTGCAGCTCGCGGTAGCTGATGCTGCGGCGATCACCCGGCTCCCCCTCGAAGTGGAAGGCGATGCGCTCGCCGCGGCCCGCGGCGACGTGCCGGTCGACGCAGTTGACGGCCACGTTGAGCCGGCCGCCCGCGAACCACTCGGCGTGCGGCACCGAGGCAGAGCCGTCGGCGGCGATGGTGACCGCCTGCCAGCGGTGATCGCTCGTCCACGGCTCGGCCCAGTCGAGGCGTGCGGCCTGCTCCGCCCAGAAGGCCACGGGGTCGGCGGCGGCGTGCTCGTACCAGCCCGCGTCGACGTTCGCCGCGGCCGCGAACTCGGCGGGCGCCGGGTAGCGACGGGATTCGGTGAGGAGGTTCTCGATGGTGTCGGGCATGGCTCTCGCGGGGTGGCTGGCGGGGATCATCCCACGCTATCCGGGAGCCGCGCCTGCGCCCGGCGCCGCCGTCACCGCGGGTAATACGCGCCGGCGCCGTCCTCCACCGCGGCCACGATCCCGGGAAGCACGCGCCGCATGTAGGGCCCCCAGAGCACGCGCACGATCGCTCCGACGAGCGGTCCGGCGCCGCGGCGCGGCAGGAAGGTGTAGCTCCAGTCGATGAGCGTGCCCCCGGCGACCTCGCTGAAGGTCCACTCCGCGCGGGCGCCCTCGACGATCGCGCCGAACAGCTTCTGGAAGTCGCTCAAGCGGTAGGCGAAGGTGTGCGGACGGTCGACCACCTCGGTGTGCTCGATGACCCAGCCGCCGTCGGAGAGGAGGAGCCGGCGCGTCTGGCCCGGCGCATCCCAGGCACCCGTCTGATCGCGCACCTCGACCACGGCGGGCAGCGGCCCGCTCTTCGGGTAGTACCCCACCGGGGTCAGCGGCGTCGCGATGTCCCAGGTGCGCGCGAGCGAGGCGCGGGCAACGAGGCTCGCGGTCGCCGTCTTTCCGTGTGCTGTCATGGTGGTGATTCGGAGCCCTCCGGTCGCGCGGTCGGATTCAGGCTGCCATGAACCGGGCGTACCGCGTCGCCGCCCGGCCGACGCCCGCCTCGATCGCGGCGCTGGGGGCGAACAGTTCGGCCGCCACGCCCGTCTCGCCCCCGCGCCGCCACACCCCGGCCACCCTGTCTGCGGCGACGACGATCGGCTGGAAGATGCCGTTCACGCCGGGGATCACGCGCTGCACGTGCTCCGCGGCGAGCGCGAGCGAGCGATCCTGGTAGCCGAGCAGAAACTCGTCGAAGCCCGGCAGCAGGTGCACCTGGGCCGCGGATGACCGCACGCTCGCCCCCGCCGGCAGCAGGTACTCCTGCCCCTCGTGCTCCGCCGCCTCCAGCCCGTCGCCCGCGAGTGCGACCGCGAGGCGCGCATCGGCGAGGGTGAGCTTCGCCCACCAGGCGAGATCGCGCACGGTGACCGGGCCGTGGCCCTGCACGTAGCGGAGCGCGAGCTCGCGCAGGGACTCCTCGCGTGACTGGCGGCGCGGCACGGGGATCCACTCGTCGAAGAGCACGAGGTGCTGCTGGCTGGCGGCGGGCGGACCCCACACGAGCACCTGACGCTGGCAGAGCACGAAGATGAGGTGGTAGGCGCGCTGGCCGTCGGTCGGGATGCCGCGCTCGGCGAGCAGAGCGCCGAACTCGGCGCGGCTGAGGCGACCACCGCCGCGGAGCGCCTCGGTGACGATGTCGCTCGCTCGGTCGACCATCGCGTCGTCGATCTGCAGCTGAGCGAGGCGCGTGCGCACGGAGGCGAGGGTTCGCTCGGCGGTGAGGTCGAGCATCCACCCCGCATCGCGGGCCGCGATGAGATGGAGCGTGCCGCGCATCGGGAGCGTGCGCACGATCTCGCCCCCGGCGAGCGCGCTCAGCACCTCCGAGCGGGTCGATCCAGGTGCGCGCAGACCGACCGCCCAGAGCGCGTTCTGCCAGTCCTGCGCCTGCACGGCGAGGAGGCGGTCCACGACCCCCGCGGGTGTGGGCCGGTCACCCGCGGCGGGCTCGACGAGCAGGGCGCGAAGGCGGAGGCGCAGGATGTCACGCGCGCTGAGCGAGGGGGCCACCCGACCAGTATGGGCGGTGCCACCGACGCTCGGGCATCCGTGATGCAATGGAGTGTGCAGCTTCCCGAGGCGACGCCACCGCGCAGAGTGATGACCTCCGACGGGCTCGCCCTCGCCACCTACGAGTGGGGTGAGCCGGATGCCCCGACGGTCGTGCTCGTGCACGGTTTCGCCTCCGGGGCGCTCCTCAACTGGCATGCCTCGGGCTGGGTGCGCGATCTCACGCGCGCGGGGTTCCACGTCGTCGCGCTCGACCAGCGCGGCCACGGGGCGAGCGCCAAGCCGCACGATCCCGCTGCCTACTCGCTCGCCCGGCTCGTCGACGACCTGCTCACCGTGCTCGACGCCTACATGCTCGGTGAGGTCGCGCTCGTCGGGTACTCACTCGGGGCACGGGTGAGCTGGCAGGCCTGTCTCGAGCTGCCCGAGCGCGTCGCCGCCGCGGTGCTCGGCGGCATCCCCGAGGGCGACACCCTGACGACGTTCCAGCTCGACGAGGCACGCGCCCACATCGCCGACGGCACGCCCGTGACCGAGCGCGTGACCCTGGCGTACCTCACGATGGCGGCGGGAATCCCGGGCAACGACCTGTCGGCGCTCGTCTCCCTCGTCGACGGCATGCGCGGCGGGCCGGGGCCGGACGCGGCCCACCCGCCCACGCAGCCCTACCTCGTGGCGACCGGCGAGCGCGACCCCATCATCCAGGGCTCCCGCGCCCTCGCGGCGGCCTCGCCGCACGGCCGATTCGTCGAGATCCCCGGGCGCCACCACTTCAATGCGCCCACCTCGCGGGTGTTCCGGGATGCGGCGGTCGCCTTCCTCACGGAGTGATCGACGGCGCGCCTCAGCCCACGATCTCGATCTCGACGGTCACGAGATCGCCGGGCTCGATCCCGCGGGCGACGCGGACCGCCTTCTTCAGCGGCAGCACGTAGGCGCCGTCGTGCGACTCCGGGAAGATCGAGGTGCTCCAGCGGGTCATCCCCGCCGATGCCGCGACCTTCACCGAGCCGAAACCCGCGGGCGGCAGCGGCAGCTCCCGGATCTGCTCGGAGACGTCGTCGGGCAACCGCACGAAGAACCAGTTGTCGCGCGCGGCCCACTCCCAGACGGGCGCGGTGAAACTGAACGAATCTCCCACGCGAGCGATGCTATCCACTGCCGGGGACGGTGACGAGAGGCACGAGCGCGCGGCCGAGATACGGCGCGAGGGTGCGCAGGTAGCCGACGGTCACGTGCCCCGCGGAGTCGCCGTAGACGCTCAGCCCGCCGATCACGCTGTGGCAGCGCGTCGCGTCGCAAAAGAAGTCGCTCAGGTCGACGACGCTCACGCGCGCGCCCTCGCTCTCGGCCGCCGTCAGGAGCACGTCCCGGCTGAGCACGGCGGAGCGAGAAGTCCAGCACGGATCGTCGGGCGACCGATCGGTCTCCAGACACGTCGGAGCGTCGACTCCCGCCGTACCGGGAACATCTCGGATGACCACGACCGGCTTCCCCGTCGCCAGGAGCCGGTCCAGGGTGGCGCGAACGTCCGCGGCACGAAGGGACGGCGCGGATTGCGTCCCACCCGTGCGATACAGATGGGCGCTGATCGAGTAGACGATCGTGGTGATGGTGGGATCCCGGGCGATCTGAGCGATCGCCGCACGAGTCCAGGCGTTGCAGTCGGCCGCGACGTGCGCGCGCAGCTGCACCACTCCGGGGCAGGTCGCCTTCAGATAGGTGCGGATCGCCCATCCCTGCGACGCGGCCACGCGCTCCAGCGGCCAGAGCCACAGCGAGGCGTGGGAATCCCCGAAGAGGGCGATCGTGGCGCGCGCCGTCGCGGGATCGCCCCGCACGCAGCTCAACACCGCCGCGACATGGCGCACCTGATTGCACCCCGTGCGATCCCCGCGCGCCGCCGGGGCCAGCTCGGGCGCGACCGTCGCCGTCACCCGATGGATGTCCGCGCACCGGTGACTCGGATCCATCGCCGCCGCGCCCACGCACGACCCGCCCGCCGCGAGATACCGCGACACCACGAGCGGCGAGGTGGTGCGCACCGAGGCCGCCTGCACCCCGGCCGCGGCCACCACGATCGCCATCGCCACGGCGGCGAACGCGAAACTCGGCCAGCGGCGGCCGGTCCAGAACGCGCCGCGCTGGATCGGACGCTCGATGAACCGCATCGTCAGTTCGGCGAGCACGATCGACGCCGCGAGGAGGAGGGCGGCCGCCCCGAGGCTGATCGGGCGGCCCGCGATGAGGGGATACAGCACGACCAGCGGCCAGTGCCACAGATAGATCCCGTAGGAGAGCGCGCCGAGCCTCTGCACCGGCCACAGCCGGAACACGCCGTCGAGCGACGCGCGGGATCCGCTCGACCCCGCCGCGATCACGAGAAGCGCCCCCGCCACGGGAACGACCGCGGCGGAGCCCGGAAACGGGGTCGCCGCGGAGTACGCGACCGACACCCAGGCGATCAGGAGGACGCCGATCCAAGCGGCGGCGGCGCGGGCCCGGGCGGGGGTGCGGCCGGGGGCGGTCATCCACGCCGCGGGGACGAGCGCGAGCAGGCCGCCCGCGGCGAACTCCCACGCGCGCGTCGGCGTGACGAAGTAGGCGGGAGCGGGATCGGCCGCGGTCCAGGCGACCGAGGTCCAGAGCGACACGACGAACAGCAGGCCGAGGAGCAGGGCGGGCAGCGCACGGCGCGGCAAGCGGGAAAGTCGAGTGCCGATCGCCCAGGCAACGAGCAGCAGCAGCGGCCAGACGAGATAGAACTGCTCCTCGACCGAGAGCGACCAGTAGTGCTGCGCGAGCGAGTGCGCTGTCGCGGTGGAGAGGTAGTCGACCGAGTTCGCGGCGAGCACCCAGTTCTCCGCGTACAGCGCGCTCGCCGTGATCTCGGAGAGGTTCTGACGGATCTCGGTGGCCGGAATCCACAGAGCCGTCGCGACGAGGCACGCGGCGAGGACCGTCAGCGCCGCCGGCAGAAGTCGTCGGATGCGACGCGCGTAGAACCGCGCGAAGCGGATCCGACCCGTCTCACGAAGCTCGCCGACGAGGTGCGAGGTGATGAGGAACCCCGAGATGACGAAGAACACGTCGACGCCGACATAGCCCCCGGGGAGCGCGGTGGCCCGCAGGTGGAACACCACGACGGCGAGCACGGCGACGGCTCGCAGCGCCTGGATCTCCGGCCGGAAGGTCTGCTTCGCCACCTCACCCGTTCCCTGCCGCGTGCGACCGGACACGGCACGCGGAGCGAGCCTATCAATCGCGGCGACGGGCGGGCGGCAGTGAGCCGGTGCCCGGGAGCCCGGGTTATCATCGGGCCATGACTCCCCGTTCCGCACACCTCGAAGGCGTGCTCGTGTCATGGAACGCGGAACGCGGATTCGGCTTCATCGCACCGGCCGACGGCGGCAAGGACGTGTTCGCGCACATCCGCGCGTTCCCACGCGGCACCGAGGTGCCGACGGTCGGAGAGCAGTTGCTGTTCGAGGTCGAGACCACGGCGGACGGCAAGGACCGGGCGGCCAGGGTGCTGCCGCGGGCCGACGCGCTCGCGGGCGAGGACGTCGCCCTGGGCGCACCCGCCCGCGGCGAGGAACGCCGCCTCCTCGCGCCGGTGCACACCAAGCCCGGCAACGCCAGCTACTTCGCGCTGCCCGCCTTCCTGGTCGTCTATCTCGTCGTCGCGCACTTCTGGCACCTCCCGCTGTGGGTCGCGGCGCTCTACCTCGTGATGAGCATCCTCACCTTCGTCATGTACCGCGCCGACAAGGCCGCGGCGATTCGGGGCAGCTGGCGGGTGCCGGAGGAGTCGTTGCTCCTCGTCGGCCTAGCCGCAGGCTGGCCGGGGGCGATCGTCGCGCAGCAGGTCCTGCGTCACAAGACCACGAAGGCCGGGTTCCGCCGCCGCTTCTGGGGCAGCGTCGCGCTCAACGTGTTCCTGTTCGTCGGGCTGAGTTCACCGTGGTTCGAGGAGCTGGTCGCGCGCGTGGTGCGCGTGCTCGTCGGTCACTGAGGCTCGGAAAGCCCCAACGCGCTACTGCTGAGCGCGCTCCAGCACGAGTTCGCGCACGCGGGCCGCGTCCGCCTGGCCGCGCATCGCCTTCATGACCGCGCCGATGACGGCTCCGGCGGCCTGCACCTTGCCGTCGCGGATCTTCTCGAGCACGTCGGGTTGCGCGGCGAGAGCCTCGTCGATGGCGGCGATGAGCGCGCCGTCGTCGGAGACGACTTTCAGGCCGCGGGCGTCGACGACGTGGTGCGGCGCGCCCTCCCCCGCGATCACGCCCTCCAGCACCTGCCGGGCCAGGCGGTCGGTGAGGTCACCCGACTCGATGAGCGCGATGAGTTCGGAGACGTGCTCCGGGCTCACGAGGCTGCCGGGCTCCACCTCGCGCTCGTTGGCGACCCGCGCGATCTCGCCCGTCCACCACTTGCGCGCCTGGGCGGGCGAGGCGCCCTCGGCCACCGTCTGCTCCACCTCGACCAGCAGATTGGAGTTCAGGACGTCCTGGAACTCGAGATCGGTGAAGCCCCAGGCCTCTTTGAGCCGACGACGACGCAGCGACGGCGCCTCGGGCAGGGCCGCCCGCAGCTCCTCGATGAGGGCGGCACCCGGCACGACGGGGAGCAGGTCGGGCTCGGGAAAGTAGCGGTAGTCGTCCGCGTCGCTCTTCGGCCGCCCGGCGGAGGTGACTCCGGTGTCCTCGTGCCAGTGGCGGGTCTCCTGGATGATCGTGCCCCCGGCCGCGAGAATGGCCGCCTGACGCTGGATCTCGTATCGGATGGCGCGCTCGACGCTGCGCAGCGAGTTGACGTTCTTCGTCTCGGTGCGGGTGCCGAGCGTTCCCGAGCCGCGCGGGCTCAGCGAGATGTTGGCGTCGCAGCGCAGGTTGCCGCGCTCCATGCGCGCCTCGCTGATACCGAGGGCGACGACGATGTCGCGAATGGCCGAGACGTAGGCCTTGGCGAGCTCGGGAGCATCCTTCTCGGCTCCCGTGATCATCTTGGTGACGATCTCGACGAGGGGCACGCCCGCGCGGTTGTAGTCGACGAGCGAGTACTCGGCGCCCTGGATGCGCCCGGTCGCGCCCCCGACGTGCGTGAGCTTGCCCGCGTCCTCCTCCATGTGGGCGCGCTCGATCTCGATCGTGAAGCTTCTCCCGTCGGAGAGCTCGACCTCGACCGAGCCGTCATAGGCGATGGGCTCGTCGAACTGGCTGATCTGGTAGTTCTTCGCGAGGTCGGGGTAGAAGTAGTTCTTGCGGGCGAAGCGCGACGACTCGGCGATCGAGCAGCCGAGCGCGAGACCGAGGCTGATGGAGTAGCGCACGGCCTGCTCGTTGACGACCGGGAGGCTTCCGGGGAGGCCCAGGTCGACGGGCGTGATCTGCGTGTTCGGCTCCGCGGCGACGGCGCCGAAGGCCGCCGGGTTGGGGGCGTCCGAGAACATCTTCGTCGCGGTGCCGAGCTCCACGTGCACCTCGAAGCCGAGTACCGGCTCGAACAGCTCGAGCGCCTTGTCGAAGTCCATCAGTTCTGCTTTAGCCACCCGACGATTCTACGGGGAGGCCGGTGGGCTCAGGCGTCGGCGGGCGCGGGCTCCAGGGCATCCGGATGACCGGCCACCCCTCGCCCGTCGGCCCCCGACCCCGGCTCCAGCGGTGCGTCGTCCGCCTTCTCCGAGCGCACGAACGCGATCCCCGTGAGGATCAGCACCCCGCCGATGCCCTTCGCGACGGTGAGTCCTTCGCCGAGCAGCACCCAGGCGTACAGGGTGGCCGCCACGACCTCGAGCAGACCCATGAAGGAGGCGAGCCGTGAGCCCAGCAGCTCGCTCGAGGTGATGCTCGCCGCGTAGGCGAGCCCGGTGGAGAGCACCCCCACGATGAGCACGGGCACCCACCACGCCGTCGTCACCCCGCCGAAGCGCACGGCCGTGGTCGTGACCGCGAAGGGGACGATGCCGAGAAGACCGACGGCACCCAGTGCGAGGCCGCCGAGCAGGAGCCCGGAGGCGGCGAAGGCGACGGGCGGCAGACCGTCGCTCGGGATCGCGGCGGCGAGGTAGTAGATGGCGCAGCCGATCATCCCCAGCACCGAGAACACCACGCCCAGCGTGTCGAGCGCGACCCCGCCCTGCGGGGCGACCACCAGCACGAGGCCCGCGACCGCGAGCACCGAGCCGATGATCACGACCAGGCGGGGCACCCGGCGCGTGCGCGCCCAGGCGAGCAGCACGAGCAGGAGCGGGGCGGTGTACTCCATGAGGATGGCGGTCCCGATGGGGATGCGCTGAACGGCGGCGAAGTACACGAGCTGCGTGCCCGCGACGCCGATCCCCGCCATGACGAGGATCCGTCCACGCGCTCGCCACAGTGTGGACCAGCGGCCGCGCAGGGCCACGAGGGCGAAGGGAGCGAGCGCCACCGCGCCGATGAGCGCGCGCGCCGTGACGGCGGCCGCCGGGGTCCAGCCGGCCTCGAGGAGGGGCTTCACGAGTGCGCCTGACATGCCGAAGCAGGCGGCGGCGATGATGGCGATGAGGAGGCCGCGCGTGGTCGTGGAGCGAGCCATGACGACCTCCTGGATGAGGGATGGAGCTGAGCGGACGGGGTGCTACTCCAGACGGTAGTCTTGCCTCGAATAAGGAGTCAAATTGCTTTTTACCCCTGACACGGTCGACACCCTGGAGTTCGCGATCGCCCTCGCCAACACCGTCGCCCGGGCGTCACGAAGTGGAACGGACGAACTCGGCGAACCCGCCCAGCTGACCGCGCTGCTCACGGAGCACCGGTACTCGGGCCGCTTCGACCGGGACGAGGCCGAACTCGCCGAGGTGAGGCTCACCCGCGACGAGTTCCGGCGGATCTGGCTCATCGACCGCGACCGGATGGCGGAGGAGGTCAACACCCTGCTTCACGCGGCGGGGGCGCTGCCGCAGCTCGCCCGCCACGACGGGCTCGACTGGCACCTGCACGCCACGCCCGCCGACGCGCCGCTCGCCGAGCGGATGAGAGTCGAGGTCGCGCTCGCGCTCTCCGACGTCATCCGCGCCGATGCCACCTCGCGACTGCGCGCCTGCGCCGCCTACGACTGCGAGGGAATCCTCGCGGACCTCTCGCGCAACGGCTCGAAGCGCTTCTGCAGCGTGCGCTGCGGCAACCGGATGAACATGGTCGCCTATCGCGAGCGTCAGGGCGAGGACTGACGCCGGCTGCCGTCAGACGGCGCCGGTCTCCGCCGCGTACATCTCCGACTGCGCCAGATCCGGTGCCTGGCTCAGCAGGGTGTGGCCCCACTTCTGCTCGAGGAGGCGCTCGAGCGTCGCTCCGAGGCGGTAGAGCCGGTCATCCGCGCGGGCGGGTGCCATCAGCTGGATGCCCACCGGCAGGCCGTCCTCAGGAGCCAGCCCGATCGGCAGGCCCATGCCGGGGATACCGGCGAGGTTCGCGGGGATCGTCGTCACGTCGTTGAGGTACATGGCGAGCGGGTCGTTGAGCTTCTCCCCCAGCCGGAACGCGGTCGTGGGGGCGGAGGGGCTCACGAGCACGTCCGCCTCGGCGAACGCGGCCGAGAAGTCGCGCTGGATCAGCGTGCGCACCTTCTGCGCGCTGCCGTAGTACGCGTCGTAGTAGCCCGCGCTGAGAGCGTAGGTGCCGAGGATGATGCGGCGCTTCACCTCGGGACCGAAGCCCGCCTCGCGCGTGGCCGCCATCACGTCTTCGACGGTGCCGCCGCCCGCGGGGTTCACCCGCAGGCCGAACCGCACCGAGTCGAACTTGGCGAGGTTGCTCGAGGCCTCCGCCGGGAGGATCAGGTAGTAGGCGGCGACCGCGTACTCGAAGTTGGGGGCGCTCACCTCGACGATCTCGGCCCCCGCGGAGGCGAGCAGCTCGAGCGCCTCGTGGAACCGCTGGCTGACCCCGGCCTGGAAGCCGGGCGCGTCGAGCTGCTTCACGACGCCGATGCGCAGGCCCGCGAGCGACTCCTGGCGGGCGCCCTCGCGAGCGGCCTGGGCGAAAGAGGGCCACTCGTCCTTCAGGGAGGTGGAGTCGCGCGGATCCCAGCCTCCGATGACGTCGTGCACGAGGGCCGCGTCGAGCACCGTGCGGCTGACCGGCCCCACCTGGTCGAGCGAGGAGGCCAGCGCGATGGCTCCGTAGCGCGAGACGGAGCCGTAGGTGGGCTTCACGCCCACGCTGCCGGTGACGGCGGCCGGTTGGCGGATCGAGCCGCCGGTGTCGGAGCCGAGCGCGATCGGCGCCTCGAACGCGGCCACGGCGGCCGCGGAGCCACCGCCCGAGCCGCCGGGGATGCGGTCGAGATCCCAGGGGTTGTGCGTCGGACCGTAGGCGGAGTGCTCGGTCGACGACCCCATCGCGAACTCGTCCATGTTGGTCTTGCCGAGGGGCACGAGATCGGCGGCCCGCAGGCGCGCGACGACGGTCGCGTCGTACGGGGGCACCCAGCCCTCGAGGATGCGCGAGCCCGCCGTGGAGGGCATCCCGAGGGTGCACAGCACGTCCTTGATCGCGATCGGCACGCCGGCGAGCTCGCCCAGCTGCTCCCCCGCGGCACGCTTCGCATCGACTGCCGCGGCGGTCTCGAGGGCGGCGGCGTTCACGTGCAGGAAGGCGTGCACATCGGTGTCGACGGCGGCGATGCGGTCGAGGTGTGCGCGGGTGACCTCGACCGACGAGACCTCTCCGCTCGCGAGCTTCTCGCCCAGCTCGGCGGCACTCAAGTGGATCAGGCTCACTGCTCTTCTCCCAGGATCGCGGTCACGCGGAACCGGCTGCCGTCGTGATCGGGCGCTCCCGCGAGCGCCTGCTCGGTCGTGAGGGTGACACCGGGGATATCGGCCCGGAAGACGTTCTGGAGCGGGATGGGGTGGCTCGTCCCCTCGACATCGGGGGTCGCGACCTCGCTGACCTTCGCGATGTTGTCGACGATGCTGCCCAGTTCGCCGGTGAGCGACGCGACCTCGCTCTCGGTGAGCGCGATGCGCGCGAGACCGGCGAGGTGACGCACCACGTCGGGGGTGATTTCAGACATGCGACTCCGAGCTCAAGGGGTGAGGGATCCCGACAATTCTATTGCGCCTGCCGGCCGCGTCGATCTGACAGAGTGGGCGCAGGAGGTTCAGCGATGAGACGACTCGGTGTGATCGCCGCCGCGACCGCGCTCGCGATCCTCCTCGCCGCCTGCTCCGGGGGCCCGGTCGCAGGCTCCTCCCCCGACCCCCGGTTGCGCGGGTCATGGGAACTCGTGGCCGCCCGCGACGCTCGCGGCGCGATCGCTCTGAACGACCAGTACGTCACACTCGAGATCGCCGACTCCGCGCACAGCGGTGGTCGGGCGCCCTGCAACAGCTACACCGCATCCGTCGCGGGCGGTGTGGGCGCGGTGTTCGTGCGGCTGAGGGTGACCCGGGCCGACCGGTGCAGCGGCGCGATCGACAACGGCCTCGACAGCCGTTACTTCCGCGCACTCTCGGCCACCACGAACGCGAGCCTGGCGGGCGGCTCGCTCCTCCTGCGCTCGGCGCGCACCACACTGCGATTCGTCCGCTCGGTGCGCCCCCCGCTGCTCGACATCATCGGCGACTCGTGGCAGCTGCAGTCGCTCAGCGGCTTCGTCGACTACATCAGCATCGATCAGCCCTGGTTCAACCTGAGCGTGCAGGACGCCCACCTCTTCGAATTCGGGACCCCCTGCGGCTTCATCGTCTTCCACTACCGGGTGACCGGCAGAAATCTCGTCACGGTCTCGGCGGCGGAACGCACCCCCGCCGACTGGTCGCGCTGCGGGTCGCTGCGCGCCATCAGCGAGAACGCCGCGGCGACGCTCAGCGGGCAGTTCCGGCTGCGCTTCACCAAGAACGCGCTCGTCGTGAGCAGCCTCAACAACGGCCTGGTCGCCACCTTCCGACCGCTGGTGTTCGCCGGATGACCCCCCGCCGCGCCCTCGCCGCCGTCACCGCCGCTCTGCTCCTCGCCCTCACCGGGTGCGCGCCGGCGTCCGGCCACGACGCGATCATCGACCCCCGTCTCACCGGGCGGTGGCTGCTCGTGGGCGCCCACGACGATCGCGGTCTCCTGCACCTCAACGGCTCCTACCTCTCCCTCGACGTGGGCGACGCGGGCGCGGCCCACGGCACGACCCCCTGCGAGGACTACCGCGCGCGCGTCACGGGCGGATCCGGCGCGGTCTTCCTGAGCGTGACCCAGGGGCACGCCGACTGCATCGAACAGGGCGTCGCGACGCTGAACTCCCGCTACTTCCGCGCGCTGCGCGAGGTGACGGTCGCCCGCCGCTCCGGGGGCGATCTCGAGCTGAGCTCGCCGTCGGCCCGACTCGAGTTCCGCCGTCGCACCGTCGCCCCGCTCGAGCCCCTCATGGGCGTCACCTGGCTGCTGGATCAGCTTCCGCCGCAGCTCCCGCGCCTCGCCGGCGGCTCCGGGGTGCTGCACCAGGTGGCGGTGCGCTTCATCGCACCCGACCTCCTCCGCATCAGTTCGCCCTGCTCCGAGACGCTCGTTCTCGTGACGACCGTGGCGGGCAGCTCGACCGTCGCCGTCGACGGGGTGCTCGTCGACATCCTCCAGGGCGAGCAGTGCACGCCCGATCAGCGGAACGCGGCGGGGGCGGCGCGCGACCTGCTGACCAACAGCTTCACGGTCGCCGTCGTGCGCGGCGTGCTCGTCGTCAGCGGGCTGTTCGGTGAGACGCGCGCGACCTTCGTGCGGGGGTGAGGCCGGTCATCCGGGGCGGCACTCGCTCTCGCCCTGGAGGGTCATGCCATCGGGACCGAAGCGCAACTGCAGGCTGCGGCTGAGCGAGGCGGTGCCCCGCAGCTGGATGACCGCCCCCACCCGACTCGTCTCCAGGCTGTAGCCCAGGCGCCGCCACAGCACCTCCACCCGGCGCAGCGCGGCCGTCGCGCCCGCGATCGGCGCAGCGGTGCGGAGCCCGGGATACAGCGTGCCCTGCGTCCAGATCGGGAAGGTGCACCCCCGCGGGGTCGGATCGTCGGCGACCACCCAGTCGCCCCCGATGGTGGCCTCGGTGCGGTCGAGCACGCGATAGAGGGTGTCACGGGCGGCCTGGGGGTCGGCATCCCCGCCCGTCGTGAGGGCGCAGCCGGTCAGACCCACCAGCACCAGTGCGAAGGCGGGAATGAGCAGCGCGCGTGACGACATGACCTTCCATCCGCACCGTAGTGCGCGGCCAAACTATCACTGCTCGAGCGCGAGTGTCTTCCGGTTGTCGGAGGAGGAGCCCGTGGTGACGAGTTCGCCGTGGTCGATTCCGATGAGCGCCATGTTGCGCATGGACTCGGTGCCGACGCCGAAGTAGTCGTTGTGACCGAAGGAGGGGGCCAGGAATTCGTTGGTGATCGCGTCGAAGCCGCCGCCCACCGCCATCTTCTTCGCCCCATAGCTGGGCGCGGCGGGATCGCTGCCGAACCAGGCGCTGTTGGGCACCGGGTCGAACGGCGCCTCGCCCACGTAGACGTTGTGGTTGCGCACGTGGAGATCGTTCACCGACTGCGCGGCGCTGCCCGGGGAACCGACGAGCGCGAGCGCGTCGATCTGGAAGTCGTATTCGGTGAGGGCCATGAGCGCGGCGGTGGAGCCGTAGCTGTGTGCCACCACCGTGATGTACGGCTCGGTTCCGGCCCGCTCGGCCTGGAGTCCCTCGATGGTGCGGGCGAGGGCGTCCCTGCCCTGATAGGCCAGGTCGAGGGAGCCGATGTTCGTGAGGTCGGGGGTCTGGTAGCCCATCCAGGCGACGACCGCGACGGTCTTCTTCGCCTCGCCCGGCTTGACCTTGTCAATGAGATTCAGCCAGCTGACCTGCTCGTCGTAAAGGCGCGAGGCGTCGTCGGTCCAGTCGTCGATCTGCCCGTCGACCGTGAAGAACATGCCCGGCACCATGTAGGTGACGTAGTCGGCGTGCGCGAGGTCGCCGAGAACGATCGCGGCCTTGCCCTGGCCCGTCGGGTCGACGGAGAGCAGGGAGCGCTGCGGGATCGACCCGGAGGTGCCCAGCGCGCTCTGGATCTCGCCCAGCATGTGGATCTGGTGACGCGCGTCCTCGGCGATCGCCCGGCCGGAGGCCGAGTTCAGCCGGCTGGTGAGCTGCGCCTGCACCTGCGGGATCCAGGCGCGGTTGGCGGTGTCGCGCACGTCGGCGGGAATGCCATCGAGGTTTCCGACGAGCCGCGGCGCTGCGGTCTCCAGGTTGAGGCGGTCGGGGTCGGACATCGTATTCCACATCGCCGACGTCTCAGCGGGTGCGGGCGGCGACGCCAGGATGTTGTCGACGACCCGGGGATTACTGGCGATGTAGCTCGCCAGCTGGTCGTGCGGCAGGATGGCCAGCTCGCGCAACAGCGTGACGCCGCTGAGCGCTGAGAGGTCGGAGAGGGAGACCGGCCGTGAGCTGAGGGACAGCGGCTGGACAACCGCGGAGGGATCGATCAAAGCGCCGTAGAGGAGGGGCGCGACGCCGTTCGTGACCGCGGGGCTGTAGGGAACGATATCCGCGGTCGTCGGGGTGTCCTGCACCTGAATGAGGGACGTCGCAGGCATGGTTGAAACCTCGGCGGCGTGTTCCAGTGCGGCCGAGGTGAACAGAAGCGCTGCGACGTCAAACAGCAATTCGGGTTTGTCCCCTCTACTGCGCGGACACTGCGTACATTCCCAGGCATGCAATGCCGCGCACCGCCAATAATAGGGGGTATACAGCCCCGTTTGGGGGGTGCGAGGTAAACAACTCATTACGTCTCAGACGCGAGTGGCTATTCGTCGAGTGCGGCGGGCCCTTTTTCCACCAGAATCCTGAACTGCGCGGCGTCGATCACGCGCACGCCGAGCTCCTCGGCCTTGGTCAGCTTCGAACCGGCGCCCGGCCCCGCCGCCACGAAATCGGTCTTCTTGCTGACGCTCGAGGCCGCTTTGCCCCCCGCCTGGATGATCGCCTCCTGCGCTCCCTCGCGCGTGTACCCCTCGAGTGAGCCCGTCGCGACGACGGTGAGCCCCGCGAGGGGACCGGTCGCATCCTGCGCACTGCCGGGACCGGGGTGCCCCGGTGTCGCGAACTGCACGCCGGAGGCGGCCCACCGCTCGATGATCTCCTGGTGCCAGTCGACCCCGAACCACTCGAGGAGCGCATCGGCGATGATCGGTCCGACGCCCTCCACGGCCGCCAGTTCGTCGCGAGCGGCGGCACGGATGGCATCGAGCGAACCGAAGTAGTCGGCGAGCGCGCGCGCCGCGACCGGACCGACGTGGCGGATGCTCAGCGCGACGAGAATGCGCCAGAGAGGGCTCGTCTTCGCCTTCTCGAGGTTGGCGATGAGGCTCTCGGCGTTGCTCGACGGCACGTACAGCTCGTCACCCGCGAAGGTGGGCGAATCCGGGTCGAAGGGACCGTCGCGCTTCTGGCGGCGCCGCTTGAAGGGGGTCTCGCGCTTGGGCTCGCCGCGGTCATCCAGCTTCTGCAGCCCGGTCTCGCTGTCGCGAACGATCACCTCGACCGGGAAGATGTCGTCGATGGTCAGCTCGAAGAGTCCGGCCTCGGTGCGCAGCGGCGGCTCGGCCGGTTCGAAGGGCTGGGTGAGCGCCGCGGCGGTCACCTCGCCGAGCGCCTCGATGTCGAGCGCCCCGCGGCTGCCGACGTGCTCGACGCGACCGCGCACCTGGGCGGGGCAGGCCCGCGCGTTGGGGCACCGCAGGTCGACGTCGCCCTCCTTCGCCGGCGCGAGCGGAGTGCCGCACTCGGGGCAGGCACTGGGCATCACGAACTCGCGCTCGGAGCCGTCGCGAAGCTCCACCACGGGCCCCAGTACCTCGGGAATCACGTCGCCCGCCTTTCGCAGCACGACGGTGTCGCCGATCAGCACTCCCTTGGCCTTCACGACGTCCTGGTTGTGCAGGGTGGCCTGACGCACCGTGGACCCCGCCACGCGGACCGGCTCCATCACGGCGAACGGCGTCGCGCGGCCGGTGCGCCCGACGCTCACGACGATGTCGAGCAGGCGGGTGTTCACCTGCTCGGGCGGGTACTTGTAGGCGATCGCCCAGCGCGGCGCGCGGCTCGTCGCCCCGAGCTCGTCGTGCAGCGCCAGCTCGTCGACCTTCACGACGACGCCGTCGATCTCGTGTTCGACGCTGTGGCGGTGCTCGCCGAAGTGGCGGATGAAGTCGGCCGCCTCCTCCGCGCTGTGGCACACCCGATAGTGCGGGCTGGTCGGGAGGCCCCACGCCCGCAGCAGCTCGTAGGTCTTCGACTGGCTCTCCACCGGAGGGTTTCGCCACGCTCCGATGCCGTGCACGAGCATGCTGAGGCCGGCGAGCCGACGATCCATGCGCCGCAGCTGCGCCTCGTTCTTGTTCTCGCGCACCTGACGCAGGCTGCCGGAGGCGGCGTTTCGCGGGTTCGCGAAGATGCGCTCGCCCTCGGCCGCCTGCAGGGCGTTGAGCGCGGTGAAGGTCGCGACCTCGAAGTAGACCTCGCCGCGCACCTCCACGAGCTCCGGGATCGGCACTCCCGTACCCTCGGTGTCGCGCAGCTCCCGCGGGATCCCGGGGACGTAGGCGATGTTGTCGGTCACGTCTTCGCCGACGACCCCGTCACCGCGCGTGGCGGCGGAGGTCAGCACGCCCCGCTCGTACCGCAGATTGATGGCGAGACCGTCGATCTTGAGCTCGCAGAGGTAGTCGACAGACCGGCCCGAGTCGCGCTCGACCTTCGCCGCCCAGGCCTCGAACTCCTCGATGGAGAAGACGTTGTCGAGGCTGAGCATGCGCTCGGCGTGCGTCACCGGGGCGAAGAGCGTCGTCTCGGCGCGGCCGCCCACCGTCTGCGTGGGGCTGTCCTGGCTCTGCAGCTCGGGGAAGAGTCGCTCCAGCTCTTCGAGCCGGTGCATCAGGCCGTCATACTCCTCGTCGGAGGCGAGCGCCGCCTCCTTCTCGTAGTAGGCATCGCGCAGTTCGAGGATCCGCGCGGTCAGTGCGCGGGCCTCATCGCTCGCGCGGTCGAGCTCTTCGGTCGTGTACGTCTCTGCCACGCCTCCAGCCTAGGACGCGCCACCGACGCCGGGGAGGCGGCCGGACCGGGGCGGGGGCGGTCTGCGGAAGGTCCTCGCCGCGAGTCGCCGCGGGCTCAGGCGGGCGCGGGCACCGCCGAGACGGTGCGGTCGATCGTGCACTGGCCGAGCACGCGGGTGCCCAGGTAGACGACGGCCGACTGGCCGGGAGCGACGCCGCCGAGGGGGGCATCCGGGGTGATCACGAGCTCGCCGTCGCGCACGACAGCGGTGGCGGGAACCGGATCGGCGTGCGCGCGGATCTGCACCTCGCACGCCCACTCGCTCTCCGGGTGCTCGGGCGCGCGACCGGCCCAGCTGAACCGGGATCCGGCCAACTGCGCGATGTCGAGCGCCTCCTTCGGGCCGACGACCACCGTGTTGTCCTTCGGCCGGACCTCCAGCACGAAGCGCGGCCGACCATCCGGTGCGGGATGCCCGATGCTCAGCCCGCGCCGCTGGCCCACCGTGAAGGCGTGCGCCCCCTGATGCGTGCCGACGACGGTGCCGTCACGCTCGACGATCTCGCCCTGCTCGGCGCCGACGCGCTCGGCGAGCCAGCCGCGGGTGTCGCCGTCCGGGATGAAGCAGATGTCGTGGCTGTCGGGCTTGCTCGCGACGCTGAATCCCCGTGCGGCGGCCTCGGCGCGCACCTCCGCCTTCGACGGCGTCGTGCCGAGCGGGAACATGCTGTGCGCGAGCTGCTCCGCGGTGAGCACTCCGAGCACGTAGGACTGGTCTTTGGCCCACGCGGCCGCCCGGTGCAGCTCGCGGTTGCCGTCGGCATCCGTCAGCACGGTGGCGTAGTGGCCCGTCGCGACCGCGTCGAAGCCGAGGGCGAGCGCCTTCTCGAGCAGCGCGGCGAACTTGATGCGCTCGTTGCAGCGCAGGCAGGGGTTGGGCGTGCGACCGGCCGAGTACTCCGCCACGAAATCGTCGACGACGTCGGCCTTGAAGCGCTCGGAGAAGTCCCAGACGTAGTACGGGATTCCGATGAGGTTGGCGGCGCGCTGGGCATCCATCGAATCCTCGATCGTGCAGCAGCCGCGCGCACCCGTGCGCAGCGTTCCCGGCATGCGGCTGAGGGCGAGGTGAACGCCGACGACGTCGTGACCGGCGTCTTTCGCGCGCGCCGCAGCGACCGCGGAGTCCACTCCCCCGCTCATGGCCGCCAGAACACGCATTGCTCCAGTCTACGGTCGACCGGTCGAGGGGGCCCGGGCAGGACGAACGCTGGGCGACAGCGCTGGGCTGGTCCTGGGGCGAACACCACGGCACCGCGACCGCCGAGCGGCCGCTACTGCGTCGGCGGGCCGAGGTCGGGGCTCGCGAGTTGGATCGTGACGACCGGTGACGAGGAATCGGTGGAGTCGGCCCCCACGATCACGAACCACGAGCGCGTCGCATCCGTGCCGCTCGCGAGCGCGTCGAGGTACTTGCCGGTGTCACTGCCCGTCTGGCGCTCGATCCAGCCCGCCGCGACGAGCAGCTTCGCCATGGCGGTGGTCTGCGCGATGGGGTCGAGGCTCGCATCCACGGTCACCGTGCGCAGGATTCCGTAGTACCGCCCGTTGGTCGAGGTCGCCGGAACCAGGCGCGCGTGGTCGTCGACGTGCACGACCGCGGGCGAGGCGATGAGCGCCTGGATCGCGTCGGCGACGCGGGTGGACTCCTTCTCGACGCTCGTATCCGAGACGGGATCCGGGAAGACGGGGTGCAGAGCGCCGAGCGCGGTCACCGGAGCCGCACTGGCGTTGGCGCTGGCGCTGGGTGCGGTCGTGGGTGTCGCCGTGGGCGCGGTGCATCCGACGAGGGCGAGGCCCGCCACGAGGAGGGCCGCCACCCCCGCGCTACGCACCAAAGCCCACCACCCGGTCCGCGAGTCCCGCGCGAGTGGCGCGCTCCACGGCGGCCGGCAGCGCGGCGACGAAGGCGTCGACCTCGCCACCGGTCGTCTCGTGGCCGATCGTGATGCGGAGGGCTCCGCGCGCATCCGGTTCGGAGACCCCCATGCCCAGCAGCACGTGGGAGGCCTCGGGAACGCCCGCCTGGCAGGCTGAGCCGGTAGAGACGCTGAAGCCCGCGACGTCGAGCAGAAAGAGCAGCGAGTCGCCCTCGCAGCCGGGGAAGGTGAAGTGCGCGTTGCCGGGTAGCCGGTCGACCGGGTCTCCCCGCAGGATCGCCGAGGGCACCGCCGCCCTGACGCCCGCGATGAGCCGGTCCCGACGCGCCGCGAGCAGCCCCGAACGGATGCCCAGCTCCCGTGTCGCCTCGGCGGCGGCCACCCCGAACGCGACGGCCCCCGCCGCATCCTGCGTTCCGGACCGCGCGCGCTGCTGGTTGCCGCCGTGCACGAGCGGAGTGACGGAGGAGCTCCGGGCGATGAGGAGCGCCCCGATGCCGACGGGGCCACCGATCTTGTGCGCCGAGACGCTGAGGGCGGCGGCGCCGCTCGCGTGGAAGTCGATCGGAAGGTAGCCGTACGCCGCGACCGCGTCGAGGTGCACGGGCACCCCCTCGGCCGCGGCGAGCGCGACGATCTCCCGCACGGGCTGCACGGTGCCGACCTCGTTGTTCGCCCAGATCGCCGTCACGAGCGCGACGTCGTCGCCGAGCGCGGCCCGCAGTGCGTCCAGGTCGATCCGGCCCACCGCGTCGACCGGCACCTCCTCGACGATCGCGCCCTGAGCCTGCGCGAGCCAGGCGGCGGCGTCGACGGTCGCGTGGTGCTCGCCGGCGGGCATCAGGATGCGCGGCCGCGGCCGCTCGCCCCTCTGGCGCTCCCAATACAGTCCCTTGACCGCGAGATTGATCGCCTCCGTCCCGCCCGAGGTGAAGGTCACCTCCACGGCATCGGCCCCGAGCGACGCGGCGACCCGCTCGCGGGCCTCCTCGAGCATCCGCTTCGCGTTCTGGCCCTGGGAGTGGATCGACGAGGGATTGCCCACGACGCCGAGCGCCTCGAGGTAGGCCTCCCGCACGCGCGGCGTCATCGGGGTCGTCGCGGCGTGATCGAGATAGATCGCCATGCGCACTCCCAATTGCCCCGTCGTAACATTGCCGACTTACGAAGTAACTACTCTAGGTCGCATGCCTGCACCAGACCCGTTGCGTCACCTCGGGGTGCACGTCACCTCGCGGGGCGGCGAACTCAAGGTGTGGTCGCGCAACGCGACCGCCATCGAGCTCGCCATCTTCGACGACAAGGACCCGAGCTGGGTGCGCGCGACCTACCCGCTCGTGCGCGGTGAGGCGGACGTCTGGTCGGTGCGCACGAAGGCGCTCGCACCCGGCACGCGCTACGCGCTCCGCGCGAGCGGGCCGAAGGGCAAGACGCACGCCTTCGACCCCACCCGCAATCTCATCGACCCCTACGCCCGCGGGCTCGCCCGCACCTCCACCGGCGAGTGGCGCTCCTATGTGCAGGATGACGCCTTCGACTGGGGCGGCGTCGCCAAGCCGGCCGTGCCGCTCGACCACACCGTGCTGTACGAGGCCCACGTCAAGGGCCTCACCAAGTCGAACACCGCCGTTCCGGAGGAGCTCCGCGGCACCTACGCCGGTCTCGCGCACCCGAGCACGATCGCCTACCTCAAAGACCTCGGCGTCACGAGCGTGCAACTGCTGCCGATCCACCAGTCGGTGAGCGAGCAGCGACTCATCAAGCAGGGGCTCGCCAACTACTGGGGCTACAACACGCTCAACTTCTTCACGCCGCACGCGAGCTACGCCTCGAAGGCGGCCCAGTTCGGCGGCACCGGCGCCGTCCTGCGCGAGTTCAAGGGCATGGTGCGGCTGCTGCACGAGGCCGGGCTGGAGGTCATCCTCGACGTCGTTTACAACCACACGGCCGAGGAGGGGCCGGGCGGCCCGACCTCGTCGCTGCGCGGCATCGACAACGCCTCGTATTACCGCCAGATGGCGGACGGCGACTACATCGACGTGACGGGATGCGGCAACACCGTCGACTTCTCCCTCCCCGCGGCGCAGCGACTCGTGCTCGACTCGCTGCGTTACTGGGCCACCGAGGTGCAGATCGATGGGTTCCGTTTCGACCTCGCCGCAACGCTGGGCCGCGACGAGAACGTCGACTTCGACAGCGGGCATCCCCTGCTGCAGGCCATCGTGAGCGACCCCGCGCTGCGCGGTGTCAAGATGATCGCCGAGCCCTGGGACGTCGGCATGGGCGGCTGGCAGGTGGGCCACTTCCCCAAGGGCTTCCTCGAGTGGAACGACGGCTACCGCGACCGGGTGCGCGACTTCTGGCTCACCGACGTCGCCTCGGCACGTCACCACGGCTCGGCACCCTCCGGCATCGGCGGCTTCGCCCGGCGCCTGGCGGGCTCCTCGCACGTGTTCTCCGAGGAGCGCGGACCGCTCGCCTCCGTCAACTTCATCACCGCGCACGACGGATTCACGATGGCCGACCTCACGGCCTACAACCAGAAGCACAACCTCGGCAACGGCGAGAACAACCGCGACGGCACCGACAACAACCACTCCTTCAACCACGGCATCGAGGGGCCCACCCGCGATCAGACGGTGCTGGATGCCCGCTGCAAGGCCATGCGCAACCTCCTCGGCACCCTGCTCCTCTCCGCGGGCGTCCCCATGCTCACCGCGGGCGACGAGTTCGGGCGCAGCCAGCGCGGCAACAACAACGCCTACTGCCACGACAGCGAACTGACCTGGCTGAGCTGGGCGGGGCACGAGGAGTGGCAGAACGAGCTGTGGCAGGTCGCGCAGACGCTGCTGCGGCTGCGTCGCGAGAACCCGGCGCTGCGGCCCGTGCGGTTCGCCCGCTTCGGAGAGACCGTGCCCTCGGCGTCGCAGATGGACTGGTACAACACCGAGGGCCTCTCGATGAGCGAGAGCGACTGGAACTCGCCCTCGGCGCGCACCCTCCAGTACCTCGCGGCGTCCACTCCCGAGTTCGAGGAGTTCAACCGCATCCTGCTCATCGTCCACGGGCTCGAGCGCGACGTCACCGTCACCCTGCCCGAGCACGAGGGCGTGACCGGCTACACCCTGCTCTGGAACTCGGCCGACGACGAGCTGCACGACACCGAGCTCGAACACGGCCCCGGCAGCGAGGTGCTCATCGCGGGCACCTCGATGCAGCTGTTCCGGGCGCACTGACACGGGGGTCGGGCGATGGCGGGAACACCGGCGACGGTCGCGCTGGAGGCGGCGGGCATCCGGTTCACGGCCCACAGCTACACGCACGACCCGGCGAACCGCAATTTCGGGCAGGAGGCCGCGGACGCACTGGGGCTCGACCCGGAGCGCGTCTTCAAGACGCTCCTGACCGAGGTGGATGGCCGGCTCATCGTCGCCGTCGTGCCGGTCACCGGCAGCCTCGACCTCGGCGCCCTCGCGAGCGTCCTCCACGGAAAGCGCGCGACCATGGCCGACCCGGCCCTCGCGCAGCGGCGCACGGGGTACGTGCTCGGCGGCATCAGCCCGATCGGTCAGAAGATGCGCCACGAGACGGTGATCGACGAGACGGTCGAGCTCTTCGACACGGTCTTCGTCTCGGGCGGTCGCCGGGGCTTCGACATCGAGCTCGCGCCCGCCGACCTCATCGCGGCGACCGGCGCCGCCGTCGCCGCGATCGCGCGCGACTGAGCGCGGTTCGCCGCGATCGCGAGATCGAGCCGCGCCGCCCCGCGCCGCCGACGCACCCGCCATCGACGGCCGGCATCAACGGTTCGAGGCGCCTGACGGCTTAACAGCGGCGTCCCCGCCCTCTGCCGAAGCAGGTGACGGGGACGACCGGTTGGGCCAGCGAGCAGGCCTGGGGTTGCCGGGCGTCTAGGAGACGTCCCGGAGCGTTCGCGACTGGCGGCGGAACCCGATCCGCTGCAACAGAGGCGCACCCAGAAGGCTGCTCATCTTGCCTGCCGCGCGAGACGGGAACGCTCCCCCGAGCATCCCGTCCGACACGGAGTTGGTGGAACCCGCGACGCGCACGCCGGAGGTCGCTGCGCTGGGCTGCTGCGACTTCGACATGGTGGCGTCCTGTACGGGTTGTGGCCGTGAGGCCGGTTGGGGCCGCCGGTGGTTCTGGCGACACCATTGACACTACGGATGCCCGTGCACCGCCCGCAATAGCGCCCGCACACCCAATACGGGGGTGGTCCGGCGATAAGAAAAGTGCTGATAGCAGCCGGTTTTATGGGGACAGGAGGACCTGTCTATCCTCCATGACCGAGCGGTCGCGCCGAAGCACGACGATGTCGATCACGCAGAAAATACTCCGGTGAAGCCCCGAAAAGCACCGTCAATCGCGGCCTCTACAACGGATTCCGAAGCGCGCTCCAGCGGAGCCTCTCAGTGGGCGACGCTGATGAGCCCGAGTTCGGCCGGGTTCGCGAGCAGGGGGTGCGAGGGGACCACGCGCACGTTGTACCCGAAGCTCCCGGGCGACTCGAGGGTCACGGTTCCCGAGAAGACCGCGGGCTGACCCGGCGTGTGCGAATCGAAGCCGAGCTTCTGGCGCCGGATGTTCGAGAGCGTGTCGCCGTCGCGTGCCCGGCCGTACACGACCTCGACCTTCAGGTCGCTGGGACGCAGCCCGTCGATCTGCACGAGCGCCCGCACCTGGAGGGAGTCTCCGATCTGCGGCACGGAGTCGACTCCGCCGGACTCGACGTGGGTCACGTAGACCCTCGGCCACGCCGCCGTGACGCGATCCTTCCACTCCGCGAGCTCGCGGGCGGGCGCGTACCCGGAGGCGGTGATGTCGCGCTCGGAGCGCGCGGCGGGCATGTACAGGCGCTCGACGTACTCCATGACCATGCGGTCGGCACTGAGCGCGGGAGACAGCGTCGACAGCGTGTGGCGGATCCCCTCCACCCAGCGCGTGGGGACGCCCTGCTCATTGCGGTCGTAGAAGCGCGGGGCGATCTGGTGCTCGATGAGGTCGTACATGGCCTCGGCCTCCAGATCGTCGCGCTCGGAGGCGTCGCCGGCGCTGTCGGCGGTCGGGATGGCCCAGCCGTTCTCACCGTCGAAGTACTCGGCCCACCATCCATCGAGAATCGACAGGTTGAGCGAGCCGTTCAGCGCCGCCTTCATGCCGCTCGTGCCGCAGGCCTCGAGCGGGCGCAGCGGGTTGTTCAGCCAGACGTCGGTTCCCGGGTAGAGCAGCTGCGCCATGGCGATGTCGTAGTTGGGCAGGAACACCATGCGGTGCCGCACATCGGCGCCCGCCGCGAACTCGACCAGCTGCTGGATGAGCCGCTTGCCCTCGTCATCGGCGGGGTGCGACTTGCCGGCGATCACGATCTGCACGGGGTGCGTCGGATGCGTGAGCAGCTTGCGCAGGCGCTCCGGGTCGCGAAGCATGAGGGTGAGCCGCTTGTAGGTCGGCACGCGGCGCGCGAAGCCGATCGTGAGCACGGTCGGATCGAGGATTCCCGAGAACCAGGCGGGCACACCCGCGCCCGGGTTCTGCTCCTCCCACGACGCGATGAGGCGCGTGCGGGCATCCGCGACCAGCTGCTTCTTCATCTGCTGGCGCACGTTCCAGATGTCGGCGTCGCTGATCGCGTCCGAGCGCCAGTCCGCGTGCGTGGTGTTGGTGGTGCCGAGCTTCTCGGAGGCGAGCGCGAGGAGGTGCGGATCGGTCCAGGTGGGCGCGTGCACGCCGTTGGTGACCGAGGTGATCGGCACGTCATCCTGGTCGAAGCCCGGCCAGAGCGCGCCGAACATGCCGCGCGAGACGTCGCCGTGCAGGAGGGAGACGCCGTTGGCCCGCTGGCCGAGGCGGAGGCCCATGACGGCCATGTTGAAGGTGCCCTCGGTGCCGCCCTCGTAGTCCTCGGCGCCGAGCGTGAGCACGCGGTCGACCGCGACCCCCGGCAGGAGGTCGGTGGAGAAGTAGCGCTGCACGAGCGACGCCTCGAAGCGGTCGATGCCGGCCGGCACGGGGGTGTGCGTCGTGAACACGGTGCCCGCGCGGACGACCTGCAGGGCTTCGTCGAACGACAGCCCGCCGCCGATCAGATCGCTGATGCGCTCGAGGCCCAGGAAGCCGGCGTGCCCCTCGTTGGTGTGGAACACCTCGGGTGCGGGCGAGCCCGTGAGGTCGGTGTAGATCTTGATGGCGCGCACGCCGCCGATGCCGAGGAGAAGCTCCTGCAGGAGTCGGTGTTCGCCGCCCCCGCCGTACAGTCGGTCGGTGACGCCGCGAAGCTCGTCGTCGTTCTCGGGAACGTCGGTGTCGAGCAGCAGCAGGGTGACGCGGCCGACCGCGACCTTCCAGATGCGGGCGGCAAGGGCCTTGCCGTCCGGAAGGGCGAGGGTGACCTGCGCGGCGGTTCCGTCCGGGTTGCGGAGCACGCGGAGCGGGAGGCCGTCCGGGTCGAGCACGGGGTAGCTCTCCTGCTGCCAGCCGTCGCGAGAGATGCCCTGGCGGAAGTAGCCGGCGCGGTAGAACAGTCCCGCGGCGATGATCGGCACGCCCAGATCGGAGGCGCTCTTGAGGTGATCGCCCGCGAGGATCCCCAGGCCGCCGGAGTACTGCGGCAGCGCTGCCGCGATGCCGAACTCGGGCGAGAAGTAGGCGATCGCCTTCGGCGCGTCGTCGAGCCCCTGATACCAGCGGGGCTCGGAGAGGTAGCGCGCGAGGTCGTCGCGCAGCTCTTCGGTGCGTCGCACGAAGTCGGCGTCCTGCGCGAGTTCGTGCAGGCGGGCCGGTTCGATCGCGCCGAGGAGGCTGACCGGGTCGTGACCCGTCTCATCCCAGATCGCGGGCGAGATGGAGGCGAACAGCTGCATCGTGGGACGGTGCCACGACCACCTCAGGTTGGTCGCCAGGTCCTCGAGCGCTGTAAGCGCTTCCGGAAGAACGGTGCGGACGGTAAATCGACGGATTGCCTTCACCCCGCAACCCTATTCGAGTTGGAGGCTCCCCTCACAACCTCGGAGCCGATCCGGATCTCCGGCGCCGGCCGTCCGGGTGCCCCTAGACACTCTCTGCGCGCAAGAAAAGCCCGCCCGCCGTCCGGTCTTTAGGGGTACGGTCGGTGTCGTGGCGAAACAGGACAGCACGACCGCCTCCGCGAAGGCGGCGGTCGCAACCGACACGACGTACGAGCCGCGCATCGGCCGCATCCCGATCAGGGGGGTCGAACCGCGACAGCCGGAGAACCGCTGGCCGGCGAAAGCGTTTGCAGGCGAGGTGGTGCCGTTCGCGGCCACCGTGTTCCGCGAGGGACACGATCTGCTCGGCGTCGACCTGCTCCTCGTCGATCCGCAGGGGGTGCAGACCCAGCACAAGATGTCGCCCGGCGCTCCCGGCACCGACCGCTGGGAGGTCGAGGTGCAACTGCACACGACCGGCACCTGGCGGTTCCGCGTCCAGGCCTACAGCGACGACTGGGCCAGCTGGCTGCACGCCGCCGAGATCAAGGTGCCACTGGGCCAGGATGTCGAGCTCGTGTTCAGCGAGGGCGTCGCCCTGCTCGGTCGCATGAGTGCCACCAAGGCCGTCAAAGACGTACTCGCCGCCCTGCGCGATCCCTCGCTCCCCCGCGACGAACGGCTCGCCGCCGCGCACGATCCGCGCCTCGCCGCCCTGCTCGACTCGCGGCCGATCGCCAGTCTGCAGACGCTCAGCGAGGCGTCGAGCATCCGGGTGGAACGCACGCGCGCGGGCGTCGGCAGCTGGTACGAGTTCTTCCCGCGGAGCGAGGGCGCCCGCAAGAACCGCGACGGCAGCTGGAGCTCGGGAACCTTCGCGACCGCCTCGCAGCGGCTCGCCGGCGTCGCCCTCATGGGATTCGACGTCGTCTACCTGCCGCCGATCCACCCGATCGGCCGCAGTTTCCGCAAGGGACCGAACAACTCGCTCACGGCCGGTCCGAACGATCCCGGCTCGCCCTGGGCCATCGGCAGCGCGGAGGGGGGCCACGACGCGATCCACCCCGACCTCGGCACGGTCGACGACTTCGTCGCGTTCCTCGAGGTGGCGCGCAAGCACAATCTCGAGATCGCGATCGATCTCGCGCTGCAGTGCTCGCCCGATCATCCCTGGGTCACCGAGCATCCGGAGTGGTTCACCACGCTGCCCGACGGGTCGATCGCCTACGCCGAGAACCCGCCCAAGAAGTACCAGGACATCTACCCGCTCAACTTCGACAACGACCCGGTCGGCATCCGCGAGGAGATCCTGCGCATCGTGCGCTACTGGATCGGGCTGGGCATCCAGATCTTCCGGGTCGACAACCCGCACACCAAGCCGCTGCAGTTCTGGGAGTGGCTCATCCACGAGGTCAACGCCGAGTACCCCGACGTGGTCTTCCTCGCGGAGGCCTTCACGAGACCCGCGATGATGCAGTCCCTCGCCGGTGCGGGATTCCAGCAGTCCTACTCCTACTTCACCTGGCGCAACACGAAGGCGGAGCTCGAGGAGTTCTTCGTGCAGATCAGCGACACCTGGAGCGCCTTCTACCGCCCGAATCTGTTCGTGAACACGCCGGACATCCTCACCGAGTACCTGCAGTTCGGCGGGCCCGCCGCCTACCGGATCCGCGCGGCTCTCGCGGCCACCGCGGGCGCCAGCTGGGGTGTCTACGCGGGGTACGAGCTCTACGAGGACGTGGCCCGGCCCGGCAGCGAAGAGAACATCGACAACGAGAAGTACGAGTACAAGCAGCGCGACTTCGCCAAGGCCGAGAAGCTGGGCAACTCGCTCGCGCCCTACCTGTCTCAGCTCAATCGCATCCGCGCGGCGCACCCCGCCCTGCGCCAGCTCCGCAATCTCAGACTGCACTGGAGCGACGACGACTCGATCCTCGTCTACTCCAAGTACCTGGCGGGCGAGTTCACGCGCCCGGGCAAGCCCGACGGCATCATCGTCGTCGCCAACGTCGACCCGCACTCCGTCCGCGAGACGACCGTGCACCTCGACCTCCGCGCGCTCGGCCTCGCGCCGGGGGACGTGTTCGAGGTCAAAGATCTCATCACCGAGCAGAGATTCACGTGGAGCGAGCACAACTACGTGCGGCTCGACGCCTTCACCGAACCCGTTCACATCCTCAGCGTCGACTACAGACAAGGATCCTGATGGCCACCGACACCCCGAAGGCGCCCGCGCTTCCCGCCCTGGACCCGGATCACATCGCGTCACTGGTGGGCGGCTACCACCCGCAGCCGCACTCCACCCTCGGCCAGCATCCGGTCGGCGACGGCTTCGTCATCCGCGTCGTGCGCCCCCTCGCCAAGACCGTGACCGCCGTGCGGACCGACGGCTCGCGCGTCGCTCTCTCCCACGTTCAGGACGGCCTCTGGCAGGCTTACGCGCCTGCGCCGGGTCAGGCCTACGTGATCGAGACCGAGTACGAGGGTGCGCCCGGCTGGACCGCCGACGACCCCTACCGCTTCGTGCCCTCCGTCGGAGACGTCGATCTCTACCTGTGGGGCCAGGGCCGCCACGAGCAGCTCTGGGACGCGCTGGGCGCCCACTTCCGCCCCCACGAGGACGTGGTCGGCACCTCGTTCAGCGTGTGGGCGCCGCACGCCAAGGCCGCGCGGGTCGTCGGCGACTTCAATGGCTGGGGTGGCGAGCGGCACGCGATGCGCCGCCTCGACGACAACGGGGTGTGGGAGATCTTCATCCCCGAGCTCGGCCCGGGCTCCGCCTACAAGTTCGAGCTGCAGACCGAGGCGGGCGACTGGGTCACCCGCGCCGACCCGATGGCGCAGTACACCGAGACGCCGCCCGCGACCGCCTCGATCATCGGCGAATCGAAGTACGTCTGGGGCGACGCGGCCTGGCTGCGCCAGCGCGCCGCGCACGACCCCCACAACTCCCCCACGAGCGTGTACGAGATGCACGTCGGTTCGTGGCGTCCGGGGCTCGGCTACCGCGAACTCGCCGACCAGCTGATCGAGTACGTGCACGAGACGGGCTTCACGCACGTCGAGTTCATGCCGCTCGCCGAGCATCCCTTCGGGGGTTCCTGGGGCTACCAGGTCACTGGCTACTACGCGCCGACGAGCCGCTTCGGACACCCGGATGACCTGCGCTACCTCATCGACCGGCTGCACCAGGCATCGATCGGCGTGATCATGGACTGGGTGCCGGGGCACTTCCCCAAGGACGAGTGGGCCCTCGCGCGCTTCGACGGCCGTGCGCTCTACGAGCACGCCGACCCGAAGCGCGGCGAGCAGCGCGACTGGGGCACGCTCATCTTCAACTTCGGCGACTCCCAGGTGCGCAACTTCCTCGTCGCGAACGCGCTCTACTGGCTGGAGCAGTTCCACATCGACGGGCTTCGGGTCGACGCCGTCGCGTCGATGCTCTATCTGGACTACTCGCGGGAGGAGGGCGACTGGGAGCCGAACATCCACGGCGGGCGTGAGAACCTCGAGGCCATCAGCTTCCTGCAGGAGGTCAACGCGACCGCCTACAAGCGCAACCCGGGCATCGTCATGATCGCCGAGGAGTCGACCTCGTGGGCCGGCGTGACCGCGCCCACCGCGAGCGGCGGACTCGGCTTCGGCCTGAAGTGGAACATGGGCTGGATGCACGACTCCCTCCAGTACATCCAGGAAGACCCGATGTACCGTGCCTACCACCACAACGAGATCACCTTCAGCCTCGTGTACGCGTGGAGCGAGAACTTCCTCCTGCCCATCAGCCACGACGAGGTCGTGCACGGCAAGGGCGCCCTGCTCTCCAAGATGCCTGGCGACCAGTGGCAGAAGCTCGCCAATGTGCGCGCCTACCTCGCCTTCATGTGGGCGCACCCGGGCAAGCAGCTGCTCTTCATGGGCTCGGAGTTCGGCCAGCCCTCGGAGTGGAGCGAGGAGCGCGGGCTCGACTGGTGGATCCTCGATCAGCCCAGCCACCAGGGCCTGCTCCGCCTCGTCGGCGCGATGAACCGCGTCTACCGGAGCGAGAAGCCGCTGTGGGAGCAGGACAACACGCCCGTCGGCTTCGACTGGATCGACGGCGGGGATGCCCAGCACAACGTGGTCTCGTTCCTGCGCTGGGACAGCGACGGGCAGCCGATCGCGGTGCTGATGAACTTCTCCGGGAATCCCGTGGGACCGTACCGGGTCGCCCTGCCGTTCGCGGGCGAGTGGGAGGAGATCCTCAACACCGACGCGGTCGAGTTCGGCGGATCAGGCGTCGGCAACTTCGGCACGGTCGTCGCGTACGAGCAGCCCTGGGGCGGTCGTCCCGCCTCCGCGGAACTCACCCTGCCACCGCTCGCGGGGCTCTGGCTCAAGCTGCGGCGGTGACGAGCGGCCGTGGCGGCGGCGAGGGAGAGGGCGGCGGCTCAGAGGAGCGGAGTCACCGGCGACCACAGCGTGGCCGGGCCTGGCGGATCGGCTCAGTAGAGCAGATTCGTGAGGCGGCGGCGCGCGGCGATGACCCGCGGATCCTCGGCACCGACGATCTCGAAGTACTCGAGCAGGCGCGTGCGGATCGCGGTGCGTCCCTCGGGGTCGGCGGAGGGGAACAGGTCGAGAAGACGGCCGAACGCGTCGTCGACGTGCCCGCCGCTCACGTCGAGGTCGGCGACGGCGAGTTGGGCGTCGACATCACTCGGTGCAGAGGCGGCGGCCGCGCGAACCTCGGGAGCGCTCAGCCCGTCCAGTCGCTGCAGGAGCGACACCTGGGCGAGCCCCGCGACGGCGAGGTGGTCGCGCGGATTCTGCGCGATCGCCGTCTTGTACTCGGCGATCGCCGTGTCGTAGTCGCCGGCCGCGATCGCGTCGTACGCCTCCTGATGGTGGGGCGGCAGCGGCTCTTCGACGGGCTCGGCGCTGGGTGCCGCGCCCGCGGGCACAGTGCCGGTCACGCCGTTCTGCTGCGCGAGCTCGAGCACCTGGTCGAGCACGCCGCGCACCTCCTCCTCGGGGTACTCCCCGACGTAGAGCTGCACAGGGCGCCCGCCGAGGACGGCGGCGACGGTCGGAACCTGCTGCACCTGGAAGGCCTGCACGAGCTGCGGGTTGACCCCGCCATCCACCGTCGCGAGCACGAGGCGCCCGCCGTACTGCTCGATCAGCGGGCCGAGCGAGGGCTGGATGCCCGAGCCGTAGAACTCGACGATGACCGGCACCGTCTTCGACAGGTCGAGCACCTGCGTGAAGCTCGCGTCGGTGGCCGCGAGAACCACGGTGGAGGCGGTTCCCCCCGCGGCCGCGGTCTGCGGCGCGGGGCGCGGGTTCACGAGGGACGAGAGGTCGACGGCGCCGCGCAGATTGGCGGGCGTGAGAGGGGCGTTACTCACTTCTTCTTGTACTCCGCTGCATTGATGAGGCCCTGGCTGAAGCCGAGCAGAACAATCTTGCCGCCTTTGAGAGCGCTCGGCACGTAGAAGAGCAGCTGGTCGCCGTAGGTGGCGACGATGCCCTTCGTCGAGGTCGCCTTGCCGAGGATCGCCTTCACCGCGCCCGTCACACTGACCTGCGCGCCCTTCTTCACCGGAGTCACCGTCTCGGTCTCGGCGAGATCGACCGACACGATGGCGCCGTTGTTGTTGGTCGCGAGGGCGACGATCTGCCCCGTGCCGTTGGCGTTGGTGAAGGTCAGCTTGGCCGTCTTGGGCAGCTTCTTCTTCTCCGCGTTCTTGAAGGCGAGACCCACCTGCGTGCGGAAGGTGTCGCCCGCGACCTCGAACTGCGAGTAGCTCGTCGCCGCGGTGTCGCGCTGGAGGATGTCGCCGTAGGCGAGGGCGAGGGCCTGCGGCTGCATGAGGAGCAGCTTGATGTCCGGGGAGATGCGCGGAGCGCCCACGTTCGCCGGCGCGACCTCCGGCAGCACCGCCTTGGGCAGGAGCCGGATCGCGTAGTTGACCTTGTAGTTGGCCCGCGGCGAGTCCTGAATGAGCGTGTACGCCATCGGCGCGAGCTGAGTGTTGGTGTCGCCAACGACGGCGAGCACGGTGCGCGGCCAGGTGTCGCTCTGCTGCGGCAGGGCGAGCTCGATCTTGCCGGAGGCGAAGGCCGCGATCGGCGTCACCTTCTTGTCCTTCTTGCGCGCCGCGTAGTTGGTCGCCCGCTCGTCGAGCGCCGGTCCGGCGAGACGCGTCGCGGCGGTCGCCGCGTTGAGCGTCGTGTCGGACTTCGCGACCGTCGCCGTGACCTCCTGCACGATCCGGGTGAGCTGTCCGGGGGTGACCGCGGTCGCGGGCATGACGGGGGCAGCGGGTCCGGTCGAGGTGGGCGTAGGCGAGGGCGCGGCGACCGGCACCGAGGGGGTGCAGCCGACCAGCACGAGCGCGGTCACGACCCCGAGCGGCACCACCGCGACCATGCGGCTGATGCTGCGGCGGCCCTTGGAGGAGGTCACCGCGCGCGGCCGGGTCGGGCGGTAGCGCGGGCGGCGGGGAAGCTTGGGCATCTTCGGCTGCGAGCGACGTGGACCCCGCGCGCGGCGCATGTGGATGAATGCCCACAGCAGGAGGATGAAGCCGACGAGCAGCAGCACCGCACCACCACCGATGAGCGGGGCGGACCACGGCGTCGAGTTGTCGAGAGGCCAGCTGATGGAGACCTTCGACGGAGCCGGGGCCGTGCCGTCGGTGACGGCGAGGATGGAGACGTCGGGGGCGGCGGTCATCCTGATCGTTCGGGCGGCGTCGCCCGTGAACTGGCCGAGCCACAGGTCGGAGCCCGCTGGGCTGGGCACGGAGCTCTCGGTGCCCCGATGCACGTGTGAGACGAGCGTGCCGGTCGTCGAGTCGTAGCTGAGGCTCGTGTACGACGCGTCACCCACCCAGGCCACCACGTCCTTCGTTCGGCCGTAGGCGGCGAAGAGCGTGCTGCCCGCGGTGAGGGTGACGGTCTGGGTGTGCGGGAACGCGGTCAGCGCGGAGCCCTCGATCACCACCACCGGCGTCGTGATGGGCGAGGTGGTGGTGGCGGTCGCGGTGTCGGGTCCGGCCAAAACGGTGCGCTCGGCGATCCCCAGTCCCATAGAGACCGCGGCCAGAACAAAGCAGACGATGGCGAGTACGAATCGCACGGATTACTCCTTTCGTGTCGTCCTTCCCCACTACGCGGGTATCGGGAACCCCACCGGCGATCGGTGACCCGCGAACGGCGGGCGAGAGGCATTCCCGCGAGGTCTCACGCGAGAGGGACAACAGCAAAGACGTTCAAGAATAGCCGATGGCCCCTTTTCCCGCCTAACCACTGCTCTGTGAATCCACTGGCAACCACGAGTAACGGGCTGTAAACGGCCCTCGCTACACTCGGAGAGTTCGACATTCCCCCTGTAAGGAGTTCCCGTTGGCCTCAGACGACGCCGAATTCGGCACCGAACTTCGTGGATACAAGAAGGACGAGGTCGACCGCGCGCTTCAGGAGCTGCGCCGCGAGCTCATCAAGGCGAACGCCGACCGCGCCGAGGCGGCCAAGGAGATCAAGCGCATCACGGCGGTCGCCGAAGACCTGCAGGCCGAGCTCGACGAGACGGGCAGTCCCACCTACGCGGGGCTGGGCACGAAGCTCGAGAGCACGCTGCGCACCGCTGAAGAGCAGTCCACCCGGCTGATCAGCCAGGCCGACATCGACGCCGAGAAGTTGCGCAGCCAGGTGCAGGCCGAGACCCAGAAGCTCGCGAGGGAGGCCTCGGAGCGGGCCGAGAAGCTGCTCGCCGACGCCACCGCGCGCGCCGAGAACGCCCTCGCCTCGGCGAGTGCCGAGTCGACGCGCATCCTCGACCGCGCGAACGCCGAGGCCGAGACCGTGGTGCAGGATGCCCTGCGCGAGGCCGCCTCGATCCGCGGGGCCGTCGCCACCGAGGCCGCGGAGGCCCGCGCGACCACCAAGCGCGAGGCCGCTGCCCTGCGCGCCGACGGCGAGCGCGAGATCGCGGAGCTGAAGGCTGTCACGGTGCGCGAATCGACCGCCGCCCGCGACGCCGCCGCGCAACTCGCCCGCGACACCGAGCAGGGCCGCATCGCCTGGGAGGCCGACGACGCGCGCCTGCGCGCCGATCTCGAGCGCGAGCTGGAGCAGGCGCGCACGGAGGTCGCGCGCGAGGTGGAGACGCAGCGCACCGAGCTGACCCTCGACGCCGAGCGCGTGCGGGCCGAACTCGCCCGAGAGGCGGAGCACGCGCGCGCCGAGGTCGCCGATCTGCGCGCGGCGACCCGCGCCGAACTCGACAACGAGCTCGCCGCCCGGCGCGCGGAGCTCGACAACGAGATCGCTGCGCGGCAGGCCGAACTCGACGACGAGATCACCTCCCGCCGCGCCGCCATCGACGCCGAGGTGGCGGAGAAGCGCGCCGCCATCGACCAGGAGGTCGAGTCGCGGACGGCGGCGCTCGAGCGCGACATCGCGGACCGAACCGCCGCGGTCGACGCCCTCGTCGCCACCCGCACCGCGCTCATCGAGAACGAGGTCACGACCCGCACCGCGACGCTGGGGGCCGAGATCGAGTCGCGGACGATCGCGCTGGAGAACGAGATCTCGTCGCGCCGTCTCGCCCTCGAGCAGGAGATCGAGTCGAAGACGACCGCGCTCGAGTCCGAGGTGGCGACCCGCACCGAGGCGCTGAACGCACAGATCGCCGCGCGGACCGAGGCGTTGGAGACCGAGATCGCGTCGCGCACGGCGGCACTCGAGACCGAGATCGCGACCCGGACGGCGGCGCTTGAGGCGGAGATCCTCTCGCGCACGACCGCGGCCGACACCGACATCGCCACCCGTACCACCAAGGCGGACGCGGAGATCGCCGCACGGCTGGCGGCGGCGGAGACGGATATCGCCACCCGCACCGCCGCGGCCGACACCGATATCGCCACTCGCACCGCCGCCGCCGATACCGACATCGCGGCGCGGCTGGCCGCGGCGGCAGCCGACATCGAGACGCGGACGGCCGCGCTCGAGGCCGACATCGCCACCCGGACGGCCGCGCTCGAGGCCGACATCGCCACCCGCACCGCCGCCGTCGACGCGCTGGTCGAGTCGCGTACCGCGGAGCTCGAGGGCGAGATCGCGCGCCGCACCACCGAGCTCGACGACCTCGTGGCGACCCGCACCGCCGCCCTGGAGAACGACATCGCGACCCGCACCGCCGCGCTCGACGACGACATCGCCACCCGCACCGCCGCGCTCGAGAACGACATCGCCGCGCGCACGACCGCCCTGCAGGCCGACACCAAGAAGGCGCGCACCAAGCTCGACTCCGAGACCGCGAAGGCGCACGCCAAGGTGCAGAAGGAGCAGGCCGCCGCGCTCGCCGCCGTCGCCGCCGCCCAGGCCGCGAGCGAGACCGCGCTCGCCGCGGAGGCGACCGCCGCGCGCGAAACGGTCGAGGCCGAGATCGCGGATGCCCGTGCCCAGCTCGCCCGCGACCTCGAGCAGGAGCGGGGCGACCTCGCCCGCGACATCGCGGCCCAGCGTGCCGCCCTCGAGCACGAGCTCGCCACCACCCGCGCCGCTCTCGCCCACGACGTCGACGAGACCCGCGCGACCCTCGCCCGCGACGCGGAGCAGGCACGCCTCGATCTCGAGGTCGAACTGAGCGCCCGGCGCGACGAGGCCGAGAAGGAGTTCCTGGCGGCGCACCAGTCGGCGACGCAGCAGATGCAGAAGTATCTGGACGAGGCGCAGGCTCAGCTCGCCGATGCCCAGGCACGGGCATCCGAGCTGCGTGCCGAAGCCGACCGTCTCGAGACGAGCGCCTCGGCGGACGCGCGGAAGATCCGCACGGAGGCGGACGAGACGGCGCGCGAGGTCCTGGGAAACGCCGAGAAGCGAGCGAAGGCGATCGTCGACGAGGCGGAGAAGCAGTCCGCCGATCTCGTCTCGGAGGCCGAGGAGCGCCTCGCGAAGATCCGTCTCGAGCGCGAGGCCGTGGCGGGCTACTTCGAGTCCCTCCGCGGGGTATTGTCGCAAGCGGAGAAAGTGTCACACGACAGCTGATGTCGGCCTCCGCACACTGAGAAGGGCCCTCGTTGAAGATCCAGAACGCGTTCCGCCTCGGCCTGTTCGGAGGGCTCGGTGTGATCGTCGCCCTCGGCATCGGCGCCGCGGTGGGCAGCCTCGCCACCGTCCTCACCTACGTCGGCGCGGCGCTGTTCCTGGCTCTCGGGCTCGACCCGCTGGTCTCCTTCCTCGCTCGCCACCGCTGGCCCCGGGCGCTCGCGATCGTCGCGGTTCTCGCCGCCGTGCTCGGCGCGATGGTCGGGCTCGTGTTCGCACTCATCCCCGTGGTGGTCGACCAGGTCGGCAAGCTCATCACGCAGGTGCAGAAGGTCGTGCCGGCCATCACGCACAACACCTTCTGGAACGACGTGCACCACAACTTCCCGTGGCTGCCGGTCGACTCCCTGCAGACCCAGTTCAACAGCTTCGTCAAGGGACTCGACGTCGCCAGCATCGGCAACGGGATCCTGAGCGCCGGGGTGAGCATCGCGACCGGTGTGGCCGGCGCCGTGGTCGTGTTCATCCTCACCCTGTACTTCGTGAGCTCGCTCGCGAGCATCAAGCGGGGCCTCTATCAGCTGGTGCCCGCGTCGAAGCGCCCCGGATTCATCGACCTCGCCGAGCAGATCAGCGAGGCGGTCGGCAAGTACGTCATGGGGCAGGGCGCGCTGGGGCTCGTCAACGGTCTGCTCTCGTTCATCTTCCTCACGCTCGTGTTCCCGCTGTTCGGCGCGCCCGTCGATTACTCCGTGCTCCTCGCGTTCATCGCCCTGCTCGGCTCGCTCATCCCGCTTGTCGGCACCATCAGCAGCTCGGTCGTCATCACGCTCGCGGTGTGGCTCTTCAACGGCACGCCGAGCGTGATCTTCGTCGGCATCTACTACGCGGTCTACATGCAGGTCGAGGCCTACGTGATCAGCCCCCGCATCATGAAGCAGGCCGTCTCGGTGCCCGGCGTCGTCGTCGTGATCGCCGCCCTCGCGGGCGGCACGCTCCTCGGTGTGCTGGGCGCGCTCGTCGCGATCCCCGTCGCGGCGTCGATCCTGCTCGTGATCAAGCAGGTCGCGATCCCGCGGCAGAACGCGCTGTAGCTCCGCTCAGCGGCTCGCTCTCAGCCCGTCACCGTCACGCGCCCGACCACGTGGTCGGCAGCGGCACCGCGGCCGGATTCAGTCGCGCCACGATCTCGTTGAGCACCCGCGAGGTCTGGGTCTCCCCCACCCACAGGTGGCGCCCGGCCTCCACCGCGATGAACTCCGTCTCGGGCACCACCGAGAACTCCCGGCGCGCCTCAGCGGGCCGCAGGAAGTCGTCGAGCTCCGGAACGACCGCCACCAGGCGCTTGCCGCTGCCCGCCCAGGCGGCGAGCTCCTCGCTCGTCGCGCGATGCAGCGGGGGCGACAACAGGATCGCGCCGTCGATGGGATGCTGAAGCCCGTACTTGATCGCCACCTCCGTGCCGAACGACCAGCCCACGAGCCATGGGTGCGGGAGACCGCGATCGGCCACGAACCGCATGGCGGCCGCCAGGTCGTGCTGCTCGAGCACCCCCTCGCCGAAGGACCCGCCCGACGTTCCGCGCGGCGAGGTCACGCCGCGGAAGTTGAAGCGGAGCACGGCGAGGTCGGCGAGTGCGGGCAGCCGCAACGACGCCTTGCGGAGCACGTGCGAGTCCATGAAGCCGCCGTGGGTCGGCAGCGGGTGCAGCGCGACGATCGTCGCCACGGGGGGCCGGGAGATCGGCAGCGCGAGTTCCCCGACCAGGGTGACGCCGTCATCCGTGTGGAGCTCGATGTCTTCGCGGCGCGCGGGCAGCTCGGTGCCGCTGCGGATCTCGGTGGGGTCAGCGGTCACGGGGTGATCCTCCAGCAGTGCGTGTGCCAGTGCCGGCGGGCGGCCAGGTCATCGGCCTCGCCCATGAGGCCATCGGCGCGCCAGGCGACGACGTGGGCCGTTCCCGGGGCGATGTCCCGGCCGCAGCTCGGGCAGAGATAGTGCTTCGCGGCGTTGGTCGCCGTGAGCGGCTGAACGTTCCACAGGCCGTCGCGCTTGCGTTCCGTCGTCAGGCGCCCGGCGAAGACGCGGGTGGGGTCGAACTCGTCGCCCTCGTCACCGGTGCCGGACCGCCGCCCGCGGGGACGATTCGATCTCGGCATGGTTCCATGCTACTTCGGGCGACGCGGGGGTCGTCCGCACGCCGCTGCGCGGCCCCGGCGATCAGCCCTCGTCCTCGATCTGCTGCAATCGGGTCTCCTCGAGATCGAGGAAGCTCTGCGCACGCCCGAGCACCCGGGAGGGGTAGTCGCCGCGCGACCGCGCCTCGAGCAGCGCATCGCGCTCGGCGCGGATGACCTCGCGGCGGAGGGCGCGATACTGCTGGTGCGGCGATCGGGTCATCTCCTCGCCCGTTCGGGCCCGCTCCCAGGTCGCCTCGGCGCTGAGCAGGGTGTCGTGCCGCACGCGGTCGACGGCGTTGCGATCGAACGCCTCGCCCTCGGTCGTGGTGAGCTCGGGATTGTCGAGCGCCGCCAGCCCCGCTTCGGCGATCGATTCCAGCAGGGTCGCCAGGTTCTCCCGGTCCTCCTGCTCGTCAGCGCCCTTGATCCGGGTCACGCGGATGACCCACGGCAGTGTGCCGCCCTGCAACAGCAGCGTCACGATCGCGACCGTGAACGCGATCAGGATCAGCTGCGGGCGGTAGGGGATGGTGCCGTCGTTGGGCAGCGTCTGCGCCGCGGCGAGCGTCACGACGCCGCGCATGCCCGCCCACGACAGCACGACGCCGCCGCGCCAGCCGAGCCCCTCTGCGCGCAATTGGCTGATGTCGTTGCTGCGACGATCGAAGAGGCGCTGCACCCGCTCCTGCCGTCGTCGCTGCCGCTGGTCACCGGTACCGAGGTGGATGAACGCGTCGAGCCGCTCCGCGAAGCGCTGGTGCTGCTGCTCGTCGCGGTCGCCGCGCCGACGGATCACGACGAGCAAGGGGCCCACGAACGCGAACCGCAGGACGATGAGGATCACCGCCGCCAGCATCCCGATCAGCACCGACTCGATCGCGTTGATCGGCTCCTTCGACTCCCCCACCTCCGCGACGATGCCGCTCAGCTGGGCTCCCATGAGCAGGAACACGCCGTTCTCGAGGATGAACTGGACGGTGCGCCAGTTGAGCCGCTCGCTGATGCGCACCTGGGGGCTGAACCGCTTCGCGCTGTTGTGGCCGCTGTAGAGGCCGGCGACCACGACCGCGATCACGCCGGAGGCGTGCACCTCCTCGGCCGGGATGTACGCGATGAAGGCGACGGCGAAGGAGATCGCGGTGTCGAGCATCGGATCCTTGAGCATCGCCCGGATCCGCACGGTGATCCACCCGATCGCGAGCCCGATGACGGCCGCGACGAGCGCCGAGTAGAAGAAGCTGCCGATCGCGGGCCAGAGCTGGAAGGAGCCGTTCGTGAGACTCAGCGCACCCGCGGCGATCGCGGTCCGCAAGAGCACGAGAGCCGTCGCATCGTTGACGAGGCCCTCGCCCTCCAGGATCGCCATGAGCCGTGGCGGCAGCCCGATGCGCTTGCCGATCGCGGTCGCCGCAACCACGTCGGTCGGCGAGATGACCGCGCCGACCGCGATCGCGGAGGCGAGATCGAGGTCGGGAAGGATCATGAAGATCACGAAGCCGGTGACGAGCGCGCTCACGATCACCAGAAGCACCGACAGCGCGGAGATCGTGTTGAAGTTGCGGCGGAAGTCGACCACGGGCACCGAGATCGCCGCCGCGTACAGGAGGGGCGGCAGCACGCCCATGAGGATCCACTGCGGCTGAACGGGGATGACCGGAACGCCGGGGATGAAGCTGTACCCGATGCCGACGAGCACGAGCAGAAGCGGTGCCGCGACGCCGAGTTTGGAGGAGAAGGCGGTGGCGGCGACGATCGTCACGACGGCGATGACCCCGAACAGCGCGAATTCCATGCCCCGAGTTTACCGGGGGCCCGAATCGGCCCCCTGGGAGCCCGCGACCTCAGCTGGCAAAGGGGAATCGCCGGGGCGCCGTCGCCGGCCTAGTACCAACCGGAGGACTGCGAGTGGGCCCACGCGCCGCAGGGATTGCCGTAGCGGCCCTGGATGTAGCTCAGCCCCCAGAGGATCTGCGTGCGGGGGTTGGACTGCCAGTTCGGGCCCGCCGAGGCCATCTTGCTGCCGGGGAGCGCCTGCGGAATTCCATACGCGCCGGACGGATTGGACGCGTAGACGTTCCACCCGGACTCGCGGTTCCAGAGGGCGACGAGGCAGTTGTACTGGTTGTCGCCCCAGCCCTTGGCCTGCACGATGTCTTTCGCGATCGCCTTCGCCGAGCCGGGGTCGGGCGTGCCGGCAATGGGCGCGAACAGCGAGAGCGCGCCCGCCGAGTCGACCGGCGTCGACGCGGGGGTCGGTACTCGCACCGAATAGCTGTCGCGGGTGACCTTCGTGGCGGCGCTCGCGTCGACGATGACGGTCTGCCCGGAGTGCTGACTCCAGTGGTTCGGCGCGACCACCGCATCCGCGTAGGCACCGGAATAGGGATCGACGACCATGACGAGAACGAAGCCGAACGCAGCGGCGAAAGAGAGGATGGGGAGGGTCAATCGAGACCGCAGTGGCCGTCTGGTCGCCGGTGCCGAGGTGCCTCGTCTGGCGAGCGTCACGAGACCACTGCCGGACGGTGCACTATGCGTATGCCTGCCCATAGTTGAGCCAGCTTAGCCGAGAAGGCTGAGAACGCCGCATCGGCGGTCAGCGCACCGCCAGCATCACGTCGACCACGGCGTCCAGAAGCAGGTCGACCTGCGCCTCGTTGTAGCCGCCGCGGCGGGTGCGGAAAGCGACCGTGCGCACCTCGTCGACGCTCATCGGCTGGCCGTCCTGGAAGTAGCGGGTGAGCCGATCGCCGAAGGCGTCCACGTCTTTCGGGTGGTAGCCGAGCGTGAGCGGAGAGGTGCGGGCGAAGCGGTGCTGCGCCGGTCGATCGAGCCGGTCGAGCACCTCCTGCGCGGTCGCCCGGGCCCTGCCGAACCATGCCTCGTCGCCGATCTGGGCGACGACCCGCTCCCGCTCGCGCACGGCGAAGGCGTCTTCGAGGCGCTCGAGCGCGGCATCCACGTGGCTGATCGAGTAGCCGCCCTTGGCGATGTCGAAGGCGGTGCGACGGATGCTCTCCGCAGTGACGACCGTGGGGGCATCCCGGTCGGCGGCATAGGCCCGACGCGCCTCCTCCAGGAAGTCCTCGACCTGGTCGACGTTGTAACCGGGCTTGGACTTTCTGCTGCGGGGGAAGGTTGTGCTCACCGGACTATCTTGCCTTATCGGGTCAGGAGGTAGAACGCGAACGCGACCGCCGCCGAGGGCAGCGTCGAGTCCAGTCGATCGAGGAAGCCGCCGTGGCCGGGCAACCACGTGCTGATGTCTTTGATGCCGAGATCGCGCTTGATGAGGGACTCGGTGAGGTCGCCCAGGGTCGCGGTGAAGGCGATCGTGAGGCCGAAGGCCAGACCGATCCACCACGGCTGCTGCACCATGAGGATGCCCACGAGAACCCCCGCGAGCGAGGCGACCAGGATCGACCCGGCGAAGCCCTCCCAGGTCTTCTTGGGGCTGATGCGCGGCGCCATCTTGTGCTTGCCGAAGAGGAGGCCGCTCGCGTAGGCGCCCGTGTCGGTGCCGATGACGACGATGAGGAGCGCCAGCGTCCACCACTGGCCGCCGGGCTGGCCCGTGAGCACCACCGCGAAGCTCCCGAGGAAGACGACGTAGCCCTGCACGAACACGCCGCCCAGGATGTCGCGCAGCAGTTCGCGCGGGGCCACCCGGTGCGTGGGGCGGGCGAGCTCGACCAGCCGCCAGAGCGTGACGAAGAGCATCCCCAGCAGGGCCGCGATCCACTGGCCCTTGGTGTGAAAATAGAAGGCGGCGGGAACGATCGCGACGGCGGCCACCGCGGAGGCCACCCGAGGGATCATCCGTCCCGCCACGCGCAGCGCGGTCGACAGCTCGAGAGCGAGCGCGCCCAGGAGCACGGCCGCGAACGCCATGAAGATCTCTTTGATGACGATGAGACTCACGAGGAACAGCGCCCCGAAGACGAGGCCGATCGCGATGGCCGCGACGAGATTGCGCCCCGTTCGCGCCTCGATGCGCGCGTTCGTCGCCCGCACCTGCGCCTCGATGTCGGCTACCGTCGCCTCGAATTCGGCGCGGGAATGCGCTCGCTTGCTCTTATGAGGCGGGAGGCCTTCCGGGGCATCCGACATCAGACCTCGAGGAGTTCGATCTCTTTACGCCGCAGGGCCTCGTCGATCGCGTCGACGTGAACCTTCGTGACGGCCTCGAGCTCCTTGTCGGCACGAGCGAGCTCGTCTTCGCCGACCTCGCTCTTGAGAGCATCCAGCTCGTCCTTCGCCTTGCGGCGGATGTTGCGGATCGCGACCTTCGCCTCCTCGCCCTTGCTGCGGACGATCTTCACGAACTCGCGCCGGCGCTCCTCGGTGAGCTCCGGGAGGGTCACGCGCACGATGGTGCCGTCGTTGCCGACGTTCGCACCGAGGTTCGGCCAGTTGACGATGGCCTTCTCGATCTCCTTGAGGGCGGCCTTGTCGTAGGGGGTGACGATGAGCGTGCGCGCCTCGGGGTTCTGCATGGAGGCGAGCTGCGCGAGCGGCGTGGGCGTTCCGTAGTAGTCGACGAGGATCTTCTGGAACAGTGCCGGGTTGGCGCGCCCGGTGCGAACGGTCGCGAAGTCGTCCTTCGCCACTTCGACCGCCTTGTCCATCTTGGACTTGGCCTCGGACTGTACGTCGCTAATCACGGTGACTCCTTCGTGTCGAATCGAGTTTAGTTGCTGGAGGCTGAGCGACCGTCCCCCGCCGGGCCGCGGGTCAGGAGTGGGTCGGGGACCGGTGAGTGGTCGGCCGGGTGTCGGTCGCGCACGGGTCGAGCGCTCGTCGAGCCCGTCAGGCGCGGACGAGTGTACCGATCCGCTCGCCGCGGATCGCCGCCGCGACATTGCCCTCGGGGCTCATGCCGAAGACCACCATCGGCATGCGGTTGTCCATGCAGAGGCTGAACGCCGTCGAGTCGACCACCTTGAGACCCTGCACGAGCGCCTCCTGGTACGTGATCTCCTCGATCTTGGTCGCGGTGTCGTCGGTGCGCGGATCGGCGGAGTAGACGCCGTCGACACCGTTCTTGGCCACGAGCACGACGTCGGCGCCGATCTCGAGCGCCCGCTGGGCGGCGACCGTGTCGGTCGAGAAGTAGGGAAGCCCCGCACCCGCGCCGAAGATCACCACGCGACCCTTCTCGAGGTGCCGCTCGGCGCGTCGCGGAATGTAGGGCTCGGCGACCTGCGTCATCGAGATCGCGGACTGCACCCGGGTCGCCGCACCGGCCTGCTCGAGGAAGTCCTGGAGCGCGAGGGCGTTCATGACCGTTCCGAGCATTCCCATGTAGTCGGCGCGCCCACGATCCATGCCGCGCTGACTGAGTTCGGCCCCGCGGAAGAAGTTTCCGCCACCGACCACGACGGCGATCTCGACGTCGACCGCCGCGGCCGCGATCTCGCGAGCGAGGCCCGCCACGACATCCGGATTCACCCCGAGGGATCCCCCACCGAACGCCTCGCCCGACAGTTTCAGGAGTACTCGTCGTTTGGCCTGGTTCGTCATGTGGTCTCCTCCGCTGGCTTGCTACAGATTATGTGGTTCAGGGACGAAAAAGGAGGCCCGGAACCTGTGTTCCGGGCCTCCCTCTCACGGTGATGCTTACGCGCCGACCTTGAAGCGCGCGAATCCGGTGACCTGGATCCCGGCATCCGCGGCCACCTTGGCGACCGTCAGCTTGTTGTCACGGGCGTAGTCCTGCTCGAGGAGCGCAACCTGCTTGTAGAAGGCGCCGAGACGGCCCTCGATGATCTTCGGCAGGGCGGCCTCGGGCTTGCCCTCGCCGCGGCTGATCTCCTCGACGATGCGAAGCTCGTTGTCGACCTCGCTCGCGGGCACCTCCTCGCGCGTGACGTAGGCGGGGTTCGCGAAGGAGATGTGCTGAGCGATGCTGCGCGCCGTGTCGGCGTCGTCACCCGTGTAGGCGACGACGACTCCGACCTGGGGCGGCAGGTCCTGGCTGGTGCGGTGCAGGTACACGGCGAACTTGTCGCCGGTCACGAGCGCCACACGACGCAGCTCGACCTTCTCGCCGAGGATGGCGGCCTCCTCGCCGATCACGTCGGCGACCGTCTTGCCGTCGGCGGGGGCTGCGAGGCCCTCCTCCGGCGAGGTCGCGCCCGCGGCCGCGACGGCCTCGAGCACGCGGCCGGCCAGCGAGATGAACTTGTCGTTCTTCGCGACGAAGTCGGTCTCGCAGGCGAGCTCGATGAGGGTGACGGACGTGCCGTTCTCCTTCGCCGCGATCAGGCCCTCGCTCGTCGAGCGGTCCGAGCGCTTCGCGTTGCTCTTCGCACCGCGGAGGCGCAGCAACTCGATCGCCTTCTCCTTGTCGCCACCCGCCTCGACGAGCGCGTTCTTGGTCTCGACCATGCCGGTGCCGAGCTGCTCGCGCAGCGCCTTCAGGTCGTCAAGGCTGAAATCTGCCATGGGGTCTTCCTCTACTTCTTCGCAGCAGCGGGCTTCTTGGCCGCTGCCGGCTTCTTCTCGTCTTCGGTGGCTGCGGCCTCGATCTTCGCCTCGGTCTCCTCGTCGGACTCGACGTGGTGCTCCGGAACGATGGTCGCGTCGGCGGCGGCCTCGTGCTCGGCGACCACGGCATCCGCGTCGTTCTCGGCGACGGGCTCCTCGGCGACCACGGCGGCGACCTTCTCGGCGATGACCTCGGCGCTGTCGACCGGGTTCACGGCCTCGTCAGCCGCCTCGATCTTCTCGGCCTCGGTGGACGGGGTCTCCGAAGCGGCGAGCAGCTCGGCCTCCCACGCGGCGAGAGGCTCGACCTCCGCGCCCTCCTCGGGCTTCTGGTGACGCTGGATGAGGCCCTCAGCGGCGGCGTCGGCGATGATACGGGTGAGCAGGCCGACGGAGCGGATCGCGTCGTCGTTCCCCGGAATCGGGTACTGCACCTCGTCGGGGTCGCAGTTGGTGTCGAGGATGGCGATGACCGGGATGCCCAGCTTGTGCGCCTCGTCGATCGCGAGGTGCTCCTTCTTGGTGTCGACGATCCAGATCGCGGACGGGGTCTTCGTCAGGTTGCGGATACCGCCGAGGCTCTTCTGCAGCTTCGTCAGCTCGCGCTTCTGAATGAGGAGTTCCTTCTTCGTGTAGCCGCGCGTCGTGTCGTCGAAGTCGACCTCCTCGAGCTCCTTCATGCGCGCGAGGCGCTTGGAGACCGTCTGGAAGTTGGTGAGGAGTCCACCGAGCCAGCGCTGGTTGACGTAGGGCTGCCCGACGCGGGTCGCCTGCTCGGCGATCGAACCCTGCGCCTGCTTCTTGGTGCCGACGAAGAGGATCGTGCCGCCGTGGGCGACCGTCTCCTTGACGTAGTCGTAGGTCTTGTCGATGTGCGCGAGCGACTGCTGCAGGTCGATGATGTGGCTGCCCGAGCGCTCCGTCAGGATGAATCGCTTCATCTTGGGGTTCCAGCGGCGGGTCTGGTGTCCGAAGTGAACGCCGCTGTCGAGCAGCTGGCGAATGGTGACGACGGCCATGGCCGTTCTCCTTTACTGGCGCCGGATGCCCGGGCTCTCGCCCTCGTGGCACGCTCATGCGCCTACTCAGTTTTTCCCGTACCGGTTGGCACGGAACCTGGTGCCCGGCACACGTCCGCCACCCGCTCGCGAGAGCAGTTGGACTGAGTGGAAGTGATGTCTCGCTGTGAAGCGCAGCGGGCACGCGTAGTCACCCGGAGTACACCGGATGCTCCGACCACAATAGCACCGCTCCCCCACAGCCCGCATCCCGGGCGACTCGTCCACATCGGGCACGGAGCCGCGGCCGAGACGGCTCGCCCCCGCCGACGATGGACGCATGCCCCGAACAGCCACCACCGCACCGCCGCGCCGCCCGCGCCGCCCGCGCCGCCCGCGCCGCCCGCGCCGAGCCGGCGGAGTGATCACCGGCACAGTGATCACCGGCACAGTGATCACCGGCACGGTGATCACCGGCAGAGTGTTCCGCCGCGCGGCCCTCGCGGTCGCCGTGGGCCTCGTTCTCGCCGCCCTCCCGGGCACACGGGCGCAGGCGGGCGGGGAGCACTGGGCGTGGCCGACGGAGGGGAGGCGGATCATCCTGAAGCCCTTTCTGGCACCCCCGTCGCCGTATGCCGCGGGCCACCGGGGAGTCGATCTGGCGGCCGGAGGCACGACCGTGCGCGCCCCCGCCGACGGCGTCGTGCACTTCGCGGGAATGGTCGCGGGTCGACCGGTGCTCTCGATCGAGCAGGCGGGTGGGGTGCTCGCGAGCCTGGAACCCGTGCGCACCGCGCTGCGGCGGGGCGATCGCGTGCGCCGCGGTGAGGTCGTGGGGGTACTGCTCCCGGGCCACTGCGCCGCGCTCTGCCTTCACCTCGGCGCACGGCGGAACGGGCAATACCTCTCGCCGCTGCTCTTTCTGGGCGGTCTGGTGCGACCCGTGCTGCTGCCGATCGGCGCGGGGCTGCCGCTCAGGCGCGCGGATGCGCCAGGCGATAGCTTTCTTTGAGCCGCTCGGCCGAGACGTGCGTGTAGAGCTGGGTCGTGCCGAGGCTCGCGTGCCCGAGCAGTTCCTGAACGGAGCGCAGATCGGCCCCGCCGTCGAGCAGGTGCGTTGCCGCGGTGTGGCGCAGAGTGTGCGGGCCCGCCGGACCGCTCCCCGGCACCTCGGCGAGCAGGGCGGCGATCAGCTCGTAGACGGCGCGCGAGCCGAGTCGTCCGCCGCGCGCACCCAGGAAGAACGCCGACTGCGCGCCCTGCACCAGCTGGGGCCGCACGTCGCGATACGCGATGATGGCGCGTTGGGCGGGCACGCCGAACGGGGCCACGCGCTCCTTCGATCCCTTTCCGACGACGCGAACGGTGAGGCGATCAAGATCGATGTCTCCCTCCCCGAGCCCCACGAGTTCGCTCACGCGCAGGGCGGAGGCGTAGAGCAGCTCGACGATCGCGACATCACGCACCGCGAGCGCGTGCTGCGGGCCTGGATCGTCGGCGGTGGCCGTGGCCCGGCGGGCCAGGCCGGCGAGGAGACCGTCGATCTGTTCGCGTGTCAGTACCCGCGGCAGGTGCTGGTCGGACTTGGGGGCGCGGAGTCGAGTCGCGGCGTCTCGGGGCTCGCTCCCCGTGCGCGCCAGCCAGCCGGTGAGGCTGCGCACGGCCGCGGAGCGACGAGCGAGCGTGGACTTCGCGAGTCCGCGGCTCGAGCCGTCCCAGAGCCAGTCGCGCAGCAGTTCCAGATCGAGCCCGCCCGTCTCGGCCACCTCGCGCGTGACGGCGAATCGGATCAGATCGGCGAGATCGGCGCGGTAGGCGCGAACGGTGTGCGCGCTGAAGCCGCGTTCCGCGGCGAGGTACGCCGCGAACTCGTCAACCGCCCGCTCGAGAAGCACGTCTCCATGGTGACTTATCGAGAAGTCGCGGCCGCGCAGGCGTGCCGGGAGCCCCATCCCCCGCCGCGGGAACGAGCGGAGTGGCAACGAGAGCGCATGCCGCCGCTGCGAGGAACGCCGCGGGGAATCCGCCGACCCCGATCACGAGACCCATGACCGGTCCGACGATGGACGCGGAGAGGTACTGTCCGGTGTTCTGGGCGCCGAGCGCGCGTCCCGACCAGCGGGGACCCGCGATCTCGGCGACGGCCGCGAACGCGAGGCCGTTGTCGGCGACCGAGATCGTGGTGGCGACGATGAGCAGCACGATCGCCACCGGCGAATGCACGAGGTCGAGCACCGCCAGCAGAACCATCGAGGCGACCGCGGCGAACGCGACCAGCCGGAGCGGACGCATCCGACTTCCCACCCGATCGCTCCACACGCCCACTCCGATGCGGCCGACCGCGCCGACGAACTGCGAGAGGCCGACGATCGCGCCCGCGGCGAGCGCGGGAAGCCGGAACTCGGTGATCATCCAGACCAGCCCGAAGATCGAGATCGTGAACTGCGGTACGACGAGCAGGATCGAGACGAGATGGATGCGCAGGAGCGTGCCGCCCGCACGATAGGGGTTGCCCGCCGCGACAGGCGCGGCGGTCGCGTGCGGGGATCGCGCGGCGTCGCGCAGGACGAGCGCGCAGACGACGGCGAGGACGCCGGTGACGGCGGTGGAGAACAGGATCGCCGCGGCCACGCCCCCGGACTCGGCGAGCGGGGGCACGACGAGGGCCGCCACCGCGACACCGAGCGGCTGGCACATCTGGCGGATTCCCATCGCGAGCCCGCGCCGTCTCGGCGGGAACCAGCCGACGACGAGGCGCCCGCTCGCAGCATTCGCGCTCGCGCTCGCCATTCCAGCGAGGACGAAGAAGACGGTGAGGGCGGCGAAATTCTCCGCCGTGAGGGCCGCCGCACCCGTACTGACCGCCACCGCGGCGATCCCGCCGGAGATCACCCAGCGTTCGCCGGCCCGATCGGCGAGGGCACCCCAGGCGACGAGCGTCAGCACCATCCCGATCGTCGTCGATGAGGCGAGGAGACCGGCGGTCGACAGGGGCACTCCCTGCCGCGTGTGCAGCAGCGGGATCAGGAACGCGGGAGTGCTGAGCACGATCGTGGCCGCCGTCTGCGCGAGCGTGCCGAGGCCGAGCATGACCCAGGGCCGGATGCCCACGCGCGGGGCGCTCGTCGCGGTTTCGGTCACTGGGCTCTCCTCCTGATCGTGCGCCTCACTCGGAGTGCGCCGGACGCTCGCGTGGCGCTCGGCGTTCGCCCGCCATTGGAATACCATACTGGTATACCAGACCGCGAGGGGCGGTCGCGAGAGTGGACGACGGAGGGATCTCGCTATGACCGACCTGGACCCGGAGGCATCTCTTCACGGGCGCCTACGCGCCTCGATCCTCGGCCTCGACCTGGCTCCCGGCCAGCGCCTGAGCGAGCGCGGGCTGGAGCCCGAGTTGGGCGCCTCCCGCACCCCGATCCGCGCCGCGCTCATGCGGCTGGAGTCGGAGGGTCTGGTGCGCCGGGACGGCCGCGGGTGGCTGGTTGCGCCGATCGATCTCGATGAGATCGCCCAGATCGCTGAATTCCGGGAGCTGGTGGAGACGGGCGCGGTGCGTCTGGCGCTCCCCCGTGCCCGTCGCGAGGACCTGCTCGCTCTGGCCGACCTCGCTGACTCCGCCGATGAGACGGGAACGCCGGAACACAGTCTGCACACCGGCACGAGCTTTCACCTGGAGCTCGCGCACCTCGCCGAGAACGCCGAGTTGTTCGCCGCCCTGCAGGGGATTCTGACTCGCCTCTTCCGCACCCGGTGGCTGGAGGTGCAGTCGACGGAGTCGCGCGAGCGGGTTCGGCGAGAGCATTCCGCGATCGCCGCCGCGTTGCTCGCCGGCGACGCCGATGCCGCGGAGCGCGCTCTGCTCGAGCACCTTCGCGGCACGCACGACCGGCTAGCGCTCGCTCTGGGCTCGCGGCGTCGCGAGTTCGCCGCGCGCGGGATCCCGATCGACGGCGCGGGTCTGGCGTCTCGCTGATCGCCTACGCGGCCCCTCCCGTGTTGAACGCGGACTTCTTGCGGGAGAACATCTCGAGGCGCTCGTCGAAGGTCATGGCCTCGATGCGCTGCCGGTACTCGGCGGCGAACCCCGTGACCTCCGGTCCGTGACCGAGCGGAACCACGGTGTGCACGATCGTGTCGTCGTACACGCTGACGACGGTGAAGGCCTGGTTCGCATCCACCCCGGAGAGCAGTTTCTCGCCGTCGCTGAGGTCCATCGTGTAGCAGGTTGCGGCGGCCACCGAGACCGGGATGCCCGCGAAGGTGCCGTGGGTCGAGTAGTGCAGGTGGCCCCCGAGGATGCCCCGCACATCGGTGCCCGCGACGACCTCGGCGAGCGCGCTCTGCCCGTGGAGTTCGAGCATCTCCATGGCCCACAGCAGTGGAGTGGCGATCGGCGGATGGTGCACGGCGATGAGGGTGCCGTGCGGGGCGGGGGTGACGAGCACGCCCCGCAGCCAGTCGAGCTGCTCGGGGTCGAGGGCGCCGTGGTGGTAGCCGGGCACCGTCGTATCGAGGGAGACGATGCGCAGTCCCCCGAGGGTGACGACGCGGTCCTGCGGATGCTCGCTGGGGCTGACGTCGAAGAGGCCGGCCGAGTAGTGCGGCCGTTCGTCGTGATTGCCCATCACCCAGACGATCTCCGCTCCGAGCCTCGCGGCGACGGGTTCGACGATGGCGCGCAGTCGCGCGTACGCATCCGGCTGCCCGAGGTCGGCGAGGTCGCCGGTGAAAACGAGGGCCTCGGGCTGGAGCCCCGAGCTCTCGAGCTGGGCGAGCGCGGTGCGCAGGTTCTTCTCGGTCTCCACCTGGCCGTAGAGCAGCTCGCCGCCGGCGAGGAAGTGCGGGTCGCTCAGGTGGATGACGGTGTGCAGGGGCGCGGGGTGCTGTCCGAGGGGAATCACGGGTTCAGACTAGGACTGTCGGGTGAACAATGGGGGTCGGGAGGCATGGTGGCGGCAGGAACCGGTGCGGAGCGCTCGGTCGAGCAGTTCGCCGACTCGGCCGCGTTCGTCGCGTGGCTGCGGAGCAACCACGACACTCACCCCGGGATCTGGATGCGGATCGCGAAGAAGGCCGCTCCCGTCGCAACGATCAGCTACCCGGACGCCGTGGATGCCGCCCTCGCCTGGGGCTGGATCGATGGGCAGCGTCGCCCGCTCGACGAGCACTTCTTCCTGCAGGGCTTCACCCGGCGAGCGCCGCGCAGCGTGTGGTCGCGTCGCAATGCGGACCGAGTTCGCGCGCTCGAGGAGGCGGGCGCGATGTCGCCGGCGGGCCTGCGCGAGGTCGCTGCCGCACGCGCGGACGGCCGCTGGGATTCAGCGTACGAGGGTGCCGCCACGGCGACGGCGCCCGACGACTTCCTTGCCGAACTCCGCGCGGTTCCCGAGGCGGCGGCCTTCTACGAGACGATCTCGGCCGCGAACCGCTACGCGATCTACTGGCGCGTGACCCAGGCGAAGCGCCCGGAGACCCGGGCGCGCCGCATTTCTCTGTTCGTCGATATGCTCGCCCGTGGCGAGACTCTGCACTGATCGAAAAGGAACTCGATGGGACGTCAGGCACGCGGCACCCTCCTCCTGGATTCGGGAAGGCTGCCGATCGAGTTGCACCTGGAGGCGACGGTGCTGGAGCTGAGAGGCGGGCTTCGCCGCGACCTCGACCGCGCCACGCTCACCGCGGTCTCCGCCGCGGACGGAGTTCTGTCGTTCGTCGCGGGAGCCGATCGCTTCGCCGTAGAACTGGGGCCCGCCGCGGGCCCCTGGGCGAAGGCGCTGCTCACTCCCGCTCCGAGCCTCGCCCACAAACTGGGGCTCCGGCACGGCATCGTCGTGCTGCTCGAGGGCGAGCCTCCCGCGCCGGTGCGAGAGGCCCTCGACGAGGTGGACGCCGGCACGGCCACAGCGGCCTCCCTCGGGCCGGCGGAGCTCGTGATCGCAACGGTTCGCTCTGCGGAACAGCTGGCGGCACTGCCCGCGTGGCTGGCCGGGTCGGCGCCGGGCGCGGCCGTCTGGGTCGTGCACGGCAAGGGCGCGTCGCCGATGCCGGGCGGGACGGGCGTTCGCGAGACTTTGCGCGCGGCGGGCCTGCGCGACACGAAGGTGAGCGCCGTGTCGGACGAGTGGTCGGCGACGCGATACACCCCCTGACCGGCGATCATGACCTGCGCACCCAGCCGCCGGGATGCTCGACCACCCGCTCCTCGAGGTGCAGAACGCCCAGCACCGCAACGACGTCCGCCGGTGCGAGCCCGCTGCGGGCCGCGATGTCGTCGACGGGTCGGGCGCTCCGCACAGCCAGCGCGTCGAGAACGCGCGTCTGTTCCGCCGACCGGCGCTCGGTGACCCTCTCGGTGACCGTGTCCCCCGCGAGTTCGGCCATGTCGCCCGCGCCGGTCACGAGGGTCGCGCCGTAGTCGCGCACCAGTCGGTGGCACCCCGCGGAGGCCGCACTCGTGATCGGCCCGGGCACGGCACCGAGAGGTCGCCCGAGCTGTGAGGCGTGACCCGCGGTGTTGAGCGAGCCGGAGCGCCACCCTGCCTCGAGCACGACCGTCGCGCGGCTCAGCGCAGCGATGATGCGGTTGCGCTGGAGAAACCTCCAGCGGGTGGGAGGCTGCCCGCACGGGAGCTCGGAGATCACGGCACCGCTGTCGACGATTCTCGTGAGCAGGGCATCATGCCCGCTCGGGTAGAAGCGGTCGACCCCGCCGGCGAGCACGGCGATCGTGGTGCCGTGGCTCGCGAGAGCGGCGCGATGCGCCGCCCCGTCGATGCCATAGGCCGCACCCGAGACGATCGCGAATCCTCGCTCGACGAGCCCCACGGTCGACTCCATGGTCACGTGCTCGCCGTACCCGGTCGCGGCGCGGGCGCCGACGAGCGCCACGGACCGTTCCACGACCTGGAAGTCATCGAGGCGTCCGCGCACCCACAGGGCGAGCGGCGCGTGCACCGACAGCTCGTCCACCGGCACGGGCCAGCCCGGGTCCTCCGGGGTGAGAAGCCTGACGGCGAAGCGTGCGGCGTGGCTGAGCGAGCGAAGCACCTGCGCCGAGTTGAGACGCGGTGCCCACCGATCCACCGCGGAGCCGATCTCGGCCGCCGTGACGGTGCCCACGCCCGAGTGGCTGAGCTCGGCCTGCCATCGCTCGGCCGACCATCCGGCGAGGAGCGCCTCCAGCGCGACATCCGCGCCCACCGAGCCGACGACGACGCCCGCCATCCGGTCGCCCGGCTCGGCGATGCCGCTCCAGGCCGCCCGGGCGAACAGGCGCCGCACACCCCGCGCATCGTGCTGGTCGCCCGACACGGCGCGAACATGCGCGATGACCTCGGCGTCGGTCAGACCGAACACGCTCATGCGGCAGTCGCCTTTCTGAGGTACAGGGCCTTGCCGATGTGGGCGGCCGTGGGCGTCGATACGCCCTCGAGGTCGGCGATCGTCCAGGCGACGCGAAGCACGCGCTCGTACCCGCGCATCGTCAATCCGCCCGTCTCGAGTGCCCGATCGAGGGGACGTGTGACTCCGGGGGCGAGCGTGTGCCGCGTGCTGCGCAGCCAGGCTCCACTCACGCGGGCGTTCGTGCGCCACGGGGTGGACCGGAGTCGCGCCGCGGCCGCACCCCGCGCATCCGTCACTCTCGCCCTCGCCGCGGCCGTCGACAGCCCGCCCGAGCGCAGCGAGCGTGCGGCCGTCACGCGGGGCACGCTCAGCTGGATGTCGACCCGATCGAGGAGCGGTCCGGAAAGGCGGGCGAGGTACCGGCGACGCGTGTTGGGCGGGCAGGTGCAGCTGTTGCCGGTGGAGCCGAACTGCCCGCAGGGGCACGGATTCGCGGCGAGGACGAGCTGGAACTGTCCCGGGAACGTCGCGACCGCGCCCGCCCGATGGATCTCGATCGACCCGCTCTCGAGCGGCTGCCGCAGCGTGTCGAGCACCGACCGCGGGTACTCCGGGGCCTCGTCGAGGAAGAGCACGCCGTGCGCGGCGCGAGCGGCGGCACCGGGACGAATCACGCCCGATCCGCCTCCGATGAGCGCCGCCGCACTCGCGGTGTGGTGCGGCGCTTCGAACGGGGGCCGGGAGGCGAGCGCATCCCCGACGGGCAGCCCCGCGAGCGAGCGCACCGAACTCACCTCGATCGCCGCCTCCGGCGTGAGGTCGGGCAGCAGACCCGGGAGACGCGATGCGAGCATCGTCTTCCCCGCGCCCGGCGGGCCGAGCAGAAACGCGTGGTGGCCGCCCGCGGCAGCCACGAGCATGGCATCGACGGCCTCGGCGTTCCCCACGACATCGGCGAGATCCCGGTCATCCTGCACACTCGGCTCGGCGGCGGCCGCCGGGATCATCTCGACCCGCACGGGTTCGAGCTCGGCGCCGTGCCGGATCGCGGCCTCGCGCAGGGAGGCGACACCGATGGCCTCGATACCGGGAACGAGCGCGGCCTCCGCGAGGTTGCCGGCGGGAACCATTACTCTCTCGAAGCCGCAGCGCCGCGCGGCCAGCACCGACGGCAGGATACCCGGCACCGGCCGCACCCGCCCGTCGAGGCCCAGCTCCCCGAGGTGCACGACCCGCCCCACCGAGCGGGCGTCGCACTCCCCGCTCGCGCCCAGCACGGCGACCGCGATGGCGAGGTCGAACGACGAGCCGTGCTTGGGGAGCGCCGCGGGCGAGAGGTTCACGGTGATCTTGCGCGGCGGGAGGGGGCACCCGGAGTTGGCCGCCGCGGACCGCACCCGGTCCTTCGCCTCGCCGAGTGCCGCATCCGGCAGACCGATCAGCACGAAGCCCGGCAGGTTGCTCGACAGATCGGCCTCGATCTCGACCATCGACCCGCGCATCCCGACCATGGAGACGGCGCGAGTGCGCGCAAGCCCCATCAGAACACCCCGCGCACGTGGTCGATCTCGACGAGCCCGTGCGTGGGCGCGACGATTCCGATGGCGTCGATCCGCACGGCCGCGGGATGGCCGTGCTCGCTCGCCCACTCGCGCGCGAGTCGGCGCAGCCGGGCGAGTTTGGGGCCGGTGATCGCGTCGAGCGGATTGCCTCGACTCAGGTTGGATCGCGTCTTCACCTCGACGACCACGACCTCCGCGCCGTCGCGGGCGATGATGTCGAGCTCGCCTCGGGCGGAGCGCCAATTGCGCTCGATGATCTCGAATCCGGTGGCGGTCAGGTGGTCGACGGCGAGCGCTTCGCCCCGCCGACCGAGTTCGTCTTTGTGCGGCATGGCGTCGATGCTGCCGGCACGCCGCCATGCCGGGAGGCGCGACGCCGCCGTCGGTGGAGAGGCTCAGATCGCCCGGCGCTGTGGAGGAGCGCGGCGCTACTCGTCGAGCGCGAGTTCCTTCGGCAGCTCGAGCTCCTTGGCCGAGAGCTCCTCGACGTTGACGTCTTTGAAGGTGAGCACTCGCACGGATTTGACGAAGCGGTCGGAGCGGTAGACGTCCCAGACCCAGACGTCGTTCATGGTCAGCTCGAAGTAGAAGTCGTGCTCGGTGTCCTGGCGCACGAGGGTGACCTCGTTCGCCAGGTAGAAGCGACGCTCGGTCTCCACCACGTAGCGGAACTGCGACACGACGTCGCGATACTCCCGATACAAGGCGAGCTCGACCTCGCGGTCGTAGTCTTCGAATTCGTCTTCTTCCATGCTGCGATCAGTCTAGGCTCCCGGGGCCCGCAGCCACGTTCGTCGGTGCCAGTCGCTCGGGCCGAGGCGGGCGATCGCCTCGAAGTGCTCGGCCGATCCGTAGCCCTTGTTGCCCGACCATCCGTACCCCGGATACCGGGCATCGGCCTCGATCATCAGCCGGTCTCGATGCACCTTCGCGACGACCGACGCGGCGGCGACCGATGAGCAGTCCCGGTCGGCCTTGACGCGAGTGGTCACCCTCGGCGGGTGCGCCAGCGCGGGGGTCAGCCAGTCGAACGAGCCATCGAGCAGCACGATGCTCTCGGTGATGTGCGCGCCCGCCTCGTGCAGCTGCACGAGCGCACGCTTGCCCGCGAGGCCCAGGCAGGCGGTGATGCCCAGCCGGTCGACCTCCTCCGCGCTCGCGAGTCCCACAGCGACCTGACGCGCCCACGCCGCGGCGAGCGGTGCCATCGTCTCGCGACGCTTCTCGCTCAGCAGCTTCGAGTCGCGAAGACCCGCCGGATGCTCGCCCGCCGCCGCATCGAGCACCGCGAGCCCCACGGCCACGGGCCCCGCGATCGCGCCCCGCCCCACCTCGTCGCAGCCGATCACGAATCGTGCCCCTGCGGCGTGCAGGCTGGACTCGACGGTGTAGTCGGGGTCGGCGACGACCACCGTTACTTGCCCGTCGGTGTGCCCGAGGTCACGCCCTTGTAGACGTCCGGGTAGTCGTCGAGCACCGTCCACCGATTCAGCGGCCAGCTCACCACCATCGCCTTGCCCACCACGTCGCTGAGCGGCACATACACGTGCGGATCGTGGTTCGCCAGGTGGTACGCCGAGTCCGCGGACTCGTAGCGGTTGTCGCCCATGACCCAGAGCGATCCCGCGGGAACCGTCACGTCGAAGGAGGTGGGCGCGGCCTTCACCGTGTTCGCCGGGAGTTTGATGTAGGGCTCGATGAGGGGCGTCCCGTTCACCGTCAGCTGGCCGGCCGCGGTGCAGCAGACGACGTGGTCGCCGGGCAGTCCGATGACACGCTTCACGAGATGATCGTTGCTGTCGGGTGCGCTCAGCCCGACGAAGCCGAGAGCGCCGTCCACCGCGCTGGAGAGCGGGCTCTGCACGGGCGGCGGCGTCGCATCCAGCCAGTCGCCCGGGTCTTTGAAGACGATCACGTCGCCGTGCCGGAGCGGGGTGAGGCCCGGCGTGAGCAGGCTCACGATGATGCGGTCGTTCTCGAGGAGCGTGTTCTCCATCGACTGCGACGGGATGTAGAAGGAGCGGATGAGGAAGGTCTTGATCAGAAAGGAGATCACGATCGCCGCGAGGAAGATGACGAGCACGTCCCGGAGGAAGTACTTCCACCCCCGCTTCTTCGCGCGCCTACCCCGCTGGCCGGTACCGCGACGCGGTGCCGTCTCTACTTCGCCTGTCATTAAACCCCTGAGCTCCCGACCCAGTGTAAAGGTCGGGAGCTCAGGATCAGATCAGTGGCCGAGGCAGCGCTCAGCGCTTTTCCTTGATCTTCGCCTTCTTGCCGCGGAGGTCGCGGAGGTAGTACAGCTTGGCGCGACGCACGTCACCGCGGGTGACGATCTCGATGTGGTCGATGACCGGGGAGTGCACCGGGAAGGTGCGCTCGACGCCGACCTGGAAGCTGACCTTGCGCACCGTGAAGGTCTCACGCACGCTGTCGCCCTGGCGGCCGATGACGACACCCTGGAACACCTGGATACGCGAGCGCGAGCCCTCGATGATGTTGACGTGCACCTTGACGGTGTCGCCGGCGCGGAAGTCCGGAATGTCCGAACGGAGGGATGCTGCATCCACTTCGGAAAGGAGGTGGCTCATGGCAATTCGCTCTCTGCAACCGCCACAGGTCGATTACGGTCTTAGGTGTAAGAAGATGAAGTGCGCCCGAAAGCTGAAGAGCTCCCCTGTGGCAGAGCCGGAGCAGGGCACAAGGGGCAATTCTGCCACAAACATTAGAAAGCCGCGACTGCGATGAGTGAATCGCCCGAACCGCCGACCACGGCATCCCTGGTCCGCACCGAACCGGTGCAGCAGCGCAGCGCCCAGCGCATCACCCTGCTGCTCGACGCGGCCGCCGCGCTCATCGATGAGACGGGCATCGACGCGCTCACCACGAGCGAGGTCGCGGCGCGCTCCGAGTCGTCCGTGGGGGTCGTCTACCGGTACTTCCCCAACATCCAGTCGCTCCTGCGCGCTCTCGCGGCGCGCAACCTCGAGAGGTTCACGACGACCATCTACGAGCGCATCGGTTCCGACTCCGTGCAATGGCGCGACTCGCTCGACGTGGCGATCGACGTCTTCATCGAGTTCAACCGCTCCGAGCGCGGCTTCCGCGCCCTTCGCTTCGGCGACATCATCGACGATCGCTTCCTCGAACCCGAGTTCAGCAACAACGGGGTGCTCGCCCGGGCGCTCGTCGGTCTGCTGTCGGAGAAGTACGACTTCACGCCCGACGACGACATCCTGTTCGACATCGAGGTCGTGGTCGAGATCGCGGATGCCCTGCTCCAGCGCGCGTTCCTGCTGGATCGCGCGGGCGACCAGCGGTTCATCGACCGCGCGCGCGAGATCGCGAACGGCTACCTGCGCGACCGCGCCGAACTGCCGGGTCACCATGATTGAGATCCGCACTCCGGCCGAGGTTCAGCAGATGCGCCCGGCCGGCGAGTTCGTCGCCGCCGTCGTCAGCGCCACCGCCGAGGCGGCCGCCGTCGGAGTCAACCTCCTGGCGCTCGACCGCCTCGCGGGCGAGATGATCCGCGCGCGCGGCGCGGAGAGCTGCTATGTCGACTACCACCCCTCCTTCGGCGGGTCGAAGTTCGGGCGCTACCTCTGCACCTCGGTCAACGATGCGGCACTGCACGGCCTCCCGCACGACTACGCCCTGCGCGACGGCGACGTGGTGAGCCTCGACTTCGCCGCCTCCGTCGACGGCTGGGTCGCCGACTCTGCGGTCACCGTCATCGTCGGCACACCGCGCGACGAGGACCTCCGACTCATCGACGTCACCTCCCGCGCCCTCGACGCCGGAATCGCCCAGGCGCGGCCGGGAAATCGCATGGGCGACATCTCGGCGGCGATCGGCGAGGTCGCTCACGCGGCGGGACTTTCGGTGAATCTCGACTTCGGAGGGCACGGCGTGGGGCGGACGATGCACGGCGACCCGCACGTTCCCAACGATGGTCGACCGCATCGCGGTCTCCCCCTGCGGGAGGGTCTCGTCTTCGCGATCGAGCCGTGGTTCATGCTCGGCACCGACCGCATCTACACCGACCGCGATGGCTGGACGCTGCGGAGCGCAGACGGATCGAGGGCCGCCCACTTCGAGCACACGGTGGCGGTGACCGACGGCGACCCGCTGGTGCTGACCGCGCGCGGATAGCCGCCGCGCATCCGCGGGGTCAGTCGAGCAGGTCGGGCCTGACCCGGCGCGTGCGCTGCACCTGCTGCTCGTGGCGCCACGCGGCGATCGCGCCGTGGTTGCCGCTCAGCAGCACGGGCGGAACCTCGTGCCCGCGCCAGACGGCGGGCTTCGTGTAGCTCGGATACTCGAGGAGGCCGTCCTCGTGGCTCTCCTCGTCGAGGCTCTCGGGGTTGCCCACCATTCCGGGCACCAGGCGAGCGATCGCCTCGATCATCGCGAGGGAGGCCACCTCGCCGCCGTTCAGGACGTAGTCGCCGAGGCTGATCTCGCGCACCGCGGCCAGCCCCGCGGTGTTCTCGACCACACGCTGGTCGATGCCCTCGTAGCGACCGCAGCCGAAGACGAGATGCGGATGCTCGGCCAGCTCCCGCGCGATCGACTGGGTGAACCGCTCCCCCGCCGGCGACGGGAAGATCACGGTCGAGGCGGGAGTGATCAGGGCGTCGAGGGCCTCGCCCCAGGGCTCAGGCTTCATGACCATGCCCGCGCCGCCGCCGTACGGGGTGTCGTCGACGGTGCGGTGGCGGTCGTGCGTGAAGTCACGCAGGTCGTGCACCCCCAGCTCGAGCAGACCGGACTGGCGCGCCTTGCCGAGCAGCGAGACGTCGAGCACGGAGAAGAACTCGGGGAAGATCGTGACGATGTCGATGCGCACGAGTCGACCCTACCGACTCGGCCGTGGGGCGGTCGGCGCGGGTACCACCGCGTCAGTCGCCGGCAGGGGTCGCGGGCGTGGCCGGGGCCGGGGCCGCCGCGGGGGCGACGTCGGCAGGGCCAGCGTCGGCAGCGGGAGTTGCGTCGGCCGGAGCATCCTCGTCGTCCGGAAGCTGCTCGAAGAGACCCGCGGGCGGCGTCACGGTGAGGGTGCCCGCCTTGATGTCGACGGTCGGCACGATCGCCTTCACGAACGGCACCAGGACATCGCCCGACTCGGTCTTCACGGTGAGGAGGTCCTGAGCGGGGAAGTGGTCGATCTGGGTGACGAGGCCGACGTCGACGCCGTCGCGCAGCACGCGCAGGCCGACCAGCTGGTGGTCGTACCAGGCGTCGTCCTCGGCGGGAAGCTCGGCCGCGTCCTGCTCGACCCAGAGGATCGCCTTCACGAGAGTCTCGGCGACCGTGCGGTCGGGCACGTCCTTGAAGAACCCCACGGCGTGCGAGTTGTACCAGCGCAGCTCGACGAGTTCGAGCGTCTTGCCGTGCCAGTCGGAGGAGGTGGGAACCTGCAGCGAGAAGACGGCGCCGGGAACGAAACGGCGGTCGGGGTCGTCGGTGTAGAGCTCGATCTTCAGCGCGCCCTTGAGACCGTGGGCCTTGACGAGGCGACCGACGCGCAACTGCGTGCGGTTCGGGTTCGCCTGTTTGGCGGCGGCCACCGTCAGAAGTCTGTGTCGACCACGTCGACGCGCACACGCTTGCCATCGGCGAGTGCCGTGATCAAGGTGCGGAGAGCCTTCGCGGTGCGACCAGCGCGACCGATCACGCGACCGAGGTCCTCGGGGTGCACGCGCACCTCGAGGACCTCGCCGCGTGGAGAGTTCTTTGCTACTACCTGCACCTCTGCGGGGTGATCGACGATCCCCTTGACGAGGTGCTCGAGAGCGGCTGCGAGCACGTGTTACGCCTCGTCGGTGGTGGCGTCGGTCGACTCGGCCGCGGGGGCCTCCTCGGCCTCGGCGGGAGCCTCGACGACGGGCGCCGGCTTCTCGGCCTTGGGCTTGAGCACCGGCTTCTTCTTCTCGTCGGCGACGAACTCGGCCTTGGCCTCCTTCGTCTTCACGATGCTCTTGGCGTTCTTGTCGCCCTTGAAGATGCCCCAGTCGCCCGTGAGCTTGAGGATGGCCTCGACCTGCGGGGACGGCTGGGCGCCGACGCCGAGCCAGTACTGAGCGCGGTCGGACTTGACCTCGATGAACGAGGGCTCCTCAGTGGGGTGGTACTTGCCGATCTCCTCGATCACGCGACCGTCGCGCTTGGTGCGCGAGTCGGCGACGACGATGCGGTAGTAGGGCGCGCGGATCTTGCCCAGGCGCTTCAAACGAATTTTGACAGCCACAATTCTCCTGAATGACGTGTAAGTGGTGGCGAACTGGTTGCCGTGGGCGTGGGGCACACTCGGCACGAAAGCTCTAAGGGTTCTGCCGGCACCTGATTAGAGGGTCGGGCGGCGACAGACTCGACATGCCATTCTGCCAGACTTTTCTCCCGGTGGGGAACCGGATGCCCGAGTCGGGCCACAGCACATGCCCGCGGCCGACCCACCGCGCGCGGAGGTCACGCCGGCCGGGGCCGTCTCCGGCTCAGCGCCACGCCGACCAGGCAGACCACCCCGCCCGCGATCGCGAGCAGCGGAGGCACCTCCCGGAAGAACGCCAGGGCCAGCAGGATGGTGAGCGAGGGCACGATGTAGGTGGTGACGCCGAGCTGGCCGGCGGGCATCCTCGTCAGGGCGTAGGCCCAGGTGCTGAAGGCGAGGGCGGTGGGGATCGCGCCCAGGTAGGCGACGCCGAGCAGCGCTCCCGCCGGTGCGGTGGCCGCCTCCCCGATCAGTTGACCGGCGAACGGCAGGCACGCGACGGCACCGATCGTGCACCCGAGCCAGGTGACCTGCGCCGCGGGCAGGCGCCGCAGGAGCACCTTCTGGAACAGCACCCCGGTCGCGTACGTGAGCGCGGCGAGGAGGCACCAGAGGATGCCGGCGCCGCTGCCGACGCGCACGCCCGAGGCGACCCCGATGAGGATCACGCCCGCGAACGCGACCGCGGCGCCGATGCCGAGCCAGCGCGGAAGGCCCTCGCCGAGGAACAGGCCCGCTCCGAGCGCGATCAGGACCGGGCCGACCCCGACCAGCATCGCCGTCGTGCCGGCATCGAGCGTCTGCTCGGCGATGTTCAGCCCGACGTTGTACGCGCCGAACCAGCAGAGCCCGAAGGCGGCGAGTTGCAGCCACTCGCGACCGGTCGGGCGTACCCAGCGCCGGCCGAGGAGGACGACCACTCCCAGCACGACCGAACCGACCAGGAGCCGGCCGAGCGCGAGCGCCCCTCCGCCGAAGTGCGCTCCGGTCGCCCGGATGACCACGAAGGCGCTCGCCCAGGCGACCACCGTCACGACGATGGCGGCGATCACGGGCGGGGCGAGAGCGGGCGCGCGGAGCGGCGGTGCGGTGGTCACTCCACCACGCTAGCCCGCCCCACCGACGCGGCACCGGCGGGAAGCGGACATGGCAGTCGGTCGCCGAAAGCTGGCAGCATCGGCGTGGGTGACAGGGGCCGTCGGGGGTCGTGCGGGGCGGTCATCCTTGCAAGAATCAGCCAATGGAGATCGAATTCGGCACGTCCAGGAGGTCGAACATCGGTCTCGAGTGGGAGATCGCCTGCGTCGATCACGCGAGCGGGGAACTCACCCGGGCCGCCCCCGTGATCCTCGCCGAGCTGGGCGACGAGTCCGCGGCGCTCGCGGAGGAGGCGCGCGAGCGCGGAGAGGAACCCGCGGAGTACCCGCAGGTGACGAAGGAGTTCCTCACCAACACGGTCGAGATCGTGAGCGGGCCGCACGACCACGTCGGGCACGCGGTCGACGACCTCACGACCATGCTCGCCCGGGTGCGCCGCGTCGCCGACGGGCACGGGGTCGACCTGATGTGCTCGGGCACGCACCCGTTCAGCCAGTGGCACCAGCAGGAGGTGACCCCCGGAAACGCCCGCTACGACACGCTCATCGACCGCACTCAGTGGTGGGGACGCCAGCTCATGATCTGGGGAGTGCACATGCACGTCGGCATCGAGGAGCGCGCGAAGGTGCTCCCGATCCTGAGCGGGCTGCTCACCTTCTACCCGCACTTCCAGGCGCTCTCCGCGTCGAGCCCGTACTGGGCCGGCGAAGACACCGGCTACGCCTCCAACCGCGCGATGATGTTCCAGCAGCTCCCCACCGCGGGCCTGCCGCCGCAGTTGGCGTCGTGGGGCGAGTACGAACGGGTGGTGGATGACCTCACCCACGTCGGCGTCATCGACCACTTCTCCGAGCTCCGCTGGGATCTCCGCCCGTCACCCCGGTGGGGCACCATCGAGTTGCGCTTCTGCGACGGTCTGCCCAGCGCAGCGGAGGTCGCCTCGCTCGGCGCGCTCGCACAGTGCCTCGTCGAGGACCTCTCCTGCCGTCTGGACGCGGGCGAGCAGCTGCCCTCGATGCAGCCGTGGTACGTGCGCGAGAACAAGTGGCGCGCCGCACGCTACGGCATGGACGCCATCATCATCACGAACTCGGCGGGCGACGAGGAGCTCATGACCGAGCACCTCGGTGGCCTGCTCGACCGGCTCGAACCCACGGCGGCCCGGCTGGGCTGCTCGGCGGAGCTGAGCGGCGTGGACACGATCATCCGAACGGGCGCCAGCTACCAGCGTCAGCGGGCGGCCGCGGCCGCGCACGGCGGCAGCCTCAAGGCCGTCGTGGGATCGCTCGTCCGGGAGCTGCGCGACGGCGTCGGCTGAGCGGCGCGCCGTCAGCCGCGTTCAGCGCGTCAGCCGTTCAGCGCGTCGCGCCAGGCCAGCCACTTCTTCACCGGGGTGAGGTCGTAGTCGGGGCCCGAGAGTCCGATCGTGAAGAGGGTCGTGCCGAGCTCGAACAGCTCACGCGCCTCCTTCTCGTCGCGCTGGCGAAGCTCGGTCGAGATCTCGATCTCGCTCACGTCGCGCCCCACGGTCTCGCCGTGCTCGGCGAGGATGCCGAGCTTGCGCTTCAGCGTCTCCGGGTCGGAGAAGCTGTGCCAGATGTCGGCGTGCTTCGCGACGATCTTGAGCGTCTTCTTCTCGCCGCCGCCGCCGATCAGCACGGGGATGTCGCGGGTCGGTGCGGGGTTGAGCCCCGCCCAGCGGGCCTCGATGCGCGGGAGACTCTCGGCAAGGGCATCCAGCCGGCCGCCGACCGTGCCGAACTCGTAGCCGTACTCGTCGTAGTCGCGCTCGAACCAGCCGGAGCCCGTGCCGAAGATGAAGCGCCCCGTGCCCGTGTCCTTCGCGGAGATGTGGTCGATCGTGCGCGCCATGTCGGCCTGCAGATCGGCGTTGCGGTAGCTGTTGCAGTTGACGAGCGCGCCGAACTCGACGCGGCTCGTCTGTTCGGCGATCGCGGCGAGCATCGTCCAGGACTCGTAGTGCTCCCCGTCACGCGGACCGCTGAGCGGGAAGAAGTGGTCCCAGTTGAAGATGACGTCGACCCCGAGGTCTTCGAGGGTCGCGACGGTCTGCCGGATCTTCGGGTAGAGGGCGTGCTGGGGGGCAACCTGCACGCCGAGGCGGACGGGGCGATTCTGCGCTGAAGTCATGTCTCCAGCCTAAGCGCGCCGACCCGGGATGACCGCCGCTAGCGCCCCAGAAACTTCTGCAGACTCGCCAGCTCCTCCTCGGTCGGCGCGGCCTTCTTGCCGGCACCGCCGAGGCCGAACCCGGAGCCTGCGCCTGCGGCGGCCGGGCCGACCGGCTTGCCCGCGGCGAGCGCCGCGTTCTCGGCCGCGCGCTTCGCCGGGTTGCCGGAGCGGGAGCCCTTCTTCTGCTGCGGCTTCTTCGCCTTGCCGGCGAAACCGGCGCCCGGGATGGGACCCATGCCCGGCACCTGCGGCACTCCGCCCTTCGCGACGGTCTTCATCATCTTGGCCGCCTGCTCGAAGCGGTTCACGAGCGCGTTGACCTCGGTCACCGTGGTTCCGGAACCGCGGGCGATGCGGAGGCGCCGCGAGCCGTTGAGCACCTTGGGCTGGCGACGCTCCTGGATCGTCATCGACTGGATGATCGCCTCGGTGCGCGTGAGTTCGCTCTCGTCGAAGTTGTCGAGCTGCTGGCGCATTCCGCGCGCCCCCGGCAGCATGCTCAGCATGCTCTTGATCGAGCCCATGTTCTTGAGCTGCTGCATCTGGGCGAGGAAGTCTTCGAGGGTGAAGGTGTCGGTCGCGAACTTCTCGGCGACCTTGCGGGCCTCCTCCTCATCGAAGTTCTTCTGCGCCTGCTCGATGAGCGAGAGGATGTCACCGAGATCGAGGATGCGGCTCGCCATGCGGTCGGGGTGGAACGGCTCGAAGTCGTCGAGTCCCTCCCCCGTGCTCGCGAAGATGATCGGGCGGCCCGTCACCGAGGCCACCGAGAGCGCCGCACCACCGCGGGCATCGCCATCGAGCTTTGACAGGACCACGCCGGTGAAGTCGACGCCGTCCTGGAAGGCCTTGGCGGTCGTGACCGCGTCCTGACCGATCATGGCGTCGAGCACGAAGAGCACCTCGTCCGGGTCGACCGCCTTGCGGATGTCGGCCGCCTGCCTCATGAGCTCCGCGTCGACGCCCAGGCGACCCGCCGTGTCGACGATCACGATGTCGTGCTGCTTGTCTTTCGCGTACTTGATCGCGTCCTTCGCGACCCGCACGGGGTTGCCGACGCCGTTTCCGGGCTCCGGTGCAAACACCGTGACCCCGGCGTGCGCCCCGACCACCTGCAGCTGGGTCACCGCGTTCGGGCGCTGGAGGTCGGCCGCGACGAGCATGGGGGTGTGGTTCTCGCTCGCCAGCCACTTGGCGAGCTTGCCCGCGAGCGTCGTCTTGCCCGCACCCTGCAGACCCACGAGCATGATCACGGTGGGCGGGTTCTTCGCGAACTGCAGGCGGCGCTGCTGACCGCCGAGGATGGTGATGAGCTCGTCGTTCACGATCTGCACGACCTGCTGCGCCGGGTTGAGCGCCTTGGAGACCTCGTCTCCCAGCGCCCGATCGCGCACGCGGCCCGTGAAGGCCTTCACCACCTCGAGGTTGACGTCGGCGTCGAGCAGGGCCCGCCGGATCTCGCGCACGGTGCCGTCGACATCCGCGGGGCTGAGCTTGCCCTTGCCGCGCAGGTTCTTGAAGGTCGCGGAGAGGCGGTCTGAGAGGTTTCCAAAGGTGGCCATGGTGGGGATAGTTTAACCTCCCGCCGTCTCGGGGTCGCTGACAGCGGCCGATGCCCTGCGGATAATGAGGGGATGATCGTCAGCTACGCGGGCCACACCCCCTCCCTCGCGCCCAGCGCCTTCGTCGCACCGAATGCGACCCTCATCGGCCGGGTGACGCTCGGTGCGGAGGCGAGCGTCTTCTACGGCTCGGTGCTGCGCGGCGACACCGACTCCATCACCATCGGCGCGCGGTCCAACGTGCAAGACAACGTCTCGATGCACACCGACACCGGGCTGCAGCTCGTCGTGGGCGAGGGCGTGAGCATCGGGCACGGCGCCGTGGTGCACGGCTGCGTGATCGAGGACGACTGCCTCATCGGCATGGGGGCGCGGGTGCTGAACCGGGCGGTCGTCGGCGCGGGCTCGCTCGTCGCGGCCGGCGCGGTCGTGCTGGAGGGGACGGTCATCCCGCCGGGCTCGCTCGTCGCGGGCGTACCCGCGAAGGTGCGGCGCGAGTTGACCGAGGACGAGCGCGCGGGCATCCGTCACAACGCCGACCACTACGTGGAGCTGGCCGCCGCACACCGGGTCGCGACCGCCTGAGCCACACCCGCCGAGACCGCGGACACCCGAGGTGCCGACGGTCGCCGCGCGTCAGCCGACGAGGTTCTGCACGAAGACGTGCGGCGTGAAACCGGTCAGATCGCCGATGCCCTCGCCCTGGCCGACGAGCTTGATGGGGATGCCCGTCTTCTCCTGCACAGCGAGCACGAAGCCGCCCTTTGCACTGCCGTCGAGTTTTGTGAGGACGAGCCCCGTGACCCCGGCATGCTCGATGAATGCCTCCGCCTGATTCAATCCGTTCTGCCCGGTCGTGGCGTCCAGCACGAGCAGTACCTCGGCGATGGGCGCCTGCTTCTCGATCACCCGGCGGATCTTGGAGAGCTCGTCCATCAGCCCGCTCTTGGTCTGGAGCCGGCCCGCCGTGTCGATCAGAACGATCTCGATGCCCTCGCGCTGCGCCTTCTCGACGGTCTGGAAGGCGACCGACGCCGGATCCTGGCCGTGCTGCTGCGGCCGCACGATCTGTGCGCCGCCGCGCTCCGCCCAGGTCGCGAGTTGCTCGACCGCGGCGGCACGGAAGGTGTCGGCCGCCCCCACGACGACGGTGCGCCCGTAGGTGGTGAGGAACTTGGCGAACTTGCCGATCGTCGTCGTCTTGCCGACGCCGTTGACGCCGACGACGAGCACGACCGCGGGCCGGTTGCTCAGCGTGAGGGTCGGGTCGAGGCGGGCGAGCCGCTCCTCCAGGGTCTCCCGCAGCATGCGCTTGAGGTCGGCGGGGTCGGTCGTGCGGAAGCGCTCGACGCTGGCGCGGAGCTCCTCGATCACGGCGTCGGTGATATCGGGCCCGAAGTCGGCCGAGATGAGCGCGTCTTCGAGATCGGTCCAGGTGTCCTCGTCGATCGTCTTGCGGGAGAACATGCCGCGCAGCGCGCCGGAGAGCGACCAGGGTGAAGCCATGCCACCAGCATAGGAGGCGCGCGGTGCGGGCCGGTCGGGATGGGGTGCGGGCCGGCGGGGTGCGGTGCCCGGTGCGCGGGGTGAGGTGCCCTGCCGACCGGCGTGGCGGTTCGCCGGCCGCGGTGTCAGCTGGCGAGTTCGTCGTGCTGGGCGATGCGCTGCCCCACGACGGCGCTGATGCCGTCCGCGCGCATCGAGACGCCGTACAGGGCGTCGGCGATCTCCATGGTGCGCTTCTGGTGGGTGATGACGATGAGCTGCGAGTTCTCGCGCAGGTCGCGGAAGATCGTGAGCAGGCGCCCGAGGTTGGCGTCATCGAGCGCGGCCTCCACCTCGTCCATGATGTAGAACGGGCTGGGGCGGGCCTTGAAGATGGCGATGAGGAGGGCGACCGCCGCGAGCGACCGTTCCCCACCCGACAGCAGCGACAGACGCTCGATCTTCTTGCCGGCGGGCTTCACCGTCACCTCGATGCCCGTCGTGAGCATGTCGTCGGGGTCGGTGAGGTGGATGCTGCCGGTTCCCCCGGGGAACAGCACGGGGAAGACCTGATTGAAGGCCGCGCGGGTGTCTTCGAAGGCGCTGCCGAAGATGTCCTGCATCTTCTCGTCGATCTCTTCGATGATCGTGAGGAGGTCGCTGCGGGTGTTGCTGAGGTCGGTCAGCTGTTCGGTGAGGAACTTGTGGCGCTGCTCGAGTGCCGCGAACTCCTCGAGCGCGAGCGGGTTGACGCGGCCGAGCTGGCCGAGTTTGCGCTCGGCGCGCGCGAGCCGGGCCTCCTGCTCGGCGCGGTCGAAGGGGCGCGTTTCGCCGACGGTGTCGGCCCCCGCTGCGTCGGGACCAGCTGCGTCGGCCCCAGCTGCGTCGGCACCAGCAGCGTCGGCACCAGCCGGGTCGGCGTCGGCGTCGGCGGCATCGGCACCCGGGGCGAGAGCGTGCAGGGCGAGGGCATCCGGCGCATCCGCGTTCGCGGCCTCAGCCTCAGCATCGGCGGCGGCGACCGCACGGCTGCCCACGGCGCGCAGCGCCGCGTTCGTCAGGCTCACGTCGTCGGGTACCGGCAACTGCGGACCGTATTCCGCGACGAGCACGTCCTCGACGAGGCCGAGCTCCTCGCCGGCCCGCTCGAGCAGGGTGGAGAGGTGCAGTTTCTTCTCATAGATCTGCATCTCGATGCCGTGCACGGTGTCGCTCAGCGCGGTCAGCCGATCGCGCAGGGCCGTCTCCTGCTCGCGCAGGCCGGCGAGCTCCTGGTTCTGGTGCGAGCGCTCCGCCTCGCGTGCCGCGAGGGCGACCCGGGCCTCGGAGAGGGAGCGGTCGACGGCGTCGAGCACGGCGGGAAGGGCATCCACCACGGCCGTCGCGGTCGCGACCTGGCGAGCGCGGATCACCGCCCGTCTGGCCTGCTCCTCGGCGGCGGCGCGCTCGGCCACGAGGGTTCGGGCAAGCGACTCCGCTCGCGCGTCCTCGGCCCGAACGCGCTCCCGCACCGTCTCGAGCTGGATGCGCTGCTCGAGTTCCGCCGCGCGCGCGGCCTCCAGCTCCTCCAGTAGTCCGTCACGCGCCGAGACATCGAGGATGGGGCGCGGCGTCGACCCGTACTCGTCGCGCTCGGCCCGGGCGCGGTCGACATCGTCCTCCGCGCGCCGCGCGTTCTCGCTCGCGACCTGAACGCCGTGCGCGAGACGCTCGCACTCGGCCTGGGCCGCCTCGAACTGGATCCGAAGTCGACCGAGGCGCTCGGAGTGCGCGGCGAGCGCGGCGTCGAACTCGCGCAGGCGGGCCAGTGCCCGCGCCGACTCCTCCTGCGCCTGCTGCAGAGCGCCGCGCCTCTCGGCGAGCGCGAAGCGGGCCCGCTCGATCGCCGTGCTCACGGTCGCCAGCTTCTCGGCGGCGGCATCCCGCTCCGCGACGAGTTCGAGACGTGAGCGCTTTCCGCCCGATCCGCCCCGAAGCACGTAGTGGGTGAGCACCTCGCCCGCGCGGGTGATCACGGTGAGCCCGCCGACCTCCGCGAGCGCCGGCCACGCGCGACGCGCGGCAGCGAGGTCGTCGACGACGACGACGCGGGCGAGGATGCCGCGCACGCCGGCGGGCGCCACGACGAAGTCGGTCGCGGGTGAGACTCCGGCCGGCAGCGCTCCGAGTTCCGGCGCCTCCTCGGTGTCGGCGACGACGATCTCGACCCGGCCCGCGTCGGAGGCGAGCGCCTGGTCGAGCGCCGCGATCGCGGAGTCGTGGTCGTCGGCGAGCACCGCATCCGCGAGCGTGCCGAGTCCCGCGGCGATCGCCGCCTCGTATCCCGGGGTCACGCGCACGTGCTCGGCGACGAGCCCGCGGATTCCGGGAGCCGCGACGATGGACGCCGAACCGTCACGCTGATCGACCGCCATCGAGAGTGCCGAGTTGCGCGCGGCGAGCGCGTCGCGCTCCCGCTCCAGTCCGTGCAGCTCATCGCGCATCCGCTCGATATCGGCCTGCAGCGCAGCCACCGCCGCCTCGGACTCCGCGTAGGCGGCATCGAGCGTGCCATCGCCCTCGGGAGTCGTCGCGGCCTCCGCCTCGAGAGCGACGAACTCCCGGCGGGTGGTGTCACGCCGCTCCTCCGCCTGCTCGAGGGCATTCTGCTGGCGCAGCTGCTCGCCGCGGGTGGCCGCCAGTCGCGACTGCGCGACCTCGATCTGACTCGCCAGGCGGGCGACCTCGAGGTCGTGCCGCGAGACCAGGGCGCTCTGGAAGCTGATCTCCTCATCGAGGGAATCGAGCGACGCCTTCGCGGTCGCCGTCTGGGCGGCTGCGGCACCCACCTGCGCCTCGGCCGCGCCGACCTCGCCGCGCAGGCGCTGGGCCTCGGCGCGCGCGTCATCGACCATGCCCTGCGAGATGGAGACGGCGGTCATCCCGGGCAGTTCGGACTGCTGCGCGAGGAGGGCGAGACGCTGGTTGGCGAGCGTGAAGAGCCCGCGCAGCCGGTCCTGCACCTGTTCCAGGCCGAACGCGGTCTGCCGCGCGTGGTCGACCGCGTCGCCGACCATCGCCTGCTCGATGTGGTGGACGCGGATACGCGCCTGGTCGAGCTGCTCCTGCAGCACGATGCGCTCGCTCTTGCGCTCGCTCTCGCTGCGGCTGTACTGGGTGATCGACTCGCGCAGCTGAACCACGTCGTCGGCGAGGATGCGCGCGCGGGCATCCCGAACGATCGCCGCGATCGTCGCCGCCTCGCGGGCGATCTCGGCCTGGTGACCCAGCGGCTTCAACTGACGGCGGATCTCCCCCGCGAGGTCGGAGAGCCGCGTGAGGTTGGCCTGCATCGCGTCGAGCTTGCGCAGGGTCTTATCCTTGCGCCGACGGTGCTTCAGGATGCCCGCCGCCTCTTCGATGAACCCGCGCCGGTCTTCCGGGCTCGCGTGCAGCACCGCGTCGAGCTGGCCCTGACCCACGATCACGTGCATCTCACGGCCGAGGCCCGAATCGCTCAGGAGCTCCTGGACGTCGAGCAGCCGGCAGCTCTCGCCGTTGATCGCGTACTCGCTGCCGCCGTTGCGGAACAGCGTGCGGCTGATCGTGACCTCGGTGTATTCGATGGGCAGCGCCCCGTCGGAGTTGTCGATCGTGAGCAGGACCTCGGCGCGGCCGAGCGGGCCCTTCGTCGCGGTTCCGGCGAAGATGACGTCTTCCATCTTGCCGCCGCGCAGGTTCTTGGCGCCCTGCTCGCCCATGACCCAGGCGAGGGCGTCGACGACGTTGCTCTTGCCCGAGCCGTTGGGGCCGACGACGCAGGTCACGCCCCGCTCGAACTGGAAGGTCGTCGACTGCGCGAATGACTTGAAGCCCTTGAGGGTGAGGCTCTTCAGATACACGCGCCACCCCTTCTCCGACTCGGCCGTTGTCCTGGCACCTACGGTACCGGGCGGGCGGGGCGACACGATCCAGGCTCGCTCCGGCGGGGCGGGCGGCGGGCACGCGGGGCGGAGCCGCGGGTGGCCAGCGGGGCGGGCGGCGCGAACCGTGGGCGGTCGACGGCGGAGCCGCCCGCGGGGGCCCGGGCGCCCGAATGTTCGGGGACGGTAAGAGCACCGCGCAAACGCGCGGCGGCGGGCCGACGATGCACTTGAATGGTCGCATGTCCGACAGCAAGGGCCTCATCGTGGTGGTCGAGGACGAGCGCGCCATCGCCGAGCTGCAACGGCTGTACCTCACCGAGGCGGGCTTCGGGGTGCACCTGGAGCGGGATGGCGCGGCGGGACTCGCGCGCATCCGACAGTTGCGGCCGGTCGCGGTCGTGCTCGACGTCGGTCTGCCCGGGATGGACGGCATCGAGGTCTGCCGCCGCCTGCGCGAATCCGGCGACTGGACGCCCGTCATCTTCGTGACCGCGCGCGACGACGAGGTCGACCGCATCCTCGGGCTCGAACTGGGGGCGGATGACTACCTGACGAAGCCGTTCTCGCCGCGGGAGCTCGTCGCGCGGATCCGCACCATCCTCCGCAGACTCGACGGGCCGGGAACGAAGCCGGTGCTGCAGGTGGGGGCGGTGCGGATGGACGTGGCCGCGCGGACGGTCACGGTGGGCGGGGCATCCGTGACCCTCACCAGCACCGAGTTCGATCTGCTGGCCAAGCTCGCGGGCTCGCCCGGGCGGGTCTTCACGCGGGAGGAGCTGCTGTCGAGCGTGTGGGGACAGGCGGACTACGCGAGCGGCCGGACGGTCGACGTGCACGTGGCTCAGGTGCGAGCCAAGCTGGGCGAGGCGAGCCCGATCCGCACCTCGCGCGGCGTGGGCTACGCCGCCGTGGACGAGCCATGACCCCGGAGCCCGGCGCGCGCGGTCGGCGCCCCCTCGGCCTGCGCGGTCGCATCACCCTGGTGACGGTCGCCGTCGCCACCCTCGCCGTGCTCGTCACGGGGGTGGTCTCGCTGCAGCTCGTACGCCAGTCCTCCTTCGACCAGGCGCGCACTCAGCTCGCCGCGCAGGCCACCCTGCTCGCGCGCGTTCCCGCGGGCGGCGGCACCGCAGTGCAGGATCGCCTCTCCATCGCGCTCGGCGACACCGAGGTCGGCATCATCGCGGCCGACGGGTCGCTCAGCGGGCCCGCGGCCGAGCTGCTGCCGCCGCGACTGGTGCGCCGCGCCCTCATCGCGAAGGTGTCGACGACGATCGTGGGACCGAACGGACTCACGCTCGTCGAGGCGCGACCCCGGAAGTCCGGTGGGGCGCTCGTGCTGGCACTGCCGCGCGCCTCCGTGGAACAGCAGGCGCAGGGGGCCCTCTGGCGCATCGCCCTCGCCCTCGGCATCGGCCTCGTGGTGGCCGTGGTCGCGGGCTCCCTGCTCGCCCGCCGACTGGCCGAGCCGCTCGTCGCGGTGGCGCGCACGGCTCGGCGCATGTCTCGTGGCGAGCGGGGCATCCACCCGGCGCGCACCGGACCGGCGGAAGTCACCGCCGTCGCCGACGCGCTCGCCGCCCTCGACGTCGCGCTCGCGACGAGCGAATCCCGCCAGCGCGAGTTCCTGCTCTCCATCTCGCACGAGTTGCGCACCCCGCTCACCGCCCTCCGCGGCTATGCCGAGGCGATCGGCGACGGGATGATCGGCCCCGCCGAACTCCCCGGCGTCGGGCGCGTGCTGCTCACCGAGACCGAGCGGCTGGGTCACTTCGTGACCGACCTGCTGGAGCTCGCGCGGCTGGAGAGCGACGACTTCTCGATCCTCCACGAGCGAGTCGACGTGGGGGCGCTCCTGCGCGCGAGCCGGGACGCCTGGCAGGGGCGTGCCGCGTCACTCGGCGTCGAGCTCCGCGTGGAGGCACCTTCGCTCAGCATCGTGAGCGACCCCCGACGGGTGCGACAGCTGGTCGACGGGCTCGTCGAGAACGCGCTGCGGGTCAGTCCGGAGGGCAGCGCCGTGAGCCTCAGCGCGTCGGGCAGCCCGGCCGGGATCGCGATCGAGGTGCGCGACGGCGGCCCGGGCATCAGCCCCGAGGATGCGGCGGTCGCCTTCGATCGCGGGGTGCTGCACGAGCGCTACCGCGACAGCCGACCCGTCGGCACCGGTCTGGGACTCTCCATCGCGGCGCGGCTCGCCGGCCGGCTGGGCGGGGGCATCCGCGCGGAGAGCACCCCCGGCGGCGGCGCGGTGTTCACGGTGACACTGCCGGCCGCGTGACGCTGCCCGCCGAGTGACACTGCCGGCCGCGTGATCAGCGCCGCGGCCGATCGCGTGATCAGCGCTGCGGCCGATCGCAGAGCCCGCCGACCGCGGAGCCGGCCGATCGCGCAGCCGGCCGTCAGTGGCCGAGCGGCGCGACCGCCGCGCGAATGCGCTGGCAGTGCGGGCAGAAGTGGCTGCCGCGGTTCATGAACTGCTCGCGAACGATCATCCGCCCGCAGCGCGGACACGGCGTGCCCTGCTGGCCGTAGGCGTTGAGCGAGTGCGAGAAGTACCCCGACGCACCGTTGACGTTGACGTATTGCGCGTCGAAACTCGTGCCGCCCTCCGCCAGCGCCCTGCCGAGCACGAGGCGCACCTCCGCGAGCAGGGTGCGCGCCCGGGCCCGACTGAGCGTCGAGGTCGGCTGGTCGTAGTGGATGCGCGAGGCCCAGAGCGACTCGTCCGCATAGATGTTGCCGATGCCGCTGACGAGCGTCTGGTCGAGCAGGGCGCGCTTGATGCCCGTCGAACGGGCGGCGAGGGCGGCGAAGAATCGTGCGTCGTCGAAGTGCGGGTCGAGGGGGTCTCGCGCGATGTGGGCGACCTGGCTGGGCACCCGCTCGCCCGGCACGTCGGGGGTCTCGACCAGTCGGTCGACCGCCATCGAACCGAAGATGCGCTGATCGACGAAATCGAGGCGCAACTCGCCGTGCCTCGGGTGATCGATGTCGATGCGGATGCGCGTGAGCCGGTCGAGCGGCGCCCCCGGGTCGCGCAGCAGCACCTGCCCGCTCATGCCGAGGTGCACGACGAGCGCCTCGGGCTGAGGTGGCCCGCTCTCGAGCGGCTCGCGACCGAGGGGCACTCCCGCGAGTTCCTCCTGGCCCGCCGGCTCGAGCGGCAGCCAGAGGAACTTGCCGCGGCGTTCCGCGCTGAGGAGGCGACGACCGCTGAGGCGCGCGACGAAGTCGAGCGCTCCGGCGCTGTGGCGCTTCAGCGAGCGCTCGTCGAAGACCTCGACCGCGGCGACGGTCGCACCGGTTACCGAGGGCGCGAGACCAGCGCGGACGACCTCGACCTCGGGAAGCTCGGGCACGGCGGGTCAGTGCGTCGCGTGGTGCGCGGTGTCCGGCTTCGGCGCGGTCCTGACCGTGCGCCCCTTCGCCCCGCGTCCCGACTGCTGCGCCTGCAGCAGCGTCCAGGCCTCCAGCGCGGCGGCCATCTCGGCGTGCTTCTTGCTGCTGCCCTCGCCGCTGGCCACGGGCTCGCCGCCGACCAGCACAGTCGCGTGGAACCGCTTCGAGTGGTCGGGTCCGCTGTCGAGCACGCTGTAGCTGGGTAGTCCGCGACCGAGGCGGGCGGCGAGCTCCTGCAGGCTGGTCTTCGGATCCATGGCCGCTCCGAAGCGGTCGGGGTCTTCGAGGAGCGGGCGGATGAGCCGCAGCACGAAATCCGTGGCGACGTCCGGACCGCAATCCAGGTACACCGCGCCGATCATCGCCTCGACCGTGTCGGCCAGGATGGACGACTTGTCGCTGCCGCCCGTGAGCTCTTCGCCGCGCCCCAGGCGAATGTGCTCGCCGAGGCCGATCGACCGCGCCACCTCCGCCAGCGCGACCGAGGACACGAGGCTCGCGCGGCGCTTCGCCAGCTCGCCCTCATCGAGGTCGGGGTTCTCGCGGTAGAGCATGACCGTGACGGCCTGCCCGAGAATCGAGTCGCCGAGGAACTCGAGGCGCTCGTTGTGCGGGAGTCCGCCGTTCTCGTACGCAAAAGACCGGTGAGTCAACGCGAGCTGCAGAAGCTCGGGACCCACCGGTACTCCCAGTCGGGACGCCAGATCGGCTCGGGTGCTCTCCGTGCCGTTCATCGAAGAGTCAGCCACGATCCGAGGGGTGCGACGACTCGCGATCAGACGTCAGCGACCTTGCGGCCCTTGTACTCCATGTACAGGGGCGTGCCGGTCGAGTCGGTGACGACCTTGGCGCGGTGCGGCAGGCTGTAGACGGTCTTGCCGTTCTCGATGGTCTTCACCAGGGTCGGCGCGTCGGCCTTCCACTGTGCACGGCGCATGCGGGTGCTCGCACGCGACATCTTGCGCTTGGGTACAGCCATGACTATCTCTTCTCTTCTTCGGCGTCGGCATGAGGACTCGCCTCAGCAACGTCAACGTGTGGGGTGGAAGCCTCCGTCAACCCTTCGAGCCCCGCAAGCGCAGCCCACCGTGGATCGACGGGAGCGTCATGCTCGTGGCCCGGGTTGTCGAGAAGTCGTACCCCGCAAATCGGGCACAAGCCAAGGCAATCTTCTTGACAGACCGGTTGAAACGGCAGTGACAGCACCACCGCATCTCTGACTACGGGTTCAAGATCCACGTGATCGTCTTGAACCGTGTAGTCAAAAGCTTCGTCGAAAGAATACGCGAAAAGCTCCTGGAATTCGACCTCGACCGGAATTCTCACCTCGATGAGGCAGCGCACGCACTCCCCCGTGGCCTCCGTATCGACGCTGCCGGAGACGAGGATGCCGTCATGCAGCGACTCGAGGCGCGCCTCGATCTCGATCTCGGTGCCGGTGCGCACGCCGATCACCGCGTTGCCGAAGTCCTCGGCGGCCGTGACGTCGATCGACTTCTCGCGCATCTCGCCGGGACGGTGCAGCAGGTCGAACACCGGCACGGTGTACGGGGTCAGAGTGAAGTGGGACACGGTCGTCGATTCTATCGGGGGCCGGGGCGGCAGCGCAGGCGCAGGCTCAGGCCTCCACCGCGGTGAACGCCTCGTCGTAGATCGCGAGCGCGGCCGCCACCTCGTCGGGCGTGACCACGCAGGGCGGCACGACGTGGATGCGGTTGTCGGCCGAGAACGGCAGGAGTCCCCGGGCCATCAGCTCCTTCTTGAGCCGGCCGATGATCGCGGGCGAGACGGGCTCGCGGGTGACGGGGTCGGCGACGAGATCGAGCGCCCAGAACACCCCCACCCCGCGCACCTCGCCGATGAGCGGGTGACGCTCGGCCAGGGCACGGAGCCCGGGGCCGAGGTGACGTTCGCCGATCATCCGCGCGTTGTCGACGATACCCTCGTCGGCCATCGCGTCGAGAGTGCCGACGATGGCGGCCATGGCCAGAGGATGCCCGGAGTAGGTGAGCCCGCCGGGGAAGACCTCCTCGTCGAACGCGTTCGCGATCGAGTCGGAGATGATCACGCCGCCGGCCGGCACATACCCCGAGTTGACCCCCTTCGCGAAGGTGACGAGGTCGGGCTGGACCCGCTCCCCACCGGTCGCCGCGGGCGTCACGAAGGAGAACCACTCGCCGGTGCGACCGAAGCCGCACATGACCTCGTCGAAGATGAGCACGATGCCGTACGCGTCGGCCAGGGCCCGCACGCCCGCCAGGTAGCCCGGCGGCGGTACGAGCACGCCCGCGGTGCCCGGGATGGTCTCGATGAGGATGGCCGCGATCGACTGCGGCCCCTCCGCCTGGATGACCCGCTCCAGGTGGTGCAGGGCGCGCTCCGACTCCTGCTCGGGCGTCGTCGCCCAGAACTCCGAGCGATACAGGAACGGGCCGAAGAAGTGCACGTGCCCGCGCGCGTACTCGTTGGGGACCCGGCGCCAGTCGCCGGTCGCGACGACGGCCGCGCCGGTGTTGCCGTGGTAGCTGCGGTAGGTGGAGAGCACCTTGTCGCGGCCCGTCACGAGCCGGGCCATGCGGATCGCGTTCTCGTTGGCGTCGGCACCGCCGTTGGTGAAGAACACCTTGCTGAAGTGGCCGCCGGCGCGCTCGAGGATGCGGCTCGCGGCCTCGCCCCGCACGATGTTGGCGTGGGCGGGCGCGATCGTCGTCATGACGTCGGCCTGCGCCTTGATGGCGGCGACCACGGCGGGGTGCTGGTGACCGATGTTCGTGTTCACGAGCTGGCTGGAGAAGTCGAGGTAGCGCTTGCCCTCGTAGTCCCAGATGGTGGTGCCGAGTCCTCCCGCCGGAACCCACGGCGCGAGAGCGCCCTGCGCGCTCCACGAGTGGAAGACGTGCGCGCGGTCGAGGCTGAACGCGCGCGTCCCCTCGCTCGCATCGATCGTGACGGTGTCGGGATACTGATCGTTCATAACTGCCTTAGTTAGGGGTGCGGGGTCCGCGAGGGGCCTCCGCTCCAGAGTACTGAGTCGCCGCTCGCGTCAGGCCTTCGCCGTGACGTGATCGCGCATGGCCGGGATGACGGTCTCCCCGTACACGCGCAGTGTCTCCTCCTTGTTGTCGTGCTGCAGGTAGCCGGCGAACTGGTCCACCCCGATCGCCTTCAGCGCCGCCAGCTTCGCGATGTGCTCCTCGGCGGTGCCGATCACGCAGAAGCGGTCGACGATCTCGTCGGGCACGAAGGTGGTGTGCGTGTTGCCGGCCCGCCCGTGCTCGTTGTAGTCGTAGCCCTCGCGGCCCGCGATGTAGTCGGTGAGCGCCTGGGGCACGGCACCCTCCGCCCCGTACTTCGCCACGATGTCGGCGACGTGGTTGCCCACCATCCCGCCGAACCAGCGGCACTGGTCGCGCATGTGGGCGAGGACCCGCGGGTCCGACGAGTCGCCGATGTACATCGGGGCGGCGACGCAGAACTTGATGGCGAGCGGGTCGCGCCCGGCGGCCTCGGCCGCGCTGCGCACCGTCGCGATCATCCACTCGGCGATGTCGAGGTCGGCGAGCTGCAGGATGAACCCGTCGCCCACCTCGCCCGTGAGCTTCAGCGCCAGCGGCCCGTAGGCGGCCACCCACACGTCGAGGGTCGAGCCGACGCTCCAGGGGAACTGCAGCTGGGCACCGTTGTACTCGACCGGCCTCGAGTTGGCGAGCTCCCTGATCACGTGGATCGACTCGCGCAGGGTCTTCAGCGTGGTGGGCGCGCCGTTCGTCACGCGCACCGCCGAGTCGCCCCGGCCGATGCCGCAGATGGTGCGGTTACCGTACATCTCGTTGAGGGTGGCGAAGGTGGAGGCGGTGACCGTCCAGTCGCGGGTGGCCGGATTGGTGACCATCGGCCCGACGATGATGCGCGTCGTCTCGGCGAGGATCTGGCTGTAGATCACGTAGGGCTCCTGCCACAGCAGGTGCGAGTCGAAGGTCCACGCGTGGCTGAACCCGAACTGCTCGGCGAGCTTCGCCAGATGCACGGTGCGCGAGGCGGGCGGGTTGGTCTGGAGTACGACCCCGAAATCCATGGATGCTCCTAGATCAGGTACTGGCTGAGGCCGCGCTTGATGTACCGGCCATCGCCCTTCGCGCCAAGATACTGGCCGGAATCGACGATGACCTTTCCGCGCGAGATGACGGTGTCGACATGGCCGTCGATCTCGTAGCCCTCCCAGGCCGAGTAGTCCATGTTCATGTGATGGGTCTTGCCGAGGCCGATCGAGGTGTGCCCGGCTGGGTCATAGACGACGACGTCGCCATCTGCGCCGGGCTGGATGACGCCCTTGCGACCGTAGAGGCCGAACATCCGGGCCGGTGTCGTCGACGTGAGCTCGACCCAGCGCGAGAGCGAGATCTGGCCGTCGACGACGCCCTGATACATGAGGTCCATGCGGTGCTCGACCGAGCCGATGCCGTTGGGGATCTTGGAGAAGTCGCCGATGCCCAGCTCCTTCTGGCCCTTCATGCAGAAGGGGCAGTGGTCGGTCGACACCATCTGGATGTCGTTGGTGCGCAGGCTCTGCCACATGTGGTGCTGGTGGCCCTCCGACCGGGCGCGCAGCGGCGTCGAACACACCCACTTGGCCCCCTCGAATCCGGGGGCGCCGAGCTGCTCCTCGAGCGAGAGGTACAGGTACTGCGGACAGGTCTCGCCGAAGACGTTGAGGCCGCGGTCGCGCGCGGCGGCGATCTGCTCCACCGCCTGCTTCGCGCTGACGTGCACGACGTACAGCGGGGCGCCGGTGAGGTCGGCGATCATGATCGCGCGATGCGTCGCCTCCTCCTCCGCCTGCCAGGGCCGGGTGAGGCCGTGATAGTAGGGAGAGGTGTTGCCCGCCTCGATGGCCTGCCGCACGAGCACGTCGATCATCGCGCCGTTCTCGGCGTGCATCATCATGAGGGCGCCGTTGCTCGCGCCCTTCTGGAACGCCCGCAGGATCTGGCCGTCGTCCGAGAGGAAGACGCCCTTGTAGGCCATGAACAGCTTGAAGCTCGTCACGCCCTCGGCGATCAGCTCGTCCATCGCGGTGAGCGAGGCGTCCTGCACGTCGGAGAGGATCTGGTGAAAGCCGTAGTCGATCGCGCAGTTGCCCGCGGCCTTCTCGTGCCAGGCGTGGTACTGGTCGAGGATGTTCTGCTCCGGGTACTGCACGACGAAGTCGACGATGCTCGTCGTACCGCCCCAGGCCGCGGCCCGGGTGCCGGTCTCGAAGGTGTCGCTCGCGAAGGTGCCGCCGAAGGGCATCTCCATGTGGGTGTGTGCGTCGATTCCCCCGGGGATGACGTACTTGCCGGCCGCGTCGACCACCGTGTCGACATTCCGCTCGATGTCGAAGCCCAGCAGCGTCGAGCCGGGGGCGAGGACCGCGGCGATCGTCTCGCCGTCGATGAGCACGTCGGCCGCTCCCACGCCCGTGGCGTTGACGACCGTGCCGTTCTTGATGAGGGTCTTCATCGTGTCTCTCCTGCGGGTCGCGTCACGGCTTGGTGATGGAGGTGTAGGAGTCGGGCCGACGGTCGCGATAGAACTGCCAGTTGTCGCGAACCGTGCGGATCATGCTGAGATCGAGGTCGCGGATGACGATCTCCTCGTGCTCGCCGCTGCCATAACCGCCGATGACGTTGCCCTGCGGGTCGACGAACTGGCTGTTGCCGTAGAAGGTGACCGCGAGTTCGCCGTACTCGTTGTCTTCGCGCCCGACCCGGTTGGGCGCGCCGATGAAGTAGCCGTTCGCAGCAGCGGCGGCGGGCTGTTCGATCTCCCACAGCCGGTTGGAGAGCCCCGGCTTCGTCGCATTGGGGTTGAACACGATCTGTGCGCCGTTCAGTCCGAGCTCCCGCCAGCCCTCGGGGAAGTGACGGTCGTAGCAGATGTAGACGCCGATCGGACCGACCGCGGTCTGGAACACGGGGTAGCCCAGGTTGCCGGGCCGGAAGTAGAACTTCTCCCAGAAGCGGTCGAGGTGCGGGATGTGGTGCTTGCGGTACTTGCCGAGGATCGTGCCGTCGGCATCCACCACCACCGCCGTGTTGTAGTACACACCCGGCATGTCTTCCTCGTAGATGGGCAGCACCATGACCAGCCCCAGCTCCTTCGCGAGGGCTGCGAAACGCTGCACGATGGGCCCGTCGGCGGGCTCGGCGTAGGCGTAGTACTTGGCATCCTCGGTGATGCCGAAGTACGGGCCGTAGAAGAGCTCCTGGAAGCAGATGACCTGGGCACCCTGCGCCGCGGCGTCCCGCGCGAACTGCTCGTGCTTGTCGAGCATGGACTCCTTGTCGCCCGTCCAGGTCGTCTGGGTGATGGCGGCGCGAACTACGGTCATGAAAACCTCCGTCGGTGCTTGCTTTTTGTTATTATTCGCCGTAAACATTTCTCGGTTGTTTCGGAGAATGACGATGGGGTAAAACCTACGGGAGGCCGCGTGAAGTCCATAGCATCCGTCATCGAGGAGACCACCCCGAGCGGAATCGCGGGCGCTATCGCACGTCTCATCAACACGGGAGACCTCGCTCCCGGCGACCGGCTGCCGACGGTGCGCGACCTCGCCGCCGACCTCGGCGTCAGCCCCGCCACGGTCAGCCACGCCTGGCAGGCGCTCGCCGGCGTCGGACTCATCGTCTCGCGCGGCCGCAGCGGCTCCTTCGTACGCGCCGAGCGCACCACCCGACTGCCGCCCCGGTCGCGGCACCTCACCCAGCAGCCGGATGCCCGGCTCGACCTCTCCACCGGCACCCCCGATCCCCTGCTCCTCCCCCAGCTCGGGCCCGCGCTCTCGCGCGTGGCGCGGCAAGCGGGCACCGCCAACTACTTCGATGAGCCGGTGATCCCCGAACTGATGGCGCACCTGCTCGCCTCCTGGCCCTTCACCCCCGACTCGATCACGGTCGTCGACGGTGCGATGGACGCGATGTCGCGCACGCTCGACCTCGTGCTGCGCTTCGGCGACCGGGTGGTCGTCGAGAATCCCGGCTTCCCGCCCCTGTTCGACCTGCTGGAGCACTTCGGCATCGAGAAGCTGCCGGTCGCGCTCGACGCCGAGGGGATCCGCCCGGAGTCGCTCGCCGAGGCGATGAAGTCCGCGCCCGCCGCCATCGTGCTGCAACCGCGCACCCACAACCCGTCGGGAGTGTCGATGACGGCCGATCGGGCGCGGGAGCTCGCGCGGGTGATCCGCACCAGTCGGCACGGTGCCGACACCGTCGTGATCGAGGATGACCACTCGGGCGAGATCTCGTCGAGCGCGGATGTGAGCCTCGGCACTCACCTGCCCGATCGCGTCGTGCACATCCGCAGCTTCTCCAAGTCGCACGGACCAGACCTGCGCATCGCCGCCGTCGGCGGCCCGACCGAGCTCATGGACCGCCTGGTCGCGCGGCGGATCCTCGGTCCCGGCTGGACCTCGCGCATGCTGCAGACGATCCTCTACGACCTGCTGACCGACGAGGTGAGCGTCGCGCAGGTCGCCGAGGCGCGGGCCTCGTACCGCCATCGGCAGCAGTCGCTCGCCGCCGCCCTGCGCACGAACGGCTACGACACGGCGGTGGCCGACGGCATCAACCTGTGGATGCCCGTGGCCGACGAGCGCGACGCGGTCGTGCAGCTCGCCGCGGGCGGGATCCGGGTGGCGTCGGGGGAACCGTTCCAGATCGGGGTGGCGGAGCCGTGCATCCGGGTGACGGCGGGGCAGGTGCGCGGCGACTTCGAGGCCGTGGGGGCGCTGCTGGCCGCGGCGGCGCGGCGGTAGCGGGAGGGGAAGCGGCTCAGGCCGGCGCAGCTCGGGTCGGCGCAGCTCAGGCCGGCTCAGCTCGGGTCGGCGCAGCTCAGGCCCGCGCGACCCCGCTCACCCAGTCGAACAGGGTGATCGGCACGAGGATCCCGCGCAGGCGCTGCGGCAGCGGGGTCGCCCGCCGCAGCCCGACGATGACCGCGCTGAGGCTCGCCGCCAGCCGGTCGCCCACGTAGAGCCGCGACGGTGGTGCGAAGCTCTCGCTCTCCACGATCCCGCGCAACTCCTCGAGCGCCTCGCGCGGAACGCCCTCGATGGCGACCTCCCGCGTGATCCAGTCGACGAACTCGCGCGGGGTGTAGGCCGCCTGCACGTCGTAGCCGAGGTCGCGCGTCGTCTCCCGCAACTCGAGCCAGGCGTTCGCGGCCGTCTCCCGCCCGTCGCGGATCGCGGCGAGACGTCGACGCCGGATTCCCCCGCGGATCATCGCCGGCCCGAGGGCGAGCGCCGAGATCACGAGCACCGCGAGCGCGCCCCAGCCGAGGGTTCCCGAGCGCACGACGTCGGTACCGCCGGTGCTGCCGGGGATCGCCTCGTTGGCGAGCCGCGAGGCCCCCGTCGCGCTCGCGCTCGGCGCCGGCGCGGCCGAGGAGCTCGGCTGGCTCGTCGGCGTCGTCGTCGATCCGTCGGGCGCCGTCGTCGGGAAGTCCTGCAGGGTGCCGCGCGTGGGCGTCGGCTCGAACCGCACCCAGCCGATGCCGGCGAAGAAGAGCTCCGGCCACGCGTGCAGATCGTTGGAGGAGACGGTGAACACGCCGATGTCGGCGCCCGGCGGTGAGGTCGGGGTTCCCGGCAGGAAGCCGACCGCGACGCGCGAGGGGATGCCGAGGGTGCGCGCCATGACCGCCATCGTGGTCGCGAAGTGCACGCAGTATCCGGCCTTCGCCTTGAGGAACGGCACGATCACGTCGAGTCCCGAGCCGTCGTAGCCCGCGCTGACCGGGGCCTTCTCGGAGTAGGTGAACTGCCCGCGGAACCAGGTCTGCAGCGCGATCGCCTTGTCGTAGTCGTTCGTCTTGCCGGCGACGACGCGCTTGGCGGTCGCGGCGACGACCGGATCGAGACCCGCCGGCACCCGGGCGAGCGGGTTGCCCGTCGACCGCGGTGCGGCCTCCAGCTGGTTGGTCGTCGGCGTGACGGCGAGGGAGTCGACCCGGTACTTCTGGCCCCGCATATTCGAGTCGGTGCTCGTCACGGCGAGGGCCTTCGGCTCCCAGTACCAGTCGCCCGAGAGCCCCGAGATGGCCGTCGCGGGGTAGGGCACGGGCAGCCACTGGCTCGAGGTGTTCTCGACCTGCACGCTCGTCTCGACCTTCGACGTGGCGATCCCCGCCCCCAGCCCCGGCGCCGCCCCGATCGTCGCGACCCCGTGGCCCGGCCGCTTCACCGCGGTCACCGGCACCCACGAGGTGCCCTGGAAGCGGTCGAGGGTGGTGAGCCGCAGGTACTGGCCGTCGGGCACGTTCGTCGTGTAGGTCAACGCCACGGTCGGCACCCCGCGGCGCAGGTCATCCCCCAGGGTGATGATGGGGTTCACGCTCGTGCTGATGAGTCCGGTGCCGGTCGAGGTGCTCGGCGGCGCGACGGGCGGCAGGATGCTCGGCAGCAGCAGCCCGCCGACGACCGCCGCCGCGCCCACCACGAAGGCGACCGCGGGCTGGATGCGGCGCAGCCGGGTGCGGATGATGAGCAGGTAGACGGCGGCGACGATCACGTAGAAGAACGGGTCGGCGAGGTTCGGCTGCACCGCGCTCGGCACGGTGATGACGATCATGAGGGGCAGGCCGACGAACGCGGGCACCCGCCACCAGATCGCGAGCGCGTCCATGACGACCGCGATGGCTCCGACCGTGGTGACGATGAGGAACACGATCCCCGGAGTGGCGGCCGCGGGGATCGCCTCGCGGGCGATGTCGGCCTGCGCCATCTGAACGAGGAGCGAGAAGCGCTGGAACGACTCCACCGTGGGAACGACCCCGAGCACGGAGCGCGGCCCGCCGAAGAACAGCGTGATCACGCCGACGGCCGCGACCAGAGCGGCCGCCGTTCCGGTCCAGTGCGGGCGCGTGAAGGCGCGCACGACGGCGGCGACACCGAAGACGAGGATGATCATGCCCGCGCCCGCGAGCCACCACCCCGTGCCTGCCAGTAGCGGTCCGAGCGCGGCGAGGGCGAGGCCCAGGGCGAGCGCGAGGAGGCCCGACATCCGGAGGTTCATGGCACCGGTGGGAACGGTGCGCAGGGTGGGGCCGTGCGGGATGCGGTGGTCGCGCGGCGTGCGGTCGGGGTCGCCACCGGGGGCACCGCCGCGGTCACCGCCGCGGCGGGGGCCGCGCGCACCGCGCGAGCCGCGTGCTGTGGAGCCGGGCGTGAGGCTGCGCCAGCTGGGGCCACGGGGGGCGGGGGGCCGGTCATCCGGCTGCTCGTCGCCGGGGCGCGGGCGCTCGGTCAGGACGCTCATCGCGCCTCCCGGATGCGGGGGCGCTCGGTCAGGACGCTCATCGCGCCTCCTGGATGCGCGGGGCTCGACGACCCGCCGTCATCGCAGTTCTCCCGGGCGGCGGCTGCCCGACGCGGTCGGCGAGCCGAAGCGACCGATGCTCGCCCACACCACGGCGGGGTCGTCGCCCGGCCGCACGGGGACGCAGGTCCAGCCCGCCTCCGCCAGGTGCTCCCATGCGCGCATCGACGAGGATCCGACGATGAATGCGACGCCCTCCTCGAAGGCTCGTCGCTGCGCGACGATCCAGTTCAGGGTCACCGTGGAGGGGTCGGAGACGACGGCGAAAATCGGGCCGACGATGCCCGTGGAATCGCGGGTGCCTTCGCGCCCGAGCGCGACGGGGTCGGCGAGGCGCACGCCCGCGAGGCTGAGCAGGAACTCGAGGTCCTGGCCCGCACCCTCGGCGACATCACCCAGCGGGGCGATCTGCGGGGTCGCGGTCTCCACGACGTGGACCAGGTACCCGGAGCGGTGCAGGTGCACGCCGAGTGACGCGACCATGCGGATCGCCCACTCGAAGGCGGCGCTCTCCGCGTTCTCGAACGCGAGGTCGCTCCAGTCGTGCACGTACCCGTCGCTGCGGGTGTCGATGAGGATGCGCGCCTCCGGGAAGCTCCGCTGCTCCTCCTGGCGCACCATGAGCTCGCCCGCGCGAGCGGAGGCGCGCCAGTGCACGCGGCGCAGCGCGTCTCCGCGCCGGTACTCGCGCGTCATCAGGTCGTCCTCGTTGCCGACCGCGAGGCGTTGGATGAGTCGCGCGTTGCCGTCGCCGGAGACGAACAACGGGCCGCCTTCGCCGAGGGGCAGCACCGCCGGGACCACATACATCGACTGGGATGTGCCGACCGTGGCGTGGCCGATCGCGAGGCCGAAGGGATCGGTGAACTCGACCTCGAGCGGCCCGATCGCGTACACGCCGCGCACCTGCGGCCGGAGGGTGTAGCTCAGGCGTGCGCTGCGGCGCGGAGCGGAGTCGCGCGTCTCGGGCCGCATGCCCGCGGGGACCCGGCCCGGGGCGAGCGGTGGCAGCGCACCGGGCCCGGCGGTGCCGGGGGGCCACGGGATGCGGTCGGCCCACGTCGCGGGCGCGCTGCCGAAGGGCGAGGCGTTCTGCACGTCGAGCAGCACGGTGCTCGTGGACCCCGCGCTGACCACCCGCGGCGAGAAGGTGCGCGTGACGTCGAGTCGAAGCGGCCGGATCACGACGACCGCGAGTGCGATGAGGGGAAGGAGGGCGAGGAAGCTGAGCACGTAGACGAGCTGGGTGAGCCCGGTGCCGTAGGCGACGATGCCGCAGCCGAGCGAGCCCCCCAGGAAGTAGAGGCCGCGAAGAGTCAGCCGGGCGACACTGCCCCGCGGTGCGCGCTGTCGTCGGGCCATGATCGGCGGGTCAACCCCTGCCGCGAGAACCCAGGGGCACGGGAGTCTCGGAGACGATTCTGGTGACGATCTCGGCCATCGTCTCGCCCGAGTATCCGCCGACGGTGACCCCGACGCGACCGGCCGGAATCAGGCGATGGCTCAGCACGGGCACGCTGAGGGCGTTGATGTCGTCCGGGAGCACGAAGTCGCGGCCGTCGAGCGCGGCGCGCGCCTTCGAGGCCCGCACCAGTTGGAGCGTGGCGCGCGGGCTGGCGCCGAGGCGCAGCTCCGCGTCGTGGCGGGTCGCCTGGGCGATCGCGACCGCGTACTGTTCGATCGCTGCGCTCGCGTAGACCGCCCGCGCAGTCGCGATCATGGCCGCGAGTTCGGCGGTGCCGACGACCGGCGAGATGGCGTCGAGAGGACTCGAGGTCGCGCGGGTGCGGAGCATCGCCATCTCGGAGCGGGCATCCGGGTACCCCATGGAGATGCGGGCCATGAACCGGTCGCGCTGGGCCTCCGGCAGCGCGTAGGTGCCCTCCATCTCGATCGGGTTCTGCGTGGCGACCACGGTGAAGGGGCTCGCGAGCGCGTAGGTCTTGCCGTCGACGGTGACCTGGTGCTCCTCCATGCTCTCCAGCAGCGCGGACTGCGTCTTCGGGCTCGCGCGGTTGATCTCGTCACCGATCACGATGTTGGCGAAAACCGGCCCCGGCTTGAACTCGAACTCGCGATCGGACTGGTTGAACACGCTCACGCCCGTGATGTCGGCCGGCAGGAGGTCGGGAGTGAACTGGATCCGCGACACCGAGCTGTCCACGCTGCGCGCCAATGCGCGGGCGAGCATCGTCTTGCCCACGCCGGGCACGTCCTCGATGAGCAGGTGTCCCTCGGCGAGCAGCACGGTCAGCGCGATCTCCACCGCGTCGCGCTTTCCGTCGATCACCGTCTCGATCGATTCGATGATTCGGGAGGAGGCCGCAAGGAACTGATCTGCGGGCATGGCCTCCGCAGTCGGGAGCGACACGTCGGCGTGGCCCGGTTCGAATTTGGCCGGGAATGAGTTCACTTTCTGAGTCTGCCAGAACGATGCGGAAACGTTACCTGCGAATGTGCTGTGGCCGAGGGGTCCTCAGCTTCTCCGGGGCGTCTCCGCAGAGTCTCCGGGGCTTGCGCGCGGCTGCTCCGCGGCGTCTCCGGGCGTCTCCGCGAATTCGCCGGAGCTTCTCCGGGGCGTCTCCGCGGCTTCTCCGCGGCCGCGGACCGCCGCGCGCCTGGCTGCCGCGCGCGACGAGCAGGGACACGGCTCGGCTAGCCTGACCTCACTATGACTTCGATCGTCGTCCTCTCCGGCGGGGTGGGTGGGGCTCGCTTCCTGCGCGGCCTGCGCGCGCACCTCGCCGACGCGCCCGGCAGTGCCCCCGGCGGGCCCGCCAGCGCACTCGGCTTGCCCGACAGTAGCCGCGACTTGGCCGCCACTGCCCCAGATTCCGCGACGGTGACCGCGGTCGTCAACACGGGCGACGACATGTGGCTGAGCGGCGTGCGGATCGCGCCCGACCTCGACTCGATCATGTACACGCTGGCCGGGGAGAACGACGAGGTCCGCGGCTGGGGGCGCGTGGGCGAGAGCGAGCGGGTGAGTTCGGAGCTGCGTGCCTACGGCATCGGCTGGCCGTGGTTCACTCTGGGCGATCTCGATATCGGCACCCACTTGGCGCGCACCGCCCTGCTGCGTGACGGTCAGACTCTCACCCAGGCGACGGCGCGGATCACCTCGCGCTGGCCACTGGGTGTTCGCCTCCTCCCCGTGACGGATTCGGAGGTCGAGACTCACGTCGTCGTCGAACCTGACGACGCGGCGGAGGGTCGCAGCTCGATGCACTTTCAGGAGTGGTGGACCCGACACAGGGCATCCCTCCCGGCACGAGCCTTCGTGCAGCACGGGCTCGAGTCGACCACGGCGACCCCGGAGGTGATCTCGGCCATTGTGGACGCCGATGTGATCCTGGTGGCGCCGTCGAATCCGGTCGTGTCGATCGGCACGATTCTGGGCATCCCGGGCGTTCGCGAGGCGATGGCGGCGAGCGCTGCGCCGATCGTCGGTGTATCCCCGATCATCGGAGGCGCCGTCGTTCGAGGGATGGCAGATGCCTGCCTCAGCGCGATCGGTGTTCCCACGGCGGCGGACGCCGTCGCCCGCCACTATGGCGCACGCGCCGACGGAGGGCTTCTCGACGGCTGGCTCATCGATGAGGTGGATGCGAGCCTCGCGCCCGGAATTGAAGAGTCGGGGATCCCGACGCGCGTGGCGCCGCTCTGGATGACCGACGTCGCACGGTCCGCCCGCCTTGCCGGCACTGCGCTGGACTTCGTCCGCGAGTTGCGAGCGCGCGCCTGAGGCAGCGGGCACACCCCCGGCAGCTCGCACGGGCGGGCGCGCCGCCACGACGACGCCCGCGTCGAGGTGTCCGGCAGGGTTAGACTGCCGAGGAATCTGGTTGTGCGCCTGGCTGTGGGTGGTCGTTCCAAGCGAAAGCCGTGCCCCCTGTGCCCGCAGATCTCCCCCTGTCGCCATCCCTCCCGAGGCCGTCCATCTCGGGGCCCTCCACCACGAGGCAATCCGTGCCGAGCGAGTCGGTGACGCCCGCGTCATTCGTGCCCACCGCATCCGCCATCTCCCGCGCCCTGAAACGCGCCGAGTCGGGCGTGACGCTCGACGCCGTCGAGGCTGAGACTCTGATGCACGCACGAGCGGGTGATCTCGAGCGCCTGCTCGTCGCGGCGTCGCGTGTGCGTGACGCCGGCCTCGCGAAGGCCGGGCGCCCGGGTGTGATCACGTACTCGCGGAAGGTCTTCATTCCGGTGACGCACCTCTGCCAGGATCGGTGCCACTATTGCGCGTTCGTCAAGACGCCCGCGCAACTCGCTCGCGAGGGCAAGGCGATGTTCATGTCGCCGGATGAGATTCTCGAGGTCGCCCGGCAGGGCGCAGAGCTCGGATGCAAGGAGGTGCTGTTCACCCTGGGTGACCGGCCCGAGGCGCGCTGGCCCGAAGCAGCCGAATGGCTCGACGCCAACGGCTACGACTCGACGATCGCCTACCTCCGGGCGATGGCAATTCGCATCATGGAGGAGACGGGCCTCCTCGTCCACATGAATCCGGGCGTGATGACGTGGGAGGAGATCCAGCGCCTCAAGCCCGTCTCGCCGTCGATGGGAATGATGCTCGAGACGACCTCCACTCGGCTCTTCACCGAGAAGGGTCAGGCCCACTTCGGCTCCCCCGACAAGGATCCGGTCGTGCGCTTGCGGGTCATCGAGGACGCGGGTCGTTCGAACGTGCCGTTCACGACCGGCCTTCTCCTGGGGATCGGGGAGAGCTACGCCGATCGCGTGGAGGGACTGTTCGCGATCCGGGCCGCGGCGCGACGCCACGGGCATATTCAGGAGGTGATCATCCAGAACTTCAGGTCGAAGATGTCGACCGCGATGATGCGGCGCGACGACCTGCCCCTCGATGAGTACATCGCCGCCGTTGCGGTGTCGCGACTCGTGCTCGGCCCGGCGGCTCGACTCCAGACGCCCCCGAACCTCACCGACGAGACGGAGCTGGCCCTGCTGGTGCGCGCCGGCATCGATGACTGGGGTGGTGTCTCGCCGCTCACGCCCGACCACGTAAATCCGGAGCGGCCGTGGCCCAACATCGACGAACTCGCCCGCCTCACCGGGGCTGCGGGATTCACCCTCAGAGAGCGCCTCACCGTTCACCCTCACTACGTGCGCGCTGAGGAGCCGTGGCTCGATCCACGGCTCCTGCCCCATGTGCGCGCGCTGGCCGACACCGGAGGACTCGCCGTCGAGGGCCGGGTGCCCACTGGCCTCCCGTGGCAGGAGCCCGACCCCGAGTGGCTCGGATCCGGCAGGGTGAACCTGCATACCGAGATCGATACCGTCGGGCGTGCCACTGACCGTCGCAGTGACTTCGAGGACGTCTACGGTGACTGGAGCGAACTCCGCGAGAAGGTCGGGCGCGACCGCGCTGGGGCGATGGGCGTAGCCGGCACCCGCGGCAGCGGGGACCCCGCTGTGCACGCCGCCCTCCTCCGCGCGGAATCCGACCCCGCGGGACTCAGCGACGGCGAGTACCTGGCCCTGCTCGGCGCCGAGGGCGGCGACCTCGATGCGCTGGCCGGGCTCGCCGATCGAATTCGTCGCGAGGTGAACGGTGACGGCATCGGCTACGTCGTCAACCGCAACATCAACTTCACGAACGTCTGTTACACCGGGTGCCGGTTCTGCGCCTTCGCCCAGCGGCGCACCGACGCCGATGCATTCACGCTGTCGATGAAGCAGGTCGGCGACCGAGTCGATGAGGCCTGGATGATCGGCGCCACCGAGATCTGCATGCAGGGCGGTATCCATCCCGACCTTCCCGGCACCGCCTACTTCGACCTCGCCCGCGAGGTGAAAGCCCGGCAGCCGCAGATGCACCTGCACGCGTTCAGCCCGATGGAGATCGTGAACGGCGCCACGAGGACCGGGCTCTCGTACGCGGAGTTCCTGAGCGAGGCGAAGTCGGCCGGGCTCGACACTATTCCGGGCACGGCCGCGGAGATCCTGGATGACGACGTGCGGTGGATTCTGACGAAGGGGAAGCTGCCGGCGTCGGCGTGGATCGAGATCGTGACGACGGCGCACCGGCTGGGCATCCGTTCGTCGTCGACGATGATGTATGGCCACGTCGACAACCCCTCGCACTGGGTGGGCCACTTGCGAACGCTCTCGCGCATTCAGGACGAGACGGGTGGGTTCACCGAGTTCGTTCTGCTGCCGTTCGTACACGCGAACTCGCCGGTGTATCTGGCCGGCGTGGCGCGACCGGGGCCGACAGCGCAGGAGAATCGCGCGGTGCACGCGGTGGCGCGGTTGATGCTGCACGGACGTATCGATCACATCCAGACCTCGTGGGTGAAGCTGGGCACGGAGGGCACCCAGCTGATGCTGCAGGGAGGCGCTGACGACGTGGGCGGCACGCTGATGGAGGAGACCATCAGCCGGATGGCCGGCGCGGACAACGGGTCGGAGAAGACTGTCGACGAGCTGGAGGAGCTGGCCCGCGGGATTGGTCGGCACGCGTACCAACGCACAACGACCTACGGCACCCCGTCGGAGGAGCGTCGCGCCGTGGCACGAGCGCATGCGTCGACGGGGTACGCGTCGACCGGGAAGTCGTTGAAGCTTCTGCCGCTCGAGGTGGCGCAGGCGCGGTAGCACGGGGGCGAGCTGGCGCGCGGTCATCCGGCGGCCGCCAGGACACGGCTTCGGCTGGGCATCGGGATGAGGGACGCCCGGGCGGGGTCGGCAGGGAAATCGTCGGTGTCGGAGCGCGCGGGGTCGGCGTCGAGCCAGTAGTCATCTTCGATTCGCCGCACGCGCCAGTGGTTGGCGTGGATGAGGCCGTGATGGCGACGGCACAGGAGTATGCCGTCGGCGGCATCGGTTCGCCCGCGGTGCCGGTGCCATTCGTTGATGTGATGTGCTTCCGTCCACGAGACGGGGCGATCGCAGCCGGGATACCGGCACCCACCGTCACGTGCAGCGAGCGCGTCTCGTTGGCTGGCGGTGAAGAGCCGTCGGGTTCGGCCAACGTCGAGCGCGCGCGTTCCGCTGAAGAGGAGGCCTTTGAGACCGGTCTCACACACGTGACGGCGAACCGTCTCGATGCTGATGGCGGCGTCACCGTCTTCGTAGTGGCCGACGCCGACTCCGCTCTGGAGAGCAGTCTCGGTGACGACGACGCGGACCGCGGGTCGGTGCCCACCGAAGATGCCGTCGGAGTCGGCGTCGATTCCGGTGCGCAGGAGGGTCGTGAACGTGTCGGCAAGGAGCTGCCCGTCCGTTCGCGGGTCGGCGATGAGTGCACTGACGCGGGTCTCATCCGCCTCGCTTCTGAAGCGCGGCGTGCCGAGACGCGGACCGATCGCGAGATCGCGAATGGACAAGAGCAGTAAGCCGTCGTCATCGGTGAGGCGGAAGGAGCCGGTCACGATCCCCTCGGGGAGACGATGCACGCGGAGGTAGCGTGACGATCGGCGATCACCCTCGCGCGCGGCGACCCCCGCGAGGTCGAGGTCGTCCCGCATGGCGCGCGCAGTGCGCGCAAGAGCGTCCACCGACGACGTCTGGGCATCGGCGAGCAGCGCCGTCATCGCGGTAGCGAGGCGCTCCGGGGGAATCGTCTCGTCGAGATCGCGGAACACTCTCGAGACAGCGTGCACCCCGTCAAGGGAGAGGACACCGTCGCCGTGCGCGTGTGCCGCGACGGCGCGCCAGGTGCCCGCCGGCTCGATGACCTCCTCCCCGGGACGGAGCTCGCGTCTCGACTCGTTGAACAGCGTTCCCACCGCCGCGAGCGCGCGAGCATCCCGACTCGAGACCCCCGTGAGGGACTGAAGGAATCCGTCGACGGTTGGGAATCCGTGCCGGGCCGACAGCCCGCGCGGCCCGAACTCGCGCGAGGAGCGCCCGACGAATTGGGTGGCGACGGCCGCGCTGAGGGGCTCGATCGCGCGCTGGAGTCGGCCGATCATCCGCTGCAACTCGACGAGCGCGTCATCGTCGAAGCCAGCGATGATCGCAGCATCGGCCGCGAGAGCGCGGACCTGCGCGGTCACGGTGTCGATGCATTGCAGAAGATCGGACATGCAGATATTCTCCCAGATTCGAACGTGTGTTCGAATAAGAATTGACGAGTTGTTGATGTAATCGGAGCCCCAGATGCGGGGGTGCCCCGGCAGCGCGGGAGGCAGCGCGGGAGGCAGCGCGGGAGGCAGCGCGGCAGGCAGCGCGGCAGTCAGCGGGCACCACGGCGGCAGACGCACGGTGCCCGGCAGCGCGGCCGACCAGCCGCACCACGAATACGATCAAGGGGTGCCCCCGCCTCCCCTCGCACCCGACTCCCGCCCCTCCACAGCGTCGTCGCGACGATGGCGGATCCGTCGCTGGTATTGGAAGGTCGCCTACGCGGTCGGAGCGTACCTTCTCGTGTCGCTCCTCAATCTCGCCGTCCTCTCAGCACTGCCGTACACGCTCTCCACAGCGGTCAGCCTCGTCGAGGATCTCGTGATCATCGTCGTCGGCGCGCGCGTGTTTCGCGGATCCAACGAGGAGCCGCGGGCTCCCAGACCCTGGTGGCGCTTCACCGCCCGACCCACGCTCAGCGGCGCGGTCGGCGTACTCGCCGCCATCGTCTTCGCGATCGGCATCGTCGGAATCGTGATCTCGGCGTTCACGGACTTCCGCGCGCTCGATTCTGTTGCCGGCGGGCTCGCGGCGGCGGCCATCAGCCTCGCGTTCTACGGCCTCATCGCGGCGCTGTACCTGAACTCCTACGTGCGCCTGAGGCAAGAACTTCCGTTCATCCACCTCACGCGCAGGCGCTGAGCGACGCACGGCTGCGCGCACCCGCTGACGGGAGCCCAGACCAGCGCACGCGAGGACCGCGGTGCACGGCTGCGCACTCCCCGGCGGGAGCCCCGCCCCGCGCACGCGCCGCACAGAGCACTCTTCCTACCGGCCCGACCCGCCCAGCTCGGCCGCCGTTCGCGCCCCCAGGCGACCCGCTGCAGCCAGCGCCGCAAGCTGACCCGGCGTATCGACATCACGACGAAGCCCTGAACCGGCGTCGATCGGCAGTTCCGCATACCCCGCCGCCCGGTGTCGCCCGCGCGAGCCGTCGCCGAAGGCCGGCGCATGATCCGCGCTGACAAGCGCCGTGATGAGCACGCTGCCGTCGCCGTCCGCGTCGGCGACGAGCGCCCGCGGGTGTCGCTCCGCGAAGTCGAGCGCGGCGCGAAGTTCATCGGGCTGGAGCGCGGGCAGATCGCCGAGCAGCACCGCCACTCGAAGCGCGGGGGCCGCCGCGATCCCCGCAGCAATCGCCGCGGTGAGTCCCGCACCCGGATCCGTCACCAGGCGCGCGGCCGGCGCGACGCCGCGCGCCCGCTCGCCCACCTCCGGAGTCGTGACGACGACGAGTTCGGCGACCTGTGCCGCCGCCGCGACCGTGTCGAGCGCGATCGCGAGCGCGAGGGCGGGTGAGCCGCCGAGCCGGGATTTCGCACCGGACCCTCCCTTGATCGGGATGACCACCGTCCAGCGCCGGACGCCGCCGTCGCCCACGCCTCTGTCGCCCACGCCACCGTCGCTCACGCCTCCGACGCTCACGACTCCGACCGCGACGCGCCGGGCACGGGGGCCTCCGCGGAGCCGGACCCCACCGCCGAAGCAGGCGCGGCCGCCGCCGAGGACGCCGCCACCCCCGCCGCGAACCCCTCCGCCCACGCCTCGTCGGTGCCCAGCCGGAACATGTCGGTAGCACTGGAGCGGATCATCGCGCGCGCGCCGGGCGCATCGTCGTCGAGCAGGTGGGCGAGTCCGCGCACGATGGCGAGCGGGCGCCCGAGGCTCTTGCCCTTGACGAGATCGGCTGCGGCCGCGATCTCGTCGCCGACGGCCGGCACGGTCACGTCGAGCACGCGACCCTGCGCGTCGGTGCTGCCGCGCAGGTCATCCAGCACCCGCACCCCACTCGCGCCGATGGTGACGTCGGTCTGCCCTTCGCGCCAGGTGCGACCGAGCGTGTCGGTGATGACGACGCCGAGGCGCACCCCGAATCGCTCCTCGAGGGCGCGGCGCAGCCGGCTCGCCGAGGCGTCGGGGTCGACGGGCAGCAGCAGCACGGTGCCCTCGGCGGTGTTCGACGCGTCCACCCCAGCCGCCGCGCCGACGATGCCGAGCCGGTTCTCGACGATGCGCGTGGCCCCGCGGGTGGCGACGACCCGAACGGTTTCGTCGGTGATGGCCTGCTCGCGGTCATCCGCCCGCACGATGCGACCCTCCGCCTTGGAGACGATCTTGCTGGTCACCGCGAGGATGTCGCCGGTGGCGAGAGACCCGTCGCGACGGTGGGCATCGAGAGCATCGCCCAGGATGACCGCCAGGTCGTCCCCGGGCGCGATCTCGCCGATCCCCTCCACCGCGACGACTTGCAGCGCGTGGCCCGCCGTCACGGCGCCTACCGCACGAGCTTCGGCAGCACGTCGCGGCCGAAGACGTCGATCCACTCGCGCTGGTTGCGACCCACGTTGTGGAGGTAGATGCGGTCGAATCCGAGGTCGACGAATTTCTGGATGTACGCCCGGTGCACATCGGGATCGGAGTCGATGATCATCCGGCCCTCGAAGTCTTCGGGACGCACCAGCTTCGCCATCTGCTCGAGCTCGAAGGGCGATCGGATGTCGCCCTTGGGGAACTTCATGCCGCCGTTCGGCCACTCGACCATGGCGTTGCGCAGCGCCTCCTCGTCGGTCGGAGCCCACGACAGGTGCAGCTGGAGCACCTTGGGCATCGACGACGGGTCTTTGCCCACCTCGCGCGCGCCCTCGTCGAACTTCGCGAACAGTCCGCTGATCTTCTCGAGCGGTGCGCCGACCGTGATGAGGCCGTCGACCGTCTTGCCGGCGCGCTTGGCGGTCACCGGCCCCGCGGTGGCCACGAGGATCTCGGGCGGCGTCTCGGGCATGGTCCACAGCCGCGTGGTCTCCAGCTTGTAGAACGGGCCGGAGTGCTTCACGTCCTTGCCCGCGAGGGAGGCGGTGAAGAGCTTGTTGATGATGTCGATCGCCTCGAACATGCGGTTGATGCGCTCCGGCGCCTCGGGCCAGTATCCGCCGACGATGTGCTCGTTCAGCGCCTCGCCCGAGCCGAGGCCGAGCCAGTGGCGACCGGGATACATCGCCGCGAGCGTGGCCGAGGCCTGCGCGACCATCGCGGGGTGCCAGCGGAAGGTCGGGGCGGTCACGCCGGGGCCCATGTCGCCCGTCGTGCGCTCGCCGATCGCGGTGAGAACGTTCCACACGAAGGACGACTGCCCCTGCTGGGGCACCCAGGGCTGGAAGTGGTCGGCGGCCATGACCCCCGAGAACCCCCGGCTCTCGGCGTACTCGCTGAGGGCGACGGCCTCACTGGGGTGGAACTGCTCGAGCATGGCGGCGTAGCCGACCTGGAGGGAACTCATGACCCCATCCTGCCACCGGAACATTTGCCGACCATCACCGCGGTCGCAGGTCCCGGCGGGCGCCGTTACTGCTGGAGGAAATCCGCGACCACGCGCGGCACATACGGCGAGACATCGCCGCCGAGGGAGGCGACCTGCCGCACGAGCGAGCTCGACACGTGCGCGTGGGCGGGATCGGGAAGAAGGAAGACCGTCTCGACCCCGGCGAGGTTGCGGTTGACGAGAGCCATCGGGGTCTCGTAGGCGAGGTCGACCTGGGAGCGGATCCCCTTCACGATGACCGTCGCCCCCACCTCGGTGCAGTAGTCCACGAGGAGCCCCACGCTCCAGCTCGTGACGACGATCCGGCCCCTCAGCCCCGCATCCGCGATGGATTTCTCGAGCAGGGTGACCCGCTGCGCGATGGGCAGCAGGGCGGACTTGCCCGGGTTGTGGACGACGAGCACGTGGATCTCATCGAAGACGTTCGCCGCCCGCTCGATGACGTCCAGGTGCCCGAGGGTGACCGGGTCGAACGACCCAGGAACGACGGCGATCCTGCTCATGTGTTCACCCTATCGGGCGCACGTTACCGTTTCGTGACGTTACGCTGAGGGTCAGTTCTTGGCGAGGAACGCCGCCTCCGACTCGTCGAGACGGCGGGCGAGCGCGTCGCGCAGGGCCGGATACCCCACCAACGCCGGGTCCCCCTCCAGCACCCCGGTCGCGAGTTCCCGCGCGTCGAGGATCAGGTCGCCGTCGGTCGCCACCCTCAGCAGCCGCAGGCTCGAGCGGCCACCGGATTGCACGCTGCCGAGCACGTCTCCCTCCTTGCGGAGTTCGAGGTCGCGCTGCGCCAGCTCGAAGCCGTCGAGGGTCGACGCGACCGCCTCGACGCGCTCGCGCGCGAGGCTGCCCTGCTCGGCGCCCGTCACGAAGAGGCACAGCCCGGGCACCCCGCCCCGCCCGACCCGCCCGCGCAGCTGGTGCAGCTGGGAGACCCCGAACCGGTCGGCATCGAGGATCACCATCGCGGAGGCATTGGGAACGTCGACGCCCACCTCGATGACGGTGGTCGCGACGAGCACGTCGATCTCGCGGGCGGCGAAGGCGCGCATCACCGCGTCCTTGGCCTCGCCGCTCATGCGCCCGTGGAGCATGGCGATCCGGGCGGAGGCGAGCACCGGGTTGTGGCGGAGGCTCTCGGCGACCTCCGTGACGGTGGCGGGGCGCGGGCGGGGGGTCGCGGGGGTGCCGGGACGGTCATCCTCTGGGCCGTCGGCGGGGTCCGCGTCCTCTACGGCGTCGGTCGCGTCGATCGCCGGGCAGACCACGAAGGCTTGGTGCCCCTGAGCCAGCTCCTCGGCGAGACGCTCCCAGATGCGCGTCACCCATCCGGGGCGCTCGGCGAGCGGCACCACGAAGCTCTGGATGGGCACGCGCCCCGCCGGCAGTTCGCTGATCGTGGAGACGTCGAGGTCGCCGAACACGGTCATGGCGACCGATCGCGGGATGGGGGTCGCGGTGAGGACGAGGACGTGCGGAGGCTTCGCGCCCTTCTGCCTCAGCGCCTCGCGCTGGTCGACACCGAAGCGGTGCTGCTCGTCGACGACGACGAGGCCCAGATCGAAGAATCCCACGTTGTCGCTCAGCAGCGCGTGGGTGCCGACGACGATGCGCGAGCTGCCCGAGACGGCGGCTAGCAGCGCCTTCTTCCGCTCGGCGGCGGGAAGCTGACCGGTGAGCAGCGTGGGGCGCAGCCGGGCCGCGAGGTCGGGGCCGAGCGTGGCGACGATGGAGCGGAGGTGCTGCGACGCGAGAACCTCGGTGGGGGCGAGCAGCGCGCTCTGCCCGCCGGAGTCGGCGACGGTGAGCATGGCGCGCAGCGCGACGAGGGTCTTGCCCGAGCCCACCTCCCCCTGCACGAGGCGGTTCATCGGGGCGAGGCCCGCCAGGTCGCGCGCGACCTCCTCCCCCACGAGTCGCTGGTCGCCGGTGAGGGTGAACGGCATGGCCGCGTCGAATTCGCGCGCGAGGGCGCCCGGCTCCCGTGGGGTCGCCGCCGCCTCGCGGAGGACCGCCCGCTGGCGCAGCAGGGCGCACTGCAGCACGAACGCCTCTTGAAAGCGCAGGGCGGCGCGCGCCGCGCCCCAGTCGGAGTCCTTCTGCGGGCGGTGGATCAGCTCGATCGCGCGCGCGTAGGGCAGCAGCTGACGCTCGCGCCGCACCTCGGCGGGCACCGGATCCTCAAGCGGCGGCAGGGTGTCGAGCACGATCTCGATCGACTTGGCGATCTGCCAGCTGGCGACCGTCGACGTCGCCGGGTAGATCGGGATCGGCTGCTCGATCCAGCTGCGCGCGGAGGTGTCGGCGAGGGCCACCTCGTCGTCGAAGAGCTCGTATTCGGGGTGGGCCAGTTGCCGGGTTCCGCGATAGTCGCCCACCTTGCCGGCGAAGATCCCCCGAACACCCGGCTTCAGCTCGTTCTTGCGCCACGACTGATTGAAGAAGGTGAGGGTCAGGATGCCCTTGCCATCGGTGATCCGGGCCTCGAAGATCGACCCGCGCTTCGCCTTCATCGTGCGCTCCGTCACCTGCAACACCTCGGCGACGATGGTGACGTTCGTGTCCAGCTCCAGTTCGCTGAGCGCGGTGAGCTCCCCCCGCTTGGCGTACCGGCGTGGGTAGTGGCTCAGCAGGTCGCCGACCGTGACGAGGCCGAGGCCCTTCTGCAGGGCACCCGCCGTTCGCCCGCCGAGCGCCGTCTGCAGCTTGGTGTCGAGCGGGGAGGTCACCCTACGAGGGTAGCCGCGGGCGCGGGGTGCGCACGCTAACGTTGTCGCGACATGACGCGCATCATCGCCGGCTTCGCCGGTTCCCTCACGCTCACGGTGCCGCCCTCCGGCACCCGGCCCACGAGCGACCGCGTGCGCGAGGCGATCTTCTCGGCGCTCGACTCGCGCGGTCTTCTCGACGGCGCGCGGGTGCTCGACCTCTATGCCGGGTCGGGCGCGCTGGGGCTCGAGGCCGCGTCGCGCGGGGCCACCGCGGTGACGCTCGTCGACTCCTCGGCGGCCGCGGCGAGCGCCTGCCGCCGCAACGCCGCGCACATCGCGAAGGCGGCCCCGCGCGGTGCCGTGCCCGCGATCGAGGTCAGCGCCTCGCCGGTGCTCTCGTTCCTGACCGGGGCGCGCCAGTTCTGGGACATCGTCTTCGTCGACCCTCCGTACGAGCTGGGCGGCCCCGAACTCGGCCGCGGCCTCGAGGGCCTCGTGCCGCGCCTCTCGCCCGACGCGGTGGTCGTGGTGGAGCGCAGCGCCCGGGATCCCGAGCCGCCACTCCCCGAGGGGCTCCAGCTCGACCGCCGCAAAGACTACGGCGACACCGCGCTCTATTGGCTGAGCGTGCCGATCCAGGAGACGACCGCCTCGAGCGGTCCCGGCACGAGTCGGTAGATCGAGCTGGTCCCCCGCTTCTCGGCGGCGACCAGGCCGACCTCCCGCAGCACGGCGAGATGCTGCGTCACCGAGGGCTGCGCGATCCCCATCTCCGTCGCGATCCTGCCGACCGAGCATTCGCCGCGCGACAGGAGCTCGAGGATGGCGCGCCGCCGCGCATCCCCGATCGCCGCGAAGAGGTCGGGGTTCGCGAGGCGTCCCGGGCTCATCCGCGCTGCCCGTCCCACGCGAGGTACGGGTCCCAGCCGCCGAGCGCGTCGAAGAGATGCCCTCCCACGAGCACCCCGGAGCCCTCGCGCACCACCCCGATCGCCCGGAACCCGCCCGGCAGCCGCGTTCCCGCCGGGAAGGTCGCGAGCAGGGAGTGGTCTTCGCCACCCACCAGGGCCTCCCGCGACCCCGCGCTCGCGGTGTCGAGGTCGATCGCGACGCCGCTCGCCGCGGCCACCCGGCGCGCGTCGAGGGCGAGACCGTCGCTCAGGTCGATCATGGCGGTGGCACCGGCGAGCGCCGCCCGGGGGCCGTCGGCGATGGGCGGGGTGGGGGCGAGCTGCGCCGCGAGCGCCGCGCCCTCTCGGGCCCGAAGCCGGTCGGTGGTCTCGCGGTGGGGTTCGCCCTCGTGCACGCCCTCGGCGAAGAGCAGCGCGAGCGCCGTCGCGGAGGCCCCGAGCGGGCCGGAGACGGCGACGACGTCGCCCGGCCGGGCGCCCGCGCGGGTGACGGGGGCGCGGCCCTCCAGATCGCCGAAGGCGGTGACGGCGATGGTCAGCGTCGCGGAGACCGAGAGGTCGCCACCGACGACGCCGCACCCCGGGGCCATGGCCGCGCAGCCCTCGCGCAGGCCGTCGGCGATGGCCTCCAGAAACGCCACCTCGGTGTGGGCGGGGGCGGCGATGGCGACCACGAGGGCGGTCGGCACGGCACCCATGGCGGCGACGTCGGCCAGGTTCGTGGCGGCCGCCTTCCAGCCCAGATCGTGCCCCGTCGACCAGGCCAGACGGAAGTCGGGACCGTGGATCATCATGTCGGTCGTCACGACGAAGCGCCCGTCCGGGGCGGCAATGACGGCGGCGTCGTCTCCGGGGCCGAGCAGCTGGGCCGCGGCGGCCGGAAGCCGCGGGAAGATGCGGCCGAGGGTCGCCGACTCCCCGATCGAGGCGAGGGTGTCGGCGAGCTCCATGGCATCCACGGTACAGCGCGCGCCCATCTTCGGCGGCCCGCTCCGCGATACCCTGAGGGCGATGAGAGCGACGCTACGGATGACCGCGCTGGCCGCCGCGCTCGCGGCCACCCTCACCGCCTGCACCCCCACTGTGGCGCTCGAACCGGCGGCGCACGCGACCGCCGTCGCCTGTGCATCCCTCGTCACTCAGCTGCCGGACACCGTCGCGGGCCTGCCCTCGCGCGAGACGAACGCGCAGGGCACGGGGGCCTGGGGCGATCCGGCCGAGGTGCTGCTGCGCTGCGGAGTCGCCGTGCCAGGGCCGACCTCCACGCTCGAGTGCGTGACGGTGAACGGGGTGGACTGGCTGAGCGATCCGAGCCAGGAGCCCGATTTCGTGTTCACGAGCTACGGCCGGAATCCCGCGGTGCAGGTCATCATCATCGGCTCGTCGAAACTCTCGGGCGCGACCGTGAGCGGGCAAGCGGTGCTCACCGATCTCAGCAACGCGATGGGCGAGATCCCGCAGAAGCACAAGTGCATCGGGCCGTCGGAGCAGTACCAGAACGGGGAGCCGGTCGACCCCTCGGCGACGGCCACGCCGACCCCCACGCCCAGCCCGTCCCGCTGAACCCGATCAGCGCGCGGCTTCTCGGCCGAGCGCCGCGCCCGGCGCACTCTGCCCCCGGCTTCGAAACCACGGCCCGCGCGCCCGGCGCGATCAGCGAACGGCTTCGAGACCCAGCTGGATCAGCTCGTCGATGAGTTCGGGATAGCTGAGCCCCGAGGCCAGCCAGCACTTGGGAAACATCGAGATGGGCGTGAAACCGGGCATCGTGTTGAGCTCGTTGATGACGAAGCCCTGCTCGGTGAGGAAGAAGTCGGCTCGCGCGAGCCCGGAGCCGCCGACCGCCTCGAAGGCGCGCGCCGCGTAGTCGGCGAGGCTCGCGTACTGCTCGGCGGTGAGCTCGGTGGGGCAGACGAGATCGATGCCGGGAGCATCCAGATACTTCGCGTCGAAGTCGTAGAAGCCGCGACCGGTGACCACGATCTCGCCGGCGAGCGACACCCGCGGGGCGCCGCCGTCGCGACCGCCCAGCACGCCGCACTCGATCTCACGACCGACCATCGCGGCCTCCACCAGCACCTTCGAATCCTCGGCGAGGGCGGTGGCCATGGCGGCCGGGAGTTCGGCGGGCGACTCGGCCCGGGTCACCCCGACGCTCGACCCCGCGCGGGCGGGCTTCACGAAGACGGGCCAGCCGAGCGCGTCGATCGCGGCGCCGGCCGCCTCCGGGTCGGATGCCCAGCCTCGCGCCGTCACCGTGACGCCGGGCGCCACGGGAATTCCGGCCTGCGCGAAGACGACCTTGGCAAAGTGCTTGTCCATGGCGACGGCCGAGGCGAGCACGCCGTCGCCCACGTAGGGCAGACCGATGAGCTCGAGCATGCCCTGCAGCGTGCCGTCCTCACCCCACGCGCCGTGCAGGATGGGAAAGACCACATCGACCTCGCCGAGCGAGCGGATCCCGCCGTCGGGGTCGACGACGCGCAGCTCGCGCGACGCGGTCGACTCCGGCCAGAGGATGCGCGTGCCGTTGTCGCCCACCTCGGGCATCGCCGCGGGGTTGAGCGTGAACTTCTCGGCGCGGTCCTCCTCGAGGGTGAACGCCCCGTCGCGGGTGATGCCGATCGGGATCACCCGGTACTTGTCGCGGTCGATCGCCGAGAGGACTCCGCCCGCGGTCGCACAGCTGATCGTGTGCTCCGAGGACCGGCCGCCGAAGAGGAGGGCGACTGTCAGGACGGGCACGTCATTCTCCCTGGGGCATCGGATCGGTGGTGAGGTGGGGCGCGATGTCCCGCGGAGCCAGCGTACCGGCCAGCACCTCGGCGACCTGGCTGACGATCGGCATTTCGACGCCGCGCTCCAGCGCGAGTTCGAGCACCGGCGCGACCGATGAGAGTCCCTCGGCGGTCTGGTTCATCTGCTTGATCACCTCGGAGAAGCTGTAGCCCTGACCGAGCAGGCGACCCGCGGTGTTGTTGCGCGACAGCGAGGAGCCGCAGGTGGCGATGAGGTCGCCGAGGCCGGCGAGGCCCCGTAGGGTGTCGGCCTGCGCGCCGAAGGCTACGGCGAAGTCGGTCATCTCGGCGAGACCGCGCGTGATGATCGACGCCTTCGTGTTCTCGCCGTAGCCGACACCGTCGACGATGCCGATCGCCACCGCGATGAGGTTCTTGAGCACGCCGCCGAACTCGGTGCCGATGACGTCGGTGTTGACGAAGGAGCGGAAGTACGGATTCGTCGCGACGAGCGCGACCCGGGTGGCGGTGTCGTGGTTCTCGGAGGCGATGACGGCGGCGGTCGGTTGCTCGCGCGCGATCTCGAGCGCGAGGTTGGGTCCGGAGGCGACGGCGATCCGCTCGGGGCCGACGCCGAGCTCCTGCTCGAGCACCTCGCTCATACGGAAGCGGGTGCCCTTCTCCACGCCCTTCATGAGGCTCACGACGACCGCGTCGTCGGGGAGCAGGGCGCGCACGGCCGCCAGGTTCTCGCGCAGCGACTGGCTGGGCACCGAGACGTAGACCTGCTCGCGGCCCTCGAGCACCTCGTCAAGACGCGAGCTCGCCCAGAGCGACCGCGGCAGGTTGATGCCGGGCAGGTAGTCGCTGTTGCGCTTGGACTCCCGGATCTCCCGCGCGAGCTCGGGACGACGCGCCCAGACGGCGACGTCGGCTCCGCCGTCGGCGAGGATCTTCGCGAAGGTGGTGCCCCACGAACCCGCGCCGAGCACCGCGACGCGCTGCCCGCTCAAAAGCGGCCCGTCTCGGACTGGTGATGCTTGGCGGGATCCCAGCGCTCGGCGGGGGCCTTCTCGCCGCGCAGTTCCTCGACCAGCCGGGTGATCGCATCCATGACCCGCTCCGTCGCTGCGGCGAGCATCGCGGAGTCGAGCGGTCGACCCCTGAACTCGTCGAGATCGACCGGGTCGCCGTAGCTGAGCTGCACAGTGTGCCGCGGGAAGACGCTGATGCCCTTGCCGTACCGCGGCATGATCGCCTGCGTGCCCCAGTGGGCGCACGGGATGACCGGCACGCCGGCCTCGAGCGCCGTCCGCACCGCGCCCGTCTTGCCGCGCATCGGCCACAGGTTCGGGTCACGGGTGAGCGTGCCCTCGGGGTACACGATGACCCCGAGGCCGTGCTCGGCGATCATCCGGCCCGCCTGGATCGGGTCACCGCCCGCGCGACCCGCCCCGCTGCGCTGCACGGGGACCTGGCCGGTGCGCCGCATGAAGTAGCCGAGCACGGGCACCCGGAACAGGGACGCCTTCGCGAAGTAGCGCGGGGCGCGTCCCAGCTTCCACATGCCGATGCCCACGACGATCGGGTCGATGTTGCTGAAGTGGTTCGGGGCGAGCACGAATGCGCCCTGGCGCGGAAGCTTCTCGGGGTGGTGGAACTCGTAGCGCGAGATGGCGTACATGAACGGCAGGATGAGCGCCGCGAGCACCCGGAAGGCCGGGGTCTTCTCGCTGCGGATCCGATCGGGGTCGGCGGGGGCTGCCGCGGGCGTCGAGGCGGGCACCTCGCGGCTACCCCTCGTAGATGAAATCGGCGCCGAGGGCATCCAGCTTGTCGATGAAGTGCTCGTAGCCGCGGCTGATGATGCCGACGTTGCTAATGGTGGACTGCCCCTCCGCCGTGAGCGCCGCGATGAGGTGGCTGAAGCCGCCCCGAAGATCGGGCACACGGATGTCGGCGCCGTGCAGCGGCGTGGGACCGGTGATCACGGCCGCCTGCTCGAGCGGGCGCTGCGGAACGCGACGGGTGAGCCCGTACAGGCCGTCCTTGTGCACGACGATGTCGGCGCCCATCTCGATGAGCGCGTCGGTGAAGCCGAAGCGGTTCTCGTACACGGTCTCGTGCACGATCGACACGCCCTCGGCCTTGGTCAGCGCCACGATGAGCGGCTGCTGCCAGTCGGTCATGAAGCCGGGGTGCACATCCGTCTCGACGACGACCGGCTTCAGCGCGCCACCGGGGTGGTAGAAGCGGATGCCGTCCTCGTGGATATCGAAGGCGCCGCCGACCTTGCGGAAGATGTTGAGGAACGTCATCAGCTCCTGCTGCTTGGCTCCCCCCACGAAGATGTCGCCCTCGGTGGCGAGTGCGGCGGAGGCCCAGCTCGCCGCCTCGTTGCGATCGAAGAGCGCGCGATGCGTGTAGCCGCGGAGCTCGTCGACGCCCTCGATGAAGATCACCCGGTTGGGCTCGACGTTGATGATCGCGCCCATCTTCTGCAGGATCGCGATGAGATCCATGATCTCGGGCTCGATGGCTGCGTTCTTGAGCTCGGTGACGCCCTCGGCGCGCACCGCGGTGAGGAGCACCTGCTCGGTCGCTCCCACGCTCGGGTACGGCAGGTGGATCTCGGCGCCCTTGAGGCCGTTCGGAGCGGTGAGGCGGATTCCCTCGTAGCTCTTGTCGACGATGGCGCCGAAGGCGCGCAGCGCATCGAGGTGGAAGTCGATCGGCCGGTCGCCGATGCGGCAGCCGCCCAGGTCGGGGATGAGCGCCTCACCCAGCCGGTGCAGCAGCGGTCCGCAGAACAGGATCGGGATGCGACTCGACCCGGCGAGCGCGTCGATCTCGGCGAAGTGCGCCTTCAAGACATTGCTGGGGTCGAGCATGAGCTCGCCCGGCGCCACCTGCGTGACCGAGACGCCGTAGGCGTTCAGCATGCCCGTGACCACGCCGACATCGCTGATGTCGGGAACGTCTTTGAGGAGGCTCGGCGTCTCGCCGAGGAGGGCCGCCACCATCGCCTTGGTCGCGAGGTTCTTGGCACCGCGCACCTCGATGCGCCCGCGCAGCGGCTTACCGCCGTTGATGACGATCTTGTCCGACTTCAAGCCGACCCTCTCGCCTGCCTTCTGGGCGTCTTTGAGGAGCGAATTCATCTATTTCACCGGCAATGTCTTGGGCCGCCAGGACTCCCGGCGGGCTTCGAACTCAGTAATTCGCGCCTCATCGCGCAGGGTCAGCCCGATGTCATCCAGGCCTTCGAGCAGGCGCCACCTAGTGTAATCATCGATCACGAAAGGAACGCTCAACTCACCGATCGTGGCCACCGTGGCCACGAGATCCACCGAGATCGGGATGCCCGGGGTGGCCTCGGCCAGAGCCCAGATCTTCTCAGCATCCGCTTCGCTGATCTGACCGGCGAGCAGACCCTGCTTGCCGGCGTTGCCGCGGAAGATGTCGCCGAACCGGGGGCTCAGCACGGCGGAGAAACCGAAGTCGCGGAGCGCCCAGACGGCGTGCTCGCGGCTCGAACCGGTGCCGAAGTCGGGGCCCGCGATGAGCACTCCGCCGTGGGCGTACTCGGGACGGTTGATGACGAAGTCCGGGTCCTGCCGCCAGGCGTAGAACAGGGCGTCGTCGAAGCCCGTCTTGGTGACCCGCTTGAGGAAGACGGCGGGGATGATCTGGTCGGTGTCGACGTTCGCGCGCGGCAGCGGCACGGCCGGGCCGGTGACGACGGTGATCTTCTCCATCAGTTGGCCTCCTCGGCGCTCGCGGTGAAGTCGGCGTCGAGGTCGGCGACGCGCCCGCCCCGCGTGGCCGGGGTGCCGGCGGCGGCTGCGGTGGCGTAGTCGCCGTGCTCGATCTCGGGGAGGGTCATCCCCAGGTCCCACGGGCTCGCGAGCGTGCCCCGGATGGCGGTGGCGGCGGCGACGAGCGGGGACACGAGGTGGGTGCGCCCGCCCTTGCCCTGGCGGCCCTCGAAGTTGCGGTTGCTGGTGGATGCGCAGCGCTCGCCGGGCGCGAGCTGATCGGGGTTCATCCCGAGGCACATCGAGCAGCCCGCGAAGCGCCACTCGGCGCCGAACTCCTCGACGATCTTGTCGATGCCCTCGGCCTCCGCCTCGATGCGGACCCGCGCGGAGCCCGGAACGACCATGACGCGCACGCCGTCAGCCTTCTTCTGGCCCTTGATGATGGAGGCGAAGGCACGCAGGTCTTCGATCCGGCTGTTCGTGCAGGAGCCCATGAAGACGGCGTCGACCCGGATGTCTTTCATGGGGGTGCCGGCGGTGAGATCCATGTACTCGAGCGCGCGCTCGGCGGAGGCCCGCTCGTTCGCGTCGATGATGATGGACGGGTCGGGCACCGTCTGCGAGAGGGAGACGCCCTGACCCGGGTTGGTGCCCCAGGTGACGAAGGGTTCGAGCTCGTTCGCGTCGAGGAACACCTCGGCGTCGAAGACGGCGTCGTCGTCGGTCTTCAGCGTCTCCCAGTAGGCGACGGCGGCATCCCAGTCGGCACCCTCGGGCGCGTGGGCGCGACCCTTCAGGTAGTCGTAGGTGACCTGGTCCGGGGCGACCATGCCGGCGCGCGCGCCCGCCTCGATCGACATGTTGCAGATCGTCATGCGGCCGTCCATCGACAGCGAGCGGATCGCGCTGCCGCGGTACTCCAGCACGTAGCCCTGGCCGCCGCCGGTGCCGATCTTGGCGATGACCGCGAGGATGATGTCCTTCGCCGTCACGCCGGGGCGCAGTTCCCCCTCCACCGTGATCGCCATCGTCTTGAAGGGGGTGAGCGGCAGGGTCTGGGTGGCGAGCACGTGCTCGACCTCGCTCGTGCCGATGCCGAAGGCCATCGCGCCGAAGGCGCCGTGCGTCGAGGTGTGCGAGTCGCCGCACACCACGGTGATGCCGGGCATGGTGAGACCCAGCTGAGGGCCGACCACGTGCACGATGCCCTGCTCGATATCGCCGAGGGAGTGGAGGCGGATGCCGAACTCGGCCGCGTTGCGACGCAGCGTCTCGATCTGGGTGCGGCTCGTCAGGTCGGCGATCGGCTTGTCGATCGCGAGGGTCGGGGTGTTGTGGTCCTCGGTCGCGATCGTGAGGTCGGGGCGGCGCACCGGGCGGCCGGCGAGGCGGAGGCCGTCGAAGGCCTGCGGGCTCGTCACCTCGTGAACGAGGTGGAGGTCGATGTAGATGAGGTCGGGCGACGAGCCCTCGCCCTTCACGACCAGGTGGTCATCCCAGACCTTCTCGGCCAGGGTGCGCGGGGTGCGCTCGGAGGTGTCGATTGTCATGCTGCGGTCTTTCTTCGAGATCTTCGGTCAGGTGGCGACGGAACCCCGCGACGAGTGAGGCCGGTGATCAGGACTCGTCGCGGCGACGAAGAAGAAGCCGGTCGAACTGCATCTAAGGAGGCTATCACCCGTCACTCGCACGGATGCGGTCGCGGCGCAGCTTGATGAGGCTCGCCCCCGTGGCCACCCCCATCGAGACGATGATGACGGCGAGCGACTCGACGGTGCCGATCTCGGGCGCCCACTCGACGTGCTCTCCCCCGTTGATGAACGGCACCTCGTTGGTGTGCAGAGCGTGCGCGATGAGCTTTATCCCGATGAAGAGCAGCACGGCCGCGATGCCGTAACTGAGGTAGGCGAGCTTGTCGATGAGGGCGCCGAGCAGGAAGAAGAGCTGGCGCAGGCCCATGAGCGCGAAGACGTTGGCGGCGAACACGAGGAACGGGTTCTGCGTGATGCCGAAGATCGCGGGGATCGAGTCGAGCGCGAAGAGCAGGTCGGTCGTGCCGAGGGCGATGAAGACGACGATCGCGGGGGTGAAGGCCCGCTTGCCGTTCACCGTCGTGCGCAGTCTGACCCCGTCGAACTGGTCGGTGATGTGGATGCGGCGGCGCAGCAGCCGGATCACCGCGCTCTCCGACTCCTCCATCTCGCGGTGACTCGTGAGCGCCTGGTGCACCGCGGTGTAGAGCAGGAACGCGCCGAACAGGTAGAAGATCCAGGCGAAGTTGGCGATGAGGGCGGCACCGAGCAGGATGAACAGCCCTCGCAGCACGAGCGCGATGATGATGCCCACCATCAGCACCTCCTGCTGCAGCTCACGTGGCACCGAGAAGCGCGCCATGATGATGACGAAGACGAAGAGGTTGTCGATGCTGAGGCTGTACTCGGTCAACCACCCGGCGATGAACTCACCGGCGTGACTCGCGTCGCCGATGGCCCACAGCAGCGCCGCGAACACGAGGGCGAGTGCGACGTAGAGGCCCACCCACAGGCCCGACTCCCGCGGTGACGGGATGTGCGGCCGCCGATAGGCGAGAACGAGGTCGGCGGCGATGACGAGCACCATGACGATGGTGGCTCCGGTTTCGAACCAGACGGGGATGACAGCTTCCACGAGGGCTTCCTTCGGGGTGCGGGACGGCATGAGTCGACCCGAAAGTCTCTCCCGCACCGGGGCTTCGACCGAGGCGGCGCTGATGCGCTCGCCCTCGCGATCTCTGCCCGCGATGCCGCCGTGCCCGGAGTCCCGACGGCGGGACTCGTGATGACGATCACGACGTGATTGGGATACTCCCCTTCGCGTACTCCCAGCCTAGCGGGTGCCGGCCGGTACTCGGCGGTCACACCCGGGGCTGGAGGTGCGCGTAGCTCTCGGGGTGGGTGCGGAGGAAGTGGGCGAACGACGTGGGCGGGCGGCCCAGCAGGCGCTGGACATCCGGGCTCACCTCGGCGAGCTCGCCGTTGGCGATGGCCTGGTAGGAGGTGACCCAGCCCTCCACCTCGAACGCGGGCGCCCCGAATCGCGCGCGCGACGCGTAGGCCTCCTCCTCCGTCTCATCGACGTAACCGACGGGGCGACCGGATGCAGTGGTCAGCAGCTCCGCGACCGTCGCCATGCTGATCGCCTCGGGCCCGGTGAGGTCGTAGCTCGCTCCGTCGTGGGGCGAGGCCCCCGGCTCGGCGCCCCGCGCCGCCCGCAGGACCGTCGCCGCGACCTCCGCGATGTCGGCGCGCGCGACCGCGCCCAGCACCCCGTCTCCCGCCGGACCCCGGATGACCCCGTCGTCGCCCGCCATGAACGGGAGGAAGTCCTGGTACAGGCTGTCGCGGAGGAAGGTGAAGGCCAGACCCGTGTCGCGGATGGCCCGCTCGGTGAAGAAGTGCTGGCGACCGAGGGTGAAGGTGCTCGTCGCCGTCGCGCCCAGGAAGGAGATGTAGACGATGCGCCGCACCCCGGCGGTCGCCGCGGCGCGCACGACCGTGCGGTGCTCCTCCAGCCGGGTCGCGCTCTCCCGCCCCGACACGAAGAACAGGGTGCCGACGCCGTCGAGTGTCGCCGTCATCGCCGCTTCGTCGCCATAGCCGGCCGCACGGTGCTCGTGTCCCGGCGCGAGCGCGCGGGCGTCCCGTCCGATCAGTACGTGCCTGCCGGGGAGCTGCGCGAGCACAGCGCCGCCCAGCGCGCCCGTGGTTCCGGTGAGCGCGATCGTGTCGGCCGGGGTCTGAGTCATGCTGCGAGCGTACTTCTCCGACAGGTGTCCGAGAAGTGGTAAACTTGTCGGAATGGATGAGGCAATCGGTCGCGGAGCGACGAAAGCCTCCTCAGATCCCCGGGCCGAGAAGACCCGACAGGAGATCTTCGCGGCGGTCCGCACGATCGCCACCCTCACCGTCGCGTCCAAGCGCAACGAGGGGTTCACGGTCACCGACATCGTGAACATCGCGGGCGTCAGCCGCTCCTCCTTCTACGCCCACTTCGCGAGCCTCGACGAGTTGGCCACGCAGTTCATCCGCGAGGAGTTCGCCGCGATCGGTCTCGCGGGCGTCGATCTCGACAGCGAGGACTCGCTCACCGGTGTCGAGGCCGCGCGCATCGGGTACACCCGCCTCATTGCGCACATGGTCGAGCACTTCCCGCTCTACTCCACGGTGCTCAGCCTGCCGGAGACGCGCAGCGCCTACGACGGCATCGTCGAGGCCTACGCGAAGCGACTGCTGGAGACCGTGATGGTGCTCTCCACAGTTCCCGACGGCGTCGACGCCGACATCGTCACCACCTACATCGCGGGAGGTGCGCTGACCGTGATCGGTACCTGGATGCGCGGCACCCTCGATGCCTCCGACGACGAGCTCGTCGACCAGCTGGTAGCGCTGCTGCCCGCGTGGTTGACCGACGCTCGGGCATCCACCAGACCACCCTCCCACCAGAAGAACTGAGGCACACGATGAAGCTTGAAATCGGCGAGACGCTCGTCTACCCGCACCACGGCGCGGTCACGATCACCAGCATCGACACCCGCACCATCAAGGGCGTCGAGAAGAAGATCATGACGCTCAACGTGCACACCAGCGAGCTCACCATCCAGCTGCCCGTCGACAACGTCGACCTGGTCGGCGTGCGCGACGTCATCGACGAGGCCGGGGTGAAGGCCGTCTACGAGGTGCTGCAGAACGGCTTCGTCGAGGAGCCCGGCAACTGGTCGCGTCGCTACAAGGCCAACCAGGAGAAGATGGCCAGCGGAAGCGTCTACCGGGTCAGCGAGGTCGTGCGCGATCTCTGGCGCCGTGACCAGGACAAGGGCGTCTCGGCGGGTGAGAAGCGCATGCTCGAGAAGGCGCGTCAGATCCTCGTCTCCGAACTCGCGCTCGCCCAGTCGCTCACCGACGAGGAGGCCTCCGTGCTCCTCGGCGAGGTGCTGAGCGAGATGCCCGCCGGAGCGCCGACCCCCGTCGCGTAGTCGCCGCCGCTTATCGCCGCTCGGACTCGATCCGGTCGGCGAGGCGGTGCACGGCGTGGTCGTGCGTCACGCACCGGCAGGCGAAGCGCCCGTCCGTCTCCTGCGGGATGACCAGCGGCGCGAACTCCTGCGCCGCAACGTCGACGAACCCCCGCTCGCTCACCCCGAAGTCGGGCACCCCGATGAAGGCGGCGAACGACAGGATCATGAACGGCGAGCGAATGGTGCAGCCGAGCTCTGCGACCGCGGCGTGCGCGTCGGCGAGGCGCGCCGCCGTGGACTCCCACGGCTCATCGCTCATGAGACCGCCCACCGGGAGCGGCACGGCGGCGAGGACGGTGTCGCCCTCCACCGCGACGAATCCCCCGCCTCTCTCGCGGAGCGCGCGCACGGCTGCCGCGATCTCCTCGTCACTGCAGCCAACCGCCACGATGTTCATGTTGGTGCAGTTGGTGCTGGCGGCGATCGCTCCGCGGGTCAGCCCGAAGCCCCGCACGAAGCCGACCCCGCACATCCCGTCGCCCCAGTGCCGGTCGATCACCGCCATCTTCAGCACGTCGTTGCCGAGGTCGAGTTGCACTGCGCCATCGCGCACCGGCAGGTCGATGTGGAAGCCGCGCTTGAAGTAGCCGTCGTACATCTCGACGGCCTGCACCCGCTCGACCTCCCCGGTGCCTGCGACGCGGAGCGCGTCGGGATCGATGTCGTCGGCGACCACGAGGGTGTCCCGGGTCCACTCGGGCACCGGGTCGTGGTTCTCGAAATCGGCCCGCCCGTCGCGAGCGACCACCTGCCCGCCGACGATCACGAGGTCGGGGCGCACCTCCGCGAGGTCGGGGATCAGCTGCAGGTCGGCGAGGCGCCCCGGCGCGATCGATCCGATGAGGTGGTCGAGGCGGTAGTAGGCGGCCGGCTGCCAGCTGGCCATGCGGTAGGCCTGCGCCGGCTCGACCCCGACCGCGATGGCCGCGCGAACGCTGTGGTCGATGTGGCCCTCGCCGGCGAGGTCGAGGGCGTGCTTGTCGTCGGCGCAGAAGCACATGTGCCCGAGTCCCGCGCGCACCGCCTCCAGCTCGCCGAGGATCGGCCCGATGTTGTCGTTCATGGAGCTCGACATGATCGTGATCATCGCTCCGAGTCGCACCCGCTCCATCGCCTCCGCGGCGGTCGCGGCGTTGTGGTCGTCGGAGATACCGGCCGCGAGGTAGCCCCAGAGCGACTCGTCGAACTGGCGCGCGGTGTGCCCGGTGATGCGCTTGCCGTTCACGAGCGCCGTGCGGAAGCGATTGTCGGCCTCGCGCGAGTAGTCAAAAGGGTTGGACTCCCCGAGTGTCACGGTCGTGGGCTCCGCGAGCGTGGCGAGCACCTCGGCGTCGTCGATGACGGCTCCGCCTCGCTCCAGCGTGCGGCTGATCGGCGTCTGCGGAGTCACCTGGTCGAAGATGCGCAGCGGGGTGCCGGTCTGGCCCATGTACTCGATGCCGCGCATCCCCGAGACGTTGGCGAGGCAGTCGGCGTCGGTGAGCACGGTGGTCGTTCCGCGGGGGATGCTCAGCCGGGCCAGCTCGCCCGGGGTCAGCATCGTGTACTCGATGTGCAGGTGCGCGTCGATGAAGGTGGGCACGACGCTGCGGCCCGCTGCCTCGACGACCGTGGTGGCCTCGAGCCGCCCGACGGGGGTCACCGCGGCGATGTGGCGCCCCGCGATGACGACGTCGCGCGGCAGGAACTCGCCCGTCTGCACGTGCAGAACGTTGCCGCCGCGCACGATCAGATCGGCGGGCTCGCGGCCCGCGGCGACCGCGCGCAGCCGGCCGAGTTCGTCGAGCGTCGGCAGTAACTCCGGCCGGAGCGCGGTCACGCCGCGCCGCCGACGGGCAGGGAGCCCGCGATCAGGCGACCCCGGCTCACGACCGCCTGGATGTTCTCGACCGCCAGATCGGCGATGTCCTCCCACGGCCGACCGCGCACGATCACGAAGTCGGCGCCGAGGCCGACCGTGATGCGCCCCACGGTCGCCCCGAGCCCGATGCTGTCGGCCGCGTCGGAGGTGGCGGCGATGAGGGCCCGCTCTGCCGTCCAGTCGAACGCCGCCGCCATCATCCGCACCTCCCGCAGCTGCTCGCCGTGCCGCACGAAGCGACCGTTCGCGTCGGTGCCGAGCACAAACCGCACCCCCGCGCGCCCCGCCGCGAGGAACGCCGGGTCGCGTCCGCCGACGACCTCGCGGGCCTTCGCGGTCGCGTCCTCGCGAACGCCCTCGAGTCCCGCCGCGACCACGTCGTTGATGATGAGCGTCGGCGACACCGGGATGTTCGCGGCCACGAGCCGGTCGAACTGCTCGGGCAGCACGCCGGTCGCGTGCTCGATCGAGTCGGCGCCGACCGCGAGGGCGATGTCGATCCCCTCCGCCGTGTGCGAGTGCGCGGCCACGAGCATTCCGAGGGCGTGAGCTTCATCGACCGTCGCCTCGAGCTCCGCACGGGTCTGGTTGCGCCAGCCCACCCTGTCGCCCATCGAGAAGATGCCGCCGCTCGTGTAGATCTTGATGCCGTGGGCGCCCTCGCGGGCCCACTGGCGCACGAGCCGGCGGCACTCGTCGGGTGAGTCGGCGACGGGCGGGCGGTCGCGGAAGCGCGGCGGGGTGAAGAGGTCGCCGTGGCCGGCGGTCATCCCCACCGGGCCGTCGCTCAGCAGGCGCGGACCCTGCAGCACGCCCTGATCGAAGGCGCGACCCACCGCCATCTGCACGGGCGTCGCAGCGAGGTCGCGCAGGGTGGTGACCCCGTGGGCGGCGAAGCGCTGGGCGTGGGCGGCGACGTGCATCGCCTTCTCGGCGTCGGGTGTGACGAGCGGCCAGGCGTCGCCGGGGCCGCGTCCGTCGAGCACGCTCGTGTCGAGATGCACGTGCGTGTCGACGAGCCCAGGGATGAGCGAGTAGCCGGGAAGCGCGTCGGTCGCGGCGGTGACCGACTCGATGCGGTCGCCCGACCAGCCGATCGTCACGGCGCCGAGCGAGCGCTCGCCGTCCCACGTGCTGATTCCAGTGATCGTGTCTGTCATGGCGTCCTTCGCGGTGTCGGGGTCGTGGTCAGTGGGCGGAGCGGATCGCGGGGCGCTCGGGGTGGCCGGCGCGGATGACCCTCCCGACGCGCCTCCCCGTGAACCGGGCATCCTCCACCACGCGCTCGCCCGCGAGGAAGACGTCGCGTACGCCGTCGGGCCGCGCGAACGGGGTGTGGGGCGAGCCCGCCTCGTGACCGATGCGGGCGGGATCGAACACCACGATGTCGGCGATCGCGCCCGGCAGCAGCACGCCGCGGTCGACGAGCCCGAACTGGGCCGCGGTCGCGGAGGTCATCTTGCGAATGCCCTCCTCGAGGGTGATCACCCCGAGGTCGCGCGCGTAGCGCCCGAGCACGGTCGGGAAGCAGCCCCAGGCGCGCTGGTGGGCGAGGCCCACGGGAATCGAGTTGTCGGAGCCGATCATGATGAGCGGGTCGGCGAGGATCTGCTCCACGTCGGACTGCGCCATGAGTTCGTAGACCATCATCGAGGACGGGTCCTCCGTCACGACCGCGCAGAGGGTGTCCCACTCGCTCAGCTCTCGTCGCTCCGCGACCTCGGCGAGGGTGCGGCCCTGCACCCCGGGGTCGGAGTGCATGCTGATCATCACGCCGGCCGGAGTCGTCTGGTGCCAGGATCCCGGCGACCCGCCCTCGGCGGGGACCCGACCCGAGGTGGCGACGGCGAGCCAGTGCGAGCGCTCCGCCGCGTCGGCGAGGCGGGCGAGCATCCGGTCGGGGCCGCCCTCCTGCACCGCGCTCGGCAGCAGCGCCGCGAGGAAGGTCTCCCCCGTCGTGTACGGGTACTGATCGCCGTAGGCCTCGATTCCCTCGGCGCGGGCGGCGCGCAGCGCGTCGAGCAGCACGCGGGCGCGACCGTGGTTCGCGCGGCCGGCGACCTTGCAGTGCGAGATCTGCAGCCGCACGCGCGCGCGCCGCGCAACCTCGATCGCCTCGGCGAGCCCCTCCGCGAGACGATCGCCCTCATCTCGCATATGGGTGGTGTACGGGCGCTGCCAGCGCGAGGCGACCCGGGCGATGGCGCTCACCTCGTCGACATCGCCGTAGGAGCCCGGAGCGTAGATGAGCCCGGTCGAGAACCCGATCGCTCCCGCCGCGAAGGCGTCGTCGGCGAGGGCGGCCATCCGCTCGGCCGCCCCGTCCGCGAGCGAGACGGCCATGCCGTTGGCGCTCATCCGGAGGGTGTGGTGGCCGACGAGGGAGGCGATGTTGTTGGTCGGTCCGGCCGCCTCGACCTCGTCGAGGTAGCCCGCAAAGCTCCGCGGATGCGACTCGACCCCCGCCTTGACGGTCGACGAGATGGGGCGGTGGAGCTCGACCGTCGTCTCGTCGACGAGCGGCGCCGCCGAATTGCCGCAGTTGCCCACGATCTCGGTGGTCACGCCCTGATAAAGCTTGAAGGGCTGCGGCTCGGCCATGAACGGCACGACGTCGGAGTGCGTGTGCGGATCGATGAACCCCGGGGCGACCGCGAGTCCAGTGACGTCGATGACGAGCGCTCCCCGCGCGTCGAGCACGGGTGCGACGGCGGCGATTCGGTCCCCGGAGATCGCGAGGTCGGCACGGATGCCCGGCGCCCCCAGCCCGTCGAACACCGTTCCGCCGCGCAGCACGACGTCGTAGCGGGGAGCGGTTGCCGTCACTGTCTTTCCCATCCGGGCGCGCGGCCCGCTCGCCCGGTGTCGCGGATCCCGGCGGGGCGTCGGCCGCGGCGGTGGACCCACGGCGCCGGAGCAGTAAGTGCTGACGACTCTAGCCCGTGGCCCAACATGTCAACAAGTTGGGCGACGGCGCGTGCCGCCCGGCAGGGCGCAGGCGGGACCGGGGCGTCAGGCTCGCGTCGCCCCGCCGCTGCGCCCGGCCCGCGTCAGCGAACGTGCCGCACGATCTGGCTGTCCGCCCCGTGCGGGTTCACCCAGGGCGCGCTCACCGTGCGCACGAAGGAATAGGTCACGATCTGCGGGTTGTGGGTCTCCGCCGCGTGGAAGACCCGGCGCCCGCTCGCCGTCACCCCGATGATCTCGAGGGTGAGCGCCGCGGAGCCGAGCGGGAGCCCGGTGGGCGTCGCCGCGGCCTCATCGATGGTCGTCACTCCCGGGGTCGCGACCTCCCAGACGATCGATTCGCCCCACACCTGCTCGGCGAGCGAGAACACCGACTGCTCCGGGTCGAGCTCCGGCCGCGCGCCGGCCGGGAAGGTCAGCGTGTTCTCGGCGACCATCGCGGCGGTACCGTCGGCACGCCAGCGCTTGACGACCCGGAAGGCGGTGGCGTCGGCATCCGGGGTGAGGATGGAGGCGATGCCGCGCGTGAGCGGCGTGAACCCGGAGTCGATCACCTCGACCTCCGCCCGGTACCCCATTCGCTCGAGAAGCTCGCTGTGCTCGAGCTGGTCTTCCAGCCGCACGCTCATGCGCAGGGCGAGCGGGTCGACGACGGTCGCGGCACCCTGGCGACGGATGACCACCCCCTGTCGCTCGAGGTCGGCGAGCGCGTGCCGCACCTGCTGCCGCGAGCAGTCCAGTCGCTTCGCGATCTCGAGCTCCCCGGGAAGCGCCTGGAACTCGAGCGCGGCTTCGCGCACGAAGCGCAGCACTCCCCCGCGGATCACGTCCTCGTCGGACCGGGTGCGGGCAGCGTGGGTGTCGGTGGCGGACATATCGGTTCACCTTTGCTGTTCGGAGGGCGCGTGGGCGGTGCGATGGTGTGGCAAGCTCGACCGAGATTATCAGTTGCTTGTTCACAAGTACGGCCACCGCGGTGCGTTCGGCGGGGGCCGTTCACCCTGGGAGGCCCCGTGGCATTCGGTTCCGAGATCGCGCGCGGTCGCAGCATCCTCGTCGTTCTGGAGCCCGGCGACGACGCGATCCCGGCGCTCGCCGCGGAGTGCGCGCGCCACGGGATCGCGCAGGGGTTCATCCCGGTGTTCTCGGGCGCGTTCCGGCGGGTCACCGTGGTGGGGACCGATCACGCCATCGACGATGAGGATGCGCCGCTGCCCGAGGCCGTCACCGTGCGGAACGCCGAGGGGTTCGGGTCGGGGACGGTGGCGACGACCGACGGCGAGCTGGTCATCCACCTGCACGTCTCGGTGGGCGAGAAGGCGCGGTCGGCGGCCGCCACGACGGGACACCTGCTCACCGCCGAGGTGCAGTACCCGGTCGAGGTCGTGGTGGAGGAGATCGTCGCGCCAGAGCTCGCGCGGCGCGTGAACGAGGCCTCGCGCGGGCTCGCCACGCTGACGTTTCCGCGGGGCTGAGCGCCGGGTAGACTCTACTTGTCAACAAGTTGAAGTCCGCCCTCGCTCGTCCCGAAAGGCCCGCATGCACTCGTCCCCCCTGGCACCCTCTGCCCGACGCGTCGACGAGAACTCCATCCGGTTGCTGCCCAAGGCCGAGGTGCACGTTCACCTCGAGGGCACCTTCGAGCTCGCCGACCTTCTCGAGCTCGCCAAGGAGTCGAAGGTCGCGCTGCCCGGTCCGGCGGCGACCCTCTTCGACATCGACACCCACTTCGCGGAGTCGGCCGGTCACCCCGGGGGCGCGGGAGCCGGCGCCGCCGGCCTGAGCGGCTTCCTGCGCTTTCTCGACTGGGAGTGCGGGCTGATCCGCACCGCCGCGCAGGCCGCGCGCACCGCCTACCGATTCGCCGCGCGGCAGAGCGCCTCGGGCATCCGCTACACCGACGTAATCATCAACCCGACCCACTGGTCGGGCTGGCCCGGCACGATCGACTCGCTGTTCGACGCGCTCGCGCAGGGCTTCGCCGAGGCGGAGCAGGACGGGCTCTGCCAGGTGCAGATGGCGCTCTCGCTGCTGCGGACGCAGACGCGCGCCGAGGCGACGGGCGTCGTCGAGTGGCTTGTCGAGGCACGCCCGGCGCGGGTGATCGCCCTGTCGGTCGACGGCAACGAGCGCGAGTCGGGGCGCACCGGTGAGAAGTTCGCCGAGGCGTTCACGATGGCCCGGGATGCCGGCCTGCGCCGCACCGTCCACGCGGGCGAGTCCAGCGGCCCCGAGGGCGTGTGGGATGCCCTGCTGCTGCTCCACGCGGAGCGCATCGACCACGGCGTCCGCTCCATCGAGGACCCGAGGCTCGTCGACTACATCGCGGAGCACGGAATCCCCCTCGACGTCTGCCCCCGCTCGAACCTGACCCTCGGGGTCTACCCCGACATGGAGCGGCACCCGCTCGCGGAGCTGCGGGAGCGCGGCGTCATCGTCACCGTCAACACCGACGACCCCGCGCCGATCGGCACGCGGCTGGAGAGCGAGTGGGCGCTCTGCGCCGACAGCTACGGCTGGGACGAGAACGACATGATCGATCTCGCGCGCACCTCGATCGCCGCGAGCTTCGCGACGCCCGAGCTCAAGGCGAGCCTGCTCGCCGAGCTCGCACCGCTCGCCTGACGCCGCGAGCGGGCGTCGCCGCCCGACCCCGCCGCTGGCGGCCGCGCGGTCGCCGGTGTAAACTGAGCAACGCGATCAGCACTAGCTGTTCGAAGTAAGCCTGGCAGTCATCCGGACGGTTCGACGAGCCAGGCTCGCGACTTTAACGCGACCGGGCTCTTTTCCCCGTCGTCAGCCGCAGGCGGACGGACTCACGGCATCAGAGTCGCTGGATATCGGCGATCATCGGGCGTGCGCGACGCAGCCAATCGCCGCCCCGGTAACAGCACCACGCAACGACATCGCTCACCCAGAGGAGCGGGTGTTCGTGGGCGGCAGCATGGCCGTAGGTCACCGACCGATCACGGCGGTGCCGGAGAGCCGCGAGGATGATCTCCCGATCCTTCGCTTCGACTGATTCGTCACGCTCCAGGATGACGTGCTGAGCCCGCGAATCGACGAGATCGTCGAGGAGCGCGGTCAGGCATCGTGCTCGCGCAATCTTGTCCGGCACGCCCCTCACGCAATACACGACGACGTGCAGCTCGAGCCCCGCCAGGGCCGCGAGGAGCGTTCGTCTGCTCGAGTCGGACTCGGAAGTGAAGTGAATCCGCCGCTGGCCGGGGCGCAGAAGCGAGCGGAGGTGCTTCTCCAACCGCGCCACGTCGTTCTGCCCTGCCGCGGTGGCGGCAAGAAAATACCCCTTTGTCTTGCTTTCATCCACGTAAACACGTGATCCGTCGCCGAAGCGTTGCAGAGTCTGCTCCCGTCCTCAGAGGTCCGATGAACCGCCCCGCATACCCCGCAACGCGAAGAAATCCTCGACGAGAATAGCCGACGCCTGACGCCGCGCGCGGGCGTCGCCGCCCGACCCCGCCTCTGGCGGCCGCGCGGTCGGTCAGCCGATGCCGGAGGATGCGGGCGGCGCGGAACGGCGGCGCCCCAGCTGCTTCGAGCGCGCGAGCAGGTAACGCGAAACCACACAGAGGATCGCGACGGTGACGAGGTACGGCAGCGCCTCGAAGATCTCGACCGGCAGCCCGAAGTCCTTCGTCTGCGCCAGGAGGGCGAGGCTGTTGAACAGGGCGAACAGCAGCGCACCGCCGAGCAGGCCGAGCGGACTGCGCCCGGCGATGATGACGACCGCGAGCGCGATGAACCCCGTGCCGCCCGTCATGCCGGGCGTGAAGGAGCCGATGCTCGACAGCGCGACGGCCGCGCCGCCGAGCCCCGCGAGACCCCCGGCGATGATCGCCGCGATGAGCCGATAGGCGCGCACCGGGATGCCGCGGGTGGTCGCGACCACCTCGTCGTCACCGACGGCGCGCAGGCGCAGTCCGAACCGCGTGTGCTTCATGACCCACCAGGCCACGATCGACAGGAACACCGAGAGGTAGAAGAACATGCCGGCGTTCGCGAGCCCCGGGCCGATGAGCGGGATCGACGTCAGCGCGTCGAGGTGCAGGATCGGCTGCGTGGGCGCGGTCTCGTTGGTCTGACCCGCCGGGTTGAGCGCCTGGAAGAGATAGGTGCTGAGGCCCGCCCCCAACAGCCCGATCGCGACCCCCACGATGATCATGTCGGCCTTGCCGAACGCCGTGGCGAGACCGAGCAGCAGCCCGAAGACGGCACCGGCGAGGATGCCCTCCAGAGCTCCCGCCCAGAAGCCGCCGCGCAGCGAACCGATGACACCGAAGACGGCGCCCATGAGCATCATGCCCTCGATGCCGACGTTGAATCCGCCCGCTCGCTCCAGGAAGATCTCGCCGAGCCCGGCGAGCACGATCGGTGCGCACAGGGAGAACGCGCCGGCGATGACGACGGCCCAGAAGGTGAGTCCGGTCATGGGGTGGCCTCCACTTCTCTCGTGACCGCGGCGGCGGCCGGTCGCGGATCCTCATCGTCGCCCGATGCCGCCCTGGAACGTCGGCTGAGCAGCGTCTGCCGGAACCTCCCGCTCGCCAGCGCGAGCCCGGCAGCGAGCAGCAACACGCCCTGGGTGACGGTTCCGATCGACGCGGGCGTCGTGCCCGTGGCGACCTGCACCCCGTTCGCACCGGTCGTCAGGGAGGAGTACAGGATCGCGGCGATAAGGATGCCGATGGGGTTGCCCCGCCCGAGCACCGCGACGGCGAGCCCGGCGAAGCCGATCCCCGCGCTCACCCCCGGGCCGAGCCGGCCGGCCACGCCCGCGAGCTGCATCCATCCGGCGAGTCCCGCGGTCACGCCCGAGACGAGCATCGTCGAGACGACGGCGCGGGTCGGGGTGAGACCGAGACGCGCGGCGAGGATGGGGCGCTGCCCGTAGACCTCGATCAGGAAGGCTCCCCGGCTGCGGTTCCAGATGACGGCAGCGACGACGAGCACGAGCACGAGCGCGGTGCCCCAGTGAAGCTGCCCCTGCACCGGGAGCAGGGGGATATCGAAGGAGTCGGGCAGAAGCTTGCTCTGCGACGCGACCACCTTTCCCGGGTCGCGCAGTGCGGTTCGCAGGAGGAAGGTGAGCAGGTAGCTCGCGATGTAGTTGGCCAACAGGGTGAACAGGATCTCGTTCACACCCCAGCGCACGCGGGCGAGTGCGGGAAGGAGCGACCAGAGCGCCCCGCCGAGGGCACCGGCGAGGGCACCGATGACGAGACCCACGAGGAGCGGCACGTGCGGACCCACCGCGAAGGCCGCCACCGTCGAGAAGATCGCCCCGACGACCATCTGGCCCTCGGCGCCCACCGTGACCACGTTGGCGCGCAGGGCGACGCCGACACCGACGGCGACGAGGGTGAGCGGTGTGGCGTAGGCGAGGGTCTGAACCAGGTTGAAGCCGTTGCCGAAGGCGCCCTCGAACCAGCCGGAGAGCGCGAGACCGACGTCGCCGCCCGTTCCCGCGATGAGAATGAGCACGATCACGAAGCCGAGCACGACGTAGGCCGCGCCGATCGCGGTCGAGCGTCGGTTCAGAAAACTGCGAAGACGGGTCATCGTGCTCCTCCCGCGGGGGCGTCCGCCGTGTGGTCGACGAGCCCCGCCATGGCGCGGCCGAGCCGTTGCAGGTCGAACTCGGCGGCCGTGAACTCGTCCACGATGCGCCCCTTCGAGAGAACCAGGATGCGGTCGGCCAACTCCCGCACCTCGTCGACGTCGGCCGACACGAGCAGCACCGCGGTCCCCGCGTTCGCCGCGCGCCGGATATCGGAGCGGATCGCGGCGGCCGCGTGCAGATCGAGGCCCTGCGTGGGACCGTGCAGCACCGCCACCGCCGGGGCACCGTCGAGCTCGCGACCGACGAGCAGCTTCTGCTGGTTGCCGCCCGACAGGGCGCCCGCGTTGATCGCGGGGTTGCGCGGCCGCACGTCGTGGCGCTCCATGAGCCCCTTGGTGAACTCGGTGATGGCGCCCCACTGAAGCGCCCCGCGCCGCCGGAAGGCGGGATCCGAGAGCCGGCGCAGCACGGCCGAGCGGGTGACGGGCGAATCCGAGAGCAGGAACTCCGCCCGCACCTCCGGCACGTAGGAGACACCGTGCTCCCGCGCCACCTCGGGGCGCCCGCCGATCTCTGCGCCGCCCACGCTCACGGAACCGGCCAGGGGCTCGATGATGCCCACGGCCGTGTCGGCGAGCGTGCCCTGGCCGTTGCCGGCGACACCGAGGATGCCCACGATCTCGCCCGCGCGCACGGTCAGTGACACGTCCCGCAACGGCACGACGCCCGACCCCTGGGCCGTGACCCCGTCGAGGACCAGCCGGTCGTCACCGCCCTCGTAGAGGGTGTGGGTCTCGGGGGCGGGGATTTCGCCGACCATGGCGAACACGAGGTCATCATCCGTGACGTCGGCGACCTCGGCATCGAGGGTGACACGCCCGTGCGAGAGAACCGTCACGTGGTCGGCGACGCTGCGGACCTCGTCGAGCCGGTGGGTGATGAGGAGCACGGTCACGCCCGTCGAGGCGAGCGCGGTCACCTTCTCGAAGAGCAGTCCGGACTCGTGCGGCCCTATCGCGGAGGTCGGCTCGTCGAGCAGGAGCACCCGCGCGCCCTGGGCGAGGGCGATGGCCAGCTCGCCGAGCTGCCGCTCCGCGAGGCCGAGCGTGCGCACGGGAGCGCTGAGATTGAGGGTGAGGCCGGCCTCGTCGGCGACCGCGCGCAGCGCGCTGGCTGCGGCACGGCGATGCGCGAGCTGGGTGGGGCGGGTGAGGATGAGGTTCTCGACGAGCGACATCTCGCCGATGAGGCTGAGCTGCTGCGGAACGAGCCCGACGCCCGCGCGGATGGCGGCCGTGCGGTTGCCGAAGACGACGGGTTCACCCGCCAGTTCGATGCGACCGGCGCTGGGCTGCTCCAGGCCGGCGAAGATCTTGAGGGCCGTCGACTTGCCGGCGCCGTTCTCGCCGACCAGGGCGTGGACGGTTCCGGGTTCGAGTCGAAGGTCGACGCCCACGAGCGCCTGGGCGCCTCCGTAGTTCTTGGAGACGCCCAGGAGGGAGAGTTCTGTTCCGCGTGCGGTGCTCATCGCTCTCCCTGTGCTCTGGTGGACGGTGGTGCGATCGATTACGGCAGGGTCGCCGGGATCTTGGTGGTGCCGTCGACGATCGACTTGCCGAGCGCCGTGATCTGGGCGCCCAGATCGGAGGTCACACCGGGAGCTGCCGCAACGGGGTTGAGGTCGTTGAAGACGAGACCGCCGTTGTCGATCGTGGCGATGTAGGACTTGTTCGCGAAGTCGCCCGAGGCCACGTTTCCGACGATGCTGCGCAGTGCCGGAGTGAAGTCGAGGGAAACGAGCCCGATGTTGACCGCCGCCGCGTCGGAGGAGGAGGTCTTCGAGGCACCGAGGGTCGCGATCCCGGCCTGCTTGGCCGCGGAGAGCACGCCGGGCGTGTAGCCCTCGGCTCCCGTGATGATGAGCTTCGCGCCGGCCGCGATCTGCGCCTTGGCGGCCTGGTTGGCCAGCGAGGAGTCGGTCCAGCTGCCGGTGAAGATCGGCTTGAGCACCTTGACGCTCGGGTTCGAGGCCTTGAGTCCGTAGTCGACGTACTTGTAGGTGGTCTCGTTGAACGCGGCGAGCTCGCCGTCGACGACACCGACCGTGTCGACACCCGTCTTGCCTGCGATCCAGCCGATGAGGTAGCCGTCCTGCTCGCTGGAGAAGGTCCAGGTCTCGACGTTCTTGGTCGCCTGCTTGAGGATGTCCTCGCCACCGGTCGCGACGAAGTCCGTGTTCGGGTCTTCCTTCGCGACCTTGAAGACGGAGTCGGAGAAGCCGATGCCCCAGCCGATGATGAGGTTGTAGCCCTCGGCGGCGTACTGGCGCATGATCGGCTCGGAGTCGGTGGCCGTGGTGACGGACTCGCGGATGGAGAGCGAGATCTTGCCCTCCTTCACCAGTGTCTTGGCGGCGTCGGCGACGTACTCGTTGAAGCCGCCGTCGTTCTGCAGACCGCCCAGGATGACGGCGACCTTCGGCTTGGCGACCGCGCCCGAGCTGCTGGTGCTCGAGGCGGAGGGGGTCGCGGAGGAGCACGCCGTCAGGACGGCGAGCACGGCGATGGTGGCGGCTGCCACGGCTACTTTTCTCAGTTTCATGGTGCGGGGACCTTCCGAGTGCGGGATAGGGAGTCGGTGCAGATGCAGGGTGGCAACGAGCGGAGCCGCACAGCGGGGCTAACTTGTTGACAAGTTGGATTCTACGCACCCGCTCCGAGCCGCGCGCAACGTTACGGCGCATTTCGTCACACGGCCCGTCGTGCAGAAATTGCTGGTCAAAGGCGCATTGACTCGCCGATCATCCGGCCCGCAGGCCCTCAGGTGCACGGTGTCCCCTGCCAGAATAAATGCGAACTTCACGACTTGGAAACATGTCCGTCACAAAGCGACACAGGCGGATGACCGCGGCCCCGGTCGCGGCGTCCGAACCGCTCGGCTCCCGGTAGTGTCGGCCCATGATCGATGCGTACACGACCCCCTGGACCGAGGTGCGAGACCGGATCGCCGGAGGCACGACGATCGCGATCCTCCCCTTCGGCGCGCTTGAGGAGCACGGGCCGCAGCTGCCGCTCGGCACGGACACCATCGTCGCGGTGCACACCGCCCGGCTGCTCGCCGAGCACTTCGACGCCCTCCTGCTGCCCGCGATCTCCTATGGCGACACCTGGGCGACGAGCGGCTACCCGGGCACCGTGGGCCTCTCCCCCGCGACGGTGACCGCCATCGCGGTCGACATCGGTCGCGCGGTGCACTCCTTCGGGATCCGGCAGTTCGTGATCCTCAACGGGGACTTCGGCAACCGGCTGCCCCTCGGTGCGGCGGTGCGGGCGCTCGAGGGCGAGGGGATCGCCACCCTCCAGCTCGACTACCCCGGCATGGACGCGGCGATCGCCGAGGTGCGCGAGAGCGTGCAGGCGACCGGCGGGATGAACCACGCGGAGGAGATCGAGACCTCGATGGTGTGGGCGGCGGCACCGGAGACCGTTCATCCCGAGCGATTCGCGCCCGAGTACCCCGTGTTCCCGGTGGACTTCGGGCTGCGGCCGCTGCGCCTGCACGAGGTGTCGGTGAGCGGCGTGTTCGGCGACCCGACGCCGGCGACGCCCGAGAAGGGGCACCTGCTCTATGACGCCGTGGTGGCGGCGAGCATCCCGATCATCGAGCGGTTCGTCGCGGGGACGACCGCGTGACCGAGTGGCTCGGCGTCGACACGCACGTGCACCTGGGCGCCTACGACGACCCCGCCGCGGAACTCGAGCACAGCACGCGGGCGGGCGTGCGGGTGTTCGCCTCCACGACGCTGGCCTCCGAGTACCGACGACTGGCGGCGACGCTGCCGCCGACGCACGGCCTCGAGCTCGGGCTCGGCGTGCACCCGCTCCATGCGGACTCCCCCGACATCGAGCAGGAGCTCGCCGTGTTCGCGGAGGAGTTCCCGCGGGCGCGCTGGATCTCGGAGATCGGCCTCGACGGCTTCTTCGCGCGCGGCGACGGACCCGGGCTCGCCGCCCAGCGACACGTGTTCGAGACGATTCTCGCCGCCGGCGTCGGTGACCGCATTCTCTCGGTGCACAGCCGGGAGGCCGAAGACCTGAGTGCCGAACTCGTGCTCGCGGCCGCCCCCGCGGCGGCCGTGTTCCACTGGTATGACGGCACCGTGGCTCAGGCGCGACCGCTCGCCGACGCGGGCTACCTGTTCTCGGTGAACGCCTTCATGGTGCAGAGCGCCGCGCACGAGGAGCTGCTGCGGTGGTTGCCGCGCGACCTCCTCATCACCGAGACCGACGGCCCGACGACGACCATGCCGAGCGGTGCGGGCACCCACCCCGCCGACGTGATCGAGATAGCGCGACTGCTGGCGGTGATCCGCGGCGACGAGGTGGATGCCCTGCGCCGGCAACTCGTCGCGAACGCCGAGCGCGTCGACGCCGCGGCCCCGCCGCGCGGGTGAGCGGGCTGCCCGGCCGCCCGGCCCGCCGACCTCGCGACTTGGCTGAGTCGACCGGCCCCGCCGCTCAGACCGCCCGTTCGAGCGCCCAGCCGCCGACGATCTCCTGGCTGAACGGCACGGAGTAGGCCATGACGGCGCCCGCCTGAGCGTCGCGGAAGATGCGTTGGATGGGCGACTTCTCGAGGTATCCGCTGCCGCCCCCCACCTTGACGGCGGTCGCGGCCGCGCGCTTGGCGACCTCGTTCGCGTACATCTTCGCCTCCGTGGCCGAGGGCATCGCGGCCGGATCGCGCCGGTCGGCGAGCCAGGCGGTGCGCTCGGCGACGAGGCAGGCGGCGCGCACCTCGGCGGAGGTTATCCCCACTTCCATGCGCACCCAGCTCGCGTCGGCGAGGGTGCCGTCGAGGCCGGGCCCGGCGGGACGAGCGGTCGCATAGTCGGCGAGGGCGGCGAGCGCGGACTCGGCGATCCCGACCGAGATGAACGAGAAGCCCACCGAGATCAGGTTCGCGTAGTCGGCCGCGGGCGGCGCGCACAGGCGGTCGGCGCGCAGCAGGGTGCCGTCGAAGGCGATGCTGCGGCTGCGGGTGGCGCGCATGCCGCTCGTCAGGTCGATGGGCGGGAAGGTGACGGTGTCATCCACCGACACCCCGAAGAACGCCGGATGCCCGTCCACCCGCACATTCGCCATGAGGTGGTCGGCCGCCTCCGCGCCCGAGACGAACATCTTGCGCCCCGTGAATGACCAGCCTCCCTCGACCGCCGGAACGTCCTGCTGCGAGGAGAGGAAGTAGTTGCCGCCGGCCGGCTCGGAGAGCGCGTTCGCGAAGCGTCGCCCCGCACGAAGCTCGGCCGCGAAGAACTCCGCGGCCTCGGGTGGGGAGGTCGAGACGAGGGCGTGGGCCGCGCCGATGTGCATGAGCCAGACCGCCGCGAGCGCGGGGTGCGCGGCCGCGATCGTGCGCACCACGGCGCCGAGCGTGGCGTAGGAGAGCGACTCGCCGCCGTGCTCCGCCGGGAGGAACGCGACGTCGAGGCCGCTGGAGGAGAGGGCGGTGAGGTGGTCGACGGGGAGGCGGGCGGAACGGTCATCCTCGGCGACGGTCTTGGCGAAGAAGTGGGCGAGGTCGCGCACCGTCTGCACCCAGTGCTGCTCGTGTTCGGGAATCTCGACGGGGGAAGTGCGAGGGAGCATGGTGGCCTTTCGACGGCGCACGGGGGATGCGCGAGCTGCGAGAACGAGCAAGGAACTGCAGGGTCCAGATGGCGGAGATCTGGCGCTTGTTCACAACAGTACCCGACGACGCCGAAGCGGCCGCAAAGTTACGAGCGTTTACAGGGGTATTTCGGGGGCGCGGTCCGCCGCGCGCGTCACTTGTTCACAAGTACGCGTAGGTCTGACTCGCGATCACCTCTTGCGTCGACGTTGTTGTACGATTGCTATACCTACTTAGATATAGGAGGAATGGTGACCGCATCCCAGCTGCTGCGCGCATCTCGCCTCGCGAGCGGAATTAGTCAGGGCGAACTCGCAGCCCGAGCCCACACCAGTCAGCCCGAGGTCTCGAGCATCGAACGAGGCAGACGTGTACCCACCGTGGACACGCTCGAGCGCCTTCTCCGTCAGACCGGTCACCGCTTGGTCTCCGTTCCGGGAGTCGGTGCGGACTCGTCCGAGACGGGTGACCGCATCGCATCCGCCCTGCAATCCGGGTCGGCCGACTCCGCCCTGCGGGCCTTCCTGGACTACTCCGACAACCTCGCCCGTCACTCCGGTACGAGTCGATTCGCGCTGGCGATCGCCGAACCGCGTCCGACCGGTTCGGCAGCCTGGGATGCCGCGCTCGCCGCGCTCGTCGACTACTGGTTCGCAAAGTCGCGGTTGCCTAAGCCCGAATGGACTCAGGAAGCGTCGCGCGTGTTGTCCCACGCCCAATCTCCACAACTCAGCAGCTACGACGTGGCGCCCAACCTCGATGATGTGCCGCCGGAGTTCCTGCGCCGCAATGTACTGATCGAACGGTCCACCCTTGCCAGCATCTGAGACGCCGCGTCTTGACCGCGGGGACCTCCTCGACGGATTACGAGAGCTGATTCGATCAGCGCACACCGAGCGTCTCACCGGTGTCACGATACGTATTGTCGGGGGCGCCGCGCTGAGGCTTGCGTACTTCGACCGAGACACCACCTTGGATATCGACGCTCAGATTGCGCCGATCGACCAGCTTCAGCCGATTATTGATCGGATCGCGACAAGCCGAGGTTGGCCTGCAGACTGGCTCAACAACAATGCTGCGATGTTTTTGCCCAGTTGGGGACGGCGCATCGATTGGGAAACCATTTTCGACGACGGCGACGTCTCCATTGAAGTCGCACCGATTGACGCGCTCCTGGCGATGAAGCTCCTTGCCTGCCGGCCCGGACGCGACACTCCGGACATCACGAAGCTGCTCGCGCTGACCGACATCAGATCCCTCGACACGGCCGAAGAGCTGTTCGAATCCTTCTATCCGGGCGAGCCGCTGCCCGACAAGGCGATCCGGCTTCTCTCGAGAATCTTTGAGATCGGGCTGCCGCCGAAACCGACGGCTCCCCCTCGCCTCGATCTCGGCGGCACATGAACTGAACGCACTCGCAGCATTCGGCGCGTATCCGCCCGACGCGCCACACTGTAGCCATGGCGCGAACGCGAGCACGTCCCCTTGGGTTGCTCATTGCTGCGGTGGGCGCGTCGCTCGTCGCCTGCACGGCGCCCGCCCCGAGCGTCGGGCGCTGACCTCACCGGCGCGGACTCGCCCGGAAGACCTCTGGCCACCGAGAGATCGGCACCGACCGCAACTGCCGGAGGATGTCGGCTGCCTCTTCGGCGGGCGCGCTCGACCGTCGCCTCGTATTCGGCCCGATCGAAAAGCAGGTCAGCGAACGGGAGCGGCACCCCGTGGTCCGTGCCGAGGAAGGCGGACTCATCCCGCGGGGCGAGCGTCGGTTTGGTGAACACACCGGTGTAGCGCCGAAAGTCCGACCATCGAACGAGCTCGCCCTCCACTGCGACGAGCGGAGCAACCGCCCCGCATCCTGGTTCGCCGCAGGAACATCGTTACACCGCGACGCGGCGGGCCGTCTCCGTCACGCTCAATGCGTCGGTATCCCACAGCATGCTTGCGGGGTCGAATCCTTGGAATCGGGCCGAACCGGCCGCTTCGAACACCGAGCGACCATCGATCAGCATCGACAGCGAGGGTTCATCTTCTTCGTCGTCAAGAAAGTCGACGCGGAGTTCCAGAGCGCTGATGTGCGGAGTCGCCGACTCCATTTCACGATGCATCTCAATCCCCTCGACTCGCGCGTTGCGCGCCCAACCGGCGAGCGGCGTCCGGCCTAAGGTATACCGCCGCGGTCGCGGCAGGAGGGTCAGCCTAGTCAGCGCTGCAGAGGCCCACAAGCCGGCCGGCGCCAGCTGCCGCCGCAATCGTCGACCACCACGAGAGCGAGAGATTATGAGTACCGCACACCAGCCGATTCACCCCGGAGAGATCCTCCTGGAGGAGTTCCTCAATCCGATGGGCATCACCCAGTACCGACTCGCACAAACGATCTCGGTGCCACCGCGGCGCATCAATGAGATCGTGCACGGGCGCCGCGCCATTACCCCGGACACCGCGCTGCGGCTCGCCCGCGCATTGGGAACCTCGGATCGCTTCTGGATGAACCTACAGAGTCGCTACGATCTTGACCTCGCCTTCGAGCAGCACCGGGCCGAGTTCGACAGGATCACGCCGCTGATATCCGCGTAGCCATGCGGGGCGCCCTGAGTTGGGAGGAACAGTGAAACCCGAATACCGCCTATCGGTGGACTACCTCCAGGACTGGCCGCTGAACGACATCATGCTGCCGGATCCGCGGCCCGACTGGGACCGGATTCTCACCCCCGAACTCTCCACCCGTCTATTCGCGTGGGCCACGTTCTTCAACGACCACGTCGATATGGAGACGGGGATGTTCGGGAGTGAGCTGCGTCGACTGCAATTCGATCAGGAGGGGGCGGAGCTGCTGCACGAGCTGCAGCAGCAGGCGGGCCACCTCTTCGATTTTCGGCTCGTGCTCTGATGGGGCACGCGCTGGAGTCAGGCGGAGGCGAGCTCCAGCACGCTGACGTTCGCTAGGTCGAGGCTCTGCCGCGCGACCGCGAGGTCGTGGCTGTCCTGCATCGCGAGCCAACTCTCGGCGCTCCGGCCGAGCGCCTTCGAAAGGCGAAGTGCCATCTCCGGCGTCACGTGGCTCGCGCCGGTGAGCACCCGGCTCAGAGTCGACGGAGACACTGCGAGCCGCTTCGCTAGGTCACGCCCACTCACCCCGAACGGCTCAAGGTAAACCTCGGAGATGAACTCCCCCGGGTGGGGCGGATTGTGCATCGGTTTGAGCTCGTCCATCAGTGATAGTCCTCGTAGTCCAGGACGTAGGAGCTACCGTCACGGAACTCAAACGTCACTCTCCAGTTGCCGTTGACGGAAAACGACCAGCGCCCGGCCAACCCGCTTTTCAGCGGACACCGTACCCCACCCTCCCGAAGCGGCGCGCCCGCACGAATGGCCAGAAACAAAAAAGTCCGGCCCCGCAGAGACTGCGGTTCCGGACTTCGAGTTGGTGACCCCAACCGGATTCGAACCGGTGTTACCGCCGTGAGAGGGCGGCGTACTAGGCCACTATACGATGGGGCCGTCACGACAACTTTACGAGTATGCCACACCGCGGGGCCGCTCGGCAAAACGGGCGGGGCGGTGCGGCCCGCGGCCGGTCATCCCTCAGTCGCGCTTCACAACCGAGAGGGGTTCGGTGACCGACTCCAGCGATTGGCGTTCCGCGTTGACGCCGAAGATAAGCGCGACGACCCCGCCGACGATCATGATGCCGGCGCCCAGGTAGTACCCGGCCGTCAGCGGTCCGCGGGAGTGCCCATCGCCGATGAGCAGGCCATAGGTGAACGGGGCGGAGGCGCCGAAGATCTGCGCGATCGAGAAGAAGTAGGAGATCGCCTGGCTGCGCACCTCGAGCGGGAAGATCTCGCTCACCGTCAGGTACGCGCTCGACGCCCCCGCCGAGGCGAAGAAGAACGCGACGCACCAGAAGATCGTCTGCGTCGTCGCGGTGAGAACGCCGGCACTGAACATCGCGGCGGAGACCGCGAGCACCGCCCCCGCGAGACCGTAGGTGAGGAAGATCATCTTGCGACGCCCCCACGAGTCGAAGAGACGCCCCAGCACGAGCGGGCCCGCGAGGTTGCCGATCGCGAAGGGGAAGAAATACAGCGCGGTCGTCGCGACCGGCACCGAGTAGAAGTTCTCGAGCACGAGAGCGTAGGTGAAGAAGATCGCGTTGTAGAGGAACGACTGGGTGATCATCATGGTCGCGCCCACCAGCGTGCGGCGCGGGTAGGTGCGGAACAGCACGTGCATGATCGTCGCGAAGGGGATGCGGTCGGTCGCCGTCACCTCGATGGCACGGTCATCCGGAACCTCGTCGAGGGTGTGCCCGTCGGCGGTGACGCGACGCTCGATCTCGTCGACGGTCTGCTCGGCCTCCTGCTCGCGGCCGTGCGTCATGAGCCAGCGCGGGCTCTCGGGGATGCTGCGGCGCAGGAAGATGATCGCGAGGCCCAGTACCGGGCCGATGAAGAAGCCGATGCGCCAGCCGATGTTCACGTCGAAGTTGGAGGTGTTCAGCAGCAACACGTTCGCTGCGGCACCGAGGGCAGCGCCACCCCAGTAGGTGCCGTTGATCGCGATGTCGACGTGCCCGCGGTACTTGGAGGGGATCAGCTCGTCGATTGCGGAATTGATGGCCGCGTACTCGCCGCCGATGCCGAGGCCGGCCACGAACCGGAAGACGAACAGGAACCAGACGGCGGGGGCGAGCCCCGCGATCCCGCTGCCGAGCAGGTAGATGAGCAGCGTGAGGATGAACAGCTTCTTGCGCCCCAGCCGGTCGGCGAGGCGACCGAAGACGAGCGAGCCGACGACCTGCCCCACGAGGTAGGTGGTGCCGAGCCAGCCGACCTGCGCCGCGTTCATGTGGAACTCGCTCGCGAAGCCCGCGTTGGCGACGATCTGGATCTCCAGGCCGTCGAGGATCCAGGAGACCCCGAGCCCGATCACCACTGACCAGTGGAACCTGGTCCAGGGCAGACGGTCCATCCGGGCGGGGACGAGGCTGCGGGTGGCGCCGGTGCTCCTGTGCGTTTCGACCGAACTCGACATGGGCATCCTCCTCGCGCCGCCGGCATCGGCCGGCCATCGGGAGACGTTACGCCCGTCGAGGAAGTCTCGCCTGCCCTTGACGAGCACGGGACGAGACGATACGGCCGCCCGCTACGCCCTCGGTGGCGCGTAGACCGCGAGTGCGCCGGGCTCCACCACGATGTCGACCGGCAGGGGCGAGAACCGCTCGCCGTCGGTGTAGGCGACGACACCCTCCGCCTCCAGGCGCACGGTGCGAGCACGGTGGATGCTCACCTCGGGTTCGCGCACGTGGGTGCCCGCGAACACCCGCGGGTAGATGCTCAGGAACCTCCGCCGCGTCATCGCCCCCACGACGAGCACATCGACGAGGCCGTCATCGAGCAGCGCGTCCGGGGTCACCTTCATGCCACCACCGAGCGACACGCCGTTGCCGACGGAGACCAGCAGCCCGCGGGTCTCGAGCACCTCGCCGTCGAGCGTGATGCGATAGGAGAGGGGCTCGAGGGTCGCGAGTTCGAGCAGCATCGCGATCGTGTAGCGGCTCTTGCCGCGGGGCCTGCGCATGCGGTTGGCGCGCTCGTTGACGAGCGAGTCGAACCCGGCGGAGAGCATGCAGCCGTACCAGCGGGTGTTCCCCGCGTCGTCGCGCACCCGCACCGCGTCGATGACGCGCGGCGGCAGCTCGAGCGCCGCCAGCAGGGCGGCGATCGCGGCCTCGGCGTTCTCGATCGGAATTCCGAGGCTGCGGGCCATGTCGTTGCCGGTGCCGCTGGGGATGATGCCGAGGGGCACGCCCGTACCGGCCACGAGGTTGGTGCCGAGGTTGATCATCCCGTCGCCGCCGACCAGGATGAGCGCGTCCGGACGGCCCGCGACCACCTCGCTCGCCCTCGCCTGCAGGGTGGCGAAGTCGGCCTCGAGGAGGGCGGTCACCTCGTGGCCCGCCGCACCGAGGCGTTCGACGACCAGCGGACCGACGCCCCGGCTCGCACCGAACCGCGCGGAGGGGTTGATCGCCACGGCCAGTCGCTTCGGCGTCGTCGTCATGTGCTGATTATGGGGGCTGGGCCGCTCCCCGGAGGCACGCATCGCGGGAGGCGTACGCTCGGATCATGCGAATCACCAAGTACGAACACGCCTGTTTTGCCGTCGATCTCGACGGCGCTCGCCTCATCGTCGACCCGGGGGCCTTCACGACTCCCCTCACCGGCCAGAAGGACGTCGTCGGCATCGTGGTCACCCACGAGCACGCGGATCACTGGACCCCCGACCAGCTGACCGCGATCCTCGCGGAGAACCCGGGCATCCCCATCTTCGCCCCCGCCGGTGTGGCCGCTGCCGCCACCGGCTTCGACGTGACGGTCGTCGACGATGGCTCCACCGCGACCGCGGGGCCGTTCTCGCTGCGTTTCATCGGCTCGAAGCACGCGGTCATCCACTCCTCCATTCCTGTCGTCGACAACGTCGGCGTGCTCATCAACGACACCGTCTTCCACCCCGGCGACTCCTTCACGCTGCCGCCCGAGGGCGTCGAGCTGCTGGCCGTGCCCGCGAGCGCACCCTGGCTGAAGATCGGCGAGGTGATCGACTACGTGCTCGCCGCGAAGGCGAAGCGCACGTTCCCGGTGCACGAGCGGGTCAACTCCGACATCGGAAACGGTATGGCGTACGACCGGATCAAGGGCGCGACGGAGCAGAACGGTGGAGAATTCTTCCCGCTCGCCGTCGGTGGAGAACTGGAGCTCTAAGCCCGGCCCTCGCCCGGCGTGCGCCGGGAATCCCGTCGATGCTGCTCGGCGACGTGCTCCTGCGCGAGCTGTCGAAGGCCCGCGAACAGCGCGTCGCCGAGCACCGTTCCCAGCATGCCGGCCGCGACCCGCGCCTGGCGGCCGTCGACGAAGTCCAGCACGGCGCGATCGGCCTGCGCGACCGCGATCGCCGCGATGAGGTACTCGGGCAGCAACTCGACCAGTTCGTCATGGCCGAGCGCGAGGTAGGCGTCGAGCACGCGACCCGCCTGCGCGATGCCAGGGTTGTCGGCGCGGATCGTGTAGCCGCCCCCCTCGAGGAATGCCCGCAGCTCGCTCTCGCCGGCGCTCGGTTCGGCGGCCGTCGCACCGCCCTTGGGCGCCGGGGCAGTGCCCGCAGGCGCCGCCGCACTGCCGCGGAGCGCCGCCGCACTGCCCGCGGGCACCGCCGCTCGCTCGGCCATCGCGCGATGCGTCGCCGACAGCACCTCCTCGGGGCCCGAGCGATCCATCGCGGCGAGCACCTCGCGCACCGAGGCGACGCTGAGACCGCCGACCTCCACGAGCGCCCGGATCAACCGCAACCGTTCCACGTGGGAGTCGTCGTACTGCGCCTGATTGGGGCTCGTGAGCACCCCGTGGGCGAGCAGTCCCTCCCGCACATAGAACTTGATGGTGGGGATGGCGACGCCGCTGCGCCCGCTGAGCTCCGACATCCGCATGACGGACAGCCTAACTATCCGTCGCCCGCCCGCCTCAGAGGGTGAAGGTGTACACGCTCGTGTCGAAGGCGTTGTAGGCCTCGTAGTCGAGCAGCTCGTAGAGTCGCGCCCGCGTCTGCATCGCGGGCACCTGGCTGTTCAGCGAGCCCTCCGCGACGAGGGCGTCGAGGCCGCGCTCCGCCGCGCCCATCGCGAGACGCAGCAGGGACACCGGGTAAATGACGATGTTGATGCCGACGTCGGCGAGCTGGCTCGTGCTGAACAGCTCGCTCTTGCCGAACTCGGTCATGTTGGCGAGCACGGGCACGTCGACCGCGGCGCGAACCGCCTCGAACTCGGCGAGGTCGCGCATGGCCTCCGGGAAGATCGCGTCGGCACCGGCGTCGACGAGCCGCTTGGCGCGGTCGATCGCGGCGGCGAGCCCGTCGATCGCCCGGATGTCGGTGCGCGCCATGATGAGCAGATTGGGGTCGCGGCGGGCATCGGCGGCGGCCCGGATGCGCTTCACCGCGGTATCCGCGTCGACCACCGACTTGCCGTCGAGGTGCCCGCACCGCTTCGGGTTCACCTGGTCCTCGATGTGCAGACCGGCCACCCCCGCGTCTTCGAGGGTCTGCACGGTTCGCGCGACGTTCATGGGCTCGCCGAAGCCCGTGTCGGCGTCGACGAGGGCGGGGAGGCTGGTCATCCGGGCGATCTGCTGGGAGCGCGCGGCGACCTCGGTGAGTGTGGTGAGGCCGATGTCGGGCAGCCCGAGCTCGGCGGAGAGCACCGCGCCCGAGATGTAGACGCCCTCGAAGCCCTTCTCTTCGATGAGCTTCGCGCTCAGCGGGTTGAAGGCGCCCGGAAACCGCAGCAGTCGCCCGCTGGCGAGCTCGGCGCGGAAGGCCGCACGCTTGTCGGCGGCGGAGACGTTGGAATACAGCATCAGAAGAGTCCCTTCGGGGCGGTGACGTCGGAGAGGTCTGCGGTCACGGTGAGCCCCGCCAGTTCGGCGGCGTCGAGCTCGGGCAGTCGCTGGGCGAGGTCGAGGAAGCGCTCCACCTCGGCGGCGGCGAGCACACCGTCGGCGAGGGTGCGGAACTTGTGCACGTACTGAGCCCGTGCAAACGGGCGGGCACCGAGCGGGTGGGCATCCGCGACCGCGATCTCGTCGACGACTCGGCGGCCGTCGCGCAGCTCGATCTCGACGCGACCGCCGAACGCCTTCTCGGCCGGATCGAGCGAGTGGTAGCGGCGGGTCCACTCGGGATCCTCCTCGGTGCTGACCGTTCGCCACAGCGCCACGGTGTCGGGGCGGGCCGCCCGCTCGGGCGCGTAGGAGCGCTCGTGGTGCCACTCGCCGTCCTGCAGGGCGACCGTGAAGATGTAGGGAATCGAGTGGTCGAGGGTCTCGCGGCTCGCGCCCGGGTCGTACTTCTGCGGGTCGTTCGCCCCGGAACCGATCACGTGGTGCGTGTGGTGGCTCGTGTGCAGCACCGCGCGCACGATGGCGTCGGGGTCGCGGAGTTCCGGATGCTCCCTCCCGAGTTTTCGCGCCAGATCGATCCAGGCCTGCGCCTGGTACTCGGCCGAGTGCTCCTTCGTGAAGCTGTCGAGGATGGCCGTCCGCGGCTCCCCGCGCTCCGGCAGCGGCACGCGGTAGTGCGCCGTCGGCCCGTCCAGCAGCCAGGCGATGACGCCGTCCTCCCCCTCGTAGATGGGGGTCGGACTGGTCTGGCCGCGCATCGCCCGGTCGACCGCCTCCACCGCCATCTTTCCCGCGAACGCCGGCGCGTAGGCCTTCCACGTGGAGATCTCGCCCTTGCGCGACTGGCGCGTCGCCGTCGTCACGTGCAGGGCCTGCCCGATCGCCTGGAAGATGGTCGCCGTGTCGAGCCCGAGGAGGGTGCCGATGCCGGCCGCGGCCGAGGGGCCGAGGTGGGCGACGTGGTCGATCTTGTGCGCGTGCAGGCTGATCGCCTTCACGAGGTCGATCTGGATCTCGTAGCCGGTCACGATGCCGCGCAGCAGCTCCTCGCCCGTGCGACCCGCGTGCTGAGCGACCGCGAGGATCGGCGGGATGTTGTCGCCCGGGTGCGAGTACTCGGCCGCCAGAAAGGTGTCGTGGTAGTCGAGCTCGCGCACCGCGACGCCGTTCGCCCAGGCCGCCCACTCCGGCCCGAAGCGCCCGTCGACCCCGAAGACGGTCCCCCCCGGCGCGTAGGGATGATCGGTCGCCTGCGCCCGCGCCGCGATGACGGGTGCCCGCCCCAGCGACGCGGTCGCGACCGCGGCGTTGTCGATGATGCGGTTGATCACCATGTCGGCGACCGCGTCCGTCGCGTCGATGCGCTCCGACGCGACCTCCGCGATCTTCCAGGCGAGCTGATCCTCGCGGGCGAGGGCGTCGTCGCTGGGGTGAACGGTGACGTCATGGAGTTTCATCGAAGGGTCCGTTCTGCGCGCGGGGCGCGGGTGGGGGCGGGAGTGCGGGCCGGGTCGGACGCGCGAGCGGAGAGCCGCTTCGGCGCGGATGCTGCGCCGTGGTCGATCGTGTCGAGAACGGTGCGCAGGCTGTTGTGGAGGTGCACGCGGGTGGCGGCTTCGGCGAGCCGGGCATCCCCCTCGATGATGGCGTCGACGATCTGGCGGTGCTCGCGGGCGGCGTCGATGAGGCGGGCCGGGTTGTCGCGCGAGAGGCGACGGATGCGCGCGACGTGGGTACGCACCCCGTCGAGCGCGGCGACGAGGTAGGGGTTCTGCACGGCGGCGTCGATCGCGTCGTCGAATCGGCCGACGAGGTCGTAGTAGTCGTGCACCGGGCCGATGACGGACTCGCCCGCGGCCACGGACTCGCCCGCGGCCACGAACTCGTCGCGGAGGGCCTCGAACACCCGCGGGTCATGGCGCTCGGCGGCGAGCGCGGCGGCCTGACGCTCAAGCGCCTCGCGCAGCTCGAAGATCTCGACCACGTTTTCGACCGACACGGGCGCGACGACGAGGCCGCGACCGCCGAGCGGTTCGGCGAGCCCGTCGGCGACCAGCCGGGCGAGGGCCTCCCGCACCGGGGTGCGCGAGATGCCGAGCCGGGTGGAGAGCTCGACCTCGGCGAGCACCGCCCCCGGCGCAAGCGCCCAGTCGAGGATGTCGGCCCGCAGCCGCGCGTAAGCGAGGTCGCTCGCGCGCGGTGCCGCGCCGGGCGTCGGGGCCATTGACGAGGCGGGAGCCGAGCTGCGCCTCGGGGGCGTGTGCGAGGTGGGGACCGAGGGCAAAGCTGGGGCCGAGCCCGGCGACGTCAGCGATTGTGCATGCACAAGCTCGAATCCTACGCCGCACCGCGGGTGTCGTGCGGGTTTATGTATACACAGGGCCGCTAGCCGCGGAAATCAGCGAGATTGCGGCCTGAATCGCAGCGCCGACCAGGTGTCGTCGATCGCCACCTGGCGCACGGGCTGGCCGCCCCGATCCCGTACCAGCTGGGCGAGACTGTCGCGGTTGAGGTCGGTGCTGAGCTGACCGGCCTTCGGGTAGGCGATCCAGGCAAGCCGGTCATCCCGGGCCGCGACGATGACGGGGGCCGCCACGGTGTCGATCCCGGAGGCGGTGCGCACGAACGCGATCACGACGGAGGAGTCGCTGGCGGAGGCGGGATCGTCGCTGCGCGTGCATCCGTCGGGCAGTTCGAGGTCGATGCCCTCGGGTGCGCCCAGTACGGAGACGGTCGCTGGGGACTTGATCTGGAGTTTGCTGCCGATGGTCACGGGACCATCATCGCGGAGGGAGGCGCGGGGGTCCATCGGGCGAGTTCATGCCGACCCGGGTGCGGGAGCGACATCGATGAGCCGCGCGTCATGCTGTCTGTGGAAACTGCCCGATGCGTTTGATGACGATACATACTATGCGCATGACATCGCCCATCGACCCGGTCCGGTCAGTGCAGCCCCCGCGCGACGGGAGTCTGCTCCTCGCCTTCGGCATTCTCATCCTGGCGACCATTCTGGCGGGAGGTGCCGTGCCCGGTGGCGGGCTCCTTCTCGCAGGCATGATCGCCGTATCCCCACTTCGGCGCCACCGATGGACGATCGGCACCCTGTTCGCCATCGGCGCAACGATGCTCGCGCTCTACCTCGTCGTCGTGATCTCGAGCCACCTGAGCGTGCCCGTCGTTCACGAGTTCGGGTGAGCGTTGATGTGCGCGAGGGCGTCGGCGTCGATCGTGGGACGCCGGGTGCCGCAGGAGGCCAGCAGCATCCCGCCCTTCAGGATGAAGTCCTCGGCGTACGGTGAGCGCGACATACGCGACAGCCACCGCTCGACGATGTACATCGTGAGTAGTTCCTGTGTGCCGCGCTTCTGGCTGCGAGCCTCGTTCTGCAAGTCGAGGTATGCGCGCCCTGCGGCGCTATCTCGCGTGGGCCGGCTCATCGGGCACTCGCCACATCGAGCGCAGCGCTCATCGGCCCGAACGTCCCCAGCGCCTCGGCGTACTCCAGCAGCAGGGCGGGTCTTGGGCCTGGTGCTGCCAGGTAGCGATGCAGGGCGGCGTAGGCGATCGGCTCGCCAAAGCGTTTCCGAAATCTCATGAGATCCACCACCGTCCTCGCCGCGTCGTAGATGCGGGCTGACTCGGCCGGCCCCGCCTCGAACGAAGTCAGCCCAAGTTCGAAAGAGGCTTCGTCGAAGCGGAACACCATCACCGGAGGGTAGGTGATTACCGGCGTATGCGACCGCGTGGGAACTGCGATCTGCACCGACGCCGGCATCTCGTCCGTCAGTTCGTGAATCACTGCCGCCGAAATACAGCACACAATGGCGCGAGGAGAGCGGTGCGCCACGGCGACCATGTCGGGGTAGGACGCCGGGGGCGCGTCTGCTCGACGGAAGGCTCCGCGCGAGAGTTCGATGATCTCCCCGCCATCTCGCCAGGAATACAGGTCTCGCGGATGCACACCGTGCGCCCGTGAGGTCTCAGTCGTGATCGTCGACGGGAGCGATTCGTCCAGCTCCTTCATGGATACAATCCGTGAACAGGCAACTCAACTATGTGTGGTTTTTATCCAAACCTGGTCACGCGTTCCTCTCGTTCCGGTCAACAGCCTCCGGATGGAGACCCCTTCGCGTGTCGATGTCCTCCTCTCCGGTCAGCTCTCGTCGCAGCGCTTGAACGACGAGGGCCTGACATCGATCGGGCGGCGTCCGATACCGCGGGTCCTCCAGCACTCGCCGAACGGTCGTCGCCGGAACGCCCTCGTAGCGAATGAGATCCTCATCGGGCACCTCGGTCCGGTTCTCCAGCTCCATCCACTCCGGCCGCGTGCGCCGCACACGGCGACGTGTGCCCACGCGCACCTTCGGTGGATTGATCTGTCCGAGCCCGAGCAGATCGAGCACGGACTCACGGTGCAGGAAAGCCCTTCCCAGCAAGCGCCACGGCAATCGTCGGCTCGGTGAACGAGGTCGGACGATCACGACGCCGTTGCGGGGGCAACCTCCACAGATCCTGCCGGTAGCCCGCCATGACTTCTCGTCATCGTCAATATGGCACCACGATCAGTGCGCTATTACCCCTCCGTCTGGAACCAGATCCCTCGGAAGCACGGTGACCCACGAGTGGGATGCAATCCCACACCGAGCCTCAGACCAGATCGAGCTCGCTGTAGAGATGCTCGCCGGGGAAGATGTCGCGACTGCTCAGCGCCGCAAGCTCTCGGTAGATCGCTTTGCGCTTTACCGCCTTCTGGACCTTGACCAGGTGCCGCGCCACTTCGACGAAAGTGCTACTCGTCACGCCGTGCTTGGCAGCCAGGAAGTGGGCATCGGCATCGTTCGCGATCACCTCGGCCGTAGTGCTCTTCGCCCAGAAGACCGACTCCGCCTCACCGTCGTTTTTCAATGGATGCGGGCTGGTGCCCGGCGGGAGGGTGGCCAGAGCTCGAGTTTGCAGCTCCGTCTTCATCGTCCCCAAGAGAGCGGGCTCGGGAGTCGGGACTACCTCGGCCGCCGTGATCAGCTGCTTGTAGCGTCCTTGCACTGCGCGCGCTGCCTGCTTCACCCCACGCTTTCGATGTGGACCCACCGGGGGCAAGACCAGGTTCGCGTTGTGTGCAACCTCCGCGACGACGGCACCGACGACCTTCGACCGCGGCAGGAAGTGCACGTCGAATAGATCGGCGAGAACTTGCGACCCACCGAGGCAAAAGAGCGGGCCGGAGTCGAGGTAGTGGTCACCAATCTGAGCACGCTGCGGTGCGGTCATTGCGACGCCCATCTCAGGTCCAAGACCGAGTTCACTACGTCTCCGATGTCGACACCCTCCCGCACGAGCCGCTGCAGCTCCCTAAGAACTTGCTTCGGTTTGACATCCTGTTGGCAGCTCACCAGCCGCCGCGCAATATCGGCGAAGGACTCGTGCGCGACGGAACGAGCACCTGCGACGTGGCGCGCGCCGTCGTCGTTCGATACGAATCGAAGCGAGCGCACCGCGGTCTCGTGGACGGAGTCCGTCTCCCCAGCATGTCCATTCGCGCGCAGTGTCCGCCCGGGACGCTTTCTAGCCACATGATCTTCGAGATCCTGTCGAATCGCCGAGATCGTCGCCGGCTCGGGCACGGGCGTCGGGATTGCGGTGGAAAGCAACGTCTTGCCATACCTGGCCACCGCACCTGAGCCAGCACGCTTCACACCGCTGATCCGGTGAGGATCGCCCGGGGCCACGTGGGCAGACGACCAACCACGAACTTCGTCGGCAACCACGGCGAAAACTGCGCCTTCACCGGCGAGGTGGACGTCATACAACTCGGCCATCACCTCTAATCCACCGAGACAAAGCACGGGGCCGGTGTCCAGCAGGTGAGGTCCGATGGCGCGGCTACTCACCGTCGTCTTCCGCGACGTCAGCGCGGTCGTCGATGACGATCAGCTTTGCGAGCGAAGCCTCTGCGTCGATGGAAGTCGTTGCAAGCCATGGGTCATCGGCATATGACGGCCAGCCGTCGGGCTGGAGTCTCACCGCCTCCGTGATCTCGAGCGGCTCATCGACCAAGTTGTAGTCGGCGTCGATCTGGAACACGGGGTGCCGCAGTCCGAGGACATCGAGGTCCGTACCGTGGAGCGCGGCAAGCGCGCGCGAAATGTCGTCCGCGCTCCGCCCCTCGGCAGTTTCAAGGGCGAGCTGCTTCACGGCTGCGATCCCGGCGCGCCACCATCTCCGCCCGGCAAACGCCGCGAGCTGACCGGTGTACTTGGCCTGCTTGAGGGCACCGGCGGCGTCGCCGTCCCCTTCAAGCAGAACATCGAGGGCGCTCGGCTTCAGCCCAAGGTAGCTCGCCGCTCGACGATCGTCGACGAGGAAGGTTGGGAACGGCAGGATGCGCTGGATGAACCACGATAGCCAGCGACGTCCCGCCGACGTTGCCGCGAGCACGGTCCACGGAGGTCGACACAGTTCGATCTGAGCGATCGCGTCTTCTCGCCACGGCTGCTCCTCGAGGGCAAGCCACTGCAATTGAGCCGTTGGGTCAGTTGGGTCGCCCCACTCGGTCGGAAGCGCCTTGGTCGCGACCGCCAGCGCCGCGAAGCGCGCCAACGTCTCGGCGTCGACTTGCGCCTTCTCTGCAACCCACTCAAGGTCATGACGGCTGGCCACGGTCATTGGCCGGATGAACGCAGGAGTTCCTTCTGCAAGAACCGCGAGGTGACCAGTGCGCAGCACCAGCGCAGTGTTCCGCGGAGTGGGCGCCGTCTCAGGGCTCGGCCCGCGTCCGTCCAGTGCAGAACGAAGGACAGCGGCAAGGGCAACACCGTCCCGGACGAACAGCCCGATGCGGTCCTCCACGGCCTCGCGCGCAGTCCAGTTCTCAATGAACTCGTCGATCAAGACCAAGCTCGCGCGGTTCAGGTCTCCGGCCGTCAGGTCGTCCGGAAGAACATGCTTCGCTTCGACGCCATGCGCACTGAGCGCGAGTGCGAACGCCTCCTGCTGCGGATCGTCGTCCACCAGCAGGACGAACGGCTGCTCCGTCATTGCGCTTTGCCCTTCTTCGGGAGAACCACTTTGATCGACGTACCAGGACCATGCGTTGGCTCGATGAATCGGACATCACCGCGATAGTCGTCCGTCAACGCCCGGACGATGGGTAGGCCAAGTCCTAGGCCCTGGCCGAGCACGTCGTCAACGACTGTCGTTGTGCTCTCGAACGGGAGGAACCAACGTTCGGCCTCGTCAAGGTCGACAGCCGCACCGTCGTTACTGATGATGACCTCGACTGCGTTGCCCAAATCCCGCCCGTCGATCCAGATGTTGCCCCCCTCGGCTGCATTCTTCACTGCATTGGTGAGCAGGTTCGTGAGCATGATCATCACCTCAGCCGGAAACATCGGTGCCGTCCGAAGATCGGAACCGACCTCGACTCTGACGCTGATCCCCTTCGCTGAGATTGGGCCCGCGAGGAAGCGGAGCACCGACTCCACGCGTTCACGGACCTTGACCTGCGACCGGCGTCTACGCGGGTCCGCGCTGAGAACATCGGTCAGGTAGGAGCTTTGGCGGGCGAGCGTGTGAGCAAGCTCGTCAGCCGTGCGTAGCGTGACCTGGAGCGTGTTCCGTTGCGCGGGCTCTACGACTCTGTCCAGGAGTCCGCGAAGCAGCTCCCGGATGGTCGTTGCCGACGCAAGCATGCCGTTGATGTCGTGTACGAACGCGCCGAGTTGGAGCCCTACACCGGCGAGGATGCGCAACTCCGGCTGGTAGCTCTGGACCGCCTGCAATGCGGCGCGCACCGCATTGAAGCCCGCGGCAAGCTGCTGCGTACGGTCGTCAATCGGCTCCGCGCCTTTGTCCCCCTGCTGCACAGCCACCCTTGCGGCCGCTTCGGCTGCAGCGGCGATCTTGTGATCGTCTTCTTCAGTCGGTCCATGCGGTGCAAGAACTTCGAAGGGCGTCCGACCCGCCGGGTCGAAGACAGGCTCGTTCCCCGTCGTGGATTGGGGATGCTCAGAAGTCTCCTGAACTGGCTCGACAGGGGTAATCGCGTCGAGTCGCTCCCGCTGGTTAAAGACCGACCGCCGAACCCGAACACTCAGCCGGACACCGTCCTGCACAATCTCCCGAATCGCCCTGAATGTTGATCCGGGGACGAATCCCTCACGGTTGATCAAACTCTCCAAGCCGGGGGCACCTAACGTGGTGAGGAATACCGCGCCGAAGTAGCCGCTGCTCGGAATGGCGTTGAGCGCTTCTCGCTTGTCCACATCCAGGTCGTCGCTGGCCGACTCGTCCAGGTCGATCGTGTAGAAGCGCGGTCCGGACCGGTATTCGCGATCGATCTCTAGCCAATCGTCGCCGTACTCGGCGTACGGAAGTACGCGGAATCCCTCAAGGTAGACACGAATCCCACTCGTTGATCGAACGAATCCCTTGAGCGGCCCCCGTCGGCTGCTCGCACCCGGCATCATGTAGAACCGGGCCTGGAAGCGCAGCGCAGGATCAGCCTGCGCCTCGAACGAGTACGCCCGCGCCAAGGACTCAGAACGCGCATAGGTCGTCGTGGGAGAGATGCGGTATCTGGTCCGGCCGCCGGAAACATCGATCTCGATGCACCATTGGAAGTCCTCCGCCGCCTTCGCCCAGAAGTCGTCGGCGGGCGCAAGCTCACCCGAGAGTTCCAGTTCGAAACCTGGGTCGTTCTCCGTGGTACCTCGAACCGCGGGCCTGCCGATGAGCGACTCACCAGCGATCGCAAGTGACTCGGAGTCGGAGCCAAGCAAGAGCGTCGGCGGTTGCGCCGACTGCATCTCGTCGACGAATTTGCCGATTTCCGAGCTAGTCCAGGTTCGCTTCAGCGATCGCATGGACAGCACCGTTCCGGTGGGCGTTCCCGGTGAAACCGGAACGTCGGTAACCGAGAGGCCCTCTTTCAGGTCGTTGAGAGTCTGCTGCTTGTCGATAGCCTCCCAGTCGATCCGGGCTTCGACACCAGGCTCATCGCCGCCGGCGTCCGCGTGGTCCGGCACGCTCCGGACCTCCAACACCTTGGCGAGCTTCTGGCTGGCGAGCCGGCCGATGCCCTTCTGCCCGGTGTACGCACGCTTGTACTTGGGCGAGAGCCGCTCGCCCTCCTCCTTGTCTCGCCCAGCGATTCGTAAGAACGCCGATCGAAAACGAGCTGCCGTCATCCCGTTGCCGTTGTCCTCGACGGTCAGCACGGCGTCGTCCGGGTGCGCGAGGTTCTGTGCGTCGATCCGAACGACCGTTGCGTCGGCGTCGTAGCCGTTCTTGACGAGTTCAAGGATCGCAGTGCTGTCACGGCCCACAAGGAGATCGCCAAGTTCGCGCAACAGGTGGGTGTCGACGATGAAGCCCTCCTGACTCATTTCGACCTCCCTCCGCCTACGACGAGTCCGGTTAAGCCTAGGCGGACGGGCATGGTCGACAGGGTCGGGAGGTTCACCGTGAGCTCTCCGATCGTCTTCGGGCTCAGACGATGAAGGCCGTTTGCTTCCACGGATGCGCTCGATCTCAGGGTCGCCTGGCCCCCAGCGCTGCGAAGCCAATCGAGCAGCGTAGTGCGCTCCTCTGGTGTCGCGTCTGCGGTCCAGTACAGCCCGAACAGGTTGTTGGTGATCGCCAGCCCGGTCGGGTTCTCAAGCACGTGGAATACGTCGCGAGCGAGCGCCGAAATGATCACATCGGGGATCTTCAGTTCGGCCGACAGGTCGAACCAGCGTGCGCGCTTCGAGCAAAGGTGCAGTTCATGAAGCCCTTCGTTCTCGCCCGCGCCGATCCACGCGTCCACACGGTCGTCGGTGCCCCGGTCGTACCTTTCCAAGACCAAGAGCTCTGCCGTCTCGAGGGTCGGCAATGTACTGTCACTACCAGGACGCAGGCGCCGGGCAAGCGTCCGACGAAACTCTGCCGGAATGTGCAGCTCATCCCAAGCCCTCATCGTCCTCACAAAGAACTGATTCGCGCCCGTCGCCGTTCCCCGGGTCACTCTGCCGAAGTCACCGAAGGCTCTCCCCCGATCTTGCTGGCGCGCCACAGCGAGGCGCGCTCTGCCCGGCGCAGCAAATGCCGCCTCGCCTTCCGTTCGACTCAGTGTCAACCGCTCGGAACCGGACCAGTCGGATACCTCGATCGGCTGAGCCGTTGAAACCTCCGGACCGACCTCGACCAAGACGGCGTCGACAATCGCCTCATGAAACCGCCACGAGTCGGCAAGCCGCAGAGATACTTGGCGCTGCGTCAGTGCCCTCAGACGGCCTCGCAGCTTTCTCCCGTAGTCGGCGCGCATCCACCCCGCCGGAATGATCATCGCGAGTGAGTCCTCGGCGCGGAGCTTCGCGAGGGTCATTGCAAGGAACAGCGTCGAGAGGTTAGCTCGTGCGCCGACGAGCCCGCCCGCGGCCTGCAGGAGATCGAGACGCACCACCGGATCAAGCAACTGCCAGCGGGTGTAAGGAGGGTTTCCGAGATAGAGCGTGGGGGCGCTTGGCTGGTTTGAGTTAAGCCAGCGTCGATAGTCCGCAAGGACCAACTCGACGTTCCATGCGGGGAGCTTTGCAGCGGCAACGGCCTGGAGACCGAGAGTGAGCGGATTGATGTCGATTGCTTGAATACTGGCGGCTGGCCACTTGGCACGAGCAATCTCGGAGAAGATCCCAACGCCGGCACCCACGTCAACCACTGCTGAGGGCGCTTCATGGCGGTTAGCAAACCCATCGACGATGGCCTGCGCGTACTCGCGAGGCGTGAAGAAAGTGCCAAGCGGGCGACGCTTGGCTGGAGACACTATGGCCGCATAGAGGTCCGCGAGGTGGACGACCGCGTCCTCCGCGATCAGAGTATCGAGTGCCGCGAGAACACCGTCCGGAGCGTCGATCGCACCGTCCGGGGTCAGCACCGCAACGAGCGCAGCGGACGCATCGCCAACCAGACGCGCTCGCAACAGAGCCCCGAGCCGAGCAAGTTGTCTCAACTCAGAGTCGCTGATTCCAGCGATCGGTCCGAGCGCAGGCGAGTCCGGGGTCACATCGCGAACCCACGCGAGAACCGCGGAAAGCGCCGCTTCGGCGTCGGCCATACTCAACTCTCCACCGCGACAACCGTGGCGTGTCGCGTGACCCGCCGAAACTTGAACTGGACACTACAGTCGGCTCCCGACATGAGGGCTGCCCACGACCTCACAGCCCGCCCTCCCCATGGATGTAGGTCACGCCGAACGCGACGACCTGCCGGAACTCCTGGCGGCGGGCAGCCAGGTCGTACTGGCTGCCGGAGCCCTTCTGGAAGATGTCGAGGCCGCGGCCGAGGAGGATCGTCCAGCCGTTGTCGGCGCGAATCGAGCGGTCGTGAATCGTCTCGTCCCACGTGACCGCGAAGTTGATCCCGGCGGCGGCCGCGCTGTCCTGGATGTCCTTGAGCATCAACAGGTGCGCCTGCTCGTATTGACCTGTCTCGGCCTTGGTCACGAGCGTGACGCTGATCTCGTCGGCGGCGTCCTTTGCTGACGCCAGCAGGGCGAGCAGGTCGACGAGGTTCCGTCCCTGGTGGGGCAGCCGGATGTACGGGTCGATGATCGTGATTTCCGTAGCTTCGCGCAGGTACGGCAGCAGGAGGGTCTCGTAGGAGATGCCGCGCTGGTTCTCCTGGAACTCGCGGTGCCCTTCGAACGGCGCAGGCTCAACTACAACCGGCACTTCTGGCGCGACGGCCACTGGCGCACGAACCTCGGTGGTCGCGGAGACCGGGGTGGCGTCCCCTTCCGGCTCCTCGGGGGTCAATGCCGCCCGCTGGTCGTAGTAGGTCGGGTATTCCTGCTCCTCGAGTGTCGTCACCGGCGACCAGGTTCCGGCCTTGTCGGTGAACCCGAACTTGACGTCGGCCATCGTCGCGTCGATGCGCAGGATCTGATCTTTGACTCGCTTCCGGCCCTCGATGGCGAATCGGAGGATCTCCTCGATCTCCTCCCGAGTCGCTTGGCCGTGGGGGTAGAGCAGCTTCATCAGCCCGGAGAAGGTCTTATGGATGCCGTCGCGGTCGCGTGTGGAAATGTCGGGCGACAGGGTGAAGTGCTGCTGGTACCGGTCGGAGTAGTCGGCGGTGCGCATCGACTTGAGCACTTCGGCGATGTAGTCGACCACGAATCCGTAGCCTTCGGAGAACATCTCGCCGCGGATGGTGTCGACCTCCCACCCGGGAATGTAGTGATGAAGCCGGTCGAGGTAGGCGGAGTCGTGGTAGCTCTCGGGCAGCTCATCGAACAGGTCGGAATGCTTAAGCATGTACGGCACGGTGTGCGAGGTGTTGCCGACGAAGACCATCGACGCCTCGGCACCGAGGGTCTCGACCCCGCGGGAGAAGGACTTGTTCGCCATGTAGTTCTTCATGATGTCGACCAGCGCCTTGTCCGCACGCTTCTTATTGCCCGCGAACTCGTCGAAGGCGACGACATCCCAGTAGCCGACCAGGCCGATGCGGCCGTTCGAGTTGTGGACGAAAAGCTTCGGGACAGTGACCTCTCCGCCGGAGATGAGCATGCCGTGCGGCGAGAACTCCGAGAAGATGTGCGACTTTCCGGTGCCCTTCGGCCCCAGCTCGACGAGGTTGTAGTTGCGCTCGACGAACGGGATCAGACGCACGAGCTGGATCAGCTTCGCGCGCCGTCCGAACAGCTCCGGGTTGAAGCCGATCGACTGGATGAGCAGGTCGATCCACTCTTCCGTGGTGAACTCACGCCGCGCAGCGAGGTAGCCCTCGAAGTCGAAGTTCGAAAGCTGGATGGGCTTGATCGAGCCGAGAATCCACGGGACGACGCGCTGGTCCTCGCTGTGGAAATACTCGATGTCGCAGATGCACCACACGCCGCCCGTGAGGAGTTTCGGGTGCGCCTTGATAGTGGCGGGCTCGACGAGCACGCCCTTGATGCCGAGGTTGGCGAACTCCGCCTGGTAGACGTCGTCCTTCTCGTTGAGCGTGACCGCGACCCTGTCGATGATGCGGTGTCGGCCGCGCTCCCGGATCGTGGACTTCACCAGCTCGGACTGGTTCCGGTGCACGTAGTGGTCGGCGAGAACCTTGCGCACTGCGTCGATCCCAGCCTGGATCGTCGCCTCGTCGTCGGATGCGGCGTACTGGCCGAGCAGGTACTCCAGCACGTAAGAGGGCACGATCGCGTTGCCCTTGACCGCCTTCACGAGGTCCTTACGGACCACGACGCCGGGGAAGAGCTGATTGATCTTGCGGTCGAGGTCAGACTGCGCGGGAGGCGCGTCGGCCTCGGCCGCTACCTCTGCGTTGGTGGTGCTGTCGAGACTCATCGATCCCTCCCTAGAAGTCGAAGTCCGAGGCGAATGACCGCCGGAGTGTGTAGAGCGCCTTTTGGTAAGTGCGCCACTGGTTGGTGTTAGGGATGCGCTCTTCGAGGCGGAACTCCACGGCGCGGTTGTTGAAGTCGTTGGCGTCCTGACTGAGCAGCATGTTGGCGTTCTGGTAGCGGTCGCGCTTGTCGCTCGACTCCTGGTCGAAGGTCAGCTCCGGCTGGTTCGAGATCAGCGTCTCGCCGACGTACAGACCCGCGCGGACGGTGCGTGGCTGCACCTTCTCGCTGACCGGCTCGGACTGGAACAGCTTCACGACGAGCTGACCCGTGGTGATCCTGTCCGACTCGGGCAGCACATCGATGTGAACTAGTCGGGTGTCGCTGCGGCGCTTCTTGTTGATTGTCAGCACCGGCACGACGATCTCCTGGAGGGATGCCCCCCCGTGGACGAACCGAGACCCTGCGCCAGGGAGACGCAGCCGGTGGATGGACTTCGGAATCTGTACCTCGAGGTCGCTGTCCAGGCCGACCTGCGCGGGCTCGAACGTGCGGAACGCGTTGTCCTTCTTCATGCCACGCCCCAGCACGTAGCGCCGGTTCGTGGTAACGATTTCGTGGCCCTGCGGGAGCGTGGAGAGGTAGAAGGCGTCAGCCAGCGCGGTGTCCTGGAAGAGGAAGCCGTGGTCGGCGGTGATGAGGATGTTCGTCGCGTTGGCGTTGGTCAGCCGCTTCACCAGGTCGACGAGTTCTCGCAGAGTCTCCTCTGCGGCCTCGAAGACCTGCCGCTCCGTGCCCGCCTTGTCGCCGGTAGCGTCGATGCGGTTGTGGTAGACGTACAGCACCTGGTGCTGGCTGTAGAGGTCGCGCAGCTCGTCCCGTGACAGTGAGAGCACATCTTCCGCCTGGATAGCCCTGCCGTCGACGGCGCTCAGCACTTTCGTGCGGTTCGCCGAACCGTCGGTGCGCTGCCCGTCGACGAGCACCGGATCGCCGTCCTTGGAGTGGCCGATTGTGCTGTGTGGCAAGAGCGCGGCCATGCCGAGTTGCGTGTAGCTGGGAAGTACGCCCAGCACAGCGTCGAGATCGGCGTCGAACCGGTCTTCCTGACGGATGCGCGTGCCGAGTTCGTCAGCGACCTCGTAGCGGAGGGCGTCAGAGATGATCACGACCGCCTTGTTCCGGCCGCCTTTGGTAATCGGCGCGACGTGCTCGGGGTAGAACGCGGTCTGCGGACGCAGCACGGTTGACCGCCACTTGTCAGCCGCGTCGACGTGAGGCTGCCAGGCGTTGCCCAACTCGAATAGGAACTTGTTCGCATAGAACTTCTCCACCTCGCCTCGCAGCTCCTCCAGCGGCTTCGGATGCTCGGAGGTGCGCGCGGCGTAGACGAACTGCCGGTAGAGCTGGTCGATCCGGTACCATTGGCGCCGGTACCGGTCGAGCCCGTCATCGAACGAGGTGATGGTCAACGTGAGCGTCGAGAGTTCGCTCAGCAGTTCAGAGCCGCTCTCGATCGCAGCGTATAGCTTCCGGTATCCCTCGGCCCAGATGCTGTTCTTGCGCTTGCGGATCACGTCGGCCACCTCGCGGGCGGTCGCGGTGCGGGCGGCTACTTCGCGCGCGAGATCGCTTATGATCTTCTGGTCGACCTCCTCGAAGAGGTCATTGGCGACGACGTCGCGGAAGTCGGCGTTCTCGATCGTGCTCGCGTAGCTGATGCTCGATGCGATCCGCTTGGCGAGTGTTGCCAGTGCGCTCTGGCTCCGCAGGTCGAAGCGCAGGCTGTTGAAATCCAGCTGGATGTTGCGCAGACCGCCCAGGCGGTCGCTGCGGAAGCCGCCGATCGCCTGCTGGAACATCCAGAGCACGAAGTCATCGATGCTCGGGGCCGACGACGTGTACCCGTAGATCCTCGCGACGCCTCCCCAGTAGAAACCCTCGAGTTGCTGGTCCGCGACCGACTTGAACTTGGCGGTACCACCCGCCGCGTTCTCGATGAGGAGCGTGCGGGTCAGTTCAAGCAGGCTGTGGTCCTGTTGGCCGAGGAGCACCGCGGTCATCTTCGCGCGAAGCCGGTCCGGGCTGTCATCCGGCTCAAGAAGTGCCTTGAGGGCCTGCGCCCGCTTGGCGGCGCGGAAGAACTTCTCGTGGGAGCGGAGCACCTCGTCGATCCCGTCAGCCGTGAGGCCGAGATCATTCTGGATGAGGGAGGTGCGATCGGCGGTGAAGACCCCGTAAGCGAGTTCGAGGTCAAGCAGCCAGTTGGCGACACCGGTCGGTGAGGCACCGCCTCGGTATACGAGGAATTTTCCTGCTGGCTCCTCGTGCAGCAACCGGTTCTTGACGCCGTACTCATCGTTCGACAGTCGGATGAGCGAGAATCCAGGTAGGTCGAGCTGTTCGAGGTCTTCGGCGTACTCACCTTCGGGGTCGTGCCAGAACACCACACGCTGACCGGCAAGGCGGCGCACGAGGTGCTCCCTGACGCCAGCGATCTCACTCATGCGGTCACCGGATCTTCAAGGGCGACGCGGCTAGCTGCACTCGCCGTTCGCTTCGTCAGGGACGCAATGATGTTCTCCACCCTTCGGAGGAGGTCGTCGTACGAGATGATGTCCGTCACATTCGAATACGCGCGACGAGCGAACTCCAGATCGAATCGCTCCTTGCTGGACAAGTTGCTGTCTCGTCCAGCCAAGATGAACGCCTTCGGGTTCGAGATGCTGATCTCGATTCCGCTCGGAAGGTCCTTGGAGTGGGCCTCCGTGATGGCGATCTCGCCATCACGACCCGCCTTACTGAGGTAGAACAGGTACTTTTCCGCCTGGATGATCGACCCCGTGAGTTCGCGGACGGGCACGTGGTTGTCTCGGTATCGGCCTTTCGAGACGAGACCGCGTTCGAACGGTTTCTTGATCTCGATCACGTCGACAGTTCCATTGGCCGCCACCAGAAGCAGGTCAATGAACCGATTAGTCGACCCACCTGGGTTGGAGTACCGCTCCTTGACACATACGTTGCGAAGGACGGCCACGTACTGCGGGAAAATGAGGAGGAAGAGATCGGCGACCGTTGCCTGCCATTCGGCCTCGGAGTACACCTCAGCCTCGTGCAGCATCTCGATCAGCCGGTCCCTGACGAACTCGAACTTCGCGAGTTCAAGTTCGTTCGCGGCGGGGATCCGCACACCGGGCTGATCCTGGGTCTTCGACTCCGACCTCGCTCGTCGTGCCATGTAGGCTGCGAGACGCTGCTCCGCGTCTGTCATGGTCTCCATGTACTCGCGAAGCACCCGCGTGATCCTCGTCCAGGCGTAAAGCTTCATCTCGGTAGTGGTCGGGAACGTGTGCAGGAGCCTGCGGAACTCGTCCTCGGGAACCGCGGACGTGTCCGGGCCACCGATAACGATCGGATTGTCGGCAAGTTCATCGACGCGGCGGAAGATCGAGATGTCTCGTTCTGCAACAAACAAGGCCCGCGTGAGCGGGATCGACCTTGAGATGCGTAGGTCGTACTTCAACCCGAGCACGTCGCCACGAATGCTCCGGTACTCGTCGTCGATCGAACCGATCACGAAGGCCCGGGCGTCCCCGTCATCGTCGTCTTCCGCTGGAAGCAGATCCGCCGGACGCACGGTAAACGTCCTAGACAACGTCGCCTCGCCCTCGGCGCGCAGCTTGTCATCGACCCACGTGACCGGCCCCCAATCCGACTCGTAAGTAAGAACGATCTCGGTTCCGCGATCTTCAAAGCTGATCACTCGGATACCTCCAGCCCGGGAATCTTCTTCAGGGCGGCACCGATCTTCGGGTAGTTGGCCTTCACGCCGTCGTCGAGGTCGATCGTGATCTGTTGAGTTGCGAGCGGGTAGAGAACGTCGTGCTCGTACTCGTTCAGCTCGACCAGCACCCTGCGCAGCCGGTCTGCTTCGCGCGCGTTGTTCGAACGTTCCGCCTGGGTCAGGCTCGCCTGGAGCTTCGCCTGGAACTCGCGCAGGTATTCGTTGAGCACCGTCGATACCGTGGAAGGCGTGTAGCGGTGCATGTAGATGAGCGCGTTGAACGATCCCTTCGGACTGGAGAACAACCAGTAGATGGGCCGCTTCTTGTACCGCTGGACGTGGTGCTTGTAAAACGACTTCACGAAGTAGTCACGGAGACTCTTCACGCCGAGGGAATCGGTGACGAATCGCAGGTTGTCTTCGAAGTACTGGTCCCCAAACGCAGCGCGGAGGAACTGGCGAAACCTCGCGACGATGTCGTCCTCGAACCAGTCGCCATCGACGATCGGGATGACACCGTCCGCGTCCGGCATGAATGTCGGAGACTGCACCTTCGCCAGGTAGTCCTGCAACGTCGCATTCTGATCAGCGAGGATCAGCCCCGGCTCATCGAGGCTGTAGCGGCCGAACATGCAGCCGACGGCGTACGAGGCAAGGTCAGCGACGAGTTGGGCTTCAGCAGCTCGATGACGATCGCTCTCCGATGGAAGCGCTCGGAATACGAACTCGGGATTGGAGTTCAGCGCCACATCTGTGAGCGCCACCTCCGATGTAACCGCATCCTTGACCCCGTACTCCCGGGCGAAATACTCATTGTTGGCAACCTCAAGCTCACGCAACTCAGCTGAGATTCGAAGCGCATCTCGCATGCGATCTTGGCAAACCGAGCGAAGAGCCACATGATTCGCCTTAGCCCCGCTTAGGAGTGGCGATCTTTGGAAATCCCACGAATCCTCACGCGAGTCCCAGTCGGCGCGGGCAATCTCGATGCACCGCTCCGCCCTCTCGAGGACTGAGTCGTCATCCGCCACCTCAAATGGTAGTCGCGCGACAGGTCCTTCATGAAAGTCCAAAGTGGGAGAACTCAGGCCCAGGAAGTAGTCGGCGGCTGTGCTGTTCGCGTATGCGATGACGTTCTTGATCAATTCCTCGCTGTCAGCGAAACATGTCGAGCCTTTCGTCTCGGAGATGAATCCTGCGGGGCTCCAGCGCATCGCGAAGGAGTTTCCGGAGATGGTCGACCAAGTACCGCCGGCGCGGAAGTAGAATTGCATGTTCTTTGCCGTTCGAGTCGGCGAACCATAGAGGTCTGTCGCAAGTGCCAGTATCTCGGCACCGTCTTCCGCCCAGTTGACCACTAGATCGTGGTTTCCATACCAACGCCGGAACGGGCCGCCCTTTTGGCACGGGAACCACTTGCGGCCAGATGCGAGCGCCGAGAGCCGGTCAGTGGCCCCCAGCCCAATTCGTGACATCGATGGTTCCCACCATTGGCGCAGGAAGCGAGCGTTGTCATTCGTCTGAAGTCCAGCGCGTGGCATCGCGACGTCGCCGAGCCGACTCATCTCCTTAATCGTCCGCACCGCATCGTCCGAGACCCAGTACGCGAGCGGGCATCCTGGGATCGAGCGCAAGGCCGACGGTCGCGCCCGATAACGACTTTCTGCTTCAGGTGCTTCGACCGCTGCACGGAGCAAGGCGCTCTTCTCCGCCTCGGTCCGTCCCGCTGTCAAACGGATGTATACCCCCTCGTGGTCATCGTCGCGCCCGTCCGACAACACAAAGGCCGCCGTGGAGACGACGGCGCCACCTATGCTGTCGAACGCCCCCGTCCCAAGATGGGCAAACGTCTCGATCGTTGCGTCGTTCAGGACGACGCTCCGCAGTTTCTCGTATGAGGACAGGAAGGCCCACGCTTGCATCGTGATCATTCCAACGTGGCCTCGTCGCACCACTAGCCGAAGTGATCGCTCGATGAACATCGCGAAGAGATCTGCCTTGCTCGCTGGATACTCAGCTTTAGCAAAACCCGATAGCAGCGCACTCATATTTCCGTTGCCCATGTAGGGCGGGTTCGCGATCGCAACTGCATAATGCGGACTGAGGTACTGCGCTTGACATACAGCCGTTCGTGCCCGGTCGAGAGCGTCGGCGCTGAGCATGTCGCCTTCGTCGTCAAGTGTCGCGAGATGCTCAGCGAGCTGGGTGGTCAGCCGGGGATCGGGCTTGATGAGTGAGCCAAAGGTGTCGGCCTCAGCGAACTGGTTCCAGAAGGCTTCTTCTGCGTGGCGGTCGCCGTCCTTGGTGACGAGGTAGTCCAGCTCGTCGGGGCTGAAGGAGATCGGGTCGATGACGCAGATGTTTGGCTCGACCTGCTTGTTGAAGAACGTGCGCTGCCGGGCCCGAGCCTTCATCGTCAGGGCGAACGCCGCCAGGGCCCCTGCGCGCGGGTCGATCTCCGTGCCGTAGAGATTGTGGGCGAGGATCTTGCCGGGAATGTCGGACGGGGCCTCTCCCTGCTCCTGGTAGATCGCGTAGAGCAGGTCGAAGGCATAGGTGAGCATGTGGCCCGAGCCGCAGGCCGGGTCGATGATGGTCAACTCCTCTGCCTTGCCGATCTTGAGAAAGTCGGTCTCCTCGTCGACCGGAGCGATGTAGTAGTCCATCTGGTCTAGCAGGCGCGAGTCCGGGTGGTTGAGCATCCACAGGCGGCCGAGGGAGTTTTCGACGAGGTAACGGACGATCCAGTGCGGGGTAAAGAGCTGGGTCGCGGCGGCGATCTCGTCAGCGCCGGCCTTCTTGTTCTTCTTGAACCCGGCGAAGACCTCGTCCTTCCGCTCCGAGATGTAGAACTGGTAGAGCCAGCCGATGACCTCGACGTCCTGACACACGTCCTCGGTCAGCACCTTGACCGAGCGGTTGAGCACCGAGTCGTCAGCGAGCAGGTTGGCTGGGATCAGCAGTTCGGTGAAGTCACCCTCTCGCTCGAACATGAACGGCATTGACCGGTGCCAGAAACGGCAGTAGTCGGCCAATAGCAGGCTGTATGCCTCACCCTGCGGATCGGCGCTGCGGCGTGTGCCATCCAGGAGCGCGGTGATCGTCTCGGCTGTGCGCTTGCCGACGACATCGGTGTCGATGACGCCGCGCTTGGCGTCAGCGAGTACTTCCGGCTGCCCGGAAGTCTGTCCGCGGTGGGGTGAGACGATGCCGATGCCGGTGTAGCCGTTGGCGTCCATGAACCGCAGCGCGATGATCCGGTTGAACCAGGTGTAGGCGACCTTGTCCGCGACCTTTGCCCGACCGGCAGCCACACTGCCGGCGGCCTTCACGGCAGTCTCCAGCGCCTTGATGGCGGCTGTCTCCTCGACGCGTTCAGTGGACCCCGGGGCGAGCACGGCAGCGATCCGCGCGCTGACCTCCTTGATCAGCTCTGTGCGCGCCCAGGTGGCGTACGACTTCAGCGGTGCGGTTTCCATCAGAGTGCGATCCGCTTTCCGTCTTCGAGGGCGTGGATGAGAGAGCCGCGCAAAGCGGCGAGGTAAGTGTCGACGTCGTCGGGGGTCTCCAGTGGTCCGGTGACGCCATGCGGGGTGATCGTCTTGATGGAAACCGTCTGCTTCACGGGCGGAGGCGGCACGTCAGGATCGGTGTCGCGCCGCGCAATGGCGAGCTGGTCGAGGATGGCCGGGTACCCGGTCTCCTCGAACCCATTGGCCAGCTCGCGGATGACCGCGATCTGATGCTCCGAGTCAATCCTCGCGATGGTCGCGTCGATCTGTGCTGTCGCCCTCGCCTGGGCTTCGTCGGTGGCGTCGGCGTAGATGGCGCTGACTAGCAGTGCGTCGCGGCGGACGACGATCTCGCCGACAGCGTCCGATCGGCTGGTCTTGACCTCGTCGGAGATCTGACCGCTGAGGGTGTCTGCGGCCTGCTTGAGCTGGGTCATCTTGTTGCCGCGGAACGCCTGCGGGTCGTCGAGCAGCCGGGTCACCGTTTCGTCACTGCCGTGCGGAAGGTAGGTGAGGTTGCTGGCGTTGTCCCGGAGCAGCTTGGCCGCGTCATCGTAGATCGTGCGCTGGTTGCCCTTAAAGAATGCCTGGATCGCGTCGATGACGTCGTCCTTGGCCTCCAGCAGCTTGTCCGCGAGGGCGAAGTCGGTCAGGTACCACTCGTCGCTCTTGCCGACGACCTGTTCAAGCAGCGCGATCGGCGCGTCGAGCTGGCTGACGAAGGGGTACTTCGATCCGCTGACGCGGGCCTTGAGTTCGTCGAGCTTCGCGCGCAGCTTCTCGCCGCCGTAGTGCGCCAGCTCGAGCGGATCCTTGGTCACAGCCGGGTCATTGAGGAAGTCGATGCAGAACGAGCGGAACGCGGCGACCTTGTGGTCATCGAATCTCTTCTGCGGTGCGACCACAGCGTGCGGGTGCTTCTGTGTGTTGCGCAGGATCGTGGGCACTTCGCTGCGCTTGAGCATGTTGCCGTCCACGGACAGCATGACCTTCGCGGCCCCGACGAGGTAGGCGGTCACGACTTCGATGGAGGCGAGGCCCCAGCCGTAGGGCTTCGCGCCAAAGGTGTCGACAAGCGCCTTGACGGTGACCTGCTCACCGAGTCGGTCGCGGCGCAGCACGTGCGACAGCACTTCATCACCGGGGGCAGCGAGCTTCGACAGACCCGTCGCGTCGAACATGCCGCCCTGGTCGGGGTTCGCTGCGCCCGCGACCTGCTGCTCGGTGTAGGTCACTCCGCCAAGGAGGCTGAGCTGGGTGTACGTGCGCGCGATGAGGTCCTGAAAGCCATCCGTCACCCGGGCAAGCGGGTCCTGCAACGACGAGGCGACGTCGGCCGCGTTGATCACGAGCTGTGCGGAGCCGACCGCGCGCTTGATGCGCTCGATGAGTTCCTTCTCCCGTTCGACGTTCTGGGCGGCCTTGGAGCGAAGGATGCGGTCTTCATCAGCGGACAGCGAGCTGGTCTGCTTGCGCTTGGTGTACTTCTCGGTCTTGATCAGTAGCCGCAGATCGGCGAGCACACGGTCATCGGGCTGCATGATCACGAGCAGCTCGTCCTTACCCGCACTGTGCATGCGGGTCTCTTCGGGCGAATACGGGTACTCCGGAGTGATGAAGTGCAGCGACAGCTCACGCTGCTGCCCGAAGACCTGGTCGTCGAGCTTGTAGCCGACGGCGAAGTCCTGACCGTTCTTGGCGTACTTCAGCTTGGACGTCTTGATCACGTCACCGGAGAGGATTTTGTTGAGCCGGGCGGAGAGTTCGGAGGCGTCGATGTCGACGGCCTTGATCTCCTTCTCCATGTCCTGCTCGAGGTCCGTCAAGTACTCGTAGGTGTTGCCATTGCGCTGGATATAGGTCTGCGTCTCCAGCAGCGCGAGCGCCTCCTGCACCTGCTTGGCCAGCGCGGGCAGATCGAGGCCGAACCGCTCGTAGACGAGCACGGTCAAGTTGCGGGCCGTCGCGCGGAACCCGTCGACGTACTTGACCAGGAACAGTGCCTTGAGAAGCCGGACGGCGAGAGGGTTCTCCAGGTTGCGCTCGGCGACGTCGATGGACCGCTGCGCCGCCGACTTCAGCGACGAGCGGATGCCCGCGAACATGCGGTCGAACGTTGCGAGCTGCCCGACCTGCACATCGCCGATGTCCTTGGCTACCTGTTGCACGACTCCGAGCATCGAGCGTTCGCCGACCGAGCTGTTGCGGCCCTCGAACACGTTGTGGTCAGAGATGCCCTCGATGGCAGCCTGGAACAGTGGGAACTGGTAGTTCACGAACGGGTAGGTGCCGACGAACTGATCTTCAGTCGTGTAGTTCCGGTACGTCTTCGCCCCGTCGACGAAGTCGAAGAGCGTCTTGAAGTTCGCCGACTCCGCCGCGTACACCGCGCTCAGTGCAGCGGTACCTGCGTCATTCTTCTCCAGCAGACGCTTGCTGATGACCTCTTCGACATCGGCGCTGGTGAGCTTCACGCGGGTCTTGAAGCGGGCCTGAATCTTCGAGAAGTCGTTGCCCTGCTGCTTGGTGCGGTCGCCGATGACGCGGTCCATGTCCTCCTGCGAGGTCACCATGATCCACGCACGGCCCTGGCACTTGGTGTTGAGCGACTCCGCGATGGTCTGGAGGTTCAGCATCAGGTGGGTGTTGTTGCCGATGAACTGACCGACCTCGTCGACGTAGAAGTTCAGCCGGAAGTCCTTCTCCTGCTTGTCCAGCCACGCCTTGACCTCGTCGGCGAAGTCCTCGATTGAGACCGAGTACGTGTCCTGGTAGGTCTTCAGGATGTCCGGTGCCGTTGTCGCGTCGATGCCGGCCACCTGGGCGTACGCCTCGTTGACCTGATTGCGGACGGTCGGCAGCCCGAAGCTCGGACGGCGCTCCTCCCACTCTCGGCCCGCGATGGCGCGGAACGCGTCCTTGAAGGCGTCGAGCTGACCCTCCTCGTCGAGCTGGTGCTCGAAGCGGGCGATGAACCCCTGATCCCCGTAGTAGCCGCGCGACTCGTCGAAGACCTGCACGAACACACGCAGCAGCGCGTCGGCCTGGTCCTTGCTGATCAGCGGAGCCTTCTGGTCGATGTTGAACAGCAAGCTCTTCGCCGGAATCCGGTCGGCCTTGGTGATCAGAGCAGGCAGGAAGGCCCCCTCAGCCTTCGCTCGGAACGTCTCGGAGACCTCGCCACGCGGAAAGTCCTGCCCCTCCACATCGCCGAGGAGGTGGGCGAGCATCTTGAGCAGGTGCGACTTACCGGAACCGAAGAAGCCCGAGATCCATACACCGTTGGCGTTCGTGTAGTTCGTGTACGCCTCCAGGAGTTGCTCCAGCCCCTTAGCGGCCTCGTTCGTAAGGACGTACTCCTCGACCTCGGTGCCCAGGTTCTGGGAGTCGTCCGCCTTGACGACGCCCTCGATCGGACGCTGGACGTCCTTGGCGAAAATCTCTTGCAGCTGCATGGCGGTCACGGTTCCTGTTCCAGGATGTTCTTGGCGCGGTAGTACTGGTCGTCCTTCAGCCGACCGAACAGCACCAGGGACGATCCCAGCGTGTCGGACTGCTCATAGCGGCCAGGGAAGAACATAAGCATGGGCCTGCCGGTCACGACGCTCTGCAGGTTGTTCAGCACGTTGTGCGACCGGATATACGGGAAGACCTCACCGATGCCGGTGAGGAAGAAGATGTCGAACCCTCCGTCGGCGATCTTCGCGGCGATCGCCGGGGCCAGGTGCTGCTGGGGATTGAGCATCGACCGCAGCACCTCGGTGAACTCGGCCTTGTCCACCGTCGGCTCGATCTCCAGGACTTCGTCCCAGTCGCCGCGCTCCTTGAGGATCTCCATCGACAGGTCGTAGAGGTTGACCTCGCGGACCTGGATGCCCTTCTCAGTCGCGAGCCGGGTCTTGATGCGCTTCTTTGCTTTCGCCACGTCGAGCGCGTGCTCGGGCGGATACGGGTAGATGAAGAAGGGCGCCTCGTTGCTCAGGCCCTCCATGTTGAGGAACCGCCTGCCGCTGAGCACCGCGAACAGGTGCTCCTCCTGGCGACTGAGTTCGCCCGGCGTCATCGTGCACCGCCCTGAGTTGTCGGGAAGAACCGCAAATCGCTGGGCTCACGTGCATCGAAGCAATCGAGGAGGCGCCCCGAGATCACGGCAGGGAGGATGTCACCATTGTCGCTCAGTAGGCCTGCCTCGGCGAGCATCCGGAATGCCACCGCGCGGAGCTTCTTTAAGGTGGACTCCTTCAGCTCCCCTAGCTCGGGATGCCACAACGCCTTACTATGCACGAACCCATCGAACTCGTCGTAGGTCAACGTCGGAGTGAGCAGCAGGAACCGCTCACGCAGAACGTCCTCGGCAAACTCTCCGACGAACAAGTATCGACGGCACGCAGCGGCCCACATCAGGTATCCACGTTCCGTGGCACTCGCGTCCACAAGAAGCTCCAACTCATCGTCGCTGAGCACAGTGAGTCGCTGAGCAACCTCCCTTGCCAGCCGGACACCTGATGAGACCGTGCGGGCCTGGAGGAGATTGTCCTCGCCAATGAGTTTGCGAACCGCCGTCCAGTCCCGAGTCGCTTGGTAGAGAGGGGCCGCGACAACTGCTTCCCGAGTCAGGAGCGCGCCGCTTGTGAAGGACAGCGCATACCGCTTCTCATCGTCGCCTTTCGCCGTCACGATGTCTCCTTCCTCTTCTCGACTCCGAAAATGGCAAGTTGTACAAAATACGACTTGCCCCCGACACTCAGTTGCACTCGCGTCAGGTCTCGCTGATGTGGGTGGAGGCACCTCCTCCACGCACCCACTCATCGACCTCGGAGGCCTGGAACTTCCACAGACGCCCCACCTTGTGCGCGGGCATCCCCTTGTCAGCGATCCAGACGTAGACCGTCTCCTTGGTGACGCCCAGGTGAGCGGCGATGTCGTCGGCAGACAGCCAGGGCTCACTCACGAGGGCACCGCCTTGACGAGTTCGATCGTGGTCATATCTCAGAGCCTATCGGCGGAACCATCTTTTGGCCGGTTTCTCCCGGTTTAGTCTCGCTCAGCTCAGCTCAGCTCAGCTCAGCTCAGCTCCCGCGCCGCGACTACAGTGACGGCCCGTCGCGATGTGGGGAGCGACCTCGGTTCCGTTCAAACGCCGGGGCGTCGAGCCGCGTCGCCCGCACTTCCGCCGCTCTGCGGGATTCCTCGGCCGCAAGGCGCTGAGCCTCGTCTTGGGCAGCGCGCTCGTGGACGAGCTTGACCGCTTCATCTGGGGGAAGCGCATCGAGCTGGGCGAGGTAGCGGCGATCCTGCGTCACCTGCTCGCGCAGGGCCTTCACCCTCGCAGCAACCGCGCTCGGACGCCGGTTTCCTAGTACCCGCTCATACAGCGCCATGTGCTCGCGCGACTGCCTCTCGGTCATCTCGCTGACGATCTGGCGGGCCTGCGCGGCTTCCGCGCGTGCTCCAACGGCCTCGGGCATGTGGTCGGCTTCACGCTGGGCGACCGCCTCAGCCCACGCGGACAGTCCACTCTCGCTGTGCGGAGTGCTCTGCCACCGGTCATGCACGGCCCGCTCTGCCTCCTTGCGGCGGGTGTCTGCGTCGTTCGCGGTGCGGGTGGCAAAGCGCTTGCGGAACCGAGACGCGCTCTCCTTCGCCCGGCGTGCAGCGATTGCTTCCCGCTGCGCAGCCAGGAACGCGGCGCCATCGGCGACTGCTTCCTGTGTCAGCGACTCCACAACGTCCGTGAGTACCGCAGCTGCCTTCGCGTCCGCGGCTTCCGCCAGCTCGCGCTGCGGCTCGTATTCGGCCTTATGCCGTTCGGACTGGTCGTGCAATCTGGCGGCTGCCGACACCCAGTGCTCTCGCTCCGCATCAGCTTTCGCGATCCGCTCGATGATCCGGTCGCGCTCCGCGCTCACGGTGGACATAGGCCCGTCCGCAACGAGGTCCGCGACGGCCTCGCGGGCGCGTGCGGTGGCGTCTTCCAGGCCGCGGTCGGCGCGGTCTCGGGCGAGCGCGTCGACGAACTGCTGCTTCGCGTCGTCGAGGTCGGTGGCGACGATGTGCAGGGTGTTCGCCTCGCGGCCGCGGGTCATGCCGACGTAGACACCGGCGGCGTCGAGCCCGTCAGCGAGCACCGTGTGCGAAGCGTTCACGGTCGTGCCCTGGACACCGTAGGCGGTGACCGCATAAGCCAGGTGCGCATCCTCGGTCACGTACTCCGCGGGCAGTGTCACGGTGCGCTGCCGCTTCCGGCCGTTGACGGTCTCCACAATGCTCAGCGCGCCATCGTCGCCCACGTGCTGCACGCTCCAGGTCTGCCGATTCGCGACACCGAGCGTGCTGTCGTTGCGGCGAGTCTGGATCACATCCCCCATCCCGATCGGGAGGCCGTCGCTGCCGAACACTGTCCGCGACTCATCAACCTCGCCGCGATCCACGCGCCCGGCGCGGATACGTTCGTTCAGCATCCGGGCCTCGTCGTTGGTTGCCGTGGTGATCGCGTCCGCCGTGCTCGTGGTCTTCGCGATGGCCGCCAGCACGTCGTCGTCGGTGTCATGCAGAGCGATCAACCCAAGTTCGTTGAGGCGGTCAAAGATTGTCGCGGGGTCACGGCTGTACCGCAGCTCGAGAGTGAGTTCCGCGTAGGCGTCGTCGGTGAAGCGGTGCAGGCTCGTCATGTCCGCGACGGCCGAAGTAAGGCGGGTAGCGACGTCGAGTACGCCTCCGCGGCCGACCGCGGGGAGCTGGGCACGGTCTCCGACGAGCGCCACGGTGGCCCCGGACTCGTCCGCAACCTGCAGCAAGGCAAGAGCGGAGTCCTGGTCGAGCATCCCCGCCTCATCAACCACAATCCGCTCACCCCGCGCGAGCCGCGCCTCCTGCGCCGGGCCGCGGTAGGTGCTCCCGGTCTCGGGATCGGCGTCGCCGGGCTTGAGACGCGTCCACACGCCGTCGCTGTTCCACCGGAATCCGTGCGTGTAGACGAGCGCGGCCACGGAGTCGGCGGGGATGCCGAGTTCCTGGGCGACGACGTCGGCGGCCTTCTTCGTCGGCGTGACGACCCGCGTCCCGCGGCCCTCCACGGCTGCGGCAGCGATGGCCGTCTTGAGCATCGTGGTCTTACCCGACCCCGCGGCACCTTCGACCACGACGAGCGGGTTGACGGATGCGACGACGGCGGCCGCCCGCTCCTGGTCATCATCCAGTCCCGCCAGCACCGCAAACTCATGTACATCCGGGATGCGCTGATTGGAGTCCACCGCGCGCGCGGTGAGTAGGTCGCGCAGTTCCGTCTCGGCCGCGACGACGCGCAGCGATGTCAGATGCGCGACGTGCTCCGGCATCGGCGCACCAAGTGGGAGGACGGAGAGGCAATCCGATGCTGCGAGCTGCGTCGCGAGTTGTACAAACTCCCGCAGCTCCTCGGGTGTGGCGTGCACGCCGTGCTTAGTGGTGATGCGGGTGACGTGCTCGCGCAGCGTGTGCACAGTCCATGCCGAGCTGCCTGCCGCGCACCGGTCCAATGCGCGTGATGCGACTTCTTCGACGTGCAGCTCGTCAAGCGCCATCGGTGCAGGGCGTTGCACGCGCGGCGTGTTCGGACTGTAGCCGGCGTCTTCGAGCTCCGCGCGCCATCCGGCTTCGCTACCGAGCACCGTCGGCTTCTTCCCCGGTCGCTCGTGCTCCCACGCCTTCGCTTTCAAGCGCGCCCGCACCACAGGGCCCGGTTCCTCGCCGGGATGCGCCTGTTCCCATTCGGCTTCGAACCGGGCAAGGTTGCGTTCGACCTGCGTGGCCCGCTTCGACATCACCGCGTTGAACGGCTCCAGCTCCGCGACCTCGCCGGTTGCCGGGTCGAGCGTGAGGCCGTGCTTGTCGAGTACTGCGGCGAGTTGCGGGTGCGCGGCGATGATCGCGGTGCCTAGGGCGCGGATGGCGCCCTGCTGCTTGAAAAGTGCTGCGGTATCCAGGCCGCGCCAGTTCCCCGCGGCGTAGACGCGGGTACCGATCTGGAAGTGGATGTGCCGGTGCGGGTAACCGGCACGGCTGGTCTTGTGCGCGACGGCGACGGTCTGCAACTGCTGCACCGGCACGACCTCTCGTGCGTGCCGAGGCCCGATCCGGGTGACCGAGTGCTGGGCGAGCCACCGACGGATCTCCGCAGCAGCGTCCTGTTGCGCGGCGTCGAGCGCGTCGGAGACTTCCGGGTGCAGGGCGGCGGCGATGGAGAGGGACTTCGGTGCGTTGATCACCATCTCCGCGAACCGCGGCGAACCCCGCATGCCCTCGCCCGCGCCGCGCGGGGTTCCCATCGATGTGTCGCTGATCGGGTTCACCCAGTCCACCCATGCGGCGTACTGCTCCGGGTTGAGCGTGCGCGCCTCGATGATCTCGCCCGCGGCGTCGGTGACGGTGAACTCCGCAAGAGCCGTGCCGCCCTCCAGGTAGTACTCGTCCGCGGTGGATCTGTCGGACTCCAGGTACCGGCGCGCGGCCGCGCCTGTCCCGCGGAACAGGATCACGCCGCCCTTCACGCTGGGCCTCCTCACGAGTCGTCTCATGAGGGAGGTGCGCACGCCCCACCGGCGGTGGCATACGTCCATCAATGGGTTGGAATCGAGATGGCAGCGAACGGCGTGGCGGATGTGCTGGGTGGGCGGTGTCCGTTTCGGAGGAGCTTGTCGCGGTGCGGTTCGCGAGGCTCGTGCGCGGCGTTCGGTCAGGCCGGGGCCGCGGCGTCGCGATGTATCTCTGTGATCGAGTGACCGCGCACGTTGGCGACGGCGGGGCCGTGATCCGCCGGGAATCATGACGTCCGGACGTCCATGACGTCCGGACGGCGAAGTCACTCGCAGTGGCCGGCACCCGGGTCGTCGCGAGGTGCCGCCGGGCCTTCATACCGGTCGAGTGTGACCTGTACGCCATCGCGCCGGCCTGAGCATCGAGAACGAGCCGAGCCTCCGTGCTGCACCGCTGGTATTCGTACGGTGCCGGAAAATTACCGGGACCGTACGCCCTGGTCTTCGAGGCGCCGGGATCGGCGCAGGCTGCGGTGGTGGCAACGTGCCACCACCGCGACGGCATCGGCGGTTGGTCCCGCAGAGTTTGCGGGACCGTGGTGGTGCAGAGTCTGCCTAACCACGGTGGTGCCATATTGGCACCACCGTGGGGGTGCCGAATCGGCGCCCCCCGATCCTGTGGGCACGAGCGCGGTGGTGTCGATTCAACACCACCGCGTCAGAACCTCTGGCGCGGCGGTCGGGAATCCGAACCACCATCGCTTCCTGCCGATGCGTGACCGGTTTGGTTCCGCGGATCATGCTCATATAGTAGCTCCATACCCCATCGACCACTAGATGTTGCGGTCTGCTTCTACGCTCTGCTTGTTCATCTCGGCCCAAGGATGCTGTCGAGGATGTCGGCCGTCACGACGTCGACCTGCTCGGCCGTAATGACGTAGCTGTTGCGGGTGACCATCTCGTTCGCGTGCCCGAGCAACCTCGACGCGATCGTGAGCCCCGCCGCTCGCTCCACGAGGGTCGCGGTGGTGCGACGGTAGATGTGCGTCGAGTACTCATCGACCTTGACCCCGAGTCGCACAAGCTCGTCACTGTTGTCGTCGATGAACGAGCGCAGCAGCCGCTCGTAGTTCGAGACGCTCATCGGCTTGCCGGTCTTCGTCGGGAACAGCAGCGCCTCCGGTCCCTTCTCCGCGAGCGCAAGCCGGCGTCGCACCGCGTCGGCCGCGAGGGCGGGCAGCGCGACACGACGACGCTGTCGGGTGCGTTTGGGCGCGTTCTTGCGCTTGACGCCCTGCACCTTGTTCTGGATCACGGTGCCGTCGATCAGGATCGTCGGCGGAGCGGTGGTCATGTCCACGTCGCAGCGGCGCAGGCCGATGCACTCCCCCACGCGGGCGGAGGTGCCGAGCATGATGTCCATGCCATCCACGAGCGCCCGCCAGTTCAGGCGCGGCCCCATGCCTTCCGCCTCGCGCCAGTGGGTCATGAGGTCGCGGATGGCCTCGATCTGCTGCGGGGTGAGCATCGCGGTCTTCTTCTCCGGCGTCGGCAGCCGGGTGACGTCGCGCACCGGGTTCGTCGGGATCGCGTCGTCGCGCACGGCGAACCCGCAGATGAGCGACAGCACCGAGCGCGCCTTCCGCGCCGACGACACGCCCCGGTTGGCGAGAAGGTTCTGAATGATCCGGTCGCAGCGGCCGACCGTGAGCGCCTCCAGCGCAATGCCACCACAGACGGGGACGAGCGTGAGACGAATGGTGGTCTCGTAGTTCTCATACGTCGACCACGACAGCGTGCCGTTCTCAGCGCGCACCTTCACCGTCGGCAGCCAGGCCTCCGCCGCCTCCGCGATGGTTGATCCGGCAGTGACGATGGCCTTCGTGTGCGTCGTCTGTGCCTTCGCGCGAGACATCAGCTCCTCGCGGGCCGCAGCTTCGGTAGCGCCTTCGGCGCGGAGTTGCACCAGCTCACCGGAGTCGTCGCGCATCCGGGCGCGCGCCCGCCACTTCCGGTTCGCGAGCTGTGTCACCTGCACCTGCCCGACCTCGCCCGCCGCGATCTTCGGCCTAGCCATGACGCTGCTCCCTCGCCCAGGCGAGCACGTCGTCGCGGTCGTACTTGACGTGCCTGCCGAGCTTCAGCCACGGCGGCCCGGACTTCATGAGCCGCCAGCCCTCCAGCGTGCGCTCGGGCACGCCGAGCAGGACGGCGACCTCGGCCTGGGTCAGGAACGCGGGCTCGACCTCGATGTGTGCATGAGCTTCCATGCCAGACAGGTGCGTAGCTCGTACCCATGCGAATGAGCGGGGGCGAGTGCGTACCGCATCAGCAGAGACGACCGCGAAACGTACTCCACGGGGGTTTCTGGTCACCAATCTGGTCACTAGACGCCAGATCGGGCCACTCGAGGGAGTGAGGAGGGAGCCGGACTTCCTAGAGAACTCTAGCGATTCAGTGCTGGGGTACCTGGACTCGAACCAAGAACAAAAGAATCAGAATCTTCCGTGTTGCCAATTACACCATACCCCACCGTCTCAGCCGTGGCCGAGCCGACTAGTTACTCTAACGCACGCCCCGTCGTCGTCCCAAACCGAGGTCGGACGGGCGTCCCCCGACGGCCCGTCAGAGCCACGCGCGCAGGCCGCGGCTAGGAGCCGAGGTGCGCCCTCAGGCGTGCGACGCGGGCGATCGTCGAGGCCTTGCCGAGCAGTTCCATCGACTCGAACAGCGGCGGGCTGACGCGACGACCCGAGATCGCCGTGCGCAGCGGGCCGAACGCGTTCCGCGGCTTGAGCTGAAGCCCGTCGATGAGCGCAGCGCGGAGCGCGGCCTCGATCGGAGCCGCGGCCCAGTCGGAGACGGAGGCGAGGGCCGAGAGGGACGCCTCGAGGATGGTGACGGCGTCACCGCCCGGCAGGGCATCCTCGTCCCAGCGGATCTGCTCGTCGTCGGTGAAGAGGAAGCCCAGCAACCCTGGCGCCTCACCGAGGAGCTGCATGCGCTCCTGCACGAGGGGTGCGGCGGCGGCGAGCAGGGCGCGGTCGTCGTCAGTGCGAATCAGCTCGCCGAGGTACGGCTCGAGCCGCGAGGCGAAGTCCTCCGTGCTGAGCAGGCGAATCTGGTCGCCGTTGATCGACTCGGCCTTCTTCACGTCGAAGCGGGCGGGGTTGGGGTTCACGTTCGTGACATCGAACGCGGCCGTCATCTCATCGATCGAGAACACGTCGCGATCGTGGGTGAGCGACCAGCCGAGCAGCGCCAGATAGTTGACGAGCCCCTCGGGGATGAAGCCGCGGTCGCGGTGATGGAACAGGTTCGACTCGGGGTCGCGCTTCGACAGTTTGCGGTTGCCCTCCCCCATCACGTAGGGCAGGTGGCCGAAGCGCGGCACGACGTCGGTCACTCCGATCTCGATGAGCGCCGAGTAGAGCGCGATCTGGCGCGGGGTCGACGAGAGCAGGTCCTCGCCGCGCAGCACGTGGGTCACGCCCATGAGCGCATCGTCGACCGGGTTCACGAAGGTGTACAGGGGGGCGCCGTTCGGCCGCACCACCACGAAGTCGGTGAAGGAACCGGCCGGGAAGGTGATCGGTCCGCGCACGAGGTCGTCGAAGCTCAGGTCGGTGTCGGGCACGCGCAGCCGAAGAGCCGGGGTGCGGCCCTCGGCGCGGTAGGACTCGCGCTGGGCATCCGTCAGATCGCGCTCGAAATTGTCGTAGCCCTGCTTGGGGTCGCGGCCGAGCGAGAGGTTGCGGGCCTCGATCTCCTCCGCCGTCGCGAAGCTCTCGTAGAGGTGACCCGAGGCCTTCAGGCGCTCGATCAGCTCCAGGTAGATGGAGGTGCGCTGCGACTGGCGGTACGGGCCGTGCGGTCCGCCCACATCGATGCCCTCGTCCCAGTCGATGCGCAGCCAGCGCAGGGCATCGAGCAACTGCAGGTAGCTCTCCTCCGAGTCGCGCTCCGCATCCGTGTCTTCGATGCGGAACACCATAGTGCCGCCGGTGTGCCGGGCGTAGGCCCAGTTGAACAGCGCGGTGCGGATGAGCCCGACATGGGGCGTTCCGGTGGGCGAGGGGCAGAACCGCACGCGAACGTCAGGGCCGGTTGCGGTGGAGAAGGGAAGAGACATCGCCGTCAATTCTACGGGCGCCCGACGGCGACGACCCCGAGATCGAGCACCAGGATGACCACCCACGACACCGCGCCCGCCGCCACCGCCCGCCCGCCCGAGCGCACGAGCTGCTCAACCCGCAGCGACGCGCCGATCCCGAACAGCGCCATCGCGAGCAGCACGGACTGCACCGTGGCGCCCACCGCGACCACACCGGCCGGCAGCGGGATGAAGGTGCGCACGGCGACGAGCGCCAGGAATCCCACGATGAACAGCGGCACGACGGGCGGACGCGCGCCCCCCGCCACCCCGCGCCGCCGTGTCTGCACCGCGGTGACGGCGACGATCGGCGCGAGCATGAGCACTCGGGTGAGCTTGACGACCACCGCGGCGGCGAGCGCCATCGCCCCCGCCGTCTGCGCCGTCGCCACGACCTGCCCCACGTCGTGCACGCTCGCGCCGGTCCAGTGGCCGAACTGCACCGGGTCGAAGCCGAGGAGACCGGCGAGGGCGGGCAGCACGACGATCGCCGCCGTGCCGTAGAGCGTCACCAGCGCGGTCGGCGTCGCCGTGTCGCGAGGGTCGGATGCCCGTGCCGCACTCATCGCCCCCACCGCCGATACCCCGCAGATGGAGAACCCCGCGGCGATCAGCACCGGTTCGTCGCCGGGCAGGCGGAACAGTCTCCCGATGAGCAGCGTGAAGAAGTAGCTGACGACGACGAGCACGACGATCACGATGATCTCGGGCCAGCCGAGGGATGCGATGTCGGTGAGGCTCAGTTGGAGTCCGAGCACCACGATCCCGAGCCGCAGGAGGCGCCGCGCGGAGAGGTCGAGACCGGGTTCGAGCACGCCGCCGAGCACCGGTCGGAGGGGTGGGATGCTGCCCACGATGACCCCGAGGACGAGCGCGGCGGTCAGCCACGGCACACCGGGCAGCACCTGGTGCACCCCGAACGCCAGGGCCGCCGCCGCCCCTGCGACGCACACGCCCGGAAGCACGGTCCAGGGCGCGGGACGCCGGGCGTCTGGCGCGGAGGTCACCCGACGGTCGGTCGGTTGCGCGCGGGGTTGCTGAGCGTACCGATCCCGTCGATCGTGATGTCGACGGTCTGACCGTCCACGAAGCCGCCCAGACCCGCCGGCGTTCCGGTGAGGATCAGGTCGCCGGGCAGCAGGGTCCACACGTCGGAGGCGTAGGCGATGATCTCGGGGACGGTGTGGATCATGTCGCCCGTGTTGCCGTGACGGCGCGGTTCGCCGTCCACGTAGCTCTGAATCTCGAGGCCGCGCCAGTCGAGCTCGGTTTCGATGACCGGTCCGATCGGGCAGAAGGTGTCGTATCCCTTTGCCCGGGCCCACTGCCCGTCGGCGAACATCTGGTCACGCGCCGAGACGTCGTTGGCGATCGTGTAGCCGAAGACATAGTCGGCGTAGTCCTCCGCCTTGACCTGCTTCGCGATCTTGCCGATCACGATCGCGAGCTCACCCTCGTGCACGATCCGCCCCTCGACGGGAGGGATCTGGATCGCGTCGCCCGGCCCGATGATCGCGGTGTTCGGCTTGAGGAACAGGAGCGGAGCCTCCGGGCTCTTCATGTCCATCTCGTCCTTGTGCTCCGGGTAGTTGAGCCCGACGCAGACGATCTTCGAACGAGGGATGACCGGCGCGAGCAGCCTCACCGAGTCGAGCGGCACGCGCTCGTCGGTGGTGCTGAACCCGCTGAACATGGGGTCACCGCTCAAGACGACGAGGTCGTCGCCATCGACGATCCCGTATCGGGGGTCGCTGTCGGTGCTGAAACGGGCGATCTTCACGCTGTGAACCTTACGGGTAGGGGGGTGGGTCGACGCTCAGGCATCGAGGCGGGTCATCCATCCGTGCGGGTCGGGAAGCCGACCGTACTGGATATCCGTGAGCTCCTTGCGCAGCGACATGGTCAGCTCGCCCGCGGGCGCGTCCGCGTCGCCGACCGTGAAGTCGGCCGCCTTCAGCTGGGCGATGGGGGTGATCACGGCCGCGGTTCCGCAGGCGAACACCTCGGTGATCTCGCCGCTCGCGACGCCCTCGCGCCACTCGTCGATCGTGACGCGGCGGCGCTCCGTGGTGAGCCCCCTGTCCCGGGCGAGCTGGAGCACCGAGTCGAGGGTGACCCCCTCGAGGATGCTGCTGGACTCGGGCGTGACGAGCGTGCCGTTCTTGTAGACGAGCACGACGTTCATACCGCCGAGCTCCTCCAGGTACTTGCTCTCCTCGGAGTCGAGGAAGAGCACCTGCGCGCAGCCGTTCTCGTAGGCCTCCTGCTGCGCGACGAGGGACGAGGCGTAGTTGCCGCCGGTCTTCGCCGCGCCCATACCGCCGCGGCCGGCGCGCGAGTAGTCGGTGGAGAGCCAGATCGAGACCGGCGCGACCCCGCCGCTGAAGTAGGCGCCCGCCGGGCTCGCGATGAGGTAGTAGTTCACCTTCGCGGCGGGCCGCACGCCGAGGAACGCCTCCTTGGCGAACATGAACGGACGAAGGTAGAGGCTCGTCTCGGGGGCCGACGGCACCCACTCCTTGTCGACGGCGATCAGCTGGCGCAGCGAGTCGAGGAAGTACTCGGTGGGCAGCTCGGGAAGCGCGAGACGGCGGGCCGAGCGCTGCATGCGCTTCGCGTTCATCTCGGGGCGGAAGGTCCAGATCGATCCGTCCACGTGACGGTAGGCCTTGAGCCCTTCGAACACCTCCTGCGCGTAGTGCAGCACGGCGGCCGCCGGGTCCATCGCGATCGGGCCGTAGGGCTGCACGCGGGGACGGTGCCAGCCGCCCCGCTCCGACCAGCAGATGTCGACCATGTGGTCGGTGAAGTACTTGCCGAAGCCGGGGTCGGCGAGAATCTTCGCGCGCTCCTCGGGCGACTTGGCGTTCTCATTCCTGATCGTCTGGAACATCAGATCGGGCGTGGCCATCTGCAACTGAATGGGCATGTGCGGTTCTCTCTCGAAGCGGTGAACTAATTCTGCGCCAGCCGGGCGACGATCGCGTCGCCGACCGCGGCCGTGGTGCGCGGGGTGGGCGAACCCTCAGCGAGATCGGCGGTCACCGCCGCCGCGACCCTGGCCGACGCATCCGCATACCCGAGGTGATCGAGAAGCAGGGCGACGGAGAGGATCGCAGCGGTGGGATCGGCTTTCTGCTGCCCGGCGATGTCGGGCGCGGATCCGTGGACCGGCTCGAACATGCTGGGGAAGGTGCCATCCGGATTGATGTTGCCCGAGGCTGCCAGTCCGATGCCGCCGCTGATTGCGGCCGCGAGATCGGTGAGGATGTCGCCGAAGAGGTTGTCTGTGACGATCGTGTCAAATCTAGCGGGATTCGTGACCAGGAAGATAGTCGCCGCATCGACATGCAGGTAGTCGACGCTCACCGCGGGGTACTCGGCGGCGATCGCGTTGACCGTGCGCTGCCAGAGCCCGCCCGCGTTGGTGAGCACGTTGGTCTTGTGCACGAGTGTCAGACGGCCCCGACGCTTCGCCGCCGTCTCGAAGCCGAACCGCACGAGACGCTCCACGCCGTGGGCGGTGTTGATGGAGACCTCGGTGGCGATCTCGTGCGGCGTGCCCGCGCGGATGACCCCGCCGTTGCCCACGTAGGGGCCCTCGGTGCCCTCCCGCACGACGACGAAATCCACGTCGCCGGGGGCGGCCAGGGGCGAGACGACGTTGGGATACAGCGTCGTCGGCCGGAGGTTCACGTAGTGGTCGAAGGCGAAGCGGAGCTTGAGCAGCAGTCCGCGCTCGATGATGCCGCCCGCGAGGCGGGGGTCACGCGGATCTCCGCCGACCGCGCCGAGGAGGATCGCGTCGTGCGTCGCGAGCGCCGTGAGGTCGTCGTCACCGAGGATGCTGCCGGAGGCGAGGTAGTGCGCGGCGCCGAAGGGGTAGTCGGTGGTGTTGAAACGGACCCCCTCCGGGGCGACCGCGTGCAGCACCTTGACCGCCTCGGCGATGACCTCGGGGCCGATCCCGTCGCCGGCAATGACTGCGATGCTGTGGTTCTGTGGCATGCATTTACAGTACCGCCGGGGACAGCTCCCGCTTTTCGCGCGAAATGCAACCCCTTGCCGCCGCGAACGCGACACGGCCACCCTGACACCATGAGTATTGGATCCGGAATCGTCCTGTTCGTCATCGGCGCGGTGCTTGCCTTCGCCGTCAACCTGCAGAACTCGGTCGTCAACCTGCACCTGATCGGCTACATCCTGATGGGTGCCGGGGTGATCGTGTTCCTCATCGGGATGATCTTCATGTTCCGCAAGCGTCAGTCGGTGACCACCGTGCACACCGGCGTCGACGCCAACGGCCAGCAGGTCGCGCAGCGACGCACCTCGGTGACGCCGGACGACCCCACGCTGTAGCCGGTCGAACCGGCCCTCATGCGCTAGTCGACGATGTCGATCTCGCGCATGAGGGCCGCATCGATCGCGACGCGCACCTTCTCGAGAAGACCCTCGGGCACGATCGAGTCCACTGTGAGCACGCTGAGCGCCTGGCCGCCGGCCGTGCGGCGCGCGATCTGCATGCCCGCGATGTTGACGTTGGCGTCGCCGAACTCCTTGCCGTAGAGGGCGACGATGCCCGGACGGTCGGTGTAGAGCATCACGATGAGGTGCTCCGCGAAGGGGACCTCCACGTCGTAGCCGTTGATCTCGACGATCTTCTGGATCTGCTTCGTGCCGGTCAGCGTTCCCGACACCGAGATCTGCGATCCGTCGCTCAGCGCGCCGCGGATCGTGAGCAGGTTGCGGTACTCCTCGCTCGTCGCGTCGGTGACGAGCCGCACGGTGACCCCGCGCTGCTCCGCGAGAAGCGGCGCATTCACGTAGCTGACCGACTCGCTGACGATGTTGGAGAAGATGCCCTTCAGCGCGGCCAGCTTCAGCACGCTCACGTCGAAGGCGACGATCTCGCCGCGCACCTCCACGTCGATGCTTGTGATCGGGCTGTCGGCGAGACCCGCGAAGACCTGACCGAGCTTCTCCATGAGCGGGATGCCCGGGCGCACGGTCGGGTCGATGACCCCGCCCGCCACGTTCACGGCGTCGGGCACGAGCTCGCCGCCGAGCGCGAGGCGCACCGACTTGGCCACCGCCACGCCCGCCTTCTCCTGCGCCTCGTCGGTCGACGCACCGAGGTGCGGGGTGAGCACGACGTTCTCCAGCTCGAGCAGCGGTGAGGAGGTGGGCGGCTCGCTCACGAACACATCGAGCCCGGCGCCCGCGATGCGCTTCGACTTCAGCGCCGCGTAGAGCGCGTCCTCGTCGATGAGCCCGCCGCGCGCGACGTTGACGATGAACGCGGTCGGCTTCATGCGGGCGAACTGCTCGGTGCCGATCATCCCGGTGGTCTCGGGGGTCTTGGGCATGTGGATGGTGATGAAGTCGGACTGGGCGAGCAGGTCATCCAGCCCCAGGAGGGTGACGCCGAGCTGCTGCGCACGCGCGCTCGTGACGTAGGGGTCGTAGGCGACGACGTTCATGCCGAAGGCCTGCAGACGCGCGGTGATGAGGGCGCCGATGCGGCCGAGGCCGATGATGCCGATCGTCTTCTCGTAGAGCTCGACACCCGTGTACTTGGAGCGCTTCCACGTGCCGGCCGCGAGGCTGTCGTGGGCCGCCGGGATGTGGCGGGCGAGGCTCAGGATGTGGCCGACCGTGAGCTCGGCGGCGGAGATGATGTTGGAGGTGGGTGCGTTGACGACCATGACGCCGGCCTCGGTCGCCGACTTGATGTCGACGTTGTCGAGTCCGACGCCCGCGCGCGCGATGACCTTCAGCTGCTTCGCCGCGGCGATCGCCTCGGCGTCGACCTGGGTGGCGGAGCGGATGAGGATCGCGTCGGCGTCGGCGAGCGCCGCCAGCAGCGCTGGGCGGTCGGTGCCATCGACGGACCGGATGTCGAAGTCGGGGCCGAGGGCCTCGACGGTAGCGGGCGAGAGTTCTTCGGCGATGAGCACGACCGGCTTGGCCACGAATCGAGTCCTTAGCTTGGTGGGAATGGGTGCGAACCTGCGGCGCAACCCCTGCGAGTTTAGTGCGCGAGCGTGAGGCGGTTGAACGCGGCGACGACCCGGGGCGCAATATAGGGTCATGCCTCCCGCCCTCGCGTCCGCCATCGTCGTCGTCCGCGTGCTCATCGCCCTCCTGTTCATCGGCATGGGCATCGTGCACTTCATCCCCGCCGTCACGCACGGCATGGCGGCCATGATCCCGCCACGCCTGCGTCGCTCGCGCGTGGCCACTCCCCTGCGCCTGGTCTGGTTCACGGGGATCTGCGAGATCGCGGGCGGCGTCGGGATGCTCATCCCCGCCACGCGCTTCGCCGCCGCCCTCGCGCTCAGCGTGTTCCTTGTGGCCGTGTTCCCGGCGAACGCCTACGCCGCGGAGCACCGGGATCGCTTCGGGCGGGTGGCGATCCCGTTCTGGCCGCGTCTGATCGCGCAGCTCGCGCTCATCGTGCTCGTCGTGGTGGTGGGCGTCACCTCGGTACCGGCGTAGGCGCTGCCGCGAGAGCGGGGCCGTGGCCGTGGCCGTGGCCGTGGCCGACGGCGCCGCACGGTTCACACCAGCGGCGCCAGCTCCACCGAGGAGATCGCGACGCAGGCCAGCAGCGCGAGGCCCGCGAGGAACAGCAGCGCGCGCACTCCGAGGCCGCGTCGCCGGCCGAGCAGGAACGCCGCCGCGTACACGACCGCGGGGAGCGCGACGTCGAGCACCAGCAGCCACCACGGCGTCGAGTCGGCGCCCAGAATGGTCGGCAGCAGGATCAGGTTGCCGATCGCCGACCAGAGCACGTAGGCGTAGAGCAGCGCGAACGCGATCGCGACGGCGCGCGAGGGCCAGCTGTAGCGCGGGCGTGCGGGGGCGGGTGTCGTCATCTCAGCTCCCCACCACGAACGACCACGGGATGAGCAGCAGCGCACCGCCCACGAGCCAGAGCAATCGCTGGTACGCGGCCCTGCCGCGGGTGAGCGCGAGCGCGAGACCGAACCACAGCGCGGGTGCGACGACCGCGAGGTACTGCTCGACCGCGAAGGCCGCATCGTCGAGCGGGCTGCCGGAGGCGTAGACGAGGCGCTGCAGCGACACGATCCAGCCGATCGTGTAGAGGAGGTAGACGCCGCCGAGGATGCCGAGCGTGACGAGCAGGATGGAGGAGGCGACCGGAGCGAAATCGACCTCCGCCTCGGCGTCGGCATCGGCGTCAGCCCGTTCGCCTGCGCCCGCGCCTGCGTCGCCGCCTGCGTCTCCGCCTGCCCCGGCGTCGGCGTCTGCCCGCGGCGGGGGCGGGGTGCGGGGCTGCGCCGGGGTGCGGGCGGGACGCGCGAGGGCGTGCGTGTGGTCATCCCCCTCGTCCCAGCGGAGGGCCTCATCCTCGTCGTCGTCGCGCGCCACGCCTCCAAGTATCCCCGACCGCGTTAACACGTCCGTCACATCCCTGATGTTGACTCTATGAACATATGGACCTCATCACCGTGCAGCAGATCCGGGTGCCGGCCACCCGTGACGAGGTGACGTTCGCGCCCGGCGAGCGGCCCCTGGGCGGCGGCACCTGGCTGTTCTCCGAGCCGCAGGAGGGGCTGACCGGCCTGGTCGACCTCACCGCGCTGGGCTGGGAGCCGCTCACGGTGACGGATGACCTCCTCACCGTCGCCGCGACCTGCACGATCGCCGAGCTCACGCGCCTGCCCGCGCACGACGGCTGGGCCGCGCATCCCCTCATCGCGCTCTGCGCCGACTCGCTGCTCGCGTCGTGGAAGATCTGGAACGTCGCGACCGTCGGGGGCAACGTCGCGCTCGCCCTCCCGGCGGGCGCCATGACCTCGCTCATGAGCACGCTCGATGCCACCGCGGTGATCTGGACCGCCGACGGCGGTGAACGGCGGATGCCCGTGACCGAGTTCGTGACCGACGTGCGCGTCACACGGCTCGCCCCCGGCGAGGTGCTGCGCGCCCTCGAGGTTCGCACGGCCGCCCTCCGCTCACGCACGGCGTTCCGGCGGATCGCGCTCTCGCCGCTCGGCCGCTCGGGGACCCTCGTCACCGGCCGGCGGGGCGCTGACGGCGAGACGGTGATCACGATCACCGCGGGCACGCCGCGGCCCGTTCAACTGCGCTTCGACGAGGTGCCGAGCGAGCGGGCTCTTGCCGACGCGATGAGCCGCATCGAGGAGTGGTACGACGACCCGCACGGTTCGCCCGACTGGCGCCGCGCCGTGTCGACGCTCTTCGCGGAGGAGATCCGGCAGGAGTTGGGAGGGGCCGCATGAGGTTCGAGGTGAACGGCACGCCGCTCGACGTCGAGGTCGAGCCGGGGCAGGTGCTCCGCACGCTCCTGCGCGAGAACGAGCACTACGAGGTGAAGAAGGGCTGCGACGCGGGCGACTGCGGCGCCTGCTCGGTGCTCGTCGACGGCGATGCGGTGCACTCGTGCATCTACCCGGCGCACCGGCTGGAGGGACGATCGGTCACGACGGTGGCGGGGCTGGGTTCGCCCGATCATCCGCACCCCCTGCAGCAGGCGTTCGTGGCGGCCGCCGGGTTCCAGTGCGGGTTCTGCACGGCGGGCATGATCGTCACCGCGTCGACCTTCAGCGACGCCGACCGGGATGACCTGCCGCGGCTACTGAAGGGCAATCTGTGCCGCTGCACCGGCTACCGCTCCATCCACGACGCGATCTGCGGGGTCACCAACACCGAGACCGCCCCGACCGGCGAGGCCACGGGCCACTCCGTGCGGGCGCCCGCGGGCATGCGTGTCGCGACCGGGCGCGAGGAGTACACCCTCGATCACACGACGACGGGACTCCTGCACCTCGCCGTACTCGGCAGCCCGCACCCGCACGCGCGCATCGTCTCCATCGACACGAGCGCCGCGGAGGCGATGCCCGGCGTCGAGCTGGTCCTCACCCACCTCGACTCCCCCGCCACCCTGTTCTCGACGGGGCGGCACGAGAGCCGCAACGACGACCCGGATGACACGCTCGTGCTCGACCCGGTGCTCCGGTTCCGCGGCCAGCGTGTCGCCGCCGTCGTGGCCGACTCGGTGCGCACCGCGCAGTTGGCGACGGAGCGGATCGTCGTCGAATACGAGCTGCTTCCCGCGGTGTTCGATCCCGAGCAGGCGCGCGCCCAGGGGGCGCCCCTCTTACATGCCGACAAAGGCATGGAGAGCCGGATCGCCGCCCCCGAGCGCAACACCGTCGCCGAGATGCACGGCGAGACGGGCGACGTGGAGGCCGCACTCGCCACCTCCGCGGCGACGGTGGAGGGCACCTGGCGCACCCAGCGGGTCAGCCACGCCTCGCTCGAGACCCACGCGACCCGCGGCTGGCTCGATCGCGACGGGCGCCTCGTGCTGCGCACCTCCAGCCAGGTGCCGTACCTCGTGCGCGACGAGATCTGTCACGTCTTCGCGCTGCACCCCGACCACGTGCGCGTGTTCACGGCTCGCGTCGGCGGCGGCTTCGGCGGCAAGCAGGAGCTGCTCACGGAGGACATCGTGACCCTCGCCGTGCTTCGGCTGGGCCGGCCCGTGCAGTACGAGTTCACCCGCACGGACGAGTTCACGATCGCGCCGACTCGCCACCCGATGCGCGTGACCGTGCGCGCGGGAGCCGATGCCGAGGGCCGCCTCACCGCCCTCGCGGTCGACCAGCTGATGGACACCGGCGCCTACGGCAACCACGGCATCGGCGTCATGTACCACAGCGTGCATGAGTCCGTCAGCGTGTACCGCGCGCCCAACAAGCGGGTGGATGCGCAGTCCGTTTACACGAACAACCTCCCCTCCGGCGCCTTCCGCGGCTACGGCCTCGGCCAGGTGATCTTCGCCATCGAGTCGGCGATGGACGAGCTGGCCCGCCGCTGCGGGCTCGACCCCTTCGAGTTCCGCCGTCGCAACGTCATCACGCCCGGGGAGCCGATGGTCGTCGTCGACCCCGGCGAGGTCACCGACCTGGGCTACGGCAACAGCTACGGTCTCGACCAGTGCCTCGACCTGGTGCAGGATGCCCTGCGCACGCCGGGCGGCCTCACCCCGCCGAGCGGCCCGCGCTGGCGCCTCGGCACGGGGGTGGCGCTCGCCATGATCGCGACGATGCCGCCGCGGGGGCACTTCGCCGACACGACCGTCGAACTGCTCGCGGACGGCGACTACTCGATCGGCGTGGGCACAGCGGAGTTCGGCAACGGCACGACCACGGTGCACGGGCAGCTGGTGGCCTCGGCGCTGGGCACCACACCGGATCGCGTGCGGATCCGGCAGTCAGACACCGATGTCGCCCGCTACGACACGGGCGCCTTCGGTTCGGCGGGAGTCGTCGTCGCGGGGAAGGCGCTGCTCGCGGCCTCGCACAAGCTCGCCGCCGCCATGCGCGAGCGGGCGCTGCGCCTGGTCGATGCCGAGCGCCACGACGAGTCGCTGCGCGATGAAGCTGCCGGCGTGGTTCCCGGTGGCGTGCGCGTCGGGGACCGCCTCGTCACCGCCGCCGAGCTGGTCGCCGCCGGACCCCTGATCGCAGACGGCAGTCACGACGGCACACCGCGCTCCGTCGCGTTCAACGTGCACGCCTTCCAGGTGGCCGTCGACGAGGCGACCGGCGAGGTGCAGATCCTGCGGTCGATCCAGGCGGCGGATGCCGGCACGGTGCTCAACCCGGAGCAGCTGCGCGGCCAGATCGAGGGCGGCACCGCTCAGGCGATCGGCACCGCGCTCTACGAAGAGATGATGCTCGATGGCGAGGGCCGCGTGATCACCGACGCGTTCCGCAACTACCGCACTCCCAAGTTCTCCGACATCCCAGTCACCGAGGTGCTGTTCGCCGACACCTTCGACGAGCTCGGCCCGCTTGGCGCGAAGTCCATGAGCGAGGCCCCCTACAACCCGGTCGCCCCGGCCCTCGCGAACGCGATCAGGGATGCGCTGGGCATCCGGCCCCAGGAGCTCCCGATGTCACGCGACCGACTGTGGCGGATGATCGCCGCGGGCTGACCGCTGCACGCGCGGCGCCGAGCGTCGCCACTCGGCGGCCGGCCTCGCCCGTCACACGCGCCGGGCGAGCTCCCGGGCGGCCGACGCGGCAGTGCGAGCGACCTCCGCCTGATCCACTCGGGCGAGGTCGCCGTCGCGAACGACGACCGTTCCGTTCACGACGAGGCGGGCGAGGGGCGGCATCGACGCGAGCGTGAGGGCCGCCACCGGATCGGCGATCCCGGCGTGCTCCACGCCGTCGATGCGCCACAGCGCGAGGTCGGCGAGCTTGCCGGTCTCGATCGAGCCGATCTCGGTCTCGCGGCCGAGCACACGCGCGCCGCCGATCGTCGCGATGCGGAGGGCGTCGCGACCGCTCATCCGGTCGGCACCGGAGCGGAGCCGGTTCATGAGCAGCGAGTTGCGAATCTCGGTGCCGAGTTGACCCGACTCGTTGGAGGCCGCGCCGTCGACGCCGAGGCCGACCGGGACTCCCGCCCGCAGCAGCTCCGGAATCGGCGCGATCCCCGCCGCGAGCCGCGCATTGGACGAGGGGCAGTGCGCCACCCCGGTGCCGGTCGCGGCGAAGCGCGAGATCGCGGTCTCGTCGAGGTGGACGCAGTGCGCCATCCAGACGTCGTCGCCCAGCCAGCCGAGCGAGTCCAGATACTCGGTGGGGGTGGCGCCGAAGCGCTCCCGGCAGAACGCCTCCTCCTCGACGGTCTCCGACCCGTGGGTGTGCAATCGCACACCCAGCTGGCGCGCGAGCACGGCGGATTCGCGAAGCAGCTCAGCCGTGACCGAGAACGGGGAGCAGGGCGCGATCGCGACGCGCACCATCGAGTCGAAGGCGGGATCGTGGTACCGAGCGACCGCGTCGGCGCTGGACTGCAGTGCGGCATCCGTCGACTCCACGGCGAAGTCGGGCGGGAGTCCGCCCTGCGAGCGGCCGAGGTCCATCGAGCCGCGGGTGGCGTGCAGGCGCACCCCGATGTCGCGCGCGGCCTCGACGATGCCGCCGACGATGTCGCCGGATCCCTGCGGGAACACGTAGTGGTGGTCGGCGAACGTCGTGCACCCCGAGCGGGCCAGCACCGCCATCGCCCCGGCGGCGCCGTCGCGCACGAGCTCCTCGTCGATGAGCGACCACGCCGGGTACAGGGCGACGAGCCAGTCGAACAGGATGGAGTCCTGGGCGATGCCCCGCGTGAGCCACTGGTAGAGGTGGTGGTGGGTGTTCACGAGGCCCGGGGTCAGCAGATGACCGGTGGCGTCGACCCGGGTGGCGCCCGCGAGGAACTCGGGCGGCGCATCCCCCTCGCCCACCGCGACGATGCGGGTGCCGTCGACCACGAGGTAGCCGTGCTCGTACTCGGTGCCGACCGCGTCGACCGTCGCGATGTAGGCGTTCTCGATGACGGTGCGGCTCACGCGCGAACCGCCTCGCGGATGGTGTGGATCTGCCCCTGCGTGGAGCGCAGCGGGCGCGCGCTCGACGCCGTGCGCGCCTGGAGCACCTCGGCGAGGATCGAGATCGCCGTCTCCTCGGGTGTGCTCGCCCCGAGGTCGAGGCCGATCGGCGAGTGCAATCGGCCCAGAGCCTCCTCGCCCACGCCGCGCTCGCGCAGCGACTGCAGCCGACGGCCGTGGGTGCGCCGCGACCCCATCGCCCCGACGAACCCGGCGGGCGAGTCGAGAGCGAGGTGGATCACCTCCGCGTCGAAGCGGGCGTCGTGGCTGAGCACGCAGACGACCGAGCGGGCGTCGATCGCGAGACTCGGCAGCACCTCGGGCGGCCAGCCGACCACCACGGAGGCGCCGGGAAAACGCGCCGGCGTCGCGAACAGCGGCCGTGCGTCGCACACCGTCACGCGGTAGCCGAGCGCCTGCGCGGCGCGCGAGAGGGCGGCCGAGAACTCCATCGCCCCGACGATGACGAGGTGCGCCGGCTCGGTCGCCACCTCCACGAACACGTCGAGCGGCTCGCCGTCGCAGTCGATCGTGCTGAGCGCCGACCCCCCGAGGGCGATGCGCGAATCCCGCTCGGCGAGGAGTCGTGCGGCGTGGCGGGCGGCGAGCTCGGTCGTGCGGGCGGCCGTGAGCGGTGTGGTGTCGTCGGGGGCGTCAGCGGCGGGGGGAACGGGGGTCAGGAGGGCGACGGGATGACCGAGCCGAGCATCCCGCAACACCCCGTGCACCTCGTCCCCCGGCCGCACGAGCCGCACCACGATACTAAGCTGGCCCCCGCAGGTGAGCCCCACGGAGTACGCGGTCTCGTCGCTCACGCCGTAGTCGACGGTGCGGCTGAGGCCGTCGGCGAGCACGGCCTCACAGGCCTCGACGACGGCGCCCTCGACGCAGCCGCCGGCGATGCTGCCGAGCACCGCCTCGCCGTCGAACGCCATCGAGGTGCCGACCGTGCGCGGCGCGCTGCCCTCGATCGCCACCGCGGTCGCCACGGCGAGCGGTCGCCCCGCGTCGAGCACGGCGAGCAGCCGGTCAGCGATCTCGAACATGTGACCAGCGTCGCACACTCGACATTTCGGCGTGGTTACGGCTCGAGCCCCACGAGGCGCGCGCTCGCCTCCCAGTCGGCGTGCGCGAGCGGCAGGTCGTAAGCCTGGCGGCTGCTGCGGGCGATCGCGCGCTTCACGAAGTACTCGCCCTGCGGCCAGTCCACGCCGGGCGTCGTGGTCGCGAGCCACACCAGTGTGTCGGCCCCCGTGGCCGGGGAGCCCAGCAGGCGGCGCAGGGCCGTGGTGTACATCCGCCGCATGAAGGTCGTGCTCTCGGCGGCGAAGTTCGTGGCGATCACTCCGGGGTGGAAGGCCGCCGCGCTGATGCCGGCGTCACGGTAGCGGTAGTCGAGTTCGCGCGTGAAGAGGATGTTGTGCAGCTTCGCGTCTCCGTAGGCCTTGGTGGGCGTGTACCGGCGCTCGTTGCCGAGGTCGGCGAGGTCGATGCGGCCGAAGGAGGCCGCCGCGGCGCTCGAGGTGGCGATGACGGATGCCCGGCTCTCGACCAGCCGATCCATCAGCAACCGCGTCAGCAGGTACGGCGCGAGGTGGTTGACCTGGAGGGTCTTCTCCAGCCCGTCGACGGTGAGCTCGCGCTCCCCCATGATGCCGCCCGCGTTGTTGGCGAGCACGTCGATGCGCGGATACGCCGCGAGCAGTCCCGCGGCGAGCGCCCGCACGTCGTCGAGGCGGGCGAAATCGGCGACGAAGTGGTCGGCGTTGAGCTCGCGGGCCATCGCGTCGGTCTTGGCGGCGGAGCGCCCGACCAGCACGACGCGCTCCCCGGCGGCGGAGAGGGCGCGGGCGGCCGCGGCCCCGATGCCGTCGCTCGCCCCGGTGATGATGATCGTCCTGCCCGGCATCGCGCACTCCCTCAGGCGCCTCCGGCGCACACCGTCAGCGTATCGCCGGCGCCCCGCCCCGCGACACGTGCCCGACACACGCGGCTGCTAGAAACAGGGCATGCTCAGAATCACCGGCGCCACTCGCATCATGATCGACAGCCAGACCGAACGCACCGGCGACCTCACCACGAGCGACGGCGTGGTCGTCGACGGGGCGATCGGCGGCGAGCGCCTCGATGCGACGGGCTGCGTGGTCACGCCCGGGCTCGTCAACGCCCACCACCACCTGCTGCAGAGCGCCTTCCGCACTCTGCCGGGCACCCGCGGCGTCGAGATGTCGGTGTGGCTGCCGACGATGGCCGCCGCCTACGCGCGCGCCGGGGTGGATGACGACCTCGCGCACGCGGCCGCCGCGGTCGGGGTCGCCGAGGGTCTGCTCAGTGGGGTCACCACGGTCGCCGACCACCACCTCACCTGGCCCACCGGAGCCGACACCGTCGCGATCGCGAGCGCGACCGCGGAGGCGGCCGCCTCGCTCGGGGGGCGACTCGCCTTCGTGCGGGGCGCCGCGCGCGACGATCCGCAGGAGGTCGCCGCCTCGGTCGTCGCGATCGTGGACGCGCTCATGCCGACGAGCCGGGGCGGGGTGAGCGACGACGGCATGCTCCAGCTCGCGGTGGGGCCCGCCGGAGTGCACAGCGACGGCAAGGAGACCTTCGACGTCTTCGCCGAGCTGGCGCACCGCTTCGGCCTGCGCCGCCGCACCCAGGCGAACGAGCAGGTGGATGTGCGGGTGGCTCAGGAGCAGTACGCGGGAGCCCGCCCGCTCGACCTGCTGGAGCGCTGGGGCTGGCTCGCGCCGGACGTGACCCTCGCGCACCTGTGCGAGGTCACCGACGAGGAGATCGCCCGCCTCGCCCGCAGCGGGGTGACGGCCACGCACGCCCCGGGCTGCGACCTGCCGATGGGGTGGGGCATCGCTCCGGTGGCGAAGCTGCGGGCGGCGGGCATCCGGGTCGGTCTGGGCACGAGCGGCGGCGGCAGCAACGACGCCGGGCACCTGCTGGCGGATGCCCGGCTCGCCATGCAGGTCGCGCCGCTGGTGGGGCCACCCCTCGCCGCGCGCGAGGTGCTGGGGATGGCGAGCGAGGAGTCGGCGGCCGGGCTGGGACGAGCCGAGCTGGGGCACCTCCGGATCGGCGCGGCCGCGGACCTCTGCGTGTGGGACGTCTCCGGGGTGGCGGACGCGGGCGTCGCCGACCCCGTGGCGGGCCTGCTCTGGGCGAACCCGGGGCGCCGCCCACGGCACGTGGTGGTCGCGGGCGAGCTGGTGGTGCGCGACTACGAACTCGTGCACGCCGACGAGCGCGCGCTCGTCGCGACCCTGGCCAAGCGACTGGCCCGCGTGGCCTGAGACGGCGCCCGCGCGGCTACAGCTCGAGCACGAGCCGCGGGCAGGCGGCGCGCGAGACGCAGATGTACATGACATCCATCGCGGCCTGCTCCTGCGGCGAGAGGATCGAGTCGCGGTGATCGACCTCGCCCTCCAGCACCACGGTCTCGCAGGTGCCGCAGGTGCCCTCGCGGCAGCTCGACAGCACGAGCACCCCCGCCTCTTCGACGACCTCCAGGATGCTCCGCTCCGGCGGCACCGTCAGCGTCTCGCCCGACACCGCGAGCTCCACCTCGAATGCCTCGTGCAGCACCGGCTCGCCGAGGTGCTTCGCCTCGAATCGCTCCAGGTGCAGCTCGACACCGCCCGCGGCCGCCTCGACGGCGTCGATGAGGCGGGTCGGACCGCAGCAGTAGACGACGGTGGTCGGGTCGAGCGTCTCGAAGAGCCTGGACAGGTCGAGCCGCGCGCCCTCGTCTGCCGCATAGACGGCGACGCGATCAGGATGCCCGGCCTCCAGCTCCCCCACGAACGCCATCGTGGCGCGCGACCTCCCCGCGTAGGCCAGGAGGTAGTCGACGCCCGCCGCCTTCGCGGCCGCGACCATCGAGCGGATCGGAGTGATGCCGATGCCGCCGGCCAGAAACAGGTAGCTGCGCCCCTCCTCGGGCTGGAAGGCGAAGTGGTTGCGCGGCCCGCGGACGCGGAGCCTGGCCCCCTCGGCGACGGTGTCGTGCAGGTAGGCGGATCCGCCGCGGCCGTCGGTCTCGCGCAGCACGCCGATGGTCCAGGTGGGGGCGCCGACCTCGCCGACGAGCGAGTACTGCCGCTCGCCGAGGGGCAGGATGACGTCGATGTGCGCGCCGGGCTCCCAGGCGGGGAGAGCGAGGCCGTAGGGGTGCCGCAACTCGATGAGCCGCACGCCGTCGGCCGCACGGGTGGTGGACGCGACGATGACATCGCGTTCGATGTCGGAGGAGGAGCTCATAGTTTGTCGGGTTTTTCCTTGACGACGAAGAGTCGATAGCCCGCCTCATCGAGGGCGCTCCAGCGGTGCGGAGTGCCTCCAACGTAATAGAGCGAGTCGCCGGCGCTCAAAATGTGCGAGTCCTGGCCGAGGAGTTCGACGAGCACGGTGCCCTCGATGACGTGCAGGAACTCGTCTTCCGCGTGGGTGAAGAAGTCCGCCGCGACGAGGTTGTTCCCCGTGATCTCCATCGGCCGGAAGCGTCGGCGTCCGTGCACCAGGAGGCGCGCCTCGCCCTCGCCGTAGTGCCCGCGCGATCCCTCGCCGGCGCGCACGAGCGAGGTGCGGGTGGGCTCGTCAGGGAGTTCGACCTCGTCGTCGACGGCGAGGAGTTCGAGCTGGCTGGAGCCCAGCGCGCGCGCGATCTTCTCGAGCGAGGTCATGCTGGGCCGCGCCCGCCCGCGCTCGAGCTGGCTGAGGAAGGGGTGGGAGAGTTCGGCCTGTGCCGCGAGCTGCACGAGCGTCAGCCCGCGGGCGCGGCGAAGCTCCCGGATGCGGGACCCGAGGCGCTGGGCCTGCAGATCGATCGCGAGTTCGAGCGATGTAACGGGGTCCTCCTCGTCAGGGCTAACTCGTGATGGTCTATCACGATCACCGTGCGCCGTGACCGGTTATTTACACGTCGAAACGATCGCGTTACGTGCCGGAAACGCGGCGTCCGTACATTCGTTCATGTTGAACACATCAACATTCGCGTGCAGCAGACTCGAAGGTGCGTCGCTCTGCACGGCTCCCGCCCCCGTCGAAAGAGCAGCCGCACCGTGACTTCGCTTCCTCGCCCGATCTCCGCGCTGAGGAACGCCACGCTCGCCGACGGCAGCGTCGTCGACGTCGAGCTCGACGGCGACCGGGTCTCGGCGGTCCTCCCCGCCGGCAGCCTCGTGGATGCTCCGGCCGACGTCACCCTCGATCTCAGCGGCTTCGTGCTTCTCACCGCCCCGGCCGAGCCCCACGCGCACCTCGACAAGGCGCTCTCCTGGGATGAGATCAACCCGCCGATGGGCGACCTCGGTCTCGCGATCGCGTCCTGGCGCGAGTACGCGACCGACATGACGATCGAGTCGATCGCCGACCGCGCGCGTCGCCAGGCGCTCGCGATGCTCGCCCAGGGCACCACCGCCATCCGCACTCACGTCGACATCCTCATGGGCGACGAGCCGCTCCGCAGCTCGCTCGCCCTGCTGCAGGTGCGCGAGGAGCTGCGCGACCTCATGGACATCGAGATCGTCGCGCTCGCCGGGCCCGACGTGCCCAGCGCCGACGTGGAGGCCGCACTCGACGCGGGCGTCGACCTCGTCGGCGGCGCGCCGCACCTCGCTCGCGACCAGAGCGCCGACCTCCAGCGCCTCCTCGCGATCGCCAAGGCGCGCGGCATCGGCGTCGACATGCACACCGACGAGAGCCTCGACGGCGACCACACGCTCAGCGAGCTCGCGGTGACCGTGCGCGACTGGGCGCAGCCGGTGTCGGCGGGCCACTGCGTGCGGCTCGGCACGCTGGATGCGACGACCCGAGACGCGGTCATCCGCGAGGTCGCACTCTCTGACGTGGGCATCATCGCGAACCCGATCACGAACCTCTACCTGCAGGGCTGGGAGACGCCCGTCGCCACCCCGCGCGGGCTCACGCCCGTGCGGGAGCTCCTCGATGCCGGAGTGCGCGTCGCCGCCGGCGCCGACAATGTGCGCGATCCGTTCAACCCGCTGGGCCGCAGCGACGCGCTGGAGACGGCGATGCTGCTCGTCGCCGCCGCGCACCTCACCATCGGCGAGGCATACACGGCCGTGAGCGACTCCGCCCGCTCGGTCATGTCGCTGCCGCTTGCCGGGCCCGTCGTCGGCGCGCGAGCCGAGCTGCTCGCGGTGCGCGGAACCGGGCTCCCGGACGTCGTGGCGAACGCCTCGGCCGACCGCTTCGTCATCCACGCCGGCAACCTCGTTGCCCAGAGCTTCGTGACCAGCCAGGTCGCGGCGCCCTCCCCCCTCCGCACCACTGTTCTCACGGAAACCAGGTGACGTCCATGACGACTACCGCCCCCTCCCCGAGCGTGACCGGCACCGCACCCGGAACGCTGCTCGACTTCCGAAACGTCGCGATGCAGTTCCCCAACGGCACCATCGCGCTGCGGAACGTCGACCTCACCGTCAACCGCGGCGAGTTCGTGACCGTCGTCGGCCCCTCGGGCTGCGGCAAGTCCACCCTGCTCCGCATCGCCTCGGGCCTGGAGAAGGCGTCCGAGGGAGTCGCCGAGGTCGACACCGACCGCATCGGCTACGTGTTCCAGGACGCGACCCTTCTGCCCTGGCGCTCGATCAGCAAGAACGTCGAGCTCCTCGCCGAACTCCACCACATGCCGAAGGCGCAGCGCGCGGCGAAGGCGCAGGAGGCGATCGAGCTCGTCGGCCTCAAGGGCTTCGAGAAGAACCTGCCGAAGCAGCTCTCCGGCGGTATGCGGATGCGCGCCTCGCTCGCCCGCTCGCTCACGCTCGAGCCGGAGCTCTTCCTCTTCGACGAGCCCTTCGGCGCACTCGACGAGATCACCCGCGAGCGGCTGAACGACGAGCTGCTGCGCCTCTTCGTCGAGAAGCAGTTCGCCGGGCTCTTCATCACGCACTCCGTCTCCGAAGCGGTGTACCTGTCGACCAAGGTCATCGTCATGTCGGGGCGTCCCGGATCGATCGTCGAGCGGTTCGACGTGCCGTTCCCGATGCCGCGCGACCCGGATATCCGATTCACCCCGGAGTTCGCCGAACTCGTCGGCGAGGTCTCCCACGCACTCCGAGAGGGGCACAGCTGATGGCAACCGAGGCGCTCGTCGCACCGGCCGCGCGCCGCGGCCGCATCCGACTCCGTCCCTCCACCTGGTGGCAGCCGGTCGTGGTCTTCTTCGGCCTCATCGGCCTCTGGGATCTCATCGCGCTGTACTACGACAAGGTTCAGCAGCTCAGCTTCCTGGTGCCCTACCCGCTGCAGGTCGTGGAGGTCGTGTTCGCCCCGAAGGCGCTGCTCAAGCCGGGCCAGGTCGCGCCGAACCCCAGCTTCCTGAGCCAGCTGCTCGACGCGCTGGGCAAGTCCACCACGGTGGCGCTCACGGGTCTCGCGATCGCGATCGTGATCGGCGTGCTGTGGGCGGTGCTGATGGCTCAGGCGAAGTGGGCTGAGCGGTCGTTCTTCCCCTACGCGGTCATCCTGCAGTGCATCCCGATCCTCGCGCTTGTGCCGCTCATCGGAAACCTCTTCGGCTTCGAGTTCAACTCCCGCGTGATCGTGACCGTGATGATCTCGCTGTTCCCGATGGTGTCGAACACCCTGTTCGGCCTGCAGTCGGCCGACCGTGCCCAGCGCGAGCTGTTCACCCTGCAGGGCGCGAGCCGCTGGACCACCCTCACGAAGCTCCAGTTCCCCGCGGCGCTGCCCTCGATCTTCGTCGGCCTCCGCACCGCGGCCGGGCTCTCGGTGATCGGCGCGATCGTCGGCGACCAGTTCTTCCAGCGCGGCACCCCCGGGCTCGGCGTGCTGATCTACGTCTCCAACTCCCGCCTCAACGGCCCGGGCACCTTCGCGGCGATCATCACCGCCTCGCTGCTCGGGGTGGCCGTGTTCCTGCTCTTCGGCCTGATCGGCCGCCTCGCGATCGGCAAGTGGTACGACTTCACCTGATCCGCGCCCCACGACTCCTCTCGACGCACCACTGCACCTCCGCATCCTGCACCGCACCCACAACAAGGAGAACCATGCGTAAAACAGCTCTACGGTCCGCCATCGGCCTCGGGACGGTGATCGCCGCGACCCTCGCTCTCGCGGGCTGCGCCACCTCCACGCCCACCAGCACCACGACGACGGCCGCGGCCGCCTCGGCCGTCGACCTCTCCGGCGTCTGCCCGGCCACGGTCACGATCCAGACCGACTGGAACCCCGAGTCGGAGCACGGTCACCTGTACCAGCTGCTCGGACCGAACCCGGTCATCAACGCCGACAAGAAGTCGGTCTCGGGGGCGCTGTACTCCGGCGGCAAGCCCACCGGCGTCAACGTCGAGATCCGCTCCGGCGGGCCGGCGATCGGGTACCAGACGGTCTCCAGCCAGATGTACGCCGACAAGAGCATCACGCTCGGCTACGTCACGACCGACGAGGCCGTTCAGCTCTCCGACAAGCTGCCGACCACCGCGGTCTTCGCGCCGCTCGACATCGGCCCGCAGATGATCATGTGGGACCCGTCCTACTACCCCAACGTGACCGACATCGCCTCGCTCGGCACGGCCCTCAAGGCCGACGGCGGCGTGGTGCGCTACTTCGGTGGTGCGGCCTACATGGAGTACCTGATGGGTGCGGGAATCCTCGACAAGAGTGTCGTCGACGGAAGCTACGACGGAAGCCCCGCCAAGTTCGTCGCCGCCAAGGGCAAGGATGCGCAGCAGGGCTTCGCGAGCGCCGAGCCGTACATCTACCAGAACGAGGTGGCGGCCTGGGGCAAGCCGGTCAAGTTCCAGCTGACCAACGACGTGGGCTACCCGGTCTACGCCTCGGCCGTCTCGGTGCGCACCGGTGAGCTCGCCTCGCTGACCCCGTGCCTCAAGAAGCTCGTCCCCGTGCTGCAGCAGGCCGAGGTCGACTACTTCAAGAGCCCGGCGGCGACCAACGCGCTCATCCTGCAGCTCGTCAGCGCCTTCAACAACGGCTGGGTCTACACCCAGGGCGTGGCCGACTACTCGGTCAAGGAGATGAAGTCGCTCAAGCTCGTCGGCAACGGCGACAACGCGTACATGGGCGACATGGACCAGACCCGCGTGCAGAAGATCATCGACATCGACACCCCGATCTTCACGAAGAGCGGATCGGCGCCGAAGGCCGGCCTCACGGCGGCGGACATCTTCACCAACGAGTTCATCGACAAGTCGATCGGCTTCTAGGCAGGTTCGCATGAGCACACCATCGGTGACGACGACCGCGAGGCTCGCGGGCACGCGCGTCGTCGTCACCGGCGGTGCGCGAGGCATCGGCGGCGCGATCGCCGCCAGCTACTCCCGAGAGGGCGCCCGCGTGGCTATCCTCGACCGGCTCGTGGGCGAGGGTACCGCCCTCGCCCACGAGCTCGGCGGCACCTTCCACCCCGTCGATCTCCTCGACCCCGAGGCGACGACAGCGGCTACCCAGGCGGCGGTCGACGGGCTCGGCGGAGTGGACGTGCTCGTCAACAGCGCGGGGATCCTGCGCTTCACCCCCCTCCTCGACCTGACGGTCGAGGACTGGAACGAGACCTTCTCCATCAACACCCGCGCGATGCTCACCACTATGCAGGTCGTCGCGCGCCGCATGATCGCGGCCGGTACCGGCGGCAAGATCATCAACCTCGCGAGCATGGCCGCCAAGAAGGGCGGCGCCGGCGAAGGCGCGTACCCCGCCTCGAAGGCCGCGGTCGTTGCGCTCACGCGCGTCGCGGCGCTCGAGTGGGGCCGCTACGGCATCACCGCGAACTCGCTCTGCCCCGGCTACATCCTCACCGAGATGGGCGCCGCGACCCGCACCGAGGAGATGGTGCGCGAGTGGGCGAGCTACTCGCCGCTCGGCCGCCTCGGCGAACCCGAGGACGTCGCCGCCGTCGCGCTGTTCCTCGCCTCCCACGACTCCGACTATCTGACCGGCCAGGCGATCAACGTCACCGGCGGCATGGTCATGCACTGATCCCTCACCGCACCCTCAGGAAGACGAACACATGACAGACACCGCCATCGCGGCCCTCGAAGCGGAGCTGCGCGAACTGCTCGGCGATCGGGCCGTCACCGTCGAGCTCGCGGCCCGCGAGCGCGCCTCCATCGACGGCGCGAAACTGTCGCCGGTCATCCGCGAGCAGTTGCCGCTGGGGCTCGCCGACCTCGTCGCCTCCCCCACGACCGCCGAGGAGATCGCCCTCGCCGTCGGCGCGGCGGTGCGCCACGGCGTGCCCATCACCCCGCGCGGAAAGGGCACCGGCAACTACGGCCAGGCGATCCCGATGAGCGGCGGACTCGTGCTCGACCTCACCAAGGCGCGGGCGATCACGGAGGTCGGCGACGGATTCATCACGGCGGAGGCCGGGGCGACGATGGTCGCGCTCGAGCAGGCCGCCAACAAGGCCGAACAGCAGATCCTCATGTACCCCTCGACGGCGCAGTCCACCCTCGGCGGATTCCTCTCCGGCGGATCCGGCGGCACCGGGTCGATCAAGCACGGCTCCAACAGCAACGGCTTCGTGCTGGCGCTCGACGTGGTGCACGCGGTTCCGGATGCCCGGCTCGTGCACGTCGAGGGCGAGGAGGCCCAGGCCTACGTGCACAACTACGGCACCGCCGGCATCATCGCCCGCGCGACGGTGCGGCTCGAGCCGCTGCAGGACTGGCAGGGATTCTTCGCGAGCTTCGACCGCTTCGAGGACGCGCTCTCGCTGATCCGCCCCTTCGCCGACCTCGACCCGACGCCGCGTCTCGTCTCCGCCGACCTGCCGACGCTCGCCAACGCGCTTCCCGACGACCCGGGCATCCCGGCCGACCGCTCCAGCCTGCGGGCGATCCTCGACCCCGCCACGATCGAGGAGGCGACCGCGCTCGTGATCGCGGCGGGCGGGCGGGTCGACGACATCCGCGGTGGCCCCCAGACCTCGATGAAGATCAGCATGATGTCGTACAACCACCCGATCGAGTGGCTGCAGAAGGCCTACCCCGACCGCTACTTCCACGTGGAGGTCTCGGGCGACGCGCTCGTCGACCGCATCGACGAGGTGCACGCCGTCTACGAGGGCGGCATGCTGCACATCGAGTCGCAGCACGGGCGCCCCATCGGGATGCTCGCGGGGGTGTACACGAGCGCCGAGGATGTCTACGCGGGCTTCGACAAGCTGACCGCCCTCGGCGTCGGATTCCACAACCCGCACCAGTGGTTCGTCGACTTCGAGCCGGCCCGCACCGCCGCGCTCGCCGCGACCACCGACCCGAACCACCTGCTCAACCCGGGCAAGCTCGTCACCGAGGCCCCGCTCACCACCGGAGGCAAAGTCTCATGACCCGCGAACTCATCAATCTGTCCGGCCCGGCCGCCGACGCCGCGCTCACCGAGAACTCCATCCTCGTGCTGCCGACCGGCGCGATCGAGCACCACGGACCTCACCTGCCGCTCGCGACCGACTGGCTCATGGCCGACCTCATCGCGCGCGGCATCGTCGAGGAGGCCGCCGCCGCGGGACAGGACGTGTGGCTGCTGCCCTCCCTCGCCTACACCAAGTCGGACGAACACAGCTGGGCCCCGGGAACCTTCTGGCTGAACGCCGACACCCTCCTGCAGACCGTCGTCGATATCGGGCGCAGCATGCTCACCACCAAGGCGCGCACGATCGTCTTCTACAACGGGCACGGCGGCAACATCGCGCTCCTGCAGGTCGCCCTCCGCGAGCTGCGCCGCCGCTTCGGGCTGCGCACCTTCCTCACCGGAAGCGCGATGGCGGCGGGCGATGGGCAGAACGGCCCCGATGAGCTCGGCTTCGGCATCCACGGCGGATACGCCGAGACCTCGATGATCATGCATCTGCGGCCGGAGCTGGTCGACCTCAGCAAAGCCGACCGCTGGGTGCCCGACCACATGGCCGAGCTCGAATACATCAAGTTCAACGGCGGACGCGTGCACTTCGGCTGGCTGAGCGACGACTTCGGTCCGGCCGGCGTGGTCGGCGACGCGACCGGATCGAACGCGGAGTACGGCGCCGAGCTCTACGCGAAGGCCGTCGCCGACGGCGTCGCGGCGCTCGCCGAGATCGCCGCGTTCCGCCACCTTCCGGAGGAGTCGTGAGCTACCCCGCGGAGGCCCTCGCGCTCGTGCGCGAGTGGTTGCCCGACAACGACGACCCGGACCGCCCGCAGATCACGCTCTCCACGGTGACCGCGGACGGCGGGGCCGACGCCCGCACGGTGCTCATGAGCGAGTTCGACGAGGACGGCTTCTACTTCCACACCGACGCGCACAGCCGGAAGGCGGCCGACATCGCCGCCAACCCGCTCGTCGCGATCACGGTGCTGTGGCCCGGCTTCACGCGGCAGCTGGTGATCCGCGGCGCGGCCGAACCCGCCGCTCCGCGCGAGGTCGCTGCGGCCTACGAGAAGCGCTCCCCATACCTGCAGCAACTGGCCTGGCAGAACTCGGTGGAGTTCGCGCAACTGCCGATCGACGAGCGGCGGCGCGCGTGGGCATCCTTCACCGAGGCCCACCCCGACGGCTTCCGCCAGCCCGCGAACTGGGCCGGCTATCTGGTGAGGCCGTTCCGCCTGACCTTCTGGACCAGCAACCCCGACACCGCCAGCCATCGCGTGGAGTATGTCCGCGACGGCGAGGCGTGGTCGGTGCAGCACCTCGCGGGCTGATGATTCCGCTAGCGAGTGGTGACGCCGATGCCGTCGGCGATGCGGCCCAGCGCCTCGGCGAACCACGCCTCGCGCCCGGCGCCCGCGCCGCCGGAGAGATTCACGCCGGCGACCGAGTCGAGCGCGAGCATGCCGTGCGCGAGTTCGACCGCGGCGGCGATGCCCTCCTCGAAGGGGTCGGCCGCGCCCAGGATGCGCTCGAGGTAGCCGGGCGGCAGGGCGAGACTCGTGAAGCTGCGCAGCAGCTCGGCGCTCGCCCGGTCCACGACGATCGGGATGCACGCGATGTAGTCGAGCGTGACGCCGATGTCGTGCGCCCGCGCGATGAACTCCCGCACCGGCTGGACCCCGCCGGCGTGGTTGACGAAGCAGACCTCCGCCCCCGCGGCCGCCTTCTGCAGCAGGCGATCGGCGCGGCGCCCGACCGGCGGCGTCGCCGGCGACTCGCCCACCGAGACGAGGTGCCCGGCCGCCCGCGCGAGCGAGGCGGCCTCGGTCGAGTCGAGGTCGAAGACGGGCACGGCATCCGGGCGCGAGCCGGTCAGGGTGTGGTCGCCCGTCACGCAGTGCACGGCGCCGACACCCGCGTGGGCGAGCGCGGCGAGCTCACCCTCCATCGCGACACGGTTGCGGTCGCGGCAGTTGAACCCGGTCCACGGCGTGAGGCCGGCGGCGAGGATGAGCGACGCCCGATACGCGGGCGGAAACTGCACGCGTGCCGATCCGGCATCCCCCGCGAGTACCGCATCCACCCGGCCGCTCAGAATCGCGCCGCACTCAGCGATGGAAGCCGCATCGAGCGCTCGGGCCGGGAAGTCGGCGACGACGATCGGGCGGGTCGCGATCAGCTCTCGCATCCGCTCGCCGCCCGCCGAGGGGATCACCGGCGGCACCGGATCGGCGGCGGGGAAGGGCGCCCGTGCCACCACATCCTGGTCGCTCGTCACCCGCTCGGTGATCTCCGCGGGCGCGATTCCGTGCCAGCGGACGGTCGCCACGTCGAGGAACACGCAGGGGTGCGGCGACACCTCGCAGGTGCCGTCGAATTCGACCCCTCCGCAGGGTCCGTACTCCATCGATTTCGGACAGGTGGTCAGCATGCGGTCATCGTAGCGACCGCGTGTTTCGCGCCTGTTCCAACCCCCGTCACGAGAGCACCCCGCCCATGAGCACCCCCTTCGACCTGGTCATCCACGCCCGCCGCGCCCTCATCGACGGGGAGAGCCGCGAGGCCTGGATCGGCGTCAGCGACGGTGTGATCACCGAGATCGCACCGCACCCGCTGGAGGGGCCGCTCGCCACCCTCGCCGACGACGAGATCCTCATCCCCGGCCTCGTCGACACGCACGTGCACGTCAACGAGCCCGGGCGAACCGCCTGGGAGGGCTTCGCGAGCGCGACGCGCGCCGCTGCCGCGGGGGGCGTCACGACGATCGTCGACATGCCGCTCAACAGCATCCCCGCGACCACGACGGTGGAGGCGCTCGCGACCAAACGGGCGGTGGCCGCCGCGAAGTCGGTCATCGACGTCGGCTTCTGGGGCGGGGCGGTTCCCGAGAACCTCGGCACGCTGCGCGAACTGCACGACGCGGGCGTGTTCGGCTTCAAGGCCTTCCTCGCGCCCTCCGGCGTCGACGAGTTCGGGCACCTCGACGCGGCGCAGCTGGAGCGCGCCCTCGACGAGATCGCCGGCTTCGGAGGCCTGCTCATCGTGCACGCGGAGGACCCGGGGGTGCTCGACGCGCACGCGGGCGCGGGCGGGCGCCACTACGCCGACTTCGTCGACTCCCGCCCGGACGCGGCCGAGGTGACCGCCATCGAGCGCGTGATCGCGGGCGTTCGCCGCACGGGCGCGCGGGCGCACATCCTGCACCTCTCCTCGGCGGCGGCGCTCCCTGCGATCAGGGCGGCCCGCGCCGAAGGGCTGCCGCTCACCGTGGAGACCTGCCCCCATTACCTCACCATCTCGGCGGAGCAGATCGACGACGGGGCGACCCAGTTCAAGTGCTGCCCGCCGATCCGCGACGAGTCCAACCGGGATGCCCTGTGGCAGGCGCTGCTCGACGGCGACATCGACATCATCGTCACTGACCACAGCCCCTCCACGGCCGACCTCAAGTTCGCCCACGACGGCGACTTCGCGCTCGCCTGGGGCGGAATCGCCGGTCTCCAGCTGGGCCTCGCGGCGATCAGCACCGAGGCGGGTCGGCGCGGCATCCCGCTCGCGCGGGTCATCGAGTGGATGTCCACCCGCCCCGCCGCCCTCGTCGGGCTGGGCGCATCCCGAGGCTCGATCCGCGTGGGCGCGGTCGCCGACCTCGTCGCCTTCGCCCCCGGCGCGAGCTTCACCGTGCACGCGGCCGAGCTGCTCCACAAGAACCCGGTGACCGCCTTCGACGGCCGCGAGCTCCGCGGCATCGCGCGCCGCACCTGGCTGCGCGGGACCCTCGTCGACGTGGGGGCCGACGCCCCGCCGCGCGGGATCCTGCTCGACCGACCCACCGACCCCTCCCACCAGCGCTGAGCTGGCCCCACCGAAAGGCAGAACCATGGCGATCATCCTGGGCGACAACCAGTACGGCAAGGCGGAGTCGCGGCTCGTGCGCATCTACCGCGACAGCCCTCGGCACGAGATCCGCGACCTCAATGTGACGACCGCCCTGCGCGGCCCCTTCGAGCCCGCCTATCTGGCGGGCGACCAGTCGAACGTTCTGCCGACGGACACGCAGAAGAACACCGCCTATGCCTTCGCCAAGTCGAAGGGCGTCGAGGCGATCGAGACCTTCGGACTCGAACTGGCCCGCCACTTCGTCGGCGACGTCTCGCCGGTGACGGGCGCCCGCATCGAGATCGAGGAGTACGCCTGGGAGCGCGCGGTCGTCAATGGCGCCGAGCACGACCACACCTGGCTGCGGAAGGGGCCCGAGATCCGCACCGCCGCGATCACGGTGGACGCGAGCGGCGAGCACGTCGTGGGCGGGCTCAAGGAGCTGGTCATCCTGAAGTCGACCGGGTCGGAGTTCGCGGGATTCCTCAAAGACGAGTACACGACCCTCGGCGAGACCAACGACCGCGTCATGGCGACCGCGCTCAAGGCCCAGTGGCGGTTCACGAGCACGGCCGTGGACTGGGATGCGGTCTACGCCGACGTGAAGCGGATCATGGTGCGCGAGTTCGCCACCCTGCAGTCGCTCGCCCTGCAGCAGACCCTGTGGCACATGGGGAAGGCGGTGCTGGAGGCCCACGACGAGATCGCGGAGGTGCGACTCGCCGCCCCCAACAAGCACCACTTCGCCTACGACCTCAGCCCCTACGGCATGGACAACCCGAACGAGGTCTTCTGGGCCGCCGACCGGCCGTACGGCCTGATCGAAGCCCAGATCCTGCGCGAGGGCGCGGCCCCCGCGGGCGACGCCTGGCGCGTGTCGGCCGGGCTCGCGTGAGGGCGGACGGCAGCATGGACATCGTGAACGTGAACCCCGCAGACGACGACCCGGTCGGCATCGCCGGCACCGCCGGCACCGAGGCGGATGCGCGCTGGCTCGCTCGCACGATCGAGCTGGCGACCCTCAACGTCGCCGACGGCGGCGGGCCGTTCGGCGCGCTCATCACGCGCGACGGCGAACTCGTGGCGGAGGGCCAGAACCGGGTGACCGCCACCCTCGACCCGACCGCGCACGCGGAGGTCACGGCGATCCGCGCGGCCTGCCAGGCGGTGGGCGACTTCTCCCTCGCGGGGGCGACGCTCTACACCTCCTGCGAGCCGTGCCCGCTCTGCCTCTCGGCGGCGCTGTGGGCGCGCATCGACCGCGTGGTGTACGCGGCCGACCGGCACGACGCGGCGCGCGGCGGCTTCGACGACCGGGAGTTCTACGAGCTCTTCGCGCGCGACCGCTCGACCTGGCACATCAGCATCGAGGCGGTGCGCCCCGACAACGCGCCCGAGCCCTTCGACGCGTGGCTGGCGCACGAGCACCGCACCGACTACTAGGGGCGGATGCGCGTGGGCGTGGGCCGCGCGGGCAGCACCGGGGCCCGGTCGCGGCGCCGTGGGCCGCGCGGGCTCAGCTGCCGCGATAGGTGGAGTAGGCGAACGGGCTCAGCAGCAGGGGCACGTGATAGTGCGCCTCGGCCTCCGTCACCTCGAAGTCGATCGTGACGCGCGGGTAGAAACCCGTCTGGCCCACCGACGCGAAGTAGGCGGAGGTGTCGAAGACCAGCCGGTACTCCCCCGGCGCGAGCTGGTCCGGTCCCAGCTCGGGCACGCGACCGTCGGCGTTCGTCGCGGCCCCCGCGAGCACCTCGCCCGACCCCGTGTAGAGCACGACCGGAACGCCCGACGCCGGGCGCCCGAGGCTCGCGTCGAGCACGTGGGTGGTGAGCTGGCTCATGAGGGGTCTCCGAACAGTTTCTCGAGGCGGAGGAGCGCGATGTCGCGCAACTGCTCGCCGACGATGGCGAGCTCGGTACGGTCATCCAACTGGATGCGACGGCGCAGTTCGGTGAGGATCTCGGCCCGGCTGCGCCCCGCCGCACGAATGAGGAAGACGCGGTCGAAGCGCGCCTCGTACTCGGCGTTGCCCGCGGCCAGCGCGGCCGCCAGAGCCTCGTCGTCGGCGTCGACGGCGGCCTGCTCGCTGCGGCTGAACGCCTGCGACGCACCAGAGCCCACCGGCTTCTCGCCGATGCGCGGGTGGTGGACGACCGCCTCATCGATCTCGGCGTCCGCGAGCGGCGTGGCCGCGGCGTGCGCGACGGCGAGGAGCTCGGTCAGATCGGCGTAGGGGGCGGCCGAGGCGACCTCCTCCACCCACCGTTCCACCCCGAGGGCGGTGCGCAGACGGTCGCGGAGCTCGGGGCCGGGAAGGTCGATCATCGTGTGTATAACTGTACCCATGGCTTCCCTCTGCGGACTCGTGCTCGCCGCCGGGGCGGGTCGGCGGATGGGCGGACCCAAGGCCCTCCAGCGCCGCGCCGACGGCGTGCCGTGGCTCGCCCACGCCTCCGCCGTGCTGCGGGCGGCCGGCTGCGAGCGCGTGCTCGTCGTGCTCGGTGCCGCCGCGGACGACGCGCGAGCCCTCGTGCCCGCGGGCGATGAGGTCGTCGTGGCCGAGGACTGGGCGGAGGGCATGTCGGCATCGATCCGCGCGGGCCTCGCCGCGGCCTCCGGAGCGGCGGTGCTGCTCACCCTGGTCGACCTCCCGGAGCTGCCGGACGCGGTCGCGCGACGCGTCGTCGCGGCGGGGTATGGGCCCGACTCGCTGCGCCAGGCCGCCTTCGACGGCCGGCCCGGCCATCCGGTGCTCATCGGGCGCGAGCACTGGGGCGCGCTCGCCGCGGAGCTCCGCGGCGACCGCGGGGCGCGCGGCTACCTGCTCGCGCACGGTGCGCAGGAGATCGAGTGCGGCGACCTCTTCGACGGCGGCGACGTCGACCGCTAGCGCGGCTCCAGCTCGTCGAGGCGGTCGTACAGCTCGTCGATCATCCGCACTCGGCGGCGGCCGTCGGCCTCGCGACGGGCGAGCACGGCATCCGCGATGAGGCTGATGACGCTCGCGACCGCGGCGTAGCTGTCGAAGGCCCCCACGCTGTCGGTCGAGCACTCGACGACGAGGTCGCCCGCGGCGGCGTGGCGGCGGCCGCCGGCGTCGGTGATCAGGATGACCGCCGCCCCGGTGCCCCGCACCGCCGCGGCCACCGCACCGAACAGCTCGGGCCGTCGGCGCAGTCCGATCAGCACGACCGCGTCGCGCGCGTCGATCGAGGCCAGCTCCTCCCCCACCGACTGTCCGGGGTGCGGCGCGACCTCGACGCCGTCGCGGGCCTGGGCGAGCTGCTGGCGGAGGTGCAGCGCCATCGGGTAGCTGTTGCGGAAGCCGATCACGAGCACGCGTCGCGCGTCGGAGAGCACGCGGGCGGCCGCGCGCGGGTCGACCTCGGCGAGCGCCGCGCGGAGGTTGCCCTGCTCGCGGTCGAGGTGGGCCTCGAGCGAGGCGGGCACCGCACCGGCGACCGGGGTGCCGCTCGCGCGCAGGGCGCGGGCGTGGTCGCGCAGATCCTCCGCGCTGTCGAAGCCGAGCCTGCGGTACAGGCGGCTGATGGTCGCCTTCGAGACGCCGCTGAGCGTGGCGACCTCGGTGAGGTTGTAGACGGCGAGGTCGACGAGGTGCTGGCGCAGGAAGTCGGCGCCGCGCTGCTCCTGCGGCGTGAGCTCGCGATAGCTCTCGTCGATCCGCTCGGCGAGGCTCGGCGCGCTCATGCCCGCTCCGCGCCCGCGGGCTCGGCCCGCTCGGGCTCCGCCGCCGCGCGGTGCCGCTCCGCGACCGCGAGCACCGCGGCCTCGAAGGCGTCGAGCGCGGCCGCGACGTCGGCCCTCTTCACGTGCTCGTCGGGGTGATGGCTCACCCCGCCCCGGCAGCGGATGAACAGCATCGCGATCGGCGTCAGCTCCACGACGGCCACGCCGTCGTGACCCGCGCGGCTCCACAATCGCAGCGGCTGCTGATCGCCCGTCGCGCGGATCCCCGCCTCGATCGCCCGCTGAAGCCGCTCGTCGCAGCGCACCGCGTCCGCGCGGTAGATCTCGCGGGCCTCGAAGACGAGCCCGCGACGGTCCGCGATCTCCCGGGCCGCCGCCGTGATCGCGGCGAGGCTCCCATCGCGCGCCTCATCGAACTCCGCGCGCAGGTCGAGCGAGAACTCGACCCGGCCGGGGATCACGTTGACGCCGCCCGGGAACGCCTGCAGCCGGCCCACCGTGCCGATCACGCGGTGCTGCTTCGAGAGCCGCTCGATCTCGACCACGAGCTCGCTCGCGCCCACGAGGGCGTCGCGCCGCCGGTCGTAGGGGGTGCCCCCGGCGTGGCCCGCCGAGCCCGTCATGGTGAGGGCGAAGCGGCGCGCACCCGCGATGGAGGTCACGACGGCGAGGCGCCGGTCCGCGTCCTCCAGATAGGGGCCCTGCTCGATGTGCGCCTCCAGGTAGCCCACGTAGTTCTCCGGCCGCCGGAACGCACCCGGCAGGCGGGCCGGGTCGAGCCCGTAGTCGACGAAGGCCTCCGCGAGGGTGATGCCGTCGGCATCGGCGAGGTCCCACCACGCCGGATCCCAGGTGCCCGCGAGCGCCCGGCTCCCGGTGAGCGCGTTCCCGAAGCGGGTGCCCTCCTCGTCGCTGAAGGCCACCACCTCGAGGGCGAAGGGCAGTCGGATGCCGCGGCGCGCGATCCTCGCGGCGACCGCGATCGCCAGCAGCACGCCGAGCATCCCGTCGTAGCGGCCGGCGTCCGGCACGGTGTCGATGTGGGAGCCGAGCAGCAGGGCGGGCAGGCCGTCGGACTCGCCCTCGAGGCGCCCGCAGCGGTTGCCGGCCGGATCCTGCCAGCTGTGCAGGCCGGCGGCGGTCATCCACTCGCCGACGAGCGCGCTCGCCGCGGCGTGCTCGGGTGACAGGTGCACGCGCTCGAGCACGTCGGGGCGGCTCGAGATCGCGTTGAGCTCGTCGCAGCGATCCATGATGAGATCGGCGTCGCTCATGCCGCCGTCGCCTCCCCGGCGTAGAAGTCGAGCGCGGCCCCCACACCGCTCCCGCCCGTGACGGCGACGCCCCCGCGGCGGAGCACCTGTTCGAGCGCGGCGAGGGTGAGCAGCACCGTGTCGCGACGGGCGTTGTAGCCCATGGTGCCGATGCGCCAGACGCGACCGTGCAGGGGGCCGAAGCTCGTGCCGATCTCGATGCCGTAGTCGCCGAGCATCGCCGCGCGCGCCCCGTCGCCGTCGATGCCCGCCGGGATCTCGACCCCGACGACGTTCGTCATCTTGACCGACTGGTCGCCGAAGAGGGTGAGGCCGAGCGCGCGCAGACCGTGCACCATCGCGGTGCCGTGCAGGCGGTGCCGCTCGACGGCGGCGGGAATGCCCTCCTCCACGAGGATGACCGCGCACTCCCGCGCCCCGTACAGCGCACTCGTCGCCTCGGTGTGGTGATTGAGCCGCTTCGGTCCCCAGTAGTCGAGGATCTGCGCCAGGTCGAAGTAGTTGCTGCGGATCGGCTGGGCGATCACCGGGTCGCCCTCGGCGCGGATCCCCGCCTCGATGCTCTTCCGCGCGGTGATGATCTCGACCGCGCGGGGCGACAGGGTGATGGGGGCGCTGCCGGAGGGACCACCCAGGCACTTCTGGAGGCCCGCGGTGACGACGTCGATGCCCCAGGCATCCGTCTCGAAGGTGTTGCCGCCGAGCGACGCGGTGGCGTCGGTGTAGAGCAGCACACCGTGCCGCGCGCAGATCTCGCCGATCTCGTCGAGCGGCTGCGCGAGCGTCGTGGAGGTGTCGCCGTGCACGATGGCGAGGAGCTTCGGGCGGGTCTGGATGATCGCCTCCTCGATCTCCGCGGGCGTGAACACCGTGCCCCACTCCCGCTCCCGCACCTGCACCTCGGCGCCGCAGCGCTCGGCGATCTCGCGGAGAAGGTGCCCGAACCGACCGAAGATGGGCACGAGCACCACATCGCCGGGTTCGATGAGCGAGACGAGGGCGGCCTCGATGCCCGCCCGGCTCGTGCCGTCCACAATGAGGGTGGCCTCGTTCGCCGTGCGGAACACCTGGCGGTAGAGCGCCATCGTCTCGTTCATGTAGCCGGTCATCGCCGGGTCGTACTGCCCCACGAGCTGCGCCGACATGGCCCTCAGCACACGCGGGTCGGCGTTGATCGGGCCGGGACCCATCAGCAGTCGAGACGGCGGGTTGATGGATGTCGTCATGGCGGGCCTCTCGCGCGGTGAATCAGTTGTTCCAAGAATACACGTCTCGGAACAACTGTTTCATGACCCCCTACTGATTCGAGAAGGCCGCGTCGAACGACGCCGCCGGCAGCTCCCACAGCAGCGAGCGGATGAACGTGACCGCCTCCGCGGCGCCGTGCAGGCGATCCATCCCGGCGTCCTCCCACTCGATCGAGATCGGCCCGCGGTACCCGATCGCCTCGAGCGCGCGGAAGGAGTCCTCCCACGGCACGTCGCCGTGGCCGGTGGAGACGAAGTCCCAGCCGCGACGCGGGTCGCCCCACGGAAGGTGGGAGCCGAGCACGCCGGCCCGACCGTTCTGCGGGCGCAGCCGGGTGTCCTTGCAGTCGACGTGGTAGATGCGGTCGGCGAAGTCGACGATGAAGCCGACCGGGTCGATGTTCTGCCACATCATGTGCGAGGGGTCCCAGTTGAAGCCGAAGGCCGCGCGGTGGTCGATCGCCTCGAGCGTGCGCACCGAGGTCCAGTAGTCGTAGGCGATCTCGGAGGGGTGCACCTCGTGGGCGAACCGCACGCCCTCCGCGTCGAAGACGTCGAGGATAGGGTTCCAGCGATCGGCGAAGTCCTGGTAGCCCGCCTCCAGCACGCTCGCGGGCACCGGTGGGAACTGCGCCACATACGGCCAGATGCTCGACCCCGTGAAGCCGACGACCACGTCGACCCCGAGTTTGCGGGCGACCCGGGCGGAGCGCTTCATGTCCTCGGCCGCGCGCCGGCGGACCCCCTCGGCGTCCCCGTCGCCCCACACCGCGGGTCGCAGGATGGCCTGGTGCCGGAAGTCGATGGGGTCGTCGCAGACCGCCTGACCGGCGAGGTGATTGGAGATGGCGTGCACGCGCAGACCGTGGCGGTCGAGGATCTCGAGTCGCGACGCGAGGTAGGCGTCGTCCTCGTCGGCGCGCGCGAGATCGAGGTGGTCGCCGGATGCGGCGATCTCGAGGCCGTCGTATCCCCAGGAGGCGGCGAGCCGGGCCACCTCCTCGAACGGCAGGTCGGCCCACTGGCCGGTGAACAGGGTGACGGGGTGCGAACTCATGCTGTTCCTTCGTCGTCGATGGTGATCCAGTGTCCGGTCTCGGCCGAGTCCAGCACGGCCTCGGTGATGCGGGCGGCGCGCAGCCCGTCCGCGAAGCGCGGCAGCCCCTCCGGGCTCTCGCCCCCGATCGCAGCATAGGTGTCGGCGACGAAGCCCGCGAACGCGTCCACATAGCCCTGCGCGTGCCCCGCGGGAACGACCGAGAGGCGCGCGGCGTCGGGCCCCAGCTGCGCGGGATCGCGGGGCAGCAGCACGCGCCCGCTGCGCCGCCCCAGCCACAGCGTCTCGGGCTGCTCCTGATCGAAGGCGATGCTCTCCGCGCTGCCGGCGATCTCGAGGTGCAGCCGGTTCTTGCGCCCCGGGGCGGCCTGCGACACGAGCAGGGTGCCGATCGCTCCGCCGCGGGTCTCGAGGGTGACCGCCGCCGCGTCCTCCGTCGTGACCGTCGCGTGGCTCGGCCGCGAGCCGAAGAAGGTGCTCGTCAGCGCGCTCACGCGCGCGATCCGGTCCCCCGTCACGAACTCGATGAGGTCGACGAGGTGCGAGCCGATGTCGCCGAACGCGCGCGAACGACCGCCCAGCGCGGCGTCGACCCGCCAGTTGTCGTCGCCCGCCTCCAGCAGCCAGTCCTGCAGATACGAGCCGTGGATGCTCAGCAGCCGCCCCACGTGACCGGCGGCGACCCGCGCGCGGGCCTCGCGCACCATCGGGTGGAACCGGTAGACGAACGGCACCGTCGCCGTGACCCCCGCGCGCTCGGCGGCCCGCACGAGCTCCTCGGCCTGAGCCACCGTCACGGCGAGCGGCTTCTCGCAGATGACGTGCCGGCCGGACGCGATCACGGCCAGCGCCTGCTCGTGGTGGAGCGCGTTGGGCGTGCAGATGTGGACGACGTCGAGGCGGTCATCCGCCAGCAACTCGGTGAGGCCGTCATAGGCGTGCTCGATGCCCAGTTCGTCGGCGGCCCGCTGCGAACGGGCCGGGCTCGACGAGCTGATGCCGAGCAGGCGCGCCCGAGCCGAGCGAGCGGCGCGGCTGTGCACCGCGGCCATGAACCCGCCGCCCACGAAGCCCGCGACGAGACCGTCGGCCGCCGTGCCCACGATCAGCCGCCCAGGGTCGCGACGCGCGGGTCCCAGCCCTCGTCGAGCGGCGGAGCAACGGTGACCGTGCTCTCCACCGCGACGGGATGCCCGGCCTCCGCCGCCTCGATGGTCGACACCATGATGTCGACCACGTGGTAGGCCTGCTCACCGCTCGCCCGCTCCGGTCGCCCCGCGCGGATCGCCTGCGCGAGTTCCGCCACGCCGGTGCCGCGCGAAGTGGTGACCCCGGTCGCCGGGATGATCTCGCTCGTGTGCGGGTCGCGGTGCAGCACGAGGTCGCCTTCGAACATGTTGGGGTCGGGCACGACGAGCGTGCCGCCGACCCCCGCGACCTCGAACTGCGTGCGCCCGAGCTTCGAGTCGAAGCTGAACAGGCTCTGCGCCGTCTGCCCGCTCTCGAACTCGTACAGCGCGCTCACGTGGGTGGGAACGGTGACGTCGAACTCCTCGCCGGCGCGCGGCCCCGAGCCGATGGTGCGCCGGGCCTTCGACTTCGAGGCGACGGCGCTCACCCGGGTGACCGGCCCGAACATCTGCACGAGCGCGGTGAGGTAGTAGGGCCCCAGGTCGAACAGCGGCCCAGCACCCTCCTGGAACAGGAAGTCGGGGTTGGGGTGCCAGAGCTCCGGTCCCGGATTCTGGGTGAGGGTGAGGGCGGTCAGCGGCGCGCCGATCCCGCCTGCCGCGAGAAGGCGCAGGGCCGACTGGATGCCCGCCCCCAGGAAGGTGTCCGGCGCGGTCGCGACGCGCAGGCCGGCCGCGTGCGCCGCATCCAGCAGCTGGCGCCCGCTGGCGCGATCGAGCGAGAAGGGCTTCTCGCTCCACACGTGCTTTCCCGCGGCGAGGATCTGCAGCCCGACCTCCACGTGCACCGCGGGGATGGTGAGGTTGACGACGATCTCGATCCCGTCGTCGGCGAGCAGTTCGGCGACGCTGCCCGAGCGCGCGATCCCGTACTTCTCTGCCTGCGCCCGGGCGCGGTCCTCGTCGAGGTCGGCGACGAAGCGCACCTCGAGGTCGGGGAATGTCGTGAGGTTGTCGAGGTACTGGCTGCTGATGACGCCCGCGCCGATCACGCCGACGCCGACCCGTGCCGCGCTCACGCGAGGCCCACCGCGACGAGGTAGGCGTAGCTGTCGGCCACGGCGGTGAAGCGGTCGCCGCGGGAGTCGTCGAGCTCGACGACCCGGAGCGCGGTCGGCGCGGCGGCGATGATGTCGGCGACCGGCAGCACTCCGCTGCCCACCGCCACCTGGTCTTTGGTGTCGGCGGTGCCGGGGCCGTCCTTGATGTGCAGCGCCACGACGCGGTCGCCCAGACTGCGCAGCAGGGCGACCGGGTCGCCGCCGCCCACGGTGACCCAGTAGGTGTCGACCTCGAGCACGATGCCCGGCTCCAGCAGCCCCGCGAAGTACTCCAGCGCGGTCTGGTCGCCGATCCGGCTCTCGATCTCGTGCGCGTGGTTGTGGTAGCCGACCCGCACGCCGTACGCGGCGGCGACCTGGGCCGCGGCGTTCAGCAGTTCGGCGGTCTTCTCGATGTCGGCAGCGGTCAGCCAGTACTCCGGCGTGACGTAGGGGTCGATGACGGTGGGGATGCCCAGCTCCTGCGCGGTCGCGAAGAAGGGCTCAACCTCTTTGCCCAGGTAGTTCGCGTGGGTCGTGGGGGCGCTGAGACCGGCCGCCGCGAGCGCGTCTCCGAGGCCCGGAAGCTGGGTGAAGGCGAACGGCTCGACGTTGCTGAATCCGATGTCGGCGAGGCGCTGGAGGGTGCCGGGCAGATCCGCCTGGATCGCCTCCCGCACGGTGTAGAGCTGGACGCTGAGTTGGGGGTGGGACACGGTACTCCTCGGTGAGCGGTCGATCGGTGGTGGTCCCATTCAAGCAGACTTCTGTCATCACGCAAGCAAAAGTGTCGAACTATTTCGCAAAACGCGGGAAGACCCGACCCGCTCTGTGGTTCAATGGGGCCATGACCGCCCCGGCCGCCCCGCTCGTCGCCGCGGAGGACGCCCCCGTGCTGGCACTCCTGCGGGACGGCGTGCCGCACACGCGCGCCCAGCTCATCGAACTCAGCGGGCTCTCCCGCTCGACCCTCGGCCTGAGACTGGACTCCCTCCTCGCCTCCGGGCTCGTCGGTCCGGCCGGGGGCGGCGTCTCCTCCGGTGGGCGCCCGCCCGCCTACCTGGCGTTCCGCGCCGACGCTCGCGTGATCGGCGCGATCGACCTCGGCGCCACGCACGGCGTCGTCGCGCTCACCGATCTCGCGGGGCGCATCCTGAGCCTCGAGAGTCGCGAGCTCGATATCGCCGAGGGGCCGCTGCCGATCCTCGACTGGGCGACGGATGCCCTCGCACGGCTTCTCGCCGCCGCGCGCCGCCCCGCCCGCGACCTCGCCGGCATCGGCGTCGGTGTGCCCGGCCCCGTCGAGCACTCGACCGGCATTCCCACCAACCCGCCGATCATGCCCGGCTGGGACGGCTTCGACGTGCCGGCGCGGTTGCGCGAGCGGTACCGCGTGCCGGTGCTCGTCGACAACGACGTGAACCTGCTCGCGCTCGGCGAGCACGCGACCGTGCACCCCGGGGTCGACGACCTGTTCTTCGTCAAGGTCGCCACCGGTATCGGCGCGGGGATCATCAGCGGCGGCCGCCTGCAGCGCGGCGCTCAGGGCACCGCCGGCGATCTCGGGCACGTTCGCGTCCCGTTCTCGTCGCGCACCCCGGCGCACGGCGCGGCGGATGCCGACCTCGAGGCGCTCGCGAGCGGACCGGCGCTCGCGGGCGCGCTGGCCGCGGCGGGCATCCCGGCGACCTCGACGAGCGACGTGGCGGCGCTCGCGCGCGCCGGCGACCCGGCCGCGATCGACGCGGTGCGGCAGGCCGGACGCGATCTGGGCGAGGTCGTCGCCACCTGCGTCAACGTGCTCAACCCCTCCGTCGTCGTGATCGGCGGGGGCCTCGTGCTCGCGGGCGAGCACCTCGTGGCCGGGGTGCGCGAGGTGGTCTACGGCCAGTCGACCCCGCTCGCCACGCGCTACCTGACGATCACCGAGTCACGGTCGGGCGAGACCGGCGGCGTGACGGGCGCCGCGATCATGCTCGTGCAGCACCTGCTCGAACCGCGCTGAGCGGCCCCGCGGAGGGGCGCACCGGCAGGGTGCGAACCGCCTGGCGGATGGGGTCGGCGACCAGCAGGTGCACGAGCCACGCGTCCGACCTCCCGGCCTCGGTGTTGATGAGGGCGAGACGATGAGACCCGTGCGCGCCCGTCACGGTGAGGATGATCTCCCCATCGTCGTGCCACTTCTCGACCTCGTACGTGCCCGAGTCGCGCATGCGCCCGGCGGCGTCCACCTCGTGCTCCACCCGCTCGGCGGCCTGGTTGTGGCGCGGGTCGGTCGGCAGCCCCTTCGGCAGCACCCAGCGATAGCTGCGGCCGTGCCGGTGGACGCTGAGCAGGATTCCGTGCCGCCGGCCCGCCAGCTCCTGAATCACGAAGCTGCGCCCGCCGGTGACGGGCGCCGCCTTCACCGTCTCCGGCCCGCCGCCGAAGCCGCTCATCGGGTCGTCTCCGCCCCAGACCCGACGCAGCACCTCGCGGTAGTGCAGCTGGGCGAGCGCGGGATCGTCGAGTTCCGCCCAGTGCCGCGGGGCCGCGACGGTCGGGGTGAACCGCCCGCGTAGCGAGTAAGGCACCACCGTCGTCTTGTTCTCGCTGTTCTGGCTCCAGTCGACCAGCACCTTGCCCGCGCGCAGGCTCCGCTTCATGTCGCTCACGACGAGGTCGGCGTGGTCGCTCTCCAACTCGCGGGCCAGCTCGTGCGCGAGCGCGCTCACCGCGGCGGAGCTCCGCGAGCCGTCGAGCGCGGCGTAGAGGTGGATGCCCTTGCTCCCGCTCGTCACCGGAACGGGCTCGAGCCCCATGCCCTGCAACCGCACGCGGGCCAGCCGTGCCACCTCGGCGCACTCGGCGAGCCCGGCGCCCTCCCCCGGGTCCAGGTCGAGCACGAGCCGGTCGGGAGCCCGGTGACCGCCGTGCGGGCCGAAGCGCCACTGCGGCACGTGGATCTCGAGGGCGGCGAGCTGCGCGAGCCAGACGAGGGTCGCGGCGTCGTTGACGAGCGGGTAGATGTTCACGTCGTCGGCATGCTGGAGGGGGCGCCGCTTGACCCAGGCGGGGGCGGAGTCCTCCAGGTTCTTCTGGAAGAAGACGGCACCCGGTTCCTCGGGTGAGCCGACGCCGTCCACCCAGCGCTTCCGGGTCGCCGCGCGGTCGGTGGAGTGCGGCAGGAGGAACGGCGCGATCCTCGTGTAGTACTCGACGACATCGCGCTTCGTCGTCCCCGTCGCCGGGTAGAGGATCTTCGCGGGGTGCGTCAGCGTGAGTTCGTGGCCCTCGACGGTGAGGGTCTGGGAGTCGGCTGATGCCATGTCGTCATTCTTCGCGCGCTTGCTGTGCCCCGGCTAGGGCTTGACCGTGCTCCCCCTGAGGGTTACCTCGCGACGCGAGGAGCCGATCAGGCCGCGATGCCGAGCTTGTCGAGCGAGTCCTCGACGATCTTGAGGCCCTCGAGCCCGGGCAGTCCGCTGATGGCGGCATCGATCTTGCGGGCCGCCTTTCGCCCCTCCGGGCCGCTCATGAGGTGGTTCATCACGTGGACGACCTCGCTGCGCTCCATGATGCTCGACCCGACGGGCGCCCAGAACTTGCCGAGCGCGAGACGCGCGATCACCTGCGCCTTCTTGCTCTTGGCGAGCCGGTCGCGGGCCTGGGAGGTGTAGAAGGCGACGTGGCGCGCCTCCTGCTTGGCGATGCGCTTGAGCAGTTCGGCGAGCACCGGGTCCTGCTCCAGCTCCGCCATGCGGTTGTAGGCCTGGATGGCCGACCACTCGTTCGCCGCACCCCACGCCATGTGCACCGCGACGAAGTCGTTGCCGACGATCTTGCCGAGCACCGACTGCTTGATCGGGTCGAGGCGATCCTTCCAGCCGAGCTTGAGGCGGTTCGCCTTCAGCTCGTCGAAGTCGACGGTCACGCCGTGGATGCCCAGCACCGTGGCGAGCGCCTCGCCGTGCCAGAACTCCTCGCGGTTCCACATCGTCATGAAGGCGCTCATGTCGGCCTCCTTGTGCGAGGGGGTCGTGAGCAGATCGCGCGTGTAGCAGACGGTGTGGTACTCGACGTCCGTCATGTAGCGGAGGGTGCGCAGCGAGGTCTCGTTGAGCGGCTCGGTACGGAACTTCTCGAGGTCGAGGTCGTCCCAGTTCACGCTGACGGATGTCGCGGTGTACTTGTCAACGTCAAAAGCCATGTCGTTGTTCGGGAGGGAGGCTTGCGCCTGTCCTCTCGCTCCCTTCGTGTCAGTCGGTTGGATCCCCGGGCGTCAGATCATGCGACCCGCGCGTCCAGTTGTGGATTCTCCAACGTCTTCGTTGTGCCTCGCGGGAGAGATTGGTGTCGGGGTTGACCGCGTTCGGGTTTCCCAGCAACTCCAACCACACGAGGTCGGCATGACTGTCACCATAACCATACGACTGCGAGAGGGTGATGTCGTGGGTCTGCGCGTACTGGCGCAACCAGGCGGCACGTGCCTCATCGACGAGCGGCGGCTTGGCCAGGTATCCGGTGAGCACGCCATCCTTCACATCCATGGTGCCGGCGACCACCTCGTCGAAGAGGTGGGCGATGGGCTGCACGAGCGTGCCGATCGACCCGGTCACGAGGATCGTGCGGTGCCCGGCCGCGCGGTGCTCGTTGATGCGGTCGATCGCGGCGGGCATCGTGTGGCGCAGCAGCGTGTCGCGGTAGCCGCCCCTGACGACCCGGTCGAGTCTCGCGGCGGGCATGCCGGCGTAACGGCGCAGGAACACGCGGATGAACTCTCCGCGGTCGTGCCGCTCCGCGCGCAGGTAGCGCGGCAGCGAGCCGAGCAGGCTGAGCACCTCGCCCGGCCAGGCGGCCTTCCGCAGGCCCGCCGACCGCACCCACAGGTACTGCTGCACGATGTTGGAGTCGACGACGGTGCCCTCGAGATCGAAGATGGCGACGACGTCGCTGCGCGTCGGCAGGGCCTTCTCGGCGCGCTCCGAGGCGGCGGGCCGCTTCTGGAAGGCGCGCGTCATCGCCGTGATCGACGGGAAGTGCACCCGCTGCAGGTAGTCCTCCCAGTCGATCTCGGTCACGTCGAATCCGATGTCGGCACGGGCCTTGGCGGGCAGCGCCGCGTTCAAGGCCTTCGTGCGGGTGTCGTCGAAGATGATCTCGGTCTGCACGTAGGCGCGGTAGAGCTGGGTGAAGTTGCGCAGGGACTCGAGGTCGCGCCGGTTGGAGTCGACCTTGGCCAGGCGCTCGCGCGTGCGGGCCGAGGACGGCAGCCGCTCGAGTGCCGCACCCAGCAGCTCGTTGGCGCGCTCCTTGGCGAGCAGTGATCGCTCGACCCGGCGGCCCCCCGGGAACTTCCACATCGGCACCGCGATGTGGCCGCTGTCGCCCTGCGGCATCGGGTTGGCGAGGAAGAAGGTGTTCACGTTCTGGAACATGCGGTGGAACGGCAGCGGATTGCCGGCCCCCGAGCTCACGTGGAAGTACTCCGGCTCGCCGGCGGGTGCCGGGTTGGCGGCGACCGCGAGGATCACGTTGACCACGAAGTCGACCGGGATGAGGTCGAGCACGCTGTCGGGAAGCCCCGGGAACTCGGGCAGCATGCCGCGACCGTAGGCGAGGATCAGCGGGTCGGCGACCTTGAAGCCGTCGATCCAGCCGGGGAAGGGGTGGCGCAGGGCGCTCTCGATGATCGCGGGACGCACGATCGACAGACGGTGACCCGCCTGCGCCCACATGGTCTCGGCGGCGCGCTCGGCGAAGGCCTTCGTGAGCGTGTAGACGTCGGTCCAGCCGAGGCTCTCGGCGCGCATCCGACCGTAGTCGACCAATCGCGCCTGCACCCAGGCGACGCGGGCCGCCTCGGCCGCCTTCGCGACCGCCTGCGGGCCCTCCTTGCCGTGACCCGCCTTCGCCTCGCCGATGAACTTGCGCAGGGTCTGCGGCTCGCGCGACGCCATCTCCACGCGCACGCGGGCGCCCTTCGCCGCCTCGTACTCGGCGCGCCAGTCCACCTCGTGGGTCAGGCTCGCCTCCGGCTGGATGCCCTTGCGGATACCGCCGACGTACGCGGTGGAGACGTGTACGACCCGGGGGTCGCCACCGCTCGCGGCGAGCGCCTCGTAGAGCCCGATGGCCCCGCCGACGTTGGTGTCGAAGGCCTGATCGATGGGCGGATCGAACGAGACGGTCGATGCCGAGTGGATGACCACGTCGAGGTCGCCCGGAAGCGCCGGAACGTTGCTCAGCCCGCCCTCGATCACGCGCAGTCGATCGCGCACCGCGCGCTCGACCTCCTCCTCGCCCACGCGCTCGCGCCAGGCGGTGAACACCGGCTTGCGCAGCAGGGTGCGCAGGCGGTCCTCACCACTCGTGGACCCCTTCGTGCGGATCAGCAGCGAGATGGTCGTGCCGGGGTGCGACGACAGCAGGCGTTCGAGGATCGCCTGGCCGACGAATCCGGTGCCGCCGGTGAGGAAGACGTGCGCCGACCCGAGGTCGGTCGCGGCGCGACGCGGGCTCACGGGAGGAGCCTCTGCGCGACGGTGGACCCGATGCGGGCATCCATGCCGGGGAGGGCGGCGACGCGGGTGCCGATGAGCGCGGCACGGTCCGCGCCCTCACTGCCCCCGAAGACGAAGCGCTCGAAGAAGCTGCGGTCGGAGTCGGCGCGGTCGACGGCGCCGATCGGCCACACGGCGTGCAGCAGCTCGGTGCGGGTGAGCTTCACCGCGCGCGGCGACTCGCTCAGCCGGCGGCGGGCCTCGTCGTCGAAGAAGCGCGCGTGGCGTTCCTTCACGTCGAGGATGAGCTGGATGGTCGCGGCGAGTGCGGGACTCTTGCTCACGGCCGACAGCCTCTCGTAGGCGGTACGAGTGATCCACTCGTCGATGAGGCCGGTGGTCATGTGGACGGCGATGATGGGAACCCCTTGCCTGATGGCGGATACTGCTCGGCGAATGGGACCACGGCGGTCCCTCGCGTCGGCGTGTGCGGTGCGGGTGCGGCCTTCCTCGATGGCCTGCGCGCGCGGCTGGCCGTTGGCCTCGAGCACCGCGTCGAGCGCGTCGGCGATCCAGAACTTCTCGAACGCCCAGGTGACCAGGAAGGCGGTCACCCGCGCATCCTTGTGGGTCGCGGTGACGAGCAGATTGCGCAGGTGCTCCATCGTCGCGCTCTCCAGGCGACCGAGGTACCGCACCGCGTGCAGGCTCTCGTCGCTGAGCGGCGCCGACGCGAATTCGTCGAGGTGCAGTTCGTCGCGGTGGTTGCCGCGCGCCGTGCGGGTGAATTCCCGCACATTGAATCGCACACCGGAGCGGATGTCGCCGCTAGAAGTCATGAGAGTAAGCCCTTGCTACCGAGGGTGACGAGTGCGCTGGGCACAACGTTGCCTGTCAAGACCGTATCGTAAGTGGCATGGGTGTAGCTCTCGTGACCGGGGGAACGTCCGGCATCGGTGCCGCGTTCGCCAGAAAACTCGCTGCCCGTGGCTACGACCTCGTTCTTGTCGCTCGCTCCGAGGAGCGGCTCGCCGAGATGGCGACCGAGCTGCGGGCGCTCGGCCGCACCGTCGAGGTGCTGCCGAGCGATCTGTCGGTGCGAGCGGATGTCCAGCGCGTCGCCGATCGCCTCGAAGACCCCGCGCATCCCATCGACATGCTCGTCAACAACGCGGGCTTCGGAGTGCACACGCGACTGCTCGATCCCGACGTCGCCGCCCATGACCGCGCCTTCGAGGTGATGTGCCGCGCGGTGCTCGTGCTCTCGGGCGCCGCCGCGCGCGGGATGCTGCCGCGCGGACGCGGCGCGATCGTCAACGTGTCGAGCACGGCCGGCTTCATCACGATGGGCAACTACTCCGCGATCAAGGCCTGGGTGACCTCCTACAGCGAGGGCCTGTCGGTCGAGCTGAAGGGCACCGGCATCAGCGTCACGGCGCTCTGCCCGGGCTGGGTGCGCACCGAGTTTCACGATCGCGCCGGGATCCGGTCGAGCAGCATTCCAAACTCGATGTGGCTCGACGCCGAACCAGTCGTCGACGCGTGTCTGCGCGACGTGGACAGGGGCAAGGTGATTTCCATACCCACTGTTCGCTACCGTGTGCTGATCTGGTTGGCCCGACACGCACCTAAGTCGGCGATTCGCGCGATCTCAGGTTCCATCTCATCCTCACGTCGGAAGCCGGTCACCGCATGACTGCTGGAGCACAGGGCAACACCGAGGCCACCCCCTCCGAGCCCGTGCGCGACCGCTTCAACTCGCCCGGCCACGCCGCGGCCCGCTTCGTCGCCCAGCGCGGTCTCCTCAAGCCGCTGGTCTGGTCGCTCACGAGCGTGACCGTGCTCGGCCGCTCCCGGCTGAAGGGCGTCAAAGGCGGCTTCGTCGTCGTCGCCAACCACTCCAGCCATCTCGACACCCCGCTGATCTTCGGCTCGCTTCCCCGGCGGCTCGCCCGCTACCTCGCCGCGGGTGCGGCCGCGGACTACTTCTTCGACGTGTGGTGGCGGCGCGGGCTCACCGCCCTGTTCTTCAACGCGTTCCCGGTGCAGCGCGAGGGCAAGACACGCCGCTCCATCAGCGCCAAGTCGCTCCTGCTGCGCGGCGTTCCCCTGCTCGTGTTCCCCGAGGGCACGCGCTCGAAAGACGGCACCTTCGGCCCCTTCAAGCCGGGTGCGGCGGCCCTCGCCGCGTCGTGCGGGGTGCCGTGCATCCCCACCGCCCTCATCGGCGTGCACATCGCCCACCCCCGCGGCACCAACTGGCCGAAGAGCGGGCGTCTGCCCGTCGGCGTGGTGTTCGGCGACCCGATGACGGCGAAGCCGGGTGAGAGCGCCGTCGACTTCACCGAGCGCATCCGGCACGAGATCGAACGACTTCGGGCGGAGCATTCGGCCAGTATCCTTGGGCAGCCGACACCGGAAAGAGGAGTGCAGCAGTGACCGACGTCAAACACATGAAGTGGTGGGGCTGGGGCATCGAGGGAGTGGGATTCCACTACGACGACAAGCCCGCCTTCGCACCCTTCGTGAAGTACGCGGTCGGCCTCGACCTGTCGACGCCCGCCACCCCGGTCGCGCCGTTCTCAGAGATCACGGTGCCGGCGAGCCGCGCGAGCGAGGAGTTCGTGTCGCGGCTGACCCGCATCGTCGGCGCCGACAACCTGACGACGGATGACCAGGCTCGGGTCGTCCACACCTTCGGCAAGAGCATCCGCGACCTGATCCGGGTGCGCGCCGCCGACTTCCCGCGCACGCCCGACGTGGTCGTCTACCCGGCCGACGAGGTCGAGGTGCAGCAGCTCGTCGATGCGGCGGTCGAGGCCGATGCGGTGATCATCCCGTTCGGCGGCGGCAGCAACATCGTCGGCAGCCTCGAACCGCTCGCCAGTGAGGAGCGCACGGTCATCTCGCTCGATCTGGGGCGGATGCGCCGCGTGCTCGAGATCGACGAGGAGTCGGGCCTCGCCCGCATCGAGGCGGGCGCCCAGGGCCCCGACCTCGAGGCCCAGCTCGTGGAGAAGGGCTGGACCCTCGGCCACTTCCCCGACAGTTTCACCCACTCCACTCTCGGCGGCTGGGTCGCGACCCGGTCGTCGGGCATGCAGTCCGACAAGTACGGCGACATCGCCGACATCGCGCGCGGGCTGCGGGTGGTCCGCCCGGGCGGCACCCTGGTCATCCGTCCCCTGCCGAGCACCTCGACCGGGCCGAGCGTTCGCGAGATGATCATCGGCTCCGAGGGTCGTCTCGGGGTCATCACCGAGGTCACCGTGCAGGTGCATCGCACCCCTGAGAAGCGCGACGTCTACGCGTACTTCTTCCCCAACTGGGGTGCGGGCCTCGCGGCCATGCAGGCGATCGCGGAGAGCGACGCCACACCGTCGATCACGCGCGTGTCGGACGCGCGGGAATCGGCCTTCTCGCTCGCGACGAGCAAGGAGTCCTCGGGCGTCACCAAGTTCATCACCGGCACCGTGCTGCCGGGCCTCATGAAGCTCAAGGGCTGGAAGAACCTCGACGAGATCTGCCTCTCCTTCATCGGCTACGAGGGCAGCGAGTCGCACGCCAAGCGGCAGAAGAGCCTCGTCGAGGCGCTCGTCAAGAAGCACGGGGGCTTCGGCGTGGGCACCGGGCCAGGTGTGCTGTACGACCAGAAGAAGTTCGACACCCCCTACCTGCGCGACTTCCTGCTCGACCGGGGGGCCGCCGCCGATGTCTCGGAGACGGCCGCGCCGTGGTCGAAGCTGCAGACCGTCTACACGAACGCCTACGCAGCCGCCAACCGGGCCTACGCCGAGCTCGGCGTGCAGGGCTGGATCATGGCGCACCTGTCGCACTCCTATCACTCGGGCGCGTGCCTGTACTTCACCTTCGCCTTCGTGCACGGGGATGCCCCGCTCGAGCAGTACGACGTGGTCAAGCGAGCCATTCAGCAGTCGTTCATCGACTCCGGCGCCACGCTCAGCCACCACCACGGTGTCGGGCTCGAGCACGCGCCGTGGCTCGAGCAGGACATCTCGACCCAGGGCGCGGCCGTCATGCAGGGTCTGCTCGATTCGGCCGACCCGACCCGCACCTTCAACCCGGGGAAGATCACCGGAAAGTAGGAGCGGGGTTACGCGACCTCGTATCGGGCGACGATCGTCGCCCGCGCGAGCGTGTGGCTGAACAGGGTGAATCCGAGCAGGGCCGGCGAGGCATCCGCCCCGATGCCCAGGGATTCGACGTCGACGGCGTGCACCCCGATGAAGTAGAGGTGCTCGCCGTGCCCCGCGGGCGGGGCCGCGCCGATGTAGCGCGCGAGTCCGCCGTCGCCGCGCAACTGGAACGCACCGGCGGGCAGGCCCGATCCGGTGTCGTCGCCCGCGCCGGTCGGCAGTTCGGTGACCGTGGCGGGAATGTCGACGACCGCCCAGTGCCAGAATCCCGAGCCCGTCGGGGCGACCGGGTCGTAGATCGTGACCGCGAAGCTCTTGGTCGCAGGCGGAAAACCCGACCAGCTGAGCTGCGGGCTCACGTCCTCGCCGCCCGCGCCGAAGATCCCGCTCACCTGCGGGTTCGCGAAGGTCGCGCCGTCGGCGATGTCGGTGCTCGTCACGGTGAAACCCGGCACCGCGGCGATCTCGTCGTAGGGACGGCGTTCTCGGGCTGTTGTCATGGTGTCCTCCTCCTCGACTCTCGTCGGCCCGCGCCGATCGCGCGGGGCCCGGGCGGCCGGCCGAACGGCCCGGCCGAGGAGCCGGGTGCGGGGTGCGCCGCGGCTCACGAGAGAATGTCCTTCGTGGTGAACCGGCCGCAGGCGAGCGCGCCGAACACGACGAAGTAGCCGAGCTGCAGCAGCGCGTTGCTCCCGAAGGAGTCCCAGCTGATCGGCTGGCGCAGCAGGTCGCCGAAACCGAACCAGTAGTGGCTGAACAGCCAGGGGTGAATCGCGTCGAGCTGGGGCAGCGAGTCGAGCACCTGCGAGACGACCGCGAGCACGATCGTCGCGGCCATCGCTCCCACCGGCACGTCGGTGAGCGTCGAGATGAAGAGCCCGATCGCGCTGAGGCCCAGCAGCGACACCGTGATGAACAGCGCGACGAGCAGGGAGCGCACGACCGACTCGCCAACACTGATCGTGTCGCCCGAGAGCAGCGTGACCGGTCCGACCGGGAACAGGACCGCCCCGGCGAGCGCCCCCGCGACGGCGACGCTCAGGGTCGCCGCGACGCAGAACACCGCCGCACCCAGGTACTTGACCGCGAGCAGCCGGATGCGCCCCGCCGGCGCCACGAGCAGATACCGCAGCGTGCCCGCCGAGGCCTCACCCGCGATCGTGTCGCCCGCGACCACGCCCACCGTGAGCGGCAGGAACAGCGGCACGCACACGACGAGGCCGACCGCCGCGACGAAGAGGCCGTTGCTCGTGATCTGATCGAGGAACGCCGGACCCCGCCCGCTGGCCGAGGCGGCGGGGCGGAGCTTGACCGCGACGGCGATGAGCACGGGCACGATCGCGAGCGCCCCGAGCATCGCCCAGGTGCGGCGTCGCCGGAAGAGCACGCTGATCTCGGTGCCCAGCAGTCCCCAGCCGAGGGTGGCGCGTGCCGCGGCGGGGCCCGATCCGCCGGGCGCGCGCTCGTCGGCGGTCTCAGCCCTCGACATCGAAGCCCTCCCCCGTGAGTGCGACGAAGCGGTCTTCGAGACTGGGCCGCTCGACCGAGTAGCCGTGCACGCGCACCCCGTCGGCGACCAGGCGGGCGACGATGTCGAGGGACTCCCCGCGCGCATCGTCGGCCGGGTCGAAGCGGGCCTCGATCACGACGTCGCGCGGGGCCAGCCCGGCGGCGGGCGGCTCGTCGACCGCGAGGCCGAGGCGGGCGAGACTGCGGGCCGCGGCCGCGGGGTCGGGCGTGAGCAGCCGAACCCGGGGCTGGCCCGCGTAGCGCAGGTCATCCAGGGTGCCCTGGGCGACCAGGCGCCCGGCGCTCATGATCGCCGCGTGGGTGCAGATCTGCTCGATCTCGGCGAGCAGGTGGCTCGAGACGAAGACCGTCGTGCCGCCCGCCGCGAGCGAGCGGATGAGCGAGCGCACCTCCCGCGTGCCCTGCGGGTCGAGCCCGTTCGTCGGCTCGTCGAGCACGAGCAGATCGCGCGGGGTGAGGAGCGCCCCGGCGAGCCCCAGGCGCTGCTTCATGCCGAGCGAGTAGGCCTTGACCTTCTTGGATGCCGCTGCCGACAGCCCCACCCGGTCGAGCGCCTCCGCGACCCGGGCCGCGTGCGTCGCGCGGGGGGCGTACAGGTCGGCGCTGTCGAGCCGGCTCAGGTTCGCGGCGCCCGAGAGGTAGGGGGCGAAGCCGGGGCCCTCCACGAGCGCGCCGACGCGCGGCAGAACGGTCGCGACGTTGCGCGGCATCTCGTGGCCGAGAAGCTGCGCCGTGCCGCTGCTCGCGGAGGCGAGCCCGAGCAGCATGCGGATGGTGGTGGTCTTGCCCGAGCCGTTCGGCCCGAGGAACCCGAAGACGGAGCCACGGGGAACGGTGAGGTCGATCGCATCGACCACGGTCTGCCGCCCGAAGCGCTTGGTGAGACCGTGGGTCTCGATCGCCGGTGCCGGGGCGGCGGCGGTCACTTGCTTCGCGCGGCGGCCACGGCCGCGAGGGTCGACTCCGGCACGGACCCGGCGACGACGCGGCCGTCGGCGGTGAACAGCACGTTGACGATGCTCGTGTGGAAGAGTCGTCCGCCCGGTACCACGGAGGTCAGCGCGGTGAACTGCTTCGAGGAGGTGAGCGTCCGGGTTCGCGCGTCAGCGGCGATCGTCACCACCGCATCCCAGCCGGTGCCGGTGACGGTGCGGGCCGGTGGGGTGGTCGCCGGCTTCGATGGTGCGGGAGCGGCGTGCTGGCGGGGCGCGGTCTGCTCGGTGACGGTCGCCCCGGCGGGCGGGGTGAAGGCGAACAGCGAGGCGGCCGGGCGGGCGAGAGAGATCGAGGTGAAGCCGAGGCTGACGGCCGGGGCGGTCTGCGCCCGGGCGGTCACGTCGACCCGCAGGGGCAGGCCGGTCGCGGCGTCGACCGCGATGGAGGCCGAGCCGACGAGGGTGTCCGTCGCCGTCGGCGTGAGGATCAGCTCGTAGGCTGCGCGGCCCGCGACCCGCTCGCTCGTGCCGACCCGCAGCGTGCTCGACTTCTGGAGAGCCGCCACGATGCGGTCGGCGGCCTCTGCGGGCGTCGGAAGAGTGGCCGGGAGCGGGACGGCGCGGTGGCGGTCGCGACTGGGAACCGTCGCGTGGGTCACGGTGTTGCCGGCGGAGCTGTAGACCCAGACGTCGGTGCCGTTGCGCACCACGTCGCGCTCGGCGAGCTGGTCGAGCTGCTGCACGCGCACCCGCGAGGCACCCGAGACGTAGACCCGCACGGTGTGGGTCCCGGTGAGGAGGGCGAGCGTGCCGGCGAGCGATGACCCCGAGCCGAGGCCCGTCGTCGGCAGGGACGGCAGGCCAAGGTCGGAGGTCTGGGAGATCGTTCCCGAGAAGGCGGTGACCGACGACGAGGCCATCAGCTCCAGCACCTGCGCGGGCGTCTTCGCGGGAAGGTGCACGGCGGCGTCAGCCGACATGGGAACGGCGATGGCGATACCGGCGATCACGACGGGGATGACCGCGGCGGGCATCCACTTCTGCCAGGTCTTCATGGGAATCGAACCTCCAGCACCTCACGCGGGTGCGTGCGGCTGAGGCTACGCCCGCAGGCTCGATGTTGGCTGGGTGACGCGCGCCCGCTCAGACCGTGGCGTACAGGCTGCGCAGGGCATCCGCGATCGTGTCGTAGGTGCCGAGCGGTCGCTTCTCGGTGTTCATGAGCGCGTAGCCCCGAGAGGTGCGCAGGATGCTCCCCGCGGGTTCGTCGGTCAGCTGGTGCCGAACGTACCAGCGACCCTCCCCCGCATCGACGAGGAAGAACAGTTCGGTCATCGTTACCACGGGGCGCCTTCTTTCGATTCGTGCGAGCGCGGCGGTCATCACTGACAGTGTCCGCTCGCGGCGGGTCGGGCCTCAATCGACGGCGGGCGAACAGTGGATGAACGTCCGGCGGCGATCGCGCGACCGATTGCCCTCCCGCACCAGCGTGGCTAGCGTGGGCTGATGCGGCTCATCCTCCTTCGGCACGGGCAGACGCACTCCAACGTGGTGGGCGCGCTCGACACCGCGGTGCCGGGCGCCGCCCTCACGCTCATCGGCGAACAGCAGGCCGCGGCCGTTCCGGCCGGACTCACCGCGCTGCTGGCCGCGACGACGGCGGCGGTCGGCACCGTCGTCGACGAGATCGTCGTCTCACCCCTGCTGCGCACCCAACTCACCGCCGCGCCGCTCGCCGCGGCGACGGGACTCCACCCGACCGTGCTCGACGGAGTCCGCGAGGTCGCGGCGGGCGCGTTCGAGTTGAGGACCGACCACGACTCCCAGCACGAGTACACCGCGACCGCCTTCCGCTGGGCGCGCGGCGACGTCGAGCTGCGCATGCCGGGCGGCGAGACGGGCGCGGAGTTCTTCGCGCGGTTCGACGCCGCGATCGAGCACGTGCTCGACTCCGGCGCCGAGACCGCGGTCGTCGTGAGCCACGGTGTCGCCATCCGCACCTGGGTCGCCGCGCGAAGCACCAACCTCGACGGCGGATTCGCCGCCGGGCACCAACTCGCGAATACCGGGCTGGCCCTGCTCGAGGGGCCTCGGCTCGGCCGGCTGCGTCTCGTCGACTGGCATTCCGAGCCGGTCGGCGGGGAGTTGCTCTCCGACCACCACGCCGTCGACCCCGCGGGCGGGACGACCGAGCCGATCCCCTGACCGCGGGGCGCTACCTGAGGTAACGGCGCTGCTCGGCGCGGCGCTCCTCGTAGACCTCGCGCGCACTCACGGTGTCGGGCAGCGTCGACACCTCGGCGGCCGGCACCTCCCACCAGCCCTCCCCCGACGGCCCCTCGATGAACGGGTCGCCGGTGATGTGGATGACCGTGGTGGTCGAGGCACGCTTCGCCTCCCGAATCGCGGCCACGAGTTCGTCGATCGCGTCGGCCGAGGGGGCGATGCGGATGACATCGACGCCCAGGCTCGCCGCGTTCGTGGCGAGGTTGATGGGGAGCCGGTCGCCGGTCTCGAAACTGTTCGCCTCGGAGTCGTGGTAGCGGAAGAGCGTGCCGTAGTGATCGGATCCGGCGAGCTGACCGAGGCGGCCGACCGCGGCGAGGCCGTGGTTCTGCACGAGCACGACGATGATCTTGAGGCCCTCGGCGCTCGCCGTGACGAGGGATGAGTGCAGCATGAGGTAGGCGCCGTCGCCGAGCAGCACGATGACATCGCGGTCGGGGGCGGCGCGGGCCACCCCGACGCCCCCGGGGATCTCGTAGCCGGGGCTCGCCGTCGCCGCCTCGATGTGGCAGCCGAGTTCGCTGCGCGGTCGCCAGAGCGCGGGGAGTTCGGCGGCGGTCGACCCGGAGGCGGCGACCACCACGTCCTCCGGGTCGCTCGCCTCGTCCACCGCGCCCACGATCTCGGCGGTGCTCGGAAGCGCGCGCCGATGCCGCGTGAGCGCGCGGTCGCGCTGCTCTCTCCACGCCGCCCGCTCCCGTGTGTACTCCTGCCGGTACGCGGCCTGGACACTCCAGTCGGCGAGCTCCTCCGCGAGGTCGAGGAGCGTCTCGCGGGCATCCGCCACCACCGGCAGTGTTCCGTGGCGCACGGCATCGAGCGCCGAGAGGGTGATCGATGCCACGCGCACCCCGGGGTGCTGGAAGGCGGTGCCGCTGGAGGTCGTGAGGTCGCTCAGGCGCGCCCCCACCGCGAGCACGAGGTCGGCACCGCGCGCGACGCGGTTGGCGGCGGGAGTGCCGGTGGTGCCGATCGGGCCGAGGTACTGCGGGTGGTCATCCGGCATGCTGCCCAGTCCCGAGACGGTCACCGCGACGGGGATTCCGCTCGCCTCGGCGAGCTGCCTCAGCGCGGCCGCCGCGTCGGAGTAGAGAACGCCGCCGCCCGCGACGATCAGTGGTCGCGCCGCGTCGCGAAGGGCGCCGAGCAGCCGGGCGAGCTCGGTGCGGTCGGGGCGGGGGCGACGGATGACCCACTCGCGGTCATCCAGAAAGCCGGCGGGCACCTCCAGCGCCTCCGCCTGCACATCCTCCGGGAGCACGATCGTGACGGCGCCGGTCTCGGCCGGGTCGGTGAGCACGCGCATCGCGCCGAGCGCCGCGGGCACGAGCTGCTCGGGCCGGTGCACGCGGTCGAAGTACCGGGAGAGCGGGCGGAAGGCGTCGGTGGCGGTGACGGTCGCGTCGTGCGGGAAGCCGGCGTAGCCGCGCGCCGGCTCGCTCACGCGACTCGCGAGCGGGTCGGACGGCAGCAGGAGCACCGGGAGGTGGGCGGCGGTCGCGAGCGCGGCCCCGGTGAGCATCCCGGTCGATCCCGCCCCCGCGGCGCCGGTGCAGGCGAAGGTGGCGCGACGGCGACTCATGCGCGCGAAGCCGACGGACTGGTGCACCATCGCGAGCTCGGTGCGGGCCTGGTGATAGGGCATGAGCGTCGGCTCGCTGAGCGCGTACTGGCGGAGCGCCTGCCCCACGCCCGCGACGTTTCCCTTGCCGAAGATGCCGAAGGTGCCGACGATGGCCCGCGATCGATGCTCGCCGTCGACCGTCCACTGGTGAGCCAGGAACTCGATGAGCGCCTGCGCGACGGTCAACCGTCTCGGCTCCCTGGTGTGCGGTGCCGCCATGGGGCGCCCCCTCGCCGTTCAACTCGCCGACAGGTCGAGGGAGACCGCTCGGAGCGCCACCGCCGGAGAATCCTCGCGCCCACTGTAGGGGCAGCACCCGGAGCGCTCAAGGCCTCCGCGCGGACGGGGGCGCGTCCACAGGAATGGGGGCGCGAGCGGGGGCGTCGCGCGCGACCACCCACGCGGCGATCTCCGCTCGTCGTGCGGCCCCCAGTTTCGACAGGATGTGCTCGACGTGCGCGGAGGCGGTCTTCGCCGAGATCACGAGGGTCGCCGCGATCTCCCGGTTCGTCGCGCCCTGGGCGATGAGGCGGGCGACCTCGAACTCGCGGGGCGAGAGCTCGTCGCGTCGGAGGCTGCGGCCGGTACGGGCATCCACCTCGGCCAGATCGCGGATGCACTGCTCACGCTCCCGTGCCCGGCGCAGCCGCCCCCACTCCGCCCGCGCCCGTTCGAGCGACTCCCGCGCGCGCAGCAGCTGGCGGTCGGCCAGCAGCAGGAGCCCCTCGGCGTGGTCGAGCGCCGGCAGGGTTCCGGGAATCCCGCGAGCCGCGATGAGCGAGCGACAGCGGGCGAGCCAGGCGCGGGCCGCGAGGGTGTCCCGCCGCGCGAGCTGGGCGCGCACCCCGGTGAGCACGAAGGGGAACAGGTAGGCGGCGTCCGTCACCGCGGCGGAGAGCTCCCACCCCGTCTCGCAGAGGGTCACCGCGTCGTCGGCCCGCCCCTCCGCGAGGGCGAGCTCGGCGAGACCCCAGACCGCGGGCGAGAGTCGCTGCAGCTCCCCCATGCGCTCACCGATCTCGCGCGCCGCGGTCAGGTGCTCGAGCGCGGCGTCGAGGGCCGGCCGGTCGCCCGGGCCGTCGACGCCCGATCCCGCCTCGAGCGCGAGGTAGCCGAGCACGTGGAGGGCGGTCACGCGGGTCGTGATCCCGCCGCGGCCGTCCACGAGCGCCGCGTCCGCGAGCGCCCGCGCCTCCGCCGGCCGGCCGGTCGCCCAGCGCACGTGCGCCAGGTGGGCGGTCAGGTAGTGGTGGTCATTCCACTGTTCGAGGCGCCGGGTCACCTCCAGGCCCTCCGCGATCCAGCGCTCGGCACGGTCGTACTCGACGAGGACGGAGGCGCAGGAGCCGATCATCCGGTAGCCCCGCGCGATGCGGGTGTCGAGGCGGTGCTCGGTCGCCGCGCGGATGCCGTTCTCGAGCAGCGCCCAGCCCTCATCGCCCCGCCCCGCGAAGACGAGGACGGAGCCGAGTGAGAGATCGAGGTCGATCCGGATCGCCTCCGCGCCCTCGCCCGCCGCGTGCCGGGCCGCCTCGCTCCCCACCGCGATCGCGTTGTCGAGCCGGCGGTCGAGCATGAGCCCCGCCGTGATCGCCGCGAGGAGCTCCGCCCGCGCGAGCTCCGCGCGCTGACCCGCGACCCCGTCGATGCGGGCGAGAGCCTGGCGGGCGATCGCCTCCCGCTCGGCGAACGGCACCCCCAGCAGGTGGAGGGCGGCGAGCTGCTGCGAGACATGACGGGCGGCCGCCACCTCGTCACCGTCCCGTCGATGGAGCTCGATGGCCGCGACCCACTCGCGCAGGGCCGCCTCGTTGTCGTCGACGGCGGCGAGTTCGCGGGCGAGGTCGGAGTGCACGAGAGCGCGCTCGGCCACGGGCGTCGACGACGGCATCGTGCGCTGCGCGCGGCGGTAGAGCGCGACCCCCTCGCGATGGGCCCCGCTGCGCACCGCCTCCCGGGCCGCGCGGAGCGCGTGACCGTACGCCGCGGCGGGCCGGTGGGCACGCTCCAACTGGTCGGAGAGGAACGCCGATCCGAACCCTGAGCGCTCGGCGACCTCGGCGACCGTGCCGTGCAGCGCGCGGCGGCGGTACGGCGGGATGCCCGCGTAGACGGCATCCCGGATGAGAGCGTGTCGGAAGTCGACGTCGTCACCACCCGCGCCGGGCACGAGCAGAAGGCTGTCGGTGAGCTCTGCGAGCGCCGGATCGAGTTCGCCGGGCGAGGCGGCGCTGACCTCGCGCAGCAGGTCGACGGCGCAGGAGCGGCCGATGACGGCCGCGGCCTCCAGCACCTCCCCGGCCGACCGGCTCAGGCGAGCCGCGCGCTGGGCCACCGATTCGGCGATCGTCTCGGGCACGGCGGCGCCGTCGAGCAACTCGGTGACGATCAGCTCCTCGACGTGCAGCGGAATGCCGTCGCTCCGGTCGAACAGCGCGGCGAGCTCCGCCGAGGCGGGTGCGGCCCCGCGCAGCGCGGTGACCATCGCGGCGGTGCCGTCCGGGTCGAGCCGGCGCAGCCGCAGCTCCTCGGCGACCCGCTGCTCCACGAGCCGCGCCCGCCACGCCCGCAGGGCGCTGCGCGGGTACAGTTCGTCGCTGCGAAAGGTCGCCACAAGCATCGCCGGCAACTCGCGCACGCGCGACCCGACCCGCTCGAGCACGTCGAGGCTCAGCTCATCAGCCCAGTGCAGATCCTCCACGCGCAGCATCGTCGCCTCCGAGGCGAGCAGCGCGCCGACCTCCTCGGCGAGCTCGGCGACCAGCAGCCGCCTCCGCCGCACCGGGTCGCCCGTCTCGCGCAGACCGCCATCGAGCCGGGTCGTCAGCCGCTCCGCGGAAGCCCGGTCGCCGGTGGCCCTCAGCTCCCGCGCCAGATCGACCAGCACCGAGCCCGCCACCTCGGCGTCGCGCGGGAACACCGCCACGCGAAGCCGCCGACCCGAGCCGCGCATCCGGTCGTCGACCTCGGCGAGCAGGCGGCTCTTGCCGATTCCCGCCTCGCCCGACACGAGCAGGAACTGCCCGTCACCGCTGCGTGCGGACTCCCAGCGTCGCAGCGCGAGCGCGAGCTGCTCATCGCGGTCCACCAGCACGGGGCACACCCGTGGCCGGTCAGCGTCAGCCTGCCGGTGGGCGGTCACGCGGTCATCCTATTCCCGCCCCGACGAGCCCGGATGACCGATCCCGCGGCCCTCCGTCGCAGATAGGTCGAACGACCGATGCCACGCCGTCGCCCGCGCGGGAGGGTGAGGAGACACGCCAGAGAAGGGACGATGAACATGGCGACCAACAGGTACATGGACGTGCACGACGGTTTCGTCGGGGTCACGAAGGAACAGCTCGCGGAGGCCCACGCGGCCGACCTCGCGATCGAGGGCGAGGAGGGCGTGCACTTCGAGCAGGCCTGGCTCGACCCGGAGTCGGGCAAGGTCTTCTGCCTCTCGACCGGCCCCTCGAAGGAGGCGGTCATGCGCATTCACGAGCGCGCCGGCCACCCCACCGCCGAGGTGTACGAGCTGTCGATCGAGGTGTGATCGCGCGGGGCGGGTGCGCCGCGCGATGCGGTGCGCCCGCCCCGCGGCCGGCGCCCGCCCCTTGACAAATTTATTTGTCGGTGAAATCCTGATCCCGTGAGAGACGTGGAGATCATCGAGAGCGCCGGGGCCGCTGAGGCCTGCCTCGACCCGATGCGCAGCCGCCTTCTCGCCGCCCTGCGCGAACCCGGCTCCGCCTCCACGCTCGCCCAGCGCACCGGCCTGCAGCGGCAGAAGATCAACTACCACCTGCGCGCGCTCGAACGCGCCGGCGTCGTCGAACTCGTCGAGGAGCGCCGCCGCGGCAACATGACCGAGCGGGTCGTCCAGGCGACGGCCGCCTCCTACGTGATCTCGCCCGCGGCGCTCGCCGAGCTCGCCCCCGACCCCGCCGCGCGCCCCGACCAGCTCTCCGCCCACTGGATGCTCGCGATCGCCGCCCGCCTCGTGCGCGAGGTCGGCACCCTGCTCTCGCGCGCCACCGCCGCCGGGCGCCCGCTGGCGACCCTCACGATCGACGCCGAGCTGCGCTTCGCGACCGCCGCCGACCGCGCCGGGTTCGCGGCCGAACTGAGCGAGACGCTCGCCGCCCTCGTCACCAAGTACGACAGCGCGGCCACCGCGACCGCGCGCCCGCACCGGCTGATCGTCGCGCTGCACCCGAGCATCACCGCGGCCGGCGACGCCGCGGCCCTCACGCCATCCACCACGACCGCCATCACCGCCAACCAGAGGAGACCACGGTGAATCATCCCTTCGAAATCATCGCCGAGACGATCGTCGACGGCACCCCCGAGCAGGTCTACGACGCCGTGACGGCCGAGACCTCCGCCTGGCTGTTCCCCACCGAGGGGATGGCCGGGGTCGAGCTGATCGAGGAGCGGCCGACCCACCACAAGAATCGCCTCGACGGGCCCGACGGCTGGTACAACCAGCTGGAGCAGCTGATCGAGGCGAGGCCGGAGGGCACGTTCATCCGCTGGATCCACAGCGGCGTGATGACCGATGACTGGGAGGCTCAGTACGACGGCGCGAGCCGCCACACCACCTTCTACCTGCACACTCTCGGCCAGTACGTCGCCCACTTCGCCGGCCGGCCGGTGACCTTCGCCGATATCCAGGCTCCCCCGGCGTCGACGGCGGCGGGCTCCTTCGACCGCGTGCGCGACGCCCTCGGCATCACGCCGCAGACCGCCGCGGGCGACACCGTCACCGTCGATCTCCCGGGCGCGGGGCCGACCGTTTTCACGGTCGACTGGAACGCCGATGTGTTTCTGGGGCTTCGCGGCGAGGATGCCCTCTACCGCTTCTTCGGACGGGACTCGTTCGGCGCCACCGTCGGGCTCACCGTGCACGACTTCAGCGGCGCGGAGACCCCGCGCCTCGAGGGCGCCTGGCGGGCGTGGTTCGACGAGCTGTTCGCGTGAGGTGAGCGGCTACGCCGCGTCGAACGTCGGCGTGCGGTGCTCGTACATCTCGAACAGCACGGCCGAGAGGTCTTCGATGCGCACGAGCACGCGGTGCTCGCGGATGCGCTTCGTGGGGGTGCTGATGACCCCCATCGCCTCGAGGAGCTCGGTGACCAGCTCGGTCTCGTCGTAGCTGATCCGCATCGCGCGCTCGAGGCCGAGCGGCGTGAAGACCTGGCTGAGAACGACGAGATCGACGGCGCGGACGAGCAGATCGAACTGATCCTGGTCCATCGCGCGGATGATCTGATCGAGCACCGAGTCGAAGGCGATCGGTGAGTGGCTGCTGTTGGGGGCGACAGCGAATTGCGACATAGCAAATTCCTCTTCGGGTCGAGGCATTACGCCCGGCGGCGGGGTGTTCCGCGAGCGTCCCCCGCGAACGGGGTGTCCATACCTTATCGTGACGAGGTCTCACAGCCAAGAGCCGGGGCCAAAATTGTCTCGCTCCCGACCCTCCACCGGGGCGCCGATCTCCTAGCCTCGAAGTATGCGAAGGGTCAGGCTGCCGAGAAGACGCGAGAGGCGTCTCATCACCGGCACCTTCGTCGCCCCGCCGAAGGCCGAACCGATCACCGTCGAGCGGTCGGTCGAGGAGGGCCTGCTCATCGCTCAGTCGGCCCTCGTGCTCGACGTGAAGAACCAGATCATCGTCGCGGCCCTGCGCCACGGCGACGACTTCGACGCCGCCCTGACCCGGCAGGTCGTGCGCACCGAGTTGCTCACGCTCTCCACCGAGTACCGCGAGTCGGCCGACCGTCTCGCCGGCCTGGCCGCGCACGCGCTCACCGTGCGGGCGCGCGGCGGCGGGGAGCCCTATGGCCCGGCCGATCATCCCACCCTCATGAAGCGGGCGGAGGTGAGCCGGCGCATGGCCGACACCCTGCGCGAGCGCAGCACCGACGACGACTACTGCGCGCAGATCTGCGAGCGCGCGCGCCAGCGGGCCTGGGAGGACGTGGGCGACGCGATCGAGGCGCGGCTCGACCGACTCGTGCGGCTGGACGCGCCGCGCGAGGATCCCGACTACCCGGCCCGGCGTGCGGAGCGCATCGCGACCTTCCTCGCCCTCGACCTCGGCCCGCTGCTGCACGACGCCTGAGCGGAGCCCGCCCGGCGACTATCGCCCGACGACCGCTCCGGGACGCCTGCGGTTCAGCACCGACACGACGGTGACGAGCACCACGACGCCGAGACCGCCCGCGAGCAGCGGCGTGGCGGTCATCCCCGAGACGCTCGCGATCGCCACCAGAGCCAGCGGCAGGATCACGCCGGGCGCCGCCCACGGCAGCACGAAGGTCAGCGGGGTGCCGTAGCGCCGGATCACGATGGCGTTGGTGAGGTAGAAGAGCGCGAGACCTCCCCCGAGCGCGATCGTCGACCCGGTCGCCGGAGCGGAGTGCGGGTGGGCGATCGCCGTCGCGAGGCCCGCCGCGAACATCGTGATCGACGCCACAATGAGGTAGGGGATGATCATGACGGTGTCGAGCAGGGCGCCCACGTCGCGGCGCGCGACCACCGCGGCGACCCCCTCCTCGATGATGCTGCTGCCCGAGACGAACAATCCCCAGGCGATGAGCGCGATGGTGGCGAATCCGAGCAGCGCCGCGAGACCCGCGGCGGCGCCCCAGTGCGCGCTCAGCGAGACGATGACGCTCACCACCGACTCCCCCATCAGGATGATCAGGAACAGGCCGAGCCGCTCGCTCGCGTGCGCCACATCCAGCCGCGCGAACCGCGACAGCGACCGCGCGCCCGCCCGCAGCAGGATCACCTCGAGCAGGATCGCGGCGGCCCACACCGCGAAGTCCCACGGGATCGGCACGAGGGCGGAGCCGATCCAGAGCAGGGCGGTGACGCCGTTGTAGACGGCCGGGCGCCACAGCGGCACTCCGGAGAATCGGGCGCGGTAGCTCCAGAGCACGAGCAGGACGAGGCGGAGCATCCCGTTGGCGAGCGCGAACGCCCACACCCGGTCGGTGGTCTCGGTGACCGACGCGGCCATCACCGCGATCGTCGCGGTCGCAAGGAGCAGGGCAACGCCGGTCAGCCGGCGCGGCAGCGGCGGGAGCTCGTTGACGCAGGCCGTGACGTTGATCCAGGCCCACCACGCCGGCACCGACCACGCCACGAAGGTGAGGTACTGCGCGGGCCCGGGCGCGCCGTGGAGCACCGCCGCGAGCTCGGTGATGAAGGCGACCATGGCGAGGTCGAAGAAGAGCTCGATCCAGTCGACGCGCCGCCCCGGAGGCAGCGCGGCGTCGTCGGTCATGCGCTTATTATCCCGACTCGCCGATCTGCCATTGCGAAATTTCTTCACCGGATTGCGCCGCCCGCGTGGAGCGCTCTCACGCGCTAACCGCTTGGGAACAGGGGTTTTTCCGTGGGCGAAAATTTCGGGCTGATTCCGTTACCAAACCGTTATATGACCTTATGTTGCGCAACCCTGCATACGGGAACATGCTTCAGATACCACCGCTCAAAGTCGAGCGTGGGCACCAAGGAGTGCTCTCCTTCACAGCAGAAAGGGAGTGACATGAAGACGTCTTCATGGATCTCGGTACCGGTCGCCCTTGCGGCAGCAGCATTACTCCTCACCGGATGTTCGTCCGGAACCCCCTCATCCGGAAGCAGCTCGAAGGCTTCCACACGAGCGTGCGTCATGCTCCCCGACTCGGCGTCCTCGCCGCGGTGGGAGAACGGCGACCGCCCCGCCCTCACGAAGGCGTTCACCGATGCCGGCTTCAGCGCCGACGTTCAGAACGCTCAGGGCGACACCAACAAGTACGCGACCCTCGCCGACCAGGAGCTCACCAAGGGCTGCGGTGTCATGATCCTCGTGGACTACAACGGTGCGGCAGTCGCCGTCACGCAGAAGGCACAGAAGCAGGGCATCCCAGTCATCGCCTACGACCGCCCGATCACCACGGGCACGGCCGATGCGCCGTCGATGCTGGCCGACTACTACGTCTCGTTCGACAACGAGAAGGTCGGCGAGCTCGAGGGCCAGTCCATCGTCGATGGCCTGAAGGCCGCCGGCAAGGACCCGGCCAAGGCCGTCGTGGTCTACATGGGCGGTGACCCCGCCGATGGAAACGCGAAGCTGTTCCACGACGGAGCCGTCAAGGTGATGAGCGCCGCCGGCATCAAGCCCGCTGCGGAGCCCGTCGGTGTGTGGGACGGCCAGAAGTCGGCGACCAACTTCGAGCAGGCTCTGACCTCGCTCGGTGGCAAGGTCGACGCCGTCTGGGTCGCGAACGACACGAACGCGGCCGGTGTCATCACCGTCCTCGACAAGAACGGCCTCAAGGTTCCCGTCTCCGGACAGGACGCCTCGGTCGCCGGTCTGCAGAACGTGCTGCTCGGCAAGCAGACGGCCACCGTCTACAAGCCGTTCAAGCTCGAAGCCGATGCCGCCTCCCAGCTCGCCATCCAGCTGCTGAAGGGCCAGAAGCCGACCGAGTCGAACACGCTCTACGGCAAGCCGTTCATCGCGGTCACGCCCATCCTGGTCACGCCCGACAAGGTCGAGACCGTCGTGACGGCGGGCGACGCCAAGGCGTCGGATATCTGCACGGCGGATGTCGCAGCCGCCTGCACGAAGTACGGCGTCAAGTAGGGGGCGCGCCCCCCACTGAGGCTCTGCGTCCGGTCGTCGACGGCCGGACGCAGGGCCTTGCCGTATCCCCCACACTCAGGAAAGGAACTGCGACATGGATTCCCCTCTCATCGAGCTGATCGATGTGAAGAAGAGCTTCGGACCCGTCAGCGTGCTCAAAGGCGTCTCGCTGAAGGTCTTCCCGGGCAAGATCACCGCACTCGTCGGTGACAACGGAGCGGGCAAGTCGACGCTCATCAAAGGACTCGCCGGAGTCCAGCCCTACGACGAGGGTGAGGTGAAGTTCGACGGGCAGCCCGTCGCGCTGCACAACCCGCGCGAGGCATCCCGCCTCGGCATCGAGGTCGTTTATCAGGACCTCGCCCTGTGCGACAACCTCGACATCGTGCAGAACATGTTCCTCGGGCGCGAGGAGACGACGCTCGGCACCTTCGACGAGGGCCAGATGGAGCGGGAGGCATCGGAGACGCTGCGATCCCTCTCGGTGCGCACCGTCAAGTCGGTGCGGCAGAAGGTCTCCTCCCTCTCCGGTGGTCAGCGGCAGACGGTGGCGATCGCACGGTCGGTGTTGAAGTCGGCGCGGGTGGTCATCCTCGACGAACCGACCGCGGCGCTGGGCGTCGCCCAGACCGAGCAGGTGCTCGCGCTCGTGAAGCGCCTGGCCGAGAAGGGCGTGGGCGTGCTGATGATCAGCCACAACCTCGTCGACGTGTTCCAGGTCGCCGACTACATCAGCGTTCTGTACCTCGGCCAGATGGTCGCGTCCATCGAGACCTCCGCCACCACCAGCGACGACGTCGTCGGCTACATCACCGGAAGCAAGACCTACACGGGGGCGTCGATATGAGCACCACCACCACACCTCAGACGCCGGCCCCGGCGCCGACCCCCGCCTCCGACCTCATCGGAAGCGGCCAGGAGGGCGGGATCCGCGACCAGGTCTCGGCCTACCTGCAGCGCGTGCGCGGCGGCGACATGGGCGGGCTCCCCGCCATCGCCGGGTTCGTCGTGCTGTGCATCCTGTTCACGGCGCTCAGCCCGTACTTCCTGACCGAGCGCAACTTCGCCAACCTGCTCACGCAGGCGGCGACGCTCGTCATGCTGGCGATGGCGCTCGTGTTCGTGATCCTTCTCGGCGAGATCGACCTCTCGGCCGGCGTCACCTCGGGTGTCGCCATGTCGCTGTTCGTCGTGCTCTCCGACCCGGGCGGGCTGAACCTCAACTGGATCCTGGCGCTGCTGGTCTCGCTCATCACGGGAATCGTGATCGGCATGTTCATCGGGTTCTTCGTGGCGCGGGTCGGAATCCCATCGTTCGTCGTAACGCTGGGTCTGTTCCTGGGATTCCAGGGACTGCAGCTCATCATCATCGGTGACGGCGGCCTGTACCGCATCCAGCAGCCCGAGATCCTCGCCATTCAGAACAGCAACATGCCCGACTGGGCCGGCTGGGTGATGCTCGTGGTGATGATCGCCATCTCGCTCGCCACCTCGCTGCTCGACCGGCGGCGGCGCACCCGCGCGGGTGTTCCGAACCGCACGATCGCGCTCATGTGGATCCGGCTGGTGGTCATCGCGGTCATCGCCGGCATCGTCATCGCCCTGCTCAACCAGAACCGGGGTACCGGCTTCCTGGCGGTCTCGGGCGTGCCGATCGTCGTGCCGATCACGCTGTTCATCCTGTGGTTGGGCACGTTCATCCTCGACCGCACCCGCTTCGGGCGCTACCTCTACGCGGTCGGCGGCAACGCCGAGGCGGCCCGTCGCGCCGGCATCAAGGTGGTGGGCATCAAGTGGGCGGCGTTCACGGTCTGCTCGTTCCTCGCGGTCGTCTCGGGTGTGTTCAGCGCGAGCAAGGTCGGCTCGGTCGACGCGGCCTTCGGACGCGACATCGTGCTGAGCGGTGTCGCGGCGGCGGTCGTCGGCGGGGTCAGCCTGTTCGGTGGTCGCGGTCGGCTCATCCACGGTGCGATCGGTGCGCTGGTCATCGCGGTCATCACCAACGGCCTGGGCCTGCTCAACCTGCCGGGCGGCGTGAACTTCCTCGTCACCGGCGGCGTGCTGATCCTTGCCGCTACGATCGACGCAGTCTCGCGTGTGCGTTCCGGCGGGTCACTGATACGCCGGTAAAAGACTCCATTGGAGGAGACGGTGCCCCGTCCGAGCCTCGGCTCGGGCGGGGCTCCCGTCGTTCAGGGGCATCGGATGCTCAGCCGCGCCAGAATGCCGCGACCTCGGCGGCCACGGCGCGACCGAGTTCGCGCCCGGCCCGTGCTGCGGGCGGCCGCACCGCGGGGTCGAGCGGATTCGTGCCGAAGGCCGCGAGGGATGCCGCATCCGCTGAGATCAGGTGCACCCGCGCGGGTGCCAATGCCTCCAGCTCTGAGGGCGCGATCATGGCGCCGGCGGCGGTGAGCGCCGGCTGAGGCAGAAGGATGAGCACGGGGTCGAACCCCGCGGCGAGGTCGGCGTTCGCCATTGTGCGCACCCCGCCGTCGATGTAACGATGGCCCGCGAGCGGCACGGCCGGCCACACCCCCGGTACGGCGGAGCTCGCCTCGACGGCGTCGACGAGCGACACGCCGGAGTGGCGGTCGAAGACGATCGGCACACCGGAGTCGGCGTCGACCGCCGTGATCCGCAGGTCGCGGTCGTTCCAGGCGAGGCCGCCGACGCGCGACTCGATGACGGCCCGACGCACCGCGCGCTCGACGGTCGGAGGTTCGAGGCGATGCGACCGATGCGGCTGCGCGCGTCGTCCGCCGAAGTTGCTTCGCTCTGCGCGGCCGCCATGCTCGCCATGAAGGCCTCGAAGTCGACCTCGACGAAGATCTCCGCGGTCTCGGTCGAGACCTGGCGGGCGAACACCTTCCCCAGCGGCGTGCCCGCGGCGACGTGCGCGGCAACATTCGCGCCCGCGGAGGTGCCGATGATGGCGGTGGGGTGGCCGAGGACGCTCGCCGCAGCCTCGGGCTCGAGATCCTGGATTCCCAGCAGCACCCCCGTCTCCCACGCTATGCCCGCGAGACCGCCGCCGGCCAGAACCAGTGCACCATCTGCCATGCGTCGACGGTATCCCGCGCCGCATTCGGTCAACTGGCCTATTGCCACGTTGCTACGTGGAGCCTGACCCGGTTTCCCGGACGGTTTCTTTGTGTTGATCATGCCGCGATTTCGGTGGCGGTGTGAAGGGCTTCGTAGTCGGCGGGGCTGAGGTTGCCGAGGGCGGTGTAGCGGCGGGTCGGGTTGTAGAAGCCCTCGATCCACTCGAATATCTCCGACGACAGTTCGGTCTTCGACGTCCAGTTCGATCGGTCCAGGAGCTCGCGCTGCATCGTCGACCAGAACGATTCGATGAGTGCGTTGTCGACGCTGGATGCGACCCGACCCATCGAGCCGAGCAGTCCGGCTTGCCGGAGCCGCTGTCCGAAGAGCCAAGAGGTGTATTGCGCGCCCCTGTCCGCATGGACCACGGTTCCGGGTTCGGGCCGGCGGCGCCAACGTGCCATCTCGAGCGCATCGACGACGATCTCCGCGGTGATCCGATCTGAGATCGACCACCCCACGATCCGCCGACTGAACGCGTCGATGACCGCGGCGCAGTAGACCCAGCCGTCCTTCGCCCGATGCTGCGTGATGTCGCAGAACCACAGCCGGTTCGGCGTATCCGCACGGAACTGCCGCTTCACGGGATCCTCGTGCGTGGCGGTCTCCGGCTTCCAACCGCGCCGCTTGCGGCGATGTGAGACGCCGACCAGTCCGTCTTGTCGCATCAGCCTTGCAACGCGTTTGCAGCCGACACGGACGCCAAGCGCGATCCGCAGCTCCGCGAGCACACGCGGCGCCCCATAGGTCGCCCGGGAGTCGGCATGGATGCGCCGGATCGTGGTCGTCAACGCGGCGTCCGCGACCGCCCGCGCCGACGGGGGTCGGCTCGCCCAGTCGTAGTAGCCGGAAGTCGAGATCTTCAGGAACCGGCAGGCCACCGCGACGGGGACACCGTCCGCGGCAAGCTCCTGGACCAGCCGGAATCCTATTTTGGGAGCACGTTCTCCCGGGCGAAATAGGCGCTCGCGCGCTTGAGGATCTCGTTCTCCATCTCCAGCACCCGGATCCGGCGACGCGCCTCGACCAGTTCTTTGTGTTCGTCTGTCGTCAAACCGGGCTTGCGGCCGCTGTCGACTGCGTCACGGTTCATCCAGTTCCGCAGGCAGGACTCGCTGATCCCCAGATCCCGAGCGGTCTGCGCGACCGGGTTCCCTTGAGCGACCAGATCCAGGGCACGACGCCGGAACTCCGGCGGGTGAGCAGCAGGCATCACGGACTCCTCTCTGAGACGATCATCGCCTCAACTCAGGTGTCCGGAAAAGCGGGTCAGGCTCCACTCCCATTGACCCATGTCGTCGCTGGCGTCTGTGTCGTTGTTCAGCGGGGTCGACCACATCACACAAGATCGGTTCACACGGCCCGTGGCCGCCGGTTCGATTCCGTCGAAGGAGGTCCTCGAAGCATGCGCGGGGGCGCGCCGGCCGGAAACGACACCGCCAAAAGCAGGGAGGCGGCGAGGATGCTGATGAGACTCTTGCGCCTCATCGCTTCTCCAGACCTATGATTCGGGGTTCCAATGAGCGAGAGCGCGAGAGCGACTTACCGGCGCCCCGGCTCGCGTTAGTGGGAGATAAATCCGGGGTGTTGAGACATCCACCTGTCGTACAGCTGCGGACTTTTGATCAGTCGCCCTGCTCCATCGACGGTGACTTTCGGATCGAAGTGACGGATACGGTCGGACATCCTCTTTATCGCCGTTGTGCGGATTCCGACGCCCACCGCGTTGACCACAAAGCCGATCACAATGAGGCCGAAGCCGAACGACGCGACGGTGTAGACGTCAGAAAGGGACCCTGTGGCGGAAAACGTGACGATCCCCCCAGTTATGAGCCCCACTACTCCGACGACCATGACCCATCCGCTGATCACCAGGATTACAGCCCCACCCACCAGGCGGTTGGTGAAACCCTGTCCAAATCTTGGACCGTATGCCTCGCGCAACTGTGCGACGAGCAAGCGGGGGTGGATCATGTTCCACAGACCCTGCGCCTGGCGAGCGTCGTTTCGGTTTGACATTGCTACCCCTAAGATCCAGCAGGAAATGTGCAGACCACTTTCCCTAGTTCGACATCTTGAATGGTGATCGTGTGGCCCGCCTCGCTGACTAGGTACCGCCGATCCACGGGTTGATCCGACGGCGCGGTGAGAGCGATTGGATGGCTCGGCGACACGGTGTGTGTGGCGTGCAACATTTCGAAGGAAGCCGGGATCTCACACCCGTCGGCGATGTAAAGGCTTCGACCGTGGGTGTATTGGTGAATGAGATAGACGCCCACTCCTACTGCGATGAGGATGAGCACTCCGGCTATCCGGAACGGCACAGACTTAGCCATGGACTTTCCTTCTGGTTTTCGAGGACAGCTACCGCGTGTCGACGTGGTGACGGGCAGACTACTAGCCGCACACGACTGTTTTCAGGCCCTCCACCCCGTCTGGCACGGCATTGTTCAAACCGATCGCGCCGAGAGCCAAATTAATTCCGTCCCTTCCTAGCTTGCCGGCGAGCGCGTTGCCGATGCTTCCTAGGGGTCCTCCGATGACATCGAGGGCGATGGAAGAGCAGGCCTCGAAGGTTCTCTTCACCGCGCAGTTCCCTCCATCAATGACCTTGCTTGCTACATCTGTGATCTTGGTGACCTTTTCGGCGCCCTGAGTTATTCGGGCTCCTGTTCCGATGGTATCGACGTCAGCGGCGATGCCCTCCTCAGCGATACCTTCCCCAACCGCGTCACCAATAGCATCCGCGGCAACGTCGGCACCGATGTCAGCTCCTAATTCCGCGACTCCCACTGCTACTCCTGCGTCTCCGATTGCGCCGACACCGGTTGCGGTCAGGGCAACGCCAGCGACCACGAGGCCGACAATACCCACTACGGCCAAAGTGTCACCCCAGCCCCACAATCCCAGGGGGTCGAACACGTCCAATGGGTTGTTCATGCCGTAGACGAAGGCGGCGTGGGTGGCACCGACGAGCGGGTCAACCGACAGGAACAACGTGGTGGCTGGGTCGTAGTAGCGCGCCCGCAGGTAGATCAACCCAGACTCAGTGTCGGTGTATTGCCCATTGAATTGAAGCGGCGTGGACGTCGTGCCGGTATTGCTAGTCACTGCTCCAGCTACTGAATATGAATAGTGGGCGACTGCCGCGCCGGTCGAGTCGACAAGTTCCGCGGTCGAGCCTTGCGCATCGTTGAAGTACCAGTCGGGGCTCGCGCCGGCAGTAGCTGTCTGTTCGATCGGCGCGCCGCTAGGACCGTATATGTAGTCGAGCGTTCCGTCGGTGAGCATCTCGGGAACGGTCCCGGCGGGGCTCCAGGTGAATGAGGTTGTCGTGGAACCCACGGTTTTACTGGTCCGCAGTCCGTCGCCGTTATAGACATAGGAGGCAGTCACCGCACCGGATATGTTGTCCAGCTCACCAGCTCCGTTCCATGCGTAGTTGGTGGCGGTAGAACCTGACGGCGTCTTTGACGTGCGCTGACCGTCAGCATTTGTTGTGTACACGGTCGCGCCGGAGACTGGTGTGCTGCAGCTTGGGGAAGTCACCGTCGTTGTCGTGGCCCAGCAGAGCCGGTCTGCGCTGTCGAACACCTGAGTTGTTGCGCCGTTGAGGGTGGGATTGGTGGCGTTGTCATAGCTGTGGCTGGTGGTTGTCCCTCCCGTGACCGAAGTTTTCAACTCATTGTTCGCGTTATACGTGTAGGTCGTCGCGGACCCCAGTGCCCCGTTTGCCGGCGTCGAACTCGATTCGTTCCCGGCGTTATCGCGACCGTAAGTGAAGGTTCCGAGGGCCGTAGCGCCCTTGGCCAAGGCAGTCGAGGTTTCCTGAGATGCGTTGTTGTATCCGATGGTGTCGGTCGTTCCGTTCGGGTAGGTGATGAGTGTGTTGCGGCCATCGGCGTCATAGGTGAAAGTGGTTTGCCGTCCGGCGGCGTCCTTGATGTTCGCCAGCTGATTGAGCGTATTGAAGCCTCGTGTGACGGTGTTGCCTGCTCCGGGATAGACGATTGAGGTCTGGTTGCCTTCCGCGTCGTAGGTGTAACCGACCGCTGTGCCGGCACCGCTGACGTACGAAACAAGTTCACCAAAGTTGTCATAGCTGTACGTCGAGGTCCCGGTGGCGTCGGTCATGGTCGCTCGTCGGCCGGCCGCGTCGTAGGTGTAAGAGACCGAGTGCGCGGTCAAGGTCCCCGTATAGCTAACGGAGGCGAGCTCGCCTGCTTTGTCGTAAACAGAGGATGTCGTGGTTCCGTTCGGGTCGATGAGGCTGTTCTGATTGCCGTCCGCGTCGTAACCGTACTGGGTCACTTTGGAATCTGGATCCGTGACCGTGCTCACGCGCCCCTGACCGTCGTACGTATAGGTGGTGGCGTGCGCGCCGAGGTCGGTGACAGAGTGCGATGTCCCGTCGTCGTTGTAGACCGTAGTCTCGGTTCCTGTCGGGGCGGCGACTGTCACTGCCCGGTCGTCGTTGTCGTATGTGGTTGTGGTTGTGTTCGCATCCCCGTCAGTTGACGTGAGCACGTCCCCGTCTGCGTCGTAGGTCAGCTTCGTGGTGTGACCGAGTGGGTCGGTAGTGATCAGGACTCTGCCCCAGGCGTCGTGAGTGTATGTCGTGCAACCAGTTGCGGGGGGTGCGCATGAGGTTGTGCTTCCGGCAGCGACACCGCGGGCCGACACCGTGGCGGTCAGCAGACCTTTCGTTGTGTCGTATCCGTACTTCGTCGTGTTTCCTGCGGCGTCCTTTGTTGACGTCATGTCGCCGTACGCGTCGAAAGTCAGCGTCGTCTTGTTGCCGTCATAATCGGTGGCTACGGACGGGTCCGCGGGATAAGTGGTCGAGGGGTAGGTCACGGATTCGGTGCGGCTGACCGTTGCCGGAGGGTTGCTGTCGCTACTCTCGGCGCTCTGTCCAGGTTCAGCGATCGTCTCGCTGGTCTGAGCTCCTGCCGCGTTGAAGGTATTGGTGGTCTGCACCAGATCCGGTGTCGTCTCCTCAGCGACATGGCCGTTCGCGTCGTAAATGAAATCTGTGGTCCGGCCGAGGGCATCGCTGAGCGACGTCTGGTCACCGTTGTCGTCGTAGGTGAACGTCTCGACTCCGCCGTCGGGGTTTGTCTGCTGTGAAACACCGAGCGTTTGCGGGTCGTAGGCGTAGGTCCACGTTTGTGCGACTGCGCTTCCGTAACCCTTCGTGTCGGAGGTCAGCAGCCCGTTGGTGTACGTCTGGAGGTCTTTATGGCCGACGGCATCGGTAACTAACGTCTGGCCGGCGACGAGACCTGCTCCGGTGTCAGGGCCGTAGGTGAATGTGGTTGTCTTGCCCATCGGGTCGGTCTGCGACGTCACTCGCTCGGACGAGTCGTAAAGCATCGAGGTGGTCGGAGTTGGCGTCCCGGTCTTGCCGTAGTTGTTCGGGGTGCGGAACGACGACATCAGGTTCGCGGCGGTGTAGGTGTATTGGGAGTGATCCTGGTCCCCGTCAACGCCGCCGGGTCGCAGAGTACCGACGCCATAGATGTCGGTCAGCTGTCCGGACGCGTTGTATTTATAGTCCACTTGTTGGCTGGCGGAACTGACGACGGAAGTAATGTGGCTGCCGGTCCACGTGAACGTATAAACCCTTCCGCCTGCGTCTGTGACCGTGTGGAGGTGCCCTGAGGCGTCATAGGCGAACGCTTCACCATATTTGGGCGATGCGGCGTAGCCAGCCTGGTCATACTCGGCCGTCAGATGTCCCGTGGATGTGTCGAATAGTGCGATGAAGGTCCCACGCCGCGAGTATGTGTAGGTTGTGCCGGACTTCGTGAGGGTCGCGTCGAATCGCGGGGAGGTCGGCGTGTAGGTCGATCCTGACAATGTGAATCCCACCCGGGAACCATCTTCCTGGAGTATCGTCACGGCGCTCGTCGATGGGTCGGTGGTCGCGCTGAGGCCGTATGAATATGTCCACCCCGGACCGAACGCTCCGGAGATGGCGCTCGACCCAGCGGGACCCGAAGGGTCGGCCAACGCTGAGGAGTAAGTGAGGGTGAGGTTCAGGGATGCCCCGCGCCCACCTGTGGCGAGGTCCTGAGAGGTGATGCCGAAGTAGCCGGTGCTGGTGTCGACCGGATCCCCCGCGGCTCGCTTCCCGCACAAACAGTTGACCCACGCCGGGTTGGAGCCGGCAGGTGCATCCTGGAGCTTGACGGGTCCACCGAGCGGGATGTTCGGGGTGCCTCCCTTGGGCACGAAGGCGATGGCGTCGAAGGCGACGTCAAAGGCTCCAGCGGTCATCGAGCTGGCGTTCGTGAGCGTCACTGTGCCGCCGGGTTGCATGCCGAAGGTGCCGAGCGAGACCCAAACCTCTTGTCCGAAGTCTTGATTCAGTCGAACGGCGGTCTGTTGCCCTCCGCCACCGGGGTTGACGGTGTAGGTGGCGTCGACGGCGACGGCGCCGGTGGCCGGGAGGTGCACCATGATTTTGTAGTTTTGTGTGCTTGGCAGCGAAGGTGCCCACACGCCTTTGTCGATCAGGGATGTGCTCGACGCCGGCTCGGTGTGCGTGAAGTACACGTGTCCCCCGAGACCAGCCCCGAGTTGATGAAGGTCGATGTCTCCGATTGGATCGCCGCTTGAATTCTGACCAGACGTCAGCGTGAACGATCCGCTGTTGGTCCACGCCGACCCTGAGCACCCCTGAAGGTTGTCTGCTGGCGTAGCGAGATCGTCGGTGATCAGAGAACCGGCCGGCACCTGGGAGGTGTCGATCGTGCAGGTCTTCGTCACGGGTCTGGTGGCCGGAGGGGTATAGGTGGGTTCTGAGCTACCAGCCGCGTCTGTGTAGCTGCTCGTGGCGCAGGTGTTTGAGCAGGAGGTGATCCACGTCACCGGTGTGTGCCACCAGCATTCGGAGTCGGAGAGCGAGCAAGTCGAGGTTGCAGGATTGCAGTCATCCCCCGCCGTTGAGCAGAACGCGGTCGTGGGTGGGATTTGGAGCCATCCCTCACCCCCGTGGAAGTCGGCCTGCGTGTACGCGGTGAATCCATACCGTACGATCGCCGAACCCATCCATCCCATGATTCGTTCTTCGTAAGGCCAGGACGACGGGTGAGCGGCATCGCCGTACGTGTACTCGAGATAGGGCAGTCGCGCGGGGCTATACGAAGGGTTGGCCGGGTTGTTGGACCACCCGAGTCCCCAAGTCCCATCGGGACCGGTGCAGGATGCACTGGGTGTGCAACCGGTGGTGTTCCCGAACGCCGCGGTGGGCTGAATGCCAGTGTTGTACGCCCATGCCGCGAGGTACCAGTTTTCCAAGTACCGAGGGTCGCCACCGTTCACTGTGATTCCCGCCGCATAGAGCTGGTTCCACGTTTTCTCAAGGATCTGCAAACCGGCGGCAACATTCTCTTGATAGTCGACGGCGACTTTCATCTGCCCATGCGCTGTGATGGTGGTGTCACCAACGTGCATACCGGTGGTGACCTGCGCTAGACCGTACCCACAGTCAGCGGCGGGATAGTTGATGGTCGAAATGCTGTTGCCCGCACCGTAGTAGTCGGCGATGAGCGGGTCCCCTGCGATGCCAGGCAGTGCATGCCAAGACGACTGATTGAAGTTGCTCTCTTGCGCAACGATTGCTTCCATGACCGAACGCGGTACGGAATTCCAGGTGTCCGAAGAAGGGTGACTCAATGGCACCGGCGGGAAATCGCTGCTCGGCGAATAAGAAGCCAGACCCATGTTGTCGAAGTTCGCTGGGCGAGTGGACGAGGAGCCGGTCAGAAGGCCTTGCTCAGCCATTTCAATGGCCCAACTCACCTGAGCGTTGCCGGGTTGCATGGCTTGGAGAGTCGGCGAAAGGCGTGGGACGGCGCACGTGGGTGTCGTGGCGCCAGGTGAAAGTGCCGGTGTCACGCTGTGATCGGTGGTGCTCCCGACTGTGATCGAAGCTGCGGTGCTTGCTGCTCCGGTTTTGAAAGTTGCGGCTGTCTTGCTTTCTTTTGGCGATACGCCGGATATGTCGTCTCCATCGGAGGACTTTGCCGAGCCCCGTGGACCGGTTGTCCGAATGCTCCGTGACCTCGTGGACGGAGTTGTCGTGAACTTGGAGTTGAAAAGTTTGTGGGTCGCGGTGAGTTCGAGCGCGGCGACGTCGGAGTTCTTGGTCGACAGGTTGGGGCTGGATGCCTTGCTTGACTTGACCGGCGTGGAACGTCGGATCGAGCCGAAAGCGGCGTTGCGGCGAAGTGACACGGTTGTTGGAGCCATTCCGAGGTGTGTCAGTTTCACCAACTTGATGTGGGCGTTCGTCGTGAACGTTTGTGTTCCCGTGGCGGTGTTGACTCCGTTTGCACCCTCGAACAGGCGCAGTTCGCTGGTCTCTCCTGTTCCCAATTTCTTGAGTGAGCCGGCTGAGTAGTGCCAGACCGCGGCGCTGTCATTTGAGGCGGCGTGCGAGAGAAAGTCCAGCCCGCCGTCCGCGGCGGGGACGAGGGAGTACGGGGCGCCGTTCATCGCGCTGGTGAGCGTGGTGGCGGCGATTGGCGCCTTGGCTGTACCCCCGTTTGCGATGCGCACAAGTGCGTTTCCGCGTGCGCCAACGAGCATCTGTCCGGTCACGACGGCTGAGGTGATCTGGCCTGCCACGATGGAGTGTTTGGTTTGCATACCGGTTGCGAGGGAGTAGGTCGACAGCTCGGTGGTCTGCTGGTCGGCGCCGATACTCGCGGTGAACGTCGCGGTGTCGCCGGCGCCGCAGCTCGGTGAGAAGTAGAACGAGCCGACTCCGGAGGCGAGCGCGGTGACTTTGCCCGATGCGATGTCGACTTCATAGGCATATGCGCCCGCGGTGCGCTGCGATTCGATGTCCTCTCCGTCGGCGGGGAGCACGGAGACAGCCGCGTATTTGCCATCATCAGTGAGGCATTGGTATCCGTACCAGGTCGACTCGTCGAGGTTCGCTGGTTTGATCACGGCGATGTCGGACCAGGCATAGGCTGACGATTCCCGCGCTACGCGAAGGTGGTAGCCGTCAGACTCTCCGATGCCGTCGATAGCGATGTCTGTTGATTTGGCTGCTGCGCCTTTGACGTCGGCAAGTTTCGCGGTCGACGTCGGAACAGCCGCCGCTGTAGCGGGCGTTGCCGCGCGCGCCGGTCCGCTGGAGAAGACGCCGGCGACGAGAAGAGTCGCGCTAAGGCCGGTAGTCAGGATACCGAACGTCCATCGACCGAGCCGGCCCTGACGGCGATAACGAGCGGAGAGAATTCCATGGTGGAGGTGCATGCGACGACCTGTCTAGAAGTATGCCCAGTTGCGGGCGGGGGCCTGCTCGGCTCACGTTGGCATACACCGACTTGTCTGTATAGTCCTCTTTTATGAGGACCAGTCGCTTTTGGATGATGTGCTTGCAAGTGTAACCGGGGTCAGGGCACGCGCAGTTCTGCTACCGGGTCGCGCCTGGCTGCGACGACAGCGGGGATCACGGAAGCGGCGATGCTGACGATGACGGCAAGCACAGCGACCGCCGTCGCGTATGAGACTCCGGGGATGGGCTGCTGCTGGATCGCGAGCGTCAGTTCGGAGCCGAGGACTCCCGCCACCGCTCCCCCCGCCGCGAGGAAGGCGACTTGGAATGTAACCAAGCCGATCACCAGTGATCTCGTGGCTCCGAGTGCTCGTCGACGGCCAAAGTCTTTGCGCCGCATCAGTACAAGCCCGTACAGCATCGCCGCCAGCACAGCGGCCGTGACAGCGAAAATGATTGCAACGAGCGCCTGCGACGAGGCGGCAAGTTGCTCTTTGATGAGCCCACGCAGTTCAGCAAGGTTCTGACTTGTCGAGATTGTGATTTTTGTCGGGTCTGTTGTGCCGAGCAGAGGGAGCATCGCGCGCGTGACGGCAGAGACCAGTGTTGGGCGCTTGACCGTGATGACGAGGACCGAGATTGGACCAACGTCGCTCGCGGACACCGGCACAACGGTTAGAGGTTGCAGGAAATTCAGATAGCTCGGCGTCACCAACTCTCCCGCGACGTCGATGTTTTTCCCGTTTGACAGGCTGATGCCCCCAACCTTGTCGGGAAGCCCCAAATCGAACAGAGCCGACTGGGAAGACCACCCTTCCTTGCCGGGAAGGGGAATCGAACGGGGGAGGTGAAGCGGTGTGGGTGAGCTCGCGAACATGTTTCGAACGGGCAGGTTGGTGTCGTCGCGAATTGCCGAATTGTGTCCGTCGATCGGGGCACTGAACGCGCCAAGCCAGGCGATGTCGCGGATGCGCCTGACCCGGCCGATGACTGCCGGGTCGAGTTCCGATCCGGTGGACGCTTGCACGGTTATCGATCGAGTGCCGGCGGAGTCGAGCGATGCGACCACGTGTTCTTGCGCTCCGTCCGTGCGACCCGAGGTGAGGATCACGCTCGCGCAGCTGGCGGCGACCAGTGCGAACACCAAGAGCGATGTGAGGGCCTGGGATCTGACGGTCGCTAGGGTTTCTCGAAGGAAGTCCCGCAGCTGAGGCGCCTGTGCGGACCTTTGGGCTTTCACAGTTCGAACTCACGATCACAGGCGGCGATCACGTTGGGGTCATGCGTCACTACGACTACCGTTGTGCCCGCGTTCGCCCGGGCACGTAGCGCGTTGATTACTACCGCGGCGGACGCGGCGTCCAGGTTGCCGGTTGGCTCATCAGCAAGGAGATGATGAGGGTCTGCAAGCAAAGCGCGACATAGCGCGATGCGCTGAGCTTGTCCGCCGGATACCTGATGTGGTTTCGCTGACGACCGGAGCTCGACTCCGAACATTTCCAGCAACTCCGTTGCCCGTCGCCTTGCGCCTGGTAGCGCATCTCCGCGGTAGAGCGCAGACTCGGTGACGTTGTCGAGGACGGTTCGCGTGGAGTCGAGTGCCGCGTCTTGAAAGACGAATCCGAATGCCTTTGCCCGCATTCGGGCGCGGGAAGCATCCGAGAGCAGGCCTGTGTCGACGTCATCCACGATCACCTGTCCTGCGGTCGGACGAAGCATGATCCCGGCGACATACAACAGCGTGGATTTTCCTCGTCCTGACGGCCCTGTGATGGCGGTCATGCGACCGGGCTCGAACACTGCGTTAACGGCTTCTAAGGTGGCGGACTTCGCCCGTGGGTAAACAAATCTGAGGTCGGTGATGCGCAGCATTGGTCCGTCGGCTAACTCGTTGCCGGGACTCGAACGACCGTTCCAGCAGGGATCCCCGACACAACGCTCAGACCGTTAGCGTCGGCAAGATCCTTCACTCGACGAATGCGCCCATCGGCTTCAACGACCTCGAGGGCTCCGTTGGACGGAGTTCGAAGCGCGCCGCTTGGGATGACAACACCGCGTACCGTGGCGGACAGGATGATTTTCGCACTGAGAGAGGTTTGCCCGGTCGCGGGTATTTGTGTGCACTGGTCAGGCGGGCAGATCGTGTCTCCCGATTTCGGCCGCAAAACGACGTTGACGTTTCCCTGTTGATCCGTGGATTGCGGCCCAATCGCCGCAGACCACTGAGCCCCGCTTGGTGCCGAAATGGTTACATCGGATTGCAGCGGAATAGCGGACGCTAGGTCAGGAGTCGTCGAGATTGTGAAGTCCGGCGAGGCGGGCAGCGAGAGAACTGTCTGCTCACCGCCCATGAGAGACGCACCTACCTCGACCACTTTCGGATCGAGAGTGAGCCGTTGCGAGAGCGTTGGAACATAGATGACGTCACCCATCTGCACCGATCCAGTCGGATCGATGCCGAGCGACTTCTGCCAATTATTGACCGCTTGCCCAGTGACGTAGTCAAATGTCCCGCGAGCGACCCCTGACAGGAGGTGCTGGTTCACAAGAAAGTCCTGCAACTGCTTCACGTCAGCGCCGTGGTCGCCCAACGCGAGCCCGCGAAACGCCGGCACGACGCCCGGGAGAACAACGACTGGACGAAGGTCGACCGCGTAAATCTTTGAACCTGCGTGTAGCGCTCCCGGGTGCTTTAGATAGATCTTCGTGACTGTGCCGACCGCTCCGTTTCGAGCTACTGGCGTCGTCGTCCATTCGGCGATGGCGTTCAACGACAGTGATGAACCGACGCTTCCGAGTGTCGCTTTCGCGGTCGTGAATCTAGCTTGTGTCGCTGCGGGCGCGGCGGGATGGAAAACAGTCGAACCTGCCCAACCGGCGGCGGCGCCGATCACTATAGCGACGAAGACGATCCCGACGATATTGAGCGCTCTTGGGCTCTCCATGAGTGTCTCCTCGCGGATTGGGTGTCCAACCGGACCCTGGAATCGCAGCCCAATAGTGTGGTCGGCCGGCCGTTCGATGCACGACGGCTCGGACTACTGAAGCATGCCACAAGTCCCAAAATTCGTGATGTCCTCACTTCTGCTGACTTGATGTCGAGCTGAGGGGCGAGGATTATTCGCGACGATGGAACACCATCGCATCTGGGTCAGGAAGGATTGCGCGTGAAACGCAAAGCTGTTCTATTCGGAATTTCAAGCTTGGTCATCGCCGCTTCGCTCGCACTGGTTGGCGCATCGGCGGCTCAAGCGTCTTGGACATACGCCTACCGCTGGGGCTACGACGATTGCTCGTCCTACGGCACTTACACGCACATGACGTCAACGAACAAGGGCAAGCTCGCGCATCAAATTTCCGACGGTGTCGCTGGATACGTCGAAACGGATTACAACAACGGCAGCACCTACATGAAGCGGTCGACCTACGGACCGTCACGCTACGCCGACTGGGGAACGATCGGATACGACACAACTCCGATGACCCAAGAATCCTGGGGCTGCTGACAGAGTTCATGACAATTTGCAATTCGAGGTCCCGGACGAGGGCCGCTCTCGCACAGATGTTCGTCGTTGGCAGCGTTCTCGCCACGTGTGCGGGATGCACTGCGGCGTCGACCTCACCGGCTTCCCATGCTAGCCACGCCCCTTCGTCGACCGCAGTGCTTAATGCCGCAACAAGCAGTTCGCCGTTGTCGCCCGAACTTGAAAACGAGAAGCAAGCCCTTCTTCAGGATTATCCGGGTGTCAAATTACCGGGTCCGCAGATGGTCCGCGCGGTCACGCTCGACGAGTGGCCCCAGGCGCACTCAGCTTGCTTGGTCAAGGCAGGGTATCCAGCGACAGTGACGCCTGACGGCGGAGTGCAAACTCACGTAGGCGGAAAACAAGACGAGGCGTTTCAGATTCAGACTTGGGTGTGCGATGTGCAATTTCCGCTGCAGTCGAAGTTCGAGAAGTCGCTCAATACCGCGCAATACACTGCACTGTGGAAATATCAGAAAGGCGACCTCGCTAAGTGCCTGACCGCGCATGGTTTCACTGTGGACAGCCCCCCGAGCCTTCAAACCTTCATCTCCACGTACGGCCGACCAGGGTCGTGGAGCCCCTACTCGAATGTCAACGGAACTGACGCCGAATTCACTGCGATAAACAAGGAATGCCCGCAAGTACCAGATGATTTTTACAACTAGACGCAGGTTGCCGACGGCCGTATCCGCGGTTTTAGTCGCAGGGTTCGTTGTGGCGAGCCTCGCTGGCTGCGGGTTTCTGAAAGCGGCATCGGCATCGGGGCCATCCACAATCGGTTCGCAGTCGAACGGTGGAAGCTCGAGTGCTGCCGCTCCTCCCATCCGTACTGCGCCGACGCCATCTCAGACACCGGTCCCTCATCGGGTGGGACCCCTGGTGAACGGCTTGCCACACGATTACGGGGTTGTCGACGGCGCGCGAGGAACGGTCAGCGCCGAAAAAAATGGCGCTCCTTACCAATACAAGGTTGCCGCCGGCGACCGCCTGAATGAGATTGCTCACCGGTTTGGCTATTTGAACGGGGACGCGATCGAGAAACTGAATGTGAAATCGACCAAGTACGGCACGTACATTTATGTCGGTCAGTTGCTGTACCTGCAGAACCCGAAGTAGGCGTCCTGCAGCTCGCGAGCGTTGCGCGGCCGGCGATCTCACATCGTCTCTGGACAATTGTGCTGGGCCCCATCGTGTAGCTAGAACATGTATGTCCCACGGATCGTCCCAATTGACCTCGGTGACCACATGCCCATCGTCACCGATCCACGGTGTGCTTCATTCTCGATCGCACGCGGAAAACCGCACTCCGGCGTCGAGGTCGCTTATCGGCACTGTCGCGCCCTCCGCGATATTGGGCAGATGCAGGATGAGGCAACCCTGATAGCTCAAAGTCCTCGCCGAATACACGACGCATCGGTCGAACCCGATCCGGAGCGGCGCGGTTATGGTCAAAGTTTCTCCGACATCGAGGTCACTCCGGCCATCCACGCAATTCTGCAGCGTGACAGCGCTTCCGGTGTCATTCACCAGAGTGATGTCCTTGACGGGCGTGTCGATGATGGACCAGAGAAACGTCCACGAGCCCACGACTGCCGCTGCGCTGACTACCCAGAGCACAACCCATCGGGCAATGATCTTCGGCTTCCGATCGGAGGTTGCGCTGACTCGTATGCCGCCCCACTCAGTTCGCATCTGCTCGCCTAGCGACCGAGCCCGCGGGTGACAATGAAGTCGCCCACGTCGAAGCACTCGTCGTCCGTCAGGACGGGGCATTCCCAGCCGTTCGACGCCATGTGCGCGAGGGCCTCCTCACTCAAACCGATGCCGTAATGCTCCACGTAATCCGCCGTGTCCTTCCACCAGCAATACGTTCCATCTGAGAGAAATGCAGTTCCGAAGTCGCGGTTGAAGGTCTCGCCGAGTAAGTCCTTCGTGTGGTCCCCGCGAAGAACGACCTCGGCGGTGCGCAGGTATCTGACCACCGCCGGACGCAGGGCCGGATCCAGCATGCCCACCCGCGCTCGGAGATACACCGCATACGCCTCGTCAGATCGCACGTCGGCAGCGAAGCCGTCCAGGGGCTCGACTTTGCCGGGGTAGTCCGCGTCGCGCGAGAACAACTGCATAACCGCCTCCGACGCGGCCGCCTGCCAGCGGCTGAGCTCCCCCTCATCCCGGAACGACAGCCAACCGGAGTACTCGATCGCGACGGAACTGAGTATCGCGCTGCCGTCAGAACGCAGGAGGTGCAGGTTCTCCGGTCGCTCCGGCTCGCGCCACTCGAACAGCGCGGGAGCCGCCGTCAACTCGACGACCGCCTCCGCGGTGATCCGCGCCACCCGCCGGGAATCCACCCCCGGCGGCAGCATCAGACCATCTTCGGTGGCCACCCCGCCGCTGACGCCCATCCGCCGGAGCACCCCATCACCCACGTCGTCGGTGCCGACATCCTCCGGAGAGAACGCCACGAACTCCACAAACGGCAAGAGGCTGTCAATCAACTGCCGGTACGCCGAGCCCACCGGATTGGAAAAAAAGCTCAATTGAAAGTTATCCAGCGTCATTCCCAACCCAAATGTGGTCGACCGGGCCAATGGCCAGGTGAAGCCTCCGTGCGACGCCACGTGCGGGGAGCGCCGTGCTCTGCGGTGCGTGCGCGGAGGCCTGCACCCCAGCGTGGCAGGGCTGCGGCGGCACTGCGTCGGCCGCGAGGATGACCGGGGGTCGGTAATCCGGGCGACATCGCGACCCCACCCGCGGTGCACGCCCGTCGCGCCGTCAGGTCGTGTCGGCCCATGCGCTGCCCCGCCCAGGCTCGCCGCCCGGCTACCAATTGAACAGGGCCAGATAGATCGAATGAGCCAGCGTCTGCCAGTCGATCTCGTGCGAGGCCTGATCGACCAATCCGCTCGATTCTTCCTCCGTCCCGTCGGATCACCATCACGCTCGATCACCACCCACAGAGCGGGATCAACAACCGGAGCTTCGCCGCCCTCGTCCAGCTCCTCAGCCAATGCACCGCCCTTCGAGGAACTCCCGCGATTTTCGATTTGGCCGCAGAGGGCCAACCGACGTGGTCGAAGACCGCGTCACGAGGTCGCCCCCGCCGCAATCGCCGCCACGCAGAGAAAGGTCGCCTCGACGAGCAGGACGGAGCACGCGATGACGACTTCGCGCAGTCCATTGCGCCCGATGGATGCGACAGAGATCAGCGCGAGAAGTGCAACCGCGAGTGCGAGCGCCATAGCCAGGAACGGGAAGACGCCAGCGAGATACGACGGATCATCGATCAAGAGAACGCCGGCCACGAACGCTGCCGCCTGCGGGATCGCCACTACGGCCGGCGCGTAGCGAACGCGCGGATGCAGCTCCCGGTGCGCACCCGGCGCGACCGGGGCCACCGCCGCGTCGGTCGTCGCCTGTGACGGAATTGGCGTCGCTGGGGTCTGGTCGCTCACATCACTCATCTTTCACTACCAGCGGGAGCGCGCGGATGCTTGTTGACGACCAATGAGTCCCCGTCGGGTTCCACTGCACCACGATTCTCGAGAATAGGGCGCACGGTGGTTTCGCCCGAGATGACGAATGCCCCGCCGAGCGAACTCGAGCGGGGCATCCGGTGCAGTGGACCTGAGGCGACAGTGTTCGAACTTTACGCTGGAAGTGGGCCGACTGCTCTCAAGAAACCACGCTCGATCGGAATTTTCAACGGCGAGAAGCAGCACTGTCGATGAAGTTCGAGTTATCTCCCAAGGTCTCGCGATTGGGCCAACCCAACTGGACAGCCCGGGCGCCACATCAAACGGCGGCGGCGTTGGAGTATGGGTCATCAAGCCACGGCAAGCAGACGCACACCTTCCGAAGCGTGCTCAACCGCTGCACGTTGACGTCTAGCTGCAATGCGCAGCGAGCCTGGAACTGATCAGGGAGCTGGTCACGCATCCGACAAGGCATCAGCAAAGTCAAAAACCCGCATCGCGGGGGGAGACGCGGATTGCGACGGCTCCCTCGCCCGTGATCCGCCTATCCTGAGGTTGTGCGCGAATTTGCCATCTTGATGGTGGGTCTGGCGGGAGTGCTCGCGACCATATTCGTCGCGGGCGAGTTCGGTCGTCGCGCTCGGATTGCCGGGCCTGAGGTCTATCCCGGCCCGTACGACAACACGACGAAAAACAAAGCAAATAGCTTGATCGCCGCGAGAAGGCCGCCGACGATCTCGGTGCCCCGCGAAGTCATTGTCTTCCTCGCACGGAGGAACCTATCTGAGTCACGATTTATGGCGTACGCGTTCGCCATCACACCCGTGTGCTTGGGTGCCGCGATCACACCCGGATACCTAGTCCCCGGCCTCAGCGCCGCCGTGTTGGGCGGTCAGGCTTTTCTTTGTCTGTTCGCGTTGGTGTTGTTCACTAATCGGTTATGCCTCAATCGTGGCAGCCGAATGGCGCTTGACCTCGGACTGCAGCAGTCTCAATCCGAGGATCCGAACAGAGGAATCGGGTGTCGCAGTCCGCTATGCCCTAGCGGTCCCGACGCAGCATCGCCCACACCTGAGGTCCAGGAAGGCAATCTTCAGCCAGGCGAAGAATAATCTGACTGCGGTGACGACTACGAGATTCTTCCTCGCAGTACCGTGGACTCGAAGATCAGACGCATTCGCGCCGTGCTGCAGAACGATTTGCCCCTTGACCGGTTGGGGGAACTCGCGCCCGTAGTTCGCACACCGAGCCGCGTTCCGTCGTGAGTCATAGATCGGGCGCCGTCACACGACAATGTCAAACGGTCAGAGCCGAAGTCATGTTCGAATATAAGTGCTAAGGCTCGCGTCGACCAACGCGCCTATCCCTCGGGCAGATTCTCAAGATTGTCGAGTTTGGTGCTATCCGGAGCAGTCCTTATGTAGGGCGCAGCGAAGCAATTTGCGCGAGGGCAGGATATCGCCGTCCGGATAGTTGCCGTATACCCGCCTGCACTTGTTGACCAAGTGTCTCCGGCGTTGATGCTGTTCACGACTTGGCTGCGCGAGTAGTAAAGGCCCGTCGCTGTGATCACGCCCTCTATATGCCGATGGCTCCGGTCAGAGGACAACTGCTTGCGTACCTTCGTAACGGTGTAACTGGTCATCGGAAACTTATCCGCTCGGGTATACGGAGTATATAAAAAGAATAACCTACTCACACTCACGTATTCAAAAAAGTCGCACTTAATGCCTACTGCGTAACTAGTCTACGACGGCCATGATCTGGATCGGGAAGATATCCCGCATATCCCGAAGGAAGGATCCGCCGACCATGATCAGAAACCCAATTGTCGCTGGAGTGGCAGCTGCGGTAGTCGCACTTGCAGGAGTGGCCGTAACCGCTGGGCCGGCGTCTGCCGCGCAATCAGACTGCCCGTCGGGCTACGCCTGCCTCTGGCTCGATCAGAATTACACCAACACTCTCTACAAGAACTCTGGCTCGCCGAACAGCGTCACGAACAACGACACGGCGTCGTCGCTTTACAACAGGCAGTCCACCTCCGTGATCTTCTGGGAGGACATTAACCACGTGGGTCGCACGATCACGTTCGCATCCGGCGGTGCCGCCAACTCGCTTGCCGCATACAACACGAATCTCGGCACCTTCGAGACATCGAACGACCGAATCAGCAGCTTCAGTCACTAGCTGATCAGGCGGAATGGCGTGCGCCGAGGGGAACCCGGCGCACTCTGTTCTGCCCAGCAGAAAAGTCCCTGACGCTGCCGAAGTGAGGTACATTCCATGAGGGTCTGCCTAGGCGCAATATTCCTGGTAGTGGCCGTGACGCTCGCGGGTTGCTCGTCCATGCCGCCCGCACCTCCGCACCCGACGACCACGGGTCTCGACGCCGCTAGGTTCGGAGGTGTCCACGCTGTGGTCGACGGCCAAATCGGCACGATAACTCTTCCGTTAGATGTATACCAAATGACCTGGGCAGAGCTCCAAGTCATCGACCATGCAAATGACGTGTTGCTCGACGATTGCCTTAGGAAGTCCGGGTTTACGAACCCGCTGCGAACACTCGACAGGTCCGCGATCCCAGTTGCAGAAGATCGTAGGTACGGGATTTGGGTGGCCGTAAACGCGCGTCGGTACGCGTATGAGTTGCCATCCTTCGCGTTTGCGGTGAAAGGGGACGCTCTCCTTCGAGCGCAGTCGGCGGCCTGGTCCAGTGCGGAGGATTCCTGCCTTAGGTCAACGCCATTGCTCCCTGAACTCACTTACACCGACAGCAGGGCAGGCCTGCAAGGCAGCCCGATCAAAACTGGTACCGACGGAGCCGCCGCTGCATACCTCGCGGCATCCCGTACGAAAGCGTGGCGCATCGCGCGGCAACAGTGGTGGGCTTGTCTTCGAATGCACAAGGTGAGCCCCAGAACGAACGCAACCGACTGGAGTCCGGTCCTTCCGACGAATCCGGCTGCCGCACCTCGAACGGCCATGATCGATGTCAACTGCAAGGCGTCCACGAAGATCATCCAGACGCTGGCCGACATTGAAGCTCGTTATCAAGCAGCCTTCATTGCGCACCACCGGGAGCAGCTCGAGTTCGAGCGGAGGGCGGTCGCCGATGCCGTCAGAGAGGCGAAGAGGGTCATCGCAGCAGGCTGACCCAGCTCAGCGTTCGATTGGACGGGCCGGAGTCCTGCTGCCGGTAAGGATGGCACTCGCTAAGGCCACAACAAGTGGGATCCCAAACGCAGTGATCCCAAGCTGCACCAACGGTGGCGTGAATGGCAACCCCGACTGGCCACCGCTTGTTACAGCGATCGCGAGTACCGGCAGGGTGCCCAAGGTGGTGCCTATAACGGCGCCCGTTCCAGCAATGCAGTATGCCTGCCAAAAGTTGAATGACCTTCGGAGTCGCGGCGTTCCCCCTGACGCGACAATTGTGAACACATCGTGACGGCCGTCCGAACGCGCGAGCCCGATTGCCACCGAGGCAGCGCCGAGTACAAGCAACGCACACAGAGCTACCAAGGCCCATGCCTGGAGGCCCGCTTCAGATGGCGGTCCCACCTCTACGTGAGATTGGATCAATTGTTGGTCGCCCGTGAGCGATTGGTTGATTTTATTGAGCCCGTCGAATTCAGAGTCTGTTGGCTTGCCGCTGGACTTGACCAAGACCATACCGGGCGCCACTTTCAGGCCAATGGATCTCGCCGTGGTGTCCAGCATGAACACTGCAAAATGCAAGTCGTGTGGGATCGGCTCGACGACCGCGGGCAGCGTGGCAGAGTGAACCGGCCGGCTCGGGCGTCCCATTCCCCCTTCCGCTCCCTCTTGAGCATCCGATGCGAGTTGATCTCCCGTCCTCCAGTCGATAGTGACTTGCCCTGAACGCAGATACTGCGGGTAAAGAGAAATCGCTCCGCCGTGGCTGAGCGTAGAAACTGCGCGCGTCGAGAGAGATCGGCCGATAACGACCTCGATATCGTTCACGGATCCGACCCAGATATTCTGATCCATGACGTAAGGCCGCCCACCGCAGCCTTGAGTGTCCAGGCTGGGATTTGAATAAATCCCGTGGGGACACGCCGCGATCACATTCATACGGGGCATCGCGAATAGGTCCCGGGCACTGCCGGGCGCGCCCGTGAAGGTCGCGGATGCTTCGAGAATCGTTGCGCGCTTCGCATCGAAAGTGGCCTTCATCGCGTCGGCCACAGCGAGCGCATTCGCGGTCGCCGACGCCGACGCCGAATCGGGAGTTACCCAGTCACGAAGATCCGCTTGCGCCAGCCCTGGAGATGTCCAGTAGTCCCATCGTGAGCGAGCTTGGGCCTCAGTCGATGCGGCAAAGGTCATGACGAAGGAACCGAAGAAGATTGTTGCCATGATCGCTGCAACGGCTGGAACTGTGCGCGCAGCATTTCTGGAGACGTCGCGAGCGCCGAGCTTGGCGCCAAGCCCGATGCCCGATGCACCCCACGAGATGGCTGAGAGCAACGCAGGGGTAGCCATGATGGCCCCGATTTGCATCACGACAGGGCCAAGAACGAGTAGCACAAGGCCAGCAGAAAGCGTCGGTGGATCGACGAGTCCACCGGCCAATCGGACTGCTGCCACTACCCCACCAGCCAGCGAGATCACGGCACCGAATGCGGCGAGGAGAAGTCCGATAATTGGTCTGCGCCGCTTGATCGCTTGAGGCCTGAGAGCGCCGCGCAGTGCGGAGAAGACATCGGTTCGAGAAGCAGCTCGGGCTGGTAGCGCTGACGCGACCCACCCGGATGCAATTGCGAACACGACCGTGGACAGCAACACCAGTGGGTTGGGGTGGAACCCTGGGTATTGTGTAATGTTCCCGTCGCTCGTGAGCTGCATATACGCCCATGCCCCACCAACTCCGGCGGAGGCGCCGATCACACCGCCTATTGCGCCGAGCACAACGCCCGAGAATGAAATCACTGCGAACAGAGTCGCCCTGTCCCCGCCGACGCTCGCAAGGATCGCGAGGTTCCGCTGCTGTCGTCGCGCCCCCACCATAAAAGCAGCGCCGGCAAGCAGCATCACCTCAAATAGGGAGAATCCCGCTAAGGGAACGATGGTGCCGAGTTGTGCCACAGGCAGCGTCGGCGCGTCGGCGGGAACCTCTGTTGGCCCCAAAATGGACAGGTTGAGCAGGACCTCGCGAGACAACACGACCGCGCCGGACTTGTTCATGTCCTGGACCATTCGCCACGACACTGGCGTGTCGGGCAGATAAAACGTAGTCGAAGCCAGGTCCGTACTTCCGCTCACTGCACCTGCGGGAGTGAATATCTCTTGATTATTGGATGGCTTGGTTCGATCCCGCAGAGTCCCGACAATCTGAAATGCACTTGTCTGGCTTCCCTCGATGAACACTGATTCGCCGAGGTGCTTGCCAAGCCGTTCCAAGGCGGCCGGCGTGACGAGTATTTGCGACTTCGATCGGGGCGAGTGGCCACTCACCAGGGCGAACTTTCCTGCAAATGCTGGGCCCCACGAGTCACCTTCGAGTACTGCGAAGATTCCCTTGCCGGTTGCCGTCCCGACCGTTGCCGAGAGCAGCTGGAGCGGGATCACTCGATCATTTCCGAGGAAGTCCGATGGACTCCGGCGCGGATCGTCGACAGCGTGATGGGTTGGGTTGCCGTGACTGTCGGTCTCGAAGCGAACGTTGCGCGGGTTGTTTGGGCTCTGCACCAGAGTGGCATCCGGAGGGAACTCCATGACAAAACTGGCTTGAGTCCGGCCGAGTTCCGCCGTGACCGTTTCATCCACTGAAGGAATTGTACTTGTGAGCACGGTCCCTAGAGCAGAGAGGCCGAAGACAGGCAGAGCAACGAGAGCGACTATCAACCCGCTTCGACCTGAGGCTTGAACAGTGGAGCGCCTAGCCACCCTCAAGGCGACCCGGAAGCGACCAAGATTTACGCCGAGACTCCTCACGGTGTCGACTCCGGGCGAGAACGCGTGAGCAGCACGGATGGGCTTTCCGATCGGGCTTGGTCCACGATGCGTCCGTCGCGGATGAAAACTATGCGATCCGCCCATGCGGCGTGGCGTGCGTCGTGGGTGACGATGATGCATGATGCACCGGAATCAACGCGATCCCTCAACATTCCCAACACAATTTCGCTCGTACTGCTGTCTAACGCGCCAGTTGGCTCATCCGCGAGGATTAGCGAGCGCCCTCCGACTACGGCTCGCGCGATGGCGACGCGCTGCTGTTGGCCGCCTGACAGCTCAGACGGGTACCGCCCGGCGTATTCAGAAAGCTCCACAAGCGCCAGAGCTTCCATCGCAATGCGTGTCGCCTTCCTGAGACGAACGCCGTCAAGTTCCAGGGGAAGCGCGACGTTTTCGAGAGTGTTGAGAGATGGAACGAGGTTGAAATCTTGGAATATAAACCCCAAGGTTCTGCGGCGAATCGCTGAAAGCTGCCGCGGCGCACACTCGCGCAGGTTCTTACCGTCCACCCAGACTGAGCCCGACGATGGGGGGAGCAACCCGCCGGCAACAGTGAGAAGCGTCGACTTACCTGATCCCGAGGCGCCCATGATCGCGACCATCTCGCCCTCAGAGACGTTGAGGTCTATGTCCACCAGCGCGGGAACGGAGGTTGCACCGTCGCCAAATTTCATGCTGACTTGCTCCAGGACGAGCACATCCTTACTCATTTGCAGCTGCCTTTACCGGGCGCCCGCGGCGAACTTTCGATCCAGACAGAGGGAGTGGTTCGACCCCGCCCTCAGCCACAGCTCTAACTAGCCGAGCTTCCGAATGGTCGAGCCATCGCACTTCACCCTCCGCCGCAAAAATCATTGCGTCGATCGTCAATAGCCATGCGAGTTCGTCCGCAGACGTCGGATCAGTCGTTGAATTCTTCACACGCGTCAGACTCTGCAGGAGTTGCAGGGTAGCCGTGCGCTGAGCTTGTATTACCCTCGCTATGTCGACGCCCGGGAGAGTCACGGCAATGGCCAGTTTCATGACGAGTTCGTCGCGCGATGCCCCTTCGCGGACGACCGGTGAACTCAACCAGGTATCGACCTCAGATCGGCCTTGGTCGGTAATCGCGTAAGTTACTTGTCCATCACCGTCGGACTCCATCCGGGACGCGTATCGATCGCGGACAAGCCTGTCCAATGTTGTGTAGACCTGCCCAATATTCATGGGCCACGCCGAACCGGTCCGTCGATCGAACTCCCTCCGGAGTTGATACCCGTAGCAAGGTCCTTGATTCAAGATGGCCAGCAGGCCGAGCCGAACGGACAAGGGTCCCCCGAACTGTGTTAGTGCCGAATAGATACTCAGTAAGTGTATGTTGCGGCCGATCACTGGCCATCTCCTCGCCCGCGTGTCCCGACGACACTCAGACGACGCCTGACGGGAGGGTCACGTGGACGTTCTCGTTGACGAGGCGCCCCGACCTGTTTTTCAGGGAACGCGGCCTCAATCTCACACAAGAGGTAATGGTGACCCGAGGAAGCGGGGCGCGAGCTTGACTCCATGATCGTGACGTCGCCCAGCGGGGTTGAAGGCTTGAACGGAGCCCGACCGCGGCGCACTGCGATATCGAGGGACGTTCAATACGCCTCGTTGCGCGTTGCGACAGGCTGGAGTCTGAGATGCGCGACGGATGCAATCGCCGATCCCAAGACAACATGAGGAATCGCTGCGCTTCGTAGACGGCGATTCGCGAACGAAATTGGACCCGAGGCGAACTGGTCTCAGGCGTCTCTCATTGCGACGAACGGATTCTCGCAGTTCGCGATGATCGCGCTATCCCCGATGCGAACTTCAGGCGACAACTTTACGCACGCACGCCGCGTTTTGTACCGGCCCGGCGGAGCAAGAATCACGACGAATATTGCAGCTGAGAGCCCTCATCGATTCGGGCCACGGACCCGTCGGCCCTCTATCGCACCGAGCGATGTTCACAAGCCGACGTGACCGACACACATCGACAAGTCGACCGACTACGATCCAGACCGGCAGCCGGGCCGCGTCAGGCCGCTCCGCTCGAGCCACAACTCAAGCGGGACTCAATGGGACCTAGCTCCCTCGCGGAGGAATGGGAGGCAGGTTCAGTATTCAGGTGCGCTCCCGTCCATCTAGTGCTGCTGCGAGAAGACTTGCCTTATCCGGGACGCCAACGACTCGGTGGAGAAGGGAACCGCCAGCACGTCGAGTCAGCGTGACGGCACCAACCACAGCAAGCACTCAGGTTCGCCGCCACAATCGTCCAGCCAGCAAAAAAGACACCCGACCGGTGTCCGGTCGGGTGTCCAGTCAGTGGACCCTAGGAGATTCGAACTCCTGACCTCCTCGATGCGAACGAGGCGCGCTACCAACTGCGCCAAGGGCCCGTTTACTGCGTAGCTACGTTATCAGGTCGCGCGCGCACGCAATAATCGGCGACCCGACACGTCGCTTCGGTCAGGCGGTCGCGCGCCGGCGACGCAGAACCTCGTCGAGGTCGGTGCCCACGGCGCCCAGTCCATCGAGCACGCCCATGCTCGCGTAGCGGCTGGGTGCGGCGGCAGGGGTCGCCGCAGACGCGCTCGCGGTCCCTTGCGCGACCGGCGTCTCTCGCGCCGACGATGCGGGCCGGGTCACCGAGCGGCCGGTGATCGGGGTCACTCCCGGTGCCGTCTGCGCGTCGCGCAGCGCACGGTCGGCCTCTCGCGCCGCGGCGCGCAGGATCGCGGCGTGGTCGAGCGAGCGCTGCGGCGGATGCTCGGCGGGCGCCTCACTGCGCGACAGGTACAGCGGCTTCGGGATCGGCACCGGGGTCCACTCGGTCGCGCGGGCCTCGGCCGCCGCGTCCTCCGATCGCACGATCGGTCCCACCGAGCTCGTCTTGCGCAGGGCGGTCGCGGCTCGCGCCGGACCCACCGAGCGTCGCCGCGCGATGCTCGCCAAACGCCCGAGCGCGGCGAACGACACGACGCCCACGACCGCAGAGAAGCCGATGACCGCCACCGCGGCCACGGCCACGCCGGTCATCGCGATCACGACCAGCTGCACCACGATGAGCACGAGCGAGGCGAGCAGCAGCAGCGTGGCGACGGCCCGCGTGCGGCGCAGGCGGCGCGACATCCGAGCCCTGGCGACTGCCTCCTGCACGGGCGGTTTGGCCGCCTCGACGAGTTTGCGGCTGGCGACGCGGTTGGCCTGGGCCTGCCGGGAGCGCTCGATGGCGAGCGCGAGGCGCTCGTGGTCGGTCACCTCTCCCGACGGCGAGACGATGGGGGCGGCGGGCTCGGTGCGCGGCGGGGCGACGAGAGCAGCCGTCTCCTGAAGCACGCGCAGGGCCTGCTGGCGGCGCACCTCGGCCCGCTCGCTCGCGATGTAGTCGCGGCGACGAAACCACGTGGGCATGAGATAGACGAGCCAGAGGCCGGCAGCAAGGGCGACGATGACACCGCCGCCGACTCCCGAAAACTCCATGTGCCTACGGTACGAGCGAGGTCCCCGATTGCCGCCTCGGCACGCGGGGCGCGCCCCACACTCGGTGCGCGACGGATGCTCGGCGCGGGTCGACCGCGACGCGCAGCGTCTCAGCCCCGCGACACCACGCGCAGCGGAACAGCCGCCCGCGCGCGGTCCGAGGCGGGCACCGTCGCATCCTCGGCCACCACGTGGCCGTCGAGCCAGCGCCGCAGCACACCCTGAGGCAGTTCATCCACGGTCAGAGCGAAGCAGAAGTGGTCGCGCCAGTCGCCGTTGATGTGGATGTAGCGGCGGCGCAGACCCTCGTACCGGAAGCCGAGCTTCTCGACCACCCGGAGCGAGGGCGCGTTCTCGGGGCGGATGCAGATCTCCATGCGGTGCAGGCCGAGGCCGAAGAAGGCGTGGTCGGTCGCGAGCGCGACTGCGGTGGGGGTCACGTCTCGCCCGGCGAACCGCTCCGCGACCCAGTACCCGATGGTCGCCGAGCTGAGCGACCCGTACGCGATCGACGACACGTTCAACTGCCCGGCGAACTCGCCCTTGTAGTCGATCGCGTACGGGAGGCCCAATCCCGCGCGTGCGTTGGCCTGGAGGCTGCGGATGCTCGACCGCACGTCGAAACTCAGCGGGCCGTGGGGGTTGGTCGCCTCCCACTGGCGCAGCCACGACCGGTTCTCGACCAGTTCGCGCTCCAGTGCACGTGCGTCACGAAGCCGGATCGGCCGGATCGTGACATCGCCCTCGACGAGCGATGGGATTGTGGCCACGCCTACTCCAACTTCGAGACGAAGTCCTTGAGCCACGGGCGCAGAGCCTCCCCGAGGTCCTCACGTTCGACGGCGAGCTGCACGATCGCCTTGATGTAGTCGAGGCGGTCACCGGTGTCGTACCGGCGGCCGCGGAAGACGACACCGTAGACGCCGCCGGCGATGTTCTCGCGGGCAAGCTCCTGCAGGGCATCCGTCAATTGGATCTCGCCACCCTTGCCGGGCGCGGTGTGGGCGAGCACGTCGAACACCTCGGGCTGCAGCACGTAACGGCCGATGACGGCGTAGTTGGAGGGCTGGGTGCCCGGGGCCGGCTTCTCGACGAGCCCCGTGATGCGCACCACGTCGTCGGCGTCGGTCGCCTCGATGGTCGCGATTCCGTACATGTGGGCGACCTCGGGGTCGACCTCGAGGAGGGCGACGACGGACGCCGTCTTCTCCCCCGCGACCTCGATCATCTTCGAGAGCAGCACGTCGCGGCTGTCGATGATGTCGTCACCCAGGAGCACGGCGAAGGGCTCGTGCCCCACGTGCATGGCGGCGCGGAGCACGGCGTGCCCCAGGCCCTTCGGGTCGCCCTGACGCACGTAGTGCATGTCGGCCAGGTCGGTGGAGAAGTTGACCTTCTCCAGCTTCTCGGTGTCGCCCTTGCGTTCGAGGGTGGCTTCGAGCTCACCGACACGGTCGAAGTGGTTCTCGAGCGCGTTCTTGTTGCGCCCGGTGATCATGAGGACATCCGTGAGCCCAGCGGCCACGGCCTCCTCGACAACATATTGGATAGCCGGTTTGTCAACGACCGGCAACATCTCCTTCGGCATCGCTTTGGTGGCAGGAAGGAATCGGGTACCCAATCCGGCGGCGGGGATAACTGCTTTAGTAATCTTCGTGGCCATAGGGAACAGGCTACCGGGCAACTGCTCCTAGAATTACAGGATGACCGACGACGTCAGTCACCAAAAGCGCGCCCTTCGGGCGGAGTTGCGCGAACGCAGGCGCACCATGACCGCCACCGAGCGCGAAAACGCGGCCCTCGGAATCACGCGCAACCTCGAGGCCTTGACAAGCGATCTCGGCGTCGACTACATCGCCGCCTACCTCTCCACCCCCAACGAACCGCCCACTCGCGACTTCCTCCACTGGGCCTGTGAGCGGGGCATCCGGGTTCTCCTACCCATCTCCCGTGCCGACGGCCTGCTCGACTGGGCGCCCTACGACGCGAGCGACGAGGCCGAGGATGTTCAGGGCATGCCCATGCCGACCAGCCAGATCCTCGCCCCCAGCGCGATCGACAACGTGGGGCTCATCATCGTGCCCGCCGCCACCGTCGACACGAGCGGAATGCGCATGGGGTGGGGGCAGGGCTACTTCGACAAGACCCTCGGCTCCATGGAGAAGTGCCCGCCCGTCTATGCTGTGATCTTCGACAGCGAGCTCGTCGACCGTGTGCCCAGCGAGGTGCACGACAAGCGCGTCGACGGCGTCGTCACGCCGACCGGGATCACCCGCTTCCGCGCGTCCCGCTGACCCGACCCGCCCCATTCAAAGGATCACCATGCCCACGTACTCGTACCGCTGCACCGAGTGCGGCACCGCCTTCGACATCCAGCAGGCCTTCACCGACGACTCGCTGACCGAGTGCCCCAACTGTTCGGGCCGTCTCCGCAAGATCTTCAGCGCGGTGGGAGTGAGCTTCAACGGCAGCGGCTTCTACCGCACCGACTCGCGCGCGGGCGCGAAGGGCCAGGGCGGAGACTCTGGAGCGGGGAGCGGCGCGGGCGGCGGTTCGGGCGGCGGAGCGGGAGGCTCGGGCGGGTCGGGTGACTCGGCCGGGTCGGGATCCGGGTCGGGATCGGGATCGGGGGCTGGTGCTGGATCGGGCGGTGCCGGGTCGGGCGGGTCGGGCAGTGGCGGCTCGGGCGGTGCCGGCGGCTCGGGCGGGTCATCCGCCGGATCGGGCGCAAAGGGTGCGAAGTCCCCCGGGGCTCCGGCACAATCGTCTACGTCGGCGTAGGGGTCGCCCCACTCGCCGTCTGGCCCGCGCAACCAGCGCCCACCACGAACGGGAGTCCCTCATGCTCAAAGGTTTCAAAGAGTTCATCCTCCGCGGAAACGTGATCGACCTGGCGGTCGCTGTCGTCATCGGCGCCGCGTTCACCGGCATCGTCAACGCGATCGTTACGAGCGTGCTCAACCCACTCATCGGCGCGCTGTTCAGCGCGCAGAGCCTCGCGAAGGCCCTGCCGGTGGTCATCCCCACCCTCAACGGCAGCGGGAAGCCCGCGACGCTGTTCTTCGGTGCGGTGATCGCCGCTGTCATCCAGTTCCTGCTGGTGGCGATCGTCGTATACTTCGCGCTCGTCGTGCCCATCAACTTCCTGAAGAAGCGCGCCTTCCAGAAGAAGGAGGCCGGGGTGCCCGCCGTGGAGGCCGACACCCCGCCGACCGAGCTCGAGCTGCTGACCGACATCCGCAACCTGCTCGCCAACACCTCCGCCCCCGGCGCAGAGCACGGCAAGCACACCTCCTGAGTGCCGGGCGGCGGCGCGGCAGCTGGCCGCGCGGCGCGGCCTGCTCCGCCCCGGTTCACGTTCCCGGCCCACGCGCCGGTTCACGTCCCCGTCCGGCCCGCCGGTTCACGTCCCGGCCCACGCGCCGGTTCACGTTCCCGGCCCACGCGCCGGTTCACGTCTCAGGATGAGCTGTTGCTCAGCCGCCCGAAACCGCCACGACCACTTCACCGACGCGCCAGAAATGGCGGCACAGTCGCGTTGACGCGCGTCGCCATCCTGCATTGCGAACCGGAGGGCCGCACGGGGAGCTGGACCGGGGCCGCGCGGGGGCACGCGGGCGGCCCACGGCGCACCCGGCCCGCCACGGTCAGTAGTGCGGCGGCTTCTCGGCGCGCAGGCGGTCGTCGTTCTCGTCGAGGGTGTGGCGGGTCGGTTCGGGAGCCGGCGCGGGATCGGTGCCCGGCGGCGGCGGCGTGGTCACCCGACGACGCACGCGACGGCCGGGCGACGGCTCTCGCGCGCTCGTGTCGTCCGCAGCGCCCCCCGCACCCGCGCCCGAGGCCTCGGGCTCAGCCACGCGCCGGGGTCGGGATCACGGGGATCGGCTCGGTGATGGGTGCCGCGTCGGCGCCGAGGAGCCGCATGACCTTCGCGGCCACCGCATCCGGATCACTGAACAGTTCGAAGGAGTGCACCCGCAGGTAGTGCCAGCCCAGTCGGCGCAGCACCTCGGGGCGCAGCCGCAGCGATTCGCGCAGGCTCGCCCGGTGCAGCACGGCGTCGGTCTCGATGGTCGCGCAGTAGCCGAGGTGGGAGACGACGAGGCCGAGCTTGCCGCGGTGGCCGAGCGCGACCCGCAGTCCGCGGTTCTCCAGACGGCGAGCGAGATCGACGAGCATAGGGTCGCTGTCGTCGGGAACCGGAACCTCGGCGAGGCGGGCCCCGATCTCACCGAGCAGTTCGGCGAGCGCGGCCGCGCCGTTCTGCATGCGCTGGTCGTCGAAGTCGCTCGGCTGGAAGCAGGTGACGATGACCATCGACCGGCGGGCGCGGGTCATCGCGACCGCGAGCATGCGGTCGCCGCCCGGCTCGCCGAGCGCGCCGAAGTCGGAGAGCACGCGGCCGTGCGGCGTGCGGCCGAACCCGATGGAGAAGATGACGCGGTCGCGGCTCTGCGCCACCGCCTGCTCGATGGTGGTGACGGTGAACGGCTCCGCGCGGTCCCCGATGACGAAGTCGGTGAGGTCCGGGCGCCCGGTCACGGCGCCCAGCACCGCCTGCTGCACGCGCACGGCGTGGAGGGGGCTCGCGGTGATGACCATGAGCGATTCCTGCGGGCGGGTCGCCGCGTGGTCGAGAACGAGCCGCACGACCCGCTCGACCTCGGCGTCGACACTCTCGACCGCGCCGGACTCGGGGTCGGGCATCCCGTACCCGGCCTCGACGTACTCGAGAGCGATGCTGGGATGACCGAGGAAGCTCCCCGCCCACGGCAGCGACTCGATGCGGCCGCCGTAGAAGCGCCGGTTGACGAGTTCGGCGAGGTCCTCCCCGCCCGCGCGATAGCTGCGGGTGAGCGACAGGGTGGGCAGCAGGGCCGAGAGTCGGGCGAGCGCCGACTCGGAGTGCAGCTCGTCGGGGTCCTCGCCGGCGACGATGAGCCCGTCCTCGGGGTCGGTGATCGCGACCTCGAACGGCGACGGGCTCTGCGTGACGGGGTCGCCGAACGCGACGACCTGCCGGGCACGGCGAATCGCTCCGAGGTTCTCGGCGAGAGTGGTGGCCCCGGCGTCGACGAGGATGACCGCGTCGAACGGCACCGTCTCCGCGATGCTCGGCACCTCATACGGTGACGCGACCCACACCGGCGCGATCGTGCGCGACAGGTGCGGCGCGGTGGCCTGCAGTTGGACGGCGTCGACCCGCTCGCCGCGGAGCAGCCGCTTCAGGGCGCTCGCCTCCTCGGGCCAGTCGACGAGGCCGATCTTCCAGTTCTCGGCGAGCTGCCAGGCGAGCAGCCCGGGGCTGCCGGCGGCGTGCGCTTCGTCGACGAGGCGGAAGTCGGCCTCCAGCCGGTCGAGCACGTCGATGTTCGCGCCGAGCAGCGCGCGGTCCCCCGCGAGAAGCGATTCGAGCGCCGACTGCCACCAGGCGAGCTCGAGTTCGGCCTCGACCTGCGACTCGGGCACGTGGCGCGCGGCGAGGTCCTCGGTGAGCGGCTCCAGCTGGAGGTCGCGCAGCGTGGTCATGAGCGCCGACCGCTCCTGGAAGTTGTTGAGCACATCCGACTCGGCGGCCAGGGCCGCCACGCGATCGACGAGCTCCGTGAGGGGCAGGTAGGCCAGCTGGGTCTCGCGGGTGGTCGCGCCGAGCGGTTCGTCGAGTAGTGCGAGGTCTTGCGCGACCTCCTGGTACGAGACCTGCACGTCGGCGATGCCGACCGGCACCTCGGGTGCGACGCCCTCCGAGACGAAACGCTGCCAGAGCACGCGTTGCTGCTGAATCCGCACGAGAGCCTCGTGCAGGTCGGAGACGTGCACGCCGGGGCGCACGTACTCCTTCGCGAGCTTCTTGAGTCGGCGGCGGTTCGCCGACGACATCTCGGGGCCCTCCTTGCGGGGCGCCGTCGCGACGATGAGTTCGCTGAGCGATCGGTCGAAGACGACGGGCTGGAAGCGGTCGAGGGTGTCGCGGATATCGATCAGCAACCGCAGGTACACACCCAGCTCGGTGATGTTCTCGAACGGCCGCATGTGGGTGTTGCGGATGAGATCACGGGCGCGTGCCAACAGGCGCGGGATGCTCTCGTCGTTGAGTCGCTTCGCGGTCGCGTGCGCGTGCGCGGCGGCGGCCCCGTCGGTGAAGCTCGCGCCGTACCACGGCGAATCGCCCGGGCCGTAGCGGAACTCCCCGAGCGCGGCGGCGGTGACCATGGTCTCGGATGCCCGTGCCCGGTCGGTCGCGAGAGCCTCGACCGTCGACCGGCTCAGGCGGGCCGTCGTCTGCGGCGGAGTCGGGAGCAGCGCGAGACGGCTGAGCTCGGCGACGCAGTCCAGCACGCTGATGCCGAGTTCGGCATCCGGTCGGGCCAGCGCGCCCCGGTAGTCGAGCAGCACCTTGCGAAGCCGGATCAGGGCGTCGTCCACCTCCGCGATGAGGGGCTGCTTCGCCTTCTCGCTGCGGGAGATCGAGCGGATCACGTCGCGGCGAAGGGTGGTCGGCGCGACCGCGAGGCCGGCGAGGCCGATGTCGCTGAGGCGCTGCGTGATGCCCTGCAGGGATGACCGGCGCGCGCTCACCACGAGCACGCGCTTGTTCTGCCCCACGAGTGCGCCGATCGCGTTCACGATGGTCTGCGTGCCGCCCGTGCCGGGCAGGGTCTTGACCACGACGGAGTTGCCCGCCGCGATCTGCGCGACCACGTTCTCCTGCTCCGCGTCGGCGTCGAGCAGCAGCACGTCGGTCTCGGGCGGGCGGTGGTCGGAGTCGACCGGCTCGATGGGCGCGTAGCTCTCCTGCACCGTCCAGGTGGCGGCCGCGTTGCCCGCGAGGGCGTCGAGCACGGGGTGCTCGAGCCGCGCCGCGTCCTCCACGAGAGCGGTCGAGACGTCGGCGAAGGAGGAGACGACGAGGCGAGGATGCACGGTGAACCAGTCGAGGTGACTGGTCAGCCCGCGCAGCCGGTCGATCACCGGGTTGGGCTTGAAGGAGCCGTCGTCGTCGGTGAGCGCGACGAATGCCTCGGCGTCGAGGTCGAGCTGGAACTGCTCACTCATGGCCCGGGCGAAGTCGGGGTTGAGGAAGGCATCGCCGCGCAGCTTGAGTTCGAAGTCGGAGCCGCGGCGGCGGATGGCGAGCGGGCGCAGCAGCAGCGGCGCACGGAACTCCTCCTCGCCGAAGCGCCACTCCGCGATGCCGATGCCGAGGTGCACGCTGTCGATGCCGCGGGCCGCGGAGAGCTCGAGGCCCTTCGCGGCGATGGCTCCCGCGGCGATGCGCGCCCCGCGCAACGCGACCTCATCACGAATGAGGCTGGAGAGCAGTGTCGTCTTGCCGGTGATGAACTGCGCGAGTCCACCCGGGTGGGTCGCGCTCAGCTCGATTCGGGTTCGCGGGGTGTCCACGAAATGCAGCAGTGGGGAGGGTCCACCGATGAGGGCGAGCTCCTCTCGCCACTTGGTCCACACTGGTTCGGCCACGTTTCCCGCCTTGAAAGTCGGATCCCCCAGGTTCAGCGCGTGCGGCGCCGTCACCTGACGAGGGGCGTATGTCGGCGCTTCGTCGACAGAGAACTCATCGTCGTCTCTTCCGGCACGCCACACGAGGCAACCTTAAAGCCGGCAGAGCCCGAAACAAGGGAGATCGGCGGGGTTTCGCGGCTATTGGGCCGACGCCGTGCCCCGGGCGCCCCGATCGAGCGCCCTCCGAGACCCCGATCAGGCGGGCGGCGGGTAGAGGAAGCGGCCGACGGAATCGATCGGGATGGTGCGCATCGCGTACGCCCGACTCGACATTCCGTTGTACTCCTCGATGGTGACCGTGTTGCCGTTCACCGACTTGACGTACGCGACGTGGTTGCCGACGAACCAGGCGACCGAGCCGACGATGGGGGTCGCACTCGTCTTCCAGCCGTGGCGCTCCCAGGCCGCCTTCCACTGGGAGGCGTCGCCGCCGCCCGGCGTCAGGTTGGACCAGGTCCACTTCCACGGTGCGTGGGTGACCCCGGCGTCGCGGTTGAGTCGCCACGCGACGAAGTCGACGCACTGGCGGTAGTAGTAGTTGAGCGGCGAGAGGGTGTTGCCCGCGTTGGGCCACGGGTAGTCGTCGCCCGCGGCGTGCGGCTGCACGGAGTAGTTGGCCAGCGCGGTCGCCGTGATCCGCTGCTGCTGGTACTCCTTCATCGAGGTTGCGGTGATGAGGTCGCGCTTCGCGGCGGGAACCTGCGCCGAGGCATCCACCGTCACCGCCTGCGGAGCACCGCCCGACGACTTGGTCGCGTTGGCGAGGATACCCGCGGTGCCCGAGGGCAGGAAGGCATAGGCCGGCATGATCGTGGTGCCCACGATGGCCGAGACGACGAGGATGACCAGCCCACCGATCACCGACGCACCGATGCCGCGCGTGCTCGACCGCCGCGCCGAGACGACCGGCTTCGGTGCCGGCGCAACCGCGAGCTTGCGAACGAGCGCCCGGTCTTTGCGCGACATCTTCGCGGTCGCGGGCTGCCCGGCCCGCGGCGGGTTCGTGCGCACGGGAGCGGGACGCGCCGAGGTGGTGCCGGCGGGGCGACGAGCGGGCGCGGAGGTGGCAGCCCGCATCTCCCGGCGGGAGGAGTACTGAGGCGCAGCGGGCGTCAAGGGCTCCACTGATCGGACGAGGTCACCCGTCTGATCGGGCGTCTGCTCATCGGACACAGGCGTGTACCTCCGGGCTAGTTCACGGGCGGCTTGCGGGCAATTTCCCACGCGGAAGCCATCCAGTTCCTTGTCGAGGATACGGGAGGATGCCCGATCTGTCACTGTCAGGAAACGAAATGGTAACGAAAGGGGGCGTTCGACGGGGGACACGGGGGCGCTGGATCCCTGCTGGCGACTGGGATGCGCGGGCCTCCGACGCGTGTACCAAAACGCCCCTGCGCGCAACCCCCTTACCACTATTTACGGTGCGCACTCCGAACTCCCTAAAATCAGGAAATGAGAGTGGGTTGCCATGACAGCTCCGCACGCTGACGCGTCGGGACGAACCTTGGCCGGGCGCTACTGGCTGGAAGAACCGATCGGTCAGGGCGGCATGGCGACGGTTTACCGCGCCCGCGACGAGACGCTCGGCCGCCACGTCGCCGTGAAGCTGTTCACCGACCGCTCCCCCGACGAGAATCGTCAGGAGACCGAGCTCGGAGTGCTGGCCGCCCTCAGTCACCACGCCATTGCGAACCTCCTCGATGCCGGCTTCGACTTCGACGAGGGCGGGCATCCGCACCGCTTCTTCGTCATGGAGCTCGTGACCGGCATCGACCTCCACCAGCGCATCGCGCAGGGGCCCCTCCTCTCGCGCAACATCGCCGAGATCGGCTACGACCTCGCCGAGGCGCTCGAGTACGTGCACGCCCGCGGCGTCGTGCACCGCGACATCAAGCCCTCCAACGTGCTCCTCGTCGACTACAACGACGGCAACGTGCGCGCCCGGGCCAAACTGACCGACTTCGGTATCGCCCTCTCGGCCGACAGCGAGCGTTTCACCCGCGAGGGCGCGACGACCGGCACCGCCGCCTACCTCAGCCCAGAACAGGCGAGCGGACGCGACGTCACCGGCGCGAGCGACGTGTACGCGCTCGGCCTCGTGCTCTTGGAGGCCTTCACGCGTCGCCTCGAGTTCCCCGGTGGCCTGGTCGAGTCGGCGGTCGCACGACTCTCCCGCGACCCCGTGATCCCGCCCGAACTGTCGCCGGGCTGGCAGCAGCTGCTCGCCGCGATGACCGCGCGCGACCCCGCCCAGCGCCCCCAGGGCGCCGACCTCGTGAGCATGTTCCGGCAGCTCGTGGTCGCCGAACTCAGTCGCCACCGCGAGGAGAGCAGCGAGGCGCTGCCGCGCGATGAGTACGGGCGCATGGACGCGGTCGGCCGGTATCGCATCCTCGACACTCCCCCGGACGGCGCCTTCGACAGCATCACGGCCCTCGCGGCGCGCCTCTTCGACGTGCCCGTGGCGATCGTCAGCATCGTCGACCACGACCGCATCTGGTTCAAGTCTCATCACGGCATCGAGATCGAGCAGATCGACCGCGATCCCGGGCTGTGCGCCTCCGCGATCATGGATGACAAGCCGTGGATCATCGAAGACGCCCGCTTCGACCCGCGCGCGTTCAGCAATCCGCTCGTCGCGGGCGAGTTCGGTCTCCAGTTCTACGCGGGGGTGCCGCTCACCACCCGCGACGGCCACAACCTCGGCACCCTCTGCGTGCTGGACTTCCAGCCGCGGACGGTGACCGACAAAGACATCGACACGCTCACCGGGCTCGCGGCGGTCGTCATGGAGCAGCTCGAGGTGCGACTCGAGGCGATCCGCACGACCGGCGAACTGCAGCGGGCGACCGGCGAACTCCAGCGCGCGACCGGTGAAGTGCACCGCACGATGCCGCTGACGCCCGCGGACATGCCCACGGTCCCCGCCTACGACGGACCGATGACGCCGGGGTCGTACCCGGCGCCGATCTCCGCGCCCGGCGTATCAGGACCCGCGCCGTTCCCGCCGCGCTCGGCCGCGCAGGCCGCCGCCGAGCATCCGCCCGCGCTGTCCTGACGCGCAGGCAGCCTGCCGCCGCCCGCGGCGCGGCCGGCACCGCGCCCTCGGCGACCCGATCCGTCGGACCGTCTCAGCGCGCCGCCTGCGAGATCCGCACGGTGTTGCCGGAGGGGTCGCGGAACGCGCAGTCGCGCGGTCCCCACGGCTGGTCCATCGGCTCCTGCAGCACCTCCGCGCCGCTCGCGAACACGCGCTCGTAGGTGGCGTCGAGGTCGTCGGCGGCGAACACGACGTTGGGCAGCGACCCCTTCACGAGGAGCTCCTGCAGGGCATCCCCGTCGGCCGGTGACCGCCCCGCGTGCGGTTCGGAGAGGACGATCGCGAGACCCGGTTGCGCGGGCAGGCCGAGGCTCACCCAGCGGAAGCCGCCCGACGCGACGTCGTTCACGACCGCAAGGCCGAGGGCGTCGCGGTAGAAGGCGAGCGACTCGTCCGGGTCGTTGACGGTGATGTGCGTGTACTGGAGTGCGATGGTCATGCGGTCACTCTAGGCACCGGATGCGCGGGTCGCTTCTCGAAATCTGCTCGGTCGGGTGGTCATCATGGCCACACAGGCAGGCATCGCGTTCACGGCCGGGTGCCGCCCGGCGCGATAGGCGCTCGGGGTCACGCCCACCAACTCGGTGAACCGTGCGCTGAACGACCCGAGGGAGGTGAAGCCGACCGCGACGCAGGCGTCGGTGACGGTCATCCCGCCACGGAGGAGCGCCATCGCCCGTTCGACCCGCCGGGTGGAGAGATAGCTGTACGGGGTCTCGCCGTAGGCGGCCCGGAACTGCCGCGAGAAGTGCGCGGGCGACATGAGGGCACGCCGGGCGATGGTCGGCACGTCGAGCGGCCGCGCGTACTCGCGGTCCATCAGGTCTTTGGCGCGGCGGAGGTGGGCCAGATCGGCGAGCTCCTGCGGGGTCATGCTTCGAGGGTAGCGCTGGGAGCGGTCGCTGCGACCCTACAGCCCCAGGAAGACGTGGCGCACGACCTGCCAGCCCTGCGGCGCCGACAGCCGCTCGGCGTGCTTCTCGCAGAGGTCGTAGCTGTGCGGCTCGGCCGACTGGCTCAGCGGCCCGAGCACGGCCATCGAGTCCGCGTACACGTAGGTCAGGGTGGAGACTGCATCATTCGTGCAGGCCACCTTGCTGCAGGGTCGACCGCTCATCGTGGAACCAGCCTAACCGGGCCCGTGGGCGGAGCCCGGGCGGGCACGCCGGTCTAGCATGGGGGTATGGCGACCCCCCGGCGAGCGAGCGGTTCCGGCTCCGCGCGACCGGGCTGGCGCGACCGGCATGGGCGGGGCATCCGGTCGTCGGTCACGGGGCCCAACCTGCCGCTCCTGCGCACGCGGGCCGACCTCTTCGATCTGACGGTCGCCTCGACCGCCGAGTACCTCAAAGACCTGTGGCCCGACGAACTGGACGGGGTCGCCTTCGAGGTCGCGGTACTGCCGTCGGCCATCCTGAGCCCCGTCGGCCTCGACCGCTGGCGCGTGAACTCGGCCGAGCGCAGGGTCACGCTCTACCGCCTGCCGATCGAGCGACTCTCCCGGCTGCATCGCTACGACGAGCTGCACCGTCGCATGATGATCGAGAGCTGCGTCTTCCGCGCGGTCGCCGAACTCCTCGGCAAGGACCCCTGGGATCTGGCCCCGGAGCGCTTCCGCCACCTCTGAGCGGCTTGCCTCAGCGGTAGACGCGGATCGGTGTCGACGCGGCCTGCGCGGGCGTGACCGCGAACGCGGAGACTCCCCCGTCGGTGCTGCCGGTGACGGCCGCGTAGAGGCCCGCCGGGCCATCGAGGCGGATGCTGCTGCCGGGCGGTTCCACGATCGCGATCGCCCCACCCGCCGAGATCTGATGGCGGGTCGCCGGCGCGCCCTGCGCGGTCACGGTGACGGTCGCGGCACGCGGCGCGGGATTGTAGACGTGCAGGATGCTCGCCTGCCCGAGCGGAGTCGCGAGCAGGGCGACCGCACCGAGCGGCCGGCCCGCGGGCGTCCAGGCGAAGTCGGCGCGGGATCCGACCGCGGCCGAGCCGACGGTCGACACGCGCACGGCGGCGAGAACGGGCTGCGTGGTCGTGACGACGAAGGTGTAGTGGCCATCCGAGAGGTCATCGAAGGGAACGTCGGTCACGTGCCCCGCGGTCACGTCGACGGGGAAGGAGTTCGCCTTCGCGCTGGAGCTCTCGGGAATGACCGAGACCGTCGCGGTCAGGTCTTTCGAGCCGGGGACGAAGAGGCGCAGCACCGGCGCGAGATCCTCGTAGCCGCGCGTTCCCAGCACCGCGTCGACCGCGGCGCCGCCCTCGAGAGAGATTCCGGTGAGCACGGTGCGGGTCGCCGGCCCGGGCTGGGGCGACACGATGTCGACGCCGCCGGGGGCGAGGCCGCGGATCGTCGACTGCTGCAGCACCGCGACGATCTGGCCGCCCGTGCTCGTGACGTGGACGACGGGCGCTCCGACGGAGGGTGCGAAGCCGGCGAGGGAGAGCACGCGCTGACCGTGCGGCCGCACCACGATGCCGCTCATTCCGGGCGAGGTGACGGGACCCTTCTCGTCGAAGATCTGCAGGGTCACCGTGGCGTCGACCTCGGAGGGGTTGGAGAGCGAGACGAGCGTCGTGCGGCCGATGGCCGTCGATCCGCCGTCCAGCCAGGCGTCGCTCGACGGCGCGACGCACGCCGCAGCGGCGAGCCCGAACGCCTCCTCGGTGTTGATCGACTGCGCCTGCGCGGCGGCGACGAGGGGGGACGAGCTCGCCCCGGGCGTGCCGGCCGCGGTGACCAACTGCGGGGCGGCGGAGGAACCGCTCGTGTGGGCATCCGACTGGGTGAACGGTGTCACGCTCACGCTGCCGGCGGTCGCACCGCTCGTGACGGCGGGTGCTCCCAGCGCCGAGACGCGCGTGGCACCGGCGCCCGAGGCGTCGGAGAGACGCAGGAGTCCGCCGGGGCAGGTGAGCTGCTGCTGCGTGGGCACGGGGGTGATCATCGCGCTGGGCGCGCCGTGCCGGATGCTCGGCAGGGGCACGAGCGCCGCCGCGGCGATCACGGCCGCCGCCACGGCGATGGCGACGAATCCCGCGATCACGCGAGCGCTCACGATCGCCGCACCGCGCAGGGTGGGCTTCGCGCGCGGGGTGCGCGGGTCGAGATCGCCGTCGTCGGAGGGGATCACAACGATCTCCTCGGGAGGTGCTTCTCTCTCGTCAGGCATCGTCATCCTCCCCCAGGCTGGCCGGCGCGTCGCGTTCCGCACGGGAGGCGAGCCGTCGCCGCCCGCGGCCCGTCGGTATGGCGAGCAAGAGGGTCGCCACGAAGACGACGGCGAGGGCGAGGCGGATGCCCGTTCCCACGAGTCCCGCCGAGGGCGGCTCCGCCGCCAGGCCGCTGAGCGGCAGTGCCTCGTAACGCCAGAGCGTGCCGCGGGAGGTGTTGCCGATCGGGGTCAGCTGGTCATTGCCCCCCAGCGCCTCGGTCGCGCGCTGGAACACCTCGCCCGCGGATCCGTCGGCCGCGGGCCGCAGCAGGACGAAGCGGATTCCGTCGCGCTTCATGATCGCCGTCACGTCGAGCCCGCTGCGCGAGACGAGGTTGCCGGCCAGCCGGGCGTTCGCGGCCTCGGCGGCGGAGAGCGACCCGCGGGTGGAGACGAGCGTGCTCAGCTGATCGAGGGTCGTGCCCGTGCCGCGATCGACGCGCGCCGAGATGCCGCCCGAGTCGGTGGGGGTGAGAACCAGCGTGCCGAGCCGCGGCCGACCACTCGCCTCCGCGTTCACGTAGGCGGGCAGCAGGGTGCCGTCGCTCGCGCGCACGGGCGAGGATCCGACGAGCACCGCCGCGAGCAGGGGCGCCACCGCGAGGACGGAGGCGACGGCGATGAGCAGTCCCGGCAGCACGACGCCGCGCCGGAAGGCGTCGAGGCCGACCGCGACGGAGGCGGTGAGCCCCAGCCAGTAGAGGCTCAGCCCGGCCCCGGGCCAGAGGGTGACCGGGTGCGCGGCCGTCGAGACGAGCTGCACGTGGGTCGCCGCGACGGCGGTCACGAATCCAAGCAGACCGACCGCGAGCGCGGGAATGGCCCGGCGCGCGCCGGGAAGGAACACCGCGGCGATCGCGACGACGGCGAAGGGCAGCAGCAGGGCGGCGGCCACGAGGTAGCCGGGTGCCGCATCCAGGCCGAACAGGCGGCCGACCGCATCCCACCCGCTCAGCGAGGCGTCGGGCGAGCCGAGGGCCAGGTGCCAGCCGGATGCCCGGCTCGAGGTCACCACCATCCCGGGGTCGGCGAGCAGCGCGAGCGGGGTGCCGCGCAGTACCTGGGCCGCGACGAGGGGTGTGACGAGGAAGGCGGCCGGGATGATCACGCCGATCGTGCGGTGCGCACCGGTCGGACGCGCGAAGGTGAGCACGACGATGAGGAGGACGAGCGCGGGGACGACCGACGGTGCTGAGGCGGCGATCGCGGCGAACAGCAGCCCGGCCGCCCCCGAGGCGGACCAGCTGCGGGCCGCGGCGAGGAGCGCGAAGGCGAACCAGGGCAGCAGGATGTGCACGAGGACCGCGCCGAGGTGCCCCGTGCTGAGGTCGTTCAGGAAGGGGGGTGCGACCGCCCAGACGAGCGCCGCGATGGCGGGCGGCCAGGCTCGCTCGCTCACCCGGGTGGCCGCCCACCAGGCACCCGCGGCGGCGAGCGGGAGGGCCAGGAAGTAGAGCACGACGATGCTGAGCGAGGGCGACCAGAAGGTGAGCGAGCCGAGGACGGCCAGCACGGCGACGAAGGGGTCGGAGGCGCCCACGAAACCGCCGCCCACGTCCTGCCAGCCGTAGCCGACCCGGGCCCACAGCGAGGCGATGTCGGGCGAGAGCGGGATCAGTCCGCCGCCGCTCAGGGCGCTCGAGCCGAGGAACGGCAGGAACACGACGACGCCGATGACCGCGGCCAGGAGCATCACCCAGATCCCCCCGCCGGAGAGGAAGCTCGCGCGATCGCGGGGCAGGACTCCGCCGCCGACCGTGTCGACGAGGCCCGGGTCGCGCCGCCCGGCACGACGCTCGCGGGCCACGGCGCTGGTCATCCGCAGGGGCGCGATGGCCTTCCAGCCCACCCGGCGGGTGCGTGCGAGGTTGCGGCGGGCGGGGGCGATCGAACCGGAGAAGGCGGTGCGGACCGCCGTGCCGATCTCGCCGCCGACGGCGCCCGGCTGCTTGCGGATCAGGTGGCCCATCGAGCGCAGCAGCGCGAGGGGCAGCAGGAGCAGCCAGTGCAGCGGCAGGAGGACGGCTCGGGAGTAGACCATGCGGCGGTGGAGCTGGGCCGCCCGACGGATGCGCACGAGCGCGGCGACCCGCACGGATGACCGGCCGAAGAGTTCCGCAGGCCCCGCCGATGCGACGCGCGCGCTCGGCACGCCCACCACGCGCCAGCCCGCCAGCCGGGCCCGCACCGCCAGATCGAGTCCCGCATCCGCCGAGGGCAGTCCCGGGTCGAAGCCCCCGAGCGCCGTCCAGACCGAGCGGCGCACGAGCATTCCCGCGGCGGCGACGGCGAGCACGTCGCTCAGGGTGTCGTACTGGGCCTGATCGAGCTCGTTCTCGACGAGCGCGATGGCTGCGCCGAAGCGCGTGAGGGTCTCGCCGTACTCGGCGATGGTGTCGGGCTCGTCGGCCCGCATGAGCTTGGGCCCGGCGATGGCGACGGAGGGGGCGATCTCGACCGCGCCCAGGAGCGCGGCGAGGGCGGTCGGCTCCGGCACGTTGTCGTGGCCGAGCAGCCACAACCATTCGTCGTCGCTCTCGGGCGGCGGAGCGTTGTAGACGCCCTGCGCGACAGCGGCACCGAAGCCGCGCACGTGACTCGTGGCGATGACCTGGCTCGCGACCGAGGCACCGAGAATGCCCGCGGAGCCGTCCGTCGAGGCGATGTCGACCGCGATGAGCGAGTCGGGCCGCCGCGTCTGAGCGTCGAGTGCGGCGAGGGTGCGAGTCAGGGAGCCGGCCCCGTTTCGGGCGACAAGGATCGCAGTGACTCTGGCGTGCATCTAGTCGAGACTAGGCGCGCTTTCGCAGTTTGCGTCGCTCCCGCTCCGACAGTCCGCCCCAAATTCCGAAACGTTCATCGTTCTCTAATGCGTACTCGAGGCACTGCGACCGCACCTCGCACGAGGAGCAGATCTTCTTCGCGTCGCGGGTCGATCCACCCTTCTCGGGGAAGAACGCCTCGGGGTCGGTCTGCGCGCACAGCGAGTCGGTCTGCCAGGCGAGCGGGTTATCCTCGATGACGGCCGGGCGTACCCCGGGAACCCCGAGACGCACCGGATCAACGAACCAGTTGTCGGGGACGGACGGGCGATACTCGCTGGTCGCCATGCACTCTCTCCCCTCGGGCAGTGGGATAAGGAAATCCCCCATCGCCGTAAGGTAATTACATCGGTGTAGTTCCCCTCAAGTCAAGTCGCCGATGATAAAACCTTCGACCCGCGGATGAGGTTCGGCGCGCCGTGTCCCCCGAACGAGTGACGCGGGCTGCGCGAGCGGACGAAGCCGCTCAGACGACGGCGGCGCGGCGTGCCGCCCAGGCCGATTCGACCATGTCGTCGAGGCTGTGACGCATGCGCCACTCGAGGTCGCGGGCGGCCAGATCGCCCTTGGTCACGATGCGCGCGGGGTCGCCCGATCGGCGCGGCCCGATCTCCGGGGTGAAGTCGATCCCGGTGACGCGCGCGATCGCGCTCATGATCTCGCGAACCGACACCCCGTCACCGCTGCCGAGGTTGTAGGCGGGCTCGACGGGCTCCCCCGCGTCGAGGCGCTGCGCCGCGACCACGTGGGAGGCCGCGAGGTCGGCGACGTGGATGTAGTCGCGCACGGCGGTGCCGTCCGGTGTGTCGTAGTCGTCCCCGTTGATGCGCGGCGTGCGGCCCTCGACGAGCGCGTCGAACACGAGTGGGAAGAGGTTGTGCGGGCTGGAGTCGTAGATCGAGGGGTCGCCACTGCCCACCACGTTGAAGTAGCGCAGGGAGGTGTGCCGCAGACCCGTGGCCACGGCCTGATCGCGCAGCAGCCACTCGCCGATGAGCTTCGACTCGCCGTAGGGCGACTCCGGCGCCTTCGGGGTCTCCTCGGTCACGATCGCTCCGGGCGGGGTGCCGTAGACGGCGGCGCTCGACGAGAACACCACGCGGTCGACGCCAGACTCCGCCATCGCGCCCAGCAGCACGGCCGTCGCGGTGACGTTCTGCTCGTAGGTGTGCAGGGGACGCTGCACCGAGACGCCCGCGTACTTGAAGCCCGCGACGTGGATGACACCGGTCACGCCGTGCTCGCGGATCGCGTCGATGAGCAGGCCGCCGTTGAGGATGCTGCCGTGCACGAACGGCACGCCCGCGGGCACGAAGGTGGCGTGCCCGCTCGAGAGGTCGTCGACGACGACCGGCTCGATCCCCGCGTCGGCGAGCGCCCTCACCACGTGCGCCCCGATGTACCCTGCTCCGCCTGTGACCATCCAGCTCATGGCTCAACGGTATCGGTCGGTCCCGACTTCCTGCACCCGTGTCGCGGGGCGGGTGTCGCCGGGGCGCCGCGCGGGTCGTGCCGGTGCGGATGACCGTGGCAGAACATCCACGAATTGCGAAGTACTGCCACTCGTGCCAGAGTGGCGGGCGTCACCCTCCCGTGAAAGGTCGTCGCCGTGCTCCGCAAGGTCGTGCTCCTCGCCATCCCCGGAACCGCACCCTTCGAGTTCGGGGTCATCTGCGAGGTGTTCGGCATCGACCGCTCGGAGATGGGCGGACCCTCCTTCGAGTTCCACATCGCGACGGCGGACCCCGGCCCCGTGCGGACGAGCCTCGGCTACGACATGGTCATCCCCACCGGTCTCGACGTGGCCGCCGACGCCGACCTCGTCGCCGTGAGCGCGCACACGACCGACCACGTCGACCCGCGGTTCCTGGAGGTGATCCGCGCGGCGCACGCGCGCGGCGCGTGGGTGCTGAGCGTGTGCAGCGGCGCGTTCGTGCTCGCGGAGGCGGGCATCCTCGCGGGGCGCCGCGCCACGACGCACTGGATGCACGCCGACCGGCTCGCCGCCCGCTACCCCGACACCCGGGTGGACCCGAACGTGCTGTTCGTCGAGGACGGCACGGTCATCACGAGCGCGGGGACGGCCGCCGGCATCGACGCGGCACTGCACCTCGTGCGCAGGGAACTGGGCGCCTCGGTCGCGAACGTCGTCGCCCGGCGCATGGTCGTGCCACCGCACCGCGACGGCTCGCAGGCGCAGTACATCGCCGCGCCGCTGCCCGAGTCCCCCAGCGACTCCCTCGCCGCCGTGACCGAGTGGATGCTCGATCACCTCGCCGACGACCTCACCGTCGACCAGCTCGCCCGCCGCGCCCTCATGTCGTCGCGCACCTTCGCCCGGAGGTTCCGCGCCGACCTCGGTACGACGCCCGCCGCGTGGCTGAACCGCCAGCGGATGCTGCGCGCCCAGCAGCTGCTCGAGGAGTCCGACGTCGATCTGGAGGCGATCGCCCGCACCACCGGGTTCGGCACCGCCGCCGTGATGCGCCACCACTTCGTCAGGGTGCTGCAGACCACCCCGACCGCGTACCGGCGGACCTTCGGCGCGCGCGCGGCCGGGTGAGCGGTGCGCGCGCACCCCTTCGTGCCTCAGGCCTCGTCGGATGCCGATCGGTGCCGACGGATGACGGGCAGATCGCTGTCGTCGTCATCCTCATCTCCGACCGGCACCGTGCCCGCAGCGGGGGTGCGACCCGGTGCGTAGATGACTCTCGAGTGGTAGGTGAATCGCACCACGAAGGCGAGCGCGAGCGTCACCGCGGTGGCCGGCACGGCGGCGATGCCCCAGAGGGTCACCATCACGTACAGCACGGGGATGCGCACCGCCGCCTCGACGTTGTTGAAGATCACCGACTTCGCGAAGCGCACGCGCCAGTGCGAGGCGCCGTGCAGGAGGTCATGGAACACGAAGTGCTCCTGAAGGATGAAGTTGGCGATGATCGTCACTTCGGCGGCGATCGCCGCCGCGATCAGGTACTCCATACCCAGGGAGGTGAGGAGCCACACGATGGCGAGATTGGCGAGCGCCCCGATGACGCCGATCACCGCGAACGCGGAGGCCCGCCCGAAGCGGAGCGCCATGAGCTGCCGCAGGAACCGGACCCCCTGGGTGACCGACGCCTTCGACTCCCCGGCGAAGCGGCGTCCGAAGGAGAAGGGCTCCTCCAGCACGCGCATGCGGTGCGGCTGGCGCACCAGGATCTCGAGCAGGATCTTGAAGCCCCGCGGCTGCAGCCGGTCGATCGCGACACGCGGCCGGTGCACGAGGAAGAACCCGGTCATGGGATCGGTGCAGTCGCGCATCCGGGACGGGAACATCGCGCGCGTGAGCAGCGTGGAGGCCTGCGAGACGAGGTGCCGAATCGGACTCGAGAGTCCCGCGGCCTCGCCCTCGCCTCGGTACCGCGATGCGATGACGATGTCGGCGAGGCCGGTGCCCGCGGCGGCGGCCATCACGGGAATCATCTCGGGCGGGTGCTGCAGGTCGCCGTCCATCACCTGCACCCAGTCGTGGGCGGCGGCGCGCATCCCCGCGATGACCGCCCCGCCCAGCCCGCCCGTCGGCTCGACCCGGTGGAGCAGGCGCACCGGCACCCGGCCGTCGTCGGGGATGGCCGCGATCACGGCGGGGGTCTCGTCGGTGGAGTCGTCGACGAAGATGATCTCGGCGGTCATCCCGACGGTCGCCGCCCGGATGCGCCGCACCAGTTCGACGACGTTGCCCGATTCGTTGAACGTGGGAACGACGACGCTGACCGCGACCGGGGACGCGGCACCTGTCGCGGCGGTATCACTCGGCGTCACGGGGGTCCAAACGGTCTGTGGGATCAGGGAGCAGAAGCCTGCGAACGCTGCACTGCCGGGAACGCGCCATCTTGCCGACGACCACAATAACCGTCGCCTCAGAGAATCGCGTGGCGGAGCGATCCCGCTCCCTGAGAAAAATGGCAGCCGGCTCAGGCGCCCCGCGGAGCCGTCAGCACCGACGTCGCCAGAAACAGGGTCGCATCGCCCGAAAATCCCAGGCTCCCCTCGTCGGCCGTGACGTAGAGCGCCTCGCCACGCGAGATCGCGCGCGAGCCGCTCGCCCCCGCGATCACCGCCTCCCCCGCCGTGCACAGCACGATCGAGTCGGCGGGCGGAGTGAAGTCCGCGTGCGCGGACCCGGGGCGGATGACCACGAGCTCGAAATCGGGCACATCGGGCCGGAACACCTCGACCCCCGCCTCCGGCCGGGTTCCCGCCAGCAGCGGCACCGGCAGCGGGGTGAAGTCGAGCACGCGCAGCAGCTCGGGCACGTCGACGTGCTTGGGCGTCAGCCCGCCGCGCATCACGTTGTCGCTCGCCGCCATGAGCTCGATGCCCACGCCCTTCAGGTAGGCGTGGATATTGCCGGCGGGCAGGTAGATCACCTGCCCCGCGGTCAGCACGGCCCGGTTGAGCAGCAGCGAGATGGCGATCCCCGGGTCACCGGGGTAGGCGCGCGCGAGCATCCCCACCGTCTCGAACTCGAGGCCCGGCGCGGTCTCGGCGAGCGCGACGAGCCGCTCGACCAGGGTGTCGACGCCCGGCCCGCGCGAGATCAACCACTCGAAGACGGCGGGCAGCGAGGCGTCGTCGACGAGCCGGTCGAGCAGTGCCGAGACCGCGGGGTCGGCGGCGAGCGGCTGGAGCAGGTCGCGGGTCGCGGCGACGGGACGGAACCCGCACAGCGCGTGATACTCGTCGCTGAGCGCGCAGAGCAGCTCGGGCTTGTGCAGGGGGTCCTTGTAGTTGCGCGCCGGGTCGTCGAGGGCGATCCCGAGCGCATTCTCACGCGCGAAGCCCTCGGCGGCCTGCTCGAGGGAGGGGTGCGCCTGCAGGGAGAGCGGTGCGTCGGCGGCCAGCACCTTGAGCAGGAACGGCAGTCGCGTGAGCTCCCCGAGTGTGCTCGCCCCGCCCGCCTCTGCGGGCCGCACGACGCGGGACGGCGACCCGGGATGGGTGCCGAGCCAGAGTTCCGCCTCGGGTCCCCCGGGAGCCTCATGGCCGAGGAGTTCGGAGATCCGGCCGGCCGACCCCCACGCGTAGTCGCGCGGCGTATTGGTAATGCCTACAAACATCCAGCGGTCTCCTCGCACCCGATTTAGACCAAAGTACCAACCGAGTTCGACCCGCCTCGCCTCCGACCTAGGCTGGCGCTCGGATTCAGACGAGCAATGGAGCGTGACAATGTCCTTCGAGCCCCTCATCAGTGACTTCTACGGCTTCGAGAGTGCCCTCACCGAGCAGGAGAAGGACCTCCTGATGGAGCTGCGGTACTATCTCGAAACCGAGATCAAGCCGATCGTGAACGACCACTGGGAGCGCGCCGAGTTCATCGCCCCCGCGGTGAAGGGGCTGGCCGCCCTCGGGATGTTCGGCCTCCCGTGGGCCGAGACGCAGCGGTTCCCCAACTCGGCGGTCTTCCGCGGCTGGACCGCCCTGGAACTCGCCCGCGTCGACGCGAGCGTCGCGACCCTCGTCGGGGTGCAGAACGGGCTCGTGATGGGCTCGGTCGCGGTGGCCGGCTCGCCCGAGCAGCGCGCGGAGTGGCTGCCCAAGTTCGCCTCCGGGGAGCTGCTCGGCGCCTTCGGCCTCACCGAGCCGCTGTCGGGATCCGACTCCGCCCAGGGTCTGCGGACCACGGCGACCCCCGACGGCGACAGCTGGATCCTCAATGGCGCGAAGCGGTGGATCGGCAACGGCTCCATCAGCGACGTCACGATCATCTGGGCGAAGAGCACCGAGGACGGACAGGTCAAGGGCTTCCTCGTGCCGACCAGCACTCCGGGATACTCCGCCACCCGCATCGAGGGCAAGCAGTCCCTGCGCATCGTGCAGAACGCGGACATCGTGCTCGACGGGGTCGTCGTCCCCGAGACGCACCGCCTCCAGAACGCGAACTCGTTCCGCGACACGGCCGCGGTGCTGCGGCTGACCCGGGCGGAGGTCGCCTGGGCGGCGGTGGGCAACGCGGTCGGCGCCTACGAGGCGGCCGTGAAGTACGCGGGTGAGCGCGTGCAGTTCGGCAAACCGATCGCCGCCCATCAGCTCGTGCAGGAACTGCTGGCCAAGAGCCTGGGCAACATCACTTCGTCGATCGCCCTCGTCACGCAGGTGTCGACGATGCTCGACGAGGGGCGGCAGCGCGACGAGCACTCGGCGCTCGCGAAGGAGTTCACGACGAGCCGGATGCGCGAGACCGTGGCCTGGTGCCGCGAGCTGTTCGGCGGCAACGGCATCGTGCTGGAGAACGACGTCATCCGGCACTTCGCCGACGCCGAGGCCATCTACAGCTACGAGGGCACTCGCGAGATGAACACCCTCATCGTGGGTCGCGCGATCACCGGACACGCAGCGTTCGTGTAGCCCCCAGTCGTATACCCTCGGGAACATGATCGAGAATCGCGCATTCCTCCGGGCGTTCGCGGTCCTCGCCTTCTTCACGGCCCTCGCGGGCGACGCGTGGCGGTACTCGATCAGCTGGTACGGCTTCGCGGCGATCGCCGCGTTCGTGATCGTGGTGTCGGTCATCCTGCTGGTACGACAGCGGCACCTGTGGCGCGTGAACCAGCTGCCGTACCCCCTGCTGATCTTCGTGGCCCTGTGCGCCCTGTCGACGGCGTGGTCGGACTACCCGGGCTGGACCGCGCTCGGCACCCTCACCACGATCTCGACGGTCACCTCCGGCATCGCGATCGCGGCCACCTTCAGCCGCGCCGAGATCGTGCGCCACCTGGGCACCGCCCTGAAGCTCGTGCTGGGTCTCTCGGTCGTCTTCGAGCTCTTCGTCAGTGTCGTGCTGCGCGCGCCGCTGCTGCCGTTCTGGTACGGCTACAAGGCCGGCCAGAAGCTTCCGATGCTCGACTACTGGTCGCGCGACCTCTTTCTCGCGGGCGGCAAGATCCAGGGCATCGTCGGCAACTCCAGCCTGCTCGCGATGGTCGCACTGCTGGGGCTCATCGTGTTCGGGATCCAGCTGGCGTCTCGCACGGTCAGCATCGCCTGGGGAATCGTCTGGCTGGCGGTGGCTGCGCTCTGCGTCGCCTGCACGCGCTCCGCGACCATCATCGTCGCGATCGCCGTGCTCGCCGTCGTCGTGATCGCCGTGCTCCTCGCGCGCCGCTACGACAGCCCGCGCGGCCGGTTGACCGTCTACGGCGTGCTCGCGCTCCTCGCGGGCGTCGCGGCCCTCGTGGTCGCCCGATTCCACACCGAGCTGCTCGCGCTGCTCGGCAAGGGCGACAACCTCACCGGGCGCGTGGGCATCTGGACCAACGTCATCCACCTCGCCCAGCAGCGTCCCGCCTTCGGCTGGGGCTGGGTGAGCTACTGGGTGCCGTTCATCGAGCCGTTCAAGAACCTCGCCTCGGCGGGCGGGGTGCGACAACTGCACGCGCACAACGCCTGGCTCGACGTGTGGCTGCAGCTGGGCATCCTGGGGCTCGTCGTCTTCGGCTGCCTCGTGGTCAGCACGCTCGTGCGCTCCTGGCAGCTGGCCGTCGATCGCCAGCGGGTGTCGTTCGCCGACCCCGGTCACTACACGGCGGCGTCACTGCTGCCCCTGCTGCTGCTCGTCGCGCTGCTGGTGCAGAGCACGGCCGAGAGCCGCCTCCTCATCGAGTACGGTCTGCTGCTACTGACGATCTGCGCCGTGACCACGAAGCTGCCCATCCGGCGGTCGGACACCGTCGACGTGTGAGCGGGGCGTCAGCCCTTCCCGAGGACGAGTGCACAACTCAGTTCGTTGTGCCACCGGCGCGGAGGCGAGTACACCGGCAGGCGAGTGGAGGCCGGCAGGGTCAGGCAGCGCTCGTGGATCGCGGCGACCTGGGTCGCCCACGGCGGCGCGGTCGGCTGACGGACCGGCACCGAGAAGGCGGCCGCCCCCGTCATGACCACGGCGGCGACCGCGAGCATCGCCACCGCGCCCAGGCGAGCCGCGCGCGGAGCACGACCCACCGTGGTCGCCGACCCCGCCGACCGTGCCGAGCGCGCTGATCTCGCAGTGACGAGAACGGCGGCGGCCAGCGGAACGAGCGCCGCGAGCAGCATGCCCGACGCGACGCCGTAGCGGAGCAGCGGCGTCGAGCTCAGCCACCGCGCGGTGGGGAACAGGGCGTAGAACGCACCGGTGTTGGGGTTGAGGTAGTACCCGGCGCTGAACGCGACGATCGACCCGACGAGCAGGGCGACGGCGAGCGCGCGCTGGATCACCGTGCCCGCGATGAGGACGAACACCGCGCACACGACGAAGAGGGCGAAGAGCGCGAACGCCAGCAGGATGCCGTGCCCCGACATCACGCGACCGATCACCCGCGGCGAGTTCACGAACAGGGGAAGCACCGTGTTGGTGAGATAGCCCTGGATGACCGACGCGACACCGGGCGGCCCCGCCACCGAGGGCGGCCGCGGAAACGCGAGCGTCGTGACGACCTGCATTCCGAGCCCGAGAACGAGGGCGCCGACGACCGGCCACGACCTGCGGGCGCGGAGATGAACGAGCGCGAGCGGAAGGAACAGGAGCATCTGGATCTCGGTCGCCCCGGCGAGGAAGGCCACGAGCGCGAGCAGGACGGACGCACGCCACGTTCGTGGGAGCCCCGTGAGCAACCACGGAGCCAGCCACAGCAGATAGCTGTGAAAATTCGCAGTGTTGCCGAGCACCTGATCGACCGAGAGCGGCACCATGATCGTGATGAGGCTCAGCGCGAGGCGCGCGGGCAACCAGGGCAGCGTATCCCGGCTGAGGAGGAAGACGAGCGCCGCGACGCCCGCCGTGAGAACGCAGCACACGATGGCGATCGCGTTCGCGTAGTCCGCGAGCGGCACAGTGACCAGGACGGTGTTCGCGACCAGCCGGGGCACCACGTGCAGATAGCCGAGATAGGGATGGAAGACTGTCGCGTATCCACCGTCGTCGATCGCCTGCTGGAGGAAGCGCATGCCGTCCTCTGCCCACAGCGCGTGGCGGAACGCCGGTGGCAGACGAAGGTACGAGACGATCGCGCCGAGCACGAGCAACGAGACCGCGATCGCGGGGTCGCGCCAGCGCCGACGGCGCGGGACGGTGGTGAGGTCAGTCATGGTTCACCCTCAAGTATGCGGTAGCTCCTCGTCGTGCCCCGACCTCGGCGCGGGCAGAGGCGCGGACCGCCATGGGCTAGTTTGGGTGGGACAATGACTCTTCCCCGACCCTCAGCGGCAGCACGGGATGCGGCGGTCGCCGTTCTCGGCTCCAGTCGGTTCACGGCCGCCCTCACCTCGACGGCCATCGGGGCGGCCTTCTTCTCGGGCCTGATTCGGGGACTGATCGGGTGGCCGGGGCTCGTCGGGGTCCTCGCCGGGCTCGTCCTGCTCTCGGTCGGCTCGATCATCGCCCGCCGCGAATACATCGAGTGGCGCGGCCTGCTTCCGATCTCGCTCATTGTCTTCGTGGGCTGGACGATGACGACCATCCTGTGGAGTCAGTACCAGTGGGCGACGCTCGGCGGGGTGGGGTACCAGTTCGCCTTCACCGTGCTCGGCGTCATCATCGCCCTCGGCCGCGATCCCATTCAGATCGTCCGGGCCTTCGGAGACGTGCTGCGGGTGGTGCTCGGCGTGAGTCTCGCGCTCGAGGTGTTCTCGGGCATCCTCATCGACACACCGCTTCGCTTTCTGGGGATTCAGGGCGACATCGCGTCGCTCGGGCCGATCCAGGGGGTGATGGGGTCACGGAACCAGCTCGGTTTGACGGCGCTCATCGCGCTCGTGACCTTCGGCACCGAGTTGTTCACACGATCCGTGTCACGCCGCCTGGGCATCCTCTCCGTGGTCGCCGCCGCCGTCACCCTCGCTCTGACCCAGTCGCCCGTCAGCGTGAGCGTGCTCGCCATCCTCGGCCTCGCCTCCTTCGCCCTCCTCGGGCTCCGACGGATGAAGCCCGACCGTCGGCGCGTCGCCCAGGTCGGGCTGCTCGTGGTCACGGTTTCCGCGATCGCGGCGATCTCCTACTACCGCGCGCGCGTCGTGGCGTTCGCGGGGCTCGGCACCGAGGTGCGCTATCGCGACACGATCTGGCACCAGCTCTCCGAGCGGATCAGCGCGCACCCGCTGGAGGGGTGGGGCTGGATCGGCCCCTGGCAGCTGGAGCTTCAACCGTTCCACGCGATCGTCGTCGCGCACGCGGCGCGACCCCCGTCGGCGCTCAACGCCTTCATCGACGTCTGGTTCCAATTGGGCGTCGTCGGGCTGATCGCGTTCCTCGTGCTGATCGGGCTCGCCTTCGTGCGATCGTGGATCATCGCGTCCCAGCATCGCAGTCGCGCCTATGTCTGGCTCGCGCTGGTGCTCGTGACGCTCGTGGCGACCTCCCTCGCCGAGAGCGTCATCCTCACCGAGTACGCCTGGCTCACGCTCGTCGTCTGCTGCGTGAAGGCCGCCGACAAACTCAGCTGGCGCCAGCGCCTTCCCCAGTAGCGGCGGCACCCGCAGCGCGATCCGCCGCGCCGCCGTCGCTCGCACCAGCGGCACTCAACCGCTCCTCCAGCCAGTCGATCCGGCGATTGGTGGCCAGAAGATCCTTCCGAACGGCCACGACCTCCTCGCGCAGAGCCAGATTGCGCTGCAGCAACGCCGCCAGCCAGGGCCGGGCGATCCGCCACGCCACGCGCCGCGGCAGGGAGAGCGCTGTCCCGCCGACCTCGTTCACCCCGTAATATTCTTCCGGCGTCATCGGATACCGTCCCTCGTCTCACAGTCATCGTAGAGAAGGCGAGTCGCCTCCCGGTCGTTCGCGACCACGGCAGCGCCGAGCTGCGCGGAGTCGAGCGCGGCCGCCTCCCAGCCGGGTCTTCCCCCAGCGAGCATGAACTCCTCGAGCGTGTCGACCGAGTGGGCGAGGGAGAGCGGTCCCGCGGCGAGTCGGATGCCCGCGGCAGACAGTCGAGCGAGGTCCACCTCACCCTCGCAGACCCGCTGCATGGCCTCCGCGAAATGCTCGGCCGTGCGCGGGACCTTGATGGCGTGGACGCCATCGACGAGCAGCTCGGCCGCCCCGCAGCTCGCGGTCAGGATCGGGACGCATCCCACGGAGGCGGCCTCGAGGGGGGCATTGCCGAGCGGCTCCCGCTCCCAAGTCGGGAACAGGAACGCGTCGGCGTCAGCGTTCTCCACGATCACCCGCTCCTGCGGCACCGCACCGTGAAAGGTCACCCGATCGGCGACCCCCTCGGCAGCGGCCCGGGCCTCGAAGGCCTCCACCTCACCGCCGCCGTACACGTCGACCCTGAAGTCGTCGCAGCCGCGCTCGCGCAGCAGCCGCGCCGCGGCGACGACGATTCCGCTGCCCTTCTGCTCGTTGATGGTGCCAGCGGCGACGAATCGCACCGGTCCCGCGTGCGGCCAACGGCGGGTGCGGCGCACCTCTCGCTGGGGCACTCCGCGCGGGATGATCCGCACCGACGGACCCAGATCGATCCCCTCCGCCGCGGCCTCGTCGGCGACCGTCTGGCTGATGGGAGCGATCTGGCCGGCCGCGTACAGCGGCCCCTTCGCCCCGAACAGTTCGATGATCGGCGCGGTCGTCAGGTCGGCCAGCATGGTGGGAATCTTGTCGCCCAGACTCAGAGTCCACGGCACCCCCGCCCGATTGAGCGTGTCGAGCATCGCGAGTCCGCCCAGTCCGAGCACGTTGAAGGCGAGCACGTGGTCGGGGCGGATTCGGCGCAGCGCCGCGAGCAGCAGGAGCGAGTTCGTGAGGTTCGACACGCGGGAGCGGTGCACGATCATCCGCTCGATGACGGGGCCCGGGGGCGGGACATCGGGGTAGGCGGCGACGTCGAGGAGTCGGTGCACCCTGGCGTCGCCCGTCGGGATCGTCTGTTCGGTCGCCCCTGTGAGAACGTCGACCTCGTGGCCGCGCCGCTCGAGCTCCTGCACGATGTGGAATGCGGCGAGCTCGTATCCGCCCCGCACCCGCGGAGGGTACAGATTGCTCAAGACGAGGATGCGCACGCTACGAAGTGTATGAGGTCACAGTCGCGCGAGAGCGTCGCTCAGCCGCTCTCCGCGCGCCGCGACGACCAGCCGCGAGCGGTAGACGATCTCGGGCGGAAACACCGGTTCACCGGCGAGCAGGGCGAAGAATTCCAGGGCGTAGACCCCAGCCGGCAGAACCGCCCCCGGGAACGCCATCTCGATCAGCCCCGTCGAGGTGGAGGGCGATGGCGCATGGGCGTCCTCGACCGAGACTCCGTGGCTGAGGTCCTGCCCGAGCACCCGATAGCAGAACTGCGCGTCCGGGCCCCCGTGCGCTCCCAGTCGCGCGAACCCCAGGGGGATGCGGAGCGGTGCGTCCTCGCACGCGACCAGCACCTGCGGCACTCCCGTCACGATGAGCGCGTCCGCGCCGCGCTCGAACACCATCGCCCCGTGAGCGAGTTCCCGCTGGCGGATGACCGGCACGAGCTCCTCGAACAACCGTCGGCTCTCGGCGTACGGCGCCTCGATCGCTTCCAGCGCCCGCTGCTTCTCCGCCGCGCTCATCGAGGGATCCAGCAGCGCGGTGTCGCCCTCGTAGGACTCCGGGTAGTAGTTCTCGAATCGGAGGTCTGCGGGCGGGTGCGCCGCCGCCCACGCGGCCGGGGTCTGCGGCCACCCGAGCGACCGGTAGAGCGTCTTGTCGACGAGCGTCGGGTAGCGCGAGGCGAGGAGGTTGAAGTAGATGCTCCACTCCTCGATCGCGCCCCCGTCAGCATTCCGCTCGGCGAACTCGACCGCCTCGGCGAACACGCCGCGGTTGATGATCTGCGGCTGGTGGGAGGCGTAGGCGAGCAGTTCCATTCCCCTGGCGCGCAGCAGCACGAGGCTCGTGTGCAGCGCGCGGTCGAAGTCGGTCACCCGGTGCGGCCAGCGCGACAACTCGTAGAAGTAGTGGGCTCGATAGCGACGGTCGGGGTCGAGGAAAACGTCGAGCGCGATAGGCGCAACGGGCTGGTTGTCGTCGTCGAGCATGATGAACTCGTCGTCGATCGCGGGCAGCGACGGGATCCGCGACCGCAGCATCCAGTTTTTGCGCGTGTGGCTGGCGCCGCGGAACTCCGCCAGCCGGTCACCGAGCAGTCCCTCCTCGGCGACGAAGCGGATGTCGCGGCCCGCCGGAATCGCGAGGATCGCCGCCCGCAGCGACTCGGGCGCGATGACCACATACTCCGCGACCCAGTCGACCCGGTCATCCAGCAGGGCGATCGTGCGCCGCAACGACTCGGGAACGTTGCTGATGAACACCCACTGCAGCCGCTCCGGCCGTGGACGCGCAGCGATCTGCCGGGCTGCGGGCAGCCGCTCCACCAGATCGGCGAGCTGCCGGGCCCAGTCGTTCCATGACGGCGCCGAGAAGTCGCGCGCGATCTGCGCCTCGCGCTCGGCGCGGCGGGCGGGCGCGTCGAGGTAGGCGAGCAGCGTCTCTGCGGGCTCGACCACGGTGCCGAAGTGCGCGTAGTCCGCGTGGCCGCCCAGCGCCTCGCGCGCCGCGCCGCTGTCGTCCACGATCGCGATCCGTCCCGCCGCGAGCGCGGCGGCGGCGAGCCGCGCGTCGCCGAAGGCGAGCACGAAGGACGCCCCTCCGATGTCGTGGGGATGCTCGCCCACGAACTCGAGCCGGACCCAGGGGTGCACGCGCCGCACCACATCGACCACGCGCTCGGCCCGGCCACGGTCGGCGGGATTCGCGACCACCAGGCCCTCCGCGCGATGCCCGGTCGCCTCGATCGCGACACCGGGGCGGATCACCCGGATGGCGGGCGTCACCCCCCGGGCGCCCGAGCTCGCGCGCAGGGCCCACTCCTGCGGGTGGCTCTCCACGAGGGCGATGTCGTTCGACGAAAGGAAGGCGGAGTCGGGGTCGGCGTCGTCGGCGGCGAACGCCGCGATCACCGTTGCTCCCGCGTTCCTCGCCACGTCGAACCCGCGCTGGCGCACCTCGGTGGCCACCGTCGGCGCCAGGTCGATCAGCACGTCGCCGTGGGTGAGGGCATCGAGACGCGCCGCGGCGGCGTGCCCCGGGTCGACGCGCACCGCCCCGGCGGGAAGCTCGGCGAGGAGTGCGGCCGCCGGCCGGTCATCCGGGGCGATGACGACGATCGCGGTCACGGCCGCACCCGCCGCAGTGCACCGGCGAGGAGCCCGACCACCGGCAGGCGCGCGACCCGCCGGGCGAGGCGTCGGGCGGCGACGGGGGCGCTGACCCGGCGACCGTAGAGCGGCGCCTTCCCGCGCAGCGCCCAGCGGCGAGCAGCCCGCAACCGCCGCTCGGTGCGCGGCGGGATCACCGGACGCGAACCGTTCACGCCTACCGACGAACCTCTGCGGCGTCGTACTGGAGCTCCTTCAGCCGCTCGAGGGTCTCCTCCAGGAGGATGCGGTTGGTGCGGAGGAGGTCGGCGAGGACGCCGAGCGCGAAGGCGATGATGGCCCCGGCGAAGAACACGACGCCGACGATGAGGGATTGCAGGTGGTTGCCGCCGTCGCCCACGCCGATGAGGATCGCGTAGCGCACAAACGGCACCAGGCCGGCGATGACGAGCAGCACCCCGAGCCAGGCGAACAGCGCGAAGGGCTTGAACATGATGTAGCTGCGCAGGATCGCCTCGGCCGACTTCACCACGTGCTGCCCCATCGAGCTGAACAGCCTCGACTCCCGGGTCTTCGCGTTGGTGTCGATCGCCAGGCTCGCGATCTTCATGCGCTTGTTGCCGGCCTGGATGATCGTCTCCATGCAGTAGCTGAACTGGGTCACCACGTTCAGCCGGTAGAGCGAGGCGCGCGAGTACGCGCGGAACCCGCTCGCCGCATCGGGCAGGTCGGTGCTCGCAGCGATGTTGACGACCGTGCTGCCGACGCGCTGGAGCAGCTTCTTGAACGGCGAGAAGTGCTCGATGGTGTGCGTCTGCCGGTCACCGATCACGATGTCGGCGTCGCCCGCGATGATCGGCTGCACGAGGTCGGCGATGCGCTCCTGCGGGTACTGGTTGTCGCCGTCGGTGTTGACCACGATGTCGGCCCCGTGGCGCAGGGCGTAGTCGATGCCGTCGCGGAACGACCGGGCGAGGCCCATGTTGCGCACGTGGTGCACGAAGTGGGTGACGCCGAACTCGGCCGCCACCTCGAGGGTGCGGTCGGTCGAACCGTCGTCGATGATGAGGATCTCGATCTCGTCCACGCCGGGGATCTGCTTCGGGATGCCCGCGAGCACGAGGGGAAGGGTCTGCTCCTCGTTGAGACACGGGACCTGGACGAAGACTTTCATGATGCTCCTGGGAGGCCGGTGGGGCGCGCGACGGGTGAGGCCGAATTCAACCCTATGCGGTTTGGCCCTCGACCGCGTTCCACAGCTCTGCGGCGTATTCCGCCCAGCCGCGGCGCGGGGCCGAGTGCGTCTCGGCCCGCAGCGCATCGAGGCGCTCGGGGTCGTCGAGCAGGGTGCGGATGCCCGCCGCGAGCGCCGCGTCATCCCGCGGGTCCACGAGCAGCCCCCCGCGCCCCTCGGCCAGCTCGCGCATGCTGCCGAAGTCGGAGGTGATCACCGGCACCCCGCGCGAGATGGACTCGGCGACGGGAAGCCCGAAGCCCTCGTTGAGCGAGGGGAACACCGTGAACTCCGCCCGGCCGTACAGGGCCCAGACGAGGGTGTCGGGCGCGGAGGAGAGGGTGATGACCCGGCGTCCGCGCGCCCGGGCCGCGTCGAGCGCCCGGTGGAAGCCGCCCGCGTCCCAGGAGTTGCCGCCGACGATCACGAGCGTGAACCGGGCGCCATCGCGCCAGGCGAGCTCGGCCGCCTGCAGGAGGGCGAGGTGGTTCTTGCGCGGCTCGTGACTGCCGACCGCGAGCACCAGGCGGTCGGCGGGGTCGACGCCGGCGGCGATGAGCTCGGCGGCCGCGTCCGGTGACGCCGCGACCCCGTCCGCGGTGGGCAGCCCGACGATCCGGATTTCCGGTCCCCGCAGGCCCGCGCCGCCCAGCATGCGCCGCCAGCCGGAGAACTCGGCCGAGGAGGAGCCGGAGGTCGCGGCGACCGCGTCGAACTCGGCGAGGGCGGAGAGGTAGCGCGCGAATCCGCCCGGCATGCCGCCGCCCGCGGTCTCGGCGGAGGTGATGGGGATGCAGTCGTGACCGACCGCCACCGCGCGCGAGCCCGAGTACAGCGCGATCGCGCGCAGGCGCGACGCGCGCCGCTCATCCGTCGCGATCTCGGGCAGCACGTAGCGGGCGTTCCACGGCACGACCACGAGCGTCTTCTCGACGCCCTCGGCACCACCATCGACGAGAACGCGCTCGGTGGGGCTGAGCAACCGGGGGGCGGTGAAGCCCGCGGTCCAGGCGACGAGGGTCAGGGCGTGCACGCCGGCCCACTGCGCGAGCGTCGACCGCACCACGCGCTGGATCCCCGTCGTGAAAGTCGTGTGCGCGGTGTCGTGCACGTCGACGATCGTGCCGCCCAGGACCTGAACGGTGGGCGCGCTGAGCGGGCGGCGCAGCTCCTCCCGCCGCACGCGCGCGACGAGGGCCTCGAGCACGGCGGGCGCGCCGTCGAGGCGCCAGCGACGTTCGAACACGACCACCTCCTCCGCCTGCGGGATGACCGCCCGCAGCACGGCGAGCAGCAGGTAGCTCGTCTCGGCCCGCGGCGCGCCCAGCCCGGTCGAGAGGGAGCCGACCGCGAACTCCACCGACGCGCCCGCCGGAATCGGGGTCGCCCCGAGCGTCTCCGCGCAGAGCGCGAGGCGCGCGACGAGGGCGCTGCGCGAGATCACGAGTGCTCCCCCAGCCGTCCGGCCGACCAGAGTTCCGTCGCGTAGTCGTGCCAGCTGCGTGGCGGGATGCGCGCGGCCTCGGCGGTGAGGCGGGCGATGAGCTGGTCATCCGTGAGCAGGGCGCGCATGCCGTCGGTGATCGCGTCGTCGTCGCGCGGGTCGACGGTGAGGCAGCCGCCGTTCGCCGCGATCTCGGCGAGGCTGCCGTAGTCGCCGGTCAGCACCGGGGTGCCGAGAGCGAGCGACTCGACCACCGGGAGGCCGTAGCCCTCGTGCAGGGAGGGGAAAACCGAGAAGCGCGCCGAGCGGTACAGCTGCCAGAGCTCGCGATCGCGCATCCCGCGCACCGACTCGATGTTCCAGCCGTGGCGGGCGCGCAGCTCGCGCAGGTGCCGGTCGAAGGGCAGGGTGCGCGTGCGACTGCCGCCCCCGACGAAGACGAGCCGGAAGCGGTGGCCCTCCGCGAGCAGTCGCTCCGCCGCGAAGAGCACCGCGTCCTGGTTCTTGCGCGGTTCGTGACTGCCGACCGACAGGATCACCGGCACCGGCGTCTCCGCGGGCGCCTCCCCGGTCTGCGGCGGCACGTCCGCGGCCAGCGGAACGGCGGTCACGCGCGGCCCCGCGAGCCCCTGCGCGGCGAGCGCGTCCAGGAAGCCCCCGAACTCATCGGCGACCGAGCGACTGATCGCGACCACCTCGTCGGCGTGCTTCACGACCGAGAGGTAGCGGGCGAAGCGCTCGGCCTCGCTCGCGGCGACGAGATCGGCGCTCGCGATCGGGATCGTGTCGTACCCGATGAGCGAGACGCGGTTGCCCGAGAACTCGGCGAGCGCCGCCAGGCGTTCCACGAGCGCGGGCTCCGGAACCTCCGGCAGGAAGACCCGGGAGTGCCACGGCACGATCAGCTCCTCGGGCTGCGGTGCGAACTCCGGCGCCTGCCCCGCGGCGAGCTCGCGCCAGGCGACGACGCGCTGGCGTTCGACGGCGGTGAGACCGCGCAAGAGCCCCGAGCGGCGCGTCCAGGCGACGAGCTCCACGGGCGAGGTCGCGACGTCGAGGAGGTGCGGGATCACCTCGCGCACCACGCGCTGGATCCCGGTGTTGTGCACGAACTTGGCGCAGAAGTTGACGTCGACGACGGTCACGCCCTCCACCACGCGGAGCGGCCGCTCCCACTCGCCCGCCGCGCTCGCGGCGTCGAGCGTCTCCTCCAGCACCGTCGAGCGGGCCTCGCCGGGGCGGCAGAGCACGAGCCGGCGGCGCAGCGACTCGAACTGGGCTGGTGTGGGGAAGGCACCGGCGGTCGCGGTGAAGAGGAGCCACAGGCGGTCGTGGGCGGGGGTGTCGCGCACGGACTCGGCGAGGGCATCCAGCAGTTCGTAGGGGTCGTCCGTCTCGGGTGCGATGGGCAGCAGCACGCGCGCGGCCTCGCGCAGCCGCTGGAGCAGCAGGGCGCGCAGTCGCTCGGTGCGCGGGGTGTCGGCCACCGGCTACCGCCGTCCGAGCTTGGCGGCGACGACGCCCATGCCGAGGGAGAGCGCCCGCGACGGGCCGACCTCGAGCACCTTGAAGGCGAAACGGATCGGGATGGTGAGGGGGCCGGAGCGGTCATCCCGGAGCGTGCGGTCGACGGCGCCGTGCCGCCGGGTGGTGCGGTCGACCGTCTGCAGCCAGCGCTCCAGCTCGTCGTCGCGCGCACCCGGATCCGTCACCGGATCAGTTTAGAGGGAGTGCCCCGCCGCACCCGACCGGCGGCCGGGGCGGTGAACTCCACCCCATAAAGGGGGTGGGCGAATCCCGAACGAGCGTTTACCCTGAAAAGAGGGGATCCGACGCTCGAATGCACCCGATTCGGTCGAGCCGGGGGGATTTGGTCCCCACTGCTCGACGAACGGGATCACCTCATGCTCCACACCGCAGTGCACACGCTCGAGCGAGGGGTGAGCGCGCTTCTGCGCCGCGCCCGGCCCCTCGCCGCCACCGCCGCCATCGCGGCCCTCCTGTCGGGCGTCGCGCTCGTCTCGCCGCTCGCGAGCGAGAGCGCGAGCGCCGCTCCCTCCCCATCGGAGTTCCAGCGCGGCAACCTCATCAGCGACGCGGTGATGTTCTACTCCACCTCGATGACGCCGGCCCAGATCCAGTCCTTCCTGAATCTGAAGGGGGCGAGCTGCACGACGATGTGCCTCAAGGACTTCCACATGGACACGGTGAACTTCGACGTGCCGACGACCGGCGGCTACATTCAGCACGTCTGCGCCCCCTACCAGGGCGCGAAGAACGAGTCCGCGGCGACCATCATCTGGAAGGTCGCGCAGTACTGCCACGTCAACCCGCAGGCCATCATCGTCACGCTCCAGAAGGAGCAGGGCCTCGTCACCCGCACCGCCTCCACCTCGCTCACCTATCGCAAGGCGATGGGCTACGGATGCTCGGATACGGCGGCCTGCGCGAGCCAGTACTACGGCTTCTTCCGCCAGGTGTTCTGGGGCGCCCGCGCCTTCGCGCGCCCGGTGAGCAACTACCTGCCCGGACGCACGGTGAACGTGCTCATCAATCCGAACCGCGCCTGCGGATACAAGTCGATCACGATCGCGAACAAGGCCACCTCGAACCTGTACACCTACACGCCGTACACGCCCGACAACGCGGCGCTCGCGAACCTCTACGGCTCGGGCGACAGCTGCTCCTCCTACGGCAACCGCAACTTCTGGCGCTACTTCAACGACTGGTTCGGCTCGAGCGTCATCCCGCAGGCCACCCTGTCGTTCGTGCAGGCCGACTACATGGCCCTGCTCGGTCGCGGCGCGAGCCAGAACGACCAGTACCGCCAGGGCAAGTTCCTGCTCGCGCATCCGTCACGCGTCGACTTCACCCACTCCCTCATCGTCTCGACCGAGTACCGCAACCGGCTCGTCTCAACGAGCTACCAGTCGGTGCTGGGGCGTGCGCCCACGGCGACCGAGCTCAGCTCGATGGTCTCCGCCGTGATCGCGGGCCGGGTGAAGCAGAACGCCGTGGTGCCGACCCTGTTGAAGACGGCCGAGTACTACCGCTCGATCGGACAGGACAACACTCCCGGGTTCCTCACGGCACTGTTCCAATTCACCATCGGGCGAGCGCCTCACCCCGCCGAGATCGCGACCTTCGAGGCGAAGCTCGCGAAGGTGGGTCGCGGCGGCGTGGTCGACGACCTGTGGAACAACCGCGCGACGCAGGCCAGGGTCGCGGCGGCGGGGTACGCGCTCCTGTTCGACGGGGCGCAGCCGAGTCCCACGCAGTTGACGGCGTTCAGCGCGAACATGGCGAAGTACGGCTACTCGCAGGCGCTGTGCATCCTCGCGGGCGGCAACGGCTACTTCGCCTGGGCATCGACGAAGTATCCGACCACCGACTGATCGCTCGCGCTGTCCTGTCGGGTTCGGGCCTGGTAGCGCTGCGCCGTCGGCGCGCGGCCGGTCTCAGGGCTGCACGCAGCTCAGGCCGCTCGTCGCCGCCGGGTCGACGTGCACGCGCCAGGCCTTCACCGTGAGGGCGAGGTGCGTCCAGTCGCCCTTCGTCGGCGGTTCGCTGAGCAGGCTGATGTCGCTGCTCCGCTGCCCGAGCGGGCGGAAGGTGATCTGCGGGGAGCTCACGCGCGCATCCATCGCGGGGCCGCCCAGCTGCGTCTCGAACACGACGAAGTCCGGCGACGCCGCGCACACCGACTGCACCGCGAGCGTCTGCGCCGTCATGACCTCGTCCGGCGCGAAGTCGCTCGACCGCCCCTGCGTGTCGACCACGGAGTAGCCGAAGCTGCGCTCCATCGGCTTGGCGAAGGCCATCCAGGTGTTCGGGAAGAAGAAGCCGGGGGCCTGGCTCGTCGAGGTCGCCGCCCACACGACGGGCAGCGACGGCGAGGGCACGAGGGAGTTGAGCTCCGTCTGGAACTCATAGGCGCCCGCCATGTAGGTGTCCTTCTCCACGAGCACGAGCTGGGGGATCGTCGGCACGGCGGCGCCCAGCGCGAGCACGGCGGCGACGACCGCGGGCGCGACGCGACGGAGCCGCGACGACGAGCCGCGCATCCGCGAGACCCAGGACCCGACCCGCCATTGCCAGGCCACAGTGAGGGCCAGTCCCAGCAGGACGAAGAGCAGCGGGATGACCTCGCTCATGAGGTAGCGATCCCAGTAGAGGTAGAAGGCGTGCCCGCGCTCGAACTTGAGCCGATAGGCCTGAATGGCGATGAAGATCCCGGCGGTCAGCCCGAGGAACTGCACGAAACCGGCGACCGCCGGCGGCACCGCCGACCGGGCGACGACGAACAGCAGGGCGACGCCGATCACCGTGATCCACAGACCCTCGCGTAGCAGGATGTGAAAGACCTCGGCGTTGAGGATCACCGTCCCGAGAATCCCCGCGGCGATCCCGCCGCCCAGAACGTAGCCGAGCACCCGGGGTGCGCGGGTGGTGCGCGCCCGCCCCGCGAATCGCCGGGCCGTGAGGACTCCCGCCGCGCAGAGCACGGCGGAGAGCGCCACGAGCGCGACCGCGGTGAGCGCCGTCGGCCGGAACAGGCCGAGTGACTTGAACAGATGGAACACCGGACCGGGGAGCAACTGGTGCACCTGGGTCGCGATGTAGTAGGCCGGGATTCGCTCGATGCCGTACCAGTACGACACGAGAGCCCCGCCGAGGCTGGCGGTGAAGAGCGCCCAGAAGCGGGGGGCCATCGCCCGCCAATCGGGGACGACGACCGCGAGCACGGCGAGCACGATGAAAGGCGCCAGGAGGATCGGTCCGGTCCCGCGCAGAAGACCGAGCGACGCCATCACGACGGCCGCCGCGATGAGCCAGGCGGGAAGCCGCCGGCGCTCCGCGAACATTCCCCCGAGCAGGCATCCGATCCAGAGCAGGAAGACCGGAGCGTTGAGCGCCTCACTCGCCGGGAAGGAGGAATACCAGATGGCGTGCACGCTCACCGCGACCACGGCACCCGTGGCCAGTGTCGCCCAGGGGCCCGCACCCAGGCGCCGCGCCACTCGGGCGACGACCGCGAGGAGCAGCATGCCGCAGAGCGGCACGGCGGCGGCGGTGAACTCTGGGCCGAACATCCGCGAACTGATCGCGAGGTAGCTCGAGAAGAAGGGCGGCCAGCTCGCCTTGAGCTGGTCGATGCGCACGAACTCGTTGGCCCAGTTGACGTAGGCGCCCATGTCGCCCACCCACGGCAGGAAGTTGACCTCGCGCAGCCGCAGCGCGAGTGCGCCGAGTGCGACGATCACCCAGGCGAGCGGCAGTCGCCACCCCGTCGTGGCGAGCGAGGGGCGCGCGGGGAGACCGGCGCGAGTCACGATGGCGAAGACGAGCTCCGCGAGCCACAGCACGGCGATGATGATCGGGCCCGCCCAGCCGAACCAGGCGTACAGCGTGATCGCGAGCACGAGGTGCACGAGCCCGAGCGCGATGGCGTCGATCTTCAGCGTCACCCAGCCCTCGGCGGCGCCGCGCACGCTGAACGCCGCGGGCAGGCCGGCGAGCAGGAAGATCGCGGCGTGCACCACGATGATGAGGAGAAGCGGCAGCACGGGTGTCCTTCGGTCAGTCGGCCTGGGCGGCGATCAGCGCCACGTCATTCTCGACCATGCGCCTCACGATTTCGTCAAAGCGCACCCGGGGCTCCCAGCCCAGCACCTCACGGGCCCGACGCGCGTCGCCGAGTTGGGTGGGCGCGTCCTGCGGGCGCATGAAGCGCGGATCCTGCACAACGAGGCCGCTCCACTCCGCGATGCCGACCGCGGCGAAGGCGGCGCCGACGAAGTCGCGAACGGTGTGCCGCTCTCCGGTCGCGATGATGTAGTCACCGGGATGCCCGGCCGCCCGCACGAGCGCGTCCGCGTAGTCGGGCGCCCACCCCCAGTCGCGCTCGGCATCGAGGTTGCCGAGAACGAGGGCGTCGTCGAGACCGGCCGCGATGCGGGCCACACCCCGCGTGATCTTGCGGGTCACGAAGGTCACCGGCCTGCGCGGCGACTCGTGGTTGTACAGAATGCAACTCGACGCCGGAACACCGGCGGCGCGGTACACGCCCACCAGGTGATGCGCGTAGGCCTTCGCCGCGCCGTAGGGATTGACGGGTGCGATCGGCGTCGACTCCGTTTGGGGAACCTGCGCCGCGTTTCCGAACATCTCGGCCGTGGAGGCCTGCACGACAGCCACGGGCTCGCCGCGCCGACGCCCCAGGTCCCGCGCGGCCTGCAGCAGGGTTCCCACGCGCAGGCCGTTGATGAGGCCGACCGCGTCGGGATCGTCCCACGACGCCGCCACCGAGGTGAGACCGCCGAGGTTGTAGATGGTGTCCGGCTCGACCTCGTCGACGAGGCGACGGAGGCCGTCGGCGGAGGCGAGGTCGCCGGTGTGGAGGAGCGCCTGCGGCGAGCGCTCGCGAAAACTGGGCTCGAGGTCATCCGCATCGCGCACGAGGCCGTGCACCCGCACCCCGGCGGCCAGCAGCTGCTCGCAGAGGTAACTACCGGTCTGGCCGGTGATTCCGGTGATGAGTGCGGTGGTCACGCCTGGAGTCGGGCGAGGTCGGCGTCCACCATCATCGCGACGAGCTCGGGAAAGCTCACCGTGGGGCTCCAGCCCAGGGTCTCTCGCGCCTTCGTCGCGTCGCCGACCAGCAGATCGACCTCGGCGGGCCGGAAGAACGCCGGGTTCTGCTCGACGTGCTTCTCCCAGTCGGAGATTCCGACGTGGTTGAACGCGACGTCAAGGTACTCGCGCACCTCGTGGGTCTCGCCGGTCGAGATCACGTAGTCGTCGCCCGTCGGCTGCTGCAGCATCCGCCACATCGCGTCGACGTAGTCGCCGGCGAAGCCCCAGTCGCGCTTGGCGTCGAGGTTGCCGAGCGACACCGTCTTCTGCTGCCCGAGCGCGATCTTCGCGACCGCCATAGAGATCTTCCGGGTGACGAACTCCGGGCCGCGCATCGGCGACTCGTGGTTGAACAGCACCCCGCTCGACGCGTGCATGCCGTACGACTCGCGATAGTTGATGGTCATGTAGTGGCCGAAGACCTTGGCGACGCCATAGGGCGAGCGCGGCCAGAGCAGCGTGCTCTCGCTCTGCGGAACCTCCTGCACCTTGCCGAACATCTCGGAGCTGGACGCCTGGTAGAACCGCACCTTGGAGATGTCGTCGCCCGCGTGGATCCGCGTCGCCTCGAGCGCGTTGAGAACGCCTTTCGCCGTCACGTCCGTCGTGAGCGACGCGTTCTCCCAGGAGTAGGCGACGAAGGAGATCGCGCCGAGGTTGTAGAACTCGTCGGGCTGGGCGGCGGCGAGCGCGCGGATGAGGCTGGAGGTGTCCATCAGGTCGCCCGTCAGGATCTTCACCTCGGGAAGCTCCTCCCGCAGGAAGTCGATCTTCGGGTTGTTCTGGCCTCGCACGAGACCGAACACCTCGTAGCCCTTGCTGAGAAGGAGCTTGCTCAGGTAGTACCCGTCTTGGCCGGTGATCCCGGTAACGAAAGCGCGTGGCATCCGACCATTCTTTCTGTTCGACAACGGGACCACCCTACCGAAAGGCTTAAGCTCTAATGATTGCCTGCGCCCAGACCGATCCGTCCCGTGAGAGTGACCGTTGAGCCAACACCCCCACATTCTCGTGGACGCCACGGCGATACCCTCCAACCGCGGCGGTGTGGGTCGCTACCTCGAGTACCTGCTCCCCGCCCTCGACGCCGTCGGCGCCCGGATGACCGTCGTCGTGAAGTCGCCCGACGCCGAGTGGGTGCGCCTCGGCGCCCCGCACGCCGAGGTCGTCGTCTCGGAGGCCGCCGGTCGATCGCGCGCCCGTCGGCTCGCCTGGGAGCAGTGGGGACTCCCCCGGCTCGCGCGGCGCCACCGCGCCGATGTGGTGTTCTCGCCGCACTACACGATGCCCGTGCTGTCGCCCGTGCCCGTCGTGGTCACCCTGCACGACGCGACATTCTTCTCGCACCCCGAACTGCACGGCCGGCTGAAGCGCGCCTTCTTCCGGCTCTGGACCCGCTACTCGCTGCGGCGCGCGGCGGCGACGATCGTGCCCAGCGCGGCGACACGCGACGAGGAGGTCGCGCACGCGCACGCGCGCCCGGAATCGGTCACCGTGGCCTACCACGGCGTCGACACCGCGCGCTTCCACCCGCCGACCGCGGAGCAGGTGGCGGATGCCCGGCGCCTGCTCGGCGGTGCGAGCGAGTGGATCGCCTTTCTCGGCACCCTCGAGCCGCGCAAGAATGTGGCAAACCTCGTGCGCGCCTTCGACCTCCTCGCCGCGCACCGGCCCGGGCTCGCGCTCGCGCTCGCGGGCGGACGGGGCTGGGACACCGAGCTGGACGGCGTGATCGCGGCGGCGAGCGCGCGGGCGCGCATCCACTCGCTCGGATTCGTCGACGACGGTGTGCTGCCCGGGCTGCTGGGCGGGGCGGTCGCGGTCGCCTACCCGAGTCTCGGGGAGGGCTTCGGTCTGCCCGTGCTGGAGGCGATGGCGTGCGGCGCACCCGTCGTCACCACGCGTCTGCTCGCGCTGCCCGAGGTGGGCGGCGAGGCGGCCCTCTACTCCGAGCCCGACGCGGGCTCCCTCGCCGCCGCCCTCGCCACGCTCGTCGACGACCCCGCCGAACGCGCGCGTCGCAGCGCCCTCGGGGTCACGCAGGCGGCACGGTTCAGCTGGGCCGACTCCGCGCGCACCCACCTCGCCGTCTTCACCGCCGCGGCGGTCCGCCCCCGACGGGCGGCCTGACCGTGGCCCGCATCGCCGCGCTCGTGGTGGCCTACTTCTCGGCCGACGACGTGCGCGAGCTCGCGGCCAATCTGGCCGCTCCCGAGATCACCGGCCCCCACCACGTCGACGTCTACGTGATCGACAACAGCGAGGACGCCGCGGAGCTCGATCGACTGCGCGCGGTCGCCGGTGTCGCCCGCCTCGAACCCAGCCGGGGCAACGTCGGCTACGGCGCGGGCATGAACGCGCTCGCGGAGGCGCTCGACGAACCGTACGACTGGATCATGATCTGCAACCCCGACATCCGCTTCGAGGCCGGCAGCATTGACGCGCTCGTGCGAGCGACGGATGCCCACCCCGACGCCGCGCTCTGGGGCCCCCGCCTGGTCGGCGACGACGGTCTCGTCTACCCCTCGGCCCGCGCCTTCCCCTCCATCCGCACGGGGGTGGGGCACGCGCTCTTCGCCAACATCTGGCGCACCAACCCGTGGACCCTGCGGTACCACCAGAGCCGTGACCTGAGCCCGAGCGAGGACTCGGTCGTGGACTGGGTGTCGGGGGCCTGCATGCTCGTGCGGCCGGAGGCGTTCCGCGCGGTCGGCGGCTTCGACGACAGCTACTTCATGTACTTCGAGGACGTCGACCTCGCCTGGCGCCTGGCCGCGCGGGGCTGGCGCGCCGTCTACGTGCCCCGCGCGCACATCCTGCACAGCGGGGCGAAGTCGACGAGCCGTCAGGCGAGCTACATGCGCCAGATCCACCACCAGAGCGCGCAGCGCTACCTGTCGCGCAAGTACGCGGGTTGGCACCTCGCGCCCGTGCGGCTCGTGCTGCGTATCGGGCTGTGGTTCCGCCGGGAGTTCCTGCACCGCTGAGTGCGCGGTGCGTCGGGCGGCGATCCCGGATGCCCGGCTAGACTTCCGAAACGAGCGGGGGCGATCCGCGCGACGCCGTGCCGCCCCCGAGATCGACATCGAACGGACCCCGTGACCACGAGACCCTGGCTGCGCCCCGCCATCACGGCGGTGTTCTACGTGCTCCTCGTCGGCTTCCTCGGCTACTACCTCATCTTCCAGGTGCCGTGGGGTCAGCTCAGCCGGCTCGCGTTCACTCCCGTCTGGTTGCTCGGCGCGCTCGTGCTCGCCCTGGCGTTCCGCTACTGGCAGACCTTCATCTGGATCACGGTGCTGCGGGGCCTCGGCGCGCGGGGCGTGCGCATGGACGCCGAGTTGACCTACGTCTACGCCAAGTCCTGGATGGGCCGGTACATCCCGGGCACCGCGCCGTGGATCCTCGGCAAGATCTACTTCGCCTCGCAGCACGGGGTGTCGAAGACGAAGCTCGGCGTCGGCTCGCTGCTGGAGGCCGCGATCCAGATCGCGGTGCTGCTCTCGACCTCGTCGATCATGCTGTTCCTCGACCCACGGCTGAACGTGCCGCGCTACGAGTGGCTGCGTCCCGCGATGATCGCGGTGGTCGTGCTGTGCGCGGTCGCGCTCATCCCGCGCGTCTTCAACTGGTGCATGGCGCTCGCCTTCCGCATTCTGCGCCGCCCCGCGCTCGCCCGCGAGAACTACGCGAACGCCCGCACGATCCTCACCGCGACCGCGCAGTACGTCGTGGGTGCGTTCCTCAGCGGGGGCTCGCTCTTCTTCATCCTGAAGTCGCTGTATCCGAGCCTGGCCTTCTCCGACGCGTTCTTCGTCATCGCCTCCGGCAACCTTGCGGGCGCGGCGAGCATGCTCGTGGTGATCGCCCCGAGCGGCGTGGGCGTGCGGGAGGGCATCCAGTTCGCCCTGCTGGCCGTCGTCATGCCCGTGGCCATCGCCGCGATCGCCGTCATCGTCACCCGACTCTGGGGCATCGCGATGGACCTGCTGTTCTTCGGGGCGGGGCGGATCGCGCTGACGATTTCTCGTCGCCGCGCGCGCTAGCCTTGAGGGGCGCCCCGACCGGCGCCCACGCCCATGAAAATCGACCGCACGAATCCCCGCCACTGGGCGTATCTCGCCTCCAGCGGCATCACGGTGCTCGCGGCCGGGGCGCTGCGACCGCTCCTCCGGCGCGCCGAGGGGCGATCGTGGGCCCAGAGGCCGGGGCGGCGGCTCGCTCCCGAGGTCGTGCTCTACGGCCACAGCTACAACGGCAACCTGAGCGCGTTCGTCGACCACTGCCGCACCGCGCACCCGGGCGCCCTCCGCTTCTCCTTCGCGAGCCTCGAGGACGAACCCACCGAGTTGCCGCCGGATGTCCGTCCCCTCGTCTTCCGCCGCCTCTCGAGCGCCGCCCGCCTCGCCCGCGTCGCCGCGGTCATCACCGATCGGGACGCGCCGACGCTATCGCTCCTCGCTCGGTGGTCGGACATCCCCTTCGTGGACGTGTGGCACGGCATCCCGTTCAAGGGCTTCACCCCCGCGACCTTCACGGGGCTGCGCGACTACGCGGAGGTGTGGGTGAGCTCGCCGGAGCTCGCGCGGCTGTACGTCGAGCGCTTCGGATTCCGGCCCGAGATCGTTCATCCCACCGGCTACGCCCGCGTCGACGCTCTCGCGACCGGGCGATTCGACGCCGCCGCGATCCGGCAGCGGCTCGGCATCGGCGCGGACGCGGGACGGATCGTGCTGCTCGCGCCCACCTGGAAGCAGGACGACGCGGAGCGCAGCATCATCCCGTTCGGGGTCACCGCGGACGAGTTCTTCGACCAGCTGGAGGCGCTCGGTCGCGAGACGGACAGCCTCGTCGTGTTCCGGGCGCACCTGCACGCCGGGGAGGCCGAGGAGTTCGCCTCGCGGCCGCACGTGCGCGTGATGTCGAATCGGCAGTACCCCAACGCAGAGGAGTTCCTCGCGATCGCGGATGTGCTCGTCACCGACTGGTCGTCGCTCGCCTTCGACGCCCTGCCCCTGCGCCGGCCGATCGTCTTCCTCGACGTGGAGCCGCCGTTCCGCGACGGCTTCTCGCTCGGCCCCGAGCACCGGGTCGGAGCGATCGTCGTCAGCGTGCCCGCGCTCGTCGCCGCCATCCGGGCGGCACTCGCCGACCCGGGGGCCGCGGTCGCCCGCGTGAGCGACGCTCTCGCCCGCACGCTCGCCGTCGCCTACGGCGACACCCTCGACGGCGGCGCTGCGGAGCGGCAGTATCAGCGACTGCGCACCCTCATCGACAGCGGGCAGAGCGGACCCGACAGTGGGAACCGTGGCCGCCGCGGGGACGGGCGCGCACGGCGGTCGCTCAGCGCGGGTCGAGCTCGCTGAACAGCTGCGCGTAGCGGTGCGCGATCGGCGGCCACGCGAAGTTCGCCCGCACGTGCGCACGGGCCGCCTCGCCGAGGCGCATCGCGAACTCCGGTCGCGCGAGCAGCTCGGCGAGGCGATCCGCGATCTCCGCGGGTGACCCCTCGTCGACGATGAGACCGGTCTCGCGGTCGCGGACGATGTCGGTCGTGCCGCCCGCCCGGGTCGTGATCACCGGCAGCCGCGCCGCGGACGCCTCGATGAAGACGACACCGAGCGCCTCGACCCAACCGGAGGCGGTCTGCACCGAGGGCCCGACGAACGCCGTGGCCCAGCGGTACTGCTCGACCACGTCGTCGCTCGAGACCCAGCCGAGCACCCGCACGGCGTCGCCGATCCCCGCCGCCCGCACCCGCCGCTCGATCTCCTCGCGCTGCGGACCGCTCCCGACGAACCGCGCCTCGATCGGCACACCGCGACGGTGCAGCAGGATGATCGCCTCCACGACATCGAGAGGGCCCTTCTCCTCCACGAGTCGCCCCACGAACAGCACCCTCAGGGCGTCGAGCGGGGGCCGCTCGCCCACGTCGAACCGCTCGACATCGACGCCCATCGGGGTCGTCAGGAACGCGCCACGGGGGTCGATCTCGAGGGCCCGGGCGAGCGTCGCGCTGCTGTTGACGACGACTCGCGCCGCCCGCCGCATCGCGAAGCGCTTGAGCGCGACCGTCAGCGCGTTGTTGAAGGTGAAGACATCGCCGCCGTGAATGGTGAGCACGATCGGAGCGCGCAGGAAGGGCCGCGCGAGCGCGGCGACGACCCCCTGCGGGATGACCCAGTGCGCGTTGACCACGTCCGGACGCAGCCGTCGCGCCACGCGCACGAGGGCGAGGAACTCGGCGATGAGGAAGAACGGCACCAGCAGGTACAGCCGCCGGTCGGCGCGCAGGGTGGGAACGATGCCGCCCCCGCCTGCGAGCCGTTGAAGCGACGCGGGCCAGGCATAGCGGAATCGGTACTCGTCGTAGTGCTCGTGCCGGGTCAGCCCGGGCGGTCCCGCGAGGGGATCGTGCGGCGCGAGCACCGTCACGCGGAGAAAGGGATCCGCCGCCACGGCCTGCACGACGAGCTCGCGCACGAAGCCGGGGACCGGGTCGCGATCGCTCGCCGGGAAGGTCGAGGCCACGACGAGCACGTGGGTCACGAGGCCACCCGCCTCGAGTCATCCGAGCGCGGGAGCGGCACGGGAAGATGCGACATGGGCTCCGACAGTCTCGTCCACGGTGGCTTGGGGTGCGCGAACTCGAACGACCCTACCAGCCGCCCCTGCGCCGGACGGGGCTGTGAATCCTGAGAAAAGTCGCACATTAGACTGCCCCCATGGGGGCATCGTGACGGCGACCGACGTGGTCGTCGTGGGGGCGGGACCGAACGGTCTCGCCGCCGCCGTGACGGCCGCGCGCGCGGGCCTCCGGGTCGAGCTGTTCGAGCTCGACGAGCACATCGGGGGTGGCGCGAGGAGCGCGGAGCTGACGCTGCCCGGCTTCGTGCACGACGTGTGCTCGGCCGTGCATCCGATGGCCTTCGCCTCTCCGTTCTTCCGCGCCTTCGAACTCGAACGACGGGTGGAGTTCGTCACCCCCGAGATCTCCTACGCCCAGCCCCTCGCGGGTGGACGCGCCGCGCTGGCCTACCACGATCTGGAGCGGACGGCCGAGGCGCTCGGCCCGGACGGCGCCGCGTGGACAGCGCTCCTCGGCCCGCTCTCGCGCCGCATGGACGAGCTCATGGAGTTCACCGGGAACGCGCTGCTGCGGCTCCCGCGTCATCCCCTCGTCGCGCTCGGCTTCGGGATGCGTGTGCTCGATCAGGGTTCGCCGCTGTGGAACACGCGGTTCCGGGGCGACGCCGCACCCGCCCTCCTCGCCGGCACCGCGGCCCACGCGATCGGGCGGATGCCCGGCCTCGCGACCTCGGGCGCCGGCCTCCTGCTCGCCGCCCAGGCCCACGCGCGGGGCTGGCCGATCCCGGTCGGCGGCACCCAGCGCATCGCGGACGCCCTCGCGGCCGACCTTCTCGCGCACGGCGGACGCATCACGACCGGTCGGCACATCCGCTCGCTCGCGGAACTTCCCCGCGCCAGCGCGGTCATCCTCGACGTCACCCCGCGCGCCTTCCTCAGCATAGCGGGCGACGCCGTGCCGGCCCGCTACGCCGCCGCCCTGCGCCGGTTCCGCTACGGCAACGCCGTCGCGAAGGTCGACTTCGCCCTCTCCGGCGCCGTGCCGTGGGCGAACGCCGAGACCGCGCGGGCCGGCACCGTGCACCTGGGCGGGAGCCGGGCGCAGACGGCGGCGGCCGAGGCCCAGGTGGCCGCTGGGCGCCACGCCGAGCATCCCTTCGTGCTCGTGGCGCAGCCGAGCACCGTCGATTCCTCCCGGGCGCCGAACGGTCAGCACGCCCTGTGGAGTTACGCGCACGTGCCCGCCGGGTCGACCATCGACCCCACCGAGGCCGTCACCGCGCGGATCGAGGAGTTCGCGCCGGGCTTCCGCGACGTCGTGCTCGCGAGCTCCGCGCGCAGCGCCGTCGAGCTGGAGGAGCACAACCCCAACTACATCGGCGGCGACATCGCGGGTGGGGCGGTCACGCTCGGCCAGCTCCTGCGGCGCCCCGTCGCCCGCCGCGACCCCTGGCGCACCCCGGTGGAGGGCGTCTACCTCTGCTCCTCGTCGACCCCACCGGGGCCCGGGGTGCACGGACTCGGCGGCTGGCACGCGGCTCGCAGTGCGCTGCGGCACGAGTTCGGAATCCGCACCGCGCCGCGACTCGGCGTGGACGACTGACCGCTACCGGGCGGTGACGCCCGCGACGTCGAGCGCGGAGCGGAAGTCGGCCACGAGGCGCGTCGACATGCCCTCGATCGCCGTCGCGATCTCGGCCTTCACCTCGGCCGACTCGCCGACCAGGGAGTCGAGTCGCTCCTCGAGCACCGCGAGGGCGTCGTCGTCGAGGACCGAGGCGATCGGAGCGCTGTAGCGCTGCAGACCGAGCTGCTCGAAGTAGAGGCGGCCCTTGTCGACGTAGTAGAGCACGAAGGAGGGCACGCCCGCCATGGTGGCGAGGATCGCCGAGTGCAGTCGCGAGGCGACGAAGAACCGCGTGGCGCCGATCACGCCGGCGTAGTCGGCCGGACTGAGGCCGTCGGCGGCGACGATGCGGGTGCGGTCGGCGTGGGTCATGAGCGCGACCACCTCGGCGGCGAAGGCCGCATCCCCCTCGGAGGCCTCGAGGTGCATGGGGAAGAAGGTGGCATCGAGGTCGTGGCGCTCGATCAGCTCGTCGGCGAGCCGGGCCACCGTGGTCTTGTAGCGCGCGAGCCGGGCATCCGCTGCGGGGTCGGGCGTGCTGCGCTTGAACCGGTTGGGCAGCCACCCGCCGTGCCGGTAGTGGAACCAGCGCCGCAGACCGAGGCCGAAGGAGGCGCGCAACTGCTCGGGCGTGACGCCCGCTTCGGAGAGGCGCTGCTGGGCGATCTGCTCCACGGGCGTCGCCCGGCCCATGACGGCGGGGTCGAAAGAGGCGATCACGGGGGTTCGGGTGCCCCAGGCCTCGAGCTTCTGCTGCGACTCGGCGTCACGCACGAGGAACACGCGGCAGAGCTCGGCACAGGCGCGGATCATCCGCTGGCTGCTGCGCGCCGAGGTCGGCCCGATGCCCTGGAAGGCCCCGATGAGAGTGCGGTTCGCCAGCCGCACGAGCGTCATTTTGATGAGCCAGTAGACCAGACCCAGACGGTTGGTGTAGTCCTTCAGGATCTCCCCACCGCCCCACAGCACGAGGTCGCTGCGCCGGGCGAGGCGGAGGAGCGCCCACCAATGCAGGAGGTTGGTGCTGTACGGCGACTGCTTGAGGAAATTGATGCCGTACCACTCGGCGTCCCGGGCGTCGTAGGGCGAGAGCGACCAGATCTCGGCGTCGGGGAACTCCCGGCGGACGATGTCGATCAGCCCGACGAGAATGGCCCGGTCGCCCCGGTTCTCGGGCGAGTCGCTGTTGTGGATGAGAATGCGGACCATGTGGCTGGCCTCCAGGATGCTGGTCGGTCGGTCAGGCGCGAAGCAGGGCGAGCAGGTACTCGCCGTAGCCGCTCTTGGTGAGGGGCGTCGCGAGGGCGGTGAGTTGCGCGTCGTCGATCCAGCCGTTCGACCAGGCGACCTCCTCGATGCAGCCGATCTTGTATCCCTGGCGGGCCTCGATCACGCGCACGAACTCGGTCGCCTGCACCATCGAGTCGAAGGTTCCGGTGTCGAGCCAGGCGGTGCCGCGATCGAGCACGTCGACGCGCAGCTCCCCGCGCGCCAGATAGGCCGCGTTCACGTCGCTGATCTCATACTCGCCGCGCGGGCTCGGCGCGATGGTGCGGGCGATCTCGACCACGCTGTTGTCGTAGAAGTAGAGCCCCGGAACCACGTAGTTGCTCTTCGGCTGCGCGGGCTTCTCCTCGATGCTGAGCACCGTGCCGTCCGGCGCGAACTCGACCACGCCGTACGCGGAGGGGTTGGACACCTGGTAGGCGAAGATGAGGGCGCCCTCCACCTCGGTGTGCTTCGCCAGATTGGCGCCGAGCTGCGCGCCGAAGAAGATGTTGTCGCCCAGCACGAGAGCGACCGCGTCGTCACCGATGAAGTCGGCGCCGATCACGAAGGCCTGAGCCAGGCCGTTCGGAACCTCCTGGGTCGCGTAGGAGAGCTCGATGCCGAGCTCCGCCCCGTCGCCCAGCAGGCGCTCGAAGGCATCGCGATGGTCGGGGGTCGTGATGATCAGCACCTCGCGGATGCCCGCGGCCAGGAGCGTGGCGAGGGGGTAGTAGATCATCGGCTTGTCGTAGATCGGCATCAGCTGCTTGGAGATGCCCTTGGTGATCGGGTGCAGCCGCGTTCCGGAGCCGCCGGCCAGGATGATTCCCTTCACCTCGTCACTCCCCCGCCAGCGCCGCGTAGTGCGCGCGGCAGACCTCGTAGTCGGGAAGCAGGCCGGAGTCACGCGCCTCGCTGAGCGAGGGAGCGGAGGTGTCGCGCGGTGACAGCAGCAGAGCATCCGCCGCGAACGGCAGTTCTAGCGCGATGTCGGCATCGAGCGGCGAGACCGTGTGCTCCTTGCCGGGTCGATACACGTCGTTCGTGAGATAGCTCACCGCTGCCTGGTCGCTCGTCGCGACGAACAGGTGGCCGAGGCCCTCGGCGATGAACACGGCGCCGCGGGTCACATCGTCGAGCTCGACCGCGACCCATTGGCCGAAGGTGGGCGAACCCACGCGGATATCGATGATGTAGTCCGTGATGGAGCCCGAGGTGACGGTGACGTACTTCGCCTGACCGGCCGGCACGTCAGCGAAATGGATGCCGCGTACCACGCCCTTCGACGAGATCGATCGGTTGCCCTGCACGGGGGTGAACGGTCGGCCGATGGCCTCGGCGAGGAGGTCGCCGCGGAAGAATTCGAGGAAGGTGCCGCGGTCGTCGCCGTGCTGCACGGGAGAGATCGAGTACGCGCCGTCGATCGAGAGAGGAGTTATCTGCACCAGTCGAGTGTACTGACTGCTCAAAATGGCCCCAGAGGCCCCGGTAAACTCGTGCGCATGAAGATCCTGGTCACCGGCGGCGCCGGATTCATCGGTTCGAATTTCGTGCGCCACACCCTCGGTGACGACTACCCGGCGCTCGCCGGGGCGGAGGTCGTCGTGCTCGACGCCCTCACCTACTCGGGCAATCTGGCGAATCTCGCGCCCGTCGCCGACTCCCCCCGCTACTCCTTCGAGCACGCCGGCATCGCCGATGCAGAGGTGCTCGACCGCCTGCTGCCCGGCGTCGACGCGATCGTGCACTTCGCCGCAGAGTCGCACGTCGACCGCTCCGTGCGCGACGCCTCGCCCTTCGTCATCACCAACGTGCTGGGAACCCAGGTGCTGCTCGACGCGGCGGTGCGCCACGGCGTCGCCCGGGTCGTGCACGTCTCCACCGACGAGGTCTACGGCTCCATCGACGAGGGCTCGTGGAAGGAGGATCACATCCTCGAGCCCAACTCGCCGTACGCCGCGTCGAAGGCGGCCAGCGATCTCATCGCGCGGTCGTACCACCAGACCCACGGGCTCAACATCTCCATCACGCGCTGCTCCAACAACTACGGCCCGTACCACTTCCCCGAGAAGGTGATCCCGCTCTTCGTCACCAACCTGCTCGACGGCCTGCACGTGCCGCTGTACGGCGACGGCGGCAACGTGCGCGACTGGCTGCATGTGGATGACCACTGCGCCGGCATCGCCCTCGTACTGTCGGGCGGCCGCGGTGGCGAGATCTACAACATCGGCGGCGGCACCGAGCTCTCCAACCGCGAACTGACGTCGCTCCTGCTCGAGGCCACCGGTCGCGACGAGAGCTTCATCGACCGGGTCGCCGACCGCCTCGGCCACGACCGCCGCTACTCCGTCGACCACGGAAAGATCAGCGCCGAGCTGGGCTACCAGCCGCGGGTTCCGTTCGAGAAGGGCCTCGCCGACGTCGTCACCTGGTACCGCGAGAACCGCGCCTGGTGGGAGCCGCTGAAGTCGCGCGCCGCGCTCGACTGATGACGCGCATCCTCATCACCGGCGCCGCCGGCATGCTGGGTCAGGACCTGCAGAAGGCCCTCGCCGGGCACGAGGTGACGCCGCTCTCGCGCGCCGAACTCGACGTGACCGACGCCGCCGCGGTGGATGCCGCGGTCGCCGGGCACGACGTCGTCGTCAACGCGGCCGCGTACACGAGGGTCGACGACGCCGAGAGCCACCAGGCGGAGGCGCTCGCCATCAACGGCACTGCGGCCGGCCTGCTCGCCGAGGCCAGCGCGCGGCACGGGGCCCGGCTCATCCAGCTCTCCACCGACTACGTGTTCGACGGAACCGCCACCGCGCCCTACCCGGAGGACGCGGCCACCGGCCCGATCTCCGTGTACGGCAGCAGCAAGCTCGCGGGCGAGCAGCTGGCCCTCGCCGCGCATCCGGACGGCACCTGGGTGCTCCGCACCGCGTGGCTGTACGGCGCCGGAGGCCCTAACTTCGTCGCCGCCATCCTCGGTCAGGCCGCTAAACGGGAGACCTTCGGGGTCGTCACCGACAGTCAGGGGCAGCCGACCTGGACGGTCGACGTGGCCCGGCAGATCCGTGAGGTGATCGAGCGACGACCAGAGCCGGGCATCTACCACTCCACCAACAGCGGGGTCGCCTCCCGCTACGAGTTCGCCCGTCGGATCCTGGAGCTCGTCGGGCTCGACCCCGACCGCGTCGAGCCCACCCTCACCGGGCCCTCCGATCGTCCGGCGGCACGTCCCGCCTACTCCGTGCTCGGGCACGATCGCTGGGTCGCGGCGGGGATCGAGCCCCTGCGCCCCTGGGACGAGGCGCTCAGCGAGTATCTCGGCGGGGCGGCGAGCGCGTCATGACCGCGCTCCGGGTGATCGTCGACCAGGTGCTCGCGCCGGTGCCCGGGGGCATCGGTCGCTACGCCGAGGAGCTCACCCGGGCCCTGATCGAGACGGCGCCCGACGACGTGACGGTCGAGGGCATCGTGTCGGCGTCGACCGACGCGCAGTACGAGGAGCTCGAGCGGCGCATCCCCGGGCTCGCCCGCCTGTACAAGTCGCCGCTCGCCCGGCGTGAGCTCGCGGCGGCCTGGCAGCACGGCTTCACCCTCCTGCCCGGCAAGGGCATGGTTCACGCGACGAGCGTGCTCGCACCGCTGTACCGGCACGAGCGCGGCACCGGCAATCAGACCGCCGTCACCGTGCACGACGTGGTGCCGTGGACGAACCCCGAGACCCTCACCCCGCGCGGCGTCAGCTGGCACAAGGCGATGGTCGCGAGAGCGTACAAGTACGCGGATGCGGTGGTCGTGCCGACCCACGCCGTCGCCGACGAGCTGGCCGAGTTCTACGACTTCGGTGAGCGCGTGCGGGTGATCGGCGGGGCCGTGAGTGCGCGCCTCGCGCTGCCGATCGACGCGGAGGCGCGGGCGATCGAGCTCGACCTCCCGCCGCGCTACCTGCTGGCCGTCGGCACGCTCGAACCGCGCAAGGGGCTCGAGCCGCTCATCCGCTCGCTCGCGCTCCCGCAGACCGGCGACATCCCGCTCCTCATCGTGGGCCCGGCGGGCTGGGGCGACGTCGACGTGGCCGCCCTCGCCGCCTCCGCGGGTCTCGCGGAGGGGCGCGTGCGCACGCTCGGGCGACTGAGCGACGCCGAGGTCGCCGTCGCCCTCTCGCGGGCGAGCGCCTTCGTGTTCCCCAGCCTGGCGGAGGGCTTCGGCCTGCCGGTGCTCGAGGCGATGAGTCTGGGGGCGCCGGTCATCCACTCGGACTCGCCCGCCGTGCTGGAGGTCGCCGCGGACGCCGGTGTCGTCGTGGCGCGCGACGACGCGGCAGGGTACCCCGAACGCCTGGCCGACGCGATCGCCCGCGTGCTCGACGACGAGGAGCTGGCCGCGCGACTGCGGCTGCAGGGGATCGACCGCTCACACGCGTTCAGCTGGCGCGCGTCGGCCGAGAAGGTCTGGCAGCTGCACGCGGACCTGTAGGCGCGACCGACCGCCCGTCGCGCTACGGCGTCGGCGTGGAGGTGGGCGTCGCGCCCTTGAGCGCCGACTTCACGAGCGAACGGATCTCGGCGAAGTCGGGGTGGATCTCGTCGATCGTGGGCGGCACGAGTTCGAGCTGGGTGAGCTTGTGCGTGCGCGCCTTGTCGGCGAGGTCGACGAAGCGGCCGAGCATGAGCTGCGGGATATCGGTCTTGACGACCTGCTTGCCCGCGTTGGCGACCGCCTGGAACTTGGTGAGCACGGTGGCAGGACTGAACTGCGCCAGGATCGCGGCCTGCACCTGCCTCTGGCGCGCCATCCGGTCGTAGTCGCTCGTGGAGTGCCGCGATCGCGCGTACCAGAGGGCCGTGTACCCGTTCATCTTCTGCACACCGGGTTCGATCCAGCCCTGCACGTTGATCGGCGTGCCATCGGGTGCCTGACCGCCGTTGATCGGCAGCCGCTCCGTGACGTCGATGGTGACCCCGCCCAGGGCGTCGATCAGGTCGGAGAAGCCCTTCATATCGATGAGCACGTAGTACTGCAGGGTGATTCCGAGCGTGCCCTCGACGGCATCGCGCATCGCCTCGATCCCGGGCGAGCTGCCGTGGGCCGCAGCTGCGGGGTACAGCGAGGGATGCTCCTCGCCGTAGGTGTAGAGGAAGCTGATGAGGCAGTTCACGCCGCAGTCGTAGCCGTTGGGATAGGGCTTGTAGAGCGGCGAGCCCTTCACGAACGGCACGCGCTGCATGTTGCGCGGCACGCCGATGACGGTCGACTTGCCGGTCGTCGCGTCGATGCTGACCACCGAGATGCTGTCGGGGCGCAGACCGGTGCGGTCGGGGCCGGCGTCGCCGCCCAGCAGGAGCACGTTGTAGCGCCCGTCGATCGGGGCGGCGTAGCCCTGGCCGCTCGAGAAGATGCCATCGAGGGCGCCGCGGGCGACCCCCGCCAGGTAGGCGCCGTAGCCGCTCGTGCCGGCCGTGACGAGCAGCATGACGACCGCGAAGCCCGCGACGAACCGCCGGGCCGAGGGGGGCGTGGCGATGAGCCGGGCCAGTCGGAGCGTGTCGAGCGTGAGAACGATCCACAGAACCGCGTAGAAGACGAGGACCGCCTCGCCGATGAGCAGCACGGGAGAGGAGGTGACCACCGAGTAGACGAGCGTGCGGGCGAGCATCCAGGTCGCCAGCAGGATGACCGTCAATGCCCACGCGACGAGCGTCGCCCCCAGCCCGAACCTCCCCAACCGCCGGTTGCCGGCGAGCACCTGCGCAGACCCGGGAATGAGCAGGTTGAGCACCACGAGCCACCAGGCCCGCTTCGCCATGACACTCGGTGAGCCGAGGTCGGGCTGCCGGACCGGCGTCGCCGCCGGCGCGCTGGCCGCGGTCACAGGCTCGCTTTGAGCGCGGCGTTCTTCTCTTCGACGGTGCGCTCGAGGGAGGCGGCGAAGTCGGCCAGGCGCTGGGCGAGCGCCGGGTCGGAGACGGAGAGGATGCGCACCGCAAGCAGTCCGGCATTGCGCGCACCCCCGATCGAGACGGTGGCGACGGGAACCCCGGCCGGCATCTGCACGATCGACAGCAGAGAGTCGAGACCGTCGAGCTTCGCGAGCGGTACCGGAACGCCGATCACGGGCAGCGTGGTCACGGCGGCGACCATGCCGGGCAGGTGCGCGGCACCGCCGGCGCCCGCGATGATGACCCCGATCCCGCGGGACGCCGCGTCGCGCCCGAAGGCGATCATCTTCTCGGGGGTGCGGTGGGCCGAGACCACCTCGACCTCGTGCTCGACGCCGAACTCGGTGAGGGCGTCGACGGCCGCGGACATGACGGTCCAATCGGAGTCGGACCCCATGATGACGGCGACACGGGGGGTGGGCATGCCCTCCATGCTAGGTGTCACCCCTCGAAGAACGCCGAAGCGGCGCGCGCCTGATACACGACCTCGTCGAGCTCGTCGCCGATGGCGGTGACGTGACCGACCTTGCGCCCGGCGCGCGGCTCCTTGCCGTAGCCGTGGAACTTGACGGTGGGCTGGTCGGCCATCGCCGAGGCGTAGCGATCCGTGAGAGCCGCGCCGATCGGGCCGCCGAGCACGTTGACCATGACCGTCCACTCGCGGTGGGTACCGGTCGCCCCGAGCGGCAGGTCGAGCACGGCGCGCAGGTGCTGCTCGAACTGGCTGGTGCGCGAGCCGTCGATGGTCCAGTGGCCGCTGTTGTGGGGGCGCATCGCGAGTTCGTTGACGAGGATGCGGTCATCCGTCGTCTCGAACAGCTCCACAGCGAGCACGCCGGTGACGTCGAGCTTCTCCGCGATGGTGGTGGCGATGTCGCAGGCCATGTCGGCGATCGCGCCGACCGAGGAGGGCGCCGGGGCGATGACCTCGGCGCACACGCCGTCGCGCTGCATCGACTCGACCACGGGCCAGACGGCGACCTCGCCCGAGGGCCGCCGAGCCACGAGCTGGGCCAGCTCGCGTCGGAAGCTGACGAGTTCCTCGGTGAGCAGGGGGCCGCCGAGCGAGAACCAGTCCGCGACCTCGGAGGCGTCGTGAACGACGCGCACGCCCTTGCCGTCGTAGCCGCCCACCGGGGTCTTGACGACGGCCGCGCCGCCGTGATCGGCGAGGAAGGCGGCGAGGTCATCCGCGCTCTCGACCCGGGCCCAGTCGGGGCACGGCACGCCGAGGGCGGTGAGGCGCTCGCGCATGACGAGCTTGTTCTGCGCGACGGCGAGCGCCGCGGGCGAGGGACGCACGACAACGCCCTCCGCGAGGAGCGCGGCGAGCACCTCCTGCGGCACGTGCTCGTGGTCGAAGGTGACGACGTCGACCTCGCGCGCGAAGGCCAGAACGGTCTCGGCGTCGCGGTAGTCGCCGACGGCGGTCGCGGCGAGGATCGCCGAACTGCCCTCGCTCTCTGAAAGGACTCTCAGTTCGACGCCGAGCTCCACAGCGGGCGGAATCATCATGCGTGCAAGCTGTCCGCCACCGATTACGCCGATTCTCATGTCTCTCCGCCCATCGTGCGACCTGTGCTCGCCCCCAGCAAACAGGCGTGTTTCGGCCGTTAGACTGCCAACCGCCTCACCCCCATTGTTCCCCAATCGACGGATGACCGCATGCGCACCCTCTTCGCCCAGATCGCCCGCTTCGGCGTGGTCGGCGCCGGCGGATTCGTGCTCGACCTCTCGGTGTTCAACCTGCTGCGCGCCACGGTGTTCAACCCCGATCAGGTGCACGAGGGTCCGATCTGGGCGAAGGTCGTCTCCACGAGCGTCGCGATCGTCTTCAACTGGCTCGGCAATCGCTACTGGACCTTCCGCAAGGAGAAGCGCAAGCACCCGGTGCGCGAGGGGCTCGAGTTCCTCGTCGTGAGCCTCGTCGGCATGGGGATCGGCGTCGCCTGCCTGTGGATCTCCCACTACGCCCTCGGGCTCACCTCGGCGCTCGCCGACAACATCTCGTCGAACGTCATCGGGCTCGGGCTCGGCACGCTCTTCCGCTTCGCCCTCTACCGCCTCTGGGTGTTCAAGAACGACGACGACGAGGTCGCGCCGTCGCACCGCGAGGCCGGTGCCGCGAGCGGCGAACCGCTCACCGCCTCCGCCGGCAACTGAGCGCGACCGCTCAGGGGCGTCCGAGGCTGCGGTAGGTCCAGCCGGCGCCGCGCCAGCGGTCCACGTCGAGGCAGTTGCGACCGTCGAGGATGATCGTGCCCGCCGCCCCCGCCAGATCGGCCGGCTCGAGCGCGCGATACTGCTTCCACTCGGTGAGCACGAGCACCGCATCCGCGCCCGTGGTCGCCTCGGCGACGGTCTCGGCGTAGTGCAGTTCCGGGTGCACGCGCTGCGAGGTCGGAATGGCCTCCGGATCGGTGGCGAGGACGATGGCGCCCTCGTCCTGCAGCCGGCGTGCGACGTCGAGAGCCGGCGAGTCGCGCACGTCGTCGGAGTCGGGCTTGAACGCGAGGCCGAGCACGGCGACGCGCTTGCCGGTCACATCCCCGCCGAGAGCCTCTCGCGTGAGCTCGACCATGCGGTCGCGGCGGCGCAGGTTGATCGCGTCGACCTCACCGAGGAAGGCGAGCGAGGAGCCCAGGCCCAACTCCTCACCGCGGGCTCGGAACGCACGGATGTCTTTGGGGAGGCAGCCACCGCCGAAGCCGAGGCCGGAGTTGAGGAAGCGCCGACCGATGCGCACGTCGTGGCCGATCGCGTCGGCGAGCTGGGTGACGTCGGCTCCGGTCGCCTCCGCGATCTCCGCCATCGCGTTGATGAACGAGATCTTGGTGGCGAGGAACGCGTTCGCGGAGACCTTCACGAGCTCGGCCGTCGCGTAGTCGGTCACGAGCCGGGGGGTGTCGCGCGCGAGCGCCGTGGCGTAGACCTCGTCGAGGAGCGCGATCGCGCGATCGCGGGCCTCCGTCGCGGGCACGCCGTAGACGAGGCGGTCGGGGCCGAGGGTGTCCTGCACGGCGAAGCCCTCGCGCAGGAACTCGGGGTTCCAGGCGAGTTCAGCGTCGACGGGCGCGCTCGCGACGAGCTCGGCGAGGCGGGCCGCGGTGCCGACCGGCACGGTCGACTTGCCGACCACGAGCGCTCCGTCGCGGAGGTGCGGCAGCAGCGCGGTCACCGCCGCGTTCACGTAGCTGAGGTCGGCGGCGTATTCGCCCTTCTTCTGCGGCGTTCCGACCGCGATGAAGTGCACCTGGGCATCCTGCGCCTCGGCCATGTCGGTCGTGAAACGCAGCCGGCCGGAGGCCATGGAGCTGGTCAGGATCTCGGGCAGACCGGGCTCGAAGAACGGCGCGGTTCCCGCGGAGAGGGCGTCGATCTTCGCCTGATCGACGTCGATGCCGACGACGTCGTGGCCGAGTTCTGCCATGCATGCCGCGTGGACAGCGCCGAGGTAACCGCATCCGATGACCGAGATCTTCACTCGCAACTCCTGCTCTCCGCTGGCGCGTCGGGGTGCGCACCGAAGTCACCAGTCTAGGAAACAGCGGGAGTCGCCGTTACCGCGTCCCCCAGAGGGTGGTCTCGTCGTTCGCGGTGGAGGCGACCTGCTGACGCCGGGCCGCGATCGTGCTCGCGTTCGCCTCCATCAGATCGTGCAGGGTCGCCTGTACGAGATCCGCCCCCGGGACGTCGGTCAGGACGATCGGATGCTCGAGCCCCGAGTTGATCTGCACGTCACCGCTGCGGAACGCCCCCTGGAGGCCCGCCCGCCGCACCGTGACGTCGTAGCCGCGGCTGTGCAGGAGCTCCTGCCGCACGCGCACGAACAGGCCGCGCCGCAGCACGATCCGACGGGTGGTGATCGTGTAGTTGCGCCCCAGCCACGAGAGCAGGGGCAGCAGGAACAGCAGCACGGCGAGCAGTGCCCCCGCGGCGAGGATCCCCGTGTTCTGCCACGGCTCGGGCAGCAGGCCGTAGCTGTAGCCGGTCGCCCCGGCGATGACGATGAGCGCCAGAGACGGCCACAGCATGCGTCGGGCGTGCGGACGCAGGCGCGCGACGACGCGTTCCTGGGCGGTGGGCTCATCCGACATGAGTCATTCATACCTCAGGTGGGTCACGTCTCCGGCGGCGACAGCCTGCGGGCGGCCATCCGATTCGCGCACGACGACGATGCGACCGGAGTCGTCGAGAGATCGGGCGACGCCGACGAGGTCGTCGCCACCCGGCAGCTCAACCCGCACCCGCTGGCCGAGGGTGCCGCAGGCGGCGCTCACCGTGTCGAGCAGACCGGCGGCACGGGCATCCCCGCCCGCGGCGATCAGCGCGTCGACGAGCTCGCGCAGACGGAGGAGCATGCGGCTGAGGGCGAGGTCGACGAGGGCATCCCCCGACTCGGTGGCGCCGGCGAGCAGCAGCGAGGTCGCCGTGGGCACCGGCAGCTGCTCGGCGGTGAGGCTGAGATTGAGCCCGATGCCGACGACGACCGAATCGGCGCCCGGCTGCAGTTCGGAGAGGATCCCCGCCACCTTGAGACCGTCGATCTGCACGTCGTTCGGCCATTTGACGGTCGTGCGATGGTCGCCCACGAGTGAGCGGACCGCGTCGGCCACCGCGACGCCCGCGAGCAGCGGCAGCCAGCCGAGCGTCGGCAGAGCGACGGCGCCGGCGACGGCGCCGGGCAGACGGGGCCGCACGAGGATGCTCGTCGCGAGCATCCCGCCCGCCGGCGCCGTCCACGCCCGTCCCAGTCGGCCGCGCCCCGCCCGTTGCGAGGTCGAGGTCACGACCGTGAAGTCGGCGACATCGCCCTCGCGCACGAGAGCGGCCAGCACGTCATTGGTGGAGGCGACGTCGTGGACGACGTCGAGGCGGGCGGCGATCGCGGAGCTGAGCGGCAGGTGCATCGACTCAGGCTAGCTGCGCGCATCCCTCCCCGGAGGCCGCCGTGCGCGTGCGCAGCATCCGTTCCGCGAACTCCCGGATCGCACCGTGCCCGCCGGGGCGCGTGAGCACGATGCGCGCCGCCCGGATCACTTCGGGGTGGGCATCCGCGACCGCGACCGGCCAGCCGACGAGTCCCATCGAGGCCAGGTCGTTGAGGTCGTTGCCGATGTAGGCGATGCGGTCGAGCGAGAGCCCGCGCGTCTTCGCCCAGGCCTCGAGCACGGCCGCCTTGTCGTCGACTCCCTGACGCACGTCGACGTGCAGTTTGCGCGCGCGGGCGGTGACGACGCGATTGGTCTCCTTGCTGACGATGAGCAGCGGGTAGCCGGCGGTGCGCAGGAACTCCATGCCCATGCCGTCGCTTCGGCTCGTGGTCACGCGCTCCAGCCCGTCGCCGCCGATGGAGACGCGGTCGTCGGTGTGCACCCCGTCGAAGTCGGTCACGAGCGCGTCGACGTCGACCCGCTCGTCGCTCGCGAACACGGGGGCGAGTGCCTGCGCGATCGAGAGGTCGGCGTCGTCCACGACCTCCATCGCTCGACGCGGGTCGACGGGCTGCACGGCGACGGTGCCGAAGCGGAGGTGGCGCGCACGGCGGAAGCCCCGGGCATCCAGCACGGCGAAGGCGCCGGTCTCCTCGAACTGGGCGGGCGCCTCCTCGCGCCGCGACCCGGCGGCGGGCGAGTGACCGAGGGGCTCCAGACCACGGGCGCCGGCACGCCAGAGGAAGGATCGGGTGGGCACGGCGGAGAGCACGACGTCGCACTCGCGGGCCGCGACCCGGGTGATCGCGGCGTCGAGATCGGTCGGCGCGATGAAGGGCGAGGTCGACTGCAGCACGACGAGGATGCCCGGCTGCTCACCGAGCGCGTCGAGCACCTGGAGCAGCAGCTGTTCGACCCCCGCGGGCGCCGCCGCGAGCTCGGCCGGCCGCACGAGGACCTCCGCCCCCGAGGCGCGGGCCTCCGCAGCGACCACGGGGTCGTCGGTCGAGACGACCACCCGGTCGACCGCCGCACTCCCCCGCGCCGCCCGGATCGCCCGGGCGATGAGGGTCGCTCCCCCGACGCGCACGAGATCCGCTCCGAGACGGCCGACCGCACCTCCCCGGGCCGGGATGATCGCCACCACGCTCACCGGCTGTCCCCCATCGCTCTCTCCGCTGGAGTTCCCCACGCTAGGCGCGGCAGGGGATCGGCAGCGTTTCGATCGGGTGAACGTCGGCTGACCGTGAAGCGACGAATGAGAATCCTGCAACAGGGCGCGCGAGTTTCTGTGCGGTTCCGACAACGCTCGGGGCTGGGGGGTGTTGAGTAGAGTGAAATCCGTGACCCCCGAGAATGCAACGCCCGACCTGTTCACGACCGCGGGGAAGCTCGCCGACCTGAAGTCCCGCTATCACGAGGCCGTGACCGCGAGTGGCGAGGCCGCCATCGAGAAGCAGCACTCGAAGGGCAAGAAGACCGCGCGCGAGCGCATCGAGCAGTTGCTCGACCACGGCTCATTCGTCGAGCTCGACGAGTTCGTGCGCCACCGCACCCACGCCTTCGGCATGGAGAAGAAGCGCCCCTACGGTGACGCGGTCGTCACCGGAACCGGCACCATCCACGGCCGCCAGGTCGCGATCTACAGCCAGGACTTCACCATCTTCGGGGGCTCCCTCGGCGAGGTCGCGGGCGAGAAGATCATCAAGGTGATGGACCTGGCGCTCAAGACCGGCGTGCCCATCATCGGCATGCTCGACTCGGGCGGGGCGCGCATTCAGGAGGGCGTCGTCGCCCTCGGCAAGTACGGCGAGATCTTCCGCCGCAACACGCAGGCCTCCGGGGTGATCCCGCAGATCTCGATCATCATGGGGCCGGCCGCCGGTGGCGCCGTGTACTCCCCGGCCCTCACCGACTTCGTCATCATGGTCGACAAGACGAGCCAGATGTTCGTGACCGGACCGGACGTGATCAAGACCGTCACCGGCGAAGACGTCGGCATGGAGGAGCTCGGCGGCGCGCTCACCCACAACAAGATCTCGGGCGTCTCCCACTACCTGGCGAGCGACGAGGATGACGCACTCGACTACGCGCGCACCCTCCTGAGCTACCTCCCCGACAACAACCTCGCGGAGCTGCCGGTCTACGAGAACGCGGTCGAGCTGGAGATCACCGACGACGACCGTCGCCTCAACACGATCATCCCCGACTCGCCCAATCAGCCGTACGACGTCAAGACGGTCATCGAGCACATCGTCGACGGCGGCGAGTTCCTCGAGACGCAGCCGCTGTACGCACCCAACATCGTGGTCGGATTCGGCCGGGTGGAGGGGCGGTCGGTCGGTGTGATCGCCAACCAGCCGAGCGCGATGGCGGGCACCCTCAACATCGAGGCGGGTGAGAAGGCCGCGCGCTTCGTCCGGTTCTGCGACGCCTTCTCCATCCCCATCCTCACCCTCGTCGACGTTCCGGGGTACCTCCCCGGAACCGACCAGGAGTGGACCGGCGTGATCCGGCGCGGGGCGAAGCTGCTGTACGCCTATGCCGAAGCCACCGTGCCGCTCGTCACCGTGATCACGCGGAAGGCCTACGGCGGTGCCTACATCGTCATGGGCTCCAAGCAGCTCGGCGCCGACCTCAACTACGCGTGGCCGACGGCCGAGATCGCCGTCATGGGCGGGCAGGGTGCGGTGAACATCCTGTATCGCAACGAGATCCGCGCGGCGGAGGTCGCCGGTGAGGATGTCGCGGCGGTGCGTACGCGCCTCGCCAACGAGTACACCTACAACGTCGCGTCGCCGTTCCTGGCGGCCGAGCGGGGTGAGCTCGACGGAGTGATCGAACCGGCCGCGACGCGCGTCGTCGTCGTGAAGGCGCTGCGGGCCCTGCGCACCAAGCGGGCGACGCTGCCGCCCAAGAAGCACGGGAACATCCCGCTGTGACCGACGACGCCGCAACTCTCGCCGATTTCGTCGTCGTGTCGGGAGCGCCCGACGCGGAAGAGCTCGCGGCCGTCACCGCCGTGCTCGCGGGCGTGCTGGACGAGCTTGCCGCCGAGCGGGGGCGCCAGAGTCACGGCGGGCAGAGCGCGTGGCAGCGAACCCAGCGATCGGTTCGCGGAACGCTGACGCCCGGCGCCGGCCAGTGGCGGGGATTCGCGGGCTGAGGTCGTCCGGCGCGCGGCCGGGTCGTTGGGGCGCGAGCGTGATGCTGCCCGACGGGTCGATGGGGCGCGAGCGTAGTGCGCCCGACGGGATGGGCGGTGCGCCCGGGGTTCGCGCCCACGCGCCTGGACCGGGCCTGCGCCCAGGCGTCTGGGACGGGCCCGCGCGTCTGTCTGGACCGGGGCCGCGCCCAGGCGTCTGGATCGGGCCCGCGCCCACGCGTCTGGACCGGGCTCGCGCCCAGGCGTCTGGACCTAGGCGCGGGCGGCCGGGGCGCGGCCCGAATACCGTCACCCGAATGGGGGTGATTCTTCGGATTTACCCTGTGGGCACGTGCCCATTCAACGAAATCCGAAGCATTCGCCTACGGAACAGGTCGGTCTATCCCCACGGGCTCAGAACTTTTCCGCAGAATTGGGGCATATGTACCCCGAAATCCGTTGCCTTACCACCCAAAGTGGGGGTAAATTGGCCCCTAATCAGGGATTTTCAGAGAAAATTGTCCCCCAGTTGTCCCCCTAAATGACGACTTTTGCAGACGCCCCCGTCCCGGCATTATTAACTCTGCTAGGTGTTCCTCTTTGAGTTACACCACCAGATCACTGGCCGACTAGGGTAAGCGGGCCAGTGACTTGGGGGCGGGTCAGGGCGATATTCGGGTTGTCGCCCTGACCCGGGTCTTAGCGAGGGGCCGGGAAATCTTCCCGGCCCCTCTGCTCGTTAACGGGCGTGCTCGCTGCGGAGCGTGCCCACGTCCCCCACGAGTTGGCACTTTTTGTGCAAGAACTCGTCCCCCTCCCACCAAGTGGTCCCAATCGGGCCCCGAACGCCAGTTGTTGCACAAAAAGTGCCAACTCGCGGGGCAAGGGAAAAAACGACGGGCCTCGACGGCCCGACCACACTCGCCACCTCCGCGCCCGAGGTCGCACAAAACGTGCAACAAGACGCGAGCGCCGCATCCAGTTGGCGCAATCCGGCCCCAAACACGAGTTGTTGCACAAAAAGTGCCAACTCCCGCAAGGCGGCGAGCAACTCGCGGGGCAAGGGAGAAAAACGACGGGCCTCGACGGCCCGACCACACTCGCCACCTCCGCGCCCGAGGTCGCACAAAACGTGCAACAAGACGCGAGCGCCGCATCCAGTTGGCGCAATCCGGCCGCGAACGCGAGTTGTTGCACAAAAAGTGCCAACTCGCGGGAGGGGGCGAGCAACTCGCGGGAGGGGGCGAGCAACTCGCGGGAGGGGGCGAGCAACTCGCGGAAGGCGGCGAGCAACTCGCGCAAGGCGGCCCGCCGCCGTCAGGCGACGGTGCGGGGGATCTCCAGCCAGAGGCTGACCTCGTCCTCCTCGGACGAGTCCTGGCCGAGGGCGACCGCGTCCTCGTCGGCGGCGGAGCGCAGGCCGACGACGGTCACCGCGACGTCGGAGCCCTCCGGCACCGTTCGCGCGATGATCTTGTCGGCGTCGGTGCTGTCGAGTGCCGCGGCGAGGCGATTGAGCACGCGATCCAGGTCTTCGTCGGAGAGGTCGTCGATGCCGCCCTCGTCGAGCAGGGTCACCGTCGCCCCACGGCGCCGGGCCTGCATCACCTGCGACCGCACGGCGTCGTTGAGGAGCTTGCGACCACGGATCTCGTCGCGGATGGCGCCCTCCAGGTGCAGGCACTCGACGCGCTGCTCGTCGGTGAGGTTGCCGTTGCTCGCCTCGATGACCCGCAGCATTTCGAGCGCCATCGAGCTCGTCTGGCCGAGCCGGAACTGGCGCTCGAAGACGTGCGCCTCCTGCGCCGCCTGCCAGTCGGTCGCTTCGCGCTCGGCGAGAGCGAAGCGCTGGGCGTCGCGGGTGGCCTTGGCCATGCCCGAGCTGAGGATGTGCGAGACCGCGACCCACACGACGCTTCCGATGACGCCGATGCCGGCGAGCGACCCCGGGCCCGCCCACAGCACGGACTGCACGGCGAGGAAGATGACGCCGATCCACGCGAAGGTGTGCCGACGCCGCGTCGAGGTGATCGTCATCAGGGTGCCGACAGCGGCCACGTACCACGTGCCGTAGCCGTTGTTCTTGGCGGGGTTGAGCTCGTGAGTGACGAGCAGGGGCAGCGCGATGGCGACGGCGAGGTTGAAGCCGGCCATCCAGATCGGCATTCGGGTCGGACCCCAGGGCACCAGGCTCATGATGGAGGCGATCGCGTACAGCGCCATCGCGACGAAGATGGGCCCGTCGTTGAACGGGATGTTGCGGAGCAACGAGTAGGTCGCCAGCACCAGGTGGTAGCCGGAGAACAACCCCGCCATACCGACGATGAGGTAGCGGGGAACACCGATGTTCATCGACGCGCCTCGCGATCCACGGCGGTGAGCTCGCCGTCCTCGCCGATCACGGGCGCTGGGGTGAGCGCGGGCCAGCGCAGGGTGACCAGGGTTCCCTCGCCGGGGGCGGAGGTGATGACCGCCGTCCCGCCCGCGTTCGAGACGCGCTCCAGAATGGACACGCGCACGCCGAGCCGCTCGGTCGGCACCGCGTCGACCCGGAACCCTGCCCCGGTGTCGCCGACGGCCACCTCGATGCCGCCGGGGCGGATCCCGCGAAGCGTGACCCAGCGCTCGATCGTCGGCTCGGTGCCGCCGTGCTGCAGGCTGTTGACCATCGACTGCACGGCGGCCGAGTAGATCGCCTCGCCGGCCTGCACGGGGATGGACCGGGGTCCGGCGTCGCGACCGCGCACCTCGAAGGGCGGCGACATGGCGGCGGCGGCCTCCGAGATGCGGCGCGCGATGTCGCGCAAGCGCATGGTCGTGCCGTCATCGGGCTGCACGAGGGCGGCATCGTGAAGGTGGCCGATCGCGTTGCCCGCCATCGTGGCGGCGAGCTCCTTGGCTTCCGGCGTGTACGCCCGCGCGGCCGAGAGCAGCGTCGTGAGCACGCTGTCGTGCACGATCGAGTCGACCTGCACGCGCTCGACCTCGGTGGCGTGCTGGCGAACCGCGTGGCTGTAGCGGTCGAGCGCGGTCGCCTGCGCGGTGTCGACGTTCACCGCGGCCTGGCGCAGCATCGTCACGATGATGACGATCGCGGCGCCGAGGATGATCGCGTAGATCGAGTCGAGCGCGGCGAGCGGCGCGGTCGCACCCCCGCCCTGCGGGGTGAGCCGGATGATGCCGTAGATGATCGGCACACCGAACAGGTAGATCGTCGAGACGCGCGTGGAGAACGCGATGGCCGCCGTCGCGGTGCCGACGGTCAGCATGTAGTAGAGCCAGTGATTGTCTTTGGTGACGGCGCTCGGGTCGCTCACCGCGAAGGGCCAGCTGACGAGGGCGATCACGTAGACGATCGCGACGAGCGCGTGCCCCGGCCGCACGAAACGCTGCACGATCGAGGCGATGAGCGAGACGATGATGCTCGCGAACAGGGCGCTGACGATGGCGCCCACCCAGATCGGGTTCGCCTGGTTGATCTGGCCGAGGAGCGGCCCGACGGTCTGGGCCCCGAAGACGAAGCCCGACGCGGCGACGGACCGCGAGATGACCGTCTCGACCTGCTTGCGGCTGATCGGGTTGCGCGGCTGCTTGATCTGCGCGGGAGCGCGCTGACCGGTCGCGCTAGACGACATCCCCGCCATCCGGATCGAGGCCCGGGAGGATGCCGTCCTCGACGGCGCGTCGCAGAAGGTCGACCTTGGTCGGCGCGGGGCGCCCGACCTCGACGTATTTCACGCGGATGCGGTCGAGGTACTCGCGCGCGGTGGAGTAGCCGATGCCGAGCTGTTCGGCCGCCAGCTTGAGGGGCAGCCCCGAGGCGTAGAGGTGGAGGATCTCGCGCTCGCGCCGACCCAGCTGGGCCTTCGAGAAGTCGCGGTCGGCGTCGATGGCGGTGGCCCACTCGAGGTTGTTGAGCACCTCGCCGCGCGCCACGGTCGCCGCGGCCTGCAGCACCGTGCGGGTCGCCGATGACTTCGGGATGACCCCCGCAGCACCCGCGGCGAGTGCCTCCCGCACGCTCGCCACCCGGTCAGCGATGCTGTGCACGAGCACGGCGGCACCGATGGACTGGCAGCGCTTGACGTTGTCGGTGACGGTCGAGCCGTCGCCGAGCGAAAGGTCGAGCACGACGACGTCGACCTCGCGGTTGTCGAGATCGCGGATCAGCTCGTCGACCGTCGCGGCGGCGAGGATGAAGTCGTAGCCCTCATCGAGGAAGGCGGCCTTGAGGCCGAGTCGCACCGACTCGTGGTCGTCGACGACAGCCACACGCACCCCGCTCGGTCGCAGGTCGGCTCCTGCCTCGTGCACTGTTGTCTGGACCATGCCCGTTCCCGTCTACCCCTCGGCGGTGTTGCTTGCCGTGTCAATCGTATCGGCAGATGCGCCGGGCGCACGGATACCACGGCCGCCCGAGCGAGTCGGCAGACCCAGCACCGACCGATTCCCGTCGCCGCGGCGTCAACGTTACGCGCGCACCAGCCGCGTGACCGCCTCGACGTGGTGCGTGTTGGGAAAGAGATCGAAGGCGCGCAGGTCATCCACCTCGTAGCCGCGCTCGCGGAACAAGCCGATGTCACGGGCGAGGGCCACCGGGTCGCAGGCCACGTAGACGAGCTGGGCGGGCTGCAGCGCGGCGATGGCCTCCACGACGACCGCGCCCGCGCCCGCCCGGGGCGGGTCGAGGATGACCGTCCCCGCCCGCATTCGCTCCCGCTCGCCCTCGCCCGCGCTGCCGGCGAGGGCGGTGATCCACCGCTCCACCCGTGCCGTGACCGCCGAGGCGCCGACCCATTCCACGAGGTTGCGCCCCGCATGCTCGGTGGCCGCCGCATCGCTCTCTACCGTGGTGATGCGGGTGGCGCTGCCGAAGCGGTCGCCGACGGCGGCGGCGAGCAGGCCGACGCCGCCGTACAGGTCGAGGTTGTGCGCGCGAGGGTCGAAGAGGGCGTCGTCGATCGCGTGCTGCACCGCGTCGGTGAGGGTGGTGGCCGCCGCCCGGTGCACCTGCCAGAATCCGCCGTCGTCGAGGGTGAACTCGCGCTCTCCCACTCGCTCGGTGATGGTGAGGGGCTTCTGCGTGCCGATGATGAGTCTCGCCCCGCCGACCGACGGTTCGAGCACGTCCACCGTCTGCTCTCCGGGGAAGCGGTCGCCGAGCGGGGCGACCTCCCGCACCCCGGGTGTGGCGAGGGGGAGGTCGGCGACGCGGATGACGCGGTGCGAGCGGGCCGCGTACGGCCCGATGCCGCCGTCCTCGTCGACGTGCAGCCGCACCCGCGTGCGCCATCCGGTGCCGTCGGGCTCGCCCGGGAGCGCCTCGACGACGACGTCGCGGGTGATCCCGCCGAAGCGGGAGAGCGCGTCGGTGATGACCTGACGCTTGAGTTCCCGCTGGTGGCCGATCTCGATGTGGCCGAACTCTGCTCCGCCGGCCCGGTCCCGGGGGTCGCGGCCCGGTCCCGCGGCCGCCCACACGTGCTCGCGACGGTGTGGGCTGGGCTCCAGCACCGCGACCGTCTCCGCGCGCCAGAACGACTTCTTCGAGTCCTCGGTGATCCTGGCCCGCACGCGCTCTCCGGGGATCGCGTCGGAGACGAACACCACCCGTCCGTCGTGGCGCGCGACCGAGATTCCGCCGTGCGCGACGTTGGTAACCTCGAGTTCGAGCTCTCGCCCCTGCATTTCACCCATCCGTCGAGCATAGGAGCCCGCGTGCGCCTGTACCTTGCCTCCACCTCTCCGGCCCGACTCGCCACCCTGCGCGCGGCGGGCGTCGAACCCGTGCTGCTCTCCTCCGGGGTCGATGAGGATGCGGCGGTCGCCGCCGCGGGCGACCTCACCACCGAGGAGACGGTGCTCCTTCTCGCCCGCCTCAAGGCCGAGGCCGTCGTCGGCCGCACGGTCGACGACGAGCCGATCGACGGGATCATCCTCGGCGGGGACTCCATGTTCGAGCTCGACGGGGTCGCCTACGGCAAGCCGCACGAGCCGGCCGTCGCGCGCGAGCGCTGGCTCGCCCAGCGCGGCCGCGAGGGCGTGCTGCACTCCGGTCACTGGGTGATCGACCACCGCGGCGGTGTGGCCGCGGGCGTCGGAGGCGACGTCTCCTCGGCGCACGTGCGCTTCGCGTCGAGCATCACCGAGCACGAGATCGACGCCTACATCGCGACGGGCGAGCCGCTCGAGGTCGCGGGCGCCTTCACGATCGACAGCCTCGGCGCCGCGTTCATCACCGAGGTGCGGGGCGACCCGCACGCGGTGGTCGGGCTGTCGGTGTCGATGGTGCGGGAACTGCTCCTGCCGTTCGGGGTGTCATGGCCCGCGCTGTGGGGCCCGCGCTTGTAGGCATGCTGCGCGGGTCATCCTGCCTTTTTGGAGGGTGTCCCCAAAAGGGTGGCTCTTGCCGCCCAATAGGCTGGGTCATTATGGCTCGAATCCACAAGGTACTGATCGCCAACCGCGGAGAGATCGCCGTGCGCGTCATCCGCGCCGCCCGCGACAGCGGCATCGCCTCCGTCGCCGTCTACGCCGACCAGGACCGGGATGCCCGGCACGTCAAGCTCGCCGACGAGGCCTACGCGCTCGAGGGCACGACGAGCGCCGAGACCTACCTCGTGATCGACAAGATCCTTTCCATCGCCCGCCGCTCCGGCGCGAACGCGGTGCACCCCGGCTACGGCTTCCTCGCCGAGAACGCCGACTTCGCCCGCGCGGTCATCGACGCCGGCATCATCTGGATCGGCCCCTCCCCGGAGGCGATCGAGCAGCTCGGCGACAAGGTCTCGGCGCGCCACATCGCCGAGAAGGTCGGCGCCCCGCTCGCCCCCGGCACGCTCAATCCGGTCTCCGGCGCGGACGAGGTGCTCGATTTCGTCGACGTGCACGGTCTCCCCGTCGCCATCAAGGCGGCGTTCGGCGGGGGTGGACGCGGGCTCAAGGTCGCGCGCACCCGCGAGGAGGTTCCCGAGCTCTTCGACTCCGCGACGCGTGAGGCGGTCGCGGCCTTCGGACGCGGCGAGTGCTTCGTCGAGAAGTACCTCGACCAGCCCCGGCACGTCGAGACCCAGTGCCTCGCCGACTCCGCGGGCACCGTCGTCGTCATCTCCACCCGCGACTGCTCGCTCCAGCGCCGCCACCAGAAGCTCGTCGAGGAGGCTCCCGCGCCGTTCCTGAGCGCCGAGCAGAACGCCGCCCTCTACACCGCCTCAAAGGCGATCCTGAAGGAGGTCGGCTACGTCGGAGCCGGCACCTGCGAGTTCCTGGTCGCGAAGGACGGCACGATCTCCTTCCTCGAGGTGAACACCCGCCTGCAGGTCGAGCACCCGGTCTCGGAGGAGGTCACCGGCATCGACCTCGTGCGCGAGCAGTTCCGCATCGCCGAGGGCGGGCTCCTCGACTACGACGACCCGGCACCGAAGGGCCACTCCTTCGAGTTCCGCATCAATGGCGAGGATGCGGGCCGCAACTTCATGCCCTCCCCCGGCCCCGTCCACGTGCTGCGGTTCCCCGGCGGCCCCGGCGTGCGGGTCGACAGCGGCGTCACGACCGGCGACGTCATCAGCGGCGCCTTCGACTCCCTCCTCGCGAAGCTCATCGTCACGGGCTCCGACCGCACGGACGCCCTCGAGCGCGCGCGCCGCGCCCTCGACGAGTTCGAGGTCGCGGGCTTGCCCACCGTGCTGCCCTTCCACCGCAAGATCGTTCGCGACCCCGCCTTCACCGACGAGCCCTTCCGGGTGTACACGCGCTGGATCGAGACCGAGTTCGACAACGACATCGAGCCGTGGAACGGCGAGCTGGAGCACGACACCACCGGCGCGGCACCGCGCCACACGGTCGTCGTGGAGGTCGAGGGCAAGCGCATCGCCGTCTCGCTGCCGACCCAGCTGCTGCCCTCCTCGGCGAGTGTGGCGAACGCGCCCGCTCCCCGCCGTCGCGGCGGCGGCGCGGTGAGCACCGTCACCGGGGATGCCGTCACCTCGCCCATGCAGGCCACGGTCGTGAAGATCGCGGTCGGCGAGGGCGAGCGGGTGGTGAAGGGCGACCTCGTGCTCGTGCTCGAGGCCATGAAGATGGAGCAGCCGATCACCGCCCACAAGGACGGCACCGTCACCGGCATCAACGCCGAGGTGGGCGCGACCGTCTCCTCGGGCCACCTGCTGCTGACGATCGCCGACTAGCCTCCGCCGCGGGGCGGGGTCTCACCCCGACGGGGTCGCGGCCGCGGCCGGATCCTTGACCATCACCAGGGTCTGCTTCACGACCGACCCCGCGGCGATCGCCGCGATGTCCTTCGAGGCGTTGCCGTACTTCGAGTGCCGGTCGAGGATCGTCCCGATCTCCATCCGCGTGCCCGCCGGCACCGAACGGATCGTCGCGCGGCCCTTCGCGTCGGTGTAGCTGCTCACCAGGAAGGTGTTGTCGGCGTCGCTCGCGTACACGTACACGAGGTTGAGCGCGAGCTTCGCGCCGTGCACGTCGACGAGCTGCAGGATGATCGTCCCCGAGCCCACGCGCGCGGGCGCACTCACCGCGGCCGTGGGGGTGGGCGTCGGCGTCGGCGGAGCGAGGAATGTCTCGGTCACGTCGGGGAGCGCGCTGGGCGTGGGGCTGGGGCGACCCAGGCCAAGCGCCGAGCATCCGCACAGCGCGGCGACGAGCGCGAGGGGCGCGGCGGCCCGGGCGAGGGGGCGAGGGAGAGTCAATTGACGATGTGCATGGCCCGCGCCGCATCGGTGATGCTGCCCGTCAGCGAGGGGTAGACGGAGAAGGCGCGCGCCAACTGGTCGACGGTGAGGCGGTGCTCGACGGCGAGCGCGATCGGCAGGATGAGCTCGGAGGCGCGGGGCGCGACGATCACGCCGCCGATCACGGTGCCCGAACCGGTGCGGGCGAACAGCTTCACGAAGCCGTCGCGCAGCCCGATCATCTTGGCCCGCGGGTTGGAGGAGAGCGGCAGCTTGTAGATCTCGCCCTGGGCGATGCCGTCCTCGATCTGCTTCTGGGTCCAGCCGACGGTGGCGATCTCGGGGTTGGTGAAGATGTTCGAGGTGATGTTGCGCAGTTCGGTCGGGTTGACCGCGTCGCCCATCGCGTGGAACACGGCGGTGCGGCCCTGCATCGACGCGACGGAGGCGAGCGGCATGAAGTCGCTGCAGTCGCCCGCGGCGTAGATGGACGGCATCGAGGTGCGGGCGACCCGGTTCACCCGGATGTGGCCGCTGTCGGTGAGCTGCACGCCGGCCTCCTCCAGGCCGATGCCGGCGGTGTTGGGGATGGCGCCGACGGCCATGAGGCAGTGCGAGCCCTCGACCTTTCGGCCGTCCGACAGGGTGGCCACGACGCCGTTGGGGGTGCGGACGACGGAGTCGGCGCGGCTCTTGGAGAGCACCTCCATGCCGTTGCGGGTGAAGACGTCCTCGATCACGCGGGCGGCGTCCGCGTCCTCGCCCGGCAGCACCTGATCGCGGCTGGAGATGAGGGTCACCTTGGAGCCGAGGTTGGTGAAGGCCGACGCGAACTCGGCGCCGGTCACGCCGGAACCGACGACGATGAGGTGCTCCGGCGCCTCGGTGAGCGTGTAGAGCTGGGTCCAGGTGAGGATGCGCTCGCCGTCCGGCTTGGCCGAGTCGAGCTCGCGGGGGCGCGCACCGACCGAGACGACGATGGTGTCGGCGTCGATCTCGTCGAAGTCGGTGGACTTGGCGCCGCCGCCCGTCGAGACGATCACGCGCTGGGGTCCGTCGAGCCGGCCCTCGCCCTGGATCACGCGCACGCCAGCCTTGATGAGCTGCGACTTCATGTCCTCCGACTGCTGGCGGGCGAGGCGCAGCAGCCGGGCGTTGACGGCCGTGAAGTTGACGGTGACCTCGGGACGCACGGGGCGCCCGGCGTCGTTGCGCGTGAAGAACTGCACCCCGAGTTCGGCGGCCTCACCGATCGCGCTCGTGGCCTCGGCGGTCGCGATCAGCGTCTTCGAGGGCACGACATCGGTGAGCACGGCGCTGCCGCCGACCCCGACCCGCTCGACGAGCGTCACCTCCGCCCCGAGCTGCGCACCCGCGAGGGCCGCCTCGTAGCCACCGGGGCCGCCGCCGACAATCGCAATGCGCTGCTTGCGCTCGAACTCATAGGACATGCAGCCATTGTTCCGGATCGCCAGACGGCGACCAAACCACCCGCGCGCCACCGATCCGGCCGCACGGGGAGCGGCGGCAGCGTGCGGCACGAATTAGTGTTGGTCTATGCCGACGACGACGCCCGAGCATCCGCTCGACAACCCCCAGACCGACCCGTTCGAGATCGCCCGGCAGGCCGCCCGGCAGATCGCCGAGCGCACCGGAGTCGCCCGTCACGACATCGCCCTCACCCTCGGCAGCGGGTGGGCCAAGGCCGCCGACCTCATCGGCGAGACGACCGCGACGATCCCCGCCGCCGAGATCCTCGGCTTCAGCGCGCCCGCGCTCAGCGGGCACGTCGGCACGCTGCGCTCGGTGCTGCTGCCGAGCGGTAAGCGGGCGCTCGTCATCGGTGCGCGCACCCACTACTACGAGGGGCACGGGGTGCGGCGGGTGGTGCACAGCGTGCGCACGGCGGCCGCGGCCGGCGCGACGACGATGATCCTCACGAACGGCGCGGGCGGGATCAGGGAGAGCTGGACGCCCGGGCAGCCGGTGCTCATCAGCGACCACATCAACCTCACGGCGGACTCGCCGCTCGAGGGCGCGACCTTCGTCGACCTCACCGATCTGTACTCTGAGCGACTGCGCGCGATCGCCCGCCGCGTCGACCCGAGCCTCGACGAGGGCGTGTACTGCCAGTTCCGCGGACCGCACTACGAGACGCCGGCCGAGGTGCGGATGGCCCGCACGATCGGCGGCCACATCGTGGGCATGTCGACCGCGCTCGAGGCGATCGCGGCCCGACAGGCGGGCATGGAGGTGCTGGGGATGTCGCTCATCACGAATCTCGCGGCGGGGATCCAGACCACACCGCTCAGCCACGCCGAGGTGCTCGAGGCGGGCCAGGCCGCCGAGCCCGTGATCAGCGCGCTGCTCGCGAGGATCGTCGCCAAACTATGAGCACCATCGAGGCGGCGCGGGCCTGGCTCGCGCAAGACCCGGACGCGAGCACGAGGGCTGAGCTCAGCGCCCTCATCGACGGCGCGACCGCGGGCGACCCGGCCGCGACCGCCGAGCTGGATGACCGCTTCCGCACGCGCCTCGCCTTCGGCACCGCGGGTCTCCGCGGCGCGCTCGGGGCAGGCCCCAACCGGATGAACCGCGTGCTGGTCTCCCAGGCGGCGGCCGGTCTCGCCGCCTTCCTGCTCGAGCGAGAGGCGACCCCGAGCATCGTCATCGGCTACGACGGACGAACGGGCTCCGCCGCTTTCGCGCGCGACACCGCCGAGATCATGGCGGGCGCCGGCGTCACCACCACCCTGCTGCCCCGACTCCTGCCGACGCCGGTGCTCGCCTTCGCGGTGCGCCACCTCGACGCGAGCGCCGGCGTGATGGTGACCGCGAGCCACAACCCGGCCTCCGACAACGGCTACAAGGTCTACCTCGGCGGTGCGGACGCCGGCTCGCAGATCGTGCCGCCGGCGGACGGCGCGATCGCCGCCCACATCACCCGAGTCGCGGCCGGCAGCATCGTCGACCTCCCGCGGTCGAGCACCTACCGCATCGCCGAGGAGTCGGTGATCGCGGCCTACGTCTCCGCCACCGCGGCGCTCGTCGCCCCGCCGACCACCCCGGTCTCCTTCGTGTACACCGCCATGCACGGCGTCGGGTGGGAGACCGCCCAGCAGGTCTTCGCCCGCGCGGGCTTCGCCGAGCCGACGCTCGTCGAGGCGCAGATCGCGCCGGACCCCGCCTTCCCCACGGTCGCCTTTCCCAACCCGGAGGAGCCGGGCGCCATGGACCTCGCCTTCGAGACGGCCGCGCGAGTGGGCGCCGAGCTCGTGATCGCGAACGACCCGGATGCCGACCGGCTCGCGGTGGGCATCCCGACCGAGGACGGCTGGGTGCGGCTGAGCGGCAACGAGGTCGGCTGGCTGCTCGGCTGGCGATCCGCCCTGCGCGCCTCGGCCCTCGGCGGCGACCGCGTGCTCGCCTGCTCGATCGTCAGCAGTCCGGCGCTCGCCGCCGTCGCCGCGCACTTCGGCCTCCGGCACGTCGAGACGCTCACCGGCTTCAAGTGGATCTCGCGCGTGCCGGGGCTCGCCTACGGCTACGAGGAGGCGCTCGGCTACCTCGTCGACCCCCAGGTGGTGCGCGACAAGGACGGCATCTCCGCGGCGGTCGACCTCCTCGCGCTCGCGAGCGAGCTGAAGTCCGGTGACATCACGCTCGCCCGGCACGCGGAGGCGTTCGCGGCCCTGTTCGGCGGCTACGCCTCCTCGCAGATCTCGCTGCGGGTGGATGACCTGGCCGAGATTCCGCGGATCATGGCGCGGCTGCGGGCGCAGCCCCCGGGCGCGATCGGCGGGAGGCCGGTCATCCGCGTCGACGACTTCGCAGGCGGGTTCGGGGAGTTCGCGCCGAGCGACATCCTGCGGCTGTGGACGGACGACGGCTCGCGCATCATCGTGCGGCCGAGTGGCACCGAGCCCAAGCTCAAGGTCTACATCGACGCCTCGAGCACGACCGGATCGGCCCGCGAGCGTCTCGCCGACGCGGGCGCGAAGGTCGCCGCGCTCGACGCCGGGATGCGCGCGCTCATCGCCTGACGCGATCGGATCATCCCCGGGGATGACCCCGACGGTGGTTTACTGGGGCGATGAACGCGAGATGGTGGTCGGGGGCGATCGGCCCCGCGCTCGTCGCGCTCGTGCTCTCGCTGGTCTCCGCCGTGCTCGTCGCGGCCGTGCCGGGCGGAGTCGGGGTCGCGATCGCCGTCATCGTGCTCGGCATCGCGAGCGCGGTGTTCGCGACCGACGCGCTCGTGCGCATGCTGCTCGACGTCTCCCCGCGGCGGCGCTGGGCGCTGCTCGCGCTCGCGGGAATCGCCTACGCGGGGCTCGACCTCGCGGGGCTCGCCTGGCTGTTCGGTTCCGCGGGCACCGGGTTCGTCGCCGTCAACGGCTTCGAGTCGAGCTGGCTGGGGTTCCTCGTCGTCGGCTGGCTCGCCGCGATCCTCGGCATCGTCGTCGGCACCTCCGCGGCGGTCTCCTCCGGGGTCGGGCTGGGCGCGCGCATCGTTCTCGGCGTGCTGAGCATCCTCGTCGAACTGCCCCTCATCAGTCTCGTCGGCGTGATCGGCGTGGGGATCGCGGCGCTCGTCCTTCGCTCGCGGGCCACAGCGGCGGGCGAGGTCAGCCCAGCGCCGCTTCCAGCTTCTCGCTGAGCTCGTTGGTGTCGAAGTAGTTGTGCACGACGATGATGTCGGCGTTCGTCTTGCCGATCGCCTCCACGAACTCGGGGCTCGTCAGGATGATCTGCGCCCCCGCCGCGTCGCGCTGAAGTGACGCGAGGTGCACCGCGCTCACCTCAGCCTCCAGCCCGAGTCGCTGCAGAACCCGCTCGGCGTTGACCTTCAGAATCCCGCTCGAGCCGATCCCGGCCCCGCAGATGGCGACGATCTTCACTCCGCGACCCCCATGATCCGTTGCACCTCGGCGACCGAGGTGGCACCCGTGAGCCCGGCGATCGCATCCGAGTCGTTGAAGATGTTGGCGAGTTCGGCGACGAGCGCGATGTGCGCGTCGGCCGAGACGACCGCGAGCGAGAGCACGACGCTCACCGGGTCGTTGTAGGGGTGACCGAAGGTGACCGGCGTCTGCAGCGTGACGACGGAGACGCCCTCGCGAAGCACCTCGGGGCCGGGGCGCGCGTGGGCGAGCGCGAGACCGGGGGCGATCACGACGTAGGGACCGTGCTCCTCGATCATCCGCACCATCTCGTCGGCGTAGCTCGCCTTGGCGATGCCCGCCCGCGTGAGCGCCGCCCCGCCCGCGCGCACGGCGGACCGCCAGTCGCTCGCGACGACATCGAGGGCGATGGCCTCGGCGGGGATCGGCGGCAGCGACATCTAGGCTCGCTCGAACCCGTCGACGATCTGGTCGACGAGGTCCTGTCGGTCGTCGAGCGAGAGGAAGGCGGCGGTCGCGGCATTGAGCTGGAATGCGGCGAGGTCGTCGAGGTCGTACCCGAAGGTGTCGACGAGGAGCCCGAGCTCGCGGCTGAGGGTGGTGTGGCTCTGCAGGCGGTTGTCGGTGTTGACGGTCACCGCGAACCCCAGCTGATAGAGCAGGTCGAAGGGATGATCGATCAGCTCGTCACCCCACTGCGCGATCGCCCCCGTCTGCAGATTGGAGCTGGGGCTGGTCTCGAGCGCGATCTCGCGGTCCTTCACCCACTGGGCGACCGGGCCGAGCGTGACGTAGGTGCTGTCGCCGTCCTCGCGCGCCGTCGTGATGTCTTCCGCGATGCGCACGCCGTGGCCGAGCCGCATCGCGCGGCCGTCGAACAGGGCGGATCGGATGCTCGCGAGCCCCGCCGCCTCGCCCGCGTGAACCGTGCGCGGCATGAACTCGCGGGCCAAGTAGTCGAAGGCGTCGCGCATGCGCTCGGGGGCGAAGCCGTCCTCCGGCCCCGCGATGTCGAAGCCGACCACGCCGCGATCGCGGTGGCGCACCGCGAGCTGGGCGATCTCGAGGCCGCGATCGAGGTGACGCATCGCGCTCACGAGCTGACCGACCCGGATCCGGCGCCCGGTCGCCTCCACGTCGGCGACGCCCTCGTCGAGGCCCGACTGCACGGCCTCCACGACGTCGTCGAGGGAGAGGCCCCGCTGCAGGTGCTGCTCCGGGGCCCAGCGGATCTCGCCGTAGACGACGCCGTCGGCGCCGAGATCCTGCACGAACTCGCGGGCGACCCGGGCAAGGGCATCCGTGGTCTGCATCACGCCGGTGGTGAGGTCGAAGGTCTTCAGGTACTCGACGAGCGAACCGGAGTCGCTCTTCTCGTCGAACCAGGCCTGCAGCGCCTCGGCGTCGGCGGCGGGAGTCTCGAGGCCCACCTCGTCGGCCAGCTCGAGGATGGTCTGCGGGCGCAGACCGCCGTCGAGGTGATCGTGGAGGGAGACCTTCGGCAGGCTCGTGATGTCGAGGGCAGTCATGGTCTCAAATCTACCGTCGCGCCCGTCGCGCCAGCACCACGGATGCTGTGAGCACGGTCACTCCCCGACGCGGCCGGCGATGAGCGGGCCGCCGGTCTGCGGGGCCTCCTCGGGGTCGCCGATCCGCCACGCGCCCTCGAGCGCCTCGAGAGCGCGGGCGAAGCGGGCGGGCTCGTCGCTGTGCAGGGTGAACAGGGGCTGGCCGGCGGTGACGAGGTCGCCCGGCTTGGCGTGCAGGTCGATGCCGGCGGCGTGGTGCACCGGGTCCTGCTGGCGGGCCCGGCCCGCGCCCAGCCGCCACGCGGCGATCCCGAAGGGCAGGGCATGCTGCTCGACCAGCCGGCCGCCGCGCGGTGCGGTGACGAGCTGCGACTCGCGGGGCTGGGGCAGAGCGGCATCGGGGTCGCCGCCCTGTGCCGCGATCATCCGCCGCCAGGTGTCCATCGCCCGCCCGTCGGCGAGGGCGGCCTCGACGTCGGCGTCGGTGACCCCCGCGGTGGCGAGCATCTCGCGCGCGAGGGCGATCGTGAGCTCGACGACGTCGGCGGGACCCCCGCCCGCGAGTACCTCGACCGACTCGCGCACCTCGTTGGCGTTGCCGATCGCGAGCCCGAGCGGCACGTTCATGTTGGTGAGCAGTGCGACGGTTCGCACCCCGGCGTCGGTGCCGAGCCGCACCATCGTCTCGGCGAGCTCCCGCCCGCGGGCCGGGTCCTGGATGAACGCCCCCGAGCCGAACTTGACGTCGAGCACGAGCGCCGCGGTGCCCTCCGCGATCTTCTTGCTCATGATCGAGGAGGCGATGAGCGGGATCGCCTCCACCGTGCCGGTGATGTCGCGAAGGGCGTAGAGCTTGCCGTCGGCGGGGGCGAGCCGGGCGCCCGCCGCACACACCACGGCGCCCACCGCGTCCAGCTGGGCGTAGAACTCGTCGGTGCTGAGTCGGGCACGCCACCCGGGGATGCTCTCGAGCTTGTCGAGCGTGCCACCGGTGTGCCCGAGCCCGCGACCGGAGAGCTGCGGAACAGCGACGCCGAACGACGCGACGAGGGGCGCGAGCGGCAGGGTGATCTTGTCGCCGACCCCTCCGGTGGAGTGCTTGTCGGTCGTCTTCCGGTGCAGGCCGCTGAAGTCGAGTCGGTCGCCGCTGGCGACCATGGCGAGCGTGAGGTCGCGGATCTCCTCGCGCCCCATGCCGTTGAGGAAGATGGCCATCGTCATCGCGGACATCTGCTCGTCGGCGACGTAGCCACGGGTGTACGCGTCGACCAACCAGTCGATCTGCGCGGTGCTCAGCGTGCCGCGATCGCGCTTCGTGCGGATCAGGTCGACGACGTCGAAGGGTTCGATCGCCGACGGTTCGGCGGGGGTGACCTCGGTGGCGCTCACAGTGACAGCCCTTCCAGGGAGCCCGCGACCACACGGCCGCGGGAGACGACGGCGACGATGCGGTCGACCGAGAGCTCGCGGATGTCGGCCCAGGGCGCCCCGCGCAGAACGACGAAATCGGCCGCGAAGCCCGGCGCGATCCGCCCCAGACTCGATCCGCGCCCGATCGCCGCGGCGGCACGCGAGGTGGCGGCGGCGAGCGCCCGCTCGGCGCCCCAGCCGAAGATCTCGGCCATGCGCCGCACCTCGGCCGGCTGATCGCCGAACCGCACGTGGTGACCGTTCGCGTCGGTGCCGAGCACGAAATCCACCCCGGCATCGGCGGCCGACCGGAGCAGGGCATCCCGGCGACCGACGAGCTCGGCGGCCTTCTCGGCCTGCTCGGCGGAGGCACCGGCGCCGCCGGCCGCGATCACCTCGTTGATGAGCAGCGTGGGGGCGACCGTGACCCCCGCGCGGACGGCTCGATCGGCGAGCTCGGGCGTCATGAGGGTGGCGTGCTCGAGGGAGTCGACGCCCTCGTCGAGCGCGATCGCGATGCCCTCCGCCGTGTGGGCGTGCGCGGCGACGCGCATCGACAGGGCGTGCGCCTCATCGACGATCGCCGCGATCTCGGCGCGCGTGTGGTTGCGCCAGCTCGCCTTGTCGCCCACCGAGAGCACCCCGCCGCTCGTCGCGATCTTGATGCCGTCCGCTCCCGCGCGGGCGTACTGCCGCACGAGGGCGCGGCAGGCGTCCGGACCGTCGGCGGTCGGCTTCCGCAGCGGAAAGGCCGGAGGGATGAACAGATCGCCGTGGCCCGCCGTCATGCCGACCATCCCGTGGGCGAGCAGACGCGGCCCCTCGACGATGCCCCCGTCGATCGCGCGGCGCAGCGAGAACTGCACGTCGTCGGCCGAGAGGTCGCGCATCGTCGTCACGCCCGCGGCCAGGCCCGACCGCGCGTGCGCGAGCCCGTGCAGCACCTGCTCCTCCGGTCGAGTGACGAGCGGCCAGGTGAGAAAGTCGGGGCGGCCGGCACCGGCGTAGCCGATCAGGTGCACATGGGTGTCGATGAGGCCCGGGATGACCGTGAGCCCGCCGCGCGCCCCCGCGCCGGTCGTCTCGACCGTGTCGAAGACCGCGTCCGTTCCGCGAGCGCTCCACTCCAGGGTCGCGGCGCCGAGGTACCGCTCCCCATCCCACACATCGAGGCCCGTGAGTCGGTCGGTCATGGCTCCAGTCTCCCACGGGGGCGCTCGTAGAATTGGCCGATGGAGCCGGACGAGAAGCCCGAAACGATCATCCTGGGGGCCACCGTCCTCACCCACACGGAGGCCGCCGCGCCGGGCTATCCCGCCCTCCCCGCCGATGACACGGCGGCCCGCGGCACCGTTCACCTGCTCGCCGACCACGCGATCGGAATCGCGGGCGGCGTCATCCTCTGGGTGCGCCCCACGGCCGAGGTCAGCGCGGCCGAGCGCGACGGCGCCGAGCTCATCGACGGTGCGGGCCACGTCGCGATCCCCGGGCTCATGAACTCGCACACCCACTCGGCGATGACGATGTTCCGCAACTCGGCCGAGGACGTCGTCACGAGCACCTGGTTCAACGACCACATCTGGCCGATGGAAGTGAACATGACCCCGCGCGACGTGCGGCTCGGCGCGGAGCTCGCCGTCGGCGAGATGCTGCTCGCCGGGGTCACCAGCTTCGCCGACCACTACTTCTCGATGGAGGAGATCGCCGGCGTGGTCGAGCGCAGCGGGGCACGGGCGCTCCTCGCCGAGACCTACTTCTCCTCGCAGGGCGACGAGGGGATCGAGCGATCCGCCGCCTTCGCGGAGAAATGGAACGGGGCCGCCGGCGGCCGCATCACCACCGCGATGGGGCCGCACGCGACGTACACCGTGAACGATGGGGACCTCGAGCGCACGGCGGCGCACGCACGGCGGCTGGGCATCCGCACGCACATCCACGCGGCCGAGAGCCCCGGGCAGACCACCTCGAGCCTCGCCGCCCGCGGCATCACACCGATGGAGGTGCTGCACCGCACGGGCATTCTCGAGACGGGTGCGATCATCGCGCACGGCGCCGGCATCGTCGAGGATGACCTGCGCTGGCTGACCCCCTGGGCCGACCGCGTCGCGGTCGCCTGCTGCGACAAGGTGTACCTCAAGCACGCGCAGTCGGGCATCACCCCGGTGCGCCTGCTGCACGACGCGGGCATCACGGTGGGCGTCGGCACGGACGGCCCCGGCTCGCACAACACCCTCGATGTGCTGGAGAGCATGCGCTTCCTCTCGCTCAGCGAGAAGGATCGCCACAGCGACGCGACCTGGCTCACCTCGGCGCACGCGCTCGACCTCGCCACGCGCCAGAGCGCGGCGCTGTTCGGCCAGGGCGACCGGCTCGGCCGGCTGCTGCCCGGCTACCGCGCCGACATCGTGCTCATCGACACCCGCGGGCCGCACATGCAGCCGATGCACGACCTCGCCGCCGCACTCGTGCTGAGCGTCAAGTCGAGCGACGTCTCCACCGTGCTGGTCGACGGTGCGGTCGTCGTCCGGGATCACCGGCTCACGACGCTCGACCTCGAACCCGCGATCGCCGAGCTGAACGAGCGCATCCCGCAGCTGCGCGACACCTCACACGGCCGTCGAATCCAGGACTACGCGCCGTAGTCCGACGCGAGCGGGCCGCCCGAGCGTATCCCCGCCCGCGGCGGGTCACACCGCGCGGCGCGCGGCTAGGACTTCACGTAGGGCCGCCCCGCCGCGGCCGGCCCGCGCACCCGACCGACGACGCCCGCGACCGCGAAGATCGTCACGACGTACGGGAGCATGAGCAGGAAGTCATTGGGCACCGGCGAACCCAGGATGCTGATGACGCTCTGCAGGTTGCTGGCGAAGCCGAACAGCAGTGCCGCGAGGGTGGCGCGGATCGGGTCCCAGCGACCGAAGATCACCGCGGCGAGGGCGATGAAGCCGTTGCCATTGGTCATGTTCTGGCTGAACGGCCCCACCGAGCCGAGCGTGAAGTACGCGCCACCCAGGCCCACGATCGCCCCGGCGAGCGCCACGTTCCAGAAGCGGGTGCGCGCCACGTTGATGCCGACGGTGTCGGCGGCCTGGGGGTGCTCGCCGACGGCGCGGAGTCGCAGACCCCAGCGCGTGCGGAAGAGCCCCACGAAGATCGCGATGACCGCGATGTACATGAGATAGACGATGACGGTCTGGCTGAACAGCAGCGGCCCGATGACGGGGATCTGGCTGAGCAGCGGGATGTCGATGTTGTGGAACCGCGGCGGGGTGTTGAGCGTCGTCTGGTTGTTGACGAGCACCGTCTGGTACAGGAACGTCGTGAGCCCGAGCACGAGCACGTTGAGCACGATTCCGACGATCACCTGGTTGACGGCGTACTTGACGGCGAAGGCGCCGAGCACGAAGGAGACGAGCACCCCGGCCACCATCGCGGCGATGACCCCGGCGACGAGGGAGCCGGTGACGGAGGCGGTGACCGCCGACACGAAGGCGCCCGCGAGCAGCTGGCCCTCGATCGCGACGTTGGTGACGCCGACGCGCTCGGAGATGACGCCGCCGAGCGCCCCGAAGATGAGCGGCGCGCTCAGCGCGAGAGATCCGACGAGCAGCCCGGTGATGTGGAGCGTGTTGCCGGTGGTCGTCCAGACCAGGAAGCCGATGACGAGCGTGAGCGTGTAGATCGCGACGTACCACAGCGGCACGTGCACGCGACGCTGCACGAGCACCGCCGCCCCCGCGGCCATGAGCACCGCGATGACCGAGACGACGATGCCGGTCGCCCGCGCGCCGAGCGGCAGGGTCGGCAACTGCACGGCGTTCGCGTTGCTGGCCGTGAAGCTGAAGACCGACTGGCCGTCACGCCCGAGCACGACGAACAGGATGATCGCGACGAGCGCGAACACGCCCAGTCCGATCGGCACCTTCCAGCTGCGCTCGAGCAGCTGCGCGTCGGTGTGGACGGCGGGCGCGGTGGCGCCGGGCGAGGTCGTTGCGGTCGTCATTTCGCTTCAGCCACCTTCTTGCTGCGGGCGGCGCGCGGGCGGGAGCCGGGCGCGGGGAGTCGGAAGATCGCTCGCACGAGCGGCGGCGCGGCGATGAACAGCACGATGATCGACTGGATGACCGTCACGATGTCGATGTCGACGCCCTGCGCGACCTGCATCGTGTTCGATCCCGCCTGCAGGATTCCGAAGACGATTCCCGCGGCGAACACGCCCCAGGGACGCGAGCGGCCGAGCAGCGTCACGGTGATCGCGTTGAAGCCGATCCCGGCATCGATATCGCTGCCAAACCCGGTCGTGTTCTGGCCGAGCACCTGGTACACGCCCGCGAGCCCGACGAGGAGTCCGGAGAGCGCCATCGCGTAGACGATGGTGCGGTTGACGTTGATCCCGGCGACGCGTGCGGCGCGCGGGTTCTCCCCCACGGCGCGCAGCTTGAAGCCGAGGCTCGAGCGTGAGAGCAGCCACCAGCAGCCGATCGTCGCGGCGACGACGAGCACGAATCCGAAGCTGAGGTCGTAGTTCGGCCCGAACACCGAGAACAGCAGGGCCGTGGGCTTCTCGGCGGGTGTCTGCGGGTTCTGCGAGCCGGGGGCGCGGAGCACCGGGGTGTGCAGCAGGAACTGCAGCAGGTAGAGGGCGATGTAGTTCATCATGATCGTCACGATGACCTCGTGGGCGCCCGTGCGCGCCTTGAGCAGCCCGACGATTCCGGCCCACACCATGCCGCCGAGGAGCCCGGCGATGATGGCGACGATGAGGTGGATGCCCGCGGGCAGCGGCAGCGCGAAGCCGACCCAGCCCGCCGCGGTCGCCCCGATGAGCATCTGCCCCTGTCCACCGATGTTGAAGACGCCGGTGCGGAACCCGATCGCGATACCGAGCCCCGCCGCGATGAGCGGGGTGGCGTAGTTGAGGCTCGACAGGAGGGAGACGATGCCGCCCTGGAAGTCGGGCGCCGTGAAGTCGTACACGCCGCCGCGGAAGAGCGAGGCGTACGCCCCCGACACCGACTGCCAGACGGCGGAGAGCATGTCGGTGGGACGCGCGAAGAAGTAGCCGGCGGTCTGCTGCACGGTCGGGTCGGTGGCCGCGATGAGGATGCCGCCGATGACGAAGGCGAGGATCACCGACAGCACGGTGAGCGCCACGCCCCCGCTCGCGATCTCGCGCAGCACCCGTGCGCTGCGGCTCTCGGGCGCGGTGTTCTCGCTGCCGGTCATGCCGCGACCTCCGTTCCGTGCGGGACCTCGCCCGCCATCATGAGGCCGAGCACGTCGCGGGGCGTGTCGCCGGGGACGATCCCGACGATGCGGCCGCGGTACATGACGGCGATGCGATCGGCGAGCGCGACGACCTCGTCGAGCTCGGTGGAGATGACGATGACGGGCACCCCCGCGTCGCGCGTGGCCACGATCCGCTCGTGCACGAACTCGATGGATCCCACGTCGAGACCCCGTGTGGGCTGCGCCGCGACGAAGAGGCGCAGCTCGCGGCTGAGCTCACGCGCGAGCACGACCTTCTGCTGGTTCCCGCCGGAGAGCCGGCCGACGAGCGTGTCGATGCCCTGCGTCCGCACATCGAACTCCTTCACCTTGTCGGCGGCGAAGCTGCGCAGGTAGCCCAGCTGCAGGGTTCCGCGCTTGACGAAGGGCTCGCCGTCGGAGCGGTCGAGCATGAGGTTCTCGGCGATCGTGAACTCGGGGACGAGCGCGTCCTCCTGCCGGTCCTCCGGCACGAAGCCGACCCCGGCATCCAGGATCTTGCGCATGCTGAGCTGGCGCAGGTCGAGCCCATCGAGGTGGATGCCGCCCGTGACGTGCTCCTCGAGACCGAGGATGGCCTCGGTGAGCTCGGTCTGGCCGTTGCCCTGCACCCCGGCGATGGCCAGGATCTCGCCCGCCTGCACCTCGAAGCTCACGTCGTCGACCACCACCTGACCGCGGGCGTCGATGACGGTGACGTGGTCGACCGTCAGCGCGTGACCGCCCGAGACGGAGCCGGACTTCTCGACGGTGAGCTCCACCGAGCGCCCGACCATGAGCGAGGCGAGCTCGCTGTTCGTCGCGGTGGGCGAGGCCTCCCCGACGACCTTGCCGAGACGGATGACCGTGATGCGGTCCGCGACCTCGCGCACCTCGCGCAGCTTGTGGGTGATGAAGACGATCGCGGTGCCGGCCTCCTTGAGCTGGCGCATGATCGCCATGAGCTCGTCAGTCTCCTGCGGGGTGAGCACGGCGGTGGGCTCGTCGAACACGAGCACCTGGGCATTGCGCGAGAGGGCCTTGATGATCTCGACGCGCTGCTGCACGCCGACGGGCAGATCTTCCACGAGGGCGTCGGGGTCGACGTCGAAGCCGAAGCGGGCGGAGATCTCGCGCACCTTCGCGCGAGCCGCCGGGAGGTCGAGGAAGCCGAGCTTGGCCTGCTCGTGGCCGAGCATGACGTTCTCGGCGACGGTGAAGACCGGGATGAGCATGAAGTGCTGATGCACCATGCCGATGCCCGCGCGCATGGCGTCCCCGGGACCTGCGAAGTGCTGGGCGGTGCCATCGAGAAGGATGGTGCCGCCGTCGGCCTGGTAGAGGCCGTAGAGGATGTTCATGAGGGTCGACTTGCCCGCACCGTTCTCACCGAGGAGGCAGTGGATCTCCCCCGGTTCGACCTCGAGATCGATGTGGTCGTTGGCGACGAGTGCGCCGAAGGTCTTGGTGATGCCCTGCAGTTCGAGCTTCATGCGAAGCGCGCCTCACAATCGGGTGCTGTCGTTAAGCGGTGCAGGCCGGGCAGGCGATCGATGATCGCCGGCCCGACCGGCACTCGTCAGTGTGGATCGATGTTACTTGTTGAACGTCGCCGGCGACTCGACCTTGATCGAACCGTCGATGATGCCCGCCTTGATGGTGGCGAGCTCACCGGCGAGGCCGGGGTCGACCTTCGAGGCGTAGTCGTGGAAGTCGGAGATGCCGACTCCACCGTTCTTCAGGGTTCCGACGTAGGTCGTGTTGTCGAAGGTCTTGCTCGACGCGGCGGCCTCGACGACGTCGGTGCTCGCCTGGTCGACCTTCTTGAGGATGGAGAGCAGGAACAGCGACTTGTAGGTCGGGTCGGTGTTGTACAGGTCGGCGTCGACGCCCTCGAGCACCGCGGAGCTGTTCGAGCCGGTGATGGCGGCGGCGGCACCCTGGTACAGCGAGCCGGCGACGGGGATGACCACGTCGGCCTTCTGGTCGAGGAAGTTCTGCGTCACCGTCTTGGCCTGGTTCTGGTCGGTGAAGTTACCGATGAACGTGCCCTTCTGGGTCGCGACGTCCCAGCCGAGGAGCTTGACGTTCTTGCCCTTCTGCTGGTTGTAGTACTTGATGCCGTCGGCGATGCCGTCCATGTAGATGGTGACCGAGGGGTACTCGGCACCGCCCCAGGTCGCCACGACGCCCGACTTCGAGTAGCTCGCCGCGGCGTAGCCGCCGAGGAACGCGGCCTCGTCGGTCTCGAACACGATGTCCTTGACGTTGGGGAGGTTGATCGAGTTGTCGTCGATCATGGCGAAGTTGGTCTTCGGGTTGGCGGTTGCGGCCGCCTTCACCGAGGCGATGAAGTTGAATCCGGGAGCGGCGATGATGTTGCACTTCTCGCCGATGAGGCTCGTGATGCCGGAGGCGTAGTCGTTGGCGCTCTTCGCCTGCAGCTTCTTGTAGCTGCTGCCGATCTTGTTGGCCGCCTTCACGACGCCGTCGAGGGCGAGCTGGTTGAAGGAGTGGTCGGTGAAGCCGCCGGTGTCACCGATCACACACGGCAGGTAGCTGGACTTCGCGGTGGTCGTGCCGGACTTCGGGGCCGAGGCACAACCGGCGAGGAGGGCGACGGCGCTGGCGACGGCGAGGCCGCCCAGAACGACGCGCTTGGATGTGATTGACATTGTGTGTCCTCCGTAGAGTGGTGCAGCCCCTCGGGGGCGTGCGGGGAATGTTGATACAGGCTACAGACCCGACGTTACGCCGCCGACCCCGATCCGGTTCGGCAGCGATTTGGTTACAAAGCTGAGACTGTTACGAAATGTAAGTGAAATGATTTCGCGAAATCGGCTCACTTCTGCGTCGCCGCGTACTCCTCCAGCTGCCGCGGCCCGAACGCATCCGGGATCACCTCGTCGATCGTGCGCACGCCCGAGACCGTCTGCAGCAGCATTCCCGCGGCGGAGTGCTCGTACAGCAACTGGCGGCAGCGGCCGCAGGGCATGAGGATGCCGCCCGTTCCGTCCACGCAGGTGAACGCGACCAGTCGCCCGCCTCCCGTCATATGCAGGCTCGAGACGAGCGCGCACTCGGCGCAGAGCGTGAGCCCGTAGGAGGCGTTCTCCACGTTGCAGCCGGCGATCACGCGTCCGTCGTCGACGAGCGCGGCCGCACCCACCGGGAAGCGCGAGTAGGGAACGTAGGCGTTGTGCATCGCTGCCGTCGCAGCGGCGCGCAGGGCCTCCCAGTCGACGGGCGGATGATCGGCCGCGGCCGAGGGGGCGGGGGCGCCGGGCGAGGAGGGGCTGGTCATCCTTCGATCGTAGGCAGTCGCCGGGGGCCGGGCTACAGCACGTCGGTGCGGCCCGAGAGCTTGAGGGCGTCGACCACCGACTTCACGCGCTGCGCGTTCGCGCTGGTGGTGACCAGCAGCGCGTCCGGGGTGTCGACGACCACGATGTCGGTGACGCCGATGAGCGAGATGAGCCGGCCGCTCTGGCTGATCACGACGCCGCTCGACGAGTCCGCGAGGACGCGGGCGCCCTCACCGAGGATGGCCAGGTCGCTCTTGCGGCCGCCGGTGTGGAGCTTCGCGATGGAGGCGAAGTCGCCCACGTCATCCCAGTCGAAGTGCCCCGGGACGACCACGAGCCTGCCCTGTGCGGCAGCGGGCTCGGCGACCGAGTAGTCGATCGCGATCTTGGTGAGGGTGGGCCAGATCTTGTCGACGACCGCGCCGCGGCGCGGGGTGTCCCAGGCCTCGGCGAGCGCGGTGAGCCCCTCCACGAGCGCCGGCTCCGACTCGGCCATCTGGGCGAGGAGCACGTCGGCGCGCGAGATGAACATGCCCGCGTTCCAGAGGTGGTTGCCGCCCTCCAGGTAGCTCTTGGCGGTGGCGAGGTCGGGCTTCTCGACGAAGGAGTCGACGCCGAGCGCCGACGGCGCACCCGGGATGGCGAGGGGCTCGGAGCAGTGGATGTAGCCGAACCCGATGGCCGGCTCCGTGGGCGAGATGCCGATGGTGGCGATGAAGCCGGCCTGCGCGACGGCGACCGCCTCCTGCACGGCACGGCGGAGGCCGCGGGTGTCGCGGATGACGTGGTCGGCGTGGAAGGAGCCGATCACGACGTCGGGGTCGCGCCGCAGCAGGATCGCCGCCGCAAGCCCGATCGCCGCGGAGGAGTCCTTCGGCTCGCTCTCGAGGACGACGTTGCGATCCTCCAGCTCGGGCAACTGTGCCTCGACGGCCGCGCGGTGCGCGCGGCCCGTCACGACCATGATCCGGTCGGCACCGGAGAGGGGTGCCAGCCGCTCCCAGGTGTCACGGAGCAGGGTCTGCCCCGACCCCGTGAGGTCGTGCAGGAACTTCGGGGCGTCGGCGCGCGAGAGCGGCCACAGCCGCGATCCGATGCCGCCCGCGGGAATGATGCTGTAGAGGCTTTCCAGCCCGTTCTGACGCTCGACCATTCGACCACCATAGACTGCGCGCCCCAGTCTTCACGCGGGGTTCACCCCGCGGCCACCCCGCGGACGACCGGCCGGTCATCACCGCTGCCTAGCCTCGGCGGCAGGAGGGTTGTCGTCGTGACCGAGAGTTTCCTTCCCACCGTCAACGGAGTGACCACGAGCGTGCGCAAGGTGCTCGAGCACCTGGCCCTGCGCGGGCACGAGGCGCTCCTCATCTCTCCGGCCGCCGGCTCGCCCGCCCGCTACGCGGGATTCCCGGTCGTCGAGGTTCCCGCGATCGCCTACCGGCAGTTTCCCGTGGGGCTGCCCGGACTCCCCGGCCTGCGCATCCAGCGCCTCATCGAGGAGTTCGCTCCCGACGTCGTGCACGTCGCCTCGCCGTTCCTGCTGGGCGCGGAGGCGATCGCGGCGGCGAAGCGACTGGGCATCCCCTCGGTGGCCATCTTCCAGACCGATGTCGCGGGCTACGCGCGCCGAAACCACCTCGCCGCGGCGAGCTGGGTCGCCTGGCGGGTCGTGCGGTGGATCCACGCCGACGCCGACCTCACCCTCGTGCCGTCCTCGAGCTCGATGGCCGATCTTCGCGCGGCGGGGGTCGAGCGGCTCGAGCGCTGGGGTCGCGGCGTCGACCTCGAGGCGTATCACCCGCGAGTGCGCGATGCCGCGACCACGACCCTGCTCCGCGACGAGCTGTCGCCGGGCGGCGAGGTCGTCGTCGGCTACGTCGGCCGGGTCGCCCCCGAGAAGCGGCTCGAGTCGATGGCGGCGCTGCGGGGCGTGCCGGGCATCCGAATCGCCATCGTGGGCGACGGGCCCTCGATGCCCGCGATCCGTCGCACCCTCGGCGGCATGCCCGTCAGCTACCTCGGCGAACTGCGGGGGGATGCGCTGGCCACCGCCTACGCGAGCTTCGACGTCTTTCTGCACACCGGCACCGAGGAGACCTTCGGGCAGACGATCCAGGAGGCGCAGGCGAGCGGACTCCCCGTCATCGCGCCGCGCGCGGGAGGCCCGATCGATCTGGTCGACCACGGTCGCAGCGGGTTCCTCTACACCCCCGGCGACGCGAAGGAGCTGCGCGCGACGGTCGAGCTGCTCGCACGCGACCCCCGGCTGCGGGCGCGCCTCGGCGAGGCGGGCCGGCGGGCGGTGCGCGGCCGCGACTGGGCGACCGTCGGGGATGCCCTGCTCGAGCACTACGAGCGGGCTCGTCTCGCCCGTTCCCGCCAGTTGTCTTGAGATCGAGATAACTGGATCCATCGCTCCCCCGGCCCGGCCCGGCCAGTGAATAGACTGAGCCTGTTCGCTCTAGAACACCAAGGACGGCCGCAGCATCGCGGTCCCGATCATCCGCAAGGAGGGTTGCTCGTGCCAGAGAATTCGGCGGGGACCCTGGCGACACCACCGTCAGCCACCCCCAGAATCAAGCCGCCCCGCCGCCTGGCCGGAACGGTCTACCGCGGTCGTGAGGGCATGTGGTCGTGGGTGCTGCATCGCATCACCGGCACCGCCATCTACTTCTTCCTCCTCGTGCACATCCTGGACACCTCGCTGGTGAGGCTCAACCCGGGTGCGTACAACGGAGTGATCGACACCTACAAGACGCCCATCATGGGGCTCGGCGAGCTCGGTCTCGTCATCGCGATCGTCTATCACGCCCTCAACGGGCTCCGCATCATCGCGATCGACTTCTTCGCGTGGGGACCGAAGCGGCAGCGCGCGCTGTTCATCGGCGTGATCGTGCTGTGGGTCATCCTCATCGCCGGCTTCGCACCGCGCCAGATCGCCAACATCATCCTCGAGGCGACGGGACACCCCAGCGCATGAGCACCGAGACGATCCCCACCCCGCGCTCCTCCTACGCGCCGCCCCGCACGCGCGGCGTGAACTGGGAGAAGTGGGGCTGGATGTACATGCGCATCAGCGGCCTGTTCCTGGTGATCCTCATCTTCGGCCACCTCTTCGTCAACCTCGTCGCCGGCGACGGCGTGCGGGCGATCGACTTCGCGTTCGTCGCGGGCAAGTACTCGACCCCGTTCTGGAAGGTCTGGGACTTCGCGATGCTGTGGCTCGCGCTCATCCACGGCGCCAACGGCATGCGCACCCTCGTCAACGACTACGCGCGGAAGCCGCTGCTGCGGCGCGTGTTCCTCGTCGCGATCCTCGTCTCCACCATCCTCCTCATCCTGTTGGGAAGCCTCGTGATCACCACCTTCGACCCCTGCCCCGCCGGCATGGCCGCCTCGGCCCTGCCCTCCTTCTGCCCGGCACCGTAATGGCGGACATGATCGAGGACGGCACCGTCATCGACGGCGTGCACTACCACCAGCACGACATCGTGATCGTGGGCGCCGGTGGCGCGGGGATGCGCGCGGCCATCGAGGCCGGACCGAACGCCCGCACCGCGGTCGTCTCCAAGCTCTACCCGACCCGCTCGCACACCGGTGCGGCGCAGGGCGGCATGGCGGCGGCTCTCGCCAACGTCGAAGAGGACAACTGGGAGTGGCACACCTACGACACGGTCAAGGGTGGCGACTACCTCGTCGATCAGGACGCGGCCGAGATCCTCGCGAAGGAGGCCATCGACGCCGTTCTCGACCTCGAGAACATGGGCCTGCCCTTCAACCGCACGGCTGACGGCAAGATCGATCAGCGTCGCTTCGGCGGTCACACGCGCGAGCACGGCGCCGCTCCCGTGCGCCGGGCCTGCTACGCGGCCGACCGCACCGGGCACATGATCCTGCAGACGCTGTTCCAGAACTGCGTCAAGCTCGGCATCAACTTCTTCAACGAGTACTACGTGCTCGACATGGTCATGGCCGAGGTCGACGGCAAGAAGCAGCCCGCCGGGGTCGTCGCCTACGAGCTCGCGACGGGTGACCTGCACGTCTTCCAGGCCAAGGCGGTCATCTTCGCGACCGGCGGTTTCGGCAAGATCTACAAGACCACGTCCAACGCGCACACCCTCACGGGAGACGGCGTCGGGATCATCTGGCGCAAGGGGCTCCCGCTCGAGGACATGGAGTTCTACCAGTTCCACCCGACCGGGCTCGCCGGGCTGGGCATCCTGCTCTCGGAGGCGGCGCGCGGCGAGGGCGCGATCCTGCGCAACGCGAGCGGCGAGCGCTTCATGGAGCGCTACACCCCGACCCTCAAAGACCTGGCGCCGCGCGACATCGTGGCGCGGTCGATGGCGCTCGAGATCCGCGAGGGACGCGGGGCGGGCCCGAACAAGGACTACCTCTACCTCGACATCACCCACCTCGAGCCCGCGGTGATCGACGAGAAGCTGCCCGACATCACCGAGTTCGCGCGCACCTACCTCGGCGTCGAGCCGTACACCGAGCCGGTTCCGGTGCTGCCGACTGCGCACTACGCGATGGGCGGCATCCCGACCAACACCAACGCCGAGGTGCTGCAGAGCAACACCGAGATCGTGCCCGGGCTCTACGCGGCCGGCGAGTGCGCCTGCGTCAGCGTGCACGGCTCGAACCGGCTCGGCACGAACTCGCTGCTCGACATCAACGTGTTCGGCAAGCGCGCGGGTATCAACGCCTCCGAGTACGTCAAGACCGCGCCGTGGGTGCCGCTTCCGGAGAACCCCGCGAAGGGCATCCGCGATCTCCTCGACCAGGTGCGCTCGGGCGACGGCACAGAGCGCATCGCGGTGATCCGCAAGGAGCTGCAGGACTCGATGGACCGCAACGCGCAGATCTTCCGCACGGAGGAGAGCCTCAAGGAGGTCACGGAGCTCATCGAGACCCTGCGGGCGAGGTACAAGAACATCCAGATCCAGGACAAGGGCAAGCGGTACAACACCGACCTGCTCGAGGCGATCGAGCTCGGCTTCCTGCTCGACCTCGCCGAGGTGGTCGTCTATTCGGCGCGGTCGCGGCACGAGTCGCGCGGCGGCCACATGCGCGAGGACTACCCCAAGCGCGACGACGAGAACTTCCTCGTGCACACCATGGCCTACCTCACGGGTGACCCGGAGTCGGCCGAGGCCGGCGAGCACATCCGTCTCGACTGGAAGCCCGTCGTCATCACGAACTACCCGCCGATGGAGAGAAAGTACTGATGAGCACAGCAGTTCTCGAGGGCCAGCCGACCGCACCGGCCGAGGTCCCGTCGTTCACCGCGACCCTGATCATCCGTCGCTACGACCCCGAGGTGGACGCCGAGCCGTACTGGCAGGACTTCGACGTGACCATGCACGGCACCGACCGGGTGCTGGATGCCCTGCACAAGATCAAGTGGGAGCAGGACGGCTCGCTCAGCTTCCGTCGCAGCTGCGCCCACGGCGTGTGCGGCTCGGACGCGATGCGCATCAACGGCCGCAACCGCCTCGCCTGCAAGACGCTCCTCAAAGACCTCGACCTGTCGAAGCCGATCTACGTCGAAGCCATCAAGGGCCTTCCACTCGAGAAGGACCTCATCGTCGACATGGACCCGTTCTTCGAGTCGTACAAGTCGATCCAGCCCTTCCTCATCGCGTCGTCCAAGCCGGAGAAGGAGCGCATCCAGTCGGTCGCGCAGCGCGCCCGCTTTGACGAGACCACGAAGTGCATCCTGTGCGCCGCGTGCACCTCGAGCTGCCCCGTGTTCTGGACGGACGGCCAGTACTTCGGTCCGGCCGCCATCGTCAACGCGCACCGCTTCATCTTCGACTCGCGCGACGAGGGCGCCCAGGTGCGACTCGACATCCTCAACGACAAGGAGGGCGTGTGGCGGTGCCGCACGACCTTCAACTGCACGGATGCCTGCCCGCGCGGCATCGAGGTGACGAAGGCCATCGCCGAGGTCAAGGCGGCGATCATCCGCGGCAAGGCCTGACCGACCCGCACACGGCGGAGCCCGCATCCGGTCTGCGCGCCGCGGGGCCCGCACCCCACCCGCGCACGGCGGGGCCCGCACCGCACCCGCGCACGGCGGGGCCTGCACCGCAACCCCCTGGGCGGCGCCGGCGCGCTGGTTAGGCTGGATCGATGACTGATCCGACTACGCCGACGCCGCAGAAGCCCGCCCCGACGTCGGCCGGACCGCTCGCGCGGGTCGTCGCCCGGGTCATGGGCCTGTTCCCGGTGCGCGTCTTCCTGTTCTACGCGAGTGCGCAGGGACCGCTGCTCGCGAGCGGGCTCGCCTACCAGGCGATCTTCGCGGTGTTCGCGGCGCTCTGGGTCGGGTTCTCGATCGCCGGCCTCATCGTCGCCGGCAATGCCGCGCTGCAGCAGCCGATCATCGCGCTGCTCTCCTCCGCCATCCCCGGCCTCATCAAGGCGACGCCGACGTCGAACGGCGCGATCGACCCCACCACGCTGCTGAACGCGGGGGTGATCGGCTGGACCGGCGCGATCGCGCTCGTCGGCGTGCTCGTCACCGCGATCGGCTGGCTCGCCTCCGCGCGGGCGGCCGTGCGCATCATCTTCGGGCTGCCCCAGGAGACGACGCCGTTCGCCCTCCAGAAACTCCGCGACCTGGCGATCGCGCTCGGCTTCGCGCTCGTCCTCGTGATCTCCGCCGCGCTCTCCGTGGCGGGCTCGGCGGCGACGGGCGCGCTGCTCGGGCTCATCGGCATCTCGCCCACGAGCGTGCCGGGCAACATCCTCGGCCGCGTGGTGACCCTCGCCGTGATGTTCGCGCTCGACGCGGCCACCCTCGGGGCGCTCTATCGCGTGCTCTCCGGGGCGCACCTGACGACGCGGCGGATGCGCGGCGGCGTGCTGATCGGGGCAGCGGCGCTGGGCATCCTCAAGGTCGCCGGCGGCACCCTGCTCGGGGTGTCGAAGAGCAATCCGCTGCTGGCCTCCTTCGCGGTGATCCTCGGACTGCTGATCTTCTTCAACGTGGTGTGCCAGGTGATCCTGCTCGCCGCCTCCTGGATCGCCGTCGGGATGCACGACCGCGGCCTGACCATCGCCCCCGTGCTCAGCAGGCGCGAGCGGGCGCGGCTCACGCGGGCATCCTGACGTCGGAGGCCGCCGGTAAACTTCTCGACATGGCCACACCCCTGCGCATCGCGACGATCAACACCAACGGCGTGCGCGCCGCGTTCCGCAAGGGCATGGGCGAGTGGCTCGCCGGGCGCGGTGTCGACATCCTCGCCATCCAGGAGGTGCGCGCCTCGACGGATGACCTCGAGCAGCTGCTCGGCCCGGAGTGGAACATCCTGCACGACGCCGCCACCGCCAAGGGGCGCGCGGGCGTCGCCCTCGCGAGCCGCAACCGGGCGAGCATCCACCGCGTCGAACTCGGCGCCGAGGACTTCGACTCGGCCGGCCGGTGGCTCGAGGCCGACTACGAGGTCGGCGACCGGATCGTGACGGTGGTGAGCACCTACGTGCACTCCGGCGAGGTCGACACCCCGAAGCAGGACGAGAAGTGGAAGTTCCTCGACGCGATGGAGGAGCGGCTGCCCGAGGTGGCCGCGCACAGCGCCTACGCCCTCGTGCTCGGCGACCTCAACGTGGGGCACCGCACCCTCGACATCAAGAACTGGCGCGGCAACGTCAAGCGGGCCGGCTTCCTGCCGCGCGAGCGCGCCTACTTCGACCGCTTCGTGGGCGCTGAGGACGACCCGCGCTACAACGACGGCGCGGGACTCGGCTGGATCGACGTCGGCCGCAAGTGGGCGGGCGAGGTCGATGGGCCCTACACCTGGTGGTCGCAGCGCGGCCAGGCCTTCGACACCAACACGGGCTGGCGCATCGACTACCACCTCGCGACCCCCGCGCTCGCGGCCACGGTGACCGACTACGCCGTCGACCGGGCGCCCGCGTGGGACCAGCGATGGTCCGATCACGCCCCCGTCGTCGTCGACTACGCGCTGTAGCGCATCCCGATCTCGCCCGCCTCCGGGCCGACCACCGAAAGACCCCAACCATGACCTCACCGACCACGGGTGCCCGCATCTTCTCGGGCATCCAGCCCTCCGCCGACTCGCTCCAGATCGGCAACTACATCGGCGCGCTGCTGCAGTGGAAGGAGATGCAGGTGACCAACGACGCCATCTTCTGCGTCGTCGACCTGCACGCGATCACCGTGCCGCAGGACCCGGCGCTGCTCCGCGAGCAGACGCGCCGCACCGCCGCGCAGTACATCGCCGCCGGGATCGACCCGGAGCAGGCCATCCTGTTCGTGCAGTCGCAGGTACCCGCCCACGCTCAGCTGGCCTGGATCCTCAACACCATCACGGGGTTCGGCGAGGCCAGCCGCATGACCCAGTTCAAAGACAAGGCGGCGCGTCAGGGCGCGGATGCGGCCTCGCTCGGCCTCTTCGCCTACCCGACTCTCATGGCCGCCGACATCCTGCTGTACTCCGCCGAGGAGGTGCCGGTCGGCGACGACCAGCGCCAGCACGTCGAGCTCGCCCGTGACCTGGCGGGCCGGTTCAATTCGCGCTTCGGCGAGACGTTCGTGGTGCCGAAGGCGGTCATCCCCACGGAGACGGCCCGCATCTACGACCTGCAGAACCCCGAGGCGAAGATGAGCAAGTCGGCCGCGAGCGACAACGGCATCATCTGGATGCTCGACGAGCCCGCCCGCACCGCGAAGAAGATCAAGTCCGCGGTGACGGATGACCAGCGCGAGATCCGCTTCGACCGGGCCGCGAAGCCCGGCGTCTCCAACCTGCTCACCATCCTCTCCGCATTCACCGGCACCGGCATCCCCGCCCTCGAGGAGCAGTTCACGGGCAGGGGCTACGGCGACCTGAAGTCGACCGTGGCCGACGCCGTGGTGGCGACCTTCGAGCCGATCCGCAGTCGGGCGCTCGCGCTCCTCGACGACACCGCCGAACTCGACCGCCTGCTCTCCCGCGGCGCGGAGCGGGCCGAGGCGATCGCCCAGCCCATGCTCGAGCGGGTCTACGACCGCGTGGGGCTCCTGCCGCGCGCCTAACGGCCGGGCCGCCCCGGCCCCGCGCGTTCCCTGCTCCGCCCTCCCCCTGCCCTTCCCGGCCGTCCCCCTTCACCCCCGTCGCCCCCCGCGGTTCACAATGCAGGGCCGGCGCGGTCTAACATCCCTGAACCCGACCCGGCGTTCGCGAGTCAGTCTCTTGGGCCCCGGGTTCTTGCCGGCGTCGCAGCCACACAACCTCAGATGGGACGGCGTCCGCCACTCGTGCGCACCGACGGCCCTGCATTGTGAACCGCGACTCAGCGCGCGTTGCCGCGAACCGTTCGCACCAACTCGACCACCGCGGCGGCAACATCTCCCGGAGCGTGCATGATGTGCTGGTAGCTCGGTCGCAGGCTCGGCATGCCGAGTCGCGCGAGCGCGAGGTCGCGTCCGCGATCCCGCACGTGGTGCTCCCAGCCGTCATGCGCGAGTCGACTATCGGCCTCCACCACGACACAGCCCTCGACTACCATGTCGACCCGGCCCACTCCGGGGAAGGTGACCTGCAATCGGGTGCGGAGCCCGGCCTCGGTCACGATCATCCTGAGGATCGACTCGGGCCCCGATTCGGCCCGGGGGTCCAATAGTGCACCCAGGTCGCGATACGGCGGCGCGACGGTGCGCAGGATCGCCTCGACCCGTCGCCGCGAAACGAGCCCGAGGTGCAGGGCACTGTCGAATGTCGCGACGGACTCCCATCGGCTCTGGCACTGCAGCGATTTGGCGAGGGCATCGGACAGGGAAACGGCTGCGCTCGTCGCGCCTCGCCATCTCGTCTCATCCCAGTGGATGACCGGCTCCGCCTCATTTCGGGGTCGCGAGGTGGCGCGGCGCAAGCGGGACGCGTGGGGCGCGACATGGATATGGCATCGAGTCGAGTCGCCGACGAACACGCCCGCTGCCTGAAGTGCGCTGGTGCATCCCATCACGCCGCCGACGATGACGGCCTCGATGAGGTGCGGATCGCTCGCGGGCAGCACGTAGTGATCGCGGCGTCCCCGAATGATGGTTCCCGAGCGAACCGCAGCCGCGATCGCTCGGCCGCTGAGGCCGGCGGCGCGGAGTTGGGCGCGATGGAAGACCTGCCCAGCCCTCAGGTCGCGTATCCCCTTCATGCCCACGCATCATGAGCACTGCGCGGCGCCCAGCGGTGCGGCGGACGTCGAGCTGTGGATTCTCTGCCCGATCCACCGGCTGTGGATGACCGGCTCACCCCGCCCGCCCCACCTCCCGGCAGTGCAGCACACGATGCAGGAGCAGGGCAGCGAGGTCGACCAGCATGCTTCCGCAGGGGTGAGTCTGCTCGTCCCGCCCTCGCGTGACGCACCGCATCCGCCGGTGCACAATGCAGGATCGCAGGTAGCTCGAGATCGGCGTCGTCGTGCGAGCCCCGCCCGCAATGCGGGAGGCGAGGCCGGCTCGGGCCGGCCACCCTTTCCCAATCCTGCAAACTGTGCAGTGGGAGCAGGGAGCGGCAGGACGGGCGGGCGGGCGCAGCCGGAGGCCGGCCACCTAGGCGGGCCGCACGGCCCTGCAATACGAACCGGGAGAGCGACCGGGGGCGACCGGGAGAACGACCGGGGGCGACCAGGAGCGACCGGGAGAGCGACCGGAAGCGACCGAGAGCGCGACCCCCTGCCCCTCCCCACCCTTCGGTTTTGTTACGGGAATCCTGTGGGAATATCCGCGCGACGGGGGCGTTCTATACACTCGTAGCAAGCAACGTGCTCCGGGGTCGGTGTAAGTCCGAACCGGTGGTGATAGTCCACGAGCCGCTGACGGGCGCAAGTCCCACGCGGTTGACTCGGTGAAACTCCGGGACCGACGGTTAAAGTCCGGATGGGAGGAAGCACGAGGTGCAGGGCTCTGCCGTGCACCTGGTCGCGCCTGACCGTACCCGGAGACTCATCGAATGAGGACCGGATGACCGACAGGGCGACAATCGAGCAGGCCATGCGCCGCGCGCTCGCGCTCGCGTCCCGCGGCCCGGTCACCGGCGGCAACCCGCAGGTGGGCTGCGTGCTGCTCGCGGCGGACGGCACCGTCGTCGCCGAGGGCTGGCACCACGGCGCCGGCACCCCCCACGCCGAGATCGACGCGCTGTCGAAGGTGGCGGACGCCCGCGGACTGACCGCGGTCGTCACCCTCGAACCCTGCAACCACACCGGGCGCACCGGGCCGTGTTCGGAGGCGCTCATCGCCGCGGGCGTGGCCGAGGTGTTCTTCGCGGTCGCGGACCCCAGCCCGGCGGCGGGCGGCGGGGCGGCACGCCTGCGTGAGGCGGGCATCCCGGCCACCGGTGGCGTGCTCGGGGCGGAGGCCGCCGAGTTTCTGCGCGCCTGGCTGACCGCCACGCGCCTGGGCCGGCCGTTCGTGTCGGTGAAGTGGGCGTCGACCCTCGACGGTCGCATCGCCGCCGCCGACGGCTCCAGCCAGTGGATCACCGGTACCGCGGCCCGCCAGCGGGTGCACGAGCAGCGCGAGGCGAGCGACGCGATCCTGGTCGGCACGGGCACCGTCCTCGCCGACGACCCCTCGCTGACCGCGCGCGGCGACGGTGGCGAGCTGCTCGCCCACCAGCCCCTCCCGGTCGTGGTCGGTGAGCGCGCGGTGCCGCTCGGGGCGCGGCTGCGCGCGCATCCGGCGGGCCTGCTCGAGACACACCACCGCGACGTCGCGGCCATCCTGCACGAGCTCTATGAGCGGGGCATCCGTCGCGTTTTCGTGGAGGGCGGGCCGACGCTCGCGACCGCGGTGGTCGCCGCCGGTCTCGCGGATGAACTGCTCATCTACCTCGCCCCCGCCCTGCTGGGCGGCCCTCGCCTCGCGATCGGCGAGCTGGGCGTCGACACCATGGCGGGCATCCACCGGCTGACCATCACCGGAGTGGAGGAGCTGGGCGGCGACCTCCTGATCGTGGCGCGCCCGGCACCCGCCTACGACCCCACGGTACCCGCGCCCGACACCGCAGCGCCCGCCGCCCACGACCCCGCGGCACCCGCCGCCCCCGAAACCCCGGCGCCATCCCGCGCCGACTCCGCCAGCCCGCAGCACACGCGGGCAGGAAGCAGGTAGTCATGTTCACCGGAATCATCGAAGAACTCGGCGAGGTGGTGCGCTGGGAGCCGACGGCCGACGCGGCGCGCCTCACCGTCCGCGGCCCCATCGCGGTCTCGGATGCCCGCCACGGCGACTCCATCTCCGTCAGCGGAGTCTGCCTCACGGTCATCGACCAGGGCGCCGACTGGTTCACCGCCGACGTGATGGCCGAGACCATCGCGCAGAGCACCATCGCGAACCTGGCGCCCGGCACCCGGGTGAATCTGGAGCGCGCCGCGAAGGTCGGCGACCGCATCGGCGGGCACATCGTGCAGGGGCACATCGACGGCACGAGCATCCTGCTCGCCTCGACCCCGGGCAGCGCGTGGCGCGTGCTGCGCTTCTCCCTCGACCCCGTGCACGCCCCGCTCGTCACCCGCAAGGGCTCGATCGCCGTCGACGGCGTCTCGCTCACGGTGAGCGACGTCAGCGAGCCCGGCGAGGCGGAGGCGTGGTTCGAGGTGTCGCTGATTCCCGAGACCCTCACCGCCACGACGCTCGGCGCGAAGGCCGTCGGCGACGCCGTGAACATCGAGACGGATGTCCTGGCTCGCCAGGTCGAGCGCCTGACCGCGTTCTCCACTCAGGACGTGCACCCCGCCGCCCACGACACTCAGGGCGTGCACCCCGCCGCCCACGACACCCAGGGCGCGCCCGCCGCCGCCCGCGACACCGAGGGGGTGCTCCTGTGAGCCTCGCCGAGATCCCCGCCGCGCTGGACGCCCTGCGCGCCGGCCGACCCGTCATCGTGGCCGACAACGAGAGTCGCGAGAACGAGGGCGATGTCATCCTCGCCGCCGAGTCCGCGACGCAGGAGTGGCTGGCCTGGACGATCCGCAACACCTCCGGCTTCATCTGCGCGCCCATGACGAATGAGATCGCGGATCGCCTTGAACTCCCGCTGATGGTCTCCGACAACCAGGATCCGCTCGGCACCGCCTACACGATCACCGTGGACGCCTCCGACCGCCTCAGCACGGGCATCAGCGCGGCCGATCGTGCGCACACCCTGCGCGTGCTCGCCGACATGGGCTCGACGCCGGCCAGCCTCAACCGTCCCGGTCATATCCTGCCGCTCCGCGCTGCGGACGGCGGGGTCCGGGTGCGCGCGGGTCACACCGAGGCCGCGATCGACCTGCTGAAGCTCGCCGGCCTCACCCCGGTCGCGGCGATCGGCGAGATCGTCGCGGAGGACGGCGAGATGATGCGCCTGCCCGGCCTCATCGAGCTGGGCGAGGCGAACGAGCTGCCCGTCGTGACGATCGCGGCCCTCATCGACTACCTCAACGAGTGCCACCCGCACGAGGAGGTGCCGCTCGCGGTCGAGATCCCCGAGAGCTCGCGCGTCATCTTCGAGGTCGAGACGACGGTGCCCACGGAGCACGGGCGATTCCGGTTCCGCGCCTACCGCGACCGGATGACCGGCGCCGACCACCTCGCGATCCTCTCCGGCAGCCCCACCGACGGCACCCTCCTGCGGGTGCACTCGGAGTGCGTCACCGGCGAGGTGTTCGGCTCGGAGAAGTGCGAGTGCGGTCCGCAGCTGGACGCCGCGCTCGACGCGATCCACGCCGAGGGCGGGGTCGTGATCTACATGCGGGGCCACGAGGGGCGCGGGATCGGGCTCATCAACAAGCTGAAGGCCTACCGCCTGCAGGAGGACGGCCTCGACACCCTCGATGCGAACCTCGCGCTCGGCTTCCCGGCCGACGGCCGTGACTACGGCGCCGCGGTCGCGATCCTCGACGATCTCGGCATCTCGCGCGTTCGCGCGATCACCAACAACCCCGAGAAGCTGCGTCAGCTCGAGGAGCGCGGCATCACCGTGCTCGACCGGGTGCCGCTCGTGGTCGGGGTCAACGAGTACAACGAGGCCTACCTGGAGGCGAAGCGCGACCGTATGGGTCACGTCCTCCCCGACACCACCGAGCTCGACGACCGCGTCGTGGCCGGACAGAAAGGAAACGACGCATGAGCGGAGACGGTGCGCCCAGCATCCGGCTGGACGGAACGGGCCTGAAGGTGACGATCGTCGCCGGCCAGTGGCACGAGGAGATCACGAACGGGCTGCTCGCGGGCGCCCGCGCCGCGCTCGCGGAGGCGAACGTCGAGGTCACCGAGGTGCGCGTGCCGGGCAGCTTCGAGCTGCCGGTCGTGAGCCAGGCGGCGCTCCAGAACGGGGCGGATGCGGTGGTCGCGCTGGGCGTGATCATCCGCGGCGGCACGCCCCACTTCGAGTTCGTCTCCGACGCCGCCACCTCGGGGATCACCCAGGCGAGCCTGGCGACCGGCAAGCCGATCGGCTTCGGCGTGCTCACCCTCGACGACGAGCAGCAGGGCCTCGACCGCGCCGGCCTGCCCGGCTCCAAGGAGGACAAGGGGCGCGAGGCCGCCGAGGCCGCGGTCGCGACCGCCCTCACACTGCGCGCGATTCGCGGGGCCTGACCGGATGACCGGGCCGGATGGGTCTGCGCGGGAATCCGCGGCCGCGCGCGCGACCGCCGCGCAGCCCGCCGCCGCGCGACTCCTCGTGCTGGGCTCGGCGAACCGCGACCTCACGGTGGCGGTGGAGCGGCTCCCGCGGCCCGGCGAGACCCTGCTGGGCGGAACGCTCGCCTCGGGGCCCGGCGGCAAGGGCGCGAACCAGGCGGCGTCCGCGGCGCGGGCGGGCGGGCATCCGGTCTTCATCGGCGCGGTCGGGAACGACCCGGCCGGCGACGACATGGCGGATGACCTGGCCCACGCCGGCGTCGACGTCACGCACCTCGGCCGCGTCGACCGCCCCACCGGGGTCGCCCTGATCACCGTGGCGGGCGACGGCGAGAACACGATCGTCGTCGCGCCCGGGGCCAACCAGGCGCTGGACCGGCAGACCGTGTCCGCGGCGGTCGCGGCCCTGGCGTCACCCGGCGGGGTGCTGCTCGCCCAGCTGGAGGTCCCGCTCGACGTGGTCGCCGCGGCTGCGCGCGTCGCGGTGGATGCGGGCGCACGGTTCGCGCTCAACCTCTCGCCGTTCCGCGCGGTCGGGGCGGAACTGCTCGCGCTGTGCGACCCGCTCGTCGTCAACGAGACCGAGGCGGCGGCCCTGCTCGGGCGCGACAGCCTCCTGGGGGGCGCGGCGGACGCGCGCGCGGATCAGTCCGGGGATGCGCCGGATGCCGACACGCTCGCGGATGCCGCCGCCGACGCGGTCGTCGAGCTCGCGGCTCGTGCCCGCTCGGCCGTGATCACCCTCGGGGGCGCGGGCGCCGTGTGGTCGGATGGCCGGGTCACCGCGCGCGTTCCGTCCCGGCCGGTCACCGTCGTGGACACGACCGGCGCCGGAGACGCCTTCGTCGGTGCGCTGTGCGCCGCGCTCGTGCGCGGCAGCGAGCTGGGCGCAGCGGTGGAGGCCGGGGTGGTCGCGGGTGGCGAGGCCGTGCAGTATCACGGCGCGCAGCCGCCGCGGGAGGGCTGACCGCGGCGCAGCCACCGCGCCACGGCGCACACTCCGCGCGGTCGGGTACGCGGCGGAGGCTGTGCGCTCAGTCGAGGAAGAGGGCCCGCAGCCGCCGCGTCGTGAACACGAGGCCGATCGCGATCATGACCGCGAAGTACAGCACGTGGCCGAGCATCGCGATCGAGAGCGCCCCCGTGGTGAGCCCGCGAACGAGCTCCACGCCCTGCCAGAGCGGCAGCGCCTCGACGATCACCTGAACGACGGGCGGGTAGACCGTGACCGGGTAGAAGGTGGCCGAGAACAGGAACATGGGCATCATCACGAAGTTGATCCAGTCCATCTGCTGGAAGGTCTTCATGTAGCTCGTGACGGCCATGCCGAAGCTCGCGAAGCCGAAGGCGATGAGCAGCACGGCGGGCAGGGCGAGGATCGCCGTCCACGCGAGATTGAGCCCGAGCACCTGCATCACGATCATGAAGCCGATCGCGTAGACGCCGCCGCGGGCGAGGGCGAGCAGGATCTCGCCGAGCGCGACGTCGAGCGGACCGAGCGAGGTGCTCAGCATGCCGGAGTACAGCTTCGAGTAGTTCATCTTGAAGAAGACGTTCCACGTCGAGTCGTAGATCGCCCCGTTCATGGCGGCGACCGCGAGCAGTGCGGGCGCGATGAACGCCGCGTAGCTGACGGGTTGCCCGGTGGTCGTCTCGACCGTGCCGACGAGTTTGTTGAGCCCGTAGCCGAGAGAGACGAGGTAGAAGATCGGCTCGAAGAAGCCGCTCAGCACGACGAGGTAGTTGGTGCTGCGGGTGGCGAGCGCGCCGCGACTCACCACGGCCCGGGCGTTGCCCGCGTAGAGCGCGCCGAGCAGTCGTGGCCGCACCGTCGGCGGCACGAGGGAGGGCACGGTGGGTGTGCTCGTCATTTGTTCAGCCTCCGGGCGAAGACACGCCTGGCGAGCCGCCAGCCCACGGCGCACAGCGCCAGCAGGTACACGAGGTGGATGACCGTGAGCCAGGCCGGCTCGACCATGCCGTAGTTGAACACGCGCCCGAGCTGCGTGCCGTGCCAGAGCGGCGAGATCCAGCCGATCCACTGCAGACCGACCGGCAGCTGGGTGAGCGGGAAGAAGGTGCCGGAGAACAGGAACATCGGGAGGATGCCGAAGCGCTGGATCATCGCCATCTGCCCCTTGTCCTCCTCGATCGACGCGGTGTACGGCATGATGACGAGCCCGACCGCGAGGCCGGTGAGGGCCGCGGTGAGCACCTGCACGACCGCGACGCCGGAGGGGGCCGCCCCGAAGAGCACCATGATGACGAAGTAGACCGCCGCCGTGGGAAGGATCCGGGCGAGCGCCGCGATCACCATGCCGTTCACGATCTGGTAGGCCGAGATCGGGGCGGCGTTCATCGCGAAGAAGATGGGATTCCACTTGAAGCCCATCATCATCGGGTAGGTGAATTCCTCGCCCGCGACAGTGACCGCCGCGGAGGCGATGAGCGCCGGAGCGACGAAGGCGAGGTAGCCGAGGCCGCCGCCGCTCGAGCGGTTGACGAGACTGCCGAGTCCAATGCCGAGCGCGAAGAGGTACACCGCGGGGTTGGCGAAGCTCGTGACGATGAGGGTGGTCGCGTAGGCGCGCATCGACCGGATGCGGTGCTCGGCAACGTACCAGGAGCCGAAGCGACGCGGTCGCTCGCCCGCGGCGATGAGCGCCTGGCGGGTGGGCAGTGCAGACACGGCGGTCATTCGATGAGGCTCCGTCCGGTGAGACGCAGGAACACGTCCTCCAGGCTCGAGCGCCGCACGAGGCTCGTGATCGGGCGGTACCCCGCGGCATGGATCTTCGCGAGCTCGGCCTCGCCGTTCTCGCTGTAGATCAGGATCCGGTCGGGCAGCACCTCGTGCCGCTCACCGATCCCGGCGAGCTTCGCGGCGACCTCCTCGTTGCGATCGGAGCCGAAGCGCACCTCCAGCACCTCGCGGCTCGAGTACTCCCGAATGAGCGCGGCGGGCGAGCCCTCCGCCATGATCGTGCCCTTGTCGACGACGACGAGGCGGTCGCACAGCTGCTCGGCCTCGTCCATGTAGTGCGTGGTGAGCACGAGCGTGGTGCCCTGCTCCTTCAATCGGAACAGGCGGTCCCACAGGATGTGCCGCGCCTGCGGGTCGAGGCCCGTCGTCGGTTCGTCGAGAAGCAGGATGCGCGGGTCGTTCACGAGGGCACGCGCGATGGTGAGCCGGCGCTTCATGCCGCCGGAGAGGTCATCCACCTTCGACTTTGCGCGGTCGGCCAGCTGGGCGAACTCGAGCAGCTCATCGGCCTTGCGACCGATCGCCCGCATCGGGATGCCGAAGTAGCGGCCGTAGACGATGAGGTTGTCGCGCACGCGCAGCTCTTGATCGAGGTTGTCCTGCTGGGGGACGACCCCGAGCTGGGAGCGGATCTCAGGCCCCGCGTCGTTGGGGTCGAGACCCAGGATGCTCAGCTCGCCGCTCGTGCGCGTGGAGACGGCACCCACCATCCGCATGGTCGTCGACTTGCCTGCACCGTTGGGACCGAGCAGGCCGAAGGACTCCCCCGGCGCGACCTCGAAGGAGATGCCGTCGACGGCGGCGAAATCCTTGTACTTCTTCGTGAGCCGTGCGGCGGAGATGACTGCTTGTGGCATATACCCGAGCTTAGGTCAGCCCACCGACACCGCGGCAGGGGTTGCGCTCGGCCACACACCCCGCCGGCGGAGCGCCGTTCGTCCCCCGCGTCCCGCCCCGGGCGGCCTCCCAGCCGCGGCAGCGGGAGAATGGAGCAATGAGCTCCGACACCGCCGCGCGCCCCTCCCGCGCGCGCCGCACCCCCTTCGGCCGGCCCCGCAAGGACGACGGACCGCGCGCCACCTTCCGCCAGCTGCTGCCCTACCTCGCGGAGCACCGCGCCGCGCTCATCCTCACCGCGGTACTCAGCGTGCTGGGGGCCGTGGCGTCGCTCGCGGTGCCGCTCATCACGCGCGAGCTGATCACCGTCGTGCAGCGCGGCGGGGCGCTCGGCGGGCTGGTCGGCCTGGTGATCCTGCTCGTCGTCGCCTCGGCGCTGATCAGCGGGGTGCAGCACTATCTGCTGCAGCGCACCGGCACGAGCGTCGTGCTCTCGGCCCGCACGCGCCTGGTGCGACGGATGCTCGGCCTCCCCATCAGCGAATTCGACACGCGCCGCGTGGGCGACCTGGTGTCGCGGGTCGGCTCCGACACGACCCTCCTGTACGCGGTGCTCACGCAGGGGCTCGTCGACGCGATCGGCGGCGCGCTCATCTTCATCGGCTCCCTCATCGCGATGTTCCTGCTCGACCCCGTGCTGCTCGGACTCACGGCGACGGTGATCGCTCTCTCGGTGGTGGTCGTGGTCGTGCTCTCCGGTCGCATCCGGGTGGCGAGTCGCCGGCAGCAGGAGAAGGTGGGCGACCTGGCGGCGGCGGTGGAGCGCGCGGTGAGCGCCGTGCGCACGGTGCGCGCGGCCGGGGCGACGGAGCGCGAGGTGGCGGCGATCGAGCAGGATGCGCGCGGCGCCTGGACCCAGGGAATCCGCGTGGCGAAGGTCTCGGCGCTCGTCGTGCCGATCGCGGGGATCGCGCTGCAGGCGAGCTTCCTCGTGGTGCTCGGCGTGGGCGGCGCCCGGGTCGCGGCGGGACAGACCACGATCGCCAACCTCGCCTCCTTCATCATCTTCCTCTTCCTGCTCGTGATGCCGCTCGGCAACGCCTTCGGCGCGGTGACCTCGGTGAACTCGGCACTCGGCGCCCTCGGCCGCATCGAGGAGATCATCGGGCTGCCGAGCGAGGTCGAGCTCGACGCGGGCATCGTGCCCGCCCCCGCGATCGAGACCACGGATGCGCTGCGCTTCGACGACGTGGTGTTCCGCTACCCGGAGAAGGCGCACCGCACCGAGACCGAGAAGGCGATCGCCGACATCGCGCCGGACGCCCTCCCCGAGCACGACCGCACCGTGCTGCACGGGGTGAGCTTCGCGGTGCCGCGCGGTCGACGCACGGCGCTCGTCGGCCCCTCGGGTGCGGGCAAGAGCACGATCCTGGCGCTCATCGAGCGGTTCTACGACCCCACCGAGGGCGTCGTGCGGCTCGGCGGCGAGGACGTGCGCGCCCTCGACCGTGGCGCCCTGCGCGCCCAGATCGGGTACGTCGAACAGGACGCCCCCGTGCTCGCCGGCACCCTGCGCCAGAACCTCACCCTCGCCACGCCGGACGCGAGCGACGAGCAGTGCGTCGAGGTGCTGCGCTCGGTCAACCTCACCGAGGTGCTCGAGCGCAACGAACTGGGTCTGGATGCGCCGGTCGGCGAGGACGGCGTGATGCTGTCGGGCGGCGAGCGCCAGCGACTGGCCATCGCGCGGGCCCTGCTCGCCGCGCCGCCGATCCTGCTCCTCGACGAGTCCACCTCCTCGCTCGACGGTCTCAACGAGCAACTGCTGCGCGAGGCGATCGACGCGGTCGCCGAGAACCGCACGCTCATCGTCATCGCGCACCGGCTCTCGACGGTGGTCGACAGCGATCAGATCATCGTGCTCGACCACGGCCGCGTGGTCGGCGTCGGCACGCACTCGGAGCTCGTCGGCACGGTGCCGCTCTACCGCGACCTCGCGAAGCACCAGCTGCTGGTCTGAGCGGGCGGGCTCAGGTCGCGCGGGCCCGGGGTGCGCGGTCCCAGGATGCGCGGGCCCAGGTTGCGCGGGCCCGGGATGCGCGGGCCGGGGACGCGCGGGCCGGGGGTCGGGCGCGAAGCGGGCGGGCTCAGCCGGGCGATCCCGCGAGCGCCCACATCGCGACCGCGGCCGTCGCGGCGACGTTGAGCGAGTCGATCCCGTGTGCCATCGGGATGCTCACGACGGTGTCGGCCGCGGCGATCGCCTCCGCGGTGAGTCCGTAGCCCTCCGCCCCGAGCACGAGCGCGACGCGCTCGGGTGCACCGGCCGCGAAAGCGCGCAGGTCCACCGCCTCGGGCGACAGCGCGAGGGCGGCGACGTGGAAGCCGTGCTCCGCGAGCAGTGCGCGCGTGGATGACCACTCCCCCGTGCGCGTCCACGGAACCTGCAGCACCGTCCCCATGCTCACCCGGATCGCCCGCCGGTAGAACGGGTCCGAGCAGCGCGGGGTGACCAGCACCGCGTCCGCACCGATCGCGGCCACCGAGCGGAAGATCGCGCCGACGTTGGTGGGGTCGGCGACGTCCTCGAGGATGACGATGCGCCGGGCATCCCGGAGCAGCTCCGCGGGAGGGGGCAGCGGAGGTCGCTCCATCGAGGCGATGAGACCGCGGTGCAGGAGGTACCCGGTGAGCTCTTCGAGCAGTTCGGGCGGTCCCGAGAAAACGGGAACGTCGAAGCCGCGGATCGCCTCCACCGCGTCGGCGCGGGAGGTGCCGAGGGCGAGCACCGAGCGTGGCCGGTGCCCGGCCGCGATCGCGCGCTGCAGCACGAGGAGCGACTCGGCGATGTAGAGGCCGTGCTCGGCGCCCCGCGATTTCTTGAGGGCGACGTCGGTGAGGTGGGCGTAGTCGACCAGCCGGGGGTCATCGAGCGAGGTGATCTCGATGACGGTCACGCGCGCGAACCGGGACGCATCAGGCGAATGGGTCGGGCGTGAGCACGTACTTCGTGGACAGGTACTCGTGGATGCCCTCGAGACCGCCCTCGCGCCCGATGCCCGACTGCTTCACGCCGCCGAACGGTGCGGCGGCGTTGGAGAGCACGCCCACGTTGAGCCCCATCATCCCCGTCTGGAGCGTCTCGGTGAGGCGCTGCCCGCGCGCGAAATCGCGCGTGAACACGTAGCCGACGAGACCGTACTCGGTGTCGTTCGCCTTCGCGACCGCGTCGGCCTCGTCGGTGAAGGTGACGATGCTGAGGACCGGCCCGAAGATCTCCTCGCGCAGGATGTCGCTGCCGGCCGCCACCCCGGTGACGACCGTGGGCTGGTAGAAGGAGCCCGCGCCGGCGACGCGCGATCCCCCGGTGAGCACGGTCGCGCCGCGCTGCACCGCGTCCTGCACGAGCGAGACGGCCTTGTCGACCGCCGTGTCGTTGATGAGCGGGCCGATCGTCACCCCCTCCTCGGTGCCGCGGCCCACGCGCATCGCGGCCACGCGCTCGGTCACCCGGCGGGCGAACTCGTCGGCGACCGACTCGTGCACGATGAAGCGGTTGGCCGCCGTGCAGGCCTGACCGATGTTGCGGAACTTGGCCTGGAGGGCGCCCTCGACGGCCTTGTCGAGGTCGGCGTCCTCGAATACCAGGAACGGCGCGTTGCCGCCGAGCTCCATCGAGGTGCGGAGCACGCCGTCCGCCGCCTGCTTGAGCAGGCTCACGCCGACGGGCGTCGAACCCGTGAAACTCAGTTTGCGCAGCCGGGGGTCGGCGATGATGGGCGCCGAGACCGCGGCCGAGGTCGAGGTGGTGAGCACGCCGAGCACGCCGTCCGGCAGCCCCACCTCCTGCAGCAGCTTCGCGAAGTACAGCGTCGTCAGCGGGGTGAGCTCCGCGGGTTTGACGATGGCCGTGCAGCCCGCCGCCAGCGCGGGGGCGATCTTGCGGGTCGCCATCGCGAGGGGGAAGTTCCACGGGGTGATGAGGTAGGAGGGGCCGACGGGCATCTGGGTGACGATCATCCGCCCGGTGCCCTCGGGGTTGGAGCCGTAGCGACCGGCGATGCGCACGGCCTCCTCGCTGAACCAGCGCAGGAACTCGCCGCCGTAGCCGACCTCGCCGCGCGCTTCGGCGAGCGGCTTGCCCATCTCGAGCGTCATGAGCAGGGCGAACTCGTCGGCGCGCTCCTGGAGCAGATCGAAGGCGCGACGCAGGATCTCCCCGCGCACTCGCGGTGCCGTGCGCGCCCAGGACTCCTGGGTGTCGGCGGCGGCGTCCATCGCGGCGGCGGCATCCTCCACGCTCGCGTTGGCGATCGTCTTGATCGACGCCCCGGTCGCGGGGTCATAGACCTCTAGGGTGCGACCTCCCGTCGCGTCGCGCCACTGCCCGCCGATGAACAGCTGGTGCGGCACCTTCTCGAGCAGTGCGGCCTCGCGGGACTCGGTCATGGGGTGTCTTCCTCCTCCGCGGAGGTCACGGTGGCCCCCGCCTGTGTCAGTTCGGCGAGCGCCGCCGCGCTCGACCCGGGTGCGACGCCCGCGACGAGGTCGCGCAGCACGCGCACCGTCCGGTGGGCGTCGAGGGCGTCGAGGGCGGATGCGCGCACGCAGTAGTCCGTCGCGATACCGACCACGTCGACCGCGTCGACCCCCAGGGCGTCGAGCTTCTGTGGAACGGTCATCCCGTCGTCGGTCGTGCCCTCGAAGATCGAGTAGGCCGGCTTGCCCTGCCCCTTGCGCACGTGGACGTCGATGAGCGAGGGGTCGAGCGCGGGGTGGTACTCGGCCCCCGGCGTGCCGGAGACGCAGTGCCGCGGCCAGGTGTCGACGAAGTCGGGGGCCGCATCCGTCGCGAAGTGGCCGCCGTTGTCGTTGTCGCCGTCGTGCCAGTCGCGCGACGCGAACACGACGTCGTAGCGATCGGGATGCTCGCGCAGGTAGCGCGTCACCCCCGCGGCGACCGCCGCTCCGCCGTCCACGCCGAGCGCGCCGCCCTCGGTGAAGTCGTTCTGCACGTCGATGATGAACAGTGCGCGCATCAGCGGATCCCGCCCTACTTGGTCGTGAGGTTGGCGCCGCAGCCGTACAGCGCGGCCGCGAGTGAGTCGACGGTCGTCGCCGTGGACGCCGTGACGGCGGAACCCATGGCGTAGAAGGTGAACGCGACCAGCGTGCCGTCCTTCGCTTTCAGGTAGCCGGTCAGGGTGGAGGCGGTGGGTGAGCCGCCCGCCGTGCCGTGCAGCTTGCCGACGACCGCGGCGTTCGGCCCGGTGAAGCGGGTGAGCAATCGGCCGGACTTTCCCGCGATCGGGAGCCCCGCGTAGACGTAGTTGAGGTCGCTCGTCTGGGCGCCCACCAGCGTCATGAGCTCGGTCACGTAGTTCGCGGTCACCGCGTCGTTGGTGCTGAGACCGGAGCCGTCATCCACCGTCATGCCGGCCGTGTCGATGCCGTAGGAGGCGAGCGCCGTCGTGATCGCGTCCTGCAGGGAGGCGGTCGTGCCGCTCTTGTCCTCCTTCACCGAGACGATGCGCGCGAGCGCCTCGGCGAGGGTGTTGTCGTTCTGGAGGAGCATCTGCTTCACGAGGGTGCTGAGGGGCTGCGAGGCGACCGAGGCGAGGACGGGCGCCCCGTTCTCCGCGGTGCCGGTGGTGGTCGTGACGCCCGGCATGGCGAGCGCGGCGACGAAGGCGTTGCCCGCCCGGGAGACGGGATCGGAGCTGCGCGGGCTGTTCTGAACCGTCGGGTCGGCGCGGTCGCCGTCCACCTGGAGCGCGGTGATGAGCGACATCGAGCCGCCGGCCTGCGCCGAGCGGGGCCAGGTCGAGTTCCAGTTGTCGGTCGGATCCCAGTAGCTGGAGTCGAGGATCACCTGGGTGAGCGGCACGCCGGGGTGGGCCGAGGTATAGGCCGCGATCGCCTTCGTGGCCAGGTCGCTCATGTGAGCGGCGCCCGCGTAGACGCTCTGCTGGCCCGCGGGCAGTCTGCTCAGGGTGACGTCTCCGGCGCCGACGAGCACGATCGATCCGGGCGTGACACCGTCCTGCACCTGGGTGGTGATGCGGTAGTCGGGCCCGAGCACGGCGATCGCGGCTGCGGCGGTGATGACCTTCTGGATGCTGCCCGGCCGCTGCGCGCCGTCGGCGTTCTTGCTCCAGCTCACCGCCTTCGCGGTCGCGTCGTAGACGGAGGCGTAGAAGGTGCCGAGATTCTTGGAGGCCGCGAGCGCGGAGATCGAGCAGGTCTTGATGGGCTGCGGCGAGACGGGGTCGCCCGGTTGGTCGCGCTTGGCCGCGGCGGCGCCGGTGGGCAGGGGCGCCGGGCTGTGCTGCTGCCGTCCGTTCGCGTAGCCGAACGCGACCGCGCCCGTAGCCAGCAGGACGAAGACGACGGCGGCCGCGATCCAGAGCAGGGCCGCGCGCGAGACGCCGGAGCGGCGCGACGGGAGGCCCGCGGGGGCGGCGGGGTGGGCATCCACCTGGCTGAAGGGCCGGGTCGGGATGTCGCGGGGGTCGCTCACCACGCCATGATACCCGGCGGCCTAGACCTCGCCGGGGTAGCGCAGGCCGATCTGCCGACGGATGCCGTCGAGCGTCTCCATGACCGCGACGGACTCCGCGGGCGGCAGGATGTCCCGCTCCCCGTGACCCTCCGCGATGAGTCGCTCCATCTCCGCAGCCTGGAACTGCATGCCGCGGCCCTCCACCGGTGAGTCCCACTCCTCGAGCACCTCGTCGTGGGCCCCGAAGACCGTGAACGTGGTCGGCGTGTACCAGGTCTCGTCGATCTCGATACGCGCCTTCGTGCCCAGAATGGATGCCCGGTTCGGGCCACGCGTATCGAGCGCCGTGTGCAGCACCGCCTGCTGCCCCTCCGCGTACTCGAACAGCATCGCCGTCTGCCGGTCGACGCCCGTGGGGGTCGGGCTGGAGATCGCGAGCACCTTGGTCGGTGCGCCGAGCACGTCGTAGGCGAACGAGACCGGGTAGACGCCGAGGTCGAGCAGGGCCCCTCCGCCGAGGTCCGGGTTCTGCAGACGGTGCGACGGGTCGGTGGGCAGGCTCTGGTTGTGGTCGGCGATCACCGTGCGCACCTCGCCGAGGGTGCCCGCGGCGATGATCTCCCGCACGCGCACCATGTGCGGCAGCCATCGCGTCCACATGGCCTCGAGCACGATGAGCCCGCGGGACTCGGCGAGGCTCACCACCTGGCGCGCCTGCGCCGAGTTGAGCGTGAAGGGCTTCTCCACGAGCACGTGCTTGCCCGCGGCGAGCGCCTGCATGGCACCCTCCGCGTGCGCCGTGTGCGGCGTGGCGACGTAGATGACGTCCACGGCGGGGTCGTCGACGAGGTCGAGGGAGCTGCCGTGGGCGGTCGGGATGCCGTGCTCAGCGGCGAACGCGTCGGCCGACTCCTGCGTGCGCGAGCCGACGGCCGCGACCCGGTGTCCCGTGAGCTGCAGGTCGGATACGAACGCGTGGGCGATGCCGCCCGTCCCGAGAATTCCCCAACCGATATCCGACGCCATGACACCGCTCCTCCCGCCCGCGATCATCGCGGGCCGTCCCCCATTTTAGGCCGGGGGCGTGGGAGTGGGGGCGCCGACGCGACGAGGCCTCAGCAGCGGACCCAGCGGGAGGCCGCCCGCACGAAGCTCGTCGGCTCGTTCGGCAGGCCGCCGTGCGTCGCCGCGAACAGGATGCACACGTGCGCGGTGCTGCCGACGAAGTCGGGACGATAGACGGTCGCGCGATGCGGGAGCGAGTCCCACCACTTCTGCGCGACGGTGGCTCCGGTGTTTCCCGCGCCTCCGGCGAGGTTCCCGTCGCAGCCGACGCTCGGCACGCCGTCCGAGCGGGTCGAGCCGAGGTGACCCCAGGCACTCGCGGGGTCGGTGCTGGGATCCTCCGCCATCCAGAACAGCCGCTTCTCCATGCAGGCGTCGTACTTGATGTTGGCGAGCGGGATGGGAGCCAGACAGTTCGCGACACGGATGGCGTTCATCCGCTCGGCGAACGCGGCGATGTCGGCGGTAGTGGTGCCGAGCACCCCACCCGCGGAGTGGATCGCGGGCGCCGTGCGCGTAGGCCCCGTCACGTCGGTGGGGCAGCCGGGGCGCGGAGCGGTCGTCACGGTGGCGGCGGCATCGTCACCCGTCGCGCGGGAGTTCAGCCGGATGGGCGCGGCCGGCTTATCGGCGGTCTCGGTGGTGGGGGCGATCACGATGGTGCCGCCGCCGATCGGCGCGGTCGCGACGGTGTTCCAGGAGAACGACGCGGAGGCGGCGGTCGGCGCAGCGATGGCGACGACGACCGCGAACGCGGCCGCGAACAGTGCGTTGCGCCTCACCGTGTGTACCCCCATACGACGCGGCCCGATCCCCCGACGGGGCCACTCCCTCCACGCTAGGCGGGGTGCGGGTCCCGGCACAAGGCGGGATCAGTGTCGCGCGACGCTCCGGAGACCTTCCGCGGCCTCAGAACGGGGCTGTGCGGCGCCGACCGCCCGCGAACTGGGGGTACGGCGCACGCGCCCGGATCGCGTCAGCGCCGGTAGTTGGGCGCCTCGACCACCATCTGCACGTCGTGCGGGTGCGACTCCTTGAGGCCCGCCGCCGTGATGCGCACGAACTTGCCCTTCGCCTTCAGGTCGCCGATCGTGCGCGCGCCCGTGTAGAACATCGACTGGCGCAGCCCACCGAGCAGTTGGTAGGCGACCGCGGAGAGCGGGCCGCGGTAGGGGACCTGCCCCTCGATGCCCTCGGCGATGAGCTGCTCATCCGACGGCACGTCCGCCTGGAAGTAGCGGTCGCGCGAGTAGGAGGTCTTCTTGCCCCGGGTCTGCAGCGCGCCCAGCGAGCCCATGCCGCGGTAGTTCTTGAACTGCTTGCCGTTCACGAAGACCAGATCGCCGGGGCTCTCGTCGCAGCCCGCGAGCAGCGAGCCGAGCATGACGGTGTCGGCTCCGGCCACGAGCGCCTTCGCGATGTCGCCCGAGTACTGGAGGCCGCCGTCGGCGATCACCGGGATGCCCCGCTCCCGGGCGGCGAGCGACGCCTCGTACACCGCCGTCACCTGTGGCACACCGACGCCCGCGACCACGCGGGTGGTGCAGATCGAGCCCGGGCCGACGCCGACCTTGATCGCGTCCGCTCCCGCGTCGATGAGGGCCTGTGCGCCGCTGCGGGTCGCCACGTTGCCGCCGATGACGTCGATGTGCGCGAAGGCGGCGTCCGATTTGAGGCGCGAGATGATGTCGAGCACGCCGGCCGAGTCGCCGTTGGCCGTGTCGACGACGATGACGTCGACGCCCGCCTCGTTGAGCGCCACGGCGCGGTCCCACGCGTCGCCGAAGAAGCCGATCGCGGCGGCGACGCGCAAGCGGCCCTCCGCATCCTTCGTCGCGTTCGGGTACTTCTCGCTCTTGTCGAAGTCCTTGACGGTGATGAGCCCCTTGAGCCGGCCGCGCTCGTCGACGAGCGGCAGTTTTTCGATCTTGTGCTGCGCGAAGAGGGCGATCGCGCCATCGGCGTCGACGCCCACGGGGGCGGTGATGAGGGGCGCGGAGGTCATGACGTCGCGCACGAGGGTGGTCGACTTCTCGAAGTCGGAGACGAAGCGCATGTCGCGGTTGGTGATGATGCCGACGAGGGTGCCGTCGCCCTCGACGACCGGCAGGCCGGAGACCCGGAACTGGCCGCACAGGGCGTCGACCTCGGCCACCGTGGCGTCGGGGGTCGTGGTGACCGGGTTGGTGATCATCCCCGACTCGGAGCGCTTGACCTTGTCGACGTGGGCCGCCTGGTCGTCGATGGAGAGGTTGCGGTGCAGCACACCGATGCCGCCGTTGCGGGCCATCGCGATCGCCATGCGCGACTCGGTGACGGTGTCCATCGCCGCCGACAGCAGCGGGGCGGCGACCGTGATGCGGCGGGTCAGCCGGGAGGAGGTGTCCGCCTCGCTCGGGATCACGTCCGTGTGACCGGGCAGCAGCATGACGTCGTCGTAAGTGAGGCCGATGAAGCCGAAGGGGTCAGGCTGGTCCATGATTCTCCTGGTGTGTGCACAAGACGGGAAACACCGGATGCCGCGCCGAACCGGTACCTAAATATTAACGGCAATCCCCCGCGGGAATTCCTGAACGGATAAAGTGCAAGCCAACGCGTTCGCTGTGGCCGTGACCTCGTTGAGTTCGGGATCGAAACACAAAGGACACATTGTCTCAGTAACGTGTGCGTTCACGCGGTCGGTTCCCCCACTCCGCGAACAGCCCACCTCATGGAGGACCCACATGGCGAAGGCGCTCCACCACCGCTCACCGCTGGTGCGCGTGATTCTCGGCCTGCTGGCCCTTGCATTCACCGCATCCCTGCTGACGGCACTCGGCTCGGCCTCCGCGCGAGCGGAATCGCCGGCCGACCTCGCCGCCCGGGTGCAGACGGCGACGACGCCGAGCGCCGCACCATCGGGCAGCGCCTCCGCCGAGAGCATCGGCATCTGGGTGCGCAAGCTCTCCGACAAGAGCAACGTCGCGGGAGTGAAGATCACCATCACCGGCCCCGGCGGATTCTCCCAGGTGGTCACCACCGACGCCAAGGGTCTCCAGACGATCGGCCTCCCCGCGGCCGGCACCTACAAGGTGCTCGTGGATGTCTCCTCCATCCCCGCGGGCGACGGCAAGCCCCTCGGCCTCAACCCCCGCCAGGTGCAGGTCGACACCGACAACCAGGGAGTTCCCGCGTACTTCCTGCTGAGCACCACGGCGGGCGGCGGCAGCGGAGGCGGAACGACCCCCACGCCGGGAAGCACCGGCTCCTCGACGAGCGGGAGCAGCAGCAGCTCGGGCGGTACGAGCTTCGCCGACGTGGTCTTCCCCCGGGTCGCAACCGGCCTCATCTTCGGACTCCTGATCGCGCTCGCCTCCATCGGCGTCTCCCTCATCTACGGCACGACCGGCCTCAACAACTTCGCGCACGGTGAGCTGGTGACCTTTGGCAGCCTCACGGGCTACGTGATGGCGGGCATCCTGCACGTTCCCGGCCCGATCGCCATCGTCTCGGCGTTCGTCCTCGGCGGCGTGTTCGGCTGGGTGCAAGACCTGGGGCTGTGGAAGCCGCTGCGACGGCGAGGGGTCGCGCTCATCCCGCTCATGATCGTGAGCATCGGGCTCTCCCTCGCGCTGCGCTACATCTTCCAGTTCATCTTCGGGCCCGACCTTCTCGTGACCCCGAGCGACAGCAGCTCCTTCCTCACGCTCGGTCCCGTGCACCTGCGCTCCACCGACGTGTCGAGCCCGATCATCTGCATCGTCGTGCTCCTCGCGGTCGCCTACGTGCTGCTGCGCACCCGCATCGGCAAGGCGACCCGGGCGGTGGCCGACAACCGCTCGCTCGCGGCGGCGTCAGGCATCAACGTCGAGCGGGTCATCCGCATCGTGTGGATCGGCGGCGGCGCGCTCGCGGGTCTCTCGGGCGCCCTGATCGGCTACTACCAGCCGGTCAGCTGGCAGACCGGTGCGAGCATCCTGCTGCTGATCTTCGCCTCGGTCACCCTCGGCGGCCTCGGAACCGCCTTCGGGGCGCTCGTCGGCTCCGTCGTCATCGGCCTGCTGGTCGATCTCTCGACGATCTTCATTCCGTCGAACATGAAGCTCGTCGCGGCACTGCTCGTCATGATCGTCATTCTTCTGTTCCGGCCACAGGGAATCCTGGGCCGGCGGGACCGGATCGGCTAAGGGGTACAGAGACATGGACTTCAACTTCATCCCCCTCGCCTTCGGGCAGCTGCTCGAGCCGCAGACCATCGGCTACGCGCTCGCCGCCCTCGGGCTCACGGTGCACTTCGGGTTCACCGGGCTCCTCAACTTCGGGCAGGCCGGCTTCATGGCGGTCGGCGGGTACTTCTTCGCGATCACGACCGTGAAGTTCGGCTGGCCGCTCTGGGCCGCCCTGCTGGCGTGCATCGTCGGCGCGGTCATCTTCGCGCTCATCCTCGGAATCCCGACGCTGCGACTGCGCGCCGACTATTTGAGCATCGTCACGATCGCGGCGGCGGAGATCATCCGGTACACCGTGAAAACGCCCGACATCAGCCCGCTCACGGGCGGCTCGGACGGCATCAACGGCTCCTCCGACGGCTTCTACGCCCTCGATCCGCTCCCCGACATCAGTTACGGCTTCGGTGTGCTGCGCTACACCAACGACGGGCTGTGGATCCGCATCGTCGGGTGGCTGGTCGTCATCCTGGCCGCTCTGCTGGTGCGCCAGCTCATGCGCAGCCCGTGGGGTCGCATCGTGAAGGGCATCCGTGAGGACGAGGATGCGGTCCGCTCGCTCGGCAAGAACGTCACCTGGTACAAGATGCAGTCGCTGATCCTCGGTGGGATCATGGGCGCCATCGCGACCGTGATCGTGATCATCCCGACCTCGCTGCAACCCGACAACTACGGAACGCAGACGACGTTCTTCCTGTACACGATCATCCTGCTCGGTGGCGCGACGACGGTGCTGGGGCCCATCGTCGGGTCGATCATCTTCTGGGTCGTGCTGCAGCTGACCGACGGAATCCTGACCCTGCTCGTCACCAACCACCTGCTGCCGATCACCTCGATTCAGCAGGGCCCCATCCGCTTCATCCTCGTCGGCATCGCCCTGATGCTGCTCGTGATCTTCCGCCCGCAGGGAATCTTCGGAAACAAGAGGGAGGCGCATTTCAGTGCCTAAGGCTGAATCCGCATCGACGCCCGCCGTCGAGCAACTGCAGAAGGGCGAGCCCGGGCCGGGCGTACCCAAGGTCGACCCGATCCTCATCGCCCACGGCGTCAAGCGCACATTCGGCGGGATGACCGCGGTCGACGTCGAGCACGTCGAGATCCCGCGCGGCAAGATCACCGCCCTCATCGGCCCGAACGGCGCGGGCAAGACCACCTTCTTCAACCTGCTCACCGGATTCGACAAGCCCGACACGGGCACCTGGTCGCTCGACGGCGACAGTCTCGCCGGCGTCCCGGCCTACAAGGTGTCGCGGCGTGGCATGGTGCGCACCTTCCAGCTGACCAAGGCGCTCAGCCTCCTCAGCGTGATGGAGAACATGCGCCTGGGTGCGACGGGCCAGAGCGGTGAGCGGTTCTTCCCCGCGCTGTTCAAGGGCAGCTGGCGCAAGCGGGAGGACGAGATCACCGCGCAGGCGCTCGAGCTCCTCGCCCGGTTCAAGCTCGACACCAAGAAGGACGACTACGCGGCGAGCCTCTCCGGCGGGCAGCGCAAGCTGCTCGAGATGGCGCGGGCGCTCATGAGCAAGCCGCGGCTCGTCATGCTCGACGAGCCGATGGCCGGCGTGAACCCCGCGCTCACCCAGTCGCTGCTCGGGCACGTTCTCAACCTCAAGAACGACGGCACCACCGTGCTGTTCGTCGAGCACGACATGCACATGGTGCAGACCATCGCCGACTGGGTGATCGTCATGGCCGAGGGGCGCATCGTGGCCGAGGGGTATCCCGCGACCGTCATGCAGGATCAGGCCGTCATCGACGCCTATCTCGGCGCGCACCACGATACCGACCTCGGCAGCCTCACCGGCCAGCTGGAGGTCGCCAAGGATCTCGACGACTCGTTCCTCGTCGACGAGATCAAGAGCGAGATCGCAGAAGAGGAGAAGCCCGATGGCGAATGAGATCGTGCTGGAGACCAAGGATCTGGTCGCCGGCTACCTGCCGGGCGTCAACATCCTCAACGGCTGCAACGTTTACGTGCAGAAGGGCGAACTCGTCGGCATCATCGGCCCGAACGGCGCCGGGAAGTCGACCCTGCTGAAGGCGATCTTCGGGCAGGTGAACATCCGCAGCGGGCAGGTGCTGCTCGGCGGTGACGAGATCACCGGTCTCAAGGCCGACAAGCTCGTCACCAAGGGTGTCGGCATGGTGCCGCAGAACAACAACGTCTTCCCCAGCCTCACCATCGAGGAGAATCTCGAGATGGGGTCGTACCAGAAGCCCAAGATGTTCAAGGAGCGCATCGACTTCGTCACCTCGCTCTTCCCGGAACTCGGTCGTCGGCTCAAGCAGCGCGCCGGGTCGCTGTCGGGCGGCGAGCGCCAGATGGTGGCGATGTCGCGCGCGCTCATGATGGACCCCTCGGTGCTGCTGCTCGACGAGCCGAGCGCGGGCCTGTCGCCCGTGCGACAGGACGAGACCTTCATCAACGTCGCGCAGATCAACCGCGCCGGCGTCTCGGTGATGATCGTGGAGCAGAACGCCCGTCGCGCGCTGCAGATCTGCGATCGCGGCTACGTGCTCGACCAGGGCCGCGACGCCTACAGCGGCACCGGGCGCACCCTCATGAACGACCCCAAGGTCATCGAGCTCTACCTCGGCACCCTCGCGACCGACCACGCCGCGACCACCTCGACACCCACCGTCGGCGGGTAGGGCGCGGCGCGGCCGCCGCCGCCACTCCCACCGCCCCACCTCCGCGAGTTGGCACTTTTTGTGCAACTTTCGCGCCCGCAGGGGCGGTTAGCGCCCACTCGGTGGGCACCGCACTGCTTGTGGCACAAATCGGTGCGACGAAACGAGGGTGCGGTCGATGAGCAGCGCGACGTGACCGTTCGCATGGCATGGGGCGCTCCTGGCACTCCGCCCGCGCGGCGTCAGCCGGCCCGTTGGGCCCCTGCGCGACGTCCCGTCGCGCACTAACCCGCCGCGCAGGCGGGCCTGCCCGCCTGCGCCCTCATTTTGTGGCACAAGAATGTGCCACAAGGTGGGGGTCGCCCACCCAGTGGGCGCCAATTGCCCCTGCGGGCGCGAAAGTTGCACAAAAAGTGCCAACTCGCGCGGGGAGGAGGCAGTGCCAACTCGCGCGGGGAGGGCAGGGGGCGCGGCAGGCGCGCCGCACGACGAAGGGCCCCGACCGTTGCCGGTCGGGGCCCTTCGGGCGTGTCAGCTGGTCGCTGGATCAGCCCTTGGTGAGGTCGCCGAACTGGGCGGTCTCGTAGTCGTTGCCGTTGGTCGAGTTGTACTTGTAGATCGACACGTAGGCCTGCGACGGGTCACCGTTCTTGTCGAAGGTGATGGGGCCGGAGAGCCCGTCGTAGTTCGCCTTCTTGCCGGCGTTGATGAGCGCCGCGCACTCCTTGAACGTGGTGCACTTCGTGCCGTCCTCGGAGACGCTGATCAGGTGCTTCTGGATGTCCGCACCGGTCGTGCCCTTGGCCTGCAGCGCGGCGAGTGCCAGGAGCACGGTCGCGTCGTAGGACTCGGGGGCGTAGGCGAACACCGTGAGCGGCTTGTTACCCTGTGCCTTCACGAGAGCCTGGAGGCGCGACTTGAGGTCGTTCGACGCGTTGACACCGGGGTTGGTGAACTGCGCGCCGGCGATGATGACGTCCTTGTAGCTCGGGTCGATGACACCGTAGTTGCCGTCCGTGCCGTAGAAGTTGTTGAAGTCGAATCCGTTCTTCTTCAGCTCCGGGGCGATGGCCTTGATCTGGTCGAACGAGATCACGACGAGAGCGTCCGGCTTGGTCGAGAGCACCGTGGTGACCTCAGACGCGAAGCTGGTCGCGGCCGGGTCGAAGGCGACGTTCTGGCCGACGGATGCTCCGCCGTCCTCGAGCGCCTTCTTCACGTTGGTGTCGAGGCCCTGTCCGTAGGAGTCGTTCTGGTAGAGGATCGAGACATTGGTGTGACCGTCCTTGAGGATCTTCTGGCCCAGAACTCGGCCCTGCAGCACGTCAGACGGCGCAGTGCGGAAGTAGTAGCCGCCATCCGCGTAGGTCGAGAACGTCGGCGAGGTGTTCGCCGGCGAGATCTGGACGACCTTCGCCTTCGTGATCTGGTCGATCATCGTGAGCGAGACGCTCGACGAGGCCGCGCCGATGATGGCGCTCACGCCGTCGGCGAGCTCGGCGGTCGCCGACTGGGTCGCGATGTTCGTGGTGGTGTCACCGGAGTCCTTGTGCTCCACGCTGATCGTGATGCCGGCCTTGGCGGCGTTGATGTCCTTGACGGCGAGGTCGACACCCGCGAACTCGGGCGGGCCGAGAACCGCGAGGGAGCCGGTCTGCGGAAGGATGGTTCCGATCTTCAGGCTGAGCGTCTTGGACGGCGTACCGCTGCTGGTCGACGCACAACCGCTCAGGATGAGCGCCGTGGCGCCCAGAATGGCGAGACCGCTGATGACGGACTTCACCGATCGTGAGCGGGTGGCCGCTGTGGCCCGGGAAAATGCACCCATGTTGCTCCTTGGTGTGATTGCGAGGGAATTCTCTGCACGCGGAAGATCCACGAACGTGCTGCCAACCTATGCTGTGAATGGGACTCAGACAATACGCCCGTGTTACGGGCCTGTAACGTGCTGTAATCGTGACGTAAACGGGCGCATCGCTGCGCATTCCGCATCACACGGGGCCGACGGCATCCCCGGTCGCGCGACCCCTCGCATCCCCCGCTGCGGCCCGCGAGGCCGCGAACATGTCGATCGTGAGCACGATGAGCGCGATCCACACCAGAGCGAAGCCGGCCCATCGCGCGGGCGGCATCGCCTCGTGCAAGACGGCGACCCCGATGAGGAACTGCATGATGGGCGCGAGGTACTGCGACAGCCCCAGGTAGGCGAGCGGCAGGCGGCGCGCCGCGCCCGCGAAGAGGAGCAGCGGAACCGCGGTGACGACGCCGGCGGAGAGCATCGCGAGGGTCTGGGTCAGTCCCGCCGTGCCGGTGGTGAGGCCCGATGTCGCGGCGATGGCGATGAGCGCTCCCCCGGCGAGCGGCGAGAGCCACAGCGTCTCGATGGTGAGGCCGCTGAGGGCGTCCACCCGCGCCCCGACTCGCTTCTTGATCAGGCCGTAGAGCCCGAAGGAGAAGGCGAGCGCGAGCGCGATGATGGGCACGCGCCCGTAGTTCACAGCGAGAACGATGACGGCGACAGCGCTGATCCCGATCGCGACCCACTGCGCGATGCGGAGCCGCTCCCGCAGCACGAAGACCCCGAGCAGCACGGTCACGATCGGGTTGGTGAAATACCCTAGTGCCGCCTCCACGACCTGCCCGCTGAGCGTCGCGAACACGTAGACGAGCCAGTTGACCAGGATGAGCAGGCCCGCGATGCCGAGCGTCAGCATGACCCCGCGGTCGCGCAGCAGTTCGAGCAGGCGCGGCCACGACCGCGTGACGGTGACGAGCACGGCGCAGAACAGCAGCGACAGCACGATCCGCCAGGCGACCACCTCGACGGCGCCGGCCGGGGCGAGCAGGAGGAAGAAGAGCGGCAGCACGCCCCAGAGTCCGTAGGCGACCACGGCGAGAAGGATGCCCGTCCCCGTGCCCCTCACCGGCACGGCGTCCGCGGCTCGGCCCGCGCCGCGCGGGGTCGCGGAGTCATCGTCGGGCACGTCGCCAGCCTAACGCGCCGGGCACAGCGGGCGCGGGCGCGCGCACGGGCTTGGCAGGCGCACCCGCGCGACACGCACCCGCACGACGCGCCGCACCCGCACCCGCACCCGCACCCGCACCCGCACCCGCGCCGATCATCCGCCCGCAGACGGCAGAAGGCCCGGTGGCGGAACCACCGGACCTTCTGCTGAACTGTGTCGCTGACTAGCGGACGACCACCGCGAGCACGTCGCGCGCCGAGAGCACGAGGAAGTCCTCTCCGCCGTACTTCACCTCGGTTCCGCCGTACTTCGAGTAGATGACCTTGTCGCCGACGGCGACGTCGAGCGGAACGCGGTTGCCGTTGTCGTCGATGCGGCCGGGGCCTACGGCGACGACCTCGCCCTCCTGGGGCTTCTCCTTCGCGGTGTCAGGGATGACAAGACCCGAAGCAGTGGTCTGCTCCGCCTCGACCTGGCGAATGACGATGCGATCCTCGAGCGGCTTGATGGAGACCGACACGGTTGACCTCTTCTTTCTTGAGCAAAAACTGGGGTTGGCACACTCCTATTGAGAGTGCCAACGACAACTATAGAGGGTGGCTGGCACTCGTTCAATCCGAGTGCCAATTCCGGCACCCCCTCGGGCCACGCACCTGACAGGATGAGTGCATGAACACCCTCGAGCTCGTCGAGCTGCTCTCGCCCGAGGGCCTGCGCCTCCTCGACTCCCTGCCCGAGTGGCGGTCGACGGATGACGTGGTGCAGAAGGTCGCGGAACTCCGGCGCGCGGGCCACGGCCCCGGCCTCGTCGCCGCGGTGCTCGCGCAGTCGAAGCTCCGCACCCGGGCCGCCGCAAAGTTCGGCCCCTTCGCCTCGCGCATGCTCTTCACCGAGGCCGGACTCGAGCAGGCCACCCGCCTCCAGGTCGCGGCCCAGCACGCGGGCCGGTTCCAGCGCGCCGGGGTGCAGTGGGTCGCCGACCTCGGCTGCGGCATCGGCGCGGACGCCCTCGCGCTCGCCGCCCTCGACATCGAGGTCACGGCCGTGGAGCGCGACGAGGTGACCGCCGCGATCGCCGCGTACAACCTCGCACCGTGGTCGAACGCGCGGGTCGAGCACGCCGACGTGACGACCTTCGACCTCGCGGGCGTCGACGGCGTCTACCTCGACCCGGCCCGCCGCGACGGTGCACGTCGGCTCGCCGACCCCGGCGACTGGTCCCCCTCGCTCGACTTCGCGTTCGGTCTCGCCGCGCGCTTCCCGACGGGGGTGAAACTCGGGCCCGGTATCGATCGCGCGCTCATCCCGACGGACGCCGAGGCGCAGTGGGTCTCGGTGGGCCACGAGGTGGTCGAGCTGGGGGTGTGGTTCGGTCCACTCGCGCGCGAGGGCGTGCGGCGCTCGGCGCTCATCGTCACCGATGCGGGCACGGCGGAGCTGACCGCCGAGGCCGACAGCACCGACGCGGAGCTGGGCGAGCTGGGCGATTACCTCTACGAGCCGGATGGGGCGGTCATCCGTGCGCGCTTGATCGGCGACCTGGTGCGCCGGCTGGAGGGGCGGATGATCGACCCCACAATCGCGTACTTCACCGCCGATCAGGCCACCGCCACCCCCTTCGCGACCGCCTTCCGCATCACCGCCCGCATGCCCTTCGACGAGCGCAAACTGGCGCGCGAGCTGTCGGCGCGGGGTATCGGCACGCTCGAGATCAAGAAGCGCGGCATGGACGTCGACCCGGCGGTACTGCGCCGCAAACTGTCGCTCAAGGGCAGCGGTTCGGCGACCCTCATCCTCACGCGCGTGGCGGGCAAGCGCATCGCGCTGCTCGCCGAACGCGTCTAGCTGTTGATGCCGCCGGGGTATCCGGCGTCGAACCCGCGCTGGAAGCCCGGAGTGTTGATCACGTAGGCCACGAAGAACGCCACGGCGATGATCACGATGATCGAGAGCGCGAGCCCCACGTAGCCGGTGATGAGCCCCGCGAGCCAGAAGCCGCGGGCGTGACGCTGGCGCTTCTGGGCGACGTGACCCAGGATGATCGCGGTGACGGAGGGCAGCAGTCCGAATCCGTAGAGCATCGCGAACACCGTGCCGACGATGCCGAGCACCATGGACGCGATGCTGAGACCGCGCGGCGCGGACGGGGCGTATCCGGCGTAGCCCGGCTGGGCCGGGTAGCCGGGGTAGCCCTGCTGGGCGGGGTAGCCGGGGTGGCCCGGCTGGGCCGGATACCCGGGGTAGCCCGGGTGGCTCTGCGCTGCGGCGGGCGGGGCCGCGGCGTACGCGGGCTGGGGCGGCGCGCCGGCCGGTGCCTGCTGCGACGGAGCGGCGGGAGCGGGGCGCGCGGCCGCGGGGGCGATCGGGACCGGCTCGATTAGCGGCACCGACGGTGCGGCGGGAGTGGGGATGGGCGACGCGGCCGTCGGGCCGGCCGGCGTCGGCTCGACGGGCGGTACGGGCGCGGTGGGGTCTGACACGGTGGTGCTCTCCTCGGCGGTGTCGTCGGGCGACGGGGTCATGGTGTGGGGCGGCCCGAGGCGCTCACCGGCTGGCCCCCGTGGCGGCAGCCGCGAGCAGCGCGAGGAGCACTGCGAACAGGATCTCGAGCGCGGTGAGACTGTAGCCCAGGATCGTGCCCGCGAGTGCGAGGCCGCGCCCGCGCTCCCCGCTGCGTTTGATCTGCCGCAGGGAGACGTGGCCGACGACGATACCGCCGAGCGGTACCGCGATTCCGAGGATGAGGGCGAGGATGGCCCAGCGGTTCACCGGTCGTTCGGTGTCGCTGTCACGCGCGGGTGCGGTGGAGATGGGAAGCCCTTCGTCGGCCGATCGGTGAGAAAGCGCAGCGGGAGCGGTGACCCAGGCCACCGCTCCCGCTCCGACGACCGTGAGTGGTCAGTTGCTGTAGTTGACGCTCGTCGACGCCGCGAGGAAGGCGATGATGAGAGTGGCGATTACGATCAGCGAGATCGCGATGGCGACGAAGCCGAGGATGATGCCGACGATCCACATCCAGCGCGGCGCCGCCTTCTCCTTCGACTTGGCGACGAAGCCGAGGATGATCGCCGCGAGCGAGGCGAGGAAGCCGAGGACCGGCACCCAGCTGAACACGAGTCCGGCAATGCCGAGGATGAATGAGGTGAGGCTGAGGCCCTGCTTGGGTCCTGCTACGGGTGCCGGAGTGTACGCCGGTGCGGGCTCGGGAACGATGGGATCGGTCATTACCGGGTGCTCCTTATTGTTAGCTGAATGCGCTGTCGTTTCCCATAGTGGCAACGCCCGGCGGCAGTGTCAACGAAGCTCGCCGCCCGCTCTGTCGCGCGGCGACACGCGTCTGAACGATCGCTCAGGCTTGGATGACCGTGACCGGCAGCGTCGAGTCGGCCCCGAAGTCGAGCCCGGAGGGCGCGTGACCGGCCATGATGAGCTGGGCGCCGAGTGCCGCGATCATCGCACCGTTGTCGGTGCAGAGGGACAGCGGCGGGATCCGCAGTTCGATGCCCGCGGCCGCGGTGCGCTCCGCGGCGAGCTCTCGCACCCGCGCGTTGGCGACGACCCCGCCGCCGAGTAGGAGGCGGGGGATACCGTGGTCGCGGCAGGCGGCGATCGCCTTGGTGAGGAGAACGTCGACGACGGCCTCACGGAAGCTCGCCGCGACGTCGCCGAGGGGCACCTGCTCCCCCGCATCCTGCTTCTGCTCGACCCAGCGCGCCACGGCGGTCTTCAGCCCCGAGAAGGAGAAGTCGTAGCGGTGTCGGTCGAGGTCTTTCGGCTGGGTGAGCCCGCGCGGGAAGCGGATGGCGGTCGGATCGCCGTCCGCCGCGACCCGGTCGATGTGCGGGCCGCCCGGGTACGGCAGACCGAGCAGGCGCGCGACCTTGTCGAAGGCCTCGCCTGCGGCGTCGTCGATGGTCTCGCCCAGGAGCTCGACGTCGCTCACGAGGTCGCGAACGAGGAGAAGCGAGGTGTGCCCGCCCGAGACGAGCAGGGCGATCGTGGGGAGCTCGATCTCGCTGTCGTCCTCGCGCAGCACATCGGCTCCGACGTGCCCGACCAGGTGATTGACGGCGTAGAGGGGCACGCCCAGCGCGACGGACAGCGCCTTGGCCGCCCCCACGCCGACCATGAGTGCGCCCGACAGCCCCGGACCGCTCGTCACCGCGATCGCGTCGACCTCGTCGAGACGGATGCCCGCCTCGGCGATCGCGGCCGAGATCGCCGGCACGATCGCCTCCAGGTGCGCCCGCGCCGCGACCTCCGGCACCACGCCTCCATAGCGTGCATGCTCCTCCATCGAGGAGGAGATCACGTTGGCGAGCAGGGTCGATCCACGCACGATGCCCACGCCGGTCTCGTCGCAGCTCGTCTCGATGCCGAGCACGAGCGGCTCCCGGTTCGGAGTCGTCGCCGCAGCGCCGTCCGCCCGCGGCGGGAGGTTCGCGGTCACGCGCCCACCGCCGCGGCGTCGGAGTGTAGTTCGAGTCTCATGATGTTCGCGTCCACATCGTCGGGCTGGTAGTAGCGCGGGCGCACCGCGATCTGTTCGAAGCCGAGCGTGTCGTAGAGGTGCTGCGCGGTGGGGTTGTCGGCGCGCACCTCCAGGAAGATCGTGCGACAGCGACGGGCACGAGCCTCCGCGATGAGAGCCTCCATCAGCTGCCGGCCCAGCCCCCGGCGTCGCGCAGCGGGGGCGACCGCGATGGTCTGGATGTCGGCATCGGCGGAGCCTTCGGGCGCGAGCAGCCCGGCATAGCCGAGCAGCCCCGGGGTGTCCGGCTGCTCGGCGACGAGGTAGTAGCTGTGCCGACTGTGCAGCTCGGCGCGCATCGAGTCGACCGTCCAGGCGTCGTTCGTGAAGGTGGATTCCTCGAGGCGCATGATGGCGTCGAGGTCGGCCAGGGTGGCGAGTCGGAGGGGTGCTGCGGCGGTCATCCGGTCACCCGCTTGGGGCCGGCCGACGGCGTGACGTCGGGAGAGCGGAGGTAGAGGGCGGCGTCGCTCGCGAAGGCCCGGCGGTGGGCGGAGAGGTGCTCGGCGACGAGACCCAGTGCGCCCGCCGAGACCCCCTCGGGCTCGAGTCGGCGGATCGGCGCCGAGCCCGTCACGGTGTCGAGGAGTTCGGGGGCGATGAGGCCCGGTCCCGCGGCGCGCACGGGGAGCCCGGCGTCGTCGCTGCCCGCGTAGCGGGACCAGTAGACCTCACGGCGGCGGGCGTCGGTGATGACGAGAACGGGATCCGGCTGACCGTAGGCGATCGCGTCGTGGCTCACCCCCGGGAGCACCGGCAACCCCGCCCCGAGCGCGAAGACGCGGGCGGCCGCGATGCCGACCCGCAGCCCGGTGAAGGGACCCGGCCCCATGCCGACGGCGACCGCGGTCAACTCGCGGGCGCCGACGCCGGCCTCATGCAGGGCGCGGTCGATGAGCGTGCCGATCACCTCGGCGTGGCGGCGCGTGTCGAGCTCAGTGAGTTCGACGAGGATGCCGGCCTCGCGGTCGACGACCGCGACGCTCGTTCCGGCCGAGGTGTCAATCGCGAGCAGCATCGACCCACCCCAGTTCCGACCAGCGCGCGCCGTGACCGTGAACGACGGCCACCCGCGGTTCGATCGCGTCCACGGCGTCGCCCGCGTCCAGGGCGTCGCTCGCGTGATCGGGCTCGATCACGTCCACGCGCTCCACCGCGTCCACGTCTGCGCGCGACTCCTCCGCCGCGCCCTGGGGGCGCCGGATGTCGATCTGCAACCACTCGTCGACGAGCTGGTCGAGCATTCCTGCGGCCCACTCGACGACGACGATCGATCGGGCGAAATCGATGTCGAGATCGTCGAGTTCGAGCGGATCCCGCAGGCGATAGGCGTCCACGTGCACGAGGGGCGGGAGACCCCCTCCGCGTGGATGGGTGCGGGCCAGCACGAAGGTGGGACTGGTCACCGTGCCGCGCACCCCGAGCGCGGCGCCCAGTCCGCGGGTGAGGGTGGTTTTGCCCGCGCCGAGGGGTCCGTTGAGCGCGACGACATCGCCCGCACGCAACTGCTGCGCCACGCGCGCGCCGAACGCCTCCATCGCCTCCGGCGTCGGGATGACCCGCTGCGCGTTCACGAGTACGTCCGCGTGAAGCGGCCGCCGATGCGCGTCACGATCTCGTAGTTGATGGTGCCGCAGCGCTCGGCCCACTCGTCGGCCGAGGGATACCCGTCGCTCGGGTCGCCGAACAGCACCGCCCGATCCCCGATGGCGACGGGCGCGTCGCCGACGTCGACGACGAACTGGTCCATCGCGACCCGGCCGCAGATGGAGTAGCGGGAACCGTTGATCCAGACCGGCGCTCGGGAGGAGGCGTGCCGGGGGATGCCGTCCGCGTAGCCGGCGGGGACGAGCGCGAGCGTCGTCTCGGAGCTGGTGCGCTGGGTGTAGCCGTAGGAGACGCCGGCGCCCGCGGGCACGCGCTTCACCGAGGTGATCTCGGCACTCAGCCGCATCGCGGGTCGCAGGCCGAGCGCGGCGGCCCCCTCATCGTCGAAGGGGGTGAGGCCGTACATGCCGATTCCGATGCGCACGAGGTCGAAGCGGGAGGCGGGCACCCGGAGGGCGGCGGCCGTCGCGGCGAGGTGGCGCAGCTCGGGGACGATGCCGACCTCGGCGGCCCGCGCCAGAGCGGCCTCGAATCGCGCGATCTGCAGGGCGTCCTCCTCGGCGCCCGCATTCGCGAGATGGCTGAAGATGCCGCGCACGTGAATGCGGCCCGCGGCGGAGAGTTCGGCGACGCGGCCGAGAATCGCAGCGAACTCGCTCTCCTCGAAGCCGTTGCGGCTCAGCCCGGTATCGACCTTGAGGTGCACCTGGGCGAGTCCGTCGACAGCGGCCGCGCGCTCGAGCTGCTCCGGCGTGGAGATGCCGAGATCGATCCCCGCACGGACGGCCGCGGCGAAATCCGCCTCCTGCCCGTGCAGCCACGCGAGGATGGGCGCGTCGATTCCGGCCGCCCGCAACTCCAGCGCCTCCGCCACATCGACGACGCCGAGCCAGTCCGCACCGGCGTCGACGGCGGCACGAGCCACCTCGACCGCGCCGTGCCCGTAGCCCTGCGCCTTCACGACCGCCATGGTGCGCGCCGGGGCAACCGTGCGGGCGATGACCCGGAGGTTGTCGCGGACGGCGGCCAGATCGATGTGCGCCTCGCGCATGGGGACGGTCATCCCTCGGCCACCACGTAGGCGATGGCCACGCCGGCATCGTGCGACATGGAGAGGTGGATGGTGCGGATGCCCATGGCACCCGCCCGCTCGGCGACGGCGTTGTGGAGCAGGAAGGACGGATTGCGCTCACCGTCGGCCACGACCTCCATGTCGTGCCAGCGCACGCCCGTCGAGTCGCCGATGGCCTTGATGAGGGCCTCCTTCGCGGCGAACCGACCGGCGAGCGAGCGCAGCGGGAGACCGCGCTCCCCCACCGTGAAGAGCCGCTCGCGCAGCGCCGGAGTGCGAGCGACCGCGCGCTCGAAGCGCCTCAGGTCGACCACGTCCACACCGATCCCGATGATCACGTCTACTCGACCGTGACCGATTTGGCGAGGTTGCGCGGCTGGTCGACGTCGAGACCCTTCGCGGTGGCGAGTTCGAGGGCGAAGATGTGCAGGGGCACGACGGCGAGGATCGGCTCGAACATGGGCGAGGCGAGCGGGATGGGGATGACCTCGTCGGCGAAGGGCAGCACCGCGGCGTCGCCCTTCTCGGCGATGGCGATGACGCGAGCGCCGCGCGCCCGGATCTCCTGAATGTTCGACACGACCTTGGGGTGGAGCGAGGAGGGGTCGCGCGGGCTCGGCACGATGACGAAGACGATCTGTCCCGGCTCGATGAGCGCGATCGGCCCGTGCTTCAGCTCCCCCGCGGCGAATCCCTCCGCGTGGATGTAGGCGAGCTCCTTGAGCTTGAGCGCACCCTCGAGCGCGACCGGGTAGCCCACGTTGCGGCCGAGGAACAGCACCGAGCGGGTGTCAGCCATCCAGCCGGCCAACTGGCCGATGTCTTCCGAGGCGACGAGCACGTCGGCGAGTTTCGCGGGGATCGCCTGGAGCTCGTCGATGTTGTGCGCGAGTTCGGCGGGGCTGAGGGTGCCGCGCACGGTCGCCAGGTGCAGGCCGAGCAGGTAGAGCGCGGTGACCTGCGCGACGAAAGCCTTGGTCGACGCGACCGCGACCTCGGGGCCGGCGTGCGTGTAGATCACGGCCTCGGACTCCCGCGGAATCGACGAGCCCTGCGTGTTGCAGATGGAGAGCACGCGCGCCCCGGACTCGGCCGCGAAACGCACCGCCATCAGCGTGTCCATCGTCTCGCCGGACTGGCTGATCGACACGACGAGGGTGCGCGGCGTGATGATGGGGTTGCGATAGCGGAACTCGTGCGACAGCTCGACCTGCACGGGAACGCGGGCCCAGGATTCGATGGCGTACGAGCCGAGAAGACCCGCGTAGGCCGCGGTGCCGCAGGCGATGATGACGATGCGGTCGATGTCGGCCAGCACCTCGGGGGTGAGCGCGCCCAGCTCGGGCAGTACGACGGCCCCGTCGACGACCCGGCCCAGCAGGGTGTTGGCCACCGCATCGGGCTCCTCGCTGATCTCCTTGCGCATGAAACTCGACCAGCCGCCCTTCTCCGAGGCGGACGCGTCCCAGGCGATCTCGTACTCGCGGGTCTCGACCGGAGCGCCGAAGAAATCCGTGACGATCACGGAGTCGGGTCGGATCGTGACGATCTGGTCCTGACCGATCTCCACGGCTCGCCGCGTGAACTCGACGAAGGCCGCCACGTCGGAGCCGAGGAAGTTCTCGCCCTCGCCGAGGCCGATGACGAGCGGCGAGTTGCGGCGCGCGCCGACGACCTCGCCCGGCCGGTCCTCGTGCACGATGAGGAGGGTGAACGCGCCGTCGAGGCGGGCCACCACCTGCCGCATGGCGAGCGTGAGGTCGCCCGTCTCGCGGAAGGCCCTGCCCACCATGATGGCCGCGACCTCGGTGTCGGTGTCGCTGGAGAAGCTCTCCCCCGCCTCCAGCAGTTCCTGCTTGAGGGCGGCGAAGTTCTCGATGATGCCGTTGTGGATGAGCGCGAGCTTGCCACCGTCGCCGAGGTGAGGATGCGCGTTCCGGTCGGTGGGCCCCCCGTGGGTCGCCCAGCGGGTGTGACCGATTCCGGTCTGGCCGTCGGAGAGCGGGGCATCCTTGAGATTGTCGAGGAGGACCGAGAGCTTGCCCGCGCGCTTGCGTGTGCCGAGCGTGCCGTCCTGACCGATGACGGCGACCCCTGCGGAGTCGTAACCCCGGTATTCCAGCCGGCTGAGTCCACCGAGGAGAACATCGAGACTGCTGTTCGGGCCGACATACCCCACGATTCCGCACATGACCTCGATTGTAGTTGGCGGCATCCGGCGGGCCCTGGACGTGGCGTGGCCGGTGGAGGGCGGCGCTCGCGCGGATGCTGGGGAGGAGGGGAGAAACCGATAACGTGGGAGCGATGCACGAACCCGTCTCCGGCCAGCTGTCGCCCTTCGTCGAGATCGACCGCGACGACTGGGCCGAACTCGCGCCGACCACCCGGCTGCCGCTCACCGAGACCGAGCTCGTGCAGCTCCGCGGCCTCGGTGACGTGCTCGACCTGCGGGAGGTCAGCGATGTCTACCTGCCGCTCAGTCGTCTGCTCAACCTCTATGCGGCGGGCGCGCGTGCCCTGCACCGCTCCACCAGCGAGTTCCTGCACGGCACCGCCGCGCCCACCCCGTTCGTCATCGGCGTCGCGGGATCGGTGGCCGTGGGCAAGTCGACGATCGCGCGGCTGTTGCGCGAGCTGCTCGCGCGCTGGGACGACACGCCGCGGGTCGAGCTCGTCACCACAGACGGCTTCCTGTTCCCCAACGCCGAGCTGGAGCGCCGCGGGCTCATGACCCGCAAGGGCTTCCCCGAGAGCTACGACCGGCGGGCCCTGCTGCGGTTCGTCAGCAACGTGAAGAGCGGCGCGAGCGAGGTGCGGGCCCCGTTCTACTCGCACCTGAGCTATGACATCGTGCCGGGGGCCGAGATCGTGGTACGGCAGCCGGATATCCTCATCGTCGAGGGACTCAACGTGCTGCAGCCACCGACGCCCGGGGGGCGACTGGCACTGAGCGACCTGTTCGACTTCACGGTCTATGTGGATGCCCGCACGAGCGACATCGAGGCCTGGTACATCGAGCGCTTCCTGTCGCTGCAGCGCGGAGCGTTCACCAACCCGAAGTCGTACTTCCACCGCTACGCGAGTCTGAGCGAGAGCGAGGCGATCGCGCAGGCCCGTCAGATCTGGCGAGCGATCAACGAACCGAATCTGCTGCAGAACGTGCTGCCGACCCGCGCCCGCGCCTCGCTCGTGCTGCGGAAGGGCGCGAACCACGCCGTCTCGACGGTGCTCCTGCGCAAGATCTGAGCGTCACCGCGGGGATGACCGCCGCCCGCCGCGCTTACTCGCCCAGTTCGGCGCGCACAACTTCGGCGAGCCGGTGCGCGATGCGATCAGCCGTCACCTGATCCTCGGCCTCGACCATGACCCGCACCATCGGCTCGGTGCCCGAGGGGCGCAGCAGCACCCGGCCGGAATCGCCGAGCTCGGCCTCCGCCTCGGCGACAGCGCGCGCGATCGCCTCGCTCTCGCGCAATCCGTGGTGGTCGACGCCGCGCACGTTCACGAGGATCTGCGGGTACACCGTCATGACGGAGGCGAGTTCGGCGAGGGTCTTGCCGGTGCGCGCCATCTCGGCGACGAGGTGGAGCCCCGTGAGGATCCCGTCGCCGGTCGTCGCGAACCGCGTCATGATGACGTGCCCCGACTGCTCGCCGCCGAGGGAGAGGTTCTGCTCGTTGAGGGTCTCGAGCACGTAACGGTCGCCGACCGCGGTCTCGAGCACCCGGATGCCGTGCGCAGCCATGGCGCGCCGCAGACCCAGGTTGCTCATGACGGTCGCGACGAGGGTGCTGTCGGCGAGGGCGCCGCGCTCGTTCATCGCCACCGCCAGAATCGCCATGATCTGGTCGCCGTCGACGACCTTGCCGGTGTGGTCGACGGCGAGGCAGCGATCCGCGTCGCCGTCGTGGGCGATGCCCAGGTCCGCCCCGTGTTCGAGCACGGCCCGCGCGAGCTGATCGAGATGCGTGGAGCCCACGCCGTCATTGATGTTGATGCCGTCCGGATCGGCGCCGATGACCGTCACCCGGGCGCCGGCGACCGTGAAGACCTCGGGTGAGATGCCCGCCGCGGCACCGTTCGCGCAGTCGAGCACGACGTGCACGCCGTCGAGGCGGTGCGGGAGGGTGGAGAGGAGGTGCACGATGTAGCGATCCTCGGCATCCGCGAACCGCCGGATGCGCCCCACATCGCCGCCCGTGGGCGCGAGCTTGGGCTGCGCGAGCGCGGCCTCGATGCGATCCTCGACCTCGTCCGGCAGCTTGGTGCCGCCGGTCGCGAAGAACTTGATGCCGTTGTCGGGCGCCGGGTTGTGCGACGCCGAGATCATCACGCCGAGGTCGGCCTTGAAGTCGGCGACGAGGAAGGCCGCCGCCGGGGTCGGCACGACACCCGCGTCGTAGACGTCGACCCCGGAGCTGGCCAGTCCCGCGGCGACCGCGGTGGCCAGGAACTCTCCGGAGATACGCGGGTCGCGGGCGATGACGGCGACCGGGCGTCGACCGGACGCACGGCGACCGTCGGCCACCCTGCCCTTGCCGAGCACCACCGCCGCCGCCTGCGCCAGACCGAGCGCGAGGTCGACGGTGAGGTCGGCGTTCGCGAGACCGCGAACGCCGTCCGTGCCGAACAGGCGGGGCATCGGTGCTGCTGACTTACGCAGCGCGGATTAGCGCTTGGAGAACTGCGACGCCTTGCGGGCCTTCTTGAGACCAGCCTTCTTGCGCTCGATGACGCGGGCGTCACGAGTGAGGAAGCCGGCCTTCTTGAGCGCCGGGCGGTTGTTCTCGCGGTCGATCTCGTTGAGGGCACGCGCGATGGCGAGGCGCAGCGCGCCCGCCTGGCCCGAGGGGCCGCCGCCCGTGATCTTCGCGATCACGTCGTAGCTGCCCAGGAGATCGAGCACCTTGAACGGGTCGTTGATGAGCTGCTGGTGCAGCTTGTTGGGGAAGTAGTCCTCGAGGCTGCGGCCGTTGACCGTGAAGGCCTGGCCACCCGGGATGAGACGCACGCGGGCGATGGCCTGCTTGCGGCGTCCCACGGCTGCGCCGGGAACGTTGAGTACCGCGCGGGGAGCCTTCGGCGCCTCGGAAGCGGGGGTCTCGGTCGTGAAGCTCTCGGGAGCCTCGTCGATGATGTCTGCGATCTTCGCCACGTGCTAAGTCCTTAAATTCTTTGTGCTCTGGGCCAGCGCTACTGGGCGACCTGGGAAATGATGAACGGCTTGGGCTGCTGGGCCGCGTGCGGGTGCTCGGCACCGGCGTAGACCTTCAGCTTCGCGAGCTGGGCGCGGCCGATCGAGTTCTTGGGGAGCATGCCGCGGATGGCCTTCTCGACCGCGCGGGTCGGGTGCTTCTCCAGCATCTCGGAGTAGGTGGTCGCCGTCAGGCCGCCCGGGTAGCCCGAGTGGCGGTAGGCCTTCTTCTGCGCGAGCTTGGAGCCGGTGAGGGCGACCTTCTCGGCGTTGACGATGATGACGAAGTCGCCCATGTCCATGTGCGGAGCAAAGGTGGGCTTGTGCTTGCCGCGCAGCAGGGTTGCCACCTGGCTGGCGAGACGGCCGAGCACGACGTCGGTCGCGTCGATGATGACCCAGTCACGCTGAACATCAGCGGGGGTGGGCGAGAACGTACGAGTCACAGTAATACTGCCTTCTGGTCGAAATGAGGTGTTCGTGAATCCCGCTCCGTGGAGGTTCCGCCTCCAGAAAGAGGAGGAACGCTGCCGGTGGAGGGCTCAACTTCGGGTGACACGCCCGGAGGACGCAGGCACCAAGGGTCTACATTAGTCGCTCGGCTACGGCGTGGTCAAACCGTGGGCGGGGCATCCGGGTCGTCGTCGCGCCGCGCGCGCGTCTGGAGCGCGCGGGCGGCGAGGTCGCCGTCGTCGGGGTAGCCGATCTCCAGGAGCGTGAGACCCTTCGCGGGCATCACCTTGAACTCGCTCGTGCGAGCCCCCTCCAGCAGGATGCCCTCCGCGCGTGACGGTGCCAGGCGCCCCTCCCCGATCGCAACGAGCGCGCCGACGAGGGCGCGCACCATGCTGTGGCAGAACGCGTCGGCCTGGAGCGCGGCCACGATCACGCCGTCGGGATCACGCCGCCAGCGGAAATCCTGCAGCGTGCGGATGGTCGTCGCCCCGAGCCGCGGCTTGCAATACGCGGCGAAGTCGTGCAGACCCACAAGGGCGGAGGCGGTCGCGTCCATGAGCGCGACATCGAGCTCAGCGGGGTACCACACCGTGTGGCCGCGCAGCAGCGGATTGCGGGGCGCGGCGGTGTCGGCGACGCGGTACTCGTAGCGGCGCCAGATCGCCGAGAAGCGGGCGTCGAATCCCGCCGGCGCGAGGGATGCCCGGCTCACGTATAGGTCGGTCGAGAGCCCCGCGATGCCGTTGAGCCGGCGCGCGAGGCGGGCGGCGCGCTCGGCGGGGCCGTCCGCGGTCGGCGCGGGGGTCACTGGGCCTGCGGCCGCGGGGGCGGCGGCTACGGGGGTGGTCGTGAGGGAGTCCGCTGCCCGCGGGCGCCGGGGCGGGTGCCGCCGCGCGCCGCGATGCGGGTCGGCGAGCGTCGCCATCGCCGCGGGCGAGAGGTCGAGATGCGCGACCTGACCCAGCGCGTGCACGCCGGCGTCGGTGCGACCGGCCACCGTGAGCTGCGGCCTCTCCCCCGCGCGGCGGAACACCGTCGCGAGCGCCTCCTCCAGCTCGCCCTGCACCGTCCGCAGGCCGGGCTGCTTCGACCACCCGGCGAACGCGGTGCCGTCGTAGGCGAGGTCGAGGCGCAGACGCGTCAGCTCGGGCGAGGTCTCCACCCGGTGAGTTTATCGGGGCGCCCCGGGCGAGCAGTCCCACAGCGACTGCCGCACGAGCGTCGTCGCACCCTCGTACGCGTCGTCGGGAATCCACGTGCACGACCGCGTCACCCAGTCGAGAATCCGCTCGCGCTCGGTCGGGTGGGCGTGCGGCGGGGGCACCTGGGTGGGGAGCAGGAAGAACCGAAGGGCCCCTGCGGCCACCCCCGAGCGCACGCGGGCGAGGGTCGGCGAGGGTGCCGCGCCCGAGAAGCCGCCCAGGGCCTCGACCGGCAGTCCCGCATCGAGGATGTACGGCGCGGCCGACTCCCACGAGTCGGCGACGAACAGCACTCCCCCGGCCGGGCGGTGCGCCCGCACGTAACCCGCGAGGGCACGGCGTTCCACGGTGAGCGCGCGCGGCGGCGACCACAGCACGGGCGGCGCGATCGCGAAGTGGTCGAAGGTGTTCGTGTCGACGAGCGAGCCGGTCGCCCGGAAGAAGAAGCCCACCGACTCGAGCCGCGGGCCCCCATAGGCATCGTTCGCGCTGCCGGCGAGCGAGGGGTCGAGTTCGGAGGCGGTCCACGCGGCGGGCGCCAGAAGCATCGAGGCGACCGCGAGGATGACCGCGCCGCGCCGCCTCGCCACCGCCACGATGACCGCCGCACCGCCCAGCACCGCCACGGCGATCCCCAGCCACAGCGGCGCGATTCCCGTCGCACCCAGGATGACGAGCGTCCACGCGGCCTGCGCTCCGACGAGCGCGGGAAGTGCCAGCCGCGCGAGCCCCGGTGCCCCGGAGCGGCAGGCGCGCACCGCCGCCGAGCAGCCGACCGCGGCCAGCAGCGACAGCGGAACCGACAGGGCGGCGTAGTAGGCAGCGTGCGGCACGGTCGAGGCGGAGATGACGAGCGCCGCCGTCGCCAGCCACAGCACCATCGCCACCCCGAGGGCGCGGTCGGCACGGCGGCGGATGGTGAGCGCGATCGCCAGCACCCCCGCGCCCGCGAGCGGGTACAGCCAGCCCACCTGCGTCGTGACCTGCGGAAGCAGCAGCTTGAGGGGTGAGGATCCGCTCGCCCCCACCGTCGTGACCGTCGAGACGAAGTCGGCGACCGCGCCAGGCACGAGGTGGGGCACGAAGCGGTTGACTCCGTTGTAGCCGAACACGGTGGCGAAGATGTTGTTGCTGGTGCTGCCGTCGATGTAGGGGCGGCCGGATGGTGGGAGGAGCTGGAGGACGGTCATCCACGCCACCGACCCGACGACGGAGACCGCGACGAGAACCCCCGCCCGGCCCCATCGCGCCGCCCGACCGAGCGACGGCACGAGCAGGAGCCCCACCACCAGAGCGGGCATCACGAACCAGGCCTGCAGCATCTTGGCCTGGAAGCCGATCGCCACCCAGCTCCCCGAAACGACCAGGGGCAGGATGCGCGCACTCGCGACCGCGCGCTGCCAGGCCAGCACGGCGCAGGCCAGGCACATCGTCACCAGGGCGTCTTCCATGACGTGGCCGAAGACGGAAGCGAGGAGCGGGGTCGTCGCGAAGGCTGCCGCCGCGAACAGGCCGGTGCGAGGCCCTCGCCATCGGCGCGCGATCGCGAACACCACCGCGACCGTGACCAGCCCCTCGACGACCTGGGGCAGCGCGAGCGCCCACTGGGAGAAGCCGAAGGCCCGAACCGCGAGCGCCTGCGGCACGAGGAATCCCGAGAGCTTGTCGAGGGTGATCGTGGCCGTCGGATCGAAGGTGCCGAAGAGCAGGGCGCGGTCGCTCAGGCTCATGCTGCGCGCGGCCGAGGAGTAGTAGCCGGCGACGCCCGAGCGGCCGATGTTCCAGGCGGAGGCCGCGAGGAAGAACAGGAGGATCGCGCCGAGGGCGAGCGCCCGGCCGCCGCGGCTGCGCGTCAGAACTCCCGCGTGTAGGCGACGACCGTCGTCGTGGTGTGGAAGCCCATGCCGGAGTAGAGGCCCAGCGCTCCGGTCGGGTTGACCGAATCCACGTCGAGGGCCGCGCGCTCGATGCCCGCGTCGGCGAGGGCGTGGAACACGCGGGCGAGAAGGGCGGGGGCGATCCCGCGTCGCCGCCACTCGCGAACGACGCCCACGAGGGTGATGTATCCGCTCGAGTAGCCCTGAAGCTCCCAGTCCTCGTGCGAGGTCTCGGTCATCACGAGACCCACGACGCTGCCTGCCCGGTCGACGGCGACGAAGGAGAGGTCGGGCCGGAACACCGGCAGGGCGAGCATCGCGTCCCACTGCTCCCGCGTGGTCGGCTGGCTGCCCCAGTGATCGCGGAACGCGTCCGACTTCGCGAGTCGCGTCGCCTCCGAGAGCTCTGTGGTGAACGGCACGATCGAGACGCCATCATCGAAGGGCACCTCGGGGATCGGATCGGCGATGACCCGCTCCTGCCCCAGGAACCATCGCGTCGCGGTGAACCCCGCGCCTTCCAGCAGCCGCTTCTTGTCGGATGACCGGTCATCGGCGTACACGATGCTCCAGGCCGGCAGCGCCTCCGCGTGGGTGGCCAGCTGTTGCTGCGCGCGGGCATCCTGCCAGTTAAGCAACGCCCTGCCGAGCCCGCGGCCCCGGGCGGCGGGGTGCACACCGCCGAGCAGGATCGAGCGCACGAGCGTCTCCGAGCCGGGGGCAGCGACCACGAGCCCCCAGGCGAGCGGGTCGCCCGTGCGCGCATCGAGCGCGAGCAGCGAATCCTCGTCGAGCTGCATCCAGGAGTGGGCGAGCTCCGACTCGATCTCCTCGCGCGACTCCACGTACTCCGGATGCTCGACCGACGCGATCGCGCGGGTGAGCGGCATGAGCGCGTCCAGGTCGCTCGGCTGGACCGCGCGCCAGACGACCTCCGCCGTGTCAGCGGGGTGCGGAGCGGCGACGGCGGGAACGCGGTCGCGGAGAGGAACGGTCGACACGGTTAACCACAGTAGGGCCCCGCTCCGTGGAGCGGGACCCTACTGGTGAAACTGTGGATGGAGAAGGCCTACTTGGCGTCCTCGGCGGGAGCGTCCTCCGCGGCAGCCGCGTCGGTGCTCGCCGCGTCCGTCGCGGTCTCGTCCGTCGCGGTCGCGTCGGTCGTGGCCTCGTCGGTGGCGACCTCGTCGGTGCTGGTCTCCTCGGTGCTGGTCTCCTCGGCCGGAGCCTCGGGCTCCTCGGCCTTCGCCGCGGGAGCGGTCGAGGCGGCCGCGGCCGTCTTCTTCGCGCTCTTCGGCTTCGGGTTGACGGGCTCGAGAACGAGCTCGATCTGGACCATGGAGGCGTTGTCGCCCTTGCGGAAGCCGAGCTTCGTGATGCGGGTGTAGCCGCCCTCACGCAGTTCGACGAGCGGCGCGATCTCGGTGAAGAGCTCGTGCACGACGTTCTTATCCTGGATCACCGCGAGAACACGACGACGGGCGTGCAGGTCACCGCGCTTGGCGAAGGTGATCAGGCGCTCGGCGACGGGACGGAGGCGCTTGGCCTTCGTCTCCGTGGTCTTGATGCTCTTGTGGGTGAAGAGGGCAGCCGCGAGGTTCGCAAGCAGGAGGCGCTCGTGCGCCGGGCCGCCGCCGAGGCGGGGTCCCTTAGTGGGTGCAGCCATGATTGGGGTTCTTTCGTTTGTCTAAAGTGTCAGGTCGGGAGCGTGGCGGAGAACCTAGTTGTTCTCGTCGTCGTCGCCGCCGTAGAAGTGGGCGCCGTCGAACCCGGGAACCGAGTCCTTGAGCGACAGGCCCATCTCGACGAGCTTGTCCTTGACCTCGTCAACCGACTTCTGTCCGAAGTTGCGGATGTTCATCAGCTGCATCTCCGACAGCGCGACGAGCTCGCTGACCGTGTTGATGCCCTCGCGCTTGAGGCAGTTGTAGCTGCGCACGGACAGGTCGAGGTCCTCGATCGGCATGCTCAGCTCGCTGGAGAGCACGGCGTCGACCGGCGCGGGGCCGATCTCGATGCCCTCGGCAGCCGTGTTGAGCTCGCGCGCCAGGCCGAACAGCTCGGTGAGGGTGCGACCCGCCGACGCGATGGCGTCGCGCGGGGTGATCGCCGACTTGGTCTCGACGTCGACGACGAGGCGGTCGAAGTCGGTGCGCTCACCGGCACGAGTGGCCTCGACGCGGTAGGTGACCTTGAGCACGGGCGAGTAGATCGAGTCGATCGGGATCTGACCGGCCTCGGAGAACTCGCTGCGGTTCTGCGTCGCCGAGACGTAGCCGCGGCCGCGCTCGATCGTGAGCTCCAGCTCGAACTTCGCCTTGTCGTTGAGCGTCGCGATGACGAGCTCCGGGTTGTGGATCTCGACACCGGCGGGAGCCGAGATGTCGGCCGCGGTGACCTGACCGGCACCCTGCTTGCGCAGGTAGGCGGTGATGGGCTCGTCGTGCTCGCTCGAAACGACGAGGCCCTTGATGTTCAGGATGACCTCGGTGACGTCCTCCTTGACACCAGGGACGGTGCTGAACTCGTGCAGCACGCCGTCGATGCGGATGCTCGTGACCGCGGCACCCGGGATCGAGGAGAGCAGGGTGCGACGCAGGGAGTTGCCGAGCGTGTAGCCGAAGCCGGGCTCGAGCGGCTCGATGACGAACCGTGAGCGGAATTCCGAGATGTTTTCCTCGGCAAGAGTGGGGCGCTGTGCAATGAGCACTGATTGTTCCTTTCGGCGAAGTGTCCGCTATATGACACCTGGAGTTCGAGCGGGTGGCTGGCCCGTCGTTATTGAGTTGTGAAAGTTCGTGCAAAACGCCGAGTGCCGGGGCACCCGCTCGGCGAGCGGGCACCCCAGCCTTCGGATGAGACTTAGACGCGGCGGCGCTTCGGCGGGCGGCAGCCGTTGTGCGCCTGCGGCGTCACATCGGAGATGACGCCGACCTCGAGGCCCGCGGCCTGAAGCGAACGGATCGCGGTCTCGCGACCGGAACCCGGTCCCTTGACGAAGACGTCGACCTTCTTCATCCCGTGCTCCTGCGCCTGGCGCGCGGCCGACTCGGCGGCGAGCTGCGCGGCGAACGGGGTCGACTTGCGCGAACCCTTGAAGCCGACTCCACCGGACGACGCCCAGCTGATGACCGCACCCGAGGGGTCGGTGATCGAGACGATCGTGTTGTTGAAGGTGGACTTGATGTGGGCCTGGCCCACTGCGATGTTCTTCTTTTCCTTGCGACGCGGCTTACGAGCTGCCGCCTTGGGTGCTGCCATGGTGATCTCCTCAGACCTAAAGTTGTGAGCCCCCGCCGTGGCGGGGAGCGAAGCACACGCTTCGCGCTACTTGCGGCCGGCCTTCTTCTTGCCGGCGACGGTGCGCTTCGGGCCCTTGCGGGTGCGAGCGTTGGTCTTGGTGCGCTGGCCGCGCACGGGGAGACCACGACGGTGGCGGATACCCTCGTAGCTGCCGATCTCGACCTTGCGGCGGATGTCGGCGGCGACCTCGCGGCGGAGGTCACCCTCTACCTTGTAGTTGCCCTCGATGTAGTCGCGAAGGGCGACGAGCTGGTCGTCGGTCAGATCCTTCACGCGGATGTTTCCATCGATCTCGGTGTCGGCCAGGGTCTTGAGTGCCCGGGTGCGACCGACTCCGTAGATGTAAGTCAGTGCGACCTCGACGCGCTTATCGCGCGGGATGTCTACGCCGGCTAGACGTGCCATGGTGGCTTCTCCTCATAATGAGTGGAGGTGATGGACGACATCGGTGCCGAGGCCTCCAACCCCGGGTGTCCCCCGCGTGACGCGGGATCGTGATGTCGTTCTGTATTCAGTTGTGAGGTGCAGCGAGCGGGCGATCAGCCCTGGCGCTGCTTGTGACGCGGGTTGCTCTTGCAGATGACCATGACGTTGCCGTGACGACGAATCACGCGGCACTTCTCACAGATCGGCTTGACGCTGGGGTTGACCTTCATTGTTTTCTCTCTTCGCTGTCTTCGTACCCCAGCCGATCCGAGGATCGGGCGGGGCCGTTACTTTCCAGCATTCGCGTGCCCGGTGGGCACTTACTTGTAGCGGTAGACGATCCGGCCGCGGGTCAGGTCGTACGGGCTCAGCTCTACGATCACGCGGTCCTCCGGGAGGATCCTGATGTAGTGCTGGCGCATCTTCCCCGAGATGTGGGCAAGTACTTTGTGTCCGTTGGTCAGCTCAACGCGAAACATCGCGTTGGGCAGAGCCTCGACAACTGCGCCCTCGATCTCGATGACACCGTCTTTTTTGGCCATAGCCTCTTCGTCGCTAAAAAGTAATGAATACTGGTCGTGCGGATGGGATTGTGGTGAAAACGCGACCCGAACGAACGGGTCGAACACACCAAAGATCAAGCTTAGGTCATTCCTGCCCGATTCGCCAAGTGCGGCGTATACTCCCCGCGCGCGGCGTGCGCTCTGCGGCGCGCGGTGCGCTCTGCGGCGCGCGGTGTGCGCTGTGCGGCGCGCGGTGCGCTCTGCGGCGCGCGGTGTGCGCCGTGCTGCGCGCAGCGTCCTCAGGGGATCGGCACCGGCCGGATGCCGAAGGCCGCGAGCTCCGCGGCACCGCCGTCCTCCGCGGTGAGCACCCAGATGCCTGCGTCATGGCGCGCGATCGAGTGCTCCCAGTGCGCAGCGTCACTGCCGTCCTCGGTCACGACAGTCCATCCGTCATCCAGGGTGCGGGTGTCGATCCCGCCCGCCGTCACCATGGGCTCGATCGCCAGCACGAGCCCGGCGCGCAGCTTCGTGGGCGCCCGGCGCACGCGATAGTTGTAGACCGTCGGCTCCTCGTGCATCGAGCGGCCGATGCCGTGGCCCGTGTAATCCTCGATGATGCCCCAGGGCCCCGCCGCCTCGACGCTGTTCTCGACCGCTGCGCCGATGTCGTTCACCGTCGCGCCCCGGGCGAAGGCCGCGATGCCGGCCCAGAGCGACAGGCGGGTGACCTCGGCCAGCTCACGGCGGCGGGCGACGAGGGCGGGGGCCCGGTCATCCGGCACGACGACGGTGATCGCCGCATCGCCGTTCCAGCCGCCGACCTCCGCGCCGCAGTCGATCGAGACGATGTCGCCGGGCTCGATCACGCGGTCGCCGGGCACCCCGTGCACGACCTCGTCGTTCACCGAGGCGCAGATCGTGTGCGAGTAGCCGGGCTCGAGCATGAAATTGGACCGGCCACCCGCGTCACGGATGACCCGCTCCGCGATCGCGTCCAGCTCCCCCGTCGTCACGCCCGCGGCGATTGCTCGCCGGACGGCCTCCAGGGCCCGGGCGGTCACGAGCCCCGGGCGCACGAGGGCGCGGAGCTCATCGGGCGACTTGTAGAGCCCGCGAGCCACTAGCCTGCGGCCGCGTCGTCCTGGGTGGCGAAGATGCCGCGGGCGGCGAGCCCCTCCGCGATGCGGTCGCTGACCTCGTCGATGTCGCCGAGACCGTCGACCTCGACCAGGAGGCCGCGATCGCGGTAGACCGCGATGAGCGGCGAGGTCTCGCGGGCGTACACCTCCTGACGGTGGCGGATCGCCTCCTCGGTGTCGTCGGCACGGCCCTGCTCGATTGCGCGCTTGCGCAAGCGTGCGACGACCTCGTCCTGGTCGGCGACGAGCTGGATCACCGCGTCGAGCGCCTGACCCTTGCCGGCGAGCAGCTGCTCGAGGTAGGCGACCTGTTCGAGCGTGCGCGGGTAGCCGTCGAGCAGGAAGCCGTCGCGCGCATCCTCCTCGTCGAGCCGGCTGGACACCAGCGCGTTCGTCAGCGTGTCGGGCACGTAATCGCCCGCGTCGACGATCGCCTTCACCTGAACGCCGAGCGGCGTCTGCTCGCGGATGTTCGCGCGGAAGATGTCGCCCGTCGAGATGTCGGGGATTCCGAAGGTCTCGGTGAGCCGTGCGGATTGCGTACCCTTACCGGCGCCGGGGGGACCGACGATAAGGAGCCGGGTCATCGCAGGAGTCCCTCGTAGTGCCGCTGCTGCAGCTGCGAGTCGATCTGCTTCACGGTTTCGAGGCCCACTCCCACGACGATGAGAATGCTGGCGCCACCGAACGGGAAGTTCTGGTTCGCGTTGACGGCGACGAGCGCGATGAGGGGGACGAGCGCGATGAGGCCGAGGTAGATGGATCCCGGCAGCGTCACGCGCGTCAGCACGTAATCGAGGTACTCGGCCGTCGGACGGCCGGCGCGGATGCCCGGGATGAAGCCGCCGTACTTCTTCATGTTGTCGGCCACCTCCTCGGGGTTGAAGGTGATCGCGACGTAGAAGTAGGTGAAGCCGACGATCAGGATGAAGTACAGCACCATGTAGAGCGGGTGATCGCCCTTGGTGAGGTAGTCGGTGATCCACTGCACCCAGGGCGCCGGTGCCTTGCCCGCGGCGGGCTGGTTGAACTGCGCGATCAGGGCGGGCAGGTACAGCAGCGACGAGGCGAAGATGACCGGCACGACGCCCGCCATGTTTACCTTGATCGGAATGTAGGTGTTGTTGCCGCCGTAGGTGCGCCGGCCGACCATCCGCTTGGCGTACTGCACCGGGATGCGACGCTGCGACTGCTCGACCAGGACGACGAGCGCCATGATGACGATGCCGACGCCGATGACCGCGATGAAGATCGGGAAGCCCTGACCGGTGAGGATCGCACCGAGCGAGCCCGGGAAACGGGCCGCGATCGAGGTGAAGATCAGGAGCGACATGCCGTTGCCGATGCCGCGCTCGGTGATGAGCTCGCCCATCCACATGATGAGGCCGGTACCGGCGGTCATCGTGATGACCATGAGCATGATCGAGTACCAGGCGTCGTTGGTGATGAGGTTCGAGCAGGCCGTCGTGCTGCTCGTGCCGAACAGGGCGCCCGAGCGCGCCACCGTGATGAGGGTCGTCGACTGCAGGACACCCAGCGCGATCGTGAGGTAGCGCGTGTACTGCGTCAGCTTGGCCTGGCCGGTCTGACCCTCTTTGTAGAGGCTGTCGAAGTGAGGGATGACCACGCGCAGCAGCTGCACGATGATCGACGAGGTGATGTACGGCATGATGCCGAGCGCGAACACGCTCAGCTGGAGCAGCGCGCCCCCGCTGAAGAGATTGACGAGCTCGTAGAGGCCCGAGGTGTTCGAGTTGGCCGAGAGGCAGGCCTTGACGTTCGCGAAGTCGACGAACGGCGAGGGAATGAAGGATCCGAGACGGAACAGCGCGACGATGCCGAGCGTGAAACCGATCTTGCGGCGAAGATCGGGCGTGCGAAATATCCGCGCGACTGCTCTGAACACGGGGCCTCCTGCTAATTCTCGTGAACTGGGACGGGGTGGGACCCTCTGAAGAGAGTCCCACCCCACCACAAGTCGGTGGTCGCTTTCACGACCCGCCCGGCGGTCGCGCTCCGGGCATCCGCAGCTTGCGCTGGCGGAATTACTTGACGGAGCCGCCCGCCGCGACGATCTTCTGCTCGGCGGAGCCGGAGACCTTGTCGACAGCAACGTTCAGCTTAACCGCAATGTCGCCGTTACCAAGAACCTTGACCTTCTCGTTGCTGCGCACAGCACCCTTGGCCACGAGGTCGGCGATGGTGACATCCCCGCCCTTCGGGTAGAGCTCGGCGAGCTTCTCGAGGTTGACGACCTGGTACTCGACGCGGAAGGGGTTCTTGAAGCCGCGAAGCTTCGGGGCCCGCATGACCGCGTTCAGGTTGCCGCCCTCGAGACCGGTGCGCACCTGGTAGCGCGCCTTCGTTCCCTTGGTACCGCGACCCGCGGTCTTACCCTTGGAGCCCTCACCGCGGCCGACGCGGGTCTTGGCCTTCTTCGCACCGGCGGCCGGGCGAAGGTGGTGGACCTTGAGGACCTGCGGACGAGCGACGTCGGCAGACGGCGCGGCCTTCTTGGCAGCGGGCGCGGCCTTGGCCGCGGGCGCCTTGGCGGCGGCCGGAGCCTTCTCGGCGGCGGGAGCCTTCTCGGCAGCCGCAGCCTTCGCCGCGGGCGCCTTCTTCTCGGCAGCAGGAGCCTTCTCGGCGGCGGCCTTGGGGGCCTTCGCCGCGGCGGTCTTCGCCGGAGCCTTGTCCGCCGCAGCGGCCTTCGGAGCCGCCGCCTTCTTGGCAGGAGCCTTCTCGGCCGCAGCCTTGGGAGCGGCCGCCTTGGAGGCGGCCGGCTTCTTCTCTTCAGCCATTAGTCAATCTCCTCGACCTTGACGAGGTGAGCAACGGTGCGAACGTAGCCACGGTTCTGGCGGTTGTCCTCACGAACGACGACGTCACCGATGCGGTGGAGCCCGAGGCTCCGCAGGGTGTCGCGCATGTTCTGCTTCTCACTAATTTTGGACTTGATCTGGGTCACCTTGATGCGCGAAGCCATCAGGCACCTGCCTTTGCGGTAGCGAGCGCACCGGCGGCCTCGGCGTCGGCGCGCACGAGGCGTGCGGGCGCGACATCCTCGAACTCGAGGCCACGGCGTGCGGCGACGGCGCGGGGCTCCTCGAGCTGCTTGAGGGCAGCGACGGTGGCGTGGACGATGTTGATCGTGTTCGACGAGCCGAGCGACTTGCTCAGCACATCGTGGATGCCCGCGCACTCGAGCACGGCGCGCACCGGACCACCGGCGATAACACCGGTACCGGCGGCAGCGGGACGCAGCAGCACGACGCCGGCCGCGGCCTCACCTTGCACGGGGTGCGGGATGGTCGCGCCGACACGGGGAACGCGGAAGAAGTTCTTCTTCGCCTCCTCGACGCCCTTGGAGATCGCGGTCGGGACCTCGCGGGCCTTGCCGTAGCCGACGCCGACGAGTCCGTTGCCGTCGCCGACGATGACGAGAGCGGTGAAGCTGAAGCGACGACCACCCTTCACCACCTTCGACACGCGGTTGATGGTGACAACGCGCTCGAGGAACTGGCTCTTCTCGGTGTCGCGGGCGCCGCGATCACGGTTGGGGTTGCGCTCACGACCGCCACGGCGGGCCTCGCGAGGCTCGTTCGTGGTGTCCGTCGGCGGTGCGTCGACGACGGCCGCGGTGGCCACCGCCTCAGCGGTAACGGCCTCGGGTGCTTCAGCCACGTTCTGCTCCTTAGTAGTTTCTTCGCTCACAGGTCCAGACCGCCCTCGCGCGCGCCTTCGGCGATCGCTGCGACACGGCCGGCGTACTTGCTGCCACCGCGGTCGAACACGACGGCCTCGATGCCGGCGGCCTTCGCGCGCTCGGCGACGAGTTCACCGACCTTGCGGGCCTTGGCGGTCTTGTCGCCGTCGAAGGTCCTCAGCTCGGACTCGAGGGTCGATGCCGACGCCAGGGTGTGACCCTTGGTGTCGTCGACGACCTGCACGAACACGTGCCGAGCCGAACGGGTGACCACGAGACGCGGACGCGCCGGGGTGCCGTTGACCTTCTTGCGGAGACGGGTGTGCCGGCGAGCCTTGGCGGCCGACTTGCTCTTGCCTCTAGTTCCGAGACCCATGATTACTTACCACTCTTTCCGGCCTTGCGGCGGACTACCTCGCCTGCGTAGCGGACGCCCTTGCCCTTGTAGGGCTCGGGCTTGCGCAACTTACGAATGTTGGCGGCGACCTCGCCGACCGCCTGCTTGTCGATACCGCTCACGGTGAGGCGGTTGTTGCCCTCGACCGTGAAGCTGATGCCGGCGGGCGGCGTGACGGTGATCGGGTGCGAGTAGCCGAGCGCGAACGTGACGTTCTGCCCGTCTGCCGCGACGCGGTAACCGGTGCCGACGACCTCGAGGCCCTTGCTGTAGCCCGCCGTCACACCGATGATCTGGTTGGCGATGAGCGTGCGGGTGAGGCCGTGGAGCGAGCGCGATGCGCGCTCGTCGTCGGGGCGGGTGACCAGGAGCTGGCCATCCTCGATGGCGACCTCGATGGGGCTCGCGACAGTCAGCGCGAGTTCGCCCTTCGGGCCCTTGACGGTGACATCGGAGCCGTTGATGGTGATGTCGACACCAGCGGGGATCTCGATGGGGAGACGACCGATACGTGACATGACTTGGTTACCACACGTAGGCGAGGACTTCCCCACCCACGCCCTTCTTGCTTGCCTGGCGGTCCGTGAGGAGGCCGGAGGAGGTCGACAGGATGGCGACGCCGAGTCCACCGAACACGGTGGGGATCTCGCTCGACTTGGCGTAGACGCGCAGGCCCGGCTTCGAGACGCGCTTGATGCCCACGATGGAGCGCTCGCGGTTCGGGCCGTACTTGAGGTCGATGGTGAGCGTCTGCCCGACGCGGGCGTCGGCGACCTTCCAGTCGGCGATGAAGCCCTCGGACTTGAGGATCTCGGCGATGTGCGTCTTGAGCTTGCTGTTGGGCAGCGAGACGGAGTCGTGGTACGCCGAGTTCGCGTTCCGCAGTCTGGTCAGCAGGTCTGCGACCGGATCTGTCATTGTCATGTGGTTTGTTTCCTTATCTCGTCCGGTTTCGCACACCCGTTACACGAGTGGCGACCTGGCCGATCGGTGGAGCAGGTTATGAAGCGGGAGTGTTCTCTGCCGTGCGGAACGGGAAGCCGAGCGCCTTGAGCAGCGCACGACCCTCGTCGTCGTTCTTCGCCGTGGTGACCACGGTGATGTCGAAGCCGCGGACGCGGTCGATCTTGTCCTGGTCGATCTCGTGGAACATCGACTGCTCGTTGAGACCGAAGGTGTAGTTGCCGTGGCCGTCGAACTGCTTGTCGGACAGACCGCGGAAGTCACGGATGCGCGGAAGCGCGAGCGACAGCAGCCGGTCGAGGAACTCCCACGCGCGGTCGCCCCGGAGCGTGACGTGGGCGCCGATGGGCTGGCCCTCACGCAGCTTGAACTGGGCGATCGACTTGCGGGCGTTCGTGACCTGCGGCTTCTGACCCGTGATGGCGGTGAGGTCCTTGATCGCGCCGTCGATGATCTTGCCATCGCGCGCGGCCTCGCCGACGCCGGTGTTCACGACGATCTTCACGAGGCCGGGCACCTGGTGCACGTTCGTGAAGCCGAACTGCTTGGTGAGCTCGGCGGCGATCTCGTTCTTGTACTTCTGCTTGAGGCGCGGCTGAATCTTGACAGCCGGCGCAGCAGTTGCTGTGTCAGTCATTACAGGTCCTCACCTGACTTCTTGGCGTAGCGCACGCGGACGGTCCGGCCGTCAGCGTTCTTCTCCACGCGGAAGCCGACGCGGGTCGGCTTCTTGGTCTTGGGGTCGACCAGGGCGACGTTGGAGACGTGGATGGGCGCCTCGTGCGTCTCGATGCCACCGGTCTTGGTGCCGCGGTCGGTCTGGCCGACGCGCAGGTGCTTCGTGACGAAGTTCACGCCCTCGACGACGACACGGTTCTTCGCCGCGTCGACCTCGATGACGCGACCCTGCTTGCCACGGTCGCCACCGCGAGCCTGGCTCGGGCCGCTGATGACCTGCACGAGGTCACCCTTCTTGATGTTTGCCATGACTAAATGACCTCCGGTGCCAGCGAGATGATCTTCATGAACTTCTTGTCGCGGAGCTCGCGACCGACCGGTCCGAAGATGCGGGTACCGCGGGGGTCCCCGTCAGCCTTGAGGATCACTGCGGCGTTCTCGTCGAACTTGATGTACGAGCCATCCGCGCGACGGGTCTCCTTCTTGGTGCGGACGATGACCGCCTTCACGACGTCACCCTTCTTGACGTTGCCGCCAGGAATTGCGTCCTTCACCGTGGCGACGATGACGTCACCGAGACCCGCGTAGCGACGGCCGGAGCCACCGAGGACGCGAATGGTCAGAATCTCCTTGGCGCCGGTGTTGTCGGCGACCTTGAGTCGGGATTCCTGCTGAATCATTGTTTTCTCCTGCTTTCAAGCAAGCGCGAGGCTTACTTGGCCTTCTCGAGGATCTCGACGAGGCGCCAGCGCTTGGAGGCGCTCAGGGGGCGGGTCTCGCTGATGACGACGAGGTCACCGATGCCGGCCGAGTTGGTCTCGTCGTGCGCCTTGACCTTGGAGGTGCGGCGGATGACCTTGCCGTACAGCGGGTGCTTGACGCGGTCCTCCACCTCGACGGTGATGGTCTTCTCCATCTTGTCGCTCGTGACGTAGCCGCGGCGCACCTTGCGGTAGCCGCGCGCGGACTCGTCCTTCACATCGTGCGCAGACGATTCGTGTCCGGCTGCGGTCTTTGCTTCAGCCATTACTTGGCCTCCTCAGCCGTCTCGGTCGTCTCGGCCTCGGCCGCAGACTTCTTGGTGGTCTTCTTCGCCTTCACGGGTGCCGGTGCGGCGACGGGCGTGGCACGGATGCCCAGCTCGCGCTCACGGATGACCGTGTAGATACGGGCGATGTCGCGCTTGACCGCGCGAATGCGCCCGTGGCTCTCGAGCTGGCCGGTGGCCGACTGGAAGCGCAGGTTGAACAGCTCTTCCTTCGCCTTCTTGAGCTCGTTCACGAGCCGCTCGTCTTCAAAGGTGTCGAGCTCGATTGGGGTGAGCTCCTTGGATCCGATCGCCATTATGCGTCGCCCTCCTCGCGCTTGATGATGCGTGCCTTGAGGGGCAGCTTGTGGATTGCACGGGTCAGCGCCTCGCGGGCGATGGTCTCATCGACACCGCTGAGCTCGAAGAGCACGCGACCCGGCTTGACGTTCGCGACCCACCACTCGGGCGAGCCCTTACCGGAACCCATGCGGGTTTCGGCCGGCTTCTTCGTGAGCGGGCGGTCGGGGTAGATGTTGATCCACACCTTTCCACCACGCTTGATGTGACGGGTCATCGCGATACGCGCGGCCTCGATCTGGCGGTTGGTCACGTAGGCGGGGGTCATCGCCTGGATGCCGAACTCGCCGAACGAGACCTTGGTGCCACCGGTCGCCTGCCCGGAACGACCCGGGTGGTGCTGCTTGCGGTGCTTGACCTTACGGGGAATCAACATGGTTACGCCTCAACTCCTGCTGCGACGGGCGCAGCGCCGGCGTCTGCACGCGGGGCGCGACGCGGACGGTCGCCATCGCGACTGTCACGGCGCTCCGGGCGCGACGACTTCTGGTTAGCCTGCTCGCGGGCGAGCTCCTTGTTGGTGATGTCGCCCTTGTAGATCCAGACCTTCACGCCGATGCGGCCGAACGTGGTCTTCGCCTCGTAGAAGCCGTAGTCGATGTTCGCGCGCAGCGTGTGCAGCGGCACACGACCCTCGCGGTAGAACTCGGAACGGCTCATCTCGGCACCGCCCAGACGACCGGACACCTGGATGCGAACACCCTTGGCACCCGCGCGCTGCGCGCCCTGGAGACCCTTGCGCATCGCCCGACGGAACGCGACACGCGCGCTCAGCTGCTCGGCGATGCCCTGGGCGACCAGCTGCGCCTCTGCCTCAGGGTTCTTCACCTCGAGGATGTTGAGCTGGATCTGCTTGCCGGTGAGCTTCTCGAGGTCGGCGCGGATGCGCTCGGCCTCGGCACCACGGCGACCGATGACGATGCCGGGGCGAGCCGTGTGGATGTCGACGCGAACGCGGTCACGCGTGCGCTCGATCTCGATACGGGCAACACCGGCGCGGTCGAGCGACGTCTTGAGCAGGTTGCGGATCTTGACGTCCTCGGCGACGTAGTCGCTGTAACGCTGTCCCGGCTTGGTGCTGTCGGAGAACCACCGCGACACGTGGTCGGTGGTGATGCCGAGGCGGAAGCCGTACGGATTGACTTTCTGGCCCATTACTTCTTCCCTGCCTTCTGCGCCTTGGCGGCGCCGCCGGCTGCGACTGTGCTGGTTTCATCGGGCGTCGCGAGCACGACGGTGATGTGACTGGTGCGCTTCAGAATCTGGAAGGCGCGACCCTGAGCACGCGGCTGGAACCGCTTCAGGGTCGTTCCCTCGTCGACGTAGGCCGCCGCGACGAACAGGTCCTGCTCATCGAGGAAGCTGTTGGCCGCGTCTGCCTTCACCCGCGCGTTGGCGATCGCGGATGCGACCAGCTTGTACACGGGCTCGCTCGCACCCTGGGGGGCGAACTTGAGAATCGCGAGCGCTTCGGTTGCCTGCTTGCCGCGGATCAGGTTGACGACACGACGAGCCTTAGTCGGGGTGACGCGGATGTGACGCACGCGTGCGATCGACTCCACCATTTCTCTCCTCCTTTCGCCACCGCGTTAGCGGCGACGACCCTTCTTGTCGTCCTTCTCGTGTCCACGGAAGGTGCGGGTGGGCGAGAACTCTCCGAGCTTGTGCCCAACCATGGTCTCGGTGATGAACACCGGGATGTGCTTGCGACCGTCGTGCACCGCGATGGTGTGACCCAGCATGGCCGGGATGATCATCGAGCGGCGCGACCAGGTCTTGATCACGTTCTTGCTGTTGGCCTCATTGGCGACGACGACCTTGCGAAGCAGGTGCTCGTCGACGAAGGGGCCCTTCTTCAGACTGCGTGGCATCTTCTTGACTCCTACTTACGCTTCTTGCCGGCGTTGCGACGACGGACGATGAGCTGATCGCTTTCCTTGTTGGCGTGGCGCGTGCGGCCTTCCTTCTGGCCCCACGGGCTGACCGGGTGGCGTCCACCGGAGGTCTTGCCCTCACCACCACCGTGCGGGTGGTCGACCGGGTTCATGGCGACACCACGGACGGTCGGACGAACGCCCTTCCACCGCATACGGCCGGCCTTGCCCCAGTTGATGTTCGACTGCTCGGCGTTGCCGACCTCGCCGATCGTGGCGCGGCAGCGCACGTCGACGTTGCGGATCTCGCCCGAGGGCAGGCGGAGCTGCGCGTAGGGGCCGTCCTTGGCGACGAGGCGGACCGAGGCGCCGGCGGAGCGGGCCATCTTGGCGCCACCGCCCGGCTTGAGCTCGATCGCGTGGATCACGGTACCGACGGGGATGTTCTTGAGCGGCAGGTTGTTGCCCGGCTTGATGTCCGCCCCGGCGCCCGACTCGACGATGTCGCCCTGGCTGAGCTTGTTGGGGGCGATGATGTAGCGCTTGGTGCCGTCCACGAAGTGGAGGAGGGCGATGCGCGCGGTGCGGTTCGGGTCGTACTCGATCTCCGCGACGCGGGCGTTGACGCCGTCCTTGTCATTGCGCTTGAAGTCGATCACGCGGTACTGGCGCTTGTGGCCACCACCGATGTGACGGGTCGTGATCCGACCGGCGTTGTTGCGGCCACCGGTCTTCGGCAGGGGGCGCAGCAGCGACTTCTCCGGGGTGGAGCGGGTGATCTCGGCGAAGTCTGCCACCGAGGAACCGCGACGACCGGGAGTCGTGGGCTTGTATTTGCGAATAGCCATGATTTTTCCCTCGCGTCCCTAGCCGACAGCCGTGAAGATGTCGATGGAACCGGACTTGAGCGTGACGATCGCACGCTTGGTGTTCTTGCGGCGGCCGATGCCGAACTTCGTGCGCGTGGCCTTGCCCGGACGGTTGAGCGTGTTGACCGAGTCGACCTTCACACCGAAGATCTTCTCGACGGCCAGCTTGATCTCCGTCTTGTTGGCACGGGGGTCGACGACGAAGGTGTACTTGCCGTCGTCGATCAGGCTGTAGCTCTTCTCGGAGACGACGGGCGCGATGATGATGTCGCGCGGGTCCTTGTTGACGCTGGTCATGCGCTGACCTCTTCCTTCTTGGTCTTGGCGGCGACGAACGCGTCGAACGCGGACTTGGTGAAGACGATGTCGTCGCTCACGAGCACGTCGTAGGCGTTGAGCTGGTCCCACGTGAGCACGTGAACGGAGGCGATGTTGCGCACCGACTTCTGCGAGAGGGCGTCATCACGGTCGAGCACGATCAGCACGTGCTTGCTCGTGGCGATGCCGTCAAGGAGGGCGACCACGGCCTTGGTCGAGGGGGCGTCGCCGAGGGCGAGCGACTCGACCACGTGCAGGCGGTCACCGCGGGCGCGGTCGGAGAGAGCACCGAGCAGGGCTGCGGCGATCATCTTCTTGGGGGTGCGCTGCGAGTAGTCGCGCGGGTGGGGTCCGTGGACGATGCCACCGCCGGTCATCTGGGGCGCGCGGATCGAGCCCTGACGAGCGCGACCGGTTCCCTTCTGCTTGAACGGCTTGCGACCGGCACCGGACACCTCGCCGCGGCGAAGGGTGTTGTGCGTACCCTGGCGCGCCGCAGCGAGCTGGGCGACGACGACCTGGTGGATGAGCGGGACGTTGGTCTGAACGTCGAACAGGTTCTCGGGCAGCTCGACGCTGCCCGACTTCTTGCCCTGGACGTCGACGACATCAAGTGAGGTAGCCATGGAAACTACGCTCCCTTCACTGCGTTGCGAACGAAGACGATACGGCCACGAGCACCGGGAACCGCGCCCTTGACGAGCAGCAGACCCTTCTCGAGGTCGACCGAGTGGACCTTCAGGTTGAGCACCGTCACGCGGTCGCCACCCATGCGGCCCGCCATGCGCATGCCCTTGAAGACGCGGCTGGGGGTCGAGGAGGCGCCGATGGAACCCGGCTTGCGGTGGTTGCGGTGCGCACCGTGCGACGCCGAGACACCCTTGAAGTTGTGCCGCTTCATGACACCGGCGAAGCCCTTGCCCTTGCTGGTGCCGACGACGTCGACCAGCTGGCCGGCCTCGAAGCGGTCGACGGTGAGCTCCTGGCCCAGCGCGTATTCGCTCGTGTCCTGCGTGCGCAGCTCGGTGAGGTGACGACGCGGGGTGACGCCCGCCTTGTCGAAGTGACCGGCCGTGGGCTTGTTCACCTTGCGGGGGTCGATCTGCCCGTAGGCGATCTGGACGGCCGAGTAGCCGTCGACCTCGGGGGTGCGCAGCTGCGTGACCACGTTGGGCGTGATCTCGACGACGGTGACGGGAATGAGCTTGTTGTTCTCATCCCACACCTGGGTCATGCCGAGCTTCTTGCCCAGCAGGCCCTTGGTTGCCTTGTGTGTAGACATGGGTTTCCTTTACGGCGTGAGCTAGAGCTTGATCTCGATGTTGACGTCCGCCGGCAGGTCGAGACGCATGAGCGAGTCGACGGCCTTGGGCGTCGGGTCGATGATGTCGATGAGACGCTTGTGGGTGCGCTTCTCGAAGTGCTCGCGGCTGTCCTTGTACTTGTGAGGGGAGCGGATCACGACGACCACGTTCTTCTCGGTGGGCAGCGGCACGGGCCCGACGACGGTCGCCCCTGCGCGGGTCACCGTGTCGACGATCTTGCGCGCCGAGCTGTCGATGACCTCGTGGTCATACGACTTAAGTCGAATGCGGATCTTTTGTCCCGCCATGTCTGACTCTCTCTCTTTCGTACGGAGTGCATCCGTGTGGATGCCTGCGCTGCGTAAAAATGCTGTCGAGATCTGCGCGCCGAAGCTCACGGATCCCATCGGCACGGTTGATGACGCACCACTGTTTATCTGTCAAGTACTGCTGATTCGCCCCGCCCCACCCGCGCGGCTCCCCCGGCACGCGAGTGAACGCGCGTCGATAGGAGCAACAGTGGGGTTTGGCTAAGCTGTGTTCTTCCCCCCGCGGCCTAGGTCATCAGCGCCCGGATTCTCGGAGAGAATCGGCACCGGCCTATGCACTGCCTGGTGGTGATCCGCACGCTGCATGAGCGGCGAAATGTTGAACTAGACGAGTTTGCCACACTCCGGGCATTGCTGCAACCCGGGCGTGTCGCGGCACGGCTCAGTCGACGACGGGCAGCGTCACGATCGCCTCGACACCGCCGTCGGGGCGCGGCAGGAGCCGGACATCCCCGCCACCGCGCACCACGATCGCCTTGACGATGGCGAGCCCGAGACCGCTGCCGCCGAGTCCGTCCGCGCGGCCGCGCGATGCCTCCGAACGCGTGAAACGATTGAACGCGACCGGGATGAACGACGCCGGCATGCCGTGGCCCGAGTCGCGCACGCGCAGCACCCCCGTCTGCCCCTCGCGACCCAGCGAGACCACCACCGTCGAACCCCGTGGAGACGCCGCGATGGCGTTCGCGACGAGGTTGTCGACGAGGCGCGAGAAGTCGGCCGTCGAGATCGGCAGCCGCACCGCCGGGTCGAGCGTCACCCCCGCGAAGTCGACGGTGACCGAGTACCCGGAGGCGAGGAGCACCGCCCGGTCCATGGCCGCGAGGAACTCGGCGATGATCTCCTCGCCCGACGTCACCGCGACGGGCCCCGCCGACTCGATGCTCGACAGCGCGAGCAGGCTCGTGGCGAGAGAAGACAGGCGGTCGAGCGTCGACTCCGCCTCGCTGATCTCGCGTTCGAGCGCCACCGCGTCACCGCTCGAGAGGTGCGCGAGCTGCAACTGGGTTTTGAGGACCGCGATCGGAGTGCGCAACTCGTGGCTCGCATCCGCCACCATCTGCCGCTCGCGGTCGTTCGAGGCACGCACGGAGGTGATGAAGGCGTTGAGAGTCTCGGCGAGCTCCGACAGCTCGTCGCGCACCGGGCCGACCGGCAGGGTGTCGGCACCGCCCGCCGACGACAGCTTCCGTGCGCGCTCGCGCATCCGGCCCACCGGGCGGAGGGCCAGCCCCGTTCCCACCCAGGAGGCGAGGCCGAAGGCGGCGACGAGCACCAGGCCGACGATCACCTCGACGACGCCGATGCCGCCGCGCACAACGGCCTCGGTGGCGCGATTGCGGGCCGCCACCACGTGCCAGGTGCCGCCCCGCCCCCGCACCGCCTCGCTCACCACGTCGTAGACGGTGGATGCCGTGGTCACCCGGTGCACCCCCGCCGGCATCGCGGTGAGCCTGGGCAGCTCGACCGTCAGGGCCGTCGACAGGCTCGACACGCGCACGACTCCCGCGGGATCCACGACCGCGACGATCTGGCCCTCACCCGGTGGATCGAAGGCGGTGGTCGCCCCCGCCTGCACGGCGGCCTCGTACGGCGCGACATTGCTGGAGAGCAGGGAGCGCGTGGACGAGGTGACCACGGCATCCAGCCCCAATTGGAAGCCCAGCCCCGCGACGATCATGATGACCGCGCCGGCGAGCACGCTCCAGACGGTGATCCGGGCTCGGATGGTGCGGCCGCGCAGCCACCTCACTCCACGAGCTCGAGCCGGTAGCCCGCGCCGCGAACGGTCACGATCTTCACCCCGCTGGTCTGCGGATCGATCTTGCGGCGCAGGTAACTGATGTACTGATCGACGATGTTGGGGTCGATGTGCTGCGTGGTGCCCCACACCTGCTCGAGGATCTGGGTGCGACTCACCGGATTGCCCACGTCGCCGGCCAGCAGACGCAGTAGCGCGAACTCCTTGGGGCTCGCCGGGATCACGGTGTCGCCACTGGTGATGCGCAGCATCTCGGAGTCGAGGAGGAGCCGGCCGACCGTGATCCGCAGGCGATCGCCCCCGGTGTGCCGCCGCAGCATCGCGCGCAGACGAGCGGAGAGCTCCTCGAAGTCGAAGGGCTTGGTGAGATAGTCGTCCGCCCCGCTGTCGAGACCGAACACCCGATCCTTCACGGCGTCGCGCGCGGTCAGCAGCAGGATCGGGGCCGAGATGCCGGATGCCCGGACTCGACGGCAGATCTCGAAGCCGCTCATCCCGGGCAGCATGACGTCGACGACCATGCCCGAGACGGGTTCGCGGGAGGCCGCGATCAGCGCGTCGACGCCGTTGTCGACCGCGCTGACCGCGTAGCCCTCGGCCGTGAGGCCCCTCTCGAGGAGGTTCCTCATGATGGGATCGTCTTCGACGACCAGGACGAGCGGTGCAGAGGTCACAGGGCGATACTCCCACGGCGGGCGGCGGGCGGCACCAAACTGTGTGGTCTCTCAGCCGCCGCCGCCCGTCGCTGTCAGTTCGCCGGGCCGACCGCCAGGTCGTCGAAGCTGATCGTCTGGGGGAAACCGGTGGTCGTGGATCCGAGGTAGACACCCACGCCGACCGCACCCGGACCCTGCAGCGCGGCCGTCGAGTCGGTCGCCGTCACGAGCCAGGTCGTGGGCTCCGGCGTGCCGTCCACCCAGACGCGGGCGCGGAGTGTCGTAGGCGCGGTGCCGACCGCCTGAACACGGATGTGCAGCTTCTGACCGGTCACGTAGCTGAGACCGCTCGCCTTGCCCGCGATGGTGCCGGCAGGGCTCAGGAGCTGCAGCGTGATCGCGTTGGTCGTCGGCGCGACGACGACGCGGGCGAGGTACTCGCTCGTGCTCACCGTGCGCGCGATGAGCGACACGTAGGCGTTGCCGCCCGCCACCGGCGCGCCGAGCGATGCCGTGACCGTCGCGTCGGTGTTCGTCGCGCTGTACTGGGTGAGCTTCTGAGTCATGTACCCGACCGCCTTGGGCAGCGTGACGCTGCCCACCCCGTTGCCGACCGCGAAGTAGGAGGCCGTGCCGCTCAGCGTGTAGCTGCCGCCCACGTCGGCCGCACCCCAGCCGCCCGTGACGGTGCGGCCGAAGGCGTCGGATGCCGTCGCCGCGGCGGTGACAGTGACCTGCTGCGTCACCGTGTTCGTTCCGCCGCTGTTGTCGGTGACGGTCAGCGCGACGGGGTAGGTGCCCGAGGCGGCGTAGCTGTGCGACGCGGTCGCACCGCTCGCCGTGGTGCCGTCACCGAAGTCCCAGGCCCAGTTCGTGATCCAGCCGTCCGGGTCGGTCGATCCGCTGCCGTCCACCGACGCCGTCAGATCGCTCGTCGACGCGGTGAAGGATGCGGTGGGCAGCTGGTTCGTCGGCGCGGTTCCCTGCGTGGTCACCGTGACCGGCGCCGAGGTTGCGACATTCCCGAAGGGGTCGCTCGCCTGCACCGTGTAGGTGTACGCCGTGCCCGGAGTTCGCCCGGTGTCGGTGAACGTCATGGTCGACAGCTGGTAGAAGCGCGAGTTCTTCGTGAGGGTCGCGATCGGCGCCACTGTTCCGCTGCGGAACACCTTGTAGCCGAGCACCTCGTTGTCGCGGTCCCAGTTCGTGGTCCAGCTCAGCTTGACGCTGCTCGACGAGAACGAGTTCGCCGTGACCGGGAAGGCGGTGTCGCTCAACTGCGGACCGTCCTTGTTGGGCGCGATGCTGCTCACGGCGAACCGCACGAGTCCCTGCTGCGCGGTCTCGTTGACCGCCGTGAACTCCCCGCCGTAGACCACGTACTGGCTGTTGCCCGTGACGAACCAGGGGCCCTGCTGCTGGCCCGTGTAGGTGCCGGCATTGATGGTGGGGAAGAAGTTGACGAGGTCGGGCTTCGGCTTGCCCTGGTAGTTGTAGTAGCCGTTTGCGGTGTTGCGGCTCACCGTGCCATCGACGTACTTGGTGAAGGCGAGCGCGCGGTGGTTGACGCGCGGGTTGACCTCGGGGAAGCCGCCGATCGTCGCGCAGGTGTGGGGGTGGCCGGCGACATACTCGAGCCCGTTGCCCGGGTAGACGGAGTAGGTGTCGCCGTGGCAGTCCTCGATCCAGATGAGCGAGCCATCGACCCAGCTCGCGCGGAACGAGCCCTCCATGTTGCCGCCGGATCCGAAGACGAATCCGGAGCCGTACAGGCTGTCGCCGTCCGAGACGAGCGATTGGATGCCCGCGTTCGCCCCGCCATCGCGGATGAGGGAGTTGACCACGAACGGCAGTGCGACCGATCCGTCGCCGGTGGCGGAGACCATGCCGAGGCCGTATCCAGGGTTGGAGCCGCCGTCGAACGTCGTGAATTGCCCGCCGATCGCCAGCTTCGAGCCGTCCGGCGACAGCGCCATGGTGGCGACCGCCCCGCCGGCGGCGACCGGGGCCCACGGCAGCACGGCGGCGTTCGAGGCCGCGACGGCGGCGAGGTTGTAGCGCGTGATCGAGCCCAGCGCGCCGAACGAGCCACCGAAGTACACGGTGTCGTTGGTGGCGACGATCGCGTTGACGCGGTAGTTGGGCTTGGGCACGAAGCCGGACACCAGGGTTCCGGTGGAGACGTTGAACGCCGCGATGCGGTAGCGGTTCACACCGTTGATCTGTGTGAAGAGGCCGCCGACGTACAGGCGGGTGCCGTCGGGAGACGCGGCGAGGGTGCGCACCGCGCCGTTGACGGTGGGTGCGAACGTCGTGATGAGGTTGCCGGTGGTCAGGTCGAACGCCAGCAGGTTGCTGCGCGGAACGGTGTTCACGCCCAGGGGCGACCCGGCGGGGCGCGCGGTGGTGAACTCTCCGCCGGCGTACACGGTGTTGCCGATGATGACCTCGGACCAGACGACACCGTCGATCTGAACGGTGGGCAATGGATCGGTCGACACCGTCGGCGGCTCCACCGGATTGGCGGGGGCGGTATCGGCCGCCGCGGTGCCAACCGGACTCAGTAGGCTGAGAACGAGGGCTGCGACGGCAGCGGAGGTCGCGGAAAGACGGGCAAGACGTTTCGGGTACGCGCGGGTAAACACGGGGGCCTCATTCGGGTAGCACGAAGCAATTCGGGTAAGAACTCGCACTGGGTGATGCGAGGGATCGGGTTGGCGCTGATAATACCGCCTCGGCGGCTGCCAGCGCCAGCCCGCGCTCAGTTCGCGGCGGTCACCGCGAGGTTGTCGAAGGTGAAGACACGCGGCAGTCCCGTGGACGAGCTCGACAGGTAGGCTCCGAGTCCGACCCCGCCCGTCGTCTGCAACGCGGAGGTGGAGTCGCTCGCGGTCACGGTCCACGCGCTCGGCTCCGCGGTGCCGGTCGCCCACACTTTCGCGCGGAGCGTCGTCGGCGAGACCCCGCTCGCCTGCACGCGCACCGTCAACTGCTGACCCGTGGTGTAGCTGAGCGGCGTCTTCACCGCGGCGAGCGTCGTGCCCGCTGCGAGAAGCTGCAGCACGACGGTGTTCGTGGTGCTGACCGCGACACGCGCCTGGTAGTCGCTCGACCCGACCGAGCGCGCGATCACCGACACGTAGGCGGTGCCGCCCACCACCGGCTGACCCAGGGCGGTGCTCACCACCACGTTGGAGTTGTTCGAGGCCAGCTGAGCGAGGTTCGCCCGCACATATGCGCCCGCCACGGGGAGCGTGATCCGGCCGAGCCCGCCGCTGACGGAGAAGTCCGACGCGGTGCCGCTGAGGCTCCACGGCCCACCGCTGTCGGCGGATCCCCAGCTCGAGCTCGTCGTGCGCGAGAAGGTGTCACTCGCCGTCGTCGCCCCCGCGGTGGCCGAGACCGTCACACTCTTCGACGCCGTCGACTTCGCGCCGTTGTTGTCGGTCACCGTGAGGCTCACGGTGTAGGTGCCCGCGGTCGCGTAGCTGTGGCTCGCGGTCATCCCGGTCGCCGTGCCCCCGTCACCGAAGGTCCAGGCGTATGACGCGATGGTGCCGTCGGGGTCACTCGACGCCGAGCCGTCGACGGCGAGCACGAGTTTGGTCGCCGTGGCGGTGAAGGATGCCGTGGGCGCCTGGTTGGTGCCGCCCGATCCCAGCGTGGTCACCGAGACCGGCGCCGAGACGGCGATGTTGCCGAAGGGATCGACCGCCTGCACGGTGTAGCTGTAGCTGGTGCCCGCGGCGCGCCCGGTATCGGTGAAGCTCATCGCGGAGAGCTGGTAGAGCCGGGAGGTCTTCGTCAGGGTGGCGATCGGCGCGGCGGTGCCACTGCGGTAGATCCGGTAACTCAGCACCTCGTTGTCACGATCCCAGTTCGTGGTCCAGCTCAGCTTGATGCTGGACGAGCTCAGCGCGGCCGCCGTGAGCGGGAACGCGGCTCCGCTCAGCCGCGGTCCATCCTTGTTCGGGGCGATGCTGCTCACCGCGAATCGCACCAGACCCTGCTGCTTGATGCCGTTGACCGCGGTGAACTCACCGCCGTAGACGACGTACTGGCTCGTGCCGGTGACGTGCCAGGGGCCCTGATTCTGTCCCGTGAATGTTCCCGAATTGATGTCGGGGAACCAGTTGATCTCATCGGGCTTGGGATTGCCGCCGAAGTCGTAGTAGCCACTGTTGACGTTGTGTTTCACCACGCCGTCGGCATAGCTCGTGAAGGCGATGCCGCGGCGATTGACGCGGGGCGAGACCTCGGGGAAGCCGCTGATGTTGTTGCACATGTGCGGGTGCCCCGCGATGTACTCGAGACCGCTGGTCGCGAACACCGAGTAAGTGTCGCCGTGGCAGTCCTCGACCCAGATGAGCGAGCCGTCGACCCAGCTGGCCCGGAAGGAGCCCTCCAGATTGCCGCCGGATCCGAACACATAGGCGGAGCCGTAGAGGCTCGTGCCATCCGACACGAGGGATTCGATCGCGGCGTTGGCTCCGGCATTTCGGATGAGCGAGTTGACGAGGAACGGCAGCACGGTGGTACCGGTATCGAGCACGGAGGCCATGCCGAGTCCATAGCCAGGATTGGCGGACCCGTTGAGAGTGGTGAAGGCGCCGCCGAGTGCCATCTTGGTGCCATCGGGAGACAGCACCATGGCGTTGACGCCGCCGCCCGCGGCGACCGGCGCCCACGGGAGGAGTGCCCCGGTTGCCGCGCTGACCGCCGCGGCGTTGGCTCGCGCCACGGAGCCCACGGAGCTGAAGGAACCGCCGAAGTAGACGGTGTCGGCGGTGGCGACGATCGCGTTCACGCGGTAGTTGGGCTTAGGGACGAAGCCCGGGATGAGCGTGCCCGAGGCCACGTCGAAGGCCGCGAGGCGATACCGCGCGAGACCGTTGATCTGGGTGAACAGACCGCCGACGTACAGTCGGGTGCCGTCGGGCGAGGCGGCGAGAGACTTCACCACCCCGTTGACGTTCGGGGCGAAGGACGAGACGAGCACGCCGGTGCTGAGGTTGTAGGCCAGGAGGTTGTAGCGGGGAGAGGTGTTGGTGCCGGGGGCCGCACCCGCCGGGCGCGCGGTCGTGAACTGGCCGCCCGCGTAGACCGTGTTGCCGATGACGATCTGAGACCAGACGACTCCGTCGATCTGCGTGGTGGGCAGGGGGTCGGTGGAGACCGAGGCGGGTTCGCCCGCCTTGGCCGGCGCGGTGTCGGCGACCGCAACAGCGGGGGGCGTGAGGAGCGCGGCCATGAGAGCGGCGATCGCGACTCCGACGCCGACGGCCGGGCGGACGCGGGCGCGGCGGGCGGCGGTGCCGGGATCGGTGTCGGGTGCGATGTCGGGCGCGGGGGCGCGGCGGGCAGCGGCGTCGGTCACGGTGGCGCGGCGGGAGGGGGCACGACGGGCAGGCAGGAACAAGGTGGCCTCTTTCGGGATGAAGAAGCAGGTCGGGTTTCAACTCGCTAGGGGAATGTCGAGTATTGCTTGTTGTCGTGACTGTACTGCGGCCTCTCCTCCCGCGCCAGAGCCAATGTGCACGTTCCAATCACGATCTGGACACGAGGGCGGGGCGAGAGGGCTCTGGGGGCGGGGTCTCGACCTCTCTCAGTGGTAGAGCAGGGCGCGGAGCTCCGACTCGGCGGCGGCGAGACGCGTGCGGTCGATCATCCGCCCGTGTTCGAACTCGTCGACGACCCGCGGGTCGACGTAGCTGGAACGTGCGATCGCTGGGGTGTTGCCCAGCACCGCGGCGGCGTCGCGCATCGCCTGTGCCACCGCGCGACGACGGGCCGTGCGGGTCGACGCGTCGCTGCGCGCGAGACTGACGGCCGCCGCGACCGTGCCGTGCAGGGTGCGGAAATCCTTGGCGCTGAAATCGCCGCCCGTCCGCTCGCGAACGTAGCCGTTGAGCTCGGCGGCGGCGATCGGATGCCAGCCCCGCGCATCACGGTGGGCGAGCAGTCGCGCCCGCCCACCGCGCGACTTCATGCGTCGAAGCGCGGCGGCGAGGTCGGGATCGGCGAGCTCGCTCTCCCAGCTCTGTCCGCTCTTCGCGGGGAATCGAAGACGGACGGTGTCGCCGCTGAGCTGGGCGTGCGCGCACAGGAGCGTGGTGAGGCCGAAGGAGCCGTGCAACTCGGCATAGCGCTCGGAGCCGACCCGCAGGTGGCCGGAGTCGAGCATGCGGAACCCCGCGGCGAGCGCCCACTCGCGGGAGAGGTCATCCGCGCGCAAGGCGATCGTCACCTGTCGGCGCGCGGTGGGCAGCGACTCCGCGAGGGCGAGGGCGCGGTCGAACTTCAGCCGGTCCTTCTGCTCGCGCCAACTCGGATGGTAGAGGTACTGCCGCCGACCCGCCGCATCGATCCCGGTCGCCTGAATGTGGCCGTTCGCGTGCGGAGCGATCCACACCTCCGTCCAGGCGGGCGGGATGGCCAGGGCGTCCAGTCGCGCGCGGAGCTGCGGGTCGCCGACGGTGACCCCGTTCTGGTCGCGGTAGGAGAACCCGCGCCCCGCGCGAACCCGGGCATAGCCGGGACCGGTGGAGTCGCTTCGGCGCAATCGGGGCATGCCTCAGGTCTATCAGCGCCCGCCCCGCACCGGCAGGGCTTGCGCGGCCGGGGCAGAGGCCCCAGACGCAGAACAGGGCCGGACCCGAAGGCCCGACCCTGTTCGACGGTGCTACTGAATTACTTCAGAACCTTGGTCACCGTGCCGGCGCCGACGGTGCGGCCACCCTCACGGATCGCGAAGCCGAGGCCCTCTTCCAGCGCGATGGGCTGGATGAGCTCGACGGTCATACCGGTGGTGTCGCCGGGCATCACCATCTCGGTGCCCTCGGGCAGCGTGATGACGCCGGTGACGTCGGTGGTGCGGAAGTAGAACTGCGGACGGTAGTTCGCGTAGAACGGGTTGTGACGCCCACCCTCATCCTTGGACAGGATGTACGCGGTGCCCTCGAAGTTCGTGTGCGGGGTGACCGAGCCGGGCTTGACGACGACCTGGCCGCGCTCGACATCCTCACGCTTCGTACCACGGAGCAGGAGACCACAGTTCTCGCCGGCCCACGCCTCGTCGAGCTGCTTGTGGAACATCTCGATACCCGTGACGATCGTCTTCTGCGTCGGGCGGATGCCGACGATCTCGACCTCGGAGTTGATCGCGAGGGTACCGCGCTCGGCGCGACCCGTCACAACCGTTCCACGACCGGTGATCGTGAAGACGTCCTCGATGGGCATGAGGAACGGCTTGTCCTTGTCGCGCACCGGGTCCGGAACGGACTCGTCGACGGCCTCCATGAGGTCGAGGATGGACTGGGTCCACTTCTCGTCACCCTCGAGGGCCTTCAGCGCCGAGACGCGGACGACGGGGGCGTTGTCGCCGTCGAAGTCCTGGCTCGACAGCAGCTCGCGAACCTCGAGCTCGACGAGCTCCAGGATCTCCTCGTCGTCGACAGCGTCGGACTTGTTGAGTGCAACGAGCAGGTACGGAACGCCGACCTGCTTGGCGAGCAGCACGTGCTCACGGGTCTGAGCCATCGGGCCGTCGGTCGCCGCAACCACGAGGATCGCGCCGTCCATCTGAGCAGCACCGGTGATCATGTTCTTGATGTAGTCGGCGTGACCGGGGGCGTCGACGTGAGCGTAGTGACGCTTCGGGGTCTCGTACTCGACGTGCGAGATGTTGATCGTGATACCGCGCTGGCGCTCTTCGGGAGCGGAGTCGATCGACGCGAAGTCGCGCTGAACGTTCGTCTTCGAGGGGTACTTGTCAGCAAGCACCTTGGAGATCGCCGCGGTCAGCGTGGTCTTTCCGTGGTCGACGTGACCGATGGTTCCGATGTTTACGTGCGGCTTCGACCGCTCGAACTTGGCCTTAGCCACAGTGGGTCCTCCTCAGGACTCTGGTGCGAGCATCCGACGGTTTTCGGATGCCTGCGTTATTGGTGTGTTGTTATGTTACTCGGGCTCGGTGAGCCTTCGTTGTCAGGGTCCCCCCACAGGGGAGGGATCCGGCGGGGCGACGCCGCACGCGACGGCGCCCCACCGACGAGCAGTGTGTCTACTCGCCCTTGTTCTTCTGGATGATCTCGTCGGCGACTGCCTTCGGGACCTCAGCGTAGGACTCGAAGGTCATCGAGTACACGGCGCGGCCCGAGGTCTTCGACCTCAGGTCACCCACGTAGCCGAACATCTCCGACAGCGGCACGTTGGCGCGAACGACCTTGACGCCGGTCGCATCATCCATGCTCTGGATCTGACCGCGACGCGAGTTCAGGTCGCCGATGACGTCGCCCATGTACTCCTCGGGCGTGCGCACCTCGACGGCCATCAGCGGCTCGAGCAGAACGGGTCCGGCCTTGCGAGCGGCCTCCTTGAAGGCCATCGAGCCGGCGATCTTGAAGGCCATCTCAGACGAGTCGACATCGTGGGCGGCACCGTCGAGCAGGATCGCCTTGACACCCACCATGGGGTATCCGGCGAGAACGCCGACGTGCAGCGCGTCTTGGATTCCCGCGTCGACCGACGGGATGTACTCGCGCGGAACGCGACCACCCGTGACCTTGTTCTCGAACTCGTAGATCTTCTCGGCCGTGATCTCCAGCGGCTCGAGCGAGATCTGCACCTTCGCGAACTGGCCGGAGCCACCCGTCTGCTTCTTGTGCGTGTAGTCGTGCTTCTCCACGACGCGGCGGATCGTCTCGCGGTAGGCCACCTGGGGCTTGCCGACGTTCGCCTCGACGTTGAACTCGCGCTTCATGCGGTCGACGAGGATGTCGAGGTGAAGCTCGCCCATTCCCTTGATGACCGTCTGGCCGGTGTCCTGGTTCTGCTCCGTGCGGAAGGTCGGGTCCTCTTCAGCGAGCTTCTGGATCGCGATGCCCAGCTTCTCCTGGTCGGCCTTGGTCTTCGGCTCGATCGCGACCTCGATTACGGGCTCCGGGAACGTCATCGACTCGAGGACGACCTGCTGCGCGGGGTCGGAGAGGGTGTCACCGGTGGTGGTGTCCTTCAGGCCGATGACCGCGTAGATGTGGCCGGCGCTCATCGCCGTGACCGGGTTCTCCTTGTTGGCGTGCATCTGGAAGATCTTGCCGATGCGCTCCTTCTTGCCCTTCGTCGCGTTGACGACCTGGGCGCCGGACTCGACCTCGCCGGAGTAGACCCGGACGTAGGTGAGGCGACCGAAGAAGGGGTGCACGGCGACCTTGAAGGCCAGTGCGGCGAAGGGGTCGCTCGACACCGGGTGGCGCTCGATGACCTTCTCCTCGTCACGCACGTCGTGACCCTCGACCGCGGGCACGTCGAGCGGGCTCGGCAGGTAGTCGACCACCGCATCCAGCATCGGCTGCACGCCGCGGTTCTTGAACGCGGAGCCGCAGAGCACGGGGTAGATCTCGCTGGCAACAGTGAGCTTGCGGATCGCGCCCTTGATCTCGGCGACGGTCAGCTCCTCGCCGCCGAAGAACTTCTCGAGCAGCACGTCGTCGGTCTCGGCGACGGTCTCGAGCAGGATCTGGCGGTACTCCGCCGCCTTCTCGACGAGGTCGGCCGGGATCTCCTCGATGGTGTACTTGGCACCCATCTCGACGTCACCCTTGGAGTCGCCGCGCCAGGTCAGCGCGCGCATCTCGACCAGGTCGACGACACCCTCGAAGGTGTTCTCGAACCCGATGGGGAGCTGGATGACGAGCGGCTTGGCGCCGAGGCGCTTGATGATGGTGTCGACCGTGAAGTAGAAATCGGCGCCGAGCTTGTCCATCTTGTTGACGAAGCAGATGCGGGGCACGTCGTACTTGTCGGCCTGACGCCACACCGTCTCGGACTGGGGCTCGACGCCCTCCTTGCCGTCGAACACCGCGACGGCACCGTCGAGGACGCGGAGCGAGCGCTCCACCTCGACCGTGAAGTCGACGTGCCCGGGGGTGTCGATGATGTTGATCTGGTGCTTGTTCCAGAAACAGGTCGTCGCAGCGGACGTGATCGTGATGCCGCGCTCCTGCTCCTGCGCCATCCAGTCCATCGTCGCGGCGCCGTCGTGCACCTCACCGATCTTGTGGGTGATGCCCGTGTAGAAGAGGATGCGCTCGGTGGTGGTGGTCTTGCCGGCATCGATGTGCGCCATGATGCCGATGTTGCGGACCTTGTTCAGGTCGGTGAGCACGTCTTGTGCCACGGGGGTTCCTTACTTTGGAAGTTTGACGTGTGGTGTGGGTGCCGAGCGCACGGCGCGGCCCGTGAGGGGCCGCGCCGTGGACATCGCCGGGCGGGTCACCACCGGTAGTGCGCGAATGCCTTGTTCGACTCAGCCATCTTGTGGGTGTCCTCGCGACGCTTGACGGCGGCGCCGAGTCCGTTCGACGCGTCGAGGATCTCGTTGGTGAGACGCTCGGTCATCGTCTTCTCGCGGCGGGCCTTGGCGTAGCTGGTGAGCCAGCGGAGGGCGAGGGTGTTGGCGCGGTGAGGCTTGACCTCGACGGGCACCTGGTAGGTCGATCCACCGACGCGGCGCGACTTGACCTCGAGGGTCGGGCGCACGTTGTCGAGGGCCTTCTTCAGGGTGACGACCGCATCCTGGCCGTTCTTGGCCGACACGCCCTCGAGTGCGCCATAGACGATGCGCTCGGCGAGACCCTTCTTGCCGTCAAGAAGGATCTTGTTGACGAGCTGGCTGACGATGGGGGCTCCGTAGACCGGGTCCGCAACTACGGGACGCTTCGGTGCTGGTCCTTTACGTGGCATTACTTCTTGTCCATCTTCGCTCCGTAGCGGCTCCGGGCCTGCTTACGATTCTTCACTGCCTGGGTGTCGAGCGCGCCGCGCACGATCTTGTAGCGCACACCGGGGAGGTCCTTCACACGACCACCGCGGACGAGCACCATCGAGTGCTCCTGCAGGTTGTGGCCCTCGCCCGGGATGTACGCCGTGACCTCGGTACCGTTGGAAAGCTTGACGCGAGCCACCTTGCGAAGGGCCGAGTTCGGCTTCTTCGGGGTGGTCGTGTAGACGCGCGTGCAGACGCCGCGCTGCTGGGGGTTGGACTTCAGGGCGGGCGCCTTGGTCTTGACGACCTTCGCGCTGCGGCCCTTCCGCACCAACTGCTGAATGGTGGGCACTACATAACTCCTTGGATTTACTGCACGGTGACAGCTGCTACTTGATGATTAGCATTCGCGCGGCCACGCCTGGCGGCTGCGCGAGTTCAATTGGACCAAACGCGTCCCCCGCATTTTCCGGAGGACTGATTGGTATGCCGTGGGGGCCACTCGACGCTGGTGGTGCAATGCGACGAGTGAACCCAGCCTGGTTACGACGGTGCCGTCGACCCCGGCCCCACCCGACTCGCTCGCACGATATCCGGCATGGCAGGAGCGCACGACACAGCGCACACCCGATAAACACTAGCCGCGCGCATCCCGCGGGTCAAATGGTTCCGCTCCGGGCGGAACGGTGGGATGACCGGACTACGCCGCGCGCGCCGCGTCGTACTCGGCGCGCTTCGCCTCCGCCTCACGATCGAACTCCTCGCGAGCCGCGACGTTCCGCGCCTTCACCCGCCGGCCTCGTGCCGCGATCGCCGCGCCGAGCCAGAGCGCAACCTCTCGGGCGAGCAGCGCCGAGGCGATGACGAAGGGGTTGATCGCCAGCGAGGCGAGCAGGTGATTGGCCTGCTGCGGGGTCGCCTGCACGACGTTGCTCTCGAGGAGGAAGACGACGATGCTGCCCGCGTAGGTGAGCACGCCCACGAAGAGGCTGCCGAGAACCCAGGCCCACCATCCCGCGCGATTGAGCAGGAGCGCGAGCAGGATGAAGAACAGGAGGAAGAAGAGGCCGGGCACCCAGAACACCGTGCTGGAGAGGAAGCCCGTGAACGACTGCGCGAAAAAGCCCGTCGGTGCGGTGAGGGTGAGGATGACGATGGCCGCGACGGCGTACAGCGCCGCGAAGACGATCGTCGCGACGATGGCGAACAGCACGCCGAAGCCGCGGTTGCCCTTGCGGCGCGGGGGTGTCGGGGCCTCGACGTAGACATAGCGGTTATCGGGCGCGGGGGTCGGGATCGGCGCCGCGGCGACCGGGGCGGGCTCGGGGGCAGCCGCGCGTTCGGCGGCGACGGCGGGTTCGGGAGCGGCGGCGACAACGGGAGTCGCTGCGGCGGCCTCCGACACCGGCGCCTTCTCGGAGGCGGCGGGCTCCACCAGCGGAGCGGGCTCGACCGCGGGCGCCGGCTCGACGAGGGGCACAGGCTCCGCAACGGGAGCGGCGGGCTCGACGGCGGTCGCGGGCTCGGCCACGGCACTGGTGGGCTCAGCGGGCGGAGGGGTCTCCCCCACGGGCACCGCGGTCTCCGCCGGTACTGTCTCGTCGGGCCTCGGGGTCGTGTCGCTCACGGGAGTGCTCCTCACCGGCCCTCGTCGGCATCCACCCGGTTGGGCACGAGCGATGGAGGGCGACTGTTGTGAGAGTCACTCTATCGTCGCAGGACCGCCGGGCGACCCCTTGACGGGCCGCCCGGCGGTACCTTCGATTCGGAACTCGACGTCGTCGCTACGGCGTCGGTGTCGCACTCGGCGTGGCCACCGGCGTCGCGGTGGCGCTCGGCTTCGGGGCCGCGGTGGTGGTCGCCGTGCCCTTGAGCGCGAAGACGTCGCCGGTGAGGGTGGCCTCGTACTGGCCCGGCGTGCTGTTGCTCTCGGTCGCGGTCGCCTGGGTCACGAGGTAGAGACGCTCTCCCGTCTGCAACGCGGCGGTGAAGGCCAACACGTTCGGGAAGGAGCCGGTGACGTTCAGCACCACGGGGATCATCACGAAGTTGCTCCCCGCTCCCGCTCCGGGCACCGCGGTCGCCGTCGCGCCGGCGGCGGCCGTGGCCACCGGGGTCGGCGTCGCGGTGGGCGTCGTCGATGCGGGCGCGGAGGCGGCTCCCGTCGCCGGGGTGGCGGCATTCACGTAAACGGTCGCCGCGTTCACCGTCGCGCTCGTCAGAGTCACGTGATGGGCGGTGGTGAGCGTGTCGATCTCTTTGAGGAACGCGTCGATGTCGCCATCGCTCGGAATCGACTGGCGCAGCGAGTCGAGATTCGCCTGCAGAGTGCCGATCTGAGCGAACTGCTTCTTCAGGGTGACGAGCTGCAGCTCGCTCGAGTGGTTGTTCGCACTGATCGACTGCGCCTGACTGCTCGCGGCCGTTGCCTGATCGAGGATCGGCGAGATGCCGACGAACCATCCGGCGAGTGCGACGATCACCATTGCGGCGACCGCCCCGATGATCCAGAGTCTGTCCTTATTCATGGCCTGCTCCTACTTCGTCGCGGTCACGAAGCGCTTCGCGAGCGCACCGTCATTGATGTGGATGTCGACGACGACCAGGTAGTCAGGGCTGCCCTGGTCGAGAGTCACGGATTCCGGCGTCGCGTCGACGAATCCGGGCAGCACGTTCAGCGAGGCGAGCCACCCCGAGATCTGCTGCTGCGGAGTCGAAACCGTGAGCTTGAGCGTCGCGATGCGCGGGCCCTGCAGCGGGTCGACGTTGGCCGGCTGCGCCGCGAACGGGGCGTCGATCCCCGCCGAGAACGCGGTGATCTTCATGGACGCGGGCAGGGTCTTCTGGATGTCAGCGATGTAGGGCGCCCAGGCGATCTCCTGCGCCGTCGCGAGCGCCTGTGACTTGGTCACCGCGACAACGTCGGCCTTCACCTTCAACACGTCGCCGTATTGACGCTGCTGTGCCAACAGGTCGGTCGCTTTGAGTTGCGCCTCGGTCAAGGCGAGCTGCGAGCCGACGAGCGACACCATGGCGAGCGCGACTCCGGCAGCGACGACGACGACGACCCCGATGAGGCCGAGGCCCAGCCGCCGACGGAGGACGCGGGCGCGCTTGCGTGCCCCGACCTCCGGGGGGAGCAGGCTGACCCGGGGCTCGCCGCCGATGCGCAGCACGTCCTGGGTGCGCGCACTGCGGGCGGCCGCACGGGTTCCCGGCGCCTTCTTCTCGGGCTTGGTCTTCACTGTCGTACTCATGCTGCACTCCCCAATGCCAGGCCGAGCGCGACGACCATGCCGTCGTTCTCGCCCCGTGCCGTCTCCTCGGCCAAGGTGCGATTCACCGTGATGGTCTCGAACGGGTTCCCGGCGGCGACGGGGATCCGCGTGTTGTCACCGAGCGCCTGCGCGAAGCCGATGAGCTTCGAGCCGCCGCCGGTCAGGATGATCTGACGCACCGGATCCTGTGGGCGGGTGCCGGCGAAGTAGTTGATCGTGTTGCGAATGCTGTTGAGCAACTCGCCCGCGACGCGGTAGATGACCTCGACGACCGGCCGGTTCTCCACCGCGACCCCGACCGTGCTGAGCCCGAGGGCGCGCTTGGCCGTCTCCGCCTGTTCGGTGGTGAGGCTGAGCTCGCTGCGGATCGCCTCGGTCACGTCGGCACCGCCGGAAGCGATGATGCGCACGAACTGCGGCACCCCGTCCTTCGCGATCACCACGGTCGAGGTGCTCTCTCCGATCTCGATCACGGCAACGGTGCCGCGGCCGTGCGCCCCGCGGAGGAACACGCGGCTGAGTGCGAAGGGGATGAGGTCGACATCGGTCGGGTTGAGGCCCGCGAGCTCGGCGGCCTTGACGTTCGCCACCACCGACTCCTTGACGGCGGCCACGAGCAGTCCGTTGACCATGGTGCCGACCTCCGACTCGGTCTCCGAGATCGGGTAGAAGTCGAGCAGCGCGTCCTCGACGGCGACGGGCAGCATCTCCTGCACCTGGAAGGGCAGCGACTCGCGGATGCGCTCGATGCTCATCTTGGGCACCGTGAGGTCACGCGCGAGCACCCGGTGATTGCCGATGCCGAGCACGACCTCTCTGCTGGTGAATCCCCCGGTCGACCACAGCTGCCGGAGCGCGGTCGACACGGTCGATGGTTCCAGCACCTCGCCGCGCGACACCGCGCCCTCGGGCAGTGGAACCGACTTGTAGCGCACGACACTCGGCCGCGCCTTGGTGGCATCACTGACCTCGACAGCTCGGATACCCGAGTTGCTGATGTCGATGCCGACGATGTTCTTTGCCACGTTATCCCCTGTTTTCTACTGAACTATCCCGACAACCCCAGGGCCGACAGATAGCCGGTCCAGAGCTGGTCCCCTGCGAAGATTCCGATCCAGGCCCCCGCGAGCATCCACGGTCCGAACGGGATGCCCGACCGCCGCCCCGCGCGTCGGCTCACGATCAACGCCATCCCGAACACGCCGCCCAGGATGAACGCCGCGAAGGCCCCCACGAGCAGCGATCCCCACCCGCTCCAGCCGAGGTACAGCCCCAGGACGCCGGCGAGCTTGACATCGCCGAGGCCCATCCCGCCCCGGGACACGAGCGCGAGCACGAAATAGAGCGCAGCCAAGGCGACCACGCCGGCGCCGCCGCGCAGGAGGGCATCCCAGTGACCCCCGACGAGCGCAGCCGCGCCGAGGAGAACGGCGCCGACCGCGTAGGCGGGCAGCACGATCGCGTTCGGCAGGCGGTGGGTCTCGAGGTCGATGAGCGCGAGCGCGACACTGATCGCGGTGAGGTAGAGGAAGGCGACGAGCGCGAGCGCGGCCGACACGGCACCCGCGACGGTGTGCGCCGAGGAGATCGAGGGCGCGAAGAACGCGGCCACGACGCCGAAGAAGACGGCGGTTCCCGCCTCGACGAGCGGGTACCGCACCGAGATGGGCGCCTTGCACTGCCGGCAGCGACCGCCCAGCAGGAGCCACGAGACGACCGGGATGTTGTCGTAGCCCTTGATGCCGCTGTGGCAGTTCGGGCACGCGCTCGCGGGCGCCACGAGCGACATGCCGATCGGCACGCGATAGACGACCACGTTGAGGAAGGAGCCGATGAGAATGCCGAAGAGCGCACCCGAGGCGACGATGGCGATCCCTGCTGTCATGATCTGCGCGCCCATCACTTGTAGGTCCCGTTGGAGGCGAACGCGGCGGGCGTGTCGATCCAGGTGGTCACACCATACGTCGTGGTGACCGGTGACAGATACTTCGGCGGGGCCGTGTATTTGAGCCGCGCGTCGTACACGTAGTTCTTGGCGTAGCCCGTCACGGTCGTTCCGCCGGAACCCGTTCCCACCGGCCCGCGGAACTTCTGCGCGATCGCGCCGTTGACCGTGAGGGTGCCCCGCGGGGAGCCGGTCGAGAAGTTCTGCACCTGGAAGGTGTGCGCGACCGAGAGGATGGCGGCGTCGATGCGCCGGCCGGAGTCGGTGAGCAGGTTGGTTCCCGAGGAGTTGACGGGGTTCCAGACCCACACTGCGTTATTGCCGACGAGCCCGAGCATGTCGGTGCTCGAATCGTTGTACTGCAGATCGCCGGTCACGTAGACGTAGTTCTCGGCGGCGATCGACATCTGGCCGCTCAGCGTGCCCTTGACGAAGACGTCGCCGTTCGTGCATCCGTAGGGCGTGCCCGAGGGCGCGGTCTCGCCCGACATGGGGTAGCCGATCCCGTTTCCGGTCGACGTTCCGTTGGCGCCCTTGCAGGTGGTCGGGGCGGGAGTGGCGGCGGGCCAGAAATTGGGGTCGCTCGAGCTCGCGGGCTGGTTCTGCACGTAGAAGACGGCCTTGGTGGGCGGCGTGAAGGTCGCGCCGGTGGCCGAACCCAGCTGGCCCGCTCCGGTGCCCGGCGTGCCACAGGCGGCCGCGTTGCTGCCGGAGGTGGCCGGGTCGCCCGCGACGCGGGTGAACCGGGTCCACGGTGAGCGCACCGTGACGGTTCCGTTCGCATTGAGGACGACGCTCGTGGCGCCCGTGTAGAGGCAGCCCGGGTTCGGTACGTCGGCGGGCAGGTCGGTGCGCACTTCCTTCTTCATCTGCGAGTTCGTGGTCGGCACCCCGACGACCGGGCTGTAGTACGGCGCGCCCGAGTTGAAGGTGCCGGCCGTGCATCCCGCGGGGATCGTGTAGTAGAGCCCACCCGACGCCGTGCTGTTGCCGGTGTTCACGATTCCGTCGAAGGTCGAGCCGCAGATACGCAGGGTGTCATTCGAGTGCACGGGGCCCTGGATGTGGTCGGCACCGCTGAACTGGATGACCGAGCAGCTCGAGGAGCGCCCCGCCCAGGCGTACTTCACGCAGGACACGGGGTCGCCACTGAGGGCGGGGTCCTGGATCTCGTAGTCGGTGAAGTAGAGAAAGTCGATGAAGCCCTGCTGCTTGAGGTTCGCGATGATGCTGCGCGTGACACCGCCGGCGAGGCCGGTCGAGCGGATGCGCACGATGCCCGTGGACAGGTACTTGGTCGTGTCGATCTCGTACCGGAACTTCGCGGCCCCGTTGCTTCCCGGCACGACGGCCCAGGTCGAGTTCGCCCCCGTGTCGAGACTGAAGGCGGGATTGACCTGACCGGTTCCGGTCGGGAGCGTCACCGCGCTTCCCGCACCGAACTGCGCGGCCGGATTGCCGTACTGGAAGTAGGAGCTGTCGGTCGCCAGCCGGCTCTGGTACTCCTCGATGCCCGCGTACGCCGCGGCCTCCGCGGCGGCCCAGGCCACGTCCTGCTTGGACTTGTTCAGCACGCTCACCGAGTAGGTCGCCGCCACCGACGCCAGGATCATGAGAATCGCGCCGATCGCGATCACGATGACGAGGGCGAACCCCTCGTCATTCCGACGCAGACGCAGTCGCTGTGCGAGCAGACGGATCACGGCATGTCCTGTCCGGTTCGAGCGAGCCCGAGGTTCGGGAGCCCCACTGTGTTGGAGATGGTCATGGGGCTCGAGGCGCCACCGCCGGCACCGCTCGCGCCCTTGATCTTCATGGTCACCGTGACGGCGGCGACCTGCGGCAGCTGGCTCGCGGTCAGGCCCCCGCTCGGCACGGTGAGGTAGGTGCCGTTGGTGACCGTCTGGTAGCTGAAGAGCGGGCGCTCGCCCGCGGACGGCGCGATGACCGCCCCCGTGAGGATGCGCGTGACGGAGGGGGTGCTCGCGAACGACCAGAACCCGTTGGTGGCGGTGCCCGCGTAGCGCTGCTCGACGAGCTGGCGGCTCGCATTGAGCGAGAAGGTCACCTTGACGGGCGCGGGGGTGGTCGCGTTCGCGTCCACGTAGCTGTAGACGGTGAGGGTCTCCACGTCGGCGGTGACGAAGGCCGGGTCGTTGATCGGATGCCCGAGCACCGGGTTCGTCGCGGCGAACCGCAGCACCTTCGAGATCTCGTTCATGCCGAGGGACGAGAGCTTGACGTTGCTGTCGACCGCTCCCGCGAGCGTGATCGAGCGGGAGAGCGTGGAATAGGCGCTCACCACGAGCGTGAGCAGGATCGAGAAGATCAGGGTCGCGACGAGCAGCTCGATGAGCGTGATTCCGCGGTCGTCGCCGCCGGCGAGTCGCGCCCTCGTGCGGTCGAGGGCGGAGCGCAGTCGCGTCACGGTGCCACCGCCCGCGGGTCGAGGGTGAGGGTGCCACCGTTGCTCGAGTTGGTGCCGCCGCTGCCCGTGATCGTCGTGAGGTTGGCAGTGGCGACGCGCGTGGTGAGGATGCCGAAGAGAGTGCTCGTGTAGATCTTGTACGTTCCCCACGGCAGGGCGAAGTTCTTCGTGGAGCTCGTCGTCGCCGGGAACTTGTAGGTGTACGTGGTGGGACTCGCGTCGGCGGCAGCGCACCCGGGGTCGCCCGAGGCCGCGGGGCCGGAGAGCTGCACGGCGGTGACGTAGACGCCGGCCGCGATCGACTTGACGGTGAACACTCCCATCGGCACCGCCGCGGCCGCAGAGCCGCCCGGGGTGACCGGAGTGGACGGGGCGTTCCCGGCCAGAACGGTCGTGTTGTTGAGCGCGGTGCCCGCGCTCCACTGGCTGGGATCGGGGGCCGCGCAGCCGCCGCCCGCAGTGGCGGGATCAACGTACTGGCCGGCGAGCACCTTGTAGCCGGACGGGAAGGGATACAGGTTGACGCCGGAGGCCGTCACGGGTGTGGTCGCGGTGTACGTGCCGTAGGTGCTCACGAAGCTCGTGGGGAGATTGCTCGGGGTCAGCACGCTGCCCGAGTAGTTGGAGGCGTAGCTCGTGGTGAGGTTGCCGCTCTGGTCGAACTGGAAGCCGACGGAGGCGGCGCCCGCCGCCTGCACGCCGACGGTGACCGTCGCGGTGGCCGACTGATTCACGTCGACGTAGCCCGCGCGCGAGATCTTCACGTCGTAGTTGCCGGGAGTGACCGACAGGATGTAGGTGCAGCCCTCGGGGTCCGTCGGGTCGGGCGCGCTCGTGAGCGCGGTCGCCCCGTTGGGAGTCGCGGAAGGCGTGGCGGTGACGGTCACGCCGGAGGTGCCCGTGCCGGCCGAGCCGACGACCGAGACGAGGATCGTGCCGTGCGTCTGGTCGTTGATACGGGTGCCCGGGTCGATCAGGGTGTCGGACTGCACGGGCGCGGTCGTCGAGGTCATGCCGTCCCACGTCACGTCGACGTTGACCCGCTTGTAGCGAAGCACGCCACCCCCGGTGCCGCACCTCTGATTGACGGTGCCGTCGGTGACCCAGGATGCGGTGCGGGCCACGTGGAAGGTCGTGCCGTTCACGACGGTGTCGTAGTTGTCGCTGTAGAGATCGAAGAGATTGTCGATCGAGCGGTCGAGGTCGATGTCCTGGGCCGCGAGGTTGGCCGCCTGCTCCCGGGCCTGAGCCTGGTCGGCGACGCGAAGAGTGGAGGCGACCGTGAAGGCCACGCCGAGAGCGATGACGGAGAAGATCACGACCGCGATCAGCACCTCAATGAGGCTGAGGCCGTCGTCGTTGCTGTCCTTCATGTCACCCCCCCCGGGATCGAGCTGTGCGGAGCTGTTCTCCGCGAGGCCGGCTTGCGGTGCCGACGGACCGTGGTACCGCGAGATGGCGGGGCGCTGTGCTCAGCGCCCCGCCACCCGCGTGCTAGGCGATGATTAGCAGCCGGTCGGCTTGGTCTTCGTGGCTCCACCGGAGTCGGTGACGTAGAAGACGGTCGTCGTGGTGCCGGTGCCGGCGATGCAGAACGACGGGAACGCCAGGGTTCCCGAGAACGTGAGGTTCGAGGTGTTCGTGCTCTGCGTCATGCCGTACTTGCCGAAGGTCGCCGTCGTCAGGCCCGTCGTCGGGAAGGCGGTGGCGGTGGGGTTGTCGGTCTCCCACGCGATGACCGCGATCTTCGCGTTGGTCACGTCGGTCTGAACCGCGGCGTCCTTCGAGCTGTTCTGCACACCCAGGTAAATCGGGATGGCGATGGCAGCCAGGATGCCGATGATGATGACGACGACGAGGAGCTCGATGAGCGTGAAGCCCTTGTCGTCATTCTTCTTGAGCGAGTCGAGGCGGGTGTTGAGCGCCTTCATGATGCGGATCATAGTGATTCCTGTTCGATATGAGTGATTGGCAGGCCGCCCCCCCAACGGTTGTGACCCGCCTCTGACACTAGGAGTGCTCACCACCCGGGAGAATCCCGCGAAGGGGGCACAAAGGGTTGAAACGCCACCCCAGTTGAGGGGGTATCAGCAGCCCGAGCTCGGCTTGGTCGAGGAGGTGCCGTCGGAGTCGGTCACGTAGAACACCGTCCCCGTCATCGACGTCGCTGTCGCACAGAATTTGGGCCAGACGCTCGAGCCGCTGTAGGCGAAGCCGGTCGTGGTGCTGCCCTGGGTGGCCCCGTACTTGGCGAGAGCGGCGATGCCCGCGGCGTCGAGCGCGGGAGGTGCGGTCGCCGACCGGTTGTCGGTGCCCCAGGCGACGAGCGCGATCTTGAGGTTGGTGGCGTCGGTGACGGCGCCGGCCTCCTTCGACCGCGTCTGCATTCCGGTGTAGATGGGAATGGCGATGGCGGCCAGAATGCCGATGACGATGACGACGACGAGCAGCTCGATGAGCGTGAACCCCGAGTCGCCGCCCTCACCCGGCCGGCGCGGCCCCCGCCGCAGCCACCAGAGACGTGTGAACATGACTTCCCCCGATATGTGTGTGAAGGGAAGAGGATGCCCACTCCCCCACCATCGACGGTAGGGAGGTCATCCACCCGGCTGCCAGCCCGCAAACGGGGCGCACAACGACGACAACCGCACCCTCCAGGGGATGGGAGAGGGCGCGGTCGCGCGCCGGACCGCGCGGTGATGCGCGGCCAGGTCGAAGAATCGCTATTTGATCAGGGTGAAGATGTTGAAGATCGGCAGGTAGAGGCACACGATCATGCCTCCGACGACGATGCCGAGGAAGGCGATCATGAGCGGCTCGATCATCGCGGTGAGCTGTTCGGTGGTCGACTGGACCTCTTCGTCGTAGAAGTCGGCGATCTTGCCGAGCATCTGCTCGAGGGCGCCCGCATCCTCACCCACGGTGATCATCTGGGTGACCATCGCGGGGAAGACGGGGGCCTTGGAGAGCGGCTCGGCGACGGTCTTTCCCTGTCGCACCGAATCGGCGACGTCGCGCAGCGCGCTCTCGACCACCCAGTTGCCCGAGGTCTCGCCGACGATGCTGAGCGCCTGCAGGATGGGCACGCCCGCTCCCATCATGCTCGAGAAGTTGCGGGTGAAGCGCGCGACGGCGATCTTCTGGAAGAGCTTGCCGAATACCGGCAGCCGGAGCTTGACGGGATCGACGATCTTGCGCACCCGCTCCGTGTTCCTGTTCGCCCGCCACCAGATCGAGAAGGCGATGCCGAGGACGATGAGCAGGGGCGCAGCCCAGGTCATGACGCTCGACATCCAGACCAGGAACTGGGTCGGGAGCGGGAGCTGCCCGCCGAGCCCGGCGAAGAGCTTCTGGAAGATCGGCACGATGAAGATGAGCATGACGACGACGGCCACGACCGCCATGACGAGCACGACGACCGGGTAGGTGAGCGCCGACTTGATCGTGCTGCGAAGTTTCACCTCGGACTCGAAGTTGGCCGCGATGGTCTCGAGCGCCTCGTCGAGGAATCCGCCCGTCTCCCCCGCGCGCACGAGGTTGATCATGATCGGCGGGAACTCGACGCGGTGCTTGTAGAGGGCGTCGGAGAGCGCGACGCCCGACTCGACGTCGCGCATCACGATCACGAGGAGCTTCTGCAGCGCCTTGTTGGGCGTCTGCTCGCTGAGGATCGTGAGCGCCCGGAGCAGGGACAGTCCGGACGCGATCATGGTCGCCAGCTGCCGACTCATGATGGCGAGGTCCTTGAGCCCCACGCCCTTGGAGAAGCCCGGGATGGTGATCTCGCGGGAGAGGCCGGTGCCGGAGCTCGACTCCGTGATGGAGATGGGCGAAAGACCCATGCTGCGCAGCCGCGAGGCGATGACGATCTCGCTCGCGCCCTCCAGCTCGCCCTTGACGATCTTGCCGCTGCTGTCGCGCCCCTTGTAGGCGTAGGCCAGGGTCGCCATCAGAGCGTCGCCCCCGAGTGCGCGTCGCCGAAGTCGATGCTCGATGAGCCCGACCGGGTGGAGTTGGTCGGAGTGGCCTGGCGGTGCACCATCTGCTTGAGACCCTCCAGATCCTGAGCCTTGTCGATCGCGGTCTGCAGCGTGATCTCGCCCGAGTTCACGAGGTCGGCGAGGTGCCGGTCCATCGTGTGCATGCCCAGTTCACCACCGGCCTGCATGGCCGAGGGGATCTGGTAGGTCTTGCCCTCGCGGATGAGGTTTCCGATGGCGGGGGTGGCGATCATGATCTCGGTGGCCACCATGCGACCGCGGCCGCTCGCCTTCTTCACGAGCGTCTGACACACGACACCCTGAATCGTCGCCGCGAGCTGCGACCGCACCTGACCCTGCTGATGGGGCGGGAACACGTCGATGATGCGGTCGATGGTCTGCGAGGCGGACTGCGTGTGCAGCGTCGCGAAGACGAGGTGACCGGTCTCGGCCGCGGTGAGGGCGACCGAGATCGTCTCCAGGTCGCGGAGCTCGCCGATGAGGATGACGTCGGGGTCCTGCCGCAGGACGTGCTTGAGGGCGGCGCCGAAGCTGTGGGTATCGTGCCCCACCTCGCGCTGGTTGACGAGCGACTTCTTGTTGCCGTGCAGGAACTCGATCGGATCCTCGACGGTCATGACGTGGTCGGCGCGCGTGCGGTTGACGAGGTCGATGAGAGCGGCGAGCGTCGTCGACTTGCCCGAACCGGTCGGCCCTGTCACGAGCACGAGGCCGCGCGGGAGGGTGGCGAACTGCGCCACGCTCGCGGGCACGCCGAGGGCGTCGAGCGGCTTGATCTCGGTCGGGATGAGGCGGAAGGCGGCGCCGAGGCTGCCGCGCTGCTGATACAGGTTGACGCGGAAGCGGGCGTTGGCCGAGATCGTGTAGGCGAAGTCGTACTCGAGGTTCTCGTCGAACTTGGCCTCCTGCTCCGGCAGCAGCAGGCTGCGCAGGGCCGAGTTGACCTTGTTCTTGCCCCACACCTCGGTGATCGAGCCGGGCCCGAGCGCACCGTCAACCCGCAGCATCGGCGTCGCGTTGACCGCGATGTGGAGGTCGGACGCTCCGATGCGCAGCACCTCGGAGAGCGCCTCGATGAGGTCGGGATCCGCGGTGCCGAGCGTCTCGCTCACGCCCTCCGACGCGAACAGCTGCTCGGCGTAGGAGAGGTCCTCGGGCGGCGTCGGCGGGGCGAAGTCGAGGTCTGCCGCGTGGGCCGGCTCCGGCTCCGGCGTGAGGTCGAAGACGGGCGCCAGCGGAACGGCGGCGAAGGCCGGGTCGACCTCGGGGATCTCGAACACGGGTGCCGCGGGCGCCGAGGTGATGGTCTCCGGCGCGGGCGGCGGGAACGCGGGGCTCGCGGGCGGCGGGAACGACGGAGCCGAGGCCACCGGCGGCGGGAAGACGGGTACCGACGCCACGGGCGGCGGGAAGCTCGGGGCCGAGGCGGTGGGCGGCGGGAAGGACGGCTCCGGCGACGGGACGGAGGTGCCGGCCACGGGCGGCGGGAGGAGCGGGGCCGCGGGTGCGCCCCATCCGGCCGGGTCCTCGGTGGGTGCCGGGCTCGTGTAGGGCGCGGCGGGCGTCGCGGAGTAGGCGGGCCAGCTCGGCGCGGGAACGGCGCCATCCACGCTGGGCGGCGGTGCCTGCGTGTAGCCGGCGGGACGCGCGGCGGGAGCCGGCGGCGGGAAGTTGAACGACGACTCGTCGTCACCACCGGTGACCGGAATCTCGTAAACGGGCTTGCTCATCTGGTGTCCCCCCTGGGCACTAGGCGACGACGCGAAGGATTTCCTCGATCGACGTGTATCCGAGCTGGGCCTTCGCCCAGCCGTCCTCGCGCAGCGTGAGCATTCCCTGTGCCCGCGCGACGCGTCCGATTTCTGCGCTCGAGGCCCGCGCCACGGCGAGCCTCTCGATCTCTTCCGTGACGGTCATGACCTCGTGGATGGCGATGCGGCCGCGGTATCCGGTCTTCGAGCAGTTCGTGCATCCGACCGGGCGGTACAGCGTGGGCATCGGCATGGTGCCCGGGTCCCACCCGACGCGGAGGTTCACGAGGTCCTCGGGGTCGTGCGCGAACGGCTCCTTGCAGCGGTCGCAGAGGCGGCGCGCAAGACGCTGGGCGACGACGCAGTCGAGCGCGGAGCCGACCAGGAAGGGCTCGATGTCCATCTCGGTGAGTCGCGTGACCGCGCTGGGCGCGTCGTTCGTGTGCAGCGTCGAGAGCACGAGGTGACCGGTGAGCGAGGCCTCGATGGCGATCTGGGCCGTCTCCTGGTCGCGGATCTCACCGAGGAGCACGACGTCCGGGTCGGAGCGCAGGATGCTGCGCAGTGCGCTCGCGAAGGTGAGCCCGGCCTTGTTGTTGACCTGGACCTGGTTGATGCCCTTCATGCGGTACTCGACCGGATCCTCGACCGTGATGACGTTGATCTCGGGCTTCGCGACCGCGTGCAGCGTGGTGTAAAGCGTGGTCGACTTGCCCGAGCCGGTCGGGCCCGTCACGAGGATCATCCCGTAGGGCTTGGTGTACGACTCCTTGAACGCTTTCGCGTTGTGCTCCAGCAGGTGCAGCCCGCTGAGCTCCATCGTCGAACCGTTGTTGTCGAGGATTCGCATGACGACCTTCTCCCCGTACACGGTGGGGAGGGTTGCGACGCGGAGGTCGATCTTGCGACCGGCGTGACTGACCGACATGCGGCCGTCCTGCGGCTTGCGACGCTCGGCGATGTCGATGTCGGCCATGATCTTGAGTCGCGAGATGACGCCGTTGGTGATCGCCTTGGGCGCGGTCTGCATCTCGTGCAGTACACCGTCGATGCGGTAGCGCACCCGCAGCTCGTGCTCCCCCGGCTCGATGTGGATGTCGGAGGCCTTGTCCTGGATGCCCTGGCTGATGAGCAGGTTGACGAAGCGCACGATCGGCGCATCATCCTCGAAGGCCTCGGTCTGACCCGCGAGGGCGACCTCCTTCGATCCGCTCTCGGCCTCGAGCTCGGTGGTGAGGGAGTTCAGCTCGCCGTCGGCGCGGTGGTAGCGGTCGATGGCGGCCCGGAGATCGCTTCGCTCGGCCACGACCGCGCGGATCTGCATGCGACTCGCGGCGCGCACGTCGTCGATCGCGAAGACGTCACCCGGGTCGACCATGGCGAGCATGAGGTAGTCGGCGGCGATGCCGATGGGCAGTACCTCGTGGCGGCGACACATGGCCGCGGGGACGAGGGCGACGGCGGTGCGATCGACGGGGTATTCGAGGAGTTCGACGTAGGGCAGTCCGGCCTGGGCGGCACGGGCGGAGGCGAGCTGCGCCTGCGTGACGATGCCCTGATCGAGGAGCTCGAGGATGCCCTGCTCGTCTTTCTCCCGTTCTCCAGAAACACTGTCCAGTTTCTCGATGGGAACGATCCCCCGCAAAATGAGGATCTCCGTCAAAGACGCCACGTACGTTTCACCCCCCGATGAATTCGGCGAAGACACTCGATCGCCAGAGTGCAAACCTAACCCTCCGGCGGAGGCCGAACCATACCCGCGATCGGGGGGCTCCCGGCGCGACACGCTGGGCGCGGCGCAGACCCGTGCGGCGACGCACCGAAGCCTCGGAGAGCGCGCCGCGGGCGGTCATGCCGCGGGGGGTTGAGGGGCGGGATGCTGCTTCAGCAGGTCGGCGAGAACGGCACCCGTATCGGCGCCCGCCTCCGCCGCCTGGACGTTCGCCTCGGCGAGCGCGACGAACACCTCGTGACGCTGGATCCGCACGCCGGAGGGCGCGTCGACACCGAGGCGGATACCATCCCCTTTGACCTCGAGGATGGTGACGACGATGTCGTCTCCGATGAGGATCCGCTCCCCCTTCTTACGTGTGAGGACCAGCACGCGGCCAGCCTATCCCACGGCGTCCGACCAGCCACTGCGCAATCCGAGGCCGTGCACGGAATCGGCGGTGGCGCTGAACGCGCTGTGCACCACGGCCATCGCCTGCACCGAAACCTGCTTGCGCACGGCCGCCACCCAGGCGGCGGTGTCCTCCGCTTTGCGCGAGGCGTCGACCACGACCCAGACCTGGTCCGCCATGATCGAGCGCAGCGCCTCGATGCTGCTCACGCTCGCAGGGCCGCCCGGTCCGATGCCGTAGGCGAGGATGCCCGCCGAGCCGGCCTCGACCCCGCGGGCCCGGGCGGCGGCGGCCGAGCGCCGGTCATCCACGCGGGCGCCCCGGGCGATGCTGATCGAGCCGCCGAAGCTCACCTCCGCGTTGTCGAGCGAGAGCGCGAGGGAGCGGGCGACGACGACCGCGTCGTCGCCGAGCCCGACGAGCGCGACGAGACTGCCGGGCTCGGCGGATGGCGCGAGCGGGGCGGACGGGACGAGCACCGCGGGCGGTGGCGCGGCGGGGCCCTCGACGTAGGACTTCAGGTCATCGAGGAGGCGCGTGAAGGGCTCGGTCTCGGTGGAGACGGCGAGGAGCGGCCCGCGGTCCTCCGCGCGTTCGACCCGGTCGGCGGCGGCGAGGAGGGCGTCGATCCCGGTCAGCTTGGGACGGGCGGGCGCGGGGGCGACGGGGGCGACCGGTGGCGCGACGAGCTCCACCTCCACGTCGACGAACCGCCGGGCGAAGAATCCGCCGATCCCGCCCAGGCGCACCTCGGTCGCGGAGACGATCCGCGCGTCGGGGCCGAACTCCGCCGCCACCCGCGCGCGCAGCGCGGGCAGCGTCGGGTGGTCAAGCCGAAATCGTATCGAGGGCACGAACCACTCCAACCGTCTCGATGGTCACGTCCGCGGCGGTGACCTCCTGATAGGAGAGCACCGGGATGCCGCCCGGGCGCGGGGACACCAGGCGGCGGATCGCCGACCGGAGCGCGGGGGCGCAGACGAGGACGGGCGCGAATCCCTCCTCCTCCGCGTTCTTGGCCGTCGTCGCGAGCGACGACATCATGCCCTCCAGGCGCGCGGGGTCCATCACGATCTGCATGCCGTGCTCACTGGGGCGCAGTCCCTCGAGCATGGACTGCTCGAGCACCGGGTCGATCATGATCACGTGCAGCACGCCGTTCTCGATGTGCGGGGCGGCGATGACCGGGCCGAGGGCCGTGCGCGAGGCCTCGACAAGGCCGTCGGGGTCGTTCGAGATCTTGGCGCGCAGGGCGAGCGCCTCGTAGATGCGCGACAGGTCGTTTATCGGCACCCGCTCGGCGAGGAGCCCCTGCAGCACCCGCTGCACCTCGGCCAGTGACAGCAGCGCCGGGATGAGCTCGTCGACGGCGGCCGGGTTGACCTGCTTCACGCCCTCGGTGAGCACGCGGACATCCTCCCGCGTCAGCAGGCGCGCGGCGTTGTTGGTGATGATCGTGGAGAGGTGCGTGATCACGACCGACCCGCGATCGATGACCGTGGCCCCCGCCAGCTCGGCCCCGTGCCGCATCTCGGCCGGGATCCACTTGCCGGTCAGGCCGAACACCGGGTCGACGGTCGCCGTGCCCGGCAGCGCCTCTAGGAAGTCGCCGAGCGCGAGAACGCGGCCACCCGGCGCGATGCCGCGACCCGCCTCGATCCCGGCGACGCGGATGACGTAGGTCGACGGCGGGAGGTCGACGCTGTCGCGCGTGCGAACGGGCGGGACGACGATGCCGAGCTCCATCGCGAGCCGGCGGCGCAGCGCCCGCACGCGGGAGAGCAGGTCGTCGCCCGCGCCCGAGGCCAGTTCGACGAGGTCGGGGGCGAGCTGCACCTCGAGCGATTGCACGCGCATCTGCTCGATGAGGTCCTCGGTCGTGTCGGTGCTGTCCGCCCCCTCCGTGACGCCCTCGAGCTCCTTCGCGACCGCCGCGGCCCGCTGCGACACGAGGATGCGGCGCGAGGCGATGATGAGCAGCACCCCGACGGCGAGGAACGGGATGACCGGCATCCCCGGAATCAGCGCGAGCACGATCGCCGCGCAGCCCGCGATCATGACCGCCACGCGCGACTGCGACAGCTGCGACGACGTCATCGAGCCCATATCGGCATCCACGTTGGACCGGGTGACGATCATGCCCGTGGAGACCGCCATGAGGAGCGCGGGGATCTGCGAGACGAGCCCGTCGCCGATGGTGAGGAGGCTGTAGTGGTTGATCGCGTCGGTGATGGAGAGACCGCGCTGCACCATGCCGATCGCGATGCCGCCGACGAGGTTGATCACGATGATGACGATGCCCGCGATGGCGTCGCCCTTCACGAACTTGGAGGCGCCGTCCATCGAGCCGTAGAAGTCGGCCTCGGCGGCGACCTCGGACCGCCGCCGGCGGGCCTCCGCCTCGGTGATCGTGCCCGCGTTGAGGTCGGCGTCGATCGCCATCTGCTTGCCGGGCATGGCGTCGAGCGTGAACCGGGCGCCCACCTCGGCGACCCGCTCGGCGCCCTTCGTGACCACCACGAACTGGATCACCACGAGGATGAGGAAGATGACCGCGCCGATGATGAGCGAGCCGTCGACGGCGACCTGGCCGAGCGCGGCGATCACCTGACCGGCGTAGCCGTTGCCGAGCACGAGTCGCGTGGAGGCGACGTTGAGCCCGAGCCGGAAGAGCGTCGCCACGAGCAGCAGCGAGGGGAACACCGAGAAGTCGAGCGGCTTCTTCACGAACATGGTCGTGAGCAGGATCACGAGCGCGAACATGATGTTCACGATGATGAGCACGTCGAGCAGCCAGGCCGGCACGGGCACGACGAGCAGCAGCACGATGCCCACGACACCGACCGGCACCGCGTAGCTGGGGATCTGCTTCTTCAACATGGGTGGCCTTCCGGTCAGACGGGCGAGGTGGCGAGACGGTGGATGCCCTGCGCGGCACCCTTCGACTTGAGGGCCATCACGAACGCGAGCACGCGCGCGACGGCGTTGTAGAGGTCGACCGGGATCTCCTGCCCCACCTCGCACGCGGCGTGCAGGGCGCGGGCGAGGGGGATGTCCTCGACCATCGGGATGCGGTTCTCGGCGGCCTTCTCCCTGATGCGGGCGGCGACCGCGCCCGCACCCTTGGCCACGACGCGGGGCGCCGACTTGCCGGGCTCGTACTTCAGGGCCACCGCGATGTGGGTGGGGTTGAGCATCACGACGTCGGCCGATTCGACGGCGGTGATCATGCGGTTGCGGGTGAGGGCGAGGGCCCGGGACCGCCGCTGCGACTTGACGAGCGGGTCGCCGTCGGAGCTCTTGTGCTCGTCGCGCACCTCGCGCTTGGTCATTCGGGTGCGTTTGCGATTGCGGCGGATGACCACCATCACGTCCACGCCCGCCATGATCAGCCCCACCGCGATCGCCGCCTGCACGAGCGTGCCGACCGCGCCCTGAGCGGTGTTCAGCAGCTCGGTGACCGACATGCCGCCCGCGTTCATGAGGGCGGGGACCAGCCCCTGGATGACCGCGAACAGCACGACGCCCACGATCGCGGTCTTCGACACGTTCTTGACGCCCTCCCACAGGGCCTGCGTGCCGAACATGCGGGTGAGTCCCGCGACGGGGTTGAAGTTCTTGAACGAGAGCGTCGGCGCCTTGAGGTAGATGCCGCCCTGGAGGGCGACGCCCGCGACGACGGCGATGACGACCACGACGAACATCGGCGTGAGGGCGGGGATCACCGCGCCGAAGCCCTGGCCGAGTGCGGCGAGCGCGACCTTCGGCTCGGGGGTGCGCACGGCGACCGCTACCGACGCGAAGGCGGTGCGGCAGGCCGCCGTGGTGGCGTCGATGACGACCGGCGTCATGGCGATGGCGGCCGCGACGGCGAGCCAGCCGCTCAGATCCTTGGAGGTGCTGATCTCGCCCTTCTTGCGCACCTCCTTCATGCGCTTCTCGGTCGCCTGCTCGGTGCGTTCGCCCGAATCGCTCATCAGCCGGTCACCCCCGTCAGCATCTGGAGGCCCTGGTCGACGAGGGCCGCGACGACGCGCGGCAGGGCGATGAAGACGACGCTCGCGAACACGATCGTGATGAGGATCTTGAGCGGGAAGCCGAGGGAGAAGGCGTTGAGGGCGGGCGAGACGCGGGTGAGGAGGCCGAGCCCCACGTCGGCGAGGAACAGCACGACGAGCAGCGGACCCGCGATCTGCACGGCGGAGAGGAAGAGGTCGCCGAAGGCCTGGGTGGCGGCCTTCGCCGTCATCGCGAGGTCGAGCGAGTTGCCGATCGGCAGCGCGGTGAAGGAGCGCGAGATGCCCGCGATCACCATCTGGTAGCCGTCGGTCGTGAAGAGCAGCACGATGGCGGCCATCTGGAAGAGCCGCGTGAACTGGGCGCCGTTCACGAGCATGCCGGGGTCGAAGGCCTGGGAGAGCTGGAAGCCGCCGAAGAGGTCGACGAGGCTGCCCGCCGACTGGATCGCCGAGAAGGCGAGCATGACGAGGAATCCGAGGGCGAGCCCGATCACGAGCTGCTCGATGAGGGTGCCGATGAAGGCGCCCGTCTCCAGGGGCACGTGGCCGTTCGCGACGAGCGGCGACACGGCGAGCGCGAGGCCGAGGCCGAGCATCCCCTTGACCTGCAGGGGGATCGCGCCGTGCGAGAACGGCGGGGCGACGACCAGGAAGGCCACCATGCGCACACTCGCGAGCATGATCGCCTCGAACCACCCCATGGTGACCATCGACATCTCAGCCCCCCAGCAGGTGCGGGATCTTGGCGAACAACTCGGTGGTGAAGGAGACGATCTCGGCGATCATCCACTGGCCGCAGACGATGAGCGCGATCGAGACCGCGATCGCCTTGGGCACGAACGCGACGCTCGTCTCCTGGATCTGCGTGATCGACTGGAACACCGAGATGGCGAAGCCGACGACGAGCGCCGTGACGAGCACCGGGGCGGCGAGTTTGGCGGCGACGATGAAGGCCTGGGTTCCGATGTCGACGACATCCTGCGGGGTCACGAGGTACCCGTGTAACTGCCGATGAGGGTGGTGACCAGCAGGCCCCAGCCGTCGACGAGGATGAACAGCAGGATCTTGAACGGCAGCGAGATCATGACCGGCGGCAGCATCATCATGCCCATCGCCATGAGCGCCCCCGACACGACGAGGTCGATGATGAGGAAGGGCACGAAGATCACGAAGCCGATGATGAACGCGCTGCGCAGCTCGGAGATCATGAAGGCGGGGATGAGCGTGACCATCGGCACGGTGGAGGGCGAGGCGGGGTTGGCCTGACCGGCGGCGCGCGTGATGAGCGCGAGGTCCTCCTGCCGGGTGTGCGCGACCATGAAGGTGCGCAGCGGGCCCTCGGCGACCTTGATGGCGTGGGCGAAATCGAGGTGGCCGTGCAGGTAGGGCTGCAGGGCATCCGTGTTCACATGCTGGATGACCGGCCACATGATGAACAGCGAGAGGAACAGTGCGAGCCCCACGAGCACCTGATTCGGCGGCACGTTGGTGAGGCCCATCGCGTTGCGCGTCATCGCGAGCACCACGAAGATCTTCGTGAACGACGACATCATGAGGATCAGGGCGGGCGCGACCGAGAGCAGCGTGATGCCGATGAGGACGAGCACGCTCGACGAGGGCGTGCCGTCGGGACCGTTGATGTTGACCGAGATGAGGTCGCCGACGGAGGGCGCGGTCGGGGTCGGCACGGGGGTCGGTGACTTCGCGAGGTGATCCCAGGAGGGCGCACCGGCGGTGAGGAGGGCGACCGCCAGCGTCGAGACGGCCGCGGCCAGCGCGACCCTCAGTCGACGCGAGGCGGAAGCGCGCATCACCGCGCCTGACGCAGCGCGGAGTAGGCCTGCTTCCAGGTTCCGGCGGAGAGGATGGACCCGGCGAGCGGGACAGCGTCGGCCGGCAGGGTCGCGGCGTCGAGCGCGTCGGCGAAGCGGGCGTCGGGTGCGACCGCGACGGCCTCGTCCTCGACAGCCGGGGCCGAGCTGTCGAGCACGCTGATGCCGTGCTCGGTCACCCCGAGCAGGAAGCGCCGGCCCTCGAACTCGACGACGGCGACCGCCGCCTTTGCCCCGATGCTCTGGCGACCGACGATCGACAGCGGCTTGGCGCGCGGTCGCAGCAGCGCGCCGCCGACCCGGCCGCGCGTCGTGCGCGTGCCGGTGCCCCGACCGAGGCGCTTCTGGATGAACCAGATCACGCCGAGCACGGCGGCGAGCGAGACGACGACCCGGAGGGCGAGGAAGAGGGTGTCCACTTAGCGGGTCGCCTCGGCGTCGTCGAGGATCCGCGTGATGCGCACCGCGTAGTCCTGGTCGACGACGACGATCTCGCCGAGCGCGATCAGGCGACCGTTCAGCAGCACGTCGGCGGGGGCGCCCACGGCGCGGTCGAGCTCGATCACCGCGCCGGGCTCGAGGCTCAGCACGTCGCGCACCGACATGCGGGTGTGGCCGATCTCGACCGTGAGGGCCATCTCGACGTTGTTGATGCGGCTCAGCTTGTCGCCGATCGGCGCGATGTCGCGGGCGGCCGCGGGCGCCGTGCGGATGCGGATGAGGAACCAGCCCGCCGTCGTGGTGCCGGCGAGCAGCTCGAAGAGCGCGGTGTCGCCGTCGGCGAAGAGCGCCGTGACGTCGGCCTCCGTCGCGTCGCCGAGCACCCCGGCGCCGAGCACCGCGGCGCCGCGCTCGAGGGCCGGGTGCAGCACGTCGGTCGCGGTGATCCGCGTGCCCGCGCCCGCCGCATCCTGCAGCATCGAGGTATCGAGGAGCACGAGGGCGAGGTCGGCCGAGCGGGCGCCCACGAAGGTGGCGATGACGGCGGTCGCCGCCTCGGCGGGCACGACGGCCGGGGCGGCCGCCTTCACCGCGACGAGGGTGGCGACGCTGGGCAGGCTCGCGACGAGCGCGTCGGCGGCCTCCTGCTCGAGGGGTGCGGTGGCGATGGTGGTGGTGCTCATTTCGACTCCTCGAGATCGACGACGACACAGGCGAGACGCGAACCGTTCGCGCCGACCGCCGCCCGGGCCACGACGTGGCCGTCGACGGCCACGTTCAGCGGGCGGTGCTGCGGGTGGGGAAGAGCGATCAGGTCGCCCTCGACGAGGCCCAGGATGTCGGCGGGGCCGACGATGGCGGGCTGGAGCTGGAGCGACACGGCGACGGGCACGGTGTCGAGCTGCACCCGGGTGGGGTCGGGCCGCGCGCCCTGCGGACGGATCGCCCCCAGCGGGGTGAGGTGCGGGAGCATCGCGTCGGCGGGGATCGCGATCGAGGCGGTCGAGCGGTCCTCCGCGACGATCACGGTGAACTGGGCGACGAGCATGAAGTCGGCGGTCGCGGCGGCCTGAGCGACCTGCGCGTTGTAGTGGATGGTGTCGACGCTCAGCTCCGCGGGCAGCAGGCTGCCGAGCGAGTACTTGAGATCCTCGATGACGTAGTCGACGAGGCGACGGATGATCGTCTGCTCGATCGCGGTGAAGCCGCGGGTCGGCGCCTCGAGCGCGCCCGTGCCGCCGAGCATCCGCCCCACCCACGAAAGGCCGGTCGCGGTGGGGAACTCGATGACGGCGCGCGCCAGGTGGTCCTCCACGTCGCAGAGCACCATCGCGGTCGTGTCGGGGAGGGCGGCGGCGTAGTCGTCGTAGCGCTGCATGGTCACGGTGTCGAGCACCGCCGACGAGAGGGTGCGGGTCATCGCGGTGAGCTGCGTGCCCCACTGGCGCGCGAAGGTCTCGAAGGCGACGGAGAGGGCGCGCGACTGCTCGCGGGCGAGCGTGGTCGGGCGCTGGAAGTCGTAGACCTCCACCTCGGGGCGCGCCGGGGCGAGCACGCCCGCACCGACACTTTCCTGAACCGTCATGCGAGGGACTATCGACGGGGGCGGGAGGGTCGTTAGGCGGGGCGCGCCCGACTGCCGCTCGCCTGCACCCCCAGTTCGCGTGACGCCGGCGGCACGGTCATCCGCCCCGCTCGCTCACTGCTGGATCGCGGTGATCGGAAGGTCCTGCGCCTTCGCCCCCGCGAGGATGGCGGGGATGAGCTTGCGCACGTCCTCCGACTGGGTGGAGAGCACGACGATGTCGACCCGGCGGTTCAGGGCGTGGTCGATGCCGTGGCTGGTCGTGGGCAGCGGGTGCGCCGAGCCGTAGGCCGAGGCGACGATGTGGGAGGGGCTGAGCCCGCGCTGCTCCACCAGGTAGCGCAGCACCGTCGTAGCGCGGGCCGAGGAGAGCTCCCAGTCGGTCGGGAAGGGGGCCGGCGAGCCGCGCTGGTCGGCGTGCCCCTCCACCGAGACCGTGTTGGGAAGACCGCGGATGACCGGCCCGATCGCGTTCAGCACGCGGCGGGCCGTGTCGCGCAGGTTCGCGCTGTTGCCGTCGAAGAAGGTGGAGGAGCCGACGAGTTTGACGGTGAGCCCGCGCGAGTCGATCGTGAAGTCGACGGCGCTGCGCAGGCCGGCCCTCCGCAGGTTGGCCGAGATGTGCTTCTCCAGCTGCTGGAGCTTGTCGACCTCCTGCTGCGCCTCGTTGAAGGCGGTGAGATCCACGCCGTTCTTGCCCACGTTCTGCGGCGCGACGACGACGCCGGTCGCGGTGTCGACGGTCTTCGAGTGGGTCGTGCCGAAGCCGGTCGCAAGTGCGAGCCGGAGCTTCTCGAACTTGTCCTTGTCGACGGTCGACATGGCGTAGAGCACGATGAACAGGCACATGAGCACGGTGACCATGTCCATGTAGGAGGCCATCCAGCGTTCATCCGGCCCCTCGTGACCGCCCGCGTGGCCGCCCTTGCGCTGCCGGCGGAGGCTCATGCCGCCTCCTTCAGGTCGTCCTTCGACCCCTTGCCCTTTCCGCCCTTGAGGTCGGCGGCGGGCACCATCGCGCGGAGCTTCTCGCCCACGACGCGGGGCTGGCCACCGGCCTGCACGGCGAGCACGCCCTCCATGAGGAGGTTCATGCGCTCGGCGGTGAGGTCGGTGAGCTTGCCGAGGCGACCGCCCAGGGGCAGCCAGATGAGGTTGGCCGAGAGCACGCCCCAGAGGGTGGCGACGAAGGCGCCGGCGATGGAGGGGCCGAGGGTCGCCGGGTCGGAGAGGTGCTCGAGCACGTGGGTGAGCGAGATGACGGTGCCGATGATGCCGATGGTCGGCGAGTAGCCGCCGAGGGAGTTGAAGAACTTGGAGGCGGCCCGATCGGACTTCTCGCGGGTCTCCACCTCGAGCTCCAGCAGCCCGGCGAGCTCCTCGGCGTCCATTCCGTCGGCGATGTTGCGCAGGGCCGATTTGAGGAAGGGATCGGAGACGTTCTCGGCCTCCTGTTCGAGCGAGAGCAGGCCATCCTTGCGGGCCCGCTCGGCGATCGTGACGATCTGGTCGATGAGCTTCTGCGCCGGTTCGACCTTGCCCTTGAACGCGCGGGGCACCGCCTTCATCGCGCCCAGGAAATCGGGGATCGTGGTGGAGGCGACGCCGACCGCGAAGGTGGCTCCGAAGACCAGGATCATGGGGGCCGGGAGCAGGATCGTCGAGATGTTGGAGCCCTCGAGCGTGAGCATCGCGAACACCGAGCCGAAGGCGGCCAGGAGTCCGATGAGGGTTGCCGGATCCACTACAGTCCCCCGGGGTTCTTGGCGGCGGGGCCGCCCTTGGCGGCGAGCCGGCTGCCCGCGGAGGGGAACGGGGTGACCGAGTTCTCGTTGGTCACTCGACGCAGTTCGACCGTCTCCGAGGCGCGGGCGATCGAGATCACCTTCGCGCGGTAGTTCGCGATGAGCTCGATGACCTCTTCCATGGACTCGGTCACGATGTAGGTCGTGCCGTCCACGAGGGCGAGCGTGGTGTCGGGGTTGCTGTGGATCCTCTCGATCAGGTCGGGATTGACGGCAAAACGACTGTTGTTCAGCTTTGTGACGACGATCATCGTTCGGCCCCCTTCCTGGAGTAGATCGCGAGGCACATCCTGTGCCTCAGATACCACTATCGGCAGCGGTGCCGATCGCGTTAGAAAAGCGGGGCACCGGCGCGGACTGAATCCGGCCGATGCCCCGCCCGTGACTAGTGCTTGAGGTTCGTGAGCTCCTGCAGCACCTCGTCGGAGGTCGTGATGATGCGGGCGTTCGCCTGGAAGCCGCGCTGCGCGACGATGAGGTTGGTGAACTCCTGCGAGAGGTCGACGTTCGACATCTCGAGCGAGCCGCCGATGAGCGAGCCGAATCCGTCGGTGCCCGCCGTACCGAGCTGCGGGGTGCCCGAGTTGATCGTGGCCGTGTACTCCGAGGAGCCCGCCTTCTCCAGGCCGCCGGGGTTGACGAAGGTGGCGAGGGCGATGCGCGCGATCGCCTGCGTCTCCCCGTTGCTGAACGAGCCGACGAGCGTGCCGTCCTTCGAGAGCGAGAACGATTCGAGCGTGCCGACGGTGCGACCGTCCTGCTTGTCGAGCGAGACGGTGGAGAGCGAGGCGTACCCGGTGAGGGCGCTCAGGTCGACCGCGATGCCGCCGACCGTGAGCGAGCCGCCGCTCGCGAGGGTGCCGTCGGCATTGAACGTCATGGTGCCGGCGCCGGTGGCTCCGTTCGGGTCGGTGGCCGCGACATCCCAGCCGGTGGCCGACTTGGTGAAGGTCACGGCGAGGCTCCGCTTGGAGCCGTCGGCGGAGTAGACGTCGATGTCGCGCGTGAGCGCCGTGCCGGTGGAGGCATCGGCGGGCAGGTTGCCCGAGGCGCTCACCGTGCTCGTCGCGACGGCGGGGCTGACCGCGTTGCGGGGAATGGTCACGGGACCGAGCGCGGTGCTGCCGTCGGGGATGACGCCGTTCACGGCCGGCCAGCCCTGCACGATCGCGCCGTCGGGCGAGACCAGGCGGCCCTCGGAGTCGGGGTCGAAGGAGCCGGCCCGGGTGTACAGCGTCTGCGTGCCGATCTTGGTGACGAAGAAGCCGTCGCCCGAGATCATCATGTCGGTCGAGCGGCCGGTCGCCTGCGCGGAGCCCTGGGTGAAGTTGGTGGAGATGCCCGCGACGAGCACGCCGAGGCCGACCTGCGCGGGGTTGGTGCCGCCGACGAGGTCCTGCGCTCCCCCGGCGCCGTGCGTCATCTGGGAGAGCGTGTCGCGGAACTGCGTGGCCGACGACTTGAAGCCCGTGGTGTTGACGTTGGCGATGTTGTTGCCCGTGACATCCAGCATGGTCTGGTGTGAACGGAGACCGGAGATGCCGGAGTAGAGAGAACGGAGCATTGTCTGGATTCCTTTTCTGGTGTGGCTGGTCGTGGTCAGGCGGATGCGGTGGTGCTGATTCCGGAGACGAGGTCGAGGTTGACCGCGGTTCCGTTGATGGTGACCGTGGGAACGGCAGCCGCGAACGAGACGGCGGAGACCGTGCCCGTCTGGGTGATGCCCTTCGAGTCGGTGTAGCTCGCCGTCTTGCCGATCATGGAGGCGGCGGCGATCCGCATCTGCAGGGAGAAGTTCTCTGTCGTCGTGGTACCGAGCGACGTCAGCTGCTGCATCGAGGCCAGCTGGGAGGTCTGGGTGATCATCTGGTTGCTGTCCATGGGCGCGCTCGGGTCCTGAGTCTGCAACTGGGTGATGAGCAGTTTCATGAACACGTCACTGTCCATCGTCTGCTTGGCGGGCGCCGCGGTGGTGCCCTGCGAGTAGAGCGACGTCGCGGTGCTGGCGTCGACTGCGGCAACTGTCATGGTGTGTCCCGTCGTGGTGTGGTCAGGCGAGCACGTCGAGCGTCGCGATCGACGCCCCCGTGCGTGGTCGGATGGTGGGCTGGTCGGGGTCGGTGCGGGCCGAGCGGCCGGGGGTGGCGGATGACCCGCTCCCCCCACTCGCTCCCCCGCCGCTGCCCGTCCCCGAGCCCGCGAAGCCGGGGCCGGCGTCGCGGTAGGCGTTCGCCCCGGCCCCGCCCGCCCCGGCGCCGGAGGAGAGGTCGAGCGTCGCCGGTGCGAGGCCCCCGGCGGCGAGGTCGCGACGCAGCTCGGGCAGGATCGCCTTGAGCGCCTCGCGCCCCTGGTCGCTCGCGGCGCTGAGTTCGATGCGGATGTCGCTCGCCGCGATGTGCGCGTGCACGGTGACAGGGCCGAGCGCCTCGGGCGCGATGTGCACCGTGAGGACATGGCCGCCGTCGGCGGCACCGCGCAGCGTGAGGAGCGGTCGCGCGAGCTGCGCGGTGAGCGAGGTCGGCAGCGACGGCGCGGCGACGACGGTCGCGGGGGCGGCGGCGGCGAGCGGGGCCGGGGACGCGGGTGACGATGCGAGGGCCGGCAGGGCGAGTTCGCTCGGATCGCCCGCCGCAGTGGACTCGTCGGTGCCGCGACGCGTCAGCGGGCTCGCGGCGGAGCCGGCGGTCGCGGCGGTGGGCGTGATCGTGACGGTCGCGGCGAGCGCCGAGGCGACGGCGGCTCCGGCCGCCGCGGGTGCCGCGCTCGGGGTGGCGATGCCCGCCGCGGTGGCGCCGGCGAGGAGCACCCCGCCGGCGCCGGACGCGGCCGGGGCGGTGCCCGCGGGAGCTGGGGCGGTGCCCGCGGGAGCCGAGGCGGTTGGAGCGGCCGCCGCGACGATCGCCGCGAGGTCGCTCGCCGCCTCGTCGAGCCCGAGGGTGGCGGGGGAAGTCGGGGCGGTGGCGGGAGTGCCGGGGGTCGAGGAACCCGCACGGGTGGCGGGCGTGCCGGGAGCTCCGGGTGTGCCGGGCCGCGACGCCGCGCCGGGCGTCCCGACGGCGCGCGCGGTCGCGGGGAGGGTCGCGGGGAGCGCCGCGGCAGCGGCGGTCGCGAGCGCTCCGGCGAGCGGCAGCGGCCCGGGCGCGGCGCCCTCCGCTGCCCGGATCGCCGACGCGCCGACCGCGGCGAGAGGGGCCTCCGCCGGGTCGGTCGCGTCGGCGAGGGGTCCCGCAACGGCCTGCGCGGCGGTGCCGGGAACGGCAGCCGGGGCAGGGGCGGCCGGGGCGGTGGCCGCGGGCTCCGTGCGGGAGTCGGTGCGCTCCGCGCTGCCCCGGCGCGAGGCGTGCGCGGGGCGGGCGGGCGAGGTCGGGGTCTGGTCCACGGCCGGGTCGGCCTGGCCGGCAGAATCGTCGTCGCGCCGGCTGTCGGGCGTCGCGCGCCGCTCCGCGTCGCGCTGCTCGGCGGCGTGAAGGTGCGCCGCGAAGGCGCTGCCGTCGGTGCCGGGCGTGGGACGGGAATCCGTCGGCGCCGTCGCGGGCGCGATCAGGGTCGCCCCGCTGAGGCTGGCGTTCATGAGCTGCTCCCTGCCATGAGGGCGGACTGCTGGGCGAGCAGCCGCGCGAGCGCGGCGTCGAGCGAGGGGCTGCTGCCCGCGGCGAGCGCACCCGAGGAGAGAGCGCCGGACGCGACAGCGCCGGACGCGACGACCCCCGCGGCGGCCGCGCTGGCGGAGCCGCTCTGCGCGGGGACGATGCGCCGGATCGTCTCGATGCCGGAATCGTCGGTCCAGAGCTTCTGCAGCGACACCGTGCGACCGGGGTACGGTGCGTGGATGACCTGGCCGTTGCCCGCGTAGATGGCGATGTGGTCGCCGCCCTTGAAGACGATGAGGTCGCCCGGCTTGGCGCTGGCGAGGGAGTCCACCTTCGTGCCCTCGAGCTTCTGCGTGTGCACGAGTCGGGTGGTGGTGACGCCGAGGTCGCGGAAGACGCGCTGCACGAGACCGGAGCAGTCCATTCCGCTCCGGCTCTCGCCGCCGAGCACATAGGGCACGCCGAGGTACTTCTTCGCGTCGGCGACCACGTCGGCACCGGTCACCCCGTCGCTCGTCGCGGTCGCCGCATCCACGGAGGGGGTGGCCGTCGCGAGACCCGTGGTCGGGTCGGCGCCGTAGCCCGCGACGAGGCCGTCGAAGGTCTTGCTCGCGGCGAGCTGGGCAGCGCCCGTCGCGGCGTCGGCCGACGCGGACGCGGTGCCCGTGCCGACCGCGGTGCCGACGGCAGCGGGCGAGAGGGCCGCGATGGTCGACTGGATCTGCGCGATCGAGCTCAGGATGTCGGCGACGCTCACGGGGTCACCTCCCCCTGTGCGAGATGCCACGCGCGGGCGGAGACCTCGTCGATGACGATCTGGTCGGCGCGCAGGGCGGCGAGCGCGCTCGCCTCACCGTGCCGCGCCTCGAGCTTCTCGAGGCCGAGCGCCTTGCCGTGGGCGGCGGCGTGCGCCACCCGGGCGCGCTCCACCTCGACCCGCTGGTCCTCCTCGAGCGCGGTCAGGTCGGCCAGCATGCTCGCCGAGGAGGCGCGCGCCGCGGCGATCGAGTGCACCGTGTCGACGCTGCCGTGCTCGATCTCGGTGAGCGAGAGGAGGTCGCGCGCCTGGCGCTTGCGGCGCAGGGTGTCAGCCGCGCGATTGCGGGCCTGGGCGACCTCGGCGGCGGCCTGATCCTTCTGCAGGCGGCGGAGGCGCAGCAGCCCCTCGAGCGAGAACGCGGTGCTCACAGCAGACCACCGCCCAGCGTGGCGACGAGGGAGCTGAGGCGAGCCCAGGACTCGTCGGCGGTGGTGCGCTCGGTCATGTCCTGCTGCAGGAACGCCGTGATCGCGGCGTCGTGGTCGACCGCCGCGTCGACGAGAGCGTTGGATCCGCGCGCGTAGGCGCCGACATCGATGAGGTCCTGGGCCTGGCGACGCGCGGCCATGACCCGGCGGAGCGCGAGCGCGAGCGACATGCGCTCCCGCGGGGTGACTCGCGAGGCGACCCGGGAGATGGAGGCGAGGGCATCCACCGAGGGGAAGTGCCCGGCGATGGCGAGCCGGCGGTCCAGCACGACGTGGCCGTCGAGGATGGAGCGCGCCGCATCGGCGATCGGCTCGTTGTGGTCATCCCCGTCGACCAGCACGGTGTAGATGCCGGTGACGGAGCCGGTCTCGCCGGTGCCGGCGCGCTCGAGAAGGCGCGCGAGCAGACCGAACACCGAGGGCGGGTAGCCGCGGGTCGCGGGCGGCTCGCCCACGGAGAGGCCGATCTCGCGCTGGGCCATCGCGACGCGCGTGAGCGAGTCCATCATGAGCATGACGTGGGATCCGGCGTCGCGGAACGACTCGGCGATGCGGGTCGCGGTGAAGGCGGCGCGCACGCGGATGAGCGCGGGCTGATCGGCGGTCGAGACGATCACGATGGAGCGGGCGAGTCCCTCGGGCCCCAGGTCGTCCTCGATGAACTCGCGGACCTCGCGGCCGCGCTCGCCGATGAGGGCGATGACCGAGACCTCGGCGGCCGTGCCGCGGGCGATCATGGAGAGCAGCGAGGACTTGCCCACGCCGGAGCCCGCGAAGAGGCCCATGCGCTGCCCGCGACCGACCGTCGTGAGGGTGTCGAGCACGCGCACGCCGAGTGACAGCGGGGTGTCGATCCGGGTGCGCAGCAGTGCCGAGGGCGGCTCGTTGTCGACCGTCACCAGATCGAGGTGGCCGCGGAGGGGACCGCGACCGTCGATCGGGCGGCCCGAGGCGTCGAGGACGCGGCCGAGGAGTCCGCGGCCGACGGGGACGAGCATCCGGTTGCGAGTGGTGTGCACGTCGTCGCCGGCCGTCACCTGGTCGAGGCGGTCGAGCGGCATCGCGGTCACGCTGTCGCGGTCGACCGCGACCACCTCGGCGCGGGCGCTGGGGCCGATGGTCAGCAGCTCGCCGATGGCGGCGTCGAGGCCGCGGATGACCATGCCCAACCCCGCCACGGAGGCGAGCTGTCCGATCCGCTCCGGTGTCGCCACCGTGAGCGCGGCACTGAGTCCCACCGGGCGGTAGGCGGAGGTGGGGCGGTCTGGCGCGATCGTCATGCCCACTCCCCCCGGATAGCGGCGGTGGCGCGCGCGACGGCGGCGCCGATCCGCGCGTCGATGCGGCCGTCCTCGAGGTCGACGAGCGCGTCGCCGCGCTCCACCGTCGGGTCGGCGACGACGGTGACGCGCGCGAGCAGTTCCGCGCTCTCACCGATCAGCTCGAGGTCGTCGGGATTGAGCCGCACGCGCAGCACCTCCGCGGCCTGGGTCTCGGCGAGGGCGCGGCGCGCGGCGGCCATCGCGAAGAGCTCGGCGTCGCCCTCGCGCCAGCCGACGATGGTCGTGGCGAGGTCCAGGGCCGCATCGGCGAGCGCCGCGTCGGCCTCGGCCAGCACCGGCAGGGATCGCTGGGCGAACAGCGCCGCCGCGATCTCGAGGGCGTGCACGGCGGAGGCGACGGAGGCGCGAGCGGACTCGCGGTCGCGGAACTGCTGCTCGGCGAGGCGGGCGGCCCGGGCATCCGCCTCGGCGGCGGCCAGTCGCAGGCCGGCGGCGTACCCCGCGGCGTGACCGCGCGTGCGGGCCTGGTCGAGGTCGGCGTCGAGCGTGTCGGCGCGAAGGGCCGGGAAGGCGAGCGGGGAGAACTGCGGCTCAGGCGACATACTCTTCCTCCGGCTCGTCGGCGCGCTGCAGGGTGATGAGCCCCTGGGCTTCGAGCTCGCGCATGGAGCGCACGACGTCGGCGCGCGCCTCGTCGACCTGCTTCTTGCGCACGGGGCCGAGCAGGCCGATCTCCTCGTCGAGGGTCTCGCGGTTGCGCTCGGTCATGTTGTCGCGGATCACGTCGGTGACGTCCTTCGCGGCGCCCTTCATGGCGGTCGCGAGGATCTTCGAGTCGATGCCGCGCAGCACCTGCTGCACGTCCTTCTTCTCGAGCTTGAGGATATCGGCGAAGGTGACGAGTCGCGCGCGCACCTCGTCGGCGAGCACGGGGTCGCGCGCGTCGAGCGCCTCGAGCAGCTCGTGCTCGGTCGCGATGTCGGCGCGGTTGATGATGTCGACGAGCGGCTGCACGCCGCCCACGACCTCCAGCTGCTCACGCGGTACGACCATGGCCCGCGCGCGGTGCTTGAGGCTCTCGGCGACGATCGCGACGGCCTCGGGGGTGGCCGAGCCGAGGCCGGCGATCGCCTGGGCGACCGCGACCCGGGTCTCGCTGTCGAAGCGGGCGATGATGTCGGATGCGGTGTGCGGGTTCAGGTGGGCGAGCACGAGCGCGATCGTCTCCGGCAGTTCGCCGCTGAGGAGGCTGGAGACCTGACCGGGGTCCGCCGACTCGAGGAAGTCGAAGGAGGGTCCCGCCATCGAGGTGGCGAGACGGTCGAGCACACCGGCGGCGCGCTCGACGCCGAAAGTGGCCTGGAGCAGCTCCTCCGCGAACTCGCGGCCGCCGCGGGCACCCATCGCCCCGGACATCGTCTTCTCGTGGAACTCGGTGACCGCCTTCTCGACGGACTCCGGGTCGACGCGGCGCAGGCGCACGATCTCGCCCGCGATCTCCTCGGCCTCCACCTCGGTGAACTGGCGCAGAATCGCCGAGGCGTTCTCCTGGTTCATCTGCATCAGAACGAGGGCGGCCTTCTGCACCCCGGTCAGCACCCGTGCGGTCTCGGTCATACGCCGGCCCGCTCATCCATGAGGGTGCGCAGGGCGTCCGCCGCGCGCTGGGGGTTGGTCTCGGCGAGGCGGTCGATGTCGGCCCGCATCTGGTCGAGACTGCCCGGCGCGGGCAGTTCGCCGATGAGCGCCGCCGTGTTCGGGGTCTCCAGCTGGCGGGTGGGGGCGGGGGCCGCCAGCTGCTCGCTGCCGAACATCCCCGGGAACCCGCCCGGTCCGCCGCTCGTGACACCGAGCTCGCCGAGGTCGATGGGCGTCGATTCGCGGCGCCGCGACATGCGACCCACCATGAACAGCACCATGAACAGGGCAAGGAGCACGCCCAGCACGGTGACCGCGGTGGTGATGATCTTGACCAGGTTCGCCTGACCCTCCGCGGCCTGCTGCTGGCGGAGCGCGATCGCGGCCGCCGTCGCGGTGGCCTTGGGGAAGGCGACCATCTGCACCGCCACCGCGTCGCCGCGGGTCGGATCGATGCCGGCGGCGGAGTTCACGAGGGCCGTGATCGTTGCGGCCGAGACGCCCTTCACGACGCGCGAGTTGACGGCGACCGACACGGTCTGGCGGGTGACCGCCCCCGCGGGGATGTCGCTCGTCTGGGTCACCGAGTCGAGGGCGTTGTTCTTGGTGCCGGAGGTCGAGACGAACGCCCCGCCCGAGGCGGTGCCGCTCGGCACGGCGATGTTGTCGGGCCCGAGCACGCCGGTCGCGCCCGCGCTGCCCGAGCCGCTGTAGGTCTCGGTGCTGGACTGCTCGTTGATCGCCGGCGCGTTGGTCGGGATGCTGTAGCTCTTCTCCACGCGCTGCGAGGTCTGGTTGGAGAGGGTCGCCGCGACGACCACGCTCGAGTTGCCCACGCCGAGCACCCGGTCGAGCATGTTCTGCACATTGGTGCGCACGCTCTCCTGGTAGGCGCTCGTCGTCTTGTCGGTGCTCGCGGTGGCATCGGTGCCCGAGGCGGAGAGCACCGTGCCGTCGGCCGAGATCACCGAGACGTTGGCGGGCGTGAGGCCCGGTACCGAGGAGGCGGTGAGGTGGGTGATCGCGGCGACCTGGTCGCTCGTGAGCGTCACCCCGCCCTGCGGCTGGATGAAGACGGATGCGGTCGGGTCCTGCTTCTGCGACGTGAACACGGTCTGCGCGGGAATCGCGAGACGCACCGAGGCGGTCTGCACGCCGGCCATCGCCTCGAGCGTCGAGGCCAGCTCTCCTTCGAGGGCGCGCTTGTAGGTGACATCCTCCTGCCACTGCGAGCTCGTGACGCCGAGCTTGTCGAGCAGCGCGTAGCCGCCCTGCTTCAGCGACGGCAGGCCCGCGGCCGCCGCCTTGACGCGCTCCGCGTTGACGTTGGCGTCGGGCACGAGGATGGTCGAGCCGCCGTCGGCGAGCTCGTACTGCACACCGTCGGCCTGCAGCTGCGTGACCAGAGCCTGGGCGTCGGAGCCGTTCAGTCCCGAGAACAGCGGCGAGTAGCTGGGCTTGCTCAGCCAGGCCGTGAGGGCGATCGCGGCGACCACGATGGCGATCACGCCGATGATGGCGATCGTGCGCTGGGCGACGGTGAACTCGCGGATGGCGCTCGCCAGGCGGCGCAGGGTCGTGTTGATCGCAGCGGGCATCAGGCCTGCATCCTCATCATCTCGTTGAACGCGTCGACACCCTTGTTGCGCACGGCGGTCACGAGCTCGACCGTGACCTGGGCGCGGGTGGCCGCGATGGTGGCCTGGTGGATATCGGTGAGGTCACCCGTGACGGCCTTGACCGCGAGGTCGTTCGCGGTCGCCTGGGTGCTCTGCACGTTGTCGATCGCTCCCGAGAGGATCGAGGAGAAGCTCGCGCCCGAGGTGTTCGCCGTGAGGTTCGGGCCCACCGCCGAGTTCGCGCCGGCGATGCCGGAGGCGCCGCCGAGGCCGGTGATCGCGGGAATCGTCATCAGTTCTTGCCGATCTGAAGCGCCGCTTCGTAGCTCGTCTTGGCGCGGTCGACGACGTTGGCGTTCGCCTCGTAGCCGCGCTGCGCCATGATGAGCTGGCCCATCTGCGAGGCGAGGTCGATGTCGGGGTACCGCACGTAGCCCTTGGCGTCGGCGAGCGGGTTCGAGGGCTCGTACACGAGCCGGCCGGTCGCGCTGCCGTAGGCGGCGCCCTGCACGTAGACACCCGTGTCGCCCGGTCCTGCCTGTGCGACGATGTAGCGCGCTTGGAAGGCGGCGTCGCTCGTCGGGCGCACGGTGTTGATGTTGGCGATGTTGTCGGAGATGGCGTCGAGCCACTTGCGGTGGACATCCATCGCACTGCCGGCGATGCCGATCGCGTCGAAGGTCATCAGCTGGTCCTGATCGCGGCGCGGATCTGGTTGAAGTCCGAGTTCACGGCCTGCGTCGCGAACTGGTACCGCAGCACCGTGTCGATGTTCGACAGGGTCTCGGTGTCGATGTTGACGTTGTTGCCGTTCAGCTGCGTGGGCTCGAGCGAGAGGGAGGTGGTCGCGGTGACGCTCCCGCTGCCGTTCTTCACCGACTGGGCGAGGGCGTCTTCGAAGGAGACCCGCTGCGCCCGGTAGTTCGGAGTGTTGACGTTGGCGATGTTGTTGGCGATCGCCCGCTGGCGCTGGGCGAGGCCGTCGAGCGCACTGGAGAGTGCGGTGAGGGTGACCGAGTCGAACATCTGGACCTGCTCCGATGAAAGAGAAGCGAGAGGCCGATCCGTGGCCGATTCATCGAGCGATCCATGCTCTGGGATTAGCTATCGACGCGCGCGTCCGGGACGTTAGGGGAAACGGTCGCTTTGCCCCGAAAGGGGGGTCAGCCGAGCCGGTCGAGGTAGACGGCCGTGCCCCCGGGGGTCTGCCGGGGCACGGTGTCGATCATGGTGAGGTGACCCGCGATCTCGGCGCGGGCCCGGTCCAGCTGGGCGATGACGCGGTCGTAGTCACCGAGGATCCGGCGCGCGCGGGCGACGAGCTCGGGCGGCAGCTCATCGAGGCCGTCGAAGGGGATGCTCAGCTCGGCGATGCTCCAGATGCCCGAGGCCCCCACCGACACGATCGGCCTCGCCGCGGCGCGTCCGATCTGGCGCTCGAGTTCGTCGAGGATCCGCGCCCAGGAGCCGAGCATCTCAGCCAACGGCGGAGAGGGTCGCGGTCGGGGCGGCGGTCGATGCAGTCTCGGCCGCCTCGCGCCAGGCCTGGCGAAGCGGGTCGAGGAGCTGGATGGCCTCGCGCGTCTTGTCGACGGAGCGCTCGACGTTGGCCGCGCGCAGCAGCGGCAGCACATAGACGTAGACCGCGAGGAGCGCCGGCCCGCCCGTCCACAGCTCGGGCTTCAGCGAGCCGATGAGCTCGGTCACGATGTCCTGGGCGTGCAGCAGACGCGTGCCCGCGACGGCCCAGTCGGACTCCTGCTGCGCCGACTCCGCCCACTGCAGGTCGAGCAGCAGCCGGTCGTACAGCATGGTGAGGAGCGCGGCCGGGGTGGCGGTCATGACCGAGTCGCGGCGGTAGGCCGACCGCGGGTCGAGGACGGCGCTCATCCGCCGCTCGACGAACTGCTGGTCGAGCTGCTGCCGCTGAGCGCGCTCAGCTGCGAGGTCAGCCAGCTGGACTGGGACTTGAGCGAGTTCAAGGCGACCTCCATGGCGGTGAACTGGGTCTGCAGCGAGGCGCGCCGGGCCGCGAGGCGGGTGTCCCAGTCGGCGATCTGCGAGTTCAGGTCTTTGAGCGACGACTGCTGCCCGGTGATCTCCTGGGTGATCGTGCCGCTGATGGGGTCGGAGGCCGCGGTGGTGACGGCCGCCACCCGCCCCGCAATCGTCGAGAGCATCGACTGGGTGCCGGCGGGGTCCTTGGCGAGCGCGGCGGAGAACGCCGCGGAGTCGAAGGTGAGGGTGCCGTCGCGCGTGACGGTGATGCCGATCGACTGCGGTGAGAGCCCGCCGACGGGCTGGGAGGCCGCCGAGAACAGCGCGTCATTGATGGTGCGGATCGTCGGGTCGCCCGTGAAGGCTCCGGCCGTCGTCGTCACGGCTCCGGTCGAGCTCGTGCTGGTCGAGACCGTGGTCTTGCTGGCGACCGTGGAGAAGATGCCGTTCAGGGCAGTGATGAGATCGGTCGCGTTCTTCGTCACCGCCGCGTTGTCCTGCGCGATCGTGAGGGTCACGGGCGAGGCCTCCGGCTTCGAGATCGTGACCGAGACACCGGGCAGCAGATCGGTGAAGGTGTTGCTCGCCGAGGTGATGGTCTGCGCGGCGGCTGAGCCCGCCCACAGGGTGACCGACGCATCCTGAGCCGACTGGATGATCGCCGCCCCCGTCTGCGTCAGAAGATCGGTCGCTGTACCGGCGGCCACCTCAGTGCTCGAGCCCTCATAGACGGTGAAGGCCCCCGCAGACCCCGTCGACGTCCCGCTGAGTTGGAGCCGGTACAGCGTGTCCCCCGTCGTCGCGTCCTTACCCGACGCGACGCTGAGTGCGGTGACACCGGCACCCGCCTTGTTGATCGCACTGGCGACATCGGCGGGCGATCCGGTGACCGCGGTTACCTCTGTTTTCGTCCCGTCGCTTCCGACGATGGTGAAAACGGCGGGGGTCGCGAACGCCGTGACGCCGGCGGTGACCCCCACCTGGGCCTGAGCGACCTGGGCGACGCTCAGACTGATCGACCCGGCGCTCGCGCTGGTCGTGGTTGTGGCCGTGACGCTCGTCGCTGAGCTGGTCGCGGTGAAGACGTTGTACGCCGTGGACGCGGAGGCCGTGGTGGCCTGCGTCGCGAGAGCGGCGAGGGAGGTGTTGAGCGCCTGAAGCGCGGTGACCAGGGTCTGACCGGTGGTCGCCTTGGTCTTGAGGAGGGTCTGGGGGGCGGAGTCGGCCGAGATGAGGGAGTTGATGATGGACGTGGTGTCCATGCCGCTCGAGATGCCGTCGATGCCGAGTGTCGACACGTGGTTTCTCCTCTCTCGGGCGGGGCGGGCGGGGGTGGGTGCCCGGCGGCGGGGAGGGACGGTTCAGATCGGTCCCCGCCGCCAGGCGGTCGGTATGGCCTACTGCAGGAGCTTCAGGATGCTCTGCGGCAGCTGGTTGGCCTGGGCCAGCATCGCGGTGCCGGCCTGGGAGAGCACCTGCGCCTTGGTGAAGTTCACCATCTCCTTGGCCATGTCGGTCGAGGTGATCGTGCTCGCAGCGGCGCTCAGGTTCTCGGTCGCGATGTTGACCGAGTTGATCGTGTGCTGGAAGCGGTTCTGAACGGCACCGAGGGTGGCACGGGCGGTCGAGACCGTCTTGAGCTGCGCATCGACCGCGGTGATCGAGGCCTGAGCAGCGGTGTTGTCGGTGAACGTGAGCGCCGAGACGGCGGTTCCGATCGCGCCGACGTTCGCCGAGCTGAGGTCGACCGTGATGACGTTGTCGGCCGAGCCGTTCGCGCCGACCTGGAACTTCAGGGCGGAGGCGGAGCCATCGAGCAGCTTCGTTCCGTTGAAGTCGGTCGCCGTCGAGAGGCGCGTGAGCTCGGAACCGAGCTGGGTGACCTCCGTCTGGATGGCGGCACGGGAGTCGGTGCTGTTCGAGTCGTTCGCGGCCTGGACCGAGAGGTCGCGGACACGCTGCAGGATCGACTGCACCTCGTTGAGCGCACCTTCCGCCGTCTGCACGACGTTGATGCCGTCCTGCGCGTTGCGGGAGGCGACCGTGAGGCCGTTCACCTGCGACTTCAGGCCCTCGGAGATCGCGAGGCCGGCTGCATCGTCCGCGGCGCGGTTGATGCGGAGGCCGCTGGAGAGCTTCTCCATCGACGAGCTGATCGAGTTCTGGGTGTTGCTGAGGTTGCGGTACGCGTTCATCGCCGCAATGTTGGTGGTGACTGAGAGTGCCATTGTTATTCCTCCATGATTTGGCTTGGTGCGTCATCCCATCCATGGGGTGACACTGAGAACTGTCGGCTCCGGTCAGCTCCGCGTTAGCAAATCGCGCAGATTTTTTTCCGGCCGGCAGTGGTTCACGATGCCCGGCTCTCCAGGCGCATGATCTCGGCGGTCTGGCCGGCCACCGCCACCGAGGCGTAGTGGGCGACCCGCGCGAGGTACGCGGTGCGGCGGGCGGGCGCGATGCGCGACTCGGGGGCTGCGGCGGGCATCCCCTCGTCGGCGTAGTGCGTCTGGAGGCCGTCGCGGATGAGCCGCATGGCCTCGGAACGCTGCTGCGACACGGCGGAGTGGGTGAGCCCCAGCTCCTCGGCGACCTCGCCGACCGAGCGCTCCTTGAAGTAGATCTCCTCGACGATGTGGCGCATCTTCTCGGGGAGGGCGCCGACGGCGGCCCGGACCATGCGGCTGCGCTCGTCGGTGACGAGGGAGTCCTCGGGGCTCGCCACCTCCGCGGCAAGGTAGTCGGACTCGCTCTCGTCGAGGCTCGCGATGGAGCGGGAGGCGTCCTCGAGGGCCTCGGCGGCCGCGGCGCGGTCGATGCCGAGCGCGGAGGCGAGCTCCTCCACCGACGGGGTGCGGCCGAGGGCGCCGGTCAGGGTCTCCTGTACCTGCAGGGTCTCCTTGATGCGCTTGCGGATGGTGCGGCTGGCCCAGTCGCTGGAGCGCATCTCGTCGGCGAAGGCACCGAGGATGCGGCGGCGGGCGAAGGCGCCGAAGGGAACGCCCAGCTCGGGCTTGAAGGCCTCGGCGGCGTGGATGAGGCCGACCGAGCCGGCCGACGCCAGATCGTCACGCGAGAGGTGGGTGGCACGCGACCAGACCTCCGAGACGAGGTAGCCCACCAGCGGCAGGTTCTCTACCACGAGAGCGTTGCGCTCCGAACGATCCATAGTTGTTGCTCCCCAAGGCAAGAAGAAGTGATGCGAGCTTCTGAGACCTCGGGTGAGGCGGTACTGGTGGGTCGGTGGTGCGAGTGGTGCGGGAGTGGTGCGGGAGTGGTGCGGGAGTGGTGCGGGTACGGGCGGTGCGGTCATCCGGCGCGACACGGTCACGACGAGGTCGACGTCACCGTCGGCGGGAGGTCCCCCCGGGGTAAGCGGGGGTGGCGCGTGCGTGTGATCCGGTTCGCGGGAGTCTCAGGTTCCCGCGCTCCGCTTCTCGCGTTTGCGTTAGTGCCATCTTTGGGGAGAGCCGTGGGGGTGGGAAAGCCCCCACTTCTGGTTGCGTGGAATGGTTTGTACACCCCCATTCACCGTGATATGTTCCGCGGTGCAACGGATTCCGCGCCGAAAAAAGGCGGCCGCCACGCTAACGGTCGTGCGTCGAATGCCGACAGTCCCTTGTGGCTCATCCACCGCTGTGGATCAATGGGCTCATCGGGGGACGAGATCCGTTCCCGGCAGGGAGTTACGGAAGTCATGGGCGCACAAGAACTGTCGACGCTGCTGTGGCGTGAGCGGGAGCTTCTCGAGCTGCTGATGTTCAAGCTCGACGAAGAGCAATTGCTGCTCACGGCCGGAAAATCGCGCTGGCTGCCGTTCGCGACCCGTGAAGTGGAGCAGGTGCTCGAGCGCCTCCGTCAGAGCGGACTCGAGCGGGCCATCGAGGTCTCCTCGCTCGCCGCCGAGTGGGGTACAGGCGACGACGCCACCCTGCGCGCGATCATCGCCGCGGCGCCCACCGACGCCTGGCGCGACAACTTCACCGCGCACCTCAAGGCGCTCACCGAGCTCACCGCGCAGATCGCCGACCTCCGCGACTCCAATGTGCAGTTCCTCCGTGCGGCCACCCGCGCGACCCAGGAGACGCTCGCCAACATGTCGCTCGACGGCGCCACCTACGACTCGCGCGGCGGCACCGAGTCGGCGCCGCCGCCCGCCCAGCTGTTCGACGGCAGGATGTGACATGAGTACGTTCAGCGGGCTCACGAGCGCCTACACCGGCCTGAACGCCGCCCAGCAGCAGCTGAATGTCATCGGCCAGAACATCACGAACGCGAACACCGAGGGATACGTGCGCCAGCGCGTCACCACCTCGGCGATCATCGCCGCGAACGGCGCCCCGATCATCGCCGGCGGTCCCACCGCGGGGCAGGGCGTCTCGGTCGACGGCATCGCGCGCCTCGCCAACGCCCTCCTCGACGGACAGGTGCGCACCACCGGTGCCGCGAACGGGTACTGGTCGGCGCAGTCGAGCACGATGGACGGCATCGAGGCCTCGCTCGGCGAACCCAGCGACACGGGCATCTCCACCAGCCTGCAAGCCTTCTGGACGTCGTGGCAGAACCTCTCGAACCGGCCGGGGGATGCGGCGGCGACGAGCGTCGTTCTGCAGACCGCGGGGCAGGTCATCCAGCAGGTCGCCGACGGCTACACGGCCGTCACCCAGCAGTGGAGCGCGCTGCGCACCGCGGTGAACTCCACGGTCGCCGACGTGAACCAGGAGGCCCAGTCGCTCGCCGCGCTCAACGACCAGATCCGGCAGACGCAGGCCGCCGGCGGCACCGCCAACGACCTCACCGACCAGCGCGACCTGCTCGTGACCAAACTCGCGGCGCAGACCGGCGGCACCGCGCGCGACCGCGGCGACGGGATGATCGACTTCGTCGTCGGCGGCAACGCCCTGGTCTCGGGCCAGAGCGCCCGCACCGTGGTCGCCACCGGCGCCGTCTCCCTCGACGGAGCCGCCACCGCGCCCGTCCAGCTCGAGTTCACCGACAAGCCGGGTCAGGCGATCGCGCTCACGAGCGGCTCGCTCACCGCGAACCTCGGCAGCCTGCAGGCCGCGAACGCGACCGGAACGGGCGGAGCCATCGCCGAGGCCGCCGCCTCCTACAACGCGCTCGCGACCTCGATCGCGACCAGCGTCAACGCGATCCACAGCACGGGCGCCAGCACGACGGGTGCGACGGGCCTCGACTTCTTCGGAGTGACGGCCGGGCTGCCGCCCGCGCTGGGGCTCACGGTCATCCCGACCGACGCCTCCGGGGTCGCCGTCTCCACGCCCGGCGCGGGCACCCTCTCCGGCGACATCGCCGACCGGCTCTCGCAGCTCGCCACCTCCACGACCGGCCCCGACAGCGTGTGGTCGACCTTCGTGGTGCGGATCGGAAACGCGAGCCGTGCCGCCACTCAGCAGGCGACCATCACGGCAGCTGCATCCGCGAACGCCGTCACCAACCAGCAGTCGGAGGAGTCGGTGAACACCGATGAGGAGACCACCAACATGCTGATGTTCCAGCACGCTTATCAGGCCGCGGCCCGCGTCATGACCACCGTCGACGACATGCTCGACACCCTGATCAACAAAACCGGACTCGTGGGGAGATAGGCATGCTCAGCCGCCTGACCAGCCAGATGATGATGGGGTCCTCACAGAGGAACCTCCAGCTCGGGCTCCTCGACCTGAACCGCATCCAGCAGCAGGGTACGAGCCAGAAGACCATCAGCAAGCCCTCCGACGACCCCGCAGCGATGGCCGCGTCGCTCGCCGTGCGGGCGCAGCAGCGCGCGAACGACCAGTACACCGCGAACGTCAACGACGGCAGCGCCTGGCTCGCCACCCTCGACAACTCGCTCGGCTCCGTCTCGGGGCTGCTGCGGCGCGTGCAGTCGCTCACCGTGCAGGGGTCGAACAGCGGCGCGATGGACCAGTCGGCCCGCGACGCCATCGCGACCGAGATCGACAGCATCAAGCAGGAGCTCATGGGCGAGGCCAACACCACCTACCTGGGACGCACCGTGTACGCGGGCAACTCGGATGCGGGGGTCGCCTTCAATCCGGACTACAGCTTCACCGGGTCATCCGCCCAGGGCGTGCAGCGCCGCATCAGCGCCACCACCACGGTCACCGTGGATGCCGACGGCTCGGCGGTCTTCGGAACCGGATCCACCTCGGCGTTCGCTCTACTCGATACCATTTCCAGTAACCTCCGGTCGGGGACCGACGTGAGCAGCCAGCTCGACGCCATCGCCAGCCGACTCGATGCGGTCACCAACCAGCGATCCATCGTGGGGGCGAAGTACAACCAACTCACGACAGCAAAGGCGAACCTCGTGTCGGAATCCGATTCACTCGAGAGCACGCGCTCGAGCGTCGAAGACGTCGACCTGAGCAAAGTCGTCATCGACCTCAAGACGCAAGAGACCAACTACCAGTCCGCCCTCGCTGTCACCGCCCGTGCGCTGCAGCCCAGCCTGATGTCGTTCCTCCAGTGAGCACCGCGGTCGTCTTCGTCGAGTCCCCTCCCGGACTCGCCCCGCTCGTCGACTTCACGCTGGATGACGTGGAGGGCGCACCGGGCCTGCACACGCTCAGCTCCTCGGAGCACCCCGAGATCCGACTGTTCGTGGTCGACGCGCCCGTCTACCTGCCGTGGTACGAGCCGCACTTCGGCAGTGACGCCTTCTCCTCGGTCGGCGCGGCCGACCAGGAGCACACCGACGTCCTCGTCGTCACGACCCTCTCCGATGGCGCGCCGATCGTGAACCTCATGGCCCCGATGCTCGTCAACCGGGAGACCGGCGCCGCCGCGCAGGTCATCCTCGACGACGACCGCTGGCCGCTGCGCGCGGAGCTGCTCCCCGTCTGAGCGGCGGGCCGCCCCACTCCCCCGAGTTGCACAAAAAGTGCCAACTTCGTGTGGCTCGAGCTCGCAATCGACAACTCGCGCCCTCGCCCCCAGCACCTTGCCCAAGAAGTGCCAACTGGCGGGGCGACGACGCCCCGACCGCCTTCCCGCTGCGGCGTGATGCTCGCGTGGGGCGGGCGCACCCCAGCCCGCTGCGCTCGCGGGGCGTCAGAGCCGCCCCGTTCGCCAGCACCCTCGTCTTGCTCGACAAAATTGTGCAACTCGGTGGGAGGCGGCGCATGAGTCGGCGAAAATGACGCCCGAGCGCCACAAGTTGCACAGAAAGTGCCAACTCGCGGACGAGGGGTCGCCACGCGCAGAAAGCCCCCGCACCGTGAGGTGCGGGGGCTTTCGTGGAGCGGGTGAGCCTAGTTGTAGGTGCCGGGCGTGTAGTCGTCAGACGAGAAGCTGTCGAAGTCGACAAAGCTCAGGTCGGACTCGTTGAACACGGACTCATCGGTGAAGATGCGGTTCGGGTAGCGCTCCGCCTTCGCCTCCTCCGTCGCCTCGACGCTGACGTCGCGGTACTTCGCGAGGCCGGTGCCGGCGGGGATGAGCTTTCCGATGATGACGTTCTCCTTGAGACCCATCAGCGGGTCGGACTTGCCCTCCATGGCGGCCTGCGTGAGAACACGCGTGGTCTCCTGGAACGACGCGGCCGACAGCCACGACTCGGTCGCGAGCGACGCCTTGGTGATACCCATGACCTCCTGGCGAGCCGATGCCGTCTTCTTGCCCTCGGTGAGCGAGGCGCGGTTGATCTCGTTGTAGCGGAGACGGTCGATGACCTCACCCGGCAGCAGGTCGGTGTCACCGTGATCGACGACGGTCACCTTGCGGAGCATCTGCCTGACGATGACCTCGATGTGCTTGTCGTGGATCGGCACACCCTGCGAGCGGTACACGCCCTGCACGCCGTCGACCAGGTGCTGCTGCACCGCGCGGACGCCCTTGACGCGAAGAACTTCCTTCGGGTCGAGGTTTCCGACGTGCAGCTGCTGGCCGAGGTCGACGTGCTGGCCGTCCTCGATGAGGAGGGTCGCGCGCTTGAGCACCGGGTAGGCGATGGGCTCGTCACCGTTGTCGGGGGTGAGGATGAGCTTGCGGCTGCGATCCGTGTCCTCGATGGTGATGCGTCCGGCGGCCTCGGCGATCGGGGAGGCACCCTTGGGGGTGCGCGCCTCGAACAGCTCGGTCACGCGGGGCAGACCCTGGGTGATGTCATCCGCGGATGCGACACCACCGGTGTGGAAGGTACGCATCGTCAGCTGGGTTCCGGGCTCACCGATCGACTGGGCCGCGATGATGCCGACGGCCTCGCCGATGTCGACGAGCTTGCCCGTCGCGAGCGAACGGCCGTAGCAGACCGCGCACACACCGACGGCGGACTCGCAGGTCAGCACCGAGCGCACCTTGATGTTGTTCACACCGGCGGCGATGAGCTTGTCGATGAGCACGTCACCGACGTCGTCACCGGCCTCGGCGATCACCTTGCCCTTGGGGTCGACGGCGTCGGCAGCGAGGCTGCGCGCGTACACCGAGTTCTCGACGTTGACGTCGCGCACCCAGTTGCCCGCCGCGTCCTGCGTCGCGATCGGCATGTCGAGGCCCTTGCTGGTGCCGCAGTCGTCCTCACGGATGATGACGTCCTGCGAGACATCCACCAGACGACGGGTCAGGTAACCCGAGTCGGCGGTGCGCAGCGCGGTGTCGGCCAGTCCCTTGCGGGCACCGTGGGTCGAGATGAAGTACTCGGCCACGGAGAGACCCTCGCGGTAGCTGTTGACGATCGGGCGAGGGATGATCTCACCCTTCGGGTTCGACACGAGACCACGCATACCGGCGATCTGCCGAACCTGCATCCAGTTACCGCGGGCGCCCGACGACACCATGCGGTTGATGTTGTTCGACTCCGGAAGGTTGTCCTCCATGGCCTTGGCCACCTCGGCGGTCGCGCGGTTCCAGATCTCGATGAGCTCCTGGCGACGCTCGGCCTCGGTGGTCAGACCCTTGTCGAACTGGTCCTGAACCTTGGCGGCCTGCTTCTCGTAGCCCGTGATGATCTCGCGCTTGTTCGGCGGGGTCAGGATGTCGGACAGCGCGACGGTCACGCCGGAGCGGGTCGCCCAGTGGAAACCGGCGTCCTTGATCCGGTCGAGTGCCGCGGCGACCTCCACCTTCGGGTACCGCTCGGCCAGGTCGTTGACGATGGCCGACAGGCGGCCCTTGTCGGCGACGGCCTCGATGTACGGGTAGTCGACGGGCAGCGTCTCGTTGAAGAGCGCGCGACCCAGCGTGGTGCTGAGCAGGAACGTCTCACCGGGCACGAAGCCCTCCGGCGCGTCGCCCTCGGCGAAGTGCAGCCCGCTGAGGCGGATGCGCACCTTCGCGTTGAGGTCGAGCGAGTGCTGGTCGAACGCCAGGATCGCCTCGGACACCGTCGAGAACGCGCGGCCCTCACCGGTCGCACCCTCCTTGAGGGTGGTCAGGTGGTGCAGACCGATGATCATGTCCTGGGTGGGCAGGGTCACCGGGCGGCCGTCCGACGGCTTCAGGATGTTGTTCGACGCGAGCATCAGGATGCGCGCCTCGGCCTGCGCCTCGACCGAGAGCGGCAGGTGCACGGCCATCTGGTCGCCGTCGAAGTCCGCGTTGAAGGCGGCACACACGAGCGGGTGCAGCTGAATCGCTTTGCCCTCGACCAGCTGGGGCTCGAAGGCCTGGATGCCGAGTCGGTGCAGGGTGGGTGCGCGGTTCAGCAGAACGGGGCGCTCACGGATGATCTCCTCGAGCACATCCCACACCTGCGGCCGCGACCGCTCCACCATGCGCTTGGCGCTCTTGATGTTCTGAGCGTGGCTGAGGTCGATGAGGCGCTTGATCACGAACGGCTTGAACAGCTCGAGGGCCATCTGCTTGGGCAGACCGCACTGGTGGAGCTTGAGCTGCGGGCCCACGATGATGACGGAACGGCCGGAGTAGTCGACGCGCTTTCCGAGCAGGTTCTGACGGAAGCGACCCTGCTTTCCCTTGAGCATGTCGCTCAGGGACTTGAGGGCGCGGTTGCCGGTGCCCGTGACGGGACGACCGCGACGACCGTTGTCGAACAGCGCGTCGACGGCCTCCTGCAGCATGCGCTTCTCGTTGTTCACGATGATCTCGGGGGCACCGAGATCGAGCAGGCGACGCAGGCGGTTGTTGCGGTTGATGACGCGGCGGTAGAGGTCGTTCAGGTCGGAGGTCGCGAAGCGGCCACCGTCGAGCTGCACCATCGGGCGCAGCTCCGGCGGGATTACCGGGACGACCTCGAGCACCATCGCGGCCGGCGAGTTGCCGGTCTGCAGGAAGGAGTTGACGACGCGCAGTCGCTTGATCGCGCGGATCTTCTTCTGGCCCTTGCCGTTGGCGATCTGGTCGTGCAGGAGCTCGCTCTCGGCGGCCAGGTCGAAGGCCTGGAGGCGCTTCTGGATGGCCTCGGCGCCCATGTAGGCCTCGAAGTACACGCCGAAACGGTCCTGGAGGTCGTGGAAGACGGCATCCTCAGGCTTGAGGTCGCCGACCTTCAGGCTGCGGAAGTCCTCCCAGACCCGCTCGAGCTGGGCGATCTGCTCGTCGTACGACTTGCGGATCTGGCCCATCTCCTTCTCGGCGCCGTCCTTGGTGCGGCGCTTCTGGTCGCTCTTCGCGCCCTCGGCCTCGAGGGCCGCGAGGTCCTCTTCGAGACGGCCGAGGCGGTCGGCGATGCGGGAGTCGCGCTGGCCCTCGAGCGTCTTGATCTCGAGGCGGAGCTCGTTCTCGAGGCCGGGCATGTCAGCGTGACGACCCTCCTCGTCGACCGAGATGATCATGTACGCGGCGAAGTAGATGACCTTCTCGAGGTCCTTCGGCGCCATGTCGAGCAGGTACCCGAGGCGGCTGGGCACACCCTTGAAGTACCAGATGTGCGTGACCGGGGCGGCCAGCTCGATGTGACCCATGCGCTCGCGGCGCACGGAGGACTTGGTGACCTCCACGCCGCAGCGCTCGCACACGATGCCCTTGAAGCGGACTCGCTTGTACTTGCCGCACGAGCACTCCCAGTCGCGGGACGGCCCGAAGATCTGCTCTCCGAAGAGGCCGTCCTTCTCGGGCTTGAGCGTGCGGTAGTTGATGGTCTCGGGCTTCTTGACCTCGCCGTGCGACCAACGACGGATGTCGTCGGCCGTCGCGAGGCCGATCTTGATTTCGTCAAACGCGTGAACGTCGAGCACTGTTTTCTTCTCTCCTTGGAAAACGAAAAGTCTGTTCTGAACCGGGACTAGATCTCGTCGATGGACGAGGACTCGAACCGGGTGGAGATGTTGATGCCGAGCTCTTCCGCTGCACGGAAGACCTCGTCATCCGTGTCACGCAGGTTGACCGCGGTGCCGTCCGCCGAGAGCACCTCGACGTTCAGACACAGCGACTGCATCTCCTTGATCAGGACCTTGAAGCTCTCGGGGATGCCGGGCTCCTGGATGTTCTCGCCCTTGACGATCGCCTCGTAGACCTTCACGCGGCCGAGGATGTCGTCGGACTTGATCGTCAGCAGCTCCTGCAGGGCGTAGGCGGCGCCATAGGCCTCGAGAGCCCAGACCTCCATCTCGCCGAAGCGCTGGCCACCGAACTGCGCCTTACCACCGAGCGGCTGCTGGGTGATCATCGAGTACGGGCCCGTGGAGCGCGCGTGGATCTTGTCGTCGACGAGGTGGTGCAGCTTCAGGATGTACATGTAGCCGACCGAGATCGGGTCCGGGAACGGCTCGCCGGAGCGGCCGTCGAACAGACGCGTCTTGCCCGAGGAGTCGATCAGGCGGTCGCCGTCACGAGTCGGGGTCGTGGAGTCGAGCAGACCCGCGATCTCCTCCTCCAGCGCACCGTCGAACACCGGCGTGGCGACCTTCGTGCCCGGGGCGGCGCTGTGCGCCTCCGCGGGGAGCCGGCCGGCCCACTTCGGGTTGCCCTTCACGTCCCAGCCCTGCTTCGCGACCCAACCGAGGTGGGTCTCGAGCACCTGGCCGAAGTTCATGCGGCCGGGGATTCCGAGCGGGTTCAGGATGATGTCGACCGGGGTCCCATCGGCGAGGAACGGCATGTCCTCCACCGGCAGGATCTTCGAGATGACGCCCTTGTTGCCGTGGCGGCCGGCGAGCTTGTCGCCCTCGGTGATCTTGCGCTTCTGGGCGATGTAGACCACGACGCGCTGGTTGACGCCCGAGCCGAGCTCGTCGTCGTTGTCGGCGTTGAACTCCTTGACGGCGATGATCGTGCCGGCCTCACCGTGCGGAACCTTCAGCGAGGTGTCGCGAACCTCACGGCTCTTCTCGTTGAAGATCGCGCGCAGCAGGCGCTCCTCGGCCGAGAGCTCGGTCTCGCCCTTCGGCGTGACCTTCCCGACGAGGATGTCGCCGGGGCGAACCTCGGCACCGATGCGGATGATGCCGCGCTCGTCGAGGTCGGCCAGGAGCTCCGGGCTGACGTTCGGCAGATCGCGGGTGATCTCCTCCTTGCCGAGCTTCGTGTCGCGGGCATCCACCTCGTATTCCTCGATGTGGATGCTCGACAGCACGTCGTCCTTCACCAGGTTCTGGCTCAGGATGATCGCGTCCTCGAAGTTGTGGCCCTCCCACGGCATGAACGCCACGAGGAGGTTCTTGCCGAGCGCGAGCTCGCCGTTCTCGGTGGCGGGGCCGTCAGCGAGGACCTGACCGGCCTCGATGCGCTCACCCGCGCTCACGATGACGCGGTTGTTGTAGCTGGTGCCCTGGTTGGAGCGGTCGAACTTGCGCAGGTAGTAGTCCTGCGTGCCGCCCTCGTCGAGCTGGATGGTGACGACGTCGGCGGAGACCTCCGACACGACACCCGCCTTGTCTGCCGTGACCACGTCGCCGGCGTCGATGGCCGCGAACCCCTCCATGCCGGTACCGACGAGCGGGCTCTCGCTGCGCAGCAGCGGCACCGCCTGACGCTGCATGTTCGCACCCATGAGGGCGCGGTTGGCGTCGTCGTGCTCGAGGAACGGGATGAGCGAGGTCGCGACCGACACCATCTGGCGCGGCGAGACATCCATGTAGCCGATGTCGTCGACCGAGATGAGGTCGACCTCGCCGCCCTTCTTCCGGGCGAGCACGCGAGCGTCGGCGAAGTGCTGATCGGCCTTCAGCGGAGCGTTGGCCTGAGCGACGATGAAGTCGTCCTCCTCGCTCGCGGTGAGGTAGTCGATCTGGTCGGTGACCTTGCCGTTCACGACGCGACGGTACGGGGTCTCGATGAACCCGAAGGCGTTGATGCGCGCGAAGGAGGCGAGCGAGCCGATCAGACCGATGTTCGGGCCTTCCGGGGTCTCGATCGGGCACATGCGGCCGTAGTGCGAGGGGTGCACGTCACGAACCTCGACGCCGGCACGCTCACGCGACAGGCCGCCGGGGCCGAGCGCCGAGAGACGGCGCTTGTGCGTCAGACCCGCGAGCGGGTTGTTCTGGTCCATGAACTGCGACAGCTGCGAGGTGCCGAAGAACTCCTTGATCGCGGCGACGACGGGGCGCACGTTGATCAGGGTCTGCGGGGTGATCGCCTCGATGTCCTGCGTGGTCATACGCTCGCGGACGACGCGCTCCATGCGGGAGAGACCGGTGCGGACCTGGTTCTGGATCAGTTCGCCGACGGCGCGGATGCGGCGGTTGCCGAAGTGGTCGATGTCGTCGACGTCGAGCCGGACATCCACCGCCTTGCCGTCGCGCGTTCCCTTGATGGTCGGGAAGCTGCCCTCGTTCTGCGTGACGTAGTCGGACGACGAGTCGTGCAGCGCGACGAGGTACTTGATGGTCGCGATGATGTCTTCGATGGACAGCACCGAGTCGGTCAGCGGCGCGTCGAGGCCGAGCTTGCGGTTGATCTTGTAGCGACCCACCTTGGCGAGGTCGTAGCGCTTGCCGTTGAAGTAGAAGTTGTCGAGGAGCGCGCGGGCGGCCTCGGCGGCGACCTGCTCGCCCGGACGGAGCTTGCGGTAGATGTCTTTGAGGGCCTCTTCCTTCGTGAGGATCGAGTCCTTCTCGAGGGTGAGCGCGATCGACGGGAAGCCCTGGAACTCCTCGAGGATCTGCTCGCTCGTGAGGCCGAGCGCCTTCAGGAAGACGGTGACCGACTGCTTGCGCTTGCGGTCGATGCGCACGCCGACCTGGTCGCGCTTGTCGATCTCGAACTCGAGCCAGGCACCGCGGCTGGGGATGATGCGAGCGGAGTAGATGTCCTTGTCGGACAGCTTCTCGGGCGTGCGGTCGAAGTAGACACCGGGCGACCGCACCAGCTGCGAGACGACGACGCGCTCGGTGCCGTTGATGATGAAGGTGCCCTTCTCGGTCATGAGCGGGAAGTCGCCCATGAAGACCGTCTGGGTCTTGATCTCACCGGTGAGGTGGTTCATGAACTCGGCGTTCACGTAGAGCGGCGCCGCAAAGGTCTTGCCGCGCTCCTTGCACTCGTCGATCGAGTACTTGGGCTCTTCGAGCTCGGGCCCCGTGAAGGAGAGCTGCATCGTCTCGCCGAGGTCCTCGATGGGCGAGATCTCCTCGAAGATCTCGTCGAGGCCGCTCTGCGACGGGAGGTCGGTGCGGCCCTGGGCCACACCCTCCGCGACGCGCTGCTTCCAGACATCATTGCCGACCAACCAGTCGAAGCTCTCGGTCTGCAGTGCAAGCAGGTCGGGAACCGTCAGAGTGTCGGTGATCTTTGCGAAAGAGAGCCGCGATGCTGCGCGGCCGTTCTTGGGGGACTGGTTGGTGGTTGCGTTTTTCGCAGCAGCCAAGGAAATAACCTCCGTGGGCCCCGTCGGGCCATAACTGTCGGTAGTGAGATTCACCCACCAGAATCTCTGAAGAGATATGCCCCGCCGCTATACTCGGGGCGCGCCAGCCGTCCACAATATGACGGGTGAGGTTTTCTGGGAGCGCAAAGAACAATCATAGGCCTGAACTTCGCGACACTGCAAGTTATTCCTTGACCGTTTTCTCGAATTGGGCTATAACCGCGCGCCTCGTCACGGTACGGGCATCCTGATCACCGCGCTGTGAGGGATGATCGTGGGGTGAACGCCCCCTCCATCACCCTCAAGAACAGCGGATTCACGGCCGTCATCGAGCCCGATCGCTGGGTGCCGGGCGCCTTCACCCTGGTCGTCGACGGCACCCCGCAATCGCACGTCAACCTGGACGATCCGACCCAGCTGTTCTTCGAATACATCCAGCGCATCGGCCACGTCATCGACCAGCTGGGGATGCCCGGCGAACCGCTCACCGCCGTGCACCTCGGCGCCGGCGCCCTCACGCTGCCCCGCTACATCGAGGCGACGCGGCCCGGGTCGCGTCAGCAGGTCATCGAGCTGGAGAGCGACCTCATCGACTTCGTCCGCGCCGAGCTCCCGCTCCCCCGCGGCGCCTCCATCCGGATGCGGTACGGAGACGCGCGAGCCATGCTGTCGAAGCTGCCGGCCGGGCTGCGCGGCTCGGTCGACCTCCTCGTGGTCGACGTCTTCAGCGGGGCGCGCACGCCGGCGCACGTCACGAGCCTGGAGTTCTATCGCGAGGCGGTCGAACTGCTCGCCCCCGACGGGGTCATCGTGGTGAACGTCGCCGACGGGCCCGGGCTGCACTTCGCCCGCGGTCAGGCCGCCACCCTCCTCGCCGCGGTGGAGGATGTCGCCGCGCTCGCCGAGACGCAGATCCTCAAGGGTCGGCGGTTCGGCAACATCGTGCTCGCCGGCGCGGGCCGCGCTCTTCCGCTCGACTGGATGCCGCGACTGCTCGCGGGCGGCCCCCACCCCGCGAAGGTCGTGCACGGACAGGAACTTCGCGACTGGATCGCCGGGGCGGGCATCGTGAGCGATCAGAACGCGACGCCGTCCCCGCCGCCCGCGCGCAGCATCTTCCAGGTGCGACCCGGCCGCGACTGACGGCGCTGCGGCGCAGACACGGCGTCGCCGCGCGCGGGGGTGGTCGCGGCATCCGTCGAAGTGATGAAAGATGGAGGAGGAGCAAGGATGGGGGCCCCGTGGGAATCATCGTCGGGTACGACCCGGTCACGCTGCGCGAGATCGTCGACGAGGACGCGCTGAATCAGCGCCTCGACGAGCTCGGGGTGCAGCGCAGTTCGACGGCGCTCAACGAGAAGGTCGGTCTGCTGCGACTCTCGGGCCGCCTCGACGAGGCCTGGGACGTGGCCAATGAGGCGGTGCGCCAGGCCCGGTTCGGCGGCGACCGCGAGCGGCTCGCCCTCGCGCGGGTGCGACGCGCTCAGGTGCAGCAGTTCCAGGGCAGACTCGACGCCGCGCTCGCCGAGTTGAGCGACTGCGTGCACGAAGCGCACACTCACAATTGGGCGAACGCCGAGGCCTTCGCGCTGCAGCACCGCGGCAAGGTCCACTTCGATCTGGGCGAGTTGGATGCCGCACTCCGCGATTTCCGCGACGCCCTGACGATCCGCGTCCGCATCAAGGCGTCCGCCGACCAGATCGACAGTTCCATGATCGCCATCGCGATCGTCGAGTCGATGCGCGACGGCTCGGATGAGGTGCCCACGGCGGAGTCGATCCGAGCCGCCGCGGAGAGCGAGGCGGCCGCGGGCAGGCCCGCCGAACTCGACATGGACTGAGCCGCTCCGGACTCTCCGAGCGGGCAGCGATTAGCCTCGATCCATGGCCGATCTGAACCGGGTGCGCACGTGGGCGGATGCCCTCATCGCGCTGTATCTCGACCCGGCCGTGTGGACCTTCGGCTTCGACAACGCGAAGGCGCGCGCCGGGTTGTGCGACTACTCGCGCCATCGCATCTCGGTCTCGCGCTACCTGGCCGCCAAGTACGACGACGACGAGATCCACCAGATCCTGCTGCACGAGGTCGCTCACGCGATCGCCGGCCCGCGCACGGGCCACGGAGCGAAATGGAAGCGCATCGGGGCCGAGATCGGGTACGTCGGCGCCCGCCTGCACGACGGCGATCCGGTCGATGAACTCGCGCCGTGGGTGGGCGTGTGCCCCTCGGGCCACCGCTTCTACCGGTACCGGAAGCCGACGCGAGCGTTGGCCTGTGCCCGCTGCTCGCGTCGCTTCGATCCCGCGCACCTCATCGACTGGACGCACCGCACGGTCGACCCCGCCGTGCGTCGCGCGGCCCGGGCGTCCTAGTCGACGACCTTGACGTCCTTCCAGAACGCCACGTAGTCGCTGAAGTCCTTGCCCACGCGGGCGATGCCGCTCGGGTACGGGGTGGGGTAGCTCCACGCGCGGTCCTGTAGCACGGTGTCGCCGTCGCTCACCGAGAAGTACTGGCACTCGCCCTTCCACGGGCAGGTGTAGGGGGTGGGGCTGGCGGAGAGGAATCCGGCCTTCACGCTCGACGGCGGAAAGTACCAGTTGCCCTCGATCGAGATCAGGTCATCCTTCGATGCCTCGGCGATGACGGTGTCACCCAGAACTGCCTTCACGTTGTTCTCCCAAACGGTGTCGCGGGCGGAGTGCGCCCGGTGAGGCGGGCGCGGTGCACCGGGTGTTCGGAGCGGAGACCCCGGTGGTGCGGGCCGCGGCCCGATGTCGCGGACGCGTCGTCCGCACGGAGGCCAACGTCAGGCGGTGAAGTGGAATTCCCTCAGCACCGGCACGGTCGTCGAGACGTCGGTCGCGGTCGCGAGCTTCACGTCGGCGCGACGGCCCTCCTCCGCGAGCTGTCGGCCGCTCGCCGAGGCATTGAGGAGGTGGGCGGTGGCGTTACGCAGGCCGGTGTAGGCGGCGACGGCCGCGGCCGCCTCCGGCGAGCAGTAGTCGATGCCGAGGGTCGCGAGCGCGTCGATCACGGCGCCCGCGCCGAGCAGGTCTTCGACGGTCATCCGCAGCGAACCGTCCTCCCGGCGCTCCCCCGCGGCGATCACCGCGATCGTGAACCGCTTGCTCTTGCGGCCCTGCTGCTCGAGCGCCCACTGCGCCACCGCGCTGCGATTGCGGAACCCCCCGATGACGACGAGCGCCGGATGACCGGCCACCCCCGCGCAGATCCCCGCGCCGCCCGGCTCGGGCACCACGACCGCGCGGCGCCCCGCGATCGCCTCCGGGGTCACCGCCGACGGGGAGTCGGGGAACAGCTCGCCGGCACCCCCGGCCACGGTGCCGCTCGCGACGTCGACGCCGGCCGAGACGAGCAGCTCGACCGTGGTCCCCCAGCTGAGCACGTCGACGATCACGATGACGTCGGCGTCGTCGCCGACGGTCGCCACCCCCTCGGTTCCCCAGTCGAAGCGGACCTGGTACTGAGTCTGGCGGTGAGCATCGTGCACCGTGCAAGGCTACATTTTCTCCACAGGGGATCACATCGGCCGCCGATCGGAGCACACTTGGGCAGATGGAGATCAAGCTCAGACTCGCGCTCGACTGCGAACCGGATGACGCCTGGTGGGCGATCCGGAGCCCCCGCGTTCTCAACCGCGTGAGCTTCCCGCTCCTGCAGTTCGAGGCGATCGAGCCCCAGGGCTTCCCCGCGCAGTGGCCGGTCGGTCCGCACCCCGTCACCGTGCGGGCGCTCGGGCTGGTCGCGATCGGGGAGCAGACAATCGATGTGAGCTACCCCGAGTGGCGCTGGGGCGTTCGCGGGATGCGCGACACGGGGCGGGGCCTCAACGGGCCGCTGTCTCTCGTCACCCGCTGGCAGCACGACCTCACGGTCGCCCCGGGCGAGGGCGGCGGAACCCTCTACCGCGATCGCCTGCGCTTCGAGGTGGGCCCGCTGACGCCGCTCGCGTGGCCGCTGTACTGGCTGTTCTGGCAGTACCGCGCGGCGCGCATGCGTCGACTGGCGCCGGGCTGGCACCGGGCACGCCTGGCCGACGGCGCGTAGCCTCGAGGCATGACCGCTCCCGCCGCGATGGTCCGGATGACCTCCGCCCCCGCCTCGTGACCACCCTCGCCGCGCTCGACGTCGCCGACTGGCGGCGCCGGGTCTTCGCCCTGTACGCGGCGGTCCGCGCGAGCGACGACCCCGCCCTCGCCCACGAGCGGTGGCGACGCGAGCGCGACGCGCTGCTCGCCACGCACCCCTCCACTCCCCTGCTACCGGCGGATCGCGCGGGATTCACCGGGCTTCCCGTGGAGCCCTACGACCCGGCGTGGCGCTTCGAGGTGATGGTCGAGCCCGCCGAGCCCCGCCGCATGGAGGTGGAGACCGGCACCGATGGAATCGTGCCGTTCGAGCTGCTGGGCATCGCCCGGGTGCCGGGGGTCGGACCGCTCGACGTGTGGCGGCTCGCGTCGTACGGCGGTGGCGTGTTCATCCCCGTGAAGGACGGGCTCGCCGGCCGGCCGGGCGGCACCTACGGGGGCGGGCGCTACCTGATCGACACGATCAAGGGTGCGGATCTCGGCCCGGGACGCAGCCCCGGCAGCGTCATCCTGGACTTCAATTTCGCCTACAACCCCTCGTGCGCCTACGACCCCGCGTGGGCGTGCCCGCTCGCGCAGCCCGGCAACACGACGGCGGTGCCGATCCCCGTCGGGGAGCGCTACGGGGTCGCCGGAGGGCACTAGACGGCCGTCTGCGAGGGCGCGCGGGTGGGCGAACCAGTCGCCAGAGGGGACTGATCGCGCGCCTCTGCTAGGCTGACGGTACTTGTGAGCCCGAACACTGGGTTCCCTGCGTCGTTGAACGCTTCCTCTTCTCGCTCCCGATTCATTTCTCGGGGGCTCGTAGATACTTCTCCGGCGAACGCGCGCTGCACTGCTGCGGTCGACTCATGACCGCCCCGCATCAGCCCCGCCCGGAACATTCCGACGGTATGCGCGGCACCACGCCCGTCACTCTGCCCGAAAGGCACCACCATGACCGAAACATCCTTCGCCGCCCTCGGCGTCCCGGCCCCGCTCGTCGCGGCCCTCGCCGCCAGCGGCATCACCGAGCCCTTCCCCATCCAGGTCGACACCCTGCCCGACACCCTGAAGGGTCGCGACGTTCTCGGCCGCGGCAAGACCGGGTCGGGCAAGACGCTCGCCTTCGGAATCCCCGTCGTCGCCCGGCTCACCGGTGCGCTCGCCGGTGGCCACCGTCGGCCGGGACGCCCGCTCGCGCTCATCCTCGCGCCGACCCGCGAGCTCGCGACCCAGATCTCCGTCGCGCTCGAGCCGATGGCCGCGACCGCGAAGCTCAGCATCACGACCATCTTCGGCGGCGTCTCGCAGCAGCGCCAGGTCGCCGCGCTGAAGGCCGGCGTCGACATCGTCGTCGCCTGCCCCGGCCGCCTCGAAGACCTCATGAAGCAGGGCTTCGTCTCGCTCGACGCCGTGGAGATCAGCGTGCTCGACGAGGCCGACCACATGGCCGACCTCGGCTTCCTGCCCGTCGTCACCCGCATCATGGACAAGACCCCGCAGTCGGGTCAGCGCCTGCTCTTCAGCGCGACCCTCGACAACGGGGTCGACAAGCTCGTGCGCAAGTACCTCCACAACGAGGTGCTGCACTCGGTCGACGAGGCCAACTCGCCGGTCGCCGCCATGACCCACCACGTGTTCGAGGTTGAGGGCGTCGAGGCGAAGCGTCTGCTCGTCGAGCGGCTCGCCTCCGGCACCGGTCGCCGCATCCTCTTCATGCGCACGAAGCACCACGCCAAGAAGCTCGCCAAGCAGCTCACCGACTCGGGAATCCCGGCCGTCGACCTGCACGGCAACCTCTCGCAGGTGCAGCGCGACCGCAATCTCGCGGCATTCTCCGCCGGCGACAGCAAGGTGCTGGTCGCGACCGACGTCGCGGCGCGCGGCGTGCACGTCGACAATGTCGAGCTGGTCATCCACGTCGACCCGCCGGCCGAGCACAAGGCGTACCTGCACCGCTCGGGCCGCACGGCCCGCGCCGGCTCGGAGGGCGACGTCGTCACGATCGTGCTGCCCACGCAGCAGAAGGACACCGCGGCTCTCCTCCGCAAGGCCGCCATCACGGTGACCCCGCAGCGGGTGGATGCCCGTTCCGAGGCCGTCACGGCCCTCGTCGGCGAGGTCGCCGCCTACGTCACCCCGGTGCCCCGTGCCGCCGCTCCCGTGCGCGGTCAGTCGCAGGGCGGCCGCTCGCAGGGGGCGAACGCACAGCGCAAGCGCGCGAGTCGCGACGGCGGCACCGCTGCCGGTCGTGGCGCACGCGACGGCGGTCGGGATGCCCGGCCCGCCGGTTCGCGCGACGGCCAGCCGCGCGGCGAGCGTCCCGCCCGCTCCGACCGCCCCGCGCAGGGGTCCGGCCAGGGCTCCTCGCAGGGCGCCGCCCGCACGGGCGCGGGTCGCAGCGGCGGCCTCCGCGTCGGTGGACTGGTCGGTATGAGCCAGGGCGGTGGCGGCGGACGCCGTCGCGGCCGCTGATCCCAGTCCGCCCGCACCGGCGTCAGCGAACCCGCTGACTTAGAGCGTCACCCCGACGAGTACGGGTTCCGGCTGCAGCCGGACCCCGTACTCCGAGAACACTCGCGTCTGCACGTAGCGGGCGAGCTCCGCGACCTCCTCGGCCGTGGCACCGCCCCGGTTCACGATCGCGAGGGTGTGCTTCGACGAGATCGCCGCGCGCGATCCCGGCAGGGCGAAGCCGCGCCCGATGCCCGCGTGCTCGATGAGCCACGCGGCGCTGAGCTTGACCCGGTAGTCGGAGCGCACCGCCGGTTCGGCCGCCGGGAGTCCGAGGGGCACCGCGATGTCGGGTTCGTCGGGCGCCGTCGGCCACCGCGGCGCCTCGCGCGGCAGGGTCCGCGCGAAGTTCTCGCCCACGATCGGGTTGGTGAAGAATGACCCCGCGCTCACGGAGTCGGGGTCGGACTGGTCCCAGATCATCCCCTTGCTCGCCCTCAGCTCGAGCACGGTCTGCCGCAGCTCGTCGACGGGCACCCGGGCGCCCAACCGCACACCCATCGCGGCCGCCAGCTGGGCGTAGGCGATGGGGTGACTGAGCGCACGACGCCCCGCGGCGTCGTCGCTGAGCGCGAGCTCGATCGCCACGACGAGCCCCTGCCGGCCCTGCTTGAGCACGGAGCTGCGATAGCCGAGTCCCAGCGCCGGCGCCGGGATGCGCTCGACCTCGCCGCTCAGATAGTCGAGGAACTCGATCGCGACGAGGGAGGAGCCGACCTCCTGGCCGTATGCACCGATGTTCTGGATGGGCGCGGCTCCCGCCGAACCCGGAATGCCCGAGAGCGCCTCGATGCCCGCCCAGCCGTTCGCCACCGCGTGGGCGACCACGTCATCCCACGGCTCACCCGCCTGCACGCGCAGACGCACCCCGCGCTCGCCGAGGTAGGCGGAGGGGCGCAGCGACGCCTCTCCCGCGGGCACCCGCTCGATTCCCCGGGTGACGACGTGGATGACCGTGCCCTCGAACCCCTCGTCGCCGACGACGACGTTCGATCCCCCGCCCAGGATCAGCCACTCGTCACCGGAGTCCCACGCATCGCGCGTCGCCTCGACGAGTTCGGCCTCGGTCGCGGGCTCGACGACGACGTCCGCGTCGCCGCCCACGCGCAGGGTGGTCAGATCGGCGAGTCTCATGGCGCGGTCAGCGCCACCCGCACCTGGGCCTTGCCGAGCACGGTCGCTCCCGCGGCGCTGACGGTGAGGTCGATGCGCGCGCCCTCCTCGTCGACCACCGCGAGCTTCGCGACGACGGTCACGGTCGCCCCGTCCACGGGGTCCACGAGCACAGGCCGGGTGAATCGCACGCTGTAGTCGACGACTGTTCCGCGGGTGCCCAGCCAGTCGACCACGGGCTGCACCGCGACGCCCATGGTGAGCATGCCGTGCGCGAGTACGCCCTCGAGGCCCACGCTGAGCGCGACGTCGTCGCGGTAGTGAATCGGGTTGAAGTCACCGGAGGCACCCGCGTAGCGCACGAGGGTGTCGCGGCTGAGGTGGTACTCGCGCTCGGCGACGACGTCGCCGACGGACTCGCTGAGGGCGGTCACGCGTCACCCCGCACGACGAGGGTGGAGACCGCGGTGACGACGTGCGCCCCGGACGAGTCGACGATGGCCGACTCGGCGGTGACCATGCTGTTGCCCCCGAGCGACTTGACGCTCGTGACGGAGAGGGTCGCGGTCAGCTCGTCGCCGGCCACGATGGGTCGCGTGTAACTGAAGCGCTGCTCACCGTGCACGACGTGCGAGAAGTCGATGCCGCCGTCCGGCTCGGCCAGCAGCTGGGCCAGGGTCGACTCCTGCACCACGACGGGGAAGGTGGGCGGGGCGACCACGTCGGCGTAGCCCGCCGCACGGGCCGCGTCGACGTCGTGGTTGAGCGGGTTGGTGGAGAGCACGGCGCGGGCGAACTCCCGCACCTTCTCCCGTCCGACGAGATAGGGGGCGGTCGGAGGAAACACTCGCTCGAGGAGGTCGGGATTCACTGGCACCCGGCCAGTTTAGTTGGGGGTGGAAAAGGCGAAACCCCGGCTGACGTCTCAGTCAGCCGGGGTTCGGGTGAATTCTCTGGTGGAACTCAGCGCCCTCAGGCGTTGCGGTGCCGGTAGGGGAAAGGCCCTACTGGCAGCTGTCGCACTGCAGAAGATCCATCGGGTCGACGGGAACTGCGTAGCCGCCGATCGTGTCGTTCTCGTTGTCCATAGGAACCTCCCCAAGTCTTGTTGTCGCTTCGCGTCTGCGAAGTGAGTTCTCACTATATAACCGGAATGACAGTGTTGTCATTCCACTAGATGTAGTGGTTCGGCGTGTCGCGCGATTAATTCCAGGGTAGGGGTGACCACCGACATCCGGGCAGGCGGGAGCGCGCGTCGACGGGCGCGCGGGAGCGGCCGAGGGGCCGCGGTGCAGTGCGGCTAGAGCGCCTGCGAGTGCTGCTGCGGGATCATCCGGGAGGCCGCGATGCAGTGCGGCTACAGCGCCTGCGAGTGCTGCTGCGGGATCGGGCCGGTGAGGCTCAGGGCGATCTTGTCGCGTTCCGCCGCGAGCGACTCGATGGTCTCGTGGTCGAGCGTGGGATCGAGCAGATCGCTGAACGGATTCTCGAGCCCCGTCTTCGCGTGCACCGCGGCAGCGTACGCGGTGGCCGCCGCCCGAAGCTTCACGGTGGCCCGCTGCGAGCGCTTGAGCGACACGTGGCGGTCACCGACGATTTCACCGTGCTTCTTGAGCGCCTTCAGCAGGTCCTTCAGCGCGGAATCGATCTTCTTGGACATGGTCTCATTGTGACGTATCCGGGTGAACGCGCAATCGGCCGATCTATCCGAAGCTGCGGGGAAAGTCGATGTCGAGCACCTGGAGCGCCTCGGCCGCTAGTTCCGCCGGATTCGTTGCGCCCGCGGCGATGGCGATCAGCACCTCTGCGAGCAACTCGTCACTCGCCTCGTGCGCCGCGGCCGGGTGGCGCGCGACCGCCTCGATGTGATTGAGACGTGTGCCGACATCGCGCAGGGTCATCATGAACAGACACGGTACCCCCGTCTCCCCGCTGGCGCGCGGTCACAGCGTCAATTAGCGTGACCGTGTGGCCGCCCGCCGGATGGGCGGCCCGCCGCCCGGAGGAGATCCCGTGTCCGACGCCGCCCCCACGCTCAGCACCGCAACGGTGATCGACGCGGTCGTGAGGCTCGGGCTGCCGCCGAGCGGCGTGCCGGCGGGCGTGCGCTCGGTGGCGCGCGGGTCGATCGCGATCGGCCCGGCCGCGCCCGTCACCCACCTGGGCAGCGTCGACGTCTTCCTCGAGGTGATCGCCGACGCGGCGCCCGGCTCGGTGCTCGTCGTCGACAACGGCGGCCGCGGCGACGAGGCCTGCGTCGGCGACCTCATCACCCTGGAGGCGAAACTCGCCGGGCTCGCCGGCATCGTCATCTGGGGCCTGCACCGCGACACCGCGCAACTCATCGACATCGGACTCCCGGTGTTCAGCCTCGGCTCCTTCCCCCGCGGGCCGATCCGCACCCCGCCCGCGGCACCTCCCATGCGGTCGGCCACTGTCGCCGGCACGACGGTGCGGCCGGGCGATCACGTCGTCGCCGACGACGACGGGGTCGTCTTCGTTCCCGCCGAGTCGTGGGAACGCGTCAGCGAGACCGCCCTCGCCATCCTGCAGACCGAACAGGCGCAGGCGACGAGGATGACCGGCGGCCGCTCACTCCGCGAGCAGGTGGGCTTCGCCGATTACCTGGCCATCCGCGCCGAGCAGCCCGGCTACTCGCTCCGCGATCACCTGCGGGCGCGCGGCGGAGCCGTCGAGACCTGATCGGCCGCGCGACGCAGCCACCTGTCGTCGCTCACGGCCCAGCGGTCGAGCACCGTGCGGGCGCGCATCCGCTCGCTCTCGTCGAGACCGTGCAGCAGGGGCGCGACCACGTCGACGGCGAGCGGATCGACGAGCGCCGCCAGACCGGATGCCCGCACGAAGCCCTCGATGCGGGTCAGGTCGAACACACCCAGGCTCCGCACGTGCCGCTGCAGCAGGACCACCGCGGCGAGGCGGCGCTCGTAGACCGGCACCGCCCACAGCTCGGAGGCGAGCGCCGTGATCGCATCGTGGGTGAGCGCGGGGTGGCGTCGGCCGAGGTCGCGGATGGTTCCGCGGATCGCGCCGACCGAGCATCCGTAGAAAGCGAGCGGAGCGGCGGGCCCGTCGGGGTCGGCGTCGGCGAGCAAACGGTCGCGGTCGCTCTCCGCGCGCTCCCAGGAGCCCTCGTACCGGAGGGCCGCGTCCACGAACTCGGCCGCCTCCGTCACGCCCCCATTCTGCCTCGTAAACAACTCCGTAATGGGCGCTTGAGGGCCGCGGAAAGTGAGGATACCGTGGTCGCGCCGGGGAGGGGCGTCACCCCTTCGGCGTTCCCACCTCACCCCAGCGATGGACTCGAAACCCGTGATCGAACTGCGCGCCGTCACCAAGCGCTACCGCACTGACCACCATCGTGTCGCGCTGCCCACCGTCTCCTTCAGCGCCAACGCGGGCGAGCTCGTCTGGCTGACCGGCCCCTCGGGCAGCGGCAAGAGCACCCTCCTCGGCATCGCCGCTCTCGTCACCGAGCCCGACTCCGGCGAGGTCTGGCTCGGCGGGGTGCGCCGCGACACCGAGCGCCGCGCCGGCCGCATCCTAGCCCGCCAGCAGCTCGTGGGCCTCATGCCGCAGACCTCCCACCTCATCCCGGAGCTGTCGGCGGTGCAGAACCTCCGCCTCTCGAGCGATCCGCGCCGTGCGGCACGACCCACCCGGCTGCTCCGGCGGGTCGGCATCACGCACTCGGCGCACGGGCGGGTGGATGACCTCCGCCACGGCGACCAGACCAGAACGTCCCTCGCCCGCGCCCTCGTCGGCGACCCCGCGATCGTTCTCGCCGACGAACCGAGCGCCGGACTCGACGACACGGATGCCGCGGCCATCTTCTCGGTGCTGCGGGAGCTCGCCGACGAGGGCCGCTGCGTCGTCGTCGCCTCGCACGACCGCCGCGTGGAGCACTACGCGCACCGCAGCGTCGCCCTCGCGGCCGCCGGCAGCGAGTGAGCGCGATGAGTGCGCTTCGACTCGCGGGGTGGCTGCTTCCGGCGCAGCTTCGACGCCATCGCGCCGGGATCACCCTGTCGGCCCTGTGCGTCGCCCTCCTCGCCGCGCTGCTGCCGGCGCTCAGCGCCAGCAACGCGGCGCCGCGCCACACCGCACCGGGCGCGGTCGTGCGCACCATCGCGATCGGGACGGGCGGGCACGGCTCCAGCCTCACACCGCTCACCGCGCAATCGCTGGCATCGATCGCAGACCTGCCGCACGTCGACGCCGTGACTCCGTGGGCGAGGACGCCCGTGCGCGTCATCACCTCCGGCACCCACTCCGCGCAAACCGAGGTGGAGACCGTCTTCATGACACGGGTGCCCTCGGTGCAGCCCAAGCTGGTCGCCGGCTCAGAGCCCTCCGACACCGACGAGGTCGCCCTCCCCGCGACGTTCGCTCAGCACCAGAACATCCGCGCGGGCGGCAGTCTCAGCATCGAGTACACCCGGATCGACGCGGGCGGAGCCCGCCGAACGATCGATCTGCCCATGACCGTCACCGGCATCTTCGACGACGGGGCGGGCGGGGTCGGTGGCACGGGGGTGGCCTACGCCTCCCCCGCGGCCATGACGAGCCTGGTCGCGCAGACCCTCGGGCGCAATGCTGCGTGGATCACGAGCGACTACGCCTTCCCCAAGGCCTACGTGACCGTGGACGACGTGGCGAACGTGGCGACGACGCTGCGCGCGATCCAGTCACGCGGGTTCAACGCGGCCAGCTTCGCCGCACTGCTGGGGGCGGACAGCCCCGACACCAAGGGTCGCCCGCAGGGCATCGCCCCCCTGGCGGTTCTGATCGCCGTGCTCGTACTCGTGGGGATCGCCTGGACCACGATCGCCCCCGAGCTGGCCCGCCGGCGCGGATCAGCCGGGGTCCTCCGCTCGGCGGGGTGGCACCCGAGCGACATCGTGGTCGGCTTCGAGCTCCCCGTCGTCGCGCTCGGCCTCGTGGCCGGCGCGATCGGCATCGCCGCCGGAGCGATCGCCCTCATCGCCCTGCGGATCTTCGCGATGGGCAGCACGGTGCTCGGCGTGCGACTCACCCCGGAGCTGACCAGCCGCGACATGCTGGCCCTCGCGGCGGTCGCGGCACTGCCCATGCTCGCCTTCGTGGTCGCGAGCCTGCCCGCGCTCGTTCGCCTCGGTCGGACCCCCGCCTCCGAGGCGCTCCGGCACTGAGGCACTCCGGCACCGAGGCTCTGCGGCACTGGGGCGCTCCGGAACCGAGGCACTCCGGCACCGAGGGGGTGACCGCGCCGGGTCAGCCCTTCGCCTGGGCCGCGATCTTCTCCGCGTGGTCGGGCACGCATTGGAACTGATCGCGCGGCGGGCGGTCGTAGTCGTCGGCCTCGGGGCGCGGCGGGATCGTGACCGGCTTGGGCTCCAGGTGTTCGTAGTCGAGCGTGGAGAGCAGGTGGTGGATCGTGTTGAGACGGGCCGCCTTCTTGTCCTCGCTCTCGACCGTGAACCAGGGCGCCTCCTCGGTGTCGGTCACCTCGAACATCGCATCCTTCGCGCGGGAGTAGTCCTCCCACTTCGTGATGGAGAGGAGGTCGGTGTCGGAGAGCTTCCAGCGGCGCATCGGGTCCTTCAGCCGTGAGCGGAAACGCCGCTCCTGCTCCTTGTCGGAGACCGAGAACCAGTACTTGATGAGGATGATGCCGTCGTCGACGAGCATCCGCTCGAGCACCGGCACCTGACGCAGGAAGCGCTCGTACTCCTCATCGGTGCAGTAGCCGAGCACGCGCTCGACGCCCGCCCGGTTGTACCAGGAGCGGTCCATGAGCACGATCTCGCCGGAGGACGGCAGGTGCCGGAGGTACCGCTGGAAGTACCACTCCCCCTTCTCGCGCTCGCTCGGCTGCGGCAGGGCGACGACGCGCGCGGTGCGGGGATTGAGGTACTGCGTGACCCGCTTGATCGCGCCGCCCTTGCCCGCGGCATCCCGGCCCTCGAAGATGACGAGCACGCGCGCGCCCGTCGCGTTGACCCAGCGCTGCATGGTGACGAGCTCCACCTGAAGGCGAGCGAGTTCCTTCTCGTACGCGCGCTTCGACAAGCGGTGACGGCGCTTCGGGGGTTTGTCTCCAGACATCGGAACCGCTCTCTGTTCGCGAGCACCGAACCAGACGTCGGCCTCTGGGCTGACTCTATGCGGCAGGGGCTGCCGCAACCACCCCTCCCCTCGTAAAGTCGTCGACATGACGAATGGTGGTACCTTCATTGCCCACGATCTCGATCGGATCGGCGACTCCGCCGAGATCGAGATCACCTCGCCGCGAGCGGACGCCACCCTCCGCCCCTTCGTGCCGATCTGGGTGACCCGGGTGGGAGACGAGCTCTACGTGAGGTCGTGGAAGGGCAGTGGCGCCGGCTGGTACCGGCATCTGCTGGCGGCGGGCGAGGGCAGCATCCGCGTGGATGACCGCCTCTGGCCGATCCGATTCGAGACGCTCCCCACCGACGACCCCGCGCACGCGGCGATCGACGCGGTCTACGCCTCGAAGTACGCGCGCTTCGGCGCCGAGTACGTCGACGCGATGGTCGCGCCGGCGGCGCGCGAGACGACGCTGCGGCTGGTCGCGGCGAGCACCTGACCTCCTCCGCGGTCTGTGTGAAGATGGGGCATGGTCAGGCGCCGGGTGTCGATGGACGACATCGCGCACGCCACGGGCGTGAGTCGCTCGACGGTCTCGTTCGTGCTGAACGGCCGGGAGGACATCCAGATCCCGGCGCCCACCCGCGACCGGGTTCGCGCCGCGGCGCGTGAGCTCGGATATCGACCGCACGCGGGCGCGCAAGCCCTCGCGAAGGCCCGCACCGATCTGATCGGCATCGTGACCGATATCGTCGCGACGCCGTTCGCCGGGGAGATCATCCGCGGGGCGCAGCACGCGGCCTGGGCCCGCGACAAGTTCTTGCTCGTCGTGGGAACGGACGGGGATCCCACCCGCGTGGCAGCCGCCTTCGAGATGCTCCTGCAACGCAGGGTCGAGGGAATCATCTTCGCGACGCAGGCGAACGAATCGGTGACGCTCCCCGCGGCGGCCCGCGAGGTGCCGACCGTGCTCGTGCACTGTGTGAGCGACGCCGGCGATTTCACGACCATCCTTCCCGACGAGGAGGCGGGCGGCGCTCTCGCGACCGAGACGCTGATTCGCGCCGGTCACCGCCGTATCGGGATGATCAATCTCGACCCCTGGCTGCGCGCGGCCATCCCCCGCGAGACGGGCTACCGCCGTGCGCTCGCCACGGCGGGAGTCGCGTTCAACCCCCGTTTGGTTCGCGTCGGCCACGCGACTGCGGAGGGAGGCTACGAGGCCGCTCGGGAGCTGCTCGCCGAGGTCGATCCGCCGACGGCCCTGTTCTGCGCCAACGACCGGATGGCGATGGGCGCCTACGACGCCGTGAAGGAGGCCGGGCTGCGCATCCCGGGTGACGTCTCCGTCGTGGGCTTCGACAACCAGGAGATCATCGCGGCGTTCCTCCGACCCGCGCTCACCACGGTTGCCCTGCCGTTCGACACGATGGGCGCGACGGCGATCGACGCGCTGTGCGCTCCGAGCTTCGGACCACCGGCGGTCACCATCGTGCCGTGCCCACTCGTGGAACGCGCGTCCGTCGGCCGCTGAGACCTTGCCGCGGCGGTAGGACGATCCGTACACTGGCCGGGTACTAACGCGCGTTAGTACGGATGATCCAATGGAGGATTCATGAAACGAACGGCAATGACGCCGTCCGCGGTGAGAGCGGGAGGCGCCGCAGTCGCGCTCCTCGCCCTGGTGGCCACGGCGGTCGTGCTCGGCATCGCGCCACAGGCGCGCGCGACGAGCAGCTCCACCCCCGACTCGATGCGCTCGGTCTATCACCTGACACCGCCCGCGGGCTGGCTGAGCGACCCGCAGCGCCCGGTCTACGCGGGCGGGAAGTACCAGTTCTATTACCTGCACAGCACTCAGGACAACGGGCCGGGCGGCTGGGAGCACGCGACCACCGCCGACACGGTCGCGTTCGACGATCAGGGAACCGCCCTGCCGCTCGCAACGGCCTTTCCCGTGTGGACCGGCTCCTCCGTGGTCGACACGAACAACACCGCGGGCTTCGGAGCGGGAGCGATCGTGGCGCTCGCGACGCAGCCGACCGACGGTGACGCGTTTCAGCAATCGCAGTACCTCTGGTACTCGACCGACGGAGGGGCGACCTTCACCCAGTACGGGCCCCCGGTCATCGCGAATCCCGACGCGTCCGACTGGTTCCGCGACCCGAAGATCGTGTGGGACGCGGCCCACTCCGACTGGGTCGCGGTGATCGGACGCCAGCAGAAGCTGAGCTTCTACACCTCACCCGACCTCAAGACGTGGACGCATCGCTCGGACTTCAGCTACACGTCGCCGAACATCGGCGGGTTCGAGTGCCCTGACATCTTCCAGATGAAGGCCGACGACGGCACGTGGCACTGGGTCATGGCGGGCAGCATGCAGGGCGACTACAGCGGCAAGCCGGACACCTACGCCTACTGGACCGGAACCTGGGACGGCACCACCTTCACGCCCGACCAGACCGACCCGCAGTGGCTCGACTGGGGATGGGACTGGTACGCGGCGGTGTCCTGGCCCGACGCCGCGAACCCCGACACCTCCCGGTACGCGATCGGGTGGATGAACAACTGGCACTACGCCCCGCACACGGTGCCGACGGACGCGAGCGACGGGTACAACGGGCAGATGTCGGTCGTGCGCAAGCTGTCTCTCAAGAACGAGGGCAGCGGCGTCTACAGCCTCCTGTCACAGCCGACACCGCAACTCGCGAACTACGCGACCACGACCGTGCATCCCGCGGATGTGACGCTCTCCGGCACCCAGGCACTCGACTACCACGGCCAGGCATACGAACTCGACGCGGACCTCGCGTGGACGACGGCCAACAACATCGGCATCTCGGTCGGGACCAACAGCAACGCCAGCCGCAAGACCAACATCGGCGTGTACAACGGCAACCTCTACGTCGATCGTGGCGGTTCGGACCAGGTGCCCTACTCCTTCGGCAGCTTCCAGCAGTCGCAGGCGCCCCTCCCGACCGGCACCAGCTCCGTGCACCTCCGCATTCTCGTCGACCACGGAAGCGTCGAGGTCTTCGTCGGCGACGGCAGGATCACCCTCTCCAACCAGGCGTTCTTCGCCTCGTCCGACACGGGCATCTCGCTGTACACGATCGGCGGAAGCGGCACCTTCAGCAATCTCTCGATCACCGAGTTCGCCCACGTGCAGACGGCGGCGCATCCCGCGACGCCCTACGCCGACTTCGAGGGATCGAGCTACGGGTCGTGGACGACGACGGGCAGCGCCTTCGGCAGCGGACCGGCGACCGGCACCCTGACCGGACAGCAGACGGTCACCGGATACCTCGGCACGCGCCTCGTGAACAGCTACCTGGGCGGCGATTCCGCGACGGGAACGCTCACCTCCCCCGCCTTCACGATCGGACACTCCTACATCAACTTCCTTCTGGGCGGAGGGCACCACCCGCGCTCGTCGGACGTGTTCGCTGACTTCGAGGGAACGACGTGGGGCTCCGGGTGGACCTCATCGGGAAGCTTCTCGGGTCAGGGGCCCAGCACCGAATCGCTCTCCGGTCAGGTGGGCTCGAAGGTGCTCGACACCTATGTGGGCGGAGGCGACTCGGCCACGGGCGCCATCACGTCTCCCGCTTTCACGATCACGAGGGACTATCTCGACTTCCTCATCGCGGGCGGAAATCACCCGTGGGGATCCTCGGGTGCTGCCTCCGTCAACCTGCTCGTGAACGGTCAGGTGGTCCGCAGTGCCACCGGCTCGAACTCCTCGACGATGTCGGCCGTGAACTGGGACCTGCACAGCCTGATCGGCACGCGCGCTCAGCTCCAGGTCGTCGACCACGCGACCGGGTCGTGGGGGCACATCATGGTGGATCAGGTGCTGTTCACGAACGCGGCGAACGCCACCGCCGGCGAGCCGGATGACCAGACGACCGTCAATCTCGTGGTCGGCGGTCAGGTCGTGAGGACGGCGACCGGACAGGACAGCGAGCACCTCAGCTGGCGGTCCTGGAAGGTCGACGATCTGGCCGGTCAGTCCGCTCAGCTCCAGGTGATCGACCACAACACCGGATCGTGGGGTCACGTCGACCTCGACGAGGTGACGTTCGACGACACGCCCGCGGCGTAGCCCGGCGGGGAGACTCGATCAGAGGATCGGGTCTCCCCGTTCGCCGCGTCGCACCGTCGCGGCGACCAGCGCCTGACCACCGCGCGCGAACACCACGGCGCCCCCGCTCTCCGCCCCCGGGAAGACGACGTCGGTCCAGGTGACGCGGCCGGCATCGGCGAACAGCTCGATCGAGGTGTGGTCGAGGAGCAGGCGCAGGCGGAGTCGGCCGCCGGTGAGGGGCACGGTCAACCGCTCGACGGAGGCGAAGGTGGGGTGCACGCCCGGCGACGGGTCGGGCCGCGACAGGGTGAGCTGCGACGACGCCGGTTCGTACTCGACACGGGCCACGAGGGTGTCGCCGACTGTCCACTCCCAGCCGATGGCGGTCGCGCCGCGCGGCTCCAGCTCGAGATCGACGATCGACGGCAGCTCGAGCGCAAGGGGTCGGCGCCCCTCGAGCAGGAACGGGGCCACCGTCACGGGACTCGCCCAGCTATCGGAGCCCTCGATCTCGGCGGGCAGGCGCTGGGTCAGTTCGGGTGCGCCGTCGCCGGTGACAAGCGCGAGCTCCCGCGGGATGCTCATCGCCCCGCGCCACGGATCGGTCGGTGTCACCTCCGCGTAGTTCCAGTTGCTCAGCCAGGCGAGCATGACGCGTCGCCCCCCGGGGGCCCCGTCAAAGGTCACCCCCGCATAGAAGTCCCGGCCGTGGTCGACCCGGCGCAGGCCGACGCCGGGGTGCGGGGTGAACCGCTCACCGTCGAAGTCGCCCGTGAGGTAGGCGGTGTAGCTGCCGGTGCCCGTGCGTCCCGGGTCGCGGCTCACGATGAGCACCCAGCCGGGATTCGCCGGGTCGCCGTCGATCGGGAGGCGGAAGAGATCGGGGCACTCCCACAGGCCGTCCGGCGAGTCGAGCGGGCCGACGTCGCTGAGGTAGTGCCACTCGCGGAGGGTATCGGAGCGGTAGAGGACCACGCGGTGGTCATCCGCCTCGACCGCGACCATCACCCAGTAGCCGGTGCCGTCGTCGGCCGTGTACCAGAACACCTTGGGGTCGCGGAACGCGGTCGAGCCACGGTCGAGCACCGGGTTCTGCTCGTATTTCGTCCAGTGGTACCCGCCGTCGGTGCTGTAGGCGAGCGACTGCGCCTGACGGCCGGAGGCGAGGGCGCTCGTGTAGACGGCGACGATCGCGGGGCGGCCGGGTTCGCCGAAGCCGGAGCTGTTCGCGCGGTCGAGCACGGCCGAGCCGGAGAAGATCGACTCCTCGGGTGTGCAGGCGATCGCGACGGGATGCTCGGTCCAGTGCAGGAGGTCGGTGGAGGTCGCGTGGCCCCAGCTCATGTTTCCCCACGCCGCGCCGAAGGGGTTGTGCTGGTAGAACAGGTGCCAGGTGCCGTCCAGCCAGAGCAGGCCGTTGGGGTCGTTGATCCAGTTCTGGCGGGTGGTGAAGTGGAGCGCGGGTCGACCGGTCGCGGCGGTCAGGACGCGCGCCGATCCGCGAGGCCCTCGCCCGCCGACTCCCGAGGGGTGGCGGGGCAGGCGAGCCGGATGACCGCGTCCGGTGCCGCCGCATCGATGCCGAGCAGCACCCGCACTCCCGCGGCGCCGAGCTCGTAGTGCGGCAGGGCGACGGTGGAAAGCGGTGGCCGAAGGTGGGCGGCGATCACCTCCTGGTTGTCGAAGCCGACCACGGCCATGTCCTCGGGGATGGCGAGCCCGCGCTGGCGGAGCGCGTCGTAGAGCCCCATCGCGAGTCGGTCGTTGTAGCAGAACACGGCGGTGACACCGAGGCCGAGCAGTTGTTCGGCGGCCCCGTATCCGCCCTCCTGGTCGGGGTAGGCCTCGAAGACGAGGGCAGGGTCGAAGGCGATGCCGGTGGCGGCGAGCGCCTCCCGGTAGCCGAGGAGCCGGCCGGTGCGCGCGGGTGCCGGGGTGGTCGCGTTGATGAAGGCGATGCGACGGTGCCCCTGCTGCAGCAGCAGCTCGGTGGCCGTGCGACCGCCCTGTCGCTCGTCGGGCACGATCGCGCGGCCGGTGCCGTCGTTCGAGAAGCAGTTGACGAGCACGAAGTCGGTTTCGCGAAGGGCCTCCGGCACCTCGGCGGCGCGATGGAACCAGGTGGAGTAGAGGATGCCGCGCACCTTGTGCTCGAGCATCATGGAGATCGCGTCGCGCTCCGCCTCCTCGTTGCCCTCCGTGTTGGCGACGAGGAGCACGAAGCCGTGCTTCCACGCCTCGTCCTGCGCACCGTGGATGATCTGTCCGGCGAAGGGGGTCGTGGCGATGGCGTCGGCGACCAGCCCGATGAAGCGCGAGCTGCCGTGCACGAGCGTCTGCGCGAGCGCGTTCGGGCGGTAGCCGAGTTCGTCGATCGCCTCGCGAACGCGGCGGCGGGCATCCGCACCGATGCGCGCGCCCTTCTTGTCGTTGATGATCATCGACACGGTCGCGGTGGAGACCCCGGCGGCGTCGGCGACGTCGCGCATGGTGACGGGCTGCGTGCCCCGCCCCGCCGACCGCCGTCGCGGCGAGCCGCCGGTCCCGCCCGGTGAGGCTTCTTCAGACGTCACAGTCCCTCCTGCCCGTAGTGTACCGACCGCGCTTCGTCACCCCTTCGTCGCACCGCTCTCCAGGCCGTAGATGATCGCCTTGTTGAGCACGAGGAACACGAGAAGCAGGGGTGTCACGGTCACGCAGACCGCCGCGAAGGTGGCCGTCCAGTCGACTTTGCCCATCGCCCCGATGTAGTTCTGCAACCCGAGCGGGATCGTCTTGAGACCGTCGGAGAGCACGAAGGTGTTGGCGAAGATGAAGTCGTTCCAGATGAAGATGCTGTTGACGAGCACCACCGTCACGACGGTGTTCACCGAGAGCGGGAGGGTGATGAGCCCGAAGATGCGATACGGTCCCGCCCCGTCGAGCGACGCGGCCTCGTAGGTCTCGCGCGGGATGTACTCGAAGAACGACGAGAAGAGGTACACCGACATCGGGAGCGCGAAGCCGGCCAGCGGGATGATCATCGACGGGTAGGTGTCGAGCAGGTTGACCGAGGAGTAGTCGATGAAGAGCGGCACCAGCGCGATCTGCACCGGCACGATGATGCCGATGAGGAACAGCCCGCGCACGACGCGGCTGAGCCGGAAGCCGAGCACCTGCAGCGCGTAGGCGGCCATCATCCCGAGCAGGACGATGAGGATGTTCGCCCCCATGGTCACGATGAGGCTGTTGACGATGTTCAGGCCGAGGTTGCCCACCTGGAAGGCGCGACCGTAGTTGCCGAAGGTGATCGACGACGGCAGGGCGAAGGCGTTGCCCGTCGTGAAGTCGTGCTCGGTGCGCACGCTCGTGAGGAACAGCCAGACGAGAGGATACACCTGCACGATGACGATCGCGACGACGAGGATCGACGAGAGGCGCTGAACCAGGTCGGGGCGACGGCGACGCCGGCGGGGGCGACCCGAGGCGGGGGTGCGTGACTGGTATCGGGCGGCGAGGCCGGTGGATGACATCAGGCGTCCGCCTTTCTTCTGAGCATGAGGAGGATGAGGCCGACGGCGACGAGGCACTCGACCACGATGAACACCGAGATCGTGCTCGCGTAGCCGTAGTCGGTGCTCGTGAAGGCCGTCTTGTACATGTAGGTGGTGAGGAGCTCCGACGACTGCCCGGGGCCGCCGTTGGTCAGCAGGTAGGGGATGTCGAAGCCGCGAAGGCTGTAGGTGGCGGCGACGATCGTGGTCGTCGTCCACACCGGGCGGATGTAGGGGAACCGGATCTGCGTGAAGATGCGCCAGCGCGAGGCACCGTCGAGGCGCGCGGCCTCCTCCAGTTCCTGGGGCACCGCGAGCAGAGCCGCATAGATGATGAGCATGTAGAGACCGGTGAAGCGCCAGCCCTCCGGGATCGACACCGCCGCGAGCACGGTGTGGATGTCAGACAGCCAGGGCCGCTCGAGGCCCCCGAGCCCCAGCCAGGCGAGGATCTGGTTGATGAGGCCGACCGGGTCGATCGAGTAGATGCGCTGGAAGAGGAAGGCGATTGCGACGGTCGAGATCACCGCGGGCAGCAGGTAGAGCGTCTTCACGACCTCGCGCCCCCGGCGGAACGAGGTGAGGAGGCTGGCGACCACGAGGGCCCCGCCGAGCTGCAGCACCAGGCAGATCACGAGGTAGCCGAGCGCGTTGAGGAAGGAGTGCCAGAACACGCTGTCGCCCGTGAGCATGTGCACGTAGTTCTGCACCCCGACGAACTGCATCGCGCTGATGCCGTCCCACGAGAAGAAGCTGAGCACGAGCGACTGGATGATCGGCAGCAGCACCGCCACCCCGTAGAGCAGCAGCGGCGGCACCAGGAACACGAGCACCGAGAGCCGTGATCGGTTGGGAAGCATGAGGGGCCTTTCGGGTGGGGGGCCGGAGCCCCCCACCGCAGGGTGTCAGTTGAAGAACTTCGGAGCGTTCTGGGCGAGCGTGTCGTCCATCGTGCTCGTGAATTCAGCGGGTGTCGTGTTGCCCTGCACGAGCAGCGTGAGCTCCTGCTGGAGCCGCGTGTTCGTGGTCGGGTCGAGTTGCGTGTCCCACGGCATGGCGAGCTTGGTGCCGAGGTTGTCGGCCTGCGCCACCGCCTTCGCGTAGAGCGGGGTCGCGCCAGCCGGAATCGTGGTCGTCACGTTGCTGGTCGGCGACAGCGCGCCGGTCGCCGCGATGAGCGCCGGGTACCGGGTGAGGGCGAACTTCAGGAAGTCGCGCACGAGCGGGTCGAAGGTCTTCGAGCTCACCGCCATGCCGATTCCGGACGGCGACACGAACTCGTTCGCCGCGGTCGCCGAGTTGGCGTCGGTCGGGAGCGTGAAGTAGTCGACGTCGTTCCGCACCGACGGGTCCAGCTTGTCGGTCGCGAGGCTGCTGAGCTCCCAGGTTCCGATGTTGTAGACCGCCGCCTTGCCCGAGGTGAACAGCGCCTGCGCGTCGGAGTAGCCGACCGAGGAGAAACCGTTCTCGAAGCACTTGGCCGAGCCGAGCTGGCTGAGCCAGTTGATCGCCTTCTGGCCGGGGGCGTCGCTGAACTTCGCCTTGCCGGTCTTGAGCGTCTGCACGTAGCTCGGCCCCGCGACGCGGAACGGCTGGTAGGCGATGTACCGCTCGAGCGGCCACTGATCCTGCCCGTCGATCGCGATCGGCGTGATGCCCGCCTTGCGCAGCGCGGTGCACATCGCAGGGAAGTCGTCCAGGGTGGCGGGCACGCTCACGCCGGCCTTCTGGAACAGCGCCTTGTTGTACCAGAAGAACTCCTCCTGGAACTCGAACGGCACCATGTAGAGCGAGCCGTCGTCGAAGCGCTGGTAGTTGAGGGCCGCAGGGCGGTACTCGTTGTAGAGACCGTAGCTCTTCAGGAGCTTCGCGACGTCGATCATCCGGCCCTGCTTCGCGAGCTTCTGGGCGAAGGGGGTGGCGTCGGTGTCGAAGAGTTCGGGGAGCTTGTTCGCCGCGGCGAGCGTCTCGTACTTCTGGATGTACGACGGGCGGTCGGGCGTGGTGATGAGGTTGAGCGAGAAGCCCGGGTGCTTCGCGGCGTAGTCGGCCGCGATCTGCTTCATCACGGTGATGACGCCGCCGTCCGCCGGCCGGGAGAGCAGCCAGGAGATCTGCCGCGGCACGATCTTGCCGCTCGGCGAGATGCTGCCCGAGCCCGAGCTCGATGCTCCCGCGCTGCAGCCGGCGAGCGCGAGGGCGAGCGCGACGCCCGCCGCGACCGCGGCCGTGCGAATGGGTTTCTTCATTGTTCTTCCATCTCCTTTGATTGGGACAATAGTGGTGAGGGTGTTGCGGTTTCGGCGCGTTGGAAGACGTGAAGGTCGCGGATGACCGCGGATCCCTCACCGGCGAATACGCCAATTCGCCCGTCTGTTCGGTCGTAGATGCGCGTGCTCAGCGCGACCTGTCCATCGAGGACGGCCACGCAGAGATCGTCATCGACGACCACGTCGAGGGTGTGCTCGCCCGGCCCGAGATCGCAGGGCCGCTCGAGCTCGATCACGAAGGGAACGTCACCGGAGACCTGCCACTGGGCGGCTCCCGTGACCGCACGCGGCCAGCGATCGAAGACCATCCGGCCGCGCCTGGGCTCCAGGCGGATCACGTAGCCCTCGTCGCCGTCGGCGCTCGCGCGCAGCAGCAGACCGCACTCGGTGGTGCCCCCTGCGATGTCGACGACGAGACGCGCACGGTATTGCGCGGGAAGCACGGTCGTGGAGACCGCGCTCGCATAGCCGTCGGGCACCCGGAGTGCCAGCGGCAGCGGCGACGGAAGGGCGACATCCAGGCGCTCGGTGAAGCTGTCGAGGAGCTCGGGAGCGAAGCCGAAGCCGAGCGTGCCGTCGGCCCGCTGGTGCGCCTCGAGTACCGACATCGTTCCGGCCCACTGCCACGCGCCGTCATCGCGGGATCTCTCCTTCGTCGCGATCCAGCCGAAGAAGAAGCGGCGACCGCCGAGCTCGGCCGACTTCGACGCGTAGAAGGCGCGACCGTCGACCGAGTCGTGCTCGGGCACCAGCCAGGGGCCGTCCGGGGTGCGCGCCATGCGGTACCGGGTGGTGAAGGAGTCGGTGAACTCCGAGTAGACGAGGTACCACCAGTCGCCCCAACGGAAGACGTCCGGGCACTCGTGGGTCACGTAGCGGCGCGGGTCCCAGAAGGGGTCGACCGGGGTCCAGTGCACCAGATCCGGCGAGGTCAGCTGCGCGATCACACCGCGGCGACGGGCGGGGCCGGAGTCGTGCCGCGCGGCGACGAGCATGCGCCAGAGGCCGGTGCGGTCATCCTGGAAGACGAAGGGGTCTCGCCAGTCGGCCGTCTCGAAGCCCTCCGGGGCACCCACGGTGTGCTCGCCGTGGCGGCTCCAGCTCGCCATGCCATCGTCGCTCGTCGCGTGCATCACGAGCTGCAGGGGCTGGCCGTCGGCGCCCAGGCGGCGAGGATTCTGGCCCGTGTAGAAGAGGTGGTGGATGCCGTCCGGGCCCCGGACGATGCTCCCGGTGTACACGTTGAAGTCGGGGTCATCGGGGCCGCCGTGCGGGAAGGCGACGCCGCGGTCGTCGAAGTCGACGCCGTGGGTCGTGGTCACGAGATTCCAGGGCGTGCCGGGCTTCGGATCGGCGCGGAGTTCGTGCAGGTAGTACAGCCAGAAGGCGCCGTCATGCGCGACCGGGATCACGTCGCCGACCCATCCGGTGACGGGCTGGAAGAAGACGGGAGGTCGCATCGGCGGTGATGTCCATTTCTGATTAAGCGTTTTATCAAGATGGAGAGTAGCGCGAAGTCGCGACGTTGGTCAAGCGCTTAATCACATTTTCTCCGGCGGGCGCCTCGCCCCGTGACGCGGGCCACGCCAGGGGCTACCCGGTCGGTGCGGATGATCGCGGGCCAGCGCCTCTTCGTCCTCACGATCCGCGCCGCAACGGGGGCAGCGGCGAGCGCCCTCGTGCCCTAGTGTTCGAAGATGACCTCCGCACCCGAATCCCCCCGCACGCTCGCGATCATCGTCAACCCGAGCAAGTTCGATGACATCGACGCGACCAAGGCGCAGGTCGCCGAGTTCGCCGCGGCCTCGGGCTGGAACGAGCCGCGCTGGTTCGAGTCCGACCCCGACGACGGCGGCGTCGCCGCGGCCCGCGAGGCGCTCCAGGTGAAGCCCGACCTGGTCTGCGCGATGGGCGGCGACGGAACGGTGCGGGCTGTCGCGAGCGTGCTGCGCGGGACGGGCATCCCCTACGGGCTTCTGCCCAGCGGCACGGGAAACCTGCTCGCCCGGAACCTGGGAATCCCGCTCGACTCACTCGACGACGCTCTGCAGGTCGCCTTCCGCGGTCAGGACCACCCGATCGATGTGGGGCTCGCGACCTTCGACGACGGCCAGGAGCACGCCTTCGTCGTGATGGGCGGCGTGGGCTTCGACGCGACGATCATGGACAAGACCGACGACAAGCTCAAGAAGAAGGTGGGCTGGGCGGCCTACGCCGTGGCGGGCGGCGCCAACCTGTTCGGGGGCAAATTCAGCGCGACCCTCGAGGTCGACGGCGCGGCGGAGGACAGCGTCGACTGCCTCATGGTGCTGGCCTGCAACTGCAGCTCGGTGATCGGCGGCATCGAGGTGGCGCCCGGCGCGACGGTCGACGACGGCCAGCTCGACGTGGTCATGCTGCGCCCCAACATCGTCGCGGGCTGGGTCGGTGTCGCCATCGACGTCGCCATCGGCAACCGCAACGGCATCGCGTCGATCCGCCAGTGGTCGGGCAGGGAGTTCGAGTTCACCCTCGACCGGCCGGTGCTCGCCGAGCTCGACGGCGACCCCATCGGCGAGACCGCGAGCGGGCGATTCGGTGTCGACCCGGATGCCCTGCTCATGCGCCTCCCCGTCCCCGCCGTGCGCCACCCAAGCCTCGGCGCCGTCGCAACCCTCGACGAGGACTGAGCCGGCGGGCGCCGCACCTCACGCCGCGCCTCACGCCGCACTTCACGCAGCACCCGCGACGGTCGCGCCGACGCAGACGCCCAGACAGCTGAAGTAGACGACGCCCGCGAACAGGGCGTGAAAGGTGACCCGGGGCGGCATCCGCCCGGTGACCGTGTCGACGATCGCGCCGCCGTAGCTCCTCCAGAAGCTCGCGTCGGGTCGCCAGGCTCGGGATCGGCCACGCAGCATCGCGTCCCCCACGCTGTTGCCGATGGTCAGCGCCACGAGGGCGAGCCACGCCGGCAGCACGGCCGCGCTGAGCAGGAAGCCCACCCAGAGCAGGAATCCGACGACGCCCATGGCCGCGTGGATGACCACCGTCGGCGCCCCCGAGCGGCCTCCCCTCCACCACCCCACCAGGAGCGACACCCCCACGGACGCCTGGATGATCCAGGTCGCGAGCACCACGTATTCCATCACCATGGAGGGAGGCTACTACATTCGTAGTGCCCTGTCACTACGACTGTAGTGTAGGATCCGGACGTGACGGCGAGACGAGAACGAGCACTTCAGGCGGCCGTGGACGAGGTCGCGGAGCACGGCATCCGCGCGCTCACGCACGCTCGCGTCGATGCGCGCGCGGGCCTCCCGCGGGGGTCCACCTCCAATTGGTTCCGCACTCGCGCCGCCCTCCTGGCCGGCCTCATCGAGCACATCGCCGACGCGGAACGCTCCGACGCGCCCGCCCCGTCACCGGCCGGTCCGCTGACCGAGCTCGAGCTCGTCGACCTCGTCTGCGCTCTCATCGACGCCGAATCCGGGCCCCACGCCTCGCGCACCCGCGTGCGGCTCGCGCTGTCGCTCGAGGCCGCTCACGACAGCGAACTCCTCGCGCCGTTCCTGCGGCAGCGCGGGCAGATGGTGGAGTGGATGTCGTCGCTGCTCACGCGTGCTGGTGCACCGCATCCGGACGAGGCGGCCCGGGCGCTGCTCGCGTGCGGCAACGGCATCCTCTTCCATCGCCTGACGGTCGACCCGGCGGGCGAGATCCGCCCGACGGTCGCCCGGTGCGTTCGCGCCTGCCTCTCCTGAGGGGGCGTCGCGCCCACGACCTTCGCCGTCGGGCGCTGCCCAACTCCGCGACGCCGCATGAGAAAAGTTCTCGCACGCACCGCGCGCGCCGGGTCTAGTTTTGCCTCGACACGACCGATCCGGTCGCAGGAGGCGCCTCGCGCCACAGGCGCGGCGGCTCCCCCTTTGGTGCTCTACCCGAGGAGTTCATGATGAAGGCTGTTCAGTTCACTGAGTACGGTGGTCCCGACGTGCTCACCCTTGTCGAGATCGACGAGCCCCACGCGGGCCCGGGCGAGATCCGCATCGCAACCCGTGCGGCGGGGGTGAATCCGGTCGACTGGAAGATTCGCGCCGGCTACCTCGCCGCCTACTTCCCCACCCGGTTCCCCTCCGGTGTCGGCACCGACGTGTCGGGCGTCGTCGACGAGGTCGGCGACGGCGTCACGACCGTCTCCGTCGGCGACGAGGTGTTCGGCACCGCCCCGGGCGGCTCGCTCGCCGAGTACACGGTGCTCACCGACTGGGTGAAGAAACCCGCCGCGATGAGCTTCGAGGAGGCGGCGGGACTCCCCCTGCCGACCGAGACCGCTCAACGGATGCTCAACTACGCCTCCCCGAAGCCCGGCCAGACCCTGCTCATCAACGGTGCCGCGGGTGGCGTCGGTCTGTCGGCGGCGCAGTTCGCCGTGAGCGAGGGGCTCAGCGTCATCGGCACGGCGAGCGAGGCCAACCACGAGTACCTCTCGTCGATCGGCGTGATTCCGACCACCTACGGCGAGGGGCTCGTCGAGCGCGTGACGGCGCTCGCGCCCGGAGGTGTCGACGTCGCTCTGGACGCCGCGGGCTTCGGCGCGCTCCCCGAGCTGATGGCGCTGACCGGCTCCGCCGACACCGTGGTGACCGTGGCCGACATGGCCGCCGCGGAGCTGGGGGTGCACCTCTCCCCCGGGCCCGACGAACCCCGCGCACCGGAGGGCCGCACCCGCGCCGCGGAGCTCTTCGAGAGGGGGTCGTTCCGCATGCCCGTCGCCCACCGCTACCCGCTGGATGCGGCGAGCGCCGCGCACGAACACTCCCAGAGCGGGCATCTTCGCGGCAAGATCATCGTCACGATCCCGTGACACGGCGGTGGGGGGGGGGGGGGCGGGGGGGCGCCCCCGCCCCCCCCCCCACCGCGGCCGTCACATCCGCTGCGTGATGCAGAGGAAGTTGCCCTCGCTGTCACGGAACCAGGCCGCCTTCATCCCGTCGGAGGTGGCGACACCGTCGACGGTCTTGAGACCGGGCACGTCGTAGTCCTCGAAGACCACACCGTGGGAACGGAGAACCGACATCTCGCCCTCGAGGTCGTCGGTCATCCACCCCATCTGCGTGTTCTTCGCGGTGCCCGCGTTCGCCGTCTCGTAGACCTCGAATCCGGTTCCGTTCCCGAGGTCGTACATGAGGTTGCCCGGTTCCTCCATGGCGGGATCGAGCCCCAACTTGTCGTGGTAGTAGGTGCGCGCACGGGCCAGGTCGGCCGCCGGCAGCACCGTGTGGATTTGCTTCAGCATGGGAGTGCCTCGTCTTCATGAGATCGAGTTGTGTGCGATATGTGGAGGTGGGAGACCCGCGTCTCGAGCGCTCGACGGCGTCGCGGATACCGGGACTCCTCGTCGCGCGGGCTGGGGAAACCTGCCCGTGGGGCGGTGAATGTGCCTAATCGCGCCCCACGATACGCCGGGCGACGACGGCTGTCCATGGGCGGCTGGTGCGCCGCCCATGGACAGCCGGATGCACTACGCGGGTGCGATCCAATACTGGTTCGCACCACCCACGCAGTCGTACAGCTGAAGCTGCCGCCCGTTGGTCGTGTCGCCGTAATTCAGATCGATGCAGCGCCCCGCGGCGACGTTCTGCAGCCCCTGATTGGCGACGCGAGTCCACTGCTGGTTCGTCGAACCCGTGCAGCTCGCGACATCGACGAGTGTGTGGTTGGCGGTCTGCCCGGGCGGAACCTCCAGGCAGACTCCCGCCGTCGTGATCGTCCCGTCGGTGTTCATCGTCCAGGTCTGGTTGCCGTTTCCGAGGCAGTCCCAGATCTGCGCCCGTCCCGACGCCACATCGCGGTCCAGGCACTTCGACAGGGCGTCCCACACGATCGCACCGGACGGCGGCAGAGCACGGGTGGGGCCGACCCACGCCTGATTGGGCGACCCGACGCAGTCGTAGACCTGCAGCCGCTGCCCGTTCGTGTAGTTGCTGTAATCCACGTCGAGACAGCGCCCGGAGAGCACGTTGACGATGGCACCGAAGTTGCCGCGGGCCCACTGCTGGTTGGCCGCACCCGAGCACGGTGCCGTCTGCACGAGGGTGTGGTTGGCCGTCTGGCCGGCGGGGAGCTGCATGCACACGCCGTTCACGACGAGCGACCCGTCGGCCTGGAGGAGCCAGGACTGGTTCGAGCCGCCGGTGCAATCCCAGATCTGAACGTTGCCGGTGGGGCCGTCGTTGTCGACGCACTTCATCGTCTCGGGATCGGTGGGCTGAGATCGGGACAGCTGTGACAGAGCGGCGACGATGGCACCGCCCGGCGAGACCCCCTCGGGCGAGGCGAGCCACGCGGAGCGCAGCGGCGAGAACGACAGACTGCTCGCCGTGATCGAGCCACCGGTCGCCGTCAGCGCGATCCCCTGACTGGTCGCACCGGAGTTGAAATCGACGTTGTCGCTGATCACGGTTCTGCCGTCGTTGCCGTACACCTCGAGTTGGCCGCGATCCACCAAGATGTGGATGCTCACCGCACCGTTGATCGGCGGCATCGCTGCAGCGAACGTGGGGTGCACGCTCCCCGCCGCGTTGTCGACGACGAGCTGCTGCGTGGTCAGGTCATAGGAGACGGACGCGTCGCTGGAGCCGTCTGATCGCCGATGCAGTGAGAACGAGACGGACGTCGCCGTGGCCCCCGCGGTCGCGAAGCTGCTCTGGATCTCGTAGCTGTCACCCGTCGTCGCCGTGAACGGATCCGACGCCGGACTCGTCGTGATGGACCGCGACGACCACGATTGTGTGCTGGCCCGAAGGCTCGCGATCTCCGCCACGGGGTTCCGCGTCAGCCGGATGCCATCGGAGTAGGTGCTCAGCCCGAGTTGCGCGGGGAACGAGGCATTGCCCGTCCATGTCGCCCCGTGGTTGCCACCCTGCCACCCCACCTGGACGACCCGCGCCGAGGGCAGTTGGTTGAAGGTCTGGGAGGCGTACCAGGTGCCGCCGTAGTTGGTCGCGCCGGATTCCATGGTGAGAGGAGTCGTCGAATCGGGAACGAACATGCTCGACGCGTCCAGGTGCCCGACGAGGTAGTGACCGCCCGCATCCTGCAGCACCCAGCGCTCGTTCGCCGTGTTGCCATCGACTGGTAATTCGTAGAGATCAGGGCACTCCACGAACCAGCTCGCGGAGTAGTGACCCACCTTCACCCACGACAGCAGGTTCGTCGAGGTGTAGAAGCTCGCTCCCTGGGAGCCGGTGAAGTCGTAGAGCACCATCACCCAGCGGTTGCCGACGGGATCCCACTGCACCTTCGGGTCGCGACTCTGCGTGGTTCCCGTGGAGACCACCTGAGCGCCGCCGTTGTACATGTGGAAGGTCCTCGCGCCATCGACGCTGTACGCGATGCTGACGCCGTCCGTTCCCGTGAAGAGCAGGATGGGGTCATCCGATCCGCTGCGCAGTCCCGTGACATTGGCCGTGTCGACCCACGCCGATCCCGACCACAGCAGGCTCTGCGGTCCGCCGGGTGCGTGAACACCGGGTTCGAGCGCGATGGGCTGCTGGGTCCAGTGCACCAGGTCGGTGCTCGTCGCGTGCCCCCAGTGGATGTCGTTGTTGGCACCGAGCGAGTGCGGATTGCTCTGGAAGAACAGGTGGTAGACGCCCCGGTAGTAGACGGGACCGTTGATGTCGTTCATCCACCCGTTCGGCGGGCTGAAGTGGAACTGCCCGCGGAACGGCTCGCTGTAGGTGGTCGAGGCGTAGGGGAATTCCGGGTAGCCCGCCGCGGTGCCCGCCCGTGCCGACTGGCCGGCCAGAGCGGGCAGCAGGATGCCGCCGAGCACGATCGCGGCGACGGCGAGCGCCGAACGCCGCAGCGCCACCGCGCGAGAACCGGCCGTCACGGCGTCGCCCGGAACCCGTAGCTCGTCGAATAGGCCTGGAACTGCGCCGAGGTACCGCTGTCCATGACGTGCGTGTTCGTCGTGCTCGCGTCCAGCACGACGGTGTGCACCGCCACGTTCGCCACGAAGTGGTTCGACGCCAGATAGTTTCCGTCGCCGGACTTGACGAGAACGAGCGTGGGTGTCGCCCCGCTCGGCGTGATCGAGCCCGACGGCACGTTGAATGAGAAGTGGTTGGCGATGAGCGCGTTGTTGCTGCCGTTGAGCTGCACCAGTCCGAAGAGGTCGTCGAGGCCGTTGTTGTTGCCGACGAATGGCCCGTACGTCTCGGGCTGCCTGTAGAAGTGGTTGCCACTGATGAGGTTCTCGGTGCACACCCCCGACAGGTTGACGACGCCGGGATAGAAGGCGTGGAACCGGTTCGACGTGATGCTCGACAGCGTGCAGTTCACGAGCGTGACAGACGACTTTCCCCGGGGAAACACGTTGTTGCCGGTCACCAGGAGCCCGAAGAAGGACTCGGCGTAGATCGAGTAGCCCACGTACCCCGCTCCGATGGAGTTGTTGGAGATCGTGCTCGCCTGCCCGGAGCCGGTGAGCTTGATGCAGTTGCCGCACTCGGCGATGAAGTTGTCGGTGACGCGGAGCGCGTCGGCGTTCTTCACGATGAGCGCGTGTTCGAGGTAGACGAAGCCCATGTTCTGGATGTGGGCGGAGTCGTTCGCGCTGTCGAAGCGAATGCCGATTTTGCCGTTGGTGTAGGAGTTCTCGTTCGGTGTGAACGCCATCCCGTCGAGACAGAAGTTCTCGAAGGTCACACTGCTGAGCCGGGGGTCGCCGCCGCGAGTGACGATGAAGGCTTCAGAATTGCCGTCCGTGTTCTGAACCGTCACGTGGCTGGAGCCCGGATTGATCTCGTACCAGGCCGAGGTGTTCGAGGTGTTGTAGCGGATGCTCAGCGAGGTGAAGCCGTGGCCGGATCCTCGGATCGTCAGATAGCTGATATCCACGGTCACCCGGGTCTTGAGCGGATAGTCGCCCGGCGGAATGTAGATGACCGCTCCCGGCTTCGCCGACTGCGAGGTCTGATGCGCCTTCACGTCGGCGATCATGCTGTTGATGACGGCGCCGATGTCGTCGTAGCAGGTGACGCTGCTGCCGGGAATGGTCCATGCGGTGACGTCGTAGACGGTGCTCAATGCTTCCTCCTTGTGTGATGACGAGCGGCCACGCGGATGCGCGGTCAGAGTAGGCCGACCTGGAACTTTCGATGAGCCGCGGCTGCCGCGGGCAAGTCGGCGGGCGGACCCGATGGCGCGGCGAGCGGATTCGGATGCGGCGGAGTCGGAGTGCCACCCAACCGGCCGATGATCGTGGACGCGATCACGGCCTGGAGCACGGTGCGACGGCTGATGACGAGTGCCGGAATGTTCACGCGATCTCCTTTGGTCGACGAACGGGCGCGAGGTGAGAAACCGTTTTGGCTCGCCTCTGGCCGTGACACGGTAGCGCCAACTCACAGCAGGGTCAACAGTGTTCGCACTGCTCGAGGTGCCAAAGATTTTTGCCACCCGCGGCACCCCTGGTGCCAAAGTTTTTGGCATTTGACAGCGAGATTTGGCCGCCATATCTTCATGCCAAGACGTTTTGCCAAAACGTTTGGTCACCGTAAGATGGCCCCATCACATTCGCAGATTCCTCTGCATGAAAAAACGGAGTAACGATGCTTCGCACCAGATCCGCGGTACCCCACCGCGCACACACCTCCCGCGGGAGGCTCCTCGTCGGGATGGCGGTGGCCGCGGCCGCCGGCCTCGTCCTGGCCGGCTGCGCCACGTCCAGCACGTCCGACTCGGCCCACGTCAAGTCGCTCACCGTCCTCGTCGAGGGTGGCGGTCACCTCGAGCTGCAGCCGATCGCCGACCTCTACAAGAAGCAGACCGGTATCAGCGTCACCTTCGTGGAGCTCCCGTACAACGGCCTCTATAACCGCGTCAACAGCGAGCTGTCCACCGGAAACATCTCCTTCGACGCCGCCGCGCTCGACGCGATCTGGCTGCCCGCGTTCGCCGCCGGCCTCAAGCCGCTCAACAACCTCGTGACGCCGGCGGTCAAGGCCGACAGCTTCCCCGCGATCCTGCAGGAGGGGAAGGTCGGGAACAACTACGTCGGCATTCCCGCGTTCGCCAACTCCGAGATCCTCTACTACCGCACCGACCTCTTCAACGACCCCGCCAACCAGGCGGCGTTCAAGGCGAAGTACGGCTACGACCTGAAGCCGCCCACGACCTGGCAGCAGTACACGGATGCCGCGGCGTTCTTCACCAAGGACGGCATGTACGGCGCCCCGCTGCCCGGCGCGGTCGAGACCCAGTTCCTGGCGGTGCTGTCGCAGGCCGGCGAGAAGAACATGGTTCTCACCGCCGACGGCAAGAAGTCGACGCTCGACGACGCGACGACCTTGACCGCTCTGAACTACTACGACAGCCTCGCGAAGTACGGCCCTCCCGGGGCGGCCGCCGTGGACTGGAATGCCGCGCAGAACCTCTACAACCAGGGCAAGGCAGCGATGATGTTGTTCTGGGGACACGCCTACCGTCAGATTCCGACCGACTCTCCCGTCTTCGGCAAGACGGGGGTCGCCCCGATGATCGGTGGTCCCGCGGGCGTCGCGGGCGTACCGGGTCCGTTCTACCTGTCGGTGCCGCGCGCGGGTGCGCACACCGCAGCGGGTGAGGCCTTCGTCAAGTTCGCCTACGACCACAACGAACTGAGCGCGGCCACCTCGCTCGGACTCGTGGCGCGCATCTCCGCTCTCAAGAAGTTCGAGAACACGAAGGGCTACGAGTCGTACCCGGCCATCGTCGCAACGCTCAACGCCCCGGCGACGATCCCGCGCCCCGCGAACGCGAACTGGCAGAACATCGTCAACAACGTTCTCGTGCCGATGATCCAGAAGTCTCTTCAGCCCGGCGCAGACAACGCGGCGATCCTCAAGGATGCCGCGGCGCAGGTCGACGCGATTGTGGCTCAATGAGCATTCGCACCAACAGACGGCCGGCCTTCGGGCCGGCCGTCCCCGGCTCCTCCGCACCCCGGCGTCGTTCGCTCCGCCTCACCGATGCGCGATTCGCGGCACTCATGATGGCGCCGGCCGCTGCATTCATGGCGGTCTTCGTCGCCTGGCCGCTCGCGCAATTCATCACCAACAGCTTCTACCGCTACAACCCCATCAGCGACGCCCCGCATCGCTTCGTCGGCTTCGGCAACTACATCGCGGCGTTCGGCTCGGCCGCGTTCACGAACTCCGCCGTGCGCACGATCGCCTACACGGCGATCGTCGTGTTCCTCGAATTCTCCCTGGGCCTCCTCGTCGCCCTGCTGTTCAGCGGCTTAGGCAGCCGGTCGCGGGTGTTCCGCACGATCTTCATGTACCCACTCATGATCGCCCCGATCGTCGCCGGTCTCCTCTGGCGATTCCTCCTCATCGACAACACCGGAATCGTCAACCAGTTGCTGTTCCAGCTTCACATCATCGGCTCGCCGACCCAGATCCAGTGGTTGAGCGACCCCAAGATCGCGCTCCTGGCCGTCTCGCTGCCCGATATCTGGCTCACCACCTCGTTCATCGCGCTGGTGCTCTTCGCGGGCCTGCAGAACATTCCGGGCGACATCATCGAGGCCGCGCGCATCGACGGAGCCCGGTACCCCACCCTCCTGTTCCGGGTCATCCTGCCCCTGCTGCGCCCGGTCATCGCGGTCGCGCTCATCGTGCGCGGAGTGGATGCGGCCCGGGCCTTCGACGTGATCGTCGTGCAAACCAATGGCGGCCCGCAGAATTCGACCGAGACGATGTCGCTGCTCGTCTACAACACCCAGATCAGTGACGGCAATCCCGGGCTCGCGAGCGCCATGGGCACGATCTACCTCGTCGCGATGATCGCACTCGCGATCGTCGCCGTAGCAGCAATCTGGCGACCCGGGAGTGACCGCTGATGAATGGCCTCGAAACCAAGCGGATGTCGACCCGCGCCCTCCTCTGGCTGGTCCTGATCCTCATGACCGTGCTGTACGCGTATCCATTCGCCTACATGCTCTTCACCTCCTTCAAGACGCCCCTCGAGACGAACGCGATTCCCCCCACCTTCTTCCCGACCACCTGGACCATCGAGAACTACGTGAGCACGCTCACGAATTCGGCCGTCCCGGTGTCGATCCTGAACAGCATCCAGACGGCGGTAATCAGCACGCTGCTGTCTCTCGCGCTGGCGATCCCCGCGGCCTATGCCGTGACACGGTGGAAGACGCGGCTCGGGCGGGTGTTCATCCTGACCGCGCTCGTCATGCGCATGGTGCCGGCCATCGTGGTGGGCGCTCCGCTGATCGGCTTCTTCCACGCTCTCGGGCTCTCCGACACCTCACTCGCGCTGGCGATCGCGCAAACCACGATCTCTCTGCCGCTCTCGATCTGGCTGATGGCGAGCTTCTTCGACGCGGTGCCCGACGAGCTGGAGGAGGCGGCGCGCGTGGATGGAACCTCGCGTCTGGGTGCCCTCTGGCGCGTCGTGCTGCCGGTGGCGCGCGGCGGCGTCGCCGTCACCGCGATCTTCGCGTTCCTGGCGTCGTGGAACGACTTCATCTTCGCTCTGCTGCTCACCTCCGTTCGCGCCGTCACCACTCCGCTGGAAATCGCCAACTACCAGAGTCAATTCGGCCTAGCGTGGGGACCGATGACCTCGCTCGCGGTGTTGTACTCGGTGCCGGTCATCCTGCTCACGCTCGTGCTGCAGCGCCACATCGTTGCCGGGCTCACCCTGGGAGCGGTCAAGGGATGACCCCCGCTGCACACTCCCCGAAGGGACGAACCGACACCATGAACGCCCGACACCCCCGCGAGCGGGTTCGCCGCCTCCACGGAAGTCAGCCGATGCGCCCGACGAGGGAGACGTCACGGTGACCACCGTCGGTATCCGCGATGTGGCGAGGCTGGCCGGCGTGTCGGTCACCACGGTCTCGCACGTGCTCAACGAAACGCCGCACACCCGGGTCGCCGATGAGACGAGGGACCGAGTCCGCGACGCGGCGGCGACGCTGGGGTACGGGCCCAATCTCGTGGCGCAGGCGCTTCGGACCCGTCGATCCGGGCTCGTGGGCCTCCTCAGCGAGGAGATCGCCACGACACCCCACGCGGGCAGGATCATCCTCGGCGCTCAGGAGGCCGCGCGTGCGCACGGTCTCACACTGGTGATCGTGAGCGCCGAGCGCGGCAACAACGCGGAGGCGCACCGGGCCGATATCCAGGCGCTGCTCGACCGGCAGGTCGACGCGGTGCTGTACGCCACCATGTACCACCGGAACATCGCGGTGCCGGCCAACCTCGTCGACGTGCCCGCGGTGCTCATCGACGCGACCGAGGGAACCGGCGCGCTGCCCTCCGTGGTCCCCGACGAGAGGGGCGGGGCCGTCGCCGCAGTCCGTCACCTGGCCGAGGCGGGCCACCGCCGGATCGCGTTCCTGAACAACGATGACGACGTGCCCGCCACGCACGGACGACTGGCCGGCTACCGTCAGGTGCTCTCCGAGTACGGGATTCCGTTCGACGAACTGCTCGTCGGTGCCTCGCCGTCGGAGCCGGCCGAGGGATACGCGCTGGCGAAGGAGATCCTGAGCCTTCAGCGACCGACGGCCGTCTTCTGCTACAACGATCGCATGGCGATGGGCGCCTATCGCGCGGCGCGCGAGCTCGGTCTGAGCATCCCCGACGACCTCTCCATCGTCGGCTTCGACAACCAGGAGATCATCGCCGCCAACCTCTTCCCCGCGCTCACCACCGTCGCCCTGCCTCACTACGAGATGGGCGTGTGGGCGCTCGAGACCGCCATCGGGATGTTCGCCGACGGAGCGGAGCGCCCGCCCGGGCCGTTCGAGCCCGTGCTCCTGCCGTGCCCGCTGGTACCGCGAGACTCCGTCGCCCCACCGCGGCAGCCCTAGCCCCCGACCGCGGGGCGACGAGCGCGACCGCCGCTCCCTCCCCACCCGACGAAACGATTCACGAGAGACGACATGCCCCCATCCACCGCGACCGAGGACCACACCGTCGAGGTCGACGACACCGCCCCGCCCGAGACGACGGCTGCGCGGCCCACTCTCCATTTCACGGCCCCGTCCGGGTGGATCAACGACCCCCTGGGCCTCACCTTCCACGGCGGGCGCTACCACCTCTTCTATCAGCACGTACCGGGTGCCACCGACTGGGCTCCGCAGTGCCAGTGGGGGCACGCCACCTCCGACGACCTGCTGAGCTGGTCGATCGAAGCCGCCGCGCTCGAGCCGGGCGACGGCGATGGCGGATGCTGGTCGGGCAGCATCGCGCTCTCACCGGAGGGCGAGGCGACCCTGTTCTACACCTCCGTCGACGACGAGGCCTTCGACATCGGCGCGGCGCGGATCGCACGCCCGGCGCCGGGCAGCGAGAGCTCGTGGGAGCGGTGGGTGAAAGGGCCGGTCGTCGCCGAACTCGCCGAGGGAGAGGAGTCGATCGCGTTCCGCGATCCCTTCGTATTCCACGACGGTGCCCGCTGGCGCATGCTTCTCGGCTCCGGGCGTCCCGACGGAACCGCGGTCGCCTATGGCTATGTCTCGGATGACCTCACCACGTGGCACTACGACGGTGTCTTCGCTTCCCGCCACTCCGACGACGCAGACGGAGTGTGGACCGGTTCCGTCTGGGAGTGCCCCCAACTCGTTCGGGTGGGGCACAAGTGGGCACTGCTCGTCTCGGTCTGGGAACCCGTGCGCCCGCACTACTCGGCCTACGCGCTCGGCCAGATCGTCGACGGTCGCTTCGTGGCGGAGACGCCGTGGCGTCGGCTCAGCTACGGCCCGTGCTACTACGCGGGCGCCGTCTTCCGCGATGCGGACGGCACTCCCGGGATGATCTACTGGCTCCGGGGTGTCGCCGACCCCCGCTCGGAGTGGGTGGGCGCCCACAGTATTCCCCACCAGCTCGCGCTGATCGGCGATCGGCTCGAGGTCCGGCTCCCGTCCAGCGTGGAGTCGCGCCGCGGATCCGGGAGACCGCTCGCCGCGCTCGATGAGCACGGGATGCGGGTCGACGGCGCCGTGGACATCGACTGGGCGCACGGGGGCAGCATTTCCCTTCAGGAGGGGCTGCGCAATGTCTTCCGGCTGGAGTTGACGCCGACCCTCGACGGGGTGACGCTCACCGCGACATCGGACGCCGGGCAGTGGTCGGTTCCGTCCAGCGGACCGCTCCGGGTCGTCATCGACGGTCCCATCGTCGAGGTCGTCGGCTCGTTCGGCGCCCTCGCGTTTCCCGCTCCCCGCTCCGGGACCGCCACCCTGGTCTCCCGCGAGGCCGCCGGTGTGGCCTACCCGCTTCACTGAACTCCGTCTCGAGGGGACACGCCATGTCAGGACCCAGCAACCACTACGACGTCACCCGGTGGCCCGTCGGGGATCCCTTCGCGGATCTCGGTGAGGTGATCAATAGCATCATCGCGGACATCAAGACCCGCCAGTCGAACGCGAACGTCGCCGACGGCGGAAAGCCCGGGGCGGTGATCTACCTGCCGCCCGGTGACTACCACCTGCGCACCCAGGTGGTCGTCGACGTCAGCTTCCTGACGATTCACGGCTCTGGGCACGGGTTCACCTCGTCGAGCATCCGGTTCAATGTCCCCGAGGGCGAATGGCCCGAGCTGCATGAGCTGTGGCCCGGCGGGAGTCGCGTCCTCGTCGACCTCGAACCGGATGCGGGCGAGGACGATTCCGCGCGCGCCGCCTTCCTCGTGGAGCGGAGCGGCAGCCCGCGGATCAGCTCCGTCGAGTTCTCGAACTTCTGCATCGACGGTCTGCGCTTCCTGCCGGACGGCTCCGAGCACCCGGCGGCGAACAGCTACCTCAACGGGAAGACCGGCATCCACGTCGCGAGCGCGAACGACTCCTTCCGCGTGGTCGGCATGGGCTTCGTCTACCTCGAACACGCCCTCGTCATCCACCACGCCGACGCCCTGTCGATCCACGACAACTTCATCGCCGAGTGCGGCAACTGCGTCGAGCTCCTCGGCTGGGGACAGGCCTCCAAGATCACCGACAACCTGATCGGGGCCGGGTTCCGGGGTCGCTCCATCTACGCCGAGAACCACGGCGGGCTGCTGATCACCGCCAACAACGTCTTCCCGCGAGGCGCGAGCAGCGTGCATCTGACCGGGGTGAGCCGGTCGAGCGTCACCAACAACCGCCTGCACTCGTTCTACCCCGGCATGGTGATCCTCGACGGCGGCAGCTCGGAGAACCTCATCGCCACCAACCACCTGCTGCGCGACGAAGAGCCGTGGACGCCCTTCCTCGGCATCGACAACGGTCTGGATGACCGGTTCGGCCTGATCCGCGTCGGCGGCGACCACAACTCGGTGATCGCCAACCACCTCTCGCTGGTGATCGACGCGCAGCGCATCCGGCCGCCGCAGGCGACGCCCGTCGCGGTCCGCCTGACCGCGGGCACCGGCACCCTCGTCGCCACGAACCACGTGGTGGCGATGGACGTGCACGCGCGCTCCGGCGATTCGGCGTTCTCGGCACAGGTGGATGCCCTGCTCAGCACCACCGCATCCGACGCGCTGGGCGTGACCACCGTGCTGGTCGACCCGGCGTCGGCCCGCAACTCGGTGCTGGACTCCGGAACCGAGGAGCAGGTGGTCGCGGACCGCACCGCCAACGCCGTCAGAGCGACGCCGACGGTCGGCGCCTGAGCGACGCGAGCTTTCTGCGTAAGGGTCAGTGTGGATCGAACGGGAGGAATGCGGTGATTCCCAAACGGGTGGGCATCAAGGACGTCGCGAGCGCGGCGGGAGTCTCGGTGACGACCGTGTCGCACATTCTCAACGCGACCCCGAACACGCGCGCGAGCGAGGAGACGCGGCGGCGGGTGAAGGACGCGGCCCGGGCACTCGGGTACGGCCCCAATCGCCTGGCGCAGGGTCTGCGCACGCAGCGCTCGGGGATGATCGGCCTGCTCAGCGAGGAGATCGCGACGACGCCGCACGCCGTGCGGATCATCCTCGGGGCGCAGGAGGCCGCGCGCGCCCACGGGCTGTCGCTCATGATCATCAACTCGACGCACGATGCGAACGACGAGTCCCGGCGGGACGACATCGCGGCGCTGCTCGAACGGCAGGTCGACGGCATCCTCTGGGCGACCATCATGTATCACCGCGAGGTCTCTCTGCCGTCGAACCTGGTAGGCGTTCCCGCGGTGCTGATCGACGCGCGCGACCGTGCCGGTCTCGCACCCGGTGTCGAGCCCGATGAGGAGAGTGGCGCGCGTGCCGCCGTCACCGCGCTCATTCAGGCGGGGCACCGCCGAATCGGCTTCGTGAACTACCACGGCGACATTCCCGCGACTCACGGGCGACTGCGCGGCTACCGCTCGGTGCTGGCCGAGCACGGCATCCCCTTCGACGAGTCGCTCGTGGTCGCGGCCGACTACGAAGCGCTCGACGGGTACGCGGTCACGCTGCCCCTGCTCGATCGGCCCGACCGCCCGACGGCGCTCTTCTGCTTCAACGACCGAATGGCGATGGGTGCCTACCGTGCGGCGGCCGAACTGCACATCACCATCCCCGAGGAGTTGTCGATCGTGGGATTCGACAACCAGGAGCTAATCGCCGCCAACCTGTTCCCCGCGCTCACCACCGTCGCCCTGCCCCACTACGAGATGGGCGTCTGGGCCGTCGACACACTGGTTCGGATCATGAACGGGCACGAGGAGGACCGCCTCCTGAGCGATCACCCCACCTTCATGGAGTGCCCGCTGGTCATTCGGCAGTCGATCGCTGCTCCCGCGCTCTAGTCGGTCTGTCTCTCCCGGTGAGGCGGCATCCCCGCGGCGGATGGCACGATAGAGCGGTGGTCGCGCGGGTCGCACTGGTCGTCGAAGCGGTCCGGCGCCAAACTTTTTTGCCATTTGACGGCCGGACTTCGACGAACTTAGTGTGCTGCCAAGACGATTTGTCAGGCGGCACCGGAACGAACCGTGCCAGTTGAGAGTGGGGCCAGCGATGTTCTCGAATCTGACCGGGTGGCATCTCGTCATCATCCTCGCCGTCCTCGTGCTGCTCTTCGGCGCGACACGACTTCCCGCGCTCACACGAGGGGTCGGACAATCGCTGCGCATCTTCCGGGACGAGGTGGCGGGCTCACAGCCGGCCGACGAGGCCCCAGAATCTCGCAACGGGTCGGAGTAAGAGGCAGGCGGGCCGCCGTCGAATGCCCAGATCGTCGTGCAGCTAGCAGTCCTCGACGTCGTGGAGGATTGTGCCACCCTTCACGAAGGTCAAGGTCTCTGAGACCTCGTAGGCGTGCACGGCAGAACAGACCGCTGCCAAATTGGCCGACAGGGTCTCGATCGCGGTCCCGAGCAGGAAGTCCGCTCGTGCTCCAGCGTCGGCGAATCCCAGGATCACAGACGCGTGGAACCGTTGCTCGACCGGATTGTCGTGGGCGACATTCGGCGTATTCCACAGCCGCGCGCTCCAGGGGAGGAAGTCCTGTGTTCGCAGCTCTCTCACATCTGGGAGTCTCGTCATCGCGGGGACCACGTGTTGCCGGATCGCTCTGCGAAACTCACGTGGGCTCACACCGCGTCTGCGGCGTAGGTAAACGAGCGTGCGGGCTCCCACTCCCTCGCCGGGCTGAGCCACCTGGTACCAACGTGACCAGTTGGGGGCGCCGATGTAGAGGAGCGTGCGTCGAAAGACGTTGACCTCGTCTTGATAAGCGAGCCGGGTTTGAGCGCGGCCGAAAAGCGGCGAGAGCGCGGAGATGAATGTCACTTCCGCGACTCCGTCGATCTTTCGATCAGCCGGGATGCTCGTCTCGACGCCCGCGATCGGAGGCCAGACGCCGGGGTTGATGTCGGCGAGATGGAGCTGGCGGTATTCCAGGGTGCCCGGTGTCGCCGAGATGATTCCGGAATGGGGGCTCTTCCAGTAATCCATCCCGACGTGACGTGGTTGATCCGTGCGAACCCAGAGCGGAATCGAGGACGTGAAATGCTTCGAGACTGCGATCGGACACCCAGATCCTGAATTGCTCATCGTGCTCTCCACTCGTCGTGCGTTAGGCCGGTCAGGGAATGCTGATGACGGCTTTGCCGCGGATTCCACCCTTGGCAGACTCCCGAAGCGCGTCAGGGGCGGTTGCGAAGGAATAGACCTTGCCGACGACGGGGCGTAGCGCGCCGCTGTCGACGAGTGCGGTGATCGACCTGAGCTGCTTGCCACTGGCGTGCATGAAGAGGAACTCGTAGCGCACACCGCGCTTCTTCGCCCGCCTCCGGATATCAGCGCTGAGTGCGGCCATGAGCACCTGGAGTACAGGATTCAGCCCGAGCTGCCGGGCGAAGGCGAGGTCGGGCGGGCCCACCAGACCGATGGCAAGTCCTCCCGGCTTGAGCACCGTGAGGGACTTTTTAAGGTTCTCGCCGCCAACGATGTCGAGCACGAGGTCGTAGCCGGTCAGCAACTCGGCGAAGTCCTCGGTGCGGTGATCGATGACGTGGTCGGCCCCGAGTCCTCGAACGAAATCGTGGTTGGATGCGCTCGCTGTCGTGGCGACGGTCGCGCCGAGGTGCTTGGCGATTTGGATCGCAATCGACCCCAGCCCTCCGGCGCCACCATGAATAAGCACCCGCTGACCCGGCTGCACGTTCCCACGATCGACAAGCGCCTGCCACGCTGTCAACGCGACCAACGGCAAACCGCCCGCTTCCTCCATAGAGATGCTCGACGGCTTGAGCGCAAGATCTTCCTCGGCGATCGCAAATCGCTCTGCGAAGGTCCCGATTCTGCTCACGCGAGGGCGGCCGTACACTTCGTCACCTGGCTTGAACCCGCGGACCGCAGCTCCCACCCGGAGGACGGTTCCCGCCAATTCATTGCCCAGTACCTGAGGGAGCCGGTAGGGCAGGAAGAGCTTGAAGGCGCCGGCGAGGACTTGCTGATCGATGCCGTTGATCCCAGCGACCCGCACCTGCACGAGTACATCGTGATCATCGACGATCGGCTCCGGCACCTCCAGCTCCTGCAACGGTCCCTTGTACGCCACAACAGCGAATGCCTTCATGAATAGCTCCTAACTGGGCCCCGGGGGCTTCCGACGTCACTCAATTATGAGAGCACTCACTTATGCTGTCAAGGGGTGCCTGTGTGCGCGGACGATCGTGCGAAACTCGCCGCGCCGACTGAGTTGGGCCCCTGAAGTCAGAACATCGTATTGTCGTTGGCTGCCGCCTCAGGAATATCCTGCACGGCATCCCAGTGCTCCACGAGTTTGCCGTTGCGCACTCGGAAGAGGTCGACAACCGCCTTTCCGCGATCGCCAGGCTCGGGAATGTAGTGACTGTGCACCGCGACGAGATCGCCCTGTGCGATAGTGCGCTTCGGCACGATGCTGAGCTGCGGGAATCTCTCGAAGTACTCCCGAAGCCCGGCCCTGACGCCCACCGCGCCGTCAGCGATTCTGGGATTGTGCTGCCGGTAGTCCGGATCTACGTACTGATCGATCGCCGACAGATCCTTGTTCACCATCAACCGACCGAAGAACGCGTCAACCACGCGCTTGTTGAAATCGGTGAACCACGGTTGCTGCGGAGAGCTGGTGCGAGGGGCGCTGAGCGTGGCGAACATGTCGTTCCCGTTCACCGTCGTGGCCGGCACCTCCTGAAGGACATCCCAGTGCTCGGCGATCTTGCCATCCTGGAATCGGAAGATGTCGAACACCGCTGTTCCCGGCGTGCCGGGTACGAACACGACGTGCGAGTGCAACAGCACCATGTCCCCCTCGGCGATGGCGCGCTTCGGAAGGTTGGTCACCTCGGGAAACTGCTGCCTGAGACCGGCACCGAAGTACTTCAGGGCATCGGGACCGTCAGGCGCCTGAGGATTGTGCTGAATATAGTCACTTCGCACGATCCGGTCGACGATCGCCGTGTCTCCGATGAACGCGTCACTGAGCATTCGCCGGGCGCGCTCCGCGCTGCCGCCCTCGCGCACTTCCAACACGATCTTGCCGGCCGTGCGTCGCGACTCACCGAGCGCGTGGGCTCTCGCCGCCTCCGCGAGCGGGAAGGTCGCCGCGATGTGCGGGCGCAACTCCCCTGACTCGGCGAGGTCGGCGATCGCCTGCATCCCCGCATGGTCGGCCTCCACGAGCAGTGCCTCGAATCGGATGCCCCGCTCCGCGATTGCGTGCAACTCGGTGGCATCGATCGGAACCGGAATGAGCGAGACGAGAGTACCTCCCGGCCGCAGGACCGCGAGCGAACGAGCCCGACCCGCCGCATCAGAAGAAATCGAGTCCAGCACGACGTCGACTCCGCGAACCACCTCGGCGAAGTCCACGGACTGATAGTCGATGACTTCGTCCGCCCCCAAGGATCGCAGCAGATCATGCTTGGACGCACTGGCCGTGCCAATCACATAGGCTCCGCGCGACTTGGCGATCTGCACCGCGAGGTGACCGACACCGCCCGCCGCCGCGTGAATGAGGACCCGTTGACCCGGCCGAAGATCCGCTGTCTCAACCAATGCCTGGTATGCGGTGAGCGCCGCGAGAGGGAGCGCACCAGCCTCGACGTGATCGATCGCAGAGGGTTTGAGGGCGAAAGCCCGCGCCGGACCGGTGACGTATTCGGCGTGCGAGCCAACCCCTCCGGGGTACGGGAGCATGCCGAATACCTCGTCCCCCGGCTTGAAAAGGGTTACTCCGAAGCCGACGGCTTCGACGACGCCGGACACATCCCATCCCAGCGTGACCGGAGTTTGAACGGAAAACCCCCGCGCACGATTACCCCAGTCAGTGGGATTGAGCCCGGCGGCGTGGACGGCGACGAGAATCTCGCTCACCCCGGGGCTCGGCGTAGGGAGGTCAACCACTTTGAGTACGTCCGGACCACCGAAGGTGTCTTGGCTGATAGCGCGCATTATCCGATTCCTTTTTATCAATCAGGGCCAACATCGATCGATGCAGCCGCCAGCAATCCAGTGGTCGGCCCGGGCCGCCGGTTGGCATCACTGATACTACTCATAACTGACTATAGTCAGGTTAAATTCCTCGCCGCTGTGTTTCGTCCACGGCGACGGCAGCCCTCACAGCGACGTGGGTGCCGATTGCCGCCCAGAGATCCACTTCGTCGAGCGTTCAGGAGTAGTTGCCGATGCGACCTTCCCGCACCGATCGCGCGTAGATCCTCGAGTCCAAGAGCGGGAGGTCGCCACTGGCTTCGATGGCATCGATGTACCCGAGCATCCGCTTCTGTGCTTCGGGGTCTTGGTCCCGGACCAGGAATTCCGCGTGCTCGAACTGCAGCCCGCCCAGAAGCGGCAATGTGCTCCCGAAATAGACGGATCGCTTGATCGCTCCGAGAGACTTCTTCGCACGCAATCCCAGGAACTCGGCTCTCTCGACAGCCCTCTCGAGCACGTGATCCCGCGGCACCACCTCATCGACGGCGCCGACGGCAAGAGCCTCCGCCGGCGTGAACGCCTTGCCCTCCAGAATGGCGGACAGGGAATGACGGGCTCCGATCAGACGCGTGAGGCGCTGAGACCCTCCGCCGCCGGGCGTTAGTGCGAGCAGCACTTCTGACAGCCCGATCGAGTAGTCGCCCTCCGCCATGATTCGCACGTCGCATGCCCATGCGAACTCGGCGCCGATGGCGAGGGCAGATCCGTTGAGCGCTGCGATGAAGATGGTTCCACTGCGGTTCATCTTGATGAAGGTGGCGTGGAGGCTGTCGAGCTGAAGCAGTGTTCGCAGCTTCGTTTTGCCAAGGACGGATCGAAGACCCGGAACTTTGTTTATCGCGGTTGCCGAGCGGAATACCAGAGCGGCGACCCTGGTGTTGATCGGCGGGAATCCGACCCCTCCCTCCTGCAGCCAGGTGATATCCGCGTGGCTCAGGAATCGCTCGGGGTGTACGCCGGTGAATACGACGGCGTGCACCGCGGGGTCCTTGTCCGCGCGATCGACGATCGTGGCGAGTTCGACTGCCATCGAGGGATAGAGCAAGGCGTGTCGCCCGCCGCGGATCCGAACGATGAGGGTTCCGCCGTGCTCTTCGACCTCGAGGCCGATTTTGTCTTCGCTATCCATTGCTGTCATCTCTCCTCTTGTTGGTAATGGGCTAGGAAACGGATGTTCCCGCGCGGGGGCTGAGATCTTCAGGCACCGAACGCCGCAGGGCGGCAGCGAGCGCTCGATCGAGCACTCGGTCAGGGAGCAGACGCGCCAGCCCGATGAGCACTGCAGCATCGCGGCCGATCGTGTACCGCGTCTTCGGGCGCCGAGCAGTGGCCGCGATGGCGATAGACCTTGCGGCGACCGAGGCATCGACGCCGCTGCGGAGGAATCCTTCGGACTGCGACAGAATGGCCTGCATCAGGCCGCCGTATCGCCCTTGCTGTTCGGGCGTCATACCGGCGACGAGTGTCCGCGCCGTCTCCCCTCCCCTGCCGACCAACTCGGTCCGAACAGCTCCGGGCTCGACGACGACGACGGTCACTCCGTGGGGCGACAACTCGCGACGAAGTGCATCGCTGACCGCTTCGAGCGCGTATTTCGAACCGGAGTAAGCACCATAGGTCGGCTGCGCGACGCGCCCTCCGATCGAACTCACCATGACTACTCGCCCTCGACTCTTCAGCAGCGCGGGGAGCAGGGCTCGCGTCACCTCGACATGCCCGAAGAAGTTCACATCGAACTGTCGCCGCCAGTCCTCCATACGGAGCACCTCGAGCGGACCATTGATCGCGATCCCTGCGTTGTTGATGACGGCACGGAGCGGGCGCCCGTCCGCGTCGATCTGCTCGACGAGCGCCGCGATCTGGTCGGATCGCGTGATATCGAGCAAGACGGGTCGGATTCCCGCGGACTCGAGGTCACGTCCGTCGGTCGCTCGGCGAACGCCGGCGAATACCTCGAATCCTCGCGCCGCGAGTTGTCGCGCCGTCGCGGCACCCATACCAGTCGAAGCCCCGCTGACGAGGATGATTTCTCTTTCAGATGACGCTGTCATCTGAGTAGAGTAGCACTTCAGATGACATTGTCAACGGTAGAATCGACGTATGGTCAGTCGATCTGAATCCGCCGCGGCCACCCGTCGGGCCCTCCTCGACGCTGCTCGCGAGTTGCTCAACGAGGGCGGGCCCCAGAGAGTCACGCTGCGGGAGGTCGGCGCGCGCGCGGACGTGTCACGGGGTGCGGCTTACCGACATTTCGCCGACAAAGAGAGCCTTCTGGCCGCGGTGGGAGCCGAAAGCTGGGACCGCATTACTCGCAGACTTGCGGCGTTGCGACCATTGCCGTCCGACGATGGTGCAGCGGTACTGCGGGCGGCGGTCGACACTGTGATCGCCGTCGCTGTCGCCGAGCCCGAGGTGTACCGGATGATGTTCACGGTGCCCGCACGGAATCCCGAAGACACCGTGCGTGCGGCAGCGCGCGCCCAAGTGGAGTTTCTCCGCATCGTCGGCGGCGTGGTCGGCGACGAGCACGCCCATCTGTACGGCGCGATGCTGCTGACGAGCGCACACGGGATCGCGAGCATGGGAGCCAGTGACCACCTTTCTGCGGACATGTGGCAGACGACGCCTGACAGTGTCCTGGCGGCGCTGGTAGGGATGATTGCTCGTGAGGACTAATCCCCGGCCTCAGAGCGCACCCGTCGGCTTCGCGGCCTGCAACTCTGGGTAGAGGGACTCGATGGGGGCGCTCAGCGCGGACTTGATCTCACGAGAGAGTTGGTCCGCAATCACCTCGTAGTCACCCCTCTCAAGCGCGTCAAAGACCTCGGCGACAAGCGTCGCCGGCTGCAGTTTGGGTCCGTCCGAGTGCGCAGCCATCGCAGTATCGACGTAGCCCATGTGCACCCCCATCACGTGCACCCCTTCGGGCGCGAGCTCGAGACGGAGGGAGTTGGTGGCCGACCACAGCGCAGCTTTGGAGGCACTGTAAGCGCCGGCGAAGGCGTACCAGCTCGCCACGGAGTGGATGTCGATAATCGCCGTCCCGCGCCGCGCCGCAAGAATCGGCGCAAAGGCACGTGCGATGAGCACGGGAGCGAAGAAGTTCGTCTCCATGTTCGCGCGAAGATCTGCTTCGGTGACGGTGAGCAAGCCCCAACTCGCTGGAACCACGCCGGCATTGTTGATCAATACCGTCACGTCGTCAGCGGTATTCGCGGCCTCCGCGATCGACCGACCATCAGTGACGTCGAGGGAGATCGGCACGACGCGCTCATCGTCCCACGCACGTGGCACGCGTGCCGTCGCGTAGACCTTGCGTGCACCCCGCGCGAGCGCCTGGGTCACCAATTCGGTGCCGATTCCGCCGTTCGCTCCAGTGATCAGAACGACCGCGTTGTCGAGTGTGGGCATGGCTGCGCTCCTTCGTTGTGGGTGTCATCGCGGCGGTCGGCTCCGTCGAAACAGGAGACCGAGCTGCGTCAGCGACCGCTGCGTCAAACATGACTATACTCGATCTTGAGCGTGATCACTGCTAGTGATCGGCTCGAAATCCCGGGGCCGTGAGCTCATGTCGGCGCCGATCCGCGATTCCCCCAGCCGGCTGTAGCCAGGCGCACTGTATCGCCAGCGCGTTCCGTGACGGTCAATCATCGTTCCGGCCTGATCAATGCCCAGGGAGGCGGTGAGCGACACCATAGATGAATTACGACGGTCTTCTCCCCGAGCAATGGAGCGCTGCACATGAGTTCAACCACCGCCACGAAATCCTTCCGAGCTGATCTCTTCGCTGGAAAGACCGCGGTCGTCACGGGCGGCACGTCTGGATTGGGGCTCGCCACCGCTCGAGTTCTGGCAGATCTCGGCGCCGAGGTTCACGCGGTCGGCCTCGGTGCTACAGCATCCGGCCGGCCCGACGAGAATCTCAAATTCCGGGACCTCGACGTGACGGACGACGCGGACCTTTCGACATTCTTCTCGGGCCTGAGCGAGTTGGACATTCTGGTGCCCGCCGCGGGAATCAGCCTGGGGCAGCGGGAATTGGAGTGGGAGTCGTTTCAGAGAGTCGTGTCGATCCAACTCCTCGGGGTGTATCGAACCATCGAACTCGCACGCCCATTGCTCGCGCGCGGCGGTGGCTCGGTGGTCACCATCGCCTCGATGTATGCGTACTTCGGCGGTGGTGACATCGCCGCTTATTCAGCGTCGAAGGGAGGGGTCGTCCAGCTGACGAAGTCCCTCGCTGAGGTCTACGCCAGCGAGGGTATTCGCGTGAACTCCGTCGCCCCGGGTTGGATCGACACACCGCTTCTCGCCCCACTGAAGGCCGACGAGAGATCCCGGGACAGACTGCTGTCACGCACCCCGATGCGCCGGTTCGGCGAGCCCGATGAGGTCGCATCCGTGGTCGCGTTCCTCTGCTCGGATGCTGCCCGCTTCGTCACCGGTGCGGTTCTGCCGGTCGACGGCGGGTACCTGGTTACGGGAATATGACGTCAGCCGACGAGTCGGTGGCGTCCTCGCCGGTACCATGGCGATTGATGGAATTCGAGCATGTTCGCGGCCTTGCAGCCGACCTCGGCACTCCTGAACCGGTCACGCTGCCTGAGCGCACGCGCGTCACCGTCGGCGATCGAGACATCAGCATGGTCGCTTGGGGAACTGATGCTGTCGTGACCGCGTTCCACGGCGGTGGACTCAACGCGCATTCGTGGGACGCGACTCTGCTGCATCTCGACTTGTCGGCAGTCGCTTTCGACCTGCCGGGACACGGGCACTCGTCATGGCGCACGGATGCCCGGTACACCCCCGAGACACTCGCTGCCGACCTCGGCCCGGCACTGCACTCGCTCCATCTCACGTCGCAAGTCGTCGTTGGACACTCGATCGGGGCGCTCACCGGCCTTCTTGTCGCTGCGCAGAATCCGGAGCTGGCGGCTGCACTCGTGATGATCGACGCGACGCCCAGCCCTGATCCGACAGCGATGGCGGCCGTCCGCCGGATATTCGCTGGACCGTCGTCATTCGAATCGTACGAGGAGGCCGCTCGCTGGGCGACCGGGTTGGGGCTCGGCACGACGGCGGCGTCACTGGAACAGGGACTCCGCTTCAACATGAGAGAGCGGGAAGATGGCAGAGTGGTCTTCCGGCACCACCTGGCACACCTGGAGCCGGATGCATCGGCGCCGGCGTGGGACGAAAGCCAACTGTGGTCGGCTGCCGCTTCCCTCGCCGTGCCGCTTCTCATCATCCGTGGCACGCACGGATTTGTGAGCGAGGCGGACGCCGCGAGATTCGCAGATCACTGCGCCAACGCCCGCATTGTCACTATCGACGGTGGCCACAATGTGCATCACAACTCTCCCGGCGCAGTGGCCGCCGCGATCCGATCGTTCGCCGACGAGATCGGAGTATTGACGCCTCACTCGCCTGCGTGACGGCGACGACGACCCGCTAGAGCCTCGAGCACTGACTCACACGTATTCGCGACCGAACAGGTCCCGGGCGACGACGATCTTCTGAATCTGCGGAGTTCCTTCACCGATCTGCAGTCCGCTCACGTCTCGCAACATGGCCTGGAACGGGCTTTCTTCTGAGAATCCTTGATGGCCGTGCGTGAGGACGGCGACGCGGATGGCCTCGAGGGCGGATTCCACGGCGAAGTGCTTGCTCATTGACGCTTCTCTGCTGAATCTGCGGCCGAGATCGGCGAGGGAGAGCGCCCGATAGGAAAGCCAGCGTGCCGCCTCCAGTTGCGTGTACGCCTCGACGATCGGGAAGGACACCCCCTGAAACTTTCCAATGTTGCGGCCGAAGGCGGCGCGCGACTTGGCAAAGACGATCGACGCATCGAGGGCACTTCGCGCGACGCCATTGGCCATCAGCCCGATGATCGAACGCCCGTGATCGATTTGATTGAGAACCAGCCGAAACGACCCGCCGACGGGTCCGACGCGCATCGCGTCCGCAACCTTGACTCCGTCCAGGGTGATGCGGGAGCGACCGATCGGTTTCCAACCGCTGTCCTCGATCGTCACCCGGGAGACGCCCGAACTGTCGAAGGGAACCAAGAAGGCCGTGATTCCCGCGTCATCCACCCGCGCCAAGACGAGGACCGCCACAGCATGCGGTGCGAACGAGATCGATACCTTCTGCCCGTCGATGATCCACCCGTCAGCAACGCGTCGAGCAGTTGTGGACAGGGCGGCCGCATCGCCCCCGGCGTCGGGCTCGGTCACACCGATCGAAATGACGTGCTCTCCGCGGACGAGACCTCGAATCCACGACGCCCGGTCGGGCGATTGAAGATGGTGCTCCAGAAGCGGAGCCATCATGTTGCAGGTATACGCGAACTGCGCCAGGTAGAAGTTCTGGAGCGAGAGCTGCTCCTGCAGGATCCCCAGGCGGACGTAACTCGTTGGGCCGGCGCCTCCGTATTCGACGCTTGTGCCCAGACCGAGCAATCCCTCCGCGGCAAGAGCGCGACCGGCCGACCACGGGAATTCGGTCGACTTCGCCATTTCGAGGTAGTCCGCGGCGAAAGGCTGCGCGAAGGTGGCCACGCGTTCGCTGAATGCTTGGTCCTCGTCGTCGAACTCGACCGGAACGCCCGAGGTCATGCTGCGGTTCCGTTCTGCGTTTGGCTTTCACCCAAGTAGGCCAACCTCAGTCGGTCGGAATCGTCGAGTAGATCCTGGGCCGCGCCACGGAAGGCAACCTCGCCGCGCGTCAGCACCACCGCGTGATCGCTGACAGCCAAGGCCTGTGTGGCGAATTGCTCGACGAGCAGGACTCCCATTCCGGCGTCAGCGAGAGTGCGCACAAGCGGCATCAGTCTTTGGATGATGACAGGGGCAAGCCCGAGCGACATCTCGTCGATAAGCAACACCTGCGGATCCGCCAGAATGGCCCGAGCGAGGACGACCATCTGTTGCTCGCCGCCCGACAGGAAGCGCGCGTGTACGTGCTTTCGTTGATCGAGCTCCGGAAAAACAGCGAGCGCCCTGCCCCACGCGCTCCTGTCCTTTCCTAAGGTGAGGTTCTCGAGAACCGTGAGGTCGCCGAAGACAGTGCGGCCCTGCTCGACAAGAGCCAAGCCGGCTCCGACTCGCCGAGCCCGACCGAGCTTCTCGATTCGCGTCCCGTCCAGTTCGACCGAGCCTGCCGATACCGGGATCAGGCCAGCCAGAGCTTCCATGAGGGTGGTCTTCCCCGCACCGTTGGCACCCAGAAGGCTTGTAACCCGTCCCAACGGAACATCGAGATCGAGCGAGCGGATGATGGGGAATCCAGATCGCTCGACGGTGAGTGCACGAACGGTCAACCCTGCGTTGTTCATTCCGCTCCTAAGAATGCTGAGACGACGAGAGGATCAGAGAGGGCATGCTTCGGCGAGCCCGTGGCGATGACCCGACCGAAGTTGAGCACTGTCACCTCATCGCAGACCGAGTGCACGAGCGTCATATCGTGCTCGATGACGACCACGGAGCATTTGAAGACGCTCGGCATCAGCGAGATCCGCTCCCCGAGCAGTTCGGACTCGCTGGACGGCAACCCCGCAGCGGGCTCGTCCAGCAGCAGCACTGCGGGCTCGGATACCAAGCCCCCACCGATCTCGATCAACCTTCGGCTGCCGACATCGACGTTCGCGATCAGTGACCGTGCGGTGGGACCCTGCACGAAGTCGAGGACAGCGTCGACTTCGTCTCGATCCAGCCTCCGCCCAGCGGCGAGCTGCAAGTACTGCTGGACCGTCAGGTCTGCTGTGGCACGCACCTGCTGGAATGTACGACGCAACCCCGCCTGTGCCCGACGGTGCGCCTGCCACCCGTCTAGGTTCGTCCCGTTCAACCTCACCTCGCCCGTGTACCCCGGCAGGAACCCGGCCACGGCGTCGACAAGAGTCGATTTGCCGGCCCCGTTCGGACCGACGATGGCGACGACGCTCCGCGAGGGAACCGAGATGGTCACTCCGTCCAGGGCTCGCACTGAGCCGTACTGCACGGACAGGTCGAGGATGGACAGCGCGGGCGTAGCCTCGACGGCCGTAGGCAGCACCCGATCGTCGGTGTGCACCGGCTCCGTGCCCTGCCTCCACCGTGAGCGATCTCTGGAGATTGACCTTTTCGACTCGCGGCGGCCATCCGGTGCTGGGTTGTTGTTCGAGCGCCGTGCGAGCCTCGCCCGCAATGCCTCAGCCATGCCATACCCCGTGCGCAACGCGGGCAGAGCCGTCACCGCAAATATCAAAGTGCCGATGTCGTTCGGGATACCCGCCGCGAGCAGCAGTTGGGGAACCACCACGCTGGCAAGAGCTCCCAGGATCGCACCCTCGATGAATCGCGCGCCGAACAGGATCGCCAGCGTGAAGACGACGATCGACGGGAGGATGCCGAACGAGTCCCCCGAAACCACTCCGGTCTGTGCGATCAGAAGCGCTCCCCCCACCCCTGAGACGGCAGCGCCGACCATGAACACCGTGAGCTTGGCGACTGCGGTGGGCAGTCCCAGTGAGGCCGCCCCGCGCTCGCTCGTCCGGACGACGAGCCAGCTCGTGCCAGTCCTCGATCTGCTCACGAGTGAGACGACGCCGACGACGAGCGCGAGCACAGTCAGCGACAACCAGAAGAAGGCCGAGTCCGACTCGAAGGGGGCACCGCGGTCGACTACCTTTCCCGCTGACAACCCAGGGAGGGGATAGAGCTGGAAGTAGGCTGCCGCCGCGGCGGCAAACATGAGCGTGACGATGCCCATGTTGATGCCTCGCAATCGCAATGACGCCAAGCCGAGAAGCAGACCGAAGGGAACTGCAGCCAGTCCTCCCAGCAGGATCAGCAGCCCGATCGGCAGGCTGTAGCCCGCCGCATTGAGGGCAGCAACCGACCACGCTCCGATTCCCGTGAAGCTCAACTGGCACAGGGTGATGATGCCGGCGCGACCCGTGATCAGACCGACACTGAGAATCGGAAACACTCCGATGACCGCGGCCGTCGCAAGATACAACGGAAAGCCCTGCACACAGAGCGGAATACACCCCGCGATCAACAATGCCAGCAGTCCGAGCAGGACAGGATTCCGAAGACTAGCGCGCTTCATCCCACCGCTCCCCTCTTTGTTTGAAGATCAGAATGAGAGTCACGAACGCCAGTTGCAGAGTCGCGTTGTACGGCGCGATCACCGCGAAATAGCTGGTCAAACCGCTGATCATCCCCAGAAGGAGACCGCCCACCAAGGTGAGCCACAGCGACTCGAAGCCGCCGAACAGTGCCGCCGCCGTGGCGGGGAGCACGAGCAACGACAGCCCGGTGAAGGTCGAACTCGCCGTGGGAGCAATGATGAGAATCGACGCGCTTCCCACCACGCCGACGAAGGTCCACACGATGATCGTCAAAGCGAGGACGGGAAGACCCAGCAACTCCGCGGTCAGCGGACGACCAGCGACGGCGCGAAGGCGGTGCCCCGTCCGCGTGCGGCGCAGCATCACATCGAGCGCGATGGTGAGCACGACTGCCGCCCCCAGAGCGATGATGGTGTCCCCAGTGAACCGCACACCCCACAGGGTGAATCCGAATAGGCTGAACGGATCCACGAACGACCGCGGTGTGTCTCCGAATACACGATCACCAATCGCGAGGAGCGCCAGCAGTGCGGCGATGGTCGCGCTGGTCTTGATTCGAGCGCCGGTCTGTGAGAACCACCGATAAAGCATCAAGCCCAGCAGCACCGAAACGACAGTTCCGACGGCGATGGCAATGAGCCACGCGACCCATGTGGGCATCCCGGTACCGATGAGGTCCACCGCGGTGAGGGCGGCGAACGCCCCCACCGCGGTCTGCGCGAAGTTCAGGACACCGCTGGTCCGGTAGGTAGCAACCAGGCATAGACCCAACAGCGCGTAGACGGAGCCGTTGACCAGCCCCGAGATGGTGGACTCAATCACTACTCGGCCCTCATGTCGATTGCGTGGGAGATTTCGTCACTTCGCCGTCAGCCAGTCCCCGACGGGAACCCATGCGGCACCCTTGATCTGGACCAGCTGGATCGACTTGTTCGGCTGGTGGCCTGCGCCAGGACCGAAGACGAACGGCTGCGCGAGAAGCGGGTTGTCGTACGCGGTCGTCTTCGCGAGTGCCGCCGAAACCGACTCGCGCGTGATGTCGCCCTTGATGGACTTCAGCACATCGACGAAGATCTTCGCGGCGATGTACCCGGACTCAGCGAGGTTTGTCACAGGGACCTTGTGTGCCTTCATCAGCGTGACAAACGCGTCGACGGCCGGCGTGTTCGCGGTGAACGGAGCGAACTCGGAGGCGGCGTACATCCCCTCGCCGGCCGCGCCGAGCGACGCCAGCAGTGCTGTGCTGTACGCGGGCGAGGATCCGATGAAGTTGACGTTCCAGTTCTGAGCACGTACCGCCTGCTGCATGGCGCCGGTGAGCTGCTCCGGTCCGGCGTAGACGAGGGTCTCGCATCCCGACTGCTTCGCGTTCACGATGTAACTGACGGGGGACGCGGTGAGGTCCTGCAATCCGATGTAGGAGAACCCAGTACCCACGACCGATTTCATGTAGTCAGAGGATCCCTTGTACGACTCGGAGGCCCCTTGGAGGTTCGGCCCGATCAGGCACACGCTCTTCGAGCCGAGCTGCTGGATCGCGTAGATGCCGGACAGACCAGCACCGAGGAGCGATCCCGTGTTGATGGGAGCGTAGTTCGCCAGGTGGTAGCAGGCCTCGGGAAGCGCGATGCCGATCGTGTCCAGCTTCTGCTGCGCATAGTAGCTACCGTTGACCAAGCAGTCGGGAATGCTGGTCGATCCGATGTTCGCTACCACTCCCGCCTGGTTGAGCTTGCGGGCTCCGGCCGCGGCTGTCGTTGCATCGCCAGCGGCATCTTCGACGGTGTACTCGATCTTGTGGCCGTTGATGCCACCGTTCGCATTGACCTCGTCGAACACGGCGCCCGCGGCTGCCGCGGCATCCGGAAAGGTGACCGCGCCGGTCAGATCCGACAGCGCTCCGACGGGGATCGGTGCCTTCGAGGCCGGTCCCGCAGTGGTCGCGCAACCGGCGAGGCTCATCGTCACGAGTGCAACGACAGCAACAAGTGCTTTTGTCTTCATTTCTCTTCCTCTTCTGATGGGTTCAACTTCGCTGTTGATAGGAATTGCTGAGATTCGTGGGGCGAGACCCCGAGTTGCACGAGGAGCTCCAGCACGCTGATGACGTCCCAGTGCTCGACGAAAAGTCCGTCGCGATATCGGAAGTAATCGACGGTGATGATCTCGAATTGCCGACCGGTCGCCGCGAATCCGAGAAAGTCCGCCTGATGGGTGCCGCGGACCCGACATCTGGCACTGATGACATCGCCGTCGACCATCACGTCCAATAGCTCCGCGTGCATGTCCGGGAAAGCCGTGAACATCATCACGAAGTAGTCGATGACACCGGACAAGTCCTGCGCCGCGTAGGGATTGTGTTGACGATACTGATCCGCGATGCAAAGCCCGAGCGACTGAGCATCATGGCCGTTCGTGACCCTCACGAATACGTGAAGCAGATCGATGAGCTGCTGCCGATCCGGCGTATCTGTTCGCACCATTGCGATCCTTTCCTGGGGGTCCCGATCATCCGAAAGTGGTGAAGAGGCCGCCCTCGACGGGCAGGCCGAGCTGCACGAGCATCCCCTGTGGGCTCCAGACGTCCCAGTGCTCCTGCAACACGCCGTCGGCGATCCGAAAGAACTCCGCAGTGTGCATGACGAAAGAACGCCCGGAGCCCGGCCACCCGAGGAACTCCCCCAGATGCGTCCCGCTCACACGATGACGAACGACCAGCCGATCAGCGTCGACGATCATGTCGAGCCGTTCGACCATGAAGTCGGGGAAGGCGATATGCATGGACGCCATCCACGACAGCAGTCCCTCGCGCCCGCCAGGAACTTCTGGGTTGTGCTGCACGTAGCCGGGGGCGACGATCTGTGACATGCCGGCGACGTCGTTCTGATTGAGCGCCGCCAGAAATTGATCGGAGAGACGAGTGGCGGTGTCGCGCAGTGCTGTCATCAGAGCTCCCGAAAGTTGGGCTGTCTGCCCTCGCGCCAGGCCGCCGTACCTTCGCTGCTGTCCGGCGAGTTCAAATGAATCCGAAAGGCGAGCGACTCGGCGTGGAGCGCGCTGTCCACGGGCACATCCTCGGACTGATTCACCAGCGTCTTGACGGCGGCGAGGGCGCGCGGACTGCGTGAGGCGATCAGTTGAGAGATTCGGTCCGCCTCACTGTCCAGCAGATCAGCGGGCACGACGATCTGCACGAGCCCGTGCACAACCAGGTCCGTGGCGGGCAAGAGATCCCCGGTGAACATCAGATACTTGGCGAATGCGGCGCCGACGCGACGCGGCAGTCTCACGGACGCCCCCGCACCGGGGAATAGTCCGTAACGTGCGTGGCCGTCACCGATTCGCGCCGAGTCGGCGGCAATCACGAAGTCGCACGCCAGCATCAATTCGAGGCCTCCCGCCAGAGCGACCCCGTTGACCGCTGCGATCACGGGAGCAGGGAAGTTCGACAGCGTCCGGAAGAACGCTGCACCTTCAGCCAAGAATCGATCGAAATCGGCTGCGACGCCCGCCTCCTCGTCGTTGGCTCCGAGATCGGCGCCACTGCAGAAGGCGCTTCCCGAACCGGTGAGCACCACCGCGCGCACGTCGCGAGCGGCCAACTCATCGAGAACACCATGCAGGCGGCGCTGCATTCCGGCACTGATCGCGTTTCGCTTCTCGGGACGGTTGAGGGTGATCCACGCCACGTCGCCGCGCAGCTCGACACGGACCTGATCGAGTTCGTCAGCTATGTCGAACATTCATGCCCCCTGGAACCCTGCGACGGTGTCGTCGAAATACAGACTCCGCACAGCCCGACGCGAGATCTTGCCGATCGCATTGTGGGGAAGGGGTTCTGCCCGGAATATCACGTGACCCGGCTTTTTGACCGGCCCCAGACGATCCCGCACCCAGGCGACGACCTCGTCCTCCGTGAGAGCCGATCCCGCGCGGGGTACGACGATCGCGACCGGGGTTTCCCCCCACTTCTCATCCGCTATCCCGAAGACGAGGGCCTGGTCGATGTCGCGGTGAGCCTCCAGCGCGGATTCGATCTCTGCTGGCCAGATGTTGAAACCGCCGGAGATGATCATGTCATCTCGCCTGTCCCGCAAGAACAGGTATCCGGCATCATCGAGGAAGCCCAGATCGTTGGTCAGGACAAAGCCGTCGTGGGTGATTCGCTTGGCTGTCGCCTCCGGGTTCTTCCACACGCTGTGCATCCGGCCAGGTGTCCAGACCGCGACCTCGCCCACCGTTCCTGGGGGAACAGACTTCCCTTCATCGTCGAGGATCTTCACGACGGAATTCGGGGTGGGGCGACCGGCAGACCCGAGAAGCGCGGAGTGCTCCTGCTGCTCGCCTGCACGAACATGGTCGTCCGCGGTGAGAACCGTGTACGGCAGCCCTTCGCTCTGGCCATAGGTCTGCAAGAGGATCGGACCGAAGAGCGCTGACGCTGCGCGGAGCGTTTCCCCCGAGATGGGACTGCCTGCATAAAGCAGGATCCGCAAGTTCGAGAGGTCGTCCGGGCGGAACTCCGGCGAGGACGAGATCACTCGAATCATGGTCGGGACCAGTATGGATATCGTGCACTCGCGCGAACGCACGAGATCGACGAACGCCTGGGGGCTGAACGCGGGCATGACCTCGACCGAGGCACCTCTCGCGAAGAGCGCGAAGAGCAGCGTGTTGGCCGCATGGGTCAGCGGGCCGGCTGCAAGGTAGCGGTCAGTCGGGGTGATAGGGGGAAGCATCAACAGGTTTTCGTTGGTCACCCCCATCCAGCTTCGATGCGTGTGAACGATCGCCTTCGGCCGGCCCGTCGTCCCTGAGGAGAACTGCAGTTGGATGGGGGCGTCCAGATCGATCTGGACCTCGGGAAATCCCGCGGGTGCGTTCGCGACCAAGGCTTCGTAGTCGATCTCGGAGTGATCTCGACCGCCCCGCACGATCACCGCGTCAAGTCCCAGATTGCGGATCTCGGATTCGTACTGCTCGTAGTACTTCTGTTGCACCAGCAGTGCCCGCGCACCCGCGTGCTGAATCATGTACTCGTGAACGTCCCAGGAGTTCAGCGAGTGCAGAGAAACCCGCACGAAGCCGCCCACGACCAGGCCCATGATCTCCTCGACAGAGCGAAAGTCGTTGCCTCCCAGCGTCGCCACCCGATCACCCGGCAGCAACCCGAGAGCGCGGAGCCCGTTCGCGAGGCGACACGCGCGCTCGAACAGTTCACCGTAGGACTGCTCGTCATCGCCGAGACGCACCGCAAGGCGTTCACGATAAAGAGTGGTGTGCTTCTGAAGCAGAAGAGCCAGATTCATTAATCCTCATTGATTGTCGATCCAACACGCGGCCGCCCTCGATCGGAGGATGCCTGTTCGCCTTCGCCATATTGTCACAATTTTTTACGATCGACAAGATTTTGACATGTTTGACGCGGACGCGAGGAATTCCTCGTCAGCGGCGAGCTCGACGGACTCACCGGCGACAGCAAAAAGCCCGCGGACCGCTGGGGCAGTCCGCGGGCTGGACCGTTGACTAGGGCCGCGCCTGCACGATCGACTCCGCAAATCGCATGGCGAGTGGCAGGACTTCCTGCCGGAAGTCATTGAAAAGCGCGCGCGCAGACGTGCCGGGCCACTCGGCCGGGAGGAGCTCCTCGGGTAGACCCGGGTCGAGGTACGGGAACTGGCGCCAGTCATGGACCATTTCGGCATACCCCACGAATGCGGCCGCGTCAGTTGACTCAGAGCGGAGCTCCGTCAGCACGGGACGATGGCGATCGACGAAGTCCTGATAGGACTGCGCCAGCGACTGAAGGTCCCACGAGCGCTGCACGACGTCACGCAGTTCTCCCAGTCCTTTGTAGTCGGCAATGAAAATGTCGACGTAGTCCTCGCACTCGAGGGCGATGACAGTGGTCCGCACTGACTCGTACATACGGCTCGGCCCGATCCACACCCCGCCGGACAGGTTGCCCATCCCCAACCATCGGAAACGAGACCGTATGAGGTGCCGTTTTGGACGGTCTTCTTCAGGTACGGAAAATGCCACGACGACCCAACCCTGCGCAGGGTCGGCCGGTTCGAAGGTCCCCGTGATCAACGCACCGGCATCCGCGAATCGTCGTGCGGCATCCTCGGTCAGACCGTATCCGCGGAGTCCGTGACGCTTCGACATGGTGAGAAGGTGGCGGCGTGTCATGCGCGAGATCGCGGATCGCGCTATCGGCTCGTCCACTCCGAGCATGCCCATCAGCTTGACGAGTTCCGTGACCGCCAACCATCCGTCGAATTGGGCGGCAAACGGTCCGTAGATGTCGAGGATGAGACTTCGAGGTGCGCGCTCCACGTTCATGATCGTCATCCTCGCATGTTGTGACGGCACGAGAGACCTAAGGTTCGACTGGGAGCCCGTCGCTTGCGAACGGCTCCAGCATGGCTCGAATCGCCTCCGCGCCCAGCTCCCCGAGCAGGCTTTCCGCCGCGAGCGCGTCCCTCAGCTGGGACATTCGGGTGACTCCGACAAGACTGGAGAGCAGCGACTCATTCGTCAGCGTGAACGCCAACGCAAGTGTCGCGGGTGACACCCCGACTCCGGTCGCAACGGCGTTGAAGTCGGCAATCTTCGGCGTGAACGCCTCACGGATACGAGCCCGATCCTCCGGCGGCATTCGGTGCTTCGAAACCTCGCTCGCGCTGGACCAACGACCGGTCAGGAATCCTCCCTCGAGACAGTTCGCCGCGTGCACGGCGACACCCAACTCGGCTAGCGCAGTCGCGTAGGAGCCGCTCTCCACCGGAAGCCGTCGGATGACGCTGTACTTGAGTTCGGTGAATCGGGGGGGCTCGAGGTCTTCCTCCAAGCACAAATCAACGGCATCTCTCACCTGCTCGAGACTCCAGTTCACAAACCCCCAGTGGAGCACGCGACCGGATGAAGCGAGAGCCGCCATCTGCCTCACGACGTCGACAGGGCCGACGCCCTGAGGAAGCATCTGCACGCACACCATGTCGAGATAGCTGGTGTCCAGGCAGAGAAGCGAGTCATCGACCTGCTGCGCCAACGTGGTTTCGGGATAGCTGTCGAACCAGACCTTGTCCGAGATCAAGTACTCGGAGCGGTCGCGTCCCGACTCCTGCAGTGCTCGCCCGACGATCACTTCGCAATGCGGCGACCCGGCCGGAATCGGATAACTCAGAGCATCGGTGTCGACGTGGTCGGGCGCACCGCCGTAGCGCGCTGTGTCGATCAGATTGATGCCACTGTCGAAGGCAGCAGCAATGATCTCGACAGTGTCTCGAAAGGGAATGCGCTCGAATGTCTGCCACGATCCGATCGAGATCGCCGAGATCGGCTGTCCTGGCAGATTGTTTCGGTAAATCAGGGTGTCCTCCTCGACCTCTGACACGCCAGTGCTGAGCCTGGTCCTGCCCGCGTATGCTGTGACCACATTATGCGTGTTTTGTAACGGTCGCAACGTGATTGTCATACGTGCCCGGAAGACAGGAGGTCGGAATGCAGTTCAAACCATCAGATCAGAACGACGACGACGACGCCGAGCAGAGAGTTCTCGACATGTTCCGCCGCGACCCGGAAGTTGCATCGCTGGGAATCACCGTTCGGTCGGTCAGCCCGGGCAGCGTCGACCTCGAATGGATCATCGACCATCGATTCCTCAACTCGCACGGCATCCAGCACGGCGGATTCACATTCCTTTTGGCGGACACTGCTCTCGCGTACTGCTGCGCCTCACTCGGCCGGTCGTCGGTCACCCGCACGGCGGAGATCGCCTTCCTCAGCGGCGTGCCGGCGGGAGCCCGGCTGATCGCGCGAGCTGAAGTGCGCGCAATCTCCGGCAGGACCACGATCTGTGATGTTCGGGTGACGGGTGAGGACAACGCACTTTACGCAGAATTTCGCGGCCATGCCGTCACGACAGCGACATCGTCCACGCAGTGACTCGTCGAGGCCCGCGTGGTGACGTCAGGCGATGGTGGGTCGAACCACCTGGACATCCGGGTCGGGCTTCACGTAGAAGCTGACCATGGGTCCTCCCGGTGTTCGCACGAAGGGCAACTTGACCTCGACGAACGCGCCCTGCACGCCACCGTGCGGTATCCCCCGCGCATCCAGCGCCGCCTTGAGGCGGTCGATCGCTGACGCATCCTCGACTCCTATTCCACACATCACAAATCCAGCGAATTCTCGCGCTCGCTCGGGGTCCAGCCAGAGGACCACGTTCGGCCCTCCCGAGAGATGTCGGAAGGCAGATGCGACGGGCCCCGAATCTCCCGGGAAGTCGAATTCCCACTCGTACCCGAGTACCCCCTCCCAGAACTCCCTCGCAGTCTGCACGTCAGAAACGGGAAGGCGGATGTGGTGAGTGCCGGTGAGCCGTCCTTCGAACGCAGCAGTCACGACGTTGTTCCTCGCGAACCGCGAATCAGCCCGTGCACGCGCGCACGAAGCTCGGCAAACTCTGGCATCCCCTTCGTCGTCAGCTGGTCCCGACGGCTTCCAAGGTCGACGCTGACAATGTCGGCGACGTGGGCAGGGCGCCCGTTGAGCGCGATCACCCGATCCGACAGATAGACAGCCTCATCGATGTCGTGGGTGACCAGAAGCACCGTGAGCGACAATTCCCGCTGCAACCGCTGCATCAGGTCTTCCAGATCGGCGCGCGTGTAGGCGTCCACCGATGCGAACGGCTCGTCCATGAGGAGCAGCGTCGGTCGGGACGCGAGCGCGCGGGCGATCGCCACCCTCTGTTGCATTCCGCCCGAAAGCTGCCACGGGTACATGCCGGCAGCGACGTCATCCAGGCCGACAAGCGCGAGAGCGCGGAGCGCATCAGTACGAGCAGACGCGCGCGACGATCCTGCAGCACGAAGCGGTAGCGCGACGTTCGCGAGGACGCTTGACCACGGCATCAAGGAGCGACTGTAGTCCTGGAACACGAGCGCGACGCCCGCTGTCGGTTGCGTGACTCGCTCGCTTCGCACGTAGACGGCCCCGGAGGTGGAGGGCTGCAGCGCAGCCAGGCAGCGCAAGAGAGTGGTCTTACCCACCCCTGACGGGCCGACGATGCAGACGAACTCTCCCTCGAACACCGTGAAGTCCATCGGCGAAAGCACCGCGCGGTCGTTGTAGGAGTGCCCCAATCCGCGCGCCTCAAGGATGACGGCGCTCGAGGTGTGAGCCGAATTCGGTCCCGTAGGCGATCGATGGATCGTCATTTTTCGCTCCCCAATCTAGTCTGCTGCAGTCGGTGCCATCGGAGGATCACCCTCTCGATGAGGCGGAATGCGATGTTCAGGAGGTAGCCGAGAATGCCGAGCGCGACGATCGCGCCCCACATCGAACTGATCGCGAAATTCCGTTGAGCGGCCAGGAGAAAATACCCAATTCCGCCGTTCCCGCCGACGGTCTCGCTCACGACCAGAATGATGAGGGAGATGGAGAGCGCGGTCCGCGCACCGGCGAAGATCTGAGGGCTCGCACCCGGAAAAACGACCGACAGCAGTCGACGGATCCGGCCGAAGCGGAAGACCTCCGCTACCTCGAAGAGCAGTGGCTCGACACCCCTGACCCCGTCCACGGTGTTCAAGAGAATGGGCCAGAAGGATCCGAACGCGATCAACAGGACCTTCATCTCCTGGTCGATTCCGAACAACACGATGAAGATCGGCAGCAGCGCGACTCCGGGGATCGCCCGGAGTATCTCGAGCAGCGGCCGACTTGCCCGCTCGAGCGCTGGCGTGAGGCCAAGCACCGTGCCCATGACCACTCCGCTCGCCAATGCCACCCCGAATCCGAGGCCCAGAAGCTCAAGGCTGGGGAGAAGGTTGCTCGCGAGGCCCGCGCTGTTCAACCAGTCGTGAGCGAAGGAACCGAGTATCGATGAGAGGGGCGGAAAATACACCGAGGTGCTCGATGCGCTCCCGAACCACCACGCGACGACGAGGACAACCGGGAGCCACGCCTCCAGCGCCACGACGGTGAGCCACTCGCTGCGTCTCGTTCGCATCAGTACTCCTCCCGTCGCTGGGATGAGTGCCACCGGAGAACTCGGCGCTGGATCAGCCAGAAAACTGCATTGACGAGGAGTCCGAGGAGGGCCGACACCAGCACATAGGCGTACATCCGGGGCGTATCGAGGTAATTCTGCGCATTCTCGATCTGGTACCCGATTCCCGGTGCTCCGCCCAGCAACTCGCCGGTGATCGTGAGGAGAAGACAAATCGTGGTGCCGACACGGAGTCCCGTCATCACGAACGGCATCGACCCCGGAAGGAAGATATGAAGGATGTACCAGCGCCTGGGCATCCGAAAGGATCGGGACATCTCCCGAAGGAGCGGTTCGCCCTGACGCGCGGCGTAGATCGACTGAATGAGAATCGGCCAGATGGCACCGAGGACGACCACCACGAGAACCATCCGGGGGGTCGGGCCGAAGAGGAGGAGCACCAGCGGCAGAATCGCGATGGGGGGAATGGTTCTGAGAAAATCGAAGAGAAATCGGGTGCTCTGATTCGCGATGGGACTCGACCCGATCGCCAGTCCGATGGTGACGCCCACGACACCGCAGATCGCCAGAGCCAAGAGGAAGGTACCCACCGTCTCAGCGATCGTGGTCCAGAACAGGGGCGTGACGAGGTAGCCGCCGAGCGCGCCGAAGGTCTCGATTGGGCTTGGCATGACTTTGGGCGGGAGCTCACTGGAGGCGATCCACCACACCGCCAGAGCGACGCCCAATACGACGATCTGCGCGAGCCGGCGCCCGGTACGCGTGTGACGCACCGGACGCCGGCCAGGGTCGCTCGACGGACTAGAGCCCGAACCGGCGGAAGCAGCCGGGACTGGACTGTTCTGATTCATGATCGTGTGACCCACACTTCTCAGCAAGCATCGGACCGGAGTGGACGCCTACGGCGCCCAGACCACAGCGGATCCCTTGGGTACGGCTGCTGCCTGCAGCACCTTGTACGTGACGAGGAAGTCGATGTACCTCTGCACCTGGTCGCCCGTGAGGGACTCCTCGCCGAAAAGGGGCAGGTGGGCCTTGGCGATCACCGCACCGGGAACCGGGGTGTGCGCGGCAACAATTGATCGCACAGCATCCGGATTGGCGTTGTCGAACTGGTTCGACGCCAGAATCGCACGCTGGAACTGCGCGACGACCTGGGGGTTCGCCTTCGCGTAGGACGCGGCGGTGACGAAGACGAACGTGGGCAATTTCGGAACGGTGTTCTGCTCGGGATTGAAGATCGCCTTGAATCCCAGGCCCTTCGCGATGGTGACGTTCGGCTCACCAAGAACAACAGCATCCACCCGGCCAGCCTGCAGAGCCGGGATGGCTTGAGGCGGCGCAATCTCCACGAACTGGACCTTGCTGGGATCGCCGCCGTCCTTCGTGATGGAGGCCGAGGTGAGGGCTTGCGCGGTCCCGCCCAGCTGGTTCACCTGAACCTTCTTGCCCTCCAGATCCTTGGGTGAGTTGATGCCGGAGTTGGCGCCCGCGACCACCATGGCGTAGCCATCGTCGTCAGGCACACCCACCGTGTTGGGAGCAACGGCCGTGATGCCCACGTTCTGCTGCGTGGAGCTGACGGCGGTTGTCGTGTCCACCGCAGCGAACATGAGACCGCCGTTGAGCAGTTGAGGGATCGCCGAAGCACCTGCGGTCAGGGTCGTCGTCGTCACCGTCAGCCCCTCCTTCTGGAAGAAGCCCTTGTCGATGCCTGTGAATACATCGGCAGTGGAGAGCTGGCCACCCACCCCGATCACGATGCTGGCCTTGACGATGCCTCCGGGCTTTGCCGCCGAGGACGGCGACGCCGCGGGTGCCGTGCTGCACCCCGCGAGCGTCGCGGTCAGGGCGAGGATCACGGCGATTGCGCCGGGACCCCGCAAATGACTCTTGTTCATAACAAAACACTCCTTTGGGTTTTGGTTAGTACGGTGACGACGAGGACTTAGTCCTCGACTTCGACGAGTCCGTCGCTCAGGCAGAGGGTGCCATCGGCGAGCGCGGTCTCGAAGCTGAATATCGAGCGGCCGCCGGTTGAGCCGGCGCGGAAGACTCGTGTGGTGATGACGTCGTAGGGGGTGACCCACCGACTGAATCGAACGGCTAGCCGCTTGATTCGACGGGTCTCGCCACCGGCGGCGTGCTCCAGCACGGCTCTGGTCGCGAAGGCAAATGTGCAGTTTCCATGCAGGATGATCCCTGGGAAGCCGTGCTGCTGCGCGAAGGCGTTCTCGGAGTGAAGCGGCATCGTATCCCCCGACGCTCCCATGTACCGATAGCTCTGATCGAGATCGAAGGCCTCCGTAACTTCGACGAACGGCTCGGCCTCGCGCGAATACTCGCGGGTGGGCGGCTGCTCACCGATCGCCTCCGGAGCAATGGCAGTTCGGATGAATACCGTGACGTGCTGATCGACCACGGGCTCGCCCCCACTCGTCGTCGTCTCCGCCCGAACCGTGATGAGGGAACCCGTCGAGCGAGGGGTGATCCCGACAGGGATGGCGCGCGTGACCAGGGTCATCCCCGCCTCGATCGGTCGGTGGAAGCGGAAGTCCTGCTCACCGTGGACGCCGAGCATCCTCTTGTCGACCGGCGGCATATTCAAGGTCAAGGGCGCGACCACTTTGAAGGCAGGGACGACGTTGAAGACGGGGCTCGCGATGTCACCCGAGAGGTGAACCGGAGCGGTGTCGTTGGTCGCGTGCGCATAGGCGATCAGGCGCTCGCGGTCGACGACGAATTCCGAAGGTTCACTCCATTTTCCGAGTGGTCGAGTATCGAACTCATCGGGCGCAATGCTGTCCAATGGGGAACTTCCTTTCCTGATATGCCGAATTGATCAGATTCCTCTGACGATCGTTTATGGACTGTCTCATAATTGAGTCATGCGAGAGCGTGGTGGGCGACAGGCTAGGCGCCGTTGACCTCACGGGATGCGGTGGCACGCTCGGGCCAATAGTGATCGCGCAGCAGCCGTCGTGGCAGCTTCCCGAGTTCGTTTCGCGTGAACGGTTCACGTCGAAGGATGACCTCGGTCGGCTTCTTCACAGAACCCAGTTGGGCCCGACAGAGCTCGATCAGCTCGTCGGCGGTCACCTCCACCCCCTCGCGCACGACCACAATCGCGACGGGCGTCTCACCCCATCGCGGGTGCGGCAGGCCAACCGCCACGGCCTCCACGACGCCCGGGTGCGTGAGCAGAGCATTCTCGATTTCGACGGGCCAGATATTGAATCCCCCCGAAATGATCATGTCGTTCTTGCGGTCGACGATGAAGAGGAGCCCCCGATGGTCGAGGTAGCCGATGTCGTTGGTCCGAACGAAGCCGTCACTCGTGATCCGCTCCGCGGTTGCGACCGAGTCACCGTAGATCCCGAGCATCCTCCCGGCTGTGGACACCTCGATCTCCCCAACGGAGCCCGCGCGCAGCTCAGTACCCGCGTCGTCGACGACCCTCACCGAGGCACCGACGCAGGGGCGCCCGGCCGAATTGAGAACACTCTCGTCTGTCTCGACGCCGAACCTGTGGTCTTCGGGGGTCAGACAGGACACGGGCAGGCACTCGCTCTGTCCATAGCTCTGAAAGAGCACATCCCCGAACGCCGCCTGAGCAGCGCGTGCCGTCGCGACCGAGATGGGTGCGCCGGCATACATCACCGCACGGACGCTCGACAGATCGAAGTCGCTGACGCGAGGGTGCGTCGCGATCACCTGGAGCATGGTCGGAACCATGACCGTGAGGCTGCATCTCTTTTCCTGAATCAGGCCCAGCGCCTCCTCCGGAGAGAAGTGCTCCAGGATTTGGATGCTGGCTCCGCGCGAGAGCAACAGGTAGAGCACGGTCGACGCGGCATGAGTGAGGGGTGCGGCAGCGAGGTACACGTCCGCGGACGTCACCCGCGGCAGCATCGCGGCATTATCGAGCGTGACGGCCATCCAACTTGCGTGCGTGTGGACCGACGCCCGCGGCGTCCCGGTCGACCCGGACGAGAAGGCGAGATGGATGACATCGTCTCCTGAGACGCGCACCCGCGCGTCGATCGGATTCGCCCCCGCCAGCACAGTCTCGTAATCCAGCAGGCGCGGATCCGTCGAATTGAGAACGAAGACGTATTCGACGCCTGCGGAGTCCAAGTCGGCGCGGAACCGATCGTAGAACTCCATGGTCGTCAACAGAACTCGCGCGCCTGAGGAACGAAGCATGCCGGCGTGAGCCTCGCCGCCGTTCATCGCGTGCAACGCGGTGCGCACGTAGCCGCCCAGCGCGAGCCCGGTCATCCACTCGAGCGTCGTCAGGTCGTTAGGAGCCAGTGTGGCGACTCGATCGCCAACCTCGATTCCGCGATGGATGAGCGCGTTCACCAGACGAAAGGAACGATCGGCGACCTGGTCGTAGCTGAGCGTCCGATCGCCGCACGCGACCGCGGGCAACGAGCCGAATGTCGCAAACGATCTGCGGATGAGTTCGGCGATTATCATGCCTCGTCTCCCTCACTGCGTTCGGAGTCCGCGTCGGGTCGTACCACTCGAAATCGCATTCGTGAGAACTTCCATGCACCGTCGATGCGACGATATTCGCAGTCGTACCGACCCTCCTCCCACACACCCCAGACGGGGACGTCTCGACCGGCGACCGTCGCCGTGCTGTGGAATCGATGCCACGTCCAGCGGCCGGTTGCGCTATCTCCGCTCACCGACACGACCGGGGATGACAAGAGGTAGCTTGCCCCGATCAGAGGCACGGCGACCATGTGTTCGAAATGCTCGGCGATCGCCACTGCACCGCGCTTGGGTCCGTGCGAGCGCATGTCGATGACTGCGTCGATCGCGAAGTAGGAGATCAGCTCCCCGAACGACCGATCCGCCACCGCGCGCACGAACGTCGAGTGGAGGATCTCGATCGCCGCGCGGGACTCTAGTTCGTCGATCCGACGGTGCAGATCGGCCAGCTCGTTCAGCATCTCGCCCGTCACGACACCACCGTCCGCTTCGAGTCGTGGGATTCCGACCGTGCAGTACAGACGCCGGCGGCGGCTCCTGAGGTGCGCGCACCAGAGGTAGCGGCCCCGCCGAACGGATCCGATAGTGCTCCACGCACGGCGGTCGCGGACGGTGCGCGCGACGTAACAGGTGCCTCGAGCGTGACATCGTCGGCCATTCTTCGGGGCTCCTTTGCCTGTTGTGTCGACCTGCTTGCGTCTCAATGTACTACATTTTTACGACGATCGTCAACTAAACTGTCTATCAAGCTGACGCGGGCAAAGCGTCAACTGCATGTATTCTTCGTTCATGGTCGATCCGCCTCGAGGCTCTACACCGGGCCTGCGGAAGACCAGAACGCTGCTCCTCACCGTGCTGGGTGAGGCCGTCCTCCCCTCGAGCTCATGGGTGTGGCAGGGCACGCTCGTGGACAGCCTGGTCACTCTCGGCTCTTCGGTCGCTGCGGCGCGGCAGGCGGTCGGGCGCGCCGTCGCCGATGACTGGCTCGTCAGCGAACGTGTCGGTCGACGGTCGCAGTTGCGGATAGCGGACTCGACCGTCGAGAGGCTCCAGCTGGCACGACAGCGCACCATGGACTTCGGCAACTCTCGCGATTGGGACGGACAGTGGCTCTTCGTCGCCCTCTCGGTCCCCGAAGAAAGTCGCGCGCTCCGTCACCACTTCCGCACCGAGCTCGCGTGGCTGGGGTTCGGGTCACTGGGTAATGGCTTGTGGGTGTCTCCGCACACAGAAAACGAAGAATCGGCACTCCGCCTCTTCCAATCGGTCGAGGGACCGAACGGCGCTTACGTTTTTACCGGTGCGCGTCCCGTCACCCACAGTCCCCGAGAGCTCGCCGCCGCCGCCTGGGATCTCGACGAGCTGAGGGACCGGTATGAGGCGTTCCTGGAGCGATTTGAACCCCTGAACCCGCGCAGCTCGCGCGAAGTGTTCGCGGCCTGGGTGGAGTTGCTGACGAGCTGGCGCCACTTCCCGCTCTTCGATCCTGAGTTGCCCGACAGTCTCCTCCCCCGAGATTGGCCCAGGTATCGTGCTCGTCAATTGTTCCGCGAACAATTCGAAGCGTGGACCGACGGGGCGCTCGACTACTTTCGATCGCTTGAAAGCTAGCGGTCAGCGACCGACAAGCCCGTCCCGCTCGACGACAATTAGTTCGTCGCCGAAGATCCTGTCGAGGTTCGACGTTCTCACCCGCGGAGTGAACGGGAGTAACTCCTGCGTGCAGTCAGCGTTGACGAAGAACGGTTCGCTGTCGACAATCGCCTTCGCAGCGTCGTAGCTCTCTGCCTCCACCATCGCCAACGCCGCCAGTTCGCCCGCCGGTCCAGCCCTGAACGAGCCGAAGCCGCCCGAGAAGACGAACGAGCCTTGCGCATACTTCGCGAATAGCCACTTTCGGTGGGCCTCAAGGACCTGCTCGCTTCGATCGGGACCGGTGTAGCGCGTCAAGAGAATGAAAAACACGTGTGCCTCCATCGATTCAGGGATGACGACATCCCTCGCAATAGGAGATTGTCTCCCTGCTCACGACGAGAGCCGAACTGCAACATAAGACATTTGTATTAAGTTCGCAACTGTTGTGTAATAGGTCCGCGCGAAAGTCGCGTGGGTTGCTCACAGAGGAGACAGCGTGGCGGGTTCGGCGAGAGTCGATCAACATCGCGAGGGCGACGTGCTGATCGTCACGATGGTGAATCCTCCGGTGAATACCCTCGGACGACCGCTGCGACGCGACCTCCTCGCCGCACTGGAGAACGCAGAAGCCGACCCGACGATCAAAGCCGTCGTCGTCACCGGGCGCGGGAATTTCAGTGCCGGAGCCGATCTCGCCGAGTTCGACAGCGGTGAGGGTTTGGCAGAGCCCACCCTTCACCTCACCATCGCCGGCTATCTGGATTCGATGAAGACGCCCACGATTGCCGCCATCACGGGAGTCGCACTCGGTGGAGGACTCGAGTTGGCATTGGCCTGTTCCGCGCGCATCGCGGAACGCGACTCACGACTGGGCCTGCCGGAAACCACGCTGGGATTCATGCCGGGCGCCGGCGGGACACAGCGCCTGCCACGCGCAATCGGGATCGAGGCCGCACTCGACCTCATCATGACCGGACGATCCGTTGACGGATCGCAAGCACTGTCGATGGGACTCGTGGATGCAATCGACAGCGATGTCATCGCCGCTGCCATCGCGATGGCAGCGCGCCTCGCCGCAAGTGCAAGTGCAAGTGCAAATGCAAATGCAAAGCCAAGACTGCGAGACGACGCCGTAGAAGAGCCGCTTGCAGAGGCCTTGGTCGAGGCCGCGCGACGCTCGGCCGCGCGCAATCCGCGCGTCAACGCGGGTGTCCTCGACGCTCTCGCCGCTCTCTCCGCCGCCGTGACGCTCCCGTTTGACAAAGGCCTTGCCCGCGAATTCGAGCTGTTTCGATCCCTGGCTCTTCAGCCCGAAGCACGCGCCGCCCGCTATCGCTTCCTGTCTGAACGCGCCGCCGGGAGGGTTCCCACGCCAGACGAGTCAACAACTCCCGTTTCACGGGCGGCTGTCGTTGGCGCGGGCACCATGGGGCGCGGCATCACCCTCGCCCTCCTGGGTGCCGGGGTCGTGACAACGATCATCGACACCGACCTCGAGCGGGTCGACAGTGCAGTCGCCGCCATTGCAGCCGAACTCGAGCGTTCTGTCTCGAAAGGTCGCCTGTCAGGACGTCAGCGAGATGAGCAGCTGGCGTCGCTCACGGGAGTCGTCGGGCTGGACGGAGCGGCCGACGTCGATGCAGTGATTGAAGCGGTCTTCGAGGATCTCCAGGTGAAGATCGATGTCTTCGCGCAGCTCGACTCGATCGCACGACCCGGCACCATCCTGGCCTCCAATACTTCGTCTCTCGACCTCAACCTCATTGCCGGGGCAACGAAGCGGCCCGAATCCGTGGTCGGGATGCACTTCTTCAGCCCCGCGAACATCATGAAGCTGGTCGAAGTGGTCAACGGTGCGCACACGGCGCCGGCCACACTCGCCTCGACAGTCGCTCTCGCGAAGAGAATGAAGAAGATTCCGGTGGTGGCGGAGGTGGGACCTGGCTTCATCGGGAACAGAATCTTCGATCAGTATCTCCGACAGGCGAACTCGCTCGTGCTCGAGGGTCTTGAACCATCTCGGGTCGACAGGGTTCTTGAGGCGTGGGGCATGGCGATGGGTCCATTCCGCGTGCTCGACGTCATCGGTAACGATGTTCCGTGGATGGCCAGGAGGGCGGCCCCGGGAGCGAAGGATCCCGCGTGGGCGATCGCCGATGCCGTCGCCGAACGTGGTTGGTTCGGCCGCAAGTCCGGCATCGGCTGGTACCGCTACGCGGCAGATGGGTCATCGAGCCCGAATTCCGAGGTGGGCAGTTTGTATTCGCCCGGTCGCGGCGACCGCGCGATCGACGATGCCGAGATCGTTGAACGCTGCGTACTCGCCATGGTGCGTGAAGCGGCCGACGTACTTGAGGCGGCGATCGCAGCCAGTAGCGCCGACGTCGACACCGTCATGGTTAACGGGTATGGCTTTCCCGCGCGGCATGGTGGCCCCTGGTTCTTCGCGAGCGACCTTGGATTCGATCGAGCCAACCGCGCGATGGTCAAGTGGGCGCGAGTGACATCCGACCCGTTTTGGGAACCCAGCACTTTCCTCCGCTCCCGTGAAGATCGGCCCACACCATGAGATCCGCCGTCATTGTCTCGACCGCCCGCACCCCACTCACGAAGTCCTGGACCGGCGCTTTCAACCTCACGCACGGTGCCACCCTGGCGGGGCACGTGATCGCCGCAGCGATCGAGCGCGCCGGCGTCGACCCGCAACGCATCGATGATGTCGTCTTGGGCTGCGCGAATCCGGAGGGGGCGACCGGCGGTAACATTGCGCGCCAAGCTGCGCTCCGCGCGGGCCTGCCGGTCTCCACCGCGGGCGTCACCGTCAGTCGATTCTGCGGCTCCGGGCTGGAGGCCATCGCCATCGCTGCTCAGCGAGTGATGACAGGACAGTACGACGTCGTCGTCGCCGGCGGCGTCGAATCGATCAGCCTGGTGCAGGAGCATATGAACGGATTCTCCGCGCGGGATCGCGAGTTGGAGAGGATCGTTCCTGCCATCTACTGGCCGATGCTGAGAACCGCGGAGACCGTGGCCGAACGATACTCGATCGGCCGAGACAGACAGGACGCCTACGGTTTGGGCAGCCACCTCAAGGCCGCTGCGGCACAGGCGGCGGGTCGATTCGATGCGGAGATCGTGTCGATGGCGGCTCGGATGGCGGCGGTCGACAAGGCGTCGGGTGTCGCGTCGATCGTCGAGACCGTCGTCGAGCACGACGACGGGATCCGGGGGGACTCCACGCTCGAAGGACTCGCGCGCATCCGTTCGGCTGTTCCGGGCGGAACCACCGCGGCGGGCAACGCCAGCGGCTTCTCCGACGGCGCCTGCGCCTGCGTCGTGATGTCTGAAGAGCTGGCCGAACAACTGGGACTCCAACCGCTGGGTCGCTTCAGCGCCTACGCTGTCGCCGGCTGCGAACCGGATGAGATGGGCGTTGGTCCGCTCTACGCAGTGCCGAAGCTCCTCGAGCGATGCGGGCTGCGAATCGACGACATCGATCTCTGGGAACTCAACGAAGCGTTCGCGGTTCAAGTCCTCCACTGCAGAGACACGCTTGGCATCGACGACTCGATTCTCAACGTCGATGGCGGTGCGATCGCGATGGGGCATCCCTATGGCGTGTCGGGCGCTCGACTGAGCGGCCACGCACTGATCGAGGGCGCGCGCCGGGGCGCGTCCCGCGCCGTCGTGACAATGTGCATTGGCGGCGGCCAAGGGGCCGCCGCACTCTTTGAATTCAACTGAGCAAGCCCATCCATCCACCCATTCACCCATTCACCCATTCACCCAGAGGAGAATGCCATGTCACTACTCGAAGACCCGCAATGGAGCGGCGCCTTGTACTCCGGCACATGGCGGCGGACAGCCGCGGCGACCGCGGACGTCGTTGAACCGGCTACCGGAGCACTCCTCGGGAGTGTCGGTGTTGCCACGCGCGAGGATGTTCAGCGTGCGGCGACAGCGGCAGCGTCCGCTCAGAAGGACTGGGCGAAGCGTTCGCCCGAACAGCGAGCCGCCGTCCTTCGCAAGGCAGGCCTGCTCTGGGAGCAGCACGCTGAGGAGATTCAAGGGTGGATCGTCCGCGAATCCGGGGCAATCCTTCCGAAGGCTCAGCTGGAAACGCACACCGCAGCCAACGAGTGCTTTGATGCGTCGGCGCTGCCTTCCCTCAAGCAAGGCGATGTGCTGGCCTCGAACGAGGCGCGTTGGTCGTTCGCTCGACACCTGCCGGTGGGGGTTGTCAGCGTCATCGCGCCGTTCAACTTCCCTCTGATCCTCGCAATCCGATCGGTTGCGCCCGCGCTCGCGCTCGGAAACGCGGTGCTCCTTAAGCCGGACCTCCGCACCACGGTCTCCGGCGGTGTGAGCATCGTGCGAATCTTCGAGGAGGCGGGCCTGCCGGAGGGACTTCTCCACCTGCTCCCCGGCGGGGTGGAGGTCGGTGAAGCACTCGTGGAAGCACCTGAGGTCCGTGTCGTGTCGTTCACCGGCTCCACCGCTGCTGGCCGAGCAGTGGGAGCGCTGGGCGCGCGGCATCTCAAGCGAGTCCATCTCGAGCTCGGGGGCAAGAACGCGCTGATCGTGCTGCCTGGAGCCGATCTGGCGCGTGCCACCTCGGCCGGCGCGTTCGGATCGTTCATGCATCAGGGCCAGATCTGCATGGCCACTGGTCGTCACCTCGTCCACGAGAGCATGTTCAACGAGTACGTGGACGCGCTCGCCTCGACGGCCCGCGCGCTTCCCGTCGGGGACCCGGCGTCAGCCCAGGTCGCGCTGGGTCCGATCATCGATCAGCGCCAACTCGACCGCATCGATTCCGTCGTCCGACGCACGGTCGAGATGGGCGGCATCGTCGCCGCAGGCGGCACCCACCAGGATCTGTTCTACGCCCCGACGGTCATGACCGGCCTGGGCGCTGGCATGCCCGCATGGCAGGAAGAGATCTTCGGGCCGGTCGCCCCCGTCCGGTCGTTCGCAAATCTTGATGAGGCCACGGCGATCGCAACGGACAACGAGTACGGTCTGTCTCTCGGGATACTCGGCGATGTCGGAATGGCGATGGAACTCGCGGACCGGATTCCCAGCGGCAAGATTCACATCAACGAGCAGACCGTCTCCGACGAGTCGAACGCGCCCTTCGGCGGCGTCGGATGGTCGGGCAACGGCTCACGGATTGGTGGTGCGGAGACGAACCTCGACGCATTCACTGATGTTCAGTGGCTCACGATGCGGTCAACGATCGCCGAGTATCCCTTTTAGACCGGCGGAGGCGAGCGCCTCCGGCCGTCGGACACGTGGGGATCGCGGCGGTCGTGGGGCGTCAGCTACTGCCCCAAGTAGGCGTTGCGCAAGAGGGCTTCGTCGGCGAGCAGCTCCTGCGCGGGACCGTGATAGGAGACCTTGCCGCTCGTGACCACAAGGGCATCCGTCGCCGCCCGCAAAGCCAAATGGGCGAATTGCTCGACGAGCAAGACACCGACCCCCGACTGAGCAATGCCCTGAATGACGGGAACAAGCCGCAAGAAGACGACGGGTGCCAGACCCAGCGACATCTCGTCGATCATGATGTACCGCGGCCGCGCGGCGAAGGTGCGTGCCAACACGACCATCTGCTGCTCGCCACCGGACAGCAAGACCGTCGGGGAATCAATGCGCTTCTCCAACTCGGGAAACAAGGACATGGCCTCGTCGAAGTCGGCCTTCGATCGCGCCGTCAGCGTGAGATTCTCGCGGACGGTGAGCGAAGGGAAGATCATCCGGCCCTGCTCGACATGCTTGAGCCCCAACAGCGACCGCTGCCGCCGCGAAAGCGTGGAGATTTCCTGGCCGTCGATCTCCAGGCCACCGGACGCGATCGGGATGATGCCCGACAGGGACTCGAGCAGGCTGGTCTTTCCTGCCCCATTCGGGCCCACGATGGTCGTGATGCTGCCCTGATGGACTTCGAGGCTGACGCCTGAGATGACGGGGCCGACGCCCCGCCGCACCACCACGTCGGTAACTTTGAGACTCACAGCATCTCCGTTTCACCCATGTACGCTGAAACCACCTTGGGGTCGTTCAGTACCGACGCGCGGTCTCCACTCGCCAGGATCTCGCCGAAGTTGAGGACCGTGATCTGCGAACAGACGCTGCGCACCAGGTCGAGGTCGTGCTCGATGATCAGGATCGTGGTTCCGAAGTGCTCGGGAGCACGGCGCAGTCGATCGGCGAATGCGAGGTGCTCGTCGTGCGATAGACCCGCGGCAGGTTCGTCCAGCAGCAACAGCTTGGGACGTGACGCGAGGTTGGCCGCCACCTCCACCAGACGGCGAGTGCCGACGTCCACGACGCTGAGCGGGGTATACGCATCCGGGCAACCGAAGAATGTCAGCGCGTCGGAGATCGCGGCAGGGTCGGCCCTTCCCCCCGTGACGAATCGAAGGTAGGCGCCGACACTCATGCTCGGCGGCACCCGATCCTGCTGGAAGGTGCGGCGAAGTCCCGCTCGGGCGCGCCGATGCGGAGGGAGTCCGGCTAGCGGTTCGCCATCGAGCACAGCGGTTCCGGTGTGTTGCGGAAGGAATCCACCGATCGCGTCCACGAACGTCGACTTGCCCGCACCGTTCGGGCCGATCAAGCCGAGGATCGTGCCCTCTTCGACCACCAGCGAGACATCTGTCAGCGCCTTCACCGCCCCGAACTCGACCGTGAGGTGTTCGACGACCAGCAAAGGGCGACCCGTGCCGGCGGGGATGGGGGCCTCTGCGACGGACTCCACTGCGGCGTGATCCCCGGCGGCGTCAGCTCGGGACGCCTCCATGAGTCGGCGACGGCGGAAGAGAGCGGCGCGCACGCTCGTGCCCAGATTCGAGTTCGAGGTGAGAGCCTGAATCCCCAATATCCCGAAGGCCACGCTCGACCACTCGAGCGGAACCCGGAACTGCTTGAGTATCTCCGGAATGACGACGAACAGAATTCCCCCGAAGAGAGCCATGTCAATGAGCTGCGAGCCGACCACGATGCTGAGCACGTAGAGCCCCAGTGAATTGATGGGCGTGAAGGTGAGGTAGTTGACCTGCGTGATCTGGCCGACGATCAGGCACCCGGCAATGCCCCCGACGAAGGCACTGAGCGCGAATGCCGACAGCTTCGCGGTGCGCACGCTCGTCCCCGCTGAGGCGGTCCCCCGCTCGGAGAACGCGACGGATTTCCAGGCTGCACCGATCCTGCTCTTCTGCAGGGCGTAGATGCCCAGAGCAATCGTCACAGTGATGATCACGGCGAACAGGAAGTACCCCCGGTCGCCGGTCGGGTCCGATGAAAGACCGAAGGGTCGGGGAATGTGCGCGAAGCTCTGATCCGGAAACCCGATCTGCTGCACGGTGGTGTCGACCGCCGCGGCGACCCCCAAGGTGATGACGGCGAGGTTGACCCCTCGCAGTCGAAGAGCAGGAAGGCCGATGACCAGTCCGAGCGCGGCCGTGATCACTCCGGCGATCACCATGAAGAGCAGGAATGACAGCGGCCCGAAGACGTTCGGGAGAGGCGTCTTCAAGTACAGGAATTCGAGGATCCAGGCACCGATCGACCCGAAGCTCAGCTGGCAGAGCGCGATCATGCCAGCCGTACCGGTCACAATTCCCAGACCCATGAGGGAAACCATCGCGACCAGAACCGAGGTGGACACGAACACGACGTAGGCCGGCATTCCGAAGCCGAAGATCGCACCCAGCACGACTGCGCCAAGGGCGATGGCGAGAGGCAGCCACGGACGACGTGTCGCCCGAGATCGGCTAGCGAGCGACATCCCAGACCTCCTTGCGCTGGTTCCAGAGAAGGAAGAGCACGATGACGAGAATGGGGATCCAGTCCCGGAGCTGAGTGGTCGACGGGAACGCGGTGAGGGCACCCTGCAGGGCGCCGACCACGAGGCCGCCGACGATGGTGAGCGGAATGTTTTTGAAGGCGCCCACCAAAGCGGCCGCAGTGCCGGGGATGACCAGTGTGATCATCGACGTCGCATCGGCCGCTGCGGTGTTGCCGATGATGGACGCGCAGAGCCCCATGACGCCGCCGACCACCATCCACACACCCACTTGGAGACCCTTGACGTTGACGCCGAGCAACTCGGCTGCCGTCTGCCGATCGCTGACTGCTCGAAGCCGGATCCCCAGCGGTGTGCGATTCACGACGATCCAGGTCAGGATGCCCACGACCAGGGCCGCCACGAGCATCGCGACCCCGACCTTGGTGACGGCGACATCACCGATGAGAAACGCCGGCCCGATGAGCAGTGGCCGGAGCGGCTGAGGCTGGGAGCCGAAAAGGATGAACGAGAGGGAGATGAGCATAAGGAGCGACGCGACCGTCACGGCCGAGCGCGCGGTGGTCGTCGCTTCGGAGAGCCACGTCGCTTCGATCCAACCCAGAATGCCGGAGATCAGCGCTGCCACGAGCACGGCAACCACCACCGTGATCACGGTCTGCACATCGAGCGACGCCCCAGCGATCAGGGGCGAGGTACGGATGGAGAGGTAGGCCCCGAACACCCCGACCGCGACGAGCGAGAAGTTGATGACGCGCGTCAGCACCGACATCAGCGTGAGTCCCACCCCGATCAGGGCGTACAGGGCGCCGGAACTGAATCCGACGGCGAGAGCGATGATGATGTTCAACTGTCCTCCGGTGGTGCAGTAACACAGGGTGATTGCGGGCGACGCGCCGTGAGCGGTCGCCCGCAATCAGTGATTCGAGCGAGGGTTACGGCTGCTTGGTGTCGACCCAGCCGATCTCGTCGCCCTTCAGCCACGGCCCGAGGGACGTCCACTCACTCGTGTTCTTCTTGATCTCGACGGGCCAGGCCGACTTGTTCGCCTGGTGGGAGGTGCCGGGCCCGAAGATCCAAGGAGTCGCCACCATCGGGTTCGTCACTGGCGTCGTCATTGCCTTTGCGGCCGCCGTGAACGAATCCCGCGTCACCTTTCCCTTGACTGTCTCGAGGATCGCGATGAAGTACTTCGCGGCGAGATAGCCACCCTGTGCGAACGACGTCTTCGGCACATTGTGCGCGTCCATGACCTTCGCCCAGTCGGTGTTCGACGTGTCCTTCGGGTCGGTGAACGGAGAGAACTCGGCGGGCAGGTGAATGTCGGCACCGTACGAAATGCCCTTTGCGAACTCGTCCGAGTAGCACGACGTGAGGACCAGGAAGGGGACGTTGAGCCCCTGGTTCGATGCTTCTCCGATGAAGGCGGTGACAGCCGCACCGACCTCGGTGATCATGACCGCACCACAGTTGTGACTCTTGAGCGCGGCAACATTGCCGGCGTAGCTCGCTTGACCACGCGTGAGGCTGAAGTCGCTGTAGGCGAGCGTCTTCCCGGTCTTCGCGGACCACGCGTCGATCGCCTGCTGATACGCCGCCTTGCCCGCATCGTTGTCGGGGACGACTTCGGCACAGATGTTCTTGTACCCAAGGGTTTCCGAACCGTCGTACAACGTCGCGTAGGCATCGAAGTACGGCCCATCATTGGCCGGTGCGATGTTCGGGGTGGTGAAGCAGAAGGGGTCGACACCGGTGCCCTGAAGCGACACGATGTTGTTGTCCTCCCACGTCTTGTGGTTGACCGCGCAGTCGAGCAGCGACGACGAACCGACGAGGGCGACGGCGCCACTGGCCAGCGCATCCTTCGCCGCGGTCGCCGACACGGCTGGGTCAGTCTTGTCGTCGTACACCGTGTATTCGAGCGGATGACCGTGGAAGCCGCCCGACGCGTTGTAGTCGTCGAACACGGCCTTGACTGCTTGTGGAGCCTCCGGGAAGAAGGTCAGGCCGCTGAGGGCAGCGACCTTGATCGGCGTGCCGGTCGCGGGCGTGCTCGCACCGCCGCCACCGGTCGTGGCGCTGCAGCCGCTCAGCACGAGCGCTGCGGTGGCGACGATGGCCGCCGCGCCGATTGTGATGCTGGTCTTTCGCATGTGATTGGTGCCTCTCCGATAGGAGCTGAACGTCCATGTTCAGCGACGGTCCTTCATGTCGGACGGCAAACAACGGCGTCCTGCGGCCACTCTAAGAACGCACTCGCGGGGCGCGTTTGTCGCCTGCGGAACAGTCGTTGACTCTCCGTACCGGAGTTCTCGGGGGTCCGTGAGGAAGGGACTGCGCTCAGGAGCACAGGCCGTGCGCCCAGCGTCAAGCGCGCGGGACGACTGCTGACGATGCTGGTTTCATCAGCATCCGGACTCACTGAGGAGAGTATCCATGTCCGACTACGCAACCCTGCTCGACACCATCAGCGCCCCGCCCGGGTCCGGTAGGGAGGTTCGCGATCCCGCGACCGGAGAGGTGATCGCCTCGACCGTGACAATGACCGTGGAGGATCTCGACGCCGCCATCGCTGCGGCGAAGAATGCCCAACCCGCCTGGGAGGCTCTGGGACACGCGAAGCGGATCGAGCTCATGAACGCGGCCGCGGACCGCATCGAAGCGAACTCCGAGGCCCTCGCGGAGCTGCTGTCGCGGGAGCAGGGGAAGCCCCTCAACGGACCCAACGCGCGGTTCGAAGTCGGCGCGTGCGTCGGCTGGCTGCGCGCTGCGGCAGCGACCCCCCTGGAACCGGAGGTGGTCGTCGACGACGGGAGCATGCGTGCTGAGTTGCACTACCGTGCGGTCGGCGTCGTCGGAGCGATCGGCCCGTGGAACTGGCCGATGATGATCGGCATGTGGCAGATTTCCCCGGCACTGCGCATGGGCAACACCGTCGTCGTGAAGCCCTCGCAGTACACCACCCTGAGCGTGCTCGCGCTCGTCGCGGTCATGAACGAGGTCTTGCCGGCCGGCGTGCTGACGGTGATCTCGGGAGACCGCGTGGTCGGCTCTCGTCTCGCCTCGCATCCCGACATCGACAAGGTGATGTTCACCGGGTCGACCGCCACCGGCCGCGAGATCATCAAGAGTTCGGCAGACAACCTCGCCCGACTCACCCTCGAGCTCGGCGGGAACGACGCAGGAATCGTCCTGCCCGACGCTGACCCGGCGAGCATCGCCGGCGACCTGTTCTGGGGGGCATTCATCAACACCGGCCAGACCTGTGCAGCGCTGAAGCGGCTGTATGTTCACGACTCGATCTACGAGCAGGTCATCGAGGAGCTCAAGGCCGTGACGGCGACGATGCCGATGGGCAACGGACTCGACGAGAACAACGTGCTGGGTCCCCTGCAGAACAAGGCGCAGTTCGACATCGTGTCGGATCTGGTGGAGGACGCCAAGAAGCGCGGCGGACGGGTCATCACGGGCGGCAGCCCTGCGACCGACCTGGGTCCACTCTTCTATCCGATCACGCTGGTAGCCGATCTGCACGACGGCGATCCGCTCGTGGACGAGGAGCAGTTCGGCCCGGCACTCCCCATCATCCGCTACACCGAGATCGAGGATGCCATCGCGAGCGCCAACAGACTGGACGTCGGTCTTGGCGCCTCGGTCTGGTCATCCGACGTCGACGAGGCACGAAAGGTCGCCGTCCGCCTTCAGGCCGGAACGGTGTGGATCAACAAGCACGGCACGGTGCACCCGATGATGCCGTTCGGCGGTGTCAAGTCCTCCGGTTACGGCCTCGAGTTCGGAGTGGAGGGCCTGAAGGCCCTGGGTGTGCCGCAGGTGATCAGCGGCTGAATCCCCTCCCAATGGCGAAGGAGCCGGTACCCCTCACGGGTGCCGGCTCCTTCGCTGTGCGGGGAGTGTGACGCTTACAACTGGGCGCCCAGCTTGAATCCCTCGTCGACGTCGCCCTTGCGCGTGTAGGAGAACCCGTCCGCTCCGATCGTGACAGCCATCTCGCTGGGTTGCTCCCGCTCGGCGAGCGGCTGGGGCACACCGTCGAGGTCGAGTACGACGCTCGCATCGGTGTACCAGCTCGGAACCACCGGATTGCCCCACCAGTCACGGCGTTGATTGTCGTGGACATCCCACCGCACGACGGGGTTGTCGGGATCACCGGTGTAGTAGTCCTGCGTGTAGATCTCGATGCGATGACCGTCGGGATCCCGGATGTAGAGGTAGAACGCGTTCGACACACCGTGGCGGCCGGGGCCGCGCTCGATCGCATCGCTCCGCCTGAGCGCACCCAATTTGTCACAGATCGCAAGGATGTTGTGCTTCTCGTGAGTGGAGAATGCGACGTGGTGGAGGCGCGGGCCGGCGCCACCGGTGAGTGCGGTGTCGTGAACAGTGTCTTTGCGCCGCATCCAGGCCGCATAGACGATCCCGTCTTCGTCCTCGATGTCCTCGGTCACACGGAACCCGATTCCTTCGAGATACTCCAGCCCGCGCGGAACATCGGGCGTCACCTGATTGAAGTGGTCGAGCCGAACGAGTGCGCCAGGGGTGTACAACTCGTAGTGCCACGCCAGACGCTCGACATGGTCGACCGCGTAGAAGAACTCGTAGGGGAAGCCGAGCGGATCGATCACTCGCACCGCATCGCCGATTCCGCGAACGAACCCGTCCGGGCGCCGTTCGGTGCGGCACCCCAATGCCTGGTAGTACGCCTCGGCGAGATCGACGTCGCCCGGCGTCCGGACGCGAAAGGCGAGCACGGCAGCGCCGGCGATGGGGCCGCGCCGAAGCACGAGGTTGTGGTGGATGAACTCCTCCAGCGAGCGCAGATAGATCGTGTTCTCATCCTCGTAGCTCACGACCAGACCGAGGATGTCGACGTAGAACTCTCGCGACGCCGCGAGGTCGGTGACGACGAGTTCTGCGTACGCACAACGCACGATATCGGGTGGAGTCAGTCCGGGGGCGGTCAGTGACGGCGGTGTCATGATGTCTTCCTTCGAATCGAGTCGATCAGGCCGCGCCGAAGCGCGGGGTGTGGGCGTGACCGAGCGTGATGTGCACGGCCTGTTGGTCGGTGTAGAAGTCGATCGAGCGATATCCGCCCTCGTGTCCCAGTCCCGAGGCCTTGACGCCACCGAACGGGGTCCGCAGATCGCGCACATTGTGCGAATTCAGCCACACCATCCCCGCCTCGACGCGCTGCGAGAAGGTGTGGGCCCGCTCAAGGTTGTTGGTCCAGATGTAGGCGGCGAGTCCGTAGCGGACTCCGTTGGCCAGTTCGAGCGCCTCGTCGTCGGTGTCGAATGGAGTGATCGCGACCACCGGCCCGAAGATCTCCTCCTGGAAGATCCGCGCATCCGGCTCGACGTCGGCGAACACCGTCGGCGCGACGTAATTGCCGGTCGGGAGTCCTTCCGGGCGCCCGCCGCCCGCAAGAAGCCGCCCCTCCGTCTTGCCGATCTCGACGTAGCTCATGACTTTGTCGAAGTGCTCGGGGTGCACCAGCGCGCCGACCTCGGTCGCGGGGTCATGGGGGTCGCCGACGACGATCTTGGACGCGCGCGCGGAGTACTTCTCCAGGAACTCGTCGTAGATCGGCCGTTCGACGAGGATCCGGCTCCCCGCGGTGCACCGTTCGCCATTCAGCGAGAAGACGCCGAACAGAGTGGAGTCGATCGCCGCATCGAGGTCGGCATCAGCGAAGACGACGGCAGGGCTCTTGCCGCCCAGCTCCATTGAGAGCCCCTTGAGCATCGGTGCGGCGTTGCCGAAGATGAGCTGCCCCGTCCGGCTCTCGCCGGTGAACGAGATCAGCGGGACGTCAGGATGCTTGACGAGCGCGTCCCCTGCCTCCTCGCCCAAGCCGTTGACCAGATTGAACACGCCCTGCGGGAGCCCGGCATCCTCGAAGATGCCGGCCCACAGACTGGCCGACAGCGGCGTGAACTCCGCCGGCTTCAAGACGACCGTGCAGCCGGACGCGAGAGCGGGTGCAAGCTTCCAGCTCTCGAGCATGAATGGTGTGTTCCACGGCGTGATGAGCCCGGCGACACCGATCGGCTTGCGGTTGACGTAGTTGACCTGGCTGCCGGGGACTTTGTAGGTGTCGTCGGACTGCGCAACGATCAGATCGGCGAAGAAGCGGAAGTTCTCCGCCGCCCGCTGCGCCTGTCCAAGCGCCTGCGTGATCGGCAGTCCCGTGTCGAAGGTCTCGAACTCGGCGAGGTGGGCATCCTGCGCCTCCACCGCGTCTGCGATCCGATTGAGGATGCGTGCACGCTCGCGCGGCTTCATGCGCGGCCAGGGGCCGTCGACGAATGCCCGGGTAGCGGCCGCGACCGCCGCGTCGATATCGGCCTTTTGTCCGGCCGCCGCGGTGACGTACGTCGTGTTCGACACGGGATCGAGCACCTCGAAGGTCGCTCCGTCGATGCTGTCGACGAACTGGCCGTCGATGTAGTGCTGGATGCGCTGCGGAAGTCCCGCGGGCACATAGTGCGGCGCGGCCGCAGTGGTTGCGGTGGTCATGCGATTGCTCCTAACTGAAAGCCCTCGGTGGACGTCAGGTACTCGGCGCCCTCGGACAGGTAGTGGCGGATCTTGGTGATCCCGGCCTCGGTGGGAGAGATGAGCGGCGGACGAACATGGCCGGAGCGGATGAGCCCGCGCTGCTCGAGAACCCACTTGCCCGGTGCGGGATTCGTCTCGACGAACAGCAGGTCGACCAGGGGGTGGAGCCCGTAGTGAATCGCTCGAGCACCCTCGAGATCGCCCGCCTCCCACAGTTCGTACATCTGCGCGTGCGCAGCGGGGGCGATGTTGGCGGTCGCGCTGAGGAATCCGGCGCCGCCGAGAGCCAGGAGTGGGAGGCACAGCAGCTCGATGCCCGACCACACGACCAAGTCGCGTCCACAGAGCTGGATAACACGGGAGAAGTGTTCGAAGTCCTTCGTCGTCTCCTTGATGCCGACGAAGTTGTCGACATCCCGATAGAGCCGCGCCACAGTCTCGGGGGCGATATCGACTGCCGTGCGCGAGGGAACGTTGTAGGCGATGATCGGCAGCTCGGGAAACTCGGCCGCGATCGTCTTGTACCAGACGTACAGGGCTTCCTGTGTGGGACGCGCATAGTAGGGAGTGATGATGAGCGAGGCGTCAATGCCGAGCTCAACCGCACGGGCCGTCAGCTCCATCGTCTCGTGCAACTGGGCCGTTCCCGTGCCGACCACGACGGGGACGCGATCGGCGACCGTCTGCGTTACGGTGGCGATGGCGGCGGCGCGTTCCTCGACGCTCTGCGCACCCGGCTCCCCCGTGGAACCACCGATCGAGACTCCGTGAGTACCGTTCGCCAGTTGCCACTCGACAAGGTTCGCGAGGCTCGTGTGATCGATTGCGCCTTCGGCGGTGAAGGGCGTCATGAGGGGCACGATCGAGCCACGCAGAGTCGTGGGATCGCTTCGATAACGCATGATGGTTCCTTTCGGCGGGCCAGGCCCTGTCAGTGTCGGTGTGATGCTTGGTAGGTGAGCATCGCGTCGAGAGTTCGCGTCCGATGCGCCCGGGCCGCGAGCTCGATGTCCAGAGCGTCTGCGCCGGCCTCCAGAAGATGAAGGATGTCGTCGTGCTCGCGCACCGACTCGGCGGCACGGCCAGGCACGAAGCTGAATGACGAGTCCCGGATCACCTGCAGGCGGCTCCATCCTCGGTGGACAGCATCCAGAATCTGCGGATTCGGGCAGCGCTCGAACAGAGCGGCGTGGAACTCCAGGTTGAGTTCGGTGAAGCGGTGCGGGTCGAAGTCGGTCAAGGTCGCTTTCATCGCCTCGTTGACCGACCGCGCCCGTGCGATGTCGAGGGCGCCGATGTGCGGGGCGCTCAGTGCCGTCGCGGCTCCTTCGACGATGCTGAGCGTCTGCATCGTCGAGAAGTATTCGGCCTCGTCGATGAGCGCCACCTGCGCACCGATGTTCCGCTCGAACGTCACGAGGCCCTCGGATTCGAGCAGTCGGATCGCCTCACGCACCGGAACCACACTGACATCAAGCTGCCGCGCGATCGCACCCAGCACGAGACGATAGCCCGAGACGTAGGTGCCATCGGCGATTCGCGCCTTGATCCACTGGTACGCCAGCTGCGACTTGCTGAGCGTCCCGTCTGCAACCGTGGGTGTCAGTTCTGCCATTCGCTGTACCGTGCCTTCCATTCGGCGTTCATCGGATAGAGCCCCTTCACGGATGCGCCGCTGTCGACCTGCTCGGCGATGAACCGCTCCTCGCGCTCCTGCTCGATCGCATCGGCGACCACCTCGCGGACGAGCGCGGGTGGGATGACCAGCACCCCGTCATCGTCACCGACGATGACATCGCCCGGCTGCACCGCGGCCCCGCCACAGGCGATCGTGACGTCCGTCTCCCAGGGAACGTGACGGCGGCCCAGCACAGCGGGGTGAGGTCCCGCCGAGTAAGAGGGGATACCGAGTGCGGCGACGGTGGCGAAGTCGCGTATCCCGCCGTCGCTGACCACGCCCGCCGCTCCAAGCCGCTCGGCACGAAGGGCGAGGATGTCGCCGACCGTGCCGGTCACCGTCTCCCCACGCGCCTCGATCACGAGCACCTCGCCGGGCCGGAGGGAGTCGAACGCTCGCTTCTGTGCGTTGAATCCACCGCCATGCGTGGCGAAGAGGTCGGGGCGGAAGGGCACGAACCGCAGGGTGCGAGCCAGACCGACGAGTCGAACGCCCGGCTGGTTGGTGCGCACGCCGTCGATCGACACCTCGTCGTACCCGCGCTTGCGCAGCTGAGCGCTCAGGGTCGCTGTCGCTACGCTGTTCAGGTCCGCTCGCAGGGCGTCATCGATCGCGAACACCGGCGCCAGGCCGGCCGCGAGTCGGCTCCCCCACGCCTCCTCTCGCTGCACGTCATCCACCTGGGGCGGCGCACTTAATGCAGCAATCGGCTCCGAGCCCTGAACGACGGGCGTGATCAGGCGCCCGGTCGACGGCGCCCCGGGCGCGGTGGGGGCATCGACCTCGACCTCGACCGTGTCGCCGGGGACGACGACGCTCGAGCCCGCCGGCGTACCGGTCAGAATCACGTCGCCCGGCTCGAGCGTGATGAGTTGCGAGAGATCCGCGACGAGGTGGGCGAACGGGAACACCAGGTCTGCGGTCGTGTCTTCCTGCACGAGCCGACCATTCACCCAGGTGCGGATGCGAAGCGCCGCCGGGTCGACCTCGGCCGCCGGGATACTCCTCGGACCGATCGGGCTGAAGCCGTCCGCCCCTTTCGCGCGCAGGTTCGATCCCTTGTCGGCGAGCCGCAGGTCGTACACGCCGAAGTCGTTGGCGGCCGTGATGGACTCGACTGCCTGCCACGCCTGCTCGGGTGTGACGCGACGCGTGGAGCGCCCGATGACGAGTGCGATCTCCCCTTCGAAGGCGAGGAGTTCGGTCCCCGCGGGACGCTCGATCGGCGACCCCGACTCTGCAACGGAGCTGGACGGCTTGAGGAAGTAGGAGGGATAGGCGGGAACGCGGCCGCGCTGCGCGATGCGCGACGGATAGTTGAGATGCACGGCGATGATCTTGCCGGGCCGGCGGCCGTGTGCTGTATCCATGACGTCCTCGTCTTGTTGACTGTATGTGAAAAGATATACGATCTAAGCGGATCAACAAAGTCTCTCTATAATTCGGGACACAGAGTCGATCGCCCATGGCTCGCCAATTCCGTTATTACAAGGTGGTAATACGTGAACCTCACCGTCGCACGAGACCCCAACAGCCGGGTCCGCTCGTCCGTGTCGCACAGCTTTCGCGAGTACCGACAAGCGGTCACCGAGTCCTTCGTCCCGCTCGAGGTCTCTCGAGTCGGAAGCGAGCCCTTCTGGGGACGCTTGCGCACCGTCGACGTCGACACGGCCCACGTCAGCGAGGTCACCGCCTCGCAGCACCTGGTCGAACGAACCTCGACACTGGCAACGGGCGACAAGCCCGCCTACTACAAAGCCAGCCTGCAGGTCTCGGGAACGGGCCTGCTGATCCAGGACGGTCGCGAAGCACTCCTGCAACCTGGCGATCTGGCGATCTACGACACGGGGCGCCCGTACTCGCTCGTGTTCGAGAACGACATGCGAATGCTCGTGCTGATGTTCCCTCGTGAGCAGCTCGGGCTCCCCCCGGAGGCGATCGCGCAGCTCACCGCTCACCGCCTGTCGAGTGAAGACGGGCTCGGGGGGATGATCATCCCCTTCTTGCAGAACGTGGCGCAGAACCTCGACCGGGTCGGTGGAGTCACCGGTCCCCGCCTCGTCCACTCGGCAATCGATCTGATCACGACGATGTTCGCCAACGAGCTCGACCTCGATGCGGACCCCGGTGACAGCCACCAGCTGCTCATGCAGCAGATTCGTCGCTACATCGACGCGAACCTCGGGATGCCGGATCTCGCACCAGCGCAGATCGCCGCCGCGCACTTCATCTCGACGCGCCACCTCCACGGCCTGTTCCGCCAGAAGGGTACGACGGTGTCGACCTGGATCCGGGAGCAGCGGCTCGAAAAGTGTCGGCGCGACCTGATCGATCCCCTCAACGCCCACCTGTCGGTGGGCACGATCGCGGCCCGGTGGGGCTTCGTCGAAGCAGCTCACTTCTCGAGAGTGTTCAAGGCTGCCTACGACTCCGCCCCGACCGAGCTGCGCGCGCGGATGTTCGCCGCGCGACCACCGTCGGAGTGACGCGACCGCCGGATCACACCGGTTCTTGGTGCTCACCGTAGTTCGAATAGCCGAAGGGAATGATGAGCGCTCCACCGGGGCTGTTTGCGATGGTCCCGTCGCCTTCGAGCCCGATGAACTTGCCCGTCGAACGACCGGCGGCGTAGTCGAAAACGAAGACGGTGCCGACGGGGATGATCGCCTCTCGCCAGGTGAACAGGTACACCCCGTCATCCAGCTTGTAGGTGGTCGCGAGTTCGGTGGCGGCGTGCCCACGCTGCTCACCGACGAGATTGTGCCAGGTGAACCGTCGCGAGCTCAGATAGATGTGCTCGTACAGGTGGTGCGGGCTGTAACGGAACAGGGTGCGCCGCCCGATGAGGTCGCGCGTCGGCGCGGGGGCGTCGCTGAGCTCCGCCGATGTCCCCTCGATGATGCCGCCATGGAAGGTCTGCATCACTCGAGTCTCGACGTCGGCACCCTCATCCTCGATGCGGGAGTGCACAACCAGCGCCCACCCTTTCTCCGGGTGGAGCGGCACGGTGATGGTCTCGACTCTCCGCTCCGCGATCGTCAGATCCACCCAATAGCCGCCGCCGTCGAGCGGTACCTCCTCGTATGCATCCCGTCCTGAACCCCGCCAAGCGAACCCGTCCGCGGTCCAGCTGACGACGTCCTCATCGACGAAGTCCAGTGTGAGCGTGCCGCCGTCGGTGGTTCGGATGACGAACACCCGCCCCACAAGATCGTGAGTTCGCGGTCGCCGGTTGGTGTCGATCCCCGCCGCAAAGTCGTCCATGTTGAGCCACTTCTCGGACTCTTCGGTGAGGATTTCGGATTCGCTTGACTGAGACATCGGTGTCCCGTCCTTTCTGTTCAGTTGAGGAAGAATTCGGCGGCCTTCTCGCCGATCATGATGGTGGGTGCGTTCGTGTTTCCCGAGGTCACTCTCGGCATGATCGACGCGTCGGCCACCATGAGGCCCGTGACGCCGTAGACCCGAAGACGGGGGTCGACGACCGCCAGCTCATCGACGCCCATCTTGCAGGTGCCGACCTGGTGGTGATACGTGATCACCGTGCGCCGGACGTAGTCGCGCAGCGACGCGTCGTCATCGACTTCGGGGCCGGGGTAGATCTCTCGCGCGCCCCATCCCTCCGCGAGCGCGGGTGCCGTACCGATCGCGCGAACCTGACGAACACTCGCTTCGAGAGCGAGCAGATCTGCCTCCTCGGCCAAGGCGTTGAGGTCGATGAGTACGCCGGCGCGCGGCTCGGGCCCGGCCAGAGTGAGACGGCCTCGGCTGGCCGGCGTGATGATGCCCCCCATCAGCGTGAAGCCCCAGGCGGGCCCCTCCATCCAGTCCTCATACATCGGAACACTGAAGTGGATCGGTTGGGTGTCGGGCACTTCGAGCTCGGGAGCGCTGCGCCAGAAGAGGTGACTCTGAGTGATTCCCGTCCCCGGGATGGGGGGCTCGATCTCGCGGTCGGTCGAGAAGATCACTGGTGAGAGCAGGTGATCGTGCAGATTCTCGCCCACCCCTGGGAGATCCGCCACAACGTCGATGCCGAGCCGCGCGAGCTCCGTCGCCGGACCGATGCCGCTCCGGAGAAGGACTCTCGGAGAGTCGATCGCTCCGGCCGTCAGCACCACCTGATCGGCTTCGATCTTGATCACCTCGCCGGCCCGCTCGTACTCGACTCCGATGACGCGTGTCCCGTCGAGCAGTAGCCGGTGAACCCACGCTCCGGTCACCACCGTGAACAGCGGCGAGTCGAGAATCGGTGCCGCATAGGCACGCCAGGTGCTCAGCCGCTCACCGTCACGAATCGTCAGCTGCTGGCGGGCGACTCCGTCCAGTTCTTCACCGTTGTAGTCGGGGTTCTCCGGAATGCCGGATTCGACGGCCGCGTCGATGATGGACTGCTGGATCGGGTTGAGTGGGTAGTCGACCGTGACGTCCAGCAGACCTCCTGTCCCCCGCAAGTCCGATGGCGGGCCGTCGTAGTTCTCGATCTTCTTGAAGACCGGGAGGACGTCCTTCCAGCCCCAGCCCGTATTACCCAGGGACTCCCAGTGGTCGTAATCCTGCGGGGCGCACCGCACATAGATCATGGCGTTCAGGGAATGGGAACCGCCGAGTACCCTGCCGCGCGGCAGATGGAGGCGACGATCAGCGGCATGCCGCTGAGGAACGGTGAAATAGTCCCAGTCGTCGGAACTGTGCCAGATCTCGCCGAGTCGGGCGGGGTCCTGGATGACGGGGTTCTCGTCCGAACCTCCCGCCTCGAGCAACAGCACCCGTTTGCCCGCATCCACGAGCCGGCGTGCGATGACCGAACCCGCCGATCCAGCTCCGACGACGATGACCTCTGGACGCTCATCCATGTGCGTCTCCTCTCTGATGACAGCTCCGACGCTCTCACATCGCGCCCGCCGCATACCACGAGCGCGAGCGTTTGTTCGCTCTGCATCAATGGCCGTTCATCGCGCGACAAGGGGTCGCAGCCGACACGCGGGGATGCTGGGTTCAACCGGGGAGTGGCCCGGCGATCCGCTGCCGTGAAGGAGCACCGATGACGACTGATGCACCCGCGCTCGGAGCGCGCCAAGTGGTGTTTCCCACGGCGGGATCGATGGACCTCCGCTCGACCGAGGTGCCGGAGCCCGGAGCATCCGATTTCGTGATGCGGGTGCGACGAGTGGGGATCTGCGCCACCGACCTCCACCTCTTCGACGGTCACATCGGAGATCCGTTCCCCCTGGTCCCCGGCCATGAGTTCGTCGGCGACGTCGCCAGGATCGGTGCCGATGCCGCCGCTGCCCGTGGTCTCGAGGTCGGCGACAGGATCGCCGTCGAGATGCTTCTGCCCTGCGGTCAGTGCTCGCGCTGTCGGGAAGGTCGATACAACATCTGCGAACGAGACGATCCGGCGCTGGGGCCGGCCGCCGCGCGGGAGTACGGCGTGAACATCTCGAGGAGCGTCGAGCCCGGGCTGTGGGGCGGATACGCCGACTATCTCTGGGTGCCCGCGGAGGCGATCGTGCACCGTCTCCCCGCGGACCTCCCCTGGGACGTCGCCGCATTGGTGGAGCCGCTCGCCGTCGCATTTCGCGCGGTGCACCGCGGTCGTGTCGCCCCCGGTGACACGGTCGTCGTGATCGGACCTGGCCCGGTGGGATTGTTGATGGCCGCCGCGGCGAAGCTCTCCGGCGCCGCACGCGTCGTGATGGTCGGGACTCGGCCAAGCCGTCTGGCCCTCTCGACACGCTTCGGTGCCGACACCACCATCGACTCACAGGCGACCACGGATGTGGCCTCCGCGGTGGTCGCCGCCCTCGGCTCCCTCGCGGACGTCGTCATCGAAGCTGCCGGAGTCCCGAGCGCTCAAACGCAGGCGGCCACTCTGGTGAGGCGTGGTGGGCGAGTCGTGCTCGCGGGTGCGTGCGGCTGGACCGCCGACGTCACCTTCGGGTCGGACCGCGACCTGTTGACCAGAGAGATCGACGTACTTCCGTCATTCCTCTCGGCCGGTGGGTACGAGCCATCGATCGAGGCGCTGTCCACGGGCGCGTTCCCGTTCGATGAGCTCATCACCCACCGCTTCGAGCTCGAAGAGGTGCAGTCGGCCTTCGATCTCGTGCGCCACAAAAAGGACGGCGTCGTCAAAGCCGTGCTCGTCCTTTCCGACTGACCTTCCCACATCACACGACAGGAGCAGAACGTGAGCAAGAACCGAGACGCCATTGAGGCGCACTACGCCGCTGGGGACGCGGGGGACCTCGCCGGCATGCTGGCATGCTTCTCCGACGACATCGTCTGGACCGAGGCCGCGGGCTTCCCCCTGGCCGGCACCTACGTCGGGCCCGCGGCGGTGGCCGAGAAGGTGTTCGGCGCGCTGCAACGCGATTGGGACGGTTACGGCGTCGCCATCGATGAGTTGATCGATGCGGGCGACACCGTGGTCGGACTGGGCACCTATTCGGGTACGTACAAGGCGACGGGAAAGCCCTTCCAGGCACGCGTCGCCCACGTCTGGCGGCTCGTGGACGGTAAGGCGGTGCGCTTCGAGCAGATCACCGACACGGCCGAGGTCCTGGCCGCGATGTCCTGACGCAGCACATCAGCCACCTCACCGAGAGGTTGCGATGTACTTCTCTTCGAGGTATTCGAGGATTCCGTCGGTTCCGCCCTCACGGCCGAGGCCGGATTGCTTCACTCCCCCGAACGGTGCCGCCGGATCGCTGATGACTCCGCGGTTGATACCGACCATTCCGGCGTCGATCCGCGCCGCCGATCGCATCGCGTCGCCTTCAGGGCCGAAGACGTAGGCGATCAGCCCGAACTCGGTGTCGTTGGCCATCCGGATCGCCTCGTCGACCTCGTCGTACTCGATCACCGTGGCGACGGGCCCGAAGATCTCCGTGCGGGTGATGGTCGATCCGTGCGTCACGCCGGTGAGAAGTGTGGGCGGATAGAACGCGCCGGCCCCGACCGGCGTCTCACCGCCGAGAGAGATCGTCGCACCCTCCGCGACCGCCGTGTCGACGAGCGCCGCAACCTTGTCCCGCTCCTTCAGGGAGACGAGCGCGCCGATATCGTTGCCGCGATCCAGCCCCGAGCCGATTGCGAAACTGTCCAAAGCGCTCCGGAAGCGCTCGACGAACTCGTCGTGCAGTGAACGATGGACATAGAGACGATTGGCCGACGTGCACGCCGAGCCACCGTTGCGCATCTTCGCGGCGAGCGCTCCGCTGACGGCCTCCTCGAGGTCCGCGCCGGGAAGCACGAGCAGCGGCGCATTCCCCCCGAGTTCCATCGACGAGCTGATGATGGAGCCGGCCGCATTGGCCAGGAGGACCCGTCCGACCTCGGTGGAACCGGTGAAGGACAGCTTGCGAATTGCACCGTGGTCCAGCATGGCCCTCACGGCCGGTCCGGTCGGGACGGGTGTGACCAGGTTGACGACGCCCGCCGGCAGTCCCGAGCGACGCAGCGCCTCCACGATATAGGCCGCGGTGAGCGGTGTCTCCGATGCCGGCTTGAGGATCGCCGTGCATCCAGCGGCCAATGCGGGGGCCAGCTTGCGCGTCGCCATTGCGGCCGGAAAGTTCCAAGGGGTGATCAGGAGCGACACTCCGATTGGCCGCCGCGTGACAATGATGTTCTTGTCGCCACCGGGAGACGTGCGGTAGTCACCGGGAATACGGACCGCCTCTTCGGCGAACCACCGGAAGAACTCCGTGGCGTACCCCGCTTCGGCGATGGCGTCGCCCCAGGACTTGCCATTCTCGCGCACGATGACCTCCGCGAGCTGATCCCTCTCGGTGGTGAGGATCTCGAACGCCGTGCGGAGGATCTCGCCCCGCTCCCGCGGCGCGGTCGCCGCCCAGTCCGACGCGGCGGCATCCGCTGCAGCGACCGCGTCGAGACAGTCCCCCTCGGTGGCGATCGCGAACTGCGCGACGACAGTTCCATCAGCGGGGTCGACGACGTCGAATCTGTCGCCGGATTGACCCGGTCGCCATTCGCCGCCGATGAAGAGGTCGGATTTGATCGTGAGGTGGTGATTCATGACGCCCTTGTCTGCTCAGAGTATCTGAAATAATATACGATTGTAGGCAGCCTGCACCATGGGCAGATACGGCCTCACCGGTTGGAGCGGTCCAAGAGAGACGCTGCAGCACGAACGGCGTTGACCACTTCGCCCTCCTCCGCGGTGATGTAGAGCACCGCGACCGCGGCGCGCACCGCACCACGAACGGGCGCAGCAACGGCCGACACCCCCGGGATCACCTCTCCGTGCGAGAGTGCGAATCCATCGCGACGCGCGATCGCGACCTCGGGCTGTTCGGGCTCAGCGATGCCCATCGACGTTCGTTCACTGCTGGTCAGAAGGGATTGAATGGCGACCCCCGGGGCGCCCACGAAAATCGAGTGACGGGATCCCGGCCGCTGCGCAATGGATGCGATCACGTGACGTGGTTCGACGGTGACCAGGGTCACGCACTCGGTTCGGTCCAACACCACGAGAAAGGCCGTCATCGAGAGCTCGTCGGCAAGCGACTGCAACACAGCAGGTGCGGCCGATTGGAGATCGGGCGCGACGCTGCGGGCGAGGGTCGCCAGATGCGGCCCCGGGAGGTATCGCCCGGACGAGTCGCGGAGTACCAAGGCCGCGGTCTCCAAGGTGCGAACAAGGCGATAGGCGATCGAGCGATGGACCTCCAAGCCCGCCGCGATCTCGGCGATCGTCAGCGGCCGGCCCGCGTCGGCGAGGAGGTCGAGGATCTTGAGACCCCGGGCAAGGGTTTGGGCTTGCGAATCCACGGGCTCCGCCCTATTGTCTGATCGCTATTCGAATAACAAGTTCGATAATAGAACATACTACACGACGGAGTGTGAGTCGATATGCAGTTCCACCACAACGGGTACGTATCGGGCGATCCGACGATCCAGCGGCCCGCCGGCGTCGGGGTCGACCGCCGTGATGAGTTGCCCGATGAGATGGACGTGCTGGTCGTCGGCACTGGTCCGGCCGGGATGATCACCGCGGCCCAGTTGTCGCAATTCTCCGGGGTGTCGACGCGCATCATCGATCGGCGCGACGGCCGCCTCGAGATCGGACAAGCAGACGGCATACAGGCCCGGAGCGTTGAGACCTTCCAGGCCTTCGGGTTCGCCGACCGCATCATCGCGGAGGCCTATCGCATCACCGAAATGGCGTTCTGGAAGCCGGACCCGACCAACCCCTCGCACATCGTGCGCACCGCCCGGGCGGCGGACGATGAGACCGGTGTCAGCGAGTTTCCGCACCTCCTCGTCAACCAGGCCCGGGTTCTCGACTACTTCGCCGAAGTGATGGCCCACTCCCCGACCCGCATGCAACCCGACTACGGATGGGACTTCCTCGATCTCGAGGTCACCGAGCAGGGCGAGTACCCGGTACGCGTAACCCTGCAGCGCACCGCCGGCCCCGACGAGGGCACGACCCGGGTCGTGCGTGCCAAGTACGTCGTCGGTGGCGACGGGGCGCGGAGCAAGGTGCGCGCCGCCATCGGCTGCTCGCTCGATGGCGACCAGGCGAATCACGCCTGGGGGGTGATGGACGTCTTGGCCAATACGGACTTCCCCGACATCCGCACCAAATGCGCGATCCAGTCGACGTCAGGGAGCATTCTGCTCATCCCGCGCGAGGGCGGGCACCTGTTCCGTATGTACGTCGACCTGGGCGAGGTCGAGGCGGGTCACGAAAAGGAGGTGCGCGCGACGTCCATCTCCCAGATCATCGCGAACGCCAACGCGATCCTGAACCCGTTTCGTCTGGACGTGAAAGACGTCGCCTGGCACAGCGTCTACGAGGTGGGCCACCGGCTCACGTCTCGATTCGATGATGTGCTGCCCGAGGATGCAGGCACGCGGAATCCGCGGGTCTTCATCGCGGGCGATGCCTGCCATACACACAGCGCCAAAGCGGGACAGGGCATGAACGTCTCGATGCAGGACGGCTTCAATCTGGGCTGGAAGCTCGGCCACGTGCTCGAGGGCCGCAGCCCCGCAGCCCTTCTGCGCACCTACTCGGCCGAACGCCAGGTGATCGCGAAGAATCTCATCGACTTCGACAGGGAATGGTCATCCCTCATGGCTGCGAAGCCGGAAGACCTGGCCGATCCGACCGAGCTCGAGGACTTCTACGTTCGCACCGCCGAGTTTCCGGCGGGATTCATGACCGAATACGCCCCGTCGATGGTGGTCGCGGAGGCCCACCATCAGGCCCTAGCCGCCGGTTACCCGATAGGCAAGCGCTTCAAGTCAGCCCGGGTTCGCCGGGTGTGTGACGGCAACGATCTGCATCTCGGTCATCTCGCCGCGGCCGATGGGAGGTGGCGCATCTACGCCTTCGCACCCGCGGGCGGCAACGCCGACCCTCGGCTCGCGGCATTCTCGGAGTGGATGCTGACGTCGGCAGGGTCTCCCCTGGCCGACACCCCGGATGGCGCGGACGCGAACTCGTGGTTCGACGTCAAGGTGATCTACCAGCAGCTGCACACTGAGGTCGTAATCGGCGAGGTTCCCGAGGTGTTCCGGCCGCGAGTGGGCATCTTCGGCCTCATCGACCTGGAGAACGCCTTCGGCATCGATCCCGGCAATGACATCTTCGACGCGCGAGCAATCGACCGCGATGGGGTCGTCATCGTCGTGCGCCCTGACCAGTACGTGGCCGCCGTCGTGCCGCTGGCAGCGACCCACGAGCTTGAATCCTTCTTCGCCCCGCTCCGCAGTCCTCAGGGAGCCGCCGCAACGTCGCGCTGACGCCGCCGCAGCGCACACAGAAGGCCGGGCCCGCAGATCGCGAGCCCGGCCTTCTGTGTGGTCAGCCGATCGCGACCTTCGTCGCGGCGAGCGTCGCCGCCACCGCATCGTAGGGAAGGACGTATCCGCCTCTCGCCGCAGCGAACATCGCCTGGGCGACCTGCGTCACGTAATTGCGGGAGGTGCCATATCGCTGTTCGAGCTCCTGCGGGGTATAGAAGTGGTGGTACCCCGACACCAGGCACGGGAAGGCCGTGCCATTGAAGGCGCTCTGGTCAGCGGTGGGAGCGACGAACTGGGACAGGCGGACACCGCCCTCGATCATCCCATTGGCGTCGCGCACGAACTGCCCGTTGGCATCACGCGTGAACAGGATGGTTGGTGGGGCGGGCTTGCCGAACTCGATCCACTTCTTCACCGAGTCCAGCGCCGCGCTCACCACGAGACCATTCGGGACCGTGCTGAAAGGCGGGAGGACGGCACACGACGGTTCAACCCACTGGGTGAAGGATTCCGGTTGACCGTTCGGCCCGATGAGGCTCTTGTCACGGTTGAACATGGCGTCGACGTACTGCGCCGCATACAGAGAACCGTGCGTCGAGCCGGCAACTTCCCAGGCGCGGGTGTAGGTGGAGGTCGGGAAGGTCGGTGCGAGGCCCGAGAGCCCCTCAGAGTTCACACTCACCTCGGGAACCGCCAGGTCGGTCCGCTCCGCGCCGGCGCGATCCCACGCGACGAACCCGTCGAAGACATTGGCCAGAGGCTGGATCGTGTTGTAGTAGGTGCTGATGCGGAAGGCGGACTGCGACTGCCCGGTCGCGATGACATCGCGAACCTTCAGCCCGGGGAGCAGCGGGTTTCTTCCCGGGTTCGCCTTCAGTGCGGCGGCGACCTGCGAGAACACGTCCCACGAGAGCGGGTCTCCCGAGCAGGCGATAGGCCCACAGTTGTCGATGTTGCCGCCGGTCTGCGGATCGACGTTGCTGGCCGCAAGCGACAGGCTCCCGTACCGTGCCGAACTCCAGGTCTTCAGCCGGTTCACTCCGACGTTCTGGGCCGACACGACAGCGTAGGCATACCCCTGCCGGAGGAGGTCATCGTGGGCCTCCGCGAACACGAAGTCTGCATCGACGCCGATCGTCACGTTGGTCCACTCCACGATGAGAGTCCCGTTGAAGTGGCCGGGCTTGGGAGTCCTCACGAGAACACGCGTGCGGTACGGCCAGTTACCATCGATCACCGACGCAGTCTGCAGCGCACCGGCGACAGCACCGCGATAGCGATTCGCCTTCCCGTCGGCGTAATACTCTCGCTCCGTGTACCCGTAGTGGGCGAGATCGACGGCAGCCGCGCCCAGCGCGGTCGTGCCGGGAACGTTCACCGCGGTGAGCGTCGCCGCGGGCGAACTCGCCGTGGACGACGCGCGAGACGTGCGCGGGCTTGCCGCGCTGGCGGACTCGATGGCTACCGAGGACAGCATCGTCCCCACGAGAGCTGCAGCGAGGACGGCCGCCGTGGCCGCGCGGTGACCTCCCGCAACTCTGTTGATTATTCTCTTTTCCATTCCCTTACTCTCCGTGTGTCGTTGACGACCGGAGCCGGCTCGCGAGCGCGAGCGGGCCAGTAACGCGTTCAGGGTAGGAGCACGGAGACCGGGTGTTGTTGACGTTGGCTGACCACTCTTTGTCGATCAGTGCTCGGGCGATTCTCCGTCATGATCACCACGGCGCGACTGGGATGGGTGAGCGTCGCAGGCGAGCGCGCCGGTGCGGTAGAGCGCACGGCGAAGCACGATCTCACCGCGCGTCGCCGCGACTCCGACAACCCGGCCGGTGAACCCCCCGGCGACCTCCGTCGACAGGTAGCGGCCATCGAAGGTGCCGAATCGATGCTCGCCGCCGTCTAAGGCCACACCGAGCTCCACATCATCCGGACCATCCTGTGCGGCAGCGACCGACTTGATGGACACGGTCACCCCGCTCGTGGGAAGCGAAACCGTGGAGCCGACACGCTGGCGCAATGGACCGATCTGCAGTAGCGCGCTCGCTGTCCCGCGCGAAATGTCAACGGAGTACCAATGCTGGTCGTCGAGTCGGACGACGACTCGTGCGTCACCGTCGGCGAGCTCGAGTTCCGCTTCGAATGACCATTCATGGTCCATGGCTCTGACAGCGAGGAGATTGAGCCTGTCGCCGGGCGCCGGCGGTGCGGTCAGGGCGAGTCCGGTCGGCACGGACCGAGCGAAAGTCGCCGGTACGGCGCTCGGTGACACCCAGCGAGGATGCAGGACCGGCTCTTCGAACTCGTCGATGAAGGAGTTCAGTGCGGGCACTCCCCTGAGACTGGTCTCGTCGAAGACGGGCCAGCCATCGATCCAATCGACCGCCGCGAGAAAGGTTTCGCGTCCGTTGACGTGGAACTGTGGTGTGACACCGCGCGGACGGACGCCGAGATACACCGCGAACCACCGCCCGCCGGGACCCTCCACGAGATCGGCATGACCGGTGTTCTGCACGGCATGGCTCGTGCTGCGATGCGAGAAGATCGGGTTGCTCGGGTGCGACATGAACGGACCCTCGGGATTTCGCGACCGAGCGACGGACACCCCGTGCCCGCGCTCGGTTCCCCCCTCTGCGATCAGGAGGTACCACCAGCCGCCGACGTGGTAGAGATGCGGCGCTTCGGGGAAGGCCAGTCCGGTGCCGTTCCAGACTGGGCGGGGCGCCTCCAGCCGCTCGCCGCGCTCCGGATCGATTCGAGCCTGAGCGATGCCCGCCGTTCCGGGCGCGGTCGTGCAGTAGGTCACGAAGCAGTTGCCCGCGTCGTCCCACGCGATGTCGGGATCGATGCCGACCAGCCCGGGGATGTGACGGACATCAGACCAGGGTCCGGCTGGGTCCGTCGCAGAGATCAGCAGATGGCCATCCTGAGGCGACGAGACATTTGTGGTGATGAGCCAGAACCGGCCGTCGTGATGCCGAAGAGTCGGGGCGTACACGCCCTGGCTGCTGCCGACATCCGTCACTGGAAACGACTCGACGGTCGTGAGTGCATTCCCGATGAGCCCCCAGGTCACTAGATCTCTACTGTGCCGCAAGGGAACACCGGGGAAGTACTCAAAGGAGGAATTGGCAAGGTAGTAGTCGTCGCCGACACGGCAGATCGTCGGATCGGGGTGGAAGCCCGCTACGACCGGGGTGGTGGCCAGTGAGGCAGTCGCCCCCGCAATCATCAGCTCGGTCATTTGATCCCGGTCACCGCAATACCTTGGACGAAGTAGCGCTGAAGCGCCACGAACAGCAACAGGATGGGCACGATGATCAGCACCGCTCCCGCCAGCAGAACCCCGTAATTAGTGGAGTTCTGTCCCGTCGAGTACAACGAAAGAGCCACCGGCAAGGTGTACATGTCACTGCTCTGCGCGACGACCAACGGCCACAGGAAGTTGTTCCACGAGCCTAGGAAGGTCAGGATCGCCAGTGTCGCGAGCGCCGGCTTGCACAGTGGCAGCACGATCCGCGCGAAGATGCGCAGATCGCCCGCGCCATCGATACGAGCTGCCTCCAGCAAGGAGTCGGGAATCCCCGCGATGAACTGCCGCATCAAGAACACGCCCAGTGGCGTGGCCACGAACGGGAGGATCAGTGCCGGATAGGTGCTGACCAGACCCAGCTTGCTGACGACGACGAAGAGCGGCACGAAGGTGACCACACCCGGCACCATCAACGTGACGAGAACGAGTCCGAAGACGACGCGCTTGCCCGCGAATTCCAGTTTGGCGAGGGCATACCCGACCATCGAGCAGAAGACCAGATTGCCGAGGACGGTGAAGACAGCCACGACGGTGCTGTTCGTGAAGAACTTGCCGATGTTCAGGGCGCCGAACCATGCGGCGAAGTTGCCCCAGGTGGGATGCTGCGGCAGCCATCCCGCTGGATCGCGCAGCAGCTCCCCCGTCGTCTTGACGGCGCCCAAGGCCATCCATGCGAACGGCAGAAGCGTGACGACGAGTGCTATGGCAAGCACGACGTAGACAAGCCCCCGGAGATCACGTCGTGCTCGCCCCCGCGAGGGACGGCGCGGCAACGGCGGACGAACGGAGTCGACGGTCATGAACTAGTCCTTGCTTCGGAAGAATCGGAACTGCACGATGCTGAGGAGAGCGATGGCGATGAACAGGATGTAGCTCGCGGCCGACGCCGTCCCGTAATTGCCGAATCCGAACTGGTTGTAGGTGAAGTAACTGATCGAGAGGGTCGACCCGAGCGGTCCGCCCTGAGTCATGACGAACGGCTCCTCGAAGAACTGCAGGAACCCTACGGAGAGGACCACGGCCCCGAACAACAGGGTTGGCCGCAATGACGGAAGCGTGATTCGCAGGAAGCGTTGCCACCCGTTCGCGCCGTCGACCTCGGCGGCCTCGAGGATATCGGCCGGGATGGTCTGCAACCCGGCGAGGAAGATCACCATGAGAGTTCCCATGTTTCGCCACACCGCCATGACGATGAGGGCCGGCATCGCCCACACCGTGCTGTTGAGCCAGTCCGGTCCCGCGACCCCGATCAGCTTGAGCGCTCCGTTGAGAAGTCCATCGGGCTGAAGGATGAACCGCCACACGACGGCGATCGCGACGATGCTGGTAACCACCGGGGCGTAGAAGCCCACACGAAACAGAGTCCGAAAGCGCTTGATCCCGCTGTTCAGCGCGACAGCCAACGCCAATGCCACGACCATCGTCAATGGAATGCCGACGGCGACGAAGTAGGCGGTATTGGCGACCGAGCGGAGGAATTCCGGGTCACGGAGAAGCGCGACGTACTGTCCGAAGCCGACGAAGTCCACGTTGATCGGCGACGGGATATTGATCGAGCGAAAGTCGGTGAACGACATCGCCAGCGACGCCATCAGCGGAAACAGCATGAAGACGGCGAAGATCGCGAGGAAGGGAAGGGCAAAGGCGTACGCGATGGCGGTGGTTCGCCGTCGAGCCCCCGCGGGTCCGCCGCGGTGGCCGGGCCGCCGAGGCGTTCCGGCCACCGCGATGGGAGTATCGATCATCCGCTCAGTTCCCCATACCCAGGGACGTCGCCTTGGCCTGGAGAGCAGCGAGGCCGGAAGAGACCGAGGTGCTGCCCTTCACGATCTGCTCCCATGTCGCGTCGGCGGCCGCCGAGACCTGCGGCCACGTGCTGGCGGAGGGGAGCTGCTTGACGCTCTTCAATTGCTCGCCGAACGCGTGCGCGATGGGGTTGTCGGCAACAGCAGGATCATTCCACGCCGACGTCTGGGCCGGGAGATCCCCCGTTGCCGTGAACCAGGCCGTCTGCACGGCGGGGCGGTTCAGGTAGTCGATGAACTTCCAGGCGGCGTCGCTGTTCTTGGACGTCTTGAAGACGACGAGGTCGGATCCGGAGATAAGCGAGGTCGGCTTGGTGCCCGGAATGACTGCGGCCCCGATCTTGTCTTCGAATCCGGCGCCTCCGGCGGCCTTGAGCCCCCCGATCTCCCAGGGACCACTGATGAACATCGGTACGCTGCCATCGACGAAGGCAGCCTGTGTCGCACCAGCGGCGACGCTGGGGGTCCTGTCAGCGAGTCCCTTGCTGAAGAGACTGCTCACATCGGTGACGGCCGACACCATCGCGTCGCTGTTGATGGTCCACGACTTGTCGTCTGCACTCGTGACGTTCGCTCCTTGCGAGAACAGCAGGGGAAGCGCATTGATATAGGCGTTGAATCCGCTCGTCGGAAGGTTGATCGCGTATTTCGCTCCCCCCTTCTTCAGCGCCTCCGAGAGTTTGACGAACCCGTCGAATGTCGTCGGAAAGGTCGCGAACCCGGCCTTCGCCACGAGATCCTTCCGATACCAGATGACCCTCGTCTCCACGTACCAGGGAACCCCGTAATGAGTGCCACCGAGGTCGGTGGTCTGGACTGCCTCCGGGAAGATTCCCGAGGTGTCGATCGAACTCGGAGTTGGCGTGAGTGCGGTTGCGAAGCTGGGCATCCAGTCCGTTCCCAACTGTCCGATGTCGGGGGTGGTACCGCCGGCGACCGCCGTCTGATACTTGCTGAGCGCGGAGCCCCACGGAACCGGGGTCACGTTGACGGTCACGCCAGGGTTCTCCTTCTCGAAGTCCTTCGCAACGACCGCGAGCTGCTCGCCCTCAGTGCCCTGCCCCCACACGGTGACGGTACCTGTCGCCTTGCCGCTCGACAGCACAGCGGCGGGGGTGTCGCTGATCGCCGACTTCTGTTGCCCGCATCCACTGAGCAGCAGAGTACTGCCAGCCACGATCGCGACGAGAACCGGCCACTTCTTTCGGATCATCTTTGTTCCTTTTCACTGTGTGCATCATTGCATCGGATAGGGGCGTGCCGCCCGGGAGTCTCAAATCAAAATCTAAGCGCTTTGATTTTCGAATGAGTTGAATATAGCCGAGGTGCACTGACGACGCAACTAGCTCAGTCGGTGCCGCCGCACCCGCAGCTCTGCCGAATCCGAAGAGCGAGTGGCAGCCGGACGTGCCTGATGTCGGGTCGCCCCGCCAGCGCGTCGACGATCACCCCGACCGCAGCGCGCCCGATCGCGTGCATGGGCTGCTGCACTGTCGTCAACGTCGGACTCACGAGCAGCCCGGCCAGGATTCCGTCGAAAGACGCAACCTTCACGTCGCGCGGAACCGATACCCCGAGCTGCTCGAACAACCGGAGCGCAACGATCGCCTCCTGATCGGAGGCGAAGAGGAACGCGTCGGGCATTCCGAGCGTCAGCTGGCCCGAAATCGCCGCGATCGTGGTGTGTTCACGTGCCGGCCTGCTCTCCAGGGGAGGCTGCGGCGCGAGGCCAGCGTCTCGCATCGCGCCGCTATAGCCCTCATATCGCGCGGCGAACTCGGCGGTCGTCGACGTGCCGACATAACAAATGCGCTTCGCGCCATGCTGGTCGATCAGGTGCTCGGTCATCGCCCGCATGCCCGCCTCGTTCTCGACCGTGACCGTGTGCACGCCCTCGAGACGAACCTCGCCCGAGAGTTCCACGATGGGAAGGCGTCCCGCGAATCCCCGCATCATCTCCAGCGGCACGATTCCCGAAAAGGTGATGAGGCCATCCACTCGTCCCACGATGTCGGTGACTGCGTGCTCTCCTGGCAGGGTGCGCGCGCCCCCGAGCATGAGTGCATACCCCAGGCGGCGGCTCTCCGTCTCGGCCCCGTACTGAACCTCGTCGACGTAGAGCGGGAAGGTGTTGGCGCTCGTCGAGGCGGCGTCCGCGGCCACGCTGTCGGGATCCGGATCGCCCGATCCATCGACCATGTAATCGAAGGAGAAGATCCCGATCGCACCGGTCCGCCCCCGCGCCAACCCGCGGGCGTTTCCGCTCGGCACGTATCCGAGTTCGGCTGCCGCCTCGAGCACGGCGGTTGCGGTCGCCGACTTCACGCGATGAGGCTGGGAGAAGGTGAACGACACCGTGGCGATCGACACGCCCGCGCGGGCCGCCACGTCGTAGACCGTCGCGCGCTTTCGACTATTGGTGATGATTCACCCTCCGAGACCGTCGTGGCCGTAAGGCAGCCCCCGTTGCGCACACGCGGCCAGACGCGACACGTGCACGGCCGGCGGGCTTAGGGGCAGCAGAAGGGACTGCCCGGGGATGCCGAGTTGAATTATACGCACGAAACCGGCCGGGCTCGCTGGCGCCCGCGCTCGGATGGGCAGTCGGAATCCAGCACCGGCGCCGCGCCACTTCACTCGACCAACACGACGTCGCTCGTGAGCCGCGATGTGCCGTCGGGGTAGCGCTGCCGAAGGCGAACATCCAGCCCCACCGCCGGAAGCATCACGTAACCGTGCTGCTCAGTGCCGAGTGACTCCAGCTCGGAGAACTCTGCTGTGTCAAACGCTTCGTCGGTGGTCGAGAACCGCACGAACACGAAGGTGTGGCCGACGCGCGACGGTGTGAGTTCGAGCCAGCTCAGCTTCTCGTAGCTGCGCAGATTGAAATCGTAGCGGGGCAAGGGGAATGCTCGGCCCGTGCCGGAGGTGTCCTGTTGCAGTGGATGCGCAACGAACGCGGTGTAGAGTCCGTCCGCCGCCAGCTCCCAATCGTCATGCATCTCGGCATCTCTCCACGTGATGCCGATCCGCTCCGCCGACGGAGTCAAAGCGACCAATCCCGAACGAAAAGCTTCCAGACTGTCGGCGACGCTCAGGCGATAGTCATCCGGCTCGTTCATCCTGTCTGCCCACCGCTTGTGCACCCACCTGTACTCGCGGGCCCACCACCGAGCACCACGCTGCTGCCGGCGGAACCGCCTGAGGTGCGCATGGCGCGCTGATCTATCGGTTCAGGGAGCGGCCTCACGGCTGGGCGTGAGTACCAAGATAATCGCTTTCCGAATGAACGCTGTGGGCGCGCAGAAGCGCGTCACGAAGGCGCGAGGGCGCACTGCAGCCTGGGCGGATGATGTAACCCGCTCGTGGGTGCGGTCCTACATAGACGATTTACACTTATATGTGCAACACTGTGTCATCATCCCCAAGGAGCAGAGTTGACTACCGCACTTACGCTGTCGCGGCGAGAGCCCATAAGCGAAACATTGATCGTATCCCCACCAGCCCAGATCGAGGCGGACGAGATCGTTGCCCGGGCGTCGGGCTCGAAATTGGATGGCTTTCAGCTGGTCATTGATGGCCAGGAGGTTCAGCTTGGCGACAACCTTTCCCGCCTTGTTGCGCATGTGATCGAAGGGGCGGCGAACCGTGGCTCGATGACGATCCGGACGATGCCGCCCGAGGTTTCGACAACTGTGGCGGCGCACGAGTTGGGAATCTCACGGCCGACGTTGATGAAGATGATCCGTGCCGGGGAGATTCCGTCTCACCCAGTCGGCAGCCACACGCGGTTGAAGTTCGAGGATGTACTCGATGCTGCGGCTCGGTTGAACGCACAGAAAGACGAGGCCTTCTTGCGCTTGCTCCACGTTTCGGAGACATTGGGCGAGAGGTAACTCGGTACGGTAGTCGGGTGAATCCCGAGGTCGTCTTTGTCGATGCGACCGTACTATGCAGCAAAGCGACGCGCGATTGGATTCTTCACATCCGAACAGCCTCCCATCGCGGAATGTTTGTCATTGCGTGCTCGCGGGATGTGATTGTCGAGGCGTTGAACACGCTGCGCAACCAGCACCCGAAATGGCCCGGCTCGGCGACCACCCAGTTGATGGATGTGTTCATGGACGCCTTCGACATTGTCGATGACTTTGACGCCGACATTGCATATTCGGGCGCAGACCCGGATGACCGTCACGTACACGCCGCCGCAGTCGCATCTCGGGCCGGCTTTTTGGTCACCGATGATCGTGGGTTTGCCCGGATGGACAGCGACGAGCTTCCGTATGAGGTATTGACCGCGGACCAGTTCTTTGTGCTGGTTGACGATTCGGCACCGCATTTCGTGGCTGAGGCAACCCGCAACCAGCTCGCCTACTGGACGGGGTTAGGGAAGAAAGCAGAATTGGTCGGGCATCTCCGTGCGGCCGGTTGCCCGCAGTTTGCCGAACGTGTCGCCGCCCACCTCAAGGTACAAGCCGGAACGATGACTCGCCGTCAGCGTCGAAAGAGTCTCGGTAAGGGCGACAAGTAACTGGGCTCTGTTACCAACGCAGAAGTTCTGGGTAAAGTTCGTCAGCGACCGGATGAACAGTACGCTGCGTCTCGGCCAGAACCAGAAAGCGAGGCAACTGTCGGGTCGGGACCATCCAGTAGGCGTGATTGAAGAGAACGAGGCGAGCAGGACACTCTGCACTTTCTCGGATTACAGCGTGGAGCAACGACCGACGTAGGTCGCGGCACGCGCGGCAGCAATGATCATTGCGTCGGTAATTATCTGCCACCAATCAACCGCCCAATTCTCATGGACGATCCGGATGACCACGGACGTCAAGTTTCGCAAACGATGAGTACGGAGAGAATACCCGCGAATCAATGGGCGGGGTTTATGAGGAACTGAAACTGATTCAAAAAGTAGATAGCCTTTAACTAGCAATTTGTAGCGAGGGCGGGACTCGAACCCGCGACACCACGATTATGAGCCGTGTGCTCTAACCACCTGAGCTACCCCGCCGGGCGCATCCGAGTGAGGGACGCGAGAGCCCCCTGTGGGAATCGGACCCACTACCTCTTCCTTACCAAGGAAGTGCTCTACCAATGAGCTAAGGGGGCGCGAAAACCGCAGCCGCGCACAGCGCAGCGCCGTTTTGGCACCGTAAGAGACTAGCATCCGCGGAGGGGTGCTGTTGCGCCCCTTACTGGAGGCAGAACTCGTTGCCCTCGGGATCCTGCATGACCACATGGCGATCCGGGAACGGGCCCCACATCTCGTCGACCTCCCGCACCACCGTCGCGCCGAGGGCGACGATCCGATCGCGCTCGGCGACCAGCTCCTCCTCGCTCGGGCGCCGGCCGGGGGTCGCCATCACGTCGACGTGCACGCGGTTCTTGACCACCTTCGACTCCGGCACGCGCTGAAAGAAGAACCGCGGGCCGATGCCCGCCGGATCCTGAGCGACGCCGCGACTGGCGAGCTGGTCATCCGTCAGCGCGCCGTCGCGGTGGGCCGCCTCGATCGCCGGCGGAAGCTCTGCGCGCGGGTACCCGAAGACGTCGGCCCAGAAGTCGGAGAGCAGCTGCGGGTCGGCGCAGTCGATGGTGATGTTGCCGAGTTTGCCTGCCATGCGACCATGCAACACCCGACCGCCGACGACCGCTAGCCCTCCAGTTCGAGAACGGTGCCCTCGGCCGCGAACTCGGGGATGTCGATGCCGGGCAGCACCCAGGCCGCGAAGGCCGGACCTCGGCCGCGCAGCACGAGCCCGACGGCGGGGTCGAAGAGGGCATCCGCGTCGCCGACGATGAGCGTGGCGACGCCCGAGACGGCGTTGGGGGCGAGCGAGAGCTCGAAGTCGGCGCGGGCGGCCACGACCAGCACGGCCTCCTCCTCCGACTCGCGAACGAAGACGAGCACGTCGTCGCTCACGTGCAGCCAGCGGATTCCGCCGCCGTTCAGCGCCGGGTGCTCGCGCTTGAGGTGGATCAGCCTGCGGTACAGCTCGAGGGTGGGCTCGGCATCCGCCGCGTGCTCCCAGGGGATGGGCGTGCGCGAGTGCTCGCCGTCGTCGCCGACCAGCCCGAACTCGTCGCCCGCGAAGACCACCGGGATGCCCGGCATCGTCATCGAGAGACCGAGCGCGACGGGAACCGTGCCGGGACGCGCGTGGGTGAGGAACCGCGGGGTGTCGTGCGTGTCGAGGGCGTTCATGGTGTGGAGGCGCACGCGCCAGGGGAAGCCCGCGGCGAACTGCTGGTGCGCCTCGAACACCTCGACGCCCGAGTAGCTGGGGATCGTGCCGAACGGCAGACCGAAGTAGCTCGACTCCCGCTCGCGGTCGGAGAGCCAGCCCCACAACGGGCGCGTGAAGTTCGTGTAGGTCATGGCGCCGTGCCAGGCGTCGCCCTGGAAGTCGGAGGAGGCGTCGTTCGTCGACTCCCCCAGCAGGATCGTGTCCGGGTTCACCTCGATCATGGTGCGACGGATGATCTGCCGCACCTCCGCGTTCAGGTCCTCCGCGAGGTACCGCCCGGTCATGTTCGCGACGTCGATGCGCCAGCCGTCCAGGCTGTAGGGCGGCTTCAGCCACTTCGCGACGACGGAGTCGGGCCCCTCGATGAATCTCTCCCGCAGCTCCTGCGAGTTCCAGTTGAACTTGGGGAGGCTGGGCACACCGAGCCACGAGACGTAGGTCTTCTGCTCCTGGTCCATCCAGTAGTAGAAGGCGCTCTCCGGCGTGCCGGGCTTCTCGTGCGAGGCCTGGAACCACTCGTGGGCATCGCCCGAGTGGTTGGAGGTGAGGTCGCCGATGACGCGCAGACCGCGGGCGTGCGCCGCCTCGATGAGCGCGATGTAGGCCTCGTCGCCACCGAGCAGGGGGTCGATCTCGTCGAAGGAGAGCGCGTCGTAGCGGTGGTTGGAGCGGGCCGGGAACACGGGCGTCAGGTAGATCATGGTGACGCCCAGCCCGATCAGGTGATCGAGGTGCTCCTGAATGCCCTGCAGGTCGCCGCCGTAGAGCTGCGTGGCGGTGGAGGGCCCGATGTGGATGACCGGGTCATCCCACTTCGCCGGCTCCGCCCAGGCCGGCAGCTGCCGCGCGTCGGCGGCCGCGGAGCGCGCGAAGCGGTCGGGGAAGATCTGGTACATGATCGTCGAGGTCGCCCACTCCGGCGGTGCCGGGTAGGCGAGCAGCTTGAAGTCTTCGCTGTCGAGGGTCTCGATGGTGTGCATCCCGGTGGCGTTCAGCCACAGGTTGCGGCCGTCGCCCATCTTGATGAGCCAGCGGTAGCCGTGGGTGGGGTTCTCGACCTCGACCTCCGCCTCCCACCAGTCCCAGCCGTCGACGGTCGCGATGAGCGAGGCGACCGCGAAGCGCGGCTCGTGGTTGGGGTTCGATCGGGTACGCACCTGCTGCACCGCGCCGAACTCGTGCGGGATCCGCACCCGCACGCGCACTCGGTCGCCGAGCTGCGGCGACTGGGTGGAGACGTACAACGGTGACCCGTCGTGGTGCGGTTCGAGAAGGGATCCGACGGGGAGGGGCGCGACCATGCGCACCACTTTGGCACAGCCGGGAGGCGAACGGGTTTCACCCGGATTTCACGCACGAAAACTGCGCGACGACGCGCGAGTGCGGCGCCTCCACGCGGGCCCCGGGGCGCAGCGTGCCGCCGCGCGGGCAGCCAGGCGCTGCGTGCCGCCGTGCGGGAGCGGCGCGGCGCAGCGTGTCTCAGTGCGCCGTGTGCGCGATGAGCCAGGGCAGCGGGTTGATCGGCGGTCCCGTGGGCCCGCCCTCGAGGATCCCGAGGTGTAGGTGCGGGCCGCTGGATTCGCCGGTGGAGCCGACGAGCCCCACAAGATCGCCCTCGGCGACCTTCTGGCCCACCTTGAGGCTGCTCGAACCCTCCTGCATGTGGCCGTAGAGGCTCGTGATCTGCTGGCCGCCGATCGTGTGGGTGATGTACACGACGTTGCCCAGGCTCGCGTCGTAGTGGTCGACCTGGCTGACGACACCCGCGGCGATCGCGTAGATGGGCGCACCGTCGCCGGGCTGGAAGTCGATCCCGTGATGGAAGGTGGAGCATCCGGCGCACGGCGCGGCGCGGGGGCCGAACAGATCGCCGAGGGGCACCGCGACCGGGAACGGCCAGCGGATCGGGCCCGAGTTGTTGACCGTGTAGGCGACGCTGCCCGTCGCGAAGGTGTAGTTGAGTTTCTGCACCTCGGCGTACGACATGACGCTGATGCCGTCGTCGGCGAGCGGCACGGCCGCCGCCTCCCCCGTCGCGGAGACGGGAGCGAGCACCTGTCCGCCCGCGGCGGTCGTGCCGCCGGTCGCGGTGACCGCCTTCGCCGCGGTCTCGGTCGCCGCGGCCGCCACGGCACCGGGGCTCAGCAGCGCGCTCGCCGGCAGAGAGGTGGCGAACATGAGGGCCGCCGCGAAACCGAGGGCGCCGACCGGGATGAGCCGCTTGGCGATGCTCTTGCGGGGCACGTCGGCCACGCGCAGGCGGGCCCGTCGCTTCTCGCGTTCGCGCTGCGCCCGGGCAGCCGCCTTGCGGGCCTTGGGCGACGACTGCTCGCGGAGTTCTCGTCGGCTGGGGAGGGCTGGCGGCATGGTCATGGCAGCGCTCCTCTCTCCCGAACAGCGGAGCGGAACTCGTGTGCTGGTTCGATCGTGCGGGTTCAGTTGTGATCGCGAAAAATCACGATCAGGTAACGGACCGGTCAAGCTTATCCATGCGCATGGATTCTGCCAAAGTCCCCGTTCGGGCCACGCCCACACTCACGGCACCCTCACGGCTGACGGCGACTCAGGCTCCGAGCTCCTTCAGCCGAGCCTCGAGCGCCGCCGCGACGGAGGGCTCCGCCGCGAGAATGAAGTCCTTGCTGGGCGGTACGCCGTCGCGACCGGTCACGCGCGCGCCGGCCTCGACGGCGATGAGAGCGCCCGCCGCGTGGTCCCAGGGGTTCAGAGTTCGCTCGTAATACGCGTTCACACGGCCGGCCGCGACGAAGCACAGGTCGAGTGACGCGGTGCCGCCCCGACGGATGTCGCGCACGGTCGGCACGAGCTCGGCGACGACGCGACCCTGGATGGCCCGCATGGCCGACTCGTACGAGAACCCGGTCGCCACGAGGGCCTGCGAGAGCTCCACGGCGGGCGCGACGCGAATGGCCGCGTCGCCCAGGAAGGCGCCGCCGCCGCGGGACGCCGTGAACACCTCGCCGATCGCCGGATTGACCACGCAGCCGGCGAGCGCCGCCCAGCTCAGCGGATCCGGTTCGCCCTCCACCACGGCGACGCTCACGCCATAGTGCGGGATCCCGTACAGGTAGTTGACGGTGCCGTCGATCGGGTCGACGACCCAGGTGAGCCCGCTCGTGCCGGCCTGCGCCGCGCCCTCCTCGCCGAAGAAGCCGTCGCCGGGTCGGGCATCCGCCAGAAGGCCGCGGATCAGCTCCTCCGATTCGCGGTCGGCGAGCGTCACCACGTCGACGGGCGAGGACTTGTGGTCGGCGATCGAGACGCCCTCGCGGCGACGCCGGCTCACCAGTTCGCCCGCGGCGAGCGCGACGGTGCGCGCGATCTCGAGAAGCTCGTCAGACATGGGGTCCCTCCTGCGCGGTGCGGGATGCCCGGCACGCCTCGACCGTACCAGCGCGCTCCCCCGCTCGCGCCCCGCCCGCGCTCCCGCCCGCTCAGCGCAGCGCGCGCCGATGCGCTCAGCGCACCGCGCGCCGACGCGCTCAGCGCACCGCGACGGTCGAGCGCAGAATCAGCTCCGAGCCGAACACGAGCGCGTGCGCCTGCGCGCCCCTGCCGCCGAGCTGCCGCACGAGCTCGAGTGCCGCGGTGCGGGCCAGCAGTTCGACCGACTGGCGCATCGCGGTGACGGGAGGATCGACGGCGGCGAGCATGCGGGAGTCCTCCAGGCAGATGAGCGAGACATCCTGCGGCACCCGGTGCCCGGACCGTCGCAGCGCGCGCAGGGCGCTCGTCGCGATCCACTCGGTCTCGGCGATCACGGCGGTCGCGCCGCGCTGCGCGAGAACCACGGCGAGGCGTTCGACGTCGGCGCCCGCGGTCGCGCTGTGCTCGATCATCCCCGTGACGCGCTCAGGCCCCTCCGCCTGATCGCAGTAGTCACGGAAGGCCTCGACCCGTCGCTCGGTGGCCGCGCGGTCGTCGTCGCCCACCACGAGGGCGATCGAGCGATGGCCGTGCGTGACGAGGCAATCGGCGGCCGCGCGCACGGCGGCGCCGTCATCCCAGCGCACCGAGGCGACGTGCGGGATGCCCTCCCGCCCGCCGATCGTGAGCACGGGTATGCCCCGCTCGCGCAGCTCCGCCCACGGTGACGCCGCCTGCTCCCCGGCGCCGTCGTCGCCGTCGAACACGACGACGCCGGACATCCGTCGCTCGACCAGGAGGTCGAGCGCGCGCCGCTCCGCCTCCGGGGTGCCGTCGACGGTCACGATGACGCTCGAGATGCCGCTCGACGCGAGCGTCGCTGAGAGGATCCGCACCGCCTCTCGAAACACCGAGCTGTCGACGTCGGGAACGACGACGCCCACCACCCGCAGGTGCTCCTGCCCGGTGCGCTGCTGACCCGCGTAGCCGAGGTGATCGATGGCGGCGTTCACCTTCAGCCGGGTGTCCTCCGCGACATTCGGTTTCGCGTTGAACACCCGGCTGGCGGTGGCGATGCTCACCCCCGCGTATCGGGCGACGTCCTCCAGTGTCGATGCCATGCCCTCATCCCCTGTCGGATGGTGGGACGCATCCCTGCGGCCGCTACTTGACCGAGCCTGCGGTGAGTCCGCGGACGAAGTAGCGCTGCATTCCGAAGAACACGATGAGCGGCACGACGATGGTGATGAACGATCCCGCCGCGACCAGGTTCCAGCCCTGTGCGTACTGCCCGAGGAGTCCGTACAGCGCCTGGGTGAGCACGGGGTTCGCGTCGCCCAGGAAGATGTACGCCGTCAGGTAGTCGTTCCAGACCCAGAGGAACTGGAAGATCGCGAACGACGCGAGCGCGGGCATCGACATCGGAACGACGAGCCGCCAGAAGATCTGGAAGTGGCTCGCACCGTCGACGCGGGCGGCCTCGATGAGGGCGACCGGCAGGGTGGACATGTAGTTGCGCAGGATGAAGATCGCCAGCGGCAGCGCGAACGCGGAGTGGTAGACCCACGCCGCGGGGAACTGCCCGACGATCGGGATGCCCGTCGCCTTGGTGAACGCGACGTACGCCTGCAGCACCGGGATGAGCGCCACCTGGGTCGGCACCACGAGGAGCCCGACGATCACCGCGAAGTACACCTCCTTGCCCTTGAAGTCGAGGAAGGTGAACCCGTAGGCGGCGAAGGCGGCGAACATGATCGGCAGCACCGTCGCCGGAACCGTGACCGCGACGCTGTTAAAGAAGTTCGTGCCGAGGTCGAGGTTGGTGAAGGCGGTGACGAAGTTCGTCGTGGTCCAGTGCTGTCCGAAGACGTTGCCGATCGCCGTCCACCAGCCCGTGGTCTGGGCGTCGGTGGTGCTGCGGAAGGCGGTGACGAGCAGGCCGATCACCGGGATCATCCACAGGATGGCGAACAGTCCGAGGATGATGTTGAGCACGATGCGGCGGTTGGGCCGGCGCTTCGTGGCGGTGCGGGCCGTGGCGGCCGACCGTTCGGCGGTGGCGCGGACGGCGAGGGTGGGGGCTGCCTGGGTCATCGGAGGACCTCCTGCTTGCGGTAGTTGCGAACCTGGTAGACGATCACCGGGATCACCGCGACCATCAGGATGACGACGACAGCGGAGGCCTTGCCCGGGTTGCCGAAGTTGAAGAACTGGTTGATGAACTCGACGCCGAGCACGTTCGTGTTGTACGTGCCGCCGGTCATGGCGAAGACGATGTCGAAGATCTTCATGACTCCGATGAGGACGGTCACGAAGACGGCCACGATGGTGCCCTGGATCTGCGGCACGATCACGCGGAAGAAGATCTGCCGGTCTTTCGCGCCATCGATCCGCGCCGCCTCGATGGTCTCCTCGGGCACGCCCTTGACCGCGGCCGAGAGAAGCACCATCGCGTACCCGGCGTTCAGCCAGATGACGACGATCATGAGCAGGAAGTCGTTGAAGCGTCCCGCGTCGATCGTGATCCACGGCACGGGGTCGCCGTGCGTGATGCCGGTCCAGATCGCGTTGAGCAGACCGGTCTGCGGCTGCCCCGGCGGGTCGTAGGTGTAGATGAACCGCCACATCGTCGCGGCCGCCACGAAGCTGATGGCCATCGGCAGGAAGATGATCGACTTGAAGGTCTTCTCGCGCTTGGGGCCGAGGCGGTCGGCGAGGGTCGCGACGCCGAGACCGATCGCCACCGTCACGGCGGGCACCACGAGGATCCACAGCAGGTTGTTCAGCAGGGTGCTCAGGAAGTCGCCGCTCGTGAAGAGGGAGACATAGTTCCCGAAGCCCGCGAACTTGTCGTTCGTCGTGTCGACGAAGCTCAGGATGACCGTCCGGATGGTCGGGTAGACCAGGAAGCCGAGCAGCAGCACGAGGATCGGGCCGATGAAGACGTAGGGCAGGAGCCGGCGGTTCCACTTCGTGTTCGTCTTGCCGACGATGAAGTTCAAGCCGAGATAGATGAGAAACGAGACGGTAAGGCCCCCGACCACGGAGACCAGTGCACTCACAATTTGCATTGGTGACGACCTAACGACGTTGTTAAGAAACTGTGCGGGTGAAGCTGTGGTGAGGGTGGCGCTCGCCCCGCACGGGAACGAGCGCCACCGGTTGCACTACTGGTTGACCGTCACACTACGACTTCGGCCACGAGGAGTCGATGTCCTGCAACACCGCGTCCAGTGTCTTCTGGCCTGTCGTCCACGCGGTCAGGTCGGTCCACTCCGTTCCGGCACCGACGGCACCGGGCATCTGGTCGGAGGCGTCGAAGCCGAAGACCTTGGATGCGGCGACCGCCTTCTGAGCAGCGGCCTGGAACGGGCTCGTGTACAGGCTGCTGTCGAAGGAGGTGTGCGGGGAGAGGAAGATGGCCTGCCCGGCGTAGCCGTTCGTGCCGAACTCCTTGCTCACGAGGTACTGCACGACCTTCTTGGTCGCGGCGTTCGTGTTGAAGGCACCGACGAGGTCACCACCACCGAGGGTTCCGGAGGTGACGGCGTCCGACGGGGTCGGCAGCGGGAACACGTTGATGTTGGTCGTGTCCTTCTTGGCGATCTCGGCCTTGATGTTGTCGGGGAAGAAGTCCGCGATGAACGTTCCCTGGCGCATCATGAAGCACTGGCCCTTGTCCTTGCCGCTGACGAAGAGCTGGTTGCCGGCCTTGCCGAAGTTGGTCGTGGCGATGGCCTTGCCGCCGCCGTTGACCTGGCCCGGGTCGAGGATCTCGCTCTGGACCTTCGCGGCCGCCTTCTTCACCAGGTCGGAGTTGAAGAGCACGTCGTGGGTGATCCACTTGTTGTACTGGTCGAGTCCGCCGTAGCGCAGCACGTACTCCTCCAGCCAGTCGGTCATCGGCCAGCCGGTCGCAGCGCCCGATTCGGCTCCGACACACCAGGGGTACCCGGCGCCGTCGGACTTGATCTTCGCCTCGAGAGCGGTGAGCTCCTCGTCGGTGGTCGGCACGGTGTAGCCGTGCGCGGCGAAGGCGGCGGGGTCGTACCAGACGAGCGACTTCACGTTGATGCTGTACGGGAGGCCGTAGGTCTTGCCGTTCACGTTGCCGATGTCGCCGAGGCCGTTGGGCTCGTCAGAGGTGACGCTCGCGACGTCGACGCCGAGGCTGTCGAGCGGCTTGAGGTCTTTCACCTGCTGCTTGAGCACGCCCGGCTGCGGGTAGATCGCGACGTCCGGCGGGTTGCCGGCGGTCACGCGCGTGACGATCGCCTGCTGGAAGTTGTCGCTTCCCGAGTACTTGACGGTGATGTTGTTCGCCTTGCCCCACTTGGTGAGGTCCGCCTGGAAGGCGGTGGCCTGCGCTGCGGTGAACGCGCCGAGGATCTGAACGGTGGTGTTGCCGCCGCCGCCGCTGGTACCCGAGCATCCACTGAGCACGACCGCTGCGCCCACAAGAGCGGCAACGGATGCGATTGTTTTGTTACGAAGCCTCATTACTTCGACCTTTCTTGGGGGGAGAAAACGATTTACAAAATCGTTTTTGCTGAGATGAAACTAGCCCCGCGTCGAGCACCCCGTACAGAGCCAAGCTGTAACGAATAGGTAACGATGCGCAACATCCCTGCAAGCGCTTACATTACGGCTTCCACGAACGACGCGCTAGAGATGAGGGAGACCCGAAGACAACGGTCGCGTCACGATTCGCCGCAGGGGCCCGCCGGATGCACGGCGCGGGCAGCTCGGTACGGCTGGCTCAGCAGTCAGGCGCGGGTCGCGACGCCCGCCGCCGCGAGCACGCCCGCAAACGGGACCGGGTCGGCGATCCGCCCGATGAACTCGCCGTCGCGCACGTTCTCGAAGGCGAGGAACTGCTGCACGCCCGCGCGATCCGTGATCACCCTGCCGACGTAGTACCGGTTGTCGGTGAGCCGAACGGCGCCGTCGATGTCGAAGGGGCCGAGCGGGGACTCCCCCGCCGCGATCCAGATGCCGCCCGTGCCCGCCACGTCACGACGGCGTGGGGCGATCTCGGTGCGCAGGCAGTTGAACAGCAGGTACGGGCGCTCCTCGACCTCGACCAGCTGCGTGACCTCGAGCTGGCCGAAGCCCTCGTTGCCGGGGGTGACGGGAGGCTGGACATCCCAGTGCAGCAGGTCGCTGGAGGTGGCGTGGCCGACGACGCCCGACTCGGTGACCGAGCCGGTGCGCGCCCGCGCGGTCGTGAACATGTGCCAGAGCCCGCCCTCGCGGAACACCCAGGGGTCGCGGAAGGCCTCGTCGCCGCCATCCGCCCCGGTGGAGTACCACCTCGGGTCGGCGACCGCGACCGGGGTGCGCTGCTTGCGCCAGGTCATCAGATCGCGCGACACGGCGACCATGACCCGCTGCGTGGAGGGCACGGGGTCGTCGTTCGTGCCGGTGTAGAACATGTACCAGAAGCCGTCGTCGCCGCGCACGGTGCAGCCCGTCCAGGTCGCGACGTCGTCGGCGGCGGGCGCATCCGAGCGCACGAGCGCGTCGGCGACGCGGGTCCAGTTCACGAGGTCGGTCGAGACCGCGTGGCCGATGGATGCCCGGCGGTGGCGTGCGGACTCCTCCTGCAGCGCCCGCGACGCGAACAGGAAGAAGAGGTGGTACTCCTCGCCGGTGTCGGCGATCCAGAAGTCCCAGACCCAGGAGTCGGGCAGCTCAAGCACGGCCGGTGTCCTTCCGGGGGCTCGCGACGGAACCCCGTTCGATGAGCGGGCAGGCCAACTCGACCTGGGAACGATTGCTCGACCACTCCGGGTCGCCGATCATCGCGCTGAGCTGCTCGATCGCCCACCGCCCCATCTCGTAGTGCGGCAGCCCGACGGTGGTGAGACCCGGACGCAACTGGGCGGCGATCACCTCGAGGTTGTCGACACCGATGAGGGAGAGGTCGTCGGGCACGCACATCCCCCGCTCGGCGGCGATCTGGTAGACCCCCATCGCCATGGGGTCGTTGAAGCAGAAGACGGCGGTGAGGTCGGGCACGGCCGCGAGCGCCGCCTCGAAGGTCTCGCGCCCCGCGCTCGCGTCGGCGGGCTCGGGCACGGTGAAGACGTGCGGCTCGAGGCCGTGCTCGGCCATCGTCCGGCGATAGCCGAGGATGCGGCCGTCGACACCGGGGCCAGGGGCGTCGACCGAGATATGCACGATCCGGCGGTGGCCGGCGGCGAGCAGGCGCTCGGTCGCCGTGCGGCCGATGCCCACCTCGTCGGGCACCACCCAGGGCGCCCCGCCGTCGGGGTTCTCGGCGTCGACGACGACGGTCGGCAGCCCGGCGAGCTTCGCCGGGAGGGAGACGAGACCGTGCGACATGCGCGCGTAGACGAAGGCGTCGACCTGCTGGTCGAGGAGCGAGTCGATCTGCTGGGCCTCGACGCGGTCATCCCGGTTGGAGTTCACCAGCATGAGGAGCAGGCCGCGCTCGGCCGCCGCATCCTGGGCGCCCAGCACGATGCGGCCGGCGAAGGGGGTCGTCGCGATCTCGTCGCTCACGAAGCCGACGATGCCGCTGCGCTGACGGCGCAGGGCGCTCGCGATGCGGTTGGGGGCGTAGCCGAGCTCCCCCGCGACGCGCTGCACGTGCTCGCGGGTCTTCGCGCTGAGGTTGCCCTGGCCGCTGAGCGCGTGGGAGACGGTCGTCACCGAGACACCTGCCGCGGTGGCGACATCGGAGATCCCGACGCGCTTCGCCATCCTCTTCGAACTCCAACCGGGTACCAGGTGATCGGGAACGAGGCCGCCGCGGGTCGGACTGCTCGCCTGTGCTGTGAAGGCTAGCACAAAATCGATTTTGCGAACGGGCGGAAAGGGCTGGTCGGCGGCGGGTTTTGCGGGGGCGCGGGCCGGGCGACGCGAGCGGGTCGGGCGGCGGCCGAGGGGCGCGGCCGGGGTGCGCGGCCGGGCGGACTGGCACCGCGGGCAGGCGGGGTGGCTCAGGCGCCGCGGAGGGCGGCGCGGATCGCCGCGACGGCGGCCGCGCGCGCCCAGCCCTCGAAGCCGGAGCCGTCGATCGTGATGACGGCCTCCGCGCGCTCGCCGCCCGCCCTCGCCCGCACCTCCCGGGTGATCTCGCCGATCCGGGGGGCGAACAGCTCCGCGCCCTCGCCGGAGAGCAGGAAGGCATCGACCATCGCGATGTCGGCGACGAGCGAGAGCCAGCGCGCGAGCGCACGGGCCGCGTCGGCGAGCACCGCCGTGCACGCCACGTCGCCCGCGACGACGAGTCGCTCGAACTCGCCCTCGGCGAGCGGGCGCCCGAGCAGCTCGCCCGCGCGGGTGCTCATGCCCGGCACCGAGACCCAGACCGAGGCGCATCCCGGGTGCCCCCGCTCGCACGCCGGTCCCGCGGGGTCGAGCGTGACGTGAGCCCCACCGTCCATCCCCGGGCGCCCCGCGCCCACCTGCCGACCGCCCACGACGAGCCCGTAGCCGACGCCCGCGCCGACCGTGATGACCGCGAAGTCGTCGGGATGCCCGGCCGCCCCGAACAGGCGCGCCGCCGAGGTGAGCGCGACCACGTCGTTGTCGACCACGACCGGCGTCTCCAGCTCGGCCGCGAGCTGCGCGGCGAAGTCGACCCCGTGCCAGCCCAGGAACGGGGCATCGACGATGACCCGGCCGTCGTCGACGCGACCGCCGACGGTCACGCCCACCGCGGTGAGGGGCGCGGGGCCGAGCGAGCGGATGAGCGCGGCGACCCGGGCACGGACATCCGCGACCCCGTGCCCCGGCAGCGCGGTGCTCTCACTGCGGATGACCGTGCCCCGCAGATCGGTCAGCACCGCGTACGCGCTCCCGCCCGTGATCTTGCACCCGGCGAATCGATGGTCGTCGACGGCGAGGTCGATGAGGTTGACCGGGCGCCCGATCGCGCTCGCCTCCGGGTCGGGCCGCTCGACCGCGAGGCCGGAGCGCAGCAGCGGTGTCGCGTAGCGGGTGATGCTCGCGAGCGAGAGGCCGAGGCGGGATGCGAGCTCCGGGCGGGAGAGGGCGCCGGCGGCGAGCAACTCGGTGGCGACGTCGCGCACGGCACGCGGCTGGTCGCTGCCGACGATGTCGGGCGCGTCGAGAATGCGCACGGGACTCCCTTGACACGGCTATATTTTCACTCTAAAAATAACACGTGAACAGCAGCGCCGCAGCCCTCCATCTCCGCCACGGCGGCACGAGTGTCGTCATCGACACGACGCCCGAATTCCCGGCGATCGTCTACTGGGGAGAGAGTCTCGGTCAGGCGTCCACGGCCGAGGTCGAGTCGCTCGCGCGCGCCGCCCGCAACCAGCGCGTCTCGGGGTACCTCGACCGCGGTGTCACCCTCTCGCTGCTCCCCCAGGCGTCCACCGGCTGGTTCGGCACCCCCGGTCTCGAGGGCAGCCGCGCCGGTCGCTCCTTCGCTCCCGCCGTCGTCACGAGCGGCATCGACGCGAACGAGACCTCGGCGACGATCCGTGGCACGGATGCGGCGGCCGGCCTCGCGGTGACCGTCACCCTCGATCTCGATGCGGCGGGCATCCTGCGCACCACCGTCGCCCTCACCAACACGGCCAGCGACGACTACGAGCTCGCTGCCCTCCGCGCGACCCTCCCGGTGCCGGTGAGCGCGCGCGAGGTCATGGACACGACGGGCCGCCACCTGCGCGAGCGCCACCCGCAGCGCTACCCCTTCACGATCGGACGGCACGAGCGGGACTCCCGGCGGGGCCGGCCCGGCGCGGATGCCCCGCTCCTCGTGCTCGCCGGCACCCCCGGTTTCGGCTTCGAGTCGGGGCTCGTGCACGGCATCCACCTCGCGTGGAGCGGCAACTTCCAGCTCGCCGCCGAGCGCACCGGCAACGGACTCGCCCTGCTGCAGGCCGGCGAACTCCTGCTCCCCGGCGAGGTGCGGCTCGCGCCCGGCGAAAGCTATCGCACACCGGTCGTGATCGGCGCCTGGGGCGAGGGCCTCAACGCCCTCTCCGCCTCGCTGCACGACAGCGTGCGATCCCGTCCGCAGCACCCGCGCAGCCCGCGACCGGTCACCCTCAACACCTGGGAGGCGATGTACTTCGACCTCGACACCGAACGCCTGCGCACGCTCGCCGACGCGGCCGCCGCCGTGGGGGTCGAGCGGTTCGTGCTCGACGACGGCTGGTTCCTCGGGCGTCGCGACGACACTGCGGGGCTCGGCGACTGGTACGTCGACCCGGCGGTTTTCCCCGAGGGGCTGGGGCCGATCATCCGCCACGTCACCGGGCTGGGCATGGAGTTCGGCCTCTGGGTCGAACCGGAGATGATCAACCCCGACTCGGAGCTCGCGCGGGCGCACCCCGACTGGATCCTGCAGCCGGAGGGGCGCCTGCCGATCGAGGGGCGGGGACAGCACGTGCTCGACCTCTCGCACCCCGACGCCTACGCCTACCTCTCCGAGCGACTGCACGCGCTGCTCGACGAGAACGACATCGCCTACCTGAAGTGGGATCACAACCGCGACCTCGTCGACCCGGGCAGCACCGTGACCGGCGCCGCGGCCGTGCACGCGAACGTCGAGGCGCTCTACCGGCTGCTCGACGGGCTGAAGGAGGCGCACCCCGGGCTGGAGATCGAGAGCTGCGCGTCCGGCGGCGCGCGGGTCGACCTCGGCATCGCCGACCGCACCGACCGGTTCTGGACGAGCGACTGCATCGACCCGATCGAGCGGCTGGGCATCCAGAAGTACACCTCGCTGCTCGTACCCTACGAGATGCTCGGCGCGCACATCAGCGGACCCGAATCGCACTCGACGGGGCGCACCTCGCGGCTGGCGCTGCGCGGCGCGACGGCGCTGTTCGGCCACCTGGGCATCGAGTGGAACGTGACGACGGCGAGCCCGGATGACCTCGCGCAGCTCACCCGCTGGGTCGAGTTTCACAAAGCCCACCGCGAGCTGCTGCACAGCGGCCACGCGGTCTACGCCGACCTGCCCGACGACTCCGTCGACCTGCGCGGGGTGGTCGCCGGTGAGCGGGACCGCGCGCTGTACGTCTTCACGCAGGTGGGGTCGAGCAACGCCTACCCCGGTGACGCCATCACCCTGCCCGGGCTCGACGACGACACCGTGTACGAGGTCAGCCTCTCGGACGTGACCGAGCGCGACGGCTTCAACGGCCAGTCGCCCCTGCCCTGGCTCGACGCCCCGCTGCGGATGAGCGGGCGCGCGCTGCGCCGCGCCGGGCTGCGCCCGCCGGTGCTGTTCCCGGAGAGCGCGGTCGTGCTGCTCGTGACGGCGGTGGGGTAGGGGCGCTGCCTCGCGCTCCCGCGCGAGTTGGCACTGCCCACCCTCCCGCGCGAGTTGGCATTTTTTGTGCAACTTTGCGCGCCCGCAGCGGGAATTCGCCAACAAGTCGGCGTCCCGCCGCCTTGTTGCACCTTTTGGTGCGAGAAAAGGAGGGCGCTGGCGCCGCGGGCGCCAACGCCCGAGCTGGCTGCGCTGGTCGACCGGGGCCTCCGCGCCCGCACCCTCGTTTCGCTGCACAAAAGATGCCAATTCGCCGGGCCGCGCCCGGTGAATTGCCGATTTTCCCCTGCGGGCGCGCAAAGTTGCACAAAAAGTGCCAACTCGGGGAGGGGGAGGGGGAGGGGGCGCGGGCGCAGCGTGACGCCTACCCCGCCCGCCGCAACCCGTAGACCGCGGCGGCTGTGGCGCCGAGGAGCTGCTCCCGCGCGGCGGGCGCGAGGTCTCCCGTGAGGAGCGCGAGCGCCTCCCAGGTGCGGTCGTACCCCCCGGCGAGCACAGAGATGGGCCAGTCGCCGCCGACCATCAGGCGCTCGGGACCGAACAGCTCGAGCGCATCCTGCACGAAGGGCCGCACCGAGGCGACGGTCCACGAATCGAGCGGCCCGACCGAGGCGTACAGCCCCGAGACCTTGGCCGCCATCCGCGGGTTCTCGGCCGCGGTCGCGATCAGGCGACGCCACTCCGCGCGGTCCTCCGCCGTGCCCCCGATGGGCGGCTTGCCGAGGTGGTCGATGACGATGCGGAGCCCGGGGTGTCGCTCCGAGATACCCGGGAGGTGGCCGAGGGCGGCCGGTCCGCCGGTGACGTAGTCGAACGCGGCACCCGCGGCTTCGAGCACCGTGAGCCCGGCATCCACCTCGGGGCGCGTCACCCAGTCCGGATCGGGCTGTGCGTGCAGCAGCGTGCGCACCCCGACCACACGCTCGTCGCGGCGCAGCTCGGCGAGCCGCCGCTCCGCCTCGTGCGGGCGGTCGAGCGGCACCCAGGCGACGATGCCGAGCACCTCGGGGTGCTCGTCCGCCACGCGGATCATGTTGGCCGTGTCCTCCGCGTTGTCGGCGGCCTGCACGAGCACCGTCCCCGTGACGCCCACCCGGCGCATCGCGGGCAGCACCTCGTCGAGCTCCATGGTGCGATCGATGGGCGAGAGCCCGGCGTCGAGCCAGGGGTAGTCGGCGCGGTCGAGGTTCCAGACGTGCTGGTGGGCGTCGATGATCACGGCAGAAGCCCGGTCTCGCGCAGGGCATCCCAGAGTCCGTCGGGGATGACCGTGCCGTACCGTTCCGCGTTGCCATTCACCTGCGCGGCGCTGCGGGCCCCGAGCACGACGGAGACGACGGCGGGGTGCCGCAGCGGGTAGGCGACGGCCGCGTCGGGGAGGGTGACCCCGAACCGCTCGCACACCTCCGCGATCGCCGTCGCGCGGGCGATGAGCTCGGGCGGCGCGGGCCGGTAGTCGAACATCGCGTCGGGCCGGGGCCTCGGCGCACCGAGCAGACCGGAGTTGTAGACCCCGGCGGCGACGATGCCCACTCCGCGCTCCAGAGCGAGCGGCAGCAATTCGGCGAGCGCCCCGTGCTCGAGGAGCGTGAACCGCCCCGCCAGCATCATGAGGTCGACGTCGCACTCGCGGATGAAGCGCGCGATCATCTCCGACTGATTCATGCCCGCGCCGATCGCGCCGATGACGCCCTCATCGCGCAGCTCGACGAGGGTGTCGATGCCGGTGGTCGACGCGGCCGACCAGTGGTCATCCGGGTCGTGCAGGTAGACGATGTCGACGCGGTCGAGGCCCAGTCGCTCGAGGCTCCCCTCGAGCGAGCGCAGGATGCCGTCGCGGCTGAAGTCCCACTCGCGCCGGGTGGTGGCGGGCACGACGAAGCCGCCGTCGTCGAGCCGGTCGGCGGTCTCGGGACTGGGAACGAGCATCCGCCCCACCTTCGTGCTGACGACGTACTCGTCGCGGGGGCGCCCGGCAAGCGCGGCGCCCAGCCGGCGCTCCGACAGACCGAGTCCATAATGCGGCGCGGTGTCGAAGTAGCGGATGCCCCGCTCCCAGGCCGCGTCGACCGCGGCCTGCGATTCCGCGTCGCTCGTCTCCCGGTAGAGGTTGCCGAACTGGGCCGCTCCCAGCCCCAGCTCGGTCAGGGCGGGGCCCCGCTCCGGCGTTCGTCTCCGCATCGAGATCTCCTTGTGTCGCGTGCACCTGCGTTCGTCGATTATTGCACCCCCGCCGAGGTAACGTGTGATGTATGCTGTTTAGTGCGCCGAGGCGCGAAAACCGCTCACCATCAAGGACGATATGAAGATCACGGGCTATCACTGCCTCCGCACCTACCGGGACTGGGGTCGTCCCGTCGGCGACGTGAACGGCTTCATCGACTCCGGTCTGACCGAAGTCCCCATCGTCGTGATCGAGACCGACGAGGGCATCACGGGCGTCGGCCTCGGATCCGACTACGGCGTCGACGACATCTTCCCGGCCATCGAGGGCGCTGACCCGCGCGCCGTCACCGCGCTGTACGACCGGATGCTCGCCCACGTCTTCAAGGCCGGCCACGGTGGCGCCACCTTCGGCGGGATCGGCACCCTCGACGCGGCCCTCTGGGATCTGAAGGCGAAGATCGCCGGGGAACCGCTGTGGCGACTGCTCGGCGCCGGGGACCGCTTCGTGCCGGGCTACGCCTCCGGCCTCGACATCGCGCTGGGCGACGAGGAGCTCGCGGCGCTCTACGGCTCCATGGCGGAGCGCGGCTTCACCGCGGGCAAGCTCAAGGGCGGCCGCGACGTCGACGCCGACATCCGCCGGCTCGGCATCATCGCCGAGCAACTGGCGGCCAACACGGCCCGCCCCGCGCTCATGCTCGACTCGAACGAGTCGTGGAATCTGAAGCAGGCGGTCCGCTACGTCACCGCGATCGAGGCACGCCTCGACCTCACCTGGATCGAGGAGCCGCTGCGGCGGTGGGACGCCGCGGGGCACGCGCGGCTGTCGTCGAGCATCCGGGCCGCCGTCGCCACCGGCGAGAACCTGACCGGTCTGGAGCAGTACACCCCGCTGTTCGACAACCGGGCCGTCGACATCGTGCAGGCGGGTGCCGTGTGGGGCGTCACCCACTTCCTGCGGGTCGCCTACGCCGCGCACTCGCGCACCCTGCCCATCAGCCCCGTCGGGCTGACCGCCAACCCCGCGGTCGGGCACGCCGCGGCCTCGGTGCCGAATCACCTCTCCGCCGAGGTCCAGTCGCTCGACGCGCCCGTCGGGGTCACCATCGACGAGCACTACGCCGACGGCGGGATCGTCCTCGGCGACGAGCCGGGGGCCGGGGTGACCATCGACGAGCGCGCCATCGCCGCCGATCAGCGCTCGGCGCCGTGGATCACCGCGGCGGGGCCGCACGTGCGATCGCAGCGCGCCGGACTCCGCCTGGTGGCGGAGGACCCGGGCGAGGTCATCCGCTGATGCTGATCCGACCCGGCCTGCGGCGCATCGTGGCTCCGCTGGGCGAGAGATTCGTGGCGATGTACCTCCTCGAGGGCTCGGAGCGCGCCCTGCTCTTCGACACCGGCATCACCGCGAGCGTCGAGGAGACGCTGCTGCCGCACCTCGCCGAGATCGGCTTCGACCTCGCGCGCTTGCACTGGGTGATCAGCTCGCACTGCGACTTCGACCACACCGGCGGCAACGCGGCGATCGTCGCGGCGGCACCCCACGTCGAACTGCTCGCGGGCGAACTCGACGTGCCGCTCACCGAAGACCTCGAGGTGCTCATCGAGCAGCGCTACGGCGAGTTCCGGCACAGCGACGGCTTCGACGACCCGCCCGAGACGACCGCGTACATCCGCGAGGCGGCGGCGGTCGCGCCGGTCACGCGGGCGCTGCGGGGCGGCGAGGAGTTCGACCTCGGCGACCGGGTGATCCGGGTGCTCCACACTCCGGGTCACAGCGACGGCCACCTCGCCCTCTGGGACGAGCGCAATGCCGCCCTCATCATCGGCGACGCTACCCTCGGCACCACCGTGCCCACCGCATCCGGCGACCCCGCGTTCCCGCCCACCTACCGCGACACCGACCCCTACCTGGCGACGATCGAGCTGTTCCGCGGCTACGACGCCGAGCTCCTGCTCACCGCTCACTACCCGGTCTACGAGGATGCGGAGGTCGGCCGCTTCCTCGACGCCTCCGCCGAGTACATCGCGACGATCGACGCCGCGATCACCGACGCGCTTGAACCCGAGGGGATGACCACGCTCGAGCTCATCCACCGGGTCGCCGCGCGGCTCGGGCCGTGGGGCCCCGCCGCCGCCGAGTACCTGATCTTCCCGATGACCGGCAACCTCGAACGGATGACCGCCCGCGGCACCGTGTGCGTGGGAACCCGTGACGGCCTCCGCACCTGGGCCCGCGCATGACCGGGGCACGCGCGTGACCCGGGTGCGCGTCGGCGCCGTCGGTGCCGGCTGGTGGGCGACGAGCAACCACTTCCCGCTGCTCGCCGCGCGTGACGACGTCGAGCTCGTCGGCGTCTGCGGGCTGGGACCGGGACTGGGCGCGATCCGTGACCGCTTCGGGTTCGGCTTCGCGACGGAGAGCATCGACGAACTGCTGGATGCCGACCTCGACGCTGTCGTCGTGACGACGCCCCACGACCTCCACCTCGACGTCTCGCTGCGGGCGCTCGAGCGCGGCCTCCACGTGCTCTGCGAGAAGCCGATGACCCTCCGCGCCGAGGATGCCTGGCGGCTCGTCGACGCGGTGGAGCGGGCGGGCACCCACTTCCTCGTTCCCTACGGCTGGAACTACAAGGACTTCACGCGGGAGGCGAAGCGGATCCTCGACGCGGGCCGCATCGGCGAGATCCAGTTCGCCCTCACCCACATGGCCTCCCCCACGCGCGGCCTCTTCGGCGGCGACCCGACCCACATGCTCGAGCGGTGGTCCACCGACACGCGGCCGGAGCCGGGCACCTGGTCGGATCCGCGGCACGGCGGCGGCTACGCGCACGGGCAGGTCTCGCACTCCAGCGCGCTCCTGTTCTGGTTGACCGGCCTGCGGGCCAGCACCGTGGCGGGGCGGGTGGAGAACGCGGGGGCCCCGGTCGATCTGTTCGATGCGGCGGTCATCCGCTTCGACAACGGCGCACTGGGCTCGCTCTCGGGGGCGGCAACGCTCGCCGACGGCGACAAGTACCAGGTCGACCTCCGCCTGTTCGGCACCGAGGGGGTGCTCATGCTCGACGTGGAGCGCGAGCGGGTCTCGCTGCGCCGCTACGACGGCGAGCGCGTCGAGGTGCCGATCGCACCGGGCGACGGTGAGTACGAGTGCCTCGTGCCACCGGCGCGCTTCATCGAGCTCATCACCGGTGCGAGCACCGAGAACAACAGCACGGTCGACGTCGCGGCGCGCTCGGTCGAGCTGATCGAGGGCCTGCTGCGGTCATCCGCCGCGGACGGCGCGGAGGTGCGCATCCATGACTGACAACGAAGGAGCAGCTGTGTCGCAGCCGCGTGGGGTCCTCAGCGGATACCGGGTGATCGACTGCACGATCGCGATGGCGGGACCGTTCGCGGCCCAGCGCCTCGGCGATCTGGGGGCCGACGTCATCAAGGTCGAGCCCACCGCCGGCGAGTGGCAGCGCTTCGCCGCCGCCGGGGGCGCGAACGGCAACCGCATCAACGTCTCCTTCCTCTCCCTCAATCGCAACAAGCGCTCGCTCGCCGTCGACCTCAAGTCGGCCGGAGGCAAGACCGTGCTCGAGGAGCTCGTCGCGACCTCCGACGTCTTCCTGCAGAACTACCGCCCGGGGGTCGCCGCCCGGCTCGGCGTCGACTACGAATCGCTGCACGCGATCAATCCCTCGATCGTGTACGTGTCGATCTCCGGCTACGGCGAGGACGGCCCGTACAAGGACCGCCCGGGCCAGGACCTGCTGCTGCAGGCGATGTCGGGCGCCATGCTCTCGGCGGGTCGGCGCGGCGAACCGCCGACGCCCGCCGGCCAGTACCTCGCCGACGCGGTCACCGGCTCCACGGCGTTCGAGGGAGTCCTCGCCGCTCTCCTGCACCGCGAGCGCACCGGGGAAGGACAGCTCGTCACCGTCAACATGCTCGACGCGCTCACCACCCTGCAGATGCAGGAGCTCTCGGTGTTCACGGTCGGCGGGGTGCCGCAGGAGCGCGGCGACCAGCCCAACGCGCACGTCTACATCCGTGCGCCCTACGGGGTGTTCGCGACGAGCGACGGCTACCTGGCCCTCGGCTTCGCCGACCTCGAGACGCTCGGCACCGTCATCGGCGAGCCGAGCTTCGCGGGCATGGTTCCCGAGGTCGACGGGTGGACCCGGCGCGACGAGCTGTACGAGAAGACGGAGGCGCGCCTGCGCACGGCACCGACGGCGGAGTGGCTGGAGAAGCTGCTCGCCGTGGGCATCTGGGCCGGTCCCGTGTACAGCTACCAGGATCTCGTCGACGACCCGCAGATCGCGCACAACGGCACCTTCGTGGAGTACGACCATCCCACGGAGGGTCACATCAAGACCCCCGGCTTCCCCTACAAGTTCTCGGCGACCCCGCCGCGCATCGACCGCGGCGCACCCCTCGTGGGCCAGCACAGCCGGGAAGTGCTCGCCGAGCTGGGGGTCACCCCCGAGCGGGTCACCGCCCTGTTCGAGTCCGGGGTGGTCGCCGGCGAATGACCGGGTTCGTCGGGCTCACCTGGGATCATCCGCGCGGACGCGAGGCGCTTCGGGCATCCGCGATCGAGGGGCTGCGCTGGGAGGTGCACCCGCTGGAGGGATTCGAGTCGACCCCGGTCGAGAGCCTGGCCGCACGGTACGACCTCATCGTGCTCGATCATCCGCACCTCGGCGACGCGGTGGCGGCCGACTGCGTGCGCCCGCTCGACGAACTCTTCACCGCCGACGAGCTCGCCGGCTGGGCCCGGGATGCCGTGGGCCCGAGCGCGCGCTCCTACTGTCTCGGCGGGCGCACCTGGGCCCTGCCGCTCGACGCCGCCACCCAGGTCTCGGCCCGTCGCCCCGACGCTCTCCCGGCCGCCCCCCGCACCTGGCCGCAGGCCCTCGCGCTCGATGTGCCGGTCGCCCCGAGCCTCGCCGGACCGCACGCCTTCCTCAGCTTCTGCTCGATCGCGGTGTCGCTGGGCGGCGAGCTGCGGGAGGAGTCGGGCGAGTTCTTCGAGCGCGGCATCGCGGTGGACGCCCTGCGGATCCTGGAGGAGCTGGCCCGGCGCGCACCGGCCGGCACCTCGGGACTCAGCCCGATCGGCCTGCTCGAGCGCATGACCGACACCGACGACCTCGCCTACATCCCGCTCGTCTACGGCTACGTCACCTACTCGCCCCGCCTCGCCTTCGGCGCCCCGCCCGCGGGCATCCGGCCGGGGTCGACCATCGGCGGCACCGGCATCGCGGTCACCCGACGCAGCGAGCCGAGCACCGCCTTGCTCGATCATCTGCGCTGGCTCCTGTCGCCCGCCGCGCAGGCGGGTTTCATCCCCGACCACGCGGGCCAGCCGAGCGCCCGGTCGGCCTGGACCGACCCGCGCGTCGATGCGGCAGCCGGCGGCTTCTACTCGGCGACCCTCGACACCATCGAGGCCTCGTGGGTGCGTCCGCGCTTCCCGGGGTACATCCCGTTCCAGTCGAGGGCCGCGGCGATCATCCGCGCCGGGCTCTCGGATCACCGCACGGTGGACGCCCTCGCCACCGCCTACAGGGAGGCGCAGCAATGACCGACTTCGACCCCGGCCTCGAGCAGGTCACCGTGTCACTCGACGGTGCGGTCGCGCTCGTCACGATCAACCGCCCCGAGAAGCTCAACTCGGTGACCCCGGAGATGTCGGCGGCGCTCGAGGCCTTCGCGACCTGGGCGAACGACGCCGATGCCGTGCGGGCGATCGTGCTGACCGGTGCCGGCGAGCGGGCGTTCTGCGCGGGCAGCGACATCCGCACCCTCGACAGCTACGCGACGCCCTGGGACTTCCGCAACCGGCGCGACTACTGCGACGCGCTGCGCGCACTGCGCAAACCCGTGATCGCCGCGATCAACGGCTACGCCTTCGGCGGCGGTCTCGAGACCGCGCTCACCTGCGACATCCGCATCGCGGCGACCACCGCGACCTTCGCCGCACCCGAGATCACGCTCGGCTGGATCGGCGGGGGCGGGATGACGGCGTTGCTCGCCCACTCGATCGGGGCGAGCAACACCGCTCTCATGACGATGACCGGCGACCCGATCGACGCCGCGCGGGCGCTCGCCTGGGGACTCGTGAGCGAGGTCGTGCCCCCGGCGGAACTGCTCCCGCGCGCCCTCGAGCTCGCGCGGACGATCGCCAGCCGCCCGCCGATCGCGGCCGAGACGGCCAAGGTCAATCTGACCGCCGCCTTCAACCTGCCGCTCGCCCAGGCCGTGGCCTACGAGCGCGAGCTGCAGGGCATCACCTTCGCCACGGAGGACGCGCGCGAGGGCCGGGCGGCCTTCGCCGAGAAACGACCCGGCGTCTTCACGCGCCGCTGAGGAGAGACATGACCGACTGGACCGGAGGGGCCGCCGTCGCGCTGCCCGAGGACGCCGACACCGCGACGCTCGTGGGCCGGGTGTGGGATCCCGCGGCCGGCGGTCCGACCGTCGTCGCGATCCGCGGGGGCGCGGCCGTCGACCTCAGCGCGAGTTTCGCAACCATGCGCGACATCGCCGAGTCGCCGTCGCCCGCGGGAGAGGTGACGGCCGCCACCGGGCGGGTCGTCGCGACCGTGGACGAGCTGCTCGCCAACACCGCGGCCGACTCACGGGACTCCGCCCGACCCTGGCTGCTCTCCCCCATCGATCTGCAGGTCGTGAAGGCGGCCGGGGTCACCTTCCCCGTGTCGATGATCGAGCGCATCATCGAGGAGAAGGCCCGGGGCGAGGCGGGTGCGGCGGAGGAGATCCGCGCCACCGTCGTCGCCGCGCTCGGCGGGGAGCTCGACGCGCTCGTGCCCGGATCGCCGGAGGCGATGCGTCTGAAGGAGGTGCTCGTCGCCGAGGGACTGTGGAGTCAGTATCTCGAGGTGGGCATCGGCCCGGACGCCGAGATCTTCACGAAGGCGCCGGTGCTGGCGACGGTCGGCGCGGGGATCGACGTGGGCATCCGCTCCGACTCGGAGTGGAACAACCCCGAACCCGAGGTCGTGCTCGTCATCGACTCCCGCGGTCGCATCGTGGGGGCGACGCTCGGCAACGACGTCAACCTCCGCGACATCGAGGGGCGCTCGGCGCTGCTGCTCGGGCAGGCGAAGGACAACAACGCGTCCGCGGCCGTGGGGCCGTTCATCCGGCTCTTCGACGACGGATTCGATCTCGACGCACTCCGCACGGAGACGGTCACCCTGCACGTCGAGGGCGCCGACGGCTTCGTCATGCACGGTGAATCGCACCTCGCCCGGATCAGCCGCGATCCCGCCGACCTCGCGGCTCAGGCGCTCGGGGCGCGCCACCAGTACCCGGACGGCCTCGTGCTCTACCTCGGCACGATGTTCGCGCCGACGGACGATCGCGGCGAGCCGGGCCACGGCTTCACCCACCACGTCGACGACGTCGTGCGCATCTCGTCGCCGGCGCTCGGCGCGCTCGTCAACCGGGTCCGTCGCTCCGAGACCATCGAGCCGTGGGTCTTCGGGGTCCACGCGCTCATGGCCAACTTGGCCGAGCGCGGACTGCTCACGCGAAAGGCACGCCCATGACGATCACGACGACCGACCCCGCCACCGGTGTCACCAGCGACACCGGAATCGAGGCGACGACCGAGGCGGAGCTCGCCCGCATCACGGAGGCTGCCGCGTCGGCGTTCACCGCTCTGCGCGGTTACTCCCGCGCCTGGCGGGCCGGACTCCTGCGCGCCCTGGCCGACGGGCTCGAGGAGCGGCGCGGCGAACTGGTCGCGATCGCGCACGCCGAGACGGGTCTCGCCGAGACGCCGCGGCTGAACGGCGAGCTCAGCCGCTCCGCCTACCAGCTGCGCCTGTTCGCGGAGGCGGTCGAGGAGGGCGGCTACCTGGAAGCCGTGATCGACCACGCCGGCGACACCCCCCTCGGGCCCGGCCCCGAGATCCGGCGGATGCTCGTGCCCCTCGGCCCCGTCGCCGTGTTCGGTGCCAGCAACTTCCCCTTCGCCTTCTCCGTCGCGGGTGGCGACACCGCCTCGGCGCTCGCCGCGGGCAACCCCGTCGTCGCGAAGGCGCACCCCTCGCACCCGCTCACCTCGCGCGCATCCTTCGACGCGCTGCGCACCGCCGCCGAGGGGTACGGCGCACCCGCCGGGATTCTCGGTCTCGTCTACGGCCAGGAGGCGGGGGCCGCGCTCGTCGCCGATCCGCGCGTCGCCGCCGTCGGCTTCACCGGATCGCTCGCGACCGGGCGCATCCTGCTCGACATCATCGAGACGCGGGAGCGTCCGGTGCCGTTCTACGGGGAGCTCAGCAGCCTCAACCCGCTCATCGTCAGCGCCGGGGCGGTCGCCGCCCGCGCCGGGGCGATCGCCGACGGCCTCTTCGCCTCCTTCACCGGCTCCGCGGGTCAGCTCTGCACGAAGCCCGGACTCGCCTTCCTGCCGCGCAGCGCCACCGCGCTCGTCGACGCGATCGTCGCGAGGGCGGCGGCCGCCGAGCCGCAGCCCCTGCTCAACGCGCGCATCCACGATGCCTTCGGCGCCATCCGTGGGCGCCTGCTCGCCGACGGCGGAGCCGACTCGCTCGTCGAGCCGCACGACGGGCCCGCCGGCATCACCTGCTCCCCCGCCGTGCTGGCGATCGATGCCTCGCGCGTCACCGCCGCCGTCGCGGAGGAGGCGTTCGGTCCGCTGCTCGTGCTCGCGCTCTACGACGACCCGGCCGAGATCGCACCGGCCCTCGCCCAGGTGCCCGACTCGCTCACGGCGACCGTCCACGCCGAGCCCGATGAGTGGGATGACCTCGCCCCCCTCCTGGCGGAGCTCGAGGCGACCGTCGGCCGCCTCGTCTTCAACGGCTACCCCACCGGCGTGCGGGTCTCCTGGGGTCAGCACCACGGCGGTCCCTGGCCGGCGACGAACTCCGTCCACAGCTCCGTGGGCGTCAGCGCGATCCGCCGATTCCTGCGACCGGTGGCCTGGCAGGACGCCCCCGCGACGCTCCTTCCGGAGGAACTGAGAGAGGACTACACGGGCATTCCGCGCCGGGTCGACGGCGTGCTGACCCTCGCTACACTGGGCGAATGAGCGAAGTTCGAACGGACTTGGGGCTGCCAGTGACGACATTCCTGGGCTCGACGCCACCGCGCGCGCCGGCCGCGCGCCTGGGGGTCGCCGTCGTGCACGACCTGGTGTCGGCGATCGTGACGGGCGAGGTGCAGCCGGGGCAGTCGCTGCCGCCGGAGGGTGTGCTGAGCCAGCAGTTCGGGGTGAGTCGGACGGTCATCCGCGAGTCGGTCAAGCGCATCGAGGAGAAGGGCCTGGTCAAGATCGCCCAGGGGCGCGGCACCGAGGTGCTGCCCACGAGCTCGTGGAACGTGCTCGACCCGATCGTGCTCTCGGCGCTGGTCGAGAACGACGACTCGGTGGGCGTGCTCGACGAGCTCGCCGTCGTGCGCGGCTCACTCGAGGGCTCGATGGCGGCCGAGGCGGCGACCGCGCGGTCTGACGACGAACTCGCCACCCTGCGCGAGTCCTTCGCGCACATGGACGAGACGAAGGGCGACAAGCGCTTCGAGCAGGCCGACGTCGACTTCCACCTCATCGTCATGGAGGCGTCGCGCAACCGGCTCGCCCAGAGCATCACCAAGATCCTCTACGAGCGGGCGCGGGAGAGCACCCGCTTCACGGGCGCCGTCACCGACGAGGCGATCCAGCTCACCCTCGACGAGCACGCCCGCATTCTTCGCGCCATCGAGCGCGGCGACGCGATCGCGGCCGAGAACGCCATGCGCGAGCACATCCGCGTCGCCTGGCAGCGTCGCCGGCTGCCCACCCACCGCCGGAGCTGACGCCGCACCGAAGCGCTGCGGCCGGCACGCGCCGCACCGCCCCGCTGCGGCCCGCATCCGCCGGGGTGCGCCGCCGCGCCCGGGTGCACCGCCGGCGAGGCTCAGTCCTGGTGCCAGGCCTCGGTCATGAGCTGCCAGTTCGGCTCGCCGGAATCCGGCTCGAAGGGAAGCTGGCACGGCGCCGTGCGCGACCACCACTCCTGCGTGACCGGGTCGGCGGCCATGCGGCGCTGGTCGGCCTCGAAGTCGTCCCCGACGTACTCGTAGTAGCCCACGATCACGTCACCGAGCGAGTAAATGGTGAAGTTGCGGATCCCGCACTGGGTGATCGTGGCGGCGACCCCCGGCCACACGTTCGCGTGGAGCTCGAAGTACTCCTCCCGCCGCTCGGGTCGCAGGCGGGCGATCATCCCGAACCGCTGCGGCGCTCGCGCGGTCACTCCTTGGTACCGCCGGCGGTCATCCCGCTGACCAGGAACCGCTGCGAGAAGAGGAAGATCACGAGCACGGGCGCGACCGAGACGAGGGTGGCGAGCGCGAGCACCGGCAGCTGGATCGTCACCGATCCGGCCGAGGTCGGGTTGAAGAGCGCGACATTGGAGAGCAGCTCAGCGAGACCCACCTGCACCGGCGACTTGGGGCCGGGCTCCATCACGAAGGGCAAGAAGTAGTTGTTCCAGTTGCTCGTGAAGTTGAAGAAGCCGACGAGCGCGATCACGGGCACGGCGAGCGGCATGGCCACCTGCGCGAACACCCGCAGCTCCCCCGCGCCGTCGATCCGGGCGGCATCGAGCAGATCCCGCGAGACGCTCGTCGAGAAGTAGATGAACGTCAGGTAGACGCCGAAGGGGAAGAACGAGAAGGGCAGGATCACCGCGAGCGGGGTGCCCACGAGGTGCACGGAGCTGACCTCCAGGAACACCGGCAGCACGAGCGCCGTGTTCGGGATGAGCATGACCACGAGGGTGACGATGAGCAGCGGGCGACGCAACCGGAAGTCGGTGAGCGCCAGGGCGTAGCCGGCCGGGATGCTCACCACGAGGGTGATCGCGAGGGCGGCGATGGAATACACCGCCGAGTTGCCCAGCCAGGTCCAGATGACGCCCTGCTGGAACCCGGCGAGCGCGTTCCAGTTGTCGACGATCGTGCCGAGGGAGCCGAAGCTGAAGGGGTTCCCGAGCAGCAGCTGCCGATCCGTCTTGGTGCCCGCCAGCAGCAGCCAGAGGATCGGGATGACGAAGAAGAGCACGAACACGCCCGCGATGAGGAATGCCGTGACCCGGCCGATCCACCGCCCGGGCGCGAACCCGGAGACCGCCGGGGTGCGCAGCTCAGTCGCGCTCAAAGAGACCTCCACGGAAGACGAAGAACGCGGCGAGGCCCAGGGCCACCACGAGCAGGACGAGCGAGATGGCGGCGGAGCCGTTGAAATCGCCCTGGTTGAAGGCGTACAGGTAGGCGAGCTGGTTGAGCGAGTAGTCCGGGGGCACGACGCCCCTGCTCGCCTGCGAGAGCACCCGCGGCTCGACGAAGAGCTGGGTGCCGGCCGCCAGCGACATGATGCCCATGTACGAGATCCACTTGCGCAGCAGCGGGATCTGGATGAACCACGCCGTCTTGATCGGACCGGCGCCGTCGATCCGCGCCGCTTCCATCACCTCGAGGCTGATGTTGTTGAGCGCGCCGTACATGATGACGATCCAGCCGCCGGCGCCCGTCCAGAACGCGATGACGGTGAACACGACCGGCAGGTTCTGCACCGAGACCGTCTGCACGAAGCTCGAGAGACCGAGACCCCGGAGGATTCCCGACACGGGGCTCACCTCGGGGTCGAGCACGAACAGCCAGAGCATGACGCTCGAGGCTCCGGCGAGTGCGCCGGGGATGTAGTACAGGAAGCGGACGGAGGCGGAGAGCCAGCGCCGGCGCAGCCCGTGCACGATGAGCGCGAGGATCACCACCACCACGACCAGCAGGATCAGCCAGATGAAGAGGTAGAGCGCGACGTGCTCGACGGCGGGGAGGAAGCGGTAGTCGGCGAAGACGTGGGTGAAGTTCTCGAGACCGGCGAAGGCGCCGTTCTTGGTGAACGCCAGGTAGATGGCGTAGAGGGTGGGGAGCACCCCGAACAGCACGAGCAGCAGGCCGTAGCCGCTGGAGAACGCGTAGCCCATGACGGCCTGGGTTCGTTGCGGAACCTTGCGGGGGGCGGTCCCCCGCTGCCGACCCCGGGTGGGGCCGGCAGCGGTTCGACCGGTGGTGGTGATGGAGATGGGACTGTCCTTTGTGGGAGGCGGTGCGCTACTTGACCGTGTAGCCCTGGACCTGGGCTTCGTTCTTCATCTCCGCCTGCCACGCGGGGCTGAGGTCGGCGATGGTCTTGCCGGCCGCGAGACCGGGTACCACGACCTTGGCATAGGCGGTCTCCGGGCTGAAGCTGGGGAAGCCCCATCCCTTCCAGACGCTCGAGGCCGCGGTCGAGATCGCACCCTTGAAGTCGCCCGTGAAGTAGCCGCTGGAGGTCTGCGCAGTCAGCCAGGTATCGGCCGTCGAGCTGTAGGCCGGGAGGCCGGACGCCAGCTTCGCCGCGTCGGGCGAGCTGATCACGAAGGTGAGGAACTTCTTCACCGCGGCGTAGTTGGCGGAGTGACTGGAGGCGTACCAGACACCGCCGCCGACGTTGCCCGTGACCTTCGCGTCGCCGTCCCAGTACAGCGGGTTGGCGGCGCCGATCTCACCGGCCGGGTTGTTCAGGCTCTGCGCGTTCTGGAACAGCGCACCCGCATACCAGGCCGGTCCGGGGATCGCGACGAGCTTGCTCGCGTACTTCTTGACGAAGTCCGCGCTGAACAGGCTGTCCTGCACGAGAGTCTTGTTGGCCAGCATGTGGTCGATCAGATCCGTCATCGCGGTGGTGTGCTTGTCGGTGAAGTCCGAGGAGAAGGTGTTGCCCTTCAGCTGGAAGATCGGCGCCTGAGCACCCCAGTAGTAGACGTAGGTGCCGGTGAAGGCGTCGCCGACGGATCCGAGGATGTATCCGGGGTGGTCGGCCGCGAGCTTGTCGCTCAGCGCCTCGTACTCCTGCCACGTGGTGGGCGCGGTGTAGCCGAACTGGTCGAGCAGCTTCTTGTTGTACCAGAGCACGACGGGGGCGAGGTCGTTGCGCAGGCCGTAGACGGTGCCGTTCACGGTCATCGGCGATTCCGCCCCGGCCGTGAAGCCGTTCAGGAAGCTCGCGGGGAACAGGCCCTTGTTGAGTGGAGCCGCGAAGGCCTGGGTGCCGTTCGCCGACTTGGCCGCCCACGAGGTGTCATTCGTCTGGGTGGAGAAGACCACGTCGGGCCAGCCCGATCCGGACTGGTCGAACAGGGCCATCTTCGTCTTGAAGGAGTCGCTGCCACCGGCGTTGCCGTCGTAGGTCTGGATCTTGATCGGGGTGTCGGGGTTGGCGGCGACGAAGGCCTTGGCGAGGGGCTCGCGCGCCGCATCCACCCAGACGGTGATCGCGGACTTGCTGTCCTGCTTCGCGGTGGTGAACCCGTACTTGCTGTCGTTTGCCGCAGATCCCGTGCCGGCGGAGGAGCAGGCGGTGAGAATTGCGAGGGCTGCCACCGCGGCCGTGGCGGCGAGGGTTCTCTTGATGCGGCGATGCTGTGATGCCATATCGCGTCCTTTTCTGGTCGACGTCGTTGACGACTTGTACCGTCCACTCTGGCGGTAGACAAATTAGATCATACATGTGACCTATTTGCAATCGCCTCCCGAGCTGGCCGTTTTTGTGCAACTTCGCGCGCCCAAAGGAAAGTTTCGCCAACAGGGCGGGGTTCCGCCGCCCTGTTGCACCTTTTTGTCCCAGAAAACGAGGGTGCTGACGGCGCGCAGGTCGGCCCAGACGCGGTCGCTCAACCCCAGTGCCAGCACCCTCGTTTTGTGGCACGAAAATGGCCAACTTGGCGGGCAAGGCCCGACAAGTTGTCGATTCTCCACTTTGGGCGCGCGAATTTGCACAAAAATGGCCAAGCCGCGGGGGGCAATGAGCGCCGGGTCACTCCACCGGGCGCAGCCGCAACTCCTGCATTCCGCCGTCCACCGCGAGGCTCGTGCCCGTCGTGGAGCGGTTACGCGGGCTCGCCAGATAGGCGATCGCCTCCGCGATCTCCTCCGGCGCGACCAGGCGGCCGTGCGGCTGGCGCGCGGCCAACGCGGCGCGCTCCGCAGCGGGGTCGGGCGCGGAGTCGAGCAGGCGCCCCACCCACGGGGTGTCGGCGGTGCCCGGATTCACGCAGTTCACCCGGATGCCCTCCCGCAGGTGATCCGCCGCCATCGCGCGCGTCAACGACAGCACCGCGCCCTTCGACGCGCTGTACACCGCCCGCTGCGGCAGACCCGCGGTCGCCGCGATCGAGCAGGTGTTCACGATGGCCGCGGCCGAGGAGGCGCGCAGGTGGGGCAGGGCAGCGCGACTGACGCGCGCGATCCCGACCACGTTGATGCTGAGGACGCGCATCCACTCGTCATCGCTGGCGTCCGCGATGCTGCCCTGGGCGCCGATGCCCGCGTTGTTGACCACGATGTCGATGCCGCCGAAGCGCTCCGCCACCGCCTCCACCGCGGCGCGCACGGAGGCGTCGTCCGACACGTCCGCCTGTACGGCGAAGGCCTCGGGATTCGCCCCGTCGATCCGCAGGTCGAGCACGGCGACCCGCGCCCCGCCCTCCAGCAGTCGGGTCACGACCGCCGCGCCGATGCCGGCCGCGCCGCCCGTGACGATCGCAGTGAGTCCGTCGAATTCCATCAGTTCTCCTTAGGCGTTCCGGTAGGTCTGGCGCTGGCGCCCCAGCCCCTCGATCTCGATCTCGACGACGTCCCCTGCGGTCAGGTAGGGGAATCGTCCCGAGAGGGCGACCCCCTCCGGCGTGCCCGTGAGCACGACGTCTCCGGGCTCGAGCGCGAGGAACTGGCTCAGGTGCCAGATGATGTGGTCGACACCGAAGATGAGGTCGGCGGTCGTGGAGTCCTGTCGCGGCTCACCGTTGACCCAGCTGCGCAGGCGGAGGGAACGGGCATCCACCTCGTCGGGCGTGACGAGCCACGGGCCGAGCGGGCTGAACCCGGGTGACGACTTGCCCTTCGACCACTGGCCGCCCGAGACCTCGAGCTGGAACTCGCGCTCCGAGAGGTCGTTGGCCACGAGGTAGCCGGCGATGTGCTTCGCCGAGTCGGCGGGCGAGTCGAGATACAGGGCGCGCTCGCGGATGACCACCCCCAGCTCGACCTCCCAGTCCGTCTTGACGCTCCGCCGCGGAATCTCGACCTCGTCGTTCGGGCCCGCCACCGTGTTGGGCGTCTTGAGGAACATGATCGGGATCTCGGGCGGCTGCGAGCCGGATTCCGCCGCGTGGGCGGCGTAGTTCATCCCGATGCAGATGACGGCGCTCGGGCGCGCGACGGGTGAGCCGATCCGCAGGGCATCCGCGCCCGGCAGCTCGGGCAGGGTGCCCGCCTCCGCCGCGGCCCGAACGCGCTCGAGGCCACCGGCAGCGAGGGTGTCACCGTCGATATCGCGGATGACTCCGCTCAGGTCGAGGTAGCGGTCGCCGTCGAGGAGGACGGGTGTCTCGTGACCGACGTCACCGAGTCTGGCTAGTTTCATGGGGAGGGTGCTCCGTGCTCGAACGCGATAGACATGGGATGTCTGGGTCGCAGGTCACGGTACACGCGCCGGTCTGGGCGCGCAACCGGCGCTATTGGTGGGATGGCTGACCGTCAACTAGGATCACCCCATGGCCGTGACCGAGCAGGCGATCTCCACCATCAAGGCGATGATCGTGTCGGGAGAACTGCGGGCCGGCGACCGGCTGCCGCCCGAGAAGGAGCTCAGTGAGCGGCTCGGGGTCTCGCGGAACTCGCTGCGTGAGGCGGTCAAGTCGCTGGAATTCATCCGGGTGCTCGACGTGCGGCGGGGTGACGGCACCTTCGTGACGAGCCTCGACCCGGAGCAGCTGCTCGAAGCGATGTCGTTCGTAGTCGACCTCCACGGCGACCGCTCGATCCTCGAGATCTTCGAGGTGCGACGGGTGCTCGAACCGCACGCGGCCGCGCTCGCCGCGACCCGCATCGGCGAGGAGGAGCTCGTCTCCCTCGCCGCCTCCCTCGCCGCCGTCGACGAGTCGACCGACGTCGACCGCATGGTCGCCCACGACCTCGAGTTCCACCGCATCATCTCCGATGCGAGCGGCAACGCCTACCTCGCCCGGCTGCTCGACTCGATGTCGGGCTCCACCGCTCGGGCGCGCATCTGGCGAGGCATCACCCAGGAGGGCTCGGCGGGTCGCACGCTCTCCGAGCACGCGGCGATCCTCCGCGCCCTGCAGAACCACGACGCCGAGATGACGCGCGCGGCGCTCGTCGTGCACATCGGCGGCATCGAGTCCTGGCTGCGGCAGGCGGTCGAGCAATGACGCTGCTGGTCGGCGTGCCCGATTCGGGGATGCTCGCGCGCCTGCATCCTCTCGCCCCCGCCGGTGTCGAGCTCCTGGTATGGCGTCTCGGCGACGACCCCATCGACCGACGCTTCGACCTCCTCGTGCTGCCCTACATGATCCCGGCCGGCGATCTCGATCGACTGCGCGGCCAGCGGGCAACGGTCGTGCAGGCGCAGATGCTCGGCTACGACGGGGTCGCCGCGCACCTCCCGCCGGGCCACCTCTATTGCAACGCGGTCGACGTGCACGAGGCGGCGACCGGCGAGCTCGCTCTCGCGCTCATCCTCGCGAGCCAGCGCGGCATCCCGGAGTTCGTGCGCGCGGCGGGCTCCGGCACGTTTGCGCACGAGCGATACCCGGGCCTCGCGCTGCAGCGGGTCGTCGTTCTCGGCGCGGGCGGTGTTGGCCGCGAGGTCGCCCACAGGCTCGTGCCCTTCGACGTGGAGCTCGTGCGGGTGGCGCGCACGGCGCGCAGCGACGAGCTGGGTGAGGTGCTCGCCTGGAGCGCGCTCCGGGAGGTGCTGCCCACGGCCGACATCGTCGTGGTCACCGTGCCTCTGGATGACTCGACTCGCGGCCTCGTCGACGACGACTTCCTCGCGCTCCTGGCGCCCGGCGCGCTGCTCGTGAACGTGGCCCGCGGACCGGTCGTCGACACCGAGGCACTCACCCGCGCGGTCGTCGCGGGGCGCGTGCGCGCCGCGCTCGACGTCACCGACCCGGAGCCGCTCCCCGCCGACCACCCCCTGTGGAGCGCGCCCGGCGCACTCATCAGCCCGCACGTCGGCGGCGACGTCGGCTCCATGAGCCGACGCATGGACCGCCTCACGCTCGCCCAGATCGAGCGACTCGCGGCCGGTCGCGACCCCCTCAACGTGGTGCTGCGCAGCTAAGCTGCGCGCCCTCCCTCCCCCTCCCCCTCCCCTCCCCGAGTTGGCACTTTTCGTGCAACTTCGCGCGCCCGAAGAGGCAATTTCGCCAACAAGGCGGCCTCTGGCCACCTTGTTGCACCTTTCCGTGCCACGTAACGAGGGTGCTGGCGGCGCCACTGACCCCCGAACGGGGGTGTACATTCCGTTCTGTATTCTGCCATTGTTTCCACATGAGAACTGATCAAGATTCTGCTTCGACTTCAATTCGCACTCCACTCAGTCGACGATCGCTTCTACTCGGGGCCAGCGGAACCGCCTTCGTCGGGGTTCTTGGGGCGACCTTCATCCCGAGCGGATCCGCGTCGGCCGCCACCGCGTATGGCAATTCCGTACCCGCCGGCACCCAACTGAATGCCGGCGACTCCTTGGTTTCCACTTACGGGCAATTCACATTCACCATGCAAACTGACGGGAATGCCGTGTTGTACAGCGCAGGTGGATACGCCCAGTGGCGCTCTGATACCCACGTTGCGGGTTCACGCATGCACATTCAGACCGATGGAAATGTCGTCATATACGATCCATCGAACAACCCGGTATGGTCATCCGGAACCGGTCAGACTGACGCAACTGGCGGACTCTTCCGGCTTCAGGACGACGGCAACTTGGTCTACCAGGCCGCCGACCACAGTGTGATCTGGAATTCGGCCTCGGTCTATGGAGTGCTGTATGCGGGCGAAGTGCTGCGTGATCAATGGATGATGCGCAAATATGGATTCCGGCTCGTCATGCAACACGACGGCAACCTCGTCCTGCTTCGCGAGTCGAATAGCACTGTCGTCTGGAACTCGAATACAGACGTGAACGTTGGCGCGTACACAATCCTGCAGGCGACTGACGGCAATCTCGTGGTTTACTCTTCCGCGAAGACAGCGCTCTGGTACTCGGGTTCGCCCCACCAGACGGGCACATACGCCACAATCGAGTCGTGGGGGGCGGTGGGTGTGCACTCGTCGTCCGGATCGTTGCTCTGGTCATCCACCCCAAAGCCGGCTTCAACCTCGTTAGACGGGATCGTTGCCGCCGCGCTCAGCTACGAAGGCAACGACTTCTATGACATGCAGGCGATCTGGCCCGCTCCGTACCACCAGAGTAGCGTGATCGATTGGTGCGCGATCTTCGCCTCGTTCGTCACTCGTAACGGCGGGGTTGCTTATAACGCGAGCAGCATCGGGCTGTACGACTCTCTGCCCCACAACTCGCCAGCCGGATCCATCAGACGCGGGGACATCATCTACTACAAGAAGGCCGGTGTTACTGATGGGCATACCGGATTCGTGTACGACGTGTCCGGGGGCATTGCTCGGACCATCGAAGGGAATGCGGGCTCAGGTACGACGGCGTCAACTAGTCATGTGAAGCGCTACCCGGACGGCCCTTGGGATCCGAGCGCGGTCGTCGGATACGCCCATCCCACCTATGCCTGAGTACCGGGAATAACGCGCCGGCCCCAGCTCCGTTTGATCGAGGGCGAGTCAAGTCGATGTGCAGAAGGTATCTGGGAGTGAAACCTCTACAGACACCTGTCAAAATCGAGTCCTCGTCCCGACGGCAGTGCATACCCGGCGCGACAACGCATTGAGACCCTCCGCAAATGAGCCGCTATCCCGATAGCGGGGTTCGAACACGGCCACAGTTCCACCGATACCGCGGAAACAGTCGAGTTCAACTCATGCGACAAAGCTTGCGCTACCGCTGGACATCCTGACCGGAACACGGCGCGACGTTGCTGGATCACAGCGGGCGTGATTTAGCGGGGGCACCTGCGTGGTCGCTTCTGCATCGATTGGGGGACGACGGCGATTGCAACCGCACCGTCGTTTTATGGCACAAAATGGTGCAACATTGCGGCCGGAGGCCGCCTTGTTGGCGAAATTGCCCCTCCGGGCGCACAAAGTTGCCCGAAAAGTGCCAACTCGCGGAGCGGGGCGGAGCGGGGCGGAGCTGGGCGGAGCTGGGCGGGCGAGGGGGCCTTGCCCAACGAAAAGAGACCCCGCCGAAAGGCGAGGTCTCTTCACTTTGGTGGCAAGTGAGGGATTCGAACCCCCGAAGTTGAAAACGTCTGATTTACAGTCAGATCCCTTTGGCCGCTTGGGTAACTTGCCGTGACGCTCCGACCACGTGTGATCACCTGTCCGGAGGCGCGCATCAAGGATACAAGTTTCTGCGCCCCCGCGTGACCACCACAACCGCCCCCGCCCGACCCCGACCCCGCCCCCACAACCGCCCCGCCCCGCCCCGCCCACGACCCCGCCCACGGGCGAGCAGATCCCCGACCCCGCCCCAGCCCGAGCAGATCGCCAGCCCGAGCAGAACCCCCACCCCCAACCCCGCCCACCCACACGCATTAAGCTGCTGGCATGGCAGATTCCTCATTCGACATCGTCAGCAAGGTCGACAAGATGGAGGCCGACAACGCGGTCAACCAGGCGCAGAAGGAGATCGCCCAGCGCTACGACTTCAAGAACGTGGGCGCCTCGGTCGACTGGAGCGGCGAGAAGCTCCTCCTGAAGGCGAGCGCCGAGGAGCGCGTGAAAGCGGTCCTCGAGGTGGTCGAGCAGAAGTTCATCAAGCGCGGCATCTCATTGCGCAGCCTCGACGCCGGCGACCCCTACGCGAGCGGCAAGGAGTACCGCATCGAGGTCTCCCTCAAGAACGGGATCTCCTCCGACGACGCGAAGAAGATCTCGAAGATCATCCGCGATGAGGGCCCCAAGAGCGTGAAGTCTCAGATCCAGGGTGACGAGCTGCGGGTGCAGTCGAAGAGCCGCGACGACCTGCAGGCCACGATGGCCCTGCTCAAGGGCAAAGACCTCGACGTGGCGCTGCAGTTCGTCAACTTCCGCTGACCTCGCGGCCCAGCTTCGACGGCCACCAGATGCGGCGGCCGATGTCGTAGGCGAGGGCCGGCACGAGCAGTGAGCGCACCACGATGGTGTCGAGCAGCACGCCGAAGCCGACGATGAATGCGATCTGCGCGAGGAACATCACGGGGATCACGCCGAGCGCGGCGAAGGTCGCGGCGAGCACGATGCCGGCCGAGGTGATGACGCCGCCCGTGATGGCGAGCCCGCGCAGAACGCCGCGTCGCGTGCCGAGCTGCAGCGACTCCTCCCGCACCCGCGTCATGAGGAAGATGTTGTAGTCCACCCCGAGCGCGACCAGGAAGATGAAGCCGTAGAGCGGCACGGCGGGGTCGGCGCCCACGAAGTGGAACACGTGGTTGAACACGAGGGCCGAGATGCCGATGGTCGCCGCGAACGACAGCACCACGCTGCCGATCAGCAGCAGGGGCGCGACGATCGAGCGCAGCAGAAGCATCAAGATCAGCAGGATGACCAGCAGCACCACCGGAATGATGAGCCCCCGATCATGCACCGCCGCCGCGTTCGTGTCGATGGCCGTCGCGGTCACGCCCCCCACGGGCGCGGTGCTGCCGAGTTCTGCGCGCAGTCGCTGCACGGTCGCCGTGGCCGCCGCCGAGTCCGGATCGTCGCTGAGGGTCGCCTGCAGCAGCACGCGTCCGCTCTTGACCGTCGCCTCGGGTGCGGGGGTGCCGGGCGGGCCGGCCGGGGTGATGGTGCCGTCGGCCGTCACCGGGAGCGGCCCTTGGGCGGTCTGCACGGCGAGGGAGTCGACTCCGCGCGTTCCGAGCACGGTGGCGGCGGTGCTCGCGAGCGAGGCGGCGGGGGCCAGGACGACGGCCGGGCTGCCGGAGCCCTTCGGGAAGTGCCTGCCGAGGGCATCCTGACCGTCGCGGGCCTGGGAGGCGCCCAGCACGACCGCGCTCTGGGGGATGCCGTTCGCCTTCAGCTGGAGGAGGCCGAGACAGGAGACGAGCAGCACGACCACGCTCACGACCCACACCCAGCGCGGGTGCCGCGAGATGCCCCGCCCGAGCCGCGGCCAGAGTCCCTTCACGTCGTCGCCGTCGGTGCGGGGGTGCGCCGAGCCGAACCGGGGGCGGAGCGGCCAGAAGGCGGCGCGCCCGGTCGCGAGCAGGAGGGCCGGCAGGAGGGTCATGGCCGCGAGGAAGGCGAAGGCGACCCCGATCGCGGCGACCGGGCCGAGCGCCTTGTTGGAGCTGAGTTCGCTGAGCAGGAGGCAGAGCAGGCCGACGATGACGGTGCCGGCCGAGGCGAGGATGGGCTCCAGGGAGCCGCGCAGGGCGGCGAGCGTCGCGTCCCAGCGGCGCTCGTTGTCACGGAGCGCCTCGCGGTACCGCGACACGTAGAGCAGGGAGTAGTCGGTGGCGGCGCCGATGACGAGGATGAACAGGATCCCCTGCACCTGCCCGTTGATCTGAAGCAGCCCCGCCTTCGCGAGGTTCCACACCACGAGGATGCTCGCGCACAGCGCGAACACCGAGGTCAGCAGCACGAGGATCGGCAGGAGCGGCGAGCGGTAGACGACGATCAGGATCACGAGCACGGCGAGCACGGCGACGAGCAGCAGCACGCCGTCGATGCCCGCGAACGCGCCCCCGAGGTCGGCGATCTGGCCGGCCGGCCCCGTCACGTAGCCGCTGAGGCCCGCGGGGAGCCCGTCGGCGATGACCCCGCGCACGACGCCGACGGTCGCGGAGGTCTGGGTGTCGTCGGCGATGGGCACGATGATCTCGGCTGCCGCGCCGTCCGCCGAGATGAGCGCGGGCGAGGTTCCGGTGTCCACGCCCTTCGTCGCCGCGACGGCGCTGATCCGGCCGTCGATGAAGCTGCGGTCGGCGGTCGTGAGCCCACCGTCGCGGGCGAACACGACCACCGCGGGGATGGCTTTCTTCTCCTGGAAGGCGGCTTGCGCGTTCTGCACCGTCGTCGCATCCGAGCTGGCGGGCAGGAAGCTCGTCGCGTCGTTGCTCGACACCTCGCTGATCTTGCCGAAGTAGGGTCCGCCCACGCCGCCGACGGCGAACCACGCCAGGATCAGCACGGCGGGGATGACCACCCGCAGCACCCGGGGAACCCTCGAGGTGCCCCGGCGCGCGGTGGTACGGTCGGTCGTGTCGGTCATGGCCGCTCCAATCGTCAGCAAGCTGACTAATACGATACACGCCGCCCGATAGTCTCGACAGGTGACCACCCGCTTTCCGCGCCCGCAGTTGCCCGCGCTCACCGGCATCCGGGCCCTCGCGGCACTGTGGGTCGTCACGCGGCACTTCCGCACCGAACTCATCGACGCCTTCCCGCCGCTCCGCGTGCTCGCCCCCGTCTTCAACGCGGGCTACCTCGGCGTCGACCTGTTCTTCATCCTGAGCGGCTTCATCCTCACCTACACCCACTTCGACCGGATGACCGACCGCTTCTCCTGGCGCAGCGCCGTCGGGTTCCTCTGGCTCCGCATCGGCCGCGTGTGGCCGCTGACCGCCGCGGTGCTCGTGCTGTTCGGCGCGGTGTTCGCCCTGCAGTACGCCACGAGCGGCAACCCCGCCTTCGCGGCGCAGGCCGACGTCGGGCGGCTCATGCAGCACCTGCTGCTCGTGCAGGCGTGGACCGCGCACCCCCTCGACTGGAACGGGCTCGACTGGTCGATCAGCGCGGAGTGGCTGGCCTACCTCGTCTTCTCGGTGGGGATCGTCGCGCTGGCCGCGTACGCGCGGGTGGCCGCGCGGCGGATGACGGTCATCCTGATCGCGGCCCTCACGCTGCCGATGATCGTGGTCGGCAGCACGATGCAGGATGACACGATCCTGCTGTTCTCCCCGAACAGCTACACGATCGCCCCGGGCGTCGTCGCGCTGCGCGTGCTCACCGAGTTCTGGATCGGCGCGCTGCTCGCGATTCTGCTGAGCGCTCGTCTCGGCGAGGGCCGCCCCCTGCGCTTCCCGCTCGCGACCGTGGCCTCGATCGCCGCCCTCGTCGTCGTGGTGCTCGCGCCGGTGCTCGACGCGCACCCGTGGATCCGGCACGGCCAGCCGCAGTTCCGCGACGGAGTCGACATGATCGCCCGCACCGGCACGATCGTCGTCCTCCCGCTGTTCGTGCTCGTCATCGCGGGGCTCGCGGTGGCCCCCCGCGATCCGCTCGCGCGCGTGCTCGCGACCCGGCCGCTGCAGCTGGGCGGGCGGGTGTCGTTCGCGCTCTACCTGTCGCACCCGCTCGTCATCGGTGCGGGGGTCACCCTGCTCGCGCGTCTCGGCTCCCCCGCGCTCCGCGACCTGGTCACGGTGGGGGTGCTGGTCGCGGCCTGGGTCTTCGCCTGGGTGCTGTGGCGATTCATCGAGGAGCCGTGCCGCAAGCTGGCGAGGCGGATGCTCCCCCGCACGATCGCGGTCTGACCCGCAGCGTCGCTACGGGCGATTGCTCGCCCGCACCATCTCGTCCCGCGCCACGACCTTGATGCGCGCGCGGCCGTGCGGTGCGCCCAGAGCCTGCTCGTGCTCGTCGAGCTTGTGCCAGCCGCTGAGGTTGGTGAACTCGATGCCGCGCTCGCTCAGTAGGGTGACGACCGACTCCTCGTCGGGCTCGGCCGGGGTCCACCAGCTGGACTGATCGTGGATGACGTGGCGGATGGTCTCCATCGCGTCGCTCTTGGTGTGGCCGATGAGCCCGACCGGTCCGCGCTTGATCCAGCCGGTGGCGTAGACGGCCGGGAGCGGCTGGTCGTCGTCGCCGAGCACCTGGCCCTCGCGGTTGGGGATGACTCCGCGCTTCTCGTCGAAGGGGATGCCGTCGAGGGGCGACCCGAAGTAGCCCACCGCGCGATAGAGCGCCTGGATCGGGATCTCGCGGTACTCGCCCGTGCCGCGCACGCCGCCCTCGCCGTCCGGCTCGGTGCGCTCCCAGCGGAAACCGCTCACCGCACCATCCTCGCCGAGCACCTCGGCCGGGCGCGCGAAGAAGTGCAGGTGCAGTCTGCGGGAGGCCGCGCCCGTCTCCCGTGCGCGCCACTGGGTGAACACGCGGTCGATGACGAGCACCTGCTTGTTGGTGGCGATGGCATTGCGGGAGGCCTCGTCGTAGTCGAAGTCCTCCTCGTGCACGATCATGTCGACGTCGCGCAGCTCGCCGAGCTCGCGCAGCTCGAGGGGAGTGAACTTCACCTGCATGGGGCCCCGGCGGCCGAAGACGTGCACATCCGTCACGGGCGAGGCCTTCAGCCCCTCGTAGACGTTGGCCGGGATCTCGGTCGGCAGCAGGTCGTCGGCGTGCTTCGCGAGCATGCGGGCCACGTCGAGTGCCACGTTGCCGTTGCCGATGACTGCGACCTCCTTCGCGTCGAGAGGCCACTCGCGCGGCACATCCGGGTGGCCGTCGTACCAGCTCACGAAGTCGGCGGCACCGTAGCTGCCGTCGAGGTCGATTCCGGGAATGTCGAGGTCGGCATCCCGGATCGCGCCCGTCGAGAAGATCACGGCGTTGTAGTGCTTCTTGAGGTCGGCGAGCGTGATGTCCCGCCCGTACAGCACGTTGCCGAAGAGGCGGATCCGGCCGGTGTCGAGCACCTCGCGCAGGGCGGTGATGATGCCCTTGATGCGCGGATGATCGGGCGCGACCCCGTAGCGAACGAGTCCGTACGGCGCCGGCAGTTGCTCGAACAGGTCGATCGAGACGTCGAACTCCTTCTCCGCCTTGAGGAGGATGTCAGCGGCATAGATGCCGGCGGGGCCGGCACCCACGATGGCGAGCCTGAGCTTCGTCATTGGGGGTTCCTTCGGAATCAGTTCGAACGGTCGACGATCGACTCGGCGAAACGGGTGAGGGCCTTCTTCACGGGCCCGTCCGGCAGCGGCGCGAGATCGGCGACCGCCGCGCGCGACCACCGATGGGCCTCGTCGAGTGTAGAGCGAGTGACGTCGTGTTCGCGAAGCTCGGTGATAGCGGACGTAAGATCAGCGTCATCTTCGGCGGTGGGGTTGGGATTGGTGACGTCTCGGTCGATGCGCGCGAGCAGCGCGGCCGCCGCCGCATCGGTGGTCGCGAGGCGGCGGAGGTAGAGCAGCGGGAGGGTGGCGACGCCGGCCCGCAGGTCGGTTCCCGCGACCTTGCCGGTCTGTTCGGGCTTCGGGGAGAGGTCGATGATGTCGTCGATGAGCTGGAATGCGACACCGATCTTCTCGCCGAAGGCGACCACTGGTTCGCGATACTCGGCGGGCGCGCCGGAGAGCATGACGCCCATCTTGGCGGCCGAGGCGATGAGCGAACCCGTCTTGTCGGCGAGCACCTGGAGGTAGTGGTCGATCGGATCCTCGTCGGGGCGGGGGCCGATGGTCTCGTGCAGCTGCCCGAGGCAGAGCCGCTCGAAGGTGTCGGCCTGCAGCGTGATCGCCTCGACGCCGAGGGAGGCGACGAGCTTGCTCGCTCGGGCGAACAGCAGGTCCCCGGTGAGGATCGCCACCGAGTTGCCCCACACGGTCTGTGCGCTCGCGACGCCGCGGCGCATCTGCGCCTCGTCCATGACGTCGTCGTGGTACAGCGAGGCGAGGTGGATGATCTCGATGGCCTCCGCGGCGGCGATGACCTCCGCGTTGTTGCCGCCGCCCAGCTGCGCGGTCAGCAGCGTCAGAACGGGTCGCACCCGCTTGCCGCCGGCTTCGAGCAGGTACCGGCTGGTCACATCGGCCAGGTCGTCGGAGAAGGCCATCTCGCGGTGCAGGCCCGCCTCGACCTGCTCGAGCCCGTCTTCGATGGCTTTCGCGAAGCGCCGCTCCTCGCTCGAGGCGAAGAGCTTCTCGCCGAGCCCGAGCGACGAACTCAGGGTGTTGCTTCGGCGCGCGGGAGGGGCGGCGGGGCTCACTGGCTGGTCGATTCTGCTAAGGAAGCGGACGCTTCTACGAGTTGTCGTCTGCTGACGGCGTGACTTTCGTGCGGGCCGCGACGCGCTTGCGCTTCGCCACCGAGGCGAGCACGGCCGCGTCGACCGGCTTGCGCCCGCGGTGCAGGGCCACGACACCGGAGGTCAGGTTGCGGTAGGCGACACGGATGAACCCCGCCCCCCTGATCCACTGGCTGAGCTGCCCCTGGTCGGGCCACTCCCTGATGGACTCCGCGAGGTAGGTGTACGCGTCGGGGTTGGAGCTCGTCGCGCCCGCCACCAGCGGCATGACGTACTTGAGGTACGCCTGATAACCGATTCGGAGCAGTGCCCGCGGCGGTTTGGAGAACTCGCAGATCACGAGACGACCGCCGGGCTTCAGCACCCGGTACATCTCGGCGAGGCCCGCCTTCGGGTCGTTGACGTTGCGGAGTCCGAAGCTGATGGTGACGGCGTCGAACTCCTCGTCGCCGAACGGCAGCTTCTCGATGTCGGCCTGCACGAACTCGATCTCGGGGTGGCGCTTGCGGCCCTCCGCGATCATGCCCTCGGAGAAGTCCACGGCGATGACGTGAGCGCCGGAGTGCGCGAGGGCGACGGAACTCGTGCCCGTGCCGGCGGCGAGGTCGAGGATGCGCTCGCCCGGCTGCGGCGCGACCGCGCGGACGGTCTGGATGCGCCAGAGGTAGGCGTTGCCGGCGGAGAGCACCGCGTTCGTGCGGTCGTAGTGTTTCGCGACGCCGTCGAACATTCCGGCGACTTCGTCGGGTTGCTTCCCCAGATCGGCCTTACTCACCCGCCAAGTCTACTGAGAAAGGCTTGGCGTTCCCGGCGTACTACTGTGGAGGCGTGAGCAACTCCGCGGGTGGTGTGCCCGTGTTGACGGTCACCACCCAGGCCGTCGATGACATCCGGCCGCTGATCCCCCTGGTCGATCCGCGTCACCCCCTCGTGTTCATCCGCCGGGGTCAGGGAATCGCGGGTCTCGGCGAGGCACTGCGCCTCGAGTTCCGCGGCCCGGATCGCATGCGCGAGGCCGCCGATACCTGGCGGCGCGTCGCCGCCGCCGCGCGGGTGACCGATGAGCTGGGCATCCCCGGCACCGGCCTCGTCGCGCTCGGGGCCTTCGCATTCGCCGACGACTCGACCGCGACGAGCGTGCTCATCGTGCCCTCCGTCGTGATCGGGCGTCGCGACGGCGTGAGCTGGATCACGCGCGTCGACTGCGACTCGGCCCTGCCCGCGGCCACCCCGGCGGGCGCGGAGTTCCGGCTGGGACTGCGGCCCGGCTCGCTCGACGCGGCCGGCTACACCTCGGCGGTGGAATCGGCGCTGCAGCACCTGCGCGCTCACGAGCTCAGCAAGGTCGTGCTCGCGCGCGACCTCGTCGGTCATCTGCCGGACGGCGCCGACCTGCGCCTCATCGTGGCGGAGCTCGCGCTGGGCTACCCGGACTGCTGGACCTTCGCCGTCGACGGGCTCATCGGGTCCAGCCCGGAGACGCTCGTGCGCGCCGATCACGGCACCGTGACAGCGCGCGTGCTCGCCGGCAGCGCGGCGCGCGGTGTCGACGCCCTCAGCGACCAGGACGCGGCCGCGCGCCTCGCGACCTCCACGAAAGACCTCGACGAGCACCACTTCGCCCTCGAGAGCCTCATGACCTCGCTCCGACCGCACGCCCGCACCCTCATCGCGAGCGAGCTGCCCTTCACCCTCAAGCTGCCCAACCTGTGGCACCTCGCGAGCGACATCGAGGGCACCCTCACCGACGGATCGTCGTCGCTCGACCTCATCGCGGCGCTGCACCCGACGGCGGCGGTCGCGGGCACCCCGACCTCCTCCGCACTAGCGCTCATCGCCGAGCTCGAGCCCTTCGACCGCGGCCGCTACGCGGGTCCGGTGGGATGGGTAGGCGCCGACGGCGACGGCGAATGGGCGGTCGCGCTGCGCAGCGCGCAGGTCGACGACAGCGGCGATATCACCGCCTGGGCGGGCGCGGGCATCGTCGCCGACTCCGACCCCGAGAAGGAACTCGCCGAGACGCGCATGAAGTTCCGGCCGATCGTCGAAGCCTTCGGCTGAGCCCCGCGTCAGCGCTCCAACGGAACCTCGATGAGCGTCGGCTCGGCGGAGGCGGTAAGCGCCTGATCCAGTTCGCCCCGCGTACTCGCGCGAAGATACTGCCAGCCGTAGGCCCCCGCGAGTGACTCGAAGTCGACCGTCTGCGGGGTGAGCAGCACCCGGTCGAGCGCGTCCTGCGGGGCTGAGCCGGCCACCTCCAGCGTGTCGAAGATCGTGCCCCCGCCGTCGTTGCCGACGATGACCTGGATGCGCGGCCGCACCTCCCCCGCCCCGAACAGCAGTGCGCCCGCATCGTGCAGCGCCGCGAGGTCGCCGAGGAGCACGCGCGTGGTCCCGCCCGACGGCGTCGCCAGCGCGATGCCGAGCGCGGTCGCGATCGTGCCGTCGATGCCGGCGAGACCGCGGTTGGCGTGCACCGGGATGCGTTTGCCGGGCAGCGCGGCGTCGGCGACGCGGATCAGCCGGGAGGCGCCGAGCACGAGACGGTCGTGCGGCCAGGTGGATCGCCAGACGGCCTCGACGAGCATCCGCCGGTCGACGGGTTGGCGGATCGCGGCCAGCTCGCGGCGGGCGAACTCGGCGTTGCCGAGCTGGGCCGCGGTCGGCGCGGGCGGCGGTTCGAGCAGCGCCCGCGAGGCGAACACCCAGCGGCCGAGCCACGCGCGCGCCTCGGCCGAGGAGTCGGGATCGCCGACCACCGTGACCGCCTCGGCGAAGGCGGTGACGCGGTGCCCCGGGTTGTAGTCGTCGGCACCGGGCGAGCGCACCACGATGGTCTCGACGCCCGAGCGCTGAATGAGCGCCGGCACCTGCCTGCTGAGGGTCGGATGCCCGAACACCACGACCCGCTCGACCGCGCCGCCGAACTCCGGGTCGTCGAGCAGCTCGCGATAGGCCACGACGAGCTGGGGGCCGAAGTGCGCGCCGCTCGTCACCTCGGCGAGCAGGGGCGCGCCGAGCGCGCGAGCCGTCTCCTCGGCGACGGCGCCGGCCCCGGTTCCCGCGACCACGACCGTGCGCGGGGCCGGAGCGAGACTGAGGGCGGCGGGGGTGGGTGGCTCGTCGGGTTCGGCGCTCCGCGGGCGGTCATTCTCGCCGGCCCGCTCGGGCAGCCGGGTGGCGGAGGAGAGCGGTTCGCTGAACGCGACGTTGACGTGCACCGGCCCGGGACGACCGCCGAGACCCGCGAGCGCGGCGGTCCAGGCCTCCCGCGCGACGGCCTGGGCCGCGGCCTCCTCGCCCTCGGCACCCGTCGGCGCGGGCACGTCCCACCCGAGCGGCGTGGCGGCGCCGAAGATGCCGGGCTGCTGCGTCGTCTGGTTGGAGCGGATGCCCCGAAGCGATTCGGGCCGGTCGGAGCTGAGCACGATGAGCGGCACCCCTGAGTGGTACGCCTCGAGCACGGCGGGGTGCAGATTGGCGACCGCGGTGCCGGAGGTCATCATGACGACGACGGGGACGCGGGTCTCGACCGCGAGCCCGAGCCCCAGGAAGCCCGCGACCCGCTCGTCGATCCGCACCCGCACTCGCAGGATGCCCGCCCGCTCGTACTCCGCCGCGGCGAGCGCGAGCGCCTGCGACCGGGATCCCGGGCTGAGTACGACGTCGCGCAGCCCCAGGCGGGAGAACTCGTCGAGCAACGCGACCGCGAACCGCGTTGCGGGCGAACTACTCGTCGGACTTCTTTTCGTCGCCCAGCGCCTTCAGCTCGGCCTCGAGCCGGCGGATGCGCTCCTCCTGCTCCTGGAGTCGGGAGGTGTTCTGCAGGAAGACGGGGTCGTCGTCCGGCGCCAGCACGCGCGGCGGCCCGATGCGGTGTGTGCCCGCCTCGCGCTCGGCCTGCTCGGTGCGCTCCCGACCGATCGTGAACCACAGGATGGCGCCGATGAGCGGCAGCACGAGGATGATCACGACCCAGCCGAACTTGTTCAACGACTTGATTCTCCACTCGTGGATGGTGAGGACATCGACGAGCGCATAGATGTCGACCGCCAGCACGAGGATCGTGGGCAGGAAGCGGATCATGAGCGCAATTCTAGGTCGAGTTCGCGTCAGGAGTGAGTGCCTAGACTTGTCGGGTGCGCCCCTGGATCAGCTACACCCTCATTCGGCTCGGAATTTTCGCGGCCGCCTTCGTGATCCTCGTGGCCCTGCAGGTGAACGTCTTCGCGGCGGCGATCGCGGCCGCCGTCATCGGCCTCGCCATCTCCTACATCTTCTTCCGCGGCCTGCGCGACCGGGTCGCCCTCGACCTCGCCGCCCGCGCCCGCCGCGCCCCGAAGAGCCGGGACGACGCCGAGGAAGACGAGCTCGACGCCTAGAAGGCCAGCGCGAATCCGAGCAGCACGGCGAAGGCGAGGGCCGTCGCACTCGTGAGCTGCAGGGCGAGGATGAGCTCCTGGGGAGTCTTCGCGGTCAGCGTGATGAGCGAGGCCGGCAGGGCGATGAGCAGCACGAAGTACGTGAGATAGGCGTTCGGGTAGAAGTAGACGAAGATCGCGAGCAGCACGAAGGGCAGCAGGAGCAGCACGACGTAGCTGATGCGGGCGGCGCGGTCGCCGAGGCGCACGGCCAGCGTCTTCTTGCCGGCCACCGCATCCTGAGCGATGTCACGGATGTTGTTGGCCATGAGCACCGCGCAGGCGATGAGCCCCATGCAGACCCCAGCGACCCACGACTCGAAGTTGACCGTGCCCAGTTGGGTGTAGGTGGTTCCCGCGGTGGCGACGAGTCCGAAGAACACGAACACGAAGAGCTCGCCGAGACCCGCGTAGCCGTAGGGGCGCTTGCCCCCGGTGTAGAAGTAGGCGGCCACGATCGAGGCGGCGCCCACCGCGAGGAGCCACCACAGCTGGGTGGCGATCACGAGCAGCACGCCCGCGATGGCGGCGAGGCCGAAGAACGCGACGGCGACCGCGAGGACCGTGCTCGGCCGCGCGCGCCCCGCCCCTGTCAGCCGCGGGGGTCCGACGCGGAAGCGGTCGGTGCCGCGGATGCCGTCGGAGTAGTCGTTGGCGTAGTTGACGCCGATCTGCAGGCAGACCGCGACCGCGAGCGCGAGCAGGGCGCGCACCCAGTGCCACTCCCCCGCCGTCGCCCCCACGTGGGCGGCGCCGCTGCCGACGACGACCGGGGCGATGGAGAGCGGCAGCGTGCGGAGGCGCGCACCGCCGATCCAGTCGCGGGCCGTCGCCTTCTTCACCTTGGCTGCCGGGGGAACGACTCGTCGCGGGTCGATGCGCTGCTGTTTCGGAGTGGCCACGAGGAGAATCCTACTGAGCGAGCCTTTCGGCGGTTCGCCGGTCGGGCTTGCCGGAGGGGAGCATCGGCAGCGCATCCACCACGATCACGCGCGCGGGTGACGCCGCCGAGCCGAGCACGGCCGCGATCCTCTCGCGCAGTTCGGCGAGCGCCACGGGCACCGTCGTCACGACGACCGGCACCTCGCCCCAGCGGGCGTCCGCGGCCCGCACGACAACCGCGTCCGTCTGCCCCGGCAGGGCGCGGATGACCCGCTCCACATCGGCGAGCGACACCTTCAGCCCGCCCGAGATGATCACGTCGTCGAGCCGTCCGCTCACGGCCACGAGCTGCCCCTCGGGGGTGGCCGTGACACTGCCGGTGTCCCCGGTGCGGTACCACACCACGCCCGCCTGCCGCACGAAGCGCTCGGCCGTGCGCTCCTCGTCGCCGAGGTACCCCTCGGCGAGCACGGCACCCGAGAGCTGCAGCTCGCCCTCCACGACGCGCGCCGTCGTCGCCCCGATCGGCACGCCGTCGTAGACGCAGCCGCCCGCAGTCTCACTGGAGCCGTAGGTGCGCGTGATGGCCACCCCGAGTTCGGCGGCCCGCTCGCGGAGCGGCAACGGCGTCGACTGCCCGCCGACCAGGATCCGCGTGAAGCGCCGCGCGGCGGCCACCCCGCGATCCGACTCCAGCAGTGCGCCCAGCTGCGCGGGCACGAGCGAGGTGAAGCGATGATCGGCGTCGAGCCGCTCGGCGGCCGTCGCGAACGCCTCCACGTCGAAGTGGCCGGGCGCCATCACCACGGGGTCGGTCCTGGCCGCGATCGAGCGCACGAGCACATTGAGGCCCGCGATGTAGTGCACGGGCAGGGCGAGCAGCCACTGCCCCTCGCCGCCGCTCGCCTGGGCGGATGCTGCCGCGGAGGCGAGCAGCGCGTTCGCGGAGAGGGCGACCCGCTTCGGCGTGGCGGTGGAGCCGCTGGTCTCGACCACGAGGGCGACGCGGCGAGGGACCGCCGTCGGCAGGGGCGCGGGCGAGGGTGCACCGGCCGGACGGGGGGACTCGACGAGGAGGGCGGGACCGCTGCCGTCGAGGGCCTCGCGGAGGGCATCCAGAACCGTCGCGGGAGCGGCCGGAACCACGCGGAGGGGACGCGTCATGATCCGCTCGCCCAGCCCAGCACGCGGGTGAGCACGAGCGGGTTCGCCAGCACGCCCAGTACGACCGCGGCGACGCCCCAGCCGCGCCCGCGGGAGAGGGCGAGCGCCGCAAGCCCCGCGATGACGCTCGCGACCGACATGATGCTCGCGGCGTAGGCGAGCAGGGAGGAGACGAGGTACTGCCCGTCGAGGGCGAGGGAGATACCGACGCCGACGACGACCACGGTCGCCACCGCGAGCAGGAACGCGGCGATGCCGAGGGCCGCGCGCGAGGCGACGATCATGGCTGCTCCGTTCCGTGGGGCTGGATCCGCCCGCCCGTCCAGCGTGTCATCGTGCGCGCCGTCCGGCAAACTGAACACATGACGGTTTCCCTCGCGGAACTGCTCGCGACGGCGCGTGTGGTCTCCCTCCCCCTGTCCACCAGGTTCCGGGGCATCGACACCCGCGAGGCGCTGCTGCTGCGCGGCCCCGCCGGCTGGACCGAGTTCTCACCGTTCGTGGAGTACGACGACGGCGAGGCGGCGGCCTGGCTGCGGGCGGCCCTCGACTTCGGCTGGGCGGACCCCGCCGTGCCCGCGGGGGCGCCGACGAGCATCCGCGTGAACGCCACCCTGCCCGCGGTCGAGCCCGAGCGGGTGGAGGCCGTGCTCGCGCGGTTCCCCGGCTGCCGCACGGTCAAGATCAAGGTGGCCGAGCCCGGTCAGACCCTCGCGGATGACCTCGCCCGCGTCTCCCGCACCCGCGAGCTGCTCGGTCCCGACGGCCGCATCCGCATCGACGCGAACGGCGGATGGAACGTCGACGAGGCGGAGCACGCCATCCACGCGCTCGCGCCCTTCGACCTGGAGTACGCGGAACAGCCCTGCGCGACCGTCGACGAGCTCGCCCACCTGCGCACGCGCGTGAAGTACATGGGGATCCCGATCGCGGCGGACGAGAGCGTGCGCAAAGCGGATGACCCGCTCGCCGTCGCTCGCGCCGGCGCCGCCGACCTCCTTATCGTCAAGGCGCAGCCCCTCGGCGGAATCACACGCGCGCTCCGCATCATCGCGGAGGCCGGCCTGCCCGTCACGGTGTCGAGCGCGCTCGACACCTCGGTGGGACTCTCGATGGGCGCGTACCTCGCGGCGTGCGTCCCCGAGCTCGAGTACGACTGCGGCCTCGGAACCGCGGCACTGCTCGCCGCGGACGTGACCGAGGAGCCCCTGCTGCCCCGCGACGGAGCGATCGGGGTGCGCCGCGTCGAGGTGAGCGAGCGTCTGCTCGACGAGCACGCGGCGTCGACCGATCGCACGCAGTGGTGGCTCGACCGGCTCGCCCGCGTGCACGCCATCGTCGCGAACGACTGAGCCGCGCGCGACCGATCCGCAAACGACTGAGTCGCGAACGACTGAGCCGCGCGGGGGCCTACAGCCCGCTGTAGCTGTGCAGGCCCTTGAAGAACAGGTTCACGATCGTGAAGTTGAAGAGCACCGCACCGAATCCGATGAGCGCGAGCGTCGCGCTGCGGGAGCCCCGCCAGCCGCGCGTGGCGCGGGCGTGGATGTACCCGGCGTAGATGGTCCAGATGATGAAGGTCCAGACCTCCTTCGTGTCCCAGCCCCAGTAGCGGCCCCAGGCGTGCTCGGCCCAGATCGCGCCGGCCATGAGCGTGAAGGTCCAGAAGACGAAGCCGACGACGATCAGCCGGTACGCCATCGTCTCCAGCCGGTCGGGGTCGGGAACCGAGGCGATGAACCGCAGGCCCTTCGCCATGCGCCGCTGCTGCACGAGCTGCACGACCGAGAGCGCCGCACCGAGGCCGTAGAACCCGGTGCCGAGGCTCGCGACGAACACGTGGATGACCAGCCACCCCGACTGCAGGGCCGGGGGCAGTGGCACGACATCCACATAGAAGTTCGTGGTCGCGATGCCGAGGAAGATGAGCACGAAGCCGGCGACGTAGGCCCCGAGGAAGCGCAGGTCCTGCCAGAGCTGAACGACGAGGAAGACGCCGACGATGATCGCGGTCGCCGTGAGCGAGAATTCGAACATGTTCGCCCACGGAACGCGACCGGCGGCGACGCCGCGCAGCACCGTTCCGCCCACGTGGAGCACCCACGCGATGATCGTGAACGACATGCCCAGGCGGGCGGCCCGCGAGCGCGCCGGTACCTCGGGCCCGGGGGTGACGGGAGCGGCGGAATCCGGCCGGTCCAGCACGGCGGTGCTGCCCGCCGTCGCGGTCGTCGCCGCCACGGTCACGGGCGCGGCGACCGAGACCTCCACTCGACGGGTCGACGCGCGCCGGGCCAGGTCGAGCGTGAACGCGATGAACGCGAACGCGTAGACCACCATCGCGGAGTAGATGGCGCCCAGGCTGTAGGTCACGAGTTGAGCTGTCACGAGTTCATCGTAAGCCCGAGTTGCTGGGAGTGCTTCCGCGCGATCTCGGCGATCGCGGCGTCCAGCCCCGGGTCCTCGCCGCGCGCCAGACCGGCGTACTCGATGACCACGTCGTCGCCGCGACGCACCGCCTTGACCCAGACCCGGCGTCGCGGAACGAAGAGCCCGGTGATGAGCCCGGCGAAGACGAGCACCGCGAAGCCCAGCGCCCACAGTTGCGTCGGATCGTGGTGGATGTCGAGCGAGGCGTAGCGCGGGATCGCGCTGAAGGTGACCGAGCCGAGACCGTTCGGCAACTGCTTGGTCTGGCCGAGCCTGAGGTCGATTCCCGGCACCTTGTTGGCCGACTCGAAGCCCGCGATCTTGGTGAGGTGGTCGGTGTTGAGGGCGAAGGCGTTGACCGCCTTGCCGTTGTCGAGTCCGAGGTTGCCCTGGTAGACCTGCAGCGCGAGCACCGGGTTCAGGAGGTCGGGGTGCACCGAGGCGAGGTTCGCTCCGCACAGGGAGGGGTCGCACTCGGTCGGGTAGAACAGCCCGATCATTCCGATCTGCTTGGCCAGGCCATCCGGGATCTTCACGAAGCCGACGCTCGTGAGGTTCGCGTCCTGCGGCAGGAACGGCACCGGCTGCGAGAACACGACGGTGCCCTTCGGGTCTTTCACGGTCACGACCGGGGCGTAGCCATTGCCGAGGAGGTAGACCTGGGTGTCGCCGAGGGTGAGCGGGGAGTTCACCTTGATCGTCTGCTTCTTCGGCGCGCCGCCGTTCTCAGAGGTGGTGACGTACGCGGTGTAGTCGGTGGGGCTGCCAATCGCGTGCACGTTTTGGCTCTCGTAGGTGGCCTTGAATCGGGTCAGCGTCAGCGAGTAGCGCGCGAGCGCGTCGGGGTTGAACCAGCGCCCGGGACTGATCGAGTCGTAGTCGGAGAGGGTGTTCGTGAACGACTGGCCGACCACGACGACCTTCTGGCCGGTGTAGATGAAACCGCCGCCGAACCCCACCGAGATGAGGATGCCCACCAGGGCGGCGTGAAAGACGAGGTTGCCCGTCTCGCGCAGATAGCCGCGCTCGGCGCTCACCGAGTCGCCGTCCGCCCCCGACAGCACGCGCACGCGATAGCCCGATCGGCGCAGCAGCTGGCGTGCGGCGGTGATCGCTCCGGCGACCCCCTCCGCGTCGAGCGGGGCTGCGGCCGTCGCGCGGAAGCCCTCGAGGCGGGATAGCCGGGCGGGGGTCTTGGGGGGCTGCGCGCGGAGGGCATCCAGGTGGTGCTTGGTGCGCGGGATCACGCAGCCGACGAGCGAGATGAAGAGCAGGAGGTAGATCGCCGAGAACCACACCGAGGTGTAGGTGTTGAAGACGCCGAGGGCGTCGAGCACCTTGGACAGGCCCGGATTCGCGGCCCTGTACTGGATGACGCCGTTGGGATCGGAGGTGATCTGCGGCACGAGCGAGCCCGGTACCGCCGCGAAGGCGAGCAGCAGCAGGAGGAAGAGCGCGGTGCGCATGCTCGTGAGCTGGCGCCAGAAGAAGCGCAGATACCCGACGACGCCCAGCCGCGGCTGAGCGATCGGCTTCTCGGGCGCGTCGTTGTCGTAGTGATCAGAGGGCCGGTGTGAATCCACTGTTCACCTCCGCGAGCCACTGGGACATGAGCAGGTGCCAGACACCCGAGACCATGAGGATTCCGATCACGACGAGCAGCGCACCCCCGACGAGGTTGACGATGCGGATGTGGCGGCGCAGCCAGCCGATCGACCCGGTCACCCAGCTGAGGCCGAGCGCGACGAGGAGGAAGGGCACGCCCAGGCCGACGCAGTAGGCGAGACCGAGCACGCCGCCCCGCAGGGGACTGCCCCCGTCGATGCCGATGGAGAGCACCGCCGCATAGGTGGGGCCGATGCAGGGCGCCCAACCGAGACCGAAGACGATGCCGAGCAGCGGTGCTCCCGCGAGCCCGGTCGCCGCGGTCCAGCGCGGCCTCACGGTGCGCTGCAGGAAGCGGAACTGCCCCATGAAGACGAGGCCGAGCACGATCACGACCCCGCCGGCGATGCGCGTGATGAGGTCGAGGTGCGACTTGAGAAAGAGGCTCGCGGTGCCGAAGAGGATGCCCGTCAGCACGAACACGAGCGAGAACCCGAGCACGAACAGCCCGACGCCCGCGACCATCCGGCGACGACGCGGACGCTCGGCCTCCGTCGTGAACCCGCCGATGTAGCCGAGGTAGCCCGGAACGAGCGGCAGCACGCAGGGCGAGGCGAAGGAGAGCAGCCCGGCGAGCACGGCGAGACCGAGCGCGAGGAGGAGGTTGCCGTTCTCGACGATCGCCTGGATCGACCCCACGCCTACTTCCCCTCGGCGATGACGGTGTCGATCATCGCTTCGAGGATGGACTTGTCCTCCAGGAGTCCGGTCACCCGTGCCGCGACGCGCCCCTGCCGATCGATCACGAGGGTGGTGGGCACGGCGTTCGCGGGGATCGAGCCCGCGAAGGCGTACTGCACCGCGGTGTCGTTGACGTCCATGACCGAGGGGTAGGTGATGCCGAACTTCTTCTCGAAGGTGATCGCCGTCGCGGCCTGATCGTAGGTGTTGATCCCGAGGAAGGGAACGGTGCCCTTGTACTTCTGGTACACCTTCTCGAGGTCGGGCGCCTCCAGCCGGCACGGCGGGCAGCCCGCGTACCAGAAGTTGAGCACGTGCACCGTGCCGAGGAACTGGGTGCTCGAGACGGCCTTGCCCGCGTCGGTCGTGCTGTGGAAGCTGACGGCGGGCTTGCGGTCGGCCGGGGCGAACTCCTTGTAGACGCCGTCGCCCTGGATGTAGCCGGCGTTCGCGCCGCTCGGCAGGGTCGTGCTCTCGGTGCAGCCCGCGAGCGCGGCGACGGCGACGACCGCGGCGATCACCGCGAGGAGGGGACGAGGTCTCACACCGCCCCCAGGTCGGTCGCGGCGGACTGCAGAGCGGCGGCCGGGTTCTCGTAGTCGACCTCGACGAAGCGGTCGCCCTCACGACGGAGCGTGGTGATGCTCGAGAGACTGCAGCGGCGGCGGCGGGGATCGTGCCACAGCGGCTCGCCGGCGAGGTGGCGATGCACCATCCAGATCGGCAGTTGGTGGCTCACGAGCGCGACCTCGCCCGACTCGGTCGCCGCCCAGGCGTCCTCGATCGCCGCCATCATGCGGGTGACGATCTCGCGGTACGGTTCACCCCAGCTGGGCCGGAACGGGTTGCGCACGAGCATCCACGCACTCGGATGCAGCACGACCGAGGGGCCGAACTCGAAGGTCTTGCCCTCGAAGCTGTTCCAGGGTTCGATGATGCGCTCGTCGGTGTGGATCTCGAGCCCGAAGGTGGTCGACCACGGAGCAGCGGACTCCTGCGCCCGTTGGAGCGGGCTGGCATAGAGCCGGGTGATCGGATGACCGACCTTCGCCGCCGCGGCGGACGCCGCCATCCGCGCCCCCAGCTCGCTCAACCCGAAGCCGGGGATGCGCCCGTACAGCACGTGGTCGGGGTTGAAGACCTCGCCGTGGCGCACGAGATGGATGAGGGAGGCGGACACGGCGACCAGTCTAAAGCGGCCGGTTATGGCCAAGCTGAGCGGTCGGCCCGACGGTAAACTCGGGGACCGTGACGAAACGCACCCTCATCAAGCACCTGGCCGCCCTCGACGACGGGGCCGTCGCGGTCTCCGGGTGGGTCGATACCGTCCGCGACCAGAAGAAGGTGCAGTTCGTCGTGCTGCGCGACGAGTCGGGTGCGGTGCAGCTCGTCCACCCGCGATCGGAGGAGGCCGACGAGGTCGCCACCGCGATCTCCGCCCTCGCCCAGGGCTCCTTCGTCACCGTGACCGGCGAGCTCAAGCACGACGAGCGGGTCAAGCTCGGCGGCATCGAGGTGAAGATCGAGACGCTCGACGTGGTCGGCGCGGCCGATCCCGAGACCCCGATCGCGGCGGACTCCGGCGTCGACAAGCGGATGGACTGGCGATTCCTCGATCTGCGTCGGCCCGAGGCGAACCTCATCTTCCGCATCCAGACGACCCTCGAGCACGCCTGGCGCAGCTACTGGGTCGAGAACGACTTCATCGAGCTGCACACGCCGAAGCTCATGGCGAGCGCGAGCGAGTCGAAGGCCGAGCTCTTCGAGGTGGAGTACTTCGACGGCAAGGCCTACCTCGCGCAGAGCCCGCAGTTCTTCAAGCAGATGGCCCAGCCCGCCGGCTTCGGCAAGATCTTCGAGGTGGGCCCGGCGTTCCGCGCCGACCCGAGCTTCACGAGCCGTCACGCGACCGAGTTCACGAGCGTCGACGCCGAGATCAGCTGGATCGACAGCCACGAAGACGTGATGCGCATGCACGAGGAGCTGCTCGTCGCCGGATTCCGGGCGGTGAAAGACAAGCACGGCGCCGAGATCGAGGCCGCGTTCGGGGTCGAGGTGACGGTGCCGAGCACGCCGTTCCCGCGCATCCCGCTCGCCGAGGCGAAGCGCATCGTGGCCGAGCGCGGGTACGAGGTTCCCCGCCACGACGACGACATGGACCCGGAGGGCGAGCGCCAGATCGCCGCCTACGTGAAGGAGGCGTTCGATCACGAGTTCGTGTTCCTCACCGACTACGCCTCGTCGATCCGGCCGTTCTACCACATGCGTCACGCCGACGACGCGGGGCTGACCAACAGCTACGACCTCATTTTCAACGGCGTGGAGATCTCGACCGGCGCCCAGCGCGAGCACCGCGTCGACGTGCTCATCGAGAACGCGAAGAGCAAGGGTCTCGACCCCGAGGAGCTCGACTTCTACCTCGACTTCTTCCGCTACGGCGCCCCCTCGCACGGTGGCTTCGGCATGGGCCTCTCCCGCGTGCTGATGCTGCTGCTGCACCTCAGCAACATCCGCGAGACCACCTACCTGTTCCGCGGCCCCACGCGACTCCTGCCCTGACGGGCGGGCGCCGCGCCGTCCGCGGATGACACGGGGCGGCAGAGGGCGTACCCTCGGGGACACAGCAGGGTTCTCAGTTCGCGTGGAGGTGACGAGAATGGCCCCACCCGATACCTACGATTTCGACTTCGACGACGAGTCGACCATCGCGGCGGCCGCCAAGCTCTCGACACCCTCCGACGACGGCGCGGTCATCGACATCGCGTCGATCGACGACTGGGAGGAGAGCTACCTCGCCGATCGACCTGGTCTCGAGAGCGACCCGTTCATCGACTCCTTCAGCGACGACGACCTGAGCCTCGACGCCCCGGTGAACCTCGCGCCGAGCGGCGACTGGGACGAGCTCGTCGGCGAGTGATCCGACGCTGCCGACCCTCGTCGATCAGAGTTCGAAGTCGACGGTGGCCCGCTCCACGGTGTGCTGCCTGACGATCGCCGCGGCCTCCACGTGCGCGGGATGCACCTGATAGGCGGCGAGGTCGGCCGTGGACTTGTAGTCGGCGATGAGCACGACATCCCAATTGGGCTCGAGTTCGCCCAGGTCGCTGCCGAGGCTCAGGTGCAGGAGTTCGGGGATCACCGACGGCAGTGGCCCGAGCGCCCCGACGATCGCGTCGAACGCGGCCGCCTTGCCCTCGGGATCCTGCGCCGCCAGCTTCCACATCACGATATGCCTGATCATCGGGTTGCCTCCTCGAGTGCGGCCCGCAGCCGTGCGGGGTCGATACGCCAGATGTTGTGCACGCGGTCGTCGATGAGAACCACGGGGATCTCCTCCGCGTAGCGGTCGGCGAGCTCGGGATCGGAGTCGATCGAGATCTCGACGAGCGTCGCGGCGGGAAAATCAACGATCTCGCGGACCACGACGTCGCGGGCGGCATCGCAGAGATGACAGCCCGGACGGCTGAGGAGCGTTACCGATGCCACGTCGCCAGCCTATTCCGCTCGCGCCCGGCGGAGTGCCATCCGCGCCCCGCGGAGTCTCGCGTCCCGGAGAGACATCGCGCCCCGCGGGGAGTCAACCGCGCCCCCGCTCTTTAGACTTGGGGGATGCCCGACCTCGCCGCAGCCGCACCGAGCGACGCCCCCATCGTGGCGTTCTTCGATGTCGACAACACCCTGCTGCGCGGGGCGAGCGTGTGGCACATCGCGAAGGCGGCACGGCGGCAGCGCATCCTGACGCTGCGCGACATCCTGCGCTTCTGCTGGCACCAGGCGATGTTCCTCTTCGTGGGCGAGAACGACCGCCACCTCGGCAGCGTGAAGGATCGCGCCCTCGAGTTGATCGTCGGCTACAGCGAACAGGAGCTCGCGACCCTCGCCGGCGAGGTCTTCGAGCGGGACATCCGCACGCGCCTCTGGCCGGAGACCGTCGGGCTCACCCGGGAGCACCTCGCGAAGGGTCACCAGGTCTGGCTCATCACCGCGACACCGCAGATCATGGCGGGCGTGATCGCCGAGCGACTCGGGCTGACGGGCGCGCTGGGCACCCAGTTCGAGGCGACGGACGGCATCTTCACCGGTCGCTTCGACGGTCAGGTGGTGCACGGTGAGCACAAGGCCGTCACGGCGGCGGCGCTCACGACCCGCCTGCACGCCGATCTCGCCGACTGCTGGGCCTACTCCGACTCGCGCAACGATATTCCGCTGCTCACCCTCGTCGGCCACCGCGTCGTGGTGAACCCCGACTCCCACCTCAGTCGTCACGCCCGACTGCAGGGCTGGCCGATCATGCAGCTCAAGCGAGCGAGCATCAAGGATGCCCGCCGCCGCGTGCGCCGCGAGGCCCGCGCCTCCCGTGCACAGCAGCCCGGCACGGCTCAGCGCCCGCGCCCCACACAAGAAAAGCGCTAGGTCCGACAGGACCTAGCGCTTGCCCCTCGCCGCTTCGCCGTGGCGAAGGAGCGGGCTACTTCTTGTTGCGACGCTGGTGACGCGTCTTGCGAAGAAGCTTGCGGTGCTTCTTCTTCGCCATGCGCTTGCGGCGCTTCTTGATGACGGAACCCATAAATCACCTCGCTGAATGCTGATAAGGACCCACCGGTCCGATCAGAACCGCGGAAAACACAAAGGCTTACTTTACCCCACGTCGGCGATCGGCGTTTCGATCGCTGCCGCCACGGCCGATTCGGGGATCCGGAACGAGCGCCCGAAGCGCACCGCGGGCAGTTCGCCGGAGTGCACGAGACGGTAGACCGTCATGTTCGACACGCGCATCATCTCGGCGACCTCGGCAACGGTGAGGAAGCGCACGTCCGACAGGTCAGCCATTGCGCATTGCCCTTTCACCACCAGAGGATCACTCCCCCGATGTGTGACTGGAGTGCTAATTCGTAAATATAGGGGCTGGTGTGACTCGGCGTCTACCGGAGCCGGGGCGGCGTCAGCGACGGCTGAGGCGCCGGATGCCGGCGAGGGCGCGTTCCCGGGCATCCTCGACCGCGGTGCGGGCCCGGTAGGAGGTCTCGGCGACCGCGCGCCCGAGCCGCTCGCCCGTCTCGGCACCCGCCCAGGCGCGGTAGACGGCGGAGCCGGCGTCCTGCTCGCCGGCGCCCGAGAATCCCGCTTCGATGAAGGGCAGCAACCAGCCCTCGAGCTCGTCGAGCGGGGCGGTGTCGAGGCGGTAGTAGCGGTGCTGGCCCTCTTCGCGCACGGTGACGAGGCCGTGGTCGCGCAGCACGCGCAGGTGCTTGGAGACGGTCGGCTGGCTGAGCCCCAACTCGGTCACGATGCCGCCGACGCTCACCTCGCCCCCCGCCGTCGTGGCCCGAACGGTGAGCAGGAGCGAGAGCAGCTCGCGTCGCGTGGGATCCGCGACCACGTCGAAAATGTCGGCCATGCGTTCAGGCTAGACCGGATGCGCGGGGCCGTCGATGCCGGATGCCCGGCGCCCGCACTACTGCGCCGCGAGCTCCCTCGCTCGCTCCAGCGCCGCCGCGGTCGCGCGGTCGAAGAGCCCCGCGAGGTCGGCTCCCTCCAGGACCGCGATCGCGCGCTCGGTCGTTCCCTTGGGGCTCGTGACCCGGCGGCGGAGCTCGGCCGGACCGACATCGCTCGCCGCGAGGAGCTCGGCGGCACCGCGGAAGGTTCCGTTCACCATCACGGCGGCCTCCTCGGGGGTGAAGCCGAGGCCCATCGCGGTGCGGGTGAGCTCCTCGATCAGGTAGAAGACGTAGGCGGGACCGGAGCCGCTGATCGTGCTCAGCGCATCGATCTTCGACTCGGGAACGACGAGCACCTCGCCGACGGTCTCGAACAGCGCGCGCACGAGCTCGAGCTCGGCGGCGCCCCCGCGGCTGCCCGCCGCGATCCCGGTGACGGCGCGGCCGACGACGGCGGGGGTGTTCGGCATGGCGCGCAGCACGATCGAGGGCACGAGGGCCTCCATCGTCGCGATCGTGACCCCGGCGGCGACGCTGACCACGATCGCGTCGGGGGCCAGCTGCGGCGCGATCTCGCGGAGGAGGTCGGGCACCATCGCCGGCTTCACGCCGATGAGGACGAGCCGGGCATCCTGCACCGCCCGGAGGTTGGCATCGGGTGTCTCGTCGAGGGCGAAGGAGCGCACGGCATCGGAGGCGAGCGCTCGCGCCTTCGGCACCGTGCGATTGGTCACCCGGATGCCGCCCTCGACGGTGACGCCGGGAGCGACGAGGCCCGCGAGGATGGCGCCGCCCATCGAGCCGGTGCCGAGGATCGCAATCGAGGGGAGGGTCGTCATGAGCCCCATCCTAGGATTGACGCATGAGCACAGAAGGCGGAACCAAGGCGATCCTGTTCGCGGGCGGTGCGAATCTCGGCATCGCGATCATCAAGTTCGTCGCCTTCCTCGCCTCGGGCTCGAGCTCCATGCTCGCGGAAAGCGTGCACTCCCTCGCCGACACCGGCAACCAGGCGCTCCTCCTTCTGGGCGGGCGCAAGGCCAAGAAAGAGGCGGATGCGGCGCACCCCTTCGGCTACGGGCGCGAGCGGTTCGTGTACGCCTTCGTCGTGTCGATCATCCTGTTCTCGATCGGCGGGGTCTTCTCCGTGTACGAGGGCATTCAGAAGATCGGTCACCCGCACGCGCTGGAGAACCCGGTCTGGCCGATCGTCGTGCTGGTCGGCGCGATCGTGCTCGAGGGCATCTCGTTCCGCACGGCGATCGGCGAGTCGAACCACACCCGCGGGCGGCAGTCGTGGGCGGAGTTCATCCGCCACGCCAAGGCGCCGGAGCTGCCCGTCGTGCTGCTCGAGGATTTCGCGGCGCTCGTCGGCCTCGTGCTCGCGTTCCTCGGGGTGGGCCTCACGATCATCACGGGCGACGGAGTGTGGGACGGAATCGCGACCCTCTGCATCGGCGTGCTGCTCGTGCTCGTCGCGATCGTGCTCGGCGTCGAGACCAAGAGCCTGCTCGTGGGCGAGGGCGCGAGCCCCGCGGACACCGAGGCGATCCGGGCGGCGATCAACGCGCACGCCGAGGTGGAGGCGCTCATCCACATGAAGACCCTTTACCTCGGCCCCGATGAGCTGCTCGTCGCCGCCAAGATCGCATTCTCGGCGAAGAAGAAGCTGGCCGACGTGGCCGCCGCGATCGACGCCGTGGAGGCCGCGATCCGCGCCGCCGTGCCGATCGCTCGCGTGATCTATCTGGAGCCCGACGTCTACCTGCCCGGCAAGGGCAAGACGCCCACCGAGGCGATCATCATCCGCGCGGCCGACTGATCGCTCAGCGGCGCTGCTCGAAGAAGTCGAGCAGGAGTGCCGCCGACTCCTCGGCGCGCACTCCGGGAAGCACCTCGACGCGATGGTTGAGCCGACGGTCGCGCAGCAGATCGTGCACGCTGCCCGCCGCGCCCGCCTTGTCGTCCCACGCGCCGAACACGACCCGGGGGATGCGCGCCGACAGGATCGCCCCCGCACACATCGCGCACGGCTCGAGCGTGACCACGAGCGTCACGTCGGTGAGGTGCCAGTCCGCCCGCGCCGCCGCGGCCGCCCGGATCGCGACGATCTCTGCGTGTGCGGTGGGATCCTGCCGCAGCTCCCGCTCGTTGCGACCCGTCGCGACGAGCGCTCCGCCCGCGTCGACGATCACGGCGCCCACCGGAACGTCGCCCGTTCCGAGCGCGGCGCGGGCCTCGGCGAGCGCGAGGTCCATCGATTCCTCGTACCGATTCATGAGCCTCCGTTCGCTAGATTGAGCCTATGCGAGTGCATGTAGCCGACCATCCCCTGATCACCCACAAGCTGACGGTGCTGCGGGATGCGACGACCCCGTCGCCGACGTTCCGCGCCCTCGCCGAGGAGCTCGTCACCCTTCTCGCGTACGAGGCCACGCGCGGCGTGCGGGTGGAAGAGGTCGTCGTCACGACCCCGGTCGCCCAGGCGAAGGGCCTCGCGATCAGCTCGCCGCGGCCGCTCGTCGTGCCGATCCTCCGGGCCGGTCTGGGGATGCTCGAGGGCATGGTGAAGCTCGTCCCGACCGCGGAGGTCGGGTTCCTCGGCATGGTGCGCAATGAGGAGACCCTGCAGCCCGACATCTATGCCGAACGGCTGCCGGATGACCTCTCCAACCGTCAATGCTTCGTGCTCGACCCCATGCTCGCCACCGGCGGCTCGCTCATCGCCGCGATCGACTACCTGTTCGCGCGCGGCGCGGTCGACGTCACCTGCGTCTGCCTCATCGCGGCCCCCGAGGGTCTCGCCGCCGTCGAGGCCGCGACGGCGGGGCGCGAGGTGACGATCGTCGTCGGCGCCCTGGACGAGAAGCTCAACGAGCTGGGGTACATCGTTCCCGGCCTGGGCGACGCGGGCGATCGGCTCTACGGCACCGTCTGAGCCGCGACGCCGATTGCGGAGCGTCGACGCCGATTTCGAGCGAATCGGCTGCGTGCGACTTGACTTTTTCCGCGGCGATGCAAGATAGTTGCAGACATGACTATGAACGCGCACGCCCTGACCTCCCTTGAGGCCCACGGGACTGCCGGCATGATGATGCCGGTCAGCGCTGTCATGTGTTGTCGAATGTGTGCCTGAACCGGCCACCCCTTCGCCGAGTCCGACACCTCACCTGGTAATCCGAGACGAACCATGTCCGACCAGCTGAACCGCGGACTCCCGGGCCCCGACGAAACTTCGGTCACCCGTTCACCGAATCGCGACAACACCACCGAAGGATCACCCCTCCATCGCGAGGCCCTTCACAGCACCCAAGGAATCGACACCATGTCTCTCGCCACCCTCGACCTTCCCGCCCGCCCGCGCACCGCATCCGCGCCGACCCCCTCCGTCACCCCCGCCACCCCGACCGCGGCCGGCTCGACCGGCTCCTCCGCCGCACCGGCAGACGGCGCTCCCCGCCTGCGCGCCGTGCCCGCCGGAACGGAGGCGCGCGGCTTCGTGCTGTACGTCGGACTCGACGAGGCGAAGGCCGCCCAGAGCGGCACCGACCTCGGCGCGATCGTGGAGCAGCTCAAGTCGCTCGTGGCCCAGCTCTCCCCCGCCGCGGAGACCTACGCCGCCGTGGCGCTCGCACCGCGGGGCGCCGGTGGCCGCGACGTCGACGTCGTGCGCCTCGCCCTGCAGGACCCGGCGGCCCTTGCGAAGCACCGTCAGTCCGAGGACGCTCCCGCGGCCAAGGTGCGCGAGGGCATCGTGATCGACATCTCGCGCAAGCGCCTCCTGCTCGACGGCGAAGCCGCCCCGCTCACCTACAAAGAATTCGAACTGCTGCAGTACCTCGTGCTGCGCGAGGGGCGCACGATCGATCGCGCGGAGCTCATCAGCTCGCTGTGGGCCGACGGTGAGGACGAGATCCCCAACGAGCGCACCATCGACGTGCACGTGCGCCGGCTGCGCTCGAAGCTCGGCACCTACGAAGACATCGTTCGCACCGTGCGCGGGGTCGGCTACCGCTTCGACCGTCACGCCGACGTCTCGATCCGGCACGCGTCGACGCCGTCTCCCGACTTCTTCTGAGCCATCGGCGGCGCCGGAATTCCGCCTGTTCACTGGCCCCCGGCCACCCGTCCCAGCGCGCCCTCAGCCTTCTTATCAAACTCGCAGAAAAATAACGTTTGGATAACTAGCGCTCGTTACCTCGCCGTTATATATTCATTTCAGCGGAACTTGTTTGCTGTGGCAGGAACCGCGGAATGTGATTGCAGGACACTCTTGGTGCAAGGGAGAGGGCCGGCTTCTAGCCTCTGAAGCCGGCCCTCAATCATTCCCGCCCGGCCCTCTCAGCACGGCCCTCTCGTCCCGGCCCCTTTGCCGTGCCGCGCTCGTCTCGGCCTCCCGCCCGGCCCTCGCGCCACGGGCACTGCCCCGCTTCCCGCGCCAGCTGATTGTTGCTCAGTCGGTGCAGATGAATAGAGTTGGCGTGTGCCGAAGAGGTCGACGAACGCCATCACTGCATGGGAGTCGCTGTTCCGCGCCCAGGTCACCGTGCTGCGGCAGCTGAACCGTGAGTTCCCGGGGGGCGAGCTGTCGTTCACCGAGTACGACGTGCTGTTCAACCTGTCGCGGCAGAAGGACCACCGGCTGCGCATCCGCGACCTCAACCGCCACCTGCTCCTCACCCAGCCGAGCGTCAGCCGCATGGTCGACCGTCTCGCCGCGCGCGGGGTCGTGCGCAAGGAGAGCGATCCGGGCGACGGGCGCGGCACCTTCGTCGTGCTCACCGAGGAGGGGTACGCGCTGTTCCGCCGGGTGGCGGTGGCCCACGCCGCCTCGATCACCCGCTACGTGGGCGGCGCGCTCAGCGAAGAGGAGCTCGAGCAGCTCACGATTCTCACCGAGAAGCTGCGCGCGGGCGTGGACCCCGCGTCCACCGGCCGTGCCTGAGAGGCAGCAGCGGCTCTCCTAGATCGTGCCCAGAACCTCGTCGTCGTGCCAGCGCCGGTGGGCGGCGCGCACCGTCCGAATCGTTCGGGGAAGCTCGCGCGCGTTGCGCACCACGTCGGCGGGGGTGAGCGGCGGGCTCGAGCTCAGCCGGTAGAGCTGTCGGCGGGTGCCGCGCGGCAGGTCGACGAGGGCGACGAGCCGACGGGCCTGATCGGTGGGCGTCGCGGTCTGCAACCGCCAGCGCACGTACTCGTCGGAAGGAAGCACGAAGGGGCACGGCTCGACGCCGAGGGAAATCAGGAGCGGGCGCATCTCCATGCACGCGCCCGCCCGCTTCACGACCGCACCCAGCCGCGCGCGCTCCTCGGCGCTGAGCACGCGGGAGAACTGCTCGGCGAAGAAGTCGAAGTGGGTCGCGCCGCGCTGCAGCCGACCATCCAGACTGTCGTGCACGGCCAGAATCGCCGAGAAGAGGCGGCTGAGCGCGCGCACCGTCGTTCCCCGCACGCGAACGGCGGAGCGGTCATCCCACATCAGGTCGAAGACGTCCTCGGGGTCGGCGAAGAAGCCGGGCAGCACCGAGAAGAGGCTGAGGGTGGGCGCGAAGTCGGGATGCCCGAGCGCGAGGCGCATCGACGGGAGCAGACGGCGACGCCCCGACGAGACGGTGTGCCAGCCGCGCTCCCGCAGTACGGCCGCGAGGTGCCCGACCGAGCCGGGATCGACGACGAACGAGACGGTGGGCGAGATCCTCGGAGTGATGATCCCGTGGGAGGTGAGGACCGAGCCACCCGCGGCGAGGGAGCGCATGCGCAGTTCGTCGGTGAGCGCGGCGACGCGAAGGATGATCTGGTCCTTCTGATCACGACGAACCGCATCGGGCGCTCGACGGATTGACGCAGACGTCGGGTCCATTGCGTCACCTCCTGCACACAGTATCCCGCGTGTCAGGCGCGCCTCATAGTCTTGTCTGATGGCCTCCCAACCCACCATCGTCTGGCTCCGCGACGACCTTCGGCTCGCTGACAATCCCGCGCTGCAGGCCGCGATCGAGACAGGCGCGCCCCTCGTCGTCGTCTATGTGCTCGATGAGGAGAGCGACGGCATCCGCCCGCTCGGGGGTGCGACACGGTGGTGGCTGCACCACAGCCTCGCGGCGCTCGGGGCGGAGATCGCGCGGGTGGGGGGCGAGCTGGTGCTTCGGAGCGGCCCGGCCGGGGTGGTCATCCCGGCGCTCGTCGACGAGGTGGACGCCGGTGCCGTGCACTGGAACCGCCGCTACGGCGCGGCGCGGCAGCTGGACGCCGACCTCAAGTCGTCGCTGCGGGCGCGCGGCATCGATGTGCACAGCCACCAAGGGAACCTGCTCTCCGAGCCGTGGACGGTCACGACCGGCGAGGGCAACCCGTACCGGGTGTTCACCCCGTTCTGGAAGGCGTGCCTCGATCGGGGAGAGCCCCGCGAACCCCTCGCCGAACCCACCGCGCTCGACGGTCTGCGCGGGGTGCCCAGCGAGACGCTCGACTCGTGGCGCCTCCTCCCGGTGGCCCCCGACTGGTCGGGAGGGATCGCGGAGCGGTGGACGCCCGGAGAGCGATCCGCGCGCGGCGCACTGGAGGAGTTCGCGACGGGGGCGCTCGCCCAGTACGACCGGCGCGACGAGCCCGCGCTCGACCCCACCTCGCACCTGAGCCCGCACCTCCGCTTCGGGGAGATCAGCCCCTTCCAGGTCTGGCACCGCATCCGCGGCGCACTCGGCGCCCCGGCGGCGCGCAACGCCGACAAATTCCTCCGGCAGCTCGTGTGGCGCGAGTTCAACTGGAACATCCTGTTCCACTGGCCCGACCTCGCGGAGACGAACTTCCGGCCCGAGTTCGACGCCTTCCCGTGGCGCACACCCGCGCCGGGTGAGCTGGAGGCCTGGCAGGAGGGGCGCACGGGAATCCCCCTCGTCGACGCCGGAATGCGCGAGCTGTGGGCGACGGGCTACATGCACAACCGTGTGCGTCTCGTCGCCGGCAGCTTCCTCGTGAAGAACCTGCTGCTCGACTGGCGGCTCGGCGAGCGCTGGTTCTGGGACACGCTGGTCGACGCCGACGAGGCGAACAACCCCGGCAACTGGCAATGGGTCGCGGGCAGTGGCGCGGATGCGGCACCCTACTTCCGCGTCTTCAACCCGGCCTTACAGCAAAGCCGCTTCGACCCGGAGGGCGCCTACGTCTCGCGCTGGGTTCCCGACGACGAACTGCGGTCGGCGCCGATCGTGGATCTCGCCGAGACCCGCGCCGCCGCACTCGCCGCCTACGACGAGCTGAAGCGGCGGAACGCGGAGAAGGCCGAGGCCGCTACGACGGACGACCGCCCAGCACGCTGACGGCGCGCGCGGCGAGCGCGGCACCCGCGAGCGCGGCGTCGCGGGGAGCCGCACCGCCGAGGGTCGCGGCGAGGAATCCCGCGCAGAACGCGTCGCCCGCACCCGTCGGATCCACCGTGGCGGTGGGGGCGATCGGGATGAGCTCGGGTTCCGCTCCGCGCAGCGCGAGCACGACCCCCTCGGTGCCCAGCGTGAGCGCGACGACCGGGAAGAGGGCGGAGAGGGCGCGGGCGATGGTGAGGGGGTCATCCTCGCCGGTCAGGACGGCGCCCTCGTCGCGGTTCGGGAAGAGGTAGTGCGCTCCGCGCACGGCCGCGAGGAACGGCCCCACCCCGAAGTCGGCGAGGTAGCCGGCGGAACCGGGGTCGACGGAGACGAGCACGCCCGCGGCGGTGGCGCGATTCAGGAGGTGCGCGAGCCGGTCATCCGCGGGCCGGCCGAACAGGCTGTAGCCGGTGAGATGCAGGATGCCCGTGCCCGCCAGAAGCTCGTCACCGATCTCGTCGGGCGTCAGCGCGTCATTCGCGCCGCGCTCGGTGAGGAAGGTGCGGCGCTCGCCCGCGACCACCACCACGATCGTTCCCGTGGGACGGCTCGGATCGGCGTGGAGATGCGGGGTGACCCCGTGGCGCGCGAGCAGGGCGCTGTGTCGCTCCACGTCGTCGGCGGCCACGCGCCCCACGAAGTCGACCGGCACGCCCGCGGCGGCCAGCCAGCTCGCCGCATTCGCCGCCGAGCCGCCCGCGCGTCGCACGATGGAGCTGGGGGTGTCGGTGTCGACGCGGATCTCGCCGCGCGGCACCACCACGATGTCGTCGATCACGTCGCCGAAGACGACGACGCGAGCGGGGGTGTCAGCCACGGAGGGCGGACCACGCGGTCGCGATCTCGCCCGCCACCCGCACGTTGTTGCGCGCGAGATCGAGGTTGACCTCCAGGCTGCGCCCGCCGGAGGCCTCGACGATGTAGAGGAGCAGGAACGGGGTGACGGCCTTGCCGGTGACCCCCGCCTCGTCGGCCGCGGCGAGCGCCTGGGCGAGCACGCGGTCGTGCTCCGCCGGGTCCCACTGCTGCTCGAGAGGGATCGGGTTGGCGACGACGATGCCCTGGCCGTGGCCCACCTCGTCCTGTGCCTTCATCACGCGGGCCACGTCGGCGGCGCTGTCGACCGACCAGTCGAGCGTGAACGCGGATTCGCGCAGCCAGAAGCTGGGGAAGATGGTGGTCTGGTAGCCGAGCACGGGGATGCTCAGCGTCTCCAGGCGCTCGAGCGTCGCCGCGATGTCGAGCACCGACTTCACGCCCGCGGAGACGACGGTGACGGGCGTGACCGCGATCGTGGAGAGATCGGCCGACTCGTCGAAGCTGTCGCTGGCCCCGCGGTGCACCCCGCCGAGCCCGCCCGTCGCGAAGACCCGAACTCCGGCGAGGCCCGCCAGGTGGGCGGTCGCCGCGACCGTGGTGGCGCCGCTCGCGCCGCGGGCCGCGAGGATGGGCAGGTCTCTCACGCTCGCCTTGGTGAGGTCATCCTCGGCGATGCGACGCACGCCCTCGGCATCGAGACCGATCTGCGGAACCCCGTCGAGCACGGCGATCGTGGCGGGCGTGACCCCCGCGGAGAGCAGGATCTCCTCGAACTCGAGGGCCGCCTCGTGGTTGCGCGGCCGCGGCAGCCCGTGGCTGATGATGGTGGATTCGAGGGCGACGACGGGCCGGTTCTCGGCGAGTGCGCGGGCGACGGGTTCGGAGACGTGGAATGCGGAAGACATGATGGCCCCAAGCTACCCGGTGAACATTTCGGGACGAAAACACGGGTCGCGGGCTATGACGATCGTCATACTCGTGTATATGATGATCGTCATAATCACTCACGAAGGAGTCGGCCCATGCCCATGATCGACGTCTACCTCCCCGCCCACCTCCTGCCGGAATCCGCGGATGCCCAGCTCGGCACCGAGCTGACCCACGCCGTTCTCCGCGCGGAGGGCGTCACGACGCCGGGCCCGTTCCATCTCGAGAACACGGCGGCGTTCATCCACCGCCTCCCCAGCGGAAGCGTCGCCACCGCGGCCAGCGCCCCGGCGAACGTGGTGCGCGTGCAGATCATCACCCCACCCGGCTCCCTGAACCGTGCCGGGCAGCGGCAGATCACCCGGGAGGCCACCGACATCGTCGCGCGCATCGCGGGTGACGAGACGCTCGTCGCCCGCACCTGGGTCATCCTTCAGGAGGCGGCAGAGGGCGGGTGGGGGCTCTCCGGAACCGCGTTCGGGCGGGAGGAGTTCACCGCCCTCGCGGCCCGCGCTGCCGCCGCGCCGACGACCGCGGAATGACGGAGACGCCGCCCGGCGCGCGCGACCGCATGATCGCCGGCGCCGTCCGACTCCTGGCGACGCGCGGCCTCCAGGCCACGTCGTTCTCCGAGGTGATCGCGGCGACGGGTGCGCCCCGGGGGTCGATCTACCACCACTTCCCCGACGGCAAGGACCAGCTCGTGGCCTCCGCCGTCGCGCTCGCAGGTCAGCGCGCGCTGGATGCGCTGGAGTCGGTACGAGGATCCTCCGCGGTCGAGGTAGCGGAGCTCTTCCTCCGTCTGTGGCGTGCGCTCGTTGTCGGCTCGGAGTTCACCGCGGGATGCTCGGTTCTGGCCGTCACCGTCGCGACCGACGACGCACCGCTCCTCGAGGCGACCGCGGGGGTGTTCCGCGCGTGGCGCGGACGTCTCGCGGAATTGTTGGAGGCCGGGGGCGTCTCGCCCGACGACGCTCCCCGTCTCGCCGCACTGCTCGTCGCGGGGAGCGAGGGCGCCGTCGTCATGGCGAGGGCGGAACAGGACGTCGCGCCGTTCGACCTCGTCGCCGATCAGCTTCGCGACGAGGTGCGGCGAGCCGCCGTCTAGTCGAAGAGCTCGGCCACCAGCCGCGGGGCGAGGGTCTCGTCGAGGGAATCCGGGATGAAGATGACGCGGTAGACGATCGGCGCCACGATGTGGTCGATGACGCGCTCGACGGTGATTCCCGGAACGGGGGCCGCCTGCTGCACGAGCATGCCCGCCTCCGCGCGACGATTACGGAGGCAGTCGCTCTGCGATTGGCCCGCGGACGCCGCGCCGCCGCGAAGGATCGCCGCGTGCACCGGGTCGCTGTAGTGACGGATGATCTCGTCGGCCCACTCGGTGAGGAGGGTGCGGAGGTCATCCCCCTTCGGGAGCGGTCGGCCCGGGTCGAGACGGTAGGTGGCGATGTCGTTGATCATCGTCGACGCATCGCCCCAGCGCCGGTAGACGCTCGTCGGGTTGACGCCGGCGCGCTCGGCGACCATCGGGATCGTCACCCGCTCGCTTCCGCGTTCGGCGACCAGCTCCTCCACCGCGGTCTTGATCGCGCTGAGAACCACGGCACTCCGGCCGCCTGTGCGGCGTGCCGGCTCGGTGTTCGTGCTCATGCCCCCAGTCTAACGCAACAATGTTTGCATTAACCCGCGCTATGGCGTACTGTCACTCAAACGCAACATTCTTTGCTTTTAGGAGTGCACATGTCGACCGTCAGCGCCTGCCCCACCCCGACGGTTCCCGTCACCGTCGTCAGCGGCCGCGGCAGCCGGAGAACCCTGCCGCCCATGGTCGCCTTCGTCGGCGGGGCGGTGGCCTTCGCGGCGCTCTATCTCGCCGCGGGCGCGCCCACTCCGCTGCTGGTGCTGCTCGAGCAGCGCTGGGGATTCTCGCCGTCGCTGCTCACCATCGCGTTCTCCGCCTACGCGATCGGCCTGCTCGCCGCACTGCTCGTCGTCGGCTCGCTCTCCGACCACATCGGGCGTCGCCCGGTGGTCGTGGTGGCGCTCGGCGTCGAGACCGTCGCGATGGTGCTCTTCCTCGTCGCCCCCGACATCGGCTGGGTGATCGCGGCGCGCGTGCTGCAGGGCGTCGCGACCGGTGCGGCGTCGAGTGCCTTCACCGCCTGGATCGTCGAGCTCGCGCCCGAGCGATACAAGCGCCTCGGCGGCGTTCTCGGGGCGACCGGCACGGCCGGCGGCCTCGCCCTCGGCGCGCTGCTGAGCGGCGTCGCCGTGCAGTTCGCGAGTGATCCGACGGCCCTCGTGTACGCGACGCTCGCCATCGTCATGGCGGTCGGACTCCTCGTGGCCGCGCTCGCGAACGAGACCGTGACCCGCCGCGCGGGGGCCCTGCGCTCGCTGATCCCCCGCGTCGCGGTACCCCGCAGCGCACGCCGTGGCTTCGTCGCCGCCATCCCCGTGCAGACCGCGGCCTGGATGCAGGCGGGCCTGTTCCTCGGACTCATGCCCACGATCATCCGATCCATCTTCCACGTCGATAGCGGACTCCTGAACGGCGCGAGCGCGTTTCTCGCCCCCGGTTCGGCGGCGGTCGCTGCCCTCGTGCTCTCGCGCGTGGCCCCGCAGACGATCCTGCGCTGGGGCACGCCCGCGATCCTCGCCGGCGCGGTGCTGTTCATCGCGGGCGTGCTCCTCGGAGCCCTCCCGCTGGTGTGGCTCGGCGGGATCGTCGGCGGAGCCGGATTCGGCTCCACCTTCTCCGCGACCCTCCGCAGCCTCACGCCGCTCGTCGAGGTGCACCAGCGCGCCGGTCTGATCGCGGGAGTGTTCGTCGTCGCCTACCTCGCGCTCGGGGTGCCCGCCGTGGTGGCGGGGCAGCTCGTCGCCCGGCTCGGGCTGCTGCCGGTCATCCTCGGGTACGGCGGCGCGATCGTGCTGTCCGCGCTTCTCGGACTGATCCTTCAGGCCCGGCTGCGCCGGACGGCCTCAGGCGACCTGAGCTGAGCCCTCCGCGCCCGCGCGCAGCATCGACCGCAGCACCTCGAGCTGCGCGTGCAGCTCGGCGGGCACCCGGTCTCCGAACTCGGCGAAGTAGCTCTCGATGCCGTCGGCCTCGCGCAACCACGCCTCGTCGTCGAGCGCGAACAGCTCGTCCATGGTGCCGTCGGCGAGGTCGAGGTCGCTCGTGTCGATCCCGTCGCGCAGCGGCAGGTAGCCGATGGGCGTCTCGACGGCGCCCACTTCCCCGTCGACGCGGTCCATGATCCACTCGAGCACGCGCACGTTCTCGCCGAATCCGGGCCACAGGAAGCGGCCATCCTCACCCTTGCGGAACCAGTTGACCTGGAACACGCGCGGCACGCGACCGCGACCGCGGAGGGCGCGACCGAAGCTCAGCCAGTGCGCCCAGTAGTCGGCCATGTTGTACCCGCAGAAGGGGAGCATCGCGAAGGGGTCGCGCCGTAGCGACCCCACGGTGCCCTCGGCGGCCGCCGTCTGCTCCGATGAGATCGTGGCGCCGATGAAGACGCTGTGATCCCAGTCGCGCGCCTCTACCACCAAGGGCACGTTGGAGGTTCGGCGGCCGCCGAAGATGATCGCGTCGATGACGACGCCGTCCGGGTTCTGCCAGTCGTCGGAGATCGACGGGCACTGCGCCGCCGCGACGGTGAACCGGGAATTCGGATGCGCGGCGGGGGTTCCCGAGGCGGGGGTCCAGTCGTTGCCCTGCCAGTCGGTGAGGTGTGCGGGCGGAGTGGGGGTGAGCCCCTCCCACCACGCGTCGCCGTCGTCGGTCAGCGCGACGTTCGTGAAGATCGAGTTGCCCCAGAGCATGTCGACCGCGTTGCGGTTGGTGCTGGGACCGGTGCCGGGGGCGACACCGAAGAAGCCGGCCTCCGGGTTGATCGCGCGCAGTCGGCCGTCCTCCCCCTGCCGCAGCCAGGCGATGTCGTCGCCGATCGTCTCGATCGTCCAGCCGGGGATGGTCGGCGCGAGCATCGCGAAGTTCGTCTTGCCGCACGCGCTCGGGAAGGCCGCCGCGATGTGCATCGAGCGCCCCTTCGGGTTCGTCGCCTTGAGGATGAGCATGTGCTCGGCGAGCCAGCCCTCGTCGCGCGCCATGACGGACGCGATGCGGAGCGCCATGGACTTCTTGGCGAGCAGGGCGTTGCCGCCGTAGGCGGAGCCGAACGACCAGATCTCGCGAGTCTCCGGGAAGTGGCTGATGTACTTGACCGGGTTGCTCGGCCACGCGACATCCTGCTCGCCGGGAGCGAGCGGCGCGCCGACGCTGTGCACGGCGCGGACCCACTCGGTGGTCGGCGTGATGCGGGCGAGCACGTCGGATCCCATCCGGGTCATGATGCGCATGCTGGCGACGACATACGGCGAGTCGGTGAGTTCGACGCCGATCCGGGTGAACGGCGATCCCAGCGGGCCCATCGCGAAGGGGACGACGTAGAGCGTGCGACCGCGCATGGAGCCCGCGAACAGGCCGCCGAGAGTGGCACGCATCTCGTCGGGGGCGGCCCAGTTGTTGGTGGGACCGGCGTCCTCCTCCCGCTCGGAGCAGATGAAGGTGCGCTGCTCGACGCGAGCGACATCGCTCGGGTCGCTGCGCGCCAGGAAGCTGTAGGGGCGGAACTCGGCGTTGAGCCGCGTCAGGGTGCCCTGGGCCACCATCTCGCGGGTCAGCGTGTCGAATTCGGCAGTGGAGCCGGTGCACCACACGATGCGGTCGGGGGTGGTCAGTTCGGCGATCTCGGCGACCCACGCGGCGAGGGTCTCGTCGACGGGGACGGGGGAGGTGGATGCGCTGCTCGGGGTAACGATCGTCATTGGGTTCACCTTTCGGTCGGTTTTTAAAGAATGCGTCGGTTTGAAAGCTCCATATCGAGATTGTTGGTAGAAAGAATTGCGAAACTTTAGATAATCTGCAGCTATGAGCAATCTGACGACGCTGGGCCAGCGCATCCGGCACTACCGCACCGGTGCCGGCCTCACCCTGGACGAGCTGGGGGCCGCGGTGGGCATCGCCGGCAGCCAGCTCTCCCTCATGGAGAACGGCAAGCGTGAGCCGCGGCTCACCCTGCTCGCCGCCCTCGCCCAGCGACTGGGCGTGGAGGTCGCCGACCTGCTCTCCACCGAGCCGCCCAGCCCGCGCGCCGCCCTCGAGATCGAGCTGGAGCGCATCCAGCAGGGGGCGCTGTACAGCTCGCTGGGATTGCCGACGCTGCGGGCATCCAAGTCGATGACCGACGACACGCTCCGCGCCATCATCGGTCTGCACGCCGAGATCGCGCGGCGGGAGCGCGAGGCCATCGCGACGCCGGAGGAGGCCCGTCGCGCCAACACCGAGCTGCGCCAGCTCATGCGCACCAAGGACAACTATCTGCCCGATATCGAGGAGATCGCGCAGCGGATGGTGGGCGAGGTCGGACACGTCTCCGGTGCGCTCACCCATCGCTCCGTCTCCCGGATGGCCGCCGGCCTCGGTTTCGAACTGGTGCACGTGCACGACCTCCCGCACTCCGCGCGCTCCGTTACCGACCTCGAGAACGGCCGGATCTACCTGCCGCCCGCGTCCATCCCCGGCGGCCACGGCCTGCGCTCGATGGCGCTCCAGGCGATCGCCCACCGCGTGCTCGGCCACCACGAGCCGCAGAGCTACGCCGAGTTCCTGCAGCAGCGCCTGGAGATCAACTACTTCGCGGCCGCGTGCCTCATGCCGCTCCGCCAGTCCGTGGAGTTCCTCGCGGCCGCCAAGACGGAGCGCAACATCGCCGTCGAGGATTTCCGCGACGCGTTCGGAGTCACCCACGAGGCCGCCGCACTGCGCTTCACCAACCTCGCGACCTCGCACCTCGACATCACCTGCCACTTCTTGCGCGTGGGCGACGACGGGGCGGTCTACAAGGCGTACGAGAACGACGGCCTGAGGTTGCCCGTCGACGTCACGGGCTCGACCGAGGGGCAGCTGGTCTGCCGCCACTGGAGCGCGCGACGGGCCTTCGACCGTGTGAACCGCACGACCGAGTTCTACCAGTACACCGACACGCCGGAGGGGACTTTCTGGGACTCCACCCAGACGGGCACCGGCAGCGCGGAGGAGTTCTCGATCACCATTGGCGTGCCCTTCGCGCACGCCAAGTGGTTCCGCGGGCGCGAGACCGAACTACGGGAGAAGTCGACCTGTCCCGACCAGGCCTGCTGCTCGACGCCGGCGCGCGAGCTGTCATCGCGGTGGGCGGGCAAGGCGTGGTCGAGCGCCAAGCTGCACGCGCACATCCTGTCTCCGTTGCCGAGCGGCACCTTTCCCGGGGTGGATGACCAGGAGCTCTACGCCTTCCTCGAGGCGCACTCGGGGTAGGTACCGCACTCGGGGTGACCGCCGCACCCGGGGTGGCGGTCGGGCGGGTCAGCCGACGACGGCGGGCAGCGGCGTGGGCCCGGCTCCCGTGCCGGCGACCGGTCCGTCGGTGGGCAGCATGTCGAGCAGGTGCTCGGTGACGCCGCCCGTCGCGTCGCGCGCGGGGACCGCGACCCCGAGCACCCAGTTGGGGATGCGGTCGCCCGCGAGCGGGATCTTCACGAGCCCCTGCGCCTGCGGCTTGGAGGCGATCGGCCTCGGTACGACGGCGATGCCGAGCTGACGGTGCACGAGGTCGAGCAGGGTGTGCACCTCGTTCACGGTGAAGCGCACGGTGCGCAGGAGCGACGCCGCCCCGAACGCCTCGTCGTTGATCGCGCGGATCGCCCACGACTCGTGGAAGTCGACGAAGGCCTCGCCCTCGATCTCGGCGAGCGTCACGCGCGACTTGCGGGCGACCGGCGACTGGGGCGAGCAGAGGAGGACGAGCGGCTCCGTCGCGAGAGTGCGGCGCTCGATGGCTCGCGCGCCAGACTCCTTCGCGCGCGGCGGTGCATCGCTGCCGGCGATGAAGGCGATGTCGAGTTCGCCCGCCCGCATCGCGGAGAGCAAAGCGAGAGTGCCCGCCTGCTCGTAGCTCACGCGCACCTTGGGGTAGCGGCTGTTGAACCGGGCGAGCAACTCGGGCACATCGATGCCGAGGCACTGCTCGCCGCCGATGTTCACTTGACCCGTGAGCTCCGCGCGGGTGGCGACCACCGCATCCTTGCCCGCGGTCGCCTGGGCGAGCATCGCCCGGGCGTGGGGCAGCAGCGCGAGGCCCGCCTCCGTGAGCTCGACCCGCCGGGTGGTGCGTACGAACAGGGGCGTCTGCAACTCGTCTTCGAGTGTGCGGATGCTCGCGCTCAGGCCCGACTGCGAGACCCGGGTCAGCTCGGCCGCCCGGGTGAACTGCTGCTCCTCGGCGAGCGCGACGAAGTACTCCATCTGGCGAAGGTCCATCACCCCAATTTATCACCACGGGGCATGAATGAGTGAAGTTTCATGTGTTGGACTGCGTGGCCCGCCGCGCCTAGCGTGGAAGCATGACCAACACCCCCACTCTGACCCTCACCTCCGGCACGACGATCCCGCAGCTCGGCTTCGGCGTCTTCCTCGTCGACCCCGACGACACGCAACGCGTCGTCGAGGATGCCCTCGCCGTGGGGTACCGCCACATCGACACCGCGACCGGCTACAACAACGAGACGCAGGTCGGCGCCGCCCTGCGCGCCTCGGGGATTCCGCGCGAGGAACTTTTCATCACCACGAAGCTTCGCAACGATCACCACAAGGCCCGCGACGTGGAGGGGGCCTTCGCGCGCAGTCTCGACATGCTGGGGCTCGACTACCTCGACCTTTACCTCATCCACTGGCCGATGCCCGCGAACGACCTGTACGTCGAGACCTGGCGCACCTTCGAGACCTTCGCGGCGGATGGCCGAGCCAAGTCGATCGGCGTCAGCAACTTCCTCATCCCGCACCTCGAGCGACTGCTGGCCGAGACCGACGTCGTGCCCGCGGTGAACCAGGTGGAGTTGCACCCGATCTTCCAGCAGCGCGAACTGCGCGCCTTCCAGGCGCAGCACGGCATCGCGACGGAGGCGTGGGGACCGCTCGGGCAGGGCAAGTACCCGCTGTTCGACCTGGCGCCGGTGCAGGCGGCGGCCGCCAGCCACGGCGTCTCGCCGGCGCAGGTCGTGCTCCGCTGGCACCTGCAGACCGGCAACATCGTGATCCCGAAGTCGAACTCGCGCGAGCGGATGGCCGAGAACTTCGACGTGTTCGGCTTCGAGCTGAGCGCCGAGGAGTTCGCGGCGATCGACGCGCTCGACGAGAACCGACGCGTGGGTGGCAACCCGAGCGAGATCAACTAGTTCGCCGGGCGCCGTCACTGATCGGGGCGGCGCCCACGGGCTGGGGTCGCACGCGGCCTCGTTGCACGGGTCCTGGTCGCACGGGCCCGAGTTGCACGGGCCCAGTTTGCACGGGCCCGGGTCGCACGCTGCAGCGGCGGCCCGGGCTCTCGCAAACGCCCGAGAAGGGGCGCGGAGCGGGCCCCGTGGCGAAAACCCGAATCTCGTCTCGGAGCCCTATTCTCCAGCCGGCTGGACGCCTGAGACGCCCTCGCCCAACCCAAAGGGCGACCGGCAGGATGCATTAACGCTACGCCGGTTGCCACCGACTCACCCGATATTCAGCGGATTCACTGCTGATGGGGGACGCGCGGCCGCGCGTCGCTGAGCCGCCGCTAGTACCGGCTGGAGAGCACCCGCTGCGCCTCGCGCTCGATGTCGCCCGTGTTCTTCTGCAGCTCCCGCGAGCCGCGGAGCTTGGCCTGAATGTGCTCACTCACGGTGATCGGCGCGTACAGCTCGCGCTCCCCCGGCTCGACGCAGCCGGGCAGGGTCGTGATGAGGGCATCCACATTGCCGTCGAAGAAGAACGCGGCCGAGCGCCGACGCTTGATCGTGCCGCCCACGACCGGGGGCTTGACGCGGTGGAGCGTCGACTTCCACTTCTCGTTGGTCCAGCGCGCGGTCAGGTCGCCGAGATTGACCAGCAGGGCGCCGGGCAGGGGCGAGACGTCGTTCCACGACCCGTCCTCACCGAGCACCTGCAGCCCCTTCACGTCGTCGGCCCAGAGCAGGGTGACGATGCCGAAGTCGGTGTGCTCACCCATGCCGATGAGGTCGCCGTCGAGCGTGACCCGCTCCCCCTCGGGCAGTGCGTAGTTGTTCATGCGCAGCACGTTGAGCGAGTGGTCGGTGTAGGCGGCGAAGTAGTCGCTCGGCAGGCCGAGCGCGTCGGCGAAGATCGCCATCATCACGTGCGCGACCGCGGTGGCGTTCGTCATCCAGAGCTCGACGTCGTCGCGGAAGGTCTCGGTCTCCTCCGGCCAGATGTTGTCGGCGTAGTCGGCCTCGCTCACGCCCGCGTGCGCGTAGTCGGCGGCCGTCGCCCCCACATTGAACGCCTCGAAGAAGTCGTTCATGCGCTCCGCCTTCTCGACGCCGAGGCTCAGGCTGAGCCGCTCCGACTTGGGCGGGCTGTACCCGCGGTTCACCCCCTTCGGTGCACGGTAGCGCTTCTTCTGCTCGAGGCTCAGTTCGAAGAACCGGTCGCTCGCCCGGCCCAGGCGCGCCCAGGATTCGAGAGGGATGCCGTGGCCGGTGATCTGCATGAAGCCCACCGTGCGCGCGGCCTCGTCGAAGGCCCGGGCGACCGCCTGCTTCTCCTCCGCGCTGCCCCCTGCGATGTAGGGCGAGATGTCGATGGCGGGAACGTGGAACGCGGCGGTCTCGGGCACGGGGCCTCCTCGGAACGATCGGGGAACGGTTGGGCGGTGCGGGTGGGGCGGCGGAGCGGAGGTTCGGCAGTCGACACCAGTATCTCGCGATCGTGGTGCGGTCCCCAAAACCGAATAGCCATTCGGTATTGACAGTCGCCCCGGCGAGGAGAATGGTGGCATCATGAGCCCACTCCACCGGGCCGAGGGCGACGACGCCCCGGCGAGCGGCACCGCCGCACCCATCGTGTCCGCTCCCGCGGGAACCATCCGCGGACTCGTGGAGGGCGGCACCGCGGTCTTCCGCGGCATCCCCTACGCTGATCCGCCGGTCGGCGAATTGCGCTGGCTCGCGCCGAGACGACGTGCGCCCTTCGACGGGGTGTTCGACGCGACGCGGTGGGGGGCGACCCCGCAGCGTCGGCCCTTCGCCGACGTGACGACCATCCCGGAGCCGACGATCCCCGGCGACGACGTGCTCACGCTCAACGTGTTCACGGCACCCGACCGCCTCCTCGCCGGAGCCGAGCCGCTGCCCGTCATGGTCTGGATCCACGGCGGCGGCTACACCGCCGGCTCCGCCGCGAGCCCGTGGTACGACGGCAGCGCCTTCGTGCGCGACGGTGTGGTGGTCGTCACCATCGCCTACCGGGTCGCCTTCGACGGCTTCGGCTGGCTTCCCGGGGTCGTCGCCGACCGCGGCCTGCTCGACTGGATCTGCGCGCTCGAGTGGGTGCGCGACAACATCCGCGCCTTCGGGGGCGACCCGGAGCGGGTCACCATCGCCGGCCAGTCGGCGGGCGGCGGCGCCGTGCTCTGCCTCCTCGCCACCGAGGCCGCCCAGCCGCTGTTCGCGCGCGCGATGAGCCTCTCCGGCATCGACGAGATCATCACGCCCGAGCACGCCGAGCAGCTCACGAGGTCTTTCGCCGCCCACCTCGGCATCGAGGCGACGCCGGACGCGTTCGGGGCGCTCAGCGACGCCGCCCTGCAGGCGGCGAGCGCCGAGTGGCGCGCCGCGTCGGGCGAGCTCCTGCTCGCCTACGCGCCGACCACGCCGCGACTGCCCGAGGGACTCGCCGTCACCGGTCTCGACACACCGCTCGTCCTGGGGAGCACGACCGACGAGTTCGGCGCGTTCCAGGTGGCCGAGGGGGTGAGCGCGACGGACGCGATGTTCCGCTCGACCTGCGTGCGGGTCGCCCGCGCTCGCGCGGGCGCATCCGCGGGCACCTGGCTTTACTCCTTCGAGTGGGTGAGCCCCGTCACGGGCGGCGCGACGCACTGCATCGATCTGCCCTTCGTCTTCGACGTGCTCGCGGAATCGCACGTAGCGGGCACGCTCGGCGCGACACCCGAGGGACTGGCCGCCGTGCGGCACGCGGATGCCGTGGCCTTCGTGCGCGGCGAGTCGCCGTCATGGGCTCCCGCGGTCGGCACCCTCGCCGACGAGGTTCGCGTCTACGACACCGTCTCCACGGTGGGGCACGGGCAGTACGCGACGGCGATCGCGCTCGTCGACGCGCGGTAGCGGGGAGCGACCGCAGCGAGAAACCCCGGAATCCTTACGGAACACGAACGGATCCGGCGGAGCGGCGACCACCGCAATACGCTGACGTGATGCGGAGTTCCCCTGCGCCCCTCGCCTCGGACGACGTCCTCGCCGACCGCCGGGTGCTGCTCGTGGAGGACGACGCGACGGTCGCCGAGGTGGCGGCGAGCTACCTTCGGGCCGCCGGGCTGCTGGTCACCCAGGCCACCGACGGGTTCGCGGCGCTGCGGCTGCTGGAGCAGACGCCGCCCGACCTCATCGTTCTCGATCGGATGCTGCCGGGGATCGACGGGGTGGAGGTGTGCCGGCGGGTGCGGGCGCAGGGTGCGACGCCGGTCATCCTGCTCACCGCCCTGGGGTCGGAGGACGACCGCATCGCCGGGCTCGAGGCCGGCGCCGACGATTACCTCGTGAAGCCCTTCTCTCCGCGCGAACTCGTGCTTCGCGTGCAGTCCGTGCTTCGTCGCTCCATCACGGCGTTCACGCCCGAGGCCGCTGTCACGCTCGGGCCGTTCCGGCTCGATCCCTCCGCGCGGACCGCGTCGAAAAACGGCGCGCCGCTGGCCCTCACGGGTCGAGAGTTCGAACTCCTGGAGTTCTTCCTCAAGCATCCCGACCAGACTTTCGGCCGCCCCGAACTTCTTGCCGCCGTGTGGGGGTGGACGGTCGGCGATCTCTCGACGGTCACCGTCCATGTCCGTCGGCTGCGGGAGAAGATCGAGGCCGATCTCGCGACCCCGCGCCACATCGCGACGGTGTGGGGTGTCGGCTACCGCTTCGACTCGGGGACGCCACGTGTCGTGGGCTGACCTCGCCACGGTGGGCGCGATCACCGGTGCGAGTTCGCTGGGGGTCACCGGAATCGGCGTCGTGCTGCTGCTCGCCCTCCGCCGCGCCTCGCTTCTCGCGCAACTCGTCGTCGTGGTGGCGGTTGCCGCGACGGCGATCGTCGTCAGCATGGTGGCGGTGGCGCGCTGGATGTTCCTGTCGCAGCACGATCTGACCGTCGCGATCACGGTCGCGGCGGTCGCGGCGACGATCGCGCTCCTGTTCAGCATCAGCATGGGTGCGATCGTGACGCGCAACCTCCGCTCGCTGACGGCTGCGGCGCGCGGCATCGGCGAGGGCAGACTCGTCTCGCCCGGCGACGTCGGCGCGGGGATCGAGCTCCGCCGGCTCGCGACCGAGCTCGCGGAGACGAGCCGGACTCTGGACGAGTCGCGGCTGCGCGAACAGCGCCTGGAGACGGCGCGACGAGACCTCATCGCGGGGATCTCGCATGACCTCAGAACGCCGCTCGCGGGGATCCGGGCGATGGCAGAGGCGCTCGAAGACGGCATGGTGGATGACCAGGGCAGGTACCTGCGCGAGATGCGCGTGCGGGTCGATCACCTGTCAGGACTCGTCGACGACCTCTTCGAGCTCTCGAAGATCGACGCGGGTCTGCTCACGCTCACCGTCAGCGAGGTCGCGCTCTACGACCTGGTCAGCGACGCGGTCGCCGAGCTGGGACCACTCGCGGCGGACCGGCGGATCACCGTGGTCGCGGAGCACAGCGCCGACCTCACCGTGCGGGCCGATCCTCGCGAGCTGGCGCGCGCCATCTCGAACCTTCTCGTGAACGCCGTCCAGCACACCGCGCCGGGCACGCCGATCACCGTGCAGGCGGGTCGTGCACCGGATGGGCGGCCCACGATCTCCGTCATCGACGAGGGCGGCGGCATCCCCGAGGCGGATCTCGCCCGGGTCTTCGACGCGGGCTGGCGCGGAACGGCGGCGCGGGCTCCGCTCGCCGGGATGCGGACCGGCGGCGCGGGGCTGGGGCTCACCATCGTGCGTGGGATCATCGAGGCGCATCGCGGCGAGATCAGCGTGCGCAACCTTGGCCGCGGCTGCCGCTTCGACCTCATTCTGCCCTCCTGACGGCGCACTTCCGCGGACGGACTGTCCGCGTTCTGTAAGACATTCCGGCGGTGGGCGGCCGTCCCGCCCTCGTAGCCTGACGACGACGCATCACACCCTGAACACCGTCGGAAGGACCGCATCGTGACTGAGGAATCTCGCCGGGTCGACGAGCTGGTCGCCCGTGTCGCCGCCGGGGACCACGCGGCCTTCGAGGCGCTGTACGAGACGGTGGCGACCCGCGTACTCGCCACCGTGCGCCGTCAGCTCGTCGACCTCTCCCAGTCGGAAGAAGTGGCCCAGGAGGTGTTCCTCGAGATCTGGCAGAGCGCGGCACGGTTCCAGCCCGCTCGCGGAGCGGCGCTCTCGTGGATCCTGACCATGGCGGCACGGCGCGCGATCGACCGCATCCGCGCCTCGCAGGCCAGCCGCGACCGCGACCGTGTCACCGGTCTCCGCGAGCAATCGCCGCCCCACGATGAGGTGTGGGAGCACGTCGCCGCGCGCGCCGACCGGGACACCCTGACCACGGCGCTGGCCCTGATCTCGCCCCTGCAGCGCGAGGCTCTCACCATCACCTACCTGGATGGACGAACCGCCGCCGAGGCGGCCGCCCTGGTCGGCGCGTCGACGTCCGCCGTGAAGACGCGGCAGCGCGACGGGCTGCTGCGACTGCGCCAGCTGCTGGGGGCGGACCAGGCGCTGAGCGCCTGAGCGGACGGAGTGCCGGCGCCGGTCATCCCCAGGCGCTGGCGGGGGCCTTCACGATCGGTACCGGGAAGTAGGCCCAGTGGGTGCCGTTCGCGTAGTGGCTCGCCGCCCACGGCGAGGCCCAGATCGCGTGCTCGATGTCGCTCGTCGATGACGAGGCCACGAGGGCGGCCACGATGGGATGGAAGGCGCCCAGGCGCTTGAGGTTCTCGGCGACCTTCTGGGCGGCGACCATGAGGTTGGGGTAGGAGCCGGTGCCGGCGTTGCCGCCGGAGCCGTAGCCGTTGTTGAGCGGATTGTTGCGGTTCCACCAGTTGGGCGGACCGTTCTCCTGGCGCATCCATCGCAGCAGCACGGTGACGTTGACGTCGCTGCGCGGCCATCCGCCGTAGAGCAGGATCAGGTTGGCCCAGTCGTAGTTGGTGCCGCCCTCCTTGAGCGTCTCGTAGCCCGGCGACGCCGTGTACCCGTCGCGCCTGACCACGGTGCCCGTCGCGGAATCGGCGACCGCCACCTCCTGAGCGTGGGCGAGCGAGTACGCGCGCAGGATCGCGTCCTCGGTCGGGGGCGCGGGCGGGGCGAGTCCGCCGACCGCCGCGATGGCGAAAGCGCTGGCCGCCGCGAGCATCGCGAGGATGCGGCGGGCGCGTTGAAGCCGGGAGAGGACGGTCATGAGCGCTTTCGACGCTATCAGCCCGGTCTGTGCGGCGACAGGCCGGGCGGGCGGGGTCAGGCGCGCGGCGCCGCCCGGAATCGCCGGAGCCGCAGGCTGTTGGTCACCACGAAGACCGAGGAGAAGGCCATCGCGGCGCCCGCCAGCAGCGGGTTCAGCAGCCCGAGCATTGCGACGGGAATGGCCGCGAGGTTGTACGCGAACGCCCAGAACAGATTGCCCTTGATCGTGGCGAGGGTGCGGCGCGAGAGCCGAACGGCGTCGGCCACGACGAGGAGGTCGCCGCTCACCACGGTGATGTCGCTCGCCGCGATCGCCGCATCGGTGCCCGTGCCCATCGCGATGCCGAGATCGGCCGCCGCGAGCGCCGCCGAGTCGTTGATGCCGTCGCCGACCATCGCGACCACCCGGCCCGAGGCCTGCAGCGCGCGAATGACGTCGAGCTTGCCCTGCGGAGTGACGGCGGAGTGGATATCCTCGATGCCGACCTCGGCCGCGACCGCCGCGGCGACCCCCGCGTTGTCGCCGGTGAGCAGCACCGGTCGAAGCCCGAGCTCCCGGAGACGACGGATCGCCGCCGCGCTGCGGGGCTTCACCGTGTCGCGCACGGTGATGACCCCGCGCAGCTCTCCGTCCCAGGCGACGCCGAGCACGGTGCTGCCGGTCGCCTCCGCGCCGACCGAGCGGGCGAGCGCGTCATCCGGTGCCGTGATCGACCAGTCCGAGTCGAGCCAGCCGAGTCGACCGACGAGCACGAGCCGGCCATCCACCACCGCTTGCACGCCGTGTCCGGCGTGAGCGAGGAACTGCTCGGCGGGGTCCACCGCGTGCCCCTGCTCGCGGGCGAACCGCACGACCGCGCGAGCGACCGGATGCTCAGAGCCGAGTTCCGCCGCGGCGGCCAGGCCGACCAGCTCGCGCTCGGTCGCGGCGCCGACGGTCGAGACCGAGGCGACGGTCATGACCCCGCTCGTGACCGTTCCCGTCTTGTCGAGCACGATCGTGTCGACCGTGCGGGTCTGCTCCAGCGCCTGCGGGCCGCGGATGATGATGCCGAGCTGCGACCCGCGACCGGTGCCCACCAGCAGGGCGGTCGGCGTGGCGAGGCCGAGCGCGCAGGGGCAGGCGATGATGAGGGTCGCGACGGCGGCCGTGAAGGCCTGCACGAGGGAGCCTGAGGCGAGCATCCAGCCGAGGAAGGTCGCGACGGCCAGGCCGATGACGACCGGGACGAACACCGCGGAGACGCGGTCGGCGAGGCGCTGGGCCTCCGCCTTGCCGGTCTGCGCGTCTTCGACCATGCGGGCGATGCGGGCGACCTCGCTGTCGGCGCCGACGCGGGTGACCTCGACGAGCAGGCGCCCCCCCACGTTGATCGTGGCGCCGACGACGCGGTCGTCGGGACCCACCTCGACGGGCACCGACTCGCCCGACAGCATGCTCTGGTCGACCGCGGAGGCGCCCTCGCGGATGAGCCCGTCGGCCGGGATCTTCTCGCCGGGGCGTACCACCACGAGGTCGCCGGGCACCAGGGATGCGACGGGCACGCGCGACTCGACGCCCGCGCGCAGCACCGCCGCATCTTTGGCGCCCAGCTGCAGGAGCGCGCGCAGGGCGGCCCCGGACTGCTTCTTGGCCCGCGCCTCGAGGTAGCGGCCCGCGAGGATGAACACGGTGACGGCGGAGGCGACCTCCAGATAGATCTCACGCGCGCCCGAGCCGCCCCCGCTGCTGAACAGGCTGAAGGTCATGTGCATGCCGGGCTCGCCGGCCATGCCGAAGAAGAGCGCGTAGAGAGACCAGCCGAACGCCGCGATCACGCCGACGCTGATGAGCGTGTCCATAGTGGCGCCGCCGTGGCGGGCGTTGATCGCCGCCGCGCGGTGGAACGGCCAGGCGCCCCAGACGGCGACCGGCGCCGCGAGCGCGAGCGCGAGCCACTGCCAGTTGGGGAACTGCAGTGCCGGGATCATCGAGAGGAGAGCGACCGGCAGCGCGAGGGCGGCCGAGATGAGGAGGCGCTGACGCAGGGCAGCCACCTCGCGGTCGACGGGGAGTTGCTCCTCGGCCGCATCCTCTCCCGGCGCGGGCGCGGGCGGTGCCGGGAGCGTCGCGGTATACCCCGCGGCCTCGACGGCCGCGATCAGCGCCGCCGTGTCGACGCCCTCCGCCTCCACCTGCGCCTTCTCGGTTGCGTAGTTGACCGACGCGGTCACCCCTTCGAGCCGGTTGAGCTTTCGCTCCACCCGCGTCGCACAGGAGGCGCACGTCATGCCCCCGATGTCGAGGGAGACCGTCGTCATGGAGTCCTCCTAGGCGGAGGCCAGCGTGTAGCCGGCCTCGGTGACAGCGGCACGGATCGCGTCCGTGTCGATCGGCTGGGAGCTCACGACGGTCACGGCCGAGGAGGCGCCCGCCTTCAGATCGATGGCGACGCTCTCGACTCCCGCGAGGGCGGAGACCTCCTCGGTGACGCTCGCGACGCAGTGGCTGCAGGTCATTCCGTCGACGAGGTACGTGGTGCTGGTCATGGTGGGGATCCTTTCGGTGGGTGGTGTCGGTGGTGGGGCGGGATCAGCGAACGAGCCGCGCGATCGCGGCCGACGCCTCCCGAAGCTTCTCCTCGGCCACGGGCCCGCCCTCCGCGGTCGCCTGGGCGACGCAGTGGCTGAGGTGGTCGTCGAGCAGGGCGAGCGCCACCGTCTCGAGAGCCTTGGTCGCGGCCGAGACCTGGGTGAGGATGTCGATGCAATACGTGTCGTCCTCGACCATGCGCTGGATGCCGCGCACCTGGCCCTCGGCACGGCGGAGGCGCTTGAGCAGGTCATCCTTGTGCTCGACGTAACCGACCATGCCGTCCTCCTATACCCCGTGGGGGTATCAGTGTAGCGCGTTCCCGGCGCGGGCGCAGGGGTGTGCACGGGCACGGGTGCGCGTGCGCGCGTCGCACCCCGGCGCTAGCGTCAGAGCATGAGCAGGAGCGACCTCACCATCCGCCCCGCCAACGAGGCGAGCTGGGATGACCTCCGCCGGATCTTCGGCACCCGCGGTGATCCGGCCCGCTGCCAGTGCCAGTGGTTCCAGTTCCCGGGGCACGAGTGGCGGACCGTGCCACCCGAGGAGCGCTCGGCGCGGCTGCGCGAGCAGGCGGCGTGCGGGCATCCGGAGTCGCCGACGACCTCGGGCATCGTCGCCTACCTCGACGGCGAGCCCGTGGGATGGTGCGCGATTGCGCCGCGAACCGTCTCGGTACGGCTGCGCGGCATGCGGGTGCCCTGGCAGGGGCGCACGGAGAACAAGGATGACGCGGGCGTGTGGGCGCTCACCTGCTTCGTGGTGCGCACCGGCTATCGACGGCAGGGCATCAGCGGCGCACTGGCCCGCGCCGCCGTGGACTTCGCCCGCGACCGGGGTGCGCGAGCGCTGGAGGGGTACCCGATGGCGACCGAGCCGGGAGTCGAGATCACCTGGGGCGAGCTGTTCGTCGGGAGCCGGAGCGTCTTCGAGGAGGCGGGGTTCGAGCAGGTCAGCCACCCGACGCCGCGCCGGTACGTCATGCGGGTGGAGTTCTGACCGCGGCCGCCCTATCCGCCCGCGCCCCCGAGCGGTAGTGTTCGGCGCATGACCGAGTACTCGACCATTCAGAAGTCGACCACGATCGCCGCCGCACCGACCGCGATCCTCCCCCGCCTCACCGACTTCCATCGCTGGGTCGAGTGGTCGCCGTGGGAGGGGCTGGACCCGGCGCTCGAGCGCAGCTACACCGGCGCCGACAACGCCGTCGGTGCGGAGTACGCCTGGAACGGCAACCGCAAGGCGGGCGCGGGCACGATGCGCCTGGAGGAGGTGCGCGACGACTCGGTCAACATCGCCCTCACCTTCACACGACCCTTCTCCTCGGCCAGCCGCGTGCGATTCAACCTCACGCCCTCAGCGGCCGGCACGGAGGTGGTGTGGACCATGGAGAGCCCCAAGACGATCGGGTCGCGCATCTTCGGGCTCATCATGAACATGGAGAAGATGATCGGCTCCGACCTCGACAAGGGGCTCGCCTCGCTCAAGCGCGTCGTCGAGGGGGCGGCGTAGCGGCCGACGGGTGAGCGGCCCCGCCTCAGGCGTCCTGACGCGCGTGGCCCAGGAGCACCGCCACGAGGATGCCCGTGCCCGCGACCACCGCGGCCAGCGCGCCGAGCCCCCCACCGATCCCGACCGCCGTCGCCACCGCCCCGACGAGCAGCGGCCCACCCGCGTCGCCGAGTTCGCGGCCGAGCTCCGCGGCACCCATCGTGCGCCCCATCCGCTCGGGCGGCGTGACGCCGACGAGCACCGTGAAGCCGAGTGGCGTGACGACGCCGATCCCCGCCCCGAGGAGCAGGGCTGCCGCGAGCAGGAGCGCCGCGGACGTCGCGCCGGTGAGACCTGAGGCGACGGCGAGCGCGACGACGCCGAGCGCGACGAGCGCGAGGCCCCCGGCGATGCCCGCGCGCGCCGCCAGTCGACCGTGGTCGTGACGGCGGCCGACGAGCGGCTGCACGACGCTCGACACCACGGCGAGAACGGTGACGGCGAGCATGCCGGGAAGCACGCCCAGCTGTGAGCGAACCGCGGTGAGCGGGAGGAATCCCACGGCGACGCCGAGCGAGCCCGTCGTGACGGCCAGCGCGGCCACGGGGAGGAGGAAGCGACGCGAGCCGAGCTGCCGCGCGAGGTCGAGCAGGGTCGCGCGGGGGCGCGGCAGCACCTCGATGACGGGGACGGCGATCGCGACCCACGCGGCGATCGCGGCCGCGGCGACGGCGAGCGCGAGGAGCAGCGCGGGGAAACCGCCCCACGCCAGCAGACCGGCCCCGGCGAGCGGCCCGAGCGCGTAGCCGAGCGACTTCCACGACCCATAGCGGCCGAAGAAGCGGCCGACCGTGCCGCTGGGCGAGAGGCGGGCGACCGCGGCGGAGGACGCGGGCGAGAACGCGGCGGCGGACGCTCCCTGGCCGAGGCGAACGAGGGCGAGCGCGAGCGGGCCGGAGAGGAGGGTTCCCAGCAGCGAGACGAGCGCGAAGCCGACCAGCCCGGCGACGATGACCCGGCGGATGCCCACCCGATCGCTCAGCGCACCGAACAGCGGCTTCAGCACCACCTCCGCCACGTCGTAGAGGGCGAGCAGAATGCCCACGGTGAGGATCCGCAGCCCGAGCGAACCCGACTCCGCGCCGACACCGGCCGCGACGCTGTGCGCTCCCGCGGCCGAGAGGAATCCCGCCGCGTAGAGCGGCCAGCGCTGGGTGTCGCGCATGGCGTCCCCCTGTCGTCGTGCGGTGCTGGTGTGCAGGCGCCCGGGTCCAGTCAACTACAGGGGCGTGCCGCGGGGGTGGCGGAACAGCTTGGGCGGGCCGCAGGGTTGAAGCGATTCAATCTGCGCTACCCTGTCCGGGTGAGCACCGACGCCGACGCCGTCTGGATCTATCCCGCGGGGATCCTCGAGCTCGCCATGCTCCAGCGGATCGTGCACGACGGCTTCGCGGCCGGCCGGCACGTCGACTACCCCGCGACCGCGCGCGAGGTGCCCGCGCGCGCGGAGTTCCGGATGACCGACCCCGGCCCCGACCCCCGTGCGACGCCCGCGACCCTCCTCCGCGAGCTCCAGCCCGCACCGGGCTGCGCCGCCGAGTTCGTCGACGGGGTGATGGTGGTGACCTCCGCCGACCGACTCGTTCCGCCGGCCCTCCTCGTGCCGGCCCTCCTCGTGCCGACCGGTCGCGCCGCCCCGCCCGCGCCCATCGAGGCGCGGGTCGGTGCCGGGCCCTGGGAGCCGGCGACCCTGCGGCGGGGCCCGCTCGGCCGGCCGCCCCACAGAGCGGAGCAGCCGACGACCGTCGTGCCCATGCGCGAGGTGGCGGGGATGTTCGAGCTCGAGCAGCCCGTGCTCGGACGGCCGGTCATCCACTGCAATGGCGTGCCGACACTCGTCACGGGCGAGTCCCGCGACGAGGCGCGGGCGGCCGCCGCCGATCAGGAGTCGCGGTTCGACCTGGTGCAGCGCGCGGACGGCAGTTGGACCTCGGTGCACCGCCTGGGCTTCCGCTTCGCGCGGGTCACCATCGAGCCGGGCACGACGACGGCGGCCGCGCCCGCCGCGATCACGGTCGAGGTTGAGGCGGCACAAACCGCGCATCCCCGCCGGGGCGCCTTCGCTTGCTCCGAGGCGCGGCTGACCGAGATCTGGTCGGTCGCGGCCGACACCCTCGAGCTGTGCATGCAGGGGCTCATGGTGGACGGCATCAAGCGCGACCGCATGCCCTGGATGGGCGACCAGGCTCTCACCGCGCTCAGCAACGCCTACGCCGTGGGCGACGCGCAGATCGCGCGCGACAGCCTCGTCGCCCTCGCCCAGCTCGACCACGGCTACGTCAACGGCATCTCCGACTACTCGCTCTGGCTGCTCGTCACCGCGGGCACGCTCGTGCGGTTCTTGGGCGAGCTCGACCTCGCCGCCGCCCATCTGGATGAGCACCTCGAACGCCTGCGCGCGCACGCCGACGAGCACGGCGTGCTGCGGCCGCCCGCGCTCCCCGACACCTTCGTGCGGGTGTTCATCGACTGGGGCGTGACCGTCGACCCCGGGCGCGACTCGACGGCGCTGCAGCTGCTCTGGTTCTGGGCGGTCTCCACCGTCGCCCGCCTCCAGGGCGAGGGGTCGCGCTGGGCGGGCTACGCCGAGACCATCCGCCGCACCGTGATCGACCGCGCCTGGGATGACCGTGCCGGCGTCTGGCGGGAGTACCTGGACGACATCGCGGGCACCTCCCCCTACCCCACGGTGCTCGCCATCCTGTCGGGAGCGGGTGGTCGCCTCACCCCCGGCGTGCTCGACGCACTGCGGGAGGCCGAACGAGTCGGCACCCCGTTCATGACCTCCTTCGCACTGCGCGCGCTCGCGATGGCCGGCGACCCCGGCCTCGCCGTCGACCGCATCGCCCGGCTCTGGGGCGCGATGCTCGATGAGGGCGCCCGCACCTTCTGGGAGGACTTCCCGGAGCCGGACGGCGGCAGCCCGCTCGCGATGTACGGCCGCCCGTTCGGGCGGAGCCTCTGCCACGCCTGGGCATCCGGTCCCGCGGCCCTTCTGCCCGAAATCGTGTGCGGAGTCGTGCCGCTCGCCGACGGCTGGCGCCGGGTGCGGGTGGAGCCCCTTCTCGGCGCGCTCGACTGGGCGACCGCCACGGTGCCGACGCCGTTCGGAGCGCTCCGAGTCGAGGCCCGCCGGGAGCAGGCGACGGAGACCGTCGCCTCGCGAGCGACCGCGGTCACCGTGTGGCTGCCGGCGGGAGTGACGCTGGAACGCGCGGACGGCAGCACCCAGGCGGGGCCCGGCGAGGTGCGCTGGGTGTCGCCCTAACCCGGTCGACGGGCCGCGCCTACAGCCGCCCGCGGATCCGCCGCGAGAGCTCGGCCGCGTGCAGGTGCACCTCGGCCGCGAGGTCGGGCCAGCGCTCCGGCGGGATCGTCTCCCGCGCGAAGGTCACCGCGATTCCGGCGGCGGGCCAGCCGGCGTGGTCGCGCACCGCGACCGCGACCGAGGCCTTGCCCGCGGTGACGTCGCCGTCCTCGGCCGCATAGCCGTCGGCGCGCACCCGGTCGAGCAGTCGGGTGAGCTCGCTGTACCGCGTGACGCCCGCGTCGGTGCGCTGCGCGAAGGCGGTGCGGTCGGGGAACAGCGCCCGCAGCTGGGAGCGCGGCAGGGTGGCGAGGAGTGCGCGCCCGCTCGCGGTGAGGTGGCTCGGCAGCCGCACCCCGACATCCGTGACCAGGGCCGGGCGCCGCGGTGCCCGTTCCTCCACGAGGTAGAGCACGTCGCGACCGTGCAGTACGGCGAGGTGGGCGGTCTCGCCGATGCGGTCGACGAGCGCGGCGAGGATCGGCCGGCCCAGTCGCGCGAGCGGCTCCTGCCTGCTGAAGCCCGAGCTCAGCTCGAAGGCCGAGACGCCGATGCCGTAGCGGCCGAGCTCCGGGTAGTGCAGCACGAATCCCTCCTCCTGCAGCACCGCGAGGAGGCGGTAGGCGGTGGAGCGCGGGAGGCCGACGGCGGTCGCTATCGACTGCGCGGGCACCGGGCCGCGCTGCGCGGCGAGGTGCATCAGGATGCGCAGGGTCGCGCGGGCCGACGGCACGTCGCGTCGGGCCTGTGGCTCGGTCATCCTCGCCTCCCGGGCGGTCGCGGGCGTCGCCGGTCGCGCGGTGCTGCGCCGCCGCGCGTCGCCGGTGTCTCCCATTGGAGACAGTAGTCGCCCCGGGCCTCTCGCGCGCGCGGCCGGACGGGAGTCTCATGGACACATGGAGAGCACCCTCGTCGTCACCGTCGGACTCGGCCCGGTCAGCGTCGCCGATGTCGCCGCCGTCGCCCGTCACGACGCGCGCATCGAACTCGACCCCCGCGCGCTCGAGGAGGTCGCCCGCACCCGCGCGACCATCGACGCGCTCGCCGCCGACACGGTTCCGCACTACGGCATCTCGACCGGCTTCGGCGCGCTGGCGACCACTTACATCGCCGCCGACCGCCGCACGCAGTTGCAGCAGAGTCTCGTGCGGTCGCACGCGGCGGGCTCGGGGGGCGAGGTGGAGCGGGAGGTCATCCGCGCGCTCATGCTGCTGCGGCTCTCGACGCTGCTCACCGGACGCACCGGGATCGCCCCGGCGACCGCGAAGGCTTACGCCGGCCTGCTCAACGCGGGCCTCACCCCGGTCGTGCGGGAATACGGCTCGCTCGGCTGCTCGGGCGACCTCGCGCCGCTCGCGCACTGCGCGCTCGCGCTCATGGGCGAGGGAGAGGTGCGCGACCGCAGCGGCGCCCTGCTGCCGGCGGCGCAGGCTCTCGCGGAGGCGGGGCTCGCGCCGGTCATCCTCGCCGAGAAGGAGGGGCTCGCCCTCATCAACGGCACCGACGGGATGCTCGGCCACCTCGCCCTCGCCATCGACGACCTTGCGCTGCTCCTGTCGACCGCCGACGTGTCGGCCGCCCTCTCGATCGAGGCGCTCATGGGCACGGACGCCGTGTTCGCGGCCGACCTCGCGGCGTTGCGTCCCCACCCCGGCCAGGGCGACTCGGCGGCCAACCTCCGCGCCCTGCTCGCCGACTCCCCCATCGTCGCCAGCCACCGCGGCCCCGAGGACACCCGCGTGCAGGACGCCTACTCGCTGCGCTGCGCCCCCCAGGTGCACGGCGCAGCGCGCGACACCCTCGCTCACGCGCGGCTGGTCGCCGGGCGCGAGCTCGCCTCCGCCGTCGACAACCCCGTCGTCACGCCGGACGGCCGCGTCGAGTCGAACGGCAACTTCCACGGCGCGCCCGTCGCCTACGTGCTCGACTTCCTCGCGATCGTGGTCGCCGATGTCGCGAGCATGGCGGAGCGCCGCGTCGACCGGATGCTCGACCCCCACCGCAACCACGGGCTCCCCGCCTTCCTCGCGCACGACGCCGGGGTCGACAGCGGGTTGATGATCGCCCAGTACACGGCCGCGGGGATCGTGTCGGAGTTGAAGCGCCTCGCCTCCCCCGCCTCGGTCGACTCCATCCCCTCCTCCGCGATGCAGGAGGACCACGTCTCGATGGGCTGGCACGCCGCCCGCAAGCTGCGGACCGCGCTCGACGGCCTCGGCCGGGTGCTCGCGATCGAGGCGATGACCGCGGCGCGCGCGATCGACCTGCGGGCGCCGCTGGTTCCGAGTCCCGCGCTCCGCGCCGTGATCGCCGAGCTCCGCCGCACGGTCGGCGGCCCCGGCCCCGACCGCTACCTCTCCCCCGAGATCGAGGCCGCGACGCTCGCGGTGCGCAGCGGCGCGCTCGCCCGCTCGACCGGCCTCCCCCTCCGCTGACCCCGCAACGCCGACACCACCGACAGGAGCACCCATGGAAGGCCACCGTCCCGTCCGCGCCGCCCGCGGCACCCGTCTCAGCGCACGCAGTTGGCAGACCGAGGCACCGCTGCGCATGCTCATGAACAACCTCGACCCCGAGGTGGCGGAGCGCCCCGACGACCTCGTGGTCTACGGCGGAACCGGCCGGGCCGCGCGCAGCTGGGACGCGTTCGACGCGATCGTGCGCACGCTGGAGACCCTGGACTCCGATGAGACCCTGCTCGTGCAGTCCGGCAAGCCGGTGGGCGTCTTCCGCACGCACGAGTGGGCGCCGCGGGTGCTCATCGCCAACTCGAACCTCGTCGGCGACTGGGCCACCTGGCCGGAGTTCCGCCGACTCGAGGCGCTCGGTCTCACGATGTACGGGCAGATGACCGCCGGCTCGTGGATCTACATCGGCACCCAGGGAATCCTGCAGGGCACCTACGAGACCTTCGCGGCGGTCGCCGAGCAGCACTTCGGCGGCACCCTCGCCGGCACCCTCACGCTCACCGGCGGGGCGGGCGGCATGGGCGGCGCACAGCCGCTCGCGGTGACGCTCAACGAGGGCGTGGTTCTCATCGTCGACGTCGACCCCGCGCGGCTGCGCCGGCGCATCGAGCACGGCTACCTCGACGAGCTCGCCGGCGACCTCGACGAGGCGGTTCGGCGGGTGACCGCGGCGAAGGCCGAGCGCATTCCGCTGTCGGTGGGGGTGGTCGGGAATGCGGCGACCGTGTTCAGCGAGTTGCTGGCGCGGGGCATCCCGATCGACATCGTGACCGACCAGACCTCGGCGCACGACCCGCTGAGCTACCTGCCGGAGGGCGTCGAGCTCGAGGACTGGGCGCGGTACGCGGCCGAGGCCCCCGAGGAGTTCACCGAGCGCGCCCGGGCCGCCATGGCCAAGCAGGTCACCGCGATGGTCGGGTTCCGGGATGCGGGCGCCCAGGTGTTCGACTACGGCAACTCGATCCGCGCCGAGGCGCTGCTGGGCGGCTGCGAGCGGGCGTTCGAGTTCCCGGGCTTCGTGCCCGCCTACATCCGGCCCCAGTTCGCCGAGGGCCGGGGGCCGTTCCGATGGGTGGCGCTCAGTGGCGATCCCGCCGACATCGCCGCGACCGACCGCGCCATCCTCGAGCTCTTCCCGCACGACGAGAAGCTGCGACGCTGGATCACGGCCGCGGGCGAGAAGGTGCACTTCGAGGGCCTGCCCGCACGCATCTGCTGGCTGGGCTACCAGGAGCGCCACCTCGCGGGCCTGCGCTTCAACGAGATGGTCGCCAGTGGCGAGCTCAGCGCGCCCATCGTGATCGGGCGCGACCACCTCGACTCGGGCTCCGTCGCCTCGCCCTACCGGGAGACCGAGGCGATGGCCGACGGCTCCGACGCGATCGCCGACTGGCCCCTGCTCAACGCCCTGCTCAACACCGCGTCGGGCGCCACCTGGGTGTCGATCCACCACGGCGGCGGCGTGGGGATCGGCCGCAGCATCCACGCGGGACAGGTCGTCGTCGCGGACGGCACTCCGCTCGCGGCGGAGAAGATCGCACGGGTGCTGGTGAACGATCCCGGCACCGGGGTCATGCGGCACGTGGACGCCGGGTACGGACGCGCGGCGGAGGTGGCGCGTGAGCGCGGCCTGCGCGTGCCGATGTGTGAGGGCGAGTGAGCGAGACCGCGCACGGCGTGCTCGCGGGTCTCGACGAGATCCGCGACCTCGGCGCGGATCCGGTGCGCGGCGGCTACTCGCGTCACCTGTGGTCGACCGCCGAGCTGGGGCTGCGCGAGTGGTTCGTGGAGCGCGCCACGCGGCTGGGGCTCGGCATCGACCGCGACCGCAACGGCAATCTCTGGGCGTGGTGGGGCGAGCCCGGTGCGGATGCGGTGGTCACCGGCAGCCACCTGGACTCGGTCCCCGGCGGGGGCGCCTACGACGGCCCGCTCGGCGTGGTGAGCGCACTCGACGCGGTCGCGCGGCTGAAGGCGCGGGGGTTCACGCCGCACCGACCCTTCGCGGTCATCGTCTTCGCCGAGGAGGAGGGCTCGCGCTTCGGGGTGGCCTGCCTGGGCTCACGCCTCATGGTGGGCAGCCTCGACCCCGCAGTGGCGGGAGCGCTCCGCGATCGCGACGGCGTCACACTCGCCGATGCCGCGCGTTACGCCGGCGAGGACCCCGAGCTGTTCGGTCCCGACCCGGCCGCGCTGGGCCGGATCGGGCTGTTCATCGAGCTGCACGTCGAGCAGGGGCGCGGGCTGGTGGACCTGGGGTCGGCGGTGGGCGTGGCGTCGGGCATCCTGGCGCACGGTCGCTGGCGGCTGAGCTTCGAGGGCGAGGGCAATCACGCCGGTGCGACGCCCATGATCGGTCGGCGCGACCCGATGGTGGCCGCGGCGGCCGCGATCCTCGCCGTTCGCGAGGCGGCGCTCGCGCGCCCCGGAACCCGCGCGACCGTGGGCCGGCTCGAGGCCGTTCCCGGCGGAACCAACGTGATCCCCTCCCGGGTGCAGCTGTGGCTGGATGCCCGTGCCGAGACCGACGCGGAGGCGCACGAGCTGGTTGCCACCATCGCCGCGCGGGCCTCCGCGAGCGCCTTCGTCGAGGAGTCCTGGTCATCGTCGGTCGAGTTCGACGCGAGCCTGCGCGACCGCTTCGCCGCGGGGTTGGGCGGGGTGCCGGTGCTGTCGACCGGTGCCGGTCACGACGCGGGCGTCCTCGCCGCGCACGTTCCCAGCGCGATGCTCTTCGTGCGCAACCCGAGCGGGGTCTCGCACGCGCCCGGCGAGTTCGCGGAGCTGGCCGACTGCGTGGCGGGCACCGATGCCCTCGAGTCTCTGCTGGTGAGCGTGCTGTGACCCTCTGGTGCGAGCGGGCCGCGCTGGCCGACGACCCGGGCGGGCCCGACCGGGCGGGCGGCGGCGCACGGCTCGCGCGCGGCGTCCGTCTCGACGTGGATGCCGCGGGCATCATCCGCTCGGTCAGCGAGAACACCCTGCCCGCCTCGGGCGACACCCTGCTCGGCCACGTCGTGCCCGGATTCGCGAACGGGCACTCGCACCTCTTCCACCGCGCGCTCCGCGGGCGCACGCACGACGCCGGCGGCGACTTCTGGAGCTGGCGCGACCGCATGTACGGGGTCGCCGCCGCCCTCGATCCCGAGCGGTATCACGCCCTCGCGGTGGCCGTCTTCGCCGAGATGCTCGCCGCCGGCTACACGGCGGTCGGGGAGTTCCACTACCTGCACCACCGGCCCGACGGCAGCGCGTACCCGCACGAGATGGAGCTCGCGGTCGACGCCGCCGCACGGGAGGTGGGCATCCGCCTCACCCTGCTTGACACGGCCTACCTCGCCGGCGGGATCGGGCTGCCGCTCGCCCCCGCGCAGCGTCGCTTCGGCGACGGCGGTGCCAAGGCCTACCTCGAGCGCTGGTACGCGCTGCGCGAGTTCCTGCCGCGGCTCGGCGCCGCCGTGCACTCGGTGCGGGCGGTGCCGCCCGAGGCGCTGGGGATGATCGCCGCCGGCCTGCCGCCCGAGGTGCCGCTGCACGTGCACCTCTCCGAGCAGCCGCGCGAGAACGACGACACCCGTCGCGCCTACGGGGTCTCCCCCACCCGGTTGCTGCACGAGCGCGGGCTGCTCACTCCGCGACTCAGCGTCGTGCACGCCACGCACCTGGACGACGACGATCTCGCCCTCCTCGGTGACGCGGGGGTCACCGTCGTGATGTGCCCCACGACCGAGGCCGATCTCGGCGACGGAATCGGGCCGGCACGAGCGCTCGCCGACGCCGGCTGCCCCCTCGCGATCGGCTCGGATCAGAACGCGACCGTCGATCCGCTGCTCGAACTGCGCGCGCTCGAGCTGCAGGAGCGGCTGCGCGCCCTCGCCCGCGGCCGGTTCACCCCGGCCGAACTGCTCACCGCGGGCACCTCGGCCGGCTACCGCGCCCTCGGGATACCCGGCGGCACGATCGCCGTCGGCTCGCCGTGCGACCTCGTCGAGCTCGATGCCGCGAGCGTCCGCACCGTGGGGGCCGACCCGGCGCAGCTCGTACTCGCGGCGACGAGCGCCGACGTGCGCCGGGTGATCGTGGGCGGCCGCGTCGTGGCGGGGGCGGGCATCCTCGCCGACGGTCGCGACCCCGCCCGACTGCTCGCCACCGCCCTGGAGGATCTCGGATGACCGCCACCGTGTACACCGGAATCGCCGAGCTCAGCACGCTCGACGACGAGCTCGGCCGCCTGCACGACGCCGCTCTCGTCGTCGAGGATGGCCGCGTCGCCTGGCTGGGTGCGCGCGGATCCGCCCCGGACGCGGACGCCCGCGTCGACCTCGGCGATCGCGCGGTGCTGCCGGGCTGGGTGGACACGCACAGCCACCTCGTGTTCGCGGGCGATCGCGCCGCCGAGTTCGAGGCGCGCATGGCCGGGCGCGCCTACGAGGCCGGCGGAATCGGCGTGACGGTCGCCGCGACGCGCGCCGCGAGCGAGCTGGAGCTGGAGCGCGGTGCCGCACGACTGCGAGCGGAGGCGGCGCGCCAGGGCACCACCTTCCTCGAGACGAAGACCGGCTACGGTCTCGACCTGGCGACCGAGGAGCGATCCGCCCGCATCGCAGCGGGGATCGCCGACACGGTGACCTTCCTCGGCGCGCACGTGGTGCCCGCCGGGATCGATCGGCGCGACTACCTCGATCTCGTCACCGGCCCCATGCTCGCGGCCGTGCGGCCGCACGTGCAGTGGATCGACGTCTTCTGCGAGCGCGGAGCCTTCGACGTGGAGGAGTCGCGCGAGGTGCTGCTCGCGGGCCGCGCCGCCGGGCTGGGACTCCGCGTGCACGCGGCGCAACTCGGGCCGGGCGGCGGCGTCGCGCTCGCGGTGGAATTGGGGGCGGCGAGCGCCGACCACTGCAACTTCCTGAGCGACACCGATATCGACGCCCTCGCCGGCGGTTCGACGGTCGCCACGCTCCTGCCCGCCTGCGACCTCTCCACGCGCATGCCGCTCGCCCCCGCCCGCGCGCTGCTCGACGCCGGCGCGACGATCGCGCTCGCGACCAACTGCAACCCCGGCAGCTCGTACACGACATCGATGGCGTTCTGCGTGGCGACCGCCGTGCTGCAGCAGGGGCTCAGCGTCGACGAGGCGGTGCTCGCGGCCACGCGCGGTGCGGCCCGCGCCGTGGGGCGCGAGACGGGGCCGGATGCCGTGGGCAGCATCCGGGTCGGTGGTCGTGCCGACTTCCAGCTGCTGGATGCGCCGTCGCTGGTTCACCTCGCCTATCGGCCGGGCGTTCCCCTCACGGTCGCGACCTGGCGGGCGGGAGCGCGGGAGCCGGGCGCCCCCGGCGTCGCGGCGGAGGGCCGTGCTTAGGCGGCGAGCAGCGCGGAGCGCTTGTAAAAACGGACGACTAACGGACGTAATAATGGACGACTAACGGACGTAATAGTGGACGACTAAGTCCGCCACCGGGCCCTCTTGAGCGAGTCCCCGTCACGACGGGCGAGACCGCCTACCGTCGCGCGGACGGGATCGCGGTCATCCCGCTCGCTCTGCTGGGGCCCTGAGCTCGGCGCCGATCGGACCCTCTAACTGGGGTACAAAACGGTGTCCCCAATAATGCGGACACGGCGTATCGTGTGAGTCAGGTTCCGCAGGGAACCCGCAGAGTTCTCTCCGAGGCGATCGCCGAGAACCGCGTCTGCCTAGAGGCGCGGCTCACACCCGGCGGCGGTCGCCTGCGCACGGCCGGGCAATCTCAGGTGCCCGGTCGTGCGCCTCTTCACCGGATGCCCGTGCGCCGTTATTGTCGGGATATGGCCGACGACGCGCAGCACGATCCCGCCGCAGACCCGATGCTCGCGATCTCGACGGACGGCCGCCACGAGACGCCGGCCCAGCGCTCGGATCGCAACTGGGCCGACATCGTGCAGGAGCTGCGGGTGACGCAGACCGGCACGCAGATCATCAGCGGCTTCCTGCTGACGCTCCCGTTCCAACAGCGGTTCTCGAGCTTGGGCGGCGCCGAGCTCGCCTTCTACGGAATCCTCGTCGCGCTCGCCGCCGTGAGCACCCTGCTCGGTCTGACCGTGGTGAGCTTCCACCGCGCCGAGTTCCACCACCAGCGGAAGCCGGCCCTCGTGCGCGACGGCCACCGACTGCTCGTCGTCACCGTGTGGATCGTGGCCCTGCTCACGGTGGGCGTGATCGCCTTCGTGTTCCTGGTGGTCTTCGGCCCGGTGACGGCGATCCTCGCGGCGGCGCTCGCCGCGATCCTCGTGATCGCGCTCATCGTGCTCCTGCCCGAGCGGCTCGTGCGGGCCCGGTCCGACCGCGAGGCTTGACGGCCCGCGGTCGTGCTGGCGCGCGGTGACGCACCGCGACGGCTGACGCGGCCCGACGCGAGGCGTCAGGGCACCTCGAAGTAGAGGTGGCTGTGGAGGCGGCACCCGGGGTTGAAGGGGGCAGCGCACGCCGGGCATCCATCGACCTCGAGGTAGCGCTCGATCGACAGTTCGCTGCGACACACCCCGCACAGGATGGCCGGCTCGGCCCGCCGCGCGAGCGGCCACACCCGGGCGGCATGCGTCTCGCTCTCGGCGTGGCAGAGGTGGCACGGGTAGTACCGGTCGCAGCAGAAGAACCGGATCGCCACCACATCGAGCGCCGTGGCGTAGTGCACGCAGCGGGTCTGCTCGTCGACGGTCGGGCCGTGGACGACGATCGGCCGGGCGGCGCTCACTCGACCCCCCGGGCCGCGAGGGCGTCGCCGAGGTCGTCGGCGTGCCGCAGCGACATCACGAGCAGCGGCACCACGAAGGTGGTGAGCCGCATGCGTGCCCCGCGCGCGGCCTGGGCCTCGCGGATGACCGTCGCGAAGCCCGCGATCACCGGGATCGTCGTGATCGTGAGCGCGAGCACGAGCCCGACGAGCGCCGGGTTGCCGCCGAAGCGACGGGTCCAGCCGAGCCCTCGCTCGGTCGCCTCGATCACCGCCGGCACCCGAGTCGTGAGCGTGACGGCCGCTGCGAGCAGGATGATCGCCACCACCCTCCCCGTGTTCGCCACCGCGACCACCGGCGGCAGCACGATGAGCTGGGGCACCAGCATGATCACGATCAGCCAGCGTGACGTCCACAGCTGCCGGCCCAGCTCGCGCGCTCCCAGGCCCGCGACCGCGTACACGGCGACGACGAGCGCGAGGGCTGCGCCGAGCATCCACAGGGTCGGGGCCAGCAGGGAGAGGGTGAGCGCGATGACCGCGAAGAGCAGCAGCTTGGGTCCGGCCGCGAGCCGGTGCAGCGGCCCGGTGCCCGTGCGGTAGAGGGCGATCACGCGTGCTCCCGCTCGTAGCGGGCGAGCAGTTCGGCGGGCGACCCCTGCGCGATGAGGCGGCCGTCGTCGAACCAGAGGGCGACATCGCAGCGCGCGGCGAGCCGCAGGTCGTGGGTGACGAGCACGAGCTGCTGGGGGAGCTCGTCGAGGAGGGCTGCGGCGATGCGGCGCGTGTTGCGGGCGTCGAGGAGCGCCGTCGGCTCGTCGGCGACGAGGAGCGCGGGCTCGGTGATGAGCACAGCGCTGAGGGCGAGGAGCTGCTTCTGCCCGCTGGAGAGGGCGTGGGCGGGGGCATCGGCGTGCGCGGCGAGCCCGAAGCGCTCCAGGATCGCGGTGACGCGGTCGCGTACCTCGTCACGGGCCAGACCTCGACCGCGCAGCGAGTAGGCGACGTCCTCGGCGACCGTCGGCATGATGATCTGCGCATCGGGATTGCTGAAGATGAACCCGACCCGTCGCCGCAGCTCGCGCGCCTGGTGGGCGGGGTCGAGTCCGTGCACGGTGAGCGAACCCGTTGTGGGCGCGACGAGTCCGTTGAGCAACCGCGCGAAGGTCGACTTGCCCGAGCCGTTCGATCCGATGACGGCGATGCGCCGCTCGGTCAGTTCGACGCTCACCCCGCGCAGGGCGACCCGGCCGTCGAACTCCACGCCCACCTCGCGCGCGCTGATGCCCGTCATCGCACGACCTCGAACAGGGCGGCGACGCCCATCCCGCCACCGACGGCCGCCGTCGCGAGGCCCAGCGAACCGGCCGGGGCACCCGCGCGCACCAGTCGCGAGAACAGGCGCACCACGACGACCGCGCCGCTGGCGCCCCAGGGATGACCGAGCGCGAGCGCCCCGCCCCCGGCGCAGACGCGCGGGTCGACGTCAGCTGGGTCCGGTCCGGTCGCCGCCTGGGCGTCGGGTCCGCCGGCAGGGGCGTTGCCGGCCCCACCCGCGAGCCCGAGGCGCCGCAGCACGGCGAGGGTCTGCGCGGAGAACGCCTCCACGATCTCGATGGCGGCGAGGTCGTCGAGCGTCACCCCGGCGCGCTCGAGCACCGCCCGCACCGCGCCCACGGGGCCGAGACCGGGCAGCGCGGGATCGCAGCCCACCGTCGCGCTCGCGATCAACGCGAGGCCGGGAGCCCCGGCCCGATCCTCGGCCGCGACCAGGGCGACGGCGGCCGCGCCGTCGCTGATGCGGGTCGAGTTGCCCGCGGTGACCGTGCCGCCGCCCGGGTAGAGCGCGGGAAAGCGGCCGAGCAGCTGGGCGATCCCCGCCCGCGGGCCGTCGTCGGCCGTCACGCCGCCCACGGCGACGATCTCCGCGTCGTACCCGCTCGCCGCCCGGGCGGCGAGCGCCGCTCGGTGGCTGCGGTCGGCGTAGGCGTCTTGCGCCTCGCGGGAGATGCCGTCCAGCGCGGCGAGGGCCTGCGCCGCCGGACCCATCTCCGGGTCGGGGAACCCCTCGGGCGCGAACGCGGCCCGCGCGTACCCGCTCGTCGCACCGCGTGCGATACGGGTGGGGGCGGTGCTCGCGCTCTCGACGCCGCCGGCCACGATCATCCGCGAGTCGCCCCCGGCGCGCAGGGACTCGGCCGCCGTGACGATCGCCGCCAGCCCGCTGCCGCACTGGCGATCGACGGTCATGCCGGGCACCTCGACGGGCAGGCCCGCGGCGAGCGCCGACAGTCGCGCGATATTGCCGCCGGGCCCCATGCAGTTGCCGAGGATCACGTCGCCGACGTCGAGCGCGCGGCCGGTGACCCGGTGCGCCTCGTCCGCGCACGCGGCAATGACGGGCGCGGCCAATGCCTCGGCCGGGATGGTCGCGAGGCGGCCCCCGCGGGTCGTGATCGGGGTGCGGTAGGCGGCGACGACGACCGGCGCCGCGCTAGCCAAGGCGGGCCATCCGTCCCGCGATCGCGTCGTCGCGAATGCGCGCCCGCGCCGGCTTGCCCGAGGCCGTCGTGGGGAGCTCCGCCACCGTGAACCACAGTCGGGGCAGGTGCGACGAGCTGAGCAGGGCGGCGGCCCGGGCGCGGAGCTCGGGGGGAGGAGCACCGTCGAATCGCACGACGGCGGCCACGATCGAGTCGTCACCGGGCGCGGGAAACGCGAACACGACGGCCTCCGCGATGCCGGGAATCGTGAGGAGGGCCGCCTCGACGTCGTCGGGGATCACCGTCGCCGCGGCCGTCAGGATGGCGCCGTCCGATCGACCGAGCAGCCGCACCCGACCGCTCGCGTCGACCTCGGCGCGGTCCCCGACGGTCGCCCAGCCCCCGGCGTCGCGGCGGAGCGCGCCGCGCGACTCCCCGAGGTAGCCGTCCGCGAGGAACGGCGACCGCACCCACAACTCGTCGTCGATCACCCGCAGCTCCACACCCGGGAAGGGCCGCAACCCCGAGCCGTCACGGTCGATCGCGACGAAGGACAGCTCGGCGGCGCCGTAGTAGCTCACCGCCCGCACCCCCAGCGCCTCCGCCCTCGATCGCAGCGCGGGATCCAGCCGGGCCCCGCCGACGAGCGCCGTGCGGAGGCCGTGCGGGGCTCCGCCCTCGATCGCCGTCACGATGGTCGCCAGCGCGGGAGGGGTGCAGTGCACGATGGTCGCTCCCTCCAGATCTCGCCCTGCCACCGTACGCCCCCGCGGCAGCAGGATGCCCGCCCCCGAGGCGCGCGCATGAGCCAGCGAGAACAGCGAGAGCGACGACGCGAGCGGAGCGGGAAGCAGGACCGCGTCGCCCGGGTGCAGTTCCATCGCCTCGGTCACGGCGGGGAACGAGCTCTCCCACGACTCCGCGGACCGCGCGATGATGCGCGGCGCCCCCGTGCTGCCCGAGCTGAACGTGGCCCACGCGATGTGCGGGGCCGGCCTGAGGGCGGCCGCGGTCGCCGCGGTCCGCTGCCAGAAGGCCCGGTCCCAGTGCGCGTCGCCGACGAGCGGGACACCGCCCGCCTCGCGCACGGCCAGGATGGTGCGGACCATCGCGACCGGGTCGGGATCGAGGATCGGGACGAGGCGGCCCGGGGTCACGGGGCCGGGGTGGGGGTCATCCATGCGACGGCCGTCAGGCCCTCCCCCGTCGGAACGCGGCCGGGTACGCGCGCCACAGCGCCTGCGTGATGAGGGTGGCGATGACCACCTTGAGCAGATCGCCGGGAACGAAGGCGAGGCTGGAGATCGCCGCCGTCGCGAGCGGCAGATGGGTGACCGCCGAGACGACCGGGATGCCGATCGCGTAGATGACGAGGATGCCGCCCACCACGCAGGCGATCGCGGTGCGCCACCACACGGGGCGCCGCGAGCCCGCGCGGGCGATCGCGCCGATGACGAAGGCGCCGACGATCCAGCCGATGAGGTAGCCCGCTGAGGGCCCGACGAACACGCCGGCGCCGCCGCGCGGGCCGGCCAGCAGCGGAAGCCCCAGCGCGACGAGCACCTCGACCACCAGAACCGCGGCCGCACCCCGCCAGGCGCCGAGCACGGTGCCCGCGAGCATGACCCCGAGCGTCTGCGAGGTGATCGGCACACTGCCGAAGACCGGGATACCCGGCGCGAGGCCGAGCACGGCGATGATCGCGGCGAAGACCACGATGCGGGCGAGGTCGCGGAGGTCGAGGGCGGCAGGGCGGCGTGTCGTCATTGGGCAATCCGTCTCATGAACAGCGTTCACCTGAACGGTGTTCAGGGCAGCTGATACACTAGCGAAACGATGAGCGAAACGGAAACCGGCGACCACCGACTCACCCGCCACAGTCGCGACGACGTGGTCACGGCCGCGCTGCGAATCCTCGACGACATCGGCCTCGCCGACCTCTCCATGCGCCGGCTCGCCGCCTCGCTCGGGGTGCAGGCGAGCGCCCTCTACTGGCACTTCCCCAACAAGCAGAGCCTGCTCGCGAGCGTCTCGGACCGCATCCTCGACCGGGCGCGGCCCATCGGCCCGGGCGACCTCGCCGGCGACGGGCAGGCGGGGGCGCGGCCGGCGGATCGGCCACCCGCAACTGGCCCCGGCGACAGCGACAGCGACGGCGACGGCGACGGCGACGGAGAGTGGCAGGCTGTCACCCGCGCCGAGGCGCGGGCGCTGCGGGATGCCCTGCTCGCCTATCGCGACAGCGCCGAGCTCGTCTCCAGCACCCTCGCCCTCGGCCTCGGGGCGGACCAGGCGGTGACCCGCCTTCAGGCCGCGATCGCCCGGGGCGGCTTCGCCCCCGCCACCGCGCACGCGGCGGCCGCGGCGCTGCTGCACTTCCTGCTCGGTTACGTCTCGCACGAGCAGCAACGGCTCCAGGCCGACAGTCTCGGGGTGGTCGCCCCCGCAGCGCGGGCGTCGGCGCACGAGAATGCGCCGGCTGCCCAGGATGCCCCCGCTGCACAGGGGTCGCCGGTGCCGCACGAGACACCGCCCGCGGAGGCCGGCTCGGCAGAAGCACGCGCGGCGCTCACCGGCACCGCCGGCTTCGACTTCGGTGTCGGGCTGCTGCTCGGGGGGCTCGAGCGGGAGCCGCGGCTCTCCGCACGCTGAGGTGCCGGCCCTCACGCTCACTCCCGCGGCGCGCCGACTCGCGCGGTCTGACGGGCTGAGTCTTCCGTTCACAATGCAGGGCCGCGCGCCCCTCGAGGCGCCCGCACGCAGCATGACACCCGAAATCTCCAGCAATTTGGCCGCCTCCTCCACAACCGAGCGACGACGGCCCTGCAAACGGAACCGGCGCGGGGAGCGAGGGGAGCGCGGGGAGCGACGGGGAGCGCGGGGAGCGACGGGGAGCGCGAGGAGCGACGAGGAGCGCAGCTGACGCGGGGCGGTGCCCTCAGCGATCCCCGCGCGGGGCCGCGGTGCTCTCGCGCACGACGAGGCTCGGCCGCTCCGAGGAGTATTTGCGCACCGTCTCCCGCGCGACCACCTTGGTGAGCAGGCCATACGCCCGGGTGCCGAGGCCGGCGAAATCCTGCCGGACGGTCGTGAGTGGAGGCGACCACATGGCGGCGAGCGGATGATCGTCGAAGCCTGCGACGCTCACGTCGGCGGGCACCGCGCGCCCGCCCTCGGTGAGTCCTCGGATGACGCCCATCGCGATCTCGTCATTGCCGCAGAACACCGCCGTGACCTCGGGCCGTGTGGCCAGTTCGCGCCCGATCGCGCGCCCCGACTCGGGGTCCCAGCCGGCATCCGAGATCTCGGGCACGGGCGCGTCCCGCGCGAGCAGCGCCGCGCGCCACCCGGTCGTTCGTCCGTCCTCGCGCCGCGACGGCGGCACGCGCACGTGGTGGACCGTGCGGTGCCCGAGGTCGAGCAGGTAGTCGGTCATCTCGCGCGCCGCGTCGGCCTCGGCGAGCACCGCCTGCGGCACCAGGTTCTCGCGCACGCCGGAGATCGAGACCGTCGGGATATCCGTCGGGATCTTGTGAAGCGCCGCGACCCCGGGCGGGTCGAACTTGAGAACGATGATGCCGGCGATCGGCTGGTCGAGCACGAGGGAGACCGCGGTATCGACATCGTCGTGCTCCGCCGACTCGACGACGGTGATGGTGACGAGGTAGCCGTCCGCCCGCGCGCTCTCCTCGATTCCGCGGATCGTTTCGGCGTATCCATAGCGCGAGGTGTTGCCCGCCAGCACGGCGATGATGCGCGGCTGCCGGGAGACGAGCGCGCGCGCGGCGGCACTCGGCCTGAAGTGCAGTTCGGCGATCGCGTCCTGCACCCGCTTCTGCTTCTCGGGGCTGACCTTTGCGGCGCCGGTGAGCACCCGCGAGACCGTCGGGACCGAGACACCGGCGAGTCTCGCGACATCGGCGATGACCGGCGGCTTGTTCTCTCGCGCAACGCTCATGACGCTCCCAGAGTACGCGGAACCCGCCTCACTTCACCGCGCCGCTGGTGATGCCGGAGATGATCCTGCGCTGCATCACCATGAAGGTGATGAGGAGGGGGAGGCTCATGAGAATGATGTACGCGAAGATCAGGTTCCAGTTCTGCAGATACAGGCCCGAGCTGGCCACCTGATAGAGGTTGAGGGGCAGCGTGTCGAGGCGTCCGCCCACGACGAAGAGCGCGTAGAACACGTCGTTCCAGATGTACAGGCAGATGAGGATCGTCGCGGTCGCGAGGGTCGGCCCGAGCAGCGGCAGGATGATCCTGAAGAACACCTTCACCGGCCCCGCACCGTCCACGCGCGCGGCCTCCTCCAGCTCCACCGGGATGGTGCGCACGAATCCGGTCACGAAGAAGATGACGGTCGACATGTACATGCCCATGTAGACGCCGATCATCCCGAGCGGTGTGCCCGCGAGTCCGATCTGGCGCAGCAGCAGCACGATCGTGACGACGGCGGGTGGCAGGACGATGCCGCTGATCGCGAGCGCGTACACCGCCGCCATCGCCCGAGAGCGGCGTCGAGCGAGGATCCACGACGCCATCGAACCGAGGAGCAGCACCCCGACCACCGAGGGCACCATCACCAGCAGGCTGCCCAGAAGCGCGGGCAGCATCCGCCCCTGGTCGAGCACGGTGACGATGTTCTGCCACAGCTGCCAGTGAGTGGGCAGGGTGAGGTCGGGGGTGAGGGACTGCCGCAGCGACTTGCCCGCCGTGACGACGACCATCCAGAACGGAACGCCAAGGAGCCCGACGACCAGCAGGATGGCGACGATCGGCTGCACGGTCCGCAGGGGTCGGCGGAGTCTCGCGGTGGGGCTCGAGCTGCTCACAGCACGTCCTCTCGTTTGCGCAGGAAGCGGATGACCGGGAACGCGAGTATCGCGACCATCAGGAACAGCGACAGGCTCATCGTGGTGGCCTGGGCGAAGAGGCCCTGCCCGAAGGTGCGGAAGATGAAGATGTTGAGGAGCTCGGTGGTGCCGCCCGGCCCGCCCTGGGTGGTGGCCTGCACGATGTCGAAGCCGTTCATCGAGCCCAGAAGGGCTGTCGCCACATTGAAGGTGATCGCCGGAGCGAGGAGCGGGAACCGGATGAGCCGGAATGACGACCACCACCCGGCGCCGTCGAGACGCGCCGCCTCGACGACGTCCTCGCTGATGGTCTTGAGCCCGGCGAGGTAGATGAGCATCGAGAGCCCCATCCACTTCCAGGCGTGGATGAGCGCCACGACGACGATCGTCCAGCTCGTGCTGCCCAGCCACGCGATCGACACCGGATGCCCGACCACCGCGCCGATGATGCCGTTGAGGGCCCCGGTCGGCTTGAGCAGCGCCTGGAAGATGTAGCCGACGGCGAGCGCCGACATGACGACAGGCACGAAGAACGCGACGCGGGCGATCCGGTTGATGCGGGTGTCGCGTTCGAGGACGAGGGCGAGGATGAGCCCGAACAGGTTCTGGAAGATCGCGACCAGCACCGCGTAGACGAGGGTGATCCGCAGATCGCCGAGCAGGCTCCCGTTGCCCAGGAGCGCCACGATGTTGTCGAATCCGACGAAGCCGATCGAGCTCTTGAAGCTCGACCAGTCGGTGAACGCGTAGATGAAGTTGAACGCGGTGGGCACGAAGAAGAAGACGACGAGCACCGCGAGCGCGGGGATGAGGAACCAGGCGGGGTGTTCGCGGCTGGAGCGGAGCATCCGGCGCCGATCGCCGAGCCCGGCCGGGCCGCGGCCGATCGTCGGGGTGCTGGACATCTGGGGAACCTTTCCTGGGGTGGTGCCGGGCGGCGGGGATGGTCCGCCGCCCGACACCGGATGCGAGTCGAGCCTAGAAGCCCGCGACGCCCTGGGCCTTGGCGAGCTGAGCGAACTGATCCTGCGTGACCTGCGCGACCTGCTCCGGCGTCTTCGTGCCCTGAATCATGTCGGCGAGGTTGATGTACAGATCGGGGTTCGCGACGGCGAGCGCCTGCATGGAGCCGACCGAGTCGCCGAGCGAGGCGGCCGCGTCCTTGAGCGCGGACGGCACGGTGGACGGGGTCGCGACCCCGGTCTCCAGCGAGACCGTGTTCTGCGCCTTCACGAAGTCGGCGTAGCCGTCGCCGAGCCAGTAGGCGAGGAACTGGCGCGCTGCCGCCTCCCGCTGCGCGTCGCCGGTCTTGAAGGCGACGAGCGCGTTGCTCTGATCCGGGATGAACGTCGAGACGTTGCCCGAGGGGGAGATCGGGAAGAACCCGATCGTCTTGTCGAGCGTTGCGGTGTCGGAGGAGGCCTGCAGTTCGCCGAAGAACGAGTTGACCTGGAGCGCCATCGCCGCCTTGCCGCCCAGCAGCGCGTTGCCCTGGTCGATGAAGGTCGCCGTCTTGATGTCGGAGTTGAAGTAGCCGTCCTTGATCAGACCCTGGTAGTTCTTGATCGCTCCCAGCATGGTCGGGTCGGTGAACTTCTCCTTGTTGGAGTTGACGCGGTCCCACAGGCCCGTCTTCGCCGCGTCGGCGAGCTGCACCTGCACCCACCACTGCGTCGCCCAGCGGTCGCCGCCCATCTCGAAGAACGGCACGTCGCCGGCCGCCTTGATCTTCTTGGCATCGGCGATGAACTCGTCCCAGTTCTTCGGGGTCGAGGTGATCCCGTCCTTCGCGAAGATCGTCTTGTTGTAGTAGACGCCCTCGACCGCGGGCGTGGTGACGAGCGCGGCGTAGCGCTTGCCGCCGAGCAGCCCCGTGATGTCCTTCAGGTTCCCGGCGTAGGAGCTCAGCCACGGGGCGCCGTCCAGGGTCTGGAGGTTGGTGCTGGCGTTCAGTGCCGTGAGCTCCGAACCGGTCGGCTGCCAGAAGGCGAGGTCGGGCTTGTCGCCCGTGGCGACCTTCGTCTGCACGCCCTGTTCGTACGGGTCGGGGATGGTGACGACCTTCACGGTCGCCCCGGTCAGCTTCTCGAAACCGGCGATGACCGACGCGGGCGTCTTGTTGGAGTTGGCGGCAGCCCAGATCGTGAGGGTGGTGCCCTTGAGTTTGGTGTTCTGGGCGGGCCAGGCGGCGGGCGCCGAGCTCGTGCCGGAGGTACCGGGGTCGCTGCATCCGGTGAGGACGAGCGCCGTCGCGACGGCGAGTACCGTGGCGGCTTTCCAAGCGTTCTTCATTGAATTGCTCCTTGAATGATGGTGTCAGGGTGGTGCAGGATCTCTGGACGCCTCACCGATCGCGCGTAATGAGCTCGATCGTGCGCGCAGACACCACACCCGTGGGGTTGCGCACCGTGAGGGCTCCCGTCGCCGCGTCCCAGGTGGTGCCCCACTCGGTCAGCTGCTCAGGGAAGACGGTGCGGATGACGACATCCGCGCCGGCCAGGTCGGGAAGGTGCAGGGTCACGTCCCGCATCTCGGGTGACCTGTTCCAGATCGTGACGAATCTGGAAGTCGAGGTGGCGAGCCCGAGCGCGACCCAGGGGGTGGTCCAGCTGGGCAGGCCGAGGGGCCAGAAGGGCGTGGCGGTTCGGATGATCGGCCGCAGCGCCTTGTGCCGGGCGACGGCCTCTGTCACGAGGGCGAGCTGGGGCTCGGTCATCCTGTCGACGTGGCCGGAGAGGTAGAACCGACCCAGCATCGCCGTGGCGAGGGTGAACGCCGACTCCTCGGGCGTCATCGCGGGCTGCGGGTAGGCCCAGTTGGCGGCCTGCTCGGGCAGCATGGAGAGCGGCGCGGTCGCGGCGATGGGCGGGTAGCGGAGGGGATCCTGCTGGTCGGTGGTCGATTGCAGCTGGAGTCGGCCGAGCATCGCGAAGTCGGTGCGCATCGCGCCCGAGCTGCAGTTCTCCAGCACGAGGTCGGGGTGGCGGTCGAGCACACCGTCGAGCCAGTCGAGGTGGGCGCGGTTGTGGCCGAGCAGCCCGGCCCCCACGCTCATCGGCCCCGCGTCGGTGCCCGCGCCCGGATTGATGTTGTAGTCGAGTTTGAAGTAGCCGATGCCGAACTCCGCGACCAGCCGGTCGACGACCGCGTCGAGGTGGGCCCGGGCGGCGGGGTGGCGCAGGTCGAGGTGCAGTCGGTCGTGTTCGACGATCCGCCTCCCGCCGCGCTGTAGGAAGGCGGCGGTCGGCAAGAGGTCGGCCATGGGGCTCCGCGTGCCGACCACCTCGGGTTCCAGCCACAGCCCCGGGGTCATGCCGCGGTCGCGAATGTGCTGGACGACGGAGGCGAGACCCTCGGGGAATCGGCTGGCCGAGGGCATCCACTCGCCCACGCTGTCCCACCAGTCCCCGCCGTCGTCGTACCACCCGGCGTCGATGCAGAAGATCTCCGCGCCCGTGCGGGCCGCCGCATCGATGAGGGGCAGCAGTTTCGCGCTCGTGGGGTCGCCGCCCAGCGTGTTCATGTAGTCGTTGAAGACGACCGGCATCGCCTCGTTGTCGGGATGACCGCGACGGGCTGCCCGACGATACGCGGTCAGCACCTCCACCGCCGCGTCGACGTCGCCGCCGAGCGCGATGGCGACCGGCACCGAGGTGAAGGACTCCCCCGGTGCGAGCATCTCGAACCACTGGTGGTCGAGGTCGGTCGGCCCGGAGAGCGAGACGAAGCCCTCGACGGTGTTCTCGCCGATCTCCCAGCGCCACGCGCCGTTGTGCTCGACCTGCCACAGCCAGCAGATCGACTCGCTGTCGGAGACGACGCCCGCCACGGGGTGGAAGGTGCCCGACGACCAGGTGCCGGTGGAGACGACGGAGTGCGATCCCCGCGGATTGTGCCCCGTGATCTCCTGGGCGAGGGTCGGGAAGAGGTGACCACGGAGCGGAGTGAGCGACCAGCGCCCCTCGCCGAGCCAGTCGCTGCGCCCGGAGAGAAGGGACCAGCCCTCGACGCCCGTGGTCGGCGCGGGGCCGGTATGCCCGAACGATGCCGACCAGGAGGCGACCGACAGCAGGCCGACCGACGTCGCGGCGGGGAGCGCGGTGACCGTCACGGTGGAGCGCAGCGCCGCGACGCCCTCGGGCATGCTCAGTCGCAGAACCGCGCGGATGCCGTGCTCCGGCGCCTCCATCGTGAGCTCGAGGTGAGCCCACCCGGCCGTCGTCCACGCGTCGTGGTGCACGTATCGCAGCGCGGCGCCGACGGCGGTGTGGATGAGCCGGTGATTGGCCGACACGTGCCCGCCGTCGACGGTGAGGATCTCGACGATCGGAACCTCACGCTCGAAGACGACGGCGTGGGATGCGGTGCGAGCCGCCCCGAGGGAGACGGGACGGTCATCCGCCCAGACCAGGTCGAGTTCGAGAGCGGTTGTGCCCCACGAGACTGTTGCGCTCACGACGTCCTCACCATTGCGGAATGCACGACCCGGCGGGACGCAGTTTTTATGATAGCGCTATCAAACCTCGCGTCAAGGATTTTCTGAAATCGGTATCACGCAGGGGCGTGAAGGAATGGGAGCCAGGGCGACGAGGCATCGGCGGGGCCGGCGACCCGCCCCCTCACCCCACGGTGTTGACGAGGGTCCCGAGTCCGTCGATCGTGATGGCCACCTCATCGCCGGGCTGCACCGCGACGGAGGTGGCGGGCGCTCCGGTCAGCACGAGGTCGCCGGGGCCGAGCTCCATCCACCTCGTCACGTAGACGAGCACGTCGGTGAGGTCTGACGGGAGGCGCGCGGTGGAGGACTCGAGCGTGTCGACACCGTTCACGTGCATGACGATGGCGCGGGCATCCGGAGTGGCGAGGCTCGTCTCGATCCAGGGGCCGACGGGGGTGTAGTTGATGCCGTTCTTCACCTGGGTGAACTTCTCGTCGACCTCGACCTGGCCCGCACTGGTGACGTCGTTGGCGATCGTGTACCCGAAGACGACGTCGAGCGCCGTCTCGCGAGCGAGGTCGCGACACCGCGTCCCGATGACGAGGGCGAGCTCGCCCTCCATGTTGACGGTGCCGATGCCCCGCCGGTAGGGCACCTCATCGCCCGGCCCCGCGAGCGTGCGGGTCGATTTGAGGAAGGCCTGGATCGGCAGAGGATGATCGTTCGCACCCAGATTGTGCGAGATCCCCACGATCACCGTGGGGAGGCAGGGGGCTAGCAGGCGGGCTCCCTCGACCGGGTAGCGTTCGCCGGTGAACACGGGCGCCGGCGCGAACGGGTCGTCGACCGCGCGCCACCAGACGCCATCGTGGATGACCGCGCGCGGCCCGTCCTCGGTCTGGATCCGGCCGACCCGCACTAGTCCTCGCCCTCGGCGCCCCACAGGCGCAGGACCACCTTGCTCGAGACGGCCGAGTCCGCGGCGACCGCGAAGGCCGCGACCGCGTCATCCGCCGCGAAGCTGTGCGTGACCACGAGGTCGAACAGGGGGTCGCGGGCGAGCATCTCGATGGCGGTGTCGATCTCGGTGTCGAAGCGGAACGCGCCGCGCAGGTCGATCTCGCGGCTGACCAACTCGGCGAGCGCGTAGGGCTCGGGGGTGCCGGGCACCATTCCCACCTGCACGACGACCCCACCGCTCCGCACGGCACGGATGGCGGTCGAGGTGGCGGCCGGAACCCCGGCGGCCTCGATGACCACGTCGAAGGCCCGGGTCGGGACCTGCTCGCTGCGGAGCGCGACGGTTCCCGCGGCGCCGAGCTGACGGGCAAGAGCGAGCGGACGTTCGAGAACGTCGGACGCCCACACCTCCGTCGCACCGGCGAGGACGGCGGCCCGCAGAGCGAGAAGACCGATCGGCCCCGAGCCGCTGATGAGGACGCGCCTGCCGTCGACCCCGCCCGCGCGGGCGATGGCGTGCAGCCCCACCCCGAGCGGCTCGGCGAGCACTCCCCGGCTGAGCGGCAGGCCCTCCGGGAGGACGCGCACCTGGTCGGTCCGGGCCGTGACGAACTCCGAGAAGCCGCCTTGCGTGTGCGGAGTGGTGGCGGCGCTGCCCAGGTACCGCGCACCGGGACTGATGGTGGGGCGGGCGGGGTCGAACTCGGGGTTCTGCCGGTCGTAGCTCGCGGGGTGCAGGGTGACGGGGGTTCCGACCGGCAGGGCGTTCGGATCATCACTCGCGCGGCCGTCCCGCTCGACGCGACCGGCGACCTCGTGCCCGAGCACGAGGGGTTCGGTGATCGCGAAGGCGCCGACGCGGCCCTCCTTGTAGTAGTGCAGGTCGGATCCGCAGATGCCGCCGTGGGTCATCCTGATCAGAACCTCGCCGGAGCCGGGTTCCCGCGCCTCGCGGTCCTCGATGCGGAGGTCGCCGGCGCCGTGCGCGACGAGTGCCTTCATGGGGTGCCTTTCACTGGATTCACACGACCGCGGTCATGCCGCCGTCGACGTAGATGATCTGCCCGTTGACGAAGTCGGAGGCGGGCGCGACGAGATACCGGAGGGTGCCGACGAGGTCTTCGACGGCGCCCCAGCGCCCGGCCGGGGTGCGGCCGCGCACCCAGGCGCTGAACTGTTCGTCATCGACGAGCGCCTTCGTCAGCTCGGTCGCGAAGTAGCCCGGGGCGAGCGCGTTGACCTGGATGCCCGACCCCGCGAGATCGGCGCACATGCCCCGCGTCAGCATGACGATTCCGCCCTTGCTCGCCGCGTAGGGCGCGATGCCGGGGCGGCCGAGGCTGCTCTGCACGGAGCCGATGTTCACGATCTTGCCACGACCGCGCCGGGCCATTCCGCGGGCCACGGCCTGCCCGACCAGGAACGCGCTCGTGAGGTTGGTGGCGATGATGTCGTTCCAATCGGCCACCGTGAAGTCGAGGAACGGCGCGCGCCGCTGGATGCCCGCGTTGTTGACGAGGATGTCGATCGCGCCGAAATCGCGCTCGATCCCGGCGACGCCCGCCCCTACCTCTTCGGCGTCCGTGACGTCGAAGTTCGCGACGTGCACCTCGGAGTCGTGACGGCCGGCGAGGTCGGCCGCGGTCTCCCGCGCGACGGCCGCGTCGCGCCCATGGATGACCACCCGTGCTCCCGCGGCGGCCAGCCCCTCCGCCAGCGCGCGCCCGATCCCGCGGCTCGATCCGGTGACGAGCGCGGTCTTCCCCGCGATGTCGAACAGTCGTGCACTGTCGGCGCTGGCGGACATGCGCGCTCCTTTACGCTCCGACGGCGAGGGCTGGGTGGCGCCTCGTCCTCCGTCGTCGCCAGAGTAGCATTCTGCTGAACACAGTTCAACAGAATGAACAGCCGGCTGAACTCGTCAGTCGGCGTCGGTCACGATCATCGGGTTCCCCAGGCGGGCGACGGCGGCGCGCAGCGCGACGATCACGCGCTCGCGGTGCTTCGGCGAGTCCGCCGAGCGGAACATCGAGGCCCCCATCGCCATCGGCACGTCGCCGCTCGAACGCGGCGGGATGAGCATCGCGACGCCGATGACGCTCGGGAACACCTCACCCTCGTCGAGGCTGTAGCCGCGCTCCCGCGTGGCCGCGAGCTTGGCCTCCAGCCCCTCGAAGGTCTGAACCGACTTCTCGGTCAGTCGGGGCCACTCGCTGACCCCGTGGTACCGCTCGGCGACCTCCGCGGGGTCGAGGTTGGCGAGCAGGGCGTTCCCGATCGCGGTGAGCGCGGCCGGGAAGCGGTCACCGATCGTCGCCGAGAGGCGAAGCGGCGCTCGGCCCTCGTGCCGGGCGAGATAGAGCACGTCGACGCCGTCGAGCACGGCGATCTGGAGCAGCTCGTGGCTGAGCACCGGCGACTCGGAGCAGATCTTGTAGAACTCGCGCACCTGATCGAAGGAGCGCAGAAATGCTCCTCCCAGTTCCACGGTGCGCCGCCCGAGGGTGTAGCCCTGATCACTCCGCTGCACCATTCCGCCCTCCTCGAGCGCGACGCAGAGGTTGGACGTGGAGGACTTGGCGATCCCGAGCGCACGGGCGATCTCGCTGAGGCTCATGGGGGCGCCGTGGGCGTCGGCGAGCAGGCCGAGGATGGCGACAGCACGCGTCACGGCGGGGGCGGTGCCCCGATCGGCGGTGTCTTCTGCGGCCACGTCGGCGTCTCCTCAGCTATTTGTCAGGAGCCTAGCGGAGTACTCCTCGCTCAGTAGAACTCCCGCTTGTTGATGATGTTGATCATCTCCCGCCCGTCCAGCAGCCGGGTCGCGTTCTCCGCGAAGAGCTCGGCGATGAGGCGATCCTCGGCGTCGGTGAGGGCCGCGGTGTGGGGGCTCAGCACGACATTGGGAAGCGTCCAGAGCTCGCTGTCCGGCGAGAGCGGCTCGACGGCGAAGACGTCGAGGGCCGCGAAGCCGAGGTGCCCGTCACGGAGCACCTCGATGAGGGCGTCCTCGTCGATCACGGTGCCCCGGCCCACGCTCACGAGGGTCGCGCCGCGCTTCGTCCGGCCCAGCACCCGGGCGCTGACCAGTCGCTCCGTCGCATCCGTGCCCGGCAGGGTCACGACGACCGCGTCCGCAGCCCCGATGACGTCGGCGAGGTCGTCGGGGTGGATGATCCGCTCCACCCCCTCCACGGCGCTCTCGCTCCGGCTCGTGCCCCACACTCGTGCGCCGAGTGCGTACAGCAGCCGGGCGGTCTCGCGGCCGATGCTGCCGAGCCCCACCACGAGCACGGTCTGCTCGCTCACCTGGCCCATGGTCCAGCGGCCGGTCCACTGGTTCGATTCCTTGAAGGCGCTGAGGCGCGGAAGACTCTTCGCTCCGGCGAGCACACCGAACACCGCGAACTCGGCGAGTGACCGCGCGTGGACCCCCGCGGAGGTCGTCACGACGAGCCGCTCGAGATCCGACCCGGCCAGTCCGGCGAGCTTCACCTGTGTGCCGCCACCGGCCGCCATCGTCTGCACCCAGCGGAGTCCAGGGTTGGCGGCGACGGTGCGCGCGAGCGCGAGGGGCGACTCGTCCGGAATCCCGTACAGCACCTCCGCCGAGTCGACGAGAGCGTCGAAGGCGGTCTGCTGTTCGGGGGTGCGGGTGAACGCGGGATCCCCGCCGTGGTCACCGGGCCAGCGCATGGGGGGAAGAAGCGTCTGGTCGCGAACGAGTCGCACCCGCGGTTCACGTTCCTCGATGAGCCGGCAGAGGTCTTCGCTCAGGGGGGTCGCGACGACCGCCCTCAGTGTGGAGGTGGGTGTTTCGGTCACAGTCTCGGCTTTCGGCGTTCGTCGTCTCGACGGGGTGGATGGGCGGTGTGTTCGAGGGGTCGAACAGCGCTCCGGGATCATCCATTGCGCTGAACGCCGTTCGTTATGCTGTGCTCATGGTGAGCGTAACGGGGCGCCAGAGCGCCTTCCCACGGGTCGGATTCATCGGTCTCGGCGTCATGGGCGCGCCCATGGCCCGCAACATCCTCCGCGCCGAGGGGGTGCAGGATGCGGGGCTCACGATCACGGCCCGACGCCGCGAGAGCGTGGCCGAGTTGCTCGATTCCGGGGCGCGGTGGGCGGCGAGCTCCCGCGAGGTGGCCGCCGCATCCGACGTCATCCTGCTCATGCTCCCCGATCTGCCGCAGCTGGAGTCGGTGCTCGCGGGGCCGGACGGTCTTCTCGCGGGGGTCGAGGGGCCGGTCATCCTGTGCATCGGGTCGACATCGTCGCCCGACGGCGTGCGCGAAGTCGGCGCTCGTCTCAGCGAGAAGACCGCGGGACTGGTCACCGTGCTCGACACCCCGGTCAGCGGCGGCGAGGACGGCGCGATCGCCGGAACGCTCTCGGTCATGGTCGGCGGCTCCCCGGCAGACTTCGAGGTCGCGCGGCCCGTGCTCGCGGCAGTCGGCAACCCCGTGCTGCTGGGCCCGCTGGGCGCGGGCGAGGTCGCCAAGGCGTGCAACCAGATGATCGTCGCCGCGACCGTGCTCGCCTGGGGCGAGGCCTGCGTCATCGCGGAGCGAAGCGGGCTCGATGTCGGGGCACTGCTCGAGCTGCTCTCGGGCGGGTACGCGGGAAGCCGGGTGCTGGAGACGCGGCGATCGCGTTTCGTGAACAAGGATTACCGCCCTTCCGGGGCTGCACGGTACATGGTCAAGGATCTGGGCTTCGCCATGGACGAGGCCCGCAAGTCGGGAACGGTGGCGCACCAGCTCGAGACCCTGAAGGCCTCGTTCGAGTCGCTCACCGCGGCGGGCTTCGGCGACCAGGACATCGCGGTCACGCGTGCCTGGGTCGAGTCGCTGTCGGGTGAAGGTGAGGGCTAGGACGTCAGGCGGGGAAGGCCACGGTGGCCTTCCCCGCCCCTCGGCCTACTTGCCCCAGACCTTCTTGTAGACGTCGCGGTACCCGCTGGCGGGATCGAAGACGTCACCACTGGGCACGTTCTGCTTGGTGATCAGACCGGGAGCGGGAACGAAGCCCGACCACTGCTGACCCGCGAGAGCGCGGTTCACCTCATCGACGATCTCCCAGCCCTCCATGGTCAGCGGCTCGGCGACGGTGGCCGCCTGATAGTCGACCGATCGGATCCGCTGGAATTCGGCGGAGTCGCCATCACCCGCGGCGACCGACTTCGGCGGACCGGCGGGGTCCTTGCCAGCCGCACGGAGCGCCTGCTGTGCACCACCGAAGTAGTTGCCGTTGATCGCGAGCAGGTAGGTGAGGCTGCTGCCGTTCTTCTGGAGCAGGTTCGAGATGATGCCGGGCATGCGCTGGTCGGCTTCGGCGATCGGCGAGTCCTGATAGCTCAGCACCTTGCAGCCGGAGCAGGCCTGGATGTAGGCCTCCATCGCCTTGGCCTTCTCGACGGCGATCTGGTACTGCCCGTCGGTGAAGATGGCGACTCCCGCCTTCCCGTTCGAGTCCGCGACCGCGTAGGCGGCGGCGAGCTGCGACACGGCGAGCGGGTCGGTCGAGACGTTGGCGAACAGCCCGTTCCCAGGGCCCGCGGCGACGCCCGCGTGCCATCCCACGACGGGGATCTTGGCGTCGTTGGCCGTCTTGATGGTCGCGGCCTGCTCGGTCGGGTCGAAGCCGCCGAGCACGATCGCGGCCGGCTTGGATGCGATGGCCTGGTTCAGGGCATCCGTTCGTCCCTGCGCGGTGGCCTTGCCGTCGTAGACGTTGACCTTCCACCCGATGACGGCGGCGGCCTCCTTGACCCCCTCGGCGACGGTGTTCACGCCGCCGTTGGTGAGGTCGCTGCCGACATAGGCGATCGTCGCACCCGGCTTCTGGGCGGTGGGCCCGGTCGACTTGGGCGTGAATCCGGCGCTCGCGGAGAGGCTGTCGGAGACGAGCTTCTTCGAGGCGGCCACGATGTCGCCGCTGGGGATGATGGACGCGTACGCGTTCGACGACGCGGACGGGCTCGCGGTCGTACCGCCACCGACCGAACCGCTCGCGCAGCCGGTGAGGATGACGGCGACCGCGGCCGGGAGGGCTGCGATGGCCAGCGCTCTCGTGCGGGTCTTCCTGCTGATCATGTGAATTCCTTCTCTTGGTGGGGGCGACGGCGTCGGTGCCGGCGCCGTGGGGCACATGCGGGTGGTACTCGTGGTGTTACTGAGTCGGGGTCTCCCCCGATGCCGACGCGGCCGGTCGCGCGTCGGCAGTGGTAGACACCGGGGCTGCAGTCCCCGTGCCCTCTGGGGCGTGAGCCGCCCCAGAATCCTGTGGTGGTGCCGTCGTGGGGGCATCCGCACGCCCCAGCCGACGGCGGCTTGCGAGCGAGGCGATCGTGATCGCCGCGACGAGGGTCAAGCCGTTGAACAGCGGCTCGAGGAAGAACTGCCCGGGGAGCAACTGCTCGAGGCCCGAGATACCGATCGTCGCGATGAGCACGCCCAGCACGGTTCCGAGCGCGTTGACGCGACCGGGCTTGATCGTGGTCGAGCCGAGGAACGCCGCAGCGAGCGCGGGGAGAAGGTACTCGGGCCCGATGTTGGCCTGCGCCACGCCGGCCTGCCGCGAGGAGAGGAGGATGCCCGCCACGGCGGTCAGCACCCCGGACGCCACCATCGCGCCGACGATGTAGCGTCGGCGATGCACTCCGGTGAGCTCCGCCGCCTTGGGGTTGGCCCCCACCGCGTAGAGGTACCGTCCCATCGGCAGGAACTCCAGGATCACCCAGATCACGGCGGCGACGACGAGAGCGATGATGAAGACGCCGGGAATGGGCCCGAGGGTCCAGGTCGCGAGCGCGTCGAACGCCGAGGCGCGCATCCCGGTGTTGTCGGTGACCTGACGACCGCCCGTCGTCCAATACGTGATCGCGTAGATCACCTGCGCGGTCGCGAGGGTCGCGATGAAGGCGTCGACCTGCGCGAGTTCGATCAGCAGCGCGTTCACGAGGCCGACCACCGCGCCTCCGGCGAGGCACATGAGGATGACCAGCCGATAGTCGAGCCCCTGCAGCTGCCACAGCAGCGCCATGACCTGCCAGAGCCCCACCCCGTATCCGATCGAGAGGTCGATCTTGCCGGCGACCATCGGCAGCGTGACGGCGAGCGCGAGGATCAGCAGGACCGACTTGCTCGAGGCGAGCAGCTGGAAGTTGAGCAGGGTGGCGAAGGTGCCGGGGGCCGCGATCGCGAAGATGACGAACAGCAGTGCAGTCAGCACGACCATGCCGTACACCGTGAACAGCTTGCGGTACCAGGGCGCGCCCTTCGGCGGCTCCAGCGCCGTCGATTTGAGGGACGTGTTCATGCTCATGCGACGCTCTTTTCTGTGTCGGTGGTGCGCTGGAGATCGGAGGCGGCGGCGACGAGATTCGCGATGGTGAGGTCTGCGCCGCTCAGCTCGGCGACGACGACGCCGCGGCCGAACACAATGGCCCGGTGGGCGATCTTCGACACCTCCTCCATGTCGGTGGAGACGACGAGCGCCGCGGTGCCCAGTCGGGCGGCATCGCGCAGGAGTCCGTAGATGTCGGCCTTCGCTCCCACGTCGACGCCCATGGTCGGCTCCTCGAGAACGACGACCTTCCGACCGACCCCGAACCAACGGGCCAGGATGACCTTCTGCTGGTTCCCTCCCGAGAAGGTGTCGAGCGGCAGTTCGGGATCCGCGGGTCGAACCCCGAAGGCACGGACGTACTCGGCGGCCGCGGCGCGTTCGGCCTTGCCCGTGCGGAACTGAAACGCCCGCCTGCCCCAGACGGCGGGATTGAGGAACAGGTTCTCGCGCACCGACATTCCGGGCGCGACCGCCTCGGCCTCCCGGTTCGACGTCGCGAAGCCGATCCCGCGCCCCACCGCGACGGAGGGATTGCGCGGAACGAAGTCGTCTCCGTCGAGTCGCAGCGATCCCGAACGGATCGGAACAGCGCCAGCGACCGCCCGGCCGATAGGCTCCTGCCCCGCACCGCGCAGGCCGCAGAGCGCGACCACCTCGCCGCGATGGAGCGTCAGGGTCACCGGGCCCGCGCCGTCGACGGCCACATCCCGCAGTTCGAGGCGCACGCCCTCCTCGGGCGAGTCGAAGACGGTGGCCTGAGTGTGCCGCCCCACGATGAGCTCGACGAGTTCCGCGTGGCTGAGGCCCGCGACGGGGCGCTCCGCGACCACGTGCCCGTTGCGCATCACGACGGTGCGACTGGAGATCTCGTAGATCTCGTCGAGTCGATGCGAGACGTAGATCATGCCGACGCCCGAATCGCGCAGCCTCCGCAGCACGGCGAACAGCCGCTCGACGTCTGCGGCGGGCAGCGACGCGGTCGGCTCATCCAGCACGAGCAGCTTGGGGTTGGTGACGAGTCCGCGGGCGATCGCGAGCAGGCTGCGCTCGGTGCGCGGAAGGTCGAAGACGCGGGCCTGCGGGTCGATTCCGCCGCCGACGAGCTCGAGCACCTCGGCCGCGCGACGGTTCATGGCGCGCTGGTCGATGAAGCCGAGTCGGCGTGGGTAGCCGAGCACCTGGGCGATGTTCTCGGCCACGGTCATCCACTCGATGAGGCCCAGATTCTGGTGGATGATCGAGATCTGCTTGCGCACCCCCGAGGCATCGAGGTCGGCGCCCGACAGCTTCATCTCGCCGCTATCGGGCCGATAGACGCCCGCGAGCATTTTGATGACCGTCGACTTGCCGGCGCCGTTCTCGCCGAGCAGCGAGACGATCTCGCCCTGGTTCACCGAGAAGGTGACGTCCTCCGCCGCGCGCGTCGCGAAGAAGGACTTCGAGAGGGCGCTGACCTGGAGGAGCGGAATGGGCTGGGGGGTGGTGTCCATGGGGCTATCCGTTCGCAAAGGTCGCGAGTTGACGGGCGAGGGAGGTGAGGTCGGCGATGAGGCGCCCTCGCAGTTCGGGGCGCACCCGCTGTGTGAGGAGTGTGGTGGAGACCGCGATGGGCTGCCCGGTCGCGACGACGGGCACGGCGAAGCAGGTGACGCCGATCGTGTTCTGCTCGTCGTCGATCGCGTAGCCGCGTTCCCTGACCTGCGCGAGGTCTCGACGCAGTTCGACGGTGGTGCGGTGCGCGCGCTTGGTCGGGCGGGGAAGAACCGTGACGTCGGCCAGGCGACGGTCGAGATCCTCGGGCGTCAGGCTCGCCAGCATCGCCTTGCCCAGCGCCGTCACCGACGCGGGCATCCGGCGGCCGATGTCGCTCGCGAGACGGATCGGCTGTCGGCCATCGTGGCGGGCGAGATAGATGACCTCCATGCCGTCGAGAGCCGCGAGCAGGGCCGTGTCGTTCTGCAGGGTCGGCAGCGCGTTCGTGATGCGCCGGAACTCGGCGACGAGTGTCGTGGACGCGAGCATCGACTGGCCGAGCTCGAGCACCTTGTAGCCCAGCACCCAGCCGTGGCCCGCTCGCCGGACCATGCGGGCGACCTCGAGCGTGCTCACCAGATTCGATGCGGAGGATTTCGCGATGCCGAGTGCGAGCGCGACTTCCGTGAGCGTTGCCGGTTCGGTGCGCGAGCCGAGGTATTCCAGCACCTGCACCGCGCGGAACGCGGCCGGGGCGGGCGTGTCGCGGGCGCCGGGGATGGACGGCAGCACGGCGGTCACGACAGCGACCCGACGCCGCGCGCGTCGCGCACGAGCGTTTCGATCCGGTAGATGCTCGTCGTCGCCGCGATGAAGAGGGTATGGCCGCCCACGCCACCGAAACACAGATTGGCGACGCGCTCCGGCACCGGGATGCGCCCGAGAAGCACCCCGTCGGCGCGGTACACCTGCACGGAGTCCTCACTGGAGGTCCACACATTGCCGCGCTCGTCCACCCGGAAGCCGTCGGAGACACCGGGCTCGATCACCGCGAAGACCCGGCCGCCCACGCAGGATCCCTCGACGACGTCGTAGGCCACGATGTGGTGGTTGCCACTCCCGTCGGTGCGAAGCGCGACGGAGGTGTCCGACACGTAGAGGATCGACTCGTCAGGAGAGAAGGCGAGACCGTTGGGCTCTTCGACGTCGACCACCACCGGGGTGACGACGGCGGTGGCCGGATCGAAGCGGAACACGTAGTTCGCCCCGTACTCCCGCTCGCCCGGGTGTCCCTCGTGCGGCTGAATGATCCCGTAGGGCGGATCGGTGAACCAGATCGACCCGTCGCGCGCGACGACCACGTCGTTGGGGGAATTGAATCGGGCGCCGTTCCAGTGGTCGACCAGGACGGTGACCTCGCCGTCGACGTCGCGCTCGATGGCGCGGCGGCCGTGCGAGCACTGGATGACCGAGCCGTCGTCCGCCAGGGTGCGGCCGTTCGTGAACTCGACGTTGCTCCGGTAGACGGAGAGACGCCCGGTCACGCCGTCCGCCTCGAGAATCCGATTGCCGGGGATATCGCTCCACTGCACGACGCCGCGGCGGGGAATCCAGACGGGACCCTCAGACCAGGTGGCTCCGGAGGCGAGGAGATCGAGACGGGCGTCAGAGGGAACGAGCCCCTCGAGGCCGCTCAGCGGCGCCGTCTGCGCATCCATCGTCAACCTCCCTTGGCTGTTCACCTGACTTAACCACGTTCCGCATGATGAACGCAACGATCCGTTCGAAATTTGGAACCGCGTTCGCAGACCCGGTCTGCCCCATGGTTTCGGGGCGCGTTTCCAGGGCGACGACGAGGCCCGCCTCGTCGTCCTGCAGTGGCTCCAGCGTCTCGAATTGGGAGGAGAGCAGGGAGGCCGGCATGAAGGCGTGGTCGCGGGCCTCGAGGCGCGACGCGATGAGCTCGTGCCCGCCATCGAGGTGCACGAAATAGGCATCAGGCGCGAGCGCGCGAATGCGATCGCGATACGCGCGACGGAGCGCGGAGCACGCGATCACGCCTGCGCGGCCGGCCGCGAGCTGCGCGCCGACCGCCTCCAGCCAGGGCCACCGGTCGTCATCGCTCAGCGGGTGACCCGCCGCCATCCGGGCCACATTACGCGGAGGATGCAGGTCGTCCCCGTCGAGGAACACGAGGCCCGCACGGCGCGCGAGCTCCGCGCCGACCGTCGACTTCCCCGCACCGGAGACCCCCATCACGACCAGGGGCGGAAGCTGCTGCGTCATCGGTGCCTCTCTCTCGAGAGGGACAGTATCAACGCGTCGACCCGGCGTGGGGCGGGTCGGAGCGCTGCGGTTCAGCGGGCTGGATGAATCGCTCGCACCGGCGGACGGGCATCCCTATTCTTGGGCCGCCGGGGGCGAACACGAAGTAGCCGTCGACACGGGCGTGCTTTCGTCGGCACTGACGCCCATCGGGGTGCGGATGCCACTGCGCACCCGCACCCCGAGAATATTCCCGCCGAGGGGCGTACTGTCCCGCCCTCCTTACGCTCAGGCGGCATCTCCTACGGTGGAGTCATGACTACCGTGACTGCCTACGCCGCACCCTCCGCCACCGATCCCCTCGTCAAGACCACCATCGAGCGTCGCGAGGTCGGCCCGAAAGACGTGCTCATCGAGATCGCCTACGCGGGCATCTGCCACTCCGACATCCACACCGTCCGCGGCGAGTGGGGGCCGATCAGCTACCCGCAGGTCGTCGGCCACGAGATCGCCGGCACCGTCACCGCCGTCGGCTCCGAGGTCACCCTCCACAGGGTGGGCGACCGGGTCGGCGTCGGCTGCATGGTGAACTCCTGTCGCGAGTGCGAGAACTGCCTCGCGGGCGAAGAGCAATACTGCCTGAACGGCAACACCGGCACCTACGCGAGCGTCGACCGTGACGGCACGATCACTCAGGGCGGCTACTCCACCCACATCGTCGTCGTCGAGGACTTCGTGCTGCGGATCCCCGAGGCGATCCCGTTCGAGGCCGCCGCGCCGCTGCTCTGCGCCGGCATCACCACCTATTCGCCGCTCGCGCACTGGAACGCCGGGCCCGGCAAGCGGGTCGCGGTCGTCGGCATGGGCGGCCTCGGCCACATGGCCGTCAAGATCGCCCACGCGATGGGCGCCGAGGTCACCGTGCTCTCGCAGACGCTCTCCAAGAAGGATGACGGACTCCGGCTCGGCGCCGACCACTACTACGCGACCAGCGATGCGGCGACCTTCACCGAGCTGGCGAACACCTTCGACCTGATCATCAACACGGTCAGCGCGGTCATCGACATCAACGCGTACCTCTCCCTGCTCCGCCTCAACGGCACGCTGGTGAGCGTCGGCGCCCCCGCCGAGCCGCTGCCGGTGCAGGTGTTCAGCCTGTTCGGTGCACGCCGCTCCTTCGCGGGGTCGGGCATCGGCAGCATCCGAGAGACGCAGGAGATGCTCGATTTCTGCGCCGAGCACGGCATCGCCTCCGAGGTCGAGGTCATCGCGGGCGAGCAGATCAACGAGGCCTACGAGCGCGTGCTGCGCTCTGACGTGCGCTACCGCTTCGTGATCGACATCGCGACGCTCGCCTGATCGACCCCGCGCGCCTGTCTTCGCCTCAGAGCGAGGGCAGGCGCGCGGTGCTCTCGCGCACGATCAGCCGGAACTCGATGGGCGTGTCGAAGGCGCTCGGCTCGTCGCCGGTGCGGAGCAGCTCCTCGATGAGGATCTCGACCGCCTGCGCGCCCTGCTCGGCGGGGTGCTGCGCCACCGTGCTTAAGCCGAAGAACGCGGCGAGCGGATGATCGTCGACCCCGATCACGGCCAGTTCGTCGGGCAGCCGCAGGCCGAGATCCCGCGCGGCCAGAATGGCGCCGATCGCCATCTCGTCGGAGGCCGCGAAGATGGCGGACGGACGCACCGGCGTGGAGAGCAGGCGCCGCGCGGCGGCGTAACCGCCCTGGATGGTGAAGTCGGCATTCAGATCGAGGGCGGGGTCGATGGGCACGCCCGCCGCCTCGAGTGCCAGCTGGTACCCGGTGCGCCGGTAGCTCGGCACGTGGAAGTCGGTCTCCGATTCGGGGTCGCCGCCGATGTGTCCGATCGCGCGGTGCCCCAGGGACAACAGGTGCTCGGTGGCCAGCCGCCCGACCTCGATGTCGTCGATGCTGAGGGTGCGGACACCGGGCAGGGGACCGCCCACGCCCACGATCGGCTTGTTCATGTCGAGGAGCCGCTGGATCTCGCCGGTGCTGAGTTCGAGGGCGATGGCGACCACCGCATCCACCCGCTTGCGATGCAGGAAGTGGTCGAACACGCCCGCGCGCCCGCCCCCGCGCAGGTTGTACAGGGTGAGGTCGAAACCGTGCCGCTGCAGCGCGGCCTGCGCGCCCTCGACCACGGAAGTGAAGTACCAGCGATCGAGGAACGGCACCACCACCCCGACGTTGCGGGTGCGGCCGGTGGCGAGGCTCGACGCGTTGGAGGAGACGACGTAGCCCAGCTCGGCGACCGCGAGCTGCACCCGCTCACGCGTGGCCGGCGCCACCGTGCCGCGACCGCTGAGCACGCGCGAGACGGTCGCCGTAGACACACCGGCCCGCGTCGCCACCTCGTGAATCCCTGTCACTCCTGCTCCTCACAGTCACGCTGATGGTAGCGGTCAGCCTCTCCCCCGCGCGCCACGGTCCTCGCCCACCTCAGTGGTCACCGAGCAGCACCCACGCGGTCGCGTCCGGCGGCAGGGTGCGTCCGGTCAGCTCGGCCGTCGACAGGATCACCGTCCCCCGCGGCAACGGCAGCGGAGAGCGCCCCAGATTCGCCATGACCGCGACCGGCCCGTTGGTGAACTCGAGCGCATCGTCCACGTACTGCGCGAACCACAGCAGGTCGCCGGAGCCCAGCCCGTATTCGCGGCGCAGCGCGAGCGCCGAGCGATAGAGCTCGAGGGTCGAGCCCGCGACCCCGCGCTGGGCGGATCGGGCGAACCGCGCCCACTCCTCCGGTTGCGGCAACCAGCTCGCGCCGGTCTCGTTGAAGCCGTAGGCGGGCGCGTCCGCCTCCCAGGGGATGGGCACCCGGCAGCCGTCGCGGCCATAGCGCTCCCCGCCGGTCGTGAGGAACACCGGGTCCTGCCGAGCCTCGTCCGGCAGGTGGATCACCTCGGGCAGGCCGAGCTCCTCACCCTGAAAGAGGTAGCTGCTGCCGGGAAGGGCGAGCATCAGCGCGGTCGCCGCGCGCGCACGCCGAAGCCCCAGTGCGGCGTCGGGCTGGCTCGGGGTGAGGGGTCCCACGCTCTGCCCCTCGGGGTGCTCCCGCCCGAGGCCGAATCGGGTCGCGTGCCGCACGACGTCGTGATTCGACAGCACCCAGGTGCTCGGAGCTCCCACGCTGTCGAAGCCGGCGAGCGATTCGTCGATGACCTCGCGCAGCTCGGGCGCCGACCACGGGGCGCTGAGGTACTGGAAGTTGAACGCCTGCTGCATCTCATCCGGCCGCACCCACAGCGCGAGTTTCGCGGCGGGGAGGATCCACGCCTCTGCGCACAGTGCGCGATCACCGTCGTACTCCGCGAGCAGTGCATGCCACTCCCGGTATATGTCGTGCACCTCGGGCTGACCCCAGAACGGCCCCACGTCACCCTGCGCGTCGGCGGGCTTCGGCGGGGCGTCGGGCAGGCCCTCGGCCTTAATGAGCCCGTGCGCGACATCCACCCGGAACCCGTCGACTCCGCGGTCGAGCCAGAACCGCAGCACCCCCTCGAAGAACGCGCGCACCTCGGGATTGCGCCAGTCGAAGTCGGGCTGGGTGCTGTCGAAGATGTGCAGATACCACTGACCGGGATTCCCGTCCGCCTCGATCACGCGCGTCCAGGCCGGGCCTCCGAAGCCGGACCTCCAGTTGTTCGGGGGCAGGTCACCCCCGGGCCCCGTCCCGTCGCGGAAGAGGTAGCGGGCGCGCGCCGCAGAGCCGGGCGGCGAGGCGAGGGCCTCCTGAAACCAGGGATGCTGGGCCGAAGAGTGGTTCGGAACCAGGTCGATGATCACGCGCAGGCCGAGCCCGTGCGCCACGGCCAGCACCCGGTCGAAATCGGCGAGCGTGCCGAACAGCGGGTCGACGTCGCAGTAGTCGGTGACGTCGTAGCCGCCGTCGGTCTGCGGCGAGACGTAGAAGGGCGAGAGCCAGATGGCGTCGACCCCCAGCTCCGCCACCGCGGGCAGGCGGGCGGCGATTCCGCCGAGGTCGCCGATGCCGTCGCCGTCGCCGTCCGCGAACGAGCGAGGGTAGATCTGGTAGATCACCGCGGTGCGCCACCACTCGGCGGTGGTGGCGACGGGACCGGAGGCGGTGGAGTCAGGGAGCACAGGCACACCATACGGCGTCGCGGGCCCACCGCGAAAGCGCTTGCATGCCTCTTCGGCCATGACGAAATCTCGGCTGGGTCGTCGCCGATCGTCTCAATATCAAGAGAATCCGTTATCGCAAAGTGACGCCCGTCCCCCTTGCGTTTCGAAGCTCGATCGACGCACAATGCAAACGCTTGCACACTCAGCAGGCACAACCGAGAGAACGGCCTCTCGGTACGCGGGGCGGGAACGCAGGCGTGCCGGAATGCCGGTACACACGAAAGGTTCTCCTCCACATGAGTCCTCGCCGAAGAATCGGTGTCACAGCAGCGGTCGCCACAGTGGCCGCCCTCGCCCTCGCGGGATGCTCGGGCACCAGCTCCTCCCCCAGCTCGCCGGCCGCGGCCGGGTCGACGATCACCGTCTGGGCCGATGACACGCACATCGCCGCCCTCAAGACCGTCGTCGCCACCTTTGAGAAGGCGAACAACGTCACGGTCAAGCTGATCCAGAAGGACGGCGCCAAGATCGTCAGCGACTTCATCCAGCAGGCGCCCACGGGCAACGGACCGGATGTCTTCGTCACCGCCAACGACGGCACCGGCAACCTGGTGCAGAACGGCGTCATCGCGCCGATCACCATCCCCAACGAGTCCGACTACGCCAAAGTCGGCATCGACGCCGTCACCTACAACGGCAAGACCTACGGCATGCCGGTCTCGCTTGAGAGCGTCGCGCTCATCCAGAACACCGCGCTCGACCCCACGACGCACGACACCTTCGACCAGCTCCTCGCCGCGGGCAACAAGCTCAAGGCGGCGGGCAAGGTGAAGTACCCGTTCGTCGTGCAGTCCGGCACCAACGGCGCCTCCGACCCGTATCACCTGTACCCGCTGGAGACCTCCTTCGGCGTGCCCGTGTTCGGTACGAGCTCGGCCGGTGGCTACGACTCGACCGACCTGCAGCTCGGCAACGCGCAGGGCACCAAGTGGGCGGCGCAGCTCGCTGCGTGGGGCAAGTCGGGCGTGCTGAACCCCAACTACACCTACGACATCGCGCTCAACGCCTTCACCAGCGGACAGACGCCGTACATCATCACCGGCCCCTGGAGCCTTCCCAAGATCCAGGCCGCGAAGATCGCGTACAGCGTCGTCAAGATTCCGTCGGCCGGTGGCCAGCCCTCGCAGCCCTTCGTGGGCGTGCAGGCGTTCTTCGTCAACAAGTACTCGAAGAACAGCCTCCTCGCGAACAAGTTCGCAGTCGAGTACATGGGGTCCGAAGCCGCGCAGGTGGCGTTCTACAAGACCGGTCAGCGGGCGCCCGCGCTCCTGTCGGCGTTCCAGTCGGTCTCCTCCGACAAGGACGTGACGGCGTTCGGCGCGGTGAGCGCCAACGGTGCACCGCTGCCGAACATCCCGGCCATGAACTCCGTGTGGGCTGACTGGGGCAACACCGAGGGCGCGATCATCGCGGGAAAGGCGGCCAACCCGGCTACCGCGTGGACCACGATGGTCGGCTCGATCAAGGCTGCCATCGCCAAGGGCTGACAGCCGGTGCGGGGGCGGGAGGCCGAACGAGCCTCCCGCCCCCGCTCATCCCTCATCCCCGCCCACGCACAGAGGAGTGTCGTGACCATCGCACCAGAAGCCCCGCCCGAGCCGCCCACCGAACGACCGCGACGCACCGTGCTGCGCCCGACCCCCTCGCTCTCGGTCATCCTGATCAAGATCGCCTCGCTCGGTGTCCTCGACGCCGTCGTCCTCTACGCCCTCTTCGTGCTGCTCATGGGCGGCAGCTATCTGGTCTTCGCGCTCGCGCTCATCGGGCTCATCGCGATCAACGTCATCTACTTCTCCAAGAGGATGCTCCCCGGCAAGTACCTCGCCCCGGGACTCGTCTTCCTCCTCATCTTCCAGGTCTTCGTCGTCGGGTACTCCGCGTACATCGCCTTCACCAACTTCGGCGACGGCCACAACGGCACGAAGGCCGACGCGATCACCGGCATCGTCGCCAACTCGCTCAGCCGGGTGCCCGACTCGCCCACCTACGCGGTCACCGTCGTGCAGGGCCCGAACGGGCTGGGCCTGCTCACCACGACGCCGAGCGGCACGGTGCAGGTCGGCGACCCGAAGAACCCGCTCCACACCATCACCGACGCGCAGCTGTCCGGCGGGAAGGCGGTCAGCGCTCCCGGCTACACCACCCTCAGCTTCCAGGACCTGCTCACCAAGCAGACCCAGGTCGCCGCGCTCGTCGTGCCGATCAGTGCCAACCCGAACGACGGCGCGATCCGCACCGCCGACGGCTCCACCGGGTTCCTCTACAAGTCGAACCTCTCCTACGACGCGAAGGCCGACACCTTCACCGACTCCTCCTCCGGCGCGGTCTACCGCGATGACGGCAACGGCGAGTACGCCTCGAGCGACGGCAAGAAGCTGAGCCCGGGCTGGACGGTCGTCGTGGGGTTCAAGAACTTCGCGCAGGCCTTCGGCGACCAGTCGATCCGCGGACCGCTGCTGAGCACCATCGTCTGGACCTTCGCCTTCGCGTTCCTCTCGGTGTTCCTCACCTTCGCGGTGGGGCTCTTCCTCGCCGTCGTCTTCAACGACCCGAGGATGCGCGGCAAGAAGATCTACCGGGTCATCATGATCCTCCCCTACGCGTTCCCCGGCTTCCTGTCGGCACTCGTCTGGGCCGGTCTCATGAACCCGCAGTTCGGCTTCATCAATCAGGTGCTGCTCGGCGGCGCCACCGTGCCGTGGCTCACCGACCCCACCCTCGCCAAGGTGTCGATCCTCATCGTCAACACCTGGCTCGGGTTCCCGTACATGTTCCTGGTGTGCACGGGGGCGCTGCAGTCCATCCCCGAGGAGGTGGTGGAGGCCGCCAAGATGGACGGCGCACGCGCCTGGGCGACCTTCCGGCAGATCAAGCTGCCGCTGCTCATGGTGTCGCTCGCGCCGCTGCTCATCTCCACCTTCGCGTTCAACTTCAACAACTTCAACGTGATCTACCTGCTGACGGGAGGCGGACCGACCGACGTGAACGCATCGATCAACGTGGGCTCGACGGACATCCTGATCACCCTCGTCTACAAGGTGGCCTTCGCGACGGCCAGCGGACGCAACTACGGGCTCGCGAGCGCCTTCGCGATCCTCATCTTCATCGTGGTCGCGACCGTCTCAGTCATCGGCTTCCGGCGCACGCGAGCACTCGAGGAGATCAACTGATGTCACAGCTTCCCGCCCGCCGCCCGCGCTTCCGGCTCCGCAAGTGGTTCGCGGCGACCGGATGGCGTCACGTCATCGGAATCGTCTTCGCGGTGTTCTGCGCGTTCCCTCTCGTCTACGTGCTGTCGTCGTCGCTCAACCCCAACGGCACGCTGCTCGGCTCGAACACCCTCTTCTCGAAGGTGGACTTCAGCAACTACGTGAACCTGCTGTTCAACCTGCCGCAGCAGCCGTTCGTCGCCTGGTTCCTCAACACCCTCGTGATCGGGCTCGTGACGGGCGCGAGCACCGTGTTCCTCGGAGCGCTCGCGGCCTACGCCTTCTCGCGGATGCGCTTCGCCGGACGGCGGGTCGGGCTGCTCACGCTGCTGCTCGTGCAGATGTTCCCGCAGCTGCTCGCCGTCGTCGCCATCTTCCTGCTGCTGAACGCGATCTCCAACATCTTCCCGGCGATCGGACTCAACACGCAGATCGGGCTCATCCTCGTCTACCTCGGCGGGGCGCTCGGGGTGAACACCTACCTCATGTACGGCTTCTTCAACACGGTTCCGGCCTCGCTCGATGAGGCCGCGAAGATCGACGGGGCCGGGCACGCGCGCACCTTCTTCACGATCATCCTGCCGCTCGTCGGCCCGATCCTCGCGGTCGTCGGTCTGCTCTCGTTCATCTCCTCGACGAGCGAGTACGTGGTGGCGAGCGTGGTGCTCACCGACCCGACGCGGCAGACGCTCGCCGTGGGCCTGTACTCGTTCATCAGCCAGGCGACGAGCGCGAACTGGACGCTGTTCTCGGCGGGAGCCGTCATGGCCGCGATCCCGCCGATGGCGCTGTTCCTGTACCTGCAGAAGTACGTCATCAGCGGTCTGACGGCCGGCGCCGTCAAGTAACCCGGGTCGGGCTCGGCGGCTACTGCACCGCCGAGCTCAGCCGGGCCACGTTGTCGACGAAGCGGTGCCCGCGGCCGCGGCGGTTCCAGTCGTCGAGGGTGAGTTCGGTCGACTCGGCGCGGTACTCGTCCTCCACCCGCCGCAGCGAGTCGGTGAACTCGCGGTCGCTGACGAGCACCATGAGCTCCAGGTCCAGCTGGAAGGAGCGGATATCCATGTTCGACGACCCGACCGCCGAGACGTGGTCGTCGACCGAGATGTGCTTCGCGTGCAGGATGATCGGCTCCCGGTACTCGTAGATGCGCACGCCCGCCTCCAGCAGGTCCTGGTAGTAGGAGTGCTGGGCGTGGAAGACGAAGAACTGGTCGCCGATCTCGCCCACGAACAACTCGATGTCGACGCCGCGACGGGCGGCGGTCACGATCGCCGCGAGCAGAGACTCCTCCGGCACGAAGTACGGGCTCGTGATGGAGACCCGGCGCTCGGCCGCGTAAAGCAGCGAGGTGAACAGGGCGAGGTTGTTCTCGAACTCGAATCCGGGGCCGCTCGGCACGATCTGTGCGAGCATCGTCGCCGGGTTGCCGTCGTCGGTGGTGGCGTCGAGCTGCCGGAACGGGGGGATCTCGTCGGTCTCGCTGTACCAGTCGGTGCTGAAGACGGCGCGCACCTCGTTGACGATCGGACCGCGCAGCTCGACGAGCAGGTCGCGCCACCGCAGTCCGCGACGGATGTTGCCGCGCTTCTCGTAGCTGGGATCGATGAGGTTGAGGGAGCCGACGAACGCGAGCCGGCCATCCACCACCAGGATCTTGCGGTGGTTGCGCAAGTCGGGCCGCTGGTACTTGCCGCGCAGGGGCAGCACCGGCAGCATGAGCTCCCACTTCACCCCGATGCGCGTGAACTCGGCGAGAGCCGGGCGGAACCCCGGGTAGGCGCGCGAACCGATGTGGTCGAGCAGCACGCGCACGTCGACGTCGCGCTGCACCGCGCGCTCGAGCGCCGCGAAGAAGGGCCGCGTCGTCTCGTCGAGCGCGAAGATGTAGAACTCCACCTGCACGGTGACGACGGCCGAATCGACGGCGCGGATGATCGCCTCCAGCTGCTCGTCGAAGTGCGGCAGCAGGCGCGCGCGGTTGCCGTCGATCATGGGCAGGCCGCCGGACTGGCGGTTGAGCTTGGCGATCGCCGGGAGCCAGTCCGGCGCCTCGGGACCGCCCTCGAAGTCGGGCACCTCGCGGGTGTGCTCCTCGATGCGGTCGTCGACCGAGCGCTGCTTCTCGCGCCGGGCGGCGGGGAGCTTCGGCGAGCCGATGAGGGCGAACAGCGCGAAGCCCACGAGGGGCAGCACGAGCATCACGAGGATCCACGCGAGGGCCGACGATGGCCGGCGCCCGGCGGGCGTGATCGCGACCGCCACCACGAAGATCACGACATAGAAGAGGATGGCGATCGCGGTCGGGGTGCCCGGCGGCAGCGTGAAGCTCATGTGTACTGTCTAGCAGGGCCGCGGCGAGCGACGGCACCTCGCCGGGCCGCGCCGCCCGGCCGGCGTCTCGCCGGCCGCCCGCCGAGGCCCGGCCGGGGCCGTCAGCTCGTGTGCTGCAGGAGGCTGAACATCGCCCCCGTGCTGTCGCTCACCGAGGCGAGCCGCCCGTAGGGCGTGTCCTCCGGTCCGCGCAGCACCGCGCCACCCAGGCGCTGAATCGTCTCGACCGCGGCGTCGGCGTCGGCGACGTTGAAGTAGACGATCCAGTTGCTCGGCACGCCCTCCGGCAGGAAGCTGTCGGAGTCCATGACCCCGGCTCGCTGCACCTCGTCGACGGCGAGCACGGAGTACCGGAACTCGTCGGTGTCGCCCATCACCTGGGTGGTCCAGCCGAAGGCCTTCTGATAGAACGGCAGCGCTGCCGCGTAGTTGCGGGTGTGCAGCTCGAACCACGCGGGCGCACCCGGCACATCGAGCGCCTCGAAGCCGACGTGCTTACCGAACTGCCACTCACCGACGAAGCCACCGGACGGGTCGATCACGAAGCCCATCGCGCCGAGGTCGCCGACCGTCATCGGCGGGAGCGCGATCGTGCCGCCGTTCGCGGTCACCGCCTCGTTCGTCGCCTCGATATCGGAGACCCCGAGGTAGACCGACCAGACATTGGCGGGAGCGCCCTCCTGCGACTGCATGAGGCCCGCCACCTGCTTGCCCTCCAGGAACGCGGTGATGTAGCCGCCGAACTCCTCGGATCCGGTCTCGAAGGTCCAGCCGAGCAGCTCGCCGTAGAACGCCTTCGATGCCTCCGGATCGCTGGACGAGAGGTCGACCCAGCAGGGCGATCCGGCGGGAATGGGGGCGGTGTCAGTCATGAGGTCTCCTTGTGGTCGGGCTGCCGACGAACCGGCAGGGCTGCTGACACGCCCGAGGGTAGTCCCGTCCGCCGACATCCGCATCCACCGAATCAGACCGTCGACCAGCCGCCATCCGACATGAGCACCGCACCGTTCACGTTCGGCGAATCCTCGCTGAGCAGCCAGGAGATGGAGGCGGCCAGCTCCTCGGCCTGCGCGGGCGCCGGGATCGTCGTCTGCATGATCGGCCCGAGCCGCTCCCCCGCCCACGCGGAGTGGAAGGGCGCCTCGATGTTCGTGATCACGGCACCGGGAGCGACGGCGTTGCAGCGGATCCCCTTCGGCCCGTAGAACAGGGCAGTGCTCTTGGTGAGCCCGATGACGGCGTGCTTGGAGGCCGTGTAGGTGGACCCGGACGCGCCGGCGCGGATGCCCGCCTCGCTGGCCAGGTTGACGATGCGCCCGAAGCCGCGGGTGATCATCCCGGGCAGCACCGCCCGCATCGTGCGCATCTGAGAGGTGAGGTTCACGCCGAGCACCCGCTCCCACACCTCGTCGGTGATCTCGGCGGTGGGCAGAAAGGCGTCCATGATGCCCGCGTTGTTGACGAGGCCGTCGACCACGGGGCCGGCGGCGGCCACGAGCGCGTCGACGTCGGCCTGGGCGCTCACATCTCCCGCGACGGTGACGAGCGAGTCGGTGCCGAGCTCGGCCGAGAGCTCATCGAGCCGCGGCTGCGAGATGTCGGCGGCGATAACCCGCGCGCCCTCGGCGAGGAGGCGGACCGCGGTGGCCCGCCCGATGCCGCTGCCGGCTCCGGTGACGATGATGGTGCGGCCGGCGAATCGACCGGCGACGGGGGCAATGCTCATGGGTGTGCTCCTCGGGGTGCGATCCCGATGCGGGATGCTCGCCTCCAGTGCAGCATCGCCCGGGGTCCGGCGGTTAGGGCCGAACGTCCCCCCACCAGTCGAGCGCCCGCAGAGCGACGAAGGTGAGCCACGGCGAGGGTTCGCCCGCATCGACGTCGACCTCGAACCAGACGCGGCCGGGGTTGCGCCGGGCTTGCCGCCACCGGCCGTCGGGCTGTCGCTGCGAGACGATCGCGGCCACCGCATCCGCGAGCCTGGCGTCGGGCGGGGAGCCGTCGGCGAGCGCCGCGTCGCGAAAATAGTCGACGGCCTTGAGCGCGTTGTAGAACGCGCGCCAGGGGTAGGCGAACCGGGTCACCCACGGCGCCACCACCTCGCCGGTGCTCGCCCGGTAGAGGAGGCGGCGTTCGAGCAGATACTCCTCGCCCCGGTGCCGCGCCTCGGTGAGCGCGGCCGGGGTGGTGATGCCCTCGGCGGCGAGCGTCGTCTCGTAGGCGAGGATGCCCTTCAGCGAGTTGAGCGTCGAGAGGAAGCTCGACCGCGTCGAGCCCTCGACCCACTCGCAGTTCCAGCCGCCGTCATCGAGCTGGTGGTCGACGAACCACTGCGCGATCCCGGCCACGTCGGCGCCGAGCCATGCCCCGTTCGCGAGGGTGTAGCCGTTGATGCAGCAGTCCACCTCGCCCTCCCAATAGGGCGCGCCGTTGTACTCCCAGCGACTGTTTGCCGCGAGCAGCTCGGCCGTGCCGCTGAGGAGCGCGCCCGGATCGGCGCCCCACTCGCGCAGGCTGTTGAGGCTCCACGTGGTCGCCGTCCAGGGCTGACCCGCGCCCTCCGCGGCCTCTGGGCCGTGGAAGTCGAAGTCGCGCGGAAAGAAGGCGCCGCCCGCCCACTGACCGTCGGAGTCCTGCAGGGCCAGCAGTCGCGCGCCGTACCCCTCGGTCGCGACCCGCGCCCGCCTCGCCCGCCACACCGCCTCGGGCTCCGCCACGAGATCGCGCTGCACCTGCCAGCGGAGGGCGGGGTCGGTGTCGAGCATCCACTCGACGAGCGCGGGGTCGTGGGTCATCACTTCGACAGTAACCCGATGGTGCGGCGAGGGGAAAGGGTGGGGGGCGCGCGGGCGCCGTTACCCCGAGGGTCGTCAGCCCGCGTGGAGGCGAGACAGGTACTCGCGCGTCTCGGGCGCCGTCGGGGCGCCGAAGAAGGCGTCGGGCGCTCCCTGCTCGAGGATGACGCCCTGATGCAGGAACACGACGTGGTCGGCGGCCGAACGGGCGAAGCTCATCTCGTGCGTCGTCATGAGGATGGTCGCGCCGGCCGTCTTCAGATCACGCACGAGATCGAGCACCTCGCCCACGAGCAGCGGATCGAGGGCGCTCGTGATCTCGTCGAGAAGCAGCAACTCCGGCTTGGAGAGGATCGCGCGCACGATGGCGACCCGCTGCTGCTGGCCGCCGGAGAGGCGATCGGGGTAGTCCTTCAGCTTGGCGCGAAGCCCGATGCGGTCGAGCCAGCGCTCGGCCTCCGCCTCCGCCTCGTCGCGGGCGACGCCGTGCACCTTGCGGCTCGCCAGCGTGACGTTGTCGATCACGGAGAGGTGGGGAAACAGGTTGAACTGCTGGAACACCACACCGATGCGCGAGCGAACGCTGTCGACGTTCACGCGGGGATCGGTGATGTCGTCGCCCTTGAGGAAGATCTGGCCGTCATCCACCCGCTCCAGCAGGTTGATGGTCTTGAGCAGGGTGGACTTGCCCGACCCGCTCGCGCCGATCGCCACCACGACCTGGTGGCTCGCGATGTCGAGGTCGATGCCCGACAGCACCGCCGTGCCGTCGAAGCTCTTGTGCACGCCGCGCACCCGGAGAACCGGGGGCGTGGTCGTCGTCTCGTCGCCGCTCACACCGTGCCGCCGATCTGTTCACGCCGCTGAGCGCGCGCGGTGAGCCAATCGGTGAACCGGATGGCCGGCCAGCTGATGATCACGAAGAGCAATCCGGCGACGATGTACGGGGTGAAGTTGTAGGTGTCGGCCTCGCCGATCTGCGCGGCCCGCACGGCGTCGATCGCCCCGAGCACCGAGACCAGACCGACATCCTTCTGCATCGAGACGAAGTCGTTCATGAGCGCGGGCGTCACCTTGCGCACGGCCTGAGGCAGCACGATCAAACGAAGCGTCTGCGCGTGGGTGAGCCCGAGCGAACGGGCCGCCAGCCGCTGTGACGGATGCACCGCCTCCATTCCCGCGCGCAGCACCTCGGCGACGTAGGCCGAATAGGTGAGGATGAGCGCGACCGTGCCCCAGACCTCCGGTGGCAGCCGCGGGAAGAGGCCGAGCGCCGGAATACCGAAGCCCACGAGATACAGCACGATGATCAGCGGAGTTCCGCGGAACAGGTCGGTGTAGGCGGTCGCCAGAAACCGCACGGGGAAGAAGACCGCGCCGCGCAGAGTGCGGATGATCGCCAGCAGCGTCGCGAAGACCGCCACCCCGATCGCCGCGAAGAACAGGATGCGGATGTTCAACCACAACCCGAGGAGCACCGAGGGCAGGAACTTCCACGCGACCGCCGGGTCGAAGAACGCCTGCTGAACCGCCGCCCAGCCCGGGGTGTTGATGACCGTCAGCCACACCAGCACCCCGAGCACCACGGTGCTCACCAGGCTGATCACCACGGATCGCCCCGACTGTCGGCGTCGAAAACGCCGTCGGTCGAGTTCGATGGAGCTGACGGTCGTCACAATCAGTTGAAGTCGGGGACGTTAACCGTCGTCGACAGCCACTTCTTGGTGATCGCGGCGAGTTCGCCGTCCTTGGTGATGGCGTCCACCGCGGCGGAGACCTTCGCGGTGTTCGGGGAGCCCTTCGGCAGCACGAAACCGAACTGGTCACCACCCGAGCTGTCGGAGAACTGGCCGCTCACCACGCCGTTCTTGACCTCCGCATCCGCAAGGTAGAAGGCGGTCGGCAGGTCGGTCGCGATGGCGTCGACCTGACCGCTCTTGAGCGCCAGCACGGCGTCGTCGTTGGAGTTGAACACCTGGATGTTGCTGCCGCCGACAACCTTCTGCAGCAGCGTGTAGGTGGTCGTTCCCGTCGCGACGCCGATCTTCACCGACCGCAGGCCCGCGAGCGTCGTGATCGAGGCGGCGGGCGACGACTTCGTCGTCACGATCGCCTGGGCGGTCGTGTAGTACGGCGACGAGAAGTCGACGGCCTGCTTGCGCTTGTCGGTGATCGTGAACTGCTGAATGTTGAGGTCGAAGTCCTTCGGCCCCGGCGCGATGGCGCTGTCGAAGGTCGTCCTGGTCCAGACGACGTCCTTCTTGGCGAAGCCGAGCTTCGTGGCGACCGCGTACGCGACCGCCGCCTCGAAACCCTCACCCGACTGCGGCTTGTCGTCGATGACCCACGGCGAGTACGCCGGCTGGCCGGTGGCGATGGTCAGCTTGCCGGCGGTCACGGTCGTCAGCCCGTGGCTGGCGTCCGAGCTGCTGCTGGCGGTGGGGCTCGCCGCCGCGGTGCACGCGGTGAGAACGACGGCCGCCGTCAGGAGCGTGGCCGCGGAGAGGACGCGCATGACGCGCGAGTGCAGAGAAGTCAAGGTGGGTCCCTTCGAGTGGGGTGCTGTGTACCCGTCACAGCATCGTAAAGAAATCGGCTGAGGGCCGCCGTGAGGTTACGGATTGTGTTCACCCGTCCGCGAGACGGAAGTCGTCGAAGCTGAAACCGGGCGAGACGAGGCAGCTCACGAGCACCTCCTCGGTGCCGGGGAGCGTGCGCTGCCAGACACCCGCGGGCACGAGTCGTTGCGCGGCCGACGACTCCAACGCCAGTACCTCGCCCTCGACCGGCGCGTCGCCCTCGCCGCCCAGTTGCAGCCGCAGCACCCCCGGGCCGTGCCAGAGCCACATCTCATCCGAGGTCACGACATGCCAGGCGGAGGTCTCGCCCGGTGCGAGCAAGAAGTGGATGAGCGTTGCAGCGGGCCGCTCACCGCGAGGCGTCTCCGCCGTCGCCGGCGACGTCCAGGTGCGCCGATACCATCCGCCCTCGGGATGCGGCTCGAGCCCGAGTTCGGCGGCCCGCTCGGGCCGCGGCGTCACGGTCGTCTCCCCGGCACGCGCGGCTGCGACCACGCCTCGCCGGACCACCGCAGCTGGCCGTCGATCACCGTCGCGACGGAGCGCCCCGCCCCCGCCTCGACGAGCTCGGCCAGCATGTCCTCGATCCGGCTGCTGTCGACGGCGAAGAAGGAGAGGTCGGCGACGGCGCCGACCGCGAGCTGACCGCTGCGCTGCGGGCCGACATCCAGTCCCATCGCGCGCGCGCCGCCCAGGGTGGCCGCGGCGAGCAGGCGCGAGTGCACATCGGCGCGGGTGTACCCCTGGGCTCGCGCGATCGCGTAGAGCGCGCCGACATCCGCCATCAGGTCGAGCGACGGGCTCGACGACAGCGAGTCGGTGCCCACCGCGATCGCGCTCCCCTCGCGCAGATAGGCGGCGACGGGTGGAGGGTCGAGGCCGATGACCGCGTTCGAGCGCGGGCAGAGGGCGACCGCGGTTCCGCGAGCGCGCAGCAGGGCACGATCCCCCGCCGTCATGTACACGCCGTGCGCCACGTGGCAGTCGGGCCCGAGGACCCCCAGCCGGTCGACGAACTCGGTCGCGCTGGTGCCGAAGCCGAGCGACCGAAGGGTGCGGAAACTCTGCACCCCCAGAAAGTGCCAGGCACGGTAAGTGGGCTCCGCGCCATCGTCGACCCGCTCGGCTTCGAGCGCCGACTCGCCGAGGTGGATGTGCAGCCGCTGGCCGCGCTGCCTGACGATGTCGGGCATGTCGAGGAGGGGAACCGTGTCGAGCGAGTACGGCGCGTGCGGCGAAAGGCCCGCGCCCGGAGTGGAGGGGATGCGGTCGAGCTCGGCGATGACTCGGTCACGGCCGCCCGCGTTCCACGCGTCGGTCTCCCAGTTCATCACCTCCCAGTACGCGATCCCGTGGAGGCCGGATGCCTCGAGTGCGTCGGCCGCCGCGATGTCGGTCACCACGTCGGCGACGGAGGAGACGCCGAACCGGATCGACTGCGCGGCGCCGGCCAGGGCATCCTGACGCCAGTCGTGCGGGCGCTCATACGACTCGGTGAAGGCATCCGCCCAGTCGTCGAAGCCCGAGTACTGGGCCGACCCGACCTCGGCCATGCCGGTGTACTGCAGGTGCGAGTGCGCGTTGATGAGTCCGGGAAGGAGCGCGCCCGACCAGTGCTGCTCGAGGAAGGGGACATCCTGCTGCTCGAGCGCGTCGAGCACCCAGCGCCGCTCGCCGACGTGCAGGATGCGGCCGTCTTCGACCGCCACCGCGCCGCGCGGAATCGGCGGAGCTGTCATCGGAACCACGAGATCGGCCGAGTAGACGGTGACGTCGCCCTTCATCCATCTGCCTCCGGCTCGCGCGTGAATCTGGTGGTGCGCCACTCCGCGCTCTCCGAGTCGGACGCGGCACCGTTGGCGACGGGCCACCCCAGCGCCACCGCGGCCACGGCGGAATCCTCCCGAGCGGAGATGGTGTGGATACCGACCGGCAGTCGGGCCGGAGCCTCGAGGAGCTGCGCAATCGCGGCCACCTGAGCCGCGAACGACAGGTCCATGATATCGATCGGGTTGCCCTCGCCCGCGGTGATGTTGACGGCCCCCGCGCCCCCGAGAATCGTCACCGAGTGCCCGTCGTCGAAGCTGAGCCTCTCGACACCATCCGACACCCGAACCAGTCGCGCGCCCTCGCGGATGGCCCGCTCGACGCCGACCTCGTCGGGCACTCCGCCCGCCACCGCGACCACGGCTCCATCGGCGCAGTGCGCGAGAAGCTCCGCCGGCACGGTGCCCTCCACACCCGTCGCCGAGATCACGAGGCCAGCGGTGCGCACGGCGTCGGCGGTCTCGGCCACGCGGAAGCCATCGAAGCGGGCGGCGAGCGCGCGAACCGGATCGAGCTCGCTCACGACCACCTCGATATCGGCGGCGCGCAGGTAGTGCGCGACCCCCTCTCCCACCGGCCCGTAGCCGATGACGAGCGTGGTGGATGCCGGCAGCGGCACCCCCACCAGGTTCAGGATCGCGAACACGCAGGAGAACCCGGTGCCGTAGCGGTTGTCGAACGAGGTCTTGCTGCGCGCGTCGTTCACCGCGATCACGGGGGTGCGAAGGATGCCCTGCGCCGCCATCACGCGAAGGGCGCGAACTCCGCTCGTCGTCTCCTCCGCCGCGCCGAGCAGCTCCTCGACGAGTGCGGGGCGCTCCTCGTGCGCGAGGCGGATGAGGTGCGCACCGTCATCGACGAGGATCTCGGGGCGGTCATCCAGAAACGCCAGCGCGAGCGCGCGGTGTTCCGCCGGCGTGGCGCGACGGGAGGCGAAGACGGGCACGCCGAGCTCTCGCAGGGCGGCGGCGACCGCATCGTCGGTCTCGTCCGGATGCGCGAAGACGGTGACGGCAGCGCCCGCCCGGTGCAGCGCGAGGGCGAGCACCGCGGTCTTGGGCTCGAGCACCATGCTGATGCCGATCCGTCGACCGCGCGGCAGCCCGGAGTCGGCGAGTCGGTCGACCGCGGAGGTGGTGACCGGCATGAAGTCGAACGCCCAGGCGATGCGGTCGGACGCACCGCGACGGCGGCCCGACAGCTCGATCGGCGAACCCCCGACAACGGCGGATGCCGCGCCCGCGTCGTCGACAGCGAACCGGAAGCGCGGGGAGTCGGCCGCGGGCAGCGCGCCGAACCGTCGGAACGCCCGCCTCAGGGCCTCGGCCCGCGACCCGTGCCCGACGACCTCGAAGGAGCTCCCCGGAATCATCAGATTGGTCGCGGCGAACAGCCGCCTCAGCTGATCGAGCGCCCACGCACGGTCTGCTGTCGAATGCTCAGGCATCGCCACAGCTTAGAGCCGATCGGCGGGCGAGGCCGCGGGGGAAGCACCTCCGACGTTACGACCCGTCGTCACCCGGGCCGGCGGTGATCGCCGCGTTCCAGAGCTGCTCGGCGGCGAGCCGTGCCGCCAGGGGCGTGCCACCGCACAGCGCCGCGCTCGCGGAGGCGCCGTCGAAGAGAAGCGTCAGTTGCACGGCGAGCACGTGCGGGGATGCGGCACCGGCGGTCTCTGCCTGCCTCTCGAAATACGCGGTCAGCTCGCTCTTGAAGTGCTGGGCCACCTGCGCAGCCGGGTGTTCGCGGTCGCGCAGCTCGGTGGCGACGTTGACGAACGGGCATCCATAGAAGTCGCTGGCCTCGGCGGCGCGATGAAGGGCATCGTAAACGTGGAGCACGCGCTCGCGCGGCGAATGCTCTTCCTTGTCATCGCTGAAGTAGCCCGCGACCACGCGAGGGCCGTACACCCGCAGCATGTCCGCGACGATGGCGTCCTTGCTCTCGAAGTGCTGGTAGATCGAGCGCTTGGAGACCTGCGCCTCCTGAGCGAGGCGGTCGACGCCGACAGCGTGCACGCCCTCGCGGATGAACAGCCGCGCTGCGGCGTCGAGCACCCGGTCGCGCGGCCGCGGTCGTGCATCTGTCGTCACCGTCATACCCCGAGTGTAGGGCGGCGCTTGCACAATGTAAACCGATCTGTGTACATTGTTGGAAACAGATCAGTTTACTTTTGGAGGAATCATGACAGATCTCATCGGGCGCGTCGCACTCGTCACCGGCGCCAACCGCGGCCTGGGCGCCGCATTCGTCACCGAGCTGCTCGAGCGCGGGGCCTCGAAGGTGTACGCGGCCGCCCGCCGGCCGGACGCCGTCACGGCCACCGACCCCCGCGTCGTCCCGCTCGAACTCGATGTGACGGACGCCGACAGCATCCGTCGAGCGGCGGAGGCCGCACCCGACGTGACGGTGCTGGTCAACAACGCGGGCATCAGCGCGAACCAGTCGCTCGTGACCGGTGACCTCGATGAGATCCATCGCGAATTCGACACCAACTTCTGGGGACCTGTGCTCGTGACCCGCGCATTCGCACCCGTGATCGCCGGCAACGGCGGGGGCGCGATCATCAACATGCATTCCGCGCTCAGCTGGTATGCGATCGGCTCCTACAGCGCGACCAAGGCTGCGCTCTGGTCGGCCAGCAACTCGGCGCGCGTCGACCTCGCACCGCAGCGAATCCAGGTGGTCGGCGTGCACGTCGGATACGTCGACACGGACATGGCGGCGGGCGCGGACGGCTACAAGGTTCCGCCCACGCAGGTGGTGAACGAGGCGCTGGACGCCGTCGCCGCGGGCGACGCGGAGGCGATCGTCGGCGAGACCGCACAGCACGTCAAGTCTGTGCTGCACGAGGACGTGCGCGCCCTCTACCCCCAGCTCGCCGGGTAGACGTCGCCCGTTCGAGGCCGGTGAGGCGGGGCGCGTCGACGTTCGAGGCGCCCCGCTTTCGGATCGCGCGGAACGGATCGCTCGGGCTCCGACGTGACACCGCCAAAGCGGCTCGACGCGTCACCGATCACGTGAGGCAGACGTGTCACCGACATCCTGAGACAGGACACGTCCCGGCAACGTGAAAAGCGGATGGTCCGAACCGCTTGGTATGTGCGCGCGGGCGAATGTGAACCCCCGGCCCATTGATCCGTAGTCAAGACAATCGCAGACCGAAGGGACGCAGTCTCAGGCACGGGCGCGCACTGAAGTGTCGGGGCCGAAGCGCGACTGCACCGACGCGCGATATCGGCACCGCCAGCCACTCCTTGAGGACGACGATCGTGACGAGTACGAGGCCTACCTGAACGGAGAACCTCTTCCGGGTAGGGCAGCCGGCTAAATTCATTCGCTCAGGGCCCGGCCTTCGCTCAGTCGGAACCAACGTGAGCTACCTCACGTTCGCTCATGCGGCGCCCGTCCGGGTCGCATTTCAACTAGCGACGATGAGGATATGCGCCGGGATTGCTCGTAGCAGGCGCGCTATTCGCTGAGTCGGGTCGCTATGTCATCCGCCATCGCCACGATGAACGCTCCCGGCTCCGAATTGGTCCAGCGCTTAGCAACCGCATTAGCCGGATACACCAAGAACGTGGTTTCGGGATCGAACACGGCAAGTTCCGTCCCGGCGGAGTCGGTCGCTACAACCCAACGCATGGAGGTGCGTCTAACGATGTGCTCACCGAACACGATGCCGACGAGATTGATCGACGTGTTGGGGTCGCTCCTCTCCCCAGCCGGAGATTCATCCCAGGCCCGAAAGAGCATGTCGTAGAACGCCGCGACCTGCTCTGCGCTGTCGACGTCCACGTCGTACTTGGCGGCAACCTCGAGGCGACTGGCCATCCAATCCTGTTCCGCTCGATTCGGCTCCTGGAATGTAGGTCCTGCGGCCTTCGCAGCCGATCGATTTTTGTTGCCCCTTGAGAAGATGCCCACTCGCCTATCGTGCCAGGAGTTCGAGTTCTTGGGTATTGCTTGTGTTCGCGGCGGGTCGGCGAACTGCAGTCGCCTGTGCGACGCAGTTGACGCTATAAAACTGACGGACCTTGTTGACGGTTGGTCTTCCTGGCGGAAGGAAGACTGCATGACATCAACACTCTCCGCCGCAGCTCAGCGAGCGATCGAGCGACGGGCGAGTCACGCGAGAGGGTGCACCGGTCTGGACTGCGCCGGTCGGGGCCCTGAAGGTTCGCAGCGACGACAGCCGCATCAACGCGAAGGACCCCGCCACGAATGGCGGGGTCCTTCTTCGATTGGTGCGCCCGGAGGTGTCTGGGTTCAGGACATAGGAAACCGGTGTGTCAGGACATAGGAAACCCTGCACCGGTCACGATGACGGATGACGATCGCCCGACTGGTTATCACCGCCGTTATCCTCGAGGGCCGCACCC
>NZ_JAAGWZ010000001.1 GCF_010686725.1 Galbitalea soli | reverse complement strand
CCTGGGTGCGGCCCTCGAGGATAACGGCGGTGATAACCAGTCGGGCGATCGTCATCCGTCATCGTGACCGGTGCAGGGTTTCCTATGTCCTGACACACCGGTTTCCTATGTCCTGAACCCAGACACCTCCAGGGGCACCATATGAGTGTTACTGCAACTTCCAACCCCTTCCACGGGGGCGGAGAGCAGAGCTTCAACGAATTCATCGATCAGGCCATCCTTCGGGGTGGCCTTTTCTGCTGCCGGGCCGTGGTCGCTCCATGCTGCTCTAGCGACTGAACTGGGATCGCTTGATTCTGTACTCTGCGCAATCCAGCCGCGCTCGACTGCGAGTAGTTCGCGGAGCGGTGACTTCAACTCGTCCCCAATCACCTCGTCGTTGATGACGTAGATGTGCTCGAAGATCGCTTGGTTCAACTCTCGCCGGACCTCGTCGCTTGCGCGCTGGTATAGCTCGTAGGGATGCTCGAGCAGGCTGACGTGGGCGTCGATGTATTCGACACCGGAGCTGATGTCGTCGGTGACGGTGGTGAGCTCGTCCTGAAGTGCCGAGCGCTTGCGAGTGATGTCGCGAAGTCGTGCTCGGACCCGGGAGGTATCGATCTCGGGGTCGGCAGCAAGGTCAAGTAGGTTCTCTTCCTGAACCGTGAGTCGGGTGATTTGCTCTTGAATCTGTTCCTGCAGTTGGTGGCGTGCACCGGCTTGGTCTTCGAGGGTGCTCTTGAGGCGGTCGCGAATGGCTGTGACGAACTCGGGGCGGAAGGTGATCGTCTTGTAGTGCTCCTGCACGGCAGCCTCGACTCGGTCGTTGGCGGAGTAGGGCGTGTCACACGTGTGATCCTGTACCCCGCGGCAGAAGAAGTACTCGTAGGTGATGCCGTTGGGGCGCGGGATCTTCATCTGAATCATCCGGCGATTGACCTTGTCCTCCAGCCGGCACCGACCACACCACAGGGTTCCCTTCAGGTAGTGGTCGTGCTTGCGCTTCCGCTCGCCGGCGTACCCGCGCGAGTTCATGAGTGCCTGCACCCGCTCGAAGATCTCGTTCTCGATGAGGCGGGGGTGCCGTCCTTCGTACCACTCTCCCTTGTAGCTGACTTCTCCGAGGTAGTAGCGGTCGCGCAGGAGAGTGTGGACTTTCGAGTCCGAGATGGGGCCGCCCGCTCGGCGGGCAGTTGGTCGTGTCGTCAACCCTCGGTCGGTGAGCTGTTCCGCGATGTCCTGGAACGTGTATTTGCCCGATGCGTAGAGTTCGAACGCAAGCTTCACGAATTGAGCGCGTTCTTGATCAACTCCGATGCCACGGAACTCACGCCCCTCGACTCGTTCGATGGTGTTCAGGTAGCCGATGGGCGCGCGCCCGAGCGTGCCCCCGCTTTTCGCCTTCTGCCCCATCTTGTAGGCGATGTCGGCCCCATCCTCGCGTGAACGGTACTCGTTGAACGCGGCCAGGATGCCATGCATGAGTTGCCCCACAGGAGTCGCATCGATGGATTCAGTGGCTGACACAAGCGTGACACCACGCTTCTGTAGGTCGGCCATGACGATGGCATCGTCCGTGCGGTTGCGGGCGAAGCGGGAGAGCTTGTAGACGATGACGTAGTCGACGTCACGGTCGCGGCGGATGCGTTCGAGCATCTGCTGGAAGGCGACGCGTTTGCTCATCTCGGTTCCCGAGATGCCGGCCTCGACATATTCGGCGACGACCGTCAGTCCCAGCTGCTCGGCTTTGCGTTGGCAGGAGATGCGCTGCGCTGGGATGGAGATGCCTTCGGGGTCGTAGTCGGTGTTGACCTGGCCCTTCGACGACACACGCAGGTAGACGACCGCTCGCGAGCCCGGAGTTGCGACCCTATCAGCGACCGAGTTGATGATGCTGAGCTCGTTCTCGTCCACACCGCGCTCGTCGATTGCGCGCGCAGGTCGCAAGGGTGCGGGCGCAGCGACGAACGCTGAGGATGGGGTGGTTTCGGGCAGGTTCATTGCTGCCCTCCTTTCGTCGGAGTGAGGGCAGACTCGAAACCGGCGTTTCGAGAGAGAGGTGATGGAGTGGGCGCCCCATTCAGGGATGGGCTGGGACGCAGGCCCGACGCGATTTTCGGCATCGGTTGTGGTCTCCGTTTACCCCCTAATTTTACCTCGTTCGGCCCGAATTTGAGCGGATGTTGACTATTCCGCATCGGTCGACGTCTGCCGTGGGAGAACACGCTTTCGGCTGGACGCTGGTGTTTGGGCGGGCTACTTGTTGAAGGCATAGAAGCCGCCGTCCTTCTCGAGGATGTCGTAGACCTCCCGCACCTGTTCTAGCACGATGCCCTCGTCGAAGGTGACGGCTTCGTGTGGCAGCCCGTTCTCAGCGGTCCATTGCCCGAGGGCGGTTTGCCATTCCTCGAGCGGACTGAGGGCGTAGATCAAGCCGGAGTAGGTATCGAAGTGTCCGACATAGAACTCGTGGAAGCTCTCGACCAGGTTGGTTGCCGACCCGTCCACGTCGGGCAGCGTGAGGAACGCTCGGAACGCCGGGCTCTCGATCAGGGGTAGCGATTCGAGGTGCTGGACGATGGCCTGGATCTGCGGCCCGTCCACAGTCGGGGGCAGGTGGAGCGACAGCGTTTCGCCGCTGATGGTGAGCTCACTGCGAAGCAGCTTCGGCGGGCGTAGGAACTGCGGTCCCTCAGTTGCATCGGCCTCGGACGAGGTCTCAAAGTCGGCGTTGTTGACCTTCGTCGTGAGGTAGGTGCCGAGCCAGTCGATCCAGCCGCGGACGGTTCCGAGCGTCTGTGGGTGGCCGTAGATGCGAAGGTACTCGGCGCTCAGGGTGTCGGGGGTGCCGGTGCGGGTGCGGGCGTACTCGGCGAGGGCCGAGTCACGTCCGAGCCCGCGCGAGAGGACGTGGGCGATCAGGGCGGCGGTGTTGTCGTCGATCTCGCGGCCCTGCTCTCTGGCGAGTTGGATAGCGGCGTCGATGGTGGTCTCGAAGTGCTTGGCACTCCTCGTCAGGCGCTGCACGTTCAACTCGGGCGGAATGCTGTTCGGGGTCAGTTCGGGTGGGTTCATGATCGGTCTCCTGCGGTGAACAGGACGTAACGTCCGAGGGCATCGACCCAGTCCTCACGTTCGAGGGGAACTCGGACGTCGCCCAGTTCCTGCAGCATGGTTTCGGGGTCGAGGTGGCCGGTTGCGGCGAAGCGTTCGAGGGCGCTGCCGGGGCCGTCGTGGATGGTCGCGGCGATGATCCGCGCGAGCGTCTGGCTCTGTGCTTCCGGGTCCATGGACAGCATCAGGTTGATGACCTGGATGGCTTTCTCGCTCTGGTCCGGGGCAGCCGTGGTGGTGATGGTTGGTGTCATGAGGTTCCTCCTTTCGAGTTAGTGATCAGATCGGGGTCCGGGCTGAGAACGCGGATCGCCTCAGCCCTCGTGGTGACGGTGAACATGCCGGGGTCGAGTCCCGGGGTGGTGTCGATGCTGCGGCGAATCTTGTCCGCCCGAGGCTGGTCCGGGGCGACCCACACGACCAGCGGGAAGAGGCCGTTCTTGGTCTGCTCGACTCCGGACTGGTGGTGGGCTTGGTAGGTGACGCACTTGCGCACGATCGCTGGCAGATGCTCGGTCGCACGGTCCACTTCGACGAAGCAGTGCGCTTCGAACTGGCTGTCGGCGGTGACCACGAAGAGGTCGGGCTTCAGCGTGATCGCCGCGCCGCTGGCTCCGGTGTGCTCTCGCCAACAGGTCGGTTCCGTCTGTAGGTCGAGTAGCTCGAAGACCCCGAGGCGGGCCCGTTCGGTCAGGGCGACGGTGAGGTCGGCGACCTCGAGCGTGTGCTCCATGAACATCGTGGTGGGGGCGACAAAGCGGCGTCGGTCGGCGTCGGCACGCTGGGCGCGCAGGTAGCGTTCGCCGGTCGCAGCTAGTTGCCAGACGGTTCCGGCAGAGCCGTGTTTGATGCCGCCGATGCGCCGCGGCAGACGTGCGATCAGCCCGTGAGCTTCGAGTCGCAGCAGCACTCGGGTGGTGCCGCGGGTTGCGGCGGGAACGTTGAGGTGCTCGCCGAAGACTCCGGCTGGGAAGTGGAGGCGTTGGATCAGGCGGGTCGATAGCATCCGGAATTGCTCGATGCTGGTCAGGATTTCCTTGTCCCTCATCGTGAGCTGCTGGTCGAGTTGTCGGATCTTGTAGGGGGTCCAGGTGACCGTCATGAGCGGCCTCCCTTGATGCGGGGGCAACGCAGAGTGCGGGGCAACTGCAGCACAGTCCCATCCCAGTTGCCGCCTTGTTCGGCCACAGGTGGGGCCACAGGGGTCGTGTTCATCGTCGTGACCGGAATACCGAACGGTACAGCGACCGGAATACCGGCACCAGAGGTCACTAGGGTGTTGGTGGGCATCGTGAGGCGGTTCATGGTTGCCTCCGTGCTCGACGATGCGAGCCAGCCGACTCCGATGTCTCAGGCAGCGACGAGGCGACGTCGGCGGGGTCCGTGGTTCCCGGCTCGGGGATCGTGACGGTTCTGCCGCCGTAGCTCGTGCGGCTCGCTTCGCGGATCTTGCCGCCGTGGCCGGACGGGTTCACCGGCGGCAGCGTGGTTGCGGAGAACCATCCGGAGGGTGCTCCGGCTTCGACGAGGTTCGCGTAGATCTCGTAGGGGGGCAGCGACTGGAAGTCCTCAGCGGTGAGGCTTGTGGCCATTCGGGCGAGGTGTTGGGCGTCGTCGGGGCCGACGGCGAAGGCGATCTTGGAGCGGGCGTTGGCGTCGAACGCCGCACGCATCCCGGGCGAGAGTTGGTCGCGGAACTGATGGGCCAGATGCCAGCCGACGCCATAGGAGCGTGATGTAGCGAGGGCGTCGGCGATGGAGGTCGGCAGGTTCAGGAACTGCTGCACCTCGTCGACGAACACCATGCCGGGACGCTTGGTCGGGTCGGTTTCGTTGGCACGTTCGAGTGTGGCCATCCACACCTCAGCCACGATCAGGCTCCCGAGCAGCTGTGCCGCACCCGGGCCGAGGAGGGCGTCGTTCAGGGGCACGAGTACTGCGGTGTTGCCGTGCTTGAAGATGTCGCGGAGACGGAACGCTGGGCGGGGTTGTCCGAGGACGGCGACGAGGTTGGAGCGCAGCAGGAACTTGCGCAGCTTGTTCATGGGCGGCCCAATCACCGCCGCACGTTGCCCAGTGTTCATCTCTTCGAACCCAGCCCAGAACGAACCCAGCACGGGGTCGCCCGCTATCGCGCCGACGACGGTGCGTCGGAAAGCGGCATCGGTGAGTAGTCGTGGCAGATCGATCAGGGTGTGCGGTTCGTTCTTGTCCTCGCCGGCGCGGGCGAGGGTGAGAAGGCCGGCGTGGAGGAGGTCTTCGGTGCGCGGTCCCCACCCGTCGGTGAAGACGGCCTTGAGGGCGGCGAGGATGCCATCGACGACAACCTCTGCCGGTCGTCCGGCGGTGTCGAGCGGGTTGAACCCGACGGGGCTCTTCTCAGCGGCATCGAGGATGACGATGTGGCCAGCCGCATCTTTGGGGGCGTGGTCAACGATGTAGTCGACGAGTTGGCGCTTCGGGTCGATCACCACAACTGGGCGGCGAGCCTCGATATCGGCGAGAGCCAGGCGGGCGAAGATCGTGCTCTTGCCCGACCCGGTCGGTCCCGTGATGATCACGTGTTGGAGGCGACCCGCGGCCGTGATCCCGATCTTGCGGGTGTCGCCGGGCGCGTTGCTCGTGGCGAACACGGCCTCCTTAGGTGTGAGCGTGGCCGGTGCAGGGATGCGTTTCGGGTGAGCACTTGGCAGGCCCGGAAGTTCGTTTTCGCCGATCGGCCAGCCAAGGAACGGCACCAGCTCGAGCGCAGTCGCTCTCACACTCGGGCGACGCGATAGCGTACCGGCCTGAAGCGTTTCGGGGCGGTCGGGAGCCAGGTCGATGTGGACGCCGGGGGCGTCGAGTTCTTGCAGGCTGCCGAGGAGTTCGTGGGTGAGGGCGCGGCGCCGCTCAGGGGTGGTGGCGGTGACGCCGATACGGATCGTGGTCTCGATCGTCACCTGCTCGACGCGGTCTTTCATGAGATGGCGAAGCTCCGCTGACGCGGGCCGCTGCCCCACTGTGATCGCCTCCCACACAGTGCGGTGCGGGTCGGCCACCTTCCCCGGAAGTAGGCGTGGGCGGTGGGTGCGCCCGAGGACGACTTGGAGGACGAGTTGCTCGCTTGTGCGGCGAGAGGTCAGTGCGGAGTAGGAGGAGTGGACGACCTGCTCGATCGTGTTCACGGAGAGCGGTAGCGAGCCGCTGACTCGCAGCAAGCGAGCCGCATTAACAGCAGCGCGAGTGGGGGTACCGGTGACACGGCTTCCCGGCATGTGATCGCCGAGCAGCCGTCCCACGCGGGACTGCTGTTCGCTTGAGGTGCCGAGCAGGTAGTGGATGCCGTCGTCGTCGGCGCGGGTCTCGAAGACCAGCGGACGCGGGGCATCCTGTTGCGCTAGCCGTAGGAGGAGACCGGCTACGGCATCGAGTTCTACTGGGCGACCGAGGTGGGCGTGCTGGAAGATGAGCGCGCTCATGACGCAGCCTCCTTCCCGCCCTCGCTGGCACCGGACTGGTCCGCGTCAGTGGTGCTCTCCTCGGCCCGTGTTTCGGTCGTGGCGCGGCGGGCGTCGGCTTCGCGTTGGGCTTGGGCGAGGCTGGCGGCGACAATGATTCGAGCGATCTGCTCGGGCCGCAGATCGTGGTTGAGCTGGCTGAAGACCCAGACGCGGCGGTCGTGGGCTTTGCGGTAGCGGCGTGACGTGTGCTTAGACATGACGAACCTCCCTTCTCTTGTGCTCCGATGTGAGTGCGGTCGGGAGCGTTCGTAGGTAGGCCCGCTTTGGGGTGACGCTTGTTATGAACTCATTGACGAGTGCTGTCAATACGTGTTGTGCATTCCGCAACACTTCGACAGAGCTAAACGTGCTCATGATTGTTACCACCGATTCCGGCGAGATTGCACGATCCGCACCGTGATCCAGATGGCCGCGACGATCCCGGCGATCAGCAGGAACCAGCCCCAAAACTGGGCCAGCATCTGCACGGCCAGGTAGAGCAGCACGATCCCGGCGAGAATGGACAGGCAGAACGCGACGAAGCGTCTGGCGAGCGAAGTAGGTTCGTTGGAGGACACCGTTCATCCCTCCCGGTCTCCGTTGGTGGTGCTCTGCGCGGCAAAGTCGCTCGGTACCGGGAATCCTGGGATGGTGATGTCGGAGTCCACTTCGTTGCCCCAGATCGACCAGTCCTTGAGGCTGTTCGGACGCTGGCGCGCGAACAGTTCCAGGTAAGGGCCGTCGAGAATGCGCTCGATCAGCGGGATCATTTCAGCCGGCTTGCGGGAGTGGTCTTCACGGGGGAACAGCAGCGTCGAGCGCTGCCCGTGATACTTGAACGGTGCCTTGCCACGCACACCGTGGAGGAGGATCTCGTGGGAGCCGCGGAAGTAGTTGCCGAGCCCGATGTAGTACTTGTCCCACACCGCGTTCGTCACATAGCGGAAGCCCCACGCCTCCATCACCTCAAGGCCGGCGGGCAGCGCGGCGTTGGTGACCCACAGCAGCAGCGTCGCATTGTCGGCGGCGAGTTCGCCGACCGGCATCGCCTTGATGCGGTCGAGGGTCATCAGGTCGTAGTGGGCGACCGCACCACGGGCACCCGTCTGGGCGATATCCCAGGGCGGATCGGCGTAGATGACGCGGAAGCTTTTGGGCTTCGCGTTCTGGTTGGTCGTCTCGATGTTCATGTACTCCTCCTTCTGTACCCGCATCAGGACGGGTGTCGACGAACGGTTATGGTCTGGATCTCTCCGACCGGCAATATTCCGATCGGTAACGTTGCGCATCGACCGGACAGTGCGACCGGATACCCGTTCACCCCCGTGACCGGGTCGGTCTCGATGGGGATGATCGTGCTGGGCTTGATGATGTTGTGGAATGAACAACGGGAGGGCCGACCGGACATGCGTCGACCCTCCCGTTGGGTTGGGGCTAGAGCTGGGTCGGCGGCACCTTGCCCGAGGCGAGGAACGACTCACGGATAAGCGCCTTACGCGCCTCGTGGGCGTCCCCACCGAGCTGGTTTGCCAGCTGCAGGATGGTGGCGCGGAGCTGCATCTGCGTGCGATCGAGCTCCGCCTCGATGCGCGCGGCGCGGCGGGCGCGGCGGTCACGCAGCCAGTTCACGAGCAGCCCCGTCCACTCGATCGCCCACGAGATCAGGCCGCCCAGGAGCAGGAACGGCAACGCCAGCAGGACGAGGTACGCCATGAGCTACCACCGCGCGATCGCCTGCGCAGCACCGGCCGCGTAGGAGTCGACGATGTGCTTGTAGCGCGCCTCGCCGAGTGGAGCGACCTCGATGAGGTGCGCCTCGAGCGCCGACAGCGCGCCGACGTTCTGCAGCGCCGTGTTGGTCAGGAACGCACGTCCCTGCTCACGCACGTCCGCCACCAGCGCCTGCGCCTGGACCCGCTCGATCTCACGACCCGCCTGACGCTGCATGCTGCCGCTCATCTGCGACAGCCCATTCGAGCTGAACGCCCCACCCAGGGGAGCCAGCTCGGTCTTCGTGTTGAACACGGGGACCTTCCTTCGGTTGTTCCAACGAAGCCCGGGACCGAACCTCTGAGTAAATTGGAGCAATCCGCCCCTACCTACGTCGTGACAGGAAAGTGACATCCGTGCCTGACGCCGACCTCGAAGCGAAGGTTCTTGACGACCTCAAGATGCTTCGTAAGTTCTCGAACGGCGTCACGGTGCACACCCTTGCTGAGGCATCGACGATCTGCCGTCTCCTTGGCGAAGGCGACCCCTACGTCGCCTACACTCGCCTCCAACACGCCCTTCTCGACGCCACTTCTGACCGGACCGTCCGTGCGGCAGCTGCCTCGTTGGGACTAACCAGCGAGGGTCAATCCCACCTAGACCGACTTGAAGATGCCGGCGCCGAACTCGGCGGAATCGATCAGCGGCAAGCTCGTCGCCTCAGCGACCGCGGGCTAGCAGTGATCGCGAAACTTATCGCCACGAATTGGACCGTGGAGGCGGTGCCCGAACTCACCGCACTAGTGAGCACGACACCGGAGGTCTGCCAGATCATCATCACAACCCAGAAGCCGAGCGTTATCTACATGAGCGAACCCGAGATCGAGCTCTGGGTGGGCTCGGGGCGAAGATCAGCGGACACGACGTGGGAGTACGTCGATCGCGGCGGAACTGAGATAGCCCGACCTCACTTGCCGCTCGAAGTGCCAAACGGTGGTGTCGAGACTTCCGCCACGATCGTCTGGCGCGGCGAGCTGTGGCCGAAGTACACGGTCCGATGGGTCGATGTGGCCAAGGGTGTTGCCTCGGAGACGCTGGGCAACAAGCTCATGCTCCGATTCAATTTTCGTCAGGATGACTAGTGCCGACCGGGTAACGTGTCAGCGCCGAGCTTCGAGTGCGGCGAAAGCAAACCGGACCACTCGATGCGGCAAGCTCACCTCGGTCCCAGAAATCCCCAAAGGCCTCACTGGCAATAACGCCGATATCCCTTTCGCTCGTCTCGTCGAACTGAACTACGGTCCGGCCTACCCACATCTGCCAGCCTGAGGGAAATTCCATTGCGGAACTCTGGCCTGGGATATAGATTCGAGGTCCCCTACCCGGAGGAAGAGACAACATGGCGACACATCAAGACCTCCGATGGTCGCCCCTCGCGTTGGTCCCTGAGAGGGCGGGCATAGACGTGCCGTTTCCGTTGGAGGAGATCCGGGCCTATCCAGAGCTCAGCGGGCGCAGCGGGGATCTCCTCATCATCCAGTTGCGTAGCGGCATCGGCGTTACGAGGAAGCGACAGGCAACGCTGCGGTCTCTCGGATTAGCCGGAATCCGCACGTCATCCTTAAGGTCGAGTCGCGAACCTGGCATTTTCGGCTATATTCGGGCGGTCCGGGATCTCGTGGGCGTAGTTGAGCTGGGTGGTATTATGTATAGGAGCGCTCAGTTGAGCGCGAGGTCTACCCATCTGCAATACGAACGAATTGAATACGGCAGCAATACTCGACCTGGTGGTCTAGTGCGCAACTCAGACGGAGAGTACTTCGTCTTCGAGTCCGATCGAAACGGACTGCTTCTTAACTGGTCCACGAGCCTATCGGCTTCCGAAGCGTTCGAGCAGTTTCAGCAGTCGTTCATCGATGAGGGAACACCACTTCGGGTTCGAAGCGGTGAAAGTGCTTCCATGGTGATGGTTTCCGGTCGACATGACCCGGGTCACAGCCCAATCACGCACGACCGCACGCTGGATTCGGGAGACGGCGACTGGGAGGAATACCAAGTCGATCCTTCAAACCTGATCGGTGAGATGCCTACTGAAGAGGCTATAGATCTTATTCGTCGGCGAGATCTGCCGGTCGTAGCTGCGCGCATTGCCTTTCGCGATGTCTTTATGACGTGGCATCGACCCTATGCTCGTTTTATCGACAGCGACGTTGAGTCGGCAGAGGTTGGCGTCTATCTCAACGATCTATCACGGATCAATGGCGCTCGACGTTTTGTTCGGAATGCCGGCCGCGCGAGGTTTTTCTCCGAGGCTGACATAACAATTCTGGTGAGGGAACGTGGCAATCCAAAACACATCTGGATCTGAGAAGCCGTACTTCCGGTGGGTTCTTCAGCGGGATGTGGTCGTCCCACTCGAAGGATTAGAAGGGCTCGCGGACGTTCGGACTTCCACCCTAAACCCGAGCCGTACAACTAAGGGTCAGCACAGAATTCGCTACAAGACCACCCTCGGTCGTCGAATGGCCGTTCAGGCAAAGTCCGACGTGGAGCGGTCGAAGTACACGTTCGTGCCGAGTTCGGACTCGATCCGTGCGAGAGGCCACACTTGGGAACACTCCGGCGCAACGTCCGGCGGGAGCGCGTTCGTGTGGACGAGGGGGATTGCACACTACACCCGCGATGAGGGCGGACTCCCGAGCGCGACGATAACAGTTCAGGTCTGGGGCGACTCGCCCGCCGATCGTCCCCTTGAGGGCCGCGTTACCATTCCGGTGAAGTAGCACGTGAGCGCCCAGGGAACTTTCCTTGCTTCCACGGGTGTGGCCCTCGTCTGCGTGTTTTTCTCGTTATGGCAGGGGAAACGCCTCTCGAGAGAAATCGACCGTGTACGCCCGTTGCAAACATCGGAAGCGACGTTGGCCCAAAGCCCCGAGGTTATCCGTGCCTATATAGGACAGTCTCTGGAAGTTGCGTATGGCTTCCCGGCCGCGGCTCTGACCATTGTCGCGTTTGGTGATCTTCTCGAGTGGTCTGGACTCACCGGCATTTTGCTGGTCTGTGTCGCGGTCGCAGCAACGCTGTTTTTCGTCTGGTTTGTCAGTCCTTCGCGAGCGGGGTTCTTTCTGAAGTTCAGGCTGTTCGACGTGTCTATCGTGACTTGGGCGGTTCTCGCCGCCAACATCGCGGGCTTGATACTCGCTTTCACAGCGGAGCTGCCGGCTTCCGAGCCGCTAGTTCACTAGGGACCAGAGTCGGTTGGGCGCGTCATATCTGTTCGTCATGCCCAAGCTGCTGCACGAATGAGAAGACACGAGTCAATGGTGAGGCGGGCCTGATTTTGGCTTCAAGTCGACCAACAATCGTTGCGCAATAAACAACGTCCGCGACCGGAATATTGACGCGCCACGTCGTCCGCGCATAATTATCCGCACGCTTCCTCGTCTGAGAGCGGCTTTGCAGAGGAACCCATCCGGGTTCGTCGGCCGCTCAAAGAAGAGGAGGTGTGAGCATCATGACCGATGCCTCACTCGCCGGGACATTCCCGGTAACCAGTCAGATGCGAACGCTCGCCGTCCGCATCACCGAGGACCTGCGTGCGCAGTTGGACGTCATCGCACAGCTCAACGATCGCAGCGTCACCGAAGAGATCCGTCTCGCCCTCGAAGCCTGGATCGTGACCAGCAAGTCCGACCCGAAGGTGCTCGCTCGGGCTGAGACCGTTCGTGCTGAGATCGAGCGTGAGGCCAAGACCAAGCAGAGCGCGATCGAGGCCATCTTCGGCGGCAAAGCACCCTCGGGTGCCACTCGCGATAGGACGAAGCCGCCGGCAGACGCCTGACTAATAACGCGGTCGTCCCAGGATTGAGCACTCTGTGCTATCCCGGGGCGATCGCCACAGCCACTCGTTGGTGACCTGCGGCTTATGAGAGAACCATCCGGTTCTCGGCCGCTCACATCAAGGAGGAAGTCATGGTCACGGGCATCTTCGTACCCAGCAAAGGCGAACCGCAGTTGCGGGAGTTCAGAGGACTCAGCGACTACCAGCGCGCCGTTGGAGGACTGATCGAAGCTGTGGAAGTCGCCGCCCTCGGCATCACGGTCTACGTGAACGAGGAGGGGCTTCTCCGGCAACTGCCGTCGAACATACTAGTCACCCTGCTGTGTTTGAAATGGTCACCCGAACTGGGACCGCGCTCAGAGCTAGTTGGTAACGCGGTCATCGTTGGCTCTCCTGACGCCAGCGGTGCGGCTACAGACGTTCCGGCATCAGTGCCCTCGCTCCTGGCTGCAATGCGGCCAGAGGTCCAATAGCGCATTTCAGTACAGATGATTCTTGATCTCAAGGGGATCGGGTCACGCCGAGGCGGCAGCCTGAGCGTCGAAAGCCCATGGGGTTTGCGACGCTCGGCTGTCGCCTTTCTCACATCTTGGACGATCGTGAATCTATCTGGGTGGGCCTAATCGACTGCTCGACGAGCACGTAGCGCAATCGCTCCTGAAGGCTTCCTTCTGCCGTGCGTCCGTGCCTGTCGCTGACGTACTGGTGCCAGCGGGAAGGGTGGCGCGGTCCGTTCCCGATCGTCCAAACGGGGACGCCTTCGCCGCGACGCGCAAGCTCCCGCTCGACCCAACGGACTTGGGCAATGAAATGCTGTCGAGCAATGCCACTGATTCCCCCGAGACCCCATCCCAGCACGATGTGATCTGCCGAATGGATGAGGTTGCGGACTTTTGGTCTGGCACGATGCCATGAGCCAGGCCGAACGCCAGCCTCACGAATGTCGTCGGTACTCGCGGTAGGCACAGACAGGAGATTTGCGATCTGCACGAGGTCGCATTCCAGCACTTCTCGCAAGGCCTCGAGATGACGAAGTGTCGCGCCGCCGTTCCCTAGAGGAGGATTGATGAGGATGGCACCCAAGATGGCAGGAGAACGAGCTGATCCATCGAAGGCCTCGTCCTGTTCTCGGCTAAGCAATTCAACAAACCTCTCTGCAAATGGTGCCGTGGTCGGACCGACAAGCTAGCTCTTGCAGCTACAAGGAGTAGACGCCTCGACCGAGATCCTTCCGACGCTTGACCTCACCCTTTACGACCAGTGTCTCTAACTCCCAGCGGAACTCGTGCTTCCACCGCACGGCTCCGGTGGAAACTTCCAGCTCGTCGTCGACCAGATGTGGGTGATCGCGCTCAACCGCGCGGTAGAGATCTCTGATCGAGAGAGGGGCACCGGCTTGCTCACTCCGCAGGATTTTCGGTATCAATCCTGCAAGGTCCTGGCGTCTCGTCATCTTCTGAGACTAGCGATTCGCCCCCTTCCTTCGACCCGAGCGCGCGCGATTCCGACCGAATTGAGCTTGATCGGCGAGCTGTCTCCCGCTCGACCCGCGAGTAGGGCATGCTTCACGGAGCTGCCAGCCTTGACTCTCTGCGAGGATGGTCGGAGCTGTACGAATTAGGAAGGTCCCCGTGCCCCAAGAACAACCACTCGAGTTCGAAGAAGTCGAGCAGGGTCCGGTCGACGAACGCTACCGCACTGACCTCGGCGTCATGTATCAGGCGAAGGTCGAGCACTTCCTAGCATCGGATCACGCGAAGCGACTGGAAGGCACAGTCAACCTCATCTTCACTTCGCCGCCCTTCCCGTTGCAGGCTCCGAAGAAGTACGGGAACAAGACAGGCGACCTCTACTTGAACTGGTTGGCCGAGTTGGCACCTGGCCTCACCAAGCTCCTAGCGCCTGACGGTTCGATCGTCGTTGAGCTCGGCAACGCATGGGAAAAGGGACATCCAGTGATGTCGACCCTCCCGTTGCGAGCACTCTTGAAGTTTCAAGAGTCCGGGGATCTCTTCGTGAATCAGCAGTTCATTTGTCACAACCCGGCTCGACTGCCCTCACCGATCGAATGGGTGAATAAACAGCGGATACGGGTAAAAGACACGTATACGCACGTCTGGTGGATGGCCAAGACCGAGCGGCCGAAGGCAGACAATCGACGCGTACTGGTGCCCTATAGCGCATCCATGAACAAGCTGCTCGAGACCAAGAACTACAACGCTGGCGCACGTCCTTCGGGCCATGTCATCGGTGAGAAATCATTCTTCACCGACAACGGCGGCGCAATCCCCCCCAATGTTCTGGAGTTTCCAGAGGAGGAGTCGGAACAGGAGCTTGTTGATCTTCTCTCCGAACAATTCCCGAGCAACACCCTGCGATTCAGTAACACGGCGGCGGGGACGCCGTATCGCGAGTATTGCCGCGCGAATGGGGTCGTAGCGCACCCGGCGCCCATGCAGCTGGATCTCGTCCGGTTTTTCGTGAAGCTCCTGACGGACGAAGGTGATCTCGTCTTCGATCCTTTCGGCGGAAGTAACACCACCGGGTCGGTAGCAGAAGAGCTGAAGCGAAAGTGGATATCGACAGAGCCTCTTTATGACTACATCAGGGGGTCAGTGGGCCGCTTTCCAAACTTGCGCAAGGAGCTTGTCTTACCCTCCGAAACGGACTGACTTCGATTAGGTCGTTGCTCTGGGCATGGCCGATCCTCCAGGGTCGCGATACCCTCAGCTTTAGTAACCGATTGACTGGGGCATTCATGGGCGACGCAGCACAGCAGTTGCGTTCTGTGCCCTTTCGCGAAAACTACTCCAGCAGTATCGGATCGCTCCTCAACGAGTTTTATATCCCTGCTCTTTCCAGCTCGGTGGCGTACGACCGAGCAGCGGGATACTTTTCATCTGCGATCTACGCACTTGCTCCTGTTGCCTTTAGCGAGTTCGTGTCTCGCGGCGGCAAGATGCGCCTGCTCTGCTCGCCGCATCTGAGCTCTGCAGATGCGAATGCGCTGCTCGAGCTTCCCGCAGGTGAGCGCCCGACGACACTTGAGGTCGCGGCCGCGTCGCTAGCAGCGCTCGCAAATGGCACTCATCTCGAATCTCGGGCGGCCGCTTGCTTGCGTGCGTTGATAGATGCCGGTGCGTTGGAGATCAAGTTCGTAACCGCCGGTCAGACCGGTCTGTTCCACGACAAGATCGGGGTCTTCACCGACTCTGGTCGGGATCACGTTTCGTTCATCGGCAGCGCGAATGAGACCGCTGCAGCAATGGTTCAAAACCACGAGCAGATCGAGACTTTCCAGAGCTGGGTGAGTGACGACGCTGGGCGGCGTTGCAATCGGCATCGTGAACAGTTCGAAGACACGTGGTTAGGCCTTCGCCACGGATTGAATGTGACGAGCGCCGCGGATGCTGCTGACCTTATTCTCCGGATAATCGAGCAAGAGCCACTCGATGAGATCGTGGAAGCTTTCCGCCAGGCAGTTGGCAGGGCCGAACTCCAACCAGAAGCGATCGCTTTGCGCGATTACCAGGAAGCGGCTCTCAAGTCGTGGGAGGCCGGGAGCAACCGGGGCATCATTGCGTTCGCGACCGGAGGTGGGAAGACTCGCACCGCGCTCGAAGCTGTTCGCCGATGGACTAGTAACGGCAAACCTGCGCTCATCATGGTTCCGTCGGAATTGCTTCATCAGCAATGGGAGTCCGAGATACGTGAGTTGCTACCGAACGCGGCGTTGCTCCTGGCCGGTGCAGGGCATCCCTGGGAGGCGTGGAGTCGACGCATCGGTGATTACACGCTGGACGATGCATCTCTGGGACAACGGATCGTTCTGTCGACCTATCAGACGGCCGCGACGGCTCGCTTTGTGGGTCTCATCCGCGATGGCGAGCACTTGCTCGTCGTAGGGGATGAGGTGCACTCGGTTGGTGCATCTCATACTCGGCGGGTACTCGAAGACATCGATGCTGGCGGACGCCTTGGTCTGAGCGCTACTCCGGAACGCTTTGGTGATCCCGTTGGAACCGCTGCAGTCTTCGACTACTTCGGAGAGATTGTCGAGCCTAGATTCGGCCTTCGAGATGCCCTTGCTCAAGGGTGGCTCGTTCCGTATGACTACGCCTTTGAAACCTGCTCTTTGACTGAAGACGAGGAGGAGAGGTGGAATGCTTTCTCGACCCGAATAGCTCAGGAGATAGCTCGCAACAACGGCGATCTCACGGAAGCTGCGCTGCAGCTACTTCGACAACGCGCCCGAATCTCGAAGCGGGCCGCAGGCAAGGCAATTTTGGCCAGGCAAATCCTCGCCGCTCAACACAAGCCCGGAGACAGATGGCTGGTGTACTGCAATGACGTCGAGCATCTCCGTGAGGTGCGCAGAGAACTCGAATCTCTTGGTCTAGATCTCATGGAGTACCACTCGCAGAACGACGCGAGCCATGAGGCGACTCTCGACTATTTCACGCATCGGGGTGGGGTGTTGTTGGCGATCAAGTGCCTCGATGAAGGGGTGGATATTCCACTCATTAACCGGGCGCTCATTTTGGCTTCGTCCACAAACCCTCGCGAATACATCCAGCGACGCGGTCGAGTACTGCGACGCTCTCCTGGGAAGTACAGCGCGCGGTTGTTCGACGTGCTTGTCGTTAATCGGGATGGAGCAGCCTTGACTCCGAGTGAGGTGACCCGAGCAATCGAATTCGCTGGCGACGCGCGAAATGTCGCCCCGCGTGTGTACCTTGAGCAATTGTTGGCAAGTTCCTCTGGTGCCGTGGCCGCACCTCCGTGGGACCTAGAGGAAGACGAATGAGAAACAGAACTGTGAGCACCCGATGAGCAACTCAACTCCGATCTCACCGCGCCAAGAGGCGCTCGATGCCATCAAGCGGGCGAAAAGCGAAGTGGCCGATCCATCTATTTCCGACTCGGCTTGGGAAAGCATCGTTGGGATTGCTTGGGAGCACCGCTCACAAACCGGCGACCGCAGGGATATTCAACGCGACCTCCGTGTGGTGCTCCTCGAGGCCTCAAGAGAAGGAGGTGTAGACGGTGCAGCTGAGTGAGATAAGTCTCGACAACTGGGGGCCGTTCTACGGCAAGCACTCGATCGAGCTCGATGTGACAGCCGCTTCACCGGTTGTTCTGTTTCGCGCGGAGAACGGTCGCGGTAAGACGAGCCTGCTTCGTGCGATCGTCTGGTGCCTGTACGGCTCGATGAGTGATCAAGACGGCACTCCGCTCGACCTGGACCGGATGGTAAACGTCGATGCTCTGCAAGATGGAGACGTCAAGTTCGGTGTGAGCCTTCGCTTCACCCACAAGGGGGCAGAGTACGTCTTGCACCGCTCAGGCAGCGCCATTGAGGATCGACCGGGCAAAGTTACGTTGAGTCACCCCGCAGTCGACCTCAAGCCAGCGGGTGGGCAGCCATTTCCCGCTGCCCAAATCCCAGAGATCATTGACGGCATCTTGAGCCGAGAGATTTCAGACTTCTTCTTCTTTGACGGCGAGATGCTGAACAGCTTCGAGAAGCGCCTGCGCGACGACCAGTCGACTTCACAAGGATTCGTTCGTGCTCAGGTCGAACGAGCGCTCGGCCTCCCGTTCATGACCATGCTCGCAAGTGACCTCGACGTTCTCCAGAGCGACCTGACGACCAACTTGGAAATCGTCATTCGGAAGACGCAGAAGCATGCTGGTCTCAGTGAGAAGTACTTGAAGGCTAAAGACGAGCTTCAGGGAGTCGAGTCGGACCTCGCCGAGATTCGCACCCAGGAGAAGGCCGTCGATAAAGAAATCGCCGACCTGGACGCGGAGCTTGCGAAGGTCGATCAGATCAAAGATCTGTTCTTCGAACGTAAGAATCTTGAAGACGAGGTGGCCAAAGCCGAGACCAACATCTCAGATCTACAGGCATGGCTTGCACGTGAGAGTGAGAAGAATTGGTGGCTTGCTGCTGCGGGCACCTTGAAGGCCGCACTGGACGATGCCGAGGCCGAGCGAGATGCTCTCACCGAAACGGAGAGGCAGCGCTACGGACTTGAGTTCCAGATCGGTCAAGTGGAGAAGCAGCTGTCGAGCGGAGTGTGCCCAAGCTGTGGGCAGCCCACGCATGATGAACATGAGAAGCGCGCCGAACTCGAAAAGCTGAATGCCGAGTTGGCCGAAGTGCCGTCGACCTCGATCGGCGACGTCACTGCCCGCCTGGGACGCCTTCGACCTTTCAGTGCGGGCGCTGCGACAATCCAACGAATCTTCGACCTCGAGCAGGATCTGCGGAGGGCCAAGGTCCATAACGATCGGCGCAAGTCCCGCATCTCCGAGATCTCGGAGCGCATCAGCGACAATACTCCCGACATCGGCAGTCTCGAACGAAACTTGCTCGACAAGAAGGACACCAAGCGTCGAATCAGCAATGCGCTTGCTGTATTGGATGAGAAGCGCGCCAGCCTCAAGTCGTCGGTTCAGGATCTGGGCTCGCAGATCGCGAATCAGCCTGAAGTAGACGAAACCGAACGCCGTCTCCAGAAGACGGTGTCTGAGGCCCAGGAACTCGTCGCGAAGTCTTACGACAGCTTCCGCCAGTCCATGCGCGAGAACATCCAGGCCACAGCCTCGGATCTTTTCATGCGCCTCACCACCGAACCGGACTACACCGGCATCTCGATTACTGATGACTATTTGATAAGCGTGCTCGATCACGATCATCACCAGCAGTACATGGTCTCCGCGGGCGTCAACCAGATTCTGACGACGGCGTTCATCGGTGCTTTAGGCGAGTGTTCCGTAGAGGAAGCTCCTCTTGTTATGGACACCCCCATGGGACGGCTCGACGTTGGCCATCGCAGCGGGGTGCTCAAGTGGGTGAGCACGTTTACGAGTCAGGTGATCTTGTTTGTGCAGTCCGGTGAGTACGACCCAGATCGTGACGCCGGCCTTCTCGCGGGGAAGATCGGTCGCGAGTACACGATTAATCGCCTCACGGAACGTCGCTCCGAAGTGAAGGTGGCCTGACCATGAGTGATGTGACGTCGCCAGCAGTGGTGGATGACAAGACCAACATCAGGACGAGCGAAGCGACTGCTGATGTCCTTGAGCTCCTCGTGAAACAGGGCCACTTCGTCACGCAGCTCGGCGCATTCCAAGCGGCCGCGATGTTGGCGCTTCGGAAAGAGCTCCCCGCAGTCGACATCCCATCTGCCGGGGGTCTGAATTATAACCAAGGCTCGTTCAAGCAGGTCATCGACTTTCTCACTTGGTATGTTCCAACCCCCACACCGGCGCGTTTGCTTGAGCAGCTCGGCAACGCGGGCGCGGCCTACATCGGTGAAAAGGTGAGAAGCGGCGGCTACACGCTTACCGAGATATTCGAGATCGCTCAGCCAGACGCAACCGCCTAAGGTCTCGTCGACCGTGAACTCGGAGAGCGGCGACCCTCGGTTGCTGGTCGACCTGCTCGAGCAGATCGAAGCGAGTAATCCCGAGGCACTTGCGCGACAATCGAGCCGCGAAATCGACTTGCTTATTGGTCGCGATCCGAGCCCGATTGTGATCCCTGATGGGCCGATGTCGCGCAGGTACCGTCGAGCGAAGAAGTCGCGGGGCACGTTTGACTGGTATCAGCCCTTGTTGGCGGCTGTGCCCCTGTTGGATGTTGAAGGCACCATAGAGGCCGCCAAGTCGATAGAGGTAGGCCTTTTCGCTCGCGAGCGTCTGTCCAAGCTTGATCCGGCCCAGACACCGAGACAGGATTTGATCGACCTTTACAGCCTGGCTGAACGTGGTGAGCTTGAGTACGAGAAGTTGCTTCTTTCGAACGTCAGGCTCGTGTTCCATTGGGCGAAGCCCATGGCCAATTCGGTCGGTGCCGACTGGGTTCAGGACGCGTTCCAAGTCGGATTCATGGGACTCATGCGCGGCATTCAGGGATGGGACTTCCGTCAGGGCTTCACGCTCAGCACCTACGTTTCGTGGCACATACGCCAGACAATTCAGCGATGGCGCGCGAACGAGACTGACCTCATTCGGTTGCCGGTCCATGTGACGGACAAACTGAAAAGCGCGTCCCACGAACTATCTGCCCAGATCCAAGAGGCAGTAACTCGAAGCAGACAGCTCGTTCCTCTGGACCTGCTCGATCTGAAAGAAGCAGGAAGCCGTTGGGACGGGGGACTGGAGGAGGTGCTCGAGAGCGTCTTCCGGAGGCGTGCTCTTGACCAGCTTCTCAACGCACTTCCTGAGCAAGAGCGCAGGGTTCTGCGATTACGCACTGGTTACCAGGCGGGAGGGGAACCAAGAACCCTAGAAGAGATCGGGCAGATCTTTGGGGTGACGCGCGAGCGAATAAGACAGATCGAGAAGAAGGCTCTTGAGCGCTCACGAAAGCTGCTCCAACATTCCATGTAGGGCCGCGGCTATGTCAGAGTGACCATGCTCAGTGTCTTAGTCGCCGGGAGGTATTTGAGCCCGACTGCCACCTTCATTGGGTGAGTCTCGTCGCGAGGCAGCTCCAGCGCGATAGTGAATTGCACGGTGCCATCGACGTTGTGTTGCAGCCGGTAGATGTAGTCGTGATCCAATTCGGCTCGAATCGCGGAAGCGAGCTCTTCGCGGGAGTGCTTGTCCAGGCCGGCGATCTTCAAGATCTCACCCTTGGCAGATTGCAGGTAACCGAACTTGGCTTCGGGCAGCAGTACCTCGAAACCGTCCAACGACATTGGTTCATCCGAGATGGCGTTGAGCGAGACGAGCACGTCCTCCTGGTATTGAGGAGTCACTTCCGATTGGATCTTGTAGGAGAGCAGTGGCGAGAAGAGCTCGCTGTTGGCGCTAACGACCTTGTATCCGTTCTCCTTGAAGGGGTAGCCGATCTCGTTCGAATCTCCAACCCACGGGTCATCCCCGCCGTGGTCAACAAGCATGAACCCCTTGTGTTTTACAAAAGCGGTGGGCAGCGTCGACCCCGCGATGGTGCGAAACGCAGAGTTGTAGGTCGTTCGCACGTAGCCGAGGTAGCCAGGGCTCGCGAGGAATCCGTTATGCACAGCGTCGCGCTGACCTTCGGTGAGGTGGTTGAGATACACGCAGAAGAGATAGTCCTGACCCCACCCTTGAAGGTCGCTAGTCACGAATCCGGCGTAACGTGCCATCTCGCGGACGGCTTGGGGGTGCAGGAAGATATCGCCAACTAGCACGCTCAAGGTTGCTTGGGGCTCGAGTAGGGGAATGAGCCGCTTGGCGATGGCCCTTCCGTACATTGATGAGCCGATGAGATCGATGTTGAAGAGCAGGGCCATTTCATGACGGGAAGTCGAAGGGATAAGGGCCGGACTCAGCGCGTCGTAATTGACACCGACCTTTGCCAGTTCGCTCTGGAGGGTCGTGTGGTGCTCGCGAATGAAACCCCCGAACTCCTCGGGTGACATCTTGAACATCTTGCGAGCGACTGTGAGGCCCACGCCGTCCCTAGCGTTGAGAGTCAGAATCGAAGACATGGCTTGAGCGTAGAGCGGAGGAGCGTTCGATGCGATTAGTTGCTCGTGAGCTGTGGCCGGATCTGAACACCCTCAGATCGAAGAGCGTTGAGCACAGTGTGGTTGTCGAAACCCAGGCGCCTTCCGATGGCCCCACTTGAGTGTCCTTCCACGTAAAGTTCGACGGCCCGCTCAACATCGGCTGGCTTCATGCCCGACGAGGTATCAATTCCTCTGCCCTTGAGCACCTTCGCGACAGTGGTGCGTGACACCCGCATCTCGCGGGCAACCTGCCTCATGTTTCGGACCTCGAGGTATCGCTCGACCAGTTGATCCAGTTCCTTTTCTCGCAACTGTCGGGCGGATTGAACAGCGGGCTTATCGGCCTCAGCGCGTCGAGCGGACTCAGTCGATCGGAAGAGCAACGCCTGCGGAGAGAAGCGATTCAGCGGAGGGTTCGAGTAAACCTGTAGGAGGCGCGGCCGCCGATGATGCCGAGATCCAAGACCTCCAGGCGAAGCTGGACGCGGGTGGCGTTCAGCAAAGGCTCGCCGTGGCGGAGGCGCTTGCGATAGCAGAGGAGGAGCGGGCCGAGCTGAAGAGTGGGCTCGAGAGGGCCCACCCGGAGATGCAACTCGCCGAGAAGTCGCTGAAGTAAAGGTACGAGACACACATCAAGGACCGCGACGATTCGATCGAGCGGCTGCGGGACATGAACGCCAAGCTGTCGACCCGGTTTGTCGGCGAGACGCTTGAACTCCTTGCCCAGGTCACGAACACGTCCACCTGCATCGCTGCCATATCCGCTCGCCTCGCCTCAAACCTTCTGGCCTCTGTGCTGCCCTTCATCCACGAAGTGAAACTCTTGATCTCCGTGCTTCAGCGAGGCAACTGTGCCTGTGGAATCGCGGACTGGACCAAGCACGATACTCGCTCGGATTCGCTCGCGGGGTTGGTTCGGCCATCCTCATCTCCGACTGTCGCGACTGTGTACTTGTCGAGGTTGACGACGTCACCTGCAAACAGTCTTAGGTCGGTCCGGCGCGCACAGTTCAACGCCCACAAGTTCAGACCGCCGAAGCGGTCGGCGATTGCGTCGGGATTGTCGCCGGCGGCCACGATGTAGGCGGCCGGCCTGCCGGCGCCGTCGCTCGTCGTGGAGCCCATGGCACCGGGTTCCTTCCCGCCGTCCGTGACCGAATTTGGACCGTAGCGTGGATCACACGGCGCCAACTTCGACGCGCCTACGCAAAGATCCAGGATCGCTGCAGGTAGCAGAGCTTGAACTTGAGATCTGTGGACGGTGAGTCCATTCGCGGGTGTCGAGACAGACTCCCGGTAGGGGGCGCAGTCAACCGCGTTATAGAGATTCCGTAGCGAACTTGCGTCCCCCCGGAGGGCCGGCGCGATGACCTCCCACTGCCAGACATTGTCGTCATCCGCATGCGGCATGCGACGCCAGAGGCTCAAATTCGTTAGGGCTAGCTCCTGCGCGAACCGGTCCCCTTTCAAGTAGGCCGACTGCCAAGCACACCGGAAAAAGGTCGAGACGAATGGCTTCGCATCCGCTGCGGTGGTCGCCTGGCCAGCGGGCAGTCGCCGAGGGAAAGCCTGACCCACCGGTAGCGCGTATGGCCAATCCCTAACCGCAGCCATGTATGGCCCCTGGAAAGAGGCTGCTGCAGACGGAGATCCAAGATGTCGCGTGTGAGTCGCGGCACTGCTGTAGGCGACCACTCCACTCGTCAAAGCGACGATTATTGCGAGAAGGCCAACCATCCCGACACCCGCGATGACCCATCGTCTCATTTGTCCTCCTTAGTGAGCGGTGACGACCAAAGCGTGTATGCAAGACAGAACAAGCCGACGCCCCCGGACGTCAGTGCCAGACACACCGACCAAATGTGAAGGTTTTGCTCTGCAGACAGCAGCACTGTTGTCGTGCGCGCCATTAGCTGGAGGCCTTGGAATAAGACGACCTGAGAAGACACCGTTAGCCAGATTGCGCCTACCAAGCGCGAGCGCCGTCTCGCGAACATGATCGCGGCGCACATGCTTGCGGCGACGGCTGCGGTGACCACCGCCACAGAGGGAGCGGGAGTGTGGGCGGAGGTGATATCAGAAAGCGTCAGATTACGCGCGACTGCGAGCGATCCGCCTGAGATTACTATCACCGCCAGGCAGAACATTCCAAGGTTCAATCCATTGCCCGCGAGTCGTATCAGTTGACGATATGAGCCAGATTGTCGTTGCTGCATCAGTCTCCAAAGCACATCGGCCCACGCGCCCCTTACCGCTCGTACCAATAGCGCGCGTGCTGCTCGCTTGGAATCGAGCCCCGCACGCTGCGCGTCGACCTCGTGCTCATACACTTCCGAAAGCATTTCTTCGAGCCGAGTGGACGCAACTGCTGCGGGCAATCCCCGTGTGTATACATGACACCACGCAAGAACCTTGGCGCTGGATCGCGCGAACTGTCGCGAGTCAAAGTCAGTCATGCGAACGCTGCGCCGGTGGACGAGACGAGTTGCACCAAGGGGCGTTCAGCCATGACCCGCTCGCCTTCGCCAGTCAGGCTGTACAAGCGCCGTCGTGGACGGCCTGCGGCTTCGCTGACGGTGGAATCTTCCCAACTGGATTCGAGCAGCCCCATCGCGACAAGTCTGCTCAACGCCTTATATAAAGTCCCATGACCGAGGAGCCCGCGATGCCCGTGCGCAGTTTCAATATCCTTCGCTAAGGCGAAGCCGTAGATGTCTTCGCCTTGACTCCGCAAAGAGTGGCTGCTCTCCAAGATCATGTATTCAATGTCAAGGAGTCGATTCGCTGGACGAGAGACCATACAGCGATCATAAGAATATATATTCCCATCCGCAAGAGGAATATTCATGGAAAATGTTCGCGGCGAGCGATGTTCACCGCCACTGTCGCGTCGAGGCGTTTTAGAACGGCTGATCGTAGATCAGGGTTGCGTACCAGGTGGGCGTTTGGCTGACGCAACCACTCGTTGGGCCCAAGTAAGTTGTTAAATAAAACACTCCACTTGGGAGGTCTTGATTCCCGTTGGCGGGCGCGAAGAAGGGGCTACTTTGAGTTTCATTCATCGTGTTCGTTTTCGCAAACGAGCTGCCCGCTGCTGCCGTACTCCGAGCACCAAACAGTATTGTTGGCGCTCCGCAGCTCGCGCTGCTGTATGGAGAGATCGACATGCGGTTTCCCGAGGACTGTGTGTTGTATCTCGCGGTCGTCCAGTAAACCTGACTGTTACCCGTCTGCGAGCCATGTATCGCGGTAGAGGTTGTCGCTGACGCCCACTCTGCACTGACGAACACAGTTGCGCACACGAGAAGAAATGAAGCAACTGCAATCAGCTGAGGCCGACCAGAGCGCTTCGAGCCTGTTTCTTTGAGACTGATCATTCGAGGCCTCCACATTCGAATTGGCGCTGAGCTTCCTGCAGATCTTGGATGTGCGATTCGGCGGCGTACTTTGCTATTGCCGCACGAAATTCCGACGCATGCTCGCTAGAAATCGAGGGCAGGGACTCGTAATTGTCCAGCTCTGCCGTTGCGGATTTTGCGATGTCGCCCTTGCCGGCATTCGCGGCCTCGATCGATACCTTGAGCCATGCGCAGTCCCAAAAGGAAGCCGCAATCTCATCTGGTAGACCCGCTTGGAACAATGTGTTCCTGCCATCGTTTGGGTGAAAGAAGCTGGGCGCGACGGCTGGAAAGGAAACGCCTTCCGGCAGCGGTTCGGGATAGTGCGCGGTGACAGCGCGCCAGACGGTATCGATCTGCGCCTCGGTGAAGAACTCGCCCGAATCGTTCTTGATCGCGGGCGTGACAAGCTCACTATCCGTCTGCCCGCCGGTCACGGCACTGGCCGACGTCGCACCGAAAGTCAGGGCGCCAACAGCGAGGACAACAGCTGCGCTTGACAACACAGCCGATCGCCTATTCACTGCGTAACCCGAGTATCGACTCTTTCACATTCATTTACGTTGCCTTTCCTGAGGATTCGTGAGGCGATGTGGGCCCGTGGTGTAAATCTGCACCATTGGCGAAAACTTGGCTAGTCCTCATTTAGGACGACCTGAAGAAATGTCTCATCAGCGCAAGTGCCGTGGAGGCGCCTTTGACTACCCCGGACCGGCGAGGTGGCGGTCACGAGTAGCTGGGCATCCGGTCCGTCGTTCGGTTGGCCAGGACGGATCCTTTCGGCACGGCACAGTTATTCAGAGCACGGGCCATGCGGCTCTGGGAGGTTGAGCTTCATCGAGAGCGCGAGGTGCTTCGTAGATGTGTGTGTCCACCCAAATGAGGACTATACAAACCTGTACTTCCGCTGCCAGGGTGAGCTTTCCTAGAGGATGACGTTTGAGTCAACCTCACGCCCGAAAGGACAGCCGATGGATCATCCCTTCGTTGCGAGGAGAAAGCTGCTCCACCTGGATTCGCCAGTCATTGGCGTGCGTAGGGGCCTATCGATCATTCTGGCCTTGGCCCTCTTCAGCGCGACACTTTCGGCGACGCCGGCTTCCGCGGCTGGAGGCACGCGGACCGCGCCGATAAGGACCGTGGCTGCTCGGAGCACCAACGCCAGTTCTTCAGTTCACTCCGGCGAGCCTGACATCGCTGTCGACGGGGTGGGAGACGCTGCCGGCTACCACGTCCGAATCGCGACTGAGGGCAGCGGATTTGCTTGGTCTGATCTAGCGGTGATCAAGCCCGCAAACTTGGATGAACAGAACTGGTACGGCTACCAGTGTCTCTCGCCGGATGGCAAGTATGTGGCGGTCGCGATCTTGCCAGGGTCAGGCGAGAACGTCGCCGAACAACGCTTCGCCGGTGCATATGCCTACTCGATCAATGTTGCGAAGCGACGGGTGACCGCGCTCGCGGCCGGCGTCGGGTCGTTCTACTTCTCTCCCAGTTGCGGACTTGATGGCTCGGCAGATTTCACCGCCAGCCTGGGCGCACGGCAACAAGTGACTGAAGTCTTGCGCTTCGATTTGTCCTCCGGGAATAAAGTGTCTGACTCGATCGTGAGTGGACAAATTACGTCGGCGGCACAAGTTGGGAACCGCACTGTCGGTGTGGAGGGAAACAGTCTTGTTGCACTAGCGGCCGGCGGGACGAACGCATCGCCTGCGAAGGTGCGAGTTGTCTTAGCGCATACCTCTGGCCTTGCCTACGGACTTCGTTCGTCGAGTGACGGTGGCGTCGACTACCTCACCAAGAGTGGACAATCAACGTCGTCACTATGGCACCTCGGCGGCGGTAAAAACGCATTGATCGCGACGGGCCAAGCGAGTCGGATGCAGCTATTCGCAGGTGGTGCTGGCCGCAACTTCGTAGTCGGGTACGACGACGTGCTCGCAAACCCGCACGTGCGTCCTCTGGTTGTGGATCAGCTGCCGCTCGGGCCGTCGGTCCTGTCCCTCCAGGGGACGACGGCGTTCGGTCCATCCGTCCGGTCAAAGATTCAGTCCGCGAAGCACGATGTCGTTCTCGAGCCTTCCACCACGGACTCTGATGTGGGCCTCACCGAATCTACTCAGACTCATCGGATGACAAAGTCCAACTTCACGACCAGTCCCGAGTTCGCGGACCACACCGACGTCGCGCTCGCGGGCATCGGCCCGCAACCAGGCGTTGAAAATTCGAATATTGCGCCAAATGAAAGGGCAAAGTCAACGACCCGTACCGGGCCAGCTACCGCCGCGGCGACCCTCCAGCTCGCCTCCACCTTCCACGCGACTCCGGCGCTGTCCTCCGGGGCAACAACCCCAACGTGTGCTATTCCCCGACTGAATCCCACACTTCAGGCGCTGCAGCCCGGCAATGCCCAGGTGAGTTGGGCGATCGAGATGGCGGAGCAAGGCTTACTAATAGGCGCGTCTTCGACCCGTCCCGCAAACTTCGACAATATGGGCTTGGTGTCCTACCAGCCAAGCGGTGACTTCCCTCCTATCAGCTTGCACCACCCGAGCTCGGACACTTGGGCATCAGTGCCACGATCCGTGATGGAAGCGATCGTAAGCCAGGAGAGCAACTACAACCAAGCTTCATGGCACGCCTTGCCGGGTATCGCTGGCGACCCTCTGATCGCCGACTACTACGGATCTGGGGGCACCATTACCTCGATCAACTATCCGTCGGCGGACTGCGGGTATGGGCTTTCGCAGCTAACGACCGGCATGCACGCAACCGACACTTCGCTCAGCTACCACGGCCAGATGAAAGTCGCCGTCGACTACCAGGAAAACGTGGCAGCGGGCCTCCAAATTCTCGAGAAGACCTGGAATCAATTGTATGACGCAGGTGTCACTGCGAACGGCGGCGACCCCCGATACCTCGAGAACTGGTATTTCGCAGCGTGGGCATATAACACCGGAGTCCAACCGACCGCCGCGTATGGGAACACGACGGGCTGCACTCCGAGCCCGACCTGCACCGGACCTGACGGCACATGGGGCCTCGGCTGGTCGAATAACCCGGCCAACCCGAGCTACAACCCCGCGCGTCTCAACTACCTCGAATACAGCTATGGCGATGCGGCGCATCCCTCGAGCTGGCCCTACCAGGAACGCATTCTGGGCTGGATGGGCTCCCCACTAGTGAGATACAGCTACACCGCCTTCACCCCGCCCGATTATCACGGTGGGTCCTCCTGGTTGCAGGTGCCTCCTTTCGGAACGTTTTGCACCTCGTCCAACGTTTGCTCGAATACGGGGACATATGCAAATAACTGCGGGCTTGTTGACTACGAGTGCTGGTGGCATTTGCCGGTAACTTGGGTCGCTAGCTGCGCAACAACCTGTGCGACGAGTAGTTACACGGCGGTCGCGGGGAGTACCGAACCGACGTACACGCCACCGGCGTCGCGACCGGTAACGGCGACTTGCACGATCGACACATCCGTGATTCCTTCCGGGTCGATCATCGTTGATGACCTCTCTGCCCCAGTTGACAACCTTCAAGGATGCTCCGGCTCGGCATGGACCAGCGGCGGTAGCTTCACGCTTACCCCCGGCACCAATACGTCGGGCGACCCAATCGGCAACATTGACATCCATCAGCTCGGCGCTGGCCTGGGTGGGCACGCTTACTTCACCCACACCGAGCCGGCGGCGAGTTCGTCTCTGATCAACAAAGGCACCTGGACTCCAAGTCTTCCCAGCACCCAGTACTACAAGGTCAAGATTCACTTGCCTGCGACTGGCGCGGTCGCGTCGGACGTGGTCTATTCCGTGTATCCGGGTAGCGGCGGTGCCGTTTCAAACGTGCGCGTGAACCAGGATTGGGGGTCAGAGCAATGGGTGACTATCGGCACCTTCGCAATGGGTCCCGGCGGTTCGGTGTCACTCACAAACGCGAGCAACATGACTCCTGGCGTCTTTGACGTTGCTTTCGATGCGGTCGCGTTCGTCCCCATGGGTGGCACCCCGGGTGTCCCGATTGGGGGACCGAAAGCAGTTGTTGATGCTCCTCTCGGTTCAAACCCCGCATGGGTGAATTGTGGTTGTGGCGCTCGCACGGCGGGTGATCCAGTCGACTTGAGTACTGGCTATTTCGCGCAGAGCACCACTGACCTCTCCACTCCCGGGCGTGGTCTTCCATTTGCGGTCACTCGTTCATATGGTTCCGCCGTCGCGGATCCAGCCGGGCCGTCTGGATCGAATTCGGTCTCTGGTGCATTTGGTCCGGGATGGTCGTACTCCTATGGGATGTCGACAACTACAAATGCCAGCACGGGATCCGTCACCGTTCTCCAAGAGGATGGTTCCCGAGTGTCATTCACTCTCTCGGGTACCACTTATACGCCGCAATTGCCCAGGTTTGCCGTGGCATTGACCAAATCTGGAACGACCTATATATATACCCGCCGCGGAGGGTCCGTCTTCACTTTCGACACCGCATCTGGACATTTGTTAGCCGAATATGACCAGCCTGGCTACTTTGCTTCTCCGAAATATGGCCAGACGCTCGCGTATGACGGATCAGGAAATCTCCACACGGTCACCGATCCTGGCGGCAGGATCTACACATTTACTTGGACAAGCGGGCGCGTTACTAAAGTAACGACGTCTGGTGGGCAAGAGGTCGACTACAGCTTCAATGCACTCGGCCAGCTCACGAATGTATATGGGGTCGGCACCACCCGCGTCGCTGGAGTCAATTCTGACGACGATCACGCGCAATACTCATATACCAATGTTGGTCTGATGACCTCGTTCCGAACGCCAGCAAATTATGGCAAGACTGGCACTCCCACGCCGGTAACCACGATGGTTTATGACGCATCCGAACGCGTAACTTCGCAGACTGACCCCATGGGAAGCCGCATGACTATTTTGTACGGCCCCGACAGCGCGACTGGAATCGCCGCGGGCCAAGTCCTGGTCACCGATGCGGCCGGACATAAGGACCTGCAAACATACGCAAATGGACTCATGACTTCCGAAACCAAGGGCTACGGAACCACCGGCGCAGCGACTTGGTCTTATACGTACGACCCGCTAACCCTGGGTGTCGCGAGTCAAACGAACCCGGATGGCTCGATCCGTACGTTCTCGTACGACGACAACGGTGATCGGATCTCCTCCAGCGACGAACTGGGCCGAACCACTCAGTCGCTATATGACGGCTCCGGCCACCTGTTGCAGGAAACCACTCCAGATCTGCTTCAACGAACTTTGACGTACAACACGGCTGGAGCTGAGACCTCCGAGGCGATCGCACTGCCAGGGCAAACCGCGGAAAGCTCCACGAGCAACCCCAGCCCTACGACGATGCGCAAGGCTTCAATCACTCACACTGATGCCGCGCACCCCGCCGACCCCACCACGACGGTCGATTTCAACGGCAACGTGACGAGCTATTCGTTTGACGCGAGCGGCGACCTAACCTCCCAAACAGACTCCGCGAGCCACGTCACAAAATATGGCTACAACACGTCCCGTGGCCTTCGAATTGCGATCGTCTCTCCGCGAGGGGTCGCAGCGGGCACGACGACGGCCTGCGTGCCGCCGGCGACGGGCTGCACCACCTTCGCTTACGACATGCTCGGGCGTCTCACGCAATCAATCGACCCGCTGGGGCATCGTTCGAGCAACACTTACGATGCCGACGGCAACGTGTTGACGAGTACGGATGCGAATTCTCACACGACGACGAACGTCTACGACAACGACGACCGGCTGGTCTCTTCTTCGAAACCGACAGGGGTAACCACCAACATCTACAACGGCGACGGCACTCTAGCCAGCACGACAGACTATGGTGCTCACGCCACGTCGTACGCCTACGACGCGCTCGGCCGCTTGGTCTCCAGCACCGACCCAGACGGCAAGATCACTCAATATGGCTACGACACGGTCGGAAATCGCACCACCGTCACTGATCCCAACGGCACCATCGCACACGCGACTTTCGACGCGGCGAGACAAGAGTCTGCGATTACTTACTCGGGAACGCTTGTCGCTCCGAGCGTCAGTTTTACCTACGACAACGGCGGCAGGCGGACTTCCATGACCGACGCTAGCGGCACCAGCTCCTACACTTACGACAGCTTCGGCGAACTCATATCCTTCACGAATGGCAACGGATCAACCGTCGGCTACGGATACGACGCGGATGGGAACCAGACCTCGATCACGTACCCGGGCACAGGGAACACTGTCATTCGCACTTTCAACAACTTGAACCAACTGAGCGCTGTCAAAGACCCGGCGGCACGAATCACCTCGTTTGGTTATGACGCGGACGGAAGACAGGTGACCACCACCTACCCGAACGGCGACAGTGTCGCGACCGCCTACAACGATGCATCGCAAGAAACGTCGACAGCACTCGCAAATGGCTCCACTGCGCTGGACGCTTTCGCATACGGGCGGGACAACGTCGGCAACGAGACAAGTGTCACCCCGTCGAACGGGGCGCTCGGAGGCAGCATGAGCTTTACCTATGATTCGAACAATCAGTTGGCGGCATCAGTTGTCAGCGGAGCCACCATCACAAACACCTTCGATTCCGCAGGAAATCCCACGAAGGTTGGAGCCGTCACCCAGGTATTCGACACCGCTGATCGACTGTGCTGGACCAGCACCGGCACTCCGGCGAACCCCACATGTTCGTCACCCACGCCAGGGGCGAATCTCTACGGTTCGAACTACGACGGCGAGCGAACGAGCATGACACCGTCGGCCGGAGTCGCGACCAATTACACGTGGAATGGTGCGGGAGAGTTAGCGGGCATTTCAGGCGCAACCACCGCAAACTATGTGTACAACGGCGACGGGCTGCGATCAGCGAAGACGGCAGGCGGCACAACGACCCACTTCACTTGGAGTGAGGGGGCGGTGGTGCCGGAGTTATTGACAGATGGAACATCAAACTACCTCTACGGACCGTCGGGCGCTCCAATCGAGCAGACTTCCGTAAGCGGGGCCTCGTCGCCGTCGTGGATTTTCGCAGATGCTCACGGGTCTACCGCGGCACTTCTTGACTTGGCAGGAGCTGTAGTAGGGAGATACGCTTACTCCGCATGGGGTGCCGTCGCCTCCCACAGCGGAGCCCGCTCAACCAGTCTTCAGTTCAATGGTCAGTATGTCGATGATGAGACGGGGTTCATTTACCTTCGAGCCCGGTATTACGACCCGGCCACTGCGCTTTTTCTCTCCGTTGATGCCATGGTGGGCGAGACACTATCTGCATTCACTTATGCGAACAACAATCCGCTGACCAACGTTGACCCGCTTGGCCTGTGGAGCACTGAAGATACATGGAAAGTGGTCGGCTTAGTTGGTTTGGGCCTGGCGATGATCGCGCTCGGTGCGACAGGCATCGGTCTTATTCTTGATGCGGGCGCGGTGGGTGCTGAAGCAGCACTGGGTGCTGACTTAGCCGCGAGCTTGGCGGTGGAAGGAGCGGATGCGGCCGCGGGAGCAACCGAGGCTGCTGACGCGGCAGCGGCTGCGTCGCGCGCAGCCAACGCTGCAGCCGCGGCCGAGAAAGTCAAAGCCATTGCGGATGCGGGGTCGAAGGGAATCGACGTGGCTCAGTGTGCGATTGCCCGCGACAGAGGAGCATGCGCTGGTGCCCTCCTTGATGTTGGCGGTGCTGAATCGGAACGCATCGGCGAGGTAATTGGGGGTACGGCTGGGCGCCGCGTGACGATTGGGACCCGTGCTGTGTCCACCGTCGGCGGCATCGGGATGGGCATCGCAGCCGTGCCTGGAGAAGTTGGCGGCATCTACTGCGACACGCGCTAGGCACCGCACCACGGGGGAGACACAATATGCTGTCCTCCTCACTATTGCCGCAATCGCACGGCCGGACGCATCAGGACCCGACAATTGACGAATGACGAAGATGACACGCTTTAGCATGTTTCTGCATCCCAAGGACGCAGTTCGCACATTTTATGAAACCTGGTCAGGCTTGATAGGCGCCGACTATGCGGGCAGACAGCGTCGGCAACTCGTTCGAATGATGATCGCAACTCTCGTGATGTGGATCGGGTGTGTCATCGGGTTTGGCCTTGCAATCACTTTGGGATTAGCGGAGCAGTCTCTAGATGCCGCTCTGGCGGGAATGATTACAGGAGCAGTCGTTGTCGTAGTCGGATACGCGCTCCTTCGAGTCGCAGTCTTCAAGCGCAACAGGATGCTCGCCGAGCAGGCGGAGATTGTTCTCCGAATTGACCCTAAACGCACCGAGGCAGAAGCACACCTACTCGTGACACGACCGACGTTGACTCAACAGTGGTTGCAGCTTCATCCGGATGCGTTTAGGAACGAGTCGGATGCTAAGTAAGGTTGAGCTCGCGGACGTATCCCTTGCTGCGTCACCGCAAGAGCTGCGGACGAGTCGCGAAGCGCGAGAAACTTCTCGACGGCTCCGCACCGGCTCAGAAATCATCGAAGCCAGACCCGTCTCTTCGGAAACCTTGTGTAAGCCGATAGGTGAACTCGGATGTGCATCCGGCCGAGGGGGCCGAGATCCTTCTCAACTACATGAGGCGGGACCGATCTATCCAGGTCAAGAGGAGGGGATCAGGCTAGTGCCCGCAAGCGATTTTGACCTGGCTGATAACGGGTGGTGATGACAGAGCCAAGCAACTCAGAAGAAGGGCCGACCAGCCCAATTGGCCGTTTTCGGGCGAGCACTGCGCTGGTTATCGCCCTTTTCCCAATCACGGCCGCTGCCGTGCGTATTTGGATCTACTCGGGCGGAGACACGGCACTCTTCCTGGTGTTGCTTCAAACCGTCAATATCGCTGCGGTGCTTATCGGAACCATGGTCTTGATCATTCCGAGCTTGATCACGATCGTTGCAATCATGGCCCTGCTGAACCCGGCCGCTCGTCGATGGGCCCACGAAGTTCTGGCCGGCCACCGCCTTGTTTTCGACTTGCTCATGCCAGCAGCTCTCCTGATAATTGGCTACACCGTCAGTTGGACTGTGTTTGTCACTCTCGCGTCGCTCGGCTTGATCGCGCTTCTCTTCTTCCTCGCTCGCCGTGCTTGGCGAAAGAATCATCGCAACACCGCCAGCAGACGCCGTGTCGACAAGTCCGACGCGATCATTCCTATCTTCTCGGGCCTTCTGGTCTTCTTGATCACGCCCAGCAATATGTGGCTCCCCCTGGAGCAAATAACGACCGTGCAGCACAAACAACAGACCGTCTACGTGCTCGAATCAACGACCGAATGGACAACCGTACTGACCGTGGACCGTCAGGTGGAGATCGTCAAAACTCGGGAAGTTCAAAAGCGCGAGGTCTGCAACGTCAAGAACCCTGGAACGTTTGCTCTATTCATCCAACACGGAGGTCTCAAGGAGGGGGCCGACTGTACGTAGGTGCTTCTTGATAGTCTTCCGGGATCGTCCGTACTGTTTCATCAGCTCCGTGATTGGCGCGCCACCATCGTGGAGCCGCACTGCCTCGTTGATCTGATCAGGCGTTAACCCAGATTGGCGGCGCTCAACCCCTAGTCGATTGCGCCGACGATGAACTGTCCACTCCGTAGCTCCAACGTCTCGAGCTATGTCGACAGCACGTCGTCCTTGCTTTTAGAGGCTGACGATCGCGTCGTTCTCCTGCTTGGTGAGGCGGGCTGGGCCACGAAGAGAGGTGAGGCCGTCGCGCTGAACCCACGAATTCATCGCCTGCTGACAGAGGTCGGAAATCGCTTCTACCTCTGGTTTTGAATTCGATTACCGTCCCAGCTAGCGCATCAGATATGAGCATTATTCCATGTAATGGAACATTATTCGACAGAGGTCACGATGTACCGAGCATGGCCTCTTTGCGTTTCTCGAGCTCCAATGGCATCCATTAGCGACGCGTCGGCTACTCCTGCTGCGGGGTTCTAGTCTTAGCTGGTATTTAGGCACTGGTACACGATCTTGGGACGATCTAGTCCAACGGCGACCTCTGTGCGATGTACCGCTGAAGCACGGAGGAGTAAGATAAGTGAGGAAATATACGATCTAATGGCAAACGAAGACACTCCTTACGAACAGATTCCGCTCGATGTCCCAATCGAGCACTCTTCTCAGGATGTTTTGGGCCGGGCACATGCCGCCCAGGACTTTGCCAAGACTATTCGTGAGCTCGACGCGAGGAAAGGGCTCGTGGTTGGTGTCTTAGGGCCGTGGGGTCATGGCAAGAGTTCATTTATCAACTTGATGGGCGAGGAGTTTGCCAAGGAACCAGCACTGACGATTGTCGAGTTCAATCCTTGGATGTTCTCTGGAACACAGCAGCTCGCTGAGTTCTTCTTCCTTGAACTCTCCGCTGAGCTGCGCATTAAGAAGGAGCCCGGCTTCGACGAGGTCGCACAGAAAATCGACGAGTACGCAGATGTGCTCGCGCCGCTTGCCATCATCCCGTGGGTTGGGGGCTGGTGGGATCGCACTCGAAAAGCTTTTGGAACGATCGTCGCGTGGCGAAAAACCCGCCGGCAGGGTAGTCGAACTGAACGGCAAAAGGTCTCCGACGCGCTATCTCAACTCGAACACCCGATTGTCGTGGTTGTCGACGACATCGACCGGTTGTCATCCGATGAGATTCGCGACATGTTCAAGCTTGTTCGCCTGACGGCAAGCTTTCCGAACCTAATTTATCTATTGGCTTTCGACCGCGGCCGTGTCGAGCAAGCCTTATCCGTTGACGGTGTGACCGGACGGTCCTACCTCGAGAAGATTGTTCTCTTGAGCTACGACGTGCCTCAGATTCCCGTCGAGCTCCTCCGGAGTCACATCTTTGCAGAGCTTAATCGCATTCTGGGGGATCTGGACGACCCGCGCTATTTCGACCAAGAGCGTTGGAATCACATCTACTTCGAAGTCATCGAGCCCTTGCTTCACAACATTCGCGATGTGACGAGGTTCGCCGTCTCTGCACGGACAACAATCCGATCGCTTGGCAAGCAGGTCAGCGTCGTGGATCTCATCGCGATGGAAGCGATCCGGGTATTTAGACCGGAGATCTATTTCGAACTCGCCGACATGCGTGGGGAACTCACTTCAATTGGGCACTCCGGTCTGAAAGATAACAAGACTGAGATAAAGGCCCGCTACGACGAACTTTTCAAGCTCGCAGACAACCACTTTAAGCCGATACTCACTGCATTGATCGAACAGGTATTTCCTGCCGGACGACAGCACATCAGCAACTGGGGCTATGGAATACACGACGAAAACAAGTGGCGCCGAGATCATCGTCTTGCCACATCCCACTATCTATCGCTCTACTTCGACCGTGTAATCCCAAGTGGACTACGAGAGTTCCGGACAGCTGAAGAAGCATCCGAAGTTTTCGACGATGAGACTGCGCTTACAAAGCTGCTTCGTGGAGTGCCAAGAGGTGAGCTCCTAGATGTCATCCAAGGACTCGAAGCGTACGAGCCGGAATATCGACCCGAAGACGTAGTACCCACATCAGTCGCGCTCCTCAATCTGCTTCCAGAGATTGAGCCGAATCCGAATCCTGGATTCCTAGACATCATGACGCCCGACCTCGCGGTCACCCGCGTCGTGTTGCGGCTGTTCCGGCGACTCGAGAATGAGACCGACCGGGAGAAGGCAACGACAGAGGTCTTAGCCAAGGTCAAGACTGTTTCCGGTCGATTCACTCTGATCCACATGGTCGGGTATCGCCAGGGTGTTGGTCACAAACTCGTCTCTGAAAAGTTTGCGGAGGAGATCGAAAATGCGTTCATCGATGGACTGCTAGCAACGCCACCCAAGCATCCCGAGAAAGAAACCAGCCTGTTAAGGGCCTACCTCTTCGTAAATCAACTCCGACCAGACGTTGCACCTCTCGCCAAAATCAAGAAGGCGGCACTGCTCGAGTCGGTATTCAGCTCTGGCAAGAGCGCAAACCGCTCGTGGCATGGTGATGGTGGGCCCGTCCGTTCCGTCGATGTGTTGCCCTGGGACATCTTGGTGACGCTATTTGGAGATGAAGCCACCCTGAAGCGTGGCATCGAAATAGTGCGCAAGGCAAAACCTGATGCCCCAATACTGGCGTTGCTGGACAAGTACCTCGATGGCTGGCGTCCCGATAGTTGGGGCGATGGTGATCGCGATGGCGATGACGACTAGTCGTGGCTTGACGAAACATCTTGGACGGCTCATATTGACTCGTCTCTATGGCGAGACTCACCGACCAGTCCTATCTATTGCGGTGTCACCAAGTCCGTGATCATTGGCGCGATGAATCCAAACGTGCGTTCCTTCTATTGACCGCGACCGAGCAATGGGCACTCTTCGCCTATTTCGCACCGAGTGAGAAGCTCACTGACGCCCAGCTGATCGCTCATCGGGAAGACATCTCGGCTCATGACCCGTCGCTCCGGCAACGTGCTGGCCGGGCGCTGTCGAAGCTTTGGGTAGCGAGCAAGGCCCTTGAGACGTATCAAGCTCAGGTTGCCGAGACGCCACGTCCGCGCATTGTCGGCGTTGCTTGAGAACTAGGCCAAATCGACGCTCGAAAACTAGGCCATCCAGACCAGATTGGATGGGTGATCTCCTTGGAAGATTGGGCGTTGATCAGGCGGCTTGTTGCGGATGGTGTTCCGCAGCGTCAAGTGGCACGGGATCTCGGTATTGCGCGCGCAACGGTGGCTGCAGCGGTGAGTTCGGTCCGGCCGCCGAAGTATGAGCGACCTGCGCGGCCGACGTCGTTCTCGCCGTTCGAGTCGCGGGTTCGGGCGTTGCTGGCGGAGCATCCGTCGATGCCGGCGACGGTGATCGCGGAGCGGGTCGAGTGGTCGGGGTCGATCACGTGGTTCCGTGACAACGTCAGACGCCTCAGACCGGAGCATCGACCGGTCGACCCGGCGGATCGCCTCAGCTGGGAGGCCGGTGATGCGGCGCAGTGCGATCTGTGGTTCCCGCCATTCAGGATCCCGCTGGAGGATGGAACGACCGCTCTGTTGCCGGTGCTGGTGATCGTCGCGGCGCACTCGAGGTTCGTGACGGCGAGGATGATCCCGTCTCGGAAGACGGAGGACCTGCTGCTGGGGTCGTGGGAGCTGATCCAGCAGTTTCGAGCGGTCCCGCGTCGGCTGATCTGGGACAACGAGGCCGGGATCGGGCAGAAAGGGCGCCTCGCGCAGGGCGTCGCGTCGTTCGCCGGGACGCTCGCGACCAGGGTGGTGCAGTTGCGCCCCTATGATCCGGAATCGAAAGGGATCGTGGAGCGCCGCAACGGCTGGTTCGAGACCTCGTTCATGCCCGGCCGGACCTTCACCTCGCCCGCGGACTTCAATGCGCAGCTCGCCGAGTGGTTGGAGCGAGCAAACGCGAGGGTGGTGCGCACGATCAAGGCGCGCCCGATCGATCTGATCGGCCATGACCGGGATCGGATGCTGCCGTTGCCGCCGATTCCCCTGCAGCTGGGTTGGCGGGAGCGGGTTCGTCTCGGCCGGGACTACTACGTCCGCCTCGATGCCAGCGACTACTCTGTCGACCCCGCCGCGATCGGCCGGTTCGTCGATGTGACTGCGGATCTGGACAGAGTTCGGGTTCGAATGGATGGGCGATTGGTCGCCGACCACGAGAGGGTCTGGGCGCGCGGATCCACGATCACGGACCCCGCGCACTTGGAGACGGCGAAACGGTTGCGGCAGCAGTTCCAGCTGCCGCGTCCCGTCAGGGTCGGCGATGATCTGGCTCGGGACCTTGCGGACTACGATCGGGCGTTCGGGATCGAGGGGGTCGCGTGATGGCCCCCGCCAAGAACACCGAGTCTGTCAAGCAGATCACCTATCTTGCTGCCGCGCTGAAAGCGCCCCGGATCACGGATGCCGCTGCCCGACTGGCGGACCAGGCCAGGGATGCCGGCTGGTCGTTCGAGGACTACCTCGCCGCCGTCCTCGAACGCGAAGTGAGCGCCCGCAACGCCTCCGGCGCGGAACTGCGGATCAAAGCCGCCGGGTTCCCGGCCCGGAAGACCCTCGAGGACTTCGATTGGGATGCACAACCGACCGACCGCCAGCAGATCGCCCAGCTCGCCTCCGGCGGGTTCCTCCTGGAAGCGCAGAACGTCGTTCTCCTCGGCCCGCCCGGAACCGGAAAAACACACCTCGCGACCGCGCTCGGCATCGTCGCCGCCCGACACGGACACCGGGTGTTGTTCGCGACCGCGACCGACTGGGTCACCCGCCTCACCGACGCCCACCGCCAAGGCAACCTCCCGAAAGAACTCGCCCGGTTACGACGTTACGGGCTGATCATCGTCGACGAGGTCGGCTACCTGCCATTCGAGCAAGACGCCGCGAACCTGTTCTTCCAACTCGTCTCGTCCCGCTATGAGCACGCCTCGCTGATCCTGACCTCGAACCTGCCGTTCAGTGGCTGGGGCGGCGTCTTCGGAGACCAAGCCGTCGCCGCCGCGATGATCGACCGGATCGTTCACCACGCCGACGTCCTCACACTCAAAGGCGCCAGCTACCGGCTCCGCGGCCGCGGAATCGACAGCCTCCCCAGCATCAGGACACCAGATCCGGCAGACTAAACAACACAAACCAGTGGCCCAGTTCTCGCACGTCGAAATGGCCTAGTTTTCGAGCGTCGTCGACACGCATCGCGAAGAACGCAGAGAAGCGGATCTTCGTCGTGAGCGAGATCAACCCGGCGATGAATCCAGCCAAGATGGCGCAGATTCTCCTCAACTACAAGCGGCGAGATCAATGACCTCGCGCAAGCCGAAGCTCCTTGTCGATCGTCTTCCACGACCGGCCGTATCGCTTCACTAACACCGTGATTGGCACGCCATCATCGTGAAGGCGGACGGCCTCTTTGAGCTGCGATGGTGTCAGCCCCGACGGCCGGCGCTCGACACCTAATCGATTGAGTCGATGATGCACCGTCCACTCTGTCGTTCCGACCTCCCGGGCTATGGCGACAGCGCGTCGTCCTTCCTTATATAGGCTGACGATTATGTCGTTTTGCTGCTGGGTGAGACGAGCTGGACCACGAACAGAGGTGGGGGAGTCGCGTTGAACACGCGACGAAACCGCCCGCTGACAGAGGTCGAATATCGCTTGCACCTCTGTTTTTAAATTCAAGTACCGTCCCAGCAGGCGCACCTTCTGAGTGAAGTAAAAGTGCTGGTCGGCGGCTCAATTTGAGCGGTAAATAACAGCCCTGATCGCCGATTTGCCCAATATTTGCCCACAGGAGCAGGGATCATCCTAAGAGGGTCCGCGAGTTCACTTGCGATGCCGAGAAATGGATCTGCTCAGCGTCCCAACTCGTTCAGGTCGCTAAGAGGTGTCGGCGTCTGCGCCGCGGTGATGGCGTTCCCGATTCTCGTCGTGGGCACGGTCACCTTGATCGTTATCGGCACACTAAGCCTGAGCTGACGTCGCCAAAGTCCACTACCGTCAGGGATATGTCTCGAAAAATGGCGGACCCGGACTTCCGCGTTGAGCAGGAAGTGTCCGCTCTTACCGCTAGTCACATCGCCCCGATCAACGTCTTGGTCGACTCGATCCGCGACCGGGACGGCCGAGGGTGGGCGCCGTACGTAGCCCCACTGCACGGCGGGATCGACGCGCAGGTTCTCTCGATCCTCCGCGATCCGGGCCCGGCGACCCAGGCCGGAGTCGGGTCCGGGTTTCTCGCCGTTGAAAACGACGACCCGACCGCCGAACGGCAGATGGTCCTGTTCGAGTCTGCCGGGATCAGACCTAGGCAGGTGCTCCCTTGGAATGCGTACCCCTGGTATGTGAACCGGGCGCCGTCGGCGGCGGAGCTCGAAGCTGGCGCGGAGGTCATCGTCGAGCTGCTCGAGCTGCTGCCGGAGTTGCGTGTAATTCTCCTCCAAGGCCGCGACGCAGAGGCCGGATGGAAGCGGGCGGCCCGACGATTGCCCGCCCCTATTGAGGAGCGGGGCGTGCGGGTAGTGGCGACAATTCACCCGGGTCGTCAGGCGCTATTTACTCCAGATTGTGTCGAGCGCGCCCGACGCGTCGCCCACCAGGAATCGGCGTTCGCTGAGGTCCGCGAGCTAGTTCGTCAGGGGCGGGGGTAGCGCTCGCCGACTGGGCTCGAGGGTCGCTCGGTTGAGGCTGCCGTTCCACCACCCATCGGACGGCGAGCGGCGTCGACAGGGTTATCCCCACTAGTGGGGCGTGGCTCCGGCGTCTGCGTAACCGGCAACCTCCAATTGTTGGTGTTGCCCTGCGCGTTGCTTTGTTAGGCAGTGACTTCGGGGTGAAAGTAGCTGAAAACACCAGAGTCGATGGGCGTCTCGAATCGGAGAGTCATGCGCACGACGGGCAGCGGCTCGCCCTGCTTCATCGCGGTTTCCTCGGCGGAGTGCGGGGTGGCGCGACCCAGGTAATAGTGACCGGAACCTTCCGCATCATCCTTCTTGACGAACACGTGGAGATCGACGGAGCCATTGACGATTGCCTGAACTTCGCTGCTCCTGAGCGTTCGGTTGCTTCGCGTGTACCAGAGGAGAGTGGTCTGGTCGATCAGGGTGTCTTCATACGCGGTGCTGGCGGACACCTCGTCGGTCTTGTGGAGCGTGACAAAGATCGGGCAGGTTCCGGTGGCCAGGTCCACTCGATAGCCGTAGATGGTCGAGTACATATTGCTGCGCCAGCCGAGGAGTCGGCTTGCATCTTTTCGTGAGTACTGCCGCCCGGGCGTGAAAGGCTGGGTCACATCGAAGCGGTCGACAACCAGACGTTGGGTTGTACTTAGGAGGTCGTCGACTTCGGCTCTGAAGTCTGGTGACCGGTCGTATGCGTCGGCGAACGCGTCCGTGAGCCTGACCTGCCGCCCCGACACGCAGACGGGCGCCGCACCCGCGTACCGCTGCTGTTCGGCCAGCGTGTTCCACGTCAGTGTCAAGACGTCGATTGCGCTCTGAACCGTGGCCGCGTTTACGGGCAGCCCGGCGTCTGCGAGCGCCCGGTCAACATCGTCCCGATCGATTTCGCGCTGCTCGAGGAGTATCCGGAGGAGTACCGACTCGTGGAGTCGCTTCGCGGACAGTACCTCCGCAGACAGCACGACGAGGAAGGAAATCTGGTCGTTGGTGAAGCCGTGCTCGATGGTGAACAACTTCTGGATCAGCGCTGGATAGCATCCCGCCTTGTTGGCGAGGATGACTGGGTCAACAGACTCGAATCGGAGAAAGTCGAGTAGCCGCGGCATGCGGCCCACTCGATTTCTAATGGTCTCGATTGCGACTTTGAGATTCGGGAAGCTATCCAAAGATGCGCCGTGCAGCGATCGGAGAATTCGCGCCTGCGCGATGCGGTCGAACTGGACACTGGAGAGGCCCGCGACCACGCCACGCTCTTCGGCGGCGATGAGTGATCGACGGATTGACTCGCGATTGAGTGAATCGTCGCCAAACAGGGCGACCGGAATGAGGTAGTTGTTCGCGTAGTTCCCGATGAAGTCGATGACGACCAAATACTCCTTGCCCGGATATTTTCGGAGCCCACGGCCCAGCTGCTGCACAAAGACAATCGCCGACTGGGTCTGTCGAAGCATGACGACTTGATTGACTGCCGGAATGTCGACGCCCTCATTGAATATGTCCACAGTGAGGATGTAGTCCAGATCGCCGGCCTCAAGCCGGCGCACGTGACGCTCCCGTTCTTCGATGGAGTGCTGACCCGACAGCGCGACTGTTCGAAGTCGATTCCCCTGGAATTCGCGCTGGTTCAACTCTGCAGACAGCCTGGCGGCTTCGTCGTTGCGACTGCAGAAAATGAGGCCGCGGGGAGCAACACCGGCGTGCCCATACTTTCTCAGTGCGTCGACGATGTGCGTGACTCGATCCTGCGCGACTAGTCGAGTGAGCGAGGTACCGTCTGTGGTCGAGGTTCCGTCGTCAAACGTGATGTCAGCAATCCCGTAGTAGTGGAATGGCGAGAGCATGTCCTGTTCGAGTGCAGCCCCAAGACGGATTTCATAGGGCACGTTGTAGTCGAAGAGCTCGTAGACGCTCGTGCCATCGCTACGCTCTGGAGTGGCTGTCAAGCCAAGTAGAAAGTGCGGCTTGAAATGCTCAAGGATCTTGCGATAGCTGGGAGCGGTGGCGCGGTGCACCTCGTCGACGAGGATGTAGTCAAATTCGTGGGGGTCGAGGCCTGCGAGAACGCCGTCGCTGGACAGCGTTTGAATAGTCGAGAACACATAACGGCGGTCGGTCTCCCGCGTCTGGCCGACCAGCTTCCCGAATAGCTCGCGGGGCGACCCCAGCACTCGCTGGAATTCGACAATGGCGCGGTCGAGAATCTGCTCGCGGTGCGCCACAAACAGCACGCGTGCTGGCGCTGCGGCACGCACGTCAAGGGCAGCGAGGATCGTCTTTCCGGTGCCCGTCGCTGAGATGACAAGCGCCCGGCGTTCGCCGGAATTTCGAACGGCTGAAATTGATTGGAGCGCCGATTCTTGCATCGTATTCGGGCTGATTGTGCCGAGTGTGTGGCCGTCAAGGACGGCCTGCCCGCGGGCTCGGCCTCGAGGTGGCGGCGGCGCGACCCATCCGAGTTCGTAGTCAGCAATCCACTCTTCAGTGAGTGGCGCCGAACGCGTGCCTTCAGCATCAAGCAGGTTGCTGAATTGTTCGGCGAGATCACTTTCTGTCGCGGCTGAGACGCGGATATTCCACTCGTGGTTCGACACGAGTGCACTCTCGGTGAGATTTGAACTCCCGAGTATTGCGGTTATGCCGTCGGCACGACGAAAGACGTATCCCTTCGGATGGAACGCTCCCGCGTCGTGCAGTCTGGCCGATATTCCGACCTCTCTCAGCGCCATGAGTTCGCGGAACGCCGACGGGGAGTTGAAGCCGAGATAGTCGGAGGTGACGATCTCGCCGCGCCCCTCAAATTCGATGAGGGATTGCTTCAGCAGAGCGAGGGCTCCGGCCGAGACGAAGGCCACGGAGAAGGTGAACGAGGTTGCGGCACGAAGTTCGGATCGAATGGCCTGCAAGACCGTCCCGTTGTCGTCGTTCAGCACGAGTCGTGGTTGAAGTCGTCGCGGTGCGTCGAGCGATTGATCGAGGTAGCCGAAGCCAACATCGCGCCCGAGCACGCCGTAGGCGTCGAACGGTGGAAGGCTCACGCTGCCGATAGCCGTTCCATCACAGCGCGAACTGCCGGAATGTCGGCAGGTGCCCACTCAAGCTGCAGGAGATCCGAGCGCGGCAGCCATGTCACCGCCTCGTGCTCTGTCGCGGTTACCGTGTCCGACAGGAGGTCGCAGTAAAACGTGGTGAGGTGCACCTCGCCAAAGGCGTACTCGTGGACTGTGACTTCCACCTGGTCGCCAGCTTTGACTTCGGCGCCCAGTTCCTCTCGAATCTCGCGCTCCAGGGCCTCTCGCGGACTCTCTCCCGACTCCACTTTTCCGCCCGGGAATTCCCACAGCCCGGGCAATTTGGCATCCGGGCCCCGTTGGGCACACAGGACGAGCCCGTCGCGCACAATGACGGCCCCGACTACTTCGATCCGCTTCACCAGGCCGCCCTTCCGACTCGTCGCTGATAGCAGCATATGGGCGCCGGCCGCACCTGGATGCGAGTCTGAGGCGGGCGTCCGCTATTGATCGGGCCGGTCATCCCCGCCTTAATCGAAGGTGATCACGCCAGTGACAGTGTCGATGCGGGCAACGAGCCTCGGGTCGAGTGCGTCGGTGAGCGTGAGCTCGAAGTTGCGTCGGTCGACGTGCACCATGTAACCGAGGGTGGTGTTAGCGGGCAGGATCGCGAGCACGTAGTTGGGCGCCACGGAGTAGGGGTCGAAGACCCTGCCGTAGTGGTCCATCGCTAGCGCCGGGGACGCAAGACTGCCCGGTCGTCGCAGGTGGGTCAGCGCGGTGTACAGCGTGCCCAGGGCTTGTGCCATCGACATCCGCGAGACGGGCGGCCGGGGAAGTGGCGTCGCGACGCTCGGAGCGGCGGGCGCCGCCGGTTGCGCGACGGGCGGCGCCACTGGCTGGCCCTGAGTGACCGGCCCCTGGAGCGCGCTCGTCGGGGTGGTCGCGATCACGACGGTTAGCGCGAGCGCGACGATGACGCCCGCCACGCCGATGGCGATGGGCAGGAGGGTGAAGGCTCGAACTCCGCTGGAGGAGCGTGCGGTTCGCCTCCGCGCGGCAATTCCGAGAACGAGCGCCACCGCGCCTCCGAAGAAGCAGAACGCGGGGCGGGGTGCCGCCTGCTCCACCAGAGTGAAGATGCCGCCGCCCAGCGTGAGTATGCCGATGACGAGGCCGAGCAACGCCGTCAGCCAGGGTCGCGGCATGGCGACGTTCGCGCCGAACACCTTAACCGACGATGCCGGCGGAGGGTTCGGCGTGCGGGCCACCGGAATCTCATCCCAGTGCCTGCCGCCCTGCCGCCAGTCCCTTGGCCCCGAGCCGTGTGCCACGTGGTCGTCCTTCGAATTCGCTCACCGAGCTGACGCTGCGCGGATGATCCGCGCGGCCCCGCCCGAATAGCGAGACTTCTTCGACCTTATCGACGGTGCGCGGGCAGCCGCGTCCCCACTTGAGGGGTGAGTGCGTGTGCGGCGTGACCTACTGGGTGGTGATGCTCCACTTCCCATCGGACGAAACGGCGAAGAGTGACGGGCCGCCCGAGATGAGGACCGTGCCGGTGTAGTTACCGATCTCATTGACGAGGAGGTCAGTGGAATCGCCGTATTGCCAGACGGCGAAGTTCGAGCTGCCACGGTTGACGATCGCGGCCGCGCTCGCATCACCGCGGTAAATCAGCACGTCGTCACCCGCGCCTGTGATGCGGCTGCCGGTCATTTGTCGCGCTGCAGAAATGGATTTCAGCGTGAGGGCCCACGGCCCACTGGCCGAGATTTCGAATCCGGTAACTCCGTCACCGTTGGGATTGACGAGTACGGTGCCTCGGTAGCGACCGATGGTGTTCACGAGCAGGTCACCCCGCTTGAAGTTGCTGTCGAGTGCGAAGATGCTGAAGTTACTGCCGCCCGTGTACGAGATCGTGGCAATAGCTGCCTGATCGGCACCGTCGGGGAGCTTCACTCGAATCACCGAGTCGTGACGCCCGCTATAGGTCTTCGCGACGGGAGCCGGTGGCGCCACTGTTTCGACGGGGGCTGGGCTCGGCGATGGCGAAGGCGACTCGGCGGGACTGGCGCTGGCCGCATCGCTGGGGGCATCACTCGGAGCCGCGGAGATAGTGGGCGCGGCAGCGGAGAGGCTGTGGGTGCTGGATGCAGCGGTGCCGACGATCGTGGCAACGCTCACCACTACGGCGACAAGCAGCGACACTCCGCCAAGCACGACGCCGGAGAGTGGTCGTCCTCGACGGGCGTGGCGTCGAACCAGTCCCACTATCCCCAAGGCGATTGCTGTGAACGCGGGAATGAAGGCAATGAAGCTAAATCCGGGGACGATTGCGAAGACTGCGGCGACGATGCCGACGATCATGGCCGCGAGCCCGATTCCTGAACCGGCTGGCGCTGCAGGAGGGAGTGGGGCTTGCGGCGGAATCGCACCCGACTCGGGGGAGCTCTCGGGAAGGTCATCAAGTTCAGGCATCGGGTTACCTCTCATGCCGTCGACGCGAGCTGGCCCGGCGACGTTAGTTGGCCGCTCATCTATCGAATTGGCGGCACCCACCACCTTTGCTGGCGAGTAGCTCAGTAAAGCAGAAAGCCACCGACATTCGTGAGCCATGATCGCGAATTGTGTAGCGTGACGACGACTCACGTTGCTGCCATGATGGGCGGAGAGATGTCGGGCGCCGCCGCCCGCGGTTCAGGAGCCGAACATGAGTGACGAGATTGAACTCATCAGCGACGGGGACGGCTTGGCGGTTATCGGGGACCCCGCGTCCGTCGAGAGATTCCTGATGGGGGAGGGCCTATCGGAGTCCAAAGAACTCGGGCTCCCGCGCCTCGATCGTGCGCTGTTCGGCGCCGCCGGTGGGTTGCAGGCGGCGGCAGAGATCGCCGCGGGCTCGGGCAGATGGGTGAAGCTCACCAAGGAGACTGCGGAGAAGATCAACAAATTCGGGCTCATGAAGGGGTCCAGCCCCGGCCTGAGCCGAGGCGTCGTCCAGGCGAGCGGCGGACAGATCAAGGCGATCGTCCAATTCGCGACGGGTCCCGCTGCTCTACTGGCCAGCCCTGCCTTTCTCGCTGGTGCCGCGGCAATCATGTCGCAGATCGCCATGGAGCAAGCCATGGATGAGATCACCGACTACCTCGCCATCATCGACGAGAAGGTCGACGATCTACTGCGCGCACAGAAGGATGCCGTGGTCGCCGACATGATTGGCGTGGACTTCCTCATCGAAGAGGCGATGACGATCCGAAGCCAGGTGGGCCACGTGTCGGAGACGACCTGGTCGAAGGTTCAAGGCACAGCGGTCACGATCGCCCGCACGCAGGCCTATGCGCTGCGCCAACTCGATGCGCTCGCGGAGAAGCTCGAGAAGAAGTCGGCCATCGGCGACGTCGCGCGGGCGTCAAAGGAGGCGGAGCCCAAGGTGCGAGAGTGGTTGGCGATACTCGCCGGATGCTTTCAACTGCAGGACGGAATCGCGGTTCTGGAGCTCGACCGAGTTTTGGATGCGTCGCCTGGGGAGTTGGATCTTCACCGCCTCGCGCTGAAGGCGGCTCGCGAGAACAGGGTGGAGTTGATCGAGCGCAGCACCCGTCGACTTCTGGATCGCATGGACGCCGCGGCCGCGGCGGCAAATGGGCAGGTGCTACTCCACCCCAGCTCGTCGCGGTCGGTTGTGCGGTCAAGCAATCACGTCGCGGGAGACGTCGTGGAGTTTCGGTCCCGTCTCGGCATTGAGGGCGGGCGAAGCGATGTCGAATCGAAGCGGTGGACCACCGCCGTGATCGAGGCACGGGACAAGATCGTGGATGTGGGTCAGGACAGCATCGAGGCCGCCGCGCGATTCGGTGGCGCCTCCATAGACCGGGCCCAGTCCGCTACCGCGGCGCTGGCCGAGCGATTTGCGGAGCGGACCGAAAAGTGGCGAGAGGCCGACGATGAGCCCGATGACAGCGCCCCCACGGGCGAGAGCTGACACCGGTTCTCTTTTTCAGTCTTCAGCAGGCGCCGCCTGGCGATGTGGAGTCAGCGACGCCTCGGACGACACTGTTCGATGAACCGGCGACCCCGCGCGCCTCGCGCCAGATTGTCACGCGGTCGAAACACGGTGATAACAGATCACCTGACATTTAATGCTCAAATTGACGCAATTGATGTCATACTGAACATCAAACGTGTTAGATATCCGGTCTACCGCGACGGTTCAGTTCAAAGGAGAGCTTCGTGTCAACCATCCCCCGCACTGCCACCGAAGACGACGTCACCCTCCGCTCGGGCCTGAGCAAGGGATCGATCGGGCTCGGTGGAACCCTCATGCAGTCCATCGCCCAGATCTCCCCGACTCTCGGAATCTTCTACACGATCGCCTTCACCACCGGTCAGGCGGGTGTCGCCGCGCCGCTCACCTACCTCGCGGCCTTCCTCGTGTGCCTGGTGATCGCGGTGCCCATGCGCGGACTCGCTCGCCATCTTCCCTCCGCCGGCGGCTTCTACACCTACGTCTCCGCGGGCATTGGTCCGAAAGCCGGGTTCATGACGGGCTGGCTCTACGCGATCATGGTCACCATCGTGCCGGCCGCCCTTGCCGCCTTCACCGGTGCCGTCCTGCAAGACGAGCTCACCAGCAAGTACGGCTTCGGCGTTCCGTGGTGGGTCTATGCCACGGTCATCCTGCTCATCTGCTTCGCCTGCGCCTACCGGGGCATCGTGATCTCGATCAAGTTCCTCGTCGTCATGACCTGCTTCGAGATGATCGTGGGCCTCGGACTCGCGCTGTCTGGCGTGCTTCACCCCGGCGTTGGTGGTGTCAACCTCGACGGCTTCAACCCGGCCAACATCAGCAACGGATCCGGCTTCTTCCTCGCGATCGTGCTGTCGATCTTCGCGTTCACCGGGTTCGAGAGCGCAGCCGCCGTGGGAGAGGAGTCCCGCGATCCCAAGCGAATCGTGCCCAAGGCGATCATCGGCTCGCTCGTGCTCATCGGCCTCTTCTACGTCGTCACGGCCTGGGGACTGCAGATCGGCTGGGGCACTGACAAGCTCGCCGCGCTCGCATCCTCACCGACCGCGCCCGCCTTCGTTCTCGCCGATCGCCTCTGGCACGGAGCGTCCATCCTCGTGCTCATCGCGCTCGTCAACTCCGGACTCGGCGTGTGCATCGCCTGCACCACGAGTGCAACGCGCACGATCTACGGAATCGCGCGCACGGGTGCTCTGCCCGAGTTCTTCGCCCGAGTGCAGAAGACTCACCACACCCCGATCACCGCCGTCATCGTGCAGTCGATCGTCGCCCTCGTGATCTGCCTGGGTGCCGGTCTGCCGCTGGGCCCCTACAACCTGTTCAACGTGCTCGGCACCACGGGAACCTTCGTGTACATCCCGATCTTCATCATGATGAACATCGGTGCGTACCTCTACTTCCGCACCAAGCACCCCGAAGAGTTCAGCGTGCTGTCGTACATCGTGGCTCCCATCGTGTCGACGGTCGCCCTGATTCTGATTGCCTACAACAGCCTTGTGCCGCTGCCCGCCTTCCCCGTCGTGCTCGCGCCCTTCATCGCGGTCGCCTACGTGGTGTTCGGTCTCGCTATCCTGATCGGCCGCAACCTCAGGCCCGGAAATCGTGCCTGGATGGCCCGGGCCGGCGAACTGCCTGATGTTGACTAGTCACGCAGCGGTAGCACTCGCCACAGCCCGCCCGACGAAGGGATCACGCTCATGAACGCCGAGACACGACAGCAGGACATCCTCGCGCAGCTCGCCCGCCGCGGAGAGCTGACGATCACCGAGCTGAGCGTGCGGTTCGAGGTGTCGGAGATGACGGTGCGTCGCGACCTCAACCAGCTGGCCGCCGCTGGACTCCTCGTGCGAACGCACGGCGGCGCGGCGCCCGCCGCGAGCGGGAGCTTCGAGCCGCCGTTCAGCCTACGCACGCGCACCAACAGTGAGGCGAAGCGGAAGATCGCTGCGCTGGCCAGCCGCCAGGTGATCGACGGACAGACGATCATCCTCGACGGTGGCAGCACCGGGGTGGCGATCGCTGAAGAGCTCGTCGGCCGCAACATCACGGTGTGCGCTCTCAACCTCCGGATCGCCGAGATCCTGTCGACCGACCAGGCGACGAAGGTGATGGTGCCGGGGGGAATCATCCGCACGGGCGAGTCCAGCATCATCGGGCCGGAGGTCGACGCCGCACTCGCGCGCTACCGATTCGACGTCTACCTCATGACCGCGTCGGCCGTCTCGACCAGCACCGGCTTCACCGAATGGAACGTCGACGACGCGGCCGTGAAGCGCGCGGCCCTCAACGCCGCCCGCCGCACGCTCGTTGCCTGCGACGCCTCGAAGTTCGGCCGCGAGGCCTTCGCGAGGATCTGCGGCGTGGACGACGTCGACGCGATCCTCACCGACGACGCCCTGGGCGTCGACCACCGTCGCGAGTTGTCTCTCGGCGGACTCGAACTCCTCATCGCATGACCAGCAGAAACACCAGGACGACATGACCACTCCAGAGCACCACCTCCCCGATTCCGTCGACACCGTCGTGATCGGCGGCGGAACCGGCGGCGCGGCCTTCGCAGCGACGTTCGCCGCCCACAGCGACGGAACCGTTCTCCTCATCGAAGCGGGACCGGACTACGGAGCTCGCATCGACGGCAACTGGCCCGCCGACATGCTCGACGCACGATCGATTCCGCTGTCTCACGACTACGAGCTGCACACCGCGAGCACGGTCGGCGACTCCCGACTCGACCTCCCGCGGGCGCGGATCCTCGGAGGCTGCTCGGCCCACAATGGCTGCACCGCCTCACTGGGTGCCCGCTTCGACTACGACGAGTGGGCGACGCAGGGCAACCCGGGCTGGACCGCCGACGAGGTCGAACCGCTCCTCGAATGGGTGCGCGACCGGTTCCAGGTGCGTCGCTACACGATGGATGACCTCACGCCACCCCAGCGCGCATTCGTCGAGGCGGGCATCCTCGCCGGGCTGCCCTTCGCCGACGACCTCGACGACCTTGCCGCTGCCGAGGGGATCGGCCCGATGCCGGTGAACGTCACCGCGGATGGGGTGCGCTTCAACAGCGCGTTCGCCTTCATCGACGCGGTGCGGGAGCGCCCGAACTTCAGCATCCTCGCTGACTCGACGGTGACGCGCATCCACATCGAGGACGGGGTCGCGACGGGCGTCTTCGTGCAGCATCCCGGCGGGGTGAATTTCATCGCCGCGAGCCGGGTTGTCGTGTCGGCCGGTGCGTATCACTCGCCCGCGCTGCTGCTGCGTTCGGGCGTCGGCCCCGCAGACGAACTCGAGGCGCTGGGCATCCCGGTCGAGGTCGATCTGCCCGGCGTGGGCAAGCACCTGGTGGATCACGCCTGCGTTCAACTCGATTTCGCCGGCCGGCCGGGGCTCGTGGAGGAGCTCGCGGCGCTTTCGTGGAATCCCGACGAGCAGACGGTCGGGCGGGCGAAGTCGTCACTCTGCGATGACGGGCCGTACGACATCCACGTCTTCATGGTCGCGGGCGCGAACAGCGGCCACCCCGGCCTTCCGCCGATCACGCTCTACGGAGGTGCCATGCGGGCGCGGTCGGAGGGGTCGGTCACGCTCGCCGCCGACCTCGACGTGGTCAACCCGGTGATCGACCATCGCTACGGCACCGATCCGGAAGGGTACGACCGGCAGGTGCTCGCCGAGTCGCTCGAGTTGCTCGAGCGCATGGTCGCCCAGCCCGAGCTGGCCCAGGTTCTCGGGGAGCGTGTGCCCGGCACCGCCGACCCGCTCGCCAACATCGTCAACTACTGCCACCCGGCGGGGAGCTGCAAGATGGGGCCGGCCACCGACCCGCTCGCCGTCGTCGACAACACCGGCAGCGTGCACGGCGTCGCCGGGCTCTACGTGGCGGATGCCTCCATCATGCCCGCCATCACCCGCGGCAACATCAACCTCCCGACCGCGATGATCGGCGCGCGAATCGCCGCGGGGCTGCTCGATCTCAGCCCCCTCGACATCGCATCCACCCGCTCCACTCAGATCGCCTGATGCAAGGAACCACGACCATGACCGACCTCACCCCCTTCGAACTCGACGTGCTCGGCCAGCCCGCCGCACTCCGGACGGCCGCCGACGCGGGGCTGGAGCCGGGGCTGCTCGAGCTGGCCTCGCGTGACTGGGAGCGCATCCTGTTCACGGGGATGGGAAGCTCGCACTTCGCGGGTCTGCCCACCTGGCGCTCCCTCACGGCAGCGGGTCGCCCGACCTGGTCGGTGGACACCGGGCAGTTGCTCGACACACCCGGCCTCATCACGGCCGACACGCTCGTGTTCGCCACCTCGCAGTCGGGCGCGAGTGGCGAGATCGTCGAACTCGTCGATCGTTTCGGTGACGGACGCATTGCCGGTGGCCAGCTCGTCGGCATCACCGCCGACCCCGAGAGCCCGCTGGCCACGGCGGCCGAACTCTACCTCCCGCTGCTCAGCGGCGACGAGGCCACCGTCAGCACCAAGAGCTACCTCAACACGCTCGCGGCCCATCGGCGCATCGTCGGCGCGTTCAGGGGAGAGGATCCCACGCGGGCGCGCGCGGAGATCGCCGCGGCCGCCGATCGGGTGACCGAGCTGCTCGATGTGACGATGGTCGCCGGGGTCGCGAAGCGCGCCCTGGGTCACCTGGATTCCCGGCTCGCCTCCGTCGGTCGACGGGATGACGCCGCCACCGCCCTCTTCGCTGGTCTCATCACCAAGGAGGCCGCGAAGGTTCCGATTGAGGGACACGTCGGCGGGCAGTTTCGGCATGGCCCCTTCGAACTCGCCGGCCCGGGGCTCACGGTGTTCCTCTATGGCGCTTACGAGGACGACGCCGACCCCTCGGTGCGGCGGCTCGCCGAGGACCTCGTCGCGGTGGATTCCTCCGTCGTGCTCATCGGCGACCTGCGCGTCGACGGCGCGACGACCCTCACGCACTCGCACGCGTCACCGCTGGAGGGGCTCGTCGGGGGAGCCGTCATCGCGGAGCTCATCGCGATCGAGTTGGCCAAGGCCAACGGTGTGACCCCCGGCGCCTTCGCATTCGGCAGCAAAGTCACCACCGCGCTATGACGTGGTCGGGCGTCGCTCCGGCACGAACGTTCGTCGGCATCGACGTGGGCGGCACGGCAACACGGTTCGTGGCGGTGGATGAGGAATTGACTGTGCTGCAGTCAGCCATCGCCTCGACGCCGGCACGCGCGACACCCGCCGAGTTGGAGACCTTCTTCGCCGAATCCGTCGCTGAGCTGGTGGTCGGATCTGAGATCGCGGCGATCGGCGTGGGGGTGAGCGGGCCGATCTCAGCTGAGGGGATCATCCAGAATCCGGACACCCTGCCGGCGCTCACCGGGGTGAATGTCCCGGCGCTCCTTCGCCACAGCGTCGGGGTTCCCGCGTACATCGACAACGATGCCGTCACGGCCGCACTCGGCGAGGCGACCGTCGGCGCGGGCAGGGGATACGACCACGTGCTGATGGTCACGCTCGGCACGGGCGTCGGCGTCAGCATGCTGAACGTCGGCGAGCCCGTGCGAGGGGCGGACGGACAGCATCCGGAGGCGGGCCACCTGGGCGTCGACGGCCCGCCCGCCCCGTGCTACTGCGGCAGACGCTGTTGCTGGGAGCAACTGGCCTCCCGCCAAGCGCTCCAGAGGAGCTGCACGGTACTCGTTGAAGACCCGAGGAACAGCTCCGCCGACATCGACCTGGTCGCCGATCGCGCGACCAGCGGTGACCCCGTCGCACGGGCCGTCTTCGACGACTACGGACGGCGGCTGGCGGCAGGCGCCGCCACGCTATTGACGGTGTTTCGACCGCAGATCCTCATCCTCGGGGGCAGCGGATCGACCTACTTCCCGCACTTCGAGCGGGCGCTTCATGACGCGCTCGCCGAGGTGACGGGCGCCTATCCGACCCCGCGCATCGCGGTGGCGGAGTTCGGGGAATATGGCGGGGCGATCGGCGCGGCGGTGCTGGCGATCGCCCGCTCGGCGTAGCCCCGGCCGGGCATCCGCCCCCTACTGCAACGGGAAGACGATGCGGGTGCGCCAGGTGCCGGGGTCGGGGCTCGTGTCGGGGTCGGTGAGGTACTCCTCGAACATGGTGTCGGTGTGGGTGAGGCCCGCGTCGACGAGCTCGCGGCCCACCGCCTCGTAGGTGACGGAGAGCTCGTCGTAGGGGCCGACGTGGATGGCCTCGACGGCGTCACCCGAGGGCAGGTCCACGATGACCGTGCCCTCGGGTGCCGTCAGCGGGCCGGTGAAGGGGAAGCCCGCCGCAACGTCCACGGTCGTGCCGGGGGTGCCGACGTAGACGGCGACGGGCGGGCCGGCGGGGTGGAGGCCCGAGGATTCGAGGGCGGCGGCCGAGGCGCCGAACGCCCGGGCGAAGAAGTCGGTCAGGGCGGTCATCGCCACGCGTTCCCGCACGGCGAGGATGCGGCGGGGTTCGAGGGTGGTGCGGTGGATGGTCATCGGGTGCCTCCTTAGTGCCAGGCACTCGCAGCGTAGGCCGCGGGGCTGGCGGGGAGGAGGGGCGAAGGTCCCGCCGGGTGCGGCGGATGCGCGGGCGAGGCGGTGCGGCGCGCCCGAACTCACCCGCCGGGACCAATGGCCCTGTCTCGGGCCCCGGGCCGCGCGGCAGCATGGTCGCGTGCGCGGCGCGGCGTGCGCCGCCGTGATCGCCGTCGATGCTGGAGGCCCTGATGACCCAACGTGCTCGTGTCGTGGAACGTGCCGGACCCTGGGGGTTCGTCTTCCTCCTCGCCTACATCGGGGCGGCGATCTACTTCATCTCGCGCTCCGACCACTCCTTCCTCGGGGTGGTGCTGGGGCTGCTTCAGGCGATCGTCTGGCCGGTCTACGCCGTCTACCACGGCCTGGCGCTGCTCGGCGCGTAGCCGCGGTACCCCTACAGCGACTCCGCGATCTCCTTGATCGCGGCAAGCCGACGATCCCACTCCGCGCCGATGCGGTCGAGGCGGCGTGCGGTGTCGCTCAGCTGGGCACCGAGCACGCGGAAGCGCAGCTCACGACCGGCGCGCACCGGCTCGACGAGCCCGGCCTGCTGAAGCACGGCGAGGTGCTTGGCGATCGCCTGGCGGGTGACGGGCAGCCGCTCGGCGAGGGCCGACGCTGAGGCCTCGCCCTCGCCCAGCGCGGTCAGGATGCTCCACCGCGTCTCATCGCCCAGCGCGGCGAACACCGGCACGAGGGCGGCGATGCTCACGCGCTGCCCTCGAGGTAGGCGACGAGTTCGTCGAGCTCCCAGTCCCAGCCGCCCCGGTTGCTCTCCATGCTGGCCGCCGGGTCGCTGAGGGTGCCGAAGCCGGTCTCCACGACCGTGAGTCGGGTACCGCCATCGACGGGTTCGAGGGTGAAGCGGAACACGGTCGAGTGGGCGTCGTCGAGCGGGTCGACCGGGGAGGCGTTGTCGTTGCCCCAGCGGTAGGCGATCATCCGTTCGGGGTCGATGGCCTCGATGCGCATCGGGAACTCGCCGTAGCCGTCGAAGCGGAGCGAGCCGCGCGAGCCCACGGAGAGACCGTCGAGCTGCGCGCCCTGCCCGAACCACTTGACGATGTGCTCGGGCTCGGTAACGGCCGCCCAGACTTTGCTCGCCGGGGCGGCGATCGTGACGGTGCGGCGCACGGTGAAGTCGTCGGCGTCGACGACGGAGGGCTGGTTCTCGGTCATGGTCATGAGTGTGATCCTTTCGCTCGGATATTGCAACCATAGAGTTGCATTAAAGCCGAGCGAATGCAACCGCATAGTTGCAGTTTTGGATCGGCACGCCCTCGAGCTGCGCGGGCGGGATGCAGCGAAGTTCCTGCGTCATGTGCCCTGTGGATAGTTCCTGAATCGAATTGCGAAGAGTGTTTGACTAGAGACGATAAATCCCATACCTTAATGGGAATTCTCGAGTTGAGAAGAATTCGATTACCCTCCCCGGAACGGAGCACGTCATGTCCCTTGCCCTCGCGGTCGATCACCGAACCAGCGAATCACGTCACCCGTCCGGCTTCGCGCCGGCCATCACGGGCGGGGTAGCACGTCAGCGGCAGGAGGCGAATGTCGCCGTCTTCGCGCTCGTCGCTGCGGTCGCCGGCCTCGCCCTGGCGGTCGTCATCTACATCTGCTCGGTGTGCAACGCCCGCTCGTTCAGCGCGTGCCTTCGTGCCGTGCAGCGCTTCTGGATCGGAGGCTGTTGAGCTCGGAGGGTCGCCTCGCCGCCGAGACCGCACTCGCCGGTGCCGTCGTATCGATGGCTCCGGGGGTGCGGCTCGTGGGGCACTCGCTGAGAGACGCGGACGGGGTCATCTGCGAGCTCAATGAGGACGGGCGCGAGCTGGTCGCGCACCTGAGCGAACCCGTGGAAGTGCGCACTCTGGGGAAAGACCTCGGAGCTGCGGGGCGAGACTTCGTCCTCGAGCTCGCACGATGGGGCCTCGTCTCCGTCGACCGATCCGGGTGGGACGAGGTGGCCGAGAGTGTGCGAGCCGCGCCGCGATTCGTGCTCGAGGCGTTGATCACCCGCCGCCTGCCCTCCCCGCGACAGCAGCTCCGACGGCTCCACTCGCCACATGTCGGTGGGCTCCTCGAAGCAGTCGTTCTCGCGTACAGAACAACGTGGTGGGGCGGATGCCTTGCCCTCGCTGTCGCGCTCACTGTCGGGTTGATCGCGTCGCGGGCGCTGCCGTCGCTCGGCGTGGGCGGCCTGCTCCCCATTGCGTTCATCGGGAGCGGCGTCATCGTGGCGCTCATGACTGCGGTGATTTCGCACGAACTGGGGCATCTGGTCGCGGTCCGCATCCTTCACGTGCGCGTCCATCACGTCTACTCCTGCGCCGGCTCCATGGGCCTCAGCTTCGAGACGTCGCGTCGACTCGCCGCAGTGGCGATCTCGGCAGCCGGCCCGCTGTGCGGGGCGGCGAGCATGGTTCTGGCGTGCGCAGTCGTCGTCCTGGTGCCGAACAGCAACTGGGTCATGATCCGAACGGATGGCAGTCGGGTGGCACTCGCGGGCACCACTCTGGCATTCGCGCTTGGTCAGCTTCTGCTCCTGACTCCGATTTCGCGCGACGGTCGCCACATCCTGCGTGGAGCCGTCGGCGCCGTACGCCGCACGAGTAGAGGAGGGGTGGCCAACGATGCTTCAGATCCGTGACCTGCACGTGCGACTCGGCGCTTTCGAGCTCGGCCCGGTCGATGTCGATGTCGAGCACGGCGCTGTACTGTCGCTGATCGGCACGAACGGATCGGGAAAGAGCACCCTCATCCGATCCGTACTCGGCTTGCTGCCCCGGTCGGGCGGCACCGCGACCTGGCATGGTCACTCGGTTCCCGAACGGCGCCCCGAGGTGCTCTCGACGATCGGCTACATGACCGATTCCAACAAGGATCTGCTTGCGGAGTTCACGGCGCGCGAGTTCTGGAACTACTGCCGACTCGCCAGTGAACGAGCGAGGGGCGATCGCCTTCCGGATGCCCTGACTCACGCCGAGAGATACGCGTCGTTGATCGGCCTCCCGATCTACGATGACCGGCCGCTCTCGGCACTCAGCCTCGGCAATTCGCGCAAGGCGCAGCTGATCGGCGCGCTGATCGGGGATCCTGACCTGCTCTTCCTCGACGAATCCTTCATCGGACTGGACTTCATCGCCGCCCGCGCGGTCGAAGAACTGCTCGTGACGCTCCGCGCTGAGGGTCGAACGATCATCGCGTCCAGCCACGACCTGGATCTCGCGGGTCGAGTCGCCGACCAGGTTCTGGTCTTGCACGACGGACGTGTCGCGCTGAATTCGTCCGTCAGCGACCTCGGTGGCAGTGGGAAGCTGGAGGGCGCTGTCCGGCGCAGTCTCGATCAGGCGAGGGCATTGCGGTGATCCGACTCCTCGCCGGTGCGGCAGACCTGCTGCTGCGCAGAGTGACCGGCTCGCCGCTCCGCCGCACTCGTCGCTACTCGATCCTGGTTGTCGCCGTTCTGTGCGGATCGGGGATTTCGCTCGGGAGCAGCGTGGCAGCGACCCAGCACTACGGAGGTCATCGGGGAGTCGATTCCTACCTGCTGCCGCCGGCGATGGCGATCGTGCTGGCTCTCGCTGCAGGGCTACTGGTCATTCTCGCTGAGGCCGTCCGCGACAAGTCCGGCAGGCTCGAAGGCGCCCTCAGCGCACTTCCGCTGGGTCGCCGGCACATCGCGATTGTGGTGTGGGCGCCCGTCGTGACTCTTCTGGCAGGCGTGGGGATGCTCATGATCCCTCCCGCCATCTCGGCGCTCGTCGCGCTGGGGCAGCCGCTCGGCAGCGCTATTCGTGGTGTGGTGGCGAGCCTTTCATTTGGGATCTTCCTCGGGGGAGTGAGTCTCGCCGTCTCGCATTTTCTGCTGCGGAGCGGCCGGTGGAACGGTGTGCGGTATCCGGTCGCCATGATGCTGTGGATCGTGCTCGGTGTGGTCGACATCGGATACTCCCTGGGCGCGCTGGCGGATTCGGACCCATCAGGCGTTGGCCTGCTCGTCATGCCCCTGCTCATCACGGAGCTCGCCCGCGGAACGTCGTTCAGCATCCCTCTCACAATGCTCTGTGTGGTTCTCGCGCTCGGCGCGCTCGCACTACTCGCGACGTCGCTCAGTGGGGCGGGTGCGTCTGGACGAGCGGGACGCGTCCGCCTCCGGTGGAGGGCGGGCGACCAGCTGTCGCGCGTTGTCGCCGAGACCCTGTACTACCTCCGCGAGCCGACGACCGCGGCGAATGTCATTTCCGCCTTCCTCGTGGGGGTGAGCGTCGCCGTCGTCATGTGGCTCCTGCCGCCGAGACTCGCCACACAACTCCTCGTGCCTGCGCTCTACGGAATCGCATTGTTTGCGGCGGCCCCGGTGCGGGTGCTCCGGGGTGTGTTTCCGCGCAGGCACCCGCCCCAACAACTGATCGGGATGTCCGCTCGCTCGTGGACTCGCACGCAGTGGAGCGCCGCGCTCCTCCTGGTCGCGCTAGCCGCAGTGCCGGCAATCGCCGCCATCGTCCTCCCTCAGCCGAACCGCCCGGAGAGCATCCTCACCTTCGTGAGTGCGATCTCGCTCAGCACGGCCTGCGCGCTCGTCGCCGGGTGGGTCGCCCCGGTCCAACTCGACAACGCGCTGGGTCAGGTGATCGCGACCGTGCTCACGTCCAGCGTCACCGCGCTGCTACTGGGGATGCTCCGATCGAGTCACGCGGGTGCACCGCTGCAGGCGCTCATCGGCCTCGCCGCACTGCTGCTCAGCGGGGCACTCATACACCGAACGGAAGCTCGGCGCTGGGGTGACAGGGTCGCTCCTCCGCCGACGCACGCACACCAGAGAAAGAGTGAATTATGACTGTGACACCGGCACGCCGCCTCCGCCTTCTCGTCGCTGCTCCAACCATCACGGCGATCGGTTTGTGGTGCATCGCCATCGTCATTCTGGGAACACAGTTCGTCGGTGCGACCCAGGACGCGCGAAGCGCAACGTCGGATGCCACGTTCCCCCGGATGGCCCTCGGCCTGCCCATCCTCGAAGGGTTCCGAATAGGGGCTCACTTCGGCGTTCACCTGCACTGGGGCGTGCTGGTGTTCCTGGTCGTGCCACTCATCGTCGCCTTGGCTGTCGCGGCTCTGGCGCTTCGCGGAATGAGGCGCAGTGCTCCCTAGTCTGCTCATCTGGTTCCTGGGCGCCACCGCCACCATCGTGGTTGAACGGATGGCGCGCCCAGTGCAGCGCCGAGGTACCCCAACGCCGGCTTTTCTCACCGACGCCGTGCTCCAGCTCACCCTCGCCGTGGCATTGGCGGGCCCCCTCCTGCTGGCGATCATCGTGCCCAGGCAGGCGACCGTCGGCTGTCTCGTGTCGGGGTCCTTCCTTGTGCTGGCGGGTAGTGCACTTCGTGCGTGGGCGATGGTTGTACTCGGCCAGAGGTTTCAGCTCACGCCCGTCGAGCAGCCCGATGTGCCGACGCTGATTGTGCGGGGGCCGTACGGCGTCGTGAGGCACCCGGGGTACGTCGCGCTGCTCGCCCAGTTCGCGGGCCTCGCCCTCATCCTCTCCGACCCCCTGGCACTGCTGTTCTGCGCGCCGACCATCGCGGGGACCGTCATCCGCATCCGCGCGGAGGAACAGCTCCTGACTCGTGAGTTCGGCCCTACGCACGAGACGTACCGGCAGTCGGTCAGATGGAAGCTGGTGCCGTGGATCTACTAGCCGAACCGACCAGCGAGCGGGATCCCGAGGAGGAGCTCGCCGAGGTGATTGCCCACCGGGATGCCCGACGCATCCTTGGGCGACGCCTCGCCGTCGCCGCGCTCGCGCCCTGCCTGATCATCGCGACGCTGCTCGTCTCGGTGCTTCTGCGATCGCTGACGTGAGCCCGCCCGCCCGACCGGCCCGAATCCACCCGCCCACCCGACCCCGCGCGGGCGTAGCCTAGATCCATCGTCGAAGGAGATGATGGGCCATGCAGGCTTCGGTTGGTGAACGGATCGTGATCCACGGGAAGACGGTCGAGTCGTCAGACCGGCACGGGCAGATCGTGGAGGTGCGCGGAGCGGACGGCGCGCCACCCTACCTCGTGCGGTTCGACGACGGGCACGAGACCCTCGTGTTCCCCGGCCCCGACGTCGTCGTGGAGCACCGCGCGAGCGCGTAGCCGCTGAGCCCAGCGCCCGGCTGCCCCCATCCGCGCGCCCGCCTGCGCCGCCGCCAGCGCCACCACCCACGCCCGCCAGCCCCCACCTGCGCCCCCACAATTGGGTGCATTCCTCGGCTTCTCACGCGCCGCGCGCACGCGCAGACTGGAAGCCGGGGTGGCCGGCCCTGGCGCGTCGGCTCGTTGGGGGACGAACCGTGGGGTCTGCAGGGCAATCGGCGAGCACTGAGGGGCGCCGACTCATCGCCCTCTCGCGCGAGCACGACCGACTGGCCGCCGAGGCCCGCACCGCCGCAGAGCGGTGGATGATCGCCTCCCGCACCGAGCGCCACGTGGCGGGCAGCCTCGCTCCGCTCGCTGCCGCCGGCTACACGTTCCTGCACGACCGCGCCTGGCCCGGGTCCCGCTCGCGCGCCCAGATCGACCACGTCCTCATCGGTCCCGGCGGCGTCTTCATCCTCGACACGAAGGCCTGGGCCGAGGTCACGATCGCGGGCGGCCGCGTCTTTCGCGGCCAGCTCGACGTGACCGACGACTTCGACGGTCTCGCCGACGTGGCCTACGGCACCGAGGCGGTCCTCGCTGAGCTGGGGCTCGCCCCCGGCGAGGTGCACGTCGTGATCGTGCTCGCGGGGCGGGACTTGCGGCCGACGCCGATCGGAACGGTCACCGTGGTGGGGGAGAGGAACGCTGCGGCGTTCATCCACGCGCACGGGTTCCGATTGACCGAGGCGCAGATCGACACCGTGGTGCGCGCGACGATGGACCACTTTCCCGTGGTGGCGGAGTGTTCGCAGTCGGTCGACGCGAGCGTGCGGGAGCCGGTGCTCGCGGCCGCCGAGCCGGAGCCGCTCTTCGAGGTCGAGGACATCACCGAGATTCTGCTGGCGGGGTTGCGCGCGGAGCCCATCGAGGCGTGGATGGCGTTTCTGCACCCGAGTCAGGCCCGTCTCGTGCGGCGAGAGTTCAACGGGCCGTCGCGCATCCGCGGGGCCGCGGGCACCGGCAAGACCGTGGTGGGGCTGCATCGCGCCGCCTACCTCGCCCGCGCGCGGCCCGGGCGCGTGCTCGTCACGAGCTATGTGAAGACCCTCCCGACCGTGCTCTCGGCGCTCATGGCCCGGATGGCGCCCGAGGTGGGGCGACGCGTGGAGTTCGCGGGGGTGCACGCCTTCGCCAACCGGCTGCTGAAGACCCGCGGAATCGCCGTCAACCTGAAGCCGAATGAGGCCGACCTGCTGTTCAAGGCGGTCTGGCGCGAGTTCGGCATCGGCGGAACGCTCGAGCAGACCGACCCCGACCCCGACTACTGGCGCGACGAGCTCAGCAAGGTCATCAAGGGGCGCGGCCTCAGCACCTTCGAGCAGTACGCGAACCTGGCCCGCACCGGCCGGCGCCGTGCGCTCGGAATCGACCAGCGGCGCGCGGTCTGGCGCATGTTCACCGCGTACGAGAAGGGGTTGCGGGCGCGGGGCATCCACGACTTCGACGACCAGATCCTGCTCGCCGAGGCCTCCCTGCGGGCCACCCCCTGCACCGACTACTCGGCCGTGATCATCGACGAGGCTCAAGACCTGTCGTGTGCGATGGTGCGGATGCTCCACCTCCTGGTGGGCGATGCGCCCGACGGCCTCACCCTCATCGGCGACGGTCAGCAGTCCATCTACCCGGGCGGGTTCACGCTCGCGGAGGCGGGGATCAACATCGCGGGGCGCGGCGTGGTCATGTCGACCAACTACCGCAACACGCGCGAGATTGTCGAGTTCGCGGCGCACGTGATCGAGGGCGACCAGTTCACCGACATCGAGGGCGCGATCCAGACGATCGACGGCATCCAGGAGGTTCCGCGCACCGGTCCCGGGCCGCGCACCGCCCGGTTCAGCTCACCGCGGGCCCACGACGCCGCGCTCGGGAGTGTGGTGCGCGGCCTCGACGGACGCTGGGGAGACATCGGTGTGCTCTGCGCGACCAACTGGCAGGTGCGCGACGTGAAGGCGGCGCTCATCAGCTCCGGGATCGCCGTGATGGACCTCGCCGAGTACGCCGGCCTCCCCACCAATGTGGTCAAAGTGGGCACGATCAAGCGGGCGAAGGGCCTCGAGTTCCGCCATGTGCTCGTCGCGCGGGTCGACCCGCGACTGGTCGGCACCGAGCCGGGCGATGACGAGGCGCTGGCCATCCGTCGTCGCGAGCTCTATGTGGGGATGACCCGCGCCCGTGACACGCTCTGGGTCGGCGTCTGCCCCTAGCGCTCCTGCGCCCGCGCGGCACACCGACCACCGCGCGCGCCCCTCGGCCCGCGTGAGCCACCGCGCGCGCCCGCCCGCCCGCGCCGGTGCCCGCGCCCGCTGGAGCGCCCGCTACCCGGCGACGTTGCGGTTGGAGATCACCGTGCCGATCTGGGGCGTCAGAATCGTGGTGCTCTTCTGCCCGGCCGTCAGGTCGTATCCCGCGATGCCCACCGAGGTGAAGCTGTAGGTGGGGTTGTTCTCCAGGTCGCTGTAGCCGCCGGCGTACAGCTGGCCGCGCCAGGTGTACCCGTTCTTGCCGCTGAAGGAGCACGGCGTGTAGAGCATGGCGTCGATGGGCGCCTGGATCTGGAAGCTGTTGTTGACCGCGAAGTCGCCCTCGCCGGATGCGCAGGTCGGCTTGCCGTCGGCCGTGTTGTCGGGGGTGACGAACCAGACGTGGTGACCGGCGCCGTCGGCGGAGGCGAAGTTGAGCTGGTTGATGGAGCCCCAGCTGAACATGGGGGCGAAGAACACGACGTCGCTGGTGAGCTTGAAGGTGGTGTTGTTGGTGACCTGGATTCCGTTGGTGCACGCGAGAGCGTTGATGATGATGGGGTTGCCGGGGATCGTGCCTCCGGTCGACCCGCCGTACTGCGTGCAGCTCGACCCGCTGAGCGTCTTGACCTCGTACGGCGTCCCCAGCGAGTCCACCCAGTCGGAGGGCGTGTAGGGAATGTCGACCCAGTTCGGCGTGCTCGGCAGCACGCCGCTCTGCGTGTAGGTGCCACCGACCTGCTTGCCCGGAGGGTTCGGCGTGACGCTCGACGAGGAGAGGTTCTCGCTCACGTTGCCCTTCGACCCGAGGGTCACCGCACCGGAGACCCACGCGTTGCCGTTGATGGCACAGCTGTTGCTGCCGAGGTCGAGGTTGCCGTCGACGACGATGTCGCCGTTGATCACGGTGTTGTTCTTGCCGCAGACCAGGTTGCCCTTCTTCACGACGAGTCCGGCGCCGGGGCTCTCCGACATGTCCATCGAGGAGTTGGCCTGCACGATACCGCCCGCATAGAGGTAGACCGCGACACCGCTGGGCGTGACGCCCGGCCAGAGGTAGTTGTAGATCGCCTCGACCTTCGCGGTCGTCCCGTTGCCGCTCGGGCCGGGTGCGGTGCCGGTGGAGAGGATGCGCACCTGAGGCGTCATGTTGGCCACCGCCGGGCATCCGTTCACCCAGGCCCCGCCGGAGAGCACCTGGATGACCGCCGAATAATTGGGCGTCCCGCTCGAGGCGTACACACCGGGGGTCGGCTGCAGCACACAGTTGCCGAAGGTGAAGAGGCCCACGCGAGCGGCGGCCACGCCGGCATCGGCGGCGGCCTGCGACTGGATGCTCGCGCGCGTCGTGCGGCTGAACGAGAAGCCCGCGACCACCGACGAGAGCACGAGGGCGCAGACGATGAGGCCGACGGCCATGACGGCGATCACGCCGACGAGCGCCGCGCCACGATCATCGCTGCGGTCGAGGTGACGCCTGATTCTCAATAACACTGCGGGCTCCCGGTGCTTCCGGCTCGGTTGTAGACCGAGGTGTTGATCATCTGCGGCGGGTGGCTGCCGCCCGGCGAACTGGTGAAGGCGAGGTTGAGCTTCCCGCCGGTGATGGAGAAGATGCCGGTGCCGCTCGCCGGGCTCACGACGGAGTCGAGGAGAGTCCACCCCTGCAGCTCGGTCGCCGTAGGGGCCACCGAGATCGCGGTCGGCGAGACCGTGTATCGCAAGGAGTTGTCGGTTGCCGAGTAGTACCACGCCGTGCACACCCAGGTGATCGTGGGCCCGTTCTGCGCGGTGCGGCCCACGAGAAGCTGGTCGTTGCCGGTGGGGTTGGTCAGCCGGAAGTCGGAGGAGTTGCGAATGCCCGTCTGCACCGACTTGAGCACCAGCTGGGCCGCGCCGGTGGTGGACTGCAGCGCGGTGACCGTGCTCGAGGTGCGGGTGAGCGTCACGACGAGGCCGCCGATGAGGGGCAGGATGATCAGCATCAGTGCCGTCGCGACGAGCAGCTCGATCAGGGTGAAGCCGCGGTCGCCGCCGGGCTGGCGTCGGAAGATGTTCATGCTCAGGGTCCCGTCAGGTAGACGAGCGTGTTCGCGGACACCTCGGTCACGTTGGTGTCGAGTCGGGTGACGGTCACGGTGACGGCGATCGTTCCCGGGTAGCTCGCGGGGCAGGAGCCGACGGTGCGCACCGTCTGGAGCTGGGTGCCCGTACCCGCCGTGGTGGTGGTGTTGGTGGCCGGGAGTGCGGCGCAGCTCTTCTGGGCGCGGGCATCCTCGATCGACTGCGAGGCGAGCGATGTGGCGCTCACGAGCGCCGCGTTGGACGACGACTGTCGCAAGCCCTGGATCAGCACCGGCAGCAGCGAGACGGCCAGGAGAAGGAGGAGGAACATCGCGACGATGGACTCGACGAGCGTGAAGCCGCGGTCATCGAGGGCGCGCGTCAATGCGGTGCGCAGTCGACGAGGCAGCCACATTGTGATTCACCCCCACGGGATTTGGGTGCTAACAGACATACATGTACACCCCCGTAATCGCAGTCGGGGTTACGGGGTTACGCGCAATCGGCCGGATTCGCGGCCCCAGTTCGGGGGCAAGTCGTCGTGGTGCCTTGTGCGAGAGCATAGAGGAGGTGGTTGTGGGGCGCATCCGTTCGGATTTTCGCCCGATGACCAGCGGGCGACGGATCGGGGGATGCGGTGGCGATAGCGACAGCCAGCATCTTCACGTCTGCCTATCAGGAGCACTCCCGCTCGGTGCTCGGTTACCTCCGTTCGCAGGGGGTGGACGACCCCGAGGCCGTCACACAGGACGTCTTCCTGGCCCTCTACCGCTCCCTCGAGGGGTCCGACGGCGGCTCCGCGGGCATCCGCTCGCTCATTTTCAGCATCGCCCACGCCCGCGCGGTCGACCACCATCGCCGACGTTCGACCAACCCGCGGCTCTCCGAGTTCGACCCGGAATTGGATGACCGCACCGCACCCTCACCCGAAGACATCGTGTCGACGCGCCTCTCCGACGTGCGCGCGCGGCTGCTGGCCCTGCCGCCCGACTACCGCGACGTGCTCTCGCTCCGCATCTTCGGCGAGCTCAGCATCGACGAGACGGCACGGATGCTCGGCAAGTCGCACGGCGCCATCAAGCAACTTCAACGTCGCGCGCTCGACGCGCTGCGCGTCTCAGTCGCGGCGAGCGGAGGAGGAGAGCTATGACGATGTCGCCCGTGGACCGGATCCTTCGCGAGTCCGAGCTGTCACACGATGAGGAGTTGCGGCACTTCCTCACCGATCTCTCGTCGATGACGCCGCGCGAGGTGCCGACGCCATCGCTCGATGTCGCGCGCCTCCTCCTGCGCCCGGAGCGCCGCCGCCGAAGCGGTCGTCAGTTCGGCGTCGTGGTGCTCATCGTGGGTGCGACGGTCGGCTTCGGCGCGACGGCGGCCGCCGCGGCCAGCCCCGAGTTTCGTCACGCGGCCCAGCAGGCGATCGCCGCGGTGCTTCCGGGGTTCGCCCCCGCCGTCGCGACCGGGCCGGGATCGCCGGCCCACTCGACGATTCACCTGAACGGCACCGGCACGGCCGGCACGACGCCGAGTTCGTCACCGACGGGTGCCGCGGGCGACGGCACGGGTGCGGGTGCGTCCGGCATCGGGGGCGCCGCGACGGGCACGCCCACTGACACGGCCACTGACACACCCACGGACACACCCACCGGCGCGAGCACGGGTGCGCCGGGCAAGGACTCCGGGCGCGGAGCCACGGGCAAGCCGGCGACGACGGGCAAGCCCGCCACGACGGGCAAGCCGGCGACGACCGGTAAGCCCGCGACGACGGGGAAGCCGACCACCACGGGGAAGCCGACCACCACGGGGAAGCCGACGACCACGGGCAAGCCCGCGTCGCCCGGCAAGTCGGGCAAGTCGACCTCGTCGGGCGCGTCGACCACCGCCGTCACGCCGTCGGCGACCCCGACCGCGACGGCCACCTCCACCGGGTCTGACTAGCACCCGCGCGGCTCCGCTCTCCCGGGTCCACTCCCGGTTCACGTATTCCAGCCCGCGTCTCTCGGGTCCACTCCCGGTTCACGTATCCCAACCCGCGCCTCCCGGTTCCACTCCCGGTTCACATTGCAGGAGCTCCCGACTACTCGGGCTTGATCTCGCGCTCTAGCTCGCGCCGCGCGCAGCTATTTCGCGGCTGCGAGGCGGCCGCCGCGCGACGAGCGCGTCGACATCCTGCATTGTGAACCGCGCGCGATGCGCACGCGGCGCGAGGGGAGCGTGCCCGAGTGGCTGTCGCCCGTGGGTGCGGCTATTTGCTGGGGACGGCGGCGCGCATCTCGCGCTCGGTGCGGCGCAGGATTGCGCGGTCGCGTTTCGACGGGATCCAGCCGATCTGCAGGCCGTCGTCGCTGATGAACTGGCGCCGGGCATCCTCTCGGGCCGTGTACCAGTTGCCGAACGCGCAGACCGCGAAGAACATGACCACTGCTGCGATCACCATGAGTGTTTCGAACATCCCCCTGGACCCCCATCCGGCTCCCACGTTACGCGCGGGGCCGCTGCGCGGGAATCCCGTTTTCGGGGGGCCCGGATGACCAGGCTCGCGGGTCTTAAGGCCCTTATCGGGTCTTTCTCGCGTTCGTATTCTCGATTGTCGAGGCGCCGCGGGTGGCGCCCGGATTGTTGAGGACGCGCCATGATGTGGGGCAACTACGGTATGGGCTGGGGTGCCGGTTGGGCACTCAGCGCATTGGCGCTGCTCGTTTTCGGGGCGGTGGCGCTGGTGGTCGTTCTCGCGCGCGGATTCGGTCTGGGTTCACCGGTCCGCCCTGTTCCCCCGCCTCCCGCGGTGCCGGCCCCTGACTCCCCGCGGGGAGTCCTTGACCGCCGCTACGCCGCGGGCGAGCTCTCCACTGAGGAGTACCGCGAGCGCGTCGATGCCCTCGACCGCTCGGGATCCCGCTAGCCGGAGCTCCCGCCATCGGGGTTCACGAGCACGGTGTGCACGCTGTAGATCCGGAGGTGAATCGGCGAGGGATGCACGGCGATGGTGCCTGAGACGGGTATCCAGTCGCCGTTGTCGAATCGGTATTCGGCGGCCATGTCGACGGTCAGCGTGGCGGTGACGGTTCCGCGGTGTTGGTAGCGGTGGCTGGTGGGTGTGGTGGTCAGATCGGGGAGACCTTGGGCGGCCCAGCTCGCGCCGGGGGCGGAGGTGGTAGTGATTGTGCCGTCGCCGTAGTCCCAATGCCAGGCGACCGGATAAAAGTGGACCTCGGCGGGTTTCTTGAGAAGCGTGCCCTTCTCGATTTCGGAGGGGGTGAGGGCGTAAAAGTTGGCGGGCAGGTTGAGGGCAGCCCACCACCCGGGTTCGGACATCGCGATGCCGGCCTCGGGTTTGAAGGTCGCCAAGTCGTGCAGGGTGACCGTGTGGGCCTGCGGCGTCTTCGTGGGGGCGGGGCACTTCAGTGGACCGGTGTATCCGTGGAGGTAGACGGGCATGCACCGATTTCCACCGTATGTAGACTTCGCCTTCGGCGTGGCACTCACGATGCTGGGGGCAATGGATCGTGGGATGGTCTGTTTGCCCACCTTGCGATGAACAGAGATCTCCAGCGCGACGTCTCGGTCTCGGGCCACGGCCTTCGGTGCGCACTCTGCCCCGTCAGACCAATTCGTTCCACAGCCTTCGCCCGCAACTACTGGATGAGCTGCGATGGGCAAGACCGTGATCACCGCCAGCGCGGCTGAGCGCCACCTTTTCAACACTTCCCCACCCGGGCCACACCGTCCACGCCGTTCACCACGAGGGGCGAGGTGCCCGCGGCCATTTGTCGAAGGTCCACCTCGACAGCAACTCGGAGGGCGGATTTGGGATCGCGTGCATTTCGTCCATTCGAGTCAAGAAACCGCGACTGGGAGGCGTCCGCGCACGCGAACAGTAAGGCTCGAACCTTCCCGCCCGCGTTTTGTCGAGAGAGCAGGTAGAACCCCGACACGAACAGTTTGCCGACCAAGTGTCCGCCGGCAGCTCGACTTCTCCTGAGCTCTCGCATTTCACTTGCACCAAAATCGGGAGTCGTCCACCGCAGCATTGCTTCCGGGGGTAGATTGCGGTCTTTCAGGAGTTCCTCGTCCAGCCTGATATATCCCGAGTAAGCAGCAGTAGCAGCCGCAAACACTTCAGCATCGGTGCTCACAATCGAGACGGGGATCTGGCGGGGCAGAGGCGGCTCGGCCGTGTTCGTCGCGGGTGGGTTGCTGTGCGTTGGCGCGGGTGTCAGGTGCAGGGGTCGGGGTGGTGCGTCGGTGCATCCTTGCAAAAGCAGTGCGACCGCGAACAGCAAGGCGGCCGCAGTCGTGTTGGATCGGTTCAGCATCCGGGTCCTCGCGGGTCGGGTGGGCAGTCGGGGTTTACGAGCACGGTGTGCACGCTGTAGATCCGAAGGCGGATGGGTGGTGGGTGCACGGCGATGGTGCCTGAGACGGGTATCCAGTCGCCGTTGTCGAATCGGTATTCGGCGGCCATATCGACTGTGAGCGTGGCGGTGATCGTGCCGCGTGCTCGGTAGCGGTGACTGGTGGGTGTGGTGGTCAGATCGGGGAGACCTTGGGCGGCCCAGCTCGCGCCGGGTTCCGAGGTTGTCGTGGTCGTTCCGTCGCCGTAGTTCCAATGCCAAGCGACCGGATAGAAGTGGACCTCGGCCGGCTTCTTGAGGAGCGTGCCCTTCTCGATCTCGGAGGGGGTGAGGGCGTAAAAGTTGGCGGGCAGGTTAAGCGCTGCCCACCACCCGGGTTCGCTGACCGCGATGCCCGCCTCGGGTTTGAAGGTCGCCAAGTCGTGCAGGGTGACAGTGCGGGCCTGCGGCTTCTTCGGGTTATTCGCGCAATCGGCTGGCACGTCAATGTGCTTGGGCAAGCAGAGCGTGCTTTGGTGGGGCGAGATCGCCATCGGTGTTGGCGAGACGATGCTGGGGGCAGATGATCGTGGGATGTTCTGCTTGCCCACCTTGCGGTGAGCAGAGATCTCCAATGCGACGTCTCGGTCTCGGACCACGGCGTGAGGTCGGCAGTCGGTCCCGCGGGTCATCTGGAATGCGCGCGTTCGGCTCGTCTCGATCGTGTGTAGGGCGATCGGGGCCAGTGTTAACGCGGCGAGCACGACCGCATGCCATCTCATCAACATCTGCCCACCCGTGCGACGCCGTCGACTCCGTTCACGAGAAGGGGTGAGGCGCCCACGACAAGTTGTCGAAGGTCCACTTCGACGGCGACCCGCAGCGCGGACTTCGGGTTGCGCGCGTTTCGACCGTTTGAGTCGAGATACTGCGAGTGCGTCGCATCCGCGCAAGCGAACAGCTTTGCTCGAACCGCTCCCGCCACATTCTTGCGAGAAAGTAGGTCGAACCCTGAGACATACAGTCTGCCCACGAGGTGTTCGCCTGCGTTTCGCGCCTTCTGCAACTCGCGCTGTTCACTCGCGCCGAATTGTGGGGTGGCCCACGCCATCAGGGAGCCGGCGGGCTCACGACTGTTCTGCAGCAATCTGTCTTCAATCATGACGAATCCCGTGTACGCATTCGTCGCTGCCGCGAGCACCTCCGCATCAGTGCTCGCCACCGAGACGCGGATCTGACGGGGAAGTGGCGGCTGACCGGTGTTCGTCGTGCGTGTGATGCTGTGCGTCGGCGGGGGTGAGAGGTGTAGGGGCCGGGGTGGTGCGTCGGAGCAGCCGGCGAGGAGGATGCTCGCGAGGATGCCGCACAGGATGGCGCGAGTGTGTTTGGGGTGAGGGTTCAGCATCCGGTTCCGCTCGGGTCGGGTGGGCAGTCGGGGTTCACGAGCACGGTGTGCACGCGGTAGATCCGAAGGTGGATGGGTGGCGGGTGCACGGCGATGGTGCCTGAGACGGGTATCCAGTCGCCGTTGTCGAATCGGTATTCGGCGGCCATGTCGACGGTGAGCGTCGCAGTCACCGTGCCGCGTTCTCGGTAGCGGTGACTGGTGGGTGTGGTGGTCAGCTCGGGGAGACCTTGGGTGGCCCAGCTCGCGCCAGGACTGGAAGAGGTCGCGGTGGTGCCGTCGCCGTAGTTCCAATGCCAGGCGACGGGGTAGAAGTGAACCTCGGCGGTTTTCTTGAGGAGTGTGCCCTTCTCGATCTCGGAGGGGGTGAGGGCGTAGAAGTTGGCGGGTAGGTTGAGCGCTGCCCACCACCCGGGTTCGCTGATCGCGATGCCCGCCTCGGGTTTGAAGGTCGCCAAGTCGTGCAGGGTGACGGTGCGAGCCTTCGGCGTCTTCGTCGGGGTAGGGCACTTCAGTGGCCCGGTGTATCCGTGGAGGTAGACGGGCATGCAGCGATTCCCGCCGTATGGAGACTTCGCCTTCGGCGTGGCACTCACAAACGTGGACACAGGGGATCGAGTTGACCGTCGTTTCGCTTCGTCGCTCCGAACGGTTGCATCGAGCGCTACGTCACTGTCTCTCGTGACGGCGGACATCTCGCACGTCTGCCCATAAACCCATGACGAGCCGCAATGCGAGCTCATTTCGTGTCCGGGCGTCGCGGTCGGCAGGATTGTCATCACAGCGACCGCCAAAGCGTGCCAGGTCGTCAACACTTGCCCACCCGCGCCACGCCAATGACATCGTTCACGAGTAGATTCGCCGAGCCCGCGTTGAGTTGCCTCAGATCCACTTTGACCGCGATTCGGAGGGCCGCATCTGCTGGTCTCGCGTTTCGCCCATTCGATTCCAGGTACTTCGAATGCGAGGCATCCGCGCACGCGAAAAGAACAGCACGAACTCTCCCGTCCACGTTCTTCCGGGAAAGGAGGTGAAACTCCGACACGGACAAGTTGCCGACCAAGCGTCGACCTGCATCTCGACTCTTCGACACCTCGCGAATCTCGCTCGCGCCAAATTGCGGAGTGGTCCACCCGAGCATGGCTGATGCTGGCAGTTTGCTGTCTTTCAGCAGCTCTTCATCCACCTTGACATACCCGGTGTACGCCGCGGCGGCGGCCGCGAAAACGTCTGCGTCGGTGCTCGCCACCGACACCGGGATCTGGCGGGGGAGTGGCGGCTCAGCGGGGTTCGTCGTGGGTGTGATGCTGTGCGTCGGCGGGGGCGACAGGTGCAGGGGCCGGGGTGGTGCGTCGGAGCAGCCGGCGATGAGGATGCTCGCGAGGATGCCGCACACGATGGCGGGAATGTGTTTGCGGTGAGTGTTCAGCATCCGGTTCCTCTCGCGTCGGGTGGGAAGTCGGGGTTTACAAGCACGGTGTGCACGCTGTAGATCCGAAGGTGGATGGGTGGTGGGTGCACCGCGATCGTTCCGCTGACGGGTATCCAATCGCCGTTGTCGAACCGGTATTCGGCGGCCATGTCGACGGTGAGCGTGGCGGTGACGGCTCCCCGGTGTCGGTAGCGGTGGCTGGTGGGTGTGGTGGTCAGCTCCGGGAGACCTTGGGTGGCCCAGCTCGCGCCGGGACTGGAAGAGGTCGTGGTGGTGCCGTCGCCATAATCCCAATGCCAGGCGACCGGATAGAAGTGGACTTCGACGTCGAATTTCTTCAGCACTCCCTTCTGGATTTCGGAAGGTGTGAGGGCGTAGAAGTTCGCGGGTAAGTTGAGGGCCGCCCACCAGCCGGGTTCGGACATTGCGATTCCGGCTTCAGGTTTGAATATGGCGAGATCCTTGAGGGTCAAGGTGGGGTAGGGGCACTTCAGCGGCTTACGACTTGTGCTGCCCTTGGTGGGAAGGCATCGCGGCTTGTCGCTGAACTCAGTGGTTCGCCACGACGCGAGGGGTGCATCCTCAACGACAGCGACATGCACCGGTGCCCCTTTACGCGGGGTCTTCCGATACTTGTGAACGGTGACCTCGATGCGGACATCAGTTTTTGTCGCGCGCGCAGTTGAGTCGCATGATGTAGTTCGGAAGGCCCATGCCTCGCACGGGGCTCCTCTGTCTACCGCGACGGGAACTATTGTGTGCGCTCCGAGTGCCGCTGCGAGCGCGAGCGCGGCGACTAGCAACGATCCACCACGGCATCAGCGGTGTTCGAGTCGATGAGGAGTTCCGACACTCCTGTCGTTCTCTCACGCAGTTCGATGAGGAAGGTCTTCCGGTCTTGTACGGATTCTCCGACGATCGTGATGCCTTTGCGGTCAACGACTTTGGACTGCGTAGTGTCGACGCACGCGATGAGCGTGGCAGTGACTCTCCCGTGACTGTTGGCCCGGTCGATGAGGTAGAAGTGCGACACGAGTGTGTTGCCGATGAGTCGTTGAGGCTTGGCGAGCCATGCCCTCCCATCTCGCACGTCGCTCGCCCCAAATGCCGGCGTCGTTCTGTCGAGCACCAGCGCCAGGTTCGTCTCCGTGCGGTGCATGAGGCGATCGACGAGCATGACATACCCCGTGTACGCATTCGTCGCCGCGGCCAGCACCTCGGCATCAGTACTCGCCACCGAGACCGGGATCTGACGGGGAAGTGGCGGCTCAGCCGCAGTTGTCGTGGGCGCGCTGCTGTGCGTCGGCGGGGGAGACAGGTGCAGGGGCCGGGGAGGTGCGTCGGAGCAGCCGGCGATGAGGATGCTCGCGAGGATGCCGCACACGATGGCGCGAATGTGTTTGCGGTGAGGGTTCAGCATCTGGGTCCTCTCGGGTCGGGTGGGCAGTCACGGTTTACGAGAACGGTGTGCACGCTGTAGATCCGGAGGCGGACGGATGGTGGATGCACTGTGAGCGTTCCGCTGACGGCTCCGCGGTGTCGATAGCGGTGGCTGGTGGGCGTAGTGGTCACTTCGGGGAGACCCTGGGCGGCCCAGCTCGCGCCGGGACTGGCAGGGGTGTTGGATGCGCTCGTCGCCGCTCGAGGACCGTCAGGCTCAGACTGACCGCTGCGGATTGCTTTCGCGCCGTTACCTTGCATTCCCGTTCTATGGACGCACGAACGCCGCAGGATGAACCTCGGTCGGGTTGCGCGCCAGCACTGATCGATTGATGGCCGAGAAGCAGAGCGACACCGATTGCGAGGCCTAGCACCGGTCTACCTTTGCCAGAGCGACGACGCCATCGACCGCAAGTCGCGCAACGCCCGGCTGCGACTGGCGGACGCTGACCTGCATTGTCAACTTGGTTGTGTCGCTGGGTCTCGCCGTTGGCTGGACAGTCTTAGTGACGACGCGAGTGTGGCTGAGGTCGACGCAACTGAAGACGACGGCAATGACGACACCTCCCTTGCTTTGCCGATCCAGCAAGTGGAAGTCGGACACGACGGAGGCGCCGACAAGCCGCTTCCCCTTCGCGAGCCACGCCCGCGTTCCCTCGATCTCGGAGTCGCCGAACTTCGTTGTGGTCCAGTCGCGCAGAATCTGCAGGTCTGTGTCGCTACCGTGCATCAGTCTCTCCGCGGCCAGCACATACCCCGTGTACGCATTCGTCGCCGCCGCGAGCACCTCGGCATCGGTACTCGCCACCGACACCGGGAGCTGGCGAGGCAAAGGCGGCTCAGCCGCGGTCGTCGCGGATGCAATGGTGTGCGTCGCCGCGGGTGTCAAATGCAGAGGGCGAGGTGGTGCGTCGGTGCATCCCTGCAATAGCAGGGCGAGCGTGAGTAGCAAGGCGGCCGCGGTCGCGTTGGATCGGCTCAGCATCCGGTTCCTCGCGGGTCGGGTGGGCAGTCGGGGTTCACGAGCACGGTGTGCACGCTGTAGATCCGAAGGTGAATCGGCGCGGGATGCACTGCGATTGTTCCTGAGACACGGATCCACTCGCCGTTGTCGAATCGGTATTCGGCGGCCATGTCGACGGTGAGCGTGGCGGTGACGCTTCCCCGGTGTTGATAGCGGTGGCTGGTGGGGGTGGTAGTCAGATCGGGGAGACCCTGGGCGGCCCAGCTCGCGCCGGGACTGGAATACGTCGTGGTGGTGCCGTCGCCGTAGTTCCAATGCCAGGCGACCGGGTAGAAGTGGACCTCGGCGGTTTTCCTGAGAAGCGTGCCCTTCTCGATCTCGGAGGGGGTGAGGGCGTAAAAGTTGGCGGGCAGGTTGAGCGCTGCCGACCACCCGGGTTCGGACATCGCGATGCCCGCCTCGGGTTTGAAGGTCGCCAAGTCGTGCAGTGTGACGGTGCGGGCCTTCGGTTTTTTGGCCGGGCACTTCACTGGAATCGCGTGTCCCGAGTATTGCTTGGGCAGACAGAGCCCCCATTTATAGGGCACCATTTCATCGGCGAGTGGGGCGCTCGGGGCTGGGTGCGCTGGCTGCGCTCGCGGACCGTAAGACGTTGCATTCGAATGCATCGCTGCGTCGAGCGCGACATGGTCGCCCGTCAGCGTTCCCTTGACGGAACAGGATCCAGACTGCCATTCGGTCCTGTTGCAGGGGCTGATTGCGCTACTCGCGTCCGCGCGCGACGGCGCGCTAATAAAGTGAGTCGATATTGCTAGGAGTACTGCGACTAACAATGATCGGCCCGTGCCCATCCGTCCACCTCCTTGACCGCGAGACGATGCGCCGTCGCAGGGCTCTGAGCGAGTACGACGCGCACCACAAATGTCACGAGCGGGCCCGTCCGCGGGAGTTTCTCTCCCGATGCCCCGACATGGGCCACGTCAGAGATATCCATGCAAACAAAGAGGTTTACGAGTAGCTCTGTTCCCATCTGGCGGGGCTTTCCCTGCACAACGAACTGGCTGAGTCTTGTCGCGCCGACGAGTCGCTCTCCGGATTTAACCGACCGGTCGAAGTCGGCGCTCTCTGCGAGGTACATGTCGTGGGTAACCCAAGGCGCCAATGTGCGCAGGCCCAAGTGGGGATTCGCTGAAAGCTGATCGCTCGCCGCAACGTATCCCGAGAATGCCGCCGTTGCTGAAGCGAGCACTTCGGAGTCCGTGCTCCTGAGCGATATTTCGCGCGGCGCTGGCGGGACTTGCTGCTCGGCAGTGTGGGTTGGCGCGGGCGTCAGGTGCAGGGGCCGGGGTGGTGCGTCGGAGCAGCCGGCGAGGAGGATGCTCGCGAGGATGCCGCCCACGATGGCGCGAGTGTGTTTGCGGTGAGGGTTCAGCATCCGGTTCCTCTCGGGTCGGGTGGGCAGTTGGGGTTTACGAGCACGGTGTGCACGCTGTAGATCCGAAGGTGGATGGCTGGTGGGTGCACCGCGATCGTGCCTGAGACGGGTATCCAGTCGCCGTTGTCGAATCGGTATTCGGCGGCCATGTCGACGGTGAGCGTGGCAATCACCGTGCCGCGTTCTCGGTAGCGGTGGCTGGTGGGTGTGGTGGTCAGATCGGGGAGACCCTGGGCCGCCCAGCTCGCGCCGGGGGCCGTGGTGGTGGTGGTCGTTCCGTCGCCGTAGTCCCAATGCCAGGCGACCGGGTAGAAGTGGACTTCGACGTCGAACTTCTTCAACACTCCCTTCTGAATCTCGGACGGGGTGAGCGCATAGAAGTTCGCGGGTAGGTTGAGGGCCGCCCACCAGCCGGGTTCGGACATTGCGATTCCGGCTTGAGGTTTGAATATGGCGAGATCCTTGATGGTCAAGGTGGGGTAGGGGCATTTCAGCGGCTTACGACTTGTGCTGCCCTTGGTGGGAAGGCATCGCGGCTTGTCGCTGAACTCAGTGGTTCGCCACGACGCGAGGGGTGCATCCTCAACGACCGCGACGTGCGCCGGCGATGATGACGGATGGGCTCGTCGCCGCTCCAGAACCGTGAGGCTCAGACTGACCGCTGCGGATTGCTTCCGCGCCGTCACCTTGCATTCCCGTTCGATGGACGCACGAACGCCGCAGGATTGGCCTCGGTCGGGTTGCGCGCCAGTGCTGATCGATTGGTGGCCAAGAAGCAGAGCGACACCGATTGCGAGCCCTAGCACCGGTCCACCTTCGCTAGAGCGACAACCCTATCGACCGCAAGTTGCGCGACGCCCGGATGCGATTGGCGGAGGCTGACCTGCATGGTCAACTTGGATGTGTCGCTAGGTGTCGCCGCCTGCTGACTAGTCCTAGTGACGACGCGAGTGCGGCTGAGGTCGACGCAACTGAAGACGACGGCGATGACGACCCCTCCCTTGTTCTGCCGATCCAGCAAGTGGAAGTCGGACACGACGGAGGCGCCGACAAGCCGCTTCCCCTTCGCGAGCCAGGCCCGCGTTCCCTCGATCTCGGAGTCGCCGAACTTCGTTGTGGTCCAGTCGCGCAGAGTCTGCAGGTCTGTGTCGCTACCGTGCATCAATCTCTCCGCGGCCAGCACATACCCCGTGTATGCATTCGTCGCCGCGGTCAGCACCTCGGCATCAGTACTCGCGACCGAGACGGGGAGCTGGCGGGGTAAAGGCGGCTCAGCCGCAGTTGTCGTGGGTGGGCTGCTGTGCGTCGGCGGGGGAGACAGGTGCAGGGGCCGGGGAGGTGCGTCGGTGCATCCGGCCACCATCGCGACGATGAGGAGAGAAACGATCAGGGCCGGGACTGGTCTGCGGTGCGGCGGCATCCCAGCACGGTAGGCAGTATCGCCGCCTCGAGGCCGGAATTATCAACAGGCAGGGCTGGGGAGGAGACGACGACCGGGCTTAGAGTGCGTGTCATGACCGATCTCACCGTTCACCTGGGTGACATCACGCGGTTTCCCGCCGACGCGATCGTGAACGCGGCGAACCCCAGCCTGCTCGGTGGGGGCGGGGTCGATGGCGCCATTCACAGGGCCGCGGGACCACAGCTGCTGGCGGCCTGCCGCAGCTTGGGAGGTGCGCGAGTGGGCGAGGCCAAGAGCACCGCGGCGTTCGGCATCGCGACCGCACGGATGATCATCCACACCGTCGGCCCCGTGTACCGCGAGCACGAACCCCATCGAGCGGCCGAACTGCTCGCCGACTGCTACCGCCACAGCCTCGACCTCGCCGAGGGAATGACGTCCATCGCCTTCCCGGCGATCTCGACCGGTGCCTACGGGTATCCGGCGCAGGCGGCGGCCGGTGTCGCGGTCGGCGCGATACGCCAGTGGATGACCGCCCACCCCTCCACGTCGCTCCGCACCATCACGCTCGTCGCCCACAGCGCCGCCGACGAACGAGTCCTCCGCGACGCGCTCGCGCGCTGACCGCGCAGCCCTACTGGCTCGGTGAGTTGAGCACCGCGGCACCGGTCGCGCCCGCCAGCCCGAGCCAGAACAGCACGAAGAACCCGGCGACGATCACCCACCCGAGCAGCATGATGCCGCTGAGGACCGACCCGGCGATCGCCATTCCCCGCCCCGCGGGCTCCCGCCGAACACCGAGAATGCCGAGGATGAGCCCGGTGAGCGGCACGAAGAAGGTGAAGCCGAAGAAGATGGAGACGAGTCCCAGCACGAGGCTCGTCACGCTGAGCCCTTTCGGCTGAGCGACCAGGTAGACGGGCTGCGCCTGAATGTAGGGGTTCTGCGGCTGCGGGTTCGGCTGGTCGGGGCCGGGTGGAACGACGGTCATAGCGGTGCCCTCCGAGACTGCGGGGTAGTCGGCTAACAGCGAGTGCCCCTCAGCATAGAGGGTCGAATCGCTGGCGACGGATGCCCGCCTCACGCCTCTCTCCCACCCGCGGCCTGCGACAATGGAGCCATGCCAACCGCAACCACCCTTTCCTTCCGCGTCGCCGACATCCAGCTCGCCGAGGCCGGCCGCCACCAGATCCGGCTCGCCGAGAACGAGATGCCCGGCCTGATGGCTCTCCGCGCCGAATTCGGCGAGTCGAAGCCGCTCGCGGGCGCCCGCATCGCGGGCTCGCTGCACATGACGGTGCAGACCGCGGTGCTGATCGAGACGCTCGTCGCGCTCGGCGCGCGGGTGCGCTGGGCGAGCTGCAACATCTTCTCCACCCAGGACGAGGCGGCGGCGGCGATCGCGGTCGGGCCCACCGGCACGCCGGAGGCGCCCGCGGGCGTCCCGGTGTTCGCGTGGAAGGGCGAGACGCTGGAGGAGTACTGGTCGTGCACCGAGCAGATCTTCGACTGGTCGGACGAGGGCGAGCTCGGCCCCAACATGATCCTCGATGACGGCGGCGACGCCACCCTGCTCGTGCACAAGGGCCGCGAGTTCGAGCTCGCGAAGGCGGTGCCGGAGACCCTCGAGACCGACAGTCACGAGTACGGCGTCATCCTGAACGTGCTGCGCCGCTCCCTCGCCGCGAGCCCCGACCGCTGGACGCGCATCGCCGCCGAGATCCAGGGCGTCACCGAGGAGACGACGACGGGGGTGCACCGTCTCTACGAGCTCGCGAAGTCGGGGGAGCTGCTGTTCCCCGCCATCAACGTCAACGACTCCGTCACCAAGTCGAAGTTCGACAACAAGTACGGCATCCGTCACTCCCTGCCCGACGGCATCAACCGTGCGACCGACGTGCTCATCGGCGGCAAGGTCGCGTTCGTCGCGGGGTACGGCGACGTGGGCAAGGGCGCGGCCGAGGCCCTGCGCGGCCAGGGTGCGCGGGTGATCGTGAGCGAGGTCGACCCGATCTGCGCGCTGCAGGCCGCGATGGACGGCTACCAGGTCACCACCCTCGAAGACGTGCTGGGCGAGGTCGACATCGTCGTGACGGGCACCGGCAACGAGAACGTCATCACCGTCGAGCACCTCCTCGGCATGAAGCACCTCGCGATCGTCGCGAACGTGGGGCACTTCGACAACGAGATCGACATGGCCTCGCTCGAGAAGCTGCCGGGCGCGGTCAAGGTGGAGATCAAGCCGCAGGTCCACGAGTGGCGCCTGCCCTCCGGGCGCAGCGTGCTCATCCTCTCCGAGGGTCGGCTCATGAACCTCGGCAACGCGACCGGCCACCCGTCCTTCGTGATGAGCAACTCGTTCACCAACCAGGTGCTCGCGCAGATCGAGCTATGGGCGCACCGCGAGAACTACACCACCGAGGTGTTCGTGCTGCCGAAGCACCTCGACGAGAAGGTCGCGCGCCTCCACCTCGATGCGCTGGGCGTCAAGCTCACCACCCTCACGCCGCAGCAGGCCGACTACATCGGGGTGCCGGTCGAGGGCCCGTACAAGGTCGACCACTACCGCTACTGATCCGCGGATGACCGTGCCTCGGCCCCACGCCCGGCACGGTCATCCCAGCACCCGCCCCGCGCGATGACCCGGGCCACAGCGCCGCCTCAGCCGCGGTCGGGAAACCCGTGCGGCAGGCCGCTCAGTGTCGGATCGAGCGTGTCGAGGCGTCGACGCTCCAGTTGCAGGGCCGAGAATTCGCGGTCGCGCCGAATCGCTCCGACTGCGGCGACGAAGAGCTCCGGGTCGGAGTCGGGCAGCGGGGACACCCACGGCGATGCCTCCACCGCGAGCTGGCGGGCCAACCGCACGCGCGTCGCGGGCGTCATCTTGGGCGCCTGGCGGAGGAACTGGGCGATGCGGCGACCGAGGCGGTCGGGCATCCTGGCGACGTCGGCGGTCGCGGCCCACTCCTGCAGCTGCAGCGGCACCCCGTAGACGGGCGCGGGCTGGCCGAGCGCCCGCTCGTACTGGCTGTAGGTGCCGGCGAGGATATCGCCCAGCCGCTTCGACCGGCCGTTGAGGAGCCCCACGATCGCGGCGAACCCGCCGAGCGTGAGGTAGAAGTCGAGCACCGCGACGAGCCCGCGGATCGCCGCGTGCCGGAAGCCGATCGCGCCCCCGTCGTCACGCACGATGCGCGCACCCACCGCGAGGCGGCCCAGCGATTTGCCGTGCGAGAGCGTCTCCACCGCGATGGGGGCCACCACGAGGACCAGCACTGTCAGGCCGAGGGTGATCGCCGAGGACGCGGCGGAGTCCTGCCCGAGCGGCCCGCGCGACACGGGAACGAGCACGAGGAAGACGAGCGCGAGTCCGCCGATCAGATAGAGCAGCACGTCGATGATCGCCCCCGCCGCTGCGAGCACGAACGGCGTCGGTCGCAGGTCGAGCGCGACCGCCTCTCCGGTGACCACGACGTCGTCGTCGTGCTGTGCAGTCTCGCTGCCCGCCGGACCTGATGCCATGTCATGATTTAACCAGATGGACCTCGATGCGTACTCCGCCGCTCACAGCGATGAATGGGATGACCTTGCCCGCGTCACCCGCCAGCGTCGGCTCTCCGGCGCCGACGCCGATCGCCTGATCGACCGCTACCAGTCCGGCGCAAGTGACCTCTCCGCGATCCGCACCACGGCGGGCGCCTCGATCATCGGCGATCGCCTCTCCATCACCCTCAGCCGCGCCCGCCTGCGCTTCACCGGCGTCCGCACCAACGTCCTCGCCGGGCTTCCCCGCTTCTTCCTGCTGCAGCTTCCCGCGGCGCTCTACCGGGTGCGCTGGCTCACCCTCGTCGTTGCGGTCGGCAGCGCCGCGATCGCTGTGCTCTGGGGTTTCTGGCTCAGCTCGAACCCGACCGCCCTGCTGCAGTACGGCACCGATGCGCAGCTCCGGGAGTACGCCAATCAACGGTTCGTCGGCTACTACTCGGCTCACCCCTCGCCGGCGTTCGCGGGCCAGGTGTGGACGAACAACGCCTGGATCGCGACGCAGAGCGTCGCCTTCGGCATCACCGGGGCGTGGCCGGTCTACGTCGCCGTGGGCAACGCGATGAACGTCGGCATGGCCGGCGCGATCATGGCGCGCTACCACCACCTCGACCACTTCTTCCTCTACATCGCACCGCACGGCCAGTTGGAGCTGTACAGCATCTTCGTCGCGGTGGCGACCGGCCTCATGATCGCCTGGGCGTGGATCGCGCCCGGCCCGCGCACGCGTGCGGTCGCGCTCGCCGACGCGGGCCGCTCCCTGTTCACGATCGTCGCGGGACTCATGATCATGCTCGCGATGTCCGGCTTCATCGAGGGCTTCATCACCCGCCAGGAGTGGCCGTGGCCGGTCAAGATCGGCCTCGGCACGATCGCGCTGCTGCTCGTTCTCGCCTATCAGTGGGTGCTCGGTCGTCGCGCGGCGCGCGCGGGCGAGACCGGCGACCTCGACGAGTTCGAGGCGGGTGCCCGTCAGTTGACGGCGGCATGAGTTCGCCGCAGGGGATGCCCGGCGCGCCGGCCGCGTCGGTGCGCCGCAGTCCCTCGTTCCTGTGGCTGTGGGGCGGCCAGACGGTCAGCGTGTTCGGCGAGCAGTTCACCGGCCTCGCGGTGCCGGTGCTCGCCGTCACCCTCCTGCACGCCGTCGCCTGGCAGATGGGCGTGCTGGGCGCCGCCTCCACGGCTGCCTTCCTCATCGTGGGTCTGCCGGCGGGCGCCTGGGTCGACCGTTGGATGAAGCGGCGCGTGCTCATCCTCGCCGACGTCGTGCGCGCGGTCGCGCTCGCCCTCGTGCCGATCCTGTGGTTCGCGGGCGTGCTGCAGATCTGGCACCTCATCGTGATCGTCGCGATCGTGGGCGTCGCCTCCGTGTTCTTCGACGTCTCGTACCAGAGCTACATCCCGCTGCTCGTGCAGCCGACCCAGGTGGGCTCGGCCAATTCGACGCTCGAGGCCACCGCGCAGGTCGCGCGCATCGGCGGGCCCGGTCTCGCGGGCGCGCTCCTCACGGTGGTGAGCGCGCCGGTGCTGCTGATCGCCGACGCGATCAGCTATCTCGTGTCGGTGCTGAGTCTGCTGCGGGTGCGCGACCACGAAGTGCCGGCCGACCCCACCCTCCGACAGCCGCTGCACCGGGAGATCGCCGATGGAGTGCGGTTCGTGTGGGGCCAGCCGCTCATCCGGAGCATCTCCGCCACGACGGCCACGTCCAACTTCTTCTCGACCCTTGCGCAGACCATCTACCCGCTGTACGCCCTGCGGGAGCTTGGCATCGGCTCGCTCGGCTTCGGCATCACGCTCTCCGCGGGCGCCGTGGGCGGACTGCTCGGCGCGGTCGCCACGCCGCGACTGGCGCGCTGGATCGGGGAGGGGCGGGTGATCGTCGTCTCCGCCATCGCCTACGGTCTGGTGTTCATCCTCGTGCCGGTGGCCTCTCTCCTGCACGGCCCCGCCGCGGTGGTCGTGCTGTCGGCGGGGGAGTTCGTGACCGGCTTCATGGTGCTCGTCTACAACATCACGCAGGTCACCATGCGTCAGCGCCTGTGTCCGCCGCGGCTGCTCGGGCGCATGAACGCCTCCATCCGCTGTTTCGTCTGGGGCGTCATGCCGATCGCCGCCCTGATCAGCGGCGCGATCGCCGGCGGAATCGGCCTCGTGCCAACCCTCTGGATCGCCTTCGCCGGCGGCCTCGGTGCCGCGGTGTTCGTGCTGTTCTCGCCGCTCACCGGCATGCGCGTGCTGCCCACCGAACTGGATGCCCAGGCTCAGGTCACGCCCGAGCCCGAGTCCGGTGCACCGGGCGAGCCCACGCCCGAAGGCCCCGGGCCCAGCGATCCCGCCCCGAGCGCTGACTAGGCCTTGCGCGCGAACAGCGCCTTGTAGCTGGCACCCGCGATGAGCGCGCCCACTAGCGGGGCCACGAGGAACACCCAGAGCTGCGCGAGGGCATCCGGCCCACCGTAGATTGCGGTCGCGATGGAGCGTGCCGGGTTGACCGAGGCGTTGCTGACGGGGATGGCGACGAGGTGGATCGCCGTGAGCGTGAGCCCGATCGCGAGCGGGGCGAATCCGGGGGTGGTCGATCCCGGCGCGGTGACCCCGAGGATCACCCAGAGGAACAGCGCGGTGAGCACGACCTCGACGAGGATCACCGACACCAGCCCGAACCCGCCGGGGGAGTGCGCGCCGAAACCATTGGACGCGAAGCCACCGGCTTGCGCCTTCGCGAGGAAGCCGGCGGGGCCGCCCGCGGCGATCGCGAAGAGGAGGGTGGAGGAGACGGCGCCACCGACGATCTGCGCCACGATGTACGGCAGCACGTCCTTCCACAGCATGCGGCCCGCCACCGCGACCCCGAGGGTGACGGCGGGGTTGAAGTGGCCCCCCGAGATGGAGCCGACGGAGTAGGCGCCGGCGATGACGGCGAGACCGACGGCGAGCGCGACTCCCAGGTAGCCCGTGTTGCTCGAGGAGTACAGCGCGGTGCCGATCACGGCGAAGACGAGCAGGAAGGTGCCGAACACCTCCGCGATGAGGCGGGGGAGGAGAGCGGGGGTGACGGGGGATTCTGCCATGGTCAGGAGCCTTTTCTGGGAGGGGGCTGAGCGGTGGTCGACCCCACGCTATCGGGAGCGCGCGGCGAGCCGCGAATCGGCTGCGGGAATGTGACGTCCCCGCGGCCGGTCGTTCACAGCCGCCCGGCCGCCTTGAGCGCGAGGTAGCGATCGGCCAGGGCCGGTGGCAGGGCCGCGGGTGCGCCGGTCACCACGTCGGCGCCGAGCTGCCGGATCGCCGCGGAGACCCGCGTGATGTCGAGCAGCGCGCGTTCAGCGGCAGCGGCGCGATACACCGCCTCCGCGTCGGTGTGGTCGGCGGCGGCATCCAGAACAGACGGGTCAGTGACCGACGCCACGACCACCATGTGCTTGCGGGCCAGCTCGGGCAGCACCGAGAGCAGTCCCCTGGACGAGCCCGGCGCATCGATCGACGTCGCGAGCACGACGAGCGCCCGCTGGGAGGTGATCGAGCGCACGAGGGCGGGCACCGCGGTCCAGTCCATCTCGATGAGTTCTGGTTCGATCGGAGACATGGTGTCGACGAGGGTCGACATCAGCTCCGCGCCCGAGAACCCCTGCACGCGCCCGCGCACGCGGCGATCGAACACGACGACGTCGACCCGGTCACCCGCCCGGGAGGCCAGCGCCGCGAGGAGGAGCGTCGACTCGAACGCGGTGTCGATGCGCGGCTCGCGGTCGATGCGGGCGGCGGAGGTGCGTCCGCTGTCGATCACGACGACGACGCGTCGGTCGCGCTCGGGGCGCCAGGTGCGCACCACGAGGCCGGAGCGTCGCGCGGTTGCGCGCCAGTCGATGGAGCGCACATCGTCTCCGCGCACGTACTCGCGCAGGCTGTCGAACTCGGTGCCCTGGCCGCGGATCATGACGGAGGTGCGGCCATCCAGCTCGCGAAGCCGCGCGAGTCGCGACGGCAGGTGCTTGCGTGAGGCGAAGGCGGGAAGCACCCGAATCGCGCCCGGGGCGACGATGCTCGCCTGTCGAGCCGCGAGGCCGAGGGGGCCGAAGGAGCGGATCGTGAGCGCCGCCGAGGATCGCTCGCCCCGACGGAACGGCGTCAACGGGGTCGACACCGTGCGCGTCTCGCCGCTGGGGATGTCGACCCGCACGCGACGCACGGTCGCCCCCGCGGACGGTTGCCACGCATCCCGGATCACCCCGCGGATGCGTCGGCGCCCGCGATTCGTCACGAGCGCGTCGGCGCGCACCGTGTCGCCCAGTCGCACGCGTGAGGGGGGATCGCGCTGCACACTGACCGCGCGGGGCGACCCCGCGAGGATGAGATCGAGAACGACGAGCAGGATCGCGAGAGCGATCCAGGCCACGAGCACGATGGGCGCGCCGATCACCACGATCGGGATCGCCCCGATCGCGACGAGGAGGACGAGGCGTCCGGAGACGGCCATCAGCGCACCGCTCTCATGATCAGATCGGCACCTGCACCTGCTGCAGGATTGCTCGGAGGATGGTGTCGGCCGACACGCCCTCGAGTTCCGCCTCCGGCCGCAGCTGGATGCGGTGCCTCAGCACGGGGAGCGCCATCGCCTGCACGTGGTCGGGGGTGATCGCGTCGAAGCCGTTCAGCCACGCCCACGACTTGGCGGCGGCCAGCAGGGCGGTCGTGCCGCGCGGGCTCACCCCGAGCTTCACCGAGGGGCTCTGGCGTGTCGCCCGGGCCACATCGACGGCATAGCCGATCACGTCGAGACTCGCCCCCACCCGGGCGACGGCGGCCTGCGCCGCGGCGAGCAGGCCGGCGTCGAGCACGGGGGCGACTCCCGCGGCGGAGAGATCGCGCGGGTTGAACCCCTCCGCGTGGCGACGCAGCACCTCGACCTCGGCGTCGCGCGGCGGCAGATCCAGGATGAGCTTCATGAGGAAGCGGTCGAGCTGGGCTTCCGGCAGCGTGTAGGTGCCCTCGTACTCGACGGGGTTCATGGTCGCGGCAACGAGGAAGGGCACGGGAAGCGGTCGGGTCTCTCCGTCGACCGAGACCTGACGCTCCTCCATCGCCTCCAGCAGCGCGGACTGCGTCTTCGGCGGCGTGCGGTTGATCTCGTCGGCGAGCAGGATGTTCGTGAACACCGGTCCCGCGCGAAACTCGAACTCGCCCGCCTTCGCGTCGTAGACGAGCGAGCCGGTGACGTCACCGGGCATGAGATCGGGAGTGAACTGCACGCGCTTGGAGTCGAGCGAGAGAGTGCGGCCGAGGGTGCGGATGAGCAGGGTCTTGGCGACGCCCGGGACGCCCTCCAACAGCACGTGGCCGCCCGACAGGAGCGCGATCATCAGACCGGTGACGGCCGCATCCTGCCCCACCACCGCCTTCGCGACTTCGGAGCGGACGCGCGAGAAGGACTCGCGGAGTTCGGTGTCGGTCATTCGGCCATTCTCTTCTCTGTCACTGTTCATACGGTTCGGTCGGTCGAGTCAGGGGTGTCAGCTGGGTCGTGCGGCAGCGTCGACCTCGCGCTCCAGCGCGACGAGCGCGTCCGACATCTGCACGAGCTGGCGGTCGGTGCGGGGCACGTCATCGAGCAGGATTCCCCTGACCTCGTCGCGCGACCGCCCGGTGAGCGCGCACACGCTGCCGATGATGTCCTCGACGGTCGCGGTGTGAGGAAGTCCGCACAGCACCGCGAGCCGACCCACGCTGCCGATGCGAAGTGCGTCGAGCGCGTGCAGGCGATCGGATGACCGCGCATACAGCCGCGCGCGCCCCTCCATGGTCTCGCTCGCGCGCACCACGGCGGGCATCCGTTCGATGACGAGCGGACCGAATCGGCGCCCCCGCCACGCGATCGCGGCCGCGAGCACGACGATCGCGAGCAGCTCGATGAGCCCGACCCAGCCGGGCAGGGGAGGAGCGACGGGACCGGTTGCGTTCGGGGTCGCCCCCTCGGCGTGCGCGGGCCGGAACCAGACGAGATTGGGGTGCGCACCGAACACGCCGAGCCCGAGCGCGGCGTCGCCCTCCACCGCGATCGTGTCGTTGCGAAGGGCGCTCCCCGTGCCCAGCACGGTCGTCGGCGTGCCGTTCTCGGCGAGCCGGATCAGCGAGTAGACGCCGCCCCCGCTGCCCAGACACTTCTCGCTCGCCACCGTGCCATCGACGGTGTACCCGTACATGGTGGTGTTGGCGCTCACGGTGCCCGCGCGCTGCACGGGGCGGAGGCCGCAGTCCGCGCGCAGCCTCGACGGAACGACGCCGGCCTCGAAGACCTCCGGTGCGAGAGCTCCCAGCAGCGCGTCGTCGGGGTCCACGAGCACGATCTCGGCTGCACCCGCGGTCAACGCACCGAGCCGCGCACGGTCGAGTCGACCGTACTCGTCGATGATCGCGAGAGTCGTGGTACCCGGCGCGGCGGCGACCGCGCGCTCGGCCGCCGCGAGCGTGGTCGGCGTCGAGACGTGCACGCCGTTCTGGCGCAGCACCTCGATGAGCGCCTTCGCACCGTTGCCATCGGCGTTCGCCGCGGAGAGCGTCGGTCCCGTCGTCGGGATGCCGCCGATCGCGATCACGAGCGCGGTCACGATGCCCAGGACGGCGAGCAGAACCCCCCAGAAGCGCAACCGTCGCCCGATCGTGCGAAGGCGCGGGGTCGCGACGACGCTCGGCCCGGACGGACGCGTGCGGGGGTCGAGGTCGAGACTCATGCGGAGGTGGTCACCAGCCTGGGCTTCGCGGCGCGCGCGTCGCGTTCGAGGTCGCGCACCTGCTCCCAGCCCGTCGCCGTGCCCGGATGATCGAGGTAGCGCACCCCGTCGAAGACGGTGCCGGCCGCCTGGAACCGGGCCGCGAGCTCGGGGAGCGCGTCGCCCGCGGATCGCGCGAACGACGCCGCGGTCGTGCCGGGGAAGGTGGAGACGATGGACCGCTCGGCAAGGCCCCTAGCGATCGCGCGGAAGCCCTCCTCGATCGCGAGGGCGTAGTCGCCGGCGTCGGCGGCGAGGAGGGCGGCCTCGCGCAGGGCGGCGGAGTCGCGCCGGTCATCCTCGCCGAAGAGCGCCCCCGCGTCGGCACTTCGCCTCCGCAGCCGCGGTCGGCCGAAGACGAGCAGGGCGACGATCGCGAGTGCGGCGACGATGACGACGAGGAGGATCGGGCCGAGTGCCCCGGAGCCGCTGCCCGGGTTGAACTGCAGCATCAGGGAGGCGAGCCAGGCCTGGATCCACCTCATGATCATTTCGGCGAGTGTCTCCCGACCCGCTTGATACTCCGGCTTCGACAGCTCGAGCAGGAGAAGCCGCCGTGCTTCCGCGGCCGAGGGGTCGAGCGGTGGAGTCAGCGCCAGGATCAGCCCCAAGGCGACTCCGTCGTGGTCGCGGTCGGCGGCGCCGACAGGAGGGGCAGGTAGGGGTCGGGGAGCTCGGTGCCGGTCTGGCGTGCCTCCACGAACCGCACCAGCTCCAGGTCGAGGCCCTCTTTGCGCATGCGCAGGTCGATGTAGAGAAGGGAGGTGGCCGACACCGCGATGATGGCCGTGATCGCGGAGACGAGCGCGGAGATCGCGGTCGTCGCCGCGAAGACCGGGAAGCTCGCGGTGATATTCGGTGCCGCGCTGGCGGGCACCGAGATCGCGACGATGATCCCGAGGATGAGCGTGAACGGGGTGAGCACGATGGCCGACGCGACCGAGACGATCAGCGAGACGAGCAGCTCGATGCCGAGGGTGCGCCAGAAGTAGCCGCGCGTCAGCGTCCACGACCGCACGACCGCGGCCCGGATGGGCAGGCGTTCGAGGAGGATGGCGCTCGGCACGAACAGCAGTCGGGTGCCGAGCCACGCGAACAGCGCGACCGCCGCGGCGCCGAACAGCAGAGCCAGCAGCACCGCGAACGCCACTCCGGCCGCGCCACCGGTGATGGCGAGCAGGGCGATGAGCCCGGCGACGATGAGAACGGCGACGATGATCACCGCACCGACGAGCACGCTCCAGCCGACGAGCGCCCCCACCCGACCACGGGCCCTCGCCCACAGCTCTCGCAGCGGCAGCTTCTCGCCCAGGGTGCCGCGCGCCACCTCGAGGGTGACGATGCCCTGGAGCACCGCATCCGCCACCAGCCCGAGGATGGCAGTGAACACCGAACTCGCGGCGGACTGCACCTGCTGGCCGATGACCAGCTGCGAGTACCCGCTCCCGGTCGCGTCGATCGCGCCCGCGAGGCCGTAGTAGGTGAAGAGGCCCATGAGCGCGATCGTCAGCACGGCGACGATGCCGCGGATGACCAGCGCAGCCCCCACGACCGGCCGAGGGTTGCGCCGCAGCACGCGGAACGCGCCGCCGAGGATGTCGCCGAGGCCCAGCGGGTGCAGGGGGATCAGCCCGGGGCGCGGCGGTGGTGCCCACTGTCCCGGCGCGATCTCGCCCCACTGCGGAGCCGGTCGGCTCTCCGGTGACGGCTGCGGCAGGCCCCCCGGCGACTGCCACTCGTTGTTGTCTGACACGGTCATCCCCTCAGTGGCACTGCTTCGACAGTCAGCTCTCGGGGATATGCTTTCACACTCGACTACTGTTGTGCGAAAGCTCCTCACACTCTGGGGATACCGTCATACATAGAGGACTATGAACGCTCGAATTCTCGTTGTCGATGATGACACTGCGCTCGCTGAGATGATCGGCATCGTGTTGCGCGCGGAAGAGTTCGAGCCGATCTTCTGCTCCGATGGCTCCGAGGCGGTCGCCGCCTTCCGGTCCGCCGACCCCGACCTCGTTCTGCTCGACCTCATGCTGCCGGGCATCGACGGCATCGAGGTGTGCGCGCGCATCCGCCAGGAGTCGGGCGTGCCCATCATCATGCTGACCGCGAAGAGCGACACCTCAGACGTGGTTCGCGGGCTCGAGAGCGGTGCCGATGACTACGTGGTGAAGCCGTTCAATCCGAAGGAGCTCGTGGCGCGCATCCGCACCCGCCTTCGCCCCACCCCGCAGACCTCCGCCGACGTGCTGCACATCGGCGACCTCACGCTCGACGTCGCCGGCCACGAGGTGCGGCGCGGCGGCACGCGCATCAACCTCACGCCGCTCGAGTTCGAGCTGCTGCTCGCGCTCGCGGTGAAGCCGCAGCAGGTGTTCACCCGCGAGATGCTGCTCGAGCAGGTCTGGGGCTATCACTACAAGGCAGACACGCGCCTCGTCAACGTGCACGTTCAGCGACTGCGCGCCAAGGTCGAGCACGACCCGGACAACCCGCGCATCGTGATGACCGTCCGCGGCGTCGGCTACCGCGCGGGAACAGCCTCGTAGCCCTCCATGCAGTTCGACTGGCGGTCGTGGCTCGCGCGATTGACGCACCTCTGGAGCTCGTCGCTGCAGTTCCGCACCGTCGCGGCGACTGTCGTGCTGTCATCGATCGCGGTCGGCATCATCGGCAGCTACGTCTCCTTCAGCATCGGCACCAACCTGTTCGACGCGCGTCGTGACCAACTCCTCGCGGCGTCCGCCAACGCCAACGACGCGGTGCAGACGCTCTTCAACTCGACCGCCGACCAGGGCGGCTCGACCGACGTCGAGAACGCGGCGACCGACGCCTTCAACCTGATCCTGCGCTCGAACGCCAACGCGAGCACGACGGGCACGCGGATCGCCATCCTGCGCAGCCCAGACCAGCCCGGCCCCCGGGTGCCGGCCGATCTCGCGAGCATTCCCGGCCGCGCCACCGAACTGCTCGTCTCGCCCGAGCTGCGCAAGGCGGTCGCCGCCGCCGAGACGAAGAAGTCGAAGGTCTACTGGCAGTCCATCGCCATCCCGAGCGCGACCGACCCCACCGCCACCGCGCCCGGGCTCGTCATCGGGTCGAGCGTCTCGCTGCCCGGCTCCGGCTACTACGAGCTGTACCTCATCTACGACCTCTCCGACTCGCAGCAGATCCTCGACTTCGTGCACTCCACGCTGCTCATCGGCGGGCTCGCGCTCATCTTGCTCATCGGCGTCGTCACCTGGGTCATCGCGAGGCTAGTCGTCGCGCCGATCCGGGTGGCGGCCTCGACGGCGGAGAAGCTCGCCGCCGGGCAGCTGGAGCAGCGCATCCCGGAACGCGGTGACGACGTCGTCGCGACGCTCGCGCGATCGTTCAATGGCATGGCCGACAGCCTGCAGAAGCAGATCGTGCGGCTCGCCACGCTCTCGCAGATCCAGCAGCGCTTCGTCTCCGACGTCTCGCACGAACTGCGCACTCCGCTCACGACAATCCGGCTCGCGGGCGACGTGCTGTACGACCAGCGCGACACCTTCCCGCCGGCGACCCGCCGCACGGCCGAGCTGCTGCGCACCCAGGTGCAGCGCTTCGAGGAACTGCTCGGCGACCTGCTCGAGATGAGTCGCTTCGACGCGGGCGCCGTGCAGCTGGAGACCGAGCCGACGAACCTCGTGCGGCTCGTCGAGGAGACGATCGAGGGGCTCGAGTCGCTCGCGGCCACGAAGGGATCCGAGCTCCGGCTCATCGCCCCCGGCGGCTACTTCGAGGCCGACGTCGACTCGCGACGGGTGCGGCGAATCCTGCAGAATCTGCTCGGCAACGCGATCGACCACGGGGAGGGTCATCCGATCGTCGTCTACATCGACAGCAACGAGACCGCCGTCGCGATCGCCGTGCGCGACTACGGCATCGGGATGACCACCGCGAGCATGGAGCGCGTCTTCGACCGCTTCTGGCGTGCCGACCCCTCGCGGCAGCGCACCACGGGCGGCACCGGGCTGGGACTCGCGATCTCGCTCGAGGACGCCGCCCTGCACGGCGGCTGGCTCGAGGTGTGGAGCGCGCCGGGGCAGGGCTCGTGCTTCCGGCTCACCCTTCCGCGCGAACGCGACGGCCACCTCACCTCCTCGCCGCTCGACCTTCCGCCCGACGAGCTGGGCGCAGACAGCCGGGAGGATGACCGTGCCTGACCGCCGCGCCCTGCGCCGGGCATCCGCCACCGCCGCCGCACTCCTGCTCGTCGCCCTGCTCGCCGGCTGCGTCGGAATCCCCACGAGCAGCGGCGTCAACGCCGGGCAGACCATCACGGAGGGCGGGTCGAACTCCTTCGCGCCGCTGCCCTCCGGCCCGCAGCGCAACGCGACGAAGGATGAGATCCTCACCGACTTCATGCAGGCCGCCACCTCGTCGGACAGCGACTACGCGATCGCGCGCCTCTTCCTCACCAAGGACGCGGCCCGCAGCTGGGACCCGAACGCGAGCGTGCTCATCCGCGAGGCCGCGCCGCTGCAGACCTCGGAGCCCGGCGACATCATCGACTACTCGGTGGTCACGCGCGCCTCGGTGACGGCGACGGGTGTCTATACGGAGGACAACCGGCAGGCGACGGCCGACCTCGCCTTCGGCTTCACCAAGGTGGACGGCCAGTGGCGCATCAGCAAGCTGCGCGACGGCATCGTGCTCTCGCGGCAGAGCTTCGCGCAGGTGTTCTCGGAGAACGCGCTCTATTTCTTCGACCCGAGCTACAGCTACCTGGTTCCCGACGTGCGCTGGTTCCCGGCGCGCATCGGGGTGCAGTCGCGGATCGTGACGGCGCTGCTCGGCGGTCCCGCGACGGGACTCCAGCAGGGCGCCACCGTCTCCGCGTTCCCGCAAGGCACCCAGGTGGGCAGCGCGGTCGAGGTGCGGGCCGGCCTCGCCGTGGTCGATCTCAGCGACGACGTCAACACCGCGAGCAACACCGACAAGGCGCGCATGCTGCAGCAGCTCGATCAGAGCCTCGGGCTGCAGGCGACCATCACGGTGAAGGGTGCGCCCATCGCAATCGCCGACGCCGCCGTGCCGAAGGCGATCCTGCCCACCGCGGCCAACCCCTCCGAGTTGCTGCGCCGCGGCGCGAAGTTCGGCTTCGAGCCGGGACTGCGGCCCATCGGACGCATCAGCGCCCAGGTCGTCGCCGCGGACGCGACGGCGGTCACCCTCGGCCGCGACCAGTCGACGGCGGCCCTGCTCGGTCGCGGCGGTGTCCTGCTCGCGAGCGACGATCTCACCTCGCCCAGACTCCTCGACACGAGGCCCGGTCTCATCCCGCCGTCCATCGATCCCCAGCGCTACGTGTGGTCGGTGCCGCACGGCGACGCGACCGCGATCCGGGCGTACTCGCCGGATGGCATCGCGCATACGGTCGCCACCTCGGGCCTGCCGCAGGGCTCGACGATCGTCGCGCTCGCCGTCTCCCGCGACGGCACGCGCGTGGCGCTCTACCTGGAGACGAACGCCGGCCCGCGCCTCGTGGTCGCCGGAATCCTGCGGCACGATTCCGTGCCCGCGTCGCTCGGCGATCTCGTCGACCTCCCCGTGTCGTCGGCGGCGCCCCTCGATGCGACCTGGATGGATGACCGCACCGTCGCCACCCTCGCCTCCGGGCCCAGCGGCGACACCGTGACCGCCTACGAGATCGGCGGCCCGTCGACCGACCTCGGGGTCGCGGAGGGCGCCCGCCGGATCGTGGGCGGCAACGGCCAGGACCAGCTGCGCGTGCTCACTGATACCGGCGCCGTGCTGCAGGTGCGCGCGAGCGGTTGGCAGAGCACGGGCATCACGGCCTCGGTTCTCGCCACCCAGCAGTAGCCGCGCGCGTTTCCACAGCCCGTAGACCGAGCTGTCCAGTTGTGCCATGCTGTGCGGATGCGCTCCCCCCTGCTGCACGCGATCCGTGATGCCTGGGCGCTCCTGTCGCCCGTGAGTTGTGCGGGATGCGAGCGTCCCGATCGCGCCCTCTGCGAGGACTGCGTCGCGCGGATGCACCCGGAGGTCACGCCGCGCACGCTCGACGGCGGGGAGGTCGTCTACACCGCTTTGCGCTACGAGGGCGCGGTGCGGCAGGCGATCCTCGCGCTCAAGGAGAGCGGGCGCACCGACATCGCGGCGGTGCTCGCCTCGGCCCTCGCGGCCGCGGTCGGCCGGGCCGGGCAGCTCGCCGATGCGGCAGCGGTGCCGGTCGAGATCGTGGCCGTTCCCACCACGCGCGGCGCGTGGCGTCGCCGCGGCTACGACCCGGTGACCCTGCTGTGCCGTCGGGCCGGCGTTCGTCCCGCCCGGGTTCTCGCCCACGCGGGCCCGCGCGCTCGCCAAAAATCGCTCGGTCGGGAGCAGCGCGCCGCGAACGCGAGCGGCAGCCTCATCGCCCTCCGGCCCCTGCACGGGCGGCGATTTCTGCTCGTCGACGACGTCGTGACCACGGGCGCGACGATCCGCGAGGCGGCCCGAGCGCTCGAGAGCGCGGGTGCCGAGGTGGTGGGCCGGGCCGCCCTCGCCTTCACTCCGAGGCGGTTCGGGCTACCAGAAAACTCCTAAGAAGTCGCGAGTGACTTTGCCATTGAGGGGGTCTACGGTGGCCTAAAAGGCGCGAATGAACCGCCTGGTTTCCCGGGCGGAGCGCACGAATAGCAGGGAGGTCAGCGTGGAAATTTCTATCACCGGACAGGGCCTGGGGGTCACGGATCGATTCCGTGAGTACGCGACGGAGAAGGCCGAGAAGGTCGCTCACCTCGCGGACAAGGCGATCGCATTCGAGATCAAGGTCTGCCGGCACCACGAAAAATCGACCGGATCCAACGGGGATGACCGCGTCGAACTCACGCTCATCGGACCGGGGCCCATCGTCAGGGCCGAATCGGCGGGCAGCGACAAGTACGTCGCCTTCGACCTCGCCATCGACAAGCTGGTGGAGCGCGTCCGCCAGGCGAAGGACCGCAAGAAGGTGCACCGAGGCAAGCACCGGCCGGTCTCCTTGCGCGAGGCGTCGGCCGACGGATTCCGCCTCACCGACATCACGCCCGCCAGCCCCGACGTCATCGAGACGGTGAGCACGGGATCGATCCCGATCTCGAACGGCGAGGCCGAGTCCGAGTCCGAGCAGGAGTACAGCCCCGTCGTCATTCGCACGAAGGTGTTCCCGGCCTCGCGCATGTCGACCGACGAGGCTGTCGACCACATGGAGCTCGTCGGGCACGACTTCTTCCTGTTCATCGACAGCGACAGTGATCGCCCGAGCGTCGTCTACCGCCGCAAGGGCTGGGATTACGGCGTCATCGGTCTCGACGACCAGCTGGACTCCCACCAGGAGCGCGTGGGAGCGGGCTCGTCGATGCAGCGCTGACCAGCGCGTGCAGCACTGAGGCAGAGGATGCCCGGCTCGCCGTGAGGCGTGCGCGGGTCATCCCGCACCGGCGTCTGCGTCGCCCCTGTGGGGTGTTCGCAGCGCCGGTGCACCTTTGCTTGGTACCATAACGAGCCTGTAACGGGCGGTGTTGCGCTGCCCTGCGCACGTCGCAGCCTTTCTCGCTGCACTGACTTTTGGGAGTATTCGGTGGCCAACGTTCTCGAACGCGCACTTCGCGTGGGTGAAGGTCGACTGCTTCGTCGACTCAAGCATTACGCCGACGCGGTCAACCAGCTCGAAGACGACTTCAAAGAACTCAGCGACGAGGAACTGAAGAACGAGACCGTCGAGCTGCGCGAGCGCTACGCCAACGGAGAATCGCTCGACGACCTGCTCCCGGAGGCCTTCGCGGCCGTGCGCGAGGCGGCGGTGCGCACCCTCGGCATGCGGCCGTTCGACGTGCAGCTCATGGGAGGCGCCAACCTCCACCTCGGCAACATCTCCGAGATGAAGACCGGTGAGGGCAAGACCATCACCGCGACCTTCCCCGCCTACCTCAACGCTCTCGCCTCTCGGGGCGTGCACGTCGTGACGGTCAACGATTACCTCGCGAGCTACCAGTCCGAGCTGATGGGCCGCATCTTCCGCGCCCTCGGCATGACGACGGGGGTGATCCTCTCGGGCCAGACCCCCGAGGAGCGCCGTGAGCAGTACGCCTGCGACATCACCTACGGCACCAACAACGAGTTCGGATTCGACTACCTGCGCGACAACATGGCGTGGCAGGCGAGCGACATGGTGCAGCGCGGCCACTTCTTCGCCGTCGTCGACGAGGTCGACTCCATCCTCATCGATGAGGCGCGCACCCCGCTCATCATCTCCGGGCCGGCCTCGGGCGAGGCCAACCGCTGGTTCACCGAGTTCGCGGGACTCGCCACCAAGCTGATCCCCGACGTCGACTACGAGGTCGACGAGAAGAAGCGCACCGTGGGCGTGCTCGAGCCGGGTATCGCCAAGGTCGAGGACTACCTGGGCATCGACAACCTCTACGAGTCGGCCAACACCCCGCTCATCTCGTTCCTCAACAACTCCATCAAGGCCGCCGCGCTGTTCAAGAAAGACAAGGACTACGTCGTCATGAACGGCGAGGTGCTCATCGTCGACGAGCACACCGGCCGCATCCTCGTCGGGCGCCGCTACAACGAGGGCATCCACCAGGCGATCGAGGCGAAGGAGGGTGTCGAGGTCAAGGCCGAGAACCAGACCCTCGCCACCGTCACGCTGCAGAACTACTTCCGTCTCTACAAGAAGCTCTCCGGCATGACCGGCACCGCCGAGACGGAGGCGGCCGAGTTCATGTCCACCTACAAGCTCGGTGTGGTGCCCATTCCCACTAACAAGCCGATGGTGCGTAAGGATCAGCCCGACCTCGTCTACAAGAACGAGGAGTCCAAGTTCGCGCAGGTCGTCGAAGACATCGTGGAGCGCTTCCGCGCCGGTCAGCCCGTGCTCGTCGGCACCACGAGCGTGGAGAAGAGCGAGTACCTCTCCAAGCTGCTCGCGAAGCGCGGGGTGAAGCACGAGGTGCTGAACGCCAAGAACCACGCGCGCGAGGCATCCATCATCGCCCAGGCGGGTCGCCTCGGGGCCGTGACGGTGGCCACCAACATGGCCGGCCGCGGCACCGACGTCATGCTGGGCGGCAACGCCGAATTCCTCGCCGTGGCCGAAATGCACGCCAAGGGCTACAGCCCCATCGACACGCCCGACGAGTACGAGGCGGAGTGGGACAAGGTCTACGAGGAGGTCAAGCGCAAGGTCGCCGAGGAGGCCGAGAAGGTCATCGAGGTCGGTGGCCTGTACGTGCTCGGCACCGAGCGTCACGAGTCGCGGCGCATCGACAACCAGCTCCGCGGTCGCTCCGGCCGACAGGGCGACCCCGGCGAGAGCCGCTTCTACCTGTCGCTTCAGGATGACCTGATGCGGCTGTTCAACAGCGGCGCCGCCGAGGCGCTCATGGGTCGCAGCAACGTGCCCGAAGACATGGCGATCGAGTCGAAAGTCGTGAGCCGCGCGATCCGCAGTGCGCAGTCGCAGGTCGAGGGGCGCAACGCCGAGATCCGCAAGAACGTGCTCAAGTACGACGATGTGCTCAACCGCCAGCGCGAGGCGATCTACAGCGACCGCCGGCACATCCTCGAGGGCGACGACCTGGGCGAGCGCGTGCAGAAGTTCCTCGAAGACGTCATCACCGAGGTCATCGACGCCCACACGGGCGAGGGGCACAGCGACGACTGGGACTTCGAAGCCCTCTGGACCGAGCTCCGCACGCTCTACCCGATCTCGATCACGATCGACGAGGTCGTGAGCGAGGCGGGCAACCGTGGTCGGGTCACCGAGGCCTTCCTCAAGCAGGAGATCCTGTCGGATGCGAAGCTCGCCTACGAGCGCCGCACCGAGGCGCTCGGCGAACCCGCGATGCGCGAGCTCGAGCGTCGTGTCGTGCTCTCGGTGATCGACCGTCGCTGGCGCGACCACCTGTACGAGATGGACTACCTCAAAGACGGCATCGGTCTGCGCGCGATGGCGCAGCGCGACCCGCTCGTCGAGTACCAGCGCGAGGGCTTCGCGCTGTACCAGCAGATGATGGGGTCGATCCGCGAGGAGTCGATCGGGTTCCTCTTCAACCTCGAGGTCGAGGTGACCGGCGGCGACGCGACAGCGACCATTCCCACCGTCGAGGCGCGCGGGCTCGAGGCGAGCGGCGCTCCCGCCGAGCGACTCAGCTACTCCGCGCCGAGCGCCGACAACCAGGGCGAGGTCGAGGTGCGCAATCAGCGCGGCCAGGTGGAGCGTGCTGCGACGGCACGGGCCCAGCAGGCGCAGGCGGCGCAGCAGGCGGCCCAGTCGGGTCAGCCGGCGCCGGGCGGCGGGGCTCCGACGAAGGGCGCTTTCGGCCAGCGGGTGGATCCCAACGCGCCCGCCCCGGCGAACCGTGCCGAGCGTCGCGCGCAGGACAAGCGCAAGTAGCGGCAGTCGCCCACGAGCCGGCGTCGCGCACTGGGCGGTGCCGTGTATTCAGTGGCGTTGCGAGTCACAGCACGTGTAGCGCGGTGGCGCGCCAGCGACGGTCGAGCCCTTCGAGCCGGAATGCGACGGCACGGGTGCGCGCGCGCCCGCGCACGATGACGACGGCCTCCACCACCCCGTCGCGCGGCTCGCAGGCGACCGTGGAGCCGATCGAGAAAGACGGCCGGGTCGGGCGAACCCCCTTCGCCTCGCGTGCCCGCGCCGACAACACGACCCGTTTCAGCAGGTGGCGGTAGACCTCGTCTGAGACCCACCGGGCGATCTGCTCGAGGTCGCGGGCTCCCGCAAGGATCTCGACGACGCAGCGGGTCAGATTCTCAAGGAGGGGGCCCGGGTCGGGAAGCTGCGCGGTGGACGACCGCTGGAGGCCGAAGAACTCGTCGCTGTCGAAGCGAGGAGGGGGTGGCACGATCCGGGGCCGTGACGTCGTGGGCGGAGGGGTGTCGGCAAGGCGCATCGATCGTGCAGTGTTCATGTCCATCCAGGGGGGTGGGGGAACGGGCTGTTTACCCCACAACGGGGGAGTGCCTGACACTCAACCAGACGAGGCCCGCTTTGACCACGCCCCCGTCGTGGGGCTGGGGATAACCGCTGTGGACGGTGTGCCCGCGGGTGGTCATCCGCGTGCTAGACCTTGTTCGTGATGCGCTGGGACAACCTCTTCGACGACCTCGAGAGCCAGCTCGACCACGAGCTCGCGGCCGACGACATCGACGTGCGGGCCGAGGAGGAGCGGCTGCGACTCGCCCGGCTGAGCCTGCGCGATCGTGTGGTGCGGGTGCAGGAGTCAGGCTCCGGCAACCGGGGCGCGGGCAACCCGGGCTCGGGCAACTCGGGCCCGGGGAGCTCGCGCGCGGCGCCCCTGCGCATCATCGCTCGAGACGGCAGCCGCCTGACGGTGATTCCCGCGAACGTCGGGAAGGACTGGATCGCGGGCGACCTCATCGATCCCGCAGACCGGAGGGTGCCCTGCCTGCTTCCCCTCGACGCGATCGCCGGGGTGTCGCTGGCGCGTGAGCAGCTCGCCGACAGCCTCGAGTTCCACCCCGTCACCGATCGGCAGCGCGTCTCTCTCGCCGATCGGCTGACCTTCGCCTTCGCACTGCGCGACCTCTGCCGGCGTCGGGTGACCATCGAGCTCATTCTCGAGGGCGAGAGGATGCACGGCACGATCGATCGCGTCGGGCGCGACCACCTCGACCTCGCGGTGCACGACGCCGGGGTGCCGCGACGAGAGTCGGCGGTGCAGGACTACCGGATCGTCCCGTTCAGTCGAATCCTGCTGGTAACCGTCTGACCGGGCTCGCGGGGAGCAGCTCTGCGATATTCGCGAAATCGGACTGGTGCCAGAGCGTGAGACGCCGCGTCTCCTCGTACATGGCCTCGATATAGGACTCCAACACGGTGCGCTCGATGCGCCACGTACCGTGACCGCCGATCTTGATGGCGGGCAGCTCGCCGGAGCGGACGAGCGCGTACGCCTGCGAGGCCGAGATGTTCAGGATCTCAGCGGTGTCGGCGAGGGTGAGGAACCTCCCGACCTGGCTACCCGCGGCGCTCTCATCCATCCCATGATTATGCGCCGGGGGGCGCCCGCGAAACGGGGGTGTGGATAACTTTCGTCACGCATCGGCCGGGCCCGTGACGATGGATGCCCGGCCACACCCAAGGAGCACCGTCATGCCCGAACATCCCCCCGGCACTCCGCCGCGCACGCGACCCCGACTGGTCTGGTTCGATCCGCGGTTCGGCATTGGCCTGGCGCTGGTCGTGGCCTCGGTGATCGGGGTGAGCCTGCTGGTCTCGTCGATGGCGGCCTCCGATACCGTGCTCGCCGCGCGGCATTCCCTCGCGGAGGGCACCCGGGTGACGGCCGACGACTTCATCGCGGTCGCCGTGCGCCGGGGCGGCGTCGCGCGGTTGTATGTGCAGTCCGGGCGTCTGCCGAAGGCGGGGGCCATCCTCACGCACTCGATCGCCGCGGGCGAGCTCCTCCCCGATTCCGCCGTCGCCTCCGTCGCCGAATCCGACCGCAGTTCGGTTGTCGTTCCGCTGAGCTCTGGCGTGCCCGCGACGATCGGAGTGGGGAGTCGGGTGCAGCTCTGGTCGGCAGCGCCCACCGACGGCACGCATTTCGACACCCCGCACACGATCGTCGACACCGCCGTCGTGGCGCGGATCGTACTGCCGGACTCCCCGCTCGACGTGGCCAAGGGAACCTCCGTCGAACTGGTCATTCCGCGCGACAACACCGCAGCGGTGCTTCAAGCGATCGCCTCCGGCGCTGCGATGAGTATCGTGCCGCTCGATGTGCACGTGGGCGGCTGAGCGATGAGGGTGGCTCTCGCCGTGCCCGCGTCGGTGGAGAACGCTCTCGCCGTTGGCGCGATTCGACACGGACACGAGGTCGTCGCTCGAAGCGCGAGCGCCCATGAGCTGGCGGAGCGAGTGGTGCTGGCGCGACCCGATCTCGCGCTCGTCGTGGCGAGTGAGCGCTACCTGAGTGAGCAGCTCGTCGCCGAGTGCGACGGAGCCGGAGTGCGGCTCACCGTCGTCACCACGAGCGACGCCGAGTATCGCTACGCGACCTCACTCGGGCTCGTGGACACGGTCGAGTTCGACGCCGCGTCGCTCGCGTCGCTGGGAGAGGATCCGATGGCGGTCGACCTGGTCGCGGCGGACGCGTGCTGGCGTCGCATCGAGGAGGCGACCGCTCTTCGGGTGCGGCCCACCGAACCACCGCCCGTCGCTCCGGCCGCACCCGAGGCGCCACGACGCGGGGCCGTCATCGCCGTGTGGGGGCCGGCCGGGTCGCCGGGACGCACGACGCTCTCCATCGCGATCGCGGCGGAGATCGCGGCCGCGGGCTTCTCGGTCGCCCTCGCGGATGCCGACACCCACGGCGCATCGATCGCCCCCACCCTGGGAATGCTCGACGAGTCACCCGGATTCGCGGCGGCCTGCCGGCTCGCGGGCACCGACAACCTGACGCTCAGCGAGCTGGAGCGCATCGGCCAGCGCTACCGTTCCGGGCACTCCGGCTTCTGGGTGCTCACCGGGATCGGCCGGCCCGCGCGCTGGCCCGAGTTGAGCGCGACCCGGGTGGCGGCCGCCATCGCGCGGTGTCGGGAGTGGGTCGACTTCACTGTCATCGACACGGGGGCCAGCCTCGAGACCGACGAAGAGATCTCCACCGATCTCCAGGCACCCCGGCGCAACGCCGCGACCCTCACCGCGCTCGCGGAGGCCGACCGCGTGGTCGCGGTGGGTGCGGCCGACCCGGTCGGACTCTCCCGGCTCCTGCGGGCTCACGTCGATCTGCTCGAACTCGTCGATCCCACGCGCGTGATCGTCGCGATGAACCGGCTGCGTGCGAGCGCGATCGGGCCCGGTCCGGCCGCGCAGGTCGAGCAGACCCTGGCGCGGTTCGGGGGCATCTCGGCGGCCGCGATGATCCCGCACGACCAGGCGGGGGTGGATGCTGCGGTGCTGACCGGGCGGACGATCGCGGATGCGGCGCCACGGTCATCCGCGCGCGCCGCGATTCGCGCGCTGGTGCAGTCGCAGCTGCTGCCGCCCGCCCCCGCGACCCGCCGACGCGCGGCCCGCCCGCGCGCCGACCGGCTAGCCTTAGACGGTGTCAACGCTCTCAGATCTCGTGCTCGCGCAGGGTCGCTCGACCGAGGCTGACGTCGAGTGGCTTCACCTCCTCGTCGGCGACTGGCAGCTGCTCGCCGACCTCGCGTTCGCGGATATCGTGCTCTGGGTGCCGACGGACGACGACAGCTTCGTCGCCGTCGCCCACGCCCGACCGTCCAGCTCAGCGACGCTGTTCTACCGGGACTTCGTCGGCCAGCACGTGAAGCCCGAGTGGGCGGCGCAGGTCACCGAGGCGTTCGAGACGACGACCATCATCGACTCCACGACCCCGACCTGGTACGAGGAGACGCCGACCCGCGTGCGCGCGGTTCCCGTGCTGCGGCGCCTCGCCCCCAGCGGCAAGCGCACGACCGACTTTCCCATCGCCGTCATTACCCGGCACACCAACCTCAGCGAGGCCCGCACCCCCTCGCGCCAGGAGCTCACCTTCAACGAGTGCGCCAACGACCTGTTCGCGATGATCGCGTCGGGTGACTTCCCCGACCTCGGCGCGCCGACAGCGCCTCGGCGCGGCGCTCCCCGGGCATCCGACGGTCTCATCAGGCTCGACATCGACGGCATGGTCACCTTCGCGAGCCCGAACGCGCTCTCCGCCTTCAACCGCATGGGTTTTGCGGGTGAGCTGGAGGGCGAGTCGCTCGCCGAGGTGACCACGGCGCTGCTCGTCGACCGCAAAGACGTCGTGGACGAGTCGCTGCCGCTCGTTGTCACCGGTCGCGCACCGTGGCGCACCGACATCGAGGCGCGTGGCGTCACCGTCTCACTTCGGGCGATCCCGATCCGCGACCGGGGCGAGCGCACCGGCGCGATCGTGCTGTGCCGGGACGTGACGGAGGTGCGGCACCAGGAGCGCGAGCTCATCACCAAGGATGCGACGATCCGCGAGATCCACCACCGGGTGAAGAACAACCTGCAGACCGTGGCCTCACTGCTGCGCATCCAGGCGCGACGCACCCACAACGACGTGGCCAGGGATGCACTCGGCCAGGCCATGCGCCGCGTCGCCGCCATCGCGGTCGTGCACGACACACTGAGCGAGGGCCTCAGTCAGAACGTCGACTTCGACGCGGTGTTCGATCGCGTGCTGCTGCTCATCGCCGAGGTGGCATCGAGCCACAACACGACGGTGCACCCGAAGTCGGTCGGCAGCTTCGGGGTGCTCCCGAGTGAGTACGCGACGCCGCTCGCACTCGCGCTCACCGAACTCGTCACGAACGCCGTCGAGCACGGCCTCGCGGGGCGCGACGGGGAGGTCACGATCGTCGCCAAGCGCACCGACTCCAAACTGAGCGTGAAGGTGCGCGACAACGGAATCGGACTGCCCGAGGGCAAGGTCGGGTCGGGACTCGGAACGCAGATCGTGCGCACGCTCATTCAGGGCGAACTGGGCGGCACCATCGACTGGCACACCCTCGTGGGGAGCGGCACCGAGGTGACGATCGACGTGCCGTTGAACTGGTTGCACAAGAGCTGAGGCGAGGCCGGGCATCCGCCGCGCGGGGGAGTGCGAGCGGGCGCTGCCGGCGGGCGCGCACGTCGGCGGATGGGATGCGACAGCGGGCAGCAGAAGAGCCCGCCGAGATCGCTCTCGACGGGCTCGACTGTTTCGGATTGCTAGGAAGCGCGGCGGGCGCGGGCGGCGCGGCGCTTGAGGGCACGGCGCTCGTCTTCGCTGAGTCCACCCCAGACGCCGGAATCCTGGCTGGTCTCGAGGGCGTACTGGAGGCACATCTCGGTGACGGAGCAGCGCGCGCACACGGCCTTGGCCTTGTCGATCTGGTCGACGGCCGGACCGGTGTTGCCGACCGGGAAGAAGAGTTCCGGGTCTGCGGTCAGACAGGCGGCCTTGTCACGCCAATCCATAGTGGTACTCCTTATTAAATGGTGCAGTGGAACAGAGGTCGATGACCTGGATGTCGGGTGGGGGAGGTGAAAACTTCGGGACTCGCTCACAACGGTGTGGGCGTCAAATCAACCTCACATAGACTCGCACATCGGGTAGGTCAAATCAATAGTTTTGTATGGGATGTAGCTGTGAGCGAAGCGCCGAAACCGAGGGCACTGCTGGTGCTGGCGGGCCTCATCTTCCTCGAGGCGGCGGCCGTCGCCGTCGCAGCGATCTCTCTCGTCGTCGAGATAGTTGCGAGCACCCCGAGCTCCTACGCGAGCGCGATCGCGCTCGCGGCGCTGGTCGCGCTGGCCGCAGTGCTGTTGGCGATCGTGGGCGTCGCGACCGTGCGGGCGCGGCCGTGGATTCGCGGTGCGGCCATCTGCTGGCAGATCCTTCAGGTGCTGGTCGCGGTGAGTATTCTGCAGGCCCAGGCGCCCGACGTCGCGTGGCTGCTGATCCTGCCCGCGGCCGCGATCATCATCCTGCTGTTCACCCGCTCGGTGCGGGAGGCGACGGCTCGCCCCGAGCGCTGACGCCGCCGCCGGTCAGGCGTCGACGCCGAGCTTCTTACGCAGGCTCGCCACGTGGCCGGTGGCCTTGACGTTGTAGAGGGGAAGCTCGATCCGGCCGTCCTCGCCCACCACGAAGGTCGAGCGGAGGGTGCCCGTCACCGTCTTGCCGTACAACGACTTCTCGCCCCACGCGCCGTACGCCTGATGAATCGTGAGGTCGGGGTCGCTGAGGAGCGGGAAGTTGAGGCCCTGCTCGGACTGGAAGGTCTTCAGGTCATCCAACTCGTCTTTGGAGACCCCGAGCACCTGGTAGCCGGCCGACTTCAGAGAGTTGATGTTGTCGCGGAAGTCGCAGGCCTGCGTCGTGCAGCCGGGGGTGGATGCGGCCGGGTAGAAGTACACGATGGTCTTCGTACCGGCGAAGTCGGCGAGTGACACCGGGGAGCCGTCCTGGTCGGAAAGGGTGAAAGCGGGGGCGATGTCGCCCTTCTCCAGGCGGGTTCCGGTCACGGTGGACTCCTTCGTGTCGCTGATGGTCTGGTCTCATGCTAATCTTGCTTCTCGGCCCTCGCGCGCGGGGGCTGCGCACCTCTAGCTCAATTGGCAGAGCAACTGACTCTTAATCAGTGGGTTCCGGGTTCAAGTCCCGGGGGGTGTACAAAGAAGCCGGTCAGACCGGCTTTTTTTGTGCCCGGAATCGTGCGAGAGGGCTCAACCCCGCATGAGCCCCGCGCATTCGCTTTCTGGTGCACCCGTGAAGGAGTGAAAGCGGCCAGGCGACGATGCGGTCAGGCCATCGGTAGCGCTGCTCCGCACAAGGCCAAGCGGTAGCGCATTGGCGTGACATCAACAACAATGTACGATATGTATTACATATCGCTGCATGTACGATGTGTGTTACACAAGGGGCGGAATGAAGATCTCGGGCGTCGACGATATCGGGGTGATTGTGCGCCAACGACGGAAGGCGTTGACCCTGTCGCAGGCGGAACTCGCGAGCCGATCAGGAGTGACACGGCAGTGGCTGACCCGATTCGAGCGCGGTAACGCCGAGGTCGCGCTGTCCAAGGTATTCGCGGTGCTCCGTGAACTCGACCTCATGATGAGGATTGACGCGAGGGAGGACAGCGTCGTGCCGCGACAGTACGACATCCCGCGGGTCGTCGTGCCCCGGATGACGTTCGAGCCGGTCGCGCTCGCTCGCGTGCGGGATCGACTGCGTGCGATCCCCCTCGATGAGGCGAGCTGCGATGAGTGAGCGGCTCGACGTCTTCCTGTATGGCTATCCGGTCGGCACTCTACGGCGTGATGGCATCGAACTCTACGTCTTCGACTACGACGGCGAATGGGCCACATCAGACGAGACGACGTCCCTCTCCCTGTCGATGCCACTGGCGCAACGCACGCACTCAGGGCGGGTGGTGGCCAACTTCGTCGACAACCTGCTTCCCGACAATCCGGAGGTCCGTCAGCGATGGGCGACGGACGCGGGGCTCGACAGCGACGAGCCTTTTTTCCTCCTGCAGCACTATGGACAAGACGTCGCCGGGGCGATCAGTTTCCGCGCGCCGGGCGCGGAGGCTGCGGGCAGTCGGAGCGCAATCTCGGACGCGGAGATCGCAGAGCGTATTCGTCAGCTCACCGAGGATGACACCGCATGGCACGACGATCGAATCGCAACTGACGGGCAGTTCTCTCTCGGCGGAACGCAGACCAAGTTCTCGCTCGCGAAGCACGGCAGCGGGTGGTTCGAGACGGTTGGTGACGACCCGTCGACGCACCTCTTCAAGCCGCGTGTGAAGGGTGTTCCCGATGGGGAACTCATCGAATTCGTGGTGATGCGGGCCGCCGAGCTGCTGGGCATTCCCACGGCGCGAGTGGATCTTTTCATCGACGGCGACCAGCACTCGCTCGTCGTGGAGAGGTTCGATCGAATCGAGCGGGCGGGCGACATCATTCGGCTCCACCAGGAAGATCTGGTTCAGTCGCTCGGCCTGCCTCGTCTCCGAAAGTTCGAGTCGCACGGGGGCCCCGGGATCGACCGCATCATGGGACTGCTCAGGGCTTCGTCGGATCAGGAGTCGCGCATCCGATACGCCGTCCTTCTGATGTTCTCGTGGCTCGTACTCTCAACCGACGCACACGCTAAGAACTATTCGGTGTTCCTGCAGCCCGACGGAGCCATCCTGACGCCCCTGTACGACGCTTCGTCGGTCATTCCCTATCTGAGCGCGGATCGCGACACAGACGTGGAGTCGATCCTTCGTCGAGCGGGAGAGAGGAAGCTGGCCGTCAGGTATGGTGCGAGCTACCTCGCCAAAGACGTGGCCAGATTTGAGCTTGACGCGATCGCGCGAGCCGCCGGGATGCCCGGTGACGACCTCCTCGCCGCGACGGCGGTCTGCCTGACCAGCATCTCCGCGACGATTTCAGAGGTCGCGACGTCACTGCCCGCGGAGCTGCAGACTGACACGGTGGCGCGTCTGGTCGCCTGGATGCCGGTCCGCGTTGAGCAAGCCGCCCGGGCATTGGGGATCGACGGGATTCTCGGGTAGCGGGTCAGCGCAGGAGGCCTGTAGTGCGACCGCACTTTGCGGCGCGGCTTCATAGACAGGCGAGGCGGCACGCCACTACTATCAGCCATGACCCGAACAGTACTCACATTCTTCGCCGTCGCGGCCACCCTGTTGGCTCTCGGTGCGTGCACGAGCGTCAGGGAGGTGTACCAGCCCCCGATGCGTCTCATCACGCCGTCACCGACGGCGACAGCGACGACCGTGCCGGCCGCCACTCCGTCGCCCGCGCGCACGGCGAAGCCCTCACCGCCTCCCATCTCCCGGGGCGGCGATGTCATTCTGGTCGGCGGAGTCGTTCTGCCGAACTCGGCGCGCACGCCGGGGGAGAGAAATCCAGCCGTGACGCAGGCCACGATCGGAAGCACCATCTGTGTCTCAGGCTGGACCGCGACCGTTCGACCTCCGTCGTCGGTGACGACGGCCATCAAGGTTCAACAACTCGCATCCGGCTACGCCTTCCATGGCGACACGTCGACGTCCGATTACGAGGAAGACCACCTCATCAGCCTCGAGTTGGGTGGCTCGCCGTCGTCAGTGGCCAACCTGTGGCCCGAGCCGTACGCCGCGAGAGAAGGTGCGCGTGCCAAGGATGCCCTCGAGAACCGGCTGCACGTCCTGGTCTGCGAGACCCGCGTGAGTCTGCTCACCGCGCAGAAGGCGATCGCCGACAATTGGTGGGACGCGTATCGGAAGTACGTCGTGACGACTCCTCGGCCCGTGGTGAAACCTCAGCCTGTCGCCCCGGCGCCGCCCACAACCCACATCGTCCATCCGGGCGCATTCTGTGCCGTGCGGGGCGCAACCGGAGTGACGACAACCGGGCGGGCGATGGTGTGCAAGACGACCAGCACCGACAGCCGACTGCGCTGGCGATCTGCGTAGCGCGTGATTGGCGCTCGCACTGCGCCGCGGACCGAGGCTCGGGCAGTCAATCAGGCGCTCAGGCGGGGTCGAGGTGTCCCGCCTTCAGCCCGCCCGGCGTGGTCACCGTGCGCGCGCGGGCAGAGAACTCCCGCCAGCTGAGGAAGGCAACGACGACGAGGATGACCGACCAGAAGATCAGGCTCGTCGTGGTCGTGCCCAGCCCCAGTCCGCCGTCCTTGGTGGCCTGCGACAGGTAGTCGCCGGTGGAGGCGCCGAGCGGGCGGGTGAGCACGTAGGCGATCCAGAAGGACAGCACCGCGCCGAGCTTCAGGGCGTAGTGGGCGAGGGCGACGAGGCCGATCATCCCCAGGAACAGCAGCGCCGAGGGCAGGTAGCCCAGCGCCAGCCGCTCGGCGAGGAGGTCGCCGGCCGAGGTGCCGAGGGCGAAGGTGAAGAGGATGGTCGCCCAGTAGAAGCCCTCGCGGCGGGTGGTGAGGATGGAGTGGATCGACAGCGTCTTCTCGGAGACGAACCAGACCGTGAAGGTTGCGGCAAGCAGCACGGCGAACGCGATGGTGGTGACGATCAGCGGCACGCCCAGGTTGTCGACGAGGTTGTCGGAGACGAGGGTGCCGACCACGCTGATGAGCACGACGGCGAGCCAATAGATGGCGGGAACGTAGCGGCGCGCGCGGAACTGGATGACGAGAACGATGGCGAGCAGCACGGCCATGATGATGCTCGTCACCTGGAGGCCGAGGCCGAGGGTGTCGGAGAGGTAGTCGGCGAAGGTCTCGCCCACGGTGGTTGCGAGCACCTTGATCACCCAGAACGCGATCGTGACCTCGGGCACCTTGTTCAGCATTGTCTTTCGCCCGGATGCGCCGGGTGCAGTGAATGTTGTCATGCGACCACCCTGCCGGGGCCAACCCGTGAGACCTCCCGCGCATGGCCCGCCGCTGATGAAAGAGACGACAGGGTGGCGCGGATGCCCGCCCCCAGTTCGGGGCTGCCATTGGCTGCGGCGCTAGGCTGGCGCCATCATCCGCCGCACAGTGATCGGACACCCATGGCGCACGCCGAGCATCGCACAACGGTCAGCAAGCCGATCGAGGAGGTGTTCGCCTTTCTCGCGGACGGGCTCAACAACCCCCGGTGGCGTCCGGAGGTGCGGGAGATCTCGCATGTCTCGGGCACGGGCGTCGGGGCCGTGTACGCGCAGACGATGACGGGCCCGGGCGGACGCGCGATCGCGGGTGATTACCGTGTGACCGAGTACCGTGCGCCCACGCGGCTCGCGTTCGAGGTGATCGCGGGCCCGGCGCGTCCCACCGGAGTGTTCACGCTCGTCTCCACCGGCCCCACCACGACGGACGTGACCTTCGCCATAGACCTCACGCCCACCGGACTCATGAGGCTCATGTCACGGATGATCGCCGCCCAGGTGGAATCGGAGGCCGCCAACATCGCCCGCCTGCCCGCCGCGCTCGATGGAACGCCTCTTTGAACGGTTGGTGCACGAGTGTCCTCGCGGATGACAGGAATCCACAGGCGCGGGCCGTCGAGTGGAGTTCATCCGGTGCGCTGAACCGTTCGGCTGACGGAGGCGGCGACGCGCTCGCGACTTCATGTATCTCGTGCTACCCGAAGCGACCATTCACGTAGTCCGCGGTTCTGGGATCGGTGGGAGTGGAGAATACGGTGCTCGTCAAACCCGACTCGACTATTTCACCGGGTGTGCCCTGAGCGGCGAGGAAGAATGCGCACCGGTCCGACACGCGCTGTGCTTGCTGCATGTTGTGGGTCACGATGACGATGGTGACCTCGTGGGCCAGTTCCATCATCGTCTGCTCGATGACTCGAGTCGAAGTCGGGTCCAAAGCGGAGCATGGTTCGTCCATGAGGAGGACCCTCGGCGTGACGGCGAGGGCCCGCGCGATGCACAGACGTTGCTGTTGCCCGCCGGACAGGCTTCCTCCTGGCTGGCGCAGGCGGTCGCGGACCTCCTTCCACAATCCAGCGCGTTGGAGGGACTGCTCGACCAGGTCGTCCTTCCTCGATCGTGATGCACGCTTGTTGGTCAGTTTCAATCCGGAGACGACATTGTCGTAGATGGACATCGCAGGGAATGGGTTCGGCTTCTGGAAGACCATTCCGATGTGAGCGCGGGCGTCAGTGATGGTTCGAGCGGGCTCGTAGATGTCCTGTCCATCAAGCAGAACCTCACCCGCGAGCGCGGCCGATGGGATCAGTTCATGCATCCGATTCAAAGTGCGCAGGAACGTCGATTTCCCGCACCCGGAAGGCCCGATCAGTGCCGTGATTTCCCCCGCACGCATGGTGAGCGACACCTGGTGGAGCACCTTTCGGCTGCCGAACCACGCGGAGATGTTCCGTGCATCCAGTTCTGCAAGGGGCGCGGCCGGCAGGTGAAGGACCTCGGTCGGCATCGTCGGGGGATGCGGATGCGCGTCGGACGCATCGACGTGCCCGGCGTGCAGGGACTGAGCGGTTGGTGTTGTCATGATCGAGCCTCCTGGTCGTGGAGTGTTGGCCGAAGGGCGGTGTCTAGAGGAGGTTGGGGAGAAGGCCGATCGCAGCGTCGGCGGTGGTGGCTCCCAGCACGAGAATGACCGGTGCCGCCACGATCCAGGTCTGCCACACGCCCCAACGACGCTGCAGCCACCGCGCGCCGGCGATGGCGATTGCGAGCCATTGCAGTGCGAAGAGGAACGGGAGGATCGCATTCGGATCGGTTTGCATCGCTCCCTCACCGGGACTCAATGCGGCCGGTTGGAAGATTCGACCAGGAGTTTCGTGCGCGGTGCCGCTGAGTGCGGCGTCCACGTAGAGGATGCCGGTCGGCGCGAGCGGAGGGCCATCTGCGGTCACCAGTTCCAAACGACCGCCGGTTGGCGACGTCGGCGTGGGGAGGAGATCACCTGCGCGGCGAAGGCCGATGACGGTGAACTTGTTATCTCCCTGGCCCGTGATGACCGAGATGGTGTCGCCAGGCACGAGCGCCGAAAGTCCGGCGAAGGGGCCCCCGTATGTTGCAGCGCGTCCAAGGATGATGCTCGTCCCAGCTTGCCCGGGGAACACGGAGTCCCTGCGATGTCCTGGTCCTGCGCGGAGAATCGATGGGGTGGTGCCCTCCGAGATGACCTCCGACCAGCCGAGGCGGGGGATGCTCATGACGGCGATGGGTGTACCGGAGGCGACCGGAACTCCGTTGAGATCCGTCTGACCCAACGGGGTGGTCGCCAGTGCAAGCGAGCTTCGCAAGGCTTGATATTCCTGCAGCTGCGACTGGGTGTGCTGGATCGCCCCAAACAGCGTGACGTGGCCGACGAATGCAAGCAGAAGGGTGGAGAGCGTCACCCAGATCACTCCGATCCACCATCGGAACTCCTTGGGCGTCGGTGGGTGTCGCTCTGGTCGTGCCTTGGGCCGACGACGAAGCCACCATGGCAGAGCAACCTGACGCACGCGCGCCCTTGGCATTGCGGCACTCGTGGCGGTCATCGGACGATGGCCTTGGCGACAAGCTTCGGCAGCAGGCCGGTTGATCCGGCAATCCAGAGCGCGGAAACGGAAAGCAGAATCCCACCCGATGCAAGTGCCCAGCCGATGACAGCGCCGTTGCCGGCGCCGTGGCCGGGGTGGCCTTCAATCTGCAACGCGCCGTTCTCCACCCGCCCGGACGACCAGCCCGTCGCCTCGATGACGATGGTGCCGGGGTGCGCGGTGGCGGGGGTTCGATAGGCGGTTCGCAGCTCGCCACGGGCATCGACTCGGACAGTAGCGATCACGCGGGCGTCGGGGTAGGCGACAATCTGAATCTGTTCACGCGGTGTGAATCCGCTGCCGGCGATGTGTACCTGATGGCCCGGAAAGACATGGTCGGGGGCGATGGACAAGGGTGCAGCTCCGGTCGACGGTCGCGGGGGGACCGCTGGCGGGGTCGGGGCCGAGCCGCCCGACTGCCCGCCGGTACCCCCGCTCCCTGCGGGCACGGTTGTCGGGGATCCCGGTATGACGACCGTGACGGACGCGGCGCCCGTCGATTCGGCAGAAGGAGTTGCGCTGGCCGCGAGCGCGGGCAGCGCGCATCCCAGGGTCACCGCGATCGCGCCGATGCCCACAACAATGATGCTGCGAACTCTCATCCGACGGGTTCTTTCTCGCGTGACACCGCGGACACAGGCTCGCGGTCAATGGCTGACTGAGCTGCGGCCGCGTCGATGGCGTCGTAGACCCTTTGCCGGGACGCCGAGACGTATCGTGCCAGTAACCAGACTGCGACGGCGATCACTGCGATGAGCAGGAGCAGGGTCCAGGGTATTGCCGCGCCCGACGCGTCGGCGGAGGTCGCGTGGTACGTCGGCGGTGCAGCAACAGGCACGAGGTGGCCCGTCTGGTCGCGTTGCTTCGAGAGCGCGACCACATCCGTTGGCGGTGCTGGCGTGAGGGTCACCGTTGCGGTGAGAAGCAGGAGCGGGGGGATGCCACTCACTGAGTCGCTCTCGTGCACAGTCTGGCCCGGCAGCAGATTCACGATGCGTTTCCCCTGCAGGCTGGCAACGGGAATGCCGAATGGTCCGGTGATGTGGACGGCTTGTTTGACGTCCATCCGGTAGTTTCCGGTGTTCCGAACGGAGTAGTCCACATCCGTCGTGCCACCCGCGAAGGGGTTGAGGGGCGAGGTGTAGCGCAGCACCTGTCCGGCGCCCTCGACACGGGCGGAGGCGGTGCCTGCGACGGCGAGGTAGATGCGAGAAGCAACACGTTGCTCGAGGGTGATGGCTTCACCGTTCGCGCTTCGGCCGCGACTGAAGACTGAGGCGACGATCCCCGCAGTGTGGTCACCCGGCGTTGCATCGGATGGCACCAGGATGGTGAACGGGATACGCGCTTGCTTACCCGCTTGAAGGGTGAGGGACTTGACCGGCACTGTGGTCCACGACCCCGCGTCGGTCGGTGGCGTCCGTGACGGTAACAGACTGAAGGCGCCGGTGTCGAAGTCATTGATGCCATCGGTGGCGTAGATCGTGAAAGTGGCCGTTTGCTTCGATTGGTTCGTCACGGAGACGAAGTCATTGATCTGCACGCCGGGCTTCACCGAATACGCGAATGACTCGCGACCGTCGGGGCCTTTCGCCGTCGACGGGCTGACGCTCCACGTCACCGTGCCAACTGGGGAGGATGCCGTGGCAGCGCTCGCGACAGCACCAGTGAACGTCGAAATAGCGAGGCTTGCGCCGATTGCGGCCGTGGCGAGCACGGTCAAGAGGGGTCGATAGCTCATCAGTGTTGTCACTTCCGTGAGGACTGGGGTACGCGGCCGGGGAGAGCCCTCTCGGGGTCTCGCCCCGGCCGCGCGCGGGTTGGGTTGCTCGCCTAGGCGAGCGTGAGGGTGAGGACTGCCGTGTAGTCGCCAGCCGCCGTGTTCGCCGGTGCGGCCAGGTTGAGGGTTGCCCCGACCTGGGTCGTCGTCGGCGATGCGGCGGTGACGGCCGGTGCCGACGCGAGCGTCGATGCGACCTTCAGACCACCCGTTGCGGTCGTCGACGGGGCGACGGTCGCGCCGGCGGTTCCCTCGTTGACGCTGCCCGCGAGTGCCGGAACCCAACCGAGGTACGAACCGCTCATGGTGTTCGACCCCGAGGTGAAGTCGGACACCTGGCCCGTCAGGCTCCAACTGGGCGACCCGACCTGGCGAGTGTCAGTGACAGTGACGGCCGGGAGAGTTCCGGATGCCTTCAGCAGGCCCCCCGACAGGGCGGCGGTACCGAGGCTGACCGAGCCGGTCACTCCGGACAGCGACAGCGAACCGACGCCCGCCGGGATGGAGACCGTGATCTGCGTCTGGCCCTGGTTGGCACCGGGGATGCTCGCGGAGGCCGTGCCCGACAGCGACGAGTCGTTGTACTGGGGGTCGCTAGCGCCGACGAATTTCGCGGTGTAGGTGTAGGTGTTGCCGGGAGTGAGTCCCGTGACCGTGTAGGTGCCGACACCGTTCGATACCGTGCCGCTGCCGACCTGCGTGCTGCCCGTCGCGTCGAGGAATGTGATCGATCCGACGGCGCCGGTGGCGACCGCCGCCGACGGGTCCTTGACGGTGCCAGTGAGCGTGATGCCGGACGGCGCGGTGTAGGAGGCGGTCAGCGACACCGTGGTCGCCTTCTTCGTCACCGGGACGCTCCACGTGTTGGCTGCCGTGTTGGCCGTCAACGTGAGGGAGAACCACTTGTCGGTGGTGAAGTTGATCGACGTCGACAGCGCAGAGCAGTAGACCCGCAGCTCGAACGATCCCGACACCAACGGCGACGCGAGGCCGCTGAACGAGTTGTTCGCGACGAACGGGTTGGTGCCCGGTACCGAGTACGTGTCGTCCATGGCGATGGGGTTCCCGTCGAGACCGGTTGCGCCGTAGGCGGTGACCGAGGAGTTGCGGGAGGTCGCGATGGAACCGAGCTTCACGCCGTTCTGGTACACGAGCGTGTCGCTGCGACCGCGGTATCCCACGGGGCAGCCCTGGTCCACGGAGATGCCGTTGAAGGCCGGTGAGGCGTCCAAAGTTCCGCTGGTGATGGCCGGGCCCCGGACAAGCTGGTTCGGGGTCGGTCCGTAGAGGGTGATGGTGCCGGGGGTGACATCGGCGCTGGCCGCCTGCGCGACGGTCAGGCCGCCGAGCACGATGGCGCCAACAGCAGCAACCGCTGCCAAGCGGCGTGTGAAGGTATTCATGAGGGGGGTGATCCTTTCGGAATCGTTAGAAGATGTGGGGGTTGTCGAGGAAGGGGAGGAGGTCACGGTCACTGCGTGAAGGGGCCGGTCAGCGTGGTGCTTCCGCAGAGAGCACCGAGCGTGCCGAAGCCGTACTTGGTGATGGTGGCCGAGTTGGAGCACACCGCCGACGACGTACCGACGAAGGTGGCTGCGATCGCCGATTCCCCAAGGCGCGATGTTGCGACGATGTTGTAGACGTTGCGCGTGATCGGGAATGAGGTGTTGAGCACCGGACCGGTAGCACTGACGTTGTAGGGCTTCACGCCACCGATGTTGCCGAGCGCAATGTTGCCTCGACGCTCGACAACGGGTGCAGGAAGGCCCGCCCAGTTGCCCTGCGCGATGTACTGGGCGATCGAGAACGGCGCGATGTCTCCAGCTCCCTGGATGTACGTGCCGTTGTGCTCTTCGACGGTCGTCGTGACTCCGTTGACGCTCACCGTGTCAGTGACGCAGGAGCCCTTCGAGGTCTCGCTCAGTCCGAGCGCCGACAGCCAGAACGAGCGAGTGCCCGATCCGGACTGCGGCAGAATCGGGCGGATCGTGACGTCGTTGGCGTTTCCATCGGTGTAGGTGGTGACCTTGCACAGGTAGATGTTGCGGAGCGTGAACGGAGCCGGCGACTGCGCATCCTGGCTGGCGGATCCCACGGGGATGTCGCGCGGGAAGTCGCTCGCCGCCGACACGGCAAACGTCACCGCGTCCTTCGCGAACGGGATATACGTCAGGTCGGTGCCGCTACCCGAAGGACCGCTCGACGACCGGGCGAAGTCCACCTGGCCGCTGATGTCGATCCCGTTCCACAGGTGTGAACCGCCCTGCTGTGAGTCGCTCAGCGCGTTCTTACCGGCGCCCGAGCCGTTCGGCCGGGCGAAAGACGGTCCGCCCGACTTCGTTTGGATCGTGGCGGACCCAACCGCGTCATAGGAACCGATGGCAGGAATCTTGGTGGCGAGGCCGTTCATGACGTCCTGGATGGTGTCGGAACCGACACCGGCCAGCGTCTTGAAGGTCCCCGGCGTCGGGTCTGCGGACGCAGACATTCCGCCGAGCGCGACGGCGGCGACGACAGTCGCTGCCAGCGCGCCGAGGCGCAACTTGTTCTTCTTCAGCATTTTTTGCAACCTTCTTTGTTACTCTGCCCTTGCAATTCCGTCCGGATGGACATGCCCCCTCGCGAGCTTTGCGGTTCCGCGAGGGGGTTTTCTCTCTTCGGGGCAGTGACGAAGAGGAAGCTCTGTGGAGCGCTTAGGGGAAGCGCCTCCCGCGAAACAGGAGTGGTGCAAACAACGCACCGCTGATGCCGCCGCCGAGTGACAAGGCGAGTGAGCCGCGGATGATCGGCGGCACGGGTGTTGTCGGAGTGCGGTCCGCCGACGGGTTCGCGACCGCGGTCACGGTGCCGCCGGTAGCGCCTGCCGGCCCCGTCGCCCCCGCACCCGCGCCGCCCGCACCAACGGGCGGCGAGTAGGGGTCCTGTGCCGGGCCGTTACTCGCAGTGGTCGGCGTGGGAGATGGCGCCGATGTGGGAGTGACGTAGGCCGCGATCGCCGCCGCTGAGGCTTTCGCCTGATCCACCATCGCCGAGGTCAGCGGGAGATAACCGGGGGGGAGCTGGCCCTGTTCGACGCCGGCGACTTGACCGGTCGTGCTCGATGACGCGATGAACCGAGAGAAGTCCGTGCGGGCTGCGGCGTCAGTACCCCCGAGGTTCACAATGGCGTACACGACAGTCGTGAGCGGATATCCCCCGACGGTGACCTTGCCGGGATCGACCTGATCGACTCCGGCAACACCGGTGGAGGTCAACCCGGATGTGAGCGCAGCGGTGAGCGCCGCATCCGTTGGACCCGCGAAATCATTCGAAGCGTTGTCCAGGCGAAGAGAGGCAGTGGACAGCGCGTATTTCTCCGCGCTCGGGGCATCCGTCAGCGCGATCATGAAGCGTTGACCCGGTATCTGTGCGCCGGCGCTCACCCAGTCGCCCTTGTCTCCGGTCTGGCTGAGGACAGTCGGGTCCCAGAGCGTCTTTGCGCCTGGATCGGCACGGAACGCGGTGCGGGCTGCAGTGATGAAGTCGTTGACGTAGGGCTGGGATTGGAGGGTCCCGTATCGGTAGCGTTCGGCGCCGAGAACGACGGGCGCGACCGTTTCGTCAGCCTTGGGAAAATTGTCCTGCGGGGCGGTGGCCAGGCGAAGCCCGCTTCCGTCGAGGTTGATAAGACCGACCGGCTTGGTGATCACCTTCCCCGATGCATCGGTGGCATAGGCTCCCGTGCTCGTGAAAGTGGGGACCTGTGCCTTCGGGTCGCCCTTCGGAAGGTAGTAGGGGTTTACGGTCATTCCCCACGGATCGGGGGTGCCCGCGAGCCAACTGCTCGCGTCGGAATCCGCGTCGATCCATTTCCAGATCTGTCGGATCGCGTCCGCGCCGGACGGGCCAGGGATGACGATCGAAGGGTTGGACGCGAATTGTGCCCAATTCGGATTCAGGGCTTGGAAGTCGGGGTCCTGATTGAAGTACTGGTACGTGCGATTCACCGCCCCCAAGTGCGCAATCGTCTTGCCCTCATCGGAGGTCGTGTAGGGGATCTCGAAGACGTAGGACTGCGTCAGAAGTTTTGCCAGAAGCCGCGGCGACAGTTTGAGTTGAGTGATTCGGCCGTCGGGTCCCTCTGCCTGATATGCGACGACGGCGGAAGTCACGGCGATCGGTGCGTACGACAGCTGTGCGGTCTTCAACTCGGCAAGTGCTGCGTCGCTGTCGGCGACTTCTTTGGGCGTGATGGGGTACGAAGCGAACGACAGCCCAGTCTCCGCGTCAAGGAGCTGTTCGCGTGCGATGGCATCGGGATTGCTGGAGAAACTGAATGTCGTCTTCAGGTCGGTGCAGAGTTGCGGTTGCCAGGAGGCCAGCGCCCCGACCATCAGTTGAGAGCCGACGAGGCGTCGTTCGGTGTTGCCGACACTGCAGGTGTTGCCCGTGGGTGTGAAATCGAGGGGGACGGAGATTCGGTTCTTCCAGTAGTCGCAACTCGGGTTCACGGGGCTTCCCGCTTGGATTTCGCCGACCTGACCGTAAACGGGATGGTCGTTGGTGACCGCGTCATAGATCTGGCTGCAGTAGTCATCGTGCCCGCCGTAGACCGTGCCGCGCGGTACCAGCACCAACCAGCAGCGGAGATGTCCTTCGGTGCCGCATCCCAGTTGCGGTGCCTCGTCGGAACTCTGCGTCTCGAATTGGAAGGTGCCCGTGCCGTCGACATTGATTCGGGCGCTTTGCACCTCGTTCGTCGTTGCGGGGGAGAAGTAATCCGCAAGCGGGTAGGTGGGCTGCCCGCCGGCGACCGTTGGTGCCGACTGCCTGCCGCTGATCGAGGTGCCCCCCGCGGTAACAAAAGGAACGTCTCGGGGTGACGCGGCAGTGAATTGAATCGAGTTGGTGGAGACTCGAGGCACGTTATCCGGGTAGACGGTATTGCCGAGCCCATTGTTGTTTGCGTACCGGCCGCCCCATTCGCAGCTCGTGTAGAAGTCATTCGCGAGCGGGTCGGTTCCCCAACACTGCATCGCCTGGAAGAAGTTCTTCGCGCTCGACCAGTAGGCGCCGCTGTAGTCGGTCGCTCCCTGTGTGCCGGCGAATCCGGAGACGTCGACCTGAATCGCCTGGTCGGCCAATCCAGACGTCTGGTCGACGGTGACCGAGATGTTCTTGAATTCCTGATAGAACGGGCTCGACGAGTCACGGGCCGGTTGGTACCCCGCGGCCGATCCAGTGTCGCCTGCCCATTTGACGGTTACAGCGGATGCCGCCTGGGCCGATGCCGAGTCTCCCGGGGGGATGGTGAGGGAGAGGGCGATTGCCGACAGGGCGGCGACGGCGATGCATGCGGCACGGACGACGCGCTGGACCGGGGGAACAGTAGCCGCGTGGCGCGCTCTTCTGGTGACTCGCCCCATGTCAGGCTCCGTCCGCTTCCGCCGACTGGCCGTTCGACAGAACAGGGAGAGCTCGAGTTCTTGGCGCCCGCGGGGTGCGTCGCCGGGCTGGCTTCGCTCGAGGAGGCGACACGCCACGCGCAGGACGATGGCTGAGAGCCGGAGGAAGGAATATCAAGCCCAGGGCGATCGCCGCAACGACTGCGATTTCAAGGCTGGATAGCCAGGCGGGAGTGGCAGCGACGGGGAGCATCTGTGGAACTCCGGCGACGGTTGCGGGTAACAGCGCACCGTTGGATGCCGCCGCGGATCCGTCCGAGCCGACCGCGCCGTTTTGACCGGCGCCGAGTGAACTGGTCCCGCCCGCGGATACACCTCCTCCTCCACCACCGCTGCCCGACGAGACTGCGCCGGCTGTCGAGCCACCAGAGTTCGAGCTCGTCGCGACGTTCGCGGCGCCTCCTGTCCCCGTGAGGCACTGAGTGGCGCCTTCTTTGTCACACGCCTGAGGCATCGGTGCGGTCTTGGCCAGCTTGTTCGTGCCGTCCGCAGAGAACGTCGGGTTATTGCATTTCTTGATGTCAACTGCGGAAGGATCTCCGCCCGGGATCTTGAGAACCTGTTGGAGCCCCGCCTGCGCGAGGTTGATCGGCAACGGTGAGTAACCGAGCACCTGCGCCTGTTGCTGCCCTTCGCACAGGAAGTAGTTGGCGAACGCCGCGAGTGTTTTGCCCTTGTTCTCGGTGAATCCGTATTCCAACGCCGTCGGGATGATCATGTATGAGTACGACGACAAGGGGTAGGTTCGCGGATCGGCGTTCGTGTAGACGCCGGTCAAGTCTTGGGTGAGATAGTCCGGGGACGCGGCGTTTTGGTTGATTTTCGCGCCTAAGAGTGCGACCGCGACGTTCGGCGCGGTCGGTTCCGTGTAGTAGCCCGCTTTGTTCAGCAATTTCACGACAGGGAATCGAGCGTTGAGCGCGTAGGAATACTCGACGTACGCGATGGCGCCAACGTATTGCGGCTGGGCGACATAGCCGGCGACTCCGTTGGACCCGGACTGGGCAATGAAGTTGGATGAGGGCGGCGTCGGGTAATTCGAGGTGATGCCGCAGTTCGCGCCGCGATTCGCTTTCACGCAGAACGCACTCCAGATCGATGGATATTGAGAGCGCATCCAGGTGCTGAACTGAGCGCTCGTTCCGGAGCCGTCGGATCGAACGACCGGGATGATCGGAATAGCGGGTAGTGACAGTTTCGGGTTGTCTGCGGCGATCGCCGGATCGTTCCAACGGGTGATGACGCCGGTGAAGATCTTGGCGACGTTCTGGCCGCTGAGCCGAAGATTGGTCACTCGCTTCCCGGCGATCACGAGGTTGTACATGAAGGAGGTGCCACCGGCCACGATCGGCATGTAGGCGAACTTCCGTGCCGGGCGCGGGTCGACGGAGTCACTGTTCTTCAGCTGGTAGGGGATTTCGGAAACGGCGAAGTCGTATCCGCCACCCTGCTGGCCGAACAGTTGACGGCCAGCGGACGATCCCGCGTCGTTGTAGACGACCTTCCACCGGTAGTTGTTCCACACGTTTCTGATCCACTGCTGCAACGCATTGGCCGACCACGTCGATCCGACGCCCGAGATCGGGTAATACTCCGTTCCCACGGCAGCGGCCGCGGGCGCTGCCGGCAAAGCGAGTGACGCGGCGCTCAGCACAATGAGCCCTCCCGCGAGCACTGCGCGAAGGTGAACTCGTCGAATCACACGAGTCATGAAGCACTCCGTTCTGGTTCTGCAGTGTGCGCGCGCCCGCGGCGTTCCCGACGACGCGACGTTCCCGGGCCCGCAATCCCAAGCTCTCGAGCCCGAAATCGGTACGCATCCTGCCGGGACTGGGTTGTACGCCGCTTTCGTTGGCGTTCGGTGAGGACTCCGGGCCCCCGCCCCCCGATCAGGCGGGCGACGAGGAACAAGACGAGTACGAGCACCATGAGAACGGCCGCGCTTCCGAACCCGCGGCTGATCATCGAGGGTTCTGGTGACTTGACGAAGCTGAACGTGGCGAGCGGCAGCGACACCATGGGGCCGGAGAACGGGTTGACGTTGAGGTAGGTGGTCAGTCCTGCGGTGAGCAGCACCGGAGATGTCTCGCCGATGCCGCGGGCGGTCCCGAGAATGACCGCGGTGGTGAGTCCCGAGCGCGCTGTCGGCAGCGTCACCGACCAGACGGTTCGCCACTTGGTCGAACCCAATGCCAACGACGCCTCTTTGAGGTTTCCGGGCACCAGGCGCAGCACAACGTCGGCCGAGCGGATGATGATCGGCAGCATCATGACGGTGATAGCGAGCGATGCAGCAAACCCGGAACGTTCGAAGCCGAGGGTGAGGATGATCGTCGCATAGACGAAGAGCCCGGCGACGATCGACGGCAGCGCCGTCATCGCCTCGACGACTGTCCTGACGAGGCGCGAAAACCTGCCCGGAAACTCGCTCAAAAACACGGCCGATGCAATCCCCAACGGGATACTGATCGCCAGCGCCATCGTGATCATGATCAGTGTTCCAACGGCGGCATGAATGATGCCTCCGGAGGTGATGGGATCGAGCGGTCCTGTCTGACTCATGTCGTGGGTGAAGAAGTTGAGGTGGGACAGCGCATCCGTTCCGCGCCCGAAGGTGTAGACGACCACGATGACGAGCACGAGCGGAAGCACGAAGGCAACAGCGTGTACGAGGACGGCGACGATCCTGTCGCGCACCGCCAGATCCGTTTCGTCGAACCTCACGACGGCCGAGTAGATACTCAGGAAGAGGAGAAACGCGACCGCGACAAAGCCCAGCGCTCCTTGGAATACGCGGAGCTGTGTGAACAGCCAGGTTGTCAGCGCAATGCTCGCTGCGGCCGACCCGACCAGCGAGTACATGTCCGTGCGACGAATCACTCCCACCGATCGGCGAACTTCGGGTGTCGTAGGGGCGTCCCCAGGCACGATGACGGTCGTGGTCTTACCGTGAGCGACGCGCTCCGTGAGAATGGTCATCCTTCGCTCGATGCCCCAGAACGCGATCTGGAGATGATCGTCGACGCCCCGAAGTTGACGATCAGCGTCATCACGAAGAGTGCGAGCCCCGCCGCCATCAAGCCGGAGATTTCGAACGGCGATGCCTCGCTGTAGCGGAGGGCAATGAGCGCCGAGATGGAGTTCGCGCCCTTTTGCAGGATCTGCGGCTGGATGTTGAATACGGGGCTGATGATGAGGTACACAGCGATCGTCTCGCCCAGCGCGCGACCGAGCCCGAGCATCGTCCCGCCGATCATGCCGCCGCGTCCGAACGGGAGCACCACCCGCCGGATCATGCCCCAGCGAGTGGCGCCGAGAGCAAGCGCGCCCTCACGCTCGCCGAGAGGCGCCTGGGTGAACACTTCCCGCATGATCGAGCAGGTGATCGGCGACACCATCATTGCGACGACCAGTCCCGCAATGAAGGTTGACGCGGTGAATATCGTTGGGCTGGCGAGCGGGTCACTGGGCGAGAATCCTGTGACCGCGAACACCGGCATCCAACTGAAATAGGTGGCGATCCACTGCGAAAAGGGAAGGATGTTGGGCTGAAGAAGGAACAAGCCCCACAGCCCGTAGACAACGCTCGGGATTGCTGCCATCAAGTCGACAACGGTGATGAGCAGTTGCTTGAGCCGCCGGGGCGCGTACTCGCTGATGTACAGCGCAGTGCCCGTCGCCAGCGGCACCGCGACCGTAATGGCCGTGATCGCGATGAAGATCGTCCCCGGCAGCACCGCGGCGATTCCAAACGTCCCGGAGTTCGGCTCCCACGCCTGTGTTGTGAAGAATGAAAGCCCCGCCGCCGAGAGAGCTTTGAATCCTTGGAGCAGCAGGAATAGACCCACCAAGGTCATGATGACCAGGACGATGGTGCTGGCCCCCTGAGTCCCCGCCCGAAACGCGAGATCCGAGCGACGCGCTCGAGAACGCAGACTTCGTGGCACATCGAGCGCGACGGAGCGCACGAGGGCGTCCGCGTCAGTCGCGCCAGGGGAACTTAATTGAGGGCCGCCCATCGTTGTGCCGCCACATCTTTCTTCTCGGGTTGTGGCCCGCTGAGTGGGGGAGTTTGTTGCATTGCGAGCCGAGACCGAAGGTAGGGATGGGCACTGAACTCGAATGACGTGCAATGCGGATTGTTGTTGGACGTTAGGTGAACATCTGGGTGAAGTAGGCCGGGTGGGGCCGTATTTCACACGCCCAGTAGTACGTGCAGGAAGAGGCGGCCTCCCGGAGCAGCCTGAGCACCGCGTGCTGAGCGGGCGATTCCAGCTGCACAGCCCATCGGTGCGCCGCGGCTCAGGCTGACCGTGGGGTCTCGCCCGCGCGTTGGATCAGGCGCTGCTGTTCGAGGATGATCCGCGCGGCGATATCGCGCACGGACGAGTCCGCGGCGGTGTTGCCCAGCCGCAGAACGTAGTGGAGCAGCCGCTGCACCCGCTCCCGGCTTGCCCCCTCGGTCGACGCGAGCGTCGTATCCTCCTCGCGAAGCCGGAAGTCGGTGGGCGTGAGGGGGAATGCTCGCTGTCGCCACCAGTTGATCGACTCCTCGACCGCGAGGAGACAGATCGTGTGAACGTCATCGCGCTTGGAGATGCCGAACGGCGTGGGTGCCGACGTCGTCGGTGGGCGCGTTCCATCGCCCTGTCGAACATCCACCCGAATCCACTGGTTCTTCTCCAGGTAGTAGAACGAGGGGTGAGCCATCACCGTCACCCTGACCGCCGGCCGACCACCGATCGTCGAGATCGATGGCTTCCAGTCGGGCAGGTCCGCGTCGAGAAACGCCGAATGGAGTGAGCGCAACTGTCGAGAAATCATGCGGAGAGACCTGACTGTCGGGAGGAGACCACTGCTGTTCGCCTCGTCGACCGAGCGAGGAGGCGGGATCATTGTCGGACAGCGATCCCCGGCCGGCGGCGCGCCTGAGGCCAAGCTGCATGCATTCGAAGCTCAATCCGGCAACCTCACGGAAACCGTCGCGCCCTCGACGCCGCTCGCGCAGGGCGTGAGCGGTGTCGAGGCAGTGATCGGGATATGCAGGCTCGCGGCTCCATTCATCGACTGCAGGCGCATCGGAACTACTGGGCGAGAGTTGGGTCAACGCCGCATAGTGCCGATCCGCGTCGCCGCGCCCCGTGGGCTCTAGGAGGGAGTTGCCCGCACTCGGCGAATAGTCGCACCGACGTCAGTGCGCGGTGTTCTCGGAGGATTGTCGAGCGTCGATCCGCTCAAGCAGACGAATCACGCTCTCGGCGAGCTGAGGAATGTCGCCAGCTGCGGTCGCCCTCACGATCGAATGAGCGGTGTCGAAATAGCGATGCGTCAATTGATCTCGCATGCGCGCTATCTCCGCCCACGGGATTGTCGGCTCTGACGAAAGCACCGCCGGCTCGATGTCCTTCACTGCCTCCCCGATCTCGATGAGGCGCACGCGTATCGCGTCGAACGCCATCTGATCGTCGCTCTCCGCGCGCACCAGATAGCTCCCTATCGCATCACAGGCCTCTCGAATATCGAGCAGGCGGTCTCTCGCTGATCGCGTCATAGGCGTATCGACTCAGACATGGCGCGAGCGACCACATCGGCCTTCAGGCTGTTTGTCGGAACAATATCGACCGGTGCATTCAGGATGCGTTCGGCTTCCGTTCGCATCCTTCCCAGATCGAAGAGGCCCACGGACGGCCCCACCTCGACGAGGAGGTCGATGTCGCTTTCTGGCCCATCGTCGCCGCGCGCCACGCTGCCGAACAGCCAGACGTCGCGTGCGCCGAGTTGACGGAGCGCTCGCCGAAGTGCGGTGCGATGGCGATCGACGGATTCGCGTCGATCCGACCGGGGCGCCGCAGTACGGAGTGACAGCTCCAGGTCGAAACCCGCGGCGCGAAGAATTCGCCGCAACGTGTCGACGCTCGGTTCGCGATGGGCGGTTTCGTAGGCACTCACGACGCTTTGGGTTAGCCCGGCACGCTGCGCAAGCCCGGTCTGCGTCAATTGTGCGTGCGCTCGCGCCTCACGAATGGCCGCGGCTGCCGTGGAGGTCATGACGCCAATTATAGCGAATCGTCAATAATGTCAATTAGATCATGCACGGAGAAGCGAGCCCGGTTGCGCCGACGGACTCAGCTCTCCGTCGAGGCGAACCGACGACCCCCGCCATCGAACCGATACCCGACCTTGTAGTGGCCGTACAAGATACTGCTCCGCGGGTAGGGGAAGGGAGTGTCGCGCGCGAACTCCGCTGCCTCGCTTTCGGACGCGAACACGCCCAGGATCGGGTTGTCTGCCTCGGAATCCTGGATCACAATCCATACGCCGCCGTCGAAAGTCATCGTCGTAGTATGCCGCGACCGCGCTGCACGCGAGCGCGGGTCACGATCACGCGTCGAGCAACCCGCGGATGTCATCCGCCGTCAGCGCCTCGCTGAAGACGTCGTCGTCGCCCAGGACGGCGTCGGCCAGCGCAGACTTCTGGGCCGCGAGCGCCATGACCTTCTCTTCTATGGTGCCGGCGGCGATCATCCGGTAGACCATCACGGTGCGGGTCTGGCCGATGCGGTGGGTGCGGTCGATCGCCTGGCGTTCGGCGGCCGGGTTCCACCAGGGGTCGAGCAGGAACACGTAGTCGGCCTCGGTGAGGGTGAGCCCGAAGCCGCCCGCCTTGAGACTGATGAGGAACACTGGCGCGGTGCCGGAGCGGAAGGCGTCGATCACCTCGGCCCGCCGTCGGGTGCTGCCATCGAGCACGAGGTGGGGGATGCCCGCCGCCTCCAGCCGCGCGGCCACGACCCGCAGGTACGACGTGAACTGGCTGAAGATGAGCGCGCGGTGACCCTCCGCCACGACGTCGGCGAGCTGCTCCTCGAGCGCATCCAGCTTGCTCGACCGCACCCCCGCGTGGGCCGGGTCGATGAGCGAGGCGTCGAGACTGAGCAGGCGCAGCAGGGTGAGCGACCGGAACACGATGAACTTGTTGCGATCGAGGTCGTCGATGAGTCCGAGGATCTTCTGCCGCTCGCGCTGCAGCACGGTGTCGTAGAGCCGCCGGTGGTCGGGGGCGAGGTCGATCCGCAGCTCCTGCTCCTGGCGTTCCGGCAGCTCGGCGGCGACCAGTTCCTTCGTGCGTCGCATCATGAGGGGCCGGATGCGCGCGCGCAGCCGTGCCAGAAGAGCCGCGGCATGCGCCTCCGCGCCGGCATCCGCTGCGGCCCCCGACACCCCCACGGCGCCGGCCGCGCGGCGTGCCTGGGCGCTCGACCCCCGCCCCACGGGCCGGACGTACTGCTCGGTGAACCGCCCGAGGGAGGGGAAGAGTCCGGGCGCGGTGATCGCGAACAGGGCCCACAGGTCGGTGAGGCTGTTCTCGAGCGGCGTTCCGGTGAGGGCGAGCTTGAGCGGGGCATCCAGCTCGTTCGCGCAGGCGTGCACGCGCGACGCGGGGTTCTTCAGAAACTGCGCCTCGTCGAAGAGCGCGCCCGCCCAGGTCACCGACCGGTACGCCTCGACGTCGAGTCGGAAGAGGGCGTAGCTCGTGACGACGAGGTCGGCGCCCGCGGCACGCTCGGCGATGGAGCGGTCGTGCTTTCGCTCGGTGGTGTCGATGACCTCGACGCGAAGGCCGGGCGTGAAACGCGCCGCCTCGCGCCCCCAGTTCGACACGACCGAGGTGGGCGCGACCACGAGGAACGGGGCTCCGGGGGCGCCGCCGCGCTCCTCGATCGCGTGGGCGACGAGGGCGAGCGATTGCAGCGTCTTGCCGAGACCCATGTCGTCGGCGAGGATGCCGCCGAGACCGTGCCGCCACAGGAAGGCCAGCCAGTCGAAGCCCGCTTTCTGGTAGGGCCGCAGCTCGGCGCGCAGTCCGGCGGGCACGGCTGTGGGTTCGAGCCGGGCATCCACCAGCCGACCGACCGCCGTGCGCCAGGCGACCGCCTCGCTCGTCTCGTCGGCCAGATCCTCGAAATCGGCCAGCAGGCTCGCCTGATAGCGGCTGATGCGCGGGCCCGTCTCCCACTCCGAGAGCGTGCTCGCCTCCTCGATGAGCTCGCGCAGGCGGTCGAACACCGGCTGCGTGAGCGACAGGTACGAGCCGTCGACCATGAGGAGCTTCGTGCGCCCCCGCGAGAGCGCGGAGAACAGCGGCTGGAACGGCACCTCGCGCCCGTCGACCGTCACCGTGACGCCGAGATCGAACCAGTCGCGGCGGTCGGTCTCCAGCACCCGGATGCTCAGCCGCGGCACCTCGGTCAGCTCACGGTAGTCCGGCGCGACCCCGCTCACCTCGACGCGGACCCCGTCGAGTGCGCCGAGCGCCGGAACGACCTCGGCGGCGAACACCGCCGCGTCGACACCGCGAAGGGTTCGCGGCGACGGCGTGACCGCCGCGAGATCACCGACGCGATCCAGCAGTCGCCGCTCCTCTTCGGCGTCGCGCACGCCGTCACCGGCGCCGGGCATGCCGTCACTCGCGCCGGGCTGCCCCTCACCCTCACCGCGCACGCCGCTACCCGCACCGGGCCGCACGGGCACCTGGTGGGGCTCGCCGTCGTCCACGTACTCGAAGCGCCAGTCGAGGGTCAGTTCGTGGGCCGGCCCGTGGCGAAGACGCAGCACGAGCACGGGCGGCGGCGCCGCGGGGAACTCGACCCCGCCATCGGAGCTCGTGAAGGCGAGACCGCGCCGCATCCTCGGGTAGTACCGAGTGAGGAACTCGCTCACGTCGTCGCCGGGGATCACGACCTCGGGCGGGCGGCCGAGCAGCCGCAGCTGGTTGTCGCTGAGCCGCCCAACGACCGGGGCGAGCGTGATCGCGGTCGGCGTCACGAGGTAGAGACCGTGGTCGCCGATCGCGGCAGCACGCTCGGGCGAGTGCGGCACACCGTCGAGCTCGACCACCGCGGTGAGGCGCATCGCGGGGGAGAGGGAGGCGCCCGCGGCGTCGTCGTGTCGGGTGGCGTCGAGGTGCAGCGAGGCGAGCCCGGCGCGCTCCACCGGCGGGGTTCCGACAAGCTCGATTCCCAGCCCCTCGGCCTGCGCGAGCAGCGGCCAGAGCAGCGGGCTGAGGAACTCGTCGAGATACAGCCAGTCGGCATCCTGACCGGTATACGCGGCCCGGGTCGCGCGGTGCAGCGCCACGAACTGCTGAAACCAGCTCTGCTGGGCGGGGTCGAGGCCGAGCCGGTGCGTCTGATGGGGCACGGATGACCACCCCACGCCCTGGCGCGTCCACTTGCCCGATCGCCCGCGCGTGACCGGGCGCACCCCGAGTCGATGATCGACCCCCGGCGTGCCCGGAGCGCCGGTCGCGCGTCGCGCCGTCGGGCCGCGCCAGCGGTCGAGGCTGCGCGGGGTCTGCTCGCGCAGCTCGAACTGGAGCGCGAGCGGCGTGAAGCGGGGCGGCTCGGTGCCGGGGTCGCGCGGCGGCTCGAGGGCGGACCGCCAGTCGCCGGGGCGCGGCACCTCGGGCGGCGACGCGTCGGCGGGGCGCGGCGCGGAATCCATGCCCCTAGCGTCGCACGCGCCACCGGCGCCGCCGCGCACGAGGTCGCGGGGCGGGCCGGCACGTCCCGCAGCCCGCCACCGCGCACGAACGTTCCCCGCGCACGAACGTTCACCGCGCGGTCGTCCACCGGTCGCGCGGTCTTGGCATACTCGTGGCAGTGTCGTCACTCACCGAGTTCATCAGCGTCGTCGCGCAATCGCCGTGGGCGTTCGTGCTGCTCGCTGCGCTGCTCGTCGTCGACGGCTTCTTCCCCTTCGTGCCGGGGGAGACGGTCGTCGTTGCGCTGGCGACGCTCGGTGCCGCCGGCCACGGGCCGTCGCCGGTCGCCGTCTTCCTGGTCGCGACCGCCGCGACGATGGTCGGCGACGGCATCGCCTTCGCCATCGGTCGCACCGTCGGCATCGACCGCTGGGCGTGGATGCGCCACCCGCGCTCGGTGCGCGCACTGGCCTGGACGGCGGGGAGCATCGAGCGGCGACCGATGCTGATCCTCGTGGTCGCGAAGTACCTGCCGTACGCGCGCGTGGCGGTCACGATGACGGCCGGGGCGAGCGATCTCCGGGTGCGCCGCTACCTCACCATCTCGCTCGTCGCGAGCGCGCTCTACACCGGCTACCACGTGATCGTGGCGGTCACGGCGGGAACGCTGCTCGCGCGCTACCCGCTGCTCGCGCTCGCCGCCTCGATCGGATTCGGTCTCGTGACGGGACTGGTGACGGCCGGCGTGCGCGCCCTCCGCACGCGGTTCGCCCGGCGATCGGGCGAGTGAGCTCGCCCCGAGGCGGGGCGGTTAAACGGAAATGCCCAGCCCTGCACTCTTGGAGGAGTCATGCCGGGCTGGGCGATCCGAATGTGCGAGCTATCGGGGGGTGTCGCTCGCACAGGGGAGCAGCCGGTGGGTGGTCATCCGTGATCGGTGGGTAAGTCCGCGGATGGCACGTTACGGTGTCCGGTTCCGAGTGTTCGGGTGGTGCGTTCGGAACTGGAATAGACGTTACAGGCTGTCCGCATTTAGGGGGACCCCCAGCGCAGCCCCACTTCGGGGGTGATCTCGCGACGGGCGCGTCAGAAGTCCAGGATGTTCGCCCGCGCGCCGCCCGTGCCGTACTCGCGGCGCAGCACGCCCCGCCGGCGCAGCACGGGAACCAGCTGGTCGAGCGTGCGGTGCAGCGTCACCGGGTGGAGGTCGCCCGAGAAGATGAACCCGTCGTTGTCGGCCTCCTCGCCCAGCAACTCGATGAAGTCGGCGACCTGCTCGACGGTGCCCACGAAGCCCGAGCCGTCGGCGATGCGGCCCTTGCGCGCCTTGCGCTCGGCGATCTGCCGCAGGGTCTGGGAGGAGAAGTCCTCGCTGCCGCCGAGCAGCCCCCGGATGGTGCCGCGCGAGACGTGCTGGCCGAAGATCGACGGGTCGAGGGGACGGTCGAGGTCGAGCGTCGTGAGGTCGGTCTCGAGGTCGCTCGACTGTCCCTCGAGGATCCGCAGCAGCACCTCGTCGCCCGGGTGCTGCGAGGCGGCGACGATCCGGTCGACCTCCTCCTCGCTCGCGGCGATCTCGGGAGCGAAGACGAAGAGCACCTTGATGTCGCGCGGCGAGCGTCCGCGCGCGATCGCGGCCTCGTGGATGGTCGCGCGATAGTCGCGCACGGCACCGGGGGAGAGGGGGGCGAGCGCGAGCTGGACATCCGAGTTGCCGCCCGCGAAGCCGAGGCCGCGGCCGGAGCCGCCCGGCGAGACGATGAACGGGTCGCCCTCGGCGAAGGGGATCGCGTTGAGCGGGCCGTCGAGACGGAAGTACTCGCCCTCGTGGTGGACGGCGCGGATCCGGCTCGCGTCGGCGTAGTGCCCGGTCTCGGCATCGGCGACGAGCGCGCCGTCGTCCCAGCTGTGCCAGAGCTCGCGGATGACCGACAACCACTCCTCCGCCCGGTCGTAGGCGGCATCATGCCCCAGTTCCTCCAGCCCGAAGTGGCGTGCACTCTTCACATCCGTCACCACGTTGATGCCGAAGCGGTGCCCGCTCAGGTGCTGAAGGCTGGCGAACTGCCGCGCCGCCAGGTACGGCGGATACGCGCCGGCGTTCACGGTGGGGGCGATGCCGAGGTGCGAGGTCGCCTCGAACAGGTAGGGGGTGAGCATGAGCGGGTCATGCTTGGGTCCGCCGTAGGCGCGCCGAACGCGGAGGTCCAGGGTCTCCGGCGACCCGAGGGAGAGGGCGTCCTCGATGATCAGCAGGTCGAGCCCCGCCTGCTCCAGCTCGCGCACCGACTGCTGGTAGAGGCGCGGTTCCTGCCAGCGGTAGTCCCAGGCGTAGTCGGGGCGACCCCAGCCCTGCGGGCCGAAGCCGCGCGCGAAGAACCATCCGAAGTGCTGAAGCCGTGCCATGGCATCCGACCCTACGAGGCTCGTGCACGAGGTGAGCGTTTGTGTCGTTGTGTGAAGGCGCGGCTCGCCCGGGGCAGCGCGAAGACCCTACCGTGGGGCACGAGACGAGAAAGGGTGGACCGCGTGACGTCGACGCAGGACGAGTGGGGCACGGGCGGCTTCGGCTTCAGCACGGAGCAGGTGCACGCCGGGGAGAGCTTCGATGGTGCCTACGCGCCGCGCATCGCGCCCATCTACCTCACAGCGGGCTTCTTGTTCGACTCCTTCGACCACTCCAAGGCCCGCTTCGAGGGCGACGACGGCGGCTGGACCTACTCGCGCGTCGCCAACCCCACGAACGCCGCCGTGGAAGAACGCATCACCGCGCTCGAACACGGCGTGGAATCGCTGCTCGTCGGCAGTGGGCAGGCGGCGATCACGGTGGCGATGCTGGGAATCCTGCGGGCCGGCGACCACTTCCTCGCCACGCGCAGTCTCTACGAGGGAACCAAGACGCTCTTCCGCGAGAACTTCGAGCGCTTCGGCATCGAGGTCGAGTTCGTGGATGACCCGCACGACCTCGGCGAATGGCGCCGTCGCCTGCGTCCCACCACCCGCGCGATCTTCAGCGAGTCGATCCCGAACCCCAAGAACGACCTCATCGACTTCGAGCTCATCGCCGGGGTCGCCCGGGAGGCCGGCGTGCCGTTCGTCGTCGACAGCACCGCCGCGACCCCCTTCCTGGTGCGCCCGCTCGACCACGGCGCCTCGATCGTGGTGCACTCCGCCAGCAAGTTCCTCACCGGCCACGGTGCATCGCTGGCCGGGGTGGTCGTCGACGGCGGCAGTTTCGATTGGGCGGCGCACCCCGATCGCTACCCGCAGTTCTCGACGCCGCTCGGCGCGCCGGGCAGCCCCACTCGGGTGCAGAAGTTCGGTCGACGCGCCTATCTGGAGTACACGCGCTCGACGATCGCCTCGCGCCTCGGTCCCGTACTCTCGCCGCTCAACGCCTTCCTGCTGCAGCAGGGGCTGGAGACGCTGTCGCTACGGGTCGAGCGCCACTCGCGCAACGCGCTCGCGATCGCCCGCTGGCTCGAACGCCAGCCCGAAGTCGCCTCGGTCGACTACTCCGGGCTGCCGTCGAGTCCGCATCACGCGCTCGCGCAGCGCTACTTCCCCCGCGGGCAGGGATCGGTCTTCGGGTTCACCCTCAGCGGAGGCCAGGAGGCGGCGCGCACCGTCATCGACGCCGTGCAGTTGTTCAGCCGGATGACGCACATGGGCGACGTGCGCTCGATGATCCTGCACCCGGGCACCACCTCGCACGCTCACCTCTCCGCCGACGATCGAGCGCGGCTGGGCATCCACGACGGCCTCATTCGGCTCTCGGTGGGCATCGAGGACGAGGCCGACCTGATCCGCGACCTCGATCGCGCGTTCGCCGAACTCCGCGCGTCAGAGGCGACGCGGGAGAGCCTCGCCGCCCGGGATTCGGTGGCCGCCTGACCCCGTCCACCCCGTACTGGGGTAGCGGCGGATCCTGACCTCCGCACGCCCTTCTCTTACGCTTGTCTCGTCTGGGGCGCCATGGTCCATGCGTGGCAAGTGAGGGGATCTGCGGTGGGGAGGCTTCAGCACGCCATCGATCTGCCGCCCGCCCTGCGGGTGTGGCGGTGGCTGTTCCCGGGGAGCTGGTCGAGCGGACCGCAGGCTCCCGAGCGAGCCGTCGTGCACGCCTCGGGCGGCGCTCCGCTGCGCATCCTGCTGCTCGGCGGCTCGATCGCGACGGGCTATGGCGTCGCGACGCAGGATCTCGCGATCGCGGGCCATCTCGCGCGTCAGCTGGCCACGCGGGTCGGCCGGGGAATCGACATCGACGTGGTCGTCGAACGCGACTCGACGATCGCGGGAGCCCTGGCGCTCGCGGCGACCGTCGACCTGCGCGGCTACGACGCGGTCATCCTGAGCACGGGCGTGCAGGATGCCCTCGACGGCGCCTCCGCCCGGTGGTGGGTCGCACAGCTCGCGCACCTGGTCGCGCGCGTGCGCCGCGATGCCGCCCTCCCGGTTCTCGTCCTGGAGGTACCGACACCGTCGCGCCTCATGCCGCTCCCGCTCGTGTCCCGGCTGTACGCCGACGCGCGAGCGCGCCGCTTGAACCAGGCACTGCGACCCGTGGCCGATGCGGCGCGCGGCGTCCACCTCGTCGAGATGCCGATCGGACCCCAGCTCGACCCGGATCGGTTTCACAGTCCCCGCACCTACGCGGCGTGGGCGCGCCCGATCGTCGACGGGGTCGCCCCCATCCTTCTCGCGCTCGACATCGCCGGCGCGGGGGAGAGCGCCCAGCCGCCCCGGCTCGCCCCGCGCGGACCGGCACTGCACGACGAGCGGCACCGGCTCCGGGCGCTGAGCGACACTGGCGTGCTGGACTCCGACCGGGATGACCGCTTCGACCGCATCGCCGCGATGGCGCAGCGCCGCTTCGCCACCTCGCACGCCTCGATCGCCTTCATCGACGGCGCCGGTCACCGTTTCAAGTCGACGCGCGGCGGAGGCCACGGGGCCCTGCCGCGCGGCGCCTCGCTGTGCGACTGGACCATCCGTACCGACGCGGCCCTCGTGGTCTTCGACGCGGCCCTCGACGAGCGCTTCGCGCACGCGCCGCTCATCATCGACGGCGCTCGCCTGCGCGCCTACGCGGGCTACCCGATCCGCAGTCCCGGCGGGCTTCCCATCGGCACCATCAGCGTGTCCGACGCGGCTCCGCGGCACTTCGGCGAGAGCGACATCGTCTTCCTGCGCGACCTCGCGCACCTCGTCGAGAAATTGCTCGCGGATCGATCCGAGGCCTGAGCGCCCCTCGCTGTTCAGCCGTCCCGCCGACCGCGAGTAGGCGCAATCCACCGATCGCCGACGGCACCGGCCGCTCCATTAGAGAAATTTCATGCAAAAGAATCGTGTGCAGCGCGACGTCACGCGGGCGCTGAGGCTACGCTTCCTACGTCTCCTCAAGGGAGCAGCCGGTTCGCCGGGCCTCGATCTCGGATGGGTAAACCGTTATCGAGTGAAGACCCCCGTGCGGCTTTCGGGTAGCCGCACCGGGGGTCTTTTCTTGTCCGCGGGCGGTGCCGACTCACTACTGTGAGAAGGTGAGCACCGCATCCGCGAAACGAGTCGCGCGCAAGACCAAGAACAGCACTCCCCTTCAACTGCTGGCCCGCACGGGCTTCGCGGTGAACGGTCTGCTCCACATCCTGATCGGCCTGGTGGCGATCACGATCGCGCTGCATCAGAGCAACGACAAGTCGGCCGACCAGACCGGTGCACTGAGCGAACTCGCCGCGGCGCCCGGCGGTCGGCTACTCCTCTGGGTCGTCGTCATCGGGCTCGCCGCGCTGGGCGTCTGGCTGATCCTGAGCGCCTTCCTCGACGGCCGCGGCGACCGCACGAAGCGGGCGGCGCACATCGCGAACAACCTGGCCAAGGGCATCGTGTACCTCGTCATCGCGGGCACCGCGCTCACCTTCGCGAACGGCGGCAGCTCAAGCTCGAGCGCGTCGACGAAGGGCGCGAGCGCCGGTCTGCTGGCCACGCCCGGCGGCGTCGTGATCGCCGTGCTGATCGGCCTCGCCATCGTCGGCGTGGGCGTCTACTTCGTCATCAAGGGCGCGCGGCGCACCTTCCTCACCGACATCGTCTCGCCGCCCGAGGGCACCGCGCACGCGACCGTGTTCCTCGGCGTGCTGGGGTACTGTGCCAAGGGCCTTTCCCTGGGCGCGGTGGGCGTGCTGTTCATAGTCGCGGCGGTCACCGCTGACCCGAACAAGGCGACCGGTCTCGACGGCGCGCTCAAGTCGTTCGCCGCCCTGCCGTTCGGGATGATCGTGCTCATCGTCATCGGGGCCGGGTGGATCGCCTACGGGCTGTACTGCTTCCTGCGGGCGCGGCTCGCGAAGTTCTGAGCCCGGCCGACCGTCGAGGAGCCTCACGGGGCTTACCCGAGTTCGGCGAGCCGAAAGGCTCGCCCACGTGATCGACGTACCCCGGTGCGGTTGACGGCGCCCGGGGCGGTTAGCGGGAAATGCCCGGCGCGACACGCGGGGGGAGTTGTGTCGACGCCGGGCGATCCGAATGCGACCAGGGACGGGGGTGACCGGTCGCAGGGGAACAACGGTCCGAGTTCACTCGTGATCGGCGGGGTAAAGGCCTCGAGTGGCTCATTGCGGTGTTCGGTTCACACGGTTCGGGTAGTGCTGTGTGAACTGAGATAAGACTATGCCATGTCCGCATAATGGAGGACAGAATCTCGGCCCCAGTTCGGGGGTGATCTGTACCCCGCGGAGTGCCGTGGTCTCCGGCGCGACGGGCTCGGCGGCTCAGGCCGCGGTTCCGCCCGCGGCCCCCGGCTCGGGCTCGGGCAGCAGCTGCAGCCCGAGCGCGGAGTTGGCGGAGTTGGCGAGCGCGGCCAGCCACGCGCGGTTGAGTTCGAGCCCTGCGCCGTGTCGGTAGCTGAACTGGAGGGGGATGCCGGGATGCATCCAGACCGTGCTTCGACCTCCGCCGTTCTCGACGCCGTCCGACCAGGAGAAGTAGAACGCCTCGCGACGGCGGAATTTGGCGCCGATCACGACCTGGAGGTGGGCGAGCGTGCGGTCATCCAGCTCGATGGCCTGGTTCGGGAAATTCGAGTAGATCAGCCGACCCATGTGTCCTCCTCGCCGAATCGATTCGGCACATTGTCTCACCTCGGCGGGCGATTCCCTTTGAACGTTCCACCGCCGTTGGGCTCGCCCAGCTGGCCGTGGGTCGACAGGAACTTCTGATGGGTCGCCCAGCACGCGGCGCGCAGGGTTCGAAAGTAGCCGATCAACTGTCGTTCGTCCGACCGCTCGGCCCACGTGACCGCCCGATAACCGCGTTCCCCGGCGATCTGCAACTGCCGGATCACGCCGTAGCACCGGCCGTACTGGGCCATCATGAACCACAGGCCGGGTTCGGCCTCGACCGCCGCGAGGATCGGATGCCAGCCGGGGGCATACGTCGCCGCGGCACGCTGCGCTGCGGCGACGGCGTCGGCCTGGTCGTGTCTCATGGTCTGCGAAGTCCTCGGGTGGGGGAGATGCGACCGGCCTCGCAGCGCCGAGTGTGGCGGGCGCCAACGACATTCTGCTCCCCGATCCGGTCGCGAGCGACCGGTGGTGGGCGCTGTCGGCTGAGGCGGGTAGCGTTGGTGGGCAAGCCCGCTCGCGCCAGCCAAGGAGTCCCGATGACCAAGTGGAACGAGACCGACGTCCCCGACCAGACCGGTCGCACCGCCCTCGTGACGGGCGCCACCGGCGGACTCGGGTTGCGCGTCGCCGAAGTGCTCGCCAGCCGCGGCGCGCGGGTGCTCATGACCAGTCGGAATGCCGAGCGCGGTGCGGCGGCGCGAGACCGCGTCGCGGCGGTGGCCACGGGCCCGGAGCCCGAGATCATCGGCGTCGACCTCAGCGACCTCACGAGTGTCGGCCTCGCCGCCGCGACGGTGCGCGACCGCACCGGCGATCGCCTCGACCTGCTCGTCAACAACGCGGGCATCATGGCGCCGCCGCGCGCATTCAGTGTCGACGGCTTCGAGTCGCAGTGGGCCACCAACGTGTTCGGCCCGGCCGCGCTCACCTGGCAACTGCTGCCGGCCATCCGGGAGACCCCGCGGGCGCGCGTCGTGTTCGTCTCGAGCATCGCGCACTTCGGCGCCACCTTCGACGCCAGCCGGCTGCAGAAGGATGCCCGTGGCGACGACTACGTGCCGTTCGCGTACTACGGCCGCACCAAGCTCGCCGACCTGCTGCTCTCGCGTGAGCTCGAACGGCACTTCCTGCGGTCGGAGTCGGCGGCGATCAGCGTGGCCGCGCACCCCGGCTTCTCGTCGACGAACCTCATCTCGTCGACCGTCGAGGGTCGACCGGCGTGGCAGCAAGACGTCACGACGCGCATCATCGGCGCCACCGGACAGTCGGTCGCGATGGGGGCGCTGCCGCTGCTGTACGCGGCGACGGCCGATGGCGTCCGCGGGTCGCAGTACTTCGGGCCGCGCGGCCTCTTCGAGACGCGCGGTTACCCGCATCGCGCGGCACGGACGCCCGCCTCGCGCAGCGACGCCCTCGGTCGCTGGCTCCTCGACTTCGTGCAGGAGAAGACCGGGGTCACGGCCCCGCGCTGAGCCGTGGCGCGCCGAGCAGATCCGCGCGTCGTCAGCTCAGCGTGACGCGCTCCCCGCGCGGCGTCGCGGCGAGAAGCCCGGAGCCCTCGAACGCCGCCTCCAGTTGCGCGCGCGTCTCGCTGAAGTGCGCCCAGTCCTCGGTGTGCAGCCCCGCCACGCGTCGTACGCCCAGAATGCGTGCCGCCTCCGCGGCGTCCGCCGAGGTCAACGTGAGCGGCGCATCGATCGCGTCGATCCGCGCGGCGCCGGCGAACAGCACCGCGATGTCGATGCCGGGGAAGCGGTCGGCGATCTGCCCCACGAGCGCGAGGGAGGCGTTATCTCCGCTCACATAGACCGTGGGCTCACCGTCGGCTTCGAGCACGAAGCCGATCACCGGGCCGAGCAGCGGCTCGCATCCGGGCGGGCCGTGCAGGGCCGGCGCCGCCGTGACGGTGACGGTTCCCACCTCGTGCGACTCCCAGTTGTCGAGGCCGATGACGGGCCGCCCCAGATCTGCCCCGGCCTTCGCGGTGCTCAGCGTGAGCGGTGCGCGCGACAGGAATTCGCGGCCCGCGAGGTCGAGGTTGTCTTCGTGCTCGTGGTGCGACAGCAGCACAAGGTCGATCGCGCCGACCTCATCGGGGGCGAGAGCGGGCCCCTCAGTCTTCGTCAGGAGGTCGCCGTCACTGTCGTAGCTTCCCGGCGGATCGAAGGTGGGGTCGAGCAGGATCCGAAGTCCGGCGTACTCGAGGATGGCGGTCGGGCCACCGAGGTAGGTGAGGGTCGTCGTCGACATACTCTGAACACTATGGCCAATCGTCTCGCCGAAGCTGTGAGCCCCTACCTCCGATCCCACGCCGACAATCCGGTGGACTGGTTCCCCTGGGGCGCGGAGGCGTTCGCCGAGGCCGCACGGCGCGATGTGCCCGTGCTCATCTCGATCGGCTACTCGACCTGCCACTGGTGCCACGTGATGGCGCGCGAGAGCTTCAGCGATCCCGAGCTCGCGGCCGTGCTGAATGCCCGCTTCGTGAGCATCAAGGTCGACCGCGAGGAGCACCCCGACGTCGACTCCAGCTACCTGTCGGCCGCGGCGGCCTTCACCGATCAGCTCGGCTGGCCGCTCACCGTCTTCGCGACCCCGAGCGGCCGGGCCTTCTTCGCGGGCAGCTACTTTCCGCCGGTCGCGATGGGTGATCACCCGGCCTTTCGCGATGTGCTCGACGCCGTGTGGGAGGCGTGGACCTCCCGACGCGACGAGGTCGAGCGGTCGGCCGCGCAGCTCGCGGCGGCCATCGTGCGCCCGAGCGTCGAGAGTCGCGGCCCGCTGCCGGGCGACGCCGAGTTCGCCGCGATCGTGGCCGAGCTGGCCTCCTACGAGGATGACCGCCACAGCGGCTTCGGCGGCGCACCGAAGTTCCCCGTCGCGCCCACGCTCCTGTTCCTCCTCGATCGCGAGGCCGCGGGAGACGACACCGCGGGCGGGCTCGCGCGGCGCACGCTTCACGCGATCGCGGGCACCGGGTGGCCCGATGCGCCGTTCACGGCCCTGCGCGACCGGGTCGGCGGCGGGTTCTTCCGCTACGCGACGCGGCGCGACTGGTCGGAGCCGCACTACGAGCGCATGCTCTACGACAACGCGCAACTGCTGGAGGCCTACACGCGCGCGGCGGTGCGCGAGCCCGAGCCCTTCGCCGAGATCGCCGCCGGCCTCGCGGACTACCTCGTGGAGGTGATGCAGCAACCCGGTGGTGGGTTCGCCTCCGCCCAGGACAGCGAGAGCGTCGTGGACGGCGCGCGGGTCGAGGGCGACTACTACGCGCTCGACGCGGTCGCGCGTGCCGATCAAGCGGCGCCCGCGCTCGACGAGAAGGTGGTGACGGGCTGGAACGGCCTCGCAATCGGGGCGCTCGCGCTCGCCGCGACCGTTCAGGGCCGGGAGGACTGGCTGCGGGCGGCCCTCCGCGCCGCCGAGCGGGTCGCAGAGGGCGAGCTCGTACGGGCGCGCATCGCCCATGCGGTCTCCATCGCACGGCCCGCCCTCGAGGACTTCGGGATGCTCGCCACCGGACTCCTCGACCTCGCCGCGGCGACCGGCGACCCGCGCTGGGCCGAGCGGGCGCGCGACCTCGTCGACGCGACCCGCCACGCCGCCCCGGATGCGCCCGCACGGATGCCCTTCGCGGTGCCCGGCGGCGCTGACCCGGTTCTGGCGGCGCAGGGTCTTGCGCTCGACGTCGATCCCAGCGAGGGCGCCTACCCCAGCGGCGTGAGTGCGCTCGCGGCGGCGGCGCTGCGGCTTTACCACCTCACCGGGGAGAGCGGCTACCGAGCTGCCGCCGCCGACGCGCTCGGCCTGGTCGCACCGCTCGCGGCCGCGCGGCCGATGTCGTTCGGTGCGGCCCTGCGCGCGATGTCGTCGCTCGCCCGCGCGCCACGCCAGCTCGTCGTCGTCACGGGGGATCGCGCGGAAGGCGGGGCCGGCGACGACCCGCTCGCCCTGCTCGCTCGCCGCAGCGCGGCGGATTCCTCGCTCACGGTCGTCGTCGTCACCGCGGAGCAGCGCGTCGGCTGGGCCGATGCCGGCTTCGGGCTGCTCGCCGACCGGACCAGCCGCGGGGGCGCGACGACGGCGTTCCTCTGCGAGGACTTCGTCTGCCGACTCCCGGTGACCGGTGCCGACGAACTGCGCGCGCTCCTCTGAGGCGGTCTCGCGGGGGTGCTAGGCGCTGGTCACGAGGGGGCGCCGCTCGTCGGCGGTCCACTCGTTGAGCGAGCCGTCGTACAGCGCCACCGACCGCTCGCCGAGCAGCGTGAGCGCGAGCGCCCCAGCGGCGGCGGCGATGCCCGCACCGCAGTACGCCACCACCCGCTCGCCGCCCAGGACGGGGGCGAAGGTGTCGCGCAGGGCGGATTCCGGCAGGAGCGCGTTGCTCGTGCGGTCGACCAGCCGGCCGGCGGGCGCGCTGATGCTGCCGGGGATGTGCCCCGGCCGCGGCCGGGAGCCGGCTTCGCCGCTGAACTCCTTCGGCGGCACGGCGCAGACGAGCGAGCCGGGCGCGGAGCCGTCGACGATGGCCTCGACCTCGGCGGTCGTCACCCAGAGCTCGGGCCGCTCGGTGGCGACGAATCCGGCGTCCGTGGGCCGGGGCTCCACATGACCCAGCTCGATCGCGCGTTCCTCCGCCGTCCATTTCTGCAGCCCGCCGTCGAGGACGGCGACCCGGTCGTAGCCGAAGGCGCGGAACAACCACCACAGGCGTGAGGCCCACTGTCCGACACCGGAGTCGTAGACGACCACCGCCGTCGAGTTGTCGACGCCCAGGGCGGTCGCGGCGGCCTGGAACCGCGCCAGCCCGGGGCGGGTGAAGGGATGCGCGCCCTCCGGGTCGGAGAACTCCTCGATGAGGTCGGCGAAGACGGCGCCGGGGATGTGGCCCGTGACGATGTAGTTCTCATGCCCGGTCACGTACCCGCTCCGACCCTCGTGGGCGTAGGGAACGACGGAGGCGTCGACGACGAGCAGGCGGTCGCTGCCCAGGTGGTCGGCGAGCCACTGCGTGGACACGATGGGCTCGGCGAGCAAGGGGGCGGGGGCGAGGTCGGTGGTGGTCACGCGCTCACCGAAGGGTCTTGCGACCGCTGATCTGGCCGGTGTCGAAGCCGAGCAGGTGGAGTCCGCCGTGAAACCGCGCGTGCTCGATCTTGATGCACCGGTCCATGACGACGGTGAGTCCCTTCGACTCGCCGTAGATGGCCGCGTCCTGGTTCCAGATGCCGAGCTGCACCCAGATCGTCTTCGCGCCGACGGCGACGACGTCGTCGATGACCGAGGGGATATCGCTGCCCTTGCGGAAGACGTCGACGATATCGGGCACCTCGGGCAGTGAGGCCAGGTCGGGGTACGCCTTCTGGCCGAGGATGGTGTCGGCGTTCGGATTGACGAAGTACACCCGGTAGTCGCTCGACTGCTGCAGGTAGGTGCCGACGAAGTAGCTCGACCGCGCGGCGTTGGGCGAGGCACCGACGATGGCGACCGACTTCGCCTTCCGCAGGATGCCCAGGCGCTGCTTGGCGCTCGGCCCCACCCAGGTGCGCTGCGACCGGAGCAGCTTGGCGAGCGGGGAGCTCGCGGGGATCTCGCAGGTGAGCCCATTGGCCAGCTGCGAGGTGACGGTCTCTTCGACGATGCTCATGCCCTATCCTTCCAACGCCCGGGCGAGTGCCTGGTCAAGGTCGTAAATGATGTCATCGGGGTCTTCTATTCCCACGCTGAGGCGAACGAGGCCCGGGCCGACGCCCGCGTCGAGCAGCTGCTGCTCGGTGAGCTGGGCGTGCGTGGTGGATGCCGGGTGGATGATGAGCGTCTTCGCGTCGCCGATATTGGCGAGGTGGCTCGCCAGATCGACCGACTCGATGAACTTCTGACCGACCTCGCGACCGCCCTTGACGCCGAAGCTGAACACCGAGCCCGGCCCCTTCGGCAGGTATTTCTTGGCGCGCTCGAAGTGCGGGTGCGCGGGCAGGCCCGCCCAGTTGACGTACTCGATGCGCGGATCGGCGTCGAGCCACTCGGCGACGATCCGGGCGTTGTCGACGTGGGCCTGAATGCGGAACGGGAGCGTCTCGACGCCCTGAGCGAGCAGGAACGCGGAGTGCGGGGCGAGCGTCGGCCCGATGTCGCGGAGCTGCTCGGCCCGCAGGCGCGTGAGGAAGGCGTACTCGCCGAAGTTGCCGTGCCAGTTGAGGCCGCCGTAGGAGGGCACCGGCTGGTCGAAGAGCGGGAAGTGCTCGTTGGCCCAGTGGAAGCGCCCCGACTCGACGACGACGCCGCCGAGCGTGGTGCCGTGCCCGCCGAGGAACTTGGTGGCCGAGTGGATCACGACGTCGGCACCCCACTCGATCGGCCGGTTGAGGTAGGGGGTCGCGATCGTCGAGTCGACGATGAGGGGGATGTGGTGCGCGTGCGCGACGTCGGCCAGTCCCTCGATGTCGGCGACCTCGCCCGAGGGGTTGGCCACGATCTCGGCGAAGATGAGCTTGGTCTTGTCGGTGATCGCCGCGGCGTAGTCGGCGGGGTCGGAACTGTGCACGAAGGTGGTCTCGACTCCGAAACGGCGGAGCGTGACATCCAGCTGCGTGATCGACCCGCCGTAGAGACTGGCGCTCGCGACGATGTGGTCGCCCGCGCCGGCCAGCGAGGCGAAGGTGATGAACTGCGCCGACAGGCCGCTTGCGGTCGCGACGGCACCGAGTCCGCCCTCGAGGCTCGCGATCCGCTCCTCGAAGGAGGCGACGGTCGGGTTGGCGAGGCGCGAGTAGATGTTGCCGTACTTCTGCAGCGCGAATCGGGCGGCCGCGTCGGCGGTGTCATCGAAGACGAAGGCGCTGGTCTGGTAGATGGGGAGCGCGCGTGCGCCCGTCACGGTGTCGGGGATATTGCCCGCGTGAATGGCCCGCGTGCGGAACCCCCACTCGCGGTCGGTGTTGTCGCGTTCAGCCATGGGGGAAACGCTACCGGAGGCGTGCGACGGGCTCCGGCTCGGTCGTAACTTAGGCCAACAATCGGATGCCCGGCGCCCGCCCCACGGCTACAACCAGGTCGACAGCCAGTAGTGCGCGCGGATGTAGGTGAAATCCACCTGGATCCCGGTCCAGAGCGGCCAGAAGAACACGCTCACGCCGATGGCGACGACGAGGAACACCGCGACGAATCGTTCGCCCCGAGCCCGTCGCCAGGCGGGCGCATCCGTCCTCCCCATGGCGAGCCACGCGACGTAGGCGAGACACAGGATGAGGTAGGGCTCGAAGGCGATCGTGTAGAACTGGAACACCGTGCGGTTCGCGTAGAGCAACCAGGGCAGGTACCCCACCGCGATGCCCGAGAGGATGAGCCCGATGCGCCACTCGCGCGTGATCGCGAGTCGGTAGAGCAGGTAGACGGCGGCCGCCACCGCGCCCCACCAGATGAGCGGATTCGCGATGTTGGTAATCGACTCACCGCAGAAGTTGACGGTGCAGCCGTTCTGCAGGTGCTGACTCCCGCGGAAGTACATGCTCGTGGGGCGGATCATGAGCAGCCAGCTGAAGGGGTTCGCCTGATACGGGTGCGACTGGTGCTCGTTGATGTTGAAGTTGTACTGCTCCCACTCGTTGTGAACGAAGCTCTGCAGAACGTGGGGCACCCACGCGAGGGCGCCGGTCCAGGCGTTTCCGGGCTGGTCGGCCCAGACCCGATCCCAGCCGCCCTTCGTCACGAACCAGCCGGTGTAGCTCGCGAGGTAGGCGGCGACCGCGATCGGCACCATGAGCAGGAAGCTCACCGGGCCCTGCTTCACGATCGTGCCGCCCAGCCACAGCGGGATTCCCGCGCGCCGCCGCGCGGCGAGATCGACGAGCACCGTGTAGACGGCGAGTCCGGCGAGGAAGTAGATGCCGCTCCACTTGACCGCGGTCGTGAGCCCGAAGGCGAGACCCGCGGCGAGGAGCCAGGGCCGCCACCACAGGGCGGGCCCCCAGTCGATCGACCTGCCCCGGGCATCCCGACGCTCGATCCACGCCGCCAGACGCACCGCCGACCACTCGCGGTCGAGGAGGATCGCGCCGAAGCCGAGGAGCCCGAAGAGCATCACGAAGTTGTCGAGGAGCCCCACCCGACTGAGCACGATCGCGTTGCCGTCGATCGCGAAGAGCAGCCCGGCGATCGTGGTGACGAGCACGGAGCGGAGCAGGTACTGCGTGATGAGCATCAGGAGGACCACGGCGAGGATTCCCGCGACCGCGGTCGAGATGCGCCAGGAGAAGGTGTTCTGCGCGCCGAACAGCTGCATCCCCAACGAGATCAGCCACTTGCCGAGGGGCGGGTGCACCACGAACTCGGCGGCGCGCGTGAAGGTGTCGAATCCCTTGAAGTCGCCGGCGGGCCAGCTGCCCTCGTAGCCCAGCTTCGACATCGTGTACGCGTCGCGCACGTAGAAGGTCTCGTCGAAGACGAGCGTCGACGGGGTGCCGAGCCGCCACAGTCGCGTGCCCGCCGCGAGCAGCACCACGAGCACGGGTCCCGCCCAGCGGATGATCCGCGCGCGCCGCGGCGTGCTCGCGAACCTCTCCCAGAGCCGGTCGCTGAGCGTGGTGTCGGGGGGAACCGTGACGGTGGGGGCGGTCTCCATCCGGCAATGGTAACGAGCCTCTGCTGTCAGACTGGGGAGGTGATCATCCTCGCCGCGACCCCGATCGGGAATCTGGGCGATGCGTCGCGTCGCCTGATCGAGGCGCTCGAGAACACCGAGGTGATCGCCGCGGAGGACACGCGCACCGCGATCCACCTCATGCGCGCGCTCGGTATCGAGAACCGGCCCCGACTGCTGGCCCTTCACGAGCACAACGAGGTGGCGAAGGCGGCCGAGATCGTCGACCTCGCCCGCGACGCCGATGTGCTGGTGCTGACCGACGCGGGGATGCCCGCCATCAGCGATCCCGGATTCACCCTGGTCGCGGCCGCCGCCGCCGCGGGCGTGACCGTCACCGCCCTGCCGGGCCCCAGTGCCGTACTCACCGCCCTGGCCCTCTCAGGACTGCCCACGGATCGGTTCAGCTTCGAGGGTTTCGTGCCGCGGAAGGGCCGGGTCGCCTATTTCGCCGGCCTCGCGCGCGAGGCGCGCACGATGGTGTTCTTCGAGTCGCCGAACCGGCTGGCCGCCACCCTGAACGATCTCGCTCAGGCCCTCGGGCCCGCGCGGCGTGTCGTCGTGTGCCGCGAGCTCACCAAGCTGCACGAGGAGGTGCGCCGCGGCACCGCGGCGGAGCTCGCGGCCGCGTTCTCCGACGGCACCCGCGGCGAGATCTGCCTCGTCGTCGAGGGAGCCGCGCCGCTCGCCGCGGACCTGCCGACCGGCATCGCGCAGGTGGTCGCGCTCGTCGCCGCGGGAGCGCGACTCAAGGAGGCGAGCGCCGAGGTCGCCGAGGCGACCGGTCTGAGCCGTCGCGAGCTCTACGAGGGGGCGCTCGCCGCGCGGTGACCGCCGGGGGATGACGAAGTCGGCGGCGAGGCGCAGACTGGGGGTCGAAGCCGCACCGAGCCGTGCCCACTGGAGGTCACCCATGTCGAAAGCCGTGAAGTTCGAGATGTACGGGGGCACCGAGGTGCTCCAGGTCGTGGAGGTGGCCGACCGCGAACCCGCTGCGGGGCAGGTGCGCGTGCGCGTGGTGGCGGCGTCGATCAATCCGGGGGAGGCGGGGATCCGCAGCGGTGCGATGCACGCGATGTTCCCCGCGCACTTCCCCGAGGGCGAGGGCAGCGACTTCGCCGGGGTGGTCGAGGGTGTGGGGTCCGGGGTCGATTTCGTCTCGGTGGGCGACGAGGTGATCGGGTTCAGCGACGAGCGCAGCGCGCACGCCGAATACGTGGTCATCGCGGCCGACCGCGTCATCCCGAAGCCGCACGGCGCCGCGTGGGACGCGGCCGCCTCGCTCTACGTCGCCGGGACCACCGCCTTCGCCTGCGTCAGCGCGGTCGACGTGCGCCGGGGTGACACGGTGGTCGTGGCCGGTGCCGCGGGCGGCGTCGGCGTGATCGCCACGCAGCTCGCCGTGCGCGCGGGGGCGGCGGTCATCGCGACGGCGAGCGAGGAGAACCACGCCTTCCTGCGCAGCGTGGGCGCGATCCCGGTGGCCTACGGCAAGGGTCTCATCGATCGGATCCGAAAGATTGTGCCCGACGGCGTTGACGCCTTCATCGACACCCACGGCGACGGCAACGTCGAGCTGGCTCGCGCGCTCGGGGTCGAGAACAAGCGAATCAACACGCTGCCCGACCGCGCCGCGGTGAAGAAGTACGGCGTGAAGGCGAACGGAATGGCCGCCGTGCCGGCACGAGAGACCATGATCCAGCTGGCGCGGATGCTCGGCGCCGGCGAGCTCGTCGTGCCGGTGTACGCCCACTACCCGCTCACCGAGGTGCGGGCCGCCTACGAGCGGCTGGCCAAGGGCCACGGCCTGGGCAAGATCGTGCTCGACGTGAGCGAGCCGCGGACGCGCTGACGCGGGACGGCGCACAGGGCGGCGGGCCTCCGCGGGGAGGCCGGGCCAGACGGAGGGCACCCCTGCGGGAATGCCGGGCCGGGCGGCCTCGTTGGGGCAAGAGTCCCTACGGAAAGGTATTCCCCCATGACCCAGCTCGACTTCGGCCCCCTCGTCCTCGGCGGCAACACCTTCGGGTGGACCAGCGATCGCGAGGAGAGCTTCGCGGTGCTCGACGCCTTCGTCGCGGCGGGCGGCCGCTCGATCGACACCGCCGACGTCTACTCCGCCTGGGTGCCGGGCAACTCGGGCGGCGAGTCCGAGACGATCATCGGCGAGTGGTTCGCGGCGCGGGGCACCCGCGACGCGGTGGAGGTGCACACGAAGGTGTTCGCGCTCGCCGCGCGACCCGGACTCACCTCCGGCAACATCCACGCCGCGGTGGAGGACTCGCTCCGCCGCCTGCAGACCGACCACATCGACCTCTACTACGCGCACCGCGATGACGAGACCGTCGAGCAGTCGGAGTATGTTGCGGCCTTCCACGACCTGGTGACCCAGGGCAAGATCCGCGAGGTCGGCGCCTCGAACTTCGGCGCCGAGCGGCTCGCGAGCGCGGTGGCCCTCGCGAAGGACCTGGAGCTCACCCCGTTCACCGTCGCGCAGGACAAGTACAACCTCGTCGACCGGGGCATCGAGGAGACCCTGCTCCCCACCCTCGGGCAGCTCGGTATCGCCGAGCTTCCCTACTCCTCGCTCGCCAGCGGCTTCCTCACCGGCAAGTACCGCCCGGGCGTGACGGTCGACTCGGCGCGTGCCGGAGGCGTCGCCGCCTACCTCGACACCCCCGCGAACGTCGACCTTCTCGCGACCCTCGACGACATCGCGGCAGCGCACGGCGTGAGCGTCACGGCTGTCGCGCTCGCCTGGCTGCGCGCGCAGCCGACCGTGGGTGCGCCCATCGCGAGCGCCCGCACGCCACAGCAGCTCACGAGCCTCGTCGAGTCGTTCACGCTCGAGCTGACGGCCGAGGATCTCGCCCGCCTCGCCTGACGCGCGACCGGGCATCCCACCCCGGTGCCGCCCGCGTAACACCGCGGCGCCGCCCAGTAGAATCGTGGGATGCCCGGCGAGTCGTTCTACCTCTGTACGCCCATCTTCTACGTCAACGACGTGCCCCACATCGGGCACGCGTACACGGAGGTCGCGGCCGACATCCTCACCCGCTGGCACCGCCAGAGCGGGGACGACACCTGGCTGCTGACCGGAACCGACGAGCACGGCCAGAAGATCCTGCGCACGGCGGTCGCCAACGACACCACCCCCAAGGCCTGGGCCGACAAGCTCGTGACGGATGCCTGGCTCCCGCTGCTCGAGACGATCGACATCCGCAACGACGACTTCATCCGCACCTCCGAGGAGCGCCACGAGAAGGCGGTCCTCATCTTCCTGCAGAAGCTGCACGACGACGGCTTCATCTACAAGGGTGAGTACGAGGGTTACTACTGCGTCGGCTGCGAGGAGTACAAGCAGCTCGACGACCTCATGGAGACGCCGGAGGGCGACTTCGCGGGTCAGCTGGTCTGCAAGATCCACGGCCGACCGGTCGAGGTGCTCAAGGAGACCAACTACTTCTTCCGCATGAGCCAGTTCCAGCAGGCGCTGCTCGACCTCTACGAGACCCGGCCCGACTTCATCCAGCCGGCGAGCGTGCGCAACGAGATCATCTCCTTCGTGAAGCAGGGGCTCAACGACCTGTCGATCTCCCGGTCGAGCTTCGACTGGGGCATCCAGATCCCCTGGGACCACAGCCACGTGCTCTACGTGTGGTTCGACGCGCTGCTCAACTACATCACCGCGATCGGCTACGGCACCGACGACGAGGAGTTCCGTCGTCGCTGGCCCGCGATCCAGATCGTCGGTAAGGACATCGCGCGCTTCCACGCCGTCATCTGGCCCGCCATGCTCATGGCCGCCGGTCTCGAGGTGCCCAAGCACGTATTCGGCCACGGCTGGCTCCTGGTGGGCGGCGAGAAGATGTCGAAGTCGAAGCTCACCGGCATCGCCCCGAACGAGATCACCGACACCTTCGGCAGCGACGCGTTCCGCTACTACTTCATGCGCGCCGTCAGCTTCGGCCAGGACGGCTCCTTCAACTGGGAGGATCTGAGCGCGCGCTACCAGTCGGAGCTCGCGAACGGCTTCGGCAACCTCGCCTCGCGCGTCGTGGCGATGGTCACCCGGTACTACGCCGGTGAGCTGCCCGCGCCGGCCGAGTACAGCGAGCCCGATCTCGCCATCCAGCGGGTGGTCGCCGACGCCGTCGCGAAGGCCGACGCCGCGATGCAGCTCTTCGCCATCCACGAGGCGGTCGCCGCGATCTGGACGATCGTCGACGAGCTCAACGGCTACATCACGATTCAGGAGCCGTGGGTGCTCGCCAAGAACGACGAGACGCGCGCGCGACTCGGCACCGTGCTCTACACGGCGGCGGAGGGGCTGCGGGCACTCGCGGTGCTGCTCTCGCCGGTCATCCCCAAGGCGACGGCCACGCTGTGGGACGCGCTCGGGGCCGGCACGCTGGGCACCCTGGATGATCAGCTCATCCCCGCCGCGGGCGAGTGGGGTCAGCTCCCCGCCGGTTCGGCCGTCTCGCCGCTGGAGGCGCTGTTCCCCCGCATCGAGCAGGAAGCCGAAGCGACCGCCGGTTGATACGCTCGCAGCATGGCTGACGAACGCGAGTATCCGCCGCTTCCCGAGGCACTCGTCGTGGGCGTCTACGACAACCACACGCACCTGGAGTACGAGCAGGGCGCGAATACCCTCGACTACCGCGAGCACCTCGACCGGGCATCCAGTGTCGGGGTCCGCGGTGTCGTGCAGGTGGGCACCGATCTCGCCTCCTCGTACTGGTCGGCCGACATCGCGGCGGTCGAGCCGCGCGTGCTCGCGGCGGTCGCGCTGCACCCGAACGAGGCGCCGCTGCTCGACGCCGCCGGCACCCTCGACGACGCGCTGGAGCAGATCGACACCCTCGCGGGCCGACCGCGCGTGCGCGCCGTCGGCGAGACCGGTCTCGACTTCTTCCGCACGGGCGAGGAGGGCCGCGCCGCCCAGCAGCGCTCCTTCGAGGCGCACATCGAGATCGCGAAGCGGCACGGCATCGCCCTGCAGATCCACGACCGCGACGCGCACCAGCAGGTGGTCGAGACGCTCCTGCGCGTCGGCGCTCCCGAGCGCACCGTGTTCCACTGCTTCAGCGGAGACGTCGAGCTGGCGCGCGTCTGCGCCGAGCACGGCTGGTACCTCTCCTTCGCCGGCACCGTGACCTTCAAGAACGCCCCCGCCCTCCGCGAGGCGCTCGAGGTGGTTCCGCGGCGGCTCGTGCTCGTCGAGACCGACGCGCCCTACCTCACGCCCGTGCCGTTCCGCGGTCGCCCCAACGCCCCGTACCTCATCCCGCACACCGTGCGCGCGATGGCCGCCCACCTCGGCACGGAGGTGTCGATGCTCGGGGCCCTCATCGCCTCCAACACCGAGGAGGTGTACGGGCGCTGGGATTCGGAGCCCGTCACCGACCCGCCCGCGCCCCAGACCGAATCTTGAGCCCCCTCATGACGACCGACTCCGCCGCCCTGCTCGGCCCCGCCGAGATTCGCGACCTCGCCGAACTGCTCGGCATCCAGCCCACCAAGAAGCTCGGTCAGAACTTCGTGATCGACGCGAACACGGTGCGGCGCATCGTGCGGCTCGCCGGGGTGGCGGCGGGGCAGACGGTCGTCGAGGTGGGTCCCGGGCTCGGCTCGCTGACGCTCGGCCTGCTCGAAACGGGGGCCGAGGTGATCGCGGTCGAGATCGACCGGCGCCTCGCCGCCCAGCTGCCGCTCACCGTCGGCACGCTGCAACCGGACGCCCGCCTCACCGTCATCACCGCCGACGCGCTGACCGTCCGCACGCTCGACCCCGCCCCCTCCGTCCTCGTCGCCAATCTCCCCTACAACGTCTCGGTGCCGGTTCTGCTGCACTTCCTGGAGACGTTCCCGAGCCTCGACCGCGGCCTCGTGATGGTGCAGGCGGAGGTGGGGCATCGCCTCGCGGCGACCCCCGGCTCGAAGGTCTACGGCAGTCCGAGCGCGAAGGCCGCCTGGTACGGCGACTTCCGGCTCGCGGGCACCGTGTCGCGCCAGGTGTTCTGGCCCGTGCCCAACGTCGACTCGGTCCTCGTCGGCTTCGAGCGGCACGAGCAGCTCGGCACGGAGGAGGAGCGTCGGTCGACCTTCGCCCTCATCGACGCGGCGTTCCAGCAGCGCCGCAAGATGCTGCGCCAGGCGCTCTCCGAGGTGCTCGGCGACTCCGCGCACGCCTCCGCCCGCATCGAGGCCGCCGGGCTCGCCCCGACGAGTCGCGGCGAGGAGCTCACGATCGCCGACTTCCTCGCGATCGCCCGGGCGGCGTAGCGTGCGCGCGGTCGTCATCCCGTGCTTCGGCGGGCCGGAGGTGCTCACGGTGGGGGAGCTCGACGATCCGGTGGCGGGGCCCGGGCAGGTGGTCATCCGTGTCGCGGCCGCGGGGGTCAACCGCGCCGATCTGCACCAGGTCGCCGGGCACTATCCGCCTCCCGCCGGTGCCCCGGAGTGGCCGGGCATGGAGGTCTCGGGTGTGATCGCGTCGGTCGGAGCACCCGCGACGGACGGCATCGCGCGCCCCCGCTTCGCGGTCGGCGACCGTGTCTGCGCGCTCACCCCCGGTGGTGGCTACGCCGAGCGGCTGGCCGTCGACGCCGCGCTCGTGCTGCCGGTGCCCGACTCGGTCGACCTCGTCGACGCGGCGGGCATCCCCGAGGCGGCCGCGACGGTGTGGGCGAACGTCGTCATGGCCGCGGGACTGCGACCGGGGCAGCGGATGCTCGTGCACGGCGGCTCGAGCGGCGTCGGGTCGTTCGCCGTCCAGCTCGGCGCCGCGCTGGGTGCGACGGTGTTCGCGACCGCGGGCGGACCCGCGAAGGTGGCGTTCTGCGAGCGTCTGGGGGCCATCGGCATCGACTATCGCGCCGAGGATTTTGCGGAGGTGATCGCCGCCGCCGCACCGGCGGACGGCTCCGCCCCGGGCGTCGACGTCGTGCTCGACCTGGTGGGCGGCGACTATCTCGACCGCAACGTGCGGGTGCTGCGCACCGGTGGAACGGTCATGATCATCGCCAATCAGAGCGGCGCGCCGGGCATCGTCGACCTCGGGGAGCTCATGCGGCGGCGCGGCCGCATCTGGGCCACCACCCTGCGGGCGCGACCCTTCGCCGAGCGCGCGGAGATTCTGGCGGGCGTGCGCGACCGGGTGATGCCGCTGTACGCGGAGGGGCGCATCCGCACCGTCACCGACTCGGTGTTCCCGTTCGAGAGCGCCGCCGAGGCCCACCGCCGAATGGCCTCGGGGGCCCACTCCGGCAAGATCCTCCTCACGCCCTGAGCGGGGATCGCGAGCCGGTGGTGACGGGTCGTTCGATCGGTCGTGCGGCGGCCCGCGAAGGGTGTCACCGAGCCCTCTGCGGCTCGACTAGGTTGGTTGCATGACCTCCGTGGCCGCTCCGAAGATGGTGCACGCGAAGGCGCCCGGCAAGATCAATGTCTTCCTGAAGGTGGGCGCCCTTCTCGATGACGGCTACCACGACGTGGCCATCGCCTACCAGGCCGTCTCCCTCTACGAGGAGGTGCGCGCCTACCCGGCCGACGACTTCTCGGTGGAGGTCGCCGGCACCGTCGAACTGTCGCGGGTGCCGACGGACGGCTCCAACATCGCGATCAAGGCCGCGCGCCTGCTCGCCCGTCGCACCGGGTTCCGCGGTGGCGCGCACCTGGAGATCGGCAAGCACGTTCCCGTCACCGGCGGCATGGGCGGCGGTTCGGCGGATGCGGCGGCGACGCTCCTCGCCTGCGACGCGCTCTGGGGCACCGAGCTGCCCCGCGAGGAGATGCTGTCGCTCGCCGCCCAGCTGGGCGCGGATGTTCCCTTCGCCCTCACCGGCGGCACCGCGATCGGCACGGGTCGCGGCGATCAGTTGAGCCCGGCGCTCGCGCAGGGTCAGTTCCAGTGGGTGCTCGTCGTCGCCGATTTCGGGCTCTCGACCCCCGATGTCTACCGCGAACTCGACCGGCACCGGGAGCGTCACGCGCAGGACATCTTCCCCGCCGACCCGCAGCCGAGCGTCGACGCCAACGTGCTGCAGGCGCTGCGCGCGGGCGACCCGCACATGCTCGCCGAGACCCTCTACAACGATCTGCAGGCCCCGGCCCTGCACCTCGAGCCCTCGCTCGCCGGCGTGCTCGAACTGGGTGAGGCGAACGGCGCGCTCGCGGGCGTCGTCTCGGGCTCCGGCCCCACCGTCGCCTTCCTCGCCCCGGATCTCGACGGCGCGCTCGAACTGCAGATCGCGCTCAGCGCCGCGCGCCTGAACGTGGTGCGCGCCACCGGCCCGGTGCACGGCGCCCGGCTCGTCACCCAGTAGCGCGCCGGCCCTCCGAACGCGACGAAGCCCGTCACGCGGGGTTCGCGTGACGGGCTTCGTTCGAGGTCATCCGCTCCGGTGGGAGCGGCGACTCGGGGTGGTTCGGTGCACGGTGGTTCGTGCGGGTGCCAGCTGCGCCGGCGGGGTGCCGGTGACCTACTTGACGGTGATCTTGGCGACGCCCACGAGGAGCTTGTCGGTGACGGCCGTGGTGCCGAAGGTCTTGTCGAGCAGCGCGGCGGCGTCAGCCGAGACGTAGACCTCGGTGCCCTCGAGCACCGCGTTGCCGTCGGCGTCCTTGTAGAGCGGCTTGAGGGTCTGGCCGTGCAGGCTGAAGATGTATACGTTGTCGGCGACCTTCACGCCGTTGGCCGAGACGGTGCCCATGAGCTTGGAGGTACCCGGGTCGATCACGAAGTTGGTGAGCTGCACGGTCGTCTTGCCCGCGGTGAGCGAGATGCCCGAGCCGTTGTGGTCGATCTCACCCTGCACGTACGGGCGGTAGGACTGCTTCGGGTCGAAGTACTTGACGTTGCCGCCCGTGATCGGGAAGTGCAGCGCGCCGTCGGTCAGCGTCGCCGTTCCGATGACGCCGGGCGTGAGCTTCAGGCTCGTCAGCGCGGCGAGGAACCCGGGGTCGAGCGTGACCTGGGTGTCGACACCGGCGAGCGAGTCGATCTGGGCGATCGGCGTGGGCGAGGTGTTGGCGCTCGGCGTGCTCGCGCTGTCGCCGGAGGTCGACGCGGTGCTCGAGCAGGCGGCGAGTCCGCCGATGAGGAGCGCCGCGGAGGCGATGCTGATGGCGGTCTTCTGGAAGGTGCGCATGATGTCGTGATCCTTTGCGAGTTGGAGTGGTGCGGTTGTGCAGGGGGTTCGCCACCGTCACCCGGGGGGTTTGGTCCGGATGCTCGCCGTGACTCGTTCGTTACCAAACGGTCAGCCGGCGCCCAGTTTTCGCGGGCGGTTAAACTGGCGGTTCGTGAGGAGACGCAGCATGGGATCACTGCCGCCCGTCGTGCAGCCGGCCGACCGGCTCGACGACGACCAGGCCGAGCGATCGGCGCGCACCATCGCGCTGCCCGGTTTCGGCGCGATCGGCCAGGCGCGGCTCGCGGCGGCGCGCGTCCTCGTGCTGGGGGCGGGTGGCCTCGGCTCCCCGGTGCTGCAGTATCTGGCGGCGGCGGGAGTGGGCGTGATCGGCGTCGTGGACGACGATGTGGTCGACCGGTCGAATCTGCAGCGGCAGGTCATCCACCAGACGGCGAGTGTCGGCGAGGCGAAGACGGCCAGCGCCGCCCGGGCGATCGCGGCGCTCACGCCGCACGTCACCGTGCGGCAGCACGCCGTGCGACTGGACCGCGGCAACGCGCTCGCGCTCTTCGCCGAGTACGACCTGATCGTCGACGGCACCGACAACTTCAGCACGCGCTACCTCGCGAACGACGCCGCCGCGATCCTCCGCCTGCCCTACGTGTGGGGCTCGGTGCTGCGCTACGACGGGCAGGTCACCGTGTTCTGGGAGGGCGCACCGCATGACCGATCGCTCGACTACCGCGACCTGCACCCCGTGCCGCCCGCCCCCGGCGAGGTGCTCTCCTGCGCCGAGGCCGGGGTGCTCGCGACCGCCTGCGCGACGATCGGGGCGATGATGGCGACCGAGGCGATCAAACTCATCACCGGACTGGGCGAGCCGCTGCTCGGGCGCGTGCAGACCCTCGACGCGCTCTCCGGCAGCTGGGCCGAGTTCCGGCTCCGCCGCGCGCCGGGCCGCGTGCCGGTCGCCGAGCTCATCGACTACGAGGAGTTCTGCGGGGTCGAGCCCGCCGCCCCCACCGTGACCGCGGGGGAGCTGGCGTCGCTGCGCCAGTCCGGCGCGGTGCGGCTCGTCGACGTGCGCGAGCCCCACGAGCACGAGGCGGGCCACCTAGACGGCGACGAGCTGGTGCCGCTGGGAATCCTGCTGGATGACCCGCGCGGCGCGCTCGGCGACTCACCCGCGCTCGTCGTCGCCTACTGCGCGACGGGGGTGCGCTCGGCCCGTGCCGCGTCGGCCCTGCGCGCGGTCGGCCTCGACGCCGTGTCGCTCGCGGGCGGGTTCGCGGCGGTACCGGCGGGCGCGGGGCGCTGAGCCGGGCGCCCTCAGCCGCCGGCGAAGGGGGGCAGGGCATCCACGGTGTCGCCGGGCACGAGCGCGGTGTCGCGATCGGCCGTGATTCCGTTGCGCAGGAACGAGCACCGCGCGAGCACCCGCTCCGCACCCGCTCCGCGGTCGGGGGCGAGGGTGGGCTCCGTGAGCAGGGCGCGCAGCAGAGAGTCGATCGTGTCGCCCTCCGCGACCGCCAGCTCCAGCCGAGCGGTGCCGAGGGCAGCGCGCGCGGAGGCGAACAGCCTCACGATTACCGTGCCCGCCATCAGCCGCCGATCGCGCTCATCGTGCGCTCCGGCTGCACGAACCCCGCGGTGTCGAGGCCGTGTCCGGCCGGTTTCGCCCACATCGCCCCGCGCCACAGCTCGGCGAGCTCGTGGTCGCTCGCGCCCTCGCGCAGTGCGCTGAGCAGGCTCGTCTCCTGGTGCGAGAACAGACAGCTGCGCACGGCACCCTCCGAGGTGAGGCGGGTGCGGCGGCAGTCCCCGCAGAAGTTCTCGGTGACGGAGGCGATGATTCCCACCGTTCCGAGCTCGCGGGAGCCGTCGGGGGTGAGCACCCGGTAGAGCTCGGCGGGTGCTCCGTCGCGGGGCGCGGCGTCGGGCACGAGGGTGAAGCGCTCGGCGAGGCGGGCGCGGGTCTCGGCCGCGGTGACCATCGTCGTGCGCTCCCAGGAGTGGTCGGCATCCAGCGGCATCTGCTCGATGAAGCGCAACTGGTGCCCGCGCTCGATCGACCACGCCAGGAGCTCGGCCGCCTGATCGTCGTTCACGCCGCGAAGGAGCACGGCGTTGATCTTGACGGGCCGGAGCCCGGCGGCGGCGGCGGCATCGATGCCGGCGAGGACGCGGTCGAGGAAGGGGCGACGGGTGACCTCGAGGAAGGTCGCGGCGTGCACCGTGTCGAGGGAGACGTTGATGCGGTCGAGCCCCGCGGCCGCGAGCTCGGCGGCGCGGGAGGCCAGGCCGATCGCGTTGGTCGTAAGCGAGATCTCGGGACGCGGCTCGAGCCCCGCCACCGCCGCGATGATCTCCACCAGGTCTTTGCGCAGCAGCGGCTCGCCGCCGGTGAAGCGCACCTGACGCACGCCGAGGTCGCGCACGGCGATTCCGGCCAGACGGACGATCTCGTCTGCCTGCATCAGCCGGTCGGCGGGCTGGAAGGGCAGTCCCTCCGCCGGCATGCAGTAGGTGCAGCGCAGATTGCACTTGTCGGTGAGCGAGATGCGCAGATCGGTGGCCACGCGCCCGAAGCGGTCGAGGAGGGCGGATTCGCCCCGAGGTCGCGGGGCTCCGGCCACCGCATCCGCACCGGCAGCGGCGGCGGAGGCGGGCAGCGTGGGGATGCCCAGCGAAACACTCATGCTCCGAGGCTAGGCGATCCCGCCCCTCGATGCGGCGAACAGACTCTCGACATAGGCGTTCACGGGGGAGGCGACGAGCTCCGCGGGCACCCCGCGCTGCACGACACCGCCCTCTGCGAGCACGACGATCTCGTCGGCGAGTGCGAGAGCGTCTGCCGGATCGTGCGTCACGATAACCGTCGTGCCGCCGAAGGCGCGCAGCCGGGACCCGAGCTCCGCGCGCACCTCCTGCCGCGTCGTCACGTCGAGCGCGGCCATCGGCTCGTCGAGCAGCAGCACCGCCGGGTCGAGGATGAGCGCCCGCGCGAGCGCGACGCGCTGCGCCTGCCCGCCCGAGAGCAGGCCGGGTCGCACCCCCGCGAGTGCGCCGAGGTCGATCCGGTCGAGCCAGGCGCGGGCGCGCTCCAGCGCCTCACGATGGGGGAGTCCCTGCGCGGCCAGGCCGAAGGCGACGTTCTCCGCCGCGCTCAGGTGTGGGAAGAGCAGGTAGTCCTGAAACACCACCCCGGTGCCGCGCCGGGCCGGGGGCACGTGGATGCCCGCCTCGACGTCATCGAGCACCCGGTCACCCACCCGGATGTGCCCGGCGTCCGGTCGGATCAACCCGGCGAGGGTGCGCAGGGCGGTGGTCTTGCCGGAGCCGTTGGGACCCACGATCGCCGTGATCGTGTGGCGCGGCACCCGAAGCCGCAGGTCGAGGCGGAAGTCGCCGCGCCGGGCGACGAGGTGGGCGTCGAGGGCGGGGGTGGTCATCCGGTGAGCCCACCCACCCAGCGATCGCGCAGGCTCACGAGCACCGCGATGGAGACGGCGAGCAGCACGAGGGAGATGACGTACGCGGCGGGCGGGTCGGTCTCGAGCGCGAGATAGGCCGCGATCGGCATGGTGCGGGTGACCCCCGGGAAGTTGCCCGCGAAGGTGATGGTCGCCCCGAACTCGCCGAGCGCCCGCGCGAAGCACAGCACCGCACCCGCCACGACGCCCGGCGCGACGAGCGGGAGCGTCACCCGTCGGAAGATGTAGAACCGCGACGCGCCCAAGGTCTCGGCGGCGTCCTCCAGCCGCAGATCGGCGCCGCGCAGGGCGCCCTCCACCGCGAGCACGAGGAAGGGCAGGGCGACGAAGGTCTCGGAGAGGATCACCGCGGGGGTGGTGAACGGCAGCTGAATGCCGAACCACGCGTCGAGGTACTGGCCGAGCAGGCCGCGCCGGCCGAGCAGGAGCAGGAGGGCGACCCCACCGACGACGGGCGGCAGCACGAGCGGAATCGTCACGAGCGCGCGCAGCAGCCGGCGTAGCACGGGGTGCCAGCCGCCCGACCGCGCGAGTACCCAGGCGAGTGGGATGCCCAGCACGAGGCTGAGCGCGGTCGCGGCCAGCCCGCAGCCGAGCGACAGCCCCAGCGCCGATCCGATCTCGGGGGCGGCCAGGATCTCTCCCAGCTGACCCCACGGCACCCGCGCGAGGAGGGCGACGAGGGGGAGCACGAGGAAGGCGAGTCCGATCGCGGCGGGCACGACGAGCACCCCGGGGATGCGCGTGCCGCGGCCGTCGCCGCGCCTACTTCGTCGTGAAGCCCGCACGGTTCAGCACCGCCGCCCCGTGGGCGCCGCGCACGTAGGCGATGAAGGCGCTCGCGAGCGCCGCATTCTTGGAGGTGTCGATGCGGGCGATGGGGTAGTCGTTCACCGCCTGGGCGGCCTCCGGGAACGGGATGCCCTCGACCGCGGCCCCGGCGGCGAGCACGTCCGTGTGGTAGACGAGCGCCGCATCCACCTCGCCGAGCGCGACCTTCGCGAGGGCCGACTTCACGTCGGGTTCGAGGGTGTCGGGCTTGTCGGCGATGCCCGTCTTCGCGAAGATCGCGGCAGCGGCGGCGCCGCAGGGCACCTCGGGCGCGCACAGTGCGATGGTGAGCTGCGGCTTGGCGAAGTCGGCGAGCCCCGTCACCCTGCCCGGGTTGCCCCTGGGCACGGCGATCTCGAGCGTGTTGCTCACGAACACGGCGGGGTCGCTCGCTAGGTGTGCGTCGGTCACCGTCGTCATGGTGGCCGGGCTCGCGGCGGCGAAGACGTCGACGGGTGCACCCGCGACGATCGCGGTCGCGAGGGCGGAGCTTCCGCCGAAGTTGAGGGTGACCGTGGTGCCCGGGTGGGCGGCCTCGAACTGTGTCGCGATCTCGGTGAAGGTGCCGGTGAGGGATGCCGCCGCGTCGACGACGATCGTGCCGTGCAGGGCGGCGGGAGAGGAGCTCGGGCCGGGGGAGCCCGCGCCGGCCGGGCTCGCGCACCCTGCCAGCAGCGAGACGGCGGAGACCGCGATGACGAGTCCGGCGACGCTCGACCGCAGGGTGCGCATCCTCACGCGAGGGACACCGAGACGGAGGTGGCCTTCACGCTCGCGGAGGCGACGGTGCCCACCTCGAGCCCGAGTTCGTCGACCGCCTCGCGGCTGATGAGCGAGACGATGCGGAAGGGGCCGGCCTGCAGCTCGACCTGGGCCATCACCGTGTCCTTGGTCACGCGCGTGACGATCCCGCGCAGCTGGTTGCGCGCCGAGGTGTGCGCCGGGGTGCTGCTCGCCACACCGTCGGCGGCGAGCTCCTGCATGAGGTGCGCGAGCTCGGCACCGTCGACCGTGCGCGGACCGTCCTCCGGAGCGCTCAGCGCGAGCCGCCCGGCCTCCGCCCACCGCCGGATCGTGTCGTCGCTCACGCCGACGAGAGCGGCGGCCTCGCTGACCCGGATGCGATTGCTCATGGAGCGAGCGTAGCCGATTCCCGCACATGCGGAAAAATAAGCGGGCAGAGCCCGCAATCACGGCAGCAGTCACCCGCGGGTGGCGCCTGCGGTGCATCCTTGTCCACCCGAGTGGGGACTGGCGTGATGGCTCGCGCGACCGATAGCGTGTGCGAAATGGGTCGTTGAGGCATTGTCAGAACGATTCCACGCTCACCGTCATCGAGAGATCGGCCCGGAAGTACATGGTCAGGCCCCTTCGCCGGCGATCGGCGTCCCGAGCGTCAGATGACGAGTGAGAATGACGCGGCGACCTCGACCGCATCCGCAGCCGTCGGCCCGTCTCCCTGCGTTCGGGTTGTCGTGGGCGTCGCGATCTGCCTTGTGCTCGTCGCCGCGCTGGTGTGGCAATTCACCGTGATCCCGTCGGGGTCCCTGTGGCTCGCGCTGCCCGTCACCATCACCATTCTGGCGCTGATGACCATGATCCCCATCACGGTCGCCGCACCGACAAAATTTCGGCAACGCGTCGCACTCGCGGAATTGGAGCGCCAAGCGGGTGCAGAATTCTGGGCGACGTGGCTGCTTCGGTATGAGGCCAGGAAGCTCACGAACCACGGGACCATCACGGAGGCGGCGCGTGGCAGGGTTCTCGGCCGTGGCCTGTACTACTTCGCGATCATCGGCGGGCGGCTCACCTTCTGGGTCGATGACGGCGACCGGTTCACCGAGGTGGTGACATTCCTGCCGACTCAGATCAAGCGCTTCTGGCGCGCAAACCTGCGCCCGACGTACGTGTATATCGACGCCGGGGATGGTCCACCAGACCCACGCCCCATCGCGCTGAAGTCAAGCAAGGGCCGATGGAAGTCGACGATCCTCGACCGCGAGAACTCGTTCATCCGCCTCAACGAATGGCTCCTCGGCCGGCAGGGGTGACCCGACGAAGCCACCCCGGGGGAGGAGGACACGCGGGGCTGGTGTGCAGCAGCGAGTCCACCCACGCACGCCCCGGTCTCAGGCGCCGTCGGCCGCCACGGCCGCCGTCGGGGCGGAGTCGGGCGCGATGGCGACCGGCTCCTCGATGACGAGCAGGCGCTTCTGCCCTGCCTCCTCGGCGCTCACGCGAGACCGCAGGGATGACCGCCAGACCCGCTCCTCGTCGATCGCCCAGCCCTCCCGGCCGTCGTCGTCGATCTCGACGGCCGACAGCAGTTCGCTGACTCGGGCGTAATCCTCATCGTTCAGGTCATCGAAGGGAGCGAGTGGCCAGAGCGCGAGGGCGGTGTCGTCGTCGCCCGCCCAGATCTCGAGGTTCCAGGATTCCCCGGGCTCGTACCAGGTGATCGTGGCGTGGGTGACAGCGGGATAGAGGGCCATAGCGCGAGCCTAGCGACCGAAGCCGCCCCGCAGTCGGAACCATTCGCGACGCGGTGGTCCGCTGCGGGCCAGCCCGACGAGCACGATGAGCGTGATCGCGAGCAGTTCGCCCACGCGAAGCACCACGAGGTGCGGTTCGAGCTGTCTCGCGAGCAGGGCGAGCGGCACGGCGAGCCACTCCCACCGGCCCGACATCGCCACGAAGGGCACGAGCAGCAGCCCGTACCAGGGGTAGCGCGGCGACACGATGAGCAGAGTGACGCCGATCATCACGAGCTGCCCCACCCAGGGCGCCCGGGGGTCGGTCTTCAGCGCGACGAGAACCGCGAGGACCACCAGCAGCACGGCCGCGACCACGAACGCCGTGCGCCCCCGCGCCACGACCGAGATCAGTGCGAACCGACTGCCGTCGTCGTAGCCTTCCTCGCTCAGGTAGCCGGGCAGATACCCGAGCACGGCGGGGCCGCTCGAGATCAGGTACGGCAGGTACAGCAGCAGGAAGGTGGTGACGGAGGCGATGACGAGCTTCCACGGCTGGCGTCGCAGCAGGGCGGGCACTCCGATCACGGGAATGAGCTTCGTCGCGATGGCCGCCCCGAGCGCGACCCCGCCCGACCAGCGCTGCCCGGTGGCGACGGCGAGGGTCGCGACGAGCAGGAGGCCCGCGCCCACGGAGTCGATGTGCGAGTTGGTGACCGCCTCCCCGGCGACGAGCGGGCACCACGCCCACAGCGCGGCCCAGCGCGGGTCGAGTCCGCGGCGCCGCAGGGCGAGCAGCAGGATGACCGTGATCCCCAGGCTCGCGAGCAGACCGAGCAGCTGCATCGGCCAGTACCCCGCCTCGCGCGGCACGAGGGCGCGCACCCCCGCGAAGAGCAGTTCGGCGGTCGGTGGGTAGATCGTCGGGACCGTGGCGCGGTTGATGGCGGTGCAGACGAGGGTGGCCCCGCCGGGCTCGGTCGACGCCATGATGCGCGCGGCGGGCCCCGGGCATCCCACCGTTCCGTCGGCCCGGGTGACGGGCGCGGGGAACAGCCAGGAGGGACGCAGCGCGGCGAGCGCGGGGTCGGTCGGCACATGGGCGTAGGGGGAGATGCCCGCGTTCTGCACGATGCCGTCCCAGGCGTATCGCGCCGAGTCGGTGCTGGTGTTGGGCGGGCCCGCCATCGCCGCGCCCCCGATGGCGACCGCCCCGACGAGCACGAGGGTGACCGCCGCGCGGGTGGGCACGCGCCGCAGGAGCCACACCGCGAGTGCGAAGAGCAGCCAGCTGCCGCCGATCATGAGCGGGAGCGTGACGCGATCGCGCGAGGAGTCGTAGAACGGCAGCACCGTCACCGCCAGCGCGGTCAGCACGGCGAGCGCCGCGACGGCGATGGCGGTGAGGACGGTGCGCACGGTGTCATCCTGACCCACCCGACCCGTCGCGCGCGCCTCCCGCTCCGAACGCTCTGCAGAAGGATGCCGCGCTTCCGCGGCGGGATGAGGCTCATGCACCGGCTGCTGCACGGCATTCGACAGGCGCTCCAGTCGCCGTCACGCACCACCCGCACCGCGGTGGTGCTCGGCCGGCTGCTCGGCGCTGCCTTCCTCCTGTGCTTCGCGACGGGCCTGTACAGCCACTTCCTGCAGAACCCGCTGCCGTGGATGACCTTCCCCACCCGCCCCACCTGGCTCTACCAGCTCACCCAGGGGGTGCACATCACGGCGGGCCTCGTGTGCCTGCCGCTGATCCTCGGCAAGCTGTACGCCGTCTATCCCGAGCTCTTCCGCACCCCGCCCATCACGGGGTTGCGCAGTCTGCTCGAGCGCGCCTCGATCGCGCTGCTGGTCGCGGCGTCGCTCGTCGAGATCGCGATCGGGCTGCTCAACACCTACCAGTGGTACCGGCTGTTCCCGTTCCCGTTCCGGCAGACCCACTTCGCGCTCTCCTTCGTGATCATCGGGTCGCTCGCCATCCACATCGCGGTGAAGCTCGACCTGATCGCGTTGCACTGGCGACGCCCGGCGGCGGGCGTGGAGGCCGCGGCGCCCGCGCCCGCAGCGGCGGTCGGCGCGGTGACGCCGGCGGCCGCGGGGGCGGCGACCAGGGCGCCCGCGCGCCGCGGCGACGCCGGGCGCGGCGTGACCGGCCGCGTCTTCGCCTGGATCGACCGCACCCCCGCCCCGCGCTCGCCCCGCGTGAGCCGCCGCGGCTTCCTCACCACGATCGGCGTCGCCTCCGCGACGCTCGTCGCGCTCACCGCGGGCCAGTCGTTCCGCCCGCTCGACGCGCTCACCGTCTTCGCCCCGCGCAAGCCCGGCGTCGGCCCCGGTGGCCTGCCCGTCAACCGCACGGCCGCGGCGGCCCGCGTGACGGAGACCGCGCGGGCGGGCGACTGGGCGCTCACGGTGATGGCGGGCGGGTCATCCCGAGCCCTCAGCCTCGCCGATTTGCGCAGCCTGCCGCAGCACACCGTGAGCCTGCCGATCGCCTGCGTGGAGGGCTGGAGCCAGCTCGCCGAATGGCAGGGCGTGCGGGTGAAAGATCTGCTGGCTCTCGTCGGGTCGCCCGCGTCGGTGCGGGTGCGCGTGCGCAGCCTCGAGCAGGGGTCGCTCTACGCGATGTCCGAGCTGGAGCCGGAGTTCGTGCGCGACGACCTCACGCTCATCGCCCTGCGGCTGAACGGGCACGTGCTCGACCTCGATCACGGCTACCCCGCCCGACTCATCGCGCCCGCCCGCCCGGGCGTGCTGCAGACCAAGTGGCTGAGCACCGTGGAGGTCATCGGATGATCGTGCCCCCGACCCGGCGAACCGTCGCGCGCCTGGCGCTCGTGCTCCTCGGCCTTGCCCTGCTCGCCACGGGCGCGCTCGCGCTCGTCGCCGGGGTGGCCCCGAAGCACTGGCCGGGAATCCTCGCCTGGTTCGCCGGGGCGATCGTCGTTCACGACGCGCTCATCGCGCCCGCCGTGTTCCTCGTCACGCTGCTGCTCCGCCGCGTCGGCGCACGGCTGCCCGCGGCGGTCGTCGCCATCGTGCAGGGCGCGCTCGTTATCGGGGGCATCGTCAGTCTCGTGGTGGTGCCCGAGATCATCAAGCGATCGATCGGCACCCTCAGTTCGTCGATCCTGCCCCTCGACTACGGCGTGAACCTCGCGGTCTTCCTGGGCGTGCTCGCCGCGGTGACCGCGATCGTGGCGGTCGGTTACGCGCGGCTCTTCGCCAGCCGGCAGAAGGTGCGGCCGTCGGCCGACCAGCACTGACGCGCGACGAGCCCGAGGCCCGCGGCGCGCCGCAGCAGTCCCTCCGCCCCGATCTCGGCCCAGGGGAAGGAGGCGCTGCGCTCGCCGTGCGCGTCGGCCAGCTGGCCGAGGAAGGTCCGGTCGCGCCGCGGGTCGGCGTGCACCTCCACCACGATCTCGCCGTCGGCGACCGCGAGTTCGGCGCAGCGGGCGAGCAGGGCGGTCACGTCGCCGCCGATCCCGATGTTGCCGTCGACGAGGAGCACGGTCTGCCAGGTGCCGGCACCCGGCACCTCGGCGTCGAAGACGGAGCACAGAGCGACCGGGAGCTGAGCCGCGCGGCCGATCTCGATGGCGGCGGGGGAGACGTCGATGCCGAGCACCCCGAGACCGAGCTCGGCCGCGGCGCGCACCATGCGGGCCGGACCGCAGCCCACGTCGAGCACCGGTCCGCGCACCGAGGCGAGGAGCGTGCGGTCGACGAGGTCGGCGTCGGCGTTCCAGCGGTCGACGTTCATCTCGATCGCGGCGGGGCGTGCCCCACGGCGACGAGCGCCCGGGCGGAACTCGTGCAGGTAGAGGAGGGCGCCGGTGTGCCCGCGCAGTGCCCGGGCGTAGGGCTCGGCACCGCCCGAGCCGAAAGTCGTGGCAAGACTCATCGGGTGACCTCCGTCAGGAATCCGGTGAGGGCGGCGGCGAATCGGCTGCTCGGCGCAAGCTCGGCGACCTCCTCGGCGTCGGCGATCGTGTCCACATCGGTGAGCATCGGGAGGGCGCCGACCCGCAGACCCGCCACGTGCAGACGCTCCAGCTGACGGGCTCCCGTGTCGTCCTGCGACATGGGGATGCCCCGCAGCAGTGCGCCGTCCGGACGGGCGAGCGCGAGCGACCAGAAGCCGCCGTCGTTCGCCGGCCCGAACCAGGCGTCGAGGGGGCCGTCGTCGTCGGACCACGCCCCGAATACGGGCGCCAGATCCGTCGGGCGCAGCTGCGGCGTGTCCATGCCGATGAGCACGGTCGGGCCGGAGCACACGTCGAAGACCGCCGCAAGCCGCTCGTCGAGACCGCCCGACACCTGCGGCACGACCTCGAAGGCCTCGGCGCCCGGGGGCAGCAGCGAGCCGTCGAAGCACAGGATGCGGCGGGAGAAGGGCAGAGACGCCACGGTCGCGATCGTGTCGGCGAGGGCGGCGGCGGCGAGCTCGGCCGCCTGCTCGAGGCTGAGCGGCGGGTGCAATCGCGTCTTCACCCGACCGGGCACGGTCTCCTTTGCGATCAGGATCAGCGTCGTCATCGGGTGGCCAGCAGTCGGGACATGTCGGAGACGGCGGTCATCGTGCCGCGGAGGGTTCCGGTCACCTTGGAGCGACCGACGCGCGGGGCGTAGGGGGTGTCCACCTCGACGACGCGCCAGCCGGCGGCACTCGCGCGGAGCACCGCCTCGAGCGGGTAGCCGCTGCGGCGGTCGCTGAGGTGGAGGCCGAGCATCCCCTCGCGGCGGGCGGCGCGCATGGGGCCGAGGTCGTGGAGGGCGAGGCCGGTGGCGCGACGCAGCAGCAGGGCGAGTGCGCGGTTGGCGACGCGGGCGTGCACGGGCCAGGCGCCGGCGGTCGTCGGGCGACGACGGCCGAGAGCGAGCTCGGCGACGCCGTCGCGTACCGGGTCGACGACGAGGGGCAGGTCGCGCGGGTCCATCGAGGCGTCCGCGTCGCAGAAGGCGACGAGGGGTGCGGTCGCCGCCACGAGTCCCGCGTGTGCGGCCGCCCCGAAGCCCCGGCGGCTCTCTGCGACCACGAGCGCCCCGTGGGCGCGCGCCACCGCGGCGGAGTCGTCGGTCGAGCCGTTGTCGACCACGATCGCGCGGTAGCCCTCGGGTAGTCGGGAGAGCACCCAGGGCAGGGCGGCCGCCTCGTTGAGACAGGGGAGGATCACGTCGACGGCGGTGCCATCGGGGTGCCGGGAGTCGCGCATGCCACTGGTTCGGAGCCGTGACCGCCGTGGGTGGCCCGCAACACCCGAGATTGCTGTGAATCCTGCGGAGCCCGCGCGGCGGGGCGCGCTGCGGGTCGTATCGTGATGCCGTGACGACGCGCGCGAGCAGCACCCTGCAGGAGGCCGTCGTCGGCGTCCTGGCGGGGGCGGCCACCCTCGCGACCGCGTTCCTCCTCGCCGCGGTGACGCACCTCAGCAATCCCGTCGTGGCGGTCGGCTCCCTGCTCATCGATCTCGCCCCGCCGGGGGTGAAGACCGTGGTGATCGCGCTCTTCGGCACGGGCGACAAACTGTTTCTGATCGTGCTGCTGGGGGTGGTCATCCTCGCCCTCTCGGTCGTCGTCGGAATCCTGCAGCTGCGACGCGAACCGCTCGGGCTTCTCCTGCTGCTGATCGTGGCCTTCATCGCCACCCTCGCCTCGGCCACGCGCGCCGGGGCGACCGTGCTGAGTATCGTGCCGCCCGTCGCCGGTGCGATCGTCGGGTGCCTCGTGCTGCGCGCCGCCGCGCGCCGCCTCACCACCTGGCGGGCGACTCAGGCCCCCGAGGCCCCAGCCGGGCGCGCGGGTCTCGCGCGGCGCAGCTTCCTGCAGTACTCGGGCCTGACCGCCGCCGCCTCGATCGCCGGACTCGTCGTCGGCGGCGTGGTCTCGGGTGCCGGCACCGCCGCGAGCGCGGTGCGCCGCGCCATCCAGCTGCCCGCGCCCGCCTCGCCGGCACCGCCCGTGCCCGCCGCTGCCGACCTCGCCATCGACGGCCTCACGCCGTATCTCGTGCCGAACGGCCAGTTCTACCGCATCGACACCGCCCTCGTGGTGCCCACCGTCGACGCCGAGAAGTGGTCGTTGCGGATCACCGGGATGGTGGAGAACGAGGTGACGATCACCTTCGCCGAACTGCTCGCGCTGCCCCTGCAGGAGCGGATCATCACGCTCACCTGCGTCTCGCAGGAGATCGGCGGCGACCTGATCGGCAACGCCCGCTGGCTGGGGTATCCCATCCGCGAGCTGCTCGCCCGCGCCCGGCCGACCGCCGGCGCCGACATGGTGCTCTCCACGAGCGTCGACGGCTTCACCGCGGGCACCCCGCTGCAGGTGCTGCAGGATCCGGCCCGCGACTCACTGCTTGCGGTGGGGATGAACGGCCAGCCGCTTCCCCTCGAGCACGGCTTCCCCGTGCGGATGGTCGTCCCCGGGCTCTACGGCTACGTCTCCGCGACCAAGTGGGTCGTCGAGCTGAAGGTCACCACCTTCGCGAAGGACCAGGGCTACTGGACCCCGCGCGGCTGGTCGGCGCTCGGCCCGGTCAAGCTCTCCTCGCGCATCGACACGCCCACGAACGGGATCTCGGTGAGCGCCGGTCGGGTCGTCGTCGCCGGCGTCGCATGGGCCCAGCACACCGGCATCTCGCGGGTGCAGCTGCGCGTGGACGACGGTCCGTGGCAGGACGCTGCGCTCGCCGAGCTCGTCACCGTCGACTCCTGGCTGCAGTGGAGCTACGTCTGGCAGGCGACCGCGGGCCAGCACCGCCTGACCGTGCGGGCGACGGACGCGAACGGGCTCGTGCAGACCGCCGCCTACGCCGACCCGGCGCCCAACGGGTCGACCGGGCTGCACAGCATCACGGTTCAGGTGGCCTGAGCGCGCACCGCCGCCCGCAGCGGTGCGGAGGCGAACTCGCGCATGCCGTCGTCGAACGCGATCGCCGGTCGCCAGCCCAGCTCCGCGCGCAGCCGGGCGGAGGACGCCGTGATGTGCCGCACATCGCCGAGGCGGTACTCGCCGGTGACGATCGGGGCGAGCCCGCCCGCGTGCCGGCTCAGGCTGCCGGCGAGCTCGCCGATCGCGTGCACCTCGCCGCTGCCCACGTTGTAGGCGCGCGAGACGCCCGCCTCGCCCCCCTCGGCCCGCGTCGCGTCGAGCGCCGCCAGATTCGCCGAGGCGACATCGGCGACGTGCACGAAGTCGCGTCGCTGGCGGCCGTCTTCGAACACCCGCGGCGCCTCACCGCGCTCGATCGCCGAGCGGAACAGCGACGCGACGCCGGCGTAGGGCGTGTTCTGCGGCATGCCCGGCCCGTAGACGTTGTGGTAGCGGAGGGCGACCACGCGGCCGCCGGTGCTGCGCGCCCAGCTGGTGGCGAGGTGCTCCTGCGTGAGCTTGCTGATGGCGTAGACGTTGCGCGGGTCGAGCGGGTCATCCTCGTCGATGAGCTCGGGCGCGAGGGGTTCGCCGTTGGCGCCCACGGGGTCGAAGCGGCCGGCGTCGAGGTCGGCGAGCCGACGGGGCGCGGGGCGGGTGCGGCCGGACGCGCCGCGATAGGCGCCCTCGCCGTAGACCACCATCGAGCTCGCGAGCACCAGCCGGTGCACGCCCGCCGCTGCCATCGCCGCGAGCAGCACGGCCGTGCCCAGTTCGTTGGACGACACGTAGTCGGGCGCGTCGGAGAAGTCGACGCCGAGGCCCACCTTCGCGGCCTGGTGGCAGACCGCCTCCACCCCGCGCAGCGCCTCGCCGACCACGGCCGCGTCGCGCACGTCGCCGCGCACGAACTCCACCCGCGGGTCGAGCCGCGGCTCGCCGCCGTGCACGTCGGCTCGCAGCGAGTCGAGCACGCGCACCGACTCGCCACGGGCCAGGGCCGCGTCGACGATCGCGCCGCCGATGAATCCGGCGCCGCCCGTGACCAGCAGGGTCACGCGTCGGCCCCCGCGGAGAGCACGGGTCGCGCCAGCACCTCGGCCACCGCATCGGCGGGGATGATCGACAGACCGGCGTAGTCGGCGGGCAGCGCGCGGATGATCACCTCGAGGGCCGCGATGATGCGGGGCTGGGCATCCCGCAGCCGTCGCAGAACCAGCTCATGGCTCACCGCGTTCTCAGGGTCGTGGGCGGGGGCGAGCCCGGCATCGCTGTCGGTGACGAAGGAGAGGTTGACCGTGCCGATGCCGAGCTCCGAGGCGAGCGGAACCTCCGGCACCATGGTCATGTTCACGGTGTGCGCGCCCGCGGCGGCGAACCACAGCGACTCCGCCCGGGTGGAGAAGCGCGGCCCCTGCACGACGACGACCGTGCCGCTGCGCGCGAAGGTCTCGCCCGCCGCGTCGAGCGCGCGTGCGGCGATCTCGTGCAGCTCGGGGTCGAAGGGGTCGGCGGAGGCGAGGTGCTGCACCCGGCCGCGGTCGTAGAAGGTGTCGGGCCGGCCGTGCGTGCGGTCGATGTACTGGTCGGTGAGCACGAGCGTGCCCGGCGGGTAGTCGGCGCTTACCCCGCCCACGGCCGAGCTGGAGAGGATGGTGGTGACCCCGATCGAGGCGAGCGCCCAGATGTTCGCGCGGTAGTTGATGAGGTGCGGCGGCACCGAGTGATCGGCCCCGTGACGGGTGAGGAACGCGACCGGCCGGCCGCCGAGCTCGCCGACGGTGACCGCGACCGGGCCGTAGGGGGTGTCGACGGTGTGGACAGTGGAGTCGGCCGGATCGAACAGGCGGTACAGGCCCGAGCCGCCGATGACGGCGACGGTGGCGCGCGGAGTGGTCATGCGCCCATCCTCCCATCGCCGCCTGAACCGGCGGCCTGCGAAGATGGGGGCATGCCGTCGGTCTCCGAATACCAGAGCGCGATTCGGGCCCTCCTCAGCCCGCTCGCGGCCCGCGAGCCCGAGTGGTGGACGGATCCCCGTCCCCCCGCCGCCCCCGCCCCCAGGGTGCTGGCGGCCGACGTCTCGAACCCGCTCGACCTGCCGCCCTTCGACAACTCGCAGATGGACGGCTACGCGGTGCGCGCGGCGGAGGTGCACCCCGGCTCCGCCCTCGCGGTGGCCCCGCACATCGCGGCCGGTGCCGGCCTCGCCCGGCTGAAGCCGGGCACGGCGGCCCCGATCATGACGGGCGCGGCGGTTCCGCTGGGCGCCGACGCGATCATCCCCATCGAGGCGAGCGATCCGAACTCCTTCCTGCCCGATGAGCCCGGTCACTCGGTTCGCTTTGCAGGGCCGGTCGAGCCGGGCGCGTTCGTGCGGAGGCGCAGCAGCGACCTCGCGGCGGGACAGATGCTGCTCATAGCGGGCACTGTGCTCGGGCCGGCGCACTGGGGGGTGCTCGCCTCGGCGGGAGTGACGCGCGTGCCGCTCCTGCGACGTGTACGCGTGCTCCTGATCTCCACTGGCGACGAGCTGCGCGCTCCCGAGGCACCCCTCGACCCCGCGACGATTCACGATGCCAACGGCGCGAGTCTCACCGCCGCCCTGGAGGAGGCGGGCGCCGAGGTCGTGCGGGCCGAGGTGGTGCGCGACGACGCGGTCGCCGCCCGCGCGCTGCTCGCGGAAGTGCTCGCGAGCACGCCCGTCGACCTCATTCTCAGCACCGGCGGCGTGAGTGCCGGAGCCTACGAGGTGGTGCGCGACGTGTTCGAGAGCGCGGGGGTCGCGTTCACGAGTGTCTCGATGCAGCCGGGCGGGCCGCAGGGTCAGGGTGTCGCGCGCCTCGACGGGGCCGATCTGCCCGTCGTCGCGTTCCCCGGCAATCCGGTGAGCGCCCTCGTGTCGTTCGAGATGTTCCTCCGACCCGTGCTGCGCGGGCTGCACGGGTTGCCCGCACAGCGGCCGGTCATCCGCGGCCCGCTCGTCGCGGCCGTCGAGTCGCCCGTCGCGAAGCACCAGGTGCGGCGCGGCCGACTGCGCCCCGACGGCTCGATCGAACTCGTCGGCGGGCCGGGGTCGCACCTCCTGCACAGCTACGCCGCCTCGGATCTGCTCGTGCACCTGCCGGTCGGCGTCCACGAGCTGCCGGCCGGCGCTACCGTTGACGCGTGGGCGATCTGACGCCCGACGCGAGGGAGAGACCATGACCGACCCGCAGCTCACGCACCTGCGCGCCGACGGCTCCGCGCACATGGTCGACGTTTCGGCCAAGCCGGTGACCGCGCGTCGCGCCGTGGCGCAGGCGGTGCTCGTCACGCGCCCCGAGGTCGTCGCTGCCGTGCTCACCGGCGAGCTGCCCAAGGGCGAGGCCGTGGGCACCGCGCGCATCGCCGGCATCATGGCCGCGAAGCAGACCTCCACCCTCATTCCGCTGTGCCACCCGCTGCCGATCACGAAGGTCGCCGTCGACATTACGGGGGCGGATGACCGCCTCACCGTGCTCGCCACGGTCGCCACCAACGGCGTCACCGGCGTCGAGATGGAAGCACTGACCGCCGCCACCGTCGCCGCCCTCACGCTGTACGACATGATCAAGGCGGTGGACAAGCTCGCCGAGATCACCGGGGTGAAGGTGCTCGAGAAGCAGGGCGGCAAGTCGGGCGACTGGGTGCGGTCATGACCGGCACCCACCTGGCGCCCGGCGCGCACGGAGCGCACCTCGCCGCGGCCCCCACGCCGGACGCCGCGGAGCGGCGCGCGGTCGTCATCGTCACCTCGACGCGCGCCGCCGCCGGCGTCTACGCCGACCGCACCGGCCCCGTCATCGCCGAGTGGCTCGACGACCACGGCTTCGCGGGTGCCGCCGTCGCGGTCGGCGGGCGTGACTTCGCGCCGGGCGAGCCCGTGGTGGTCGCCGATGGTCCGGCCGTCGGCGCGGCCCTGCGCGCGGCCCTCGACGCGGGCGTGCAGCTCATCGTGACCACGGGCGGCACGGGGGTCGGCGCGGGCGACGTGACCGCCGACGCGACGGCCGAGCTTCTGACCGCCCCGCTGCCCGGGTTCTCGGAGGAGCTGCGTCGCCGCGGCTCCGTCGTCACCCCCTTCGCCCTCATGAGCCGCGGGGTCGCGGGCGTGGCGGGCCGCACCTTCATCGTGAACCTGCCGGGCTCGACGGGCGGTGTGCGCGACGGCCTGCAGCTGCTCGGCGAGGTCATCGACCACGTGCTCGACCAGCTCGCCGGGGGAGGCCACGATGCCTGAGCACCCGTCCGCCTCCCGGGTCGTCTTCGCGACCGTCGTCGACACCCCGATCGCCGTTCGCGACTGCGCCGACGCCGTCGCGAACGCGGCCGCGGGTGCGGTCGTCACCTTCGAGGGGGTTGTGCGTGACCACGACGGCGGCCGCGGCGTGCTCGCGCTCGACTACGAGGGGCACCCCCAGGCCGGCGAGGTCATCGCGAGCGTCGCCGCCGCTGTCGCCGAGCAGTTCCCCGGGGTGACCATCGCCGTCTCGCACCGCGTGGGAGCGCTCGTGATCGGGGACGTCGCGCTCGCCGCGGCCGTCTCCTCCGCCCATCGCGCCGAGGCCTTCGCCGCGTGCGGTCGCCTCGTCGACGCCGTCAAGGAGTCCGTGCCGATCTGGAAGGAGCAGCGCTTCACCGACGGCACGAGCGAGTGGGTGGGGTCGCTCGGCTGACGGGGCCGGGCGCCGGTCATCCGGTCAGGCGGGGCCGATGGGGGCGGATGACCGCAGCACCGCCGCGCCGAGCCTCAGCCAGCCACTGCCGAGCGGTTCGCAGCGCATGCCCCCGTGGCCGCGCAGCGCCTGGTGCGCGCCGGGCGCGATCATCTCGTTCATCCACGCGCACGGGTTCGCGGGCGTGGTGCCGAGGAGCAGCACCGGGCCGTCGCCGGAGTCCAGGCTGAAGGTGACCCCGCGCAGCGAGTCGACGTCGGCTCCCCGCAGGATGATGTTGCGTCGGGTGGGCGCCGCGTGCGGCACCTCGGGCAGCTGCAGCTGTTCGGCGAGTCTCTCCAGCGACTCGGCGGCCATCACGGTCACCGAGAATCGCTGGTGCGCCGCCTCGGCGAAGTAGCGGTCGCCGACGATTCCGAGCCCGGCCCGCACCTCGATCTCGTGGTGCAGTTCGCGCCCGATGGCCGGATCCGGGCCGTCGCCCGGCCGGCCGTTGTAGCGGTGCGTCTGGCTGGCGAGCAGCATCACGATCTCGACCTCCCGCTGGAAGGGGGTCTGCACGGCCGACGCATCCACGTCGCAACGCTAGCCGGTAGTCTCGAACCCCGTGGCACATCTCCTGGGAGCAGAAGCTCTTCACCTCGAATATCCGACGCGCATCATCTTCGACAGCGTCACCATCGGGGTGGATGAGGGCCAGCGCATCGGCATCGTCGGCCGCAACGGCGACGGCAAATCGACTCTCCTGCGGCTGCTCGCCGGGCGTATGGAACCAGACGCGGGCCGCGTCACGCGGCGCGGCGGAGTGCTCCTGGGCATGCTCGATCAGGCCGACGAACTGCCCGACGACCTCGTGGTCTCGCACGCCATCGTCGGCGACCGGCCCGAGCACGAGTGGGCCGGTGACATGCGAGTGCGCGATGTGATCGAGGGGCTTGTGGCGGGCATCCCGTGGTCGGCCCGGCTCGGCGACCTCAGCGGTGGCCAGCGCCGCCGGGTGGCCCTCGCCGCGCTGCTCGTGGGGGACTGGGACGTCATCTTCCTCGACGAGCCCACCAACCACCTCGACGTGGAGGGCATCGCCTGGCTCGCGCAGCACCTCAAGCGTCGCTGGTCGGCGAACGCGGGCGCGCTCGTGGTCGTCACCCACGACCGGTGGTTCCTCGATGAGATCTGCACCGACACCTGGGAGGTGCACGACCGACTCATCGAGCCGTTCGAGGGCGGCTACGCCGCGTACATCCTGCAGCGGGTGGAGCGCGACCGCATGGCGGCCGCCTCCGAGGCGAAGCGCCAGAACCTCATGCGCAAGGAGCTCGCCTGGCTGCGCCGCGGTGCTCCCGCGCGCACCAGCAAGCCGAAGTTCCGAATGGATGCCGCCTACGAGCTCATCGAGAACGAGCCGCCGCCCCGCGACACCGTCTCCCTCGCCTCCATGGCCATGCAGCGCCTCGGCAAAGACGTCGTCGACCTCGAGGGTGTCACCGTCACCTACCCGGATGCGCAGAACGGCGGCGACAAGACGGTGCTCAAGAACGTGACCTGGCTGGTCGCGCCGGGCGAGCGGACGGGCATCCTCGGGGTGAACGGCGCGGGCAAGAGCACCCTGCTCGGGCTCGTCTCCGGAACCGTGCGCCCCACGACCGGCCGCGTGAAGCGGGGCAAGACGATCAAGGTCGCCACGCTCACCCAGCAGCTCGCCGAGCTGGAGGACATCTGGGAGGAGCGCGTGAGCGACGTGCTCGGTCGGCAGAAGTCGTCCTACGTCGCGGGCGGAAAGGAGATGACCCCCACGCAGCTGTTGGAGCGGGTCGGGTTCCAGAGCGCCCAGCTGTCGACGCGGGTGAAGGAGCTCTCGGGTGGGCAGAAGCGTCGGCTGCAACTGCTGCTGATCATCCTCGACGAGCCGAACGTGCTCATCCTCGACGAGCCGACCAACGACCTCGACACCGACATGCTCGCCGCGATCGAGGACCTGCTCGACTCCTACGCGGGCACCCTGCTCGTGGTGAGCCACGACCGCTACCTGATCGAGCGCGTCACCGACCAGCAGTACGCCGTGATCGGCGGCAACTTCGTGCACCTGCCGCGCGGGGTGGAGCAGTACCTCGAACTGCGCTCGGGTCAACTGGCCGCGGCCGCCAAGGCGCCGAAGTCGGGTTCTTCGGGCCAATCGGCCGCGGGCGCGGGGCTGAAGGGCGCCGAGCTTCGGAACGCGCAGAAGGAGTTCGCGGCCGCCGGCCGGAAGATCGAGAAGCTCCAGGCGCAGGTCGAGGCCGTGCATCTGGAGATGGCCGAGCACGACCAGTCGGACTACTCCGGGCTGGGTGCGCTGAGCGGCCAGTTGCGCGAGCTGGACGAGCAGCTCTCCACCGTGGAGACCCGCTGGCTGGAGCTGAGTGAGCTGCTCGGGTAGGGGCGGCGGATCCGCCGTCGTTCGCGGTGCGCCGGGAACGCCGCCGCCTGCCGAAGAGCGCCCGGCGGCATAGTCGCCATCGCGGGGTGGTGTAACAAATCGGCGGCGGCCGGACAATCCTAGATATGGCGAACACGCGGAGCGAGGAGCAGCAGCTCTGGGCTCGCGCGCTCAACCAGGATGGGCGGGCGTTCGGCGAGTTGTATGACCTCCATGCCCCGCGGGTTTTTCGCCACGCTGCGCGCCTGTGCGGCAACAACGCGGATGCAGACGAGGTGGTCGCGACCGCGTTCTTCGAGTTGTGGCGCCGCCAGTCGAGCGTTCGTCTGGTCGACGGCTCGATCCTCCCCTGGTTGTTGGTCGTCACGACGAACGTCGCGCGCAACCAGAAGCGGGCCGCGCGGCGCTATCGGGCGATGCTCGACGAACTCGCCGCTGGGGGACTCGAACGGGCACAGGGTGAGCCGATTCACGAAACAAATGAACGGGTGTTGGATGCACTGGCGCGCCTCAACCCGGTGGAGGCAGGGCTCATCGTGCTCACCGTCGTGGAGGGGTTCTCGGTGAGGGAAGCCGCGCTCGCCGTCGGGCTGTCCGAAGGCTCGGCACGGGTTCGCCTTCACCGCACCCGCCGCAAACTCCGCGGTGATCTGGCAGCCGTCCGCGCGGATCAGCACAGCGACATCGACGCGATGGAGGTGCCTCGGTGACTGACGACTTTCACGGCCGCCTGCGGCAGAAGCTGGTCGAACTCGGGAATTCGAGGCCCCATCGTCTCGCGAGGAAGCGGGCCGTGGGGGCCGGGATTGGTATAGGAGTGCTCATCGCCGGAGCTGCGTGGGGCACGGCCGCCGTGGCGTCGGGTGCATTCAGCGCCCCCGGTCGCGCAGCCTCCACTCACGCCGCCGAGGCCGAGGTCTCGCAGCCTGTGCTCCCACCGGGAGCAGTCGAGGTACCCGACCTCGCCTCGCCGTACTTCGATCGACCGGCGATCGGCCCCGCGACCTGCAGCGGCGCCGTCGACGTCACACGATACTGGACCGTCGACGGGGGAACAGTGGGCGGGGTCACCGCGTACATCCTCGAGCACCTCGCCACCGGCTACACCGTGTCGAGCGCCGTGACCGAGACTCAAGACGGCTCGGCCGCGCACATCGCCGAGGGGTTCAGCGCGACACCGAAGTCGAACTCCAGAGACCGCCGGGCGCTCGTGTACGGGGTCGCGCGGGAGACACCCACAACGATCGGCATTCGCGTCGACGGGGAAGTCGTCCCCGATGGCTCGCGCTGTGCATCGACCCGGTGAGGCTGCCGGTCGGAGTGCGCTCTCGTGCACGACTGCTCTCCAACGTGGGTGCAGAGCCTACGCGTCCACGAATGACAAGTTATCCGCACTCGTCGACGAAGCCGATCGCGAACATGAAATCATCCGGATCACCCGCCACGGGCATGGGGCGGCGATTCTCATGAGCGAGGACGACCTGGAGTCGCTCCACGAGACACTGTTCTGGCTCTCGCAGCCCGGTATCCGTGAGGAAGTGGCCGAGAGCCGCAGGGCTATCGAAAACGGGCAGACAGTGAGTGCGAAGGATCTCCGCACCGGGTACGGCCTGCCTGAATCGTGAGCTGGGACGTTCAACTCGCGCCCAGCGCCATCCGCGGGCTTGAGAAACTGCCGCCCCGCGTCGCCGTCGCCGTGGTCGAATTTGTCACCGCAACCCTGCCGACCAATCCCGCACCCATGAGCAAGCCCCTGAGGGGTGAGCTAGACGGTCTGTGGACCGCGCGACGCGGTGACTACCGCGTGTTGTTTTCGCTCGACAAAGCGACCAACACGCTCTTTGTCATGAGGATTGCCCACCGAGCAGATGTCTATGGAGCCCAGTGACGCGAAGCCGCTCGCGTGATCGATCAGCGTCTCAGGCGCCCCCTTCTGGCACAAACTCTCGCGTATCAATGGGGGTTCTGACCACGCGCCCCTCATAGGCGGGCAGGCTCCCGTCGTCGAGAAGCTCGTCGGTGATGAGCAGGTCTGCGACGCTGATCTCGGCGACGAAGCCGATGCGACGCCGATCGAAGGCCGAACTCCCGGCGAGAACGCATCGGCGTTCACCCGCGCCCATGACCGCGCGCAGGTTGGCAACACGCCACGGTGAATCGACCGTGAATCCTGCGAACGGGTGGACCCCATCCACCTCGACCATGGCCCAATCCACTTGGGTTTTCTCGAACGCGTGCAGGACGGAGTCACCGGTCATTTCCCCGGTGCCGTGCACCAGATCGCCGCCGGTGAGTCGCACCGCCACCCCGCCCGAGTCCAGGTGCTCCGCGACCCGAGCGTTGGTCGTCACGACGTGCACCCCCTCGAGGTCGAACAGGAGGGGCACGAGGAGCTCAGTGATGGGGCCACTGCCGAGAGCGATCGACTGGCCGTGACCGAGGAGTCGGCGAGCGCCTGAAGCGATCGCGAGATGGGTGGTGCGGGAGGCGTGTCCGGTGGCGTTGGGCTGTCGAATTCTGACCCCACCGTGGAAGCGCTCGATTTCGTGCAGCCGACGGAGCGACTGGAGGTCTCGTCGAATTGTCGATCCGTCGACACCGAAGCGGCGTGCAAGCGCCTTCACCTCGACGTAGTCGCCCCGACGGAGTTCGGCCAGTATTCCCTGCTGTCGCGGGGATAAATCCATGATGCCCAACTCTCTTGCGGTTTTTCCCAACTGTAGCGCGACCCGACCGCAATGGAGGTTTGGCTGGCACTTGCGCTCAGAAGGCAGACCCTGCAATACTCGCGCTGCACGATTTCGTGCAAGCCTCTGCTCGATATCGCGCAGAGTCGAGGACGAACATTCAATGAAGAGTGGGAGCAGCATGCACATGTCCAGAAAAATCGCGGTCGTCGGGGCCCTCATGGCAACCCTCGCGCTCGCCGGGTGCTCTACGGTCAGCGCCGGATCAAGCGGCAAGCCCGCCGCCGGCACCGGAAAGTACATCCAGGTCGTGAAGATCTCGGGAATCGCCTGGTTCGATCGCATGAAGGCCGGAGTTGCCGATTTCGCGAAGAAGACGGGAATCAACGCCAGCCAGATCGGCCCGACCACGGCGAGTCCCGAGTTGGAAGCAAATCTGCTTCGCTCAGCGATAACGCAGAACCCGACAGTGCTCGCCGTCATCCCCATCGACCCCGCATCGGTGGAGACGGCGCTGGCGCAGGCACGGAGCAAGGGAATCACTGTCGTCACGCACGAGGCGCCCACAATCACGAACGCGGATGCCGACATCGAGGCGTTCGACAATGCCAGCTATGGCGAGCAGATCATGAGCTCGCTTGCGAAGTGCATGAACGGCTCCGGCGACTACGCGCAGTTCGTCGGATCGCTCACTTCGGAGACTCACATGGACTGGGCGAATGCCGGCCTCGCGATGCAGGAGAAGAAGTATCCGGGCATGCACCGGATTGCTCAGCCCTTCGAGTCGAACGACAACGCGGCGACGTCGTACACGAAGACCAAGCAGATCCTGCAGTCCAATCCCGGGATCAAGGGCTTCTTCGGCGATTCGTCGCAGGATGTTCCCGGCATCGCCCGCGCGATTCAGGAGGCCGGCCTTCAGGACAAGATCTGCGTTTTCGGCACGGGAGTCCCGTCCGAGACGAAGCAGTACATTGCAGACGGCTCCGCCGACGGAATCTTCCTCTGGGATCCAAAACTCGCGGGCGAGGCGATGCTCCAGGCGGGCAAGATTCTGGCCAGCGGGAAAAAGCTTTCCGCCGGTGTAGATCTGAAGGTTCCGGGATACACATCCATGCATCAGTCGGCCACGAACCCGCTGGAGTTCTACGGCGACGCAATCCTCTCCATCACGAAGGCGAATATCGACAATTACACGTTCTAAGAGCTGCGCCGTCCACGATTCCGCGAGAGAGCCATGAGCACAATGACAAGCGACCCGGAGCACGGATCGGTCCGACCCGTCGTCGAAGCTGAGTCCATCAGCAAAACCTTCGGCGGTGTGAACGCCCTCACCGACGTGACCGTCCGCTTCCTTCCCGGCGAGGTGCACTGCCTCGCCGGGGAGAACGGAAGCGGGAAGTCGACGCTGATCAAGATCATCAGCGGTGCTGAGGTGCCGACCGCGGGGTCCATCCGCATCTCCGGGCATGCGTATCCGTCACTCCGCCCGCAGCAGGCGATTCGGCTCGGCGTGGAAGTCATCTATCAGGACTTTTCGTTGCTTCCGAATCTCGACGCCGCGGAGAACATCGCTCTGCCATTGCTGACACTTGAAGGGAAACGCGTCGCGAGCCGGAAGAGGGCGATGAAGATCGCCGAGGAGGCGATCGGTCGAGCGGGCATCCGCCTCGACCTCTCCACACCGGTGGGAGACCTGACGGTCGCGGATCGGCAGTTGTGTGCGATTGCCCGGGCACTCGCACACAACTCGACCTTTCTGGCGATGGACGAACCCACGACGGCGCTGACGTGGCGTGAGGTGGATTCCCTTTTCGACGCCGTGGGGAGGCTGCGGGAGCAGGGAGTCGCCATCGCCTTCATCAGCCACAAGCTCCAGGAGGTGTTCGATGTAGCGGATCGGGTCACCGTGCTGCGCAACGGACGAATTGTGGAAACCGGGGTGCCCAGTCAGTACACCCACGAATCGCTGAGTCAGGGCATGACGGGCAGGAAGAGTACGTCGTTCCCGCGGTCGAGCGCTGTCTGGGCGGGAAAGCCTGCCGCCCTTCGCGTGACGGGGCTGGGCCGGTCCCAGCTGTTCGAGGGGATCTCCTTCACGGTGGGGCAGGGCGAGGTCGTCGGCCTGTCCGGGCTCCTCGGTTCAGGGCGCACCGAAGTCGCCGAGGCGATCGCCGGCGTTCATCCCGCCGATACCGGGCACATCTCCGTTCTCGGAGAAGAATGCGACATTCGCTCCGTCGAAGGCGCGGTGTCGGCGGGCATCGCCTACGTTCCGGAGGATCGGCTGACGCAGGGATTGTTTCTCGATCAGCCGATCGGCGACAACCTGAGCGTCACCATCCTGTCGAAGTTCTCGAGAGCCGGTCGAATCCGCGCGCGGGCACTTCGCGAGGCGAGCCGCACGATGAGCGCCACACTCCGGATCAAGACGCGATCTCTGGCGGCGCCGGTGCGAAGTCTGTCGGGGGGTAACGCGCAGCGAGTACTCATCGGCAAGTGGCTCCTGCGCGAGCCCGCTGTGCTGGTACTCAACGGTCCAACGGTGGGGGTCGATGTCGGCTCGAAGTTCGACATCCTGAGCATCCTCAACGCCGAAAGCCTCCGCGGCCTGGGGATCCTCATCATCTCGGATGACCTTCCGGAGCTCGTGGCGACCTGTCACCGTGTTCTCGTGATGCGCGGCGGCCGACTGGTCGATGAACTCGACTCCGCCAATCTGAGCGAGGCCACCATTCTGGAGGCGATCTCAGCGTGAAGTCATTGCTGTCCACGCACCCGCGAATCAGGCGGGCGATCGGCAACCAGGAAGTCCTCCTGCTCGTCATCGCGCTCGTGATCGTCGGCGCGGTGTCGGTACGAAATCCGGGCTTCCTCGGGGTCGACACCCTCTTTAATATCCTTACGAGCGCCCTCGTCCCGTTCATTTTTGGAATCGGGGTCACACTCGTGCTGATCGCCGGGGGGATCGACGTCTCGTTTCTGACCGTGGGAATCTTCGCCGCGTACCTGTCCTGCAGGCTCTTCCCGCAGGCCGACGGAGCCCCCGGTGCCCTTCTCTCCATCGCGGTGGCGGTCGGGGTGGGTGTACTCCTGGGATTGGTCAACGCGGTCGTCGTTCTCGGTGCCCGACTCTCGACCTTGATCGCCACGCTGGCTACCTCGGCGATATTCCTCGGAGCGCTGTTCGCGTTCATCGGAGGCACCGTTATTTCGGACATCCCCCATGGACTGGTGGGCATGAACTCGGTCAGCCTGGTGCGGATCCCGCTTGCCAACGGCGGGACCACAAGGCTGTCGGCGCTCGTGATCATCGGAGTGGTCCTCGCCGTCCTCGTGGCGCTCTTCCTCCGGCGCACGATCGCGGGTCGGTGGGTGTTCGCCGTCGGCGGTGACGAGGAGGCCGCGCGACGAGTCGGTATCCCGATCCGAGCAACCCGAGTGCTCGTGTTCGCTATCGCCGGCGGAATCGCCGGCCTGGCCGGGATCGTGCAAGTGGCGCAGTCGGGACGCGCAGACCCCACCACCTTCATCGGCGGAGAGTTGAATGTCATTGCCGCAGTGGTGCTCGGTGGGGCGCTGATCACGGGCGGCCGCGGTCGAGTCCGGGGAACGCTCCTCGGCGTCATCGTGATCCAGATCATCAACTCGGCCCTCATTCCCCTCGGAATTCCTGCGATCTGGCAACAAGCGGTGATCGGGCTCCTCCTCATCCTCGGTGTCAGCCTGCAAACCATCGCCAACCGGGTCAGGCCGATTCGGGCGATCCTCGCCCCGCCGGCGTCGTCCGTACCCATCGGAGAAACAGTATGAACGACCAGAATCAAGGCGCCAGGATGGGGCGCCACATCACGGCGCGAATCCTGAGCGCAATGGGAAGTCGCGGGAGCCTCGTGCGTCTGCTGGTCGTGAGCATCGCCATCGTGATCACGTTCTCCGCGCTCGCACCGACTTCGTTCCTCACGGTCGGCAACTTCGAATTCCTCGCCCAGGCGACGCCCGAGGTCGCCTTGCTGAGCCTCGGCATCTCGCTGGCGATGCTCGCCGGAGGAATCGACCTGTCGGTCGTCGCGATCGCGAACCTTGCGGGCATCGCATCCGGTCTCGTCATGGTGACGCCAATCGGTGCCACCGGGGGCGGGCTCGCGCTGGCGATTCTGCTCGGAGTCGCCGTCGCGGTCGTCTGCGGCGTCATCAACGGCACTCTCATCGCGGGACTGCGTGTCCCGCCGATTCTCGCGACACTCGGCACGTCCCAGTTGTATGGCGGTATCGGGCTGGTGCTCTCGGGGGGAACGGCGGTGTCGGCCCTGCCGACAGCGTTCACCGACTTCGCGAACATCACTTTCGCGGGGGTTCCGCTCATCTTCCTACTGACCCTGCTCCTGGCCGGCCTCGTGGCGTTCGTAGTGACCGCAACCCCGGTCGGCGTTCGCATCCGGTTGTTGGGTGCAAACGCGGTCGCGGCTGAGTACTCGGGAATCAGTGCGAGGCGCGTCACGATCAGCACCTACGCGCTGACTGGCGGCCTCGCGGGAGTCGCCGGGTTGATCATCTCCTCGCGGGCGAGCAGCGCAGACACCAATTACGGGAGTTCGTACATCCTTCTCGGCATCGTCGTCGCAGTCTTGGCGGGCGTCAATCCGGACGGCGGCCACATCACCATCACGGGCGTGATCGTCGCCGCCATCGCACTGCAGACACTGTCGACCGGCCTGACCGCAGTCGGGGTCAGCTCCGACGTGGTCAGCATCGCCCAGGGCGCGTTCCTGATCGCGATGCTTGCCGTGAACGTCTACGGCGGCCAAGTCGTGCCGCTGTTCCGACGACGGCGTTTTCGGCGAGCCGTGGAGCCCGCACCCGCATGACTCCTCGCGCCCCCCTCTTCCTCGGAATCGATATCGGCTCCGGATCCGTGAAGGCCGTCGTGGCGACATCGGCGGGTCGGATCATCGCGCAGGGGTCGCGACCCAGTTCCATCCGGAGGCCACGCCCGGGATTCGCTGAAATGGATGCGGGCACCGATTGGTGGGATCCGGTCGTTGCGCTGTGCCGCGAGGTGGTGCCACGAGCGGAGGGTCGACTCGCGGGAGTCGCCGTGTCGGGGATCGGCCCGTGCGTGCTTCCCACGGATTCCGCCGGGGCGCCCCTCGCGCCCGCGATTCTGTATGGGATCGACTCGCGAGCAACCGACGAAGTCGCGGAGCTTGAGGAGCGGCTCGGTCGCGGGTCGATCCTGGAACGCTGCGGCACAGAGCTCGGCTCCCAGGCCGCGGGCGCGAAACTGCTCTGGTTGAGAAATCGGCGCCCCGAGATCTGGCGCCAGACGTCGATGTGGTTCAGCTGTCACAGCTGGATCGGATTCCGACTCACGGGGGAGTGGTATCTGGATCATCACACCGCGAGCCAATTCGACCCGCTCTACGACATCCGCTCGCAGGACTGGTTGCGGGAGTGGTGCGACGAAATACTGCCGGATGCACGGCTGCCGAGGCTCGTGTGGCCTGCCGACATCGTGGGCACGGTCACTGTCCGTGCCGCACGAGAGACGACCTTGCCGGTGGGTTTGCCGGTCATCGCGGGCACAGTCGACGCGTGGGCGGAAGCGTTCTCGGCGGGCGTTCGTCGCCCGGGCGATCTGATGGTGATGTACGGGTCGACGATGTTCATGGTGCAGGTGCTGCCCGCGCCGGTGTCGCACCCGGGACTCTGGACCACCTCCGGGGTCGAGAGGGAGTCGCACACTCTCGCCGCCGGGATGTCGACGTCGGGGAGCCTCACCGCCTGGGTCCGCGATCTGACCTCGGGTGCTGACTTCCCGACGCTGATCGAGGAAGCCGAAGCGACCACCCCTGGCAGTGACGGCCTGCTGATGCTGCCGTACTTCGCCGGCGAACGATCCCCCATCCACGACCCGAACGCACGCGGCACGATCATCGGTCTGACCCTCGACCACAATCGGGGCCACCTGTTTCGTGCGGCTTACGAGGGCATCGGGTACGCGATCAGACAGGTGCTCGACCAGGTGGCGCAGTTCGTCGGACCGGCCGCGCGCGTCGTGGCCGTGGGCGGCGGAACGCAGGGCGGACTCTGGACCCAGATCGTGTCCGACATCGCGGGCGTGGAACAGATAATTCCCCGAGTCACGATCGGCGCGAGCTATGGCGATGCATTGCTCGCCGCCATCGGAACGGGCAGCGTTCCCCCCGCCACCGACTGGGCGACCGAGGAGTCGATCGTGCGACCGCGCCCGGAGAATCGCGCGAGCTACGATGCTCTGTACGAGCTGTTCACGTCGCTCTACCCGAAAACCGTCGACGTCATGCACGAACTCGCGCGACTTCAGAGCGAGGGAGGATTGGCGCGGGGCGCCGAGCCGGGCCCTGCCGATCCCGTGAGCGGGAGACCCTCCGCACCCGCTTCGGCCCCACCCCCACGGCACCGCCCGCACCGCTAGGGTGACTGCGTGGCCGTCCCCTCCTCCCGCATCGCCGGTCTCGGGGTGTTTCTGCCCGAGTCGACGCGCTCGACCCGGGAGACGGAGGCGCGGCTGCGCGAGGCGAATCCCGGGCTCAACCTGGCGACCGGGCTCATCCATCGCCTCACCGGGGTCGAGTCGGTGCACGTGCGCCCCGACGGCTGGCAGACCTCCGATCTGGCGGTCGCCGCGAGCCGGGATGCCCTCGCCGACGCCCCGGGCGAGATCGATCTGCTGCTCTTCGCGAGCGCGAGCCAAGACCTCATCGAGCCCGCCACGAGCCACATCGTCGCCGCCAAGCTGGGTCTCGACTGCCCCGTCATGGACATCAAGAACGCCTGCAACAGCGTGATCAACGCGATTCAGGTCGCCGACGCGCTCATCGCCTCCGGGCAGTATCACCGGGTGCTCGTGGCGAGCGGCGAGCAGCCCTCCCATGCCGTGCGGTGGCGGCTCGCCGACACCGAGCAGTTCGCCCGCTCCTTCCCCGGCTACACCATGAGCGACGGGGGAGCGGCCGTCATCGTCGAGGCGTCGGATGACCGGCGCACGGGCATCCTGGCCTCCACCTTCCTCGCCGTCTCGCGCCACTGGTCGATCGGCACCCTGCCGTCCGGCGGTTCCATGAACCCCCGGGACCCCGACAAGGTGTTCTTCGACATGGACGGCGCGGCCCTGCAGCAGGCCTTCCTCGAGTTGGGGCCGGAGCCGGTGCTCGACCTCCTCGCGAGGGAGGGGCTCGAGTGGGCGGACGTCGATCTCGTGGCCATCCACCAGGTCGCCCTGCCCTACCTCCCGCCGATCTTCGATCGGCTCGGCGTGGCCGCCGACCGCACCGTGATCACGATCGCCGAGCACGGCAACCTCGCCTCGGTGAGCCTGCCGCTGCAACTGCTGCGCGCCCGCGAGCGCGGCATGATCGCGCCGGGCAGTCTCGTGCTGCTGATCGGGCTGGCCGGCGGCATCAGTCTCGGCCTCATGCTGGTGCGGGTGTGAGCGGGCGGCTCGCGGTGGTCGTGCCCGTGTACAACGAGGCGGCGGGCATCCACACGACACTGGCCGCGCTCGCCGCGCAGACCGACGCCGACATCGACGTCGTCTTCGTCGACAACGGCAGCACCGACGAGTCCGTGGCGATTCTGGAGCACTTCCTCCGGGGGAGGCCGCGCTGGCGGATCGTGCACGAGCCCGTGAAGGGCACGGGAGCCGCCGCCGACACGGGCATGCGCGCCGCGATCGACGCGGGGGCCGAACTGCTCGCCCGCACCGACGCCGACTGCCTGCCGCGCGCCGACTGGACGGCGCGCATCCGTCACGCCCTCGACCGCGACGACGGGCTCGGCCTCGAGCTGGTCGGGGGCGAACTCGTGCCCCGCCGCGACGAGGGCCTCCCGCTCCCCACGCGCGCGCTGCTGCGCGGGGCGGTGTTCCTGGCGGAAGCGTACGGCCGGGTGCGACGCGCCAATCGCGACCCCGCCTACCGCGGGCCCTACATGATGGCGGCGGGCTGCAATCTGGGGATCCGCGCCGAGACCTATCTCGCCGCGGGCGGCTTCCCGCGCACCGCCATCGAGGAACTGCACGAGGACCGCGCCCTCGTGAACGCCGTGCGGCGCATCACCGGCGACTACGCGCGACGCCGCGACATCGTGGTGTACGGGTCGAGCCGGCGCGTCCGGGCGTGGGGCCTGAAGAACACCCTCCTCTGGTACAAGGATCACGAGTACCGGCCGGAGCGGGTGGATATCCGATGAGCGCGGCGGCGTGGGAGGAGCGGCTGTATCGCGCCGCGCATCCGATCGCCTACCCGCTGCTGACCGCCGTGCGGAGCCCCGTGCGCCGCATCCCCGGCCTCGGCATCGTCGTCACCGATGCGGCCCTCCTGCGAAGCGTCCTCCTCGACGGTCGCGGTTTCACCAAGAACGGCCCCGGCGCGTCGAGCGAGCTGTGGACGCCCGTGCTCGGCCCCACCGTGCTCGTCAACATGGATGGCGCCGACCACGCCGCCCTGCGTCGCCAGCTCGCCCCCCTGTTCACCCCGGCCTGGGTGGATGACCTCGCCGCACGCACCCTCGCCGACGCGCTCGCCGCCCTCACCGGGCGATTGCGCGACGGCGAGCCCGTCGATCTGGTGACCGAGGTGCGGCACTACGCGAGCATCATGATCGCGCAGCTCGTGGGGCTCGGCGACGACGTCGTGGGTGACGAACTCTTCCGGCGCATCTCCGCCATCAGCGCCTACGTCAACCTCGCCCGCCCGCGCCTCACCGCCCGGCAGATCCTCGCCGCGCGCCGGGTGATCGCCGAGCTCGACACCGCCGCCTCGGCCGCTTGGGCGGGCGACGCCAGCACCGTGCCCGGGCGGATGCGCGAGCTCGGGCTCGGCGAGCGGGACGCGCTCGGCGCCGCTGGTGCCTTCGTGCTCACCGGCACCGAGACGCTCGTCGCGTTCATCCCGCGGCTGGTCGCCCTCCTCCTCGACACCGGCTGGCTCGATCGGCTGCGCGACGACCGCACGCGCGTCGAGGCGGCGATCGCGGAGGGCATGCGCGTGACCACGCCCACGCCCGTCATGCTGCGCTCGGTGCTGAGGGACGGCAGGATAGGCGGGGTCGGGGTGCGGCGCGGGGAGCGGGTCATCCTCGCGACCTTCGCGGCGAACCGCGCCCTCGGGCCCTTCGACCCGATCGCCAACCCGGCGGCGGGGCTCAAACAGCTGTGGTTCGGGGCCGGGCCGCACTTCTGCATCGGCGCCCCCCTCGCGATGGCCCAGGTGCGGCTCGTGCTCGGCGCGCTGCTCGACGCCCCGGCCGGATTGCGCGTCGCTGCGCGCGGGGCGGCCCGGCGCACTCTGCTTCCGGGCTACCGTTCACTGGTGATCACACGATGAGCGACCCGACCGACGCGCCTCCGGCCGAGCCCGGCACCGACCTGCTCGCGGCGGTGCTGCAGGCGGGCGAGACCTACGGGCCCGCGCCCGCGATCACCTTCGGGCGGCACAGCCTCAGCTACCGCGAGCTGCGGGGGAGCATCCTGCGCACCGCTGCCGCTCTGCGACTGCTCGGCATGCAGCCCGGCGACCGCGTGCTGTTCTCCATCCGGCCGGGCGCCGACGCGACCGTACTCGTGCTGGGCATCATCGCCGCGGGCGGCTCCGTCGTCTTCGCCGACCCCGGGGCGGGGGAGGCCACCTTCCGGGCGCGGGCCCAGCTCGCCGCGGCACGCTGGGTCGCGGCCGAGTCGGTGCTGTATCTCGCGAGCTCCGCGCCGCTGCGTCGCTTCGCGCGCGGGCGCGGACTCGTGCTGCCGCCCTACGCCCGCGTCGTGCCCGACGCCCGCCACCTCTACTCGGGACCCTGGCTGCCGGGGGTGCCGCGCGGGTCGGTGCACGTGCACACGCTCTCCGCGCCGGGAACCATCCCGCCCGAGTTCGAGCCGGGCGACCCCACCGCCGAGGCGCTCGTCATCTTCACGAGCGGAACCACCGACGACCCCAAAGCCGTCGTGCACTCACGGCTCTCGCTCGGCACCGGCCTCGGCGACTTCGTGCGCCACACCGGAATCCTGCCCGGCCAGCGCGTGCTCACCGACCAGCTCATGGTCGGGGTGCCCGCCCTCATCGCGGGAGCGCACTGGGTGCTGCCCGCGGTCGGCACCGCGCCGGGCGCGCAGCCGACCAACTACCTCGACCTCCTCCCGGGGGCGGACGTGCTCTTCGCCGTCCCCGCGGCGATGGATGCCCTGCTCACCCTCCTCGAATCCCACCCCGAGCGCACCCCGACCATCTCGACCGTCATCATCGGCGGCGCCCCCGTCCTCCGCCCCCTCCTGGAGCGGGTGCGCGCGCAGCTGCCCGGGGCCCGCATCACCGCCATCTACGGGATGACGGAGATGCTGCCGGTCGCGCTCGCGGACGGCGACGAGAAGCTCGCCTACACGGGCGAGGGCGACTATGTCGGGCAGCTCGCGAGCACGGTCCACGCCCGGATCGTCGACGGCGAGCTGGTCGTCGCCGGCCCCGGTCTCATGCTCGGCTACCTCGGCAAGGAACCCCAGCGCGAGGTCGCCACGGGCGACCTCGCGCGCATCGAGGGCGACCGCCTGGTGCTCGCGGGGCGGAGCAAAGACATGTTCATCCGCGGCGAGACGAACGTCTACCCGGGCCTCTACGAGCCGATCATCGCGGGCCTGCCCGGGGTGCGCGAGGCCGCGCTCGTGGGCGTGCCGAACGCGATCGGCGACGACGCGATCGTGCTCGTGCTCGTGCCGGAGGAGCAGTACGTGCGGGGGGCGGGCGATCATCCGCTCATCGCCGCGGTGCGGCGCGCTCTCCCCGGGCTCATCGACGCCGCCGTGCTGCCCGACCGCATCCTCGTCGAGCCCGAGCTTCCCCGCAGCGGGCGCGCCCGCAAACTCGACCGTGCCGCGCTCGCCGAACTGGTGCGCGCCCGGCTCGGGTAGCCGCTGGTGCGGATCGTCGTCACCGGGGCCAGCGGCTTCGTCGGAGGGGCCGTCACCCGCGCGCTCGCGGAGCACGGTCACGACGTCACCGGCACCGGGCGGCGCGACGACGTGCAGTTCGCGCACGCCGTCTACCGACGCTGGGCGCTCAGCGAGAAGCCCCCCGAGGGCCTCTTCGACGGCGTCGACGCGGTCGTGCACGCGGCGGCGCTCGCCGACGACTGGGCGCCGCGATCCCGCGCCCTCGCCACCAACTTGGGCGGCACCCGCGCCGTGCTCGACCGGCTGGGGGATGCCCGGCTCGTGCACCTCTCCACCGCGAGCGTCTACGACCCGGCCGTGCCGACCGTGCGCGCGCGGGAAGAGGAGGCGCCGGTCGCGCGCTACCTGGGGAGCTACGCGGCGTCCAAGGCGGCGGCGGAGCGGGAGCTGATGGGGCGGATGGGGGCGAAAGGGGTGCGGGCGGTCATCCTGCGCCCGCACGCCGTCTACGGCCCCGGCGACACGACGCTGCTGCCCCGGCTGCTGAGGGCCGCGCGGGGCGGGGTGCTGCGGCTGCCCTCGGGCGGCGAGGTGCTGCACACGCTCACGCACATCGACAACCTGGTGCACGCGGTGCGCCGCGCCCTCGACCCCGCCTCGCCCACGGGGGTCTACAACGTCGGAGACGACTCGGCCGTCGTGCTGGGGCCGGTGCTGCGCGAGCTGCTCGTGCGGCGCGGAATCACCGGCGCGCGCATCGAGAGCGTGCCGTACCGCACCGCCTACCTCGCGGCGGGGGCGGCGGAGCGACTGTCGCGGCTGACCCGGCTGCGACCGCCGGTCACGCGCTACGCGGTGAGTCAGCTCGGGCTCGAGCGCACCCTCGAGCTGTCGCGCGCCCGCGAGCTGCTCGACTACCGCCCGACGCCGACCACACTGGACGGCGCGCGCGACTGGTGAGCGCGGGTCGTGCCGGGCTGCGGTGCCGCGGCATGCCGGTCAACGCACGACGCAACCGGTGAGCGCACAGCTCAGTCGAAGTCGAGGCTGAGCTTGCGCAGGAGCGCGCTGAGCCGCTCGCGGTCGGGGCCGGAAAGGGCATCCAGAAGCTCGGACTCGCCACGCAGCAGCTCGCTGATGGCGGCATCGACCCGTTCCCGGCCGCGCGGTGTCATGACGACGAGGATGCCCCGCCCGTCGTTGGGGTCGGTGCGGCGCTCCACGAGCTCGCGTTCCACCAGCCGATCGATGCGGTTGGTCATCGTGCCGCTGCTCACCAGCGTCTGCTGAAGCAGCGCCTTGGGGCTCAACTGGTAGGGGGCGCCCGCGCGGCGAAGCGCGGACAGCACGTCGAACTCCCAGAGCTCCAGGTCGGAGGCGGCGAAGGCCGCACGGCGCGCACGCTCCAGGTGACGGGCGAGGCGACCCACCCGGCTCAGCACCTGCAGCGGGGCGAAGTCGAGGTCGGGACGCTCGCGCGTCCACGCGTCGACGACGCGGTCGACTTCGTCGTGAGCGGGCATGAACCCATTATCCGGCCCATCCCGACGCCGGCTGCCACCCGCGCAGCTCGTGCACCCCGCGGTTCACAACGCAGGGCCGGTCGCCCGTCACCCCGCCGGAGCTCGCGCCGAGGCCCGGAAAATGGGCACCGCACCGTGGGGTGCGGTCTCTTCTCTGCTTCGGGCCCTGCAAAGTGAACCGCGGGTGCTGCCGGGCCCGACCTCACCGCGGGTCGCGCGGCCGGCCCCGGCCACTCGCGACCCCGCGACGGACGCATCTGGCAGACTTGTCGGCGCGACGAAGGTCGCGATCCGCCTTGGTGTAATGGCAGCACGACAGCCTTTGGAGCTGTTAGGTCCAGGTTCGAGTCCTGGAGGCGGAGCGCGGGGCCCGGCCGCCGCATCCGCCCGCCGCCCGCGAGCGCGTCTACCCGGCGACCGCACCGCACCCGCCGCCAGCGCCGCGACACACTGGCCGCCCCGCCGCGGCCCGCGAGCGCGCCCACCCGGCGGCCGCTGCCGGCGCACCGGCCCGGCCCCCGTGCCGGCCGCAGCACCGCCCCCGCCCCGCCGCCCGCCCCGCACCCGCCGGGGTATCTTGATCACGTGAGCATGACGAGGGCGACTCCCGGGTCGCAGACTTCGCTCCGGGAGGCGAACCGGGCGCGAATCGTCGATGCCATCAAGCGCCACGGCGGACTCACCCAGGTCGAACTCGCGGGCGCCACGGGCCTCTCGCCCGCCACCGTCTCCAACATCGTCAAGGAGCTCACCGCCTCGGGTGTGCTGCACACCACCCCGAGCACCCGCTCGGGTCGCCGCGCGCAGCACGTGACCCTCGCCCGCGCGCTCGGCATCGTCGCCGGCGTGCACTTCTCGCAGCGTCACATGCGGGTCGCCCTCTCCGACGTGGCGAACACGGTCGTCGCCGAGCACAACATGCCGCTCGCGAAGGATCATCGCGCCGACAACGAGCTCGACAAGGCGACGCGGCTGATCGCCGACATGCTCGACTCCGTGGATGCCCAGATGGACGAGATCCTCGCCGTCGGGATCGCCGTCCCCGCCCCCGTCGACATCGCGACGGGCGAGATCTCCCGGTCCGGTCTCATGCGCGGCTGGGATGGCATCTCCATCGCCGACCTCATGCACCGTCGCATCAAGCGGCCGGTCTACGTCGACAACGAGGCGAACCTGGGCGCGCTCGCCGAGTTCCGGTTGGGTGCGGCCCGCGGCCGCACCAACGTCGCCTATCTGCGCCTCGGCCAGGGTATCGGCGCCGGGCTCATCATCAACGGCGCGGTGTTCCGCGGGTTCTCGAGCGGCGCGGGCGAGTTCGGTCACATGACGATCGACGAGCACGGCCCGCTCTGCCGCTGCGGCAACCGCGGCTGTCTCGAGGCGATCGCGGGTGGCCCCGCCATTCTCGATTCCCTGCGCGAGGGCAACGGGCCGGGCAAGCTCTCCGACGTCATCGTGCACGCGATCGCGGGCGACCCGCTCTGCACGCGCGCGATCGCCGACGCCGCCCGACACATCGGCATCGCCGCCGCGAACGTGGTCAACCTGATCGCCCCGGAGCGCATCGTGGTCGGCGGTGAGCTCGCCCGCGCCGGTGAGCTGCTGCTCGGCCCCCTCCGGCACAGCCTGGAGCGCTCCGTCGTCATGAGCACCGACAAGGTCGCCGACATCGTTCAGGGCCAGCTCGGCGAGCGCGCCGAACTCATGGGCGCCGTGCTCTATGCGATCGACCGCGCCACCATCGGCGGCGACGATTACTCGATCCCGCTCTCGTGACCCCCTCGCACACACGTATGGAAGGCAATCGATGAAGATCGCCACGACCCGCGCGGTTCTGGCCGCCGTGACGTTCGCCCTCGTCGCCGGGATGCTCGCCGCCTGCTCGCTCGGAACCGCGTCGACCGGCCTCAAGATCGGGCTCCTGCTGCCCGACTCGGTGACCACCCGCTACGACTCGGCCGACCGGCCCTTCTTCGAGAAGCGGATCCACGAGCTCGACCCCTCGGCGACCGTGCTCTACGCGAACGCGGATGGCGACGCCGCCAACCAGCAGCAGCAGGCCGAGTCGATGCTGACCGCGGGGGCCAAGGTGCTCGTGCTCTCGCCGTTCGACAGCAAGGCCGCGCAGGCGATCGTCACCGAGTCGCTCGCGCGGGGCGTCCCCGTCATCTCCTACGACCGGCTCATCGCGGGCGGCAAGGCCGCGTACTACATCTCCTTCGACAACGAGCGGGTCGGCGAGATGCAGGCGACGGCCCTGATCGAGAAACTGCACTCCTCCGGGGTGCCGAGCGGCAGCGGCATCCTCGAGGTCAACGGCTCGCCCACCGACGCCAACGCGATCCAGTTCAAGGCGGGTGCGCACCGGGTGCTCGCCTCGAGCGGATACACGACCCTCGCCGAGTTCGACACTCCCGGGTGGATCCCGTCGCAGGCCCAGGACTGGGTCAGCGGCCAGATCACGAAGTACGGAGACCGAATCACGGGCGTGCTCGCGGCGAACGACAGCGTGGCGGGCGGGGTGATCGCCGCGCTCAAGGCCGCGGGGCTGAGGCGACTGCCGCCGGTCACGGGACAGGATGCCGAACTCGCCGGCCTCCAACGCATTCTGGTGGGCGACCAATACATGACGGTCTTCAAAGACCTGAAGCCGGAGGCCGACAAGGCCGCCGAACTCGCCATCGCCCTGAGTCGGCACCAGAAGCCCGCCGGCCAGACCACGGTCGACGGGGTACCCTCGTTCCTGCTCTCGCCCGTCTCCGTGACGGCGGGCACCATCGCCGACACCGTGGTGAAGGATGGTTTCTACACCGCCGCCCAGATCTGCACGCCCACCTACGCCGCGGCCTGCCGGGCGAACGGTCTCGGCTGAGGCCGGGCATCCCCGCACACCGCACACCGCACCGACAACAACCGCAAGGAGACCGCGTGACACTCGTAACCGAGGTGTCGGGTGACCGCCACCAGAGTGCCAGACCCGTGCTCACGATGCGTGGCATCAACAAGAGCTTCGGGGCGGTCCGCGCCCTCACCGACGTCGATCTCGATATCCACGCCGGGGAGGTCGTGGCGCTCGTCGGCGACAACGGCGCGGGCAAGTCGACTCTCGTGAAGATCCTCGCCGGGGTGCACGCGCAGGACTCGGGCGAGATCACCTTCGATGAGAAGCGCGTGAGCATCCCCTCGCCCGCCGCCTCGCGCGAGCTCGGCATCGCGACCGTGTTTCAGGAGCTCTCGCTCTGCGACAACCTCGACGTCGTCTCGAACCTCTTCCTCGGCCGTGAGATCGGCGCGGCCGCACTCGACGAGGTGGAGATGGAGAAGCGGTCGTGGGAGCTGCTGCGCCAGCTCTCGGCCAAGATCCCCTCGGTGCGGGTGCCGGTCGCCTCCCTCTCCGGCGGCCAGCGCCAGACGGTGGCGATCGCGCGCTCGCTCATCGGCGAGCCGACGGTAGTGATTCTCGACGAGCCGACGGCGGCCCTCGGCATCGCGCAGACCGCGGAGGTGCTCAACCTCGTCGAGCGGCTGCGCGAGCGCGGCCTCGGCGTCGTGCTCATCAGTCACAACCTGGCCGACGTGCAGGCCGTCGCCGACCGGGTCGTGGTGCTGCGCCTCGGTCGCAACAACGGGGTGTTCACGGTGCCCGACGTCTCCTACGAGGAGATCATCGCGGCGATCACCGGCGCCACCGATACCGCGATCACCGCGCGGGATTCGCGCCGCGGGGAGGAGTCGCGATGAGCCATCCGCCCGCCACCACCGAGCTGGCACCCCGCCTCCCGCTGTTCCGGCTGCGCTCCGGCGAGCTCGGTTCTGTTCCCGTCGTCGTCGGCCTCGTCGTCATCTGGATCGTCTTCGAGATCCTCAACCCGGCGTTCCTCTCGGCCGGCAACCTCGTCAATCTCGCCCTGCAGTGCGCCTCCGTCGGCACGATCTCGATCGGTATCGTGCTCGTCGCGCTCGTCGGCCAGATCGACCTCTCTGTGGGTTCCACGAGCGGGCTGGCCGCGGCCATCGTCGGTATCGGGATGACCAGCGGCGGCTGGCCCCTGCCCCTCGCCATCCTCGGCGCCCTCGTCGCCGGCGCGCTCGTCGGGCTGCTCTACGGGTTCCTATTCACGCGGTTCGGCGTGCCCAGCTTCGTCATCACCCTGGCGGGCCTCCTCGCGATCTCCGGGCTGCAGCGCGAGGTGCTCGGCCCGGACGGCACGGTGAACCTGCCGTACGACTCCTTCATCGTGCAGTTCGCGCAGGTGTGGTTCCTGCCCACGCCGATCGCCTACGGTCTCGCCGTCGCGGCGGCCGTGGTCATCGCGCTCACCGGCTGGCTCTCCATGCGCAAGCGCGTCGCGGCGGGCCTTTCCGCGCCGTCGCCGCTGTCGGTCATTGTGCGTCCCCTCGCGCTGCTCGTCGTGCTGCTCGTCGTGGTCTGGTACCTGGGAACCGATCGCGGTATCGGCGCCTCCTTCCTGTTCTTCCTCGCGCTCGTCGTGGCGATGAACTACGTGCTCACCCGCACGCGCTGGGGGCGCTCCGTCTACGCGGTCGGCGGCAGCGTCGAGGCCGCCCGCCGCGCGGGCATCCGTGTCGGCCGGGTCTACGTCGGCATCTTCGTGCTGTGCTCCGTCTTCGCCGCGCTCGGCGGCCTGCTCGCGGCGGGCCGGCTCACCTCCGCGGGGCTCTCCAGCGGCGGCGGCGACACCAACCTCAACGCCATCGCGGCCGCGGTCATCGGCGGCACGAGCCTGTTCGGCGGGCGGGGCAGCGCGTTCTCCGCGCTGCTCGGCATCGTCGTGATCCAGTCGATCTCGAGCGGGCTCACCCTCCTCAGTCTCGACTCCTCGGTGCGGAGCATCATCACGGGGGCAGTCCTCGTGCTCGCCGTCGTGCTCGACGCGCTCTCCCGGCGTTCGCGGGCGGCGCACGGCCGGGGCTGACCCGCACCCGGGGGAGAAGCGCGGGATGATGGACTCATGACTGACCGCAAGCTCGCCGTGATCATCCTCGCCGCCGGGCAGGGCACCCGCATGAGGTCCGCCCTGCCGAAGGTGCTGCACCCGCTCGCTGGCGTGCCGCTCGTCGGTCACGTGCTCGCGACCGCCCGCGAACTCGACCCGGCGCACGTCGTGGTGGTCGTGCGGCACGAGCGCGAGCGAGTCGCCGAGGTGGTCGGCTCGCTGCTGCCGGAGGCCACGATCGTCGACCAGGACGAGGTGCCGGGCACGGGTCGCGCGGTCGAGGTCGCCCTCGACGCCCTGCCCGCCGACTTCGAGGGCGAGGTGGTCGTGGTGAGCGGCGACGTGCCCCTGCTCGACGCCGCGACCCTCAGTGGGATGATCGACGCTCACCGCGCGGGCGGGGCCGCCGCCACTCTGCTCTCCGCCCTGCTCGACGACGCCACCGGCTACGGGCGGGTGGTCCGCGCGGCAGACGGCAGTGTGGAGCGCATCGTGGAGCAGCGCGACGCGAGCCCCGCCGAGCTCGACCTGCTCGAGATCAACTCGGGCAGCTACGTCTTCGCCGTCAGGCCGCTGCGCGAGCAGCTCGCCGCGGTGGGCGCCGACAACGCGCAGGGCGAGAAGTACCTGACCGATGTGGTCGCGCTGTTGCGGGCGGCGGGCCAGGAGGTCACGGCGGTGACGGTGCGCGAGAGCTGGATCGTCGGTGGGGTCAACGACCGGGTGCAGCTCGCTGAGACCGCGCGGCGCCTCAACGACATGATCGTGCGCGGGTGGCAGCTCGCCGGCGTGACGATCCGCGATCCGCAGTCGACGTGGATCGACCTGCAGGCGACGATCGCGGAGGACGTCGAGCTGCTTCCGGGCACGAGCATCCACGGGCCCACGACCATCGCCCGCGGTGCCATCATCGGACCGGACACGAGTCTCGACGCCTGCGAGATCGGCGAGGACGCCGTGGTGCGGCGCACGGACGCGACGCTCGCCGTGATCGGCGCGCGCGCCTCCGTCGGGCCCTTCGCCTACCTGCGGCCGGGCACCGTGCTGGGCGAGGACGGCAAGATCGGCACCTTCGTCGAGACCAAGAACTCCACGATCGGCGCCGGGAGCAAGGTGCCCCACCTCAGCTACATCGGCGATACGACGATCGGCGTGGACTCCAACCTCGGCGCGGGCACGATCACCTCCAACTACGACGGGGTCAAGAAGGACAAGACGGTCATCGGCTCCCACGTGCGAGGGAGCTCGCACACGGTGTACGTCGCCCCCGTTAGAATCGGTGACGGAGCGTACACAGGCGCCGGAGCCGTCATCCGCAAGGATGTCCCCGCCGGTGCCCTGGCGATATCAGTGGCTCCGCAGCGCAACATGCTTGGCTGGGTCGCGGCCAAACGTCCGGGCACTGCAGCTGCGGACGCAGCCGCGGCGGCGGAGGCGGCACCCGACTCCGAGTGACAACCGTCGGTTTGCCGGCAGAAAGCGGGACACGTGTCCGAGATCAAAATCAGCGGACAGAAACGACTGGTCATCGTGTCGGGCCGGGCCTACCCGGAGCTGGCCGACCAGGTCGCTGCTGAACTCGGCACGAGCGTCGTGCACACCGACGCGCGCACCTTCGCCAATGGCGAGATCTATGCGCGCTACGACGAGAGCGTGCGCGGGGCGGATGTGTTCGTCATCCAGTCGCACACCTTCCCGATCAACGAGTGGCTCATGGAGCAGCTCATCATGATCGACGCCCTCAAGCGTGCCTCGGTCAAGCGCATCACGGTCGTCTCGCCCTTCTACCCCTACGCGCGCCAGGACAAGAAGGGCCGCGGCCGCGAGCCGATCAGCGCCCGTCTCGTCGCCGACCTGTACAAGGCGGCCGGGGCCGACCGCATCATGAGCGTCGACCTCCACGCCGCGCAGATCCAGGGCTTCTTCGACGGCCCGGTCGACCACCTCTTCGCGATGCCGGTGCTGTTGGAGCACTTCCAGCGCCAGCTCGACCCGTCCACCCTCACCGTCGTCTCGCCCGACATGGGCCGCGTTCGCGTCGCCGACATCTGGAGCGACAAGCTCGGGGCACCGCTCGCGATCATCCACAAGCGACGCGACCCGCTGGTTCCCAACCAGGTCTCGGTGCACGAGATCGTCGGCGAGGTCGACGGTCGCGTCTGCCTCATCGTCGACGACCTGATCGACACCGGCCGCACGATCGCGAAGGCCGCTCAAGCGCTCAAAGACAACGGGGCCACGGGTGTCGTCGTCGCGGCCACCCACGCGGTGTTCTCCGACCCCGCCACCGAGCTCCTGCAGAGCGAGTTCATCGACTCGGTGGTCGTCACCGACACCCTCCCGGTGCCGGAGTCGAAGCGGTTCCCGACCCTCACGATCCTGCCCATCGCGCCGCTCATCGCGCGCGCGATCTACGAGGTCTTCGACGACGGCTCGGTCACCTCGATGTTCGACGGCGCGGCCTAAGCACCGGTCGCTGCGGCTCAGCTGCTGGCGGGCCGCTCGTTCGGCAGCACCGGCATCGCGGGGATCAGCCCGAGCGGCGCGATCCACTTGTCGCCGCCGAACGCGTTCTTCGTGTAGCACTGCCAGCCGGGGCCGCCGTAGCCGAAGAGCTCGAGCCGGGCATCCGATGCGGGTGCGTCGGGCCGTTCGTAGCCGACCCAGCGGGCGCAGCTTCGACGGGCGGTGTCGGCACTCACGCTGACGATCGTGACGATGCCGGGCAGGATGAACCCGATGAGCCCCACGATCACGACGAGCCGCATCGCGAGCAGGGTCCGCGCGGAACGCAGCGGGCGCCCGTCGCCGGGTTCGTAGCCCGCGAGCTCCGGCTCGTCGTCGTACATGCTCACCCGCCCATTAAACCCGCGGGACCCGGCGTCTCACCCCCGCCCGCGCATCCCGAATCGGTAACGACGTGAGGGCGGGGCCGCGAACGACCCCGCCCTCACCCTGAGCTCACGCTAGTGGCTGCTGCCGGCGCTCTCGATCTCGGTGCGGTCGCCCGACCACAGCGTGTGGAAGGTGCCCTCCTTGTCGACCCGCTGGTAGGTGTGGGCGCCGAAGAAGTCGCGCTGGCCCTGCACGAGCGCGGCGGGAAGGCGCGGGGCGCGGATCCCGTCGTAGTAGGCGAGCGAGGAGGAGAACGCGGGGGAGGGGATCCCGGCCTTCGCCGCGTGCGCGACGACTTGGCGCCACGACTCCTGCGCACCCTCGATCGCGGCCCGGAAGTACGGCGCGGTGAGGAGGGCGACGAGCTCGGGGTCGTCGTTGTAGGCGTCGGTGATGCGGTTGAGGAACTGGGCGCGGATGATGCAGCCACCGCGCCAGATCTTCGCGATCTCACCCTTCTTGATGTCCCAGCCGTACTTCTCCGCGCCCGCGATGATCGCGTCGAAGCCCTGCGAGTACGCGACGATCTTCGAGGCGTAGAGAGCGCGTCGCACGTCTTCGACGAAGGTGGCCTTGTCGTCGACCGTCCACGGCTCGGCCGGCCCGGGGAGGCTGCTCGCGGCGGCGCGCTGAGCGGGCTTCGACGAGAGCGCGCGGGCGAACACCGCCTCGGCGATGCCGGAGACCGGGATACCGAGGTCGAGCGCGTTCTGCACGGTCCAGACGCCGGTCCCCTTGGAGCCGGCCTGATCGAGGATGACGTCGACGAGGGGCTTCCCCGTCTCCGCGTCCGTCTGGCGCAGCACCTCGGCGGTGATCTCGATCAGGTACGACTCGAGCTCGCCCTTGTTCCACTCCGCGAAAATGTCGGCGATCTCGGCCGGGGCCGCTCCGGTGCCTTGGCGGATGAGGTCGTACGCCTCGGCGATGAGCTGCATGTCGGCGTACTCGATGCCGTTGTGGATCATCTTCACGAAGTGCCCGGCGCCATCGGTTCCGACGTGCGTGACGCAGGGCTCGCCTTCGGCCACCGCCGCGATGGAGGCGAAGATCGGGCCGAGCTTCTCGTAGGCCTCCGCCGAGCCGCCGGGCATGATCGACGGACCGTTGAGCGCGCCCTCCTCGCCACCGGAGATGCCAGTGCCGACGAAGTTGAGGCCCTTCTCGCGGGCCGCCTTCTCGCGCCGGATCGTGTCGGTGAACAGGGCGTTGCCGCCGTCGATGATGATGTCGCCCTCCTCGAAGAGCGCCGACAGCTCATCGATGACCGCGTCGGTTCCGGCACCCGCCTGCACCATGATCAGGGCGGCGCGCGGCTTCTCGAGCGAGGCGACGAACTCCTCGATCGTCTTGGATGCGACGAAGCCGGCCTCGGGGTGCTCGGTGATGAGCGTCTCGGTCTTGGCCCAAGTGCGGTTGTACACCGCGACCGTGTTGCCCTCGCGGCTGGCGAGGTTGCGGGCGAGGTTGGATCCCATCACCGCCAATCCGACGACTCCGATATTTGCTGTAGCGGCGGTGGGTGTTGCGTTCACGGAAGATCTCCCAGGGGTTGAAGTACGTGGTCCAACGTTAGCGGCCCGAGGTGGGTGGAGGGGTGAGACGGGAACCGCTCGCTAGGGTGGAGTTCCATCGGTGGAACGAGAGGGATGATCGTGCCCCAGCTCATCGTCGTCATGGGGGTCTCGGGCTCCGGTAAGTCGACCGTCGGCGCGGCCCTCGCGTCGCGGCTGCGCGTGCCCTTCGTCGACGCCGACGATCTGCACCCCGCCGCCAACGTCGCGAAGATGGCGGCCGGGCACCCGCTCACCGATGAGGACCGCTGGCCGTGGCTCGACCGCGTCGCCGCGACGCTCGCCGGGGGCGCCTCGACCGGCATGGTGGTCGCCTGCAGCGCCCTGCGCCGGGTCTACCGTGAGCGCATCAGCGCCGGTGCGCCGGGTGTGCGCTTCGTCGAGCTGGAGGGCTCGCGCGCACTGCTCGAGGAGCGGATGCGCGGCCGCCACGACCACTTCATGCCGACGAGCCTCCTCGACTCGCAGCTCGCCACGCTGGAATCGCTGGCCGTGGACGAGCCGGGCATCGTGGTGGCGATCGACCAGTCGCTGGAGGAGATCGTGGGGACGATCATCCGCGAGCTCAGGCCATGATGCCGACGGGCGTGGGCGTCCAGCCGGGGAAGACCGTGCCCATCGAGCCCGTGCTGAGCCCGAGCCGCTTCGTCACGACGTCGCTGAGCACGTCGCGGTAGTCGTTCCAGCCGGGCACGTCGCCCTGGTCGAGCAGCGTCGGGTCGAGCCCCAGCCACGTGCCGTGGACCCCCGCGCTGACGCCGCCGCCGAGCACCAGCACCGCGCCGCCGTGACCATGGTCGGTGCCGCCGCTCGCGTTCTGCTCCACCCGGCGCCCGAACTCGCTCATCGCGACGATCGTCGTGGAGTCGAGCGCGGTGCCGAGATCGCTCGTGAACGCGGCGAGCGCGGTCGCGAGGTCGCCGAGGTGGCGCCTCATGTCGCCGGCGTCGACCGTGCCCATGCCGGTGTGGGTGTCCCAGCCGCCCACGTCGATGCAGGCGACGCGCACGCCCACCTGCGCCTTGATCAGGGTGGCGAGCGAGGCGAGCGCATCGCCCAGATTGCCCTTCGGGTACACGGTCGCGGGCCCCGCGGGCGGGGTGGCACGCACCTGCGCCATCGTGTTCAGGGCGCCGATCGCGAGGCCGGTCTGGGTCGCGATCGGATGATCGACCCCCGTGTACAGCGCCATCAGCGCGCTCTTCGTCGCGGGCACGTCGTCCACCCCGTCGAGGGCGATCGACTGCAGGTCGTACATCGCGATCGAACGGGAGCTGCCCATCATCGATCGCGGCAGCAGTCCTCCCACGGCGACCGAGCGGAAGGTGGTGCCCGGCCCGGAGACGGCGAGCACGCGGTCGAGCCAGCCGGAGGTGAGGCGCGAGCTCGATCCGCGCTCGAGGCAGTCCTGAGCCTGGAAGTGGCTGCGCGACAGGTCGGGGGTCGAGACCGCGGGGACCGCCGCGACCTTGCCCGCCGAGATGAGCGGCTGCAGCGGCGCGAGCGCGGGGTGCAGCCCGAACCCGCGGGCCGTGTCGAAGGGCAGGGCTGAGGCGGCGCGCACCGCGACACCGGGCCGGGCGGCGGCGAGGGCCGCATCGTCGGCGGCGGGCACGAGCAGCGAGAGGCCGTCCATCCCGCCCCGCAGGAAGACGACGACGAGCGTGCCGGTCGTGGGCACGTCGGCGGCCGCGTAGGAGACCCGACTCGTGACGAGTTGCGCGCCGAGCGCTGCGACGCCGACGCCGAGACCGCCCTTGAGGAAGGTGCGGCGGTTGAATCCGCGCGACCACTGCTCGTCGCGCTGGTCGGCCTCGAGGGTGGCGGCGGTCGCGGCAGCGCGCAGGGCGGCGTCGCGCGCGGTCGGCCCGAGCCGCTCCCAGTCGGGGCAGTCGGGGTGCAGCGAGCGGAGGATCGCGTCGTCCGCGACGGTCACGGTTGCGGTGTCGCTCATCTGGTCTGCTCCTCGGTTCGGCGGGTCAGCGCAGCTGGAAGTAGGCGGAGTCGAGCAGCAGGGAGGCGACCTTTCCGCACTCCCAGCTCGAGGTGGGCGCGGGGGCCGAGGCGCGGAGCCCCGCGCCGACGAGCACGGCGCTGAGGTGACGCGTGCTCGGGGTGGTGTGCAGGAGGCGCTTGGCCGCGGCGCGCGCCCAGGCGGAGGCGGTCATCCCGGGCACGCGCTTCACGAGCGTGGCGGGGTCGCGATACCCGAGGCCGCTCCACCAGCCGTACACGAGCACGCGGTGCAGGTTCCATCGCTGGATCATCGAACCCGCCCCCAGCCAGGCGTCGGCCACGTCGGGGTAGCCGTTCGGCGGGTTCCAGCCGAACGGCGTCTGGCCGGAGCTGTCGAGGTACCAGTAGATGTTGGCGACGGCGGCCGCCATGTGCGGTCCGCAGCTGATCCCGATCGCGCGCACCGCGCCGACCGCGTCCTCGAGGGGGCGCCGCATGCGGGTGCCGACGGATGCCCAGAAGTCGCTGCTCCGGAACACCGCCTTCACGACCTGGCGGATATCGGAGCCGTGGGCCAGGTAGACGCGGGCGAGCCGGTTCACGAGGTCGGCGCTGGGGGTGTCGGAGACGAAGCGGGTCGCGATGATGCGGGCGATCATCCGTGCCGTCGCCGGATGCATCGCGAGGTAGTGCAGGTAGGCGTCGCCGACCGCGTGCCCCTGGGCGGCGACGGCGTTCGAGTGGGTGAAGCCCATGACGCGCACGCGGCCGGTCACGTGCTGGCTCGCGTCGAACACGTACTGGCCGGTCTGCCAGTTCCAGGTGCGGCCGGAGAGGATGGCGGCGCTCGCCTTGACGTCGGCCTCGGTGTACCCGGCCGTCACGCCCACGGTGTGCAGTTCGAGGAGTTCCCGTCCAAGATTCTCGTTCACCGCCGCCTTGCGCGACTGGTCGTTGCCCAGGTAGGTGAGCATCGCGGGGTGGCGCATGGCCGCCACGAGCATGTCGGAGTAGCGGCCGAAGGCGTGCGCGCGGATGACCGTTCGCAGGTAGTCCGGCGAGGTGTTCCACTGCTCGCCCGGGATCGCGACGTGCAGGTGGTTCGCGAAGATGTCGACCACCACCTCGTACAGCTGGCGCGAGGAGAACATCTGCCGCGCGAGCGCCGCCTGGCTGGTCTGGAACATCGCCTCCCAGCTGTATCGAGGAATGGACCGCGTGATCGTCGCCGCGGAGGCGCCCGCCAGGGGGAACGCCCGCCAGGCCGCGTCGCCCTGCGGGTCGGCGAGGGTCTCGGGCTTCAGCTGCTTCGCGAGCCACTTGTTCACGCCGAGCTTCGCCAATGACTTCACATCAGCGGGGCTCGCGCCGAAGGTGGCGCGCCGCAGGAGGTGGGCGCGGTGGTCGCGCGCCGAGAAGATCGAGGGGGCCGGATGCGCGGCCTTCGCCGCCTTCGAGAAACTCGAGTACTGGCGGCCGTGGGGCGCGACGATGGACGCCGCGACGAGGTCGGTCGTGCTCATTCCGACGGAGCCCCCTGTCGTCGGTGGGGTGGTGCGCATCCCTCGCCCGATCGACGGATGTGGCCTCACGCTAGTTAGGGTGAGTGCGGGGTCGCAATCCCCCCGTCCGGGCGTCAGCCGTGCGCTCCGTCCCCGTCCCTGCCGTCCGCCGATCCCCGCCCCGTCTCGCCACCGTCCCTGCCCGTCCCCGCCGTTGGAGTGTCGTCCCGTGTCTGAAAGCCTGCGCGTCGTCGTGTCGAGCCCCCTGAGCGAGGAGCTCTGCCGGCTCATCGAGGAGCGCGAGCCCCGCGTCGAGCTCGTCCGCGACCAATCGCTGCTCCCGCCGCAGCGCCACCCGGGCGACCACCGCGGCGATCCGGCGTTCGTGCGCACGCCCGAGCAGCAGGCGCGCTTCGACGCGCTCGTCGATTCCGCCGACGCGCTCTACGGCCTGCCCGACGAGTCGGCACGGGCCCTGCGGCGCACGGCGGAGGCGAACCCGGGGTTGCGCTGGGTGCACACGATGGCGGCGGGCGGGGGAGCGCAGGTACGGGTGGCCCGGCTGAGCGAGCAGCAGCTGGCGCGCATCCGCTTCACCACCTCGGGCGGCACCCACGCCCAGCCGCTCACCGAGTTCGCCGTGTTTGGCGTGCTCGCGGGCGCGAAGGAGCTGCCCCGGCTGCGGGAGCGCCAGGCCGCCCACCAGTGGGATGACCGCTGGGCGATGGGACAGGTCTCCGAGCAGACCGTCGTCGTGGTGGGCCTCGGCGGCATCGGCCGCCGGGTCGCCGAGACGCTCGCGCTGCTGGGCGCGACCGTGATCGGCGTGCATCGCCGGGAGGTGGACGCGCCGGGGGTCTCACGGATCGTCTCGCCCGAGCAGCTCGCCGAGGTCGTGGCGGTCGCCGACGCCGTCGTGCTCGCCCTCCCCGGCACCGAGCAGACCCACCGGATGCTCAGCCGCGAGGTGCTCGCCGCCGTGAAGCCCGGCCTCACTCTCGTCAACGTCGGCCGCGGCACGACCGTCGACGAGGAGGCGCTCGTGGAGGCGCTGCAGGACGGCCGCATCGGTTTCGCCGCCCTCGACGTGGTCTACGCCGAGCCGCTCGACGCGTCGAGCCCGCTCTGGGATCTCCCCAACGTGCTCATCAGCCCGCACTCGGCGGCGCTCAGCTCCCTCGAGGATCGCCGCATCGCGGAACTGTTCGCCGAGAACGCGACGCGCCTGCTCGACGGACGTCCCCTCCTGAACCCGGTTAACACCCGGGAGTTCTACTGATAGGCTCGACGACTGGTCCTTTAGGGGCCGAACTTCGGCGAGGGAGACGCGGTTGCGACCGCGGTATCCGTGATCGACGCGGTGGAGCGAAGCTTTCCGGCTGGTCCTCACGCTGACATGCGTTCGAGTTGAACAACAGATAACGATCTGGGCCGCGAGACGGCTCACAAGGAGAATCCACAATGTCTGACGACAACAAGCTGGTCGCCGAAGCGCGTACCCAGTTCGGCAAGGGCGCGGCCCGCAAGATCCGCGCTGCCGGCAAGATCCCGGCCGTCATCTACGGCCACGGCACCGAGCCGCAGCACGTCACGCTGCCCGGCCACGAGGTCGCGCTCATCATCCGCAAGGCGAACGCCATCCTCGACCTCGACATCTCGGGCAAGAGCCAGCTGGCCCTCGTCAAGGATGTGCAGAAGGATCCGGTGCGCCAGATCATCGAGCACCTCGACCTGATCGTCGTCCGCAAGGGCGAGAAGGTCATCGTTGACATCCCCGTGCACCTCGAGGGCGAGTCGGCTCCCGGCACCTCGGTGAACCTGGACGCGACGACGATCTCCATCGAGGTCGAGGCCACCCACATCCCCGAGCGCGTCGTCGTCTCCATCGAGGGCCTCGAGGAGGGCACGCACATCACCGCGGCCGAGGTCGAGCTGCCCTCCGGGTCGACGCTCGTCTCCGACCCCGAGCTGCTCGTCGTGGGCATCACGGGTGAGGTCGCCGCCGACCTCGGTGAGGAAGAAGAGTCCGCGGGCGAGACCGAGGGGGCTGCCGAGGATGCCGCCGCCGAGGAATCCGCCGAATAATCGGGCTCTTTCGCGCGCGACTGCCAGTGGACACAAACCAGTGGCTTGTAGCCGGGCTCGGCAATCCCGGGCCCGGCTACGCCGGCAATCGCCACAACATCGGCTTCATGGTCGTCGACGAGCTCGCACGGCGCATCGGCTCGCGCTTCACGACCCATCGCAGCAACGCCCTCGTGGCCGAGGGGCGAAGTGGGCCGGATGCTCCGCGCCTCATCCTCGCCAAGCCGGCCACCTTCATGAACCTCTCCGGCGGTCCGGTGCAGGCGCTCCTGCGTTTCTACAAGCTGGATGCCTCGCGCCTCATCGTCGTGCATGACGAGCTCGACATCCCCTTCGACACCCTCCGGCTGAAGGTCGGCGGCGGCAACGGCGGCCACAACGGCATCCGCGACATCGCTGCTCGTGCCGGCACCCCCGAGTTCACCCGGGTGCGCGTCGGCATCGGCCGTCCGCCCGGGCGCCAGCAGGCGGCCGACTTCGTGCTGCAGAACTTCTCCGGTGCCGAGCGCGAGGCATTGCCGAGCCTCATCTCCGACGCGGCCGACGCGGTGGAGCAGATCACGCGTGAGGGGCTCGCGCCCGCCCAGCTGCGCTGGCACACCGCCCGCTGACGCCCCGCGCGGCCGGGTGTCGGCGCGCTCGCCTACACTTGTCGGGTGGTACTCGAACGAATAATCGGGGGGCTTTCGCGCGCCCAGTCCTTCGAGAACGCCCTCTCGTACAGCGGCCGCAGTGTCGACTTCTCCCTCGTCGACGGGCTTCGCGCCCCCCTCCTCGCGGCGCTCCTGCACCGGCGAGGAACCCCGCAGGCGCTTCTCGCGATCACCGCGACGGGTCGTGAGTCGGAGGCCCTGCGCGGCGCCCTCGCCTCCATCGCGCCGCACGCCGCCGTGATCGAGTTCCCCGCCTGGGAGACCCTGCCGCACGAGCGCCTGAGCCCCTCGGCCGAGACCGTGGGCAAGCGCATCGACGCGCTGCGTCGGCTGAAGGCCTGGGAGGCCGACCCCCAGGGCGACATCATCATCGTCGCGTCGGTCCGGGCGGCGCTGCAGCCCCTCGCCGACAACCTCACCGAACTCGAGCCGATCCGGCTCGCCGCGGGCGGCCGCGGTTACGATCTCACCGCGATCGCCCACGGGCTCGTCGATCTCGCCTACTCACGGGTCGACATGGTCACCCGCCGGGGCGAGTTCGCGGTTCGCGGCGGCATCCTCGACGTGTTCTCGCCGATCGCCGAACACCCCGTGCGCATCGAGTTCTTCGGCGACGAGGTCGAACAACTGCGGTTTTTCTCGGTCGCCGACCAGCGCAGCCTCGGCGATCCGCTGCCGGAGGCCAGCTTCCCGGCCAGCCGCGAGATGCTGCTCAGCGAGGCGGTGCGGCAGCGGGCGCGCGAGATGCAGCACGAGTTCCCGAGCATCGGGCAGATGCTCGCCAAGATCTCGGAGGGCATTCCGGTCGAGGGCATGGAGTCGCTGGCGCCGGCCCTCGTCGACCGACTCGTGCCCCTCACCTCGTATCTTCCGGCGAGCGCGGCGATCGCCGTGCTGTCGCCGGAGCGCGTCGCGACCCGGGCGGTCAGCCTGCTCGAGACGAACCGCGAGTTCCTCTCCGCGGCCTGGAGCGCCGCCACAGCGGGTGCGGAGGCACCGATCGATCTCGACGCGGGCGACTTCCTCACGCTCGGCGGTCTGCGGGCGAGCGCGGGTGACCGTCCGTGGTGGACCTTCAGCGGCTTCGACTCCGGACTCGCCGCGCTGAGTGACGACGTGGCCTCGGTCGCGCAGCTCATCGAGGGCGCGGGCGAGTACGTGCGCATCGAGGCGACCGCTGTTCCCAGCTTCGCGGGGCAGCTGGGCGGGGCGATCGAGCATGTCGGCGAGCTCACCCGCGCGGGATGGACCGTCGTGGTGGCCGCCCTCGGCACCGGCCTGGTCGAACGCGCCGCAGACGTGCTGGGCGAGCACGGGATCGCCGGGCGGATCGTGGATGACCTGCCCGAGCATCCCGACAACGGCGTCGTCTACCTCGTGAAGGGCGCCGTCGAGGCGGGCTTCGAAGTGCCCGAGGCCCGGTTCGCCCTCCTGAGCGAGGGCGAGTTCTACGGGCGCACCGCGGGCTACGACTCGCGGCAGGTGAAGAAGCTCGCCAGCCGGCGCAAGAACGTCGTCGACCCGCTGCAGCTCAAGGCCGGCGACTTCGTCGTGCACCAGACGCACGGCATCGGCAAGTTCCTCGAGCTGACGCAGCGCGAGGTGTCGAGCGGCGGGCGCAACCCGGTCAAGTCCACCCGCGAGTTCCTCGTCGTCGAGTACGCGCCCAACAAGCGCGGGTATCCCGGTGACAAACTCTTTGTGCCCACCGACCAGCTCGACCTGCTCACCCGCTACGTGGGCGGCGAGGCACCTGCGCTCAGCAAGATGGGCGGCAGCGACTGGGCCGCCGCCAAGGGCAAGGCGCGCAAGGCGGTGCGCGACATCGCCGTCGAGCTCGTGAAGCTCTACTCGGCCCGCATGGCCTCGCGCGGGCACGCCTTCCCGCCCGACACCCCGTGGCAGCGCGAGCTGGAGGAGGCCTTCCCCTTCGCCGAGACGCCCGACCAGCTCACGACCATCGAGGAGGTCAAGCGCGACATGGAGTCGCCGATCCCGATGGACCGGCTGCTCTCCGGCGACGTGGGCTACGGCAAGACCGAGGTCGCGGTGCGCGCCGCGTTCAAGGCGATTCAGGACGGCAAGCAGGTCGCGATGATCGTGCCCACCACGCTGCTCGTCAAACAGCACCTGGAGACCTTCGTCGAGCGCTTCGCCGGGTTCCCCGTGCACCTCAAGGCGCTCAGCCGGTTCCAGACCGATCGGGAGGCGAAGGAGACGATCGACGGCCTCGCCGACGGCTCGGTCGACATGGTCATCGGAACCCACCGCATTCTCGGGCAGTCGGTGACCTTCAAAGACCTCGGCCTCGTGATCATCGACGAGGAGCAGCGCTTCGGCGTGGAGCACAAGGACGCGCTCAAGAAGCTCAAGACCAACGTCGACATCCTCGCGATGTCGGCCACCCCCATCCCGCGAACGCTCGAGATGGCGGTGACCGGGATCCGCGAGATGTCGACGCTCGCCACCCCGCCCGAGGATCGGCACCCCATCCTCACCTTCGTCGGCCCGCGCTCCGACAAGCAGATCGGTGCCGCGATCCGACGCGAGCTGCTGCGCGAGGGTCAGGTGTTCTACGTGCACAACCGGGTCTCCTCGATCAACCGGGTGGCCGCGCAGATCGCCGAGATCGTTCCCGAGGCCCGCATCGCGGTCGCCCATGGTCAGCTCTCAGAGCACGTTCTGGAGCAGGTCATGGTCGACTTTTGGGAGCGCAAGTTCGACGTGCTCGTCTCCACGACCATCATCGAGACCGGCCTCGACATCGCCAACGCGAACACCCTCATCATCGATCGCGCCGACAAGTACGGGCTCTCCCAGCTGCACCAGCTCCGCGGGCGCGTCGGTCGCGGTCGCGAGCGCGCCTACGCCTACTTCCTCTACGACGAGCTGAAGCCGCTCTCCGAGACCGCGCACGACCGGCTCTCCACGATCGCGGCCAACAACGATCTCGGCTCCGGTATGCAGATCGCGCTCAAAGACCTCGAGATCCGCGGCGCGGGCAACCTCCTGGGCGGTGAGCAGTCGGGCCACATCGCGGGAGTCGGCTTCGATCTCTATCTGCGGATGATCGGCGAGGCCGTCTCGACCTTCCGCGGTGATGTCGCCGAGGGCCAGACCGAGCTCCGTCTCGAACTCCCGGTGGATGCGCACATTCCCGAGGAATACGTCGAGAGCGAGCGCCTGCGGCTGGAGGCCTACCAGAAGCTCTCCACGGCATCCGCCCCCGCCTCGGCGCCCGAGCAGATCGACAACGTTCTCGAGGAGCTCACCGATCGCTACGGCGAGCCGCCCGCTCCCGTGCTCAACCTGATCGCCGTCTCCCGGCTGCGTCGCCTGGCGCAGAAGGCGGGGCTGAGCGACGTGGTCGCGATGGGGTCCAACCTCCGCGTCGCCCCCGCCGACCTCCCCGACTCGATCCAGGTGCGATTGCAGCGCATGTACCCGGGGTCGCGCTACCTCGCTCAGGCGAAGGCGCTCACCGTCCCGATGCCGCGCATCGGGGGCGAGCCCCTCGACGATGCGGCGCTCGTCGACTGGACCGCGACCCTGCTCGGCGCGATCTTCCCGGCGCCCGTCGACGCCCCCGCGGGCTGACGGGAGCCGCCGTGCGCGCGCCGGGCACCCGACTTCTCGCCCTGCTGGGCCTCGTGCTCGTGCTCGTGCTCGTGCTGTCCGGCTGCGCGGGCGCACCTCGTCACCCCGCCCCTCCCTTGCCCGCGCCCGCGCCGCTGCACCTGCTGTGGAGCGACGACTTCTCGGGTGCCGCGGGCGCACCGCCCGACCGGGCGAGCTGGGTCGCCGAGACGGGGGGCGCCGGCTGGGGCAATCACGAGCTCGAGTGCTACACCCGGGTGCCGGGCAATGCGGCGACGGACGGCGCGGGTCATCTGGTGATCACGGCCCTGCACCAGCCCGGTCACGTGTGCTCCGACGGATCGAGGAACGACTACACCTCGGCGCGGCTCACCACGGAGGGCCGGGTCACCGCCGGCTACGGTCGGCTCGAGGTGCGCGCGCAGGTGCCCACCACCCCCGGCGTGTGGCCCGCTTTCTGGGCGCTCGGGGATGACCTGCGCCGGGTCGACTGGCCGGCGGCCGGCGAGATCGACGTGATGGAGGTCGGCGGCAACCGGCCGCGGACCGTGTTCGGCACTCTGCACGGACCCGCGGCAGACGGCTCCGCCTATCAGCACGGGGTCACGCACGATTCCGCGGCACCACTCTCCGGTGGATTCCACGTGTACGCCGCGAGCTGGTCTCCTGGCTCGGTCAGCTTCTCGATCGACGGCCGTCGCTACGGTACGGTGACCCGCGCCGAGGTGGTCGGTGCCGGTGGCCGCTGGGTGTTCAGCCATCGCGTCTTCCTCATCCTCGACCTCGCGATCGGCGGCGACTTCCCCGGGCCCGTCTCGCCGGCCACCCGAACGCCCCAGCGCTTCGTCGTCGACTACGTGCGCGTCTACGGCTGAACGGCGAGCGCCCGTCGGAGGGCGGCGGCGGCAGCGGGGGTCGAGGAGATCCGCCAGTCGTACTCCTTGTCGCGGTCGAACCACACCACCGCGGTCACTCGCGGCAGCTCGCGACTGCCGAGCAGGCCCGTGATCCACGCCGCCTTGGAGGAATCCGCCGATCCCGGCACCGCGGGCGAGGACTCGCAACTCGCGGTCTCCGTGATCCACAGGGGAGTGGTCGGGGCGAGAGCCAGGAGGCGCGCGTAGGCGCGCGCGAACACCTGGGCGGGGCTCTGCCAGCCGGCGAGACAGTTGTAGCCGTCCAGCCCGATCATGTCGACCTGAGCGGCCCCCGGCCAGTAGCGCTCGAACCGGTTCGCCGCGGGCTGATCCACGTTGTTGACGCTCCAGGCCATGCGTGCGGCCGGCGCGAAGCGGGCGACGAGGCCGTGGATGCGCGACCAGGCGGCCACGTAGTGCGCCGGGTCGCCCGACCACGGGTACCACGACCCGTTCATCTCGTGTGCGAAGCGGATCACCACCGGCCCGCGGAAGTCGGCGAGCTGGCGCAGGAACCCGATGGCGGCCGCGTCCTCGCGCCCGGCCGCGATGCGCTGAAGGAGCCCCGTGCCGGGCGTCGTTCCCGGGCCGACACCCGCGTGTTCGCCCGGCTGCCAGGTGATCATCACCGTGCGGGTCGGTGAGCTGATCGCCCGCAGTCGATCGATCACCGACTTCTGCACGGGAGTCGGCCAGGTCCAGGAGATGAATCGACCCACGATGTCGATGTGCCGATGAACGGCGGACTCGGCCTCGGTGATCGCAGTGGCGAGGGGAGCATCGGGGTCGAAGGTCGCGCCCCATCGCGCGGTCGCTCCCAGCGGCGCGCGCGCGAGCGCGGGATGCGGAGCCGCGGGACCCGTGGGCGGCGGGACGCCCCGGATGAGCGCTCCGCCGAGGAGAGCGGCGGCGGCGATGGCGACGACGACGAGACCCGCTGCCGGGATCGCTCCGACCCGAGGAGCGCGCCGCAGCCGGCGCCCGGCGCGCGCGATCCATGCCCCTCGGCCCGCCGACGGCATCAGGGCGCCGTCGCCGAGACCGGCATTCCGGGAGCGGTCGCGCCGGAGTCGGGCCGCGACAGGGCGGGAGGATGCTCGTGCCCGCGTGCGCGCCCGCGCCCGCGCCGTCGAATCGTCGCGAGGGTGGCCATCACGACGAAGGAGCCGAGGGTCACCGTGTTGATGATCGCCCACGCCATGAGCACCGCTGAGGGCTCGGGCCGCAGCAGGCCCGCGACGACGCACGCGAGACTCACGAGCGCGAGCACGAGGTGGGGCCGGAACAGCCGCAGCAGCCCGACCGAGCGCTGGGAGACGCCGCCCTTCGGCGTCACCCGGAAGGCGAGCGGTCGGCTGCGGGCCACGCCCACGAAGGCGAGGAGGTAGATGGGCCAGGCCGCGAGTGAGAGCACGTGGCCGGCGAGGTGGAGTCCGCGTTCGAGCGTCGGCCGCACCGTGAAGCGCTGCATCCAGAGCAGGATCAGCACGCGCATCGCGAGGAAGGGTCCGCCCCACTCGATGAGCCCGAGCAGCGGCACCCGCGAGATCTCGATTCCGCCGAAGAAGTAGGCGGCGAGCAGGGCGATGCCGAGTGCGCTCGCGAGGCCGCTGAAGTAGCCCTGCTGCAGCGCGAGCGAGAGCAGCGCCTGCGCGCGGGGCATTCGGCGCACGAGCCGGGGCGAGTGCCAGCGCAGCACATCCATGCAGCCGGATGCCCAGCGCATCTGCTGGCTGAAGTAGGCCTGCCACGTCTCCGGTCCCTCCCCGATGGCGAGCGGCTCCGGCACGTAGACGCTGCGCCAGCCCGCGGCGTGCAGCCGCATCCCCGTGAGCAGGTCTTCGGTGAGGTGGCCCGCGTAGAAGCGGATGTCGGCTAGCGCGGCGACCCGCACCACGTGATTCGCGCCGATCATGTTGGCCGTCCGCCGTCCGCTCAGCCCCCGCATCACCGGACCGTAGAAGCCGAACTGCTGCTGCGCGGCCCCGCGCGCGATGAACGAGTCGGTGTTGCCGTAGATCTGCGGCGTCCCGATCCAGCCGATGCGGGGGTCGCGGAAGTACCCGAGCGTGGCGGTGAGGAAGTCGCGTCGCGGCACGAAGTCCGTGTCGATCTGCGCGACGACGTCGTACTCGTGACCCACCTCCTCGTACCAGGCGTTGTGATTGCCGCCCTTCGTCTTCGCGGTGAACGGGCCCGCGACCAGGTTGTAGGCGCGGATGCCGCGGCGGCTGAAGTACCGCACGCCGAGCGCCTCGCACAGTGCTCGGGCATCCTCGTCGCCGCCCTCGTCGAGCAGCCAGGTGTCGTGCGGATAATCGGCCGCGAGCATTCCCGGCAGGGTGCGCGCCAGGAGGTCGAGCCCTTCCGCGCCCGGCACGAAGGTGGTGATGAACGCCACCCGAAGCCCCTCCTGGGGCCGGGGTGCGGCGCGCCGCGGCTCGATCCGGCGGATGACCACCCAGGTGTAGAGCTCCATGAACGCCCGGTGGCTCAGCACCGCGGTCAGCACCGCGAAGATCCCGACGTCGAGCAGGTGCCCGAGACCGCTCGCGTTGTGCGGCAGGTGCTCGGGCTGCAGCCACCACGCGTAGAACGCGAGCCCGGTGGCGCCCCCGAGGGTCATGAGCACGCGGTAGCAGGCGCGTTCCGCTCGGGTCATTTCTTCTCCCCGGATGGCTGGGTGGCGGCCGGAAGGATTCCCTCCAGCGCCGAGCTGAGCATGGGTTCCAGAGCCCGGCTGTAGTGCTGGGTCATGTGGCTGTCGTCTCGGTAGACGAGCGTGTTCGCGACGACGGCCGGGCAGGCGCTTGAGGTGCAGAACCACGGCGTGGGGTCGATGACGGGCACTCCGATCGCGGCGCTCGCGTGAACGACCGCCGCTCGTCGGGGGGTGAGGTAGTCGTACGGTGTCTTGGAGTAGATCGGCACCGCGCACTCGGTCGCGGCGGTGGGGTGCCCGGCGAGGCAGCCGGGCACGTCCTGGAGGGGGTGCGGGGTGTCGCCGAGGAGGACGACGCTGCCGGCCGCGCGCTGCAGCGAGTGCAACGTCTCCGCGGTCTTCGTACCCCACTCGGCGTTCGCGTACCCCGGTCCGGCGAGGGTGTCGGCCTGACTCGCGATCACCACCTCGGGGTGGAGCTCGGCGATGCGGCGCAGGGTCCGCTCCCGCCACCGCCCGCACTCGGTGTACGTGCGCTTGAGCTGGGGGTTGCGCAGCACGACCGCCGCGACCGGGCAGGCCGCCTTGGTCCACGCAACCACGCGCCAGCCCCCGTGGATGCCCAGCGCATCGACCGCGCCGAACCACTGCTCCGCGTGCGAGTCGCCGAACAGCACGATCGTGCGCCGCGCCGTCGTGTCTCCGTAGACGCACGCGGGCTCGTCGATCTGGCTGAAGTCGAGGTGGCAGCCGTCGGCCGTGGTGGGCGGGGTGTCGCGCGCGGCCCGCACGAGCGAGGGGGTGAGATTCGCGGGCAGCACGCGCGTGCGCTCACCTACCGAGAGCAGTGTCGCGAGTGAGCTCTGCGCCGCGCGCAGGTCGAGCGATGCGACGGTGCCTCCGCCGGTCGCGACGCTGGGGGAGGCAACGGCGAGCCCCCCGCAGAGCAGGGCGACGAGGGCCGACAGAGCCCCGCCGCGGACGATCCAGCGACGAGTGCGCAGCGGGCGGTTCATGGTGCGCCGCTCGATCACGAGGTGCCCGAGCACGGCGAGCCACAGGGCGAGCACGCTCAGCTCGAGTTTCTCGGGCCAGCCGAAGGCGATCCCGAACAGGGCCGGCCCCAGGATGATCGCCGGCCAGTGCCACAGATACCAGCCGTACGACATCGTCCCCAGGAACCGCGTCACGCGTCCGCCGATGAGCGCGTCGACGCCCCGCGGTCGCTCCGCGAGCCCGCCCGTGATGACCGCGCCCGCTCCGAGCACGGGGACGAGCGCCGCGATCCCCGGGAAGGGAGTCGCATCGGTGTAGCTGACGCTCGATCCCACGATCGCCACGAGTCCCAGCCAGGGGAGCGCGGCGGCGAGCGCCGCGGGAAGGCGCACGAGCAGCGGCACGCCGACCGCGATGAGGGCGCCGACGCCGAGTTCCCAGGCGCGGGTGTGCAGCGCGAAGTAGGCGAGCGGTGCGTTCACCGCAGTGGTGGCGACGGAGGACTGGAGGCTCAGCGCACTCCCCGCGGCGATCACCGTGAGAAGCAGGGGAAGGCGCGCCGGCCGCAACCGGCCGCGCGTAACGAGCGCGACCATGGCGATGAGCAGGGGCCAGACGAGGTAGAACTGCTCCTCCACCGCGAGCGACCAGAAGTGCTGGAGCGGTGACGGAGCGGCGGTCGCGTGCTGGTAGTCGACGCCCTCCCCGGCGAGGAGGTAGTTGAGAGAGTAGAGGGCCGCCGCGACCCCGTCGCGCGCCGTGGCGGTCGCCTGAAGTGGCGGACCCCAGATGCGTGCGGCGACGACGGTGGCCGCGACCACGAGGAGCGCGGAGGGCAGCAGGCGACGGATGCGGCGCGCCCAGAATCGCGCCAGGCGAACGCGACCCGATCCGAGTGCCTCCTCCAGCAGTTGCCGCGTGATGAGGAATCCGGAGATCACGAAGAAGACGTCGACGCCCACGTAGCCGCCGGGGACTCCGGGCACCCCGGCGTGGTAGAGCACGACGAGAAGCACCGCGATCGCGCGCAGCCCCTGGATGTCGGGCCGGAATCGGCGGTCCCCGCGCGGGGTGAGCGACGGATCCCGCGCGGGGAGGGCGGGCGCGGCCGGTCGTGCCGGTGAGAGGGTGGTGGTCGTCATGGCGTTTCCCCTCCTGGCTCAGTCGTGCGCGGGCTTGAGGGTGAGCAGGGTCGGCGCGAGCATGGCGAACTGCACCGCGCCGAGTGCGATGGTCGGCCACATCCGCAGCGGATCGACGCCGAGCGACCAGTCCCGCACGATGCCGGCCCAGAGCAGCGCCTGAGTGGTCAGGAACCAGACCCGTGCGATGAGGGCGGTCCGCCTCGGCACATCCCCTTTCTTCCGCACCGGCGCCAGTCCGGCCGCTCCCGTCGGCACCCACGCCTGCACCCGGTCGCGGAGGGCGTCGTAGACGGCCTGCACGTGGCAGAAGGTGTTGATCATGCAGACCCGGAAGATCGTCGGCCGCCAGCCGCGGGCGAGCAGAGGGAACACGAGCAGCGTCGCCGCGATCGCGGGGAGCATCGGGAGGTACAGCGCGGGACGGATCTCACCGGGGTAGAACCAGACGATCACGAGCGTGGGCAGCACGGCGATCAGCACCATGGCGGCCGACGACATGTAGTAGAGGAAGGCCGCCCAGAAGCAGATGCGCTGCTGCAGGCTGAAGGGCGCCTCCCGGAAGAACGTGCTGACCATGAGCAGCATGGAGCTCCGGCACCAGCGGTACTGCTGATTGGTCAGGGCCGCCCAGGTGTCGGGCGCGAGCCCTTTGGCGAGCACGAGCGGCAGATAGCGGGTGCGGTAGTTGGCGACCCAGATCTTCACGCCGGAGTGGACGTCCTCGCCCAGCGGCACCCGCGCGAAGCCGCCCGCCGCGACGACCGCCGCGCGCCGATAGACCACGTTGGTTCCCGCGCAGATGGCCGCCTCGTAGGTGTCGCGGGCGGGCTGGATCCACCGGAAGAACAGTTCCTGCAGCGATCCCGCGAAGCGCGCGAACTCGTTCACCCGGCCGTCCACGTCGAAGTACTGGGCGGTCTGCACCACGCCCGTCTCCGACTCCGCCATATAGGGCACGGTCTCCCACAGGAAGTCCGGCCGCGGCGCGAAGTCCGCGTCGAAGACCGCGATGAAGTCACCCTGGCTGTGTTCGAAGGCGTGGATGAGGTTGCCGGCCTTCTTCCATTCGCCGCGGTTCGGGCGCACGACGTAGCGCAGCCCCCACCTCGCGGCGAGCTCGCGGGTGGCCGGATCATCCGCGTCATCGAGCACGTGGATGGTGAGGCTGCCCGGCCAGTCGAGCGCTTTGACGTGGCGGAAGGTGTTGTCGAGCACGGCCGGATCCTCGCCGCAGCTCGGCAGGAACACGTCGACGCTGGGGAACGAGGTGCGGCCGCGACGCCAGTCCTCGATGCGCACGACGTGGTCCTCGAGGCCGACGCGCCGGCGGCGCAGCCGCAGCCACAGGTTCACGACCATCGGCGGCACGAGGAAGGTGAGGAGGATGAGCCCGAGTGAGGCGGCCGGGTTGTGCGCCATGACGAGGGCGAAGCAGGAGGTGAGCAACAGCTGGGCGAGGAACAGCCAGACGAAGGGCCAGCGGCGCTGCACCCCGAAATAGCTGTACTTCTCGGCATCGCTCGGCGGTGTCGGCAGGTGCGGGTGCACCCCCGAGGGGGTCGGCCGGGCGGGCCCGGTGAGTGCTGCGCGTGGCTGTTCGGTCGTGGTCATGTCGCGCTCCGGGGGTCGGGATGCCGCGGGATCGCGCTCGCTCGGGAAACGCGTTCGGCATCGCTCGGGTACTTCGTCGACGCTGACCTCGGAGCCGGGGGAGCTCCGATGGCCCCATGGTGGGCTGAGACCGGGAGGCCGGGCAAGCGTGCCGGAGCGCATTCACCCAACTGGGGCATCCACCGGGCGCCCCTGGGGCGCGAACTGGGGCGAAAACTGGGGCGCCAGCCTAGAGGCTGTCGGGCATCTTCCACTCGGCGATGAACTCGTCGACCGTCATCTCATCGAGGTCGCGGCGCACCGTGTCGAGGAGGAGTTCGGGAGCGTCGAGCTCGGCGGGGGTGCGGATGAGTTCGCTGCCATCCGCTCGCCGCCGCACCACGAGCTCGAACGGGGCGATGGGCGGCGCGAGCCGCAGCACGCCGCCGGGGCGGTGCTCGACCAGCTCGGCCTCGAAGGTCTTCGATGCGGGTTCCACGGGGTCAGTATCTCCCCGCGTTCCTGACAATCCGGTGCAGTCTGAGAGGCCGTCGCCGATCTCTCAGAAACTTCTCATGCCTCCACCCGGTGCACTTTCTGGATGACCACCGGGATGAGCACGAGAGACCGCAGGTCGATCAGGGCGTGCAGCACGATCGGCACGGCGATCGATCCCGATAGCACGTAGACGACGGTGAACAGGAGCCCGAGCACGGTCGAGCCCGCCACCCCCGGCAGACCCTGGTAGAGGTGCAGGAGACCGAACAGCAGCGCCGCGATCAGGAAGGAGAGCGGCCCGTTGCCGGTGATTCCGAAGAGCAGGGCGGGCATCGCGAGCCGGAACAGGAGTTCCTCCAGCACACCCGCGTTCAGGGCGAGCGCGGCCCCGTAGACCAGTTCGCCACGGGTGCGCGGCAGGAGTGCGCCGATGTCGCCGAGGGCGGGCACCTCGTCGACCCTGCTGCGCAGGAGGATCACGGGGACGAGCAGTAGCGCGACGACGACGATTCCGGCGCCGATGCCGAAGCCCACCCCGATGCCTCCCTCGAACAGCCCGGTGAGCCCCGCGACGGGTGCCCACTCCCGCGTGTCATTCAGCACGAGCGGCACGTACTGCCAGGCGGCGAGCAGCACCACCACGATGAGTCCGCCGAACAGGAAGAACGCGTCTCGCAGCCATCGAGCGAAGACCCGCTGGCGCTTGCGCGTACTCGTGAGCCGCTTGAAGCGGCGGTAGTCGCGCTTCTCGCGGCGTGCCGCCCGCACGAGGAGGACGGCGGCGATCACGAGCAGCAACGACACCAGCGCGAGGTTCATGCACCCATTGTCCCGTGCCACTGCGGCAGGATGGCACGGTGACTGTTCTGCTCTCGGCCCGCGGCATCCTCTTCGACATGGACGGCACCCTCGTCGACTCGAGCGCGGTGGTCGAGCAGGTCTGGGGCGAGTTCGCGGCGGAGTTCGGGTTGCGGGTCGCCGACATCCTCGCGGTGTCGCACGGGCGGCAGGCGGTCGACACGATCCGGGAGTTCCTGCCCGAGGGTGCGGATGCGCGGGCGATCGCCGCGGGCATGGTCGCGAAGGAGGAGCAGCGGCTGGCCGGGATCGTCGAGATCCCGGGCGGGGTGGACTTCGTCCGCTCCCTGCCGCAGGACCGGGTGGGTCTCGTCACCTCTGCGCCGCGCGGACTCGCGCTGCTGCGGATGCGCGCCGCCGGCTTCGACACCCCCGCCGTCCGGGTGTTCGCGGAGGACATCGAGCGCGGCAAGCCGGCTCCCGACGCCTATCTCCTGGGGGCGGAGCGGCTCGGCATCGACCCCGCGGAGCTCCTCGTCTTCGAGGATGCCCCCGCCGGAATCGCCTCGGGGCTCGCCGCGGGAGCACAGGTCGTGGTCGTAGGGCGCGCGGCGGGGGAGCACGCGCACGGGCTGCCGGGCATCCCCGACTACCGCGGACTCGAGGCGACGTTCACCGCCGACGGTCGGATCGAGCTTCGACTGGAATAACCGAGGGCCAGCGAGCCTTCTCCCTGTAATGACCGTGACCACCGCCGACGTCGGCTTCCGCTCCGAGCGGGGTCCCATCCTCATCGCCCTGATGCTCACGACGGGGCTCGTCGCGATCGACTCGACGATCCTGGCGACCGCCGTTCCCTCGGTGGTGAAGGATCTCGGGGGCCTCACCTCCTTCCCGTGGCTGTTCTCCATCTACCTGCTGGCACAGGCGGTGTCGGTGCCGATCTACGCGAAGCTCGCCGATACCGTGGGGCGCAAGCCGATCATCCTGTTCGGGATCGCGTTGTTCTTCGCCGGCTCGGTGCTCTGCGGCTTCGCCTGGAGCATGCCCGCGCTCATCGCCTTCCGGGCGTTGCAGGGGCTCGGTGCGGGCGCGGTTCAGCCGATGGCGATCACGATCGCGGGCGACATCTACACCCTCGCCGAACGAGCCAAGGTGCAGGGCTACCTCGCCAGCGTCTGGGCGATCTCCTCGGTGGTCGGCCCCACCCTGGGCGGGCTGTTCTCGCAGTTCGTGTCGTGGCGCTGGATCTTCTTCGTGAACATCCCGCTGTGCCTCATCGCCGCGTGGATGATCGCACGCACCTTCCACGAGAACATCGAGCGCACCCGCCACCGCGTCGACTACGTCGGCTCGGTTCTCCTCACGGCGGCGCTGACCGTCTTCATCGTGGCCGTTCTCGAGGGCGGACAGGCCTGGCCATGGACCGCCCCCGTGAGCATCTGCGCCTTCGCGCTGGGTGCCCTCCTCCTGCTCGCCTTCGTGCTGGCCGAGCGCCGGGCCGCGGAGCCCGTCCTCCCGCTCTGGGTGCTCTCGCGCAGGCTGCTGCTCACCACGACCCTCATCTCGGTGGGTGTCGGCGCGGCCCTCCTCGGCCTCACCTCCTATGTGCCGACCTTCCTGGAGGGGGTGTCGCACGTGTCCCCCATCGCCTCGGGTCTCGCCCTCGCGTCCCTCGCGATCGGCTGGCCGATCGCCGCGTCGCAGTCCGGTCGCCTCTATCTGCGGATCGGCTTCCGCTCGACGGTGCTGATCGGCATGGTGGTCGCGCTCGCGGGCGCGGTCGCGCTGGCGGTCGTCGTGTACACCCCGTCGCTCTGGCTCACGGCCGTCTCCTGCTTCGTCGTCGGGCTCGGCATGGGGCTCGTCGCGACGCCCTCCCTGATCGCCGCGCAGACGAGCGTCTCGTGGAGCGAGCGCGGAGTCGTGACCGGAACCAACCTCTTCGCGCGGTCGATGGGAAGTGCGGTCGGTGTCGCGATCTTCGGCGCGATCGGCAACAGCCACCTCGCCGGCGGCAGTGGCGCCGGTGCGACGGCGCTGGCCGACCCCGCGAGCCTGCAGGCCGCGACGGCGGCCGTGTTCCTCGCCGTGGTGGTCGTGCTCGTGGCGACCGTCGCGGCGGGGGTCGCGATGCCCCGCGTGGTCACCGAGTTCGAGACGGATCCCGCCGCACCCGGCAAGATGGTCGCATGACGACGTCGCACCCGCAGCTCGAGGAACTGGTCGCGGTACTCGCCCGCCTGCGCGCACCGGGCGGCTGTGCGTGGGACGCGGAGCAGACGCACGAGTCGCTCGTGCGCTACCTCGTGGAGGAGACTCACGAGCTGATCGAGGCGATCGAGGCGGGCGGGCGCGCCGAGCTCATCGAGGAGCTGGGTGACGTGCTGTATCAGGTGCTCTTCCACGCCGACATCGCCGCGCACGACCCGGTCGACCCGTTCACGATCGACGACGTCGCCGCTCATATGACGGCCAAGATGGTCGGTCGTCACCCGCACGTCTTCGGCGACGCCGGGGTGAAGACCGCGGACGAGGTCGCCGCCGTCTGGGATGATCTCAAGCGGGTCGAGAAGCCGCATCGCACGAGCACGCTCGACGGCGTGCCGCAGGGGATGCCCGCCCTCGCGCTCGCCGACAAGCTCGTCGGCAAGGCGAAGGCCCTGGGCGTCACGGTCGCGGGTGAGTCCGCCGCGACCCCGGCGGTGGGGCTCGGCGCGACCGCCGACGCCTCGACCGAGGAGGAGCTGGGGGCGGGGCTCCTGGCGATCGTCGCGCGGGCACGGCTCGCGGGCCTCGACCCGGAACGCGCCCTGCGCGGGGCGCTGCGCGGCCTCCAGGAGGACATCCGCGCCGCCGAATCGGTCGCCGACTAGGCGATCCGCGTTCCCTTCGAGAGTCGTCCCGCGGGGGTGCGCAGCCGCCGCCAGGCGCCGAGAAGCGCCTCCGCCGCGAGCACGAGCTGGGCGAGCATCCCGACCGCCCAGCCCGGCGTGGTCGAGTCGATGACGTGTCGGGGCGTCGGGCTCGCCTGGCTGGCGCCGTATCCCGCCGAGCATTCGTCGATCGTCTGCTGCACCCGAGGGGCGATCTGCGCGCTCCGCTCCGCGAACTTCAGTTGGCCGAACAGGTCGACGGGTTGCTCACCGCTCGTGTCGTAGCTCGTCGGCACCGCATCCGCCAGCAGCACGTACGGGTTCGCGACCAGAAGGCCCCACACACGGTCGTAGCGCGGAATGGTCTGAACCTGGGTGACTGGAGGGTTGCAGGCCGACGCCCGCCCCTGGTCGTCGTACTGGGCGGTATCGGTGCCGCCGGTGTAGATGGTCGTCTGTCGAGACTGCACCACGAGCCCGCCCAGCGCGAAGGCGATGAGCGTGCCCACGGTGAGCGCGGCGACGACGAGGTAGGTCGTCACGATCGAGAACAGCGGCCGCGAGATGAGCCCCGAGAGACCGACTCCCATCGCGGCGACGACCCCCAGCTCGACGGCCAGGACGAGCAGCGAAACGGCGGTCGCACCCACCGTGAGGTGCCCCGCGAACCCCGCGTAGATCAGGAACGGCACCGATGCCGCGAGGAAGGCGAGCGCCGTCACCCACGCGGCGAGGAACTTGCCGAGCACGAGTTGGCCGGTCGTGACGAGAGTCACCTGCGTGGTCGCCAGGGTGCCGGCATCGCGGTCGCCGTTGATCGAGTTGCCGCTGAGCGCGGGCGCGACGAGGGTGCCGAGGAGCAGGACGAAATAGATGACGGTGGAGTAAATCGCGTTGCCGGCCTCATTCGAACCGCGCGACTGGTAGGCACCCAGAGTCAGGGCCAGAATAACCGTGACCAGCAGGATCAGTACGACATATACCCCGAGCAGGATGTACCAGGCGAGGCTGCGCACGCGCTGCCGCATCTCCAGCGAGAAGATGACCCCGATTCCGGTCAGATAGGCGTTCACCGTGTGCTCCCGGTCGGTCGGTGGGTGTCTCGGGCGAGCCCCTGGAAGGTGTGCTCGAGGTCGCCGAGAGCGGGCGCGAAGGTGCTGATCGCGACGCCCGCGCGCACGAGGCGGGTGAGGAGCTCCGCCGCCGCGTCCTCGCCGGCGACGGGGACGATAAGTTCGTCCCGGTCGGTGCGGATGTCGTCGGGGTGGACCCCGGCGGCGACGAGCGCACCGCCGAGCCCCGGAAGGTCGCGCGCCCTGATCCGCCAGGGTCGCTCGGTGCCCTGCGCCGCCGCGACCCGGTCCGCCGAGGCCGTCACGCCCGCCTCCAGGTAGACGGCGCGGTCGGCGATCTCATCGAGTTCGGCGAGCACATGGCTGGAGATCAGGACCGTCGTTCCGCGTGCGGCGAGGTCGCGGATGAGCAGCTGCAGATCGTTCCGTGCGACGGGGTCGAGCCCGGATGCCGGCTCGTCCAGCAGCAGCACCTCCGGGTCGTGCACGAGCGCCCGGGCGAGGCTCAGCTTCTGCTTCTGACCGCGCGAGAGCACACGGGCCGGCTGGTCGGCGATCGGGCCGAGCCCCACGAGCTCGATCAACTCGGATGCCCGGCGCGATGATTGAGCGGCGGTCATCCGGTACAGGCGCCCCGTGGTCTCGAGCGCGGATCGCACGGTGAGAACGTTCCACGACCCCAGCACGTCGGGCATCCAGCCGAGGCGGGCGCGGACCTCCTCCGTCTGCGTCACGGGGTCGAAGCCCGCGATGCTGATCGTGCCGGCGTCGGGCCGGAGCAGGGAGGCCAGCATGAGCAACAGCGTGGTCTTGCCGGAGCCGTTCGGGCCGATGAGCGCGGTGACTTGGCCCGCGGGTGCCTCCAGCGACGCATCGCGGACGGCGTGCACGGAGCCGAAGGAGCGCGCCACCGAGTCGACGACGACGCCGGGGGAGGGGGAGGGGCTCATGAGGCCCACCGTAGCGGGCGCGACCGGCGGAGGGCGTCATCCTCGCGGGGTGAGTCGAGTCCTCCTCAGGGATGACGCACCGCACGGGGTGGGGCGGTGCCCTTCCCTAACCCGAATAGGGAAGGGCACCAGACCGGCGCCGGCACGCGAAAGACGAGCTTCAGCCTCGCGGCGGCGGTCTCGGAACGTCGGCTTTACCCACGTCGACGTTCCTGTTAGTCGGACAAGTCTGCCCCCCGGCAGGACGTCCATGATTTGAGCGGCGCGCGGCCCGGCGGACCCTCTGTTTCATGCCCGGGCGCAACACGCAGGAGACACTGTAACAAAATAACCATCGTTATGACAACACTCGTTATGATAACGCCATGCCGCGCCAACCCGATCCGTCGCGAAAACCCCAGCTCATCGGGGAGATTCTCGATTACCTCCTCGACAAGCCGCTCTCCACGCTGTCGTTCCGCACGATTGCGAGCGCGCTCGGAGTGAGCACCTACACGCTCGTCTATCACTTCGGCTCGCGCGCGGAGCTCATCACCGAGATCGTCTCCGCCATCTCCTCGCGCATCGTCGAGGTCAACGACCGCCTGCGCACGAACCCGGGCGAGGTCGACGTCTACTTCGGCAACCTCGAATCGTCGTGGCAGTGGACCGTCGATCCGCGCAACCGTCAGCTCCAACGCCTCGAATTCGAGGCCGGCATGCTGGAGGCGATCGAGCCGGGGCGATACACCTTCTCCCGCGCGCTCCACGAGAACTGGCGGCACTACGCGATCGAGGCGCTGCAGGCGCTCGGTCTCGATCCCCAGGATGCGCGCGCCGAGGGACGGCTCATGGTCGACTGCTTCTTCGGCATCCAGTACGACTTCGTCGTCTCGGGCGACGCGGGGCGATGCACCGAGGCCTTCCGCTCCCTGCTGGATGCCCACCGCGAGCGGCTCGAGAGACTGCTGGGTCGCCCGCTCGTGGAACAATCGTCGGGTGGCTAGCCAGGTGAACCCCCCGCGCGGGATGCGCGACTTCCTTCCCGCCGACAAGGCCCGGCGGGAGCGGGTGCTCGGCGTGATCCGCCACACCTTCCGCGCCCACGGCTTCGACGAGATCGAGACCCCGGTGGTCGAAGACAGCGCCCGTCTGCACGCGGGGCTGGGGGGAGACAACGAGAAGCTGGCGTTCGGCATCCTGAAGCGCGGTCTCACCCAGGAGGACTTCGCGCGGGCGACCGACGCGCTTGACCTCGCCGATCTGGGTCTCCGTTTCGACCTCACCGTGCCGCTCGCGCGGTTCTATGCCTCGCACCGCGCCGAGCTCCCGCCGGTCTTCCGCGCCATCCAGATGGCGCCGGTGTGGCGGGCGGAGCGACCGCAGAAGGGGCGCTACCGCCAGTTCGTGCAGTGCGACATCGACATCATCGGCGAGCCGGGTCAGCTCGCCGAGGTCGAGCTCATCGTCGCGGCCGTCGACACGCTCGCAGCCCTCGGTCTCGAGGGCTGCACGATCCGCGTGGGCGATCGTCGGCTGCTCACGAGCATGCTCGAGGCGTTCGGATTCCCCGCCGCGGTGCACGCCGCCGTTCTCATCACCCTCGACAAGCTCGACAAGATCGAGGCGGCGGGCGTGGTCGCCGAGCTGCGATCGAGCCCGTTCGCGGAGGAGGACGGCGTTCCGCGAGCGGTCGACGCGCTGGAGGCGTTCCTCACCCGCCCGCGCACGCTCGAGTTCGTCGCCTACGGCGAGCGCGCGATCCGTCGGGAACTGCCGGCGGGCGTCGACGAGGCGGCGGTCGAGCACCTCGTCAGTCTCGGCGACGCCGTCGAGGCGGCGGGGGTCGACCGTCGGCTCCTCCAGTTCGACCCCTATCTCGTGCGCGGCATGGGCTACTACACGGGCACGATCTTCGAGGTGGCGCACCCGGACTTCGGATACTCGCTCGCGGGCGGCGGGCGCTACGACGGGATGATCGGTCGCTTCCTCGGCACCGAGGTGCCCGCGGTCGGCTTCTCGCTCGGCTTCGAGCGACTCATCGATCTCGTCGCGCTGCGCGACGGAGACGACGAGGACCAGATCGCCCTCATCTACGACATCGACGTTCAGCCCTCGCAGTTGGCACGGCTCAAGGCCGCGCTGGTCGCTGGTGGTTCGCGTGTGCGCCTGGAGAAACGCACCCGCAATCAGCGCGCGCAACTGGATCAGCTCCGCGCCGCGGGCTTCGGGCGATTCGCCTTCGTGACCTCGGCGACGACCGAGGCGAGCGAGCTGGAACTGCGCTCGATCGACTGAGCGTGGCGGGGTTTCCGGCCGTCGCGATCGCGGCCTAGGGTGAGAGAGTGCCCGACGTTGTGATCACGCTGCCCATCGAGGCCGACCTCGAGGGCATCAGCCGACTCGCCTGGCCGGACCCGGAGCTCGCCCACCGCAAGCGGATCCGCCTGCGCAACTGGTACGACGCGGGCTGCATCGTCGTCGCGAAGAAGGCCGATGAGGTGATCGCCTTCGCGATCTTCGACCGTTCGTTCTTCGACAACACCTTCATCCGGTGGATCGTGGTGCACGAGGAGCACCGTCGGCGGGGGATCGCGCGCGGGATGGTGCGGGCACTGACGGAACGGTCATCCACGGTGAAGGTCTTCACCTCGACGACCGAGTCGAACTATCCCATGCGCCTGCTGCTGGACTCGCTGGGGTGGGAGAACGTCGGCACCGTGCGCGGCCTCGACGATGGCGACCCGGAGATGTTCTACCGGGCGCCCGGCGAGGGGGCCCGCGCGAAGCGGATCGCCTGACCGCAGTAGGATTCCCTCGGACAATCCACCACCACACTTCCTGCCCCACCCCCTGAAGGAGATCTTCCGTGGCCCTCATCGACGTCGTCATTGCTCGCGAAATCCTGGACTCCCGGGGCAACCCGACGGTCGAGGTCGAGGTCGTCCTCGACGACGAGACGGTGGCGCGCGCCGCGGTGCCGTCCGGCGCTTCCACGGGCGCGTTCGAGGCCTACGAACTCCGCGACGGAGACAAGAGCCGGTACCTCGGCAAGGGAGTGCAGAAGGCGGTCGCCGCCGTCGAGGACGTGCTCGGCCCGGTCATCGAGGGCTTCGAGGCCTCCGACCAGCGTTCGATCGACGCCGCCCTCATCGAGGCCGACGGCACCGACAACAAGTCCAAGCTGGGCGCCAACGCCATCCTCGGCGTCTCCCTCGCGGTCGCGCGTGCCGCGGCCGAGTCCGCGGGCCTCGACCTGTTCCGCTATGTGGGCGGCGCGAACGCGCACACGCTGCCGGTGCCGATGCTCAACGTGATCAACGGCGGCTCGCACGCCGACTCCAACGTCGACATCCAGGAGTTCATGATCCTGCCGCTCGGCGCCGAGACCTTCAGCGAGGGTCTGCGCTGGGGTGTGGAGACCTACCACGCGCTCAAGAGCATCATCCACAAGCAGGGTCTGAGCACCGGACTGGGCGACGAGGGCGGCTTCGCGCCTAACCTGTCGAGCAACCGCGCCGCGCTCGACCTCCTCATGGAGGCGATCGCCGCCGCCGGCTTCACGCCCGGCAAGGACATCGCCCTCGGCCTCGACGTCGCGTCGAGCGAGTTCTACTCCGACGGCTCGTACACCTTCGAGGGTGCCGCCAAGTCGGCCGCCGACATGGCCTCGTACTACGCCGAGCTCGTCGCGGCCTACCCGCTCGTCACCATCGAGGACCCGCTCGACGAGGACGACTGGGAGGGCTGGGCCCACCTCACGAGCGAGCTGGGGGGCAAGGTGCAGATCGTGGGCGACGACCTCTTCGTGACCAATCCCACGCGCCTCGCCCGCGGCATCGAGGCCGGAGCCGCGAACTCCATCCTCGTCAAGGTCAACCAGATCGGAACGCTCACCGAGACGCTCGACGCTGTGTCGCTCGCGCAGCGCAGCGGGTACACCGCGGTTCTCTCGCACCGTTCCGGCGAGACCGAGGACACCACGATCGCCGACCTCGCTGTGGCGACGAACTCCGGCCAGATCAAGACGGGTGCGCCCGCCCGCAGCGAGCGCGTGGCGAAGTACAACCAGCTGCTGCGCATCGAGGAGGAGCTGGGCGACGCCGCGGTGTACGCGGGCCGCAGCGCCTTCCCGCGCTTCAAGGGTTGAGCGCTTAGCATCGTTCGTATGGTGAGGCGGCGCACGACGAGAGTTCCGGTCGTGCTGCCGGAGGAGGCGGCCTCGCAGCGCTGGATCGCGAACATCCGGATCTCGGGTTTCACGGTCATGATGCTCGGGATCGTCGTCCTCGCCATCATCGTTCTCGCGCCCTCCCTCAAGCTCCTCATCGAGCAGCGCGCGCAGATCGCGAGCCTCGAGCGGGACGTCGCGCAGCGCCAGGCCCAGGTCAAGCATCTGCAGGGTGAGGTCGCTCGCTGGGACGACCCCGCCTACATCGAGGCGCAGGCGCGGGAGCGCCTGCTGTTCGTCTACCCGGGGGAGTACAGCTACATCGTCGTGGACACGGGCCAGAAGAAGACGACGAAGGACGGGGCACCCATCAGCACGAGCATCCAGACCACGCAGGTGGACTGGGTGAAGTCGATGCTCTCCTCGGTGCTGACCGCGGGCCTTTCCGACAAGTCGGCTGCCACCCTGCAGTCGCCGGTGAGCGGGTCGCAATGACCCGTCCCCCCTTCGCCGCGCCGAGCGCGCGCGATATCGCCACCGTCTCGGCGCAGCTCGGCCGGCCGGCCCGGGATGTGGTCGGCATCGCCGCCCGCTGCTCGTGCGGAGCGCCCACCGTGGTCTCCACCCGCCCGCGTCTCGCCGACGGAACACCGTTCCCCACCTTCTACTACCTCAGCCACCCGGCGGCCACCGCGGCGGTGTCGAGTCTCGAGGCCAACGGAGTCATGCCCCAACTGGCCGCGTTGCTCGAGGGCGACACGGCCGCCGCCTACCGCTCAGCCCACGAGGCCTACCTCGCCGACCGCGAGAGTATCGAGGTCGTTGCCGAGATCGCGGGGATCTCGGCCGGGGGAATGCCGACCCGGGTGAAGTGCCTGCACGCGCTCGTCGGGCACGCGCTCGCCGCGGGGCCCGGGGTGAATCCGATCGGAGACCTCGCACTCGCCCGGGCGAACTGGAGTCCCGAGGTCTGCGACTGTCTCGACTACGGGCTGGACGGGGAGACGGTCGAGTGACCCGCTGGTCGCGGGCGGCCGCGATCGTCGCGCTCGTGGCGGCGCCGGTGCTGGCGGCGCCGCCCGCTCAGGCCGCGGTCGGGCATCCCGTCGCGGTCGGTCACCTCGCCGCGGTCGGTCAGGGTGTCCTGCGTACCGACTACATCCGTGACGGGGAGTACTGGCTCGATCAGTACGGGATCCGACAGGCCTGGGCGACCACCCGCGGCAAGGGCGTCACGATCGCCGTCATCGACACCGGGGTGGACGGAAGTGTGCCCGACCTGACCGGTGCGGTCGTGGGCGGGGTCGACTTCTCCGGGCTCGGCGCGAGCAACGGGCAGCTGCCCGTGGGAACCGGCGACAGCGACCACGCGACCATGGTGGCGTCGCTCGCCGCGGGGCGCGGCACGGGAGCGGACTCCGGGGTCATCGGCTCGGCACCGGAGGCGAGCATCCTCTCGATCTCCATCGGCTTCGGAGCCGGCTCTCGTGACTCGGACACCCAGGTCGCCGAGGCGGTCACCTGGGCGGTGGACCACGGCGCGCGGGTCATCAACATGTCGCTCACCCGCAACACGCTCTCCTGGCCGACCAGCTGGGACACGGCGTTCCTCTACGCGATGAAGCACAACGTGGTCATCGTCGCGGCCGCCGGCAACCGGGGGAGCGGCACGACCGAGGTGGGAGCTCCCGCCACGATGCCCGGGGTGCTCACGGTGGCGGGCGTCGATCGAAACCGCACCGCGAGCCTCGACGCCTCGTCGCAGGGAATCACGATCGGCGTCTCCGCACCGAGCGAGCAGCTCCTCGGCGCGGTGCCGGGCGGCGGCTACGTCGAATGGGCGGGAACGAGCGGCGCGACACCGATCGTCTCCGGGATCGTCGCACTCGTGATGGCCGCTCACCCCACCCTCGACGCCGCGAACGTGATCAACCGCATCGTCGCGACCGCCACTCCCGCGGGTGCGCCGGGCGTCGACCCCATCTACGGTTTCGGCCTCGTCAACGCCAACGCCGCGGTGACGGCGACCGTGCCGAAGGTGGCCGCCAACCCCATGGGCAATCTCGCGGCGTGGATTCACCTCAATCGCCGCGCGCAGTCGACCGCGACCCCCACGGTTCCGCCCACCGCGCAGCCCACCTCCGCCGCGAGCGGCGCAGCCGCGGTGACCGGGCCGCAGAACCCGCTCGGAATCCTGTACCCGACGGCCAATCAGCTGAGGGACGTGGGGCTTCCGCTCGGGGTGGTGAGCGTCTTCGGCGTGGCCGCGCTCCTCATGATGGTGGCGGCCGTCCGCAATTTCAGGTCACTTCGGCGGAGGGACTAGATTAAAGGGGACTTCCCCACCTCTAGGAGACTTTCCCTCGTGCCCAAGATTCTCATCGTCGGCGGCGGTTACGCCGGTTACTACACCGCTCTCAAGCTCGAGAAGTGGCTGCGACCCGGCGAGGCGGAGGTCACCGTCGTCGAGCCGCTGCCGTACATGACCTACCAGCCGTTCCTGCCGGAGGTCGTCGCGGGATCGATCGAGCCGCGCCACGCGGTCGTCGGCATCCGTCGTCACCTCCGCAAGACCCGCATCGTCACCGCCAAGGTCACGGGCATCAACCACGCCGCCAAGACCGTGACGATCACGCCCGCCGAGGGCGAGCCGTGGGAAGAGGACTACGACACCATCGTCGTCACCGCGGGATCCGTCTCGCGCACCTTCCCCATCCCCGGCGTCGCCGACAACGCGATCGGCCTCAAGACCATCGAAGAGGCGACCGCGATCCGCGACCGCATCATCGACAACTTCGAGCGCGCCTCCACCCTCCCCGAGGGCCCCGAGCGCGACCGTCTCCTCACCTTCGTGGTGGTCGGCGGCGGCTTCGCCGGCATCGAGGTGTTCGGCGAGATGCGCGGCCTCGCGAGCGCGCTCCTGCAGAACTACCCCAACCTCACCATTGACGACACCCACTTCCACCTCATCGAGGCGATGGGGCGGATCATGCCCGAGGTGTCGCTCAAGACCAGCTACTGGGTACTCAAGAACCTCGCCCAGCGCGAGGCGATCGTGCACCTCGAGACCCAGCTCACCTCCGCCGTCGACGGCAAGATCGAGCTCTCGACCGGCGAGACCTTCGAGTCCGACCTGATCGTGTGGACGGCCGGCGTCATGGCCAGCCCGATGCTGCGCAACACCGACCTCCCCACCGAGGCACGCGGCCGCCTCACCGTGCAGGCCGACCTGCGTGTGATCAACGGCGACGAGGTCGTCGACGGCGCCTGGGGCGCCGGCGACGTGAGTGCGGTACCCGACCTCACCGGTGGCGGCGTCGGCGGGTTCTGCGTGCCCAACGCGCAGCACGCGGTGCGCCAGGGCAAGCGTCTGGCGAAGAACCTGGTGGCGGTCATCCGTGGCGAAGTGCCCAAGGAGTACGTGCACAAGAACCTCGGTGCGGTGGCCAGCCTCGGTCTCGGTATCGGCGTGTTCCAGTCGGGAAACATCGCGATCAAGGGACTCATCGCGTGGTTCGCGCACCGTGGCTACCACGGACTCGCGATCCCCATGTGGGAGCGCAAGGCGCGCGTGTTCACGAACTGGTTGCTCAACTTCGTGTGGAAGCGCGACATGGTCGGCATCATCGCCCGCGACACCCCGCGCGCTGCGTTCGAGGAGTTCGCCTCGCGCCCGAAGCCGGCCGCTGAGCCCGCAGCCGTCGCTGCAGCCCCCGTCGCGGCCGTGGCCGCGGCCCCTGCTGCGCCCGCCGCCGCGGCAGCGGTGGAGGCACCCGCGAAGAAGGCGCCGGCCCGCCGCACGCCGGCCAAGAAGGCAGCGGCTCCCGCCGCTGAGTAGCGTCTCGCCGCGCCATCGCCGGATTTCCCCGCGATGGCGCGGCGTCGTCGCCCGCCGCGGTGGCGCGACTCCGCGGCGCTAGGCTGTGGGAGCACTACGCCCCGGTAGCCCAATTGGCAGAGGCAGACGACTTAAAATCGTCCGAGTCAGGGTTCGAGTCCCTGTCGGGGTACGAGGGTGCGACGCGTGGATGTCGTGGCCGTGAGGCGGCTCGTCCGTCGTCCCATCCGAACCACGCCACGACCTCGTCGAGAGCCACCAGACCGCTCGCCGCGCACACCGCCGCCGACCAGGCGTCTCAGAGGCTTGGGGTGCGATGAATAGGCCGACCGGACTGGCTCGAGCATTTGACCGCTCGTGGCGGGATGCTATTCTCGAACCGGTAGCGGGGATGGAACAGTTCTCAGAGCGCCAATTCGAGAAGCCCACGCCTTGAGCGTGGGTTTCTGCGTTAAGCGATAATAAATCATGCTCTTGGCCTACATCGATGAGATCGGCGAAACCGGGGCGTTTGTCTCGAAGCGGGATGCCCGCTTCAACACCATCCCCGCCTTCGGCTACGCGGGCTTCATCATTCCCGCCGAGGAGGCCCGACACGTCGGATCGGTCTTCGTCAAAGAAAAGTGCACGCTTTTCGCCGCGGAAATGACGGGAGTCTCCAATCCCGGGCAGTGGGAGCGCAAGGGTGCCGATATCTTTCGACCGAACACTCACATCAACTATCCCCAGCAGATTCGAGTCTTCACGGCGCTGGTGAGGAAGGCAGTCGCGCTGGGCGCGCGCTGCTTCTTCTACGCGGACGAAAAACCTCTGGGAACTCCAAAACAGACGCAGCTCGACCCCGAGGAGCGGGAGACCGCGGCCATGCGGGAAACCCTCAATCGGCTGTGTCGACACGCGGATTCCAAGAATGACAGCCTGATGGTTCTGATCGACCAAATCAACGAATCGCAGCGCGCGAAGCGACTACCGAACATGTATAGACACATCCTCGGGCGCGCGGCCGAGCGCCAGGAAATGCTTCGGATCGTCGAGCCGCCCATGCATGTCGACAGCGTCTTGAGTGCGAACATTCAGTTCGCCGACTGGGTCGCGGCAGCGGTCACCCGGGCGATCGACTATCAGCTGATTGAGGATTCTCCCTACAGCTGGGTTACGGGAGAGCTGGGCGTGCTGAGGCGTTCGTTCACCTTCGAGTCCAAGCTTCACTTGCATCAGAAGTCGATCGGGGACTTCACCAATTCCGACATTCTCGAGCAGCGGCGACGCCTGTTCCCACTGGCACAGGGTCAGCGCGTGTCCCAGGCGGTTGACCCGGCGATTCTGCGTCGAATCCACGGTGCCGCACTGAGTCGACAGCGCAGAGGATGAGACGAAAAGTGGGGTAGGTGGCTGGCGCATCTTGGGTGGGCCACCCCGTGCGTATGCCCGGGTCAGGAGGCGGCGACGCCCAGCTGGAGCTCGCGCGGATGCCCGGCCTCCGCCCGCACCGCCGCGTCGTACCTGTCCAGCACGAGGTCGACGAGCTCGCGCGGGGAGGTCGCGGATCGCGGCAGCAGGGGCTCGGTCACCACATCGCCCCCCGCATCGCGGGCGAGGTCGGCGAAGTAGCCCGGGGCGAGCAGGTAGCTGGCGACGACCACGCGTGCAGGGGGAACGAAGAGGCGGACGATGCGGCCGAATGCTGCCCGCGCGGCAGGAATGCCCTCGCGCTCGGCGGCGATCGCGTCGCCCAGCCGAGGGGTGGCCGCCGAGATGAAGCCGACCCGCACGGGTCGGCCGAGCGCGAGCTGGAGGCGCCTGCCCATCTCGTGACAGTCGGCGACCGCGCGCGCATCGCTCGAGCCGGCGCAGGCGAGCACGACCCGGTCGCGGCGGCGGAGGCCGGCCTCGCGCAGGCGGCGCGCCAGGATTGCGACGAGCCGGTCATCCGGGCCGAGGGCGTTCGCGAGCGCTGCGTCGCGACCGGTCGCGCCGTCGACCGCCTCGCTGAGGTCGACGTGCACGTGGTACCCGGCGGAGAGGAGCAGCGGAACGACGACGGCGCCCCGGCCATCGCCGATGCTGTCGAGCGTGGCCGGAACGTCGGGCTGCTGCACGTCGACGAAGCCGCCCACGACCCGGAGCTCCGGGCGCCGGGCCGCCACGGCGGCGACGAGCGCGGCGACGGCGGCCTGACCGGTGGGGGAGGAGGTGCCGTGCGAGATCGCCGCGAGCGCGGGAGCGGGCTCGGTCATCCGGTGACCTCGACTTCGATGACGCCGCCGACCACGCGGGTGGGGAAGGTCTCGAGCATCACGCCCGGCTCGGTGAGGCACTCCCCGCTCGACAGGTCGTAGACCTCTTTGTGGAGGGGCGAGGCGATGGTGCGGCGATCGCCGCGCGATCCGACGATGCCGCGGGCCATGACCGGGGCGGACGCCACGGGGTCGATGTTGCTGACCGCGTAGATCTCCTCCGGCGAGATGAGGAACAGCGCGATCTGGCGCCCGCGGAGCAGAACCGCCTCGCCGAAGGCCGGCTCGAGTTCGTCGACGGGGCACGCGCGCAACCACACCGTCGAGGTCGCGTCCGCGTGCGCGGCTGTGGTGGCGGTCAGCGTCATGGTCATCTCCTCTCGGGCCGGTGAATCCACCGTAAGCGAGTCGTGTTTCGGATGCTCGGGAACAGTGTTTCCGGGGCGTGAATCCTGACTCACAGCGTCATATTTCCCCTGTGCGGCGACGGTCACGCACGGGTTACACGGGAGAAATGGAGGAGAAATCGCGACTGCATAGGCTGCGGCTACGAGATTCCGCCGACACGTCAGGACCCGTCCATGCCCATGAACCCGTCCCTCCCGTCCGCCGCCGGCCCGTCGCGCCGCCAGCTCGTCATCATCGGTGGAGGACCGGCGGCGCACCGCCTCGTCGATGCCATCCACTCGCGCGACACCGGCACAGCTCAGGGCGGCGGGCCGCGCTTCGACGTGACCGTGATCGCGGAGGAGCCGCACGAACCGTACGACCGCGTCGCGCTCAGCCGGCGGCTCACCGGCGACGACGATCTCACCCTTCAGCCCCGTTCGCCCTGGGCCTCCGACCGCATCGAGGTGCGCACGGGTCAGCGCGCGACCGCGGTGGACACCGAGGCCCGCCGGGTGACGCTCGCGGACGGCAGCAGCATCGGCTACGACGAGCTCGTATTCGCGACCGGGTCGAGCGCGCCCGTGCCCGAGATCGCCGGCGCCGAGCACGCCCGGGTGTACCGCACGATCGAGGACGTCGACTACCTGCGCGCCGAGGTCATCCGCCTCGCCGAGCTGCACGGGCGTCCCGCGCGGGTCGCCGTCGCGGGCGGGGGCCTGCTCGGGCTCGAAGCGGCCGGGGGTCTCGCCACGCTGGGGGCGGAGGTCGACCTGGTGCACTCGGGCGGCTGGCTCATGTCGGCGCAGCTCGACGAGGGAGCCGGACAGGCGCTCGGTCGCCTCATCGCGCAGACCGGAATCACGCTGCACCTCGGCACCCGACCGCAGCAGGTCCTCGCCGACGCCGCGGGGCGCGTCACCGCGGTGCGGCTCGGAAACACACGCACCCTGCCGAGCGATCTCGTCGTCTTCTCGATCGGCATCCGGGCGCGCGACGAGCTCGCCGTCGCGGCGGGGATCACGACAGGGGAGCGCGGCGGCATCGTCATCGGGACCGACTGCCGGACATCCGCCCCGCACGTCTGGGCGATCGGCGAGGTCGCGAACTTCGAGGGCAGCTGCACGGGCCTCGTCGCGCCCGCGAACGCGATGGCGGAGGTCGTCGCCGACCGTCTGCTGGGCGGCGACGCCGAGTTCACGAGCGTCGACGACGCGACCAAGCTGAAGCTCTCGGGCGTCGATGTGGCGAGCTTCGGTGACGCCAAGGGGCAGGGCGAGAACGTGCTCGAGATCGTCTTCGCCGACCCCGCGCGAGGGCTCTATCAGAAGCTCGTCGTCTCGGATGACGCGCGAACGCTGCTCGGCGGCATCTTCGTGGGCGACGCCGAGCCCTACTCCGCGCTGCGTCCCCTGCTCGGGCGCGAACTCAGCGGCGAACCGAGTTCCTACCTGACCGCCGCCACCGGAGCGTCCCCCGCCGACCTCGCCCTGCCCGACGACGCGCTCGTCTGCTCGTGCAACAACGTGTCGGTGGGAACCGTCCGCGAATACGTTCGCGGCGACCACGGCGACGCCTGCACCGACCTCGCGAGCCTGAAGAGTTGCTCCCGGGCGGGCACCCAGTGCGGGTCCTGTGTCTCGCTCGTGGGCAAGATCCTCACCCAGGAGCTCACCGCGGCGGGGATCGAGGTCTCCCGCGCGATGTGCGAGCACTTCCCGATCAGCCGCCAGGAGGTGTTCGAGTCCGTCCGGGTGCTCGGCCTCACCTCCTTCGACGAGATCATCGGGCGACTGGGCAGCGGGCACGGCTGCGACATCTGCAAGCCGGCGGTCGCATCCATCCTCGCCAGCCAGCACAGCGCCTACGTGCTCGACCGAGGGCTCGGCGGCCTCCAGGACACGAACGACCGGGCGCTCGCCAACATGCAGAAAGACGGCAGCTACTCGGTCGTTCCGCGAATCCCCGGCGGCGAGATCACGCCGCAGAAGCTCGCCGTCATCGCGCAGGTCGCGTCCGACTACGGTCTGTACACAAAGATCACCGGCGGCCAGCGGATCGACCTGTTCGGCGCGCGCCTCGATCAGCTGCCCGACATCTGGCGTCGCCTCGTCGACGCCGGATTCGAGTCCGGGCAGGCCTACGGCAAGTCCCTCCGCAACGTGAAGAGCTGCGTCGGATCGACCTGGTGCCGCTTCGGCGTGCAGGACTCCGTGGCGATGGCCATCAACCTGGAGCTGCGGTACCGCGGGCTGCGCGCGCCGCACAAGTTCAAGTTCGGCGTGTCGGGGTGCGCCCGCGAGTGCGCGGAGGCGCGGGGCAAAGACGTCGGGGTGATCGCCACCGAGCTCGGCTGGAACATGTACGTGGGGGGAAACGGGGGCTTCCAGCCCGCGCACGCCCAGCTGCTCGCCTCCGACCTCGACGACGAGACCCTCGTGCGCTACATCGACCGCTACCTCATGTACTACATCCGCACCGCCGACCGACTGCAGCGCACCGCGCGCTGGATGGAGGAGCTGCCCGGAGGAATCGACCACGTGCGCAGCGTCATCATCGACGACGAGCTCGGCCTCGCCGCCGAGCTCGAGGCCTCCATGGCGGCCCATGTCGAGGGCTACGAGGACGAATGGGCCGCCACACTGCGCGACCCGGAGCGACTCCGGCGCTTCCGCAGCTTCGTGAACGCGCCCGAATCGCCCGACCTCGGCTTCCCGCGCGTGGAGGAACGTGGCCAATTGCGTCCTCCGACGACGGAGGAACTCGCCGATCCCGCTACGGTACTGGTATCAGGTCCGACGATCCCCGTGAGAGGAGGTGCGCGATGACCGACGAACTCCGGGCGACGACGGTCGGCAGCGTCACCCTCGTGGGCGGCGGCCCGGGGGCGGATGACCTGCTCACGGTCGCCGCCACCGACGCGCTCGCCGCCGCCGACGTCGTGTTCTTCGACCGTCTCGCCCCGCACCGCACCCTCGCCCAGCGTGCACCGAAGGCCGAGCTGGTCGATGTGGGCAAGCGGCCCGGCTACCACGCGCTCTCGCAGCGCGAGATCGAGGCCGCGATCGTGGCGCGCGCCCTCGCGGGCGAGCGCGTGGTCCGACTCAAGGGCGGCGACCCCTACGTGTTCGGCCGCGGCGGCGAGGAGGTGCTGGCCTGCCACGCCGCCGGGGTACCCGTGACGGTCATCCCCGGGGTGACGAGTGCGGTCGCGGTTCCCGCCAGCGCGGGTATCCCGCTCACCCACCGCGGAGTCAGCCGGCTGTTCACCGTGGTCTCCGGGCACGTGCCGCTCACGGAGGCGGAGCTGGAGGGCCTGGCGAAGCTGGGCGGCACGATCGTGATCCTCATGGGCATCGGCACCCTGCCGCACACCGTGCACGGGCTGCAGCGGTGGGGCGTGTCGATGGAGCTGCCGGTCGCGATCATCGAGCGCGGCTTCAGTGATTCGCGCAAGACGACGGTGTCGACGCTCGGCTCGATTCTCGCCGATGCCGCGCGGGCCGGCGTGGACTCGCCCGCCGTGATCGTCCTCGGTGAGGTGGTGCGCCTCGCCCACGACGGGGAGGCGAGCGCGGAAGAGCTCATGGCCCGCGCCGAACTCTTCGCAACCCTCGAGTAGTCCCCGATGGATGACCCCACCGTCGCGGCGTTCCGACCCGATCAACTGGACGGGTTCCGCATCGGCGTGACCTCCGACCGACGCTCGGAGGACCTGATCGACGCCTTCGAGCGCCGCGGGGCCACCGTGCTGCACGCGCCCACCCTGCGGATCGCGCACGCCCAGCACGACGACCCCATTCTCGACGACACCCGCGCGGTGATCGCGGCCCGGCCGGAGATCCTGCTCGCCAGCACCGGGTACGGGATCCGCCGCTGGTTCGAGGTGGCCGACGCCGCGGGCCTCGGGGATGCCCTGCTCGAGGCGCTCTCCGGGGCGACCATCCTCGTGCGCGGCCCGAAGGCGCGCGGGGGCATCCGCGCCGCCGGACTCAACGACTCGGGCATGAGCGAGGTGGAGACGACGGCATCGCTCGTGACGCTCGCGATGAGCGAGTACCCCGACGCGCGCACGATCGCGGTGCAGCTGCACGGCTACACCGACGAGGCGCAGCTCGCGAGATTGCGGGTGAACCACGAGGTGCTCACCGTCGCGCCCTACCGCTGGTCGCGCATCGACGAGACGAACGACCGCGTCCAGCGGCTCATCGAGGCGACCTGCTCGCGCCAGCTCGACGCCGTCACCTTCACGAGCGCCCCCTCCGTCGACGCCTTCCTCATCGCCGCCGAGGCCCTCGGCCAACTGGATGCGGTGGTCGCGGCCCTGCAGGGCGACGTGCTCGCCGCCGTGGTCGGGCCGGTCACGGCGGGCCCCCTGCTCGCGCTCGGCATCACGCCCATCCAGCCGGACCGCTTCCGGATGGGCGCCCTCATCCGCCTCGTCTGCGAGTACCTGGAGACGCAGCGGGTCGCCCGCGTCTCCACCCACAGCGGTGAACTCGTGCTGCGCGGCTCCGTCGCGGTGGTCGGCGGCACGCGGGTTCCGCTCGCGCCGACCTCGGTCGCCCTCCTCCGCCAGCTGATGGAGACGCCGGGTGCAGTGCTGTCGCGCAGTCAGCTCGCGGTGGCCCTGCCGGGCATCCAGGATGACCACGCCATGGAGGTCGCGCTCAGCCGGCTGCGCGCCTCGCTGGGCGCCCCCGGGCTCGTCTCGACGGTCGTGAAGCGCGGGTACCGGCTCAACGTCTGAGCGCGGCTGACGCGCCGGATTTCACATCGCGCTCAGCACTCTGTGAGCTGTTCGTTACGAGCGGTCACGAGACCGTCACCCGACTGTCATCCCGCGTGCCTAGGGTTGACCCCATGGCACGCGACGAGGCACAGGACTGGGACGCGATCATTCTCGCCGGGGGTCGCTCGACGCGCCTCGACGGCTTCGACAAGACGGCCCTCGTCTACCGGGGGCACTCGCTGCTCGACCACGCACTCGCCGCCGTGACGGATGCCCGTGCCGTGGCCGTCATCGGCCCCCTCGAGCTGCGCCCGCGCCTCGAACGCGTCGCGGCGCGCGGACGCCTCACTCTCGCCACCGAGCACCCGCGGTTCGGCGGTCCCGGCTGCGCGGTCGCGCGCGGGCTCGAGTCGCTGCCGCTGCCGGCCTCGGTGTGGACCGCCGTGATCGCCGCCGACCAGCCGCACATCGGTCTCGCGCTCAGCACACTGCTCGACGAGCGCCGCCGCTTCCCCGCCGCGGACGCCCTCATCGCCAGGGACGAGGCGGGGGAGCTGCAGCCCCTGACCGCGCTCTACCGCACCGCGCGCCTCGCTGCGGCGGTCGCCGCCGCGGGACCCCTCGACGGGATCCCCATGCGGGCACTGATCGGGCGGCTCTCCGCGGTCGCGGTCCCGCTCGGCGAGCTGCTCTGCGCCGACATCGACACCTTCGAGGACGCGGCCGCGCACGACATCGTGGTTCGACGCGCCTGAGGGGCGGTCAGCCGACCGGTGCCGGCAGTACGTCTGCCACCGACTCGGCCGCCTGATCCAGGAGGGCCACGATCCGATCGCGGCATCCGCCGCACCCCGTGCCCGCGCGGGTCGCGGACCCGACCTCGCGGACGGTCGCGCTGCCGCAGGCGATCGCGTGGCTGATGGCGCGACCGGTCACCCCGTTGCAGCTGCAGACGACGTCGTCGGGGGAGGCCGACCGGAGGGCACCGTGGCCCGGCGCGCTGCCGTCGAGGGCGAGCAGGGCAGAGCGGTCGGGCGGGAGCTCGCTGCCGCGCTCGAAGAGCAGGGTGAGTTCGGCGGCGAGGCGCGGGAGCCCGGCGCAGACGAAGCCCGTGAGCACGCCGTCGCGCGTCGTCATCGTCGCGTAGCGGCCTCGCGCGGGGTCGACCCACTGGGTGACCTCGACGCCGGGCTCTGACGCCCACGGGTCGGCGCCGAGCTCCCCGGCGGCGCAGACGGATACGCCCTCCGCCTTCAGCATCACGACGGGTCGGCGCTCGGCGGGCAGCAGCGCGGGCCGCTCCCCGGCGCGCAATTCGGCGGCGAAGACCCCGGCGAGCCAGGCCGCCTGCCGCCAGCCGGGCCCGATGAGGCCGCTCGGGGCGCCGGTGACCCGCGGGTGCTGACCGGGCGCGACGGTCGAGCCCCCGCCGCGCTGGTCGGTCGCGGCGACCGGGGTCGCGATGTGGGCGCAATCGCCGATGGCATAGACGTCTGGGTCGCTCCAGCTGCGCAGTTCCTCATCGACGAGGATCCCGGTGGAGACGGCGAGGCCGGCACGATCGGCCAGCTCCACCCGCGGTGCGACGCCGCAGGAGAGCACGAGAAGGTCGCCGTCGATCTGCTTGCCGTCGGCGCAGAGCAGGGCGTCGAAGTGGCGGTGTCCGTCGTCGCTCGTCGACAGGACGACGCTCTCGGCGCGCGAGTGGCTCGTCATGATGACGCCCGCGGCGCGCGCGGCCGCCGCGAGCATCCGCCCGCCCCCCGCGTCGAGGTTCCGTTCCATGGGTGCGTCACCGTGGTAGACCGTGACGACCTCGGCGCCCTGCTCGCGCGCGGCGAGCGCGAACTCCATTCCGAGCACCCCGGCGCCGAGCACGATGACGCGCCGCCGCTCGCGCACGGCCGCCCGCACGGTGTCGGCGTCGGCGAGATCGCGCAGCACGACGACCCCGTCGGGCAGTCCCGCGCTGTGGCCGTCGAGGGCGGCATCGGCGCGCGCGGCAGCCCGCCCGATGCGCGGGCGCTCGAGCCCGGCGAGCGTCGGAATGTTCGCGCGCGCCCCCGTCGCGAACACGAGCCGGTCGTAGGGCACGGTCGTGCCGTCGCCGAGCCGCACGAGCTGGCGGGTGCGGTCGATGCCCTGCACCCGCTGACCGAGGCGGATCACCACCCCCGCCTCCCGCGCGGCTTCCGCGTCACCCAGCTCCAGTCGCTCACGGTCGGCCCGCCCCACGGCGTACTCCGCGAGCAGCACGCGGTTGTAGGGTTCGTGCTCCTCCGCGCCGACGACGGTCAGCCGCGCGCGCCCCTCCCGCACGAGCGGAAGCACTTCCTCGACGAAGCGGGCACCGACGGGCCCGTAGCCGATCAGGACGATCCTCATCTCACTCCTCCCACGGGTCGCACCGTCACGGTGGTTCGCTTGAATTCCGGCATACCGGAGATCGGGTCGACCGCGCCCTCGGTGAGCAGATTGGCGCTCTCCGCACCCGCGTAGTGGAAGGGGAGAAACACGGTGTCGTGCCGTATGTCGGCGCTCAGCTGGCTCACGCAGCGCACGGTGCCCCGCGTGGTGCTGATCTCGACCGGTGCCTCGTCGGCGATGCCGAGACGGTCGGCGGTCGCGGGGTGGATCTGCAGGCGGGCGATCGGCTGGGCGTCCTGCAACTCGGGCACGCGACGGGTCTGGGCCCCGGACTGGTAGTGCTCCAGCAGCCGTCCCGTGATGAGGGTGAGCACTCCGTCGCGCTGGGCGGGGTCGTCGGCCGCGCGGGCGCGCACCGGCACGAGCCGCGCTCGCCCGTCGTCGTGGGCGAAGCGGTCGAGGAAGAGCCGCGGGGTGCCGGTGGAGCCGGTGGGGTAGGGCCAGTAGGCGGCGACCCCGGTGTCGAGGAGCTCGTGACTGAGCCCCGAGTAGTCGGCGAGTCCGCCGGCGGAGGCGCGGGCGAGCTCGTCGAACACGACGGACGGCTCGGTCGACCAGACCGAGGGCGCGTCGAGCCGAGCGGCGAGCTCGCGCAGGATCCAGAGTTCGCTGCGCACCCCGTCCGGGGCGTCGAGGGCGCGGCGACGGCGCAGCACCCTCCCCTCGAGCGAGGTCATCGTCCCCTCCTCCTCGGCCCACTGCGGCACGGGGATCACGACGTCGGCGAGCGCGGCGGTCTCCGACAGCACGAAGTCGCACACCACCAGGAGGTCGAGCCGCTCCAGCGCGGTGCGCACCGCGGCCGCGTCGGGAGCCGAGACCACGACGTTGGAGCCGTGCACGAGCAGGCAGCGCACCCCGCCGGGTTCCCCGAGCTCCCGCAGCAGTCGGATGGCGGGCACGCCCGGGCCCGGAATCGTGGCGGCGTCCACGCCCCAGACCGCGGCGACGTGCTCGCGCGCGGCCGGGTTGCTGATCGAGCGGTACCCGGGCAGCTGATCGCACTTCTGCCCGTGCTCGCGGCCGCCCTGCCCATTGCCCTGGCCGGTCATCGTGCCATAGCCCGACCCGGGGCGCCCGACGAGTCCGAGCGCGAGCGCGAGATTGATGGCCGCGGTCGCCGTGTCGGTGCCGTCGACGTGCTGCTCGACCCCGCGACCGGTCAGGATGAACGTCCCCCGCCCGCGCGCCAGCCGCCGTGCCACCGCCCGCAGCTGCTCGACCGGAACCCCCGTCCGCGCCTGCACCGCCTCCGGCCACCACGGTGCGGTACTTCGGCGCACCCCCTCCCAGCCGCTCGTGCGCTCCGCCAGATAGTCGTGGTCGACGAGATCCTCGGCGATGACGAGGTGGAGCAGCCCGAGCAGGAGCACGAGGTCGCTCCCCGGGGTGGGTTGCAGGTGGATTCCCGCGCCGTCGTCGGTGAGTGCGGCGGTGGCCGACCGGCGCGGGTCGACGATGATGAGCCCGCCGCGTTCGCGGACGCCTGCGAGATGCGCGACGAAGGGCGGCATGGTCGCCGCGACGTTCGAGCCGAGGATGAGCACCGTGTCGGCATCGTCGAGGTCGGTCACGGGGAAGGGCAGTCCGCGGTCGACGCCGAACGCCCGGTTGCCCGCCGCGGCGGCCGACGACATGCAGAACCGGCCGTTGTAGTCGATGCGACTGGTGCCGAGGGCGAGGCGGGCGAACTTGCCCAGCTGATAGGCCTTCTCGTTGGTGAGCCCGCCGCCGCCGAAGACGGCGACCGAGTCGGCCCCGTGCTCACGGCGACTCGCGCGCAACCGGTCGGCGATCAGGTCGAGCACGGTGTCCCAGTCGCTCTCGGCGAGGCGACCGTCGGCGCCGCGCAGCAGCGGTCGCGTCACGCGGCCCGGCGTGCCGAGCACCTCGGCCGAGGTCCAGCCCTTCTTGCACAGCCCGCCGCGATTGGTCGGGAAGTCGCGGCCACCGACCACCGGGATCCCCGGGTGGTCGGCGGCCGGCGCGCCCAGCGACATGCCGCACTGCAGCGCGCAGTAGGGGCAGTGGGTCGCTGTGGTCACGCGGTCCATCCTCGGCGTCGGTCCCGCCGGCTCAGACGCGACGGCCGGTCGAGGTGCGGCGGAGGTAGAACACTCCGGTCACGGCGAGCATGACCGCGTAGGCCATCACGAACCATCCGAGCGCGGTCGTGTAGTTGCCGAAGCCGGTCTTCGAGAGCCCGAGCAGCTGCGGGATGACGAATCCGCCGTAGGCGCCCACCGAGGAGATGATGCCGAGCGCGGCCGAGGTCTTGCGGCGCGCGCTGACGTCGCCGGCGTGCGTGTGCGGGTCGTGCGAACCGGCGCGCAGCGCGAACACGGTGGGGATCATCCGGTAGGTCGAGCCGTTGCCGATGCCCGCCGCGGCGAAGAGCACGAGGAAACAGCCCAGGAAGATCCAGAAGTTGCCGAGCGGGAGGGTGCCGATGACCGCGAGGGCGCCGAGCCCCATCACCACGAAGGCGCTCATGGTCACGAGCGCGCCGCCGAAGCGGTCGGCGAGGCGACCCCCGAACGGTCGGGCGACCGAGCCGACGAGCGAGCCGAGGAAGGCGAGCGAGAGCGTGGAGGCGCCGACCGCGAAGGTGGAGAAGCTCGGGAACTGGTCGGCGATGAGCTTGGGGAACACGCCCGAGAAGCCGATGAACGAGCCGAAGGTGCCCACGTACAGGAAGGCGAGGATCCAGAGGTGCGGCTCCCGCAGCGCCGCGAGCGAGCTGGCGACGTCGGCCTTCGTGTTCGACAGGTTGTTCATGTACTTCGACGCGCCGAAGGCGGCGAGCAGGATGAACGGCACCCAGATCCACCCGGCCAGCGGCAGGTTCAGCGAGCCCGCCGCCCCCACCGTGATCACGATGGGCACCACCAGCTGGGCCACCGAGGCGCCCAGGTTTCCGCCCGCGGCGTTGAGCCCGAGCGCCCAGCCCTTGCGGGACTGGGGGTAGAACGAGGTGATGTTGGCCATCGAGCTCGCGAAGTTGCCGCCGCCGAATCCGGCGAGCGCCGCGATGAACAGCATGACCCCGAACGGCGTCGCCGGGTTGCTCACCGCGAAGCCCAGTCCGACAGCGGGGATGAGCAGCAGCAGGCTCGACACGATCGTCCAGTTGCGCCCGCCGAAGCGGGGCACCATGAAGGTGTAGGGGAAGCGCAGGGTCGCGCCGATGAGGCTCGGCATCGAGATGAGCCAGAAGATCTGGCCGGTGTCGAAGGTGAAGCCGGCCTTCGGGAGCGAGACGACGACGATGCTCCACAGCTGCCAGACGATGAAGCCGAGGAACTCGGCGAAGATCGACCAGCGCAGGTTGCGCGCCGCGATCCGGGCTCCCTCGTGCTGCCACTGCGCGGCGTTCTCGGGGTCCCAGCCGTCGATCCAGTTGTGGGCGCGGTAGTGAAGGGATGGGGCGGGGGCCTCGTCGACGAGGGCGACGGGCGGAGCGGTCTCTGTCGTGGTCATCGAACTTCTCCTTGCGTGAGGGGAATGCGGATGACAGTGACGCTAGGGCCACGATGTTTCCCGGGGGCGCGCGTTCAGCGACGCGGGAGTAACAAAGAACTCACGGCTGCGGAAGCCCGCGGTGAGGTGCTGCCGCGAGCACGGGGCGACCGCGCGGAGCGCCCGTCTCCCGGGTCAGCGGCGCCGCTGCCGCGGCTCGTTCGGCCGGCGGCTGAGGTCGCGAACGCCGAAGACGGCGAGAGCGCCCGCGCACACGCTGATGACGCTCGCGAGCACGGTCTCGACGATGGAGTGGGAGAGCGTGATGACGATGAGTCCGCCCACGCTCACGGTCATGGCGAACAGGATCACGGCGATCATGGGCAGGTCGCTGTCGCCGTCACCGGCCGAGCTGCGGCTTCCGCGCGCATCGAGGGCGGGCCGGCGGGTGCGGGTGATCGTGGATGATCCCTGCATGGTACGGCCTCCCTTCGTCGTTGGTTCCACTCTCCAGTGAGTGGCGACGCGCGACAACTCTAGCGAAGTGAACCATCGGTGAACAGCATGTGACGCCCCGCGCGCCTGTCGCCGCCGTGAGCCGCGTGCCAGAATGAGGGGAGCGCTCTGTCGTCGAGGAGACCCATGACCAGCCCGCACGCGTCCGTGATCGTCGTCGGTGTGACACCGGGCCAGCCCGACGCGGTCGTTCAGCGCGCGGCGGTCTTCGCCGGGCACTTCGACGCCGAGCTCGTCTGCGCCTGGGTCGACGGCAGCCGGTACCGCGTCTCCGAGAACCCCGACGGCTCGGTCGTCTCACTCCCACTCGACCCGGATTTCTCCGACACGAGCGACCGAGGCATCCCGCAGGGCGTGCTCGACCAGCTCACGCGACTCCTCGACCCGCTGCCCGTGCGCTGGTCGACGCGCGAGCTCGCGGGCGACCCGGCGCACGCCCTCGGTCGCCTCGCCGACCGTCTCGGCGCGCACATGATCGTCGTCGGCACGCGGGAGGCGGGCCTGCGTGGATCCGCGCGCGAGTTCTTCAACGGCTCGACCGCGCTGCACCTCGCGCACCGCCAGCACCGTCCCGTCGTCGTGATCCCGCTGAAGCCGGTCGACACCGAGCTGACGTGGGGAGAAGAGTGAGTCGGCCGGTCCACCGGCACAAGCGGTTTCTCGCTCTCGTGGCCGTCGGCGGCGCCCTCGGCACCGCGCTTCGTGAACTCCTCAGCCTCCTGGTGCCGGCGATCGACGGCGTCGCGGTCGTCATCGTGGGCATCAACCTGCTCGGCGCCCTCGCCCTCGGCGTGCTGCTCGAGGCCCTCGTGCGGAGCGGGCCCGACGAGGGGCGCCGCCGCGCGATCCGCCTCTTCGTGGGCACCGGGGTGCTCGGCGGGTTCACCACGTACAGCACCCTCGCGGTGACGACCGCCGGGCTGCTCGGGGAGGGGCGCGCGGCGGTGGGGCTCGGCTATGCGCTGGGCTCGGTCATCCTCGGTGCCCTGGCCACCACGCTGGGGATCGTGATCGGTGGTGCGTGGCATCGGCGCGCCCGGGTCGCCGCACCGTCGAACCAACCCGCCCGCTCGACGGGGGAGCGCGGATGACCCCCCTCCTCTTCCTCGGCATCGCCGTCGCCGGCGGCGTCGGGGCCGCGCTGCGCTTCTTCGTCGACGGTCTGGTGCGGTCGCGCTGGCCCGCCGGGTTTCCCGTGGGCACCGCCCTGATCAACGTCTCCGGATCGCTCGTGCTCGGCTTCGTCGCCGGACTCCTCGGCCACGGCGCCCTGCCGCCCGGCTGGGAGCTCGTGCTCGGCACCGGCCTCATGGGCGGCTACACCACCTTCAGCACGGCGAGCGTGGAGTCGGTGCGCCTCATTCAGGCGCGGCGGTACGCGGCGGGGGCGCTGAACCTGTTCGGCGTGCTCGTCCTGGCGGTTGCGGCGGGGGCACTCGGGCTGTGGCTCGGGGGATTTGTATAGTCGCGTTGTAGAGACACGCCAAGAAAGTCAATTGCGAAACGGCTTCACTATTACACTGGGCGCACCACTCCGCCTCACTCATCCCGCAGCCCAGGATGCCGATCGCGTCACCGCTTAGGAGCCAGCAATGACGTCATCCGCAACGCCCGTGACCCGCTCGCCCTTCGCCGAGCCGACGCGCCGGGTGGGGGGAGGCTGGATCGCCCTCTTCGCGACCGCCTGGCTCGGAATCTGGATGGCGCAGCTCACCCCGATTCAGCTGCTCCTGCCGACCCAGGTCGAGAAGGTCCCCGGCCTCGCCCGCAGCATGAGCACGGCCATCCACGCCGCCGCCGGCAACGACTGGGTCTACGCCGTCGTGGCCTTCGGGATCATCTCGGGCATCGCGGGCGCCTGCGCCCTCATCGCCTACCCGCTCACCGGTGCGCTCTCCGACCGCACGACCTCGCGGTTCGGCCGCCGCCGCCCGTGGATCCTCGGCGGCACCGTGCTCTTCGCGGCCGCCCTCGCGATCCTTGGGGCACAGGATTCCATCGTCGGCATCGGGGTGTTCTGGTCGCTCGCGATCATCGGATTCTGCGTGGTCACCGCCTCCATCACCGCGACGATCTCCGATCAGGTGCCCGTCAACCAGCGCGGCTTCGTCTCCGGCTGGATCTCGGCCCCGCAGGCGATCGGCACCATCCTCGGTCTCCTGCTCGTCGTGGTCCTGGCGCTCACTCAGGTGGTGGGATACCTGCTCGTCGCGATCCTGGTCGTCGTGCTCGTGCTTCCCTTCGTGCTCACGGTTCCCGACCAACCGCTGCGCCCCGAGCTTCGCCCGCGGTTCAGCCTGCTGATCCTGCTGCAGGGCTTCTGGATCAACCCGCTGCGCCACCCGGACTTCGGCTGGACCCTGCTGGGCCGCATCCTCGTCAACCTCGGCAACGCCCTCGGCACCACTCTGCTGCTCTACTTCCTGCAGTACGGGCTGCACGAGACGGCCGATGGTGCCCAGGGCAACCTCCTGGTGCTCACGGGCATCTACCTCGTCTTCTTCATCGTCGCGGCCCTCGGCTTCGGGCGCCTCAGCGACGCCATCGGCCGCCGCAAGGTGTTCGTCTACGTCTCCGCCTACCTCCAGGCGCTCGCCGCCCTTCTCCTCGCCTTCGTGCAGGACATCAACATCGCCTTCATCGCCGCGGGCCTGCTCGGGTTCGGCTACGGCTGCTACATGTCGGTCGACCAGGCCCTCGCCACGCAGGTGCTGCCCGACGCGCACTCCCGCGGCAAGGACCTCGGCATCATGAACATCGCGACCGCGGTGCCGCAGGCCGTCGGCCCGCTCCTCGGTGCCTTCATCGTGCTCTGGTTCTCGACCGAGAACACCTCGGTGGGCGTCGGTGCGGCGGCCGACACCGCCACCCAGTCGAGCGGTTTCGCCGCCCTGTTCGTCGCCTCCGCGATCGCCGCCGTGCTCGGGGGCCTCGCCATGGCTCCCATCAAGAGCGTCAAGTAGCCGACGGCCACCGAGCGACTCCCATGCAGCTGGTTCCCCCGACCGCCACTCCGTGGACCAGCCCTCGGGAGTACTGGCCGATGCTCGCCGACGCGACGCACGGGCTCGAGACCCCGGTCGGAGTGCTCTGCGCGGAGGCGCTCGCGCACAACGCCTTCGACATGCTGCGCCGCGCGGCCGGCACCCCGATCCGGGTGGCGAGCAAGTCGGTGCGCGTTCGCGGGGTGCTCGACGCGGTCCTCGCGCTCCCCGGCTACGCGGGCGTGCTCGCCTACACCCTGCCCGAGGCGCTCTGGCTCGCGGAGACGATCGACGACGTCGTCGTCGGCTACCCCACGGTCGACCGCGCGGCGATCGCGGCCCTCGCCCGGGATGACCGGCTCGCCGCGCGCGTGACCCTCATGATCGACTCCGTCGCCCACCTCGACCTCGTCGACGCGATCGTCCCGCCGCGAGCGCGCCCCGCGATCCGCGTCGCGATCGAGCTCGACGCCTCCTGGGACGGCCCGGTCGGCCACATCGGGGTCCACCGGTCCCCGCTGCACGCGCCCGCGCAGGTGCGCGCTCTCGCCGAGGAGGTCGCCCGGCGCCCCGGCTTCGCGCTGGTCGGGCTCATGGCGTACGAGGCGCAGATCGCGGGGCTGGCGAACCGGCCCGCGTCGCGCGTGCGGGGCACGATCATCCGCGCCCTGCAGTCGCGCTCGATGCGCGAGCTGCGCGCCCGCCGGGGCGAGACGGTCGCCGCGGTGCGCCAGGTCGCCGAGCTCGAGTTCGTGAACGGGGGCGGTACGGGATCGCTCGAGAGCACGGCCGCCGACCCGAGCGTCACCGAGATCGCCGCGGGGAGCGGGCTGTTCGGCCCGCACCTCTTCGACCAGTACGCGCACTTCCAACCCGCGCCCGCGGCCGCCTTCGCGCTCTCCGTCGTGCGCAAGCCCGAACCCGCGATGGCGACACTGCTCGGCGGCGGCTGGATCGCCTCGGGCCCGCCCACCGCCGATCGCCAGCCGCAGCTCGCCTGGCCGCTGGGCCTCGAACTGCTCCCGCAGGAGATGGCGGGCGAGGTGCAGACACCGCTGCGGGGTCGCGGCGCGGCATCGCTCCGGCTGGGCGATCGCGTGTTCCTGCGCCACACGAAGGCGGGGGAGCTCAGCGAGCACCTGCTGTCGTTCGCGGTGGTCGAGGGCGGCCGCGTCACCGAGACGCTGCCGACTTATCGCGGCGAGGGGAAGGTGTTCCTGTGAGCGTCGAGCTCGGTCCGGCTGAGCCGTGGACCAACTGGGGGCGCAGTGCGAGCAGCCGGCCCGCCGCCGTCGCGCGTCCCACCACGGTGGACGAGGTGCAGCAGCTCGTGCGCCTCGCCGCCGACCGGGGGATGACCGTCAAAGCGATCGGCGCGGGCCACAGCTTCACCGCCATCGGGGCGACCGACGGCCTCCGCCTCGATCTCTCCGGTCTCCGCGGCGTCCGTGCGGTGGAGGGTGCCCTCGTCACCCTGGCCGCGGGCACCCACCTCTGGGAGCTCGAGAGCCTGCTCGCCCCATACGGGCTCGCGCTCGCCAACATGGGCGACATCGACCGCCAGACGATCGCGGGCGCCACCTCCACGGGCACGCACGGCACGGGGGCGGCCTTCGGCGGCCTGTCCACGCAGATCCGCGCCGCGACGATCGTGACCGGCACGGGCGAGTTCCTGCGGGTGAGTGCCACCGAGAACGCGGAACTGCTGCCCGCGGTGGCCCTCGGGCTCGGCGCGCTCGGCGTCGTCGTCGAGCTGACCGTCGAGTGCGTCCCCGCCTTCCTGCTGAACGCGGTCGAGCGCCCCGAGCGGCTCGGGACCGTGCTGGAGGAGTGGGGCGACCGCGTCGCCGGGGCCGACCACTTCGAGTTCTACTGGTTCCCGCACACCGAGGTCGCCCTCACCAAGACCAACACGCGTCTGCCCGTGGATGCCCCGCGCGCTCCGCTCGGCCGCGCGCGGCGCTGGGTCGATGACGAGCTGATGGCCAACGGGTTGTTCGGCGGCACGGTCGCCCTCGGACGCGCCGTTCCAGCCCTCGTGCCCCCGATCAACCGGATCTCAGCGCGGCTCACCGGCAATCGCGGCTTCACCGATCTCTCGACCCGCGTTTTCGTCACCGACCGGCGCGTGCGGTTCCGCGAGATGGAGTACGCGATCCCGGTGGCCGAGGTGCCGGATGCCCTGCGCGAGATCCGCGCCCTCATCGAGCGCCGCGGCTGGCGCATCTCCTTTCCCGTGGAAGTGCGCGCGGCGGCCGCCGACGAGCTGATCCTCTCGACCGCCGCCGGGCGCGCGAGCGGGTACATCGCCGTGCATCGCTCCTGGCGGGAGGACCCCGAGGAGTACTTCCGCGGGGTGGAGGAGATCATGATCGGCCACGGCGGTCGCCCGCACTGGGGCAAACTGCACTACCGGGATCGCGCCTCGCTCGAGACGGTGTACCCGCGGCTCGCCGAGTTCGCGGCCGTCCGCGACCGACTCGACCCCGAGCGGCGCTTCGCCAACCCCTACCTGAACCGCGTTCTCGGCCCCTGAACCGACCCCGCGCCGTGCGAGGCGGTGGCGGGTTACAGCGTGACGAGCGAGCGGACGGTGTGCCCGGCGAGAACCGCGCGCCCGCCAAGGCCCTCGAGCTCCAGCACCACGCTGACTCCGGCGACCGTCCAGTTCGCCCGCTGCACCAGGTCGATCGCGGCGCTGAGCGTGCCGCCGGTCGCGAGCAGGTCGTCGAGCACCAGCACGCGCGAGGCGGGGGGAAGGTCATCCGGCTGCAGTTCGAGCGTGGCGCTGCCGTACTCGAGGTCGTACGACTGCGACAGGTGCGGGCGCGGGAGTTTGCCCGGCTTGCGGATGATCAGCATTCCGACCCCGAGGGCGTAGGCCGCCGCGGCCGCCAGCACGAAGCCGCGCGCCTCCACGCCCGCGACCGCGTCGACCTCTCCGCGAAAAGGCTCCACGAGAGCGTCGGTCACCACCCGCAGGGCCTCGCCGTTCGCGAAGACGGGCGTGAGGTCGCGAAACAGGATGCCCGGCTTGGGAAAGTCGGGAACGGTCGCGGTGAGGGAGGTGATGAGGTCAGCGGCGGAGGGCATTGCCCCATTCTCTCAGGGCGTCGCGCGGCTACCGCGTCTGACGTCGCAGGGTGATCGAGGCCAGCACCACGAACGCGAGCGCGAACCAGCCGACGATCGCGAGCTCCCCGAGCACCTCCGAGGTGCTGTTCGCGTCGGCCGCCACCTTCTGGAGCGCGGCGATGGAGTGCGAGAGCGGGAGCCAGTCGGAGATGATGCGCAGCACATCCGGCATCCGGTCGCGCGGGATGAAGATGCCGCCGAGCAGGATCTGCGGGAAGACGAGTGCCGGCATGAACTGCACGACCTGGAACTCGGTGCGTGCGAAGGCGCTGACGAAGAGGCCGAGGGTGGTGCCCAACAGGGCGTTCACGACGGCCACGAGCACGAGCAGCCAGGGATCGCCCGCGACCGTGAGACCGCAGACCCAGACCGCGTAGCCGACGGCGATGAGCGCCTGGACCACGGCGATGAGGCCAAAGGCCAGGGCGTAGCCGAGGATGAAGTCCGCTCGCCCCATCGGCATCGTCATCAGTCGCTCGAGCGTGCCGCCGCGTCGCTCGCGGAGCGTCGTGATGCTCGTGATGAGGAACATGACCGTGAAGGGGAACAGGCCGAGCAGCGCGGGGCCGACCACCTCGAACACCGACGTGCCCGAGAAGATCCACGACATGAGCCCGATCAGCAGGCTGGGCACGAGCAGGAGCAGAGCGATCGTGCGGGGATCGTGCCGCACCTGCGTGAGCACGCGCACGGTCGTGGCGATGGTGCGGCGCCCGTTCATCGCCCGGCTCCCGCGACGAGGGCGAGGAAGGCGTCGTCGGCGTCGGTCGTGCCCGTCGAGCGGAGCAGCTCCTCGGGTGTGAGATCGGCCAGAACGCTGCCCTGATAGAGCAGGACGATCCGGTCGCACCGCCGGGCCTCGTCCATCACGTGGCTGCTCACGAGGAGGCTCACCCCGCTCGCCGCGAGTCGCGCGAAGAGTCGCCACAGGTCACGGCGCAGCACCGGGTCGAGGCCGACGGTCGGTTCGTCGAGCACGAGGAGTCGGGGCGAGCCGAGAAGGGCGATGCCCAGCGACACGCGAGTCAGCTGCCCGCCGCTCAACCGCGACACGAGACGGCCCGCGAGGGGTGCGAGGTCCACCTCGTCGAGCACGCGCGCGACATCGCTGCGGGGTGCGCCCAGGATCCGCGCGAAGTAGGCGAGGTTCTGCGCGACGGTCAGGTCGTCGTAGACGCTGGGTGCCTGGGTGACGTAGCCCACCCGGCGCCGGAGAGCGGGGGAGCCCGCGCGCTCCCCGAGCACGCGCACCTCGCCGCCGTCGATGCGCTGGGCGCCGACGATCGCGCGCATGAGCGTCGACTTGCCGCTGCCGCTCGGGCCGAGGAGTCCGACGAGCTGCCCCGGAGGCACCCGCAGTTCCACGCCGTGCAGCACCTCCACGCCGCCCCGACGCACGCGGAGCGTCGTGGTCTCGATCGCGGCGTCGCTGCTCGTCATGTCACGAATGCTCGACCTTCCGGACGGTCGTGTCAACGGGCGCGACACTCCGCGCTCGGCCCCACGCCGGCGCCCGGGTCCGTGCGCACGCCGGGAGTTGGCTTTGAGCTTCGCGTGCAGCGGGTGAGAGCCGAGGCCTGCTCCTTTATAGTTCTAGGCATGGAAACCCTCATCGTCGTCGGCGTCATCGTCGTGCTGATCGTCATCGTCGGCATCTACCTCTGGTCGACCTACAACTCCCTGGTGACCCTGGGCGTGCGGGTGGACGAGGCGTGGAGCGACATCACGGTGCAGTTGAAGCGGCGGGCGGATCTGATCCCCAACCTCGTCAACACCGTCAAGGGCTACGCGACCCACGAGAGCGGCGTCTTCGAGGCCGTGACCCAGGCGCGCGCGGCGACTCTGTCGGCCACGACCCCCGCGCAGGCCTCCGCCGCCGAGAACCAGATGCAGAGCGCCCTCAAGAGCATCTTCGCCGTCGCCGAGGCGTACCCGCAGTTGCAGGCCAGCCAGAACTTCCTGCAGCTGCAGGGCGAGCTCGTCGACACCGAGGACAAGATCCAGGCCGCCCGGCGCTTCTACAACGGCGGAGTGCGTGAGCTGAACACGAAGATCAAGATCTTCCCCAACAACGTCTTCGCCAAGCGTCTCGGCTTCACCGCGCGCGACTTCTTCGAGGTGGCCGACTCCGCCGCGATCGCCGAGCCGCCGCGGGTTCAGTTCTGATCGGGTCGACGACTCCGTCGGGTGCGTTCCCGACGACCCGTCCCCGCAGCACTCACCCCCGCACCCAGTCACATCGACAGCCACTCACCCCGACACCCAGTCACCCCGACACCGAGCGAGAACTGAATGTATAGGGCCATCGCCGCCAACAAGCGCAACACCGTGCTGATCATCTCGCTGTTCCTGGTGATCGTGGCGGCGATCGGCTTCGCGGTGAACTACCTCTGGGGCGGCGGTCGCTACGGCGACTACTCGATCTTCATCTTCGTGGTCATCGGTGCGGGGCTGTACACCCTCATCCAGTACTTCGCCGCGGCGTCGCAGGCGCTCGCCATCACCGGCGCCATGCCCATCCAGAAGGCCGACAACCCCCGGCTGTACCGCATCGTCGAGAACCTCGCGATCACGACGGGCATGCCCATGCCCAAGGTCTACATCATCAACGATCCGGCGCCGAACGCCTTCGCGACCGGGCGCGACCCCAAGCACGCGGTGGTCGCCGCCACCACCGGGATCCTCGAGATCATGGACGACGACGAGCTCGAGGGCGTGATGGCCCACGAGATGGGGCACGTGCAGAACTACGACATCCGCGTCTCCACCCTCGTCTTCGGTCTCGTTGTCGCGATCGGTTTCATCGCCGATGTCGCGCTGCGACTGAGCTTCTTCGGCGGCTTCGGTGGCAACAACCGCGACAACAACAACAATGGCGGCGGGGGCGGTGGCAACCCGATCGTGCTCGTCATCGGGATCGTGGCGCTCATCATCTCGCCGATCGTCGCGGCGATCATCCAGGCGGCCATCTCGCGCCAGCGCGAGTACCTCGCCGACGCGACGAGCGCCATGACGACCCGCAACCCGGGCGAGCTCGAGAGCGCCCTCAAGAAGCTGGGCGAGTACGGCCGACCGGTGCGGCGCCAGAACTCGTCGATGGCCCACATGTGGATCGCCGACCCGAACAAGCCGGGCATGATCGAGAAGCTCTTCAGCACGCACCCGCCGATCGCCGACCGGATCGCCCGGCTCGACAAGATGGGCGGCAGCTTCTAGCTCGCGGGCACCACCGGGGTGACGCCGAGTTCGGCCGCGAGCGCCGGGGCCAGCGTGCCGCGCGCGACGACCTCGACGCCGCCCAGCCCCTGCCACTCGGCCGTCTCCCGCAGCAGTTGGGCGATGCGTGCCTCGTCTCCTCCGGGCGCGCCCTCCTCGCGCCAGGCCGACTGCACGCGCAGCACTCCGCGCTGCCGATCGCTCTTGAGGTCGATGCGCGCGGGAATCGTGTCGTCGACGAGCACGGGCAGCGTGTAGTAGCCGAAGCGGCGCTGGGCCGCCGGGGTGTAGATCTCGATGCGGTAGTGGAAGTCGAACATCCGAAGCGCGCGCTCGCGCTCCCAGACGACCGGGTCGAAGGGCGAGAGCAACGCGGTCGCGGCCAGGCGCCGGGGCATCGCGGCGTCGCGGTGCAGGAACGCCGGCAGCGGTCGTCCGCCGCGCTCCCAGCCGTCGACCGTCACCGGCAGCACCTCGCCGCCGTCGACGAGGTCGCGCAGGGCGCTCTTCGTCGCCTCCACCTTGAGCCGGTGGTAATCGGCGAGGTCGCCGACGGTGCCGATGCCGTGCGCGAGGGATGACCGCCGCACGAGCTCGCGCACCGCATCCGTCTTGGCGACCTCGGCGTTCAGGATCTCGCGCGGCAGCACCTGTTCGGCGAGCCCGTACACGCGCTCGAAGTTGCGCCGCCCGGCCGGCACCACCTCGCCCCACATGAACAGGTACTCGAGGCCGAGCTTCACGTCCGACCAGCCCCACCAGCTGCCGGTGCGACGGCCGGCGTCGTGCTCGATCTCGCTCGACCGCAGGGGGCCCTTCGCCGCGAGCTCGGCGCGCAACCAGTCGAGCATCGACGCGTTCGCGACCGCCCAGCTGTCGGGGTTGCCAAGGCTCTTCGCGCGACGCTCGGCCATGTACCAGCGCCAGAGCGGCCAGGTGCCGGTTGGGATGAAGGCCGCGACGTGCGCCCAGTACTCCGTGTACCGCGCCCGGCGGCCGAAGGTCATCGCGTCGAGCAGCGATTTGTCGTATCCGCCCAGTCGGGCGAACAGCGGGAGGTAGTGGCTGCGCTCGAAGACGTTGACCGAGTCGATCTGCAGGAGAGCGAGGCGCTCGACGGCGAGGGCGAGCTGCCGCGTGCCGACGGTCGCGGTGCGCGGTCGACCGAATCCCTGCGCCGCGAGCGCGACCCGGCGCGCCGCCGCCGCGGAAAGCTTGTCCACCACGTCAGCGACTCTACCGAGCGGTGCCGACACCGGCGGCGCCGCGCCTCAGGAGAGGTCGAGCAGCCCCGGCAGCTCGGCGACGCTGGTCAGCAGGTGGTCGAGCGGGTGGCCCGCGAAGTCCTCGGCGTCGAGGGCGCCCGACAGCACCCCGACCGCGACGACGCCCGCGTTGCGGGCCGCCTGCACGTCGACCACGGTGTCGCCCGCCGCGAGCACCTCGCGCACGTCGGTGATCCCGGTCGCCTCCATCGCGTGGTGGATGAGGTAGGGCGCGGGGCGGCCGGCTGCGACAGCGGAGGTGGTGACGACGGCGTCGAGCAGATCATCCGGCCCCGTCCCGACGGTCCAGCCGAGGGAGGCGAGCAGGGGCGCGGCGACCTCGTCGTCGAAGCCCGTCGTGAGCGCGATCCGAACGCCGCGGTCGCGCAGCTCCGCGAGTGCCGCGGCCACGCCCGGCAGCTCGACCGGGGGATTCTCGGCGTACAGCCCGGCGAGGATCTCGCGGAAGCGCTGGAAGGCGCGGGTGACCGTGTCGACGTCTGGGGCTGCGCCGCCGTCCTCCATCAGGGCGGCGATCGCCTGCACCTTGTCGGTGCCCATCCAGCGCTGCAGGTCACGGGGCTGCACCGTTGCGCCCGTCTCCTCGACCGCGCTCTGCAGCGCGCGGTACACGGCGCCGTGGTCGTCGATCGTCGTACCGGCCATGTCGAGCGCCACCAAGCGGATCAATCGCCGCACCTCTCCTCGCACCCTGCTGCCTCGGCTCAACCCCGGTCGGGTCCACGCCCGGTCCAGTCTCGCGCTCGCGGGGCTCGCGCGGCGAACCGGGCGGTGACGCGGGGGTGAACATCGGGCGACGGACGCCCCCGGCGCCTTGCCCCGCGCGCTCGCGCTCGCCAGAGTGGGCCGCGTGAGCGAATACATCGCAGAATCCGACCTGCTCATCGTCGGCGCGGGAATCGTCGGCCTCGCGCTCGCGGCGGCCGCGCTCCGGCGGGGCCTCAGCGTCACCGTCGTCGAGCGGGATGCCCGCGCCGTCGGCGCCTCGGTGCGCAACTTCGGCCACTGCTGCACCACGGCGCAGTCGGGGGAGCTGCTCGAGCTCGCCCTCCTCGCGCGCGAGCGCTGGCTGGAGTACGGGCGGGCCGCGGGAATCATGACCCTCCAGTCCGGCGCGCTCGCGGTGGCGCGGAGCCGCACCGAACTCGAGGTGCTCGAGCAGCTCTCGGCGTCGCGCGAGGTGGGGCAGGTCGTTCCGCTCTCCTCCGCGGAGGTGCGGGAGACCTTCGGCGACCGCTCCGACGTGCGGATCATCGGCGGCGCCCGGCTGCGCGACGACCTCCGGGTCGATCCGCGCGAGGCCGTCGGGGGACTCGCGGCGTGGCTCGCCGGGCGCGGAGTGCGCTTCCTCTGGCAGACGAGCTACCAGGGCGGGGAGGACGGGGTCGCACGCACCAGCCGCGGCAGAATCCGGTCCGCTCGCACGCTCGTGAGCGTGGGGCACGAGCTGGATTACCTGTTCCCCGCGCTCGCGGCCGAGCACGAGGTGCAGCGCTGCGGGCTGCAGATGGCGCGGATCGCGGTGCCGGAGGGGACGGTCATCCGGCCGGCGGTGCTGACCGGCACCTCGATGCTGCGCTACCCCGCGTTCGCCGAGACGCCCGCTGCCGCGCGACTCGCGCGGGAGATCGGGGAACGCAGCCCCGAGCTCATCGCGATCGGAGCGAACGTGATGTTCACCCAGCGCCCCGACGGCACGCTCATCGTCGGCGACAGCCACTTCTATGCCGACACCATGCACCCGTTTCAGGACGAGGCGACGAGCGAGCGACTGCTCAGCGAGATCGTGGCGCTCCTGGGGCTGCGTCGCCTGCGCGTGGTCGAGCGCTGGCAGGGGGTCTACGCGTCCAGTCCCCGCCAGCCGTTCCTGGTCGCCGAGGCGGCGCCGGGCGTCACCGCGGTGAGCGTGACCTCGGGCGTGGGGATGACCATCTCCCTGGGCCTCGCGGAGCGCGTGCTCGACGGCCTCGGCTGAGCCGCCCGCGGCCGGCCGTGCGAGCGGGTGCGGGAGGTCATCCGCGCCCCCGCCCGGTGGCAACTCGCCAGCGAGCCTTTGCCTGGCGTTCACCCGCGTGCACCCGCGGCGTCACACTCCGCGCGCATGCTCACTCGTGGATCGACCCCCGGGATCCGACAGTCCGCCCCACAGCGCGGACGACCGAGGTCGATCACATGGAGGATCACTTGATTACCACGCGTCACCTCGCCGGAGTGGCCGTCATCGCGGCCGTTGCGATCTCGCTCACCGCGTGCGCATCCAGCAACACGACGACGGCTCAGGCCGGATCGATCTCGAAGGCCACGGCCGAGAAGGCCACCAGCGCGCAGGACTTCGGCGGCCTCGACGGCCTCGTGAAGGCCGCGGAGGCGGAGGGCCAGCTCAACGTCATCACCCTGCCGCCGAGCTGGGCCAACTACGGAGCGATCATCGCCGGCTTCGAGAAGAAGTACCCGAAGATCCACATCAACTCCGCGAACCCCAACGGGTCGAGCGCCGACGAGGTCGCGGCCGCCAAGGCGCAGAAGGGCCAGTCCACGGCCCCCGACGTCTTCGACATCGGCACTGCGGTGCTGAACCAGAACCTCGACCTGATGGCGCCGTACAAGGTCTCGAACTGGGCCGACATCCCGGACGCCGACAAGGACCCCAACGGCACCTGGTTCTACGACTACACGGGCCTCATGTCGATCGGCTACGACTCGAGCAAGATCACGACCCCGCCCACCTCGCTCACCGACCTGCTCGGCCCGGCCTACAAGGGCAAGGTCGCGATCAAGGGCAACCCCACGCAGGCGAACGAGGCGGCGAGCGCGGTCTACCTCGCCGCGCTGCAGAGCGGTGGCTCGGCCGACGACATCCAGCCCGGCATCGACTTCTTCCACAAGCTGAAGGCCGCGGGCAACTTCCTCTCGGTGCTGCCGACGCAGGCGACCGTCAACTCCGGCGAGACCCCGGTGGTCTTCCAGTGGAGCTACAACAACCTCGCCTGGGGTCCCGCGGGCGGCTCCTCGGCCAACCAGAACTGGAAGACGCTGATCCTCCCGGGCACCGCGGTCGGCAGCTACTACAACCAGGCCATCAACGTGGACGCCCCGCACCCCGCCGCCGCTCGGCTGTGGGAGGAGTACCTCTACACCCCCGAGGTGCAGAACCTCTTCCTGGCCTCGGGTGCCTACCCGGCGACGCTCGCCGCCATGGTCGCGAACAAGACCGTCGACCAGACCGTGCTCGACAAGGTCGGCGCCGCGCCGGCCAACCTCGTGCAGCTGACCGCCGACCAGGCCACCAAGGCGGCGACCCTGCTCGCCTCCGGGTGGGCCGCCGCCATCAAGTAACGCCCCCTCGATGATGACCGCCGCGACCACCTCCGCGCCGGCCACCACCATGCGCGGCGCCGGGGCACCCTCCCGGCGCCGCAGCCTGGTCTGGCTGGGACTCACACCGTTCGCCGCCTACGTGGTGCTGTTCCTCGGCGTGCCCGCGGTCGTCGCGGTCGCGAGCGGCTTCCTCGACGCGAGCGGAAAACCGACGCTGCGCAACCTGGCGGCCCTCGCTGACCCGACCATCCAGCAGGCGTTCCTCGCCTCGTTCGGAGTCTCGGCGGTCACCGCCGTCCTGGGCGCGGTCATCGGCGCACTCGTGTGCTTCGCGCTGCTGGGCACGCGGCCCGACGGAATGCTCCGCACCGCCGTCGACTCCGCCGCGAGCGTGCTCGCGCAGTTCGGCGGGGTCATGCTCGCCTTCGCCTTCATCGCCACCATCGGCGCCCAGGGGCTTCTCTCGGTCTGGCTGGTGAGCACCTTCCACCTCGACATCAATGCCGACGGGCCCTTCCTCTACTCGGTGCCGGGGCTCGTGATCCCCTACACCTACTTCCAGGTGCCGCTCATGGTCCTCACCTTCATGCCCGCGATGGAGGGGCTCAAGCCGACCTGGGGCGAGGCGACCGCCACCCTCGGCGGCACCCGCCTCAGCTACTGGACTCGCATCGCCATGCCGATCCTCGCCCCCGCCTTCTTCGGGAGCGTGGTGCTCCTCTTCGCCAACGCCTTCTCGTCGTATGCGACCGCGGCGGCGCTCATCGACCAGGGCGGCATCGTTCCGCTCAGCATCAAGCAGCAGCTCACGAGCGAGACCGTCGTGGGCGTCTCGAACGTCGCGGGGGTGCTGGCGCTCGGGATGGTCGTCGTCATGGTCGCACTCATGAGCCTGTATTCGCTGCTGCAGCGGCGCGCCGCCCGGTGGCAGCGGTGAGCGCTGCGCGGTACGGCGCCGAGCCGTCGCGGACCGCGCGCGGGGTCATCCTCGGGATCGTCGGTCTCGTGTTCGTCGTGCCGATCATCGCGATGGTGCAGTTCAGCCTGCGCATCGGTCAGACCGACAGCCACGGTGTGCAGAAACTGGGATTCCAGCACTATCTCGACATCGTGCAGCCCGCGAACGAGGCCGACTACGATCAGCTCTTCCAGGGGCTCGGCAACTCGCTCGTGATCTGCGCCCTCACCGTCGCGATGGTGCTCCTGCTGCTCCTGCCCACGATGATCCTCGTCGAGCTCCGGTTCCCGAGCCTGCGGCGCGTGCTCGAGTTCGTCTGCATCGTGCCCATCACGATCCCCTCCATCGTGCTCGTCGTGGGATTCGTGCCGGTGTACTCGGTGGTCGCGCAATTGTTCGGCAGTTCGCCGTGGACCCTCGCATTCGCGATCGGGATCATCGTGCTGCCCTACGCCTACCGGCCGATCGCCACCAATCTCGCCTCGGTCGACGTCGTGATCCTGAGCGAGGCGGGCCGCTCGCTCGGCGCGGGGTGGGGGAGCGTGCTCACGCGGGTGATCGTGCCGAACCTGCGGCGGGGCATCCTCTCCTCGGTGTTCATCACGATCGCCGTCGTGCTCGGCGAATTCACGATCGCCTCGTTCCTGAGCCAGAACACCTTCCAGACCGCGCTGATCCTGCTCCAGCAGACCGACCCCTACGTCGCCGTGATCTTCGCGGTCGTCGCCCTCGTCTTCGCCTTCATCCTGCTCGTCGTCATCGGCCGAATCGGAAGCGTCGGCCGCTCCCGGAGGACCCCATGACCGCCATCATCACGACCGACACGGCCGCCACCTACGTCGCCCGGGAGGGCGCGACGGTGCAATTAGTTGGCGTGGTCAAGGACTTCGCGGGGCACCGGGCCCTCGGCGGCGTCGACCTCACCCTCCGGCCCGGCGAGTTCGTCGCGCTTCTCGGCCCGTCGGGGTGCGGCAAGACGACGGTGCTCCGCACCCTCGCCGGACTCGAGCAGGTGACCGCGGGGCGCATCCTCATCGACGGGGAGGACGTCGCGACCGTTCCGGTCAATCGCCGCGATCTCGGCATGGTGTTCCAGGCCTACTCGCTCTTCCCGCACCTCACCGTGCTGCAGAACGTGGAGTTCGGGCTGCGGATGCGCCGGGTGGATGCCGGGGCCCGCCGCCGTCGCGCCGCCGAGGCCCTCGAGATGGTCGGCCTGGCCCACCTCGGCGCCCGTTACGCGCACCAGCTCTCCGGGGGCCAGCAGCAGCGGGTCGCGCTCGCCCGCGCTCTCGTCACGCGCCCGCGCGTGCTCCTGCTCGACGAACCCCTCTCGGCGCTGGACGCGAAGGTGCGCGTGCAACTGCGCGACGAGATCCGGCGCATCCAGACCGAGCTCGGCATCACGACCCTATTCGTCACACACGATCAGGAGGAGGCGCTCGCCGTCGCCGACCGGGTCGCCGTCATGAACGCGGGCGCGATCGAGCAGATCGGCACTCCGGAGGAGCTCTACACCACCCCGATCACACCCTTCGTGGCGGGCTTCGTGGGTCTCAGCAACCGCGTGCCCGGCGAACTGCGCGAGGGCGTGGTGCACGTGCGCGGCACCGAGCTGCCACTCTTGGGCGCGAGCCAGCCGGACGGACCGGTCATGGCCCTGATCCGCCCCGAGAACATCGCCTTCGCCGACGAGGGAATCCCCGCCACCGTCGTCACGACGAGCTTCCTGGGGAGCGTGCGGCGAACGCAGCTGCGGCTCGATGACGACACCCTGTGGTCGGTCCAGCACGACGTCGCCGATCGCCCGGAGACCGGGGCGGCCGTGCATCTGCGCCTCCGGCAGCACGCCGTCTCGGCCTCGCCGCTGCCGTAGCACGTATGGGGCTCGGGGCATACCATCAGTCGGCCTCTCGGGCCGAGTTCTAGACTGAGCGGATGAAGCTCTGGAAAGCCCGGGTGTCGCCGCAGGCGGCGGTCGGCAGGAAGCCCCTGACCGGTCCGGATCGCAAGCGAGCGATCGAAGAGGCGATTCCGGTTCCCGTCGAGATCGCGGGCCAGTGGTCGTGGCGCATCCTCGTCGTGATCGGCGTTCTCGTCGTGTTCGGGTACCTCATCGCGACCCTGAAAGACATCGTCGTGCCGTTCATGGTCGCGATCCTTGTCTCGGCCCTTCTCGTGCCCTTCAAGCAGTACCTGCAGCGTCACAACTGGCCGCGGTGGCTCGCGATCGTCGTTCCGCTCGTGCTCACGCTTCTCATCGTGGGCGGGCTCCTCTTCATCGTGATCGCCCAGGTGCGCAGTGGCTACCCCGACCTCCAGGCGCGCACCGTCACCGCCTTCGACAACTTCCGCACCTTCCTCAAGACCTCACCGCTGCAGATCTCGGATGCCCAGTTCTCCAGTTACCTGGCGCAGATCGGCTCGACGCTCCAGTCCGACAGCGCCGCGATCCTGAGCGGGGCGCTCGCGATCGGCACCACCTTCGGGCACGTGCTCACCGGGTTCCTGCTCGCCCTCTTCGCCACGATCTTCATCCTCATCGACGGCGCCGCGATCTGGGGGTGGATCGTTCGAATCTTCCCGCACCGAGCGCGGACCGCCGTCGACGGCGCCGGTCGCGCGGGATGGGTGACGCTCACCGCCTTCGTGCGGGCGCAGATCCTCGTCGCGGCGGTCGACGCGATCGGCATCGGACTCGGCGCCTTCGTCGTCGGCCTCTTCTTCGGCGGCTTCCCCCTCGTCATCCCGATCGCGATCGCCGTCTTCCTCGGCTCGTTCATCCCGGTGGTGGGCGCGGTGATCACGGGGGCGCTCGCCGTCATCGTCGCGCTGCTGTACGACGGCCCGATCGCGGCCGTGATCATGCTCGCCGTCGTGCTCGGCGTGCAGGAGCTCGAGGGGCACGGGCTGCAGCCGTTCCTCATGGGATCCGCGGTGAAGGTGCACGGCCTCGCGGTCGTGTTCGCGGTCGCCGCGGGAGGCTTCCTCGCGGGCATCCCCGGAGCCCTGTTCGCCGTGCCGATCGTCGCGGTGGTCAATGTCATGGTGAAATACATCGCGAGCGGACGATGGCGCACGCTGCCTCATCCCGAGGCGCGCGACGTCGCCCTCGTAGCGGACGTGGTGAGCAGCGATGAATGATCCGGCAGCGGGCCCGAGCCTCGCGGAGTTCGAGGCGGCGCGGCTCGTCGTCGCCGACGTCGTCGACACCACTCCGATGGAGAGCTCGCGCTACCTCTCCGAGGTGCTCGGCGCCGAGGTGTGGCTCAAGTGCGAGAACCTGCAGCGCACCGGCTCCTACAAGATCCGCGGCGCCTACAACCGACTCAGCCATCTGAGTGCGGAGGCCCGGTCGCACGGTGTCGTCGCCGCCTCCGCGGGCAACCACGCGCAGGGGGTCGCCTTCGCGGCCCGTGAACTCGGCATGCGCGCGACCATCTTCATGCCCGTCGGTGTCGCCCTGCCCAAGCTCTCCGCGACCCGCGACTACGGCGCCGACGTCATGCTGCACGGCCACACGGTCGATGTGACGCTGCGGGCGGCGGCCGAGTTCGCCGCGGAAACCGGCGGGGAGTTCATCCACCCCTTCGACCACCCGGACGTCGTGGCCGGGCAGGGCACCCTCGGCCTCGAGATCCTCGACCAGGTGCCCGAGGTCGACACGATCATCGTGCCGATCGGCGGCGGCGGCCTCATCTCCGGCGTCGCGAGCGCGGTCAAGCAGCGCGCCGAGGTGCTGGGTCGCGAGGTGCACATCATCGGGGTGCAGGCCGCGAACGCGGCGGCGTATCCGCAGTCCCTCATCAACGGCGAGCCGACCGAGATCGTGATCTCGCCGACGATCGCCGACGGCATCGCCGTGGCGAAGCCCGGCACGCTGAACTTCGAGATCATCCGCGACATGGTCGACGAGGTCATCACCGTCGACGAAGACGACATCGCGAAGGCCCTCCTCGTGCTGCTCGAGCGCGCCAAGCTCGTGGTCGAGCCGGCCGGCGCCGTGGGCGTGGCCGCCATCCTGGCGGGCAAGGTGCAGCCGCGGGGCGTCACCGTCGCGATCCTCAGCGGCGGCAACATCGACCCGCTCATCATGGAGCGCATCGTGAGCCACGGGCTCGCCGCCTCCGAGCGCTACCTCAAGCTGCGCATCCCGCTCCCCGACCGCCCCGGGCAGCTCGCTCGCACGGCCGAGATCGTCGCCGAGTCGAACGCCAATGTCGTCGAGGTGCTGCACACGCGGCACGGCTCCGGCCTGCAGATCAGCGAGGTCGAGCTGGAATTGCACATCGAGACCCGCGGCCCGGAGCACGCCGAACTCGTGCTGCACAACCTCCGCGAGAACGGGTTCCACCCCCGCGTCGACTTCTGAACGGGACGGCGCCGCCGGGTGGGCCCTAGGGCTGGTAGGTCTCGACCTTGAGGATCTCCACCGAGATCGAGCGGCCGTTGGGGGCGATGTACGACTTGCTGTCGCCGATCCCCAGGCCGATGATCGCGGTGCCGAGCGGGCTCGCCTCGCTGTACACGTCGATGTCGCTGCCGCCCGCCATCTCGCGGTTGCCGATGAGGAACACCGACTCCTCGCCCTGGATCTTCGCGGTGACGACCGTTCCCGGCTCCACGATGCCGTGGCTCTCGGGAGCGTCGCCGACGGTCGCGTTGCGCAGCAGCTGGGTGAGCACGCGGATGCGCGCCTCGATCTTGCCCTGCTCCTCCTTGGCGGCGTGGTAGCCGCCGTTCTCCTTGAGGTCGCCCTCCTCGCGTGCCGCCTCGATCTTCTTGGCGATCTCGGTGCGGCCCTCCACGCTCAGCTGCTCGAGCTCGGCCGTGAGACGGTCGAAGGCATCCTGGGTCAACCAGGTAACACCGGTGTCAGACATGGTTCTCCTCGAAGAGCGGGGTTCGGTGCGGAAGAGAGGACCGCCCTGCTGGGCGGATCCGTGGACGAATACGCCAGCTTAAGGGAGCCAGCAGCGGTAGATCAAGCCGGAGACGGCCGGCTCGGTGGTGCGTACGACGGTGCTCAGCGTGCGCGACCGCACCGTGGCGGGCGGTACGTCCACGATCTTCCACCCGACGATGCCGAAGTCCTGGTTGAGCGCCTGGACGGCGCAGCGGGCCGTTCTGCCCGGGTCGGTCGAGAGCTCCCAGCGCACGAGGATCTGGTCGGCGCTGACCGCGGAGTTGCCGACATCCGTCGACTCGATCGACGCGGTGGGCTGGAAGAGTCCGGCCCAGACCGCCCACGCGCCGAAGACGAGCACGATGACGGCGGCGGTGCCGATCGCCCAGAAGCGGGTTCGCCGGGAGTGGCCCTTCGTGCGCCCGTAGCGCTGGTCGAGGTCGGTTGCCGACACGGGGAACTCCTGCGGTTAGTCTTGACTCCCAAGGCTATTGGCTTTTCCCTAGGAGTTCGGTGACACTGCGCCTGCTGGCGGTCCACGCCCACCCCGACGATGAGTCGAGCAAGGGAGCCGCGACCTCCGCCTACTATCGATCGCGGGGCGCCGAGGTCCTCGTCGTCAGCTGCACCGGCGGCCAGCGCGGTGACATCCTCAACGATCAGCTCGAGGAGCGCGTGCGCGCCGAACGCGACCTGCCCGGCTTGCGCCGGATCGAGATGGGCCGGGCCCGCGAGCTCCTCGACATCGACCACGTCTGGCTGGGCTACGAGGACTCGGGGATGCCGGGGGAGGGCGAGCCGCTGCCGGTGAACTCGTTCGCGAGCATCCCGCTCGAGATCTCTGCCGAGCCGCTCGTGCGGATCATCCGCCGATTCCGCCCCCAGGTGATGACGACCTACGACGAGCAGGGCGGGTACCCGCACCCCGACCACATCCGCACCCACGAGATCTCGGTGTACGCCCGCGAGGCGGCCGCCGACCCGACGCGCTATCCGGATGCCGGACCGGCGTGGCGCATCCACAAGCTCTATTACGACCGCGTGTTCAACGGCCCGCGCATGAACGCGACGTACGAACGGCTCGTGGAGCGGGAGCCCGAGAGCCCCCTTCTCGCTCAGCTGGAGGACATGAAGCGGTGGCTCGACCGGCCCGATCTGGCCACGACTCACGTGCCGGTCGGTGACTTCTTCGAGGTGCGCGACGCGGCGCTGCGGGCGCACGCGAGCCAGGTGCCCGCCGACAGTTTCTTCTTCTTCTGGCCGAACGACCTGCAGCGGGAGGCGTGGCCCTACGAGGACTTCCAGCTCGTCCACTCGTACGTCGAGACCCAGCTGCCCGAGTCCGATCTGTTCGCGGGCATCGACGATGAGGAGCCCGAGTGAGCCTGCTTCCGACCGCCGTCTCCACCCCGACGCCGTTCCCCGACTACACGGGCGACCCCAACCTCATCACGCCCGGCGTGGTGGGGTTCATCATCACCTTCCTCGTCGCCGCGGCCACCGTGCTGCTGCTGCTCGACATGACCCGGCGCATCCGCCGCTCGCGCTATCGCGAGGAGATCCGCCAGAAACTCGAGGCGGAGGCGGCGGAGGCCGCGGGGGAGCCCCGCACGGGTGCCGCGCCGAAGGGCCCCGCGGCCGACTGACCGCTCACGGCCCGCGCGCGCCCGATCAGACCGCGGGGTGCAGTGCGATCAGCAGGATTCCCGTCCAGTGGCACAGGAACGCCAGCAGGGTGAACGAGTGGAAGATCTCGTGGAAGCCGAAGGTGCCCGGCAGCGGATTGGGCCGCTTCAGCCCGTAGACGATCGCGCCGGCCGTGTAGAAGAGGCCGCCGACGAGGATCAGCGTCATCATCGCGGCGTTCGCGTGGAAGAAGTCCACGATGTAGGCGAGCGCGCCCCAGCCGAGCGCGATGTAGAGCGGCACGTACAGCCAGCGCGGCGCCCCGATCCAGAACACGCGGAACAGGATGCCCAGCCCGGCACCGCCCCAGATGAGCGCCATGAGGAGCGCCGCCTTGGGCGCCGGCAGGCCGAGCACGGTGATCGGTGTGTACGAACCCGCGATCAGCAGGAAGATGTTCGCGTGATCGATGCGCTTGAGCAGCCGCTTCGTGGTCGGCTTCCAATTGAAGCGGTGATAGAGCGCCGAATTGCCGAACAGCAGGAGGGAGCAGAGCACGAAGACCGCCGAGCTGGCCTTCGCGGCGGCTCCGTCGGCGACCGCGATCAGGATGATCCCCAGCACGATCGCGAGCGGGAAGGTGCCCGCGTGGATCCAGCCGCGCCAGGTCGGTTTGAGCGCGGTGTCCGTCACCCTCGAACCCTACACCGGCGCCGAATCGACGGGCTGGGCGTGCGGTGTGGACTAGCGTAGCCAGTGTGAAACAGAGGGATCTGCCGCTCGGGCGAGGCCTGCTGTACGACGTGTACCAGAGACGTCTGCGCCGCTGGCTCGTCGGCAAGGACATCCCGAAGCACGTCGCGATGATCGTCGACGGCAACCGCCGCTGGGCCAAGCAGCGGGCGCTCGAATCGGCCGCCCACGGCCACCGAGCGGGTGCGGCGAAGATCCGCGAGTTCCTGGTCTGGTGCGACGAGCTGGGCATCGAGGTGGTGACGCTCTACCTGCTCTCCTCCGACAATCTGGGCGGCCGGCCGAGCGACGAGCTCGCCGAGCTGTTCGAGATCATCACCGAGCTGGCGGACGACCTCTCCCGCAACGGCGACTGGCGCGTTCAGCACGTCGGCCGGATCGAGGGGCTGCCGCACGGACTCGTGACCGCGCTCGCCGACGCGGAGTCGCGCACGGCGGCGCACACCGGGCTGCACGTCAACCTGGCCGTGGGCTACGGGGGACGCCGCGAGATCGCGGACGCGATGCGGAGCATCCTGCGCAGTCACGGCGGCGAGATGTCGCTCGAGGAGCTGGCCGAACTGCTCACGCCCGACCTCATCGCCGATCACCTCTACACGGGGGGCCAGCCCGACCCCGACCTGCTTATCCGCACCTCGGGCGAGCAGCGCCTCAGCGACTTCATGCTCTGGCAGAGCGCGCACAGCGAGTTCTACTTCGTGGAGGCGTACTACCCGGATCTGCGGGAGGTCGACTTCCTCCGGGCCGTGCGCGACTACGCGAAGCGCCAGCGGAGGTTCGGCACGTGACCGATCTCGAGCAGTACATCAGCTCGTTCAGCGAGGAGCCCGGCTACCTCGACTTCGCACGGGTCGGTCCGCCCGGCGCCACCGTCGTCGCGGAGGAGGCCGCCCAGCTGTCGCTGCTCAGCCGTGCGCGCTTCGGCTCGCTGCAGGGGCTGCTCCGCGAAGACGAGCGGGTGCGCGACGCGATCGCCGCGCTCACCGGGTTCCGCGCCGATCAGGTCGCCTTCCAGCCGAACACCTCCACCGCGCTCATGCACGCGATGTTCGGTCTCACCGGCACGGTCGCGCTGTCGCCCGCGGAGTTTCCGAGCGTCAGCTACGCGGTGGCCCGTGCGGCCGAGGCGCTCACGGTCGTCGAGCCGCTCTGGCTCACGACCGACCACGGAAGGGTGCTGCCGGGCAACCTGCGCGAGCAGCTGACGCCCGCGGTGGAGGCGGTCGCGGTGAGCCTCGTCGACTTCCGCACGGGCTATCTCGCCGATCTGGAGGGGATCCGCCAGGTCATTGGCGACCGCCTCCTCATCGTGGACGCGATCCAGGGATTCGGCGTCGTCGATGCGCCCTACGAGCTCGCCGATGTGGTCGCGGCCGGCGGCCAGAAGTGGGTTCGCGCCGGCTGGGGCACCGGCTTCATCGCCCTCAGCGATCGTGCGCTCGATCGCCTCACCCCGGTGATGTCGGGATTCACGGGCACCGACGCGGCCGACATGCCCCTCGATGAGATCCTGCCGCCCACGCGTGGCGTGCGGGCCTTCACGATCAGCAACCCGGACGCGATCGCCGAGGCCCGCTTCGCCGCCGCGCTCGAGGAGATCGCCGACGTGGGGGTTCCGGCGATCAACGCGAAGATCGCCGTGGCGGTCTCGCGCATCATCGATCTCGCCGACGAGTACGCCGTTCCCGTCGTCTCGCCGCGCGACGAGGGCGAGCGAGCGGGCATCGTGGTGCTCGAACCGGCACCCGACCAGCTCACCGTGCTCACCGCATCCCTGCACAACCACGGGGTCTCCACGACCGCGCGCGGCGGCACCGTGCGACTGGGCGCCCACGTCTCCACCGACGAGGAGAGCTACGCCATGCTGCGGGCCGCGCTCGTCGGCTACGCCTCGGCCACCAAGGTTTAATCTTCCCGAAACACCGGGGCAGCGTGTCGTCCCCTCCCCGACACATTGGGAGCCTAGGTTCGAGAACATCAGGTAAGGCGCCTGATCGGGACGGCCACATAAGTTCGTTCCGGAATGCACGTGGCCGTCTTTGCAGACTGTTCCGAGTGCACATCGCACTCGGGGATGGAGTGCACGTGCCCCAGCTCGCTAACCCGCAGCAGAAGAAGAACCCGACGAAGTCGGCGGATGCGAAGGGGAGGCAGGCCGAACGCACCTACGTGCTCGACACCTCCGTTCTGCTCTCCGATCCGAAGGCGATCTTCCGCTTCGCGGAACACGCGGTCGTTCTGCCCGTCGTCGTCATCGCCGAACTCGAGGCCAAGCGCAACGATCCGGAGATCGGCTATTTCGCCCGGCAGGCGCTCCGCAATCTGGATGAACTGCGCGTGCAGCACGAGCGACTCGACTTCCCCATCGCCGTGGGCGAGGCCGGCGGGTCGCTGCGGGTCGAACTCAACCACTCCAACATGCAGGTGCTGCCCAGCGGGCTCCAGCTCGGTGACAACGACTCGCGCATCCTCGCGGTCGCGCTCAACCTGTCGAACGACGGCCTCGATGTCACCGTCGTCTCGAAAGACCTCCCGCTGCGCGTGAAGGCCGCCTCGATCGGTCTCGCGGCGGAGGAGTACCGCGCCGAGCTCGCCGTCGACTCCGGCTGGACCGGGCAGGCCGACGTCACGCTGACGAGCGAGCAGATGAACCAGCTGTACGACAACGAGCGGCTCTCCACGCGAGCGGTGCAGGACCTGCCGGTGAACACCGGACTCGTGCTGCACTCCGACCGCGGGTCGGCGCTCGGGCGCGTGACCGCCCGAGGCCAGCTGCGGCTCGTGCGCGGCGATCGCGACATCTTCGGCCTGCACGGGCGCAGTGCCGAGCAGCGACTCGCGATCGACCTCCTGCTCGACCCGGAGATCGGGATCGTCTCGCTCGGCGGGCGCGCCGGCACCGGAAAGTCGGCCCTCGCCCTCTGCGCGGGACTCGAGGCCGTGCTCGAGAAGCAGCAGCACCGCAAGATCATGGTGTTCCGTCCGCTCTACGCCGTGGGCGGCCAGGACCTGGGTTACCTGCCGGGCGACGCGGGCGAGAAGATGAACCCGTGGGCCCAGGCGGTCTTCGACACGCTCGGTTCGGTCGTGTCGCAGAACGTCCTCGACGAGGTGACCGATCGCGGCATCCTCGAGGTGCTGCCGCTCACCCACATCCGCGGGCGCTCCCTGCATGACGCCTTCGTGATCGTCGACGAGGCGCAGTCGCTCGAACGCAACGTGCTCCTCACGGTGCTCAGCCGGATCGGCCAGAACTCGCGGGTCGTGCTCACGCACGACGTCGCCCAGCGCGACAACCTCCGCGTCGGCCGCCACGACGGGGTCGCCTCAGTGATCGAGACCCTGAAGGACCACCCGCTGTTCGCGCACATCACGCTGGCGCGCTCCGAGCGCAGTGCGATCGCGGCGCTCGTCACCGAGATGCTCGAATCGAACGAACTGGCCTGACCCGCCGTCACACCGCCGCTGCCCGGCGTCGCGTCCCCACTCCGGACGCGACGCCGAGCACGGCGACCACGAGCGCGCCGATGGCCGCCACCGCGTAGCCCGCGAATGCGCCATCGTGGTCGATCACCACGCCCGCGAGGGTCGATCCCACGATCACGCCGACCGAGAGTCCCACCTGCGGCCAGGCCATCGCCTCGGTGAGCCGGCCCGGGTCGACTCGGGTCTCGATGAGCGATGCTCCCGAGATGAGCACGGGGGTGGTGACGAGTCCCGCGGCGAAGATGAGGGCGATGAGCAGCGGCACGCTCTGGCTGGCGAGGAGCGCGGGGATGATCATCCCGAACGCGATCGTGGCCGTGATCACCTTGCGGGTCACCGACCACCGCGCGCCCAGCTGGCCGAAGGCGAGTCCGGCGACGACGCTTCCGCCGGCGTAGACCGCCACGATGATGCCCGCGAGCCAGGGGTGACCGGCGTGGTTGCCCACTCCGACGGAGCTGACGTCGATGGAGCCGAAGGCGATGCCGACGCCGGGGTAGAGCGGGAAGACGGCGAGCACACCGGGCGGCATGAGGCGGCGCCGGCGCGTACGCCGCTCGGCCGCCGACAGGGGAGCGGGCCGCGGGGCCGTTCGACGCTGGCTGAGGAGGCCCAGACCGCCGAGCAGTGCGACCGCGACGCCCGTGAGGAGCCCGGCGACCGGCGCGATGACGGTGGCCAGCAGCGTCGCGAACGGGGGCCCGACGACGTAGACGAGTTCGTCGTTGACGGCCTCGAGGGCGAGCGCCGTGTGGCGCTCATGCTGGGTGCGGAGGATGCTCGCCCAGCGGGCGCGCACGAGCGACCCGGTGTCGATGGAGGAGCCCCCGATGAGGAAGGCGAAGACGAACCAGAGCGGAACCGCAGCCCCGAGGAGCACGGCGCAGGCGAGCGCCGCGGCCGAGAGCGCGAGCGCACCGAGCGCCAGCGGCAGCACGCGCCGCTGGCCGACGGCGTCGGATGCCCGGGCCCAGAGCGGCCCGCCGATGGCGCCACCGACCACCACGGCTCCGGCGACCGCGCCGCCCAGGGCGTAGCTGCCCGTCGCCGCGGCCACGAGCAGCACCGAGCTGATGCCGGTGGTCGCCCGCGACATGCGACCCAGCCAGCCGAAGGCGACGAACGCGGGTGCGCCGGGGTGCGCGAAGAGCGGGCCATAGGACCCGAGGGGTGATGTCGGCAAGAGGGAGAGGACCTAACCGGCCACATCGAAGACGGGACTGCCCATCGGCTGCTCGGGTGGCTGCTCCAGCATAGAGCCGCCCGGCGGCGGGGGAGGCGCGACCACCCCGACGGCCTGTGGATGACCGGCCCACCGGTCACCCGCGCTCGCTAGGGTCGCCGCGTGCTCACGCTCACCGCCTCCGTCACCTCGCTGACCGCCACGGTCACACCGCTCACCGCGCTGTCGCCGCTGCCCGGCCTCGTGCAACTGCTTCCGCTGCTCTACCTCGCCGCGGTGACGCCGGTGCTCGTCGAGATCGACCTGCGCGAGCGCCGCCTGCCGAACGGCATCGTGCTGCCGGGCATCCCGGTCGGGCTCGTGGCGGCGGGGGCACAGGGGCTCACCACGGGACGCCTGCCACTCGCCCCGCTGCTCGGTGCCCTCGTCGTCGCTGGGTGCCTCCTCGGGCTGGTGCTCGCCGGGGGCATGGGGCTGGGCGATGCGAAGCTCGCCTTCGTGCTCGGCCTCGCCTCGTGGTCGTGGCCGGTGGCGGTGCTGTGGCCGCTGTTCGCGTTCCTCGCGGGAGGAGTGGTGAGTGCGGTCATCCTGCTTCGACGGGGCCGAGGGGGCAGTATCGCCTTCGGGCCCTACCTGCTCGGCGGGTTCTGGGCCGCGGCCGCCCTCACCGTCGCGGCGGCGCTCCCCGGCTAGCCCGCCGCCGCGCGCGCGTCGCACCTAGCTCTCCGCGGGCTCCGTGGTCGCGGCGGCTGCGGCGGCCGCGGCGCGCGCGGCCAGCAGGTCGGCGTGGTGGCGTTCGGCGACGTTCGGGTGAGCGCGCAGCCGGTAGCGCAGCGCGTTGTCGCCGTAGGTCTCCAGAATGGGGGCGTTGGTGGGATCGACGGAGAGACCGCGCGCCTCGGCGGCGAGTGCCGGGTCGAGCTCGAGGGTCGGCATCCGGGCATCGAGGGCGGGGTTGAAGAAGAACGGGATCGAGATCCGGTCATCGCCGATGAGCGGGGAGATCACCCGATGCAGGGTCGCCTTCAGGTAGCCGGAGGTGGCCAGTTCGAGCATCTCGCCGATGTTGACCACGAAGGCTCCCGGCACCGAGGGGGCGTCGATCCACTCGCCCTCGTGCTCGACCTGGAGTCCGCCCTTGCCCGGTTCGACGAGGAGCAGGGTCAGCACCCCGCCGTCGCGATGGGCGCCGACGCCCTGCTTGGGCTCCGGATTCGATTCGCCCGGGTAGCGCACGATCTTGATGAGGGCCGAAGGGCGCGTGGCGAAGGCATCGTCGAAGACGTCCTCGGGAGCGCCGAGCGAGCGCGCGACCGTGCGCAGGAGGGTGAGGGAGACCGCGCCGAGCGCGTCGTTCCACCGCGTGACGACCTCCCGCAGTTCGGGGAGAGCGGCGGGCCACAGGTTCGGCCCCTCGAGCCGCCAGTAGTCGGCGACGCCGTCCCCGGCGGGCTGGACATCGCGGTCCACCCCGATGTCGATCTGCTCGCGCCAGTCGACGTCACCGTGGGTGAGCTCGCCGCCGACGCGCGTGTAGCCGCGGAACTGGGGGCTGTGCACATTCTCGATGGCGAGCTTGTCAGCGAGGGGGAGCTCGAAGAACCGTCGCGAGGTCGCGAGGAGTTCGTCGATCAGGGGCTGCGGAACGCCGTGCCCGGTGAGGTAGAAGAAGCCGACCGAGTGCATCACCTCGCGCAGCTCGCGGGTGAAGGCTGCGGCCTCCTCCGCGCCGCCGTCGAGTCGGGAGAGGTCGAGGATGGGGAGGGACTGCAGAGTGCTCACGGGGATCCACGCTACCCGCGCGGATCCCCGTGTTACGCGCTGTATGACGCGGCGGGTCAGCCCGGGTGCGTCATCGAGAGCACGTCGAGCAGCGTGTCCAACTGCTCCTCGGTGACCTCGCCCCGCTCGACGAAGCCGAGGTCGATCACCGACTGGCGCACGGTGACCCCCGCGGCGACCGCGTTCTTCGCGACCTTCGCGGCCGCCTCGTAGCCGATCACGCGGTTGAGCGGGGTGACGATCGACGGCGAGGATTCGGCGAGCGCGAGCGCCCGTCCCACGTTGGCGGTCAGGCCGTCCACCGTCTTGTCGGCGAGGAGCCTGCTCGAGTTGGCGAGCAGCCTGATGGACTCCAGCAGAGAGTTGGCCATGACGGGGATGGCGACGTTGAGCTCGAAGGCGCCGCTCGCGCCGGCCCAGGCGATCGTCGCGTCGTTCCCGACGATGCGCGCGCAGACCTGCAGAACCGCCTCGGGGATGACCGGGTTCACTTTGCCCGGCATGATCGAGGAGCCCGGCTGGAGGTCGGGGATATTGAGCTCGCCGAGCCCCGTGTTCGGGCCCGATCCCATCCAGCGCAGATCGTTGCAGATCTTGGTGAGCGAGACGGCCAGCACCCGCAGTGCGCCCGATGCCTCGACGAGCCCGTCGCGCGCGCCCTGCGCCTCGAAGTGGTCGAGCGCCTCGGTGATGGGGAGGCCGGAGTCGGCGGCGAGCAGCTCGATGACCTTCTGGGGGAAGCCGGCCGGAGTGTTGATGCCGGTGCCGACCGCGGTACCGCCGAGCGGCACCTCCGCCACGTGCGCGATCGTGCCCTGAACGCGCTCGATGCCGAGTCGCACCTGGCGCGCGTACCCCGCGAACTCCTGGCCGAGGGTGACCGGCGTCGCGTCCATGAGGTGCGTGCGGCCCGACTTGACGACCGACTTCCACAGTTCGGCCTTCGCGTCGAGCGCCGTCGCGAGGTGGTCGAGCGCCGGGATCAGCTCGCTGAGAAGCGCGCCCGTGACCGCGACGTGCACCGAGGTGGGGAACACGTCGTTCGACGACTGCGAGGCGTTCACCTGGTCGTTGGGGTGCACCGGGGCGCCGAGGTGCCGCGACGCGAGCGTGGCGAGCACCTCGTTGATGTTCATGTTGCTCGAGGTGCCGGAACCGGTCTGGTAGGTGTCCACCGGGAACTGGTCATGGTGCTCGCCCGCGATGATGGTGTCGGCCGCCTGCACGATGGCCTGCGCGACATCGTCCTTCAGGATGCCCAGGCTCGCGTTCGCCTGCGCCGCCGCCTTCTTGATGCGCGCGAGCGCGACGATCTGGGCGGGCTCCAGACCCGCCCCCGAGATGGGGAAGTTCTCCACGGCGCGCTGGGTCTGGGCGCTGTAGAGCGCGTCGATGGGGACCCGCACCTCGCCCATGGTGTCGTGTTCGATGCGGTATTCCGGCGTGGTTGTCACAGCGCTGTACTTTCTCTTGCGGAACGGGGTATCAGGCGGGGTCGATGGAGCCGACCACGATGTCGGGTTCGGCGCGACCCTCGAGCAGGCGGTAGTTCGCTCCCACCACAGCCAGCGTACCCGCGGCGATCGCGTCGCTGATGAGCTCGGAGGCCTCCAGCAGCTCGGCGATCGTGTCGCGCAGGTGCTCACGACCCACGACCTGGCTGTCGGTCTCCTCCGGGTCGAGGACCCCGTCGTGGAAGTGGCCGACCCGGTGCACGGCGGGCAGGATCTTGGCGATGAGGCTGTTGATGTGCGCGGGCAGCGGTGCGGCATCCGGACCGAGGCTGTCGATGGCCGCGCGCACGGCGCCGCAGCTGTCGTGCCCGAGCACCACGATGAGGGGAACGTGGAGCACTCCGACCGCGTATTCGAGCGATCCGATGACGCTGTCGGAGGCGACCTGGCCCGCGTTCCGCACCACGAACAGGTCGCCGATGCCCTTGTCGAAGATGATCTCGGCGGCGAGACGGGAGTCGCTGCAGCCGAAGAGGGCCGCGTGCGGCTCCTGCACGAAGGCGAGTTCGGTCCGCCGCTCCACATCCTGGCGGGGGTGGCTCGGTGTGCCCGCGACGAAGCGCTCATTGCCGCGCACCATCTCCTGCCAGGCCTGCGCGGGTGTCGTGGTCATCGTGTCTGCCTACCTTTCCTGGGACGCGACCGCGGTCGCGAGTTGGGTGAATTCGGCCCGGGTCGCCGTGCCGTGCAGCACGAAACGACTGGTGCCGATGGTGGTTGCGAGGGCGTAGGCGAAGTTACCGCCCGGGTTCGCCGCCCGCTGATCGTAGACCCGCCACGTGACGCCGGCGATGGACGCGGTGCCGGTGGAGGGCGTCGTGCCGAGGAGCGCCGTGAACCACGAGTCGGCGGCGCCGATGCCCTGTTCGAGGCCCAGATACTTCTGGTCGGGCGTGATGAGACCGATGTACCAGGTCTGCGCGCTGCCCGAGGCCTGGCGCAACTGGGCGCTGTTCGCCAGCCAGTCGGAGGGGAGGGCGGGGTCGACGATGTGCTCGGAGACGCCGGCCTGCGCCTGCGCCGCCGCGGCGTGGTAATCGACGTACTGGGTCTTCGCCTGATCCGGCCGCACGATGACGACGACGAGGAAGAAGACGATGCCGAGCGAGGCCAGGAGGGCGAGCACGAGATTGCGGGCCGTCTGGTTCTCGCGGTGGCGGCGGGAGTTGTCGGCCCGTCGGGCCGCGGCTTCCTCTGGGGTCTCGGGTCGACCCAGCTCGGCGACGATCCGGGGCGGCTTCGCGCCCGGGCGGGGTGACGACACCGGCACCTACTCCACCGACGCGGCGCGGGCGGCGTCGAGGCGGGCCTTCGCCCCGAGCAACCATTCCTCGCACCGCTTGGCGAGCGCCTCCCCGCGCTCCCAGAGCGCGAGCGACTCCTCGAGAGTCGCCGAACCCTGCTCGAGCTCGTTCACGACTCGCACGAGCTCGTCACGGGCCTCTTCGTAGCTGAGGGAACTCGCGTCGGCGGGGGAAGCTTTAGCCACGGATCAATCCTAACGATCGTCGAGAGCGCCGGCGGAGACGGTGGACAACCGCCCATCCGCGACGGTGAGGAGGAGCGGAGTGCCGCTCGGCGCATCGGCGGCAGAGCGAAGTGCGGCGCCACCGGGCAGCTGAGCGATCGCGTAACCGCGGTCGAGAGTGCGCTGCGGCGAGAGCGCGCGCAGGTGGCCAGTGAGTTCGGAGACCCGCGCCGACGCGCGCTCCAGCATGCGCTCCACGAGCTCCGAGCTGCGGGCGACGTAGCGCGAGAGCTCCTCCGCGCGCGAGTCGACCAGCCAGTCGGCGGAGGCGAGCACGGGTCGGGTGCGCAGCTGCTCGAGGCGATCGATCTCGACGCGGATGAGGCCGGTCATCCGCGTGCCGATGCGGGCCCGCGCCTGCTGGACGCGCGAGATCTCCTCGGCCACGTCGGGAACGACGCGCTTCGCCGCGTCAGTGGGGGTGGATGCCCGCAGGTCGGCGACGTCGTCGAGGAGGGGTCGATCAGCCTCGTGCCCGATCGCGCTCACGATCGGCGTCGTGCACGCGGCCGCGGTGCGCACCAGCCCCTCGTCGCTGAACACGAGCAGGTTCTGGAAGTCGCCGCCGCCGCGCGCGACGATGATGACGTCGACGGAGGGGTCGGCATCCAGTTCGCGCAGCGCAGCCGTCACCTCGCCGACCGCGCGCTCGCCCTGCACGGCCGCGTAGGCGATCCGGAAGTCGACCGCCGGCCAGCGCAACTGGGCGTTGCGCAGCACGTCTTTCTCGGCGTCGCTGTCACGGCCCGTGATGAGACCGATGCGATGGGGGAGGAACGGCAGCTTCTTCTTGCGCGATTCGTCGAAGAGGCCCTCGGCGCGAAGGGTCTGCCGCAGCCGCTCGAGGCGCTCCAGCAGGTCGCCGAGACCGACGTGCCGCATCTCGAAGACCTGCATGGTGAGCGTTCCGCCCTTGACCCAGTAGTTGGGCTTCACGAGGGCGACCACGCGGTCGCCCTGCTTCAGGTCGGCGGGGATCTTGGCGCGCACCGACGACCAGATGGTGAAGGAGATGGTCGCGTCGGCCTCGAGGTCTTTGAGCTTGCCGTAGACGTTGCCGCCGGACACGCCCCACTGGGTGATCTCGCCCTCGACCCAGGCGGTGCCGAGCTTGTCGATCCAGCCCTTGATCTTCGAGGAGAGGAGAGCGACCGGCCACGGTGCGTCGACCGTGGGCGGAGCATCCACGATGGTCACGTTCTGCCTCCCAGCAGCGCCGGATTCGCGCCAACTACAATTCGATGCGTGAGCACCATCTCCAACGGCGCAGCCGTCAGCCTCGAAACACCGCGGATGCCCGCGGTACGTAACAGGCTACGGGACATCCCCGACACCAGGCCGAAGCGGGTGCTGCTCGCGGCACCCCGCGGCTACTGTGCAGGAGTGGACCGCGCGGTGATCGCGGTGGAGAAGGCGCTCGAGCGATTCGGCGCACCGGTCTACGTGCGCAAGCAGATCGTTCACAACGTGCACGTCGTCTCCACCCTCGAGAAGAGGGGCGCGATCTTCGTCGACGAGGTCGACGACGTGCCCGAGGGTGCGCACATCGTGTTCAGCGCACACGGGGTCTCGCCCGCGGTCGTGCAGGGCGCCGCCGCGCGCGGCCTCGATGCGATCGACGCGACCTGCCCCCTCGTCACGAAGGTTCACCGCGAGGCGACCCGGTTCGCGCGCGACGACTACGAGATCCTGCTCATCGGCCACCGCGGCCACGAAGAGGTCGAGGGCACCATGGGACACGCTCCCGAGCGCACCACCCTCGTGAACAGCCCCGCCGACGTGGCCACGATCGAGGTGCGCAACCCGGACCATCTCGTCTGGCTGTCGCAGACCACGCTGAGCGTCGACGAGACGATGGAGACCGTGCGCCTTCTGCGTGAGCGCTTCCCGGCGCTGCAGGATCCCCCCAGCGACGACATCTGCTACGCCACCCAGAACCGCCAGGTCGCGATCAAGAAGGTCGCGGAACAGGCCGAGCTCGTGATCGTGGTCGGATCGGCTAACAGCTCGAACACCGTGCGACTGGTCGATGTGGCGCTCGAGAACGGCGCGCGTGCCGCCTACCGGGTCGACTACGCGAGCGAGATCCAGCAGGAGTGGCTCGACGGCGTCGCGACCGTGGGCGTGAGCTCGGGCGCCTCCGTTCCCGAGGTGCTCGTGCAGGAGGTGCTCGACGACCTCGCCGACGCCGGCTATCGCGATGTCGAGTCCGTGGTCACGGCCGAGGAGGACCTCATGTTCTCCCTGCCCCGCGAGCTGCGTCGCGACGCCGACGGCAACCCCGACGAACGCGGCCTCGGCGGTCGCACCCGACGCCTGGATTGGCAGGGCTGATGAGCGACCCCGGCGAGCCGGACCCGCGCCCCCGTCCGCAGTACGGCGAGTACGCGTCGCCGCGCGAGCAGGCCGCCGCCCGTGGGCTGCCCTGGCCGCCCGCCACGGAGCCGACGACCCGGGAGGCGAGCTCGCCGTCGGCCTGGGGCGAGACGCTGCGGCAGGAGCCGGGATCGGGGATGCCCGGCGCCGGCCGGCCGGCCGGTCATCCGCTGCCCGCCCGCACGCCGCTCAGCTCGGCCGGCCTGTTCGCCGACCGCCTCGTGACCGGCTTCCTGCTCGCGCTCGCGACCATCAACACGGTGACCGGGATCGGGCCCCTGCTCTCGATCGGCGACGCCATCAACCCGGCCCTAAGGGCCCTGAAGTACCCCGTGCTGCCGCACCCCGAGCAACTGCTCGGGTACGGCATCGCGCTCGTCGTGGTGAGCGTCGTCGTGTACCTCGCGACGGTGCTGCTCGCGGTGCGGCGCACTCGGCGGGGACGCCGGGCGTTCTGGGTTCCGCTCCTCGGTTTCGTCGTGTACTTCCTCGCCACCGTCGCGGTGATGATCGTGATCGTGGCGACGGACGAGCAGTTCGCCGCGCTCCTCCGGAGCGTCCCGGGCGGCGCCGGCTGAGGCTCCGCGCGTGAGCCCCGGCCGCGCCGGCCGATGTGGTTGTCTTAGCTCGTGAACTCAGGCGCCACTCGGATCCCGGTGCTGCCCCGCAGCGTCGCGGCGGGTGTCACCGTGCTGGCACTGTCGCGCGCGGGGTGGGCGATCTCGGCGACCACTCTCGTGACCACCCTCGTGGGGGTCCTGAACGTCTATGCGCGGCGCGGTTACCTGGCCGACACCCCCATCCCGGTCGCGGCCCTGCTCGTCATGCTCGCCCTCACCGCGCTCGCGGCCTTCCATACCTCCCGACTGACGCTCGTGCTGTACATCGTCGGCGGCTCGGCCGCCTGCTACGCCTATTTGTCGGAGATGCTCGGTCAGCACCCCGCCTTCCTCGACCAGAGCGACGGTCCGTTCCTGTTCAACCGCATCGCGATGGTGCTCGTCGTCGTGGGCACGGCGTCGCGCCGACCGCTCTCGGCCATCGCCTGGGGAACAGCCGGGTTCCTGGCCGGGGTCGTGGTCACCATCATTGCCAGCCTGCAGCAGGGCGAGCCCATCAACTTCGGAGCCGGCCCGCTGCTCTCCTATATCACCTACTCGGCCGCGTTCCTCGGACTCTGGCTCATCCAGCGCTCGCAGCGCGGCCGGGTGCCCGACTTCCTGCGCCTCCGGCAGCAGGCGCGCCTGCAGGAGGCCGAGCGCGCGCTCCAACAGCGCACCTCCGCCCTGCTGCACGACACGGTGCTGAACGATCTCGCTCTCGTCGTGAACGGGCCGGACGAGATCGATGAACGGATGGCCGCCCGCATGCTCGGCGACGTGGCGACCCTCACCCGCGCCGAACTCCTCATGGACGTGACCCCCGAGGGCGCCGTCGATCCGAGCGACGTCTCGCTGCGCAACCGGCTGACGGCTCTCATCAGCGACTACCAGTGGCGCGGTCTGACGGTCGACGTCACGGGCGACCGCGGCGGCGTCGCGCACATGGCGCCCGAGGTGGTCGACGCGGCCGTCGGCGCGCTCGGCGCGTGCCTGGAGAACATCCTGCGGCACTCCGGGGTGGCGAACGCGGAGGTCATCGTGAGCTCGACCGACCAGGAGGTCACCTGGACGGTCACCGATGCCGGTGTCGGGTTCGACCCGGCGGATGTGGCTGCCGACCGGCTGGGGGTGCGGGGGTCGATCATCCAGCGCATCGAAGCCGTCGGCGGTCGGGCCAAGATCTGGTCGACTCCCGGGACGGGCACCTCGGTGCTCATCACGGTGCCCCTGCTCGCCCCCATCAGTCGGTCGGACGGGGCGATCGCCCCGGGGAGGCGCGACGGTGACTGACACCACCAGGATCTCGCCGCAGGAGGCCGACCCGCTCTCGTGGTTCACCGGTCCGCGACTCCCACTCGTGCTCGCCGTCGCTGCCGCGGGTCAGGGGGTGGGGATCACGATCTTCTTCTGGCAGAAGTGGGCGAACCCCGTCGTGGTGCTCGCGGCGATCCCGATCTTCGTCCTCGCCGGCTGGGTCGTGACCTGGACCACGCGTCCCCATCGCCCGCAGTTCGGCCCCCGGCAGGCCTTCCTCGCCCTCGGGGTGGCCTCCATCGCGCTCGTCGTCGGGGCGATCGGCACCGGCCCGGGCGGCGTGCCCGTGGCGCAGTGGTGGCCCGCGATCTCGGCGGGTGCGACGATCGCGAGCCTGTCGCCGTACTCGTCCGTGCGACGGCTGCTGCTCTACTCGGTCCCGTTCATCGCCGAGGTCATGGTCATCGCCGCGATCGTGTTCGCGCCCTATCAGCGCTTCTGGACGCCGATCGGAACGGTGATCATCATCGCGAGTCCCGTGATCGTGGGCGCGGTCGGCTCGATCGTGTTCGCCGGCACGATCGTGCGCCAGGCCCTGCGGCACCTGGAGGCGGGCGTCGCCGAGGAAGCCGAGGCGGGGCATCCCGCTGCCCCGGTGTTGCGCGGGCTCGCTGAGCGGCCGGAGGCCTTCCGAGGTCGGACCGGCGGAGATGCGGGGAGTGTGGCGCGCCTGAGCGCCCGCGTCGCGCCTTTTCTCGAGCAGGTCGCCCGCTCAGGCAGGATCACGGACGCCGATCGCGGATTCGCCGCCCAGCTCGCGCGTCACCTGCGCACCGAACTCGTCGACGCCGCGAACCGCAGCTGGCTCGACGACATCGCGCACGAGACCGGCATCACCGTGAGCGATCCGCTGAGGCTCGCCGACAAGCTGGGGGAGCCTCAGCGCGCCGCCCTGCGCGGGTTGCTCCTCGGTGCCCTCGAGAGCCCCACGGTGTCGAGCGAAAGCCTGCTGGTCGAGCTGCGTGCCGCGCCGCGCGGGGTCACCGCTGTCGCCCTCAGCATCGATGTCGATCTGCCGGAAGGACCGCGTCTGCTCCTGCTCGCGCCCTATTACCTGACGCTCAAGACCACGGTCGACAATCTGCGGTGGGACGACGGACGTCGACTCACGCTCGAGTTCCAGGTGCCCCCGCAGGATCACTGACGCCGGGCGCGCCGGGTGCGACAGGTGTCGGGCGCGGGGCGCGCGGATGACCGCTGCCGCGGGCCGCCGCGGGCGCGTCAGCCGGCGGAGTGACCCGCCGAGCCGAGCTGCTTCGTGGCCTCGACCACGCGGGCGGCCATCGCGGTCTCGGCCAGCTTGCCCCAGGCGCGCGGGTCGTAGATCTTCTTGTTCCCCACCTCGCCATCGACCTTGAGGAAGCCGTCGTAGTTCTTCAGCACCGTGTCGGCGATCGAGCGGCTGAAGGCGTACTGGGTGTCGGTGTCGATGTTCATCTTCACGACGCCGTTGGCCACCGCCTCCGCGATCTCGGCGTCGGTCGAGCCTGAGCCGCCGTGGAAGACGAGGTCGAGGGGGCGCGCGCCGGTTCCGTACTTCTCCGCGAGGCCTTTCTGGATGCTGCCCAGCAGTTCGGGGCGCAGCTTCACGTTGCCCGGCTTGTACACACCGTGCACGTTGCCGAAGGTGAGCGCGGCCATGTAGCGCCCCTGCTCCCCGAGTCCGAGCGCCTCGACGGTCGCGATCGCGTCGTCGAGCGTCGTGTACAGGTGCTCGTTGATGTCGTGACTCACGCCGTCTTCCTCGCCGCCGACAACGCCGATCTCGACCTCGAGAATGGCGTTGATCGCCTTCATGCGGGGGAGCAGCGTCTTCGCGATCTCCAGGTTCTCGGCGAGCGGCACGGCGGAGCCGTCCCACATGTGCGACTGGAAGATGGGGTTGCGGCCCGCCTTGACCTCCGCCTCGGAGGCGGCGATGAGGGGGAGCACGAAGCCGTCGAGCGCGTCCTTCGGGCAGTGGTCGGTGTGCAGCGCGACGGTGATCGGGTAGTTCTTGGCGACCTCGGTCGCGAAGGCGGCGAAGGCGACGGCGCCCGAGGCGCGATTCTTGACGGTCTGGCCCGCGAAGTAGTCGGCACCGCCGGTCGTCACCTGGATGATGCCGTCGGAGCCGGCCTCGGTGAGGCCCTGGAGCACGGCATTGATCGTCGAGGAGGAGGAGACGTTGATGGCCGGGTAGGCGAAGCCGCCGTTCTTCGCCTTGTCGAGCATCTCTGCGTACTGGTCAGGGGTAGCAACGGGCATGGATCTTCTCCTTCGAGGACGCGAGAGGGCGTGGCCGATGCACAGTCTACTAAGCTGGTCCACGGCGCTGCTCACCACCATCAGCTCCGTGTGTGTCCCTATTTCCACGCCTACGAAAGAGCATTCCCTTGGTGAGCACCGACAGCGCGACCGTCTATCTCGAGCCCGACCGCAACCTCGGAATGGAGCTCGTTCGCGCCACCGAGGCCGCCGCCATCCGGGCCGTGCCCTTCATCGGCCGGGGCGACAAGCTCGCGGCCGATGGCGCCGCGGTGGATGCGATGCGCAAGTTCCTCGGCACCGTCGAGTTCGACGGCGTGGTCGTCATCGGTGAGGGCGAGAAAGACAAGGCGCCCATGCTGTTCAACGGCGAGCACGTCGGGAACGGGCGAGGACCGTCCTGCGACATCGCCGTGGACCCCATCGACGGCACCTCGCTCACCGCGGCAGGGCGCCAGAACGCGCTCTCGATGATCGCCGTTGCCGATCGCGGCAGCATGCTCGACGCCTCCACCGTGTACTACATGAACAAGATCGTGGCGGGAGCCGAGGGCATCGGGGTCATCGACATCCGCAAGCCCATCGGGGAGAACATCCGCGCACTGGCCGCGGCGAAGGGCAAGCCGGTGGAGGAGATCACCGTCGCCGTGCTCGACCGCCCCCGTCACGCGCAGCTCATCGACGACATCCGCGCGGCCGGCGCGGGCACCCGCATGCTTCTCGACGGCGACGTTGCGGGCGGCATCAACGCCGCGCGGTACGGCACCCGGATCGACATGTGCGCCGGGATCGGCGGCAGCCCGGAAGGGGTCGTCACAGCGTGCGCGATCAAGGCGCTCGGCGGGTTCATCCAGACGATGCTCCACCCCATCGACGATGACCAGCGCCAGCGGGGACTCGATGCCGGTCTCAAGTTCGACCACGTGTACGAGGCCGACGAGCTGGTGACGAGTGACAACACCTATTTCGTGGCGACGGGCGTCACCGATGGCGGGCTCGTTGCCGGTGTGCGGCGCATGGGGCCGGTCATCCGCACGGAGTCGATCGTGCTGCGCTCCCGCTCGGGCACGATCCGGCGGGTGATCGCCGACCACCTCGCCGAGAAGTGGCTCGACTGACCCCGACGGCTAGTGCAGGATCGACAGAACGTTGCCGGCCGGATCGGTGAACCAGGCGATGTCGGGTCCGTAGCCGGCGCTGCGACCGCGGGCGATCCCGCGCTCGTCCTGGTGCGCGCCCTCGTACCTGAGCAGCGTGACGCCGGCGGCTTCGAGCTCGTCCGCGGCCACGTCGATGTCGTCGACCTCGAGGTTGAGGATGGTGAAGGTCGCGGGGGTGTGATCGGGCTTGCCGTAGACGAGAACCGCGCCGCCCGCCGGCAGCTGGATGTTGAGGAAGCCCATCTCGTTCACGGTGACGGCGAGGCCGAGGGTCTCGCCGTAGAACTCGCGAGCCTCCTCCACGTCGGTCACCGAGAATCCACTGAACATGCCCGTCGTCGTCACCATCGTGTGCTCCCTCGTCGGATGCGGCCGACCGGCCACTCTTCCAGCAGTCTTGCACCGTTCCGGCCGCGCGGCACGGGCTATTCCTCGAGCGCCGCCCGCTCCTCGGCGTTAGCCTCGAGCTCCGCGACGAGTTCGAAGGCGGCCAGCTCGCGCGGCGATTCCTCGATGCCCGACAGCGCTCCCAGCACCGTGGACTCGTCCAGGTTGTTCAGCTTCCGCGCGGTCGGGAGCACCTGCCTCTCCATCGAGCCGACGAAGCCGTTGTAGTTCTTCACCGTGCTCTCGATGGAGCGCCCCAACTTCTCCACGTGGCCGGCGAGGGTCGCCAGGCGACCGTAGAGCTGCTTGCTCAGGTCGAAGAGCTCCTTCGCCTCGTCGGTGAGCACGTTCTGCTGCCACGAGAACGCCACCGTTTTGAGCACCGACCAGAGGGTGACGGGGGAGGCCAGCGCGACCCGCTTGCTGAAGGCGTAGTCCATGATCCCGGGGTCGGCCTCCATCGCCGAGGAGACGAGCGATTCGCTCGGGATGAACGCGATCACGAGTTCGGGTGAGGCGTCGAGCCCCGCCCAGTAGGCCTTGCTGGCGAGCGTGTCGATGTGGCCGCGCACGACCTTCACGTGCTGCTTCATGAGCGACTCGCGACGAGCCCCCTCCTCGCCGGTCGATGAGGGGGAGATCTGGCTGGCCTCGAGGTACGCGGTGAACGGCACCTTCGCATCGACCGCGATGTTCTTGCCCCCGGGCAGGTGGATGACCATGTCGGGTCGCCCCGCACCCGCATCCGAGTTGATCGACGCCTGGACGTCGAAGTCGACGCGCTCGATGAGCCCCGCCGCCTCGACCACGTTGCGCAGCTGCGTCTCGCCCCACACTCCGCGGATGCTGTTGGAGCGGAGCGCCGAGGCGAGCGATTCGGCGGTGCTCCGCAGGCGCTCCTCCGACTCGTTCGCCGCCCGCAGCTGCTGGCTGAGGGCCCCGTACTGCTGGCTGCGCTGTTCCTCCAGCTCCTGCACCTTGCGCTGCACGGCTTCGAGCTTCTCCTGCACGGGGCTCAACGCGACGAGAACCTTGCCGTCGCTGCGCTGCCGCTCCGCCTCCGCCTCCTGGATGTCGCGCAGTCGTTGCTGGAACTCGACCAGCCGATCCTCCTGCTGAGCGATCTGCGCGCGGAACTGCTCGCGCTGCAGCAGAAGCTGCTCGCGCGCGCCGTCGAGGGTGGCGGCCGTGGCCGCGAGCTCCTGCTGAAGCCCCGCGCGGGCGCGCTGCTCCTCGCCGCGAACCTCCGCGAGCTCCGCGGCGTGCCGTGCCGCCAGCACCTCGGGAATCTCGGCACCGCTCGGGGTCGCTCGGCGGCCCCGACCGAGCAGGAGGCCGAGGGCGCCGCCGAGCACGATGCCGATGACCAGACCGATGAACAGGGAGAGAGCATCCATGACGCCCAGTGTGGCAGGCAGGGCCGACACCGGCTCGCGGCGCGGGGCCGCGCGGGACGAATCGAGGCAGCAAAATGTTCTCGAAATGTCTCTGGTTAGAGTGGCGCTATGAGCATTGTCGAGCCCGCTGTCGCGGCGCCAGAGATCGTCGAACACTGGATCAACGGGGGGACGGCGAGCGGGTCATCCACCCGCACCGCACCCGTCTACAACCCCGCGCTCGGTGAGGTGGCGCGCGAGGTTCGGCTGGCGAGCCGGGGCGACGTCGATGTCGCCGTCGCCGCCGCCGCGGCCGCGTTCCCCGCGTGGTCGCGGGCGTCGTGGGCGAAGCGTCAGCAGGTGATGTTCGCGTTCCGCGAGATCCTGAACGCGCGCAAGGGCGAGCTGGCCGCGATCCTGACCAATGAGCACGGCAAAGTGACCTCCGACGCTCTGGGCGAGATCGCGCGCGGGCTGGAGGTCGTCGAGTTCGCGACCGGGCTGCCGCACCTCGCCAAGGGCGAGTTCAGCGAGAACGTCTCGACCGGCGTGGACGTGTACTCGATCCGCCAGGCGCTCGGCGTGGTCGGAATCATCAGCCCCTTCAACTTTCCGGCCATGGTGCCCCTCTGGTTCTTCCCGATCGCGCTGGCGGCGGGCAACACGGTCGTGCTGAAGCCGAGCGAGAAGGACCCGTCCGCCTCCCTGTGGATGGCCGCGGCGCTCACCGAGGCGGGCCTGCCCGACGGCGTGTTCAATGTGGTGCACGGCGACAAGGAGTCGGTGGATGCCCTGCTCGAGCATCCCGACATCGCCTCGATCTCGTTCGTGGGCTCGACCCCCATCGCGAAGTACATCTACGAGACCGCGGCGCGCCTCGGCAAGCGGGTTCAGGCGCTCGGCGGCGCGAAGAACCACATGCTCGTGCTGCCGGACGCCGACCTCGACCTCGTGGCCGACTCCGCGGTGAACGCCGGGTTCGGGTCGGCGGGCGAGCGCTGCATGGCGATCTCGGTCGTCGTCGCCGTCGAGCCGGTCGCCGACGAGCTCATCGAGAAGATCCGCGAGAGGATGTCCGGCCTCCGCGTCGGCGACGGCACCCGCAATTGCGACATGGGCCCCCTCATCACGCGCGAGCACCGCGACAAGGTCGCCGGCTACCTCGATGTCGCAGCCGAGGACGGCGCGACGATCGTGGTCGACGGACGCGGTGTCGAGGTCGATGGCGCGGCGGACGGGTTCTGGCTCGGACCGACCCTCATCGATCGGGTTCCCGTCACCTCACGGGTGTACACGGAGGAGATCTTCGGGCCGGTGCTCTCCATCGTGCGCGTTGAGTCGTACGAGGAGGGCCTGGCGATCATCAACGCCTCGCGCTACGGCAACGGCACCGCGATCTTCACGAATGACGGTGGCGCGGCGAGGCGCTTCCAGAACGAGGTGCAGGTGGGGATGGTCGGCATCAACGTGCCCATCCCCGTCCCGGTCGGCTACTACTCTTTCGGCGGATGGAAGGACTCGCTCTTCGGTGACACCAAGGCCTACGGGCCCGACGCGATCCACTTCTTCACCCGCCAGAAGGCGATCACCTCGCGCTGGCTCGATCCCTCGCACGGCGGCATCAACCTGGGGTTCCCGCAGAACTGAGCGGGGAGCCTCAGTCGGCCAGCACTCCGGGGCGGTGGTCCTCCGCGAGTGCACCGATGTGGTCGATGCGCGTGCCCGTGATGCGGGCCAGGTGGGGGATGTCGAGGGCATCGTGGCGCCGGGCGGCGTGCACCATGATGGCCGCGCAGGCGAGCGCGTCGGCGAGCGCGTTGTGATGTTCGAAGTCCTCGAAGCCGGCCGCCATCGCGGCGACGGGCAGCCGATACGAGTCCAGGGTGTAGGTCTTGCGCGCGACCTGCAGGCTGCAGGCGTAACGGAATGACGGCGTCTCGACGAAGCTCGCGGCGCACGCCCCCACGATGACGCCCATGTCGAATCGCGCGTTGTGCGCGACCAGGTGGTCGTCGCCCGCGAAGCCGACGAGATCGGCGAGCTGCTCGCTCCACAGCGGCGCGTCTGCCACGTCGACCGCCATGATGCCGTGGATCCGGGTGTTCCACTCCGAGAAGTCGTCGTAGCCGAACGGCGGGTGGATCAGCCAGTACGCCTCGTCGACGACTCGCCCGTCGCGCACCTTGACCATGCCGACCGAGCACGCCGAGGCACTCGAGGAGTTGGCGGTCTCGAAGTCGATGGCGGTGAAATCCAGGGGCACCGGATGATCGTCTCACGGGGGTCCGACCTCGACCGGTATCGCCCCCGCGGGTTGCGCACTGCGGTCGCGTCCGCCTCCTGCACAGCTCCCGTCGGAGCTGTCGGTTATCCACAGCCCCATCGGCCAGGGCGTGGCGAGGGGCGTCTCGCGGCTACGGTTTCGGGCGACAACCGGGAGATTCTCATGACTGAAACCACTGAAGCGGCGACCGATTCCGCCATCGCGCCACCACTCCGCGTCCTCCGCGGCATCGACCCCTCGCGCTACCGGCGCGCCGTCCTCGGCGGTGCGGCCTCCTACGCGGTCGCGGCCGTCGTCGCCGCACTCGGACTGCTCGCCCTCCAACTCGGGGCAGGGCAGCGCCACTGGATGGATGCGCGATCGCTCGCCGAGGCCTCTGCCCAGTTGGTGGCGACGGCCTTCGGCGCATCGACCCACTGGACCCTCCTGTTCGGCGGGACCGCGATCCGCGCGAGCGGGTTCTGGATCCCTGTCCCCGTCACCGCGGCAGCGGTTCTCGCGCTCGTGCTCCTGAGCTGGTGGGATGAGCGCGTACGGGTTTCCGCGACGCGGGTCGAGCGCTGGATCCGCTCGCTCGTCGCCGGTGCGGTCGTCGCGCTGCTCTCGACCATCATCGCTGCGGTGATGCCACTGTCGCTGGTGCGCCTCGACCGCATCGCACCCGGTGGTGCGCCCTTCGGCGCCGACTGGGTCCTGCGAGCCGGCGATGCGCGACTCGACGTCTCCGCGGCGGGTTTCCCCGGGTTCATCGTCGCGTTCCTCGTGTGCACGCTCGCGGCCGTCGCGGCGCGCGGGCTCGGGCGAGGCCGCGAGCGCGACGGCGCCGCGCTGCTGCGTCGCCTGATCGGCCACGCCGGCCGCGCCGCCGCCGCGTACGTCGTTCCCGCCTTCGCGCTCGCCCTGCTCGCCGCCATGCTCTACGTTCTCCTCAGGCCGTCGGGGCCGCTCGACGACCCAGCCCTCTCCGCACCCGGTCGCCTTCTCGGGGTCATGCTGCTCCTGCCGACGATCGCGGCGAATGTCATGGCCCTCGCGTCACTCGCCCCGATCGATCAGACGCCGGTGCCGACGGGCGCCGAGGGCATCCCCGCCGACGGCTCGGGATGGTTCGCCACCGCCGCACCGTCGTGGGTCGTCCTCACGGCGGTCCTGCTCAATATCGTGGTGGTGCTCGCCGTGGGGGCGCTCCTCGCGGCGCGGGTGGACCGCGTCGAACTGCGCAGCTGGCGCAGCGGCGCGGCCACCACCGCGGGCTTCGCGGTGGTGGGTGCACTCGTCACAGCGTTCGGCACTGTCGCACTCGCGATGCGCGTTCCCGATGCGGGATCGTCGAGCCCCGGCTTCTCGTTCAGCGTCGGCCCGGTCAGCTGGACCTTCCTCGTGTTCGCGGCGCTCGGGGTCATCGTGCACGCGACCGCGATCTGGGTGGGCCCGGTCATCCTCGGTGTTCTCCCAAGCGGGCTCTCCTCCCAACTCGCGCCGCCTGACCGGATTCCGGCCGCGAGCCGCGGGAGAACCATCACGGCCGTCGTGCTCGCGGGTCTCCTGCTTCTCGTGGTCGTCATCACCGTCGGCGTCGGACTCCTCAGCAGCTCGGTCTTCAGCGCGCGTGCCCAGGCGGAGCGGTACTTCTCCGCTCTCGCCACCGGCGACGTGGCGACGGTTCGCTCGATCGGCCACGTCGACACGTCCGGCGTGAGTGACGCCCTCCTCGACCCGCGAGTCGTGCACGACAGTCCGGGCAGGGTCGATCGATACCGCATCATCGACGAACGGACCGCGGGCGACACCGTGACCGTGAGCGCGCGGCTCGAACAGGGCGACACCTCGACCCTCGAGACCGTGACGCTCCGTCGGACGGGCCGCGCGTTCCTCTTCTTCGATGAGTGGTCGCTCAGGCCGGTGCAGCTGCCCACCGTGTCGATCGATCTCGTCTCCGGGGTCTCGACCGTCGTCGTCAACGGTCACAGCATCGATCTGGTCGAATCGACCTCCGACCCGGGGTACGCGGTGTTCGCCGCGCTTCCCGGCAGCTATTCCGTTCGCCTCGGCGGCCACCACCGCTACTTCAGCGCGGAGTCCGCGACGGTGGTCGTCGACTCGTCACCGGAATCCTCCGCCGAGGTGCATTTCGACCTTCACCCGACGGCCGCATTCGGGCGCGCGATCGCCACGCAGACCCAGGCCTTCCTGGCCCAGTGTGCGCGGTCGACGACACTAACACCCCGGGGCTGCCCGTTCGAGCTCACCGATTACACCGGTGTCACGAAGGTTCACTGGACGGTCGACGGACTCCCCGCCACCGTCACCATGATCGACGACGACGGGCGGTGGCGCCTCACCTCGCTGCAGCCGGGGCAGGCGACGGCGGTCTTCGACGACACCTGGTACTCGAAGACCTATCACGAGAAGGTGCCCGTGTACTTCTGGCTCAACGGGGTGATCGATTTCGCGGGCGAGGAGCCGCGGTTCCACTATGAATCGGTGCAGTGAGTGGCGGCGTGTGCCCTCGCCCCGGGCGGGCGCCCGCTGTGCGCACGATACCCTTGACCCTCGTGGCTCTTACTATCGCGATCGTCGGTCTCCCCAATGTCGGCAAGTCGACGCTCTTCAACGCGCTGACCAAGAACTCGGTGCTCGCGGCGAACTATCCCTTCGCCACCATCGAGCCGAACGTCGGCATCGTGAACCTGCCCGATCCGCGACTTGCGGCGCTCGCCGAACTGTTCCACAGCGAGCGGATCCTCCCGGCGCCCGTCTCGTTCGTCGATATCGCCGGGATCGTGAAGGGCGCGAGCGTGGGTGAGGGGCTGGGCAACAAGTTCCTCGCCAACATCCGGGAGGCCGACGCCATCGCGCAGGTCATCCGCGGATTCGACGACCCGGACGTGGTGCACGTCGACGGCAAGGTCGACGCCGCCAGTGACATGGAGACGATCAATACCGAACTCATGCTCGCCGACCTCCAGACGCTCGAGAAGGCCGAAGCGCGGTATGAGAAAGAGTTCCGCGCCAAGAAGATCACCCAGGCGACCATGGACACCGTGAAGGCCGCCATCGCCTGGCTCGGCCAGGGAAAGCCGCTGTCGGCATCCACCCTCGACCTCGCGCCCATCCGCGAGCTCGGCCTCCTCACCTCCAAGCCATTCATCTACGTCTTCAACGTCGACGAGGCCGTCCTCACGGATGCCGACGGCAGGGCCGCGCTGGCAGCCCTCGTCGCGCCCGCCCACGCCGTCTTCCTCGACGCCAAGCTCGAATCCGAACTCATCGATCTCGATCCCGACGACGCCGCAGAACTCCTCGCCAGCACCGGCCAGGAGGAGAGCGGGCTCGACCAGCTCGCCCGCATCGGCTTCGACACGCTCGGATTGCAGACCTACCTGACCGCCGGGCCGAAGGAGACGCGGGCCTGGACGATCGGAAAGGGCTGGAAGGCGCCGCAGGCCGCGGGCGTCATCCACTCCGACTTCGAGAAGGGCTTCATCAAGGCCGAGGTCATCTCCTTCGACGACCTCATCGCGACCGGCTCGATCGCCGAGGCGCGGGCGCACGGCAAAGCGCGCATCGAGGGCAAGGAGTACGTCATGCAAGACGGCGACGTCGTCGAGTTCCGTTTCAACAACTAGCGGGCCGAGAGGCGCGCCTGCACCGCCCGGGTGAGGCATAATCATCAGCCACGTCCCCGCGCACGTCGGGGCGCAGTGATGCCACCACCGCAGGAGCACCGCCATGACCGTCGCGTCGACCCCCTCATCGCTCGACCTGTCGAAGCGTGACCTCACGCTCGATCTGGCACGGGTGTTCTGCGTGCTGCTCGTGGTGGTCATCCACTTGCTGTCTGTCGGCATCGGTCGCGACTCGACCGGCGCGCTCTCCATCTCGCGTCCGCTCGAGCTTCAGCCGTGGTTTCCGCTCGTCACCTGGGCCGGGCAGATCATGCCCCTCTTCTTCGTGGTGGGCGGGTTCGCGAGCCGAACCGCCTGGCGCAGCCTCATCCGACGCGGCGAAGGGGCCACGGAGTACGTCCGCAACCGTGTGCTGCGCCTCGCGCAGCCGGCCTTTCCCCTTTTCATCTTCTACCTGGTCGTTCTCGGGGCGGCCGCGCTCATCGGGATCGCGCCCCAGATCGTCGCCGCCGCGGCGGTCGGCGCAGGCTCGCCGCTGTGGTTCCTGGCCGCCTATGCGCTCTGCCAGGCCTGCGTGCCGCTCATGGTCGATCTGCACGAGCGCGCCCCACGGATGACCCTCCTCCTGCTCCTCGCCGGCGCCATCGCCGTCGACACCCTCCGCTATTCCACCCACATCACCTGGCTGGGTCTCGGCAACCTCTTCTTCGTCTGGCTGTTCATCCAGCAGCTGGGGTTCTGGTACGCCGACGGCTGGTTCGACCGCCGGGCGTGGTGGCAGCTGGTCCTGATCGCCGCCGCGGCCTACGCCACCCTCGTGCCGCTCACCCGAATCGGCGGCGGGCCCTACGCGGTCGACATGCTCGTCGACCTCAACCCGCCGACCGTTCCGTTGATCTCGCTCGCGATCGCGCAGGCCTGTGTTCTCCGGCTGCTGCGCCCGGCCCTCGCCGCCGTGATGCGCACCCGTGCCGCGCGCGCGATCGTGTTCCTGGTCGGCTCGCGACTCATGACGGTGTACCTCTGGCACCTCCCCGTGATCATCGCGCTCTCCGGCATCGCGCTCCTCATTCCGGGCGCGAGCCCCGAGCCCGCGACGGCAGCGTGGTGGGCGACGCGGCCCGTGCTCTACCTGCTCGTGCTGCTCGGCGTCTTCGGGCTGTCGTTCCTCGTCGGCCGCTGGGAGGCGCCGCGCGAGCTCACGGCCACGCCTCCGACGGTCGTCGTCGCCGTCGCCGCGGTGCTGACCTTCATCCCCGCGTTCCTGGTCATGCAGTGGTTCCTCAACGTGTGGTTCGCCGCGGTCGGCGTCCTGCTGCTCGGCGGCGCCATTCTGATGCTGGGACGCTGGCGCGCAACGCCCTGAAATTCGCCGCGCCACCCCGCCGCAAGGAGCGTACGGTGAGCCTATGGATAAGCAGAATGCGGTCCATGACCACCGTGCGGCCGACGGCTACGTGCATTTCATCGAGTGGCTCGATGAGAAGCTCTACGGCGTCCTCGGCCCGCCGGATATCGGACCCTACAACGAGGTCGTCGCCAAGGTCAGCGACGCACTGTGCCCGGTCTGCGGAAGCGCGATGTCGCTCCACACGATCGACCACTCGACCCGAAATCCGATCCTCAACTGTCCGACCGAGCACCATGCGCTGCCCGACGAGGTCGCCGTGAACGAGTTCGGGATGCCTCTGCGCCGCTGAACCCGACGCCGCAGGTCGCCGCGGTTAGGCTGGCATCATGACGGCGTTGAGCGGTGCGGTGGTTCTCGTGGTCGGCGCATCCGGCGGACTCGGTTCGCGGCTCGCCGACCGCCTCGTTGCGTCGGGCGCGATCGTCGCCCGGGCGGGTCACTCCGCCGACGGCGTGATCCGTACCGACCTCCGCGAGACGACCGGCCCCCGCGACCTCATCGCCGAGGTCGTGGCCGAGCACGGTCGCCTCGACGGCGTCGTCATCGCGGCCGGCGTCGTCGCGTTCGGCCCCGCCTCCGAGCTCGCCGACTCGGCGGTCGAAGAGCTCTTCGACGTGAACGCCATCGGGCCGATCCGGCTCATCCGCGACGCCTTCCCCTTCCTCGTCGTCTCGGCCCAGGCCGGCCGCGACCCCTTCGTCGTCACCCTCTCCGGAGTGGTCGCGGAGTCACCGACGGCGGGCCTCGCCGCCTACTCCGCGTCGAAGGCCGCACTGGCCTCCTTCGTGACCGCCGCCTCGCGCGAGTTCCGGCGCAGCGGCGTGCGACTGGTGGATGCCCGGCCCGGGCACACCGCGACGGCCCTGTCTGAGCATCCCATCGCCGGCAGCGCGCCCGCCTTCGGAGCGGCGCTCGACCCGGACGCCGTCGCCGACCGGATCGTGCGCGCCATCGTGGAGGGCGAGCGCGACCTGCCGAGCGGCTCGTTTTGACTCCGCGGGAGCCCCGCGCCGGTGACGGGCAGCGGGGCAGCGGGCAGTCGGGCACGAGTCGAGCGGGCACGAGCCGAGCGGGCACGAATCGGCTGGGCACCGGCCGCCGCACCCCCGATGTCAGCCTGTGGACGGGCCTCGCCGCCGTCGCGGTGGCCCTGCTCCTGCTCGCCGAGTTCGTGGTGCGGCAGTCGGCGGGCACCCGCCCACCGCTGGACGAGAGCGAGGCGCTCGTCGACTTCATGGCGACCAACAGCACCAAGACCCTGATCATGATCATGATCGACACGATCCTGATGGGGGCGTTGATCGTCTTCCTCGCCGGCTTCCGCCAGCTCATCTCGAAGGTGCGGCCCGATCTGGAGTGGATCACCGATCTCGCCTTCGGCGCGGGTCTCGTCTTCGTGGGGGTGACCCTCGTCGGCGACTCGCTGGAGGCGGGTGCGGCGCTCGAGGCGGTGAATCCCCACGCCGACCCCTCCGCGCTGCGTTCCCTCACGGAGGGTCACATGCTGATGTTCGGCTCGATCAGTTGCGTGCTGCTCGCGCTGGTCTCCGCCGCCTCCGGGTACGTGACCCTCGCGTCGCGCGCGCTCCCGGTCTGGACGGGTCGCGTCGCCTATGTCGTCGCGGTCCTCAACGTGCTCGCGGTGCCGACGATGTTCGGCGGCACCAACGACACCTCCTTCGTCTCCGCCGGGGGAGTGGGAGTCGCCGTCTTCGCGACGTTCCCGTGGCTCGCCTGGGTGGTCGCGGTCGGAATCGTCACTATCCGCGGGCGCCGGCGGGGCGGGCGCCCCGATGCCCAGCGACAGGCCGAGGCTGCGGGCGTGCTGTGAGTCGGTTCCTCGTCATCGTGCGGCCGGATCGAGCGAAGCGGCGGGCGACGTAGAGTGTCGACATGACCGAGATTCCCATGTTCCCGCTGGGTTCGGTGCTGTTCCCGTGCATGCCCCTCCCGCTCCGCATCTTCGAGGAGCGCTATCTCGTGATGCTCGCCCGAATCCTGGAGAACGAGCCCGCGGAGTTCGGCGTGGTCTTGATCGAGCGCGGCCAGGAGGTCGGGGGCGGCGAGCAGCGCTTCCGCTACGGCACCGTCGCCCAGATCACCGAGCTCGAGGGTGCGGAGGGCTTCGTCTCGGTGCTGGCGCAGGGTGAGCGTCGGATCGAGATCGTGGAGTGGCTCGACGATGACCCCTTCCCGCGCGCCGAGGTGAGAGTGCTCCCCGAGCTGGAGTGGGACGCGTCGCTCGAGCCCCTGCGCCTTCGCGCGGAGCAGCAGGTGCGGCGCACCCTGGCCCGGGTGAGCGAATTCGCCGACCAGCGCTGGGCGGCGACCGTCGAGCTCTCCGACGATCCCGTCGAATCCTCCTGGCAGCTCGCCGGGATCGCGCCCCTCGGCGAGCTCGATCAGATCGCTCTGCTACGCAGTGCCAGCCTCGACGCCCTCCTCAGCGGCATCATCGAACTCACGATCGCGGCCGAGGAGACGCTCGGCGCATTCGGAGACGAGGACGACGAGGATCCGGGGATCGACGACCCGGAGTACCAGGCGGGCGACGAGGATGACGACGAGTGACCCGAGCGATCGAGCGCGTCGCGTGAACGCCGGTCGCGACGCCCTCGCCGAGATCCGCGCCGCGGAGGCCGCCCGCATGCTGGGGCTGCTCGTCAGCAGCGAGCTCCCGGCGCGCGCGGGGGAGTGGCTCGCCGCGGGAGTCGACACCCCGAACGTCCGCGCACTCGCCGGTGCCTCCGCGGAGGTGACCGCGGGCGTGCGCGCCGCCCTCCTCGCCGAGATCGCGGGAGACACGCACCAGGCCCCCGCCACCCTCGCCGAAGCGCGGGCCATCCACGCCGAAACGGTCATCGCCCGCATGACCGCGCACCCCGGCGCCGGGATCATGGAGTTCTCGAACAGCGTGACGGATGACCTCAGCCGCCGCCTGCGCACCCTCGCGGCCCGCGTCTTCCGCCGCTGACCCCCGCGACCCCGTGACGGCGTAGCGTGGGGACCATGGAATTCAGATACCTCGGCAACTCAGGCTTCAAGATCTCGGAGATCACCTACGGCAACTGGCTGACCCACGGCTCGCAGGTGGAGAACGACACCGCGAAGGCGTGCGTCTCGGCGGCGCTCGACGCGGGCATCACCACCTTCGACACGGCCGATGTCTACGCGAACACCGCGGCGGAGACCGTCCTCGGTGAGGCGCTCAAGGGCCAGCGCCGCCAGTCGCTCGAGATCTTCACGAAGGTCTTCGGCCCGACGGGCCCGAAGGGGCACAACGACCTCGGCCTCTCGCGCAAGCACATCATGGAGTCGATCGACGGATCCCTGTCACGGCTGCAGACCGACTACGTCGATCTCTATCAGGCGCACCGCTTCGACTACGAGACCCCGCTGGAGGAGACGTTCCAGGCGTTCGCCGACATCGTGCGCCAGGGCAAGGCGCTCTACATCGGCGTGAGCGAGTGGACCGCCGACCAGCTTCGCGCGGGCCACGCCCTCGCGAAGGAGCACAAGATCCAGCTCATCTCCAACCAGCCCCAGTACTCCGCGCTGTGGCGCGTCATCGAGGCGGAGGTCGTGCCGACGTCCAAGGAACTGGGCATCTCCCAGGTGGTCTGGTCGCCGATCGCGCAGGGCGTGCTCACCGGCAAGTACCGCCCGGGCGCCGAGCTTCCCGCGGGCAGCCGCGCGACCGACGAGAAGGGCGGCGCCAACATGATCAAGCGATTCATGAACGACGACGTGCTCGGCCGCGTGCAGAAGCTGGCGCCGATCGCCGAGGAGCTCGGGCTGTCGCTCGCGCAGCTGGCGGTCGCCTGGGTGCTCCAGAACGAGAACGTGGCCACCGCGATCATCGGCGCGTCGCGCCCCGAGCAGGTGCACGAGAACGTGAAGGCCGCCGGAGTCACGATTCCCGCCGAGCTCCTCGCGCGCATCGATGAGGCCCTCGGCGACATCATCGAGCGCGACCCGGCGAAGACGCTCGAGAGCTCGCCGAAGACCCGCGAGGGCTGAGCCCGCGACCCGCTCGTGCCCCCGTTTCCGCGCCCGCGGAACGGGGGCACGAGCACTGTCGCGTAGAGGGTAGTGGGCAGACCGGCTAGGCTGATCCCACAATCGAACATCGGGCCGCGCACGCGATGCGGGAGAGCATCCCCCCAATGGGAATGCACCGAAGGAGCAAGCCTCCCCGCCAATCTCTCAGGTTTATGTACCGCATCGAACTGGCCACTCTGAAAAGAGCCGTCCGGCAGACCAGCCGGGCTGCCGCCGACGGTGAAAGTCGACCCTCCGGGTCGGCGAAACTCTCAGGCCGATGACAGAGGGGGAGTTCTTGTCCAGCCCAGCCTGACGGAGAACTCCATGACCGAAAGCAGTTCAACCCCCGAGCGATATTCGCCGCTGCACGCGATCCACGTCGCGGCGGGCGCCAGCTTCACCGACTTCGCGGGCTGGCAGATGCCGGTGCGGTACAGCTCCGACCTCGCCGAGCACCACGCCGTGCGCACGGCGGCGGGCCTCTTCGACCTCTCGCACATGGCGGAGATTCTGGTGATCGGTCCCGAGGCGGGCGACGCCCTCGACTACGCGCTCGCCGGGCGCCTCTCCGCCATCGCGGTCGGGCAGGCCAAATACAGTCTGCTCCTGGCCAGGACCGGCGGGATCCTCGACGACCTCGTCGTCTATCGCACGGGGGAGGACCGCTTCCTCGTCGTCGCGAACGCCGCCAACCGCGAGCTCGTCGCGCGGGAACTGCTCGACCGGGCGTCGCCGTTCGACTGCGAGGTCTTCGACGAGTCCGACGACATCGCGCTCATCGCGATCCAGGGCCCCCGCTCGCTCGAGATCCTCGACCAGACGGTCGGCATCGGCGTCGACGGGCTCGCCGAGCTCGGCTACTACCGCGCCCGGAGCGGGCACTACGAGGATGTCCACGAGCTGCTCATCGCCCGCACCGGGTACACCGGCGAAGACGGCTTCGAGATCTACTGCGCGCCCGACATCGCCCCGGCCATCTGGGAGGCGCTCGCCGAGACCGGCGCCGGCTCCGGACTCGTCCCGGCCGGGCTCGCCAGCCGCGACACGCTTCGGCTGGAGGCGGGCATGCCACTGTACGGGCACGAGCTCGACCAGCACACCTTCCCGGTGAGCGCGGGCCTCGGCCGCGTCGTCGCGCTCGCCAAGGAGGGCGACTTCGTGGGGCGCGCGGCGATCGAGGCCGGGCCCCCGGCGGATGCCCGTGTGCTGGTCGGGCTCAGCGCCGAGGGCAAGCGCGCGGGTCGGGCCGACTACTCCGTGTACTGCTCGGCCGAGGGCGGCGACCCCGTGGGGAGGATCACGAGTGGGGCGCTGTCGCCGACGCTCGGTCATCCGATCGCGATGGCCTTCGTCGACGCCGCCCACTCCGCGGTCGGCAGCCCCCTCTTCATCGATGTCCGCGGCACGCGTATCGACGCGACCGTCGTTCCCCTTCCCTTCTATAAGAGAGAGTCCAAGTGATGGCCGAGCAGTCCGAACTCCAGTACACCGCCGAGCACGAGTGGGTGCTCGTCGACGGCACCACGGCGACCGTCGGCATCACCGCCTACGCCGCCGAGAAGCTGGGCGACGTGGTCTTCGTCGACCTGCCCGCGGTCGGCTCCGCGGTCGCGGCGGGAACCGTGGTCGGCGAGATCGAGTCGACGAAGTCGGTCGGGGAGCTCTTCGCGCCCATCGACGGCACCGTGCTCGAGGCCAACGACGCCGTCGTGGCGAGCCCGGAGCTCGTCAACAGCGATCCCTTCGGCGCGGGCTGGCTCATCAAGGTCGAGTTCACCGCGCTGCCCGCGCTCCTGTCGTGGGACGAGTACCGCGCGCTGGTCGGCGAGTGATGGCCGCCTCCTTCCAGGAACGCCACATCGGAACGGACTCACTCGCGCAGCTGGAGATGCTCTCCGCGGTCGGCTACGACTCGGTCGACCAGCTCGTCGAGGCCGCCGTGCCCGACTCGATCCACGTCGCACCGCTCGCTGAGTCCAGCATCCCGGCGGCGATCTCCGAGCGCGCGGCCCTGGCCGAGCTCCGCCGCCTCGCGTCGCGCAACACCGTGCGGCACTCCCTGATCGGCCTCGGCTACTACGACACGATCACCCCCGCGGTCATCAAGCGCACCGTGCTCGAGAACCCGAGCTGGTACACCGCGTACACCCCGTACCAGCCCGAGATCAGTCAGGGCCGGCTCGAGGCGCTCATCAACTTCCAGACGATGGTCTCCGACCTCACCGGCATGACCACGGCGAACGCCTCGATGCTCGACGAGGGAACGGCCGTCGTCGAGGCGATGCTGCTCGCGCGCCGGGCATCCGCCTCGCGGTCGAGCGTCTTCCTCGTCGACGCGGACGCCCTCCCGCAGACCAAGGCGCTCCTGGCGAACCGCGCGGAGGCGGTCGGGATCACCCTCCGCGAGACGAGCTACAGCGAGTTCGCCGCCGATGACGCCGCGCTCGATGCCTTCGGTGCCTTCGTGCAGTACCCGGGAGCCTCCGGCAGGGTCTGGGACCCGTCGGCCGTCATCGCGGGCGTGAAGGCGCGGGGTGGGCTGGCCGTCGTCGCGGCCGATCTGCTCGCGCTCACCCTCCTCACCTCCCCGGGCGAGCTGGGTGCCGACATCGCGGTGGGCACCTCCCAGCGCTTCGGTGTGCCCATGGGATTCGGTGGACCGCACGCCGGTTACATGGCCGTGCGCGCGGGGCTCGAGCGACAGCTGCCCGGGCGACTCGTGGGGGTCTCGCAGGATGCGACCGGGCATCCCGCCTACCGCCTCACCCTGCAGACGCGGGAGCAGCACATCCGGCGCGAGAAGGCCACCTCCAACATCTGCACCGCGCAGGTGCTGCTCGCCGTCATGGCGTCCATGTACGCCGTGTACCACGGGCCCCAGGGGCTGCGGATGATCGCCCGCCGCGTCCACGAGCAGGCCGGTTCCTTCGCCACCGCGCTCGCCGACGCGGGCCACGATGTCGTGAACGACACCTTCTTCGACACCCTCACCGTGCGCGTGCCCGGGCGTGCGGATGAGCTGGTCGCCGCGGCGCTCGACCGCGGGGTGACCATCCACCTGGTCGACGCCGACACCGTGAGCCTGAGTTTCGACGAGGCCTCCGCCTTCGACGGCGAGGAGACCGACGCCGCGCTCGCCGCGGTGTTCGGCACCGCACCGGGGGCCGTAGCGGGAACGCCGGCGCGCGAGCCGCGCCGCCGCTGGCCCGCGGACCTCGACCGTGCCAGCGAGTACCTCACGCACCCGGTGTTCAACACCCACCGGAGTGAGACGGCGATGATGCGGTACCTCAAGTACCTCGCCGACAAGGACTACGCGCTCGACCGCGGCATGATCCCGCTGGGGTCGTGCACGATGAAGCTCAACGCGGCCACCGAGATGGAGGCGGTGACCTGGCCCGAGTTCGCCGCCATCCACCCCTTCGCGCCGGCGTCCGACGTCGCGGGCTACCTCGACCTCATCGAGCAGCTGCAGCGCTGGCTCGCGGAGGTGACCGGCTACGACTCGGTCTCCCTGCAGCCCAACGCGGGGAGCCAGGGCGAGCTCGCCGGGCTGCTCGCGATCCGCGGGTATCACCACGCCCGCGGTGACGCGCACCGCACCGTCTGCCTGATCCCCTCGAGTGCGCACGGCACGAACGCGGCGAGCGCGGTGCTCGCCGGCATGAGGGTCGTCGTCGTGGCGACCGACGAGCTCGGCAATGTCGACCTCGGCGACCTCCGCGCGAAGATCGCCGCGAACGCCGAGCAGCTGGCGGCGCTCATGATCACCTACCCCTCGACGCACGGCGTCTACGAGCACGAGATCCGCGACATCACCGACGCCGTGCACGAGGCGGGCGGCCAGGTCTACGTCGACGGCGCGAACCTCAACGCGCTCCTGGGCTACGCGCGCTTCGGCGACTTCGGCGGCGACGTCTCGCACCTCAACCTCCACAAGACCTTCTGCATCCCGCACGGCGGCGGCGGTCCCGGGGTCGGTCCCGTCGCGGCGAAGGCTCACCTCGCGCCGTACCTGCCCGGTCATCCGCTCGCCCAGCGCGACGTGGTGGCGGGCCGGGAGGGCGCGACCGTGCCGTGGCACCGCAACATCGTGAGTGCGGCGCCGTACGGGAGCCCGAGCATCCTGCCGATCAGCTGGGCCTATGTGCGCATGATGGGCGCGGACGGGTTGAAGGCGGCGACGGGCGCGGCCGTGCTCGCGGCCAACTACGTCGCGGTGCGCCTGCGCGACCACTTCCCGGTGCTGTACGCGGGCGACAACGGCCTGGTGGCGCACGAGTGCATCCTCGACCTGCGCCCGCTCACCGCAGCCACGGGAGTGACCGTCGACGACGTGGCCAAGCGCCTCATCGACTATGGCTTCCATGCCCCGACGATGTCGTTCCCGGTCGCGGGCACCCTCATGGTGGAGCCGACCGAGAGCGAGGATCTGCCCGAGATCGACCGATTCATCGACGCGATGATCGCGATCCGGGCCGAGGCGGATGCGGTGGCCGAGGGTCGCTGGCCGGCCGACGACAACCCCCTGGTCGGCGCCCCGCACACGGCGCAGTCGGTCATCGCGGGGGAGTGGACCCACGCCTACACGCGGGAGGAGGCGGTCTACCCCGTCTCGTCGCTCATCCGCAGCAAGTACTGGCCTCCGGTGCGCCGGATCGACCAGGCCTACGGCGACCGCAATCTGGTCTGTGCCTGCCCGCCGATCGAAGCCTTCGCCGAGTAATCCGCCGCGCCGTGCCGGTGCCCTCGCTCTCGCGGGGTGCCGGCGCGGCGGGCGACGGTCAGCGGAGCAGTGCGGGGAAGGTGGCCGCCGCCCAGGAGTAGCCGACGAAGATCGCCGCGTCGATGAGCGTGTGGGCGATGATGAGCGGCAGCAGCCGTCCGTAGCGCTGGTAGAGCGTGCCGAAGATGAGCCCCATGATCGCGTTGCCGACGAACGCGCCCCAGCCCTGATACAGGTGGTACGTGCCACGGAACAGGCTCGTGGCGACGATGATCGGCCACGGGCCGACGCCCAGCCGGCGCAGGCGCGCGAAGAGGTACCCCACGACGATCACCTCCTCCTGCAGCCCCGCGCGCAGCGCCGAGAGCAGCAGGACGGGCACGGTCCACCAGTACGAGCCCAGACCGTTGGCCGAGACCGCGACGGTGACGCCGAGCGCCCTCCCGCCGAGGTACACCCCGATTCCACCGATCCCGATCACGAGGGCGAGCAGGATGCCCAGCGCAGCGTCGCGCACCGGCCGCCGTGCGTCGATCCCCAGCGCGCCGAGGTGCGGCGCGGTCGCGCGCCAGAGCAGGAAGCAGACGAGGGCCACGGGCACGAGCTGGGCGCCCAGGTCGATGAGCTGGTAGAGCAGGTCGAAGACGGGGCGGGTGCTGTCGGAGGTGTTGAGCGCGGCGGACTGGTGGCCGAGGGGGGCGCTCCGGGTGCTCAGGTCGATGAGCTGGACGATCGCCGCGACCGCGGAAGTGCCGAGCGAGAGGCCGAGCACGATCGCGATCTCCGCGCGGATTCGCCCGCGGCCGCTCGGGGCCGACGGCGCCGGGGCTGCCGTCTCGCGCGGCAGGGGCGGTGGAGACGGCGGCACGTCAGCGATGATACGCCGACCCGATATGAAGGTTCGAATCATAGACGCCGCACACACGCACTTTTCATGCGTATTTGCCCGGTCCATCGAGGATCTGTTGCGTGGCGCGCAAGGAAAGTGAGTGCGCGTTACCAATGTGTAACGTTTCTGTTTACAGTTTGGCGATGGTTGACACCCGTTTTAGTGTGGCAACTAATAAGCGCGGCAGAACGCTAGGAATCGTCCTGCCGTTAGCTCCACTTTGCACAGGAGGAAAATTGAAAATCAAACGCTGGACTGCGCTCGCCGCAGTCGTTGCGGCGGGCGCCCTCGTCTTGTCGGGCTGCTCATCCTCGGGTGGATCGGGTTCAGAGGTCACAGCATCGACTTCGGTGACCGTCGCCCAGAACTCGGCCTTCAGCTCGCTCAACGCGAACACCACGACGGGTAACTCGACGTACAACCAGAACATCATCTACATGACGAGTTCTGGCTTCAACTACTACGACAACACCCCCGCCCTGGTGAAGAACACCAAGTTCGGCACGTACACCAAGGTCAGCGACAACCCGCTGACGATCAAGTACACGATCAACAAGGGTGTGAAGTGGTCTGACGGAACCCCCGTCAACGCATCGGACATGCTCCTCAACTGGGCGTCCAGCATTACGAAGTACAACGACCCCAAGGGCGTCAACTTCACCTCGGTCTACGCCGGAACCGGCTTCGACCTCATCACCAAGACCCCGGAGATCTCCGACAACGGCCAGTCGATCACGTTCGTGTACGACAAGCCCTACGTCGACTGGGAGCTCCAGCCCATCGTGAACATGCCCGCCGCCTCCACCTGGGAGCTCGCCGGCATCGACTCGAAGAAGGGCAAGGCCGCACAGGATGCCGTCGTCAAGGCCATCCAGGACAACGACACCGCGACCCTGACCAAGCTCGCCACCGCGTGGGCGACCGGGTTCAACTTCGAGGGCATGCCGTCGAACAAGGCCGCGCTCGTCACCGACGGCCCGTACGTCATCTCGAAGCTGGTCAAGAACCAGTACGTGACCCTGACGGCCAACCCGGCGTACAACTGGGGCCCGAAGACCCACGTCTCGAAGATCACGGTTCGCTTCATCGCCGACCAGACCGCGCAGGTGCAGGCTCTCTCCAACGGTGAGGTCAACATCATCTACGGCCAGGCGACCTCCGACACCGTCAAGGCGCTGAGCGCGGTCAAGGGCGTCACCACGACGACCACGCCGACCTCGGACTACGAGCACATCGACCTCACCTTCAACAACAAGGGACCGTTCGACCCGGCCACGTACGGCGGCGACGCCGCCAAGGCGCTGCTGGTTCGCCAGGCCTTCCTGAAGTCGATCCCGCGTGACCAGATCATCGAGCGCCTCATCAAGCCGCTGGCGAGCAACATCAAGCCGGACAACTCCCAGACCTTCATTCCGGGTCAGGACGGCTACGACGCCTCGGTCGCTGCGAACGGTTCCTCCGACTACGCGACGCTCGACAACGCCGGTGCCAAGGCGCTCCTCGCCAAGGCCGGAGTGAAGACCCCGGTCACGGTCAAGTTCGCCTACGCGAACGACAACCCGCGTCGTGCGGGTGAGTTCCAGCTCCTGCAGGCGGCTGCGAAGGCCTCCGGCTTCAACGTGGTCGACGTGGGCAAGCCCACCGCCGACTTCTTCGGTGCCAACGGTCTGGGCAGCGGCAAGTACAACTACGACGCGACGGTGTTCGCGTGGTCGTACACGAGCCTCGCCCGTACCGGTGCGGAGTCGCAGTTCATCACGGGCGGCAACTCCAACTTCAACGGCTACTCGAACAAGACGGTTGACGCCGACTTCAAGGCACTGGAGACCGAGCAGGACAACGCCAAGCAGATCGCACTTCTGCAGGACGTCGACAAGCAGGCATGGGGCGACGCGATGTCGATGATCCTGTTCCAGCTGCCCGACGTGACGGCACACTCCAACACCGTCGAGAACGTGTCCGACGCACCGCTGGTGCCGAACGTGTTCTGGAACTTCTTCGACTGGACCGTGAAGAAGTAAACTCCAAGACGGTTCTGAAGTAACGGGAGCCGGGGTCGCGATGCGACCCCGGCTCTCTGCCGGAAAGAACCCGCCTAGAAAGGTAGGCATTCTGTGCTGACATTTTTGGCCCGCCGGACCCTCGCGTCGATCGCGGTGTTGTTCGTGGCCTCGTACCTCGTTTACATTCTCTCCGCCCTCTCGGGCAACCCGCTTGCCGACCTCGAGTCATCGCACGCGATCAACAAGGCGCAGCTGATCCAGCAGCGCGTTCAACTGCTTCACCTCGACATCCCGCCCTTCCTTCGATACTTCCTCTGGCTCGGCGGTCTGCTCGCCGGCGTCATCGGCAAGCTCGACCTCGGTCACTCGCCCAACGGCCAGTCCGTGACCTCCGAGCTGTCCACCGCGATGGGGTCGACGTTGACCCTCGTCACCGGTGCCACGATCGTCGCCATCGTCGTCGGACTCACGATCGGCATCACGACCGCCCTGCGCCAGTACACGACCTACGACTACACGGCCACCTTCGTGTCGTTCCTGTTCTTCTCCCTGCCGATCTTCTGGATCGCGGTGATGCTCAAGCAGTTCGCCGCGATCGGCTTCAACAACTTCTTGGCCGACCCGGTGATCGGGCCGGTGACCATCGTGGTCACGGCGCTCGTCTCGGGGATCGTCTGGATGGGCATCATCGGCGGCGACCTGCGACGGCGCATCCTCGTCTTCGTGATCGCCGGGGCCGCCGCGGGAGTCGTGCTCGCCTACATCAGCCTCACCGGCTGGCTCAAGAACCCCAGCCTCGGGCCGGTCGCGTTCGTGGTGCTGTCGCTCGGCGCCGCCTACCTGATCACCGTTCTCTCCACGGGGTGGGCCAACAAGAAGTCGCGTAACACGGCCCTCTCGGTCGTGGGCATCGGTCTCGTGCTCTACTTCCCGCTGCAGGCGCTCTTCAACCAGTACGCGATCATCAACTTCTTCACGGTCGCGCTCATCGTGATCCTCATCGCCGCGATCGGCGGAGCCACCGGCTACTTCTGGGGAGGTGTCGACCGCGGCCAGTCCGTGCGCACCGGCGCCCTCACGGGCTTCGTGATGGCGCTGTTCCTGCTGCTCGACCGCTTCCTCAAGTCGTGGGACGTCTACTTCAACCAGGTGGCACAGGGCCGCCCGGTCGCGACCATCGGATCGGGAACTCCCGACCTGACGGCCGACTACTGGATCACCGGCCTCGACAGCTTCACCCACCTGCTGCTGCCCACGATGGCGCTGATCCTCGCGTCGATCGCCGGCTACAGCCGCTACTCGCGGGCGAGCCTCCTCGACGTCATGAACCAGGACTACATCCGCACCGCGCGCGCGAAGGGCCTCACCGAGCGCACGGTCATCATGCGGCACGCTTTCCGCAACGCGCTGATCCCCGTCACCACGGTCATCGCGCTCGACTTCGGCGCGCTCATCGGTGGCGCGGTCGTCACGGAGTCGGTGTTCGGCTGGACCGGCATGGGAGCTCTGTTCCAGGGAGCGATCAACATCGTCGACGTGAACACCATCATGGGCGTGTTCCTCATCACGGCGGTCGCGGCCGTCGTCTTCAACGCACTAGCGGACCTCATCTACACGGGTCTTGATCCACGAATTCGGGTATCGGCATGAGTTCACCACTGGGACAGGGTCCCGCCATCGGCAGCGACATCGGAACGGGTCCGAACTCGGAGGACCCGCGCAACGAGAAGGTGCGCAGCGAGCAGTTCGCCGGCGACGCCACCCCGGCCGGAACCCCCGGCGACGGCGGGGGCAGCGACAAGGCGGAGAATGCCATCGCGATGAAGGAGGTCGAGGGCCTCAGCCTCGGCCGCATCGTGCTCCGCCGCTTCCTGCGGCACAAGGGCGCGATGATAAGCCTCGTCGTGCTGCTGCTCGTGGTCATCCTCTCCTTCAGCGCCATCGGCATCAACGTGCTCGGCTGGCACACCACCGGGTGGTGGAAGTGGACCTATGACGCCGTGCCGCAGCCCGAGAACGGCACGGCGCCGACGCTGAGCCTGATTCCGCAGTGGCTCGGCGGATCCGGCATCCACCTCGGCAACCACCCCTTCGGCCAGGACGACGTGGGTCACGACATGTTCGCGCGGGTCATGCGCGGCATGCAGCAGTCGCTCATGATCATCCTCGTCACGGGTGTCGCGTCGACCGTGCTCGGCACCGTCATCGGGTCGGTGGCCGGCTACGTCGGCGGCGTCGTGGACTCGCTGCTGATGCGCCTGACCGACCTCATCATCATCGTTCCGCTCATCCTGCTCGCGGCGATCGTCGCCCACCTTTTCTCCAACGCGGGATCGATCGCCCTGGCGCTCGTGCTCGGTGGTCTCGTCTGGACGAGTCTCGCGCGGCTCGTGCGCGGCGAAGTGCTGGCCCTCCGAGAACGCGAGTTCGTCGAGGCGGCGCGGGTCGCCGGAGCGAGCGCGGCGCGCATCATCTTCCGCCACATCCTCCCGAACGCGGTCGGCGTCATCATCGTGAGCGCCACGCTCACCATGTCGGCGACGATCCTCACCGAGACGGCGCTCAGCTACCTCGGCCTCGGTGTGCACGCTCCCGATGTGTCACTCGGTTCGCTCATCAGCCAGTACGAGACCGCGTTCACCACCCGGCCGTGGCTGTTCTGGTGGCCCGGTATCTTCATCGTGATCATCGCCCTCAGCATCAACTTCATCGGAGACGGGCTCCGCGACGCCTTCGACCCGCGTCAGCGTCGCTCGCTCGGGCGAAAGGCCCTCAAGGAGAAGTCCGAGGCGCGCCCCAAGCCGGTCACCGACGCGGGGCCGGTTGCGGATGCCGGAGCATGAGCGGCTCAGGGCAGCAGCGCACCGATGATCGTGGCCGCCACCAGGGCGGCGAGAACGATGATCGCACCGCGGTGCCAGCGACGGGTCACCCCCGCGCCCTCCACGGCGCCCAGCAGGCCGGCCTCGCGGTACTCCTCCCACTGCTGCGTGAGCAACAGCGGTGCGAGACGCGCAACCGAACCGGGCAGCTCGCGGCGCTGCGCCGCGGTCATGTCACCGCCGCTGCGCCTCGCTTGCGCGGGGCGGGAGCGCTCGTACACCGCCTGACCGTAGACGTTGCGTCGCATGCGGGTCGCCGCGCCGGCGGCGCTCGGTGTGGGGGCAGCCCAGACCGTGATTCGACTCGCGGCCGCGGTGACGATCGTCAGCGCCCAGCGCGTCTCGATGTCGACGATCGCCGGCCAGGTCACCTCCCAGGTGCGGAGCGGGTTGACCACCACGACGGTCGCCGGCGTGATCGTGATGGCGGGCGCCCAGTAGAGCAGGTACATCCCGAACGCGACGAGGCCCAACGGCCCCACCGCGTGGAGTCCGGTCGAGTAGTCGCCCCGCAGCAGGAATCCACCCTCGCCCACCACGCAGATGAGCACGACGAACACCGTGAGGATGCGGCTCAGTCGCGATCTGAGCGTCACGTCGCCCCTACGAGAATCCATTCGACCATTGTGGGGCACGACCCCGCCTCGGTCGCGCGCAGCACGACAGAACGGACCATTCGATGAGCACCACGACCCCCACCCCCGGTCGCACCACGGAGCCGATCCTCGACGTGAAGAACCTCGGCGTCGACTTCTGGGTCGACGGCGTGTGGTACCCCGCGGCGATCGGCATGAACTACCAGGTGCACCCGGGCGAAGTCCTCGCGATCGTGGGTGAGTCGGGCTCGGGGAAGAGCTCGAGCTCGATGGCGCTGCTGGGGCTCACTCCTCCGAACGGACGCGTGACGGGCAGCGTGCAGCTCAACGGACGCGAGCTCGTCGGCCTCACCGGCAGCCGCCTCCGCGCCGTGCGCGGACGGGACGTCGCCGTGATCTTCCAGGAGCCGATGACCGCGCTGAACCCGGTGTACACGATCGGATTCCAGATCGTCGAGACCCTGCGCACGCACACCGAGATGGCACCGGACGACGCGAAGGCGCGCGCCATCGAGCTGTTGACGATGGTCGAGATGCCGACCCCCGAGACGACGTTCAACAAGTACCCGCATCAGCTCTCCGGCGGTCAGCGCCAGCGCGCGATGATCGCCATGGCGATCTCCTGCGACCCGCTGCTCCTCGTGGCCGACGAGCCGACGACCGCGCTCGACGTCACCGTGCAGGCCGAGATCCTCGACCTCATGCGCAACCTGCGCCACCGCCTGAACAGCGCGATCATCCTCATCACCCACGACATGGGCGTCGTGGCCGACCTCGCCGACTCGATGCTCGTCATGAAGGACGGCGTCGTCGTCGAGTCGGGGAGCGTCGCCTCGGTGTTCTCGAACCCCGAGCATCCCTACACCAAGCAGTTGCTCGCGGCGGTGCCGCACCTCGGCACCGGTGAGGCGATCGTCACCGAGGCCCTCAAGGAGGCCGAGAGCACGAACGCGCGCCCGATCCTCTCGATGAAGGACGTCGCGATCGAATACCCGAAGCGCGGCCGGGTACCGGCCTTCCGCGCGGTCGACGGTGTGAACCTCGAGATCTTCCCCGGGGAGGTCGTCGGCCTCGTCGGCGAGTCGGGCTCCGGCAAGACCACCATCGGCCGCGCCGCCGTCGGGCTGCTGCCCATCGCGGAGGGCTCGCTCACCGTCGACGGCCGCGAGCTCTCGACGAACTCCGCCAAGGAGCTGCGCGAGGTGCGCCGCAACATCGGCATCGTCTTCCAGGACCCGGGATCGTCGCTCAACCCGCGCTTCCCGATCGGCCAGAGCATCGGCGAGCCGCTCCTGCTGTCGAAGGTGGCCAAGGGCGCCGACCTCGACCGCCGCGTGGAGACCCTGCTCGATCAGGTCGAACTCCCGCGGTCGTTCCGCAACCGCTACCCGCACGAGCTGTCGGGCGGCCAGCGCCAGCGCGTCGGAATCGCGCGCGCCCTCGCGCTCAGCCCCGCCCTCCTGGTCGCCGATGAGCCGACCTCGGCCCTCGACGTGTCGGTGCAGGCGCGCTTCCTCGTGCTGCTGCAGGAGCTTCAGTCGCAGTTGCAGTTCGCCTGCCTCTTCATCTCGCACGACCTCGCGGTCGTCGATCTGCTGTCCCACCGCATCGCCGTGATGCACCGCGGCAAGATCGTCGAGCAGGGGTCCAAGGAAGAGATCCTGCGCAATCCGAAGGACCCCTACACGCAGCGACTGATCGCCGCGGTCCCGCTTCCCGATCCTGCCCTGCAGAGAGAACGCCGCGAAGCGCGGTCAGCAACGCGCCCAGCACGGTAGACTGGAGGGGCAGGATGCCACAGGTGTTCCTCCTGCGCACCCCAGACTCCCTCCCAGCGATCGTTCGCTGCCGTGCCGCTCGCTGAATCCTCGCGGACTTCCGGCGAGAGACGCGCCCCTCTCATGCAAGGAAACAGAAGCAATGGCTATTGCCACCCGTAACGACCTGCGTAACGTCGCGATTGTCGCGCACGTCGACCATGGCAAGACCACCCTGGTCGACGCCATGCTCCGCCAGACGAACTCCTTCGCCGCACACGCGCACCTCGAAGAGCGCGCCATGGACTCGAACGACCTCGAGCGCGAGAAGGGCATCACCATCCTCGCGAAGAACACGGCGGTCTCCTACGCCGGCATCCACGCGAGCGACGGCCCCATCACCATCAACGTGATCGACACCCCCGGCCACGCCGACTTCGGCGGCGAGGTCGAGCGCGGGCTGTCGATGGTCGACGGCGTCGTCCTGCTGGTCGACGCGAGCGAGGGTCCGCTGCCGCAGACCCGCTTCGTGCTGCGCAAGGCGCTCGAGGCGAAGCTGCCGGTGATCCTGCTCGTCAACAAGACCGACCGCCCCGACGCCCGCATCGACGACGTCGTCTCCGAGTCGCAGGACCTGCTTCTCGGTCTTGCGAGCGACATGGCCGATGACGTGCCCGACCTCGACCTGGACGCCATCCTCGATGTGCCGGTGGTGTACGCCTCCGGCCGCAACGGCGCCGCGAGCTGGAACAAGCCCGCCGACGGCGAGCTCCCTGACAACGACGACCTCGAGCCGCTGTTCGACGCGATCATCAAGCACATCCCCGCTCCGAAATACGACGACGAGCACCCGCTGCAGGCCTGGGTCACCAACCTCGACTCCTCGCCGTTCCTCGGTCGCCTCGCGCTGCTGCGCGTCTTCAACGGAACCCTCAAGAAGGGCCAGACGGTCGCCTGGGTCAAGCACGACGGCACCGTCAGCAATGTGCGCATCACCGAGCTGCTCATCACGCGAGCGCTCGACCGCTTCCCGACCGACTCGGCGGGCCCCGGTGACATCGTCGCCGTCGCCGGCATCGAGGACATCACGATCGGCGAGACGCTGGCCGATGCCAACGACGTGCGTCCGCTCCCGACCATCACGGTCGACGACCCCGCGATCTCCATGACGATCGGAACCAACACGAGCCCGCTGATCGGCAAGATCAAGGGGCACAAGCTCACCGCACGCATGGTCAAGGACCGCCTGGACCGCGAGCTCGTCGGCAACGTGTCGATCAAGCTCGTCGACATCGGCCGCCCCGACGCGTGGGAGGTGCAGGGACGCGGCGAGCTCGCGCTCGCCATCCTCGTCGAGCAGATGCGCCGCGAGGGCTTCGAGCTCACCGTCGGTAAGCCGCAGGTGGTCACCAAGCGCGTGGACGGCAAGATCCACGAGCCCTACGAGCACCTGACCATCGACGCGCCGGAGGAGTACCTCGGCGCGATCACCCAGCTTCTCGCCGCCCGCAAGGGGCGCATGGAGAGCATGACGAACCACGGCACCGGATGGGTGCGCATGGAGTTCGTGGTGCCCTCGCGCGGCCTGATCGGTTTCCGCACCGAGTTCCTCACCATCACCCGCGGTGCGGGCATCGCCAACGCGGTGTCGCACGGCTACGAGCAGTGGGCGGGCGAGATCACGACGCGCACGAACGGGTCGATCGTCGCCGACCGCGCCGGCGTCGCGACCCCCTTCGCGATGGTCGCTCTGCAGGAGCGCATGTCGTTCTTCGTCGAGCCCACCCAGGAGGTCTACGAGGGCATGGTTGTCGGCGAGAACTCGCGTGCCGACGACATGGACGTCAACATCACCAAAGAGAAGCAGCTCACCAACATGCGCCAGTCCACCGCGGACAACTTCGAGCGCATGACGCCGTCGCGTCGGCTGACCCTCGAGGAGTGCCTCGAGTTCGCCCGCGAAGACGAGTGCGTCGAGGTGACGCCCGAGTTCGTGCGCATCCGCAAGGTCGAGCTCGACGCCAACGCGCGCGCCCGCGCCGCGTCGCGACTCAAGAAGCAGAACGCCTGACCCGATCGGTCGCACCCGTCTCGGGTGGGGCGCACCCCCACCCGGGACGGTGTCCGCGCGCATTGTGAGCGGCAGTCGGGCGCACTAGGCTGTGGCGCATCAGCCCCCCAATGATCATCGGAGCACGCCATGCCGACGCGTCGCCAGAAGTTCCTGATCCCGGTCGCCCTCCTGGGCGCCCTCGCGCTCACCCCGGCGCTGGCCGGATGCAGCGGCAACCCGTTGCAGACGATCGTCAAACAGGCGACCGGCGGGCAGGTCGACGTGGGCGGCACCACGGTGCCGAGCGACTTTCCGCAGAGCGTTCCGCTCGTCTCGGGCAAGGTTCTCACCGCGATCGCGGTGGGCAAGGGCGCGGGCAAGTCGTGGAACATCAGCATCCGCTACGACGGCACGAGCGACCCGACCGACACCATCAAGGGTGACCTGAAGGCGGCCGGGTTCGATCTGCCGATCGACGCGAGCGGCTCGACTGATGGCGCAGCCATCGTCGGTGCCGACAAGAGCTACGGGATCGTCATCGCGGTGGTGAACGACAAGGACGGGTACATCGTGAACTACACCGTGACGCCCGCCACGAGCGAGTAGGAGCCGCGTCAGGAGCGGAATAGTTCCGCGCCGATGTAGCTGCCCTGGCGCGCCGCCGGTGGTACCGCGAACACCGCCGACCCGATGTGCGCGATGTACTCGTTCAAACGATCGACCCGTCCCAGCTTCGTCTGCAGCGTGATGAACTGCTGCGGATCGCGCATGTAGGCGAGGAAGAGCAGACCGGCGTCGATCTGCCCCAGCGCGTCGATCCCCTCCGTGTAGTTGTAGCCGCGCCGCAGGATCTTCACCCCGCCGTTGTTCTCGTGCGCGGCGAGCGCGACATGCGAGGTGGCGGGGATGACCGGCTGCCCGCTCGCGTCCCGGGCCTCGAAATCCGGCACATCGTGTTCGCGGCTGCCGGTGAGGGGCGCGCCCTCCACCTTGGTGCGCCCGACCACCGCGTTCTGGTCGCTGATGCGGTCGGTGTCCCACGTCTCGGTGGCGATGTGGATCTTGCGGGCGACGAGGTAGCTGCCGCCGGTCATCCACGGCTGGTCGTCGCTGCCGGCCCAGACCCAGCGCTCGTAGTCCGCGTCGTCGACGATGTTGCGGGTGCCGTCCTTGAACCCCATGAGGTTGCGCGGCGTCTGCTGCGTCGGGCCCGCGGAGGCGCGACCGAAACCGGTGACCGTCCAGCGGGTGGTCGCCGTTCCCTTGGCCATCCGGGTGAGCGTGCGGATCGCGTGATACGCGACCTGCGGGTCGTCGGCGCAGGCCTGCAGGCTCAGGTCGCCACCCGTCAGGGCGGGCTGCAGCTGATCGCTCGGCATCGCCGGCAGCTCGGCGAGGTGTCGCGGCCGACGCGCGGCGAGCCCGTAGCGCTCGTCGAAGAGCCCGGGGCCGAATCCGATCGTCACCGTGAGCCCCTCCGGTCCGAGATCGAGGGCCTCGCCCGAGTCGACCCCGACGGCATCCGGTCGGTGCGGCTCCACGCTTCCGACGGTGAGCCCCTTCGCGAGCTGTGCGATCGCCGCCGACCACCGTGCGAGCAGCACCTCCACGTCGCGCGCGACGCTCGTCGTGAGGTCGTAACTCATGAACACCGTGTATCTCTGCGGCTCGGTTCGGATCCCGGCCTGGTGCCCCGAACCGTAGAAGGGATGCGCGACCTCCGCCGCGCTCGCCGCCGCCGGAGCCGGCGTGCCGTACCCCGCAGCGAACCCTCCCGCCGCGCCCGCGATCCCGCCGACCGCGAGGCCGCTCGCGGCGAGGCCTCCCGCCCCGCCGAGGAAGCCGCGACGCGAGACGGCACCCTGCGCGGACCCGGTCGGTCGGTCATCCGACTCGCTCACGCCGTCGCCACCTTCTCGGCGATCGTCGCGAGGCGCTCGTGCAGGGCTTCGACCGCGCGGGAGAGCCCCGGCGCCGCCTGCTCGCGGAGCGCCGCCGTGTAGCGCGCGTAGCCACCGAGCGCGCTCGCGTCGCGATGACGGGCCAGCAATTCGGTCACGGTGCTGAACTCCTCCTGCACGCTGCTCGCGAGGGCGGGGTCGATGAGCGTGAGACCGGGCTTCAGGTAGGCGAAGGCCTGCTGGGCGCCCTCCAGATTGCCGGCGAAGTCGACGAGATCGATGTGGCTGTAGGCCTCCTCCTCGCCCGTGATCTTCGACGACTGCACCTCCTCGAGGAGGTCGGAGGCGCCGTTGGCGAGATCCTCCGGCTTGTAGCTCAGCGTTTTCGAGAGACTGTCGAGGCGGCCGACATTCGTCACGAGCTCGGCGGCGAGGGCGCGAGTGCTCGCCGTGATGGCGGCGCGACCGAAGAGATCGCGCTCGATCGCGTGGAATCCGTGCCAGCCCACCGCCGGGTCGAGGTTCGACGCGCGCATGTCGATCAGGTAGTCGAGATTGCCCGCGTTGTCGGTCGCGTCGAAACCGCTGAGCACGAAACCGTCGACGTCGGTCTCGATCCGTTCGTAGTAGGGGCGCGCCTGGGCGTACGCGCGCTGCGCCGCCGTGAGATCGCCGGCGTCGATCGCGCGCCGCAGAGCGGCGACCCCCGCAGCCATGTTGTCGACCTCCTGCGTCACGTAGGCCGCATACCCCGCGGTCCCCGTGGCGAGCTCCTCCTGCACGCTCTCGTTCCCTCCGCCGGTGCTCGTTCCGGTGACAGTGAAGGTCTGCAGCTCTGTGCTCGCTCCCGGGCAGTACAGCTGATAGCTCCTGCCGGTCAGCGTCACGGTGAACGAGACGGCGGCGAGTCCCGGCACGAGGTTCTCCTTCTCGCCGAGGATGCGCTGGTCGCTCATGAGCTCGAGCTCGGTGATCCCGGTGGCACTCCTGTTCTCGACGGTGAAGGTGACCGGTCCGGCCTTCGCGCGGCTGCTGCTCATGGTGCAGACGTCACCGGCACCCGAGGAGTCGAGGGTCACCCGAACCTGCGAGGCGCCGCCGACGACCTCGGCGAGCGCGGCCGAGCCGGATGCTGTCGAGGCGCCGCCGGGGGAGCCCGCGGTCGAGGCGCACCCGGCCAGCAGCAGGGCGGTGATGAGGGTACCGGCGCCGACGGCGGCCAGGCGGCGGGGACGGTGGACGGGCGTCATGACAGAGTTCTCCTTCGAGAGGGGCGCGGCGATCGCGCGGAAGTGTGGTGTGAGGGGTACGGAGTGCGGAGTGCGGAGTGCGGAGTGCGGTGCGGGGGTGCGGAGCGACCGGTCAGACGCCCGCGGTGAGCCGTCGCTCGGCGTCCGCGGCAGCGGACGTGCGGTCGCGGGCCTCGTCGCGTTGCTCGCCGCGCTGGCGCCGGCGGGCGCGGGCGGCCGCGACGAGGAGCGCGGCCGACGCCGCCCCGAACAGCACGGGCAGACACAGCTTCCAGAGCAGCAACTCGGCGCGTGCCTGGCGTGCCGCCGTGAGCGCCGCGGCCACCCCGGGTGCGTAGGCGGCGTCGGTGGTCCAGGAGACCGGGTCGGCCGCCGTCACGGAGATCGTGCGCGGGGAGGCGAGGCCGCCACCGCGAAGTGTCAGGGTGGTGACGGTGCGGCGGGAGGCGTCGAGGAGTGTGGTGCCGGTCATCCACACCGTCGACTCGGTGCGGGTCGCCCAGGCGGCGTCGAACGGCCCCGGATCCTGGGTCGCGTTGATACCGACGGGCAGGCGGCCGCCCGCGAGTGCGACCAGCTCATCGAGGGTGAGCGAGGTGGGACGCCCCGTGGGCACGGTCTCACTCGTGGAGTTCCACACTCGGGCGGCCAGCCCCTCGTGGTCGGCGGTGCGCATCGCGGAGGTGGCGTATCGCCAGACCATGGTCTCGCCGCCGACGCGACTGGTGACGACGACGGTGCCCGCGGTCTGCTGCAGCGTCGCCGATCCGAGGCGGGCGCCGGTGCTGGAGACGAGCGTCGCCGGCCCCGTCGCCGGCGCGCCCGGCAGCGGCACCGCGATCGCGAGCACGATGCCCACCGCGGCCAGTCCCGCCGCGAGGGTCACCCAGAGGCGGGGGAGTCGCTCCGGCGCGGGGCGCAGCGCGACGGGCCAGAGGAGGTAGGCGAGGACGGGAACGAGGTACAGCGCCCAGGCGAGGACCTCGATGAGCCGCGGGTCGGCGGGAATGCCGAGGATCCCGGTGAGCAGGGCGGCCTGGATCGATCCGGTGGGGGCCAGCCAGCCGAGGTCGATCGTCGCCTGCTGCCCGATCTGGATCCAGCCGGCCTCGTGGGCGGTTCGCACGGCGCTGAGCACGAGGCCCGCGGCCACGAAGACGAGGAACACGCCCGTGATGCGGAAGAACTTCGACAGGTTGAGGCGGATACCCCCGCGGTAGATGCCGATTCCGATGCCGACCGAGATCCCGATCCCGAGCAGGGCGCCCGCGCCGGCGACGAGGGAGCTCGTCGACGACTGGAAGGCGGCGAGCAGGAAGACGGAGGTCTCGAAGCCCTCTTTGAGCACGGCGAGGAAGGCCATGGCGACGAGCGCCCAGGTGGTTCCCCCGCGCACGGCGGTCGCCGCGGAACGCTCCAGATCGCGCTTGAGGCCCTTCGCGTGCCGGTTCATCCACGCGATCATGGAGGTCACGAAGACGACCGCGATGACGCCGATGATCGTCTCCAACGCCTCCTGCTGCGCCTGCGGCAGCTCGGCCGAGATGATCTCGAGGGTGACGCCGACGCCCAGACTGAGGGCGATCGCCGCGGCCACGCCGAGCCACATCGGCCGCAGCGAGGCGCCGGTGCGGCGGAGGAACGCGGCGATGATGCCCACGATGAGCGCGGCTTCGAGGCCTTCGCGGAGACCGATGACGAGGGTGGCGAGCATACGGCGAGGATCCTGACGAGTGCGTGCGGCGAAAAGACTGTGAATGTTGGTAAGGCTACGCTTACTTAGTCAACCCTAACCCGGCCCTCGCGATCTGTCCAACTACCCTTGTCGGGGGAGGGATCATGGCCGAGCAGGAACGCGTACTCTTCGTGCACGCGCACCCCGACGACGAGACGATCGCCACCGGGGGAGTCATCGCGACGCTCGTCGATCAGGGCGCCGCGGTCACGGTGCTCACCTGCACGCGCGGTGAACGCGGGGAGGTCATCCCGCACGAACTCCAGTATCTGCTCCGCGATCAGGATGCCCTGGCCGAGCACCGCGCCTCCGAACTCGCCGCGGCACTCGCCGTCCTCGGCGTCACCGACCACCGCTTCCTCGGCGACGCCCACGCGCGCTGGGCGAAGCAGTCGCCCCGCCGCTACCGGGACTCCGGCATGCAGTGGGGCAGCGCGGGCGCGGAGGCGACGGACGACGCCGGCCCCGATTCGCTCACCGCGGCCGACTTCGGCGAGGTCGCGGCCGACATCGCCGCGGTGATCCTCGATACGCACCCCACCGCGGTGGTGAGCTACAACGAGTGGGGCGGGTACGGGCACCCCGACCACATCCGCGCGCAGCAGGCCGCCCGTCGGGCTGCCGAGGTGTATGGAATCCCCTTCTTCGCGATCGAGCCGCGCGGCTCGGGTGCGACCGGGCTCATGGAGGTCGACGTGGCGGAGGTGCTCGACCGCAAGCGCGCCGCGCTCAGCGCTCACCGCACCCAGCTCGTCGTCACCGACGACTCCTTCGCTCTCTCCAATGGTGAGTGGCAGCCGATCGACGTGGTGGAGCGCTTTCGACGCGTGCACCACGAGCCCGACGGGCCGGTGCCCTTCCGTGAGCGCTCGCTCGCGACCCGGATCGCGGGCACGGTCGCAACCCTGATCCTCGGGGTCTGCGCGGGGGTCATCCTCACGATCAATCACCAATCGTCGTCGCTGATCGGCACCGTCGCGGTGCCCCTCGGCCTCCTCTTCTCGATCGCCCTCGTGATCGCGCTGCTCGCGGGCCTGCGCATCGCCTTCGACACGCGCGTGTACCCGGGTGCGGCCGCCGTGGGTCTCATCGGCACCGTCGCGCTCCTGTCCTCCACGAGCGGCGGCGGCACGGTGCTGATCCCGAACAACGCGGTCGGGGTGGTGTGGGCGATCGCGCCGACGGCCGTGGCCTTCGTGGTGCTGGCCTGGCCGCGAATCACCCCGCGATCGGCCGGTAGGATGAAAGCCCCAGTAGTGAAAGGATCACCGCTCCAGTGACCTACGTGATCGCTCTCCCGTGCGTCGACGTCAAAGACCGCGCGTGCATCGACGAGTGCCCGGTCGACTGCATCTACGAGGGGGAGAGGATGCTCTACATCCACCCCGACGAGTGCGTCGACTGCGGTGCCTGCGAGCCCGTGTGCCCCGTCGAGGCGATCTACTACGAGGATGACCTTCCCGAGCAGTGGGCCGACTACTACAAGGCCAACGTGGAGTTCTTCGACGAGCTCGGCTCGCCCGGTGGCGCGGCGAAGGTCGGCGTGATCGCCGGCGACCACGCGCTCGTGAGCGCGCTGCCGCCGCAAGCCGCCGAGTAATGCCGCTCGAGCTTCCCGATTTCCCCTGGGACACTCTCGTCCCGTACGGCGACCGGGCTCGCCGGCATCCCCGCGGAATCATCGACCTGTCGGTCGGGTCGCCCGTCGACGAGACGCCGTCGATCATCCGTGACGCGCTGGCACGGGCGACGGATGCCCATTCCTACCCGCTGACCGCCGGCTCCGTTCCCCTGCGCGAGGCGATCGTCGAGTGGTACGGCCGCAGACGGCGCGTCACCCTCGGCGTCGCCAACGTCCTCCCCACGATCGGCTCGAAGGAGCTGATCGCCCTCCTCCCGCTCATGCTCGGCCTCGGCCCCGACGACGTCGTGGTGTTCCCGACCGTCGCGTACCCCACCTACGCGATCGGTGCCGCGATCGCGGGCGCCCAGGCGCTGCCGTGCGATGATCCCGCCGAGTGGCCGGCGAACACGCGCCTCGTCTGGCTCAACTCGCCGGGCAATCCCGATGGCGGTGTTCTCGACCTCGAGGCGCTGCGGGTGCGCGTGGCCCGTGCGCGCGAGCTCGGTGCCGTCATCGTGAACGACGAGTGCTACGCCGAGCTCAACTGGGCGGGTGATGAGCCCACGCCGTGCATCCTCGATCCGCGCGTCGTCGGCGACTCCCGCCACCTCGTGCTGTCGGTCTACTCGCTGAGCAAGCAGTCCAACCTCGCCGGCTACCGCGCCGCCTTCGTCGCGGGGTGCTCCGAGCTCATCGCCGAACTGTTGGCGGTGCGCAAGCACGCCGGTCTTCTGCCTCCCGCGCCCGTGCAGTCGGCGATGATCGCGGCCCTCGCCGACGAGGAGCACGTCAGCGTGCAGCGCGAGCGCTACCGCGCCCGGCGCGTCGCGCTCGCCGCCGCGGTGACCGCGGCGGGGTTCCGCATCGACCACAGCGTCGCCGGGCTGTACCTCTGGGCGACCCGCGGGGAGGACGCCTGGCTGACGGTCGAGGCGCTCGCCGAGCTGGGCATCCTCGTCGTTCCGGGGTCGTTCTACACGGCCGACGCGCCCCAGCACGTGCGGATCGCGCTCACGGCGAGCGACGCCGACATCGCCGAGGCGGTCGAGCGGCTGTCTCAGCTCGCGACACGCTGAGCCTCAGTCGTGACGCGCAGACCGACGGCCGTCACTCTAGCCATTCCTCCAATGGAATCGCGCTCTTCTTAGCGGATGTCACGGTACACCCGAGTGCCAATTAGGCTGTAAGGGTGAACGATGCTGCCAGCGAAAACGCCGACAAGGCCACACTGCATTTCCCCGGAGGCACCGCAGACTTTCCGATCGTGCGCGCGGTCGACGGTCGTGACGCCATCGACATCTCATCGCTGAGCAGACAGACCGGCCTCAACACGCTCGACGGCGGCTTCGTCAACACCGCGGCCACCAAGAGCAGCATCACGTACATCGACGGCGACGCCGGAATCCTGCGCTATCGCGGCTACGCGATCGAGGACATCGCGGCGAACTCCACCTACCTCGAGGTGGCCTGGCTGCTCATCTACGGGGAGCTGCCGAGCCCCTCCGAGCTCGCGGCGTTCGACGAGAAGGTACGCCGGCACACGCTCCTGCACGAAGACATGCGCCACCTCTTCGACGCCCTCCCGCACAACGCCCACCCGATGTCGGTGCTGTCGAGCGCGGTGTCGGCCCTGTCGACCTACTACCAGGATTCGCTCGACGTGCACGACCCCGAGCAGGTCGAGATCTCGACGATCCGCCTGCTCGCCAAGCTGCCCGTCATCGCTGCGTATGCGCACAAGAAGAGCCTGGGCCAGGCCTTCCTCTACCCCGACAACAGCCTCAGCTTCGTCGACAACTTCCTCAAGCTCAACTTCGGCACCATGGCCGAGCCGTACCAGGTGAACCCGGTGCTGAGCAAAGCCCTCGACCGCCTGCTCATCCTGCACGAAGACCACGAGCAGAACGCCTCCACCTCCACGGTTCGCCTCGTCGGCTCGACCGAGGCCAACATCTTCGCCTCCGTGTCGGCCGGCATCAACGCGCTCTACGGTCCCCTTCACGGCGGCGCGAACGAGGCCGTGCTCAAGATGCTGGGCGAGATCAAGGCATCGGGCGAGGGCGTGGCCAAGTTCGTTGAGCGCGTGAAGAACAAGGAGGAGGGCGTGCGCCTGATGGGCTTTGGCCACCGGGTGTACAAGAACTTCGACCCCCGCGCGCGCCTCGTCAAAGAGAGCGCCGACGAGGTGCTGCAGTCGCTGGGCATTCAGGATGACCTGCTCGACATCGCCAAAGAGCTCGAGGCCGTGGCGCTCGCCGACGACTACTTCATCTCGCGGAAGCTCTACCCCAATGTCGACTTCTACACCGGAGTCATCTACAAGGCGATGGGATTCCCCTCCCGCATGTTCACCCCGCTCTTCGCGATCGGGCGCCTGCCGGGCTGGATCGCTCAGTGGCGCGAGATGAACGACGACCCGGCGACCAAGATCGGTCGGCCGCAGCAGGTCTACACCGGACCGCCCCTGCGGGCCTGGCCGCAGCGCTAGCCTCGCGCGTTCAGGCGTGCAGCTGCGCGTTGAGCGTGATGCCCGTTCCGCGACGGGCGATGACCTCGACGGCACCGCTGAGTGAGTTGCGCCGGAAGAGCAGGCCGGCGACGCCGCTCAGCTCGACCGCCTTGACGACGCGCGGTTCACCGTCGCCCAGCACGGTGACCTTCGTTCCCGCGGTCACGTAGAGGCCGGCCTCGACGACGCTGTCGTCGCCGATCGAGATACCGATGCCGGCGTTGGCACCGAGCAGCGCGCGGCGGCCGATCGCGACGCGCTCCGTTCCGCCACCGGAGAGCGTGCCCATGATCGATGCACCCCCGCCGATGTCGGAGCCGTCGCCCACGACGACCCCCTGGGAGATGCGGCCCTCGACCATCGAGGTGCCGAGCGTCCCCGCGTTAAAGTTGACGAAGCCCTCGTGCATGACCGTCGTGCCGGGGGCGAGGTGGGCGCCGAGACGCACGCGCGAGGCATCCGCGATCCGCACCCGCGCCGGGGTGACGTAGTCGAGGAGTCGCGGGAACTTGTCGATGCCGTGCACCGAGATGCCCGCGCGCTGCAGAAGCGGGCGAAGGCGCGTGAGGTCATCCGGGTGAACGGGGCCGGCCGTGGTCCACGCCACGATCGGGAGGTGCCCGAAGATGCCGTCGAGGTTGATCGTGTTCGGCGCGACGAGCAGGTGCGACAGCAGGTGCAGGCGCAGGTAGGCGTCGGGGGTCGACGCGGGCGGGGCATCCAGATCGATCTCGACCGTCGTGAAGTCGATGCGCACCGCTCGACGCGGGTCGGTGCCCAGCAGTGCCTCGAGCTCGGCCGGCGCGATCCACCGCTCGGTCTTCTCCGGCAGGGTTCCGAGCACGGGGGAGGGGAACCAGGTGTCGAGCACGGTGCCGTTGTCGGCGACGGTGGCGAGGCCGTAGCCCCAGGCGGCGCGGGAAGTCATGCGACAAGAGTACCGATCAGCGGGGAGCCTAGAATCGAGGGGTGCCGACTCGCGAATCGACTGCCGTTCCCGTCCTCGACCTGCAGGCCACCTCGATCGACCTGACGCGTCAGATCTGCGACATCGAGTCGGTGTCGGGCGACGAGGGTCTTCTGACCGACGCGATCGTCGCCAGCCTTGCCGGCGCTCAGCATCTCGAGATCATCCGCGACGGCGACACCGTCGTCGCCCGCACCGTCCTGGGTCGCGCGCGGCGGGTCGTCATCGCTGGTCACACCGACACGGTGCCGCTCAACGACAACCTGCCGACCCGTTACGAGACCGAGGACGGCGTCGAGTACCTCTGGGGGCGCGGCACGGTCGACATGAAGGCGGGCGTCGCGGTGCAGCTCAAGCTCGCCGCCGAGCTGACCGAGCCGCCCGTCGACATCACCTGGATCTGGTACGACCACGAGGAGGTCTCTGCGGCCCTCAACGGACTCGGGCGCCTCGCGCGCAATCGCCCCGACCTCATGGCCGGCGACTTCGCCATTCTGGGCGAGCCCAGCAACTCGATCGTCGAGGGCGGGTGCAACGGAAACCTCCGGGTGGAACTGCGCGCATTCGGACTGCGGTCCCATTCGGCACGCTCGTGGGTCGGGCACAACGCGATCCACGACCTCGCCCCCCTCCTCGACACGCTCGCCCACTACGTGCCGCGCGAGGTCGAGGTCGACGGGCTCGTGTATCGCGAGGGTCTCAACGCCGTCGGGATCACGGGCGGGGTCGCCGGCAACGTCATCCCCGACGAGGCGATGGTGCACGTCAACTATCGTTTCGCGCCCAGTCGGAGCGGGGAGGAGGCGATCGCCCACCTGCGGGAGCTGTTCCCCGGCTACGAGCTCACCGTCGTGGATCTCGCCGAGGGCGCCCGCCCCGGCCTCGACGCCCCGCTCGCCCAGCAGTTCCTCGCCGCGGTCGGCGGGGTCGCGCGGCCCAAGTACGGCTGGACGGACGTCGCCCGCTTCTCGGCGCTCGGTGTGCCCGCCGTCAACTACGGTCCGGGCGATCCGATGAAGGCCCATGCCGACGACGAGCGCGTTCCGGTGGAACAGATCAGCGCGTGCGAGGCGGGGCTGCGATCATGGCTCAGCGGGCACGGTGACTGACTCCGTCGCGACGGCGATACCGGTCGTGCCGGGCGGCGCGTGGGCGCGACTGCGCGCGCGTCCGTGGTGGATCCAGGTGCTGTTGTTGTTCGTGGCGTCGCGGATCGTGAGCACGGGCATCCTGCTCGTCTTCGCAGCGATCCAGCCCGCCAGCTTCTGGGCCGGTGCCCACCCCGACTACTTCTCCTTCGCCGGATTCTGGGATGCGGGCTGGTATCGCTACGTGGCGCAGGGCGGCTACCCGGCGACCCTGCCGCTCACCGCCGACGGGCACATCAACCAGAACGCGTGGGCGTTCCTGCCGGCGTATCCCGTGCTCGTGGATCTCCTCACCGCCCACACGATCGGCCTGTTCTTCGTGGTCGGGTCGATCGTCTCCGCGCTCTTCCTGCTCGGTTCTGCGCTGCTCTTCCGCCAGCTGCTCGTGCCCCGCGTGGACCCGGGTCAGGCGATGTTCGCGGTGGCGCTCCTGCTCTTCGCGCCGCTCTCGCCGATCTTCCAGGTCGCGTACGCCGAATCGATGCAGCTGTTCTTCCTCATGGGCGCTCTGTTGTTCCTTCAGCGTCGGCGCTATGGACTGATGATGGTCTTCGTCGCGGTCATGTCGTTCACCCGACCGACCGGGCTGCCGTTCGCGCTCGCGCTCGGCCTCTACGCGATCGCGCGATGGCTGCGACGGGCCGAGGATCCGTTCCCGCCCCGGGAGGTGCGCGCGACCGTCCTCGCCACTCTCGGCAGCGCCGCGCTCGGCTACGCCTGGCCCGCGATCGCCGGCCTCGCGACGGGGGTGCCGAACGCCTACACCGCCACCGAGCTGTCATGGCGCCAGCCCTATGTCGGGTGGACCGAACTGGTTCCGTTCACTCCGTGGATTCAGGGAGCGAACTGGTGGATTCCGCAGCAGCCCTGGGGGATCGTTCTCCTCGTCGTGCTGATCGCGGGCTTCGCGGGTGCGCTGTTGCTCCCGGCCGTGCGGCGGCTCGGGCCGGAACTCCGCATCTGGACAGCGAGCTGGGTCATCTACCTGCTCGCGGTCTTCTTTCCGCAGTCGAGCGTGTTCCGCCTGCTCATCCCCGCGTTTCCGCTGCTGGGGGCGATCGCGGCCCCGCGGTCGCGCGCGTATCGGGCGGGGATGATCGTGCTCGCCACCCTCGGCCAGATCGCCTGGGTCTACGCCTGCTACTGGTACGACGGCTACGACTGGACCCCGCCGTGATCGGGTGAAACGCGCTCGTTTTCCGTGTGTTCGAGAAATAGACGATAATAGAAACGTATCTTTGTGAAAGGGGATTACTCATGGCAGCCATGAAACCGCGGACCGGTGACGGCCCAATGGAGGCTGTGAAAGAGGGTCGCCTCATCATCGTCCGAGTGCCCCTCGAGGGTGGTGGGCGACTCGTCGTCTCTGTGAACGACGCCGAAGCCAAAGAGCTTCACGACGCACTCGCGGGCGTCGTCCAGAGCTAGCAGCCAGCGCCTTTTCGGGTGAGATTCCGCCGGTCGATCCGGCGGGGTCTCACCCGTTCAGTCGCTGATGCGGGTGAGCTGCAGCAATCCGTCTCCCGCGGGCGAGAGCGCGCTGATCACCGCCGTCGAACTCGCGATCTCTGTGAGCAGCGTTCGATAGTCGGCGACCGTTTCATCGCGCCAAGCGGGATCCGCCACGTGCCCGCGCCACAGCGCGTGCGTGACGAGCACCGTGCCGCCGACCCGCACGAGGCGGAGGCCGTGCTCGACGTACTCGATCACCGAGTTCGCGTCGGCGTCGACCAGAACGATGTCGTAGCTCGCCTCGTTCATGCGCGGGAGGACATCGAGCGCGCGGCCCGCGATCAGTCGCGCTCGGTTGGCGGTGATTCCGGCGTCGGAGAACGCCCGGCGGGCGTGCTGCTGGTAGTCGACCTCGATGTCGATGGAGGTGAGAGTGGCCTCGGGCGCACCGCGGAAGAGCCACAGGCCGCTGACGCCCAGACCCGTTCCGACCTCGATCATCGATCGTGCTCCCGTCGCGGCTGCGACGACGGCGATCTGCGCGCCGACAGCGGGGCTGACGGGCTCAACGCCCAATTCGAGCGAGTGCTGCCTCGCCTGCGCGATGTCGGCGTTCTCGACGACGAAGTCCTCTGCGAACTTCCAGCTCAATTCCTTCTCGGCCACGTGTACTCCTTGTGCGACACCAGCCTAGGGTCAGCACGCGGCGGGAGAGGCTATTCTGAGCGGGTGTTCCTTGGGTTGACGTTCGAGAAGTTGCTGCTGGTCGGCGCCGTCGCGGCGTTCATCCTCGGCCCCGAGCGACTGCCCCGCGCCGCCCAGCAGCTCGCGCGCATGATCCGCACCCTGCGCGACCTGGCGAACGGCGCCAAGGACCGCATGCGCGAGGAGATGGGCCCCGAGTTCGACGAGGTCGACTGGAAGAAGCTCGACCCGCGGCAGTACGACCCGCGGCGGATCATCCGCGAGGCTCTCCTCGAGGACGAGACGCCCGTTCAGGTGATCACGCCGCCCACGAGCCGGATGGCGCAGGCGCGGCGCGAGGCCGCGCTGAACGGCACACCGGCACCGTTCGACAGCGAAGCCACCTAGCGGGGCGGTTCAGCGCCGGCCGAGGGCCTTCAGAATCCTCAGCAGGAGCAGCATGGGACCGGACAACCGGGCGAACTCGGCGCCGGTGCGGGGGAGGGCCAGGAGCCCGGTGGCGGCCGAGACGGTGCGAGCATCCACGAAACGAAGCAGGCCCTCCGGCCCGTTGCGGCGACCGAGCCCCGAGTGCTTCATGCCGCCCATGGGCGCATCGAGGCTCGAGAAGCTGCCGCGGTAGCCCTCGTTGATGTTGACGCTGCCGGCGGAGATGCGGGCGGCGACTCGCCGACCGTGCGCGACGGAGCGTGAGAAGACCGAGGCATTGAGGCCGAACTCCGAGGCGTTCGCGGCCGCAATCGCGTCATCCTCGTCGCTGAAGGTGCTGATGGCGACCACGGGCCCGAAGGTCTCGTGCGCGAAGCACTCCATCTCGCTCGTCACCTCGGCGAGCACCGTGGGCGCATAGAAGTACGGCCCGAGCTCGGGGCGGGCGCGGCCACCGGCGAGGAGCAGCGCACCCTTCTCGATCGCGTCGTCGACGTGAGCCTGCACTCGCGCGAGCTGTGCGGCCGAGGTGAGCGACCCGACATCGGTCGAGTAGTCGAGTGCCGGGCCCTGTCGCAGCGCGTTCACGCGCGCCACGAACTGCCGGATGAACGCGTCGGAGATCGCGCGGTGCACGTAGATCCGCTCGATCGACACGCACAGCTGGCCCATCGACGAGAAGCAGGCGTACACCGCGCTTTCGGCGGCGGCCGTCGGATCGGCGTCGCCGAGCACGATGAGCGGGTTCTTACCGCCCAGCTCGAGCGAGGCGCCGATCAGTCGTCCCGCGGCACGAACGCCGACGCGCGTACCGGTGGCCGTCGATCCGGTGAAGCAGACGTAATCGGCGACGTCCACCACGGCGTTGCCGATCTCCTCGCCATCGCCCGCGACAACGGCCCACAGCGCCTTCGGGAGTCCCGCGGCGATGAACGCCTGACGGGCGGCGAGTACCGTGAGCGCACCCTGGTTATCGACCTTCTGCACGACCGCATTGCCCGCGGCGAGGGCGGGGATCACGTCCATCAGGGCGAGACTCAGCGGATAGTTCCACGGCGTGACGACGCCGACGAGGCCCTTCGGCTTGAACGCCACGGTCGTCGACATCACGAGCGGGATGCCCGCCCGCCGTCGCTGCTCGCGCAGCACCCGCGCCGCCGACACCGCGTAGTAGCGCGTGACACCCGCCCCTTGGAAGAGCTCCTCGAAAGCCTGGCCGCGCGTCTTGCCGGTCTCGGTCTGGAGCACGTCGAGCAGCCGCTCGCGATCGGCGAGCAGAAGGTCGTGCGCCTTGAGCAGCACCGCCCGGCGGTGCGCGTAGCCCGACCGGAGCCACGCCGTCTGCGCGATGCGGGCCGTTGCGGCGGCATCGCGAACGTCGTGCGCCGAACTGGTCGGCAGCTCGTGCAGCACGCTGCCGGTGAAGGGTGCGATGACGGGAACCGTGGCCGACCCGGAGCGCGAGAGGCCGGAGACCAGCGCCGTCGCGGTCGACCGGTCGAGGAGAGAACCGGACATGGGCTCAACCTACACCCGGCGACTCAGAGGGACTCGTAGAACTCCTGCACACGCGCCGCTTCGGCGCGGAGGGCGTCCGCGACGAGACGCACGGAGGGTCGCACGGCGCGGTCGGGTCGCATCAGAGCGAAGACCTGCCGGTGCGAGCGCACTCCCGTGAGTGGTCGCGTGATCAGCCCGTTTTCGCGGTCGCGCGTCGTGAATCGCGGCAAGATCGCGATACCGTGCCCGGCCGCGACAAGGGTCTCGACGATCCCGTTGTCGACGAAGCGCTGTGCGACGTGAGCCGGGGAGCCGTTCGCATTCTCGATCTCCTGAAGGATGCGATCGAACGGGAACCCGACCGGCACGCCGATCCAGGTCTCGTCTCGCACGTCGGACGGCGAGAGCGTCGCCTTCCGCCCGAGCGGATGACCCTCCGGCAGTGCCACATCGAGCGGTTCGTTCAGCAGCGGCACCACCACGAGTCCGCGGTCGCGCCAGGTCGGCATGACTCCACCGGCGTCGGCGAGCACGATGTCGAAGTCCGGAGTGAGGTCGGCGAAGTCGGGAAGTACCGGGTCCTGGTCGGAGCAGAGCAGACTCAGCCCGGGCACCGCGGCGACCGCGGCAAGCAGCCCGGGGAGCAGCATCTGCCCGCCGGTCGGAAACGTGGTCAGGGTGACCTCGCCGGCGGGGGCGCGTTTGAAGTCCTCCCACAGGGCATCCGCGCGCTCGAGGGCGACGGCGACGTCGGTGGCGGTCTGGGCGAGCATCCGGCCCGCACCGGTGAGGCGGATGCCGCGCCCGGCCTTCTCCGTGAGCGCGATGCCCGCCTCCCGCTCGAGCACCTTCAGCTGCTGCGAGACGGCGGACGCGGTGCGATTCGTCGCCCGCGCGACGGCGGTGACACTGCCCCGCTCGGCAAGCTCTCTGAGCAGTTCGAGACGGCGCACATCCATGTAGGTAGCCTACATAGTTGATTCAGAAACATTCGATTGTGCTAAAGAATAGAGTCGGCTGGAATGGGGTTGCACCAGTGAAGAGGAGAACCCCATGATCGAGATCATCACCGTCGCAGCACTCTCTGCCGCGGCCATCATCGGCACCATCGTCGTCGCCGTGCGCGACGACTACCGTCGCGTGCCCACGCGCCGCGCGTAGCCGCGCGCCCTACGCCACACAGCTCGACAGCCGCGCAGCCGCGCGCCCTGCGCCACCACGCCGCGACAGCCGCGCAGCCGCTCGGCCTACGCCACCCCGCGGCCTTCGGCGCTAGGAGATCGACAACCCCAGCGGGCGCCCCTGCAGCCCGCGCGCCCGGGTCGCGAGCCGCTCCGCGAGCGCGTCGATCGCACGGGCGGCCGCATCGCTCGGATCGGTCAGCACCACGGGCGCCCCGCTGTCGCCGCCCTCGCGGAGTGCGACGCTGAGCGGGATCGTCGCGAGCAGCGGAACCTCCTCGGCGCCCTCAGACAGTCTCCGCGCCGTCTCCGCGCCCCCGCCCCGGCCGAACAACTCCAGCACCGAGCCGTCGGGCTGGGCCAGCCCCGACATGTTCTCGATCACGCCGATCACGCGCTGACCCGTCTGCCGCGCGACCATCCCGCTGCGCACCGCCACATCGGCGGCCGCGGCCTGGGGCGTCGTGACGACGAGAACCTCGGCCTGGGGGAGCAGCTGGCCGACCGAGATCGCGACATCGCCGGTGCCCGGTGGCAGATCGAGCAGGAGCACGTCCAGATCGCCGAAGAACACGTCGGTGAGGAACTGCTGAATGGTGCGGTGCAGCATCGGTCCGCGCCAGGCGACGGCGGTGCTCGACGACTCGACGAACATGCCGATCGAGATGACTTTCACCTCGTGCGCGACGGGAGGGAGGATCATCCCGCCCAACTGGGTCGGTTTCACGCCCTCCACGCCGAGGATGCCGGGGATCGAGAACCCGAAGACGTCGGCGTCGACGATTCCCACGCGCAAGCCCCGCCTCGCGAGCGCCACGCCCAGTCCGGCCGTGAGCGTCGACTTGCCGACCCCGCCCTTGCCGCTCGTCACGGCGTAGACGCGGGTGAGCGAGTCGGGGCCGAACTGCTGCGCCTTCGGCCGCCCCTCGCGGAGCCGGGTGGTGAGGGCATCCCGTTGCTCGCGGGTCATCACCGACACCTCGACGGTCGTCTCCGTGACCTCGGGAACCGCGGCGACTGCCGCACGAACGTCGGACTCGATGCGGTCGGCGGCCGGGCACCCGACGATCGTCAGCCGGATCTCCACCCGCGCGCGCCCCTCGACCACGGTCACGCCGCCCACCATGTCGAGTTCGGTGATCGGGCGGCGGATCTCGGGGTCGATCACCCGGGCGAGCGCGGTGCGGACTGCTCGCTCGACGTCGGCCCCGGAGCTACTCAACCGCTTCCTTCTCCTTGTCGCTGCGATCCCGCTCCAGCTCCTCCAGCAGTCCGCGCAACTCCGCCCGGATGAAGTCCTTGCTCGCCATGTCTTTGATGGCGAGCCGCAGGCTCACCACCTCGCGTGCCAGGTACTCGGTGTCGTTGAGGTTGCGTTCGGCGCGCTGGCGATCCTGTTCGATCTGCACGCGGTCGCGGTCATCCTGTCGGTTCTGCGCGAGCAGGATCAGGGGTGCCGCGTAGGAGGCCTGCAGCGAGAGGATCAGCGTCAGCACGGTGAACCCGTACTTCGAGGAGTCGAAGCGCCACGCTTCGGGAGCGGTGAAGTTGTAGAAGATCCAGACGATGCAGAACACCGTGAGCCCGATCAGGAACGACGGGGTTCCCATGTTGCGGGCCACCCACTCGGTGAAGCGCCCGAAGCGATCGCGGCTCTCGAAGCGGGGCACGAAATTGGAGCGGAGACCCTTCGGGGAGTCGAGGCGCGTGGTGTCGTCGCGGCTAGTGCGTGCCATGGCCTGTCCTCCTTGTTTTCACGGGAATGGTCGAAGTGGAAGTGTCGCTGTAGCGCGACGGTCTACTGCTCTCGTGGTCGGTACTTCGCCAGTCATCGGGCAGCAGGTAGTCGAGGACGTCGTCAATGGTCACCACCCCGACCAGACGGTGGTTCTCATCGATCACGGGCACCGAGACCAGGTTGTAGCTGGCGAGGATGCGCGCGACCTCGGCCGCGTGCGCGTGAACCGAGATCGGTTCGAGGCTCTGGTCGAGAAGCGTGCCGAGCCGCTCGTTGGGCGGGTAGCGCAGCATCCGCTGGAAGTGCACCATCCCGAGGAATCGGCCGGTCGGCGGCTCGTACGGCGGCAGAGTCACGCAGACCGCCGCGCCGAGGGCCGGGGCGAGCTCGTGGCGGCGGATGAGCGCGAGGCCCTCGGCCACGGTCGTGTCGGCGGAGACGATGATCGGCTCAGTGGTCATGAGACCACCCGCCGTGTCGGGCCCGTAGGAGAGCAGGAAGCGCACGTCCTCCGCCTCCTCCGGCTCCATGAGTTCCAGGAGCGCCTCGCCGCGCTCATCGCTCAGCTGCGCGATGAGGTCGGCCGCGTCGTCCGGCTGCATCTGGTCGAGCACGTCGGCAGCGCGCGCGTCGTCGAGCTGGTTGAGGATGTCGACCTGATCGGTCTCGGGCATCTCCTCCAGCACGTCCGCGAGCCGGTCATCCGACAGCTCCTCCGCCACCTCGAGCATGCGCTGCTCCGGCAGATCGAGCATCGCGTTCGCGAGGTCGGCCGGCAGCAGGTCGGAGTAGCTCGCGATGAGCTGGGTGGCCGACTGCGACTCGCCGACCGCCGACGCCTTCTCGATCACGTCCCGCCAGTTGACGAAGGAGGTCGGTCCCTTCGCGAAGGGCGAGGCGGTCGTCTTGGGGCGCCGGCAGAACAGCTGCGCGATCTCCCACTCGCCGGGGCCCTGCTCCTCGATGGAGACGTCCTCGATGGTGGCCTCGCCGGACTGGCCGCGCAGCATCACCTTGCGCCCCAGCATCTCGGCGATCACCCGCACCTCGCCGCCCCGCTGCTCGAAGCGACGCAGGTTGATCGCGCCGGAGGCGATGATCTGCCCGGAGCCGATGCTGGTCACCCGGCCGATGTTGAGGAACACCCGGCGCTTGCCGGGGACCTCGACGATGAGGCCCACGACGCGGGGCGAGTCGGTGCTGCGGTAGACCACGAGTACGTCGCGGACGCGGCCGATACGGTCGCCCTGGGGGTCGAAAACGGAGCTCCCGGCCAGGCGGGCAACGAATACTCTCGTAGCGCTCACGGGTACAAGCGTAGTCGCGCATGGAACAATGGGCGGGTGACCAGCCCATCGCCGTTTTCGCGTCGTCCCGTATCGAGTCCCGAACTGCCCAAGGGGGAGGCTCTCGGCACCTACGAGAGCTACCTGGAGGCGCAGGCCGCGGTCGAGAAGCTCTCCCGGGCCGACTTCGACGTGACCAAGGTCTCGATCGTCGGCAACGACTTGAAGACGGTGGAACGCGTCACCGGCAAGATCACCTATGGACGCGCGGCCGCGGCCGGCGCGGCGAGCGGGGCCTGGTTCGGCCTGTTCGCGGGCCTGCTGTTCTTCATCTTCACCACCACCCCCAACGTCGGGTACGTGCTCGCGGCCATTCTCATCGGTGCCGGCTCGGGCATGCTCTTCGGTGTGGGCACCTTCGCGATCAACCGGCGGCGCCGGGACTTCACTTCGACCCACCAGGTGATCGCGAGCAACTACCAGGTCGTGGTGCCGGCCGACCAGATCGTGCGGGCGCAGGAAGCGCTGAGCCGAGCGGCAGAGCTGGACTAGCCAGCGCGTCCGTTCCGCGCGAGCCACGCCTCCACCTCGTCGGCCGTGCGGGGAATGGCGATCGACAGGTTCTCGGCGCCCGACTCGGTCACGAGGATGTTGTCCTCGATCCGCACCCCGATTCCGCGGTACTCCTCGGGCACGGTCAGATCGTCCGGCTGAAAGTAGAGGCCCGGCTCGATCGTGAACACCATTCCCGCCTCGAGTTCGCCCTCCAGGTAGAGCTCGCGCCGCGCCTGCGCGCAATCGTGCACATCGATGCCGAGGTGGTGGCTCGTACCGTGCACCATGTAGCGGCGGTGGTACTGCTGCGCGGGGTCGAGCGACTCCTCGGCGCTCACCGGCAGGAGGCCCCACTCGGCCGTGCGCCGGGCGATGACCGCCATCGCGGTCTCGTGGATCTGCCGGAACCGGATTCCCGGTCGCACGATCGCGAAGGCCGCGTCGGCCGCCTCGCGCACCGCCTCGTAGACGCGACGCTGCACCTCGGTGAAGGTTCCGCCGACCGGCAGCGTGCGCGTGATGTCGGCGGTGTAGAGCGAATCCAGCTCGATGCCGGCATCCACGAGAATGAGGTCCCCGGCAGCGACGGGGCCGTCGTTGCGGGTCCAGTGCAGGATGCACGCGTGCGGTCCGCTCGCCGCGATGGTGTCATAGCCCACGGTGTTGCCCTCGGCCCGCGCGCGCCGATTGAACGTGCCCTCGACGAGGCGCTCACCGCGGGGATGCGCCGTGATCTCGCCCAGATCGGCGATCACGTCGTCGAAGCCCTGCTTCGTCGCGGCGACCGCGAGACGCATCTGCCGGATCTCGTAGGCGTCCTTCACGAGCCGCAGCTCTGAGAGGTTTCGCGCCAGTTCGGCGTCGGCATCCGTCTCGAGCGACTCGGTGTCGGCCGCGAGCAGGCGTCGGCCATCCACCTGATCGGTGAGGTCGCGGTCGCCGTCTCGCAGGATGACCGTGTCGGCATCGACGGCCTCGATCACGGCGCCGAGCGCGCCGAGCTCGCGCGTGGCGAGCCCGAGGTCGGCCGCGACGTGCGCGAGGGACGGGCGCGGACCCGTCCAGAACTCGCCGATCTCTGGGTTGGCATAGAACTCGTCGGAGTCGCGTCCCGCCGCCTCGCGGAAGTACAGGGTCGCGTCGTGCCCGTCGGGCGTGGGCTCGAGCACGAGCACGCTCCCCGCGACCGAGTCGCTGCCCCATCCGGTGAGGTGCGCGAAGGCGGAGTGCGCGCGATAGGCGTAGTCGGTGTCGTTCGAGCGCGTCTTCGCGGCGCCCGCGGGGATGATGAGTCGCTTGCCGGGGTGCAGGGCGGAGATGGCGGCGCGGCGGGCGGCGGCGAACGGAGCCTGTTCGCGCGGCTGCGGCAGGGCATCCGCCCGCTCGGCCCAGTGCTCGGAGATGTACTGCTTGAACGTCGAGGAGACGGGGGTGGTCGAACGGTTCTCGGTGGCGCGGGGCGCCTCAGACTCAGCCATGCTCTCCATTCTGCCCCCGCCGAGCGACACCGAGTCGAGCGAGCGTCACCGAGCCGGGCTCAGCGTCATCACGATCGGGCGATGGTCGCTGCCCGAGCCGTCCTCGGTGGTGATCACGTGGCCGGAGCTCGCGCGCCACGCTGAGCCGTAGAGCACGTGGTCAATCGGCGCACCGAGGAGCGGTGGCAGGGTGGTCGGCCACGTGCCCACCCCCGCGGTGTGCACGACACGTGCCGCATCGGTGCAGCGACCGAAGTCGTCGGCGTCCCTGCTGCGCAGCGGGTTCAACTGGTCGAGGGTGGAGTTGAAGTCGCCCGCCATGATGAGGTCGCCACCCGTGCAGGTGCTCGAGAGCCACGCGAGGTCGTTGCGCCAGTTGCGCATCTCGCGCGGGATCGGGGAGACGGCGTGGACCGCGATGAAAGTCGGGCCGGTGCCGTCGTCCGGTGTGGCGATCACGGTGGGCAGTACGGAGGTCGTGGGGCTCGTCGCCTTCGCCGTATAGGTGCCGAGGGCGGCGCTGATGAGCAGGGTCGTGGAGCGCGACTTGGCGATGTAGTCGAACGACCGCGAGTAGACCCACATCGGATGCCCGGCCGCCTTCATGCGCAGCGCGATCGCCTTGCCCAGCGCGAGTGTCGACTCCGGCAGGGCGATCACGTCGGCGTGCTGGGCGAGCGCCGTCTCCGCGATCGCGGCGGCACCCGGCGCGTCGCCCTTGGTGTTCCAGGAGAGAACGGTGATATCGCCGGAGCGCTTCGCGGGGGCGGCGACGGAGACGAATCCGCGACTGCCCAGCACCGCGACACTCGCGAGGCAGAACACCAGCAACAACGCGGCGATCACGCCCGCGAACCCGCGTGCTCGGCGGGAGAGGAGGGCGATGATGGCGAACACCAGCAGTCCCGCGAGGGCGATCGCGACATCGACCCCGCGCAGCGCGACCACCTGGGCGACGACCGGAGCCGCTTCCAGCCCGAAGGGGGCGGGCCACACCGCGACGAGCAGGGCGGCCGCGACGACGAGGATGACGAGAGCGGCGAGGATGCGGCGAATCATGACCCGATGAGCCTACGCACTCGTCGTGACAGTGGGCAGTGCGGCGCCGCCGAATACGATGGGGGAATGTCACCCGAGGGCCCGATCGATCTGCACGCGCACAGCAGCGTGTCGGACGGCACGGAGACCCCGACCGAACTGGTCCAGGCGGCCGTCGCCGCGGGCCTCTCCACCGTCGCCATCACCGATCACGACTCGACGGCGGGATGGGCGGAGGCGTTCGAGGCGGCGGACGGCACCGGGCTGACGGTCATCCCCGGCATGGAGCTCAGCACCAATTTCGGGCCGGCCAGCGTGCACATGCTCGCCTATCTCTTCGATCCGAGCGATCCGGCGATCCTGGCCGAGACGGCACGCATCCGCGATGGACGAATGCACCGCGCCGAGCGGATCGTGGAGAGGATCTCGCGCGACTACGGGATCACCTGGGACGACGTGCTCGCGCAGTCGATCGACGGCGGCACGATCGGGCGGCCGCACATCGCGGACGCCCTCGTCGCGAACGGCGATGTCTCCGATCGCAGCGCCGCCTTCGAGACGATCCTGCACTGGCGCAGCGGGTACTACGAGAAGTACTACGCGCCCTCACCGCTCGATGGCGTGCGGATGATCGTCGCAGCGGGCGGCGTGCCCGTGCTTGCCCATCCCGCCACCCACGGCCGCTACCGCGTCATCGAGGAGAGCGCCGTGCGCGACCTCGTCGATGCCGGACTCTTCGGTCTCGAGGTGCACCACCGCGACAACACCGAGGACGGCAAGCGTCGGCTCCTGGAGCTCGCCGCGAAGTTCGGCCTGCAGATCACCGGGTCGAGCGACTACCACGGCGAGGGCAAGCCGAATCGTCTCGCCGAGAACACGACCGACCCCGCGGTGCTCGCGCTGCTCATCGCGGCGGGCACCGGGTCGGCACCGCATCGCGGTTGACCGCGTCGGCCGGGCTGCCCGCTCGTGGGCGCCGCGGCCGGGCCGCTCACTCGTGGGCGCGGCGGGCGCGCTGGCCGGGCCAGCTCGTGGCCGCCGCGGGGGCTTCGGCCGGGCTAGCTCGTGGGCGCGGCGGGGGCGCCGCCGGAGGGGCGACGACGGCGGGTCCGGCGGCGGGCCGGAGTGGTGCCGTCGTGTGTGCCGGCGCCGGCGGGCTTCTGCTCGGCCGCAGTGTTGGTGGTGCCGGAGTGCGAGGAACCACCGCGGGTGCGGCTGCGCTGGCGGTCGCCCGAGCGCTGCTCGCGCGGCGGGTGCGAGGCGGCACCCTCCACCTTGGGGACCGGGCTCGGCTTGAGCCGCCCCTTCGACCCCACGGGGATGTCCAGGTCGGTGAAGAGGTGCGGTGACGAAGAGTAGGTCTCGACCGGCTCGGGGACACCCATGTCGAGGGCGCGGTTGATGAGGGACCACTTGTGCAGGTCATCCCAGTCGACGAAGGTGACCGCGATGCCGGTCTTGCCGGCACGGCCCGTGCGGCCCGCGCGGTGCAGGTAGGTGTCGTGGTCGTCGGGGATCGTGTGGTTGATGACGTGGGTGACGTCATTGACGTCGATGCCGCGTGCGGCGACGTCGGTCGCGATCAGGATGTCTTTCTTGCCCGCCTTGAACGCAGCCATGGCGCGCTCGCGCTGCTCCTGGTTGAGGTCGCCGTGCACGGCGGCGGCGTTGAAGCCGCGGTCGTTGAGCTCCTCGACGAGCTTGGCCGCCGCCCGCTTGGTGCGGGTGAAGATGACGGTCTTGCCGCGGCCCTCGGCCTGCAGGATTCGCGACACGACCTCGTCCTTGTCGAGGCTGTGCGCGCGGTAGATGACGTGCTTGATGTTCGCCTGCGTCAGGCCCTCGTCGGGGTCGGTCGCGCGGATGTGGATCGGGCGGTTCATGAAGCGACGGGCGAGCGCCACGATCGGGCCGGGCATCGTCGCCGAGAACAGCATCGTGTGCCGGGTCGGGCTGGTCTGCGCGAACAGCTTCTCGATGTCGGAGAGGAAGCCGAGGTCGAGCATCTTGTCGGCCTCGTCGAGCACCATGACCTTCACGTCTTTGAGCGACAGCATGCGCTGGCTCGCGAGGTCGAGGAGTCGTCCGGGAGTGCCGACGACGACCTGCGCGCCCGCCTTCAGCTGCTCCACCTGACCCTCGTAGGCCTTGCCGCCGTAGATCGCGACGATCTTGGTGGCGCGGTTGGACGAGGCGAGCTCGAGGTCCTCCGCCACCTGAACGCAGAGTTCCCGGGTGGGCACGACGACGAGCGCCTTGACGCCGGGCTCGGGGTCGAGGCCGAGGGACTGCAGCAGCGGCAGTCCGAATCCGAGGGTCTTGCCGGTGCCGGTCTTGGCCTGACCGATGATGTCCTGGCCGGCGAGCCCCATCGGGATCGTCTGCTCCTGAATGGGGAAGGGCTCGATGATGCCCTTGGTAGCGAGTGCCTCGACCATGTCCTGGTCGATACCGAGTTCTGCGAATGTCAAAAGAAAGCCCTGTCAGGTTACGAGATACGCCCGCTTTGTCCTGGGGCGTAAGGCCCCCGCCAGATATGGGGGGCAGTGCGCTCAGTTTAGCGGGTCCTCCCGCGCGGAGGCGGCCAGGCGACATCGACGGCGCGTGTCACGGTGCCCGACCCATAAGCTTGGTGCCGTGGTGAACTGGTTCTGGCGACGTCGCAATCGGGTCGATGCCCCCCGTCTCCGGCCGCGCTCGCAGGTCACGGCCGCGAGCACCCGCGTCGACCTCGCCGAGCTCACCCCGGACGCGCTGTCGTTCCTGGGGCACGCCGCCTACGTGCAGTTGACCATCTTCGAGAATCTCAGCCGTGTGATCGCCAACGCGCCGACGACCGAGGCGAAGGCCGCTCTCAGCGAGGCCGCGGCCCGTTCACTCGACACCTATCAGGCGCTCGTCGCCGAGATCGAGCGCGAGCACGGCGACGTCGGCGCCGCGATGCGCACCGACGCACCCGACATCGACCGCTTCCAGCGATTCACGCAGGGCAATGACTGGTTCGAGTCGCTCATCACCTGCTACGTCACCGCGGGCTTTCTCGACGACTTCTTCCTGAGGGTCGCGGAAGGGCTGCCCCAGCCGGTGGGGGAGCGCGTCACGGCGATCTTCACCGCACCGCGGGGCGAGAAGCAGCTCGCCGAACTGCTGTCCGCGGCGATCGCCGCCAATCCCCGTCTCGGCGCCCGGCTCGCTCTGTGGGGTCGGCGGCTCGTCGGCGACACCATGCTCGTGGCGCGGGCCGTGCTCCGCGCCTCCGACAACCACGACTCCGACGAGGCGCGCATCGAGCCCGTGTTCTCCGAGGTGATCGCGGGCCACACGCGCCGGATGGACGCCCTCGGCCTCACCGCGTAGTCGCGTCGGTCGCGGCTCGCCACTCGCAACCCCGGCTGCTCCGCTCACCAGCCGCCACTCGCCACCCCGGCTGTTCCGCTCACCACCCGCAGTAGCGGGCGACGTAGGCGTAGTACTCGAGCTTCAGTGCGGCTCCCACCGGCACCCCGAACTCGGCGGTGTGGAAGTCTCCGACGTCGACCCGGAAGGGGATCACCGTGCCCACCTTGTCCTCCGCGACCACGTGCTGCTCGCAGCGACTCGGGATGTAGTCGATGGTGAGGCGGAGTGGGGGCCGCCGGGCGCTGAGGGTGGCGCCGATCATCCGCAATTGCGCCCCCGGCTGCTGGAGCAGCGTGGTGCTGCCGATCGAGTCGAGGCGCGCCTCGCCCCCGGCCCCGGTGGGAGTGAGGGTGATCGCGAGCAGCGAGACCGGTTTGCCGCCCCTCATCGTGAACGCGAGGTGCGGGGCCACCGAGATTCGCGCGATGCGCTCGAACGCGGCCCGACTGCAGTCCTGGGCGTGGATCACGCCGAGGGAGTCGAAGGGATCGGGCGGCGTCGCCGTGACGGTTCCGTGCGAGCTGCCGGGCCCGGTGTACGACACGATCACCCGGGGTTCCGGCGACCGCGCCGAGCAGACCGAGGCGGGGAGGATCACCGGAAAATCGGTCGCACTCCCCGCGAACACGGGCGAGGGTGCCGAGCGCGAGGAGAGGACCCCGGGGAAGAACGCCGAGGTGAACCGCGCCGCGGTCACGGTGATGTCACCCGCACCCGTGTTCTCGACGTGGATCTGAAGGCCGCGAATGGCGTAGTCGGAGCGGTACTGGAAGACGGAGACCGCGAGCGTGACCGGCCCGGCCGTCGCGGTCGGTGCGGGCGTGGCGGATGACCGACCCACGCATCCCACCAGCACGAGCAGGCACGCGAGGGCTGCGGCGCCGCGGGCGACGCTGCGGCGGACGGTGCGGGAGGGCGCGGCCGTGGTCACCGCATCCCCGGGGCGGTCAGGCCTTGGCGAGCCGGGTGAAGAGCGCCGCGTCGGAGGCCGCCCGGCGTCGTGGCAGAACGATCGACAGGGCGAGCGCCACGGCGCCACCCACGACGAGGCTGATCACCCAGATCCAGCCGCCGTCGAAGGTGAGCCCGGCCCAGAGGAGAGCGACCCACACGAGGGAGGACACCGCGGCGGCGACCGAGGCCGACAGCATGCTGCCGGTGCTCGCGCGATGCGGCAGCAGGTAGTGAGCGCCGAGCCCGATCGCGAACGCGATCAGGACGACGAACAGGAGTTCCATGGTCAGGCGACGAAGCCGACGCGGCGGGAGACCTCGGAACCGACCTCGATGTAGCCGAATGCCGCGACAGGGATGATGTACACCTTGCCCTTGTCGTCGGAGAGACGGAAGTAGGCGGCGCCGCTGCCGAGAGCGTCGGCGATGACCTTCTCGATCTCCGCCGCCGACTGGGACGTCTCGAAGTTGATCTCACGGGGGCTGTTCAGAATGCCGATGCGAATGTCCACGAGGCAAGATTACGACAGTTCGCGGGCGGCCCCCGCCGCCGTTCACTGACGGCAGAACGCCGACCTCCGGATGTCGGTCGCGTCCACTAGCTTTGCTCGGGTGAGCATCCAGGGATTCGACCGCGCGGCGCGCTCGTCCCGTGTGGCGGCGCGCCTGACGGGCGGGTCCGCCGCGGCGGTCACCCTCGACGAGTCGCAGCGAGCGGTGCTCGCGCTCGCGGACGACGCCTCGCGCTCCGTGATCGGGGCGCCCGGCTCGGGCAAGACCACCACGCTCATCGAGTTGGTCGCCGATCGCGTGCTGGGGCGCGGCTGGTCGGCGGACGAGGTGATGGTGCTCACGCAGGGGCGGGCGCCGGCTACTCGACTGCGCGATCAGCTGGCCCTGCGGCTGGGCATCCCGACCAACGGGCCGCTCGCGCGCACCGTGAACTCGCTCGCCTTCGAGATCGTCGGCGGGGCGGCTCGCGCGGCGGGCGCGCCGACGCCGCGGCTCGTCACCGGCGGCGAGCAGGACGCCGACATCGCGGGCCTCCTCGACGGTCACCTCGAGGAGGGCGGCGGCCCCGACTGGCCGGAGGCACTCGGTCCCGAGGTTCGCCGGCTGCGCGGTTTCCGTACCGAGCTGCGCGAGCTCATGATGCGGGCCACCGAGTTCGACATCAGCCCCGCGCGACTGCGCGAGCTGGCCGGCGCGCAGGGGCGTCCGGAGTGGGCGGCGGCGGCGGAGTTCATCGAGGAATACCTCGCGGTCGTCACTGCCTACCGTTCCGCGCAGCTCGACGCGGCGGAGCTGTCGAGGTTCGCGATCGAGGCGATCCACGCGGGATCGGCGGGCGAGCGCGTCGCGCGCACCCGGCTCGTGGTCGTCGACGACCTCCAGGAGGCCACCCAGTCGACGATCGAGCTGCTGCGCGCTCTCGCGGCACGCGGAATCGCCGTCGTCGGCTTCGGCGACCCCGACGTGGCGGCCAACGCCTTCCGTGGGGGTCAGCCCGCGATCGTCGCGGCGCTCGGGGGCCTGCTCGGCGGCGCGCCCGAGCCGCTGGTGCTGTCCACGGTGTACCGGCACGGACCGGCGATCCGAGAGCTGGTCGGGGCGGCCGTCGAGCGGATCGGCGTCGCGGGCGCGGTGGGGCAGCGACGCGCGCGAGCGGTCGGAGACGACGCGCCGACACCGCTTCGCCGCCTGCACGCGCTCACCCCCGGGCGGCAGACCGCGGCACTCGCCCGCCACCTGCGCGAGCTCCATCTCATCCACGGGGTTCCCTGGAGCGACATCGCGGTCGTCGTGCGCAGCAGCGCCGCCGCGCCCGGCCTCCGACGAGCCCTCGCGCTCGCGGAGGTCCCCGCCCGCACGACCGTGGGGTCGACGCCGATGCGGGAGGATCGCGCAGCTCGCGCGCTGCTCACGGTCGTCGACGTCGGCATCGGGCGGGCGCCGCTCAGCGCGGAGACGGCGACCGAGCTCCTTCTCGGCCCCTTCGGCGGGCTCGACCGGCTGGCGCTGCGCCGACTTCGGCTCGCGCTGCGCGCCGAGGAGATCGTGGGCGGCGGCACCCGCTCGGCGGACGAGCTGCTCGTCGAGGCCCTGGCCGCACCGGGGCGATTCGCCACGATCGATCATCGCTCGGGTCGGCGGGCCGACCGGCTGGCGCGCATCCTGCACGATCTCGGCGAGCTTCACCACGACAGCGGCACGATCGAGGAGCTCCTGTGGCTGGCGTGGGATCGCAGCGGGCTCGCGAGCGAGTGGTTCGATCAGGCGCTCAGCGCGGGAATCACGGCGGCGGAGGCCAACAGCAATCTCGATGGCGTGATGGCGCTGTTCACGGCGGCGAAGCGGTTCGTCGAGCGTCGACCGGGTGTCGACGCCACCGTGTTCCTGGGCGATGTGCTCGACGCGGATGTCCCCGAAGACACCCTCTCGCCGCAGCCGAGCGACGACGCGGTACTCGTCACGACCCCCTCGGGCGCGGTCGGGCTCGACTTTCACACCGTGGTGATCGCGGGCCTGCAGGAGGGCGCCTGGCCCAACACGCGCCTGCGCAACTCCCTGCTGCGGGCGGGCGAACTCGTCGACGCCATTCGGGGCATCGACGCGAACGCGACGGATGCCCGCAAGCAGGTGCTCGACGACGAGCTCCGCATCTTCGCCCTCGCGGTCTCGCGCGCGCGTGAGCAGGTCATCCTGAGCGCGGTCGCCAACGAGGACGAGTCCGCGAGCGTGCTCTTCTCCCTCCTTCCGGAGGGCACTCCGCCCCTCGACGCAGGGTCGCTGCCGCCCCTCTCGCTTCGCGGACTCACCGGCCGGCTCCGGCGCGACCTCGCCGACGACTCCCGACCGGCGGCCGATCGCCGGGCCGCGGCCGCTGCCCTCGCCCGGCTCGCGGCGGAGCGCGTTCCCGGCGCGGATCCCGTCGACTGGCACGGTCTCATCCCGGTCTCGACCGAGGCGCCGCTCTACGCGCAGGAGGAGCGCGTTCCCGTCTCCCCGTCGCAGCTCGAGAAGTTCGAGAACTCGCCGCTCGACTGGTTCATCGACTCGATGGCGGGCGGGGAGTCCACGGTCGCGATGGGGCTCGGTACGATCCTGCACTGGGCGATGGAGACCGCCACCGACTCCTCGGTCGACGCGATCTGGTCGGCGGTCGAGTCGCGCTGGGGTGAACTCCTGTTCGAGTCGCCGTGGATGGCGGAGGCGCAGAAGCGAGCCGCGCGAGTGCTCGCCGCCGGGATCGCGGAGTACCTGGCCGATTTCGCGCGCGACGGAAAGCAGCTCGTCGCGGCGGAGCGTCGCTTCACTCTCGAGGTCGACAGGGCGGAGGTGCGCGGGTCGATCGACCGGATCGAGCGCTCGCCCGACGGGGCGATCGTCATCGTCGATCTGAAGACCGGCACGCCGCCCGCCGCAGCAAAGGTCGCCGGCCACGCCCAGCTGGGCGCCTATCAGCTGGCCTACGCCGAGGGGGTTCTCGATGAGTATCTCGCCGAGCTCGGCGACCACCACGCCGGGGGAGCGAAACTGCTCTTCGTGAAGCAGGGCGAGCGCTCGAAGCTGTACAAGGAGCAGACGCAGGCGCCCCTCACCCCTGCGGAGCTGGAGGGGTTCCGCGTGCGGATCCGGCAGGCCGCCGCGGGAATGGCTCTGGCCTCGTATCAGGGTTCCGTCGAATACACGGGGTGGGGTGCGACCGCGTCGGGGGCACCGGCCCTCCATCGGGTACGGGCGGTGTCGAGTGACTGAGGCCGCGAGAATAAGCGCGCTCGAGATCGCGCGCGAACTCGGGCTCCCGCCGCCCACCCCTCAGCAGCGGGAGGTGATCGAGGCGGAGCTCGGTCCGGCGCTCGTCATCGCGGGCGCGGGCAGCGGCAAGACGGAGACGATGGCCAATCGCGTGCTGTGGTTGCTCGCCAACGGCCTCGTGCAGCCGGGGCAGATCCTCGGGCTCACCTTCACCCGCAAGGCGGCCGGAGAACTGGGGGAGCGCATCCGACGCCGCATCCAGCAGCTCGCCGATCGCGGCCTCGTCGCAGGCGACCACGACCCCTTCGAGACGCCGCTCGTCTCGACCTACAACGCCTTCGCCAACGTCATCTACCGCGACAACGCGATGCTCCTGGGCCGGGAGAGCGACGGCACCGTTCTCGGCGAGGCCTCCGCCTGGCAGTTGGCGCGATCGCTCGTTGTGGCCAGCACCGACAGCCGGCTCCCCGAGCTGGGGCGGTCTGTCGACGCGATCACCAAGGCGGTGCTGCGCCTCAGCGCGGAGGTGAGCGAGAACATCGTCGACACGGATGCGGTGCGCGACTTCACGCGACGGTTCGCCGGGATCGTCGACCTCCCGCCGGGCGGGCGCGGCGCCTACCCCGACATCGATCGCCTCGCCGCGACCGTCGACGGGCTGGGTGCACTCCTCGATCTCGCCCGGGCCTTCGACCGGGAGAAAGCCCGGCGTGGATTCGTGCAGTACTCGGATCAGGTCGCGCTCGCCCTGACGCTCGTGCGCGAGGTCCCGCGCGTGCGCGACGAACTGCGTGACCGGCACCGGGTCGTACTCCTCGACGAGTATCAGGACACGAGCGTCGTGCAGACCTGGCTCCTCAGCGAGCTCTTCGCCGACCAGGCGGTGATGGCGGTGGGCGACCCCAACCAGTCCATCTACGGCTGGCGGGGGGCGAGCGCGGCGAACCTCGAACAGTTCGGGCGCCAGTTCTCGGTGAGCGCCGGTGCCGCGGCGGCCCAGCACTTCAATCTGGCCACCAGCTGGCGCAACGGGCACGGGATCCTCGGTGTCGCCAACGCGATCGTCGAGCCGCTCGCCGCACACACCCGCGTGGGTGTCGAGCGACTGGTGCCGGGCCCGGTCGCCTCCGACCGCGAGGTCGAGGTCGCCTTCGAGCAGGATCTCCGCGCCGAAGCGCGTGCCGCCGCCCAGTGGTTGCGAACCCGTCTCGACGAGCCGGGCGCGGACGGCGTGCCGCCGACCGCGGCGATGCTGTTCCGTGCCCGGAAGACGCAGCCCTATTTTCTGGAGGCGCTGCGCGAGCAGAACGTGCCGTTCCACGTCCTGGGGGTGGGTGGTCTCCTCGCCGAGCCGGAGATCGCCGATCTGGTGTGCGCGCTCACGGTGCTCGGCGATCCCGGCGCGGGCAGCCCCCTTCTGCGCCTGCTGGCGGGGTCCCGCTGGCGGATCGGGGTGCGCGACCTCCGCGAGTTGCGATCGCTGGCCAGCTGGCTCGCGAAGCGCGACTACGCTCAGCAGCAGTTCAGCGACGAGGTCGTCGAGGCGTTCCGCTCCTCGGTCGCCGAGGGCGAAGGCGGGTCGCTCGTCGACGCCCTCGACTTCGTGGCCACCGCGAGCGACGGGCACGGCGCCCTGCGCGGCTTCAGCGATGTCGGCCTCGATCGACTCCGCACCGCGGGGCGGATGTTCGCCCGCCTGCGGGCGCGTGGCGGACTCGATCTACTCGACTACGTCACGCTGGTCGAGCAGGAACTCATGCTGGACATCGAGGTGGCCGCGAACGAGTTCCGTCCGCTGGGCGGTTCGACCATGGAGGCGTTCTTCGACGCGCTCACCAGCTACCTCGCGGTCGACGACAGCGCCTCGCTGCGCGGCTTCCTGGCCTGGCTGCGCGAGGCGGAGTGGCGCGACGGGCTCGCTCCGCGCCCCGAGGACCCCGAGCCGGGAACCGTTCAGATCCTCACCATCCACGGCTCGAAGGGGCTCGAGTGGGACGCGGTCGTGGTACCGCGCCTCGTCGTCGACGAACTTCCTTCCCGCCCCGTGGAGGGCTCCACCGGCTGGCTCGGATTCGGCAGCCTGCCCTGGCCGTTCCGCGGCGACGCCGACGAGCTCCCCGAGTTCGAGTGGCAGCTCGCGACCACGCGCAAAGAGGTGCTCGACGCGCGCACGGCCTTCGGCGAGCGCGTCCTGGAGCGACACGTGCAGGAGGAGCGTCGGCTCGCCTACGTCGCGGTCACCCGCGCCCGCCACTCCCTGCTGTTGACCGGGTCGTACTGGGCCACCCAGTCGAAGCCGCGCGATCCGAGCCCGCTCCTGCGCGAGTTGGAGGGTCGCGGGCTCATCGGGCCGCTGCCCGAGTTCTCGGGCGGCGACGAGAACCCGCTCGGCGACGAGGTCGAGACGTTCCAGTGGCCCCGCGACCCGCTCGGATCACGGCGCAGTCGGGTCGAGGCGGCGGCGGAGGCGGTGCGCGCGGTCGATCCGGGTGACGCGGGTCGCTTCCAGCGCGAGGTCGACCTCCTGCTCGCCGAGCGCGCCGCCAGATGGGATGCCCAGCAGTACGTCGCCCTGCCCACCCGCGTTCCCGCCTCCCGCTTCAAGGACTTCGTGACCGACCCCGCGGCGGTCGCGTCGGCGCTGCGCCGGCCGATGCCCGAACGCCCGTATCGCGCCACCCGCCTCGGCACACTTTTCCACTCCTGGGTGGAAGAGCGGTCCGGTTCCGCTGCCGGCCTCGAGGAGCTGGATGCCCCGCCCGGCGAGCACGACATCGACGATGCGCCGATCGACGACGCGCAGCTCACAGCCCTCAAGGCCACCTTCGAGCGGTCGCCCTGGGCGATGCGCCGGCCCGTCGAGGTCGAACGCGAGATCCACCTGATCCTGGACGGCCAGATCATCATCTGCAAGATCGATGCCGTGTACCAAGACGGCGACCGTTTTCAGGTCGTGGACTGGAAGACCGGCAAGGCTCCGCGGGACGCCCGCGACCTGGAGGACAAGCAGCTCCAGCTCGCGCTCTACCGACTCGCCTACGCGCGCTGGAGGGGCATCGATCCGGAACGAATCGACGCGGTCTTCTACTACGTCGCCGATGACAGGGTCATCGAGCCGAGCCGACTGTTCGACGAGCAGGAACTGGTCGCGCTGTGGCGCGGCGTCGCGGCGCGCTGACGCGAGGGTCAGACAGCGCGGTCGATGCGCTCGCTGTGGTCGAGCATGTCCTCGACCTGGTCGACGTCGAGTGTCGGCATGGTCTGCGGGCCGATCGGTTCGGACGCCTCACCGAGCACGCTCTCGGCGAGACCCGAGAGCATCTCCACGGCGTCATCCACGATCTCGGTGCTGCGCACCTCAGTGCCGTGCAGCAGCCACTTGGCGAGTTCGAGCTCGGCGTAGAGCATGGCGCGCTTGCGCACCTGACGGTCGGTGTTGCCGCGAGCCGTGTTGTAGGCGTTGAAGCCGGCCTCGGCGACCGTCTCGCCACGCGAGCCGAGCATCCAGAACAGGTCGCGCGCGGGATCCCCGACCCGGAGCTCCTGCCACCCGAGCACGCCGGTGACCTCGTCGTCCTCGTACAGGAAGGAGGCGGCGCCCAGCGAGCCGTTGATCACGGTCGGCTGGAACTGCCAGAGCTTCGACTCCTCGGTCGCCCGCTCCCAGCGCCGCAGCAGTGCGGCCGGAACCAGACCCGTCGCGGCCGCTCGATCGATGATCGTGATCGCCGCGCGCAGGCACTCGACCGGCGTGAGCACCGGGAGGCCTGCGTCGGCGATGAAGCTCGTGGGGAGGGTGTGGATCGCGGCGACTGCGCGGCCGACCGATGCCGAGTGCTCCGGTGTGAGCGCGCCGAGCGCCTGGGTCGAGCCGTAGACGAAGTCGTAGACGATCGCGCGCGTACCGCGGAACGGCACCTGGCCGACGAAGCTCGAGACGCCGAAGGGGAGTCGGGTGCGCACTCCGGCGCTGAGCGCGCGCAGGGCCACGAGGTCGGCGGACTGCTCCGACTCGGCGCGCTGGTTGCGCGGCAGGCGAACGATGAGGTGACGACCGTCGCGGATGGTGAGCAGCGCGGAGTCGAAGTCGCCGGCCCCGGTGCCACCGAACACGGAGGTCTCGACGACGTCGAGACCGGGCACGGCTGAGGTCGCCAGCGCGGCTAGAGTGAAGTGGGTTCGAGCCATACCGACAGGGTAGGTCGAGCACGCCCACATCCCCCGCACGCCACGCCTTTCCGATGGGTCAACCGATGACGAACTCCTTCCTCTCCCGGTTGCCGCTCTCGCGCTACGAGGTCGACCGCGACTACCTCGCGCGCGAGCGCGAGAACCTCTTCGATGAGCTGTGGGCCGATCCGGCGACGCGGGTGCTGCCGATCTTCCAGGGCACCGCCCTGCTCTCCTCCCCGAGCTCCCTCGCGCTCCTGCCGGTGGGGGCGATCCCGGAGGCCGAGCTACGGGTGTACCTCGGCCGCTCGACCTCGACGACGAGTCCCGAACCGGTCGGCACCCCCATCGTCGCGGTGCTCCTCGCCGACGCGGGGCACCTCGCCGAATCCGAGTGGGGCAGCCTGCGCGCGCTGGGCACGGTATTGAGCGACCGGGATGCGGGCATCCTGACCGAGGCGCTCGGCATCCTCAACTGGCACGCCTCGCACGCCTTCTCGCCGCGCACCGGTGAGCCGACGCTCGTCGAGAAGGGCGGCTGGGTGCGCCGCGACCCCGTCTCGGGCACCGAGGTCTTCCCGCGCACCGACGCCGCCATCATCGTCGGCGTCACCGACGCGGATGACCGGCTCCTGCTCGGCTCCAACGCCCTCTGGGAGTCCAACCGCTTCTCCCTTCTGGCCGGTTTCGTCGAGCCGGGCGAGTCGCTCGAGGCCGCGGTGGTGCGCGAGGTCTTCGAGGAGTCGGGTATTCGCGTGACCGACCCGGTGTACCTGGGCAGTCAGCCCTGGCCGTTCCCCGCCTCGCTCATGCTCGGCTTCATGGCCCGCGTCGACTCGCGGGTCACAAGCACCCTCACGCCGGACGGCAATGAGATCCTCGCCCTGCGCTGGTTCTCGCGCGAGGAGCTGCGCGACTCCCGCGGCGAGATCATGCTGCCCGGTTCGACCTCGATCGCTCACGCCATCATCGAGGAGTGGTACGGCGAACCGATCACCGACGGGCTGTGGTGACCGGGGCCGACGATCTTCTCGCCGGCCTCGACGATCAGCAGCGGCAGGCGGCGGAAGCACTTCTCGGCCCGGTCGTGCTGCTCGCGGGTGCCGGGACCGGGAAGACGAGGGCGATCACGCACCGCATCGCCTACGGGGTCGCGACGGGCGTGTACTCGCCGGGGCGCGTCATGGCCCTGACCTTCACGACGCGCGCGGCCGGTGAGCTCCGCTCCCGTCTGCGCGCTCTCGGGGCGGGCGGCGTCGCGGCCCGTACCTTTCACGCCGCCGCGCTCTCGCAGCTGGGCTACTTCTGGCCGCAGGTGGTCGGTGGAACGGTACCGCGTCTGCTCGAGAGCAAGGGGCGCCTCCTCGGTCATGCCGCCGACTCGGTGCGGCTGCGGCTCGACACGGCGACCCTGCGCGACACGGCCGCCGAGATCGAGTGGCGCAAGGTGTCGCGCCTCACCATCGACCAGTACGCCGCGGCGGCCGAGACGCGCGTGCTCCCGCCGAGCCTCTCGGTGGCCGCGATGGTGGATCTCCACCTCGCTTACGAGAAGGTGAAGGACGACCGGCGCCAGATCGACTTCGAGGACGTGCTGCTCGTTACCGCGGGCATGATCGACTCCGAACCCCGCGTCGCCCAGCAGGTGCGCGAGCAGTACCGCTTCTTCGTGGTCGACGAGTATCAGGACGTCTCCCCTCTCCAGCACGAGCTGCTGACGCTCTGGCTGGGGGAGCGCAACGACGTCTGTGTCGTCGGCGACGCCAGTCAGACCATCTACTCCTTCGCCGGCGCGACGCCGGACTACCTGCTGGGGTTCGCGACGCGGCACGAGCACGCGACGGTCATCCGGCTCGAACAGAACTATCGCTCGACGCCCGCGATCATCGACGCCGCGAATCGGGTGATGCGGGGCCGCCCGGGCGCGCTCGACCTGCACGCGGTGCCGGGCGCCCCCGCGGGAGCACCGCCGCACGTGGAGGTCGCGGCGACCGACTCGGCGGAGGCGAGGCAGATCGCGACCTCGATCGCGGCGCGCATCGCCGAGGGCACCCCGCCCGAGTCGATCGCGATTCTCTACCGCATCAACGTGCAGGCGGCCGCGCTCGAGGCGGCGCTGGGCGATGCGGGGGTGCCGTACCAGTTGCGCGGATCGACGAGATTCTTCGACCTCAAGGAGGTGAAGGAGGCGATCATGATGCTGAAGGGGGCATCGATCTCGATCGTGGGCGAGCCGCTCTTCAAATCCGTGAGCGACGTGCTCCGCTCGCTCGGCTGGACCCAGGAACCCGTGGAGGCGCCGGGCTCGGTGCGCGATCGCTGGGAGTCGCTCAACGCGATCATGGGGCTCGCCGAGGCGGCCGCCCCCGGCACGACGCTGGCGCAGTTCGTGGCCGAGTTGCTCGAGCGCCAGGCGGGGCAGCACGAGCCCACGATGTCGGCCGTCACGCTCGCTACCCTGCACAGCGCCAAGGGCCTGGAGTGGGACGTGGTCTACATCGCCGGGGTCAGCGAGGGCCTCCTTCCCATCAGCTACGCGCGCACCGATGCCGGGATCGAGGAGGAGCGACGGCTGTTCTACGTGGGCATCACCCGTGCCCGCCGCTCCCTGCAGCTCTCCTGGGCGGCTGCCGGGGCGAATCGCGCTCAGCAGCGCCAGCCCAGTCGCTTCCTGGCCGAACTGCGCTGATCGCGGCCAGCGGATCGCGACACCCGCACTCGGGGTGCGGAGTCCACGTTCGCGGCGAGGTGCGCCCCGTCGAGGCGTCGATCACGATCGACGTCGACTCGCGCCGCGACGCCTCCGGGCCGCCCTCGATGCGCGCGCGGACGAGGCGCGCCGCCGCCGCCGCGGCCTCCATCGCGAGCAGTTCCGACTCCGCCGCGCTCCGTCGCCCCAGCAGTTGGGAGGCGATGGCGACCCAGGCCGCGTCCGCGTCGCGGCGGTGTCGTTCGATGCAGTGCGAGCAGGCTGTCACCCCCGGCTCCACGAGAGGCCCCACCTCGACGGCGGCATCGGAGTAGCGGATGAGCAGGTGCGGCACGTCGCGTCGCAGCCAGGGCGCGGTCGCCGCACCGTCCGCCGCGAAGTGGCAGACCGCGATTCCGAGGGAGGCCGGCTCCCGGGTCGCGCGCGCACCACTGACGACGGTCATGCCCTCAGCGCGAAGAAGAGCGGCGATGAGGTCGATCGTGCGCCCCGCGCCGTGCACGGCGATCCTGGGTGCACGCGAGCCGTCTGCGTCGGGCGTCGGTGCACGCGACCCCTCTGCGTCGGGCGTCGGCGGCGGGGGAGTGGTGGGCAGAAGGGCGGGCTGCAGGGTGCGCAGGAGGGCGTCGACCCGGCGCCGGGCATCGGCATCGGTGGTGCCGCACCCCCGGGCGACGACGAGGAGCGCGGACCGCGTGGCGCCGGTCGCGAGCGCCGCGATCATCCGCTCCTCGGCGCCGGGGAGGTCGTGGAGCACGACGATCGGCGGATCCACGCCGAGCTGGAGGTCGAACGGGGTGCGCCAGACGAGGGGGATACGCGGGTCGAGTCGCAGGGCCATCGGCCCAGCATGACCGCACGGCACGGGACCGCGAGCGGGTCATCCACAGCCGGTGGCCGGACGCCCTCGGCCGGGGGCGCGCTTCGGGTCAGTCGTCTTCGTGCGGGCGGTCATCCGTGTCGTCGCCGAGGAGGGCCTCGATCGCGCGGTCGACGTCATCCATGCTCGCCTCGCCGCGCATGCGCGCGATGAGTGCTGCGGGGTCGGCGATGTCCTCGGAGGTGGGCACGAGGTCGGGCTGCGACCAGAGCGCGTCCCGCTCCTTCGCGCCGACCGCATCGGTGACGGCCTGCCACATGGCGGCCGCCTCGCGCAGTCGCCGGGGCCGCAGTTCCAGCCCGACGAGGGCGGCGAACGCCGACTCGGCCGGCCCGCCCGAGGCACGCCGCCGCCGCACCGTCTCGGCGATCGCGTCGCTCTTCGGCAGCCGCTTCGTCGCCTCCGCGGTCACCACGTCGACCCAGCCCTCGATGAGGGCCAGCATGGTCTCGAGACTCGCGAGCGCCTCCAGCTGCTCCTCCGACTTGGGCGGGATGAGCGCACCGCTCGTCATGGCCTCGCGCAGGGGCTCGGGGTTCTCCGGATCGAATTCGGCCGCGAGTTCTTCCAGTCGCTCGGTGTCGATGCGGATTCCGCGGGCGAACTCGGTGATCGACGAGAGCAGCCGCAGCCGCAGCCACCGCGCGTGCCGGAAGAGGCGGGCATGAGCCAACTCGCGCACCGCCAGATAGAGGTGGATCTGGTCGACGGGTATATCGAGGTCGGCACCGAAGGCGATCACGTTCTGCGGGATGATCGCCGCCTGTTGCTCCTCCAGCAGCGGGATCCCCACATCGCCGCCGGACACGACCTCCGTCGACAGCTGTCCGACCACCTGGCCGAGCTGCATCGCGAACAGCGTCCCCCCGACGTTGCGCATGAGCGTGCTGGCGCCCGCCATGACGTCGTCGAGCTCCTCCGGAGCCTGTTGGCGCAGCACCTCGGAGAGCGCGTTGGCGATGGAGGTCGCGACGGGCTCGGCGAGCTGGGTCCAGACCGCCATCGTCGCGGTCACCCACTCGGAGCGACTCATGAGCCGCGGCGGGGTGATCAGCTCGGACACGTAGGTGGCGTCGTCGAGCCACAGCTCGGCGACGTGAAACGCCTGTTCGAGCGCGGCGCGCTCCTCGGGCAGCGAGACGATCGTGCTGCGCGCGGCGATCCCCTTCGCCTGTTCGAGTGCGAGGCCCCAGTTGACCCCCTCCCCGCTGGACTGGAGCGCGTTCTGCAGCTGCTGGATCAGTTGGGCGATGACCGCGGGGTCGTTCGGGAGCCCCGCCGCGCTCGCGAGCTTCGCGGGATCGATGTTCGTGTTGCCCGCGAGGAACTCGCGGAGCATGTCACGAAACTCATCCTCGGGTTCTTCCCGTGAATCATCAGGCATGCGAACTACGCTAGCCCTCGCACGAACGACGGGTCGGTAAAACTGGCTTAGGCTGGCCCCTTCGGCAGTGCGCCCGTGGCGAACAGGCCCGAGGCACCCGTACCCAGCCCCACTCACGAAGGACACCGGTGGCCATTTTCACCGATACGGCGCCCGACGCGCCGCGCGGCAGCAGACGCCGCCGGAACATCGGCTGGGGCATCCTCGCCATCGGAATCGTGGGAGTCGCGATCGCCGCGATGCTGCCCGCGCCGTACGTGATCGAGCAGCCCGGGCCCGTCTTCAACACGGTCGGCGAGACGCAGTACAAGGGCACGACCGTGCCGGTCATCGCGATCCCCTCCACCACGAAGACCTACCCGACCGCGGGCAGTCTCGACATGCTCACCGTCTCGATCACCGGCAATCGCCAGTCGCCGCCGAGCTGGGCGGAGATCGCCGCGGCGTGGCTCGACCCGAGCCAGGCGATCGTGCCCATCGACGAGATCTACCCCCAGGGCGAGACCGTCGATCAGTCCAACCAGCAGAACGCCGCCGATATGGCCGAGTCTCAGCAGGATGCGGTGGCCGCCGCCCTGCACTCCCTCGGCTACACCTTCCCGACGGTTCTGAGCGTCGCGACCGTGGAGAAGGGCTACCCGGCTGACGGCGTGCTGCGGGTCGGCGACGTCATCAAGACGGTCGACGGTCAATCCTTCTCCGACGTCGATTCGCTCAGGGCCGCCGTCGCGGCCAACGGCACCGCGACGCCCGCGACCATCGTGTTCACCCGCGACGGTGTCATGCACACCGCGATGATCACGCCCGTCATGAGCTCCGCGGCGACCCCGGCACCGATTCTCGGCATCGCGGTGGGCACGAGTTACACCTTCCCCGTTCCCATCAAGATCCAGCTCCAGGATGTCGGCGGACCGAGCGCGGGAATGATGTTCGCGCTGGGCATCATCGACAAGCTCACGCCGGGCGAACTCAACGGCGGGAAGCGCGTCGCAGGCACCGGAACGATCGACAGCGCGGGCACGGTGGGCGCGATCGGGGGCATCCGCCAGAAGATGTACGGGGCGGCCCGTGCGGGTGCGCGCTACTTCCTCGCGCCGCGGTCCAATTGCGACGAGGTGGTCGGTCACATCCCGTCGGGCCTGCACGTCTACTCCGTCGCGACCCTCGACGATTCGCTCACGGCCCTGAAGGCCATCTCCTCGGGGAAGGGGCTGGCGTCACTCTCCAGCTGCGCAGCGGGGTCATAGCGGGGCGTTCTCCCACCCGACCCCTTTAAGATTGCAGCACCCCAAGAGAGCCAGGAGTGGTCACGTGACCTCAACGCCGAATCGCCCCGCCAACCGAACCCGGGCGACACTGACGATCACGGCCGTCATCATCGCCGTCCTCGTGATCGCCTTCTTCATCTTCGCGGGGCTCTACACCGACGTGCTGTGGTTCTCGCAGCTGGGATTCCTGGGCGTGCTGACCACCCAGTGGATCGCCGAGCTCGTGATGTTCCTGGTCGGCTTCATCGGCATGGCCGTTCCCGTGTTCGTGAGCATCGAGGTCGCCTTCCGCTTCCGCCCGGTCTACGCGAAGCTCAACTCTCAACTCGACCGCTACCAGCAGGTCGTCGAGCCGCTGCGTCGCCTGGCGATGTACGGGATCCCGGCCATCCTCGGCATCTTCGCGGGAGTGTCGACCGGTTCGCGCTGGCAGATCGCGCTGCAGTACCTGAACCGCACCTCCTTCGGCAAGACCGACCCCCAGTTCCACCTCGACCTCTCCTTCTACTTCTACGACCTGCCGTTCTGGCGCGGCGTCGTGGGCTTCGCCTCGGCCGTGGTCATCCTCGCGGCCATCGCGGCCCTCGCGACGAGCTATCTCTACGGTGCTCTGCGCGTCAACGGGCGCGAGTTGCGCATCTCGCGCACCGCGCGCATCCAGTTGGCGATCACCGCCGCGGTGTATGTCGGGCTGCAAGCCGTGAGCATCTGGCTCGACCAATACGCCACGCTCACCGAGCCGAGCGCGGGCTTCCTCGCGACCGGCGCCGGATTCACCGAGGTGACGGCGACGATCCCCAGCCGGGCGATCCTGTCGATCGTCGCGGCTCTCGTCGCGATCCTGTTCATCGTCACCGCGATCATCGGGCGCTGGCGGCTGCCGATCATCGGCACCGCGCTTCTGCTGGTGGCGGGGCTCGTGATCGGCGTCGTCTACCCCGCGATCGTTCAGCGCTTCCAGGCGGAGCCGAGCGCCAAGACGCTCGAGTCCAGCTACATTCAGCGCAACATCACCGCGACGAGGGACGCCTACGGCGTCGCCGGCGTGAAGGAGATCCAGTACGACGCGGTGCCCGAGGCCCAGAAGAACGCGCTGCGGCAGGATGCCGAGACCACGGCCAACATCCGCATCCTCGACCCCGCTCTCGTCGAGAAGTCCTTCCAGCAGCTCGAGCAGTTCAAGCAGTACTACGGCTTCCCGGCCCACCTCGACGTCGACCGCTACATGATCGCGGGCAAGACGCAGGACACCGTGATCGCGGTCCGCGACCTCGACCAGACCGGACTCGGCACCTCGCGCAGCTGGTACAACAACACCGTCGTGTACACGCACGGTTACGGGGTGGTCGCCGCCTACGGCAACCAGCGAGCGTCGACCGGCCAGCCGGTGTTCCTGGAGTCGGGCATCCCCAGCACCGGTTCGCTCGGCAGCTTCGAGCCGCGCATCTACTTCGGCGAGAACTCCCCGGCCTACTCGATCGTCGGCGGCCCCGCGGGAACCACCAACCACGTCGAGCTCGACTACCCGACCGGGGAGGACAACAGCCAGGGCCAGAAGACCACCTTCACCGGCAACGGGGGCCCGCGGCTGGGCAATCTGTTCACGCGGCTCGTCTACGCGATCAAGTTCCAGTCGGAGGAGATCGTGCTCTCGAACGCGGTCAACGACCAGTCGCAGATTCTCTACAACCGCGACCCACGCAGCCGCGTCGGGGCCGTCGCGCCCTACCTGACCCTCGACAACGACCCGTACCCCGCCATCGTGAACGGCCGCGTGGTCTGGATCGTCGACGGCTACACGACGAGCGACAACTACCCGTACTCGACCGTGGAGCAGCTGAGCAACACGATCGCGGATACCTACACGCCCAAGCCCGACTTCGCGCTCGACAACCTCAACTACATCCGCAACTCGGTCAAGGCGACGGTCGACGCCTACAGCGGCAAGGTGACCCTGTACGCGTGGGATGATCAGGACCCGCTGCTCAAGACGTGGGAGAAGATCTTCCCCGCCACGGTGGAGCCGAAGTCCAAGATGAGCGCACAGCTGCTCGCGCACGTGCGGTACCCGTCCGACCTGTTCAAGGTGCAGCGGGCCGTGCTGGGTTCGTACCACGTGACCGACCCGAACACCTTCTACTCCGGCAACGACCAGTGGTCGACGCCGGCAGAACCGACCTCGTCGCTCACGACGAACGCGCCGGAGCAGCCCCCGTACTACCTCACTATGAAGGTCCCCGGCACCGCGAACCCCGCGTTCACGCTCTACACGACGTTCATTCCGAAGAGCAGCGGCGACTCCTCGCGAAGCGTGCTCACGGGGTATCTGACCGCGAATTCGGATGCGGGCGCCGACTACGGCAAGCTCACTCTGTTGACCCTGCCGAGCAAGACGACGACACCGGGGCCTGGTCTGGTCGAGAACAACTTCAAGACCGACACGAACGTCGCCAACCAGCTGGCACTCCTCCAGAAGGGCGACACCCAGGTCAAACTGGGCAACCTGCTCACCCTGCCGGTGGGCGGCGGCCTTCTCTACGTGCAGCCTGTCTACGTGCAGTCGACGGGAGAGACCCAGTACCCGCTGCTGCGCAAGGTACTCGTGAGCTTCGGGTCGAGCATCGCCTTCGAAGACACGCTGGATGCCGCGCTCAACTCGCTCTTCGGCGGGGACTCGGGCGTCACCGCCGGTGACAAGGGCGCAGAGTCGACCTCGACCCCCACGCCCGGCAGCACCGCGACACCGACACCCGGCAGCACGGCGACGCCGACGGGCAACGCGGCGCTCGACCAGGCGCTCAGGGATGCGCAGGCGGCGCTGAATGCCCGTACCGCGGCGTACAAGGCGAACGACCTGGTGGCGGCGGCCCAGGCCGACGCTCAGCTGCAGGCGGCCATCCAGCGCGCACTCGCCGCGAGCGGCCAGTAGAGCGAGGCGGGGCGCCCCACCGCGGGCGCCCGCCTCGCTGGACCGGCGTCCGCTCTCGCTGGGCCGGCCGGCGTCCGCGGGCGAGCCTCCGTGAGCGTCCGCGGGCACGCGTCACTCCAGGCCTGTGGTAGTGTTATCTCTTGTGCCGCGGGGTGGAGCAGCTCGGTAGCTCGCTGGGCTCATAACCCAGAGGTCGCAGGTTCAAATCCTGTCCCCGCAACAAAATAGACACACAACACGAGAACCGTGAACAACCGGAAGCGTCAGTTTCCGAGTGTTCACGGTTCTTGCGTTAACCACGGGCACTGCCTCTGGCCGGGCCCGGACTCGCGGGGTCAGTCGGCCGCGGGCAGCTCGACATCGGGGTACGACTCGGCGTAACTCTGGCCGTCAGCGCCGTAATACGTGACCGTGCGGGAGTCGAAATCCGCGACATACCGCACGACTCCCGCGCGCCACGCCGCCTGCAAGAATTCGGGAAAGCTGCTCTTCCCGGCCTGATCGGCGCGAATCGCCGCGACGACGGCCTCCCGATCGAACGGGGCGACGTCAAGTGCGCCGCTGCCCAGCGGCTCTCCGAGCTGGACCACGGTCCCGAGGTCGGTGAGGGAGAGGCTCTGCGCCGCGGGCAGCGTCCACTCGTTCCGTCGAACGCCTGCCTCGTGCAGAACCTTCGCCAAGACGGGGAATCCTCCCACCAGCGGCCGGATGGCCATGCCGTGCCGCTGTGCCGCCGTCAGATTGTCTGATGCCGTACTCATGGGTGCGCCCTCCCGGTGCGTCGTTGTCGAGCGGTCTGCGTCGGATCACCGCGCTCCCCGTCGTGCTCAGGCGAGAGCGGCGAACTCCGCGGCGAGTGCGGTCAGGAGCGGGGTCGCCCGCGTATACATACTGAACCAGCGCCGGGCATCCTCGTCGACGGGCTCGAGACCCGCGGGTGTGAGTCGCGCGTGATAACTGCGGCGGGCGCGGCTGTGGTGGGGGAACGGCTCCCACGACGTCACCCGCACGTGGTCCGACTCGCGCGCGAAGTCGGCGGCGATCAGCCAGTTGGGGCTCGCGATCGCGAAGGCGTCGTCGCCGGGGGAGCGCAAGGCGGGACCCAGACCGATCCAGCCGGCGGGCAGTGGAACGGGCGTCGGCCAGTCACCGGGCACGGGGTCGCCGTGCGGCCCACGGTGATCGCGCGGGCGCTGGCAGTCGCCGTGCGCTTCGCGCGCGCAGTATCGTTCCGCCCCCGTGTCCATAGCTCAACCGTGCAGTGAACGCGCGGTCGCCACAACCCCCAGAACGAGGAATGATCACAGACGACGACGGTCACTCGTCGATGACGTGCACCAGCTCTTCGATGAAGCTCGCGAAGTCGGTGGAGCGTCGGATGAGTTCGAGCACGTCCCCGCGCTCGGCGAAGACCTCGACGATCTGATCGAACACTGTTTGGAACGAGCTCCGCCCGCTCGAGGCGAAGGCGATGAGGGCGATCACGTTCACGCGGTTCTCGCCCCACGCCATCGGCGTCTCGTTCACGGCGATCGCGATCGAGGTGCGCTCGGCGCTCATCTCCATCGCGTGCGGCACCGCGATCGTGTCGGTGAAGGCGGTCGACGACATCAGCTCGCGCTCGATGGCGCCCTCGACGTAGCTCTGGTCGATGATGCCGCGCTCGACCATGCGCTCGCCCAGCAGGCGGATCATCGCGGTCTCGTCCGGGGCGTGCAGGTTGCGGAAGAACAGCTCCTCGTCGAAGTAGCGGAGGAGGTCATCCTTGATGCGGGCGCGACGGCGGTGGCGGCGTACCCGGCCGATCGCGCGCCGCACGTTCTCGATGTCGGCATCGGTGAGGAACGGCTGAATGACGACGACCGAGTCGCCGATGCCGCGGCCGGCAATCGTGGTGAGCACGAGGTCGGTGGAGAAGTCGGTCCAGTCGACGTCGGTGCGGGTCACGACGATCTCCACGCTGAGCTCCGAGCCGAGTTCTCGTTCGATCCGCTCCCTGAGGATCGTGTGGATGTCGTAGTAGCCGGGGGAGACGATCGCGCAGCTGAGGCGCTCCTCGCGTCGCGACTGCCGCTCCAGGAAGGAGCCGATGTGGAGCGCGATGTAGGAGATCTCGTCGTCGTTCATGGTGATCGACTTGGCCCGCTGGATCTGAGAGGCCATGAAGACGGCGACGTCGTAGATCATCGGGTAGGAGGTCTTGATCGATCGCACCATGGGGTTGCGTGAGTAGGAGTTGTCGTGCGCCCGGGCGACGAGGTTGCCGAGGTGCAGCGAGAGCCGCACCATGAAGGCCTCGTCGTCGAGGTCGACCAGATACTCCTCGGAGACCTGCGCGACGATCTGGTGCACGAGCGCGAGGTTCTCGGTGTCGACGTAGTTCTCCACTACCTCCGCGACCGGGCGGCCCTGACCGGGCGTGATCACCCGGGTGGTCAGCAGCTTCGCGATGTAGTCGAGGTCGGTGTCGCCCAGCGTGACGTCGAAGTGACGCTGGATGAGCTGCGCGAGCCCAGCCGAGACCGGTTCCGTCGCCGCGTCCCGAGGTCGACCCTCCACCACCGGCAGCCTCTGATCGCGGGCCACGCGGTCCACGGCGATCGCCACGTGCAGCAGCACGCTGTTGACTCCGTACTCGTTGACGAAGTAGCCCTGCGAGTCCAGCATCGCGATCAGATCGGTCTTGAAGCCCGCGAGGCCGTCGGACGCGAACTCCTTCTGCACGTTCTCGAGTTCGAGGAATCCCTGCGCGCTCTCGCTGTGGAAGAGCTTGCTGAGCAGCCTGCGGTGCTCCACCTCGGAGCCGGCCAGCGTGACGACGCTTCCGCGCCGGGCCAGGGCGACCCCGGCATCCTCTCCCAGCGCGCGCACTTTGCGCAGATCGGACTCGATCGTCGACTCGCTCACGAAGAGGCTGTCGGCGAGCGCGTGGATGTCGAGCCCCTGGGGCGCCTCGGTGAGTCGCCGCACCAGGTGATGCACGCGGTCGCGCGGGGTCGCCGGCTCGCTGTCGCGCGAGCGCGCCCCTGAGATGAAGCTCGCGTAGGCCTCGCGGTTGATGCGGTAGCCGCTCGTCGACGCCGTGATGATCGCCAGGGGGTGCGCGGCCGCCTTCGCCGCCGTGACATAGCTGCGCACGCTCCTGGTGGTCACGCCCAGCTGATCCGCCAGCTCAGACGCCGTCACCCAGCCGTCGGCCTGGAGGAGTTGCTCCAGCAGGCGCTCATACTTATCGCTCATTCATCAGTCACTGTAGCCAGAATGCGCGGGGCCCGACCGGTTCCGCACCCTTTTTTCCGCGGGGGAGGAAACAGCTCTGATGGCGAAACCGTGAAGTCGCCGTGAATCATGGAAGAACAACGCACGTGTTCGGCCGCACCACGAGGAACGCAAGGAGGCGATCCCATGACCACGGTTCTGGTCGTCTGCGGTGCCGGTGCATCGAGCACCTTCCTCGCCAGCCGGATGCGCGCCCTCGCCGCCTCCCGCGGCCTCGACCTCGTGGCGCGCGCCGCGAGCAACCTCGACATCCAGAACCGGCTCCCGGACGCCGCCGCCCTCCTGGTCGGCCCGCACCTCGCGGGCGCCTTCGGCGAGCTGAGCGCGCAGGCCGCAGCCCTCGGGGTTCCCGCCGCGCTGCTGCCGGAGACCGCGTTCGGTCCGAGCGGTGCCGAGCAGGCGCTCGACCTCACGCTCTCCCTCCTCACCACCTCCCCCGATAACGAAGGACATCCTCATGGCTGAACGCACCGTCACGATCGCCTCCGCGCACGGATTGCACGCGCGACCCGCCTCGCTGTTCGTGCAGGCCGTCAACGCCGCGGGCATCCCGGTCGAGCTGACCAAGGGCGAGAAGACGCTCAACGCCGCGAGCATCCTCGGAGTGATCTCGCTCGGAATCGAGCACGGCGACCAGGTGACGCTTCGCGCCGAGGGCGACGGGGCCGACGCGGTGCTCGACCAGCTCGCCGCTCTGCTCACCACCGACCACGACGCGTGAGCGGAGTGCTGCAGACCATGGTGCTTCAGGGAGTCGGGATCGGCCGCGGCCTCGCCGTCGGCCCGATCCTCCGGATGCCCGAACCCCTCGCCGAGCCCGGCGACGAGCCCAGCGCGCTCGCGCCGGACGCCGAGAAGGTGCGGGTGGCCGGTGCGCTCGCCGCAACGGCCGCCGACATCCGGCTGCGCGGCGAGAGGGCAGGCGGTTCGGCGAAGGACGTGCTCGACGCGCAAGCGTTCATGGCCGAGGATCCCACCCTGCGCGACGACGTGAACGCGCGCATCGACTCCGGCAAGACCGGCGAGCGGGCGGTCTTCGAGGCCTTCGCGGCGTTCCGCGACCTTCTCGTGAGCATGGGCGGTTACATGGGGGAGCGCGCCACCGACCTCGATGACGTCTCGCAGCGCGTCGTCGCGCATCTGCGCGGGGTTCCCGCTCCGGGCGTGCCCGACCCGGATCATCCCTTCGTGCTCATCGCCCGCGACCTGGCGCCGGCCGACACCGCCCTGCTCGACCTCGACAAGGTGCTCGCGCTCATCACGAGTGACGGCGGTCCCACCTCGCACACGGCGATCCTCGCCCGCGAGAAGGCGATCGTCGCCATTGTGGGCGCGGTGGGGGCACTCGACCTCCCGGATGGCGAGACCGTCATCGTGGACGCCTCCCGGGGCGTCGTCACGGTGGCGCCCAGCGACGAGGAGCGTGCGGCCGCGGAGGCCACCATCGCCGCCCGTGCGGCGGTCGCCGACGTTCCCATCGGACCGGGTGCGCTCGCCGACGGCACCCCGGTGCCCCTGCTCGCCAACCTGGGTTCCGTCGACAAGCTCGCCGAGGCGATCGAGAAGGGTGCGGAGGGCGTGGGCCTGTTCCGCACCGAATTCCTCTTCCTCGATTCGGAGCACGCGCCGACCATCGCGGAGCAGCAGGCCAAGTACACGGCGCTCCTGCAGGGATTCGCGGGCAAGAAGGTCGTCGTGCGCGCTCTGGACGCCGGCGCCGACAAGCCGCTGTCGTTCCTGAACGACGAGCCGGAGGAGAACCCCGCGCTGGGGCTGCGGGGGCTTCGTGCGCTCCGGGCGCACGAGGTCATCCTGCGCGACCAGCTCACGGCCCTCGCCAACGCTGCTGCCGACACCACCGCTGAGCTGTGGGTCATGGCACCCATGGTCTCGACGGTCGAGGAGACCCGATACTTCGTAGCGCTCGCCCGCGAACTCGGCATCAAGACGGCCGGGGTGATGGTGGAGGTGCCCGCCTCCGCCCTGCTCGCGGACCGGATCCTCGCCGACGCCGACTTCGCGAGCATCGGCACCAACGACCTCACCCAGTACACGCTGGCCGCCGACCGGCTGCTCGGCTCCGTCGCATCCTTCCAGGATCCCTGGCACCCCGCGGTGCTGCGGCTCGTCGGCGAGGTGGGACGCGCCGGTGCCGCCCTCGGCAAGCCGGTGGGGATCTGCGGTGAGGCGGCGGCCGACCCGATGCTAGCGGTCGTGCTCGTCGGGCTCGGAGCGACCTCGCTGTCGATGTCGCCCGCCGCGCTCGCCGATGTGCGAGCCGAGCTCGCGCGGTTCACCCGCGCACAGGCACAGGAATTCGCCGAGTTAGCTCTCTCGGCAAATAGCGCTGTGGAGGCCCGCGCAGCGGTGCTCTCTGCAGCAACCCCCCTCACCACACAACCCACAGAATCGGAGTAAGACAATGACAACGACGTCCGCAGCACGAAGCGGCGGAGGTGCGCGAGTCGGTGTGCAGAAGTTCGGCACATTCGTCAGCGGGATGGTTCTCCCGAACATCGCGGCCTTCATCGCCTGGGGCCTCATCACTGCCCTCTTCATCCCGACCGGATGGTTGCACCTGCTGGGCTACGAGCCCACCTGGGTCCAGCAGCTCGGTGGCTGGAGCCTCGACCCGAAGGTGACCAACACCGGGCTCGTCGGCCCGATGATCACCTACCTGCTCCCGCTCCTCATCGCGAACACCGGTGGCCGCATGGTCTACGGCTTCCGTGGTGGCGTCATCGGCACCATCGCCACGATGGGTGTCATCATCGGCGCGGGCATCCCGATGTTCCTCGGCGCCATGATCGTCGGCCCCGGTGCCGCCTGGATCATGAAGAAGGTGGACAGCATCTGGGACGGCAAGATCCGGCCCGGCTTCGAGATGCTGATCGACAACTTCTCGGGAGGCATTGTCGGCGCGGCCCTCGCGATCGTCGCCTTCTTCGTCATCGCCCCCGTCGTGACCGCGATCAGCAACTTCCTCGAGTCGGTCGTGCACTTCCTGGTCAACAGCCACCTGCTGCCGCTCGCGAGCCTCTTCGTCGAGCCCGGCAAGATCCTGTTCCTCAACAACGCGATCAACCACGGCGTGTTCACGCCGCTGGGAACGATCGAGGCGTCGAAGGCCGGCCAGTCCATCCTGTTCCTCATCGAGGCCAACCCCGGCCCCGGTGTCGGCATCCTGCTCGCCTTCGCCGTGTTCGGCGTCGGCCTGCTCCGTGCCTCCGCCCCCGGGGCGATCCTCATCCAGTTCATCGGTGGCATCCACGAGATCTACTTCCCGTACGTTCTCGCCAAGCCGCTGCTGGTGGTCGCTGCCATCGCCGGTGGTGCGACGGGCGTGCTGACGAACGTGATCTTCCACTCGGGTCTGCGCAACCCTGCGTCGCCCGGATCGATCATCGCGGTCATCGGTGCCGCTCCGCCGTCGAGTCTGCTCGGCGTGCTCCTCTCGGTGGTGTTCTCCGCCGCGGTGTCGTTCCTCGTCGCGTCGGTCATCATCCGGGCCAGCCGCCGTCGTGACCTCGAAGCCATCGCCCTCGGCGAAGACACGGCGCTCGCCGACGCGGTCGCCCGCAACGCGGCCAACAAGGGGCGCGACAGCCAGGTCGGCGCACTGCTCGGCCAGGGTGCGGCGACCGCCGCTGCGGGAACCGTCGCGACGGGCTCCAAGATCCAGACGATCATCTTCGCCTGCGACGCGGGAATGGGCTCGAGCGCGATGGGTGCCACGGTGCTGCGCAACAAGATCAAGAAGGCCGGCATCGATGGGGTGACCGTCGAGAACCGGGCGATCGCCAACCTCACTGACGACGTCGATCTGGTGATCACGCAGCAGCAGCTCACCGAGCGCGCCAAGCAGAAGACGCCGCACGCCCAGCACGTTTCGGTCGACAATTTCATGTCGAGCCCGAAGTACGACGAGGTCGTCGCGCTCGTGCAGGCGCAGCAGTAACCCACTACGGGAATCACCAGGAATCAGTAGGAAGAAGGATCCGCAGATGAGCGGCAACGTGTTGGAACTCGACCAGATCAGTCTCCACGGAACGGCGACCACGCCGGCCGAGGCGATCGACGAGGCCGGTCGAATCCTCGTGGCGACGGGAGCGGTCACCGCTGACTACCCCCGCTACATGCACGACCGTGAGGTGCTGGTCTCGACCTACATGGGCAACTTCCTGGCCATTCCGCATGGCACGAACGAGGGCAAGGACACGGTCCTCGCGTCCGCGCTCTCGTTCGTGCGCTACGACGAGCCCATCGACTGGGGTGGCAACCCCGTGCGGTTCGTCGTGGGCATCGCGGGAAAAGACGGCGGTCACATGGACGTCCTGTCCAAGATCGCGCTCGTGTTCAGCGACGAGGAGCAAGTGGATCGGCTCCTCGTCGCTGAATCTCCCGAGGAGGTCTTCGCGCTCCTCGGGGACGTGAACTCATGACCGGCGCGCTGAAGGCCGTGCACTTCGGTGCCGGCAACATCGGGCGCGGATTCGTGGGGCTCATCCTGCACAACGCCGGCTACGAGGTGGTCTTCGCCGACGTCAACGCCGAACTCATCGACGCGCTGGCCGCAACGCCGAGCTACGAGGTGCGCGAGGTCGGCGTCGGTGCCACCACGAGCACGGTCGACCACTATCGGGCCCTCAACAGCGCGACGCACGAGGCCGAGGTGGTCGCCGAGATCGCCACCGCCTCGGTCGTCACGACGGCGGTCGGGCCGAACATCCTCCGTTTCGTCGCTCCCCTCATCGCCGCCGCTCTCGCGCAGCGCGACCCCGCCCTGCCCCGACTCGCGGTCATGGCGTGCGAGAACGCGATCAACGCGACCGACCTGCTCCAGGCCGAGGTCGACAAGGCACTCGCCGATCCGGCCTTCGCGCACCGCGCCGTGTTCGCGAACACCGCGGTCGACCGCATCGTGCCGGGCCAAGCACCGGGCGCGGGGCTCGACGTGACGGTCGAGTCGTTCTTCGAGTGGGCGATCGAGGCGCCGCCGTTCGGTGACGAGGCGCCGGTCATCCCCGAGGCGCATTTCGTGGATGACCTCGCCCCCTACATCGAGCGCAAACTCTTCACCGTCAACACCGGCCACGCGACGACGGCCTACTTCGGCTTCCTCGCGGGGGCGTCCTCGATCGCGGAGGCCATCGGCATTCCGGAGGTCGCCGAGCAGGTCCGCGCCGTCCTCGGGGAGACCAAGGCGCTGTTGGTCGCCAAGCACGACTTCGACCCGGCGGTGCAGCAGGCCTACCTCGAGACGAACCTCCAGCGGTTCGCGAACCCCGAGCTCGCCGACATCGTCGAGAGGGTCGGCCGGCAGCCCCTGCGCAAGCTGGGTCGCCACGAGCGCTTCATCGGGCCCGCGGCCGAGCTCGCCGAGCGCGGACTGCCGGTGGACGCCCTCCTGCGCGCGGTCGGCGCAGCACTGCGCTTCGATGTGCCCGACGACCCGCAGAGCGTCGAGTTGCAGGAGCTCCTGAGTCGGGCCGGCGCCGCTGCCTTCGTTCGCGAGGTCACGGGAGTGCCCGACGGGCATCCGCTGTTCGAGCGGCTGGTCGCCGTCGTCGCGGCGGAGCAGTCGCGCCGGGCCTGAGAGGCGACGGTTCGGCGGCCCCGGTCATCCGTCGCTCCCGCCGGGTGCCCCGCTCGTTCTAGGCTGGGCAGATGACGAAGCACCGCGCAGAGGTCCAGGCCGCCCCCGGGGACCCGAGCATCGCGGTCGCCCAGTTCGCTCCCGGCTCTGATCCGGCCGCGAATGCCGCTCGCCTGCGCGCGCTCGCGGAACGGGCCGCACGTCGGGGAGCCGGCCTCGTCGTGTTCCCGGAGTACTCGTCATTCTTCGCGCCGACTCTCGGACGGGACTTCGTCGACGCCGCGCAGCCGATCCACGGTCACTTCATCGAGGCGGTCGCCGATGTCGCCGCCGATCTCGGTGTTCTCATCGTCGTCGGGCTCGTCGAGCAGATCGACGACCCCAACCGCTTCTCCAACACCCTCGTCGCGCTGTCGGATCAGGGGGAGTTCCTCTCCGCCTATCGCAAGCTGCACCTCTACGACGCGTTCGGCGACCGGGAGTCGGAGTGGGTGCGGCCCGGCCCCATCGAGGCCCCGCGTACCTTCCACTTCGAGGGTTTCACGGTCGGCCTGCAGACCTGCTACGACCTCCGCTTCCCGGAGGTCACGCGCAGGCTGGCCGACGCGGGAGTAGACCTCGTGCTGGTTCCCTCGGAGTGGGTGCGGGGCCCGCTCAAGGAGCACCACTGGCGCACCCTCGTCACCGCCCGGGCTCTCGAGAACACCCTGTATGTCGCGGCGGCCGACCACATGCCTCCCGTCGGCGTCGGCAACAGCATGATCGTCGATCCGATGGGTGTCGAGCTGGCGACCGTCGGCGAGACCGAGGGGGTCGGTGTGGCCGAGATCTCCCTTGCTCGAGTCGAGGAGGTCCGCGCCATCAACCCGGCCCTCGAACTGCGCCGCTTCCGCGTCACGACCCGCTGACACCTCTCCGGCGCTGCGCGGCCTCACCACCCGAAAGCGGGGTGGGCAAACCTCCCCACGCGGTGTCCACTGCCCATAAGCTGGAATAGTCCACTACGGGGGTAGCAGGACTGTTCTAGTGAGCGCAGGGGGTGCGGTTCTCATGATTTCCGATCTGTCGATCCGTGACGACCGCGTGCGCGTTCTCGTCGTCGAAGACAGCGACGACCAGCGCGAGTTGCTCAACGCCTACTTCACCCGGGCGGGGTGCGCTGTCATGACGGTCGGGAACGCCGAAGACGCGATCCTGGCCTATGCGGGCGTCGAGCCCGACCTGATGGTCGTCGACCTCGTGCTTCCCGGCATCAACGGCTGGGATCTCGTCGCCCGGGTCCGCACCGAACTGCCGGACTGCGCGATCGCGATCACCTCCGTGCTGCCGACCATCCAGTTTCCCGAGGCCGAGGCCTTCCTGCCGAAGCCGTTCAACCGAGCAGAGGTCGTGCGCGTGCTGCGCGACTGCGTACCGAGGTGGAGTGCCGCATGACCAGAGTCGTGATCGCCGATGATGACAGCGACATCCGCACCCTCGTGAAGATCTCGGTCGCCCGCGCGGGCCTCGACCTCGTCGCCGACCTCGGTGATGGCGAGTCGGCCTTCGATGCCATCTCCCGGCTCGTGCCCGACCTCGCGATCCTCGACGTCTCCATGCCCGGGATGACCGGCCTCCAGATCTGCCGCAGGGTGCGTGAGCGCCCCGAGCTCGAGGGCGTGCGCATCCTTCTCCTCTCCGCCGCGGTCGACGAGTCGGCCCAGAACGCCGGCCTCGACGCGGGCGCCAATGGCTACCTCATCAAGCCCTTCAGCCCGCGTGAGCTCAGCGCCCGATTGACGGAGGAGGTGGGGGCCCGCCTATGAGGAAGTTCTGGAAGACCGTCATGGCCCACCTCTCGGTGGACCACCCCTCGGCGGGACTCAAGCAGCTGCCGACCGCGCTGGCCTTCGCCGTCGCGCTCGTCGTGCTGTACTCGGTGCGCGGACTCCAGATCTCGAATCCGGCCTTCATCCTCGCCGGGATCGCGGCCATCACGCTGGCGACCCTGTTCTCCGCGGTCGTCACCCGGGTCAGCGCTCTCGACCAGTTCGCCATCATCATCCCGGTCGTCGATCTGCTCGGTTTCGGCGCGTTCCGGGCGGGAACGGGGGCCGCGTCCTCGCTCTTCGTCTCCCTGATCATCCTTCCCGTCGTCTGGATCGCTTCGGAGAAGGGGCGGTGGTACATCGCGCTCGCGACGGCGGGCACCTTCGTCGCGCTGATGATGCCGTTCCTCTTCGGCATCGCGCGGCCCACCAACTCGACCGAACTGCTGCGCGGAATCTTCGCGCCCTTCGTCTTCGCCATCTTCGCCTCCATCATCAACGAGCTCGCCCGCCAGTCGCGCGCGCAGTTCCGCGAGGTTCGAGCGCTCGCTGACGAGAAGGAGCGGATGCTCCAGCGCACCTTCGACTACGCCACCCAGCTGGAGGAGAGCGAGGCGAACTTCCGCGGAGTCTCGCGGATGTTCCGGGGCGTGTGGGATGCCGTCACCGAGCAGGCCGTCATCGGCACCGACGTGACCGGTCTCGTGGACGCGTGGAACCCGGGAGCCGAGAAGCTGCTCGGGCCTTCCGCGCGGGAGGCCGAGGGCAAGCGGTACGTCTTCGACTTCCACGTTCCGCAGGAGCTCGAGGATCGCGCGCGTGAACTCAACTACCCTCCGGGCGCCACGGTACTGAACCCGGGCTTCTCCGCGCTCGTCGAGTCGGCCCGCCTGGGGGAGGCGGAGAGCCGCGAGTGGACCTACATCCGCGACGACGGCACCTCGGTTCCGGTATCGCTCTCGGTGACGAAGCGCTCCGACGAGTCGGGTGAGACGGTCGGCTACCTGTTCGTGGCCGCCGATGTCACTCAGGCCAAGGAGGTCTCGCGCCTCAAGGACGAGTTCGTCGGGCTCATCTCTCACGAGCTCCGCACCCCGCTCAGCTCGATCCTCGGCTACCTCGAACTCATGAAGGACGACGACGAGTATCCGCTCTCCGAGGAGCAGATGCAGTACCTCGCGGTCGCCGAGCGCAACGCGCACCGCCTCCTGCGTCTGGTGGGCGACCTGCTCTTCACCGCCCAGGTCGAGTCGGGCAAATTTCCGCTCGATGCGCACGACATGGAGCTGGAGGGGATCGTCACCGCGGCGGTCGAGTCGGCCCGACCCGTCGCGGCGTCGGCGGGCATCACCCTCGTCGAGGAGATCCTCACCGTCGATTCACCGCTCGTGCACGGCGACCCCATCCGGCTCGGTCAGGCCTGTGACAATCTCATCTCGAACGCGATCAAGTTCACCCCGCGTGGTGGAACCGTCACGGTCTCCATCTCCGAGCAGGGCCGCGATGCCGTCATCACGGTGCGCGACACCGGAATGGGGATCGCCGCGTCGGAGCTCGACCAGCTGTTCGCCCGCTTCTTCCGTGCCTCGACGGCGACCCGCAACGCGGTCCCGGGCGTGGGCCTCGGGCTCACCATCACGAAGGCGATCGTCACGGCCCACCGCGGATCGATGAACGTCGAGAGCGAGGAGGGCGTCGGCACGCAGTTCAGCATGTCGTTGCCGCTCGTCGCGAGCGCTGCGCCCGCCGCTGCGCTCGAAGAAGCGACTTCACGCTGATCGCTGGAGGGTCTGCCCCTCAGCGCGCCCCGAGGCGCACGAGTCCGGCCGAGGCGCCCTCGAGGAGTTCGAGCTTCTTGCAGTAGGCGAAGCGGATGAGCGACGCGTATTCGCGTGCTCGCTCGGTGCGCACGAAGGCGCTCACCGGTACGCCCACGACGCCCGCGAGATCCGGCAGTCGTCGACACAGCTCCGCCGCATCCGGATAACCGAGCGGTGCGGCATCCGCGATCACGAAGTAGCCCCCCTGCGGGCTGCTCACGCGGAAGCCGGCCCGAGTGAGGCCCGCCGCGAGGAGGTCTCGCTTGCCCTGGAGGACACCGGCGATCTGGCGGAAGTACGCATCCGGCAGGCGCAGGCCCGCCGCGATCGCGGGCTGGAACGGCGCCCCGTTCACGTAGGTCAGAAACTGCTTCACCGCGACGATTGCGTCCACAATCTCGGCGGGTGCGGTCAGCCAGCCGATCTTCCACCCGGTGGTGTTGAACGTCTTCCCGCCGCTCGAGATGCTCACGGTGCGCTCCCGTGCGCCGGGCAGGGAGGCGATGGGGATGTGCGGCACGCCGAAGGTGAGGTGTTCGTACACCTCGTCCGTCACGATGAGTGCGTCGTGGGCGTGCGCGAGCTCCACGATGAGTTCGAGCGCCTCGCGGCCGAGCACGGTGCCGGTCGGGTTGTGCGGTGAGTTGATCAGGATGATTCGCGTGCGGTCGCTGACGGCCGCGCGCAACTCGTCGAGATCGGGCTGGAAGGCGGGGGCTCGCAGGGGAACCGTCACGTGTGTCGCGCCGGCGAGCGCGGCGATCGCTCCGTACTCGTCGTAGAACGGCTCGAAGGTGACGACCTCGTCCCCCGCCTCCGTGAGGGCGAGGATGCTCGCCGCAATCGCTTCCGTCGCGCCGGCCGTGACCAGCACCTCGGTGTCGGGATCGTAGGCGAGACCGTAGAAGCGCGCCTGGTGTTCGGCGATCGCGTCACGGAGGACGGGCATCCCGCGACCCGGCGGATACTGGTTGAGTCCGTCGCTGATCGCGCGTCGCGCCGCGTCGAGCACTTCGGCGGGACCATCCTCATCGGGGAACCCCTGACCGAGGTTGATGGCCCCTCTGCTGGTGGCGAGCGCCGACATCTCGGCGAAGATGGTCGGTCGCGACACCCCGTCGTCGCCCAGCAGCATCGCGCCGCGCGCGGCCCGCTGCCATGCCCCGCTCACAGTCATGGCGCCAATGTACGGCATCGCGGTGTCTGTGGAGAACTCCGGGCGCACGCGCCGGCGTCTCGCTACCGTGCTGGGGTGCTTCCGTTCCCTCCCGCCCCGCATCGCCGTGTTCGCACCAGTGGGACGTCCGCGAGGCGCGTCGGCGCGGTCGTGGGATGCGCGGCGCTCCTCGTCGCTCTGAGCGCCTGCGACGCCCCGCCCCGTCCCCTGCACCTCTCGTCACCGACACCACAGACGACGGCCCAGCGCAACGAGGCGCTGCTCGAGGAGGCGACCCGGGTCATCAAGGCTGAATCCCTCGCCGAGGATCGAATCTTCGCAGGCGTCGACAATCTCGATGCCCTTCGACCACTTGCGACACCGTCGTGGTTCGGCGCGGTGAGCAAGGAGCTTCGCCAGTTCAGGTCTGCGGGACTCATCACACGCGGGGTGGCCCGCGCCAGTGCATTCACCCTCGTGACGATGTCCACGCGGCGAACAGGCGAGACCGAGTTGCGGGTCGGCTATTGCAGCGACGTGTCCGACACCGCGCTGCTCCGCCGGGATGGACACCCGATTCCTCGCGCATCGGGTTCACCTCGTGCATCGCTCGTGACAATCGTGGTCATGACCGTCGGCTCACCTTCCTCCACGCTGGTCGACTTCACCTCCGGCTTGGAGGGCGTGAACTATTGCTGAGAATTCGATGGCGGACGTCATCCGCGCTCGGTAATCGCATCCCTTCGAAGCGCCGCGTGCGCAGAGGGGTGGTCAGCCTCTGCGCCCTTCTGGCGGCTCTCAGTGGCTGCGCAGCTCAGCCCAGGGCACCCCACTCATCGACGTCAGCACCACTCACCGCCGCGCAGCGCGACCAAGCGCTACTCCAGGATGCGGCGAGGGTCATCAAAGCGGATAACGCGGCGTCGGATCGTGTGTTCGCGGGAGTGGAGGACGTTCGAGTGCTGCGACGATACGAATCTGACTCGTGGTTCGCCGTGACGATAAAGGGCTTGCAAGGCTTCCGCGCGAGCGCCGTGGTACAGCGCGGGCAGACGACAATAGGGAACGTCACATTCGTCTCGGCCTCGATTCCAACTCACGGCACTCGAAGCGTCATCGTGGGATACTGCGCGGACGTCTCGGGTGTTCAGGTGGTCAACAAGCGAGGCAACGACATTTCTTCGTCAACTGGCGCAGCACGGCAGCCACTTCTGGCCAAGGTACTCGTGCCGACTTCGCGTGGATCGCTCGCTCGCATCGACAGCGTTGACAGCTCTATCGCGGTGGACTATTGCTGAGCACATTCCACATTCCAACGCGGGCCAGCGTATATCTAGGATGCGCCGTACTTTTCGTCGCGCTCAGCGGCTGCGCGAATCTGGCGCGGCCCCCGCACGCGTCCGTATCGGCAACGCCCTCGACGGTTCAGCGGGAGCGGGCTCTCATCAGCGAGGCAGCGGGGGTTATCCGAGCCGATCTGGCAGCGAGTGAGCGCGTCTACGCCGGCGTTGACGACCTCGAATCTCTCAGGCAGTACGAGACGCCGTCGCACTACCGCTTCGTGAGCGATGACGTCAAGAAATTTCGGTCAAAGGGGTTGGTCATGCGCGGGCACGGGCGCCTTTACGGATTCATCTTGGCGGGCGTATCGACCAACAAGGAAGGCCAGACTGAGCTGAAAGTCGGGTACTGCGACGACGTGTCGGACACGGCGTTGATCGGTCACGATGGTCACGAATTACCTCGGGAGTCTAAGTCACCATTGGTTCCGCTCGTTACGACGCTCATCTTGACCTCTTCTGCTGGCGCTTCGCCGCTTATTGACGCTACCTACGGCTCGGACCAGGAGGACGCGTGTTGAGACAGCGACATCGGATCGCGGCGCGAGTCGGCGAGATGCTCGTGTGCGCGGCGCTCGTTACTGCGCTGAGCAGTTGCGACGCCCCTCCCAGGCCTCTGCACCTGTCGACGCCAACCCCGAGGACGACGGCCGAGCGTGATCAAGAGCTGCTTGAGGAGGCGACCCACGTAATCCGGGAGGAGACCGCGGCGACTGACCGCGCATACTCGGGCGTTGATCGTAGTGAATCGTTCCGACTTTTCGAGACGCCGGCCCTCTATCGCCTGGTGAGGGAGGACCTCAAGAAATTTCGATCCAGAGGATTCACGACGCGAGGAGCTTCGAGGCCCTTCGGCTTCACATTACTGACTGTCGAGAACTCAAACGCGGGAGATACCGAGGTCAGAGTTGGGTACTGCGAAGATGAGTCGGCGACGGCCGTCATTGGTCCGGATGGGCGAGCTCTGTCGCGAGGGTCGCGATCGCCGTTAGTCCCTCTCGTCGCCGTACTCAGACGGGGCTCCGGCACCAATTCGCCACTGGTACTCGATAGGACTTTCGAGCCGACAGATGGCAACTATTGCTGACGGGGAAAATGCACGTTCCATTGGCCGCCCTCCGGCTCGTCGCCTGCGCGATGGTCATCGTCTCGCTCAGTGCCTGCTCCGCTTCCTCTCAGCCGGCGCACCTTTCGACGCTGACGCCGCAGACGACGGCCCAGCGCGACGAGGCGCTGCTCGAGGAGGCGACCCGGGTCATCAAGGCCGAGACAGCCGCGGAAACTCGGGTCTACGCGGGTGTCGACGATATCGACGCACTGCGCGTGTATGAGACTCCGTCGCACTTTCGCTTCCTCCGCGACGATGTCACAAAGTTTCGGGCAAACGGTTTGATTACTCGAGGACAACCTCACCCCATGAGGTTCCGAATATTGGGATCCTCGACCGATGACGCCGGCGCGATGGAGGTCCAAATTGGCTACTGCGAGGACGACTCAGACCTAATAGTCGTCGGTCGTGACGGACACGCCCTCCCTCCCGGATCTCAATCGTCGCGCACGTCTCTCGTGGCGAGTCTGCTTCGAGGTCCCGCGACCCACAATCAGTTTCGTCTCGACTCGACGACAGGATCGAAGGAGGAGAGCTTTTGCTAGCGCGTGTCGTAGCTGCTGTCGTGATAGTTGCGGTCGCAGCGGGGAATATCAGGGCGCCGTGGGGTGAACAGGAGTGGGAGACTTCCGCGGTGCCTGTGGAGAACTCCGGGCTCACGCGCTGGCGGCTCGCTACGGTGCTCGGGTGATCCCGTCCCCTCCCGCCCCGCATCGCCGTGTTCGCAGCAGTGGGACGGCCGCGAGGCGCGTCGGCGCGGTCGTGGGATGCGCGGCGCTCGTCATGCTGTTGAGTGCGTGCGACGCCCCACCCCGGCCCCTGCACCTCTCGACACCGACGCCGCAGACGACAGCTCAGCGCAACGAGGCGCTGCTCGAGGAGGCGGCCCGGGTCATCAAGGCCGAATCCCTCGCCGAGGATCGTGCGTACGCGGGAGTCGGTGACCTTGATTCGATTCGTTCCCTCGCAACGGCGTCGTGGCTTCGCTTTGTGAGCGACGACTATCGAGCATTCAAAGCTGGCGGCTATGCCTCGCGAGGCGCGTCGCACCAATCGAAGTTCACACTCGTATCGACGCGTAGCGGAAGCAGCGGGGAGACGGAAGTTTCGGTTGGCTACTGCGAAGACGAGTCCGATACCGCACTCATCCGACGAGATGGACGCATCGTTCCGCGTGAGTCTTCCTCTCCCGTGCAGTCACTCATCTCAGTTCTCGTGCAAAGTCACGAGCCAGGCGCCTCGCTCCGGGTCGACTCGATTCGCGGGGCGGGAAAGGCAGACTATTGCTGACGAAGCTCGTCGGTGCCGCTGTCCTGATAGTTGCGGCCGTAGCGGGGAATATTGGGGCGCCGCGGGGTGAACATGAGTGCGAGATTTCATCGCGGAAGATGAACGCATGTCCTCACGAACAATCCGTTGACTTCTCCGCGTCGAAGTCGAGCGGTGGTCAGTCCGGCTCGCAGCGGTCGGGAGGTTCCGCGGTACCGCCGTCGCCCACACCGTCTCCGACGCCCACTGACTGGACCCAGGTCGCGACGGAGTACGCCCAGCGCAACGACATCTGGGTGACGAGCCCGTTCACCCTCCACGATCTCCGTTCCTTCCACCCGACTCGCGTGCACGCGCAGTCGGAGCCGGGGTTCTGGGCCGCGGTGGGCATCCCCACCAACTACTTCGTCGACGGGGCGCCGCAGCTGCGGCACGGTCGACTGCTCGGCAAGCCCATCGATGTGCGCTTCACTCCGCGGGAATTCGAGTGGCACTATGGCGACGGTGAGGTCGCCACCGTGCGCGAGGCCGGAGCGAGCTGGGAGGCCCTCGATCTGCCCGACCTCACGACCACGGCGACGAGCCACGTCTATCGTGCCCGCGGCTCGGTCACCACCACCGTGACCGTCCACTACGCGGTCTCCTACCGATACGACGGGAGCGACTGGATCGACGTCGACGGAACCGTCGAGGGTCCCGCCACTCCGATCACCCAGCGTGTGTACCTGGTGCGCACCGTGCTCGTGCACGCCGATTGCGTGACCGATCCGAGCGGGCCCGGGTGCTGAAAACCCGCCGGCACGCCGCTACCTTCGACGGTCGCCCCGACCTCCTGAGCCACAATGCTGGCCGCCAGCCGACGTACAGCCCGGCCAAATAATATGTTCAGGTTCGCAGACGATGCTTGCATCGCTGAAAGGAGCTCTTCCCCATGACCGACGCGCCCCAAGAGCCGACGCCCACCCCTTCCTACTACAGCGCCGCACCGCCCACAGCGACCGCGGAGACCGAGAACCTCACGCCCGTGACGCCTTCACCGAAGAAGCGCGCGGGAGTCGGCACCGTCATCGCCGTTGCCGCGGTCGCAGCACTCGTCGGGGGAGCCGTCGGCGGAGGAGTGGGCATCGCCGCCTTCCGTGCGGCCGAACCCACCACCACCAGCTCGAACTCCAACCCCGCGAGCATCACCGTCAACGACGCGAAGAATGCCACGACCATCACGGCCGTGGCCGCCAAGGCGTCGCCCTCCGTCGTCACCATCAGCGTCACCGGCACCTCCGCCGCTGGAACCGGTTCGGGCATCATTCTGAGCTCGGACGGATACGTTCTCACCAACACCCACGTCGTCACCCTCGACGGCGAGGTCGCCACCGCCAAGATCCAGGTCGAGACGAATGACGGCCGGCTCTACTCCGCAACTCTCGTCGGCACCGACCCGACCGACGACCTCGCGGTCATCAAACTGCAGAACGTCAGCGGGCTCCAGCCGGCCGAATTCGCCGACTCGAGCAAGCTCAACGTCGGAGACAGCGCGATCGCGATCGGCGCCCCGCTCGGCCTCGCCGGAACCGTCACGAACGGCATCGTGAGCGCCCTCAACCGCAGCATCACCGTCGCGTCCTCCGCGGCCCCCACCACACCCGACGACAGCACCAACGGGGGTGGATCCGGCAGCAACGGCCAGAACGGACCGTTCGACTTCTGGAACTTCGACATGCCCGGTCAGGGCAACACCCAGACCCAGGGCTCGGCGACCTCCACCATCTCACTCTCCGTCATCCAAACCGACGCGGCGATCAACCCCGGCAACTCGGGTGGCGCCCTGCTCGACAGCGACGGCAAGGTGATCGGCGTCAACGTCGCCATCGCCAGTGCCAGCGACTCCTCCACCACCGGCTCACAGTCCGGCAGCATCGGAGTCGGATTCGCGATCCCCTCCAACGCCGCCAAGCGCATCGCCGACGAGATCATCAAGAACGGGAAGGCGACCCACGGCCTCCTCGGTGCCTCCGTCGCCGACGCCAACAACAGCACGACGAGCGGCAGCGCAACCACCGTCGGCGCGCTCATCGAGTCCGTCGTCTCGGGCGGAGCGGCGTCGAACGCGGGCCTTCGGAAGGGCGACGTGATCACCAACTTCAACGGGATTCCGATCACCTCGGCGACCGACCTCACCGCGCAGGTTCGCGTGCTGCCAGGCGGAGCCAAGGCGACCGTCACCTACGTGCGCAGCGGCACCGCGAGCAAGGTCGACGTCACACTCGGCACCCTGAAGTAAGCGACAACGGGGCGCGGGAGGAGCGAAAGCTCCCTCCCGCGCCCCTCGTGTGCGCGCTGGTAGGCTCGATCGACTGCCCAGCACGACGCATTGGACCAGATGGCCGCCACCGAAGACCCCCACCCCGGAGTCTCCTACGTGATGCCGGTCCTCAATGAAGCCGCCTACGTCGAGAACGCGGTGCGCACCGTCCTCAGCCAGGACTACCCCGGCGAACAGCAGCTCATCCTCGCCCTCGGTCCGTCGACCGACGGCACCACCGAACTCGTGCACCGGCTGGCGGCGGCGGATGAGCGGGTCACCTACGTGAACAACCCCGGCACGGACATCCCCGCCGGTCTCAACCTCGCCGTCGCCGCGAGCACGCACCCGATCATCGTGCGCGTCGACGCGCACTCCGAACTCGCGCCGGGCTACACCGCCCGCGCCGTCGCCACACTGCACCGCACCGGCGCCGCCAACGTGGGCGGGGTGATGGAGGCGAGCGGCACCACCCCGTTCCAACGGGCCGCCGCGCGCGCCTACAACAGCAAGTTCGGCCTCGGTGGCGGCAGCTACCACGGCGGCGCACCCGAAGGTCCGGCGGAGTCCGCCTACCTCGGCGTGTTCCGCCGCGAGATCCTCACCGAAGTGGGCCTCTACGACGAGACCCTGCGGCGCGGTGAGGACTGGGAGCTCAACCTCCGCATACGGCGCGCCGGGCACGTCGTGTGGTTCGACCCCACGCTGCGTGTCACCTACTGGCCGCGGGAGAGCTGGCGCAAGCTCGCCCGGCAGTTCTTCACCACCGGCGTCTGGCGCGCCGAACTGGTGCGACGCTACGGGGGGCGCAACCCGTGGCGATTCTTCGTCCCGCCCCTTCTCGTCATCGCGGTGGCCGTCAGCGTCGTCGCCGGGGTACTGCAGGCGACGGGAGTGCTGCACGGCAAACTGAGCCTGCTGTTCTCGCTCGTGCACCTCGGCCTCTTCGCCTACGTGATGCTGCTGCTGTGGATCGGTTTCGTCTACGACCGCGGGCGCTCGCCCAAAGACCGCTGGCTCTTCGTGCTCGTGTTGCCGACCATGCACCTCAGCTGGGGTGCCGGATTCCTCAAAGGCATCATTCGCGGCGCCGGCGACACCATGGACACCTCGCGCACCGAGGGCTGACCGCGCTCACGACTCAGCCGTCTGAGCGCCGAGAACCGACCGCAGTGCGTCGCAGGCCCGGATGCGGAGACGCGACGTCAGACGATCTTCCGAGGCTCGCCGAGATGACCCTCCGCGATGAGACGCCGGACAACGCGCTCGCCGGCGTGCCCGTCATCGCGTGGGTTGAAGCGCGCGCGCCACGCGGCGTACTTCTCCGCGTACTCCTCGGCCCGTGACCCGGGCGCGCGCACGAGTTCGATCAGCTCGTGGGACTCCTCAACGACGGGGCCCGGCGAGTCCGCGAGGAGGTCGAAGTAGAACCCCCGCAGTTCGTCGCGGTAGTGGTCGAGGTCGGGCGCGAAGAAGAACATCGGCTTGCCCGTCACCGAGAAGTCGAACATCACCGAGGAGTAGTCGGTCACGAGGCTCTCGGCGACGAGGAAGAGATCAGAGATGTCGGGATACCCGGTCACGTCGAGCACTCCCTCCCCGACCAGATCACTGCCAGGGTGCATCGACCGGGAGTGCGCCCGCACGAGCACCACGAACTCGGGGCCGAGACCGCGCGCGAAGGCGGCGACGTCGATGTGGTCCACGTGGCTGGGCCGATCGTCGCGCCAGGTCGGCGCGTACAGCACCACCCGAGCTCCGGGCGCGATGCCGAGGCGACGTCGCGTCGCGGCCGCGTCCCCCGTGATGAGGACATCGTCGCGCGGATACCCCTCTTGCCAGACAGGCCCGCGGAACTGGTACGCGCGCGCGAGCGCGGCCGCACTGAACGGATTCTGTGCCAGCAGGATGTCCCAGCGTGAGCTCTCCCGCACCGCCGCGAGGTCGGCGCGAGGGCGGAAACCGGGTCGGGTGAGGGCGATGCGCTTGAGAGGGGTGCCGTGCCAGGTCTGCAGCACCGTCTGGTGCGCCTTCGCATCGAACCTCTTGCGCAGCCAGTCGTTGACCACGATGAGGCGGGCGGATGCCCGTGCCGCCCACCACTCGGCGCTGCCCTCGATCACCGCCACAGCGCCCTCGGGCACCTCCACCGACGCGTCCGCGACCGACCAGTACCGCGTGCTCTCGGGACTCAGTGTCGCCAGCGCCCGGTCGATCCCGCGCGGGTTGCACGAGGCATTGCGCCCGAAGTAGCTCTCGAAGAACACCGCGTCGCCCGGCACACCCCGCCACGCCCGGTAGCCGCGCTCGAGGCGCGACTGGTTGTCGGCCCCCCGTTCGTCGGCGCGCAGCGGCGCCGCGAAGCGGAGCGAGAGCGAGGTCGTGGACTCGGGGAACTCGATGAGCGCGTGACCCTCCACGAGCACCGGGTCGCCGTGCGGGGCTCGATTGTCGATGTCGAGCCTGCGACCGCCGGCGTCCCGCGCGCGCAATCGGTAGAGCCCGGAGGCGGGCGCCAGCGGCGGTCCGCCCCACCGGGCCGAGAGCAGGGGGAGCCGCGCCCACCATCGCTCGCCGTCGACCCCGATCTCCGCGGTGAGCACGTGGCGGGTGCCCGCCAGCGAGAGCGTGGCCGGGGTGAGCGCGGCGGATGGCCCGCCGACGAGAATGACCGGCTCCGGCACCGCCACCACCTCCAGCCGATCGATCGTGAGCGTGGATCGCGCCGGCGCCGGTTCCAGGGGGAGCGGCGCGCCCGCGAGGTCGGCGCGAATGGCGGCGTAGACGCGACGGGCGCTGTGCCCGTCCCGGAAGTCGTGCACCCTGAGCAGGTCATCCGTGTGCCGGCGCAGCCTCGCCGCTACCCGCGGGTCGGCGTCACTGCGGTCGAGCAGACCGAGGAGCTCGGTCCACGAGACGACCTCGGTGCCGCCGCTGAAATCCTCGTAGGGCTCGTACAGGCCCCTCGTCGCACCGTACGAGGCGACATCCGGTGCGATGAACACGGTGACACCGCCCACGAGTGCGTAGTCGAAGGCGATCGACGAGTAGTCGGTGATGAGGACATCGACCGCCGGCAGCAGGGGAGTGATGTCGCCCACCGCGGCCGCCGCGAGCAGGTGCACGCGCGGTGTGGAGGCGATACCCGCGGCGTACTCGCCCACACTCAGCGGGTGCGGACGCACGACCAGCAGCGAGTCGGTGCGGGCGAGATAATCGGCGATTCCCGCCCACTCCCGGGTGGTCGGTACCGCAGGGTCGGGCGCGCCATCCCGCCAGGTCGGTGCGTACAGCAGGATGCGCGCCCGCTCGAACTCGGGCTCGCTCAGTAGCTCCGCCAGCCGCCCGCGCGCAGCCGACGACCGCAACCCCGCCCCTCCGTCGAAGAGCACGTCGTCGCGCGGATCGCCGGTGACGACCACGCGGGCGGCGGGAAGCGCGAACGCCGACCGAATCCGTTCGGCGGCGAGTTCGGATGAGGCGGGAAACAGCCGGATGCGCTGCGCGGCCCGCACGTAGGCGGCGCGGCTGAATCGGCGCACGAGGCCCAGTCCCGACAGGATGGGACTGCGAGTGGTCGCCGGTGAGTCGAGATGGATCTTCTTGAGCGGCACGCCGTGCCAGAGTTGGACGACGTAGGCCCCTGTGCTGCCGAAGCGGTTCACGTCGCCGAAGCCGTGGGTGACGACGACGACCGAGGCGCGCAGCGTCGCCCAGAAGCCGCGCCAGCTCGATGCCCGCACGCTGCGCATGCCGAGCGCCGTCGCCTGCTCCCGATCCCGCTCATCGCGGGCGAGCCAGGTGAGTCGCAGCGAGGGGTCGGCTGCAGCCGCCTCCCGGTAGAGGGCGAGCGCGCCCTCGCCGACACCGCTCCCGCAGCCGAACACCCAGCGGCCGGGCTCGCGGGGAACCACCGCGCTCACGAGCGCGCCCAGCGCGTAGAGAGGGAGCGCCGCGACCTTCAGGGCGTTCCCGCGGGAAAAGGTGAAGCGGGGCATCGATCCGACAGTAGCAGCCGGGTGCGGCCGCCGCGCCCGCATCAGAAGCTCACCCGCCACAGGTATTCGGTGCCGTCGAGCCGGAACCAGCGGACGATCCCGATGGTGTCCCGTGCGAGGTCGGAGCCCGTGATGTGGAGGTGCAGCGCGTCGCCCGGATGGAGGGTCGCGGGCGCACTCGCCGGCATGACGCCCGAGCCGAAAAGCCAGAAGGTGACTCCGGAAAGGGTCTCGGCCCCGGTGTTGCGCAGGCGGTAGTGCGCCTCCGCCTGCGCGAAGTGCCACGGGACGCGGTAGGCGATCTCATCGCTGACCGGGGCGAGGTGGGATCGGGTCATGCCGGCCAATCTAGCCTCGGCCCCCGACCGCTCCCGCGCTACTGTGGATGGCCGCCGGGCACGCTGAGGTGGGGAGGAGGCGTGGGTTCGCTGGGTGAGTCGGTCTCGGCGAATCGCGCGTCGAGAACGAGCGGAAACGCGAACGGTGGCGGCCCGAACGCGGTGCGCGAGCTGGCTACGACACTGCGCCCGAGCACGAAGTTTCCGGATCCGCCGATGACCGCGCCGATCCCGAACGGCAGCGCGCGTCCCACCCAGTGACCGCCGGTTCTCGCGGCGAATCGCTTGATGAACGACTTCCGCACCTGCTGGCCGATGCGCGACAGCGCGGAACGCGGCAGCTTCTTGGTGACGAGCTCGCCCCAGAACGCGGAGCGTGCGGGTGCCGTGCCGGTGACCTGCCCGGCGAGCTGCTCGACGAGTTCGCTGCCGGCGCTGCCCAGAATCATCGCCATGACGAGGGTGCGGGCCCGCTCGGGATCGTCGATCGCGATGCCGTGCACCTCGGTCACCGACTGCGCGAACAGCGCGCTCGCCTCCAGGAACCCGGCGGTCTCGACGCTCGACAGGGCGAGCGAGGCGACGACTCCGACACCCGGGATGACCGCGGTCGCGCCGACCGCCGCCCCGCCCGTCGTCACGGCCGCCACGTAGCGGCGCTCCAGGATGCGGATCACCTCCGCGGGCGACGCGTTCGGGTGGGCCTTGCGGATCGTGCGCAGGTGCGCGAGCACGACGGGTCGCTGCACGCTCAGCAGCTTCTCGACGCCGCGGATCGCGACGGGGTTCGTGGGCACGGAGGGGAGCTGACGGAGCGGAGGGGTCATGGTTTCGAGTTGTAGTCGCTGTTGTAGCGGTCCACAACCTCTTGTATTGGAGCGTCGAGTACGAGAGCGCCCTTGTCGAGGTAGAGGCCGCGCGTGCAGAATCGCAGGAGTTCCTTCTCGCTGTGCGAGACGAAGAAGAGGGTGCGTCCGCTCTCCAGCAGCTGCTCGATCCGGGTGTAGCACTTGTCTTTGAAGCGCCGGTCGCCCACGGCGAGCACCTCGTCCACGAGCAGGATCGGCTCATCCAGGCTTGAGATCACGGCGAACGCGATCCGCACGCGCATTCCGCTCGACAGGTGCTTGTACGGGGTGTCGAGAAAGTCGCCGATCTCCGCGAAGTCGATGATGTCGTCGAACGCGGCGTCGATCTCTGGCCTGGTCATCCCGTGCAGGCCGGCCGTCAAATACACGTTGTCGCGCACCGTGAGGTCGTCGACGAAGCCGCCCGTGATCTCGATGAGCGGCGCGACCCCGCCGGTGATGCGCACGGCGCCCTCGTCGGGGAGCACGACCTCGGCGACGAGCTTGAGGAGTGTGGACTTGCCCTGTCCGTTGCGGCCGACGACGCCGATCGCCTCGCCGGGCCCCACCTCGAAGCTGACGTGCCGCAGCGCCCAGAACTCACCGGGCCGTGTGCGCCGCTTCTGGGTCGACAGCAGGTCTTTGAAGTTGCGGCGTGACAGCCGGTTGCGACGGAATCGGATGCCCGCATCCTGAACGCGGATGACCGGCGTCGGCTGCGCCGTCGTGCCAGCGGCGCTCGTGGTCTCAGTCACTCAGATCTCCTTCAGCACCGCGCGAATGCTGCGCCGGAACACGATCATGCCGAGCCCCAGAATTGCGAGCGACAGCACGATGGACAGCACGATCGCCAGCGGGTCGAGTTCCGCGGGGAAGAACGAGGCCCGATACAGCGAGAGGATGCCCGTCAGCGGGTTGAACGCGAGCAGAACATCCACGCTCGCGCGCCTGATCAGTCGGGCGTCGGTGAGCCCGTACACGATGGGGGAGGCGTAGAACGCGAAGCGCAGAACCAGCTTGACGGCGCGCTCGAGGTCGCGGAAGAAGACGACGAGTGGCGCCACGATGAGGCCGATGCCGACGATCAGGATCGCCTCGAGAACGATGGCGAGGAGGGAGTAGACGACCTCCCAGTGCAGCTGAGCGTGCTGAGCGGGATTCGGCAGGAACTGGGTGATGATCGCGAAGATCGCGATGACGGGAATGCTCGCCAGAAACTCGATGCCCTTGGACAGGACGAGCCGGAGCACCCAGATCGACCGGGGGATCTTGGTGGAACGGATCAGCTTCTGCTCGCGGAGGAACGCGCGGGTCGAGTCCGAGACCGCGCCGTTGAACCACATCCACGGGAGGAGGGCGGTGAGCAGGAAGACGATGTAGGGCTCTTCGCCGCCCTTGCGGTGGAAGATGACGGTGAAGACGATGAGGTAGATCGCCGCCATGACGAGCGGATCGAGGATCGACCAGAAGTAGCCGAGAGCCGAGGTGGAGTAGCGCACCTTGAGGTCGCGCCGGGTCAGGAGCCACAGGGAATGGCGATACCGGGAGAAAGGCGTCCACTGACGGCGCGGTGCTGCAGTGGTGGTCACGGGTTCCTCACTCTGGTCGAGTGACCCCGTGCCCGGCAAAGGCGACCCGCTCAGACGAAGAGGTTGGCCCTCTCGAGGTCTTCGGCGAAGTCGATCTCCACGGCATAGAGGTCGGAAATGTCGACCGGCTCAATGCGCAGCTTGTCCTGCTCAATGGCCAACTCTATGCCACGCTCGAAGTAGTCCTGGGCGTCGACCCGCTTCAGCTGACGCAGCAGCGTCGCCTTGTCGTCGCGGGAGATGTAGTTGATGCCGACCGCCTCACCGAGGCCGCCCTCGACCGTCTTGGAGAGCTCTTTGATGTAGCCCTCGGCGTCGGTGGTGTACTTCACTTCTTCGTCTGACACCTTCGAGGTGTTGACCGAGACGAACGACTGCTCCCGGGCGATGACTCGCGCCGCGCGCTCGAGGGCCTCGGGGTCGAAGACGACGTCGCCGTTCATCCAGAGCACGCCACCGGGGGCGGATGCGGCCAGCGCGCGCATGAGGCTCTTGGAGGTGTTGGTCTGGTCATACTGCTCGTTGTAGACGAAGCTCGCCTGCGGGAACGCCTCGATGATGTGCTCGAGCTTGTATCCGACGACGATCGTGACCTGTGCGGAGTCGCCGAAGGCGTGGCGGATGTTGTCGAACTGCTGCTGCATGATGGTGCGGCCGTCGCTGAGCTCGGTGAGGGGCTTGGGGAGGGAACGACCGAGCCGGCTGCCCATGCCTGCGGCGAGGATCACTACCTGCGTGCTCACGTATCGTCTCCTAGATGTCGCCCAGGGAGGCGGACTATTTACCGCTCGTTCACCATGGGGAGTATGTATGGACACATCGTTGTGCTCATTCAACTTTACCGGTCGAAGCTGTAAACGAACAGGACATACTGCGAGACGTTAATCATTCGTGACAGCGGTCCAGACTGCTCAGGCAACCCTTGGTACGGTTGAATCGTGGAATCAGAACCTGACGCGACCTCAGCTCCTCGACCGTCTCGCTCTGCCGCCTCTCGTCCCGTGAGACGAGCCTCCACGCCGGCGAATCGCGCGAGCGTACCCGGCGCTGCGGATGCTGACTCCGCGCCGGCTCCGAAGGCGACCACCCCGAAAAAGTCTGCCCCGAAGACACCTGCCCCGAAGACGCCCGCCGCGAAGTCGCCCGCCGCGAGGACTCCCGCCGCGAAGTCGCCCGCCGCGAGATCGCCGCGCACCGCGGCGCCGGCCCGCACGACTCCCGCTGCGAAGGCAGCTGCCCCCTCGGCACCGGCTCGCGCGAAGCGGGCGCCAGCGGCGAAGACTCCCTCACGGGCGGTGGCCGTCGCGACCACCCCCGTCGAGCAGCCCGCGCCGGAACCCGTCGCCGAACCGGCGGTACCCCGCGAGATCGTGCTGGCCATTCGCGGCCTTCGCAAGCGATTCGACAGCACGATCGCGGTCGCGGGCATCGATCTCGACGTGTACGCGGGGTCGTTCTTCGGCGTCGTCGGCCCCAACGGCGCCGGCAAGACCACCACCCTCTCGATGATCACCGGGCTCCTGAGGCCCGACGCGGGCAGCGTCACCGTTCACGGCGCCGATGTCTGGGGCGATCCCGTGACGGCGAAGCGCAACATGGGCGTGCTGCCCGACCGCCTCCGCCTCTTCGACCGCCTGACCGGCGCGCAGCTGCTCTACTACTCCGGCGTGCTTCGCGGACTCGACCGCGACACCGTGGTGGCCCGCACGGCCGACCTCGCGAACGCCTTCGGTTTCGAAGACGCCCTCGACCGACTCGTCACCGATTACTCGGCCGGGATGACCAAGAAGGTCGCCCTCGCCGCCGCCCTGATCCACTCGCCGCGGCTGCTGGTGCTCGACGAGCCCTTCGAGTCCGTCGACCCGGTCTCGGCGGCGAATGTGACGGCCATCCTCAAGCGCTATGTCGCGGCGGGCGGCACGGTGGTGCTGTCGAGCCACAGCATGGATCTCATCCAGCGCATCTGCGACTACGTCGCAGTCGTCGTCGACGGAGCTGTCCTCGACACGGGAACGATGGCGAAGGTGCGCGGCGACAAGACTCTCGAGGAGCGCTTCGTCGAACTCGCCGGTGGCCGCACCGACACGGAGGGCATGGAGTGGTTGCACACCTTCTCCGCCTGAGACTCCGGTTGCTCGGCAACTCGTTCCGGCGCAGCCCCTGGCAGCTCGTGGCTCTCATCGTGGGGCTGCTCTACGGTCTGGGGATGGCGCTCGTCGTGGCCTCCGCGCTGTTCGGGCTCCGCCTCGCGCCGGTCTCGCTCGCGGCCAGCGCGGTCACGGTGTTCGGCGCGATCCTCGTTCTGGGATTTCTGCTCGTGCCGCTCGTATTCGGCACCGACGACGCGATGGACCCGCGCACCTTCGCCGTCTACGACATTCCCACGGGGCGCCTCGCGACCGGGCTCGCGACCGCGTCGCTCGTGGGGGTTCCCGCCGTCGCGGTCGCGCTCATCGGCCTCGCGCAGATCGTCACCTGGGCGCGCGGGCTGCTCCCCGTTCTGTTCGCCGTGGTCGGTGCGGCGGTCATCCTGGCGACGTGCCTGCTCTCCGCGCGGGTGACGACCTCGCTCGCCGCCTTCCTGCTCTCCACCCGTCGCTCGCGTGACGCCACCGGCGTGCTCGGCATCGTGATTCTGCTGCTGCTCGCGCCCGGATTCATCTCCCTCCTCACCGTCGACTGGCAGCATCGCGGCCTCAGCATCCTGGAGGACGTCGCGCGCGTCGTCGGCTGGACCCCGCTGGGTGCGGTCTGGGCGGCGCCGGCCGATGCGGCGGCGGGCCAGGTAGGCGCCGCACTCCTGAAAGAACTCATCGCGATCGCGTTCGTCGGCGGCCTGTGGCTGGCGTGGCGCGCGCTCGTCGCGCTCATGCTCGTCACTCCGCAACGCCAGGCCCACGCGCGCAGGTACGGCGGGCTCGGCTTCTTCCGGCTCCTCCCGTCGAGCCCGACCGCGGCGGTCGCAGCGCGCAGCTTCACCTACTGGGTGCGGGATGCCCGTTACCACGTCTCCCTCCTGATCATCCCGATCGTCCCGCTCATCCTCATGCTCCCGCTCATGATCGGCGGCGTGCCGACGAACGTGCTCGCACTCCTCCCCGTGCCGGTCATCGCGCTGTTCCTCGGCTGGTCGATCCACAACGACATCGCCTACGACAACACCGCCGTCTGGCTGCACATCGCCTCGTCGGTTCCCGGCCGCGCCGACCGGCTCGGCAGAGCGATCCCCGCGCTCGTCGTGGGTATCCCGGTGATCGTCATCGCCTCCGTCACCTGCTCCTCGCTGTTCGGTGATCCCGCATCCCTTCCGGCGATTCTCGGCGTGGGCCTCGGCCTCCTGCTGAGCGGCCTGGGATTCTCCAGCGTGATGTCGGCGGCCTTCCCCTACCCGGCGGTGCGGCCGGGCGACAGTCCTTTCGCGCAGCCTCAGGCGGCCGGGTCGGCCTCCGCGTTCATCCAGTCGGTGTCGTTCATCGTCACCGCTGTCCTGGCCGGGCCGACCTTCGTCTTCGCCTTCCTGTTCCTCATCCAGGGCGGAGACTGGGGCTGGGCGGCGCTGGTGAGCGGGATCGCGCTCGGCACGGTCATCCTCGTGGCGGGAGTGCTTCTGGGCGGGCGGATCTTCGAGCGGCGCTCGCCTGCGATTCTTGCCTTCACCATGCGAAACTAGGGGCATGAGCGACACCGACCACGCCGGAGGCGGAATCGACACACTCGATCGCGAACTCGAAGAGCTCATTGCCAAGGAGCACCTCGAAGACGGCGACCACGAGCGGTTCTCGCACTATGTTCCGAAGAACAAGATCCTGGAATCCGCGCTCACCGGCAAGCCGGTGCGGGCGCTGTGCGGAAAGCTCTGGACGCCGGGTCGCGATCCCGAGAAGTTCCCGATCTGCCCCAGCTGCAAAGAGGTCTACGAGAAGATGAAGCCGTAGCCGGGGCGACGCCTCAGCTCGTCAGATAGACCGTCGGGATAGCCGCCTCGCCCTTGCTCAGGCGCAGCGCGTCACGCGGAAGTTCCGCCACCGCGCGGGCCCGGTGTTGGCGGGCGAGTCTCGTGCCCGTAGCGCCGCGGTGTTCCGCGACCGGTGTGCCCTCGATCACGAGCGGTACGAGCAAGGCGCGACCGCCGTCGGCCGGTGGAGCGGCGTCACCCACCACGATGGTCTCCGACACCGCCACGCCGTCGACGAGCACGCGCACCGGATGCTTGCGGCCGCCGATCCCCGCCTTCGCGGTGGATGTCTTCGCCACCGCAACCCACCCTCGGTCATCCGCTCGGTGCGCCACTAGCTTGTAGACGAGGCCGACCGCGGGGAACCCGGACCCGGTCACGACGCTCGTACCCACACCGTAGGAGTCGACGGGCGCCGCTCGCAGGGCCGCGATCGTGTACTCGTCCAGATCGTTCGTCACCTTGATCTTCGTGGCGGTGGCCCCGAGCCCGTCGAGCTGAGCCCGCACGGCCGCGACCTGCGAGGGCAGGTCGCCGCTGTCGATGCGAACGGCCCCGAGGCCGGTGCCCGCGACGCGCACGGCGAGATCGACGGCGGCCGTGACGTCGTAGGTGTCGACGAGAAGCGTCGTTCCCGTGCCGAGCGCCGCGACTTGCGCGCGGAACGCCTCCTCCTCGGATTCGTGGAGCAGGGTGAAGGCGTGCGCGGCCGTGCCCATCGTGGGGATGCCCCACTCGCGACCGGCCTCCAGATTGCTGCTGGCCGAGAAGCCCGCGATGTAGGCCGCGCGAGTCGCCGCCACCGCGGCCTGTTCGTTCGCCCGCCGCGACCCCATCTCGGCGAGCGGTCGGCCGTCGGCCGCGGACACCATCCGCGCCGCCGCGCTGGCCACCGCGCTGTCGTAGTTGAGGGCGCTCAGGATCAGCGTCTCCAGCACGACGCACTCCGCGAAGCCGCCCTGCACCACGAGGATCGGGGAGCCCGGGAAGTACACCTCGCCCTCGCGGTAGCCGCTGATGGTTCCCGTGAAGCGATAGTCGGCGAGCCAGGCCAGGGTCGCGTCGCTCACGACGCCGTTCTCCCGCAGCCAGTCCACCTCCTCGGTTCCGAAGCGGAAATCATCGATGAGGTCGAGCAGGCGCCCGGTTCCCGCCACGATGCCGTACCGCCGGCCATCCGGAAGCCGACGGCCGAACACCTCGAAGACGCACTCGCGTTCGTGCAGGCCGCTGCGGATCGCGGCGTCGATCATGGTCAGCTCATAGCGATCCGTGAGAAGGGCGGTGCTCATGGCACCGAGCCTAGCCAGCGCCACCGGACGTCGCGCGACGGGGGCGCTGGCTAAGATTGACGAGCACTGGCAACGCGAGGAACGGACGGCGTGCAATGACATTTGTCGTGGACGACGTGACGGCCTTCCGCTATCGATCGGCACGACTGGACCGCCGGACCGGTCTCGCCCGCTTCGACTACTCGTTCGACGGCGCGGGCGATCACGCCTTCACCGAGACGGTTCAGTTCGCGCTCCCCGCCTCCGACTCCGCCGTCGACTGGGAGCGAGTCGACGCCGTCGTCGACCTCCTCGGGGCAGTGCTCGGGCTCAGCTACTACAAGGCCGCCGCACCAGCCCGCCTCGTGATCGAGCACCCCGCGCTCACGGTCGGCGCCGTCGATTACCTCGCCCGTACCCTTCGCTTCGGCCTCGCCGAGTTCGCCTATCGCGCGGGTCTCGCCGGTTTCCTCGAGCCCGTCATCGAGACGAGAGCCACCGCGCCGACGCGGCGGCCGGTCGTGGACCTGTCGACGGCCCAGCCGCTGGTGCCGATCGGCGGAGGCAAGGACTCGGTCGTCTCGGTCGAGTCGCTGGCCGCTGCGGGGCTCTCACCCGTGCAGTTCGCGGTCAACCCGAATTCGATCATCCGCCGTGTCGCCGAGGTGAGTGGCTGGCCGCTCGTCGAGGTCACCCGACGCATCGATCCACTGCTCATCGCGCTCAACGCCGACGGCGCGCTAAACGGGCACGTTCCGGTCACCGCGATGAACTCGCTCATCGGTGTCGTGCAGTCGCTTCTGCTCGGACTGGGCCCGGTGGTCATGTCGAACGAGAGCTCCGCCTCCGACCCGACCCTTCTCTGGAAGGGCGAGGAGGTCAATCACCAGTGGTCGAAGTCGCTCGAGGCGGAGGAGGCGCTCGCGGCCGCGCTCGACGACCAGGCCGGCCTCCGGGGCGCCTATTTCTCCCTGCTGCGGCCGTTCTCCGAGTTGCGCATCGCACAGGGCTACGCGCACACCTCCCGCTACGACAGCGCGATCGTGAGTTGCAATCGCGCGTACCGCATGGGCGCGGGGGAGGCCCGCTGGTGCGGAGACTGCGACAAGTGCAGGTTCGTCTTCCTCGCCTTCGCCCCCTCCATGTCGCGCGAGCGGCTGGTCGGAATCGTCGGAAAGAACATGTTCGACGACGCGACCCAGCTTCAGGGGTACCGTGCCCTGCTCGGCCTCGACAGCCACAAGCCGTTCGAGTGCGTCGGCGAGGAGGCCGAGTGCACCGTGGCGATGAGCATGGCCAGCCGAGACCCGGAGTGGTCCGAGAGCGTGGTGCTCCGCGCTCTCGTCGCCGAGGTGCCCGGCCTCCCGCAGGGCGACCCCGTGCTCGAGGCACAGGTGTTCGCCGAGTCGGCGGCCCAGTCGCTGCCCGCGGACTACGAGAGGGCGCGCCATGCGATTGTCTGAGCTGGCGGGGCGCCGCATCCTCATCGTCGGCACCGGCCGTGAGGGTGCCGCGGCGGCGCGCGTCGTGAGCCGGATCTCCGACACCATCAGGGCGACGGATGACCGCGACGGCGACTCCGCCGCCGCCTGGCGCGCCGCGTGGGGCGAGCGTATCCCGGTCCTCATCGCGCCCGACCCCGCGGAGGCGAGCGCGTGGGCAGAGGTCGTCGTGAAGTCGCCGGGCGTGAGCCCGTTGCATCCCCTCGTCGCCCGGTTGCTCGCTGACGGCATCCCGCTCACGAGCGGCACCGACCTCTGGATGACCGACCACTCGCACCGCACCACCGCCGTGACCGGCAGCAAGGGCAAGAGCACGACCGCCTCGCTCATCGCCCACCTCACCACCGCTCTCGGGGGCGACGCCGCCCTCGGGGGAAACATCGGTCTGCCGCTGCTCGACCTGCCGGAGGCGCACCGCCTCGTGGTGGAGCTCTCCAGCTACCAGGCGCAGAGCCTCACCGTGTCTCCCGACATCGCGGTGCTGACCTCGCTCTTCCCCGAGCACCTCGACTGGCACGGCGGCGTGGAGGAGTACTACCGCGACAAGCTCAACCTGGTCGCGCACTCACCGCGGGTCGTCATCGCGAACGGGGAGGACGAGCGGCTGCTCGATACCCTCGCCGCGCTGCACCCGCAGCTCACCCCGGAACTCGTCGGTGCGGCGCATCGCTGGGGTGTGCGCGAGCACGATGGCGAGGAGTGGATCATGCGCGCCGCGGAGCCCGTGATCGCGCGGGCACGGCTCGCTCTGCTGGGGCGACACAACGCCCTCAACGCCTGCCTGGCTCTCGCCGCCGTGGAAGCGACCGGCGTCGACATCGAGCTGGCGCTCGCGGCGGAGGCGCTCGCCGCGTTCCGACCGCTCGAGAACCGGCTGGAGCGCATCGCCGACGACTCCGACCTCGTGTTCGTGAACGACTCCCTCTCCACGAGTCCCTACGCGACGATCGAGGCGCTCAAGGCCTTCGATTCGCCCGCGCTCACCCTGCTGGTGGGGGGACAGGACCGCGGGGTGGACTACGCCCCCCTCGCGGATCACCTCGCCCGGCACCCGGTGGCGACGGTGATCGGGCTGCCGGCGAGCGGGGAGCGGATTCTGGCGGAGTTGGCGCGGACGGGCATCCCGTCGCACCTGGTCGCGGACATGGCAGAGGCGGTGGTGCTCGCCCGCCAGTTGACGCCCGCCGGCGGGACGGTGCTGCTCTCGCCCGGCGCACCCAGCTACGGTGTGTATCGCGACTTCGCCGATCGCGCGGCCGACTTCGTCCGCCAGATCCGGGCGACCTCCTGAACCGGTCTCGCCCCATCCCGACCCCGGGTGGGCGACGCCGGACGGCGCTCCCGTCCCACCCGACCCACCGAGAGAAGCAGGCAGAGAGATGACCAGAACCGACGGCCGCGAGGCAGACCAGCTCCGCGCGATCAGCATCGAGCGAGGCTGGAGCACGCAGGCGGAGGGATCCGCGCTCATCTCCTTCGGCGACACCCGGGTGCTCTGCACGGCGTCGTTCACCAACGGCGTTCCGCGGTGGCTCACCGGCAAGGGGAAGGGCTGGGTCACCGCCGAGTACGCGATGCTGCCGCGCGCGACGAACTCCCGCATGGACCGCGAGTCGGTCAAGGGCCGCATCGGCGGGCGCACGCACGAGATCTCGCGGCTCATCGGTCGCAGCCTCCGCGCCGTCGTCGACACGAAGGCGCTCGGGGAGAACACGATCGTGATCGACTGCGACGTGCTCCAGGCCGACGGCGGCACCCGCACCGCGGCCATCACGGGCGCCTATGTCGCGCTCGTCGACGCGATCGAGTGGGGCCGCGAGCACAAGTTCATCGCCCAGAAGGCGACGCCGCTGATCGACAGCGTCGCGGCGGTCTCGGTCGGCATCATCGACGGAACCCCCATGCTCGACCTCGCCTACGTCGAGGATGTGCGGGCAGAGACCGACATGAACGTGGTCGTCACGGGTCGCGGTCTCTTCGTCGAGGTGCAGGGCACCGCAGAGGGCGTGCCCTTCGACCGGGCCGAGCTGGACTCGCTCCTCGACCTCGCCCTCGGCGGCGCGACGCAGCTGAGCGCGGTGCAGCGGGCGGCGCTCGAGTCGTGAGGATCGTGCTCGCCACCCACAACGCCCACAAGGTCGAGGAGCTGAGGCGCATCCTCGGCCCCCGGCTCGGTGCCCGCGAGCTGCTCGGCTACGACGGCCCCGAGCCGATCGAGGACGGCGACAGCTTCGCGGCGAACGCGCTCATCAAGGCCCGCGCCGCCCACGCGCACACCGGGCTGCCGGCGATCGCCGACGACTCTGGCATCTCGGTCGACGCGCTCGACGGGGCGCCGGGCATCCACTCGGCACGCTACGCGGGCACGCGCAACGACGCCGACAACCTGGCCCTCCTGATCGAGCGGATGACCGGCCGCAGCGACCGCGCCGCCGCCTTCACCTGCGCGGCCGCCTACGTCGACGCGGAGCACGAGTTCGTCGAACTCGGGGTGTGGCCAGGCGTCGTTCTCGACGCCCCCGCGGGGATCGGCGGCTTCGGTTACGACCCAATCTTCCGTCCGGACGGCGTCGCGGTGAGCGCCGCCGAGCTCACGGCCGATGAGAAGAACGCCATCAGCCATCGCGCGATCGCGTTCGCGCGCCTCTTCGACCGCATCCCCGCGGCGTAGCGCGGAGCAGATCGCGATGCGGCGGGCGGAGGCGGTGCGGGTACCCCTACTGCGTCGCGCTGTCCGCGGTGCCGGCCTGCTCGGCCCCGCCTTCGTCGCCGCGATCGCCTACGTGGATCCCGGCAACGTCGCCGCCAACCTCAGCGGCGGCGCGCGGTACGGCTACCTGCTGGTCTGGGTGCTCGTGGTCGCCAACGTGATGGCGGGGCTCATCCAGTACCAGTCAGCGAAGCTGGGGCTCGTCACGGGCCGCAGCCTGCCCGAGTTGCTGGGCGACCGGCTGGGCACCCGAACGCGACGCGCCTTCTGGGTGCAGGCCGAGGTCGTGGCCGCGGCGACGGATCTGGCCGAGGTCATCGGCGGCGCGATCGCGCTGAACCTGCTCTTCGGACTCCCGCTCGTGCTCGGCGGGGTCATCGTCGGCGTCGTCTCGATGGCGCTCCTCGCCGGGCAGAGCCGCTACGGGCAGAGGCCGTTCGAGTACGTGATCGTCGGCATGCTCGGCGTCATCGCGATCGGCTTCCTCGCGGGCCTCGTCGTAGGCCCGCCGAGTGTCGGGGGCATCGTCGGCGGCCTCGTGCCGCGATTCGCCGGCCCCTCCTCGGTGGTGCTGGCGGCGAGCATGCTCGGTGCCACGGTCATGCCGCACGCGATCTACGTGCACTCCGCCCTCGCGCGCGACCGTCACGGGGTGTCAGAGACGCCCCGCGCGCTCGCGGGCCTCCTGCGCGCGACGAAGTGGGACGTGGGGATCGCGCTGGGACTCGCGGGCATCGTCAACCTGGGGATGCTCCTTCTCGCCGCGGTGAACCTGCGCGGAGTGGGAGCCACCGACACCATCTCGGGCGCCCACGCGGCGATCGTGTCGTCCCTCGGCCCGACCATCGGACTCGTGTTCGCGATCGGCCTTCTCGCCTCGGGGCTCGCCTCGACATCGGTCGGCAGCTACGCGGGCGCGACCATCATGGCCGGCCTGTTGCAGCGGAGGGTGCCGATCGTGGTGCGGCGACTCGTGACGCTCGTGCCGGCGCTGGTCATCCTCGCTCTCGGGATCGACCCGACGCTCGCCCTCGTGATCAGCCAGGTGGCGCTCAGCTTCGGGATTCCCTTCGCGCTCGTCGCCGTAATGCGCCTCACGAGCGACCGCACGCTCATGGGGGAGCGGGTGAACCGGCCCGTCATCCGGGTGCTGCTCGCGGTGATCGTGGTACTTGTGGTCGCGCTCAACCTCGCACTCATCGTGCTCACGATCGCGCCCGCCGGGGTCGCCCCACCCGATTAGGGTTGGGGGGTGCCACAGACCAACGACATCCCCCTCGACGCCGCCCCCGCCGCCCGCATCGCCGAGGCGATCGCGCGCTTCGGCGAGGCGCAGGTCGCCGACCGTGCCGCCGCGCTCCTGATGGGCGCGAACGAGGGAGAGGAGTTCCTGCTCTGGGTCGGCGGGCACCACGCGCAGGGCATTCTCGACGGCGCGCCCGCGCTGTACTGGCCGGAGGTGTGGGGTGCGCGCGCCCTGCTCACCGCGTGGGATGACTCCGCGACGGCCGCGATCGAGCAGGGCCTCCGCAATCAGGCGTGGCGCGTGCGCGAGATGTGCGGCCGGGTCTGCGCGGAGCGCGGGCTGCCGCTCGGCTCAACCCTCGTGCGCCTGCTCACCGACGAGAACGCCCGCGTCCGGGCGGTGGGTGCGCGGGCGATCGCCCGCGTGGGCGATGCCGAGCAGGCGAAGCTGGTCAAACGGATGCTTCGCGACCCCGAGGTCGAGGTCCGCCGGCAGGCGGGAGCGGCGCTGGCGGTGCTGACCGAGCGCCTCGGCGCGCCGATCGACGACTAGACCGGGCCCCCTCAGGTCGGAGACGAGCTACTCGGCACCCTCGGCGGCGGTGCGGCGCGCACGCACGCGCGACCGCACGTAGTGGAAGATCGTCGGGATCAGCGTCGCGACCACGACCCCCAGCAGCACGAGGTCGATGTACTTCGTGACGAAGATGGCCACCGGCCGGATGTTGCCGAGCAGGTATCCGAGGGTCGTCATGCCGCCGCCCCAGATGAGTGCGCCCACCAGGTTGTAGAGCGAGTAGCGGCGGTAGTTCATCCGGCCGACTCCCGCGGCCACGGGCGCGAAGGTGCGCACGACGGGAACGAAGCGGGCGAGGATGACCGCGAAGGCGCCGTACTTCTCGAAGAACGCGTTCGTGCGCACCACCTGCTCTTTGCTGATCAGGCCGGTCTCCTTGCGCTCGAAGATCCGCGGGCCCGCCTTCTTGCCGATGTAGTAGCCCGCCTCGCCGCCGAGGAACGCTGCGAGTCCGATCGCGAGAGCGACCCACCAGATGTCCACGGCGATCACGCGGTGCGGTCCGAAGGTCAGCAGACCGGTGATGAGGAGGAGCGTGTCACCGGGGAAGATGAAGCCGATGAGAAGGCCGGTCTCGGCGAAGATGATCGCGCAGACCACCAGCAGGGCCCAGGGACCCGCCCCGACGATGAGGGCGTGTGGACTGAGCCATGGAATGAGGCTGGCGGTGCTGAGCACGGAATATTCTCCTGATGTCGGTTCGCGGCGTTGGCGAATCGGCGGGTGAGGGTGTTCCTGACAGGCTACTCGTGCATTCCGATGAGCGGGCTACGAAGCGGCTGGAGATCGGCGCCGGCGGCCCCGGCGCTCGGTGCGGGAGAAGGGACTTGAACCCTCACGCTCGAAAGCACAGGAACCTAAATCCTGCGTGTCTGCCAATTTCACCACTCCCGCGGGCGAGGTTCAGTGTATCGGCGGCGCCGTGCTCGTTCGCACGATGAGATGGCTGGGCGCAGTCACCGAGGTGCGGCGCGGTGGCACGATTCCGCCGAGGTCGTCGAGGAGGATCCGCGCGCCCAGCGCACCCTGCTCGAACGGGTCCTGCGCCATCGTGGTGAGCCCGAAGCTCTCGGCGAGGTCGTGGTTGTCGATGCCGATCACCGACAGGTCGCCGGGCACCTGCAAGCCGCTGTCGTGGGCGGCCATGATCGCCCCGATCGCCATCTCATCGGAGTTCGCGACGATCGCGGTCGGTCGCTCCGCGGAGGCGAGCATCTCGTTCACCACCGCGCGGCTGGGGGCGAGCGAGAATCGGCCGCTCAGCAGCCACTCCGGTCGAACCGCGAGCCCGGCGGCCTCCATGGCGTCGCGAAAGCCGCGTCGTCGGTCGAGAGGCACCCGGCGGTTGAGGCCCTCGTCGTCGTCTCCGCCGACATGCGCGATCCGCCGGTGGCCGAGCGTGATGAGGTGCTGGGTCGCCGCGCGCGCGGTCGCGCGCTCGTCGATTCCGATATGACGGATGCCTTTCACCGGGCCGCCGATGACGATCGTCGGATGACCGAGCGAGAGAAGCTGCTCCCGCTCGCTCGGCGTGAACTCGAGACAGAGCGCGATCAGGGCGTCGGTGCGCTTGCGCAGGATCGAACGGTGGAAGACCCGCTCGCGGTCGCCCTTCCGCGCGGCCAGATTGAACAGCATCATGTCATAGTTCGCCCGGCGCAGCTCCTCGTCGATGCCCTCGAGCGCCATCTGGTAGAACCACCGGCTCACCGACGGCACGACGACGCCCATGGTGAGCGTGCGTCCGCTTGCGAGCCCCGAGGCGCCGGCCGAGGCGACGTACCCGAGCTCATCCGCGACCGTCTTGACCCGGCTGCGGGTGGCGTCCGACACGTTGGGAAGCCCGCGGAGGGCGCGCGAGACGGTCGCGATGGACACGCCAGCGGCGCGGGCCACATCGTCGATGCTCGTCATCACCCACGTCCTACCCTGGTCGGCTGCTGATGCTGTCAAGCGTATCGGGGTCCGCGCGCTCGACCACGTGCACGGTAAGCGCTTACGGGTATGACAGCATTGGACGGTGAAAAACGCCACCGATACCGCAGTGACGACCGCCTGGTGGGATGACGCCGTCATCTACCAGATCTACCCCCGCTCTTTTGCGGACGGCAACGGCGATGGCATCGGCGACCTCATCGGGGTCCTCCAGCACCTCGACTATCTCGAAGCCCTCGGCATCGACGCGATCTGGCTCTCCCCGTTCTACGTCTCCCCGCAGGCGGACGCCGGCTACGACGTCGCCGACTATCGCGATGTCGACCCGCTGTTCGGAACCCTCGCCGACTTCGACCGGATGCTCACCGACGCGCACGCGCGCGGCATGAGGGTCATCGTCGACCTCGTCCCCAACCACACCTCGAGCGCGCACGCCTGGTTCCAGGCGGCACTTGCCGCCCCCGCGGGCAGCCCGGAGCGCGAGCGCTACATCTTCCGGGCGGGACGCGGCGTCGCCGGCGAACTCCCGCCCAACAACTGGAACTCCGTGTTCGGCGGCCCGGCCTGGACCCGCCTCGACGACGGGCAGTGGTACCTGCACCTCTTCGACTCCAGCCAGCCCGACCTCAACTGGCGCAACCCGGTGGTCGTCGACGAATTCAAGGACATCCTCCGCTTCTGGCTCGATCGCGGGGTCGACGGATTCCGGGTGGACGTCGCGCACGGCCTGATCAAGGCCGACGGGCTGCCCGACACCGAGGTCAACGCCGGCATGATCGAGGGCGGGGGCAATCGCGGCCCCATGTGGGACCAGGACGACGTTCACGAGATCTACCGCGGCTGGCACGCCGTGCTCGAGGAGTACGGCGATCGGATGCTCGTGGCCGAGGCGTGGGTGTCGCCGGCCGAGCGGCTGAGCCGCTACATCCGCCCCGACGAGATGCAGCAGGCGTTCAACTTCGACTTCATGACGGTCGGTTGGGATGCGGTCGGCATGCGCCGCGCGATCGACGCAGCGCTCGCGACCAACGCAGCGGTCGGGGCGACCACGACGTGGGTGCTCTCCAATCACGATGTCGTGCGCCACGCCTCGCGCTTCGGCCTCTCCGACCCCACCTCGTGGCCGCGGGGCATCGCCGCCGACGAGGAGCAGCCCCTGTTCGAGCTCGGCCTCGCCCGAGCGCGCGCCGCGACCCTCCTCATGTTCGCCCTGCCCGGTTCCGCCTACGTCTACGAGGGTGAGGAGCTGGGGTTGCCGGAGCACACGGCCCTCCCCGATCAGCTGCGCCAGGACCCCGCGTTCTTCCGCACCGCCGGCAAGGAGGTCGGCCGCGACGGCTGCCGCGTTCCCCTCCCGTGGGATTCGAGCCGCCCGGGGTACGGATTCGGGCCGAGCGGCCTGACCTGGCTGCCGCAGCCCGCGGTGTTCGCCGAGCTCGCGGTCGACCGGCAGGCCGGGGTCCGCGGTTCGACCCTCGAGTTCTACCGCGCGGCACTGGCCCTGCGTGCGGAGCGCGCGCTCGGCACGGGCGAGATCGAGTGGCACCGGGTGACGGAGTCGCTGCTCGACCTGAGCAACGGTGGCGTGCGGGTGCTCGTGAACTTCGGGTTGCGGCCGGTGATCCTGCCCGCGGGCGCGACGGTGCTCGTGGCGAGCGATGACGGCGCCGTGGTCGACGGTGCGCTTCAGCCCAACCGGGCCGTCTGGCTGGGATGACCGGCTGACCCCGCCCGGCCGAGGCGGGCCGCGCACCGCATGCCGCACCCCTGTGGATAGTTCCCGACGCCCCTGACACGGATCACCCATGCTGGTCGGCATGTCGAGCGCCCTCAGCCAGATCACCGAGCGGGTGCGCGAGCGCATCCGCAGCGAGGGGGTCGATCTCGACCGCGATCCAGGTCTCGCCGCGCGCTACGTCGACCACGAGGTCGCGCTCTACAGTGAACGCGCGCTGGGCGGTTCAGTGCCGATGCTCGGCGATGAGGCGGGTGCGGCGCGACGGGTGCTCGATGCGCTCACGGGATTCGGGGCGCTGCAACCCCTGCTCGACGACCCCTCGGTCGAGGAGATCTGGATCAACGCACCCGACGCCGTGTTCATCGCCCGCGGCGGTCGGAGCAGCAGGCTTCCTATCGCCCTGAGCGAGGGGGAGGTGCGCGACCTCGTGGAGCGCATGCTGCGGGGGAGCGGACGGCGGGTCGACCTGAGCTCGCCCTTCGTCGACGCCTCCCTGCCCGATGGCTCGCGGCTGCACGTCGTCATCCCCGATGTGACCGCGCGCCACTGGGCCGTCAACATTCGCAAGTTCAGTCGCGCGGTGCGAACCCTGAGTCAACTGCGGGAGAACGGCTCGGTCACCGACTCCACCGCCGCCTTTCTGCGTGCCTGCGTTCTGAGCGGGCAGAACATCCTCGTCTCGGGGGCGACACAGGCCGGAAAGACCACGCTCCTCGGTGCCCTGCTCGACCTCGTCCCCTCCGATCAGCGCATCATCACGGTGGAAGACACCTTCGAACTCGCACTCGGCCAGCGCGACGTGGTCGCGATGCAGGGCCGCCAGCCCAGCCTCGAGGGAGCCGGGGAGATCTCACTCCGGAGGCTGATCAAGGAGGCCCTGCGCATGCGTCCGGACCGCATCGTGGTGGGGGAGGTGCGCGAGGCCGAGGCGCTCGACCTGCTCATCGCCCTGAACAGCGGGGTGCCGGGGCTGTGCTCCATCCACGCGAACTCGGCGCGGGATGCCCTGGTGAAGCTCGCCACGCTGCCCCTGCTGGCCGGCCGGAACATCGATGCCTCGTTCGTGCTGCCGACGATCGCGCACACCGTCGACATCGTCGTGCATTGCGAGCGGTTGGCGAACGGTCAGCGTCGAGTCGCGCAGGTGATCGCACCGACGGGCGCGGTCTCGGGCGCGGTCGTCGAGGCGGATGTCATCGTCGACACTCGCGCGGGGCGCGTGGAGTGGACGGGCAGTGTGCCGCAGCGCCGGACCAAGTTCGCCGCGGCGGGCCAGGATCCGCTGACCGCGCTCGGGCGGGGACAGTTGTGACGGCACTGTGGGGTCTGGCGCTCGGCCTCGGCATCGTCCTCTGCGTCTCGCCGGTGCTCTGGCCACCGGAGCGCCGGAGGGGGCGCCCAGCGTCCACTCTCACGCTTCGCGCGCGGGAGTCGCTGACGGCCGCTGGACTGCCGCGCACCACTCCGGGAGTGGTCGGCGCGATCTCCGTCTTCCTCGGTGCGCTCAGCGCCGGGGTCTCGCTCGTGGTGGTGCCCGTCCCCGCGCTCGCGGCCGTCGCATTCGTGCTCGGCGCGGTCGTCCCCGCCGGCACGATCGCCCGTCGCGCGGCGGCACAGCGCCACGCCCGCCGGGCGTCGTGGCCGGATGTGGTGGATCACCTCGTCTCTGCGGTGCGTTCGGGAACCGCTTTGCCGGAAGGGGTCGTCGCGCTCGCGAGCTCCGGTCCGGCCGCGCTGCGGCCCGCCTTCGCGGTATTCGAGCGCGAGTACCGGCTGTCCGGCAATCTGTCAGCGTCCCTCGACCGCCTCAAGGCCGAGCTCGTGGATCCCACAGCGGATCGCATCATCGAGACTCTCCGAATGTCTCGTGACGTCGGTGGCGCCTCGCTCCCCGCCGTGCTGGTGTCGTTGGGCGACTACCTACGCGAGGAAGCCGCGGTGCGGTCGGAGGTCGAGGCGCGGCAGTCCTGGACGGTCAATGCGGCCCGTCTCGGGGTGAGCGCGCCCTGGGTGGTGCTCCTTCTGCTCTTCACTCGGCCGGAGGCCGCAGCGGCCTATCGATCGCCGGGCGGCGGGGTCCTCATCGCCTCGGCTCTGGGGGTCTCGCTCCTGGCCTATCGACTCATGCTGCGGGTCGGGCGACTGCCCCTGGAGCGACGGTGGTTCCGGTGACTCCGCAGTCGATCGCTCCCCTCCTGGGGCTGGTCGGCGGGGTTGGACTCTGGATGCTCATCACGCTCGTGCCCCGTCTCAATCGGCCACGGCTCCTCGGCCGTGTCGCGCCGTACGTGGTCGACGTCTCACCCGGTGCACGCGATCTCCTGGACTGGCGCGCCCGCGATCCGCTCCCCGTCCTGACCGCCACGGTCGGGCCCGCCGTCGCAACCATCACCGCGCTGCTCGCGGGGATCCGCGGCGCAGACGACCAGCTCGCGGCTCGCCTTCGTCAGGCCGGCGACGCGACGGAGACTCGTCGCTTTCGCGCACGACAACTCATGTGGGCCCTCCTCGGCGTGGGTGGGGGCGGCGCACTCGCCGTGACCTGGTCGCTCTTCGCCCCCGCACCCCTCGCCCTACAGCTCCTGATCGTCGTGGTCTCCGGCGCGATCGCCTTCCTCGCGCCCGAGTGGCTGCTCCAGTTCCGTGCGCGCGGGCGACTTCGCCGGATGACCGAGGAACTGCCCACTCTGCTCGAGTTCCTCACCCTCAGCCTGTCCGCGGGGGAGGGGATCTTCGACGCGGTGCGGCGCGTCTCGCGACTGTCGTCGGGAGAACTCGCCTCGGAGTTGCGCGGGGTCGTGGGCGACGTGGCCGCGGGGATACCGTTCGCCACATCGCTGACCACGCTGGGCCGTGACCTCCGACTCGACCCGCTGAGTCGACTCATCGATCAACTCACCGCCGCTCTCGACCGCGGGAGCCCCCTGGTCGACGTCCTCCGTGCGCAAGCGCAGGACTGCCGGGATCACGCCAAGCGCGAACTGATCGAGTCGGCGGGGCGCAAGGAGATCGCGATGCTGCTTCCCCTCGTCTTCCTCATCCTGCCCACCACGATCGTCATCGCGATCTACCCCGGGATCGCCGTGCTTCGGCTCGCCGTCTGACCGCTGGCGATCATCCACCCGCCTCGTGCCCGAACAGAAAGGACCAGCCATGCACGATCGCCTTCCGCTCGCGCGACTCCGGCTCGACGACGATCGGGGTGACGTCCCCGGGTGGGTGCTCATCACCCTGATGACCGCGGGCCTCGTCGTCATCATCTGGGGCCTCGCGGGCCCCGCCCTCAGCAACGTCTTCCAGCAGGCCATTGCGCGGGTCACGGGGTTCTGACACGGGACGCCGGCGTGGTCGCGAGCGCGACCACGGGCGAGACCGCGGCCACGACCACACGCGAGACCGTGACCACGCGCGAGACCACGATCACACCCACGACCACGAACGGGGCTCGGCGGTCGTCGACTTCGTGCTCGTCGGCACGCTGCTCACCGTGCTGACGCTGGCGGTCATGCAATTCGGACTGGATCTGCTCGTGCGCAACACGCTCCTCGACGCCGCGGCCGAGGGCGCCCGGTACGGCTCGCTCGCGGGCAGCGCCCCGGGCGACGGGGCACGCCGCACCCGGGAGCTCATCACCACGGCGATCGGCGGCGGCTACGCGCGGGACGTGTCGGAATCGCGCGCGGCGACGTCGCTCACCCCGCGATCGGGAGCGCCCGCGGCCGGCCGCTCGCCGCTCACGATCGTCACCGTGACGGTTCGCGCACCGCTGCCCGTCGTCGGGCTCATCGGCGCCCCCGGCGGCATCACCGTGCACGGACACGGGGTCATGGAGTCGCTCGGTGACTGATCGCGGATCCGCGCCCCTCGAGTTCGTCACGACGGGACTCATCCTGCTCGTGCCGATCGTCTACCTCCTGCTCGCCATCGGCAGCATTCAGGGCGCCGCGATGGCGGTCGAGGGTGCCGCCCGCGGTGCGGCACGAGTCGTCGCCGAGGGGTCCGACGACGCAGACGCCCGTGCCCAGGCGGTGCTCGTGGCGCGAACCGCCCTCCACGATTTCGGCGTCAGCGACCGTGACACCGAGATCCGCATCGACTGCCGCCCCCGCCCCGCACGATGCCTCAGTCGGGGCGGAACGGTGCGGGTGACCGTGATCGCGCGCGCCGCTCTCCCGCTCGTTCCCGACGCGCTGAACCTGCGCGAACCGATGTCGATCCCGGTGGAGGCATCGGCGGTTCAGCGCGTCTCCGAGTTCGCGGGGGTGCGCTGATGGCGCGGCCCCGCGCGCGTCGGGAGCGCCCAGACTCCGCGCGACGCGGGCTCGGTCGGGTGACCGATGATCACGGGTCCACCCTGCCGCTCACGGCGTTCTTCTGCGCCCTGGCCCTCACCGTCGTTCTTCTCGTCGCGGGGGCGACCTCGCTCTACCTCGAACGCAAGCGGCTGTTCACCGTCGCCGACGGAGCCGCCCTCGCCGCCGCGGAGACGTTCCGACTCACCGACGTTCCCCATGGCCCGGTGACGCCGTCCGCACCGCTGCGCAGCGACCGGGTCGACAGCGTCGTGCGCGAACTGCTGCGGCACTCCGCGCCGATGTCCCTCCCCGGGCTTCGCGTGGTGCGCGCGGAGGCGATCGGCGGGAGCGCGAGCGTCACACTGTCGGCGTGGTGGCGACCCCCGATCGTCTCCCCGATCCTGGGGCGGGGCATCCGGATCGAGGTCACCTCCGTAGCGCGCTCCGTGTTCCACTGAGGTGGAGCTCGCCCTGCTGCACCGCCGCGGCCCTCCCACAGTCCACCGACCGTCACGCTCCCGGCGGGGTCGGTATCGTTGCAGCATGACTTCCGACTGGCTGGCCCTCCAGGTTCTCGCTCACCAGGAATTCGCCACCCGCATCGCCGCGGTGAGCGACTGGCACGCGCCCACCCCGGATGCGGAGTGGGACGTCGCCGACCTCGTGCGGCACGTTACAGAAGAGCAGCAGTGGGTGCCGCACCTGCTGCGCGGGCTCAGCATCGACGAGGCACAGAAGCTCATCGAACCACTCGGCAGCGACCTCGCCGCGGAGTGGGCGAAGTACTCGGCGGCCGCCGCCGAGGCGTGGTCGTCGACCCCGCGCGGATCATCCGTGCAGCTCTCCAGCGACACCGTCACCATGGAGGACTACCTCAAGGAGCAGGTCGCCGACGTGACGATCCACAGCTGGGACCTCGCGCGCGCCGTCGGAGCTGATGAGACCCTCGACCCCGCGCTCGTCGAAGCGACGTGGACGATCTTCGAGCCGCAGCGCGCCACCCTCGCGGCGAGCGGACTCTACGCGAGTCCGGTCGAGCTGGGCGACGACGTTCCCCTGCAGGACCGCCTGCTCGCCCTCACCGGGCGCGATCCGCGCTGACCCCGGAGAGCGCGCGCGGCAGGTAGCGCGGGATGTACCGCCACATGATGCCCGCGCCCAGCAGTCCGAGCACCCCGATGACGCCGCTCGCGACAGCGATCGACGCGATGCCGGTGAGGAACGACACCGCGAGGGGAGCCGCGGCGCTGCCCAGATCGGCCGTGAACCGCCAGGCGCCGAGGAACGGGGCCGGGTTCCGCTTGTCGGCGAGGTCGGCACCGAGCGTCATGAGGATCCCGCTCCCGATGCCGTTCGCGAGCGACAGGAACATCGCGACCGTGATGAACCAGACGACATCGCCGGGCAGGTCGTGCGAGAACGCGAGAGCGAGATGCCCGAGCCCGAGCCCGATCATCGACGGCAGCACGCTCGCGAGCCGGCCCCAGCGGTCCATGATCTGGCCGCTCGCATAGAAGAGCGCGAAGTCGATCGCGCCGGCGATGCCGATGATGAGCGCCGTGTTGGAGTCGGCGATCCCGATGCTCACCGCCCAGAGCGGCAGGATCACCTGACGACTGGAGCGCACGCCGCCCACGAGTGCCGCACCCGTGCCGAGACGCGCGAGGACCGCGCGCGACGCCCAGATGGTGCGGAAGAGTCCGTGCGCCTCCGCCTCCACGAAGTCGCGGCCCTCGCTCACGCCGCGCGTCTCGGCGAAGGGGCGGTGGGGTGACGCGGCGGTCGCGTGCTCGGCGCGCCGGGCATCCAGCGTCGCGGCCGGATCCGCGGTGCTCAGCAGGATGATCGCCGCCCCCAGACACGCGACGACGTCGACCCAGAACACGGCCGCGGTCGACCCGGTGAGGCCGATGACGCCCGCGGCGAGGAAGGGGCCGACGAAGTAACCCAGCCGGAAGGTGCCGCCCAGCGTCGAGAGGGCGCGGGCGCGGTACTGCTGCGGTACGAAGCTCGTCATGAAGGCGTGCCGGGCGAGCGCGAACACCGCCGTCGCGAGGCCCACCAGCAGGATGCCCACCGCGAGCACCCCCTCATTCGGAGCGATCGCCGCGACCCCGAGTCCGCCCATCGCCACGAGCGCCCCTCCGATCATCGCCGCGCGCTCGCCGACCCGGTTCACGAGCCAACCGCTGGGGATGTCGCCGAACACCTCGCCGACCATGATGAGCGCGGCCACGAATCCCGAGAAGGCGAGCGTGGCGCCGAGCCCGTGCGCGACGGTCGGGATGATCGGAATGATCGCGCCCTCGCCGGTGGAGAACAGCAGCGTGGGGAGGAACGCCGGGAGTGCGATGGAGCGCCAGCGGAAGGGCGGCTCGTGATCGGACATCGCGCTCCACTGTACGCCGCGCCGCCACGCGAGGGCGCCGCAGGCCGCTCGGGTAGGCTGGGGTCGACATGGATGAGCTAGATTTCACCGCCGAGATTGCCGGCCTCCGCTCCACCTTCGCCGACATCCGCTCCGTCATCGACGTGGATCGGCTCACGGCCGAGATCGCCGAGTTGAGCGAGCAGGCCGGGGCTCCCGATCTCTGGGACGACACGGAGAAGGCCCAGAAGGTGACGAGCACGCTCAGCCACCGGCAGTCCGAGCTGGCCCGTATCACGAGCATCCAGAGTCGACTCGACGACCTCGAGATCATGGTCGAACTCGCGAACGCGGAGGCCGACGCCGAGGCGGCGGCCGAGGCCCGGGCCGAGTTGCTCAGCATTCAGAAGACCCTCGGCGACCTCGAGGTGCAGACCCTCCTGAACGGCGAGTTCGACGCCAACCCCGCGGTCATCACCATTCGAGCGGGCGCGGGCGGCGTCGATGCCTCCGATTTCGCCGAGATGCTGTTGCGCATGTACCTCCGCTGGGCGGAGCAGCACAAGTATTCCGTCACCGTCATGGACACGAGCTACGCCGAAGAGGCGGGGATCAAGTCGGCGACCATCGAGGTCGACGCCCCCTACGCCTTCGGCACCCTCAGCGTCGAGGCGGGCACCCATCGCCTCGTGCGGATGAGCCCGTTCAACTCGGCCGGCAAGCGGCAGACCAGCTTCGCCGCGGTGGAGGTCATCCCGCTGATGGAGCAGGCCGAGTCCATCGACATCCCCGAGAACGAAATCCGCGTCGACGTGTTCCGGTCGAGCGGTCCCGGTGGCCAGTCGGTCAACACGACCGACTCCGCGGTGCGAATCACGCACATCCCCACCGGCACGGTCGTCTCCATGCAGAACGAGAAGAGCCAGATCCAGAACCGCGCCGCCGCGATGCGGGTGCTGCAGTCCCGGCTTCTCATTCTGGAGCGCGAGAAGGAGGCCGCCCAGAAGAAGGAACTCGCTGGAAACATCACGGCGAGCTGGGGCGACCAGATTCGGAGCTACGTGCTCGCGCCCTACCAGATGGTCAAGGATCTGCGCACCGAGTACGAGGTGAACAACCCCTCCAACGTCTTCGACGGCGACCTCGACGGCTTCATCAACGCCGGAATCAAGTGGCGCAAGAGCGCGAAGGAATAGCTCGACTCCGCCTGGCAACGCGACCATGAGAGTCGAGTGCCACGCCGCGAGTCCTGCGGGCATCGAGCGGATGCCAACCTAGTCTCTAAGCGTCATGATTCGATTCGATACCGTCTCCAAGTCGTACCCCGGCACGTCGCGCCCGGCCCTGAACGGGGTCAACCTCGAGATCCTCAAGGGCGAGTTCGTGTTCCTCGTGGGCGCATCCGGCTCCGGCAAATCGAGCTTCCTGCGGCTCATCCTCAAAGAGGAGTTCCCGACCAAGGGGCAGATCCATGTCCTCGGCCAGCACGTCAACCGGCTGCCGAGCCGCAAGGTTCCCTACTTCCGCCGCAATCTGGGCGTCGTGTTCCAGGACTTCCGCCTGCTCCCGCAGAAGACCGTCTTCGACAACGTGGCCTTCACCCTGCAGGTGATCGGCAAGAGTCGCGGCTTCATCCAGGAGGCCGTCCCCGACGTCCTCAAGATGGTGGGCCTCGCGGGCAAGTCGGGCCGCTACCCCCACGAACTCTCCGGCGGCGAGCAGCAGCGCGTCGCGATCGCGCGCGCGATCGTCAACAAGCCCGCGATCCTGCTCGCCGACGAGCCCACCGGCAACCTCGACCCCGCCACGAGCGCCGGCATCATGACCCTGCTCGAGCGCATCAACCTGGGCGGCACCACCGTTGTCATGGCGACCCACGACGCGGGCATCGTCGACCAGATGCAGCGTCGGGTGATCGAGCTCATCGGGGGCCAGATCGTTCGGGATGAACGGCGCGGCGGCTACCAGACCCAGACGATCCCCATCCAGAGGCTCGAAGCCGAGCAGGCGATCGGGGTGCAGCCATGAGACTCGGACTCGTGATCGGCGAGGCGGCGCAGGGGCTGCGGCGCAACGTCGCGATGGTGATCTCGGTCATCCTCGTCACCTTCATCTCTCTCACCTTCGTGGGCGCTGCGATCCTGCTGCAGATGCAGATCGGGCAGATGAAGGGGTACTGGTACGACCGCGCGCAGGTCGCCGTCTACCTCTGCACCAGTTCGGACACGGGCGGCAACTGCGCGCAGGCGGAGGCGACGAAGGACCAGATCGCCGCGGTTCGGGCGCAACTCGACTCGACCACACTGAAGCCCTACGTGAAGCACTACGACTTCGAGACGCACGCGGAGGCGTACGCGAACTTCAAGAAGCAGTTCGCCGACAGCCCGCTCGCGAGTTTCACGAAGCCGTCGATGCTCAACGAGAGCTTCCGCGTGAACCTCGTCAACCCGAACCAGGCCGCGATCCTCATCGACAGCCTCAAGGGGCTCCCCGGGGTGCAGGACGTGGAGGATCAACGCGGGTACCTCGACCAGATCTTCGCCGTGCTGAACGCGGCGAGCTACACCGCGATCGGTCTCGCCGCACTCATGCTCGTCGCCGCCGTGCTCCTCATCGCCACGACGATCCGGCTGAGCGCCTTCAGCCGGCGGCGGGAGATCGGCATCATGCGGCTGGTGGGCGCGTCGAATCGCTTCATCCAGACCCCGTTCATTCTCGAGGGGGTGTTCGCGGCCCTCATCGGCTCGGTCCTCGCCGGCGGCGCGATCGTCGCGATCGTGCAGTTCTTCGTCAAGGGCTACCTCGGCAACACCCTCGGGCAGACGACGACCCTCGTCGGCACGCAGGACGCGTGGATCGTGGTGCCCGTGCTCGTGGTGCTGGGAGCGGTGCTCGCCTCCCTCTCCGCGGGCGCGGCGATCAGTCGCTACCTGAAGGTCTAACCGCGCCGGGAGCGACACCGGCTGAGGGATCCTGCTCGGCCGGGGTAGACTGGTGGGCTGCCCGGCACACGGCCGGGCGTGGATGACGGAGTGAATCGTGCCCAGGGAACGTGGCCAGAAGGTTGTGGCCACCAATCGCAAGGCCCGCCACGACTACACCATCGAAGACACCTACGAGGCCGGTCTGGTACTCACGGGAACCGAGGTGAAGTCGCTGCGGGCAGGTCGTGCATCCCTCGTCGACGGCTACGCCTTCGTCGAGGCGGGAGAGGCGTGGCTCGACGCCGTGCACATCCCGGAGTACAACGAGGGCACCTGGAACAACCACCCGCCCCGTCGAAAGCGCAAGCTCCTCCTGCACAAGCAACAGATTCTCAAGATCCACAACAAGGTGAAGGAGGGCGGCTACACGCTCGTGCCCCTGAGCCTGTACTTCTCGGATGGTCGTGCCAAAGTTGAGCTCGCCGTGGCGAAGGGCAAGCGCGAGTACGACAAGCGCCAGACCCTCCGCGAGCGCCAAGACCGGCGGGAGGCCGACCGCGCGATGTCGGCCCGCCGCAACCTGGGCGATTGAGCGTGGAGTCGGGGACACAGGCCGCGCGTGCGGAAGCCGCGCGTGTCGGGGAGCAGCAGTTCGTGGCGCGCGACTACCGGCCGGGCCTCGTCACCCACGCGGTGTTCTTCCGCTTCGCGGACGGGGTAACGCCGGAGCAGGTCGCCGAGGTGGGGCGTCGCTTCCACGCGCTGGCGGCGACCCGGCGCGAGGACGGCGAGCCGTACATCCTCTCGATCGTCAGCGGAGAGCAGCAGAGCTCTGAGGACGCCGGCCACGGGTTCGAGTGGGCCTTCGCGGTCGCGTTCGCGTCCCTCGGCGACCGCAACTTCTACGTCGGTCGGCCCGTCGTGGAGACGCCCGGTCGGTACGACCCGGAGCACGACGCGTTCAAGGACTGGGTCGCGCCCTTCCTGGCCGACGTCATGGTCTTCGACTTTCAGGCATGAAACCGGGCCTTCCGGTGTTCTAGACTGTAAGGCCGCGTGCGATGCGCGCGGCGTTTGACAACTCAACAGCGCGCGATAGCGACCCGCGCAGGTGCCACCCCGGTGGGCCACGCGAGCATGGGGATGATCGGTTTCGACATTGCCTGCAAAACTGCGAGAAGCGGGTCGAGGATGCAGGGTTATCTCGTTAACGCCACCTGCAAACAATAAGTGCCAATAAATCACGCACTGACTTCGCCCTCGCTGCCTAAGCGAGCGCACTAGAAGTCTGTCGGTCCGGGAATGCTCTCTACCCGGGTTCCGGCATCATTCAGAGAGATTGCTGCGACGTTATGCCTGAGGGCGCCGCGGGACTCTAACTCAGACTGGGCTCGTTGACCCTGATGCTTGTGGCAAAGGTCAGAGCCGAGTAGAACGCATCACAAGCTACGCCCGTAGAAGGCGCAGGATTACAGCAGTGGACGGGGGTTCAATTCCCCCCATCTCCACCATCGGTCGCTATCGCGCGTTGTCGAGTGGGTGCCCGTCGGCTGAGGGCCGCGGCCCCTCTGCCCGGTCATCCGGCGGTCGTGGGCGCGTGCCCCTCCAGGAACCGGAAGACGTCGGTGCTGTCGACGCCCGGGAATACCCCGGTCGGCATCGCCGCGAGCAGGGTGGCGTTGAGCCGCGGACTCGGCAGCGAGTGGCCCTGCCATCGCGCGGAGAGCTCGCCGGGCGGCCGGCGGCAGCAGCCCTCGTCGGGACAGCTCGAGGTGTAGCGGTTGCCCGTGTCACGCCCCCGAAACCATTTGACGTGCGCGAACGGTGTTCCCACGCTCACCGAGAACGCCCCGCGCGAGGTCGACTGGATGCGCGAGGTGCACCAGTAGGTTCCCGTCGGTTTGTCGGTGTACTGGTGGTACGGGCTGAACCGGTCCTCCACGTCGAACACCCGCCGCGCGCTCCAGTAACGGCACACCGACTGACCCTCGATCGCGCCGAGCGCGTCGTGCGGAAACTGCACGTTGTCGTTCTCGTACGCCTTCGAGAGGGTGCCGCTCTCGTGCACCTTCAGGAAGTGCACCGGAATACCGAGGTGTTCGGTCGCGAGGTTGGTGAAGCGGTGGGCCGCCGTCTCATAGGTGACCGCGAAGGCGTCCCGAAGGTCCTCCACCGACAGCTCGCGCTTCTCCTTCGCCGCGTGCAGGAAGGCCACCGCGCTCCGCTCGGGGATCATGAGGGCGCCCGCCAGGTAGTTGGTCTCCACGCGCTGTCGCAGGAAGTCGGCGTAGTCGGCCGGCTCGCCGAGGCCGAGCACGTGGCTCGCGAGCGCCTGCAGGAGCGTGGATCGCTGGTCGGTCGATCCGTGCTCGGTGACCGGCAGATAGATGCGGCCGTTCTCGAGGTCGGTGATGCTCCGGGTCGAGGTGGGCAGGTCGTGGGCGTAGTGGAGAGAGAAGCCCAGGTGCGTCGCAAGGTCGGCCGTCACGCGCTGCGAGAGGGGCCCGCCGTCGTGCCCCACCGCCGCGAGCAGCCGCGCCGCCGTCGCCTCGAGGTCGGGAAAGTAGTTGTTGCGCGCGCGCATCGCGCGGCGCAGCTCGGTGTTCGCCCGCCGCGCCTCCTCGGGGGTGAGGGCGCGCTCGCTGTGCAGGCGCTGCAGTTCGTCGTGGAGCGCGAGGATCGCCTCGATCACCTCGTCGCTCATGGTCTTGCGCACGGGAAGCGGGGGAAGGCCCAGACTCGCGAAGAGGGGCCCGCGCTGTGCGCGTTCCAACGCGATCTCGAGCGCGGCGCGCTTGCTCGGCGCCTCCTGCCGCAGCAGTTCCTCCACCGTGATGCCGAGCGCGCGCGCCAGTCGCTGCAGTTCGGTCAGCTTCAACTCCCGCTTGCCGTTCTCGATCACCGACAGCTGCGACGGCGCACGCCCGAGGGCCGCGCTCAGGTCGTCGAGCGTCATGCCGCGGTCGATGCGCAGCTGGCGGATCCGCCGGCCGATCGTCAGTGAATCGAGCATGTCCCCATCGTGCGGGAGGTCGAAGGCCGTGGAGGTCATGTGCCCAGCCTGCCATTCCCCGGAATTATCCGAAATAGAAGAATCATAGATCTTCTGGCCGCAAGAGCGGAAAAGTTTCGGATGATCTGCCGCAGAGTCGTTTCAGGCGAGGTGATCATCCCGCCCTCGACCTCACCGCCCAGCGGCTACCAACGAAGGAGTCAGACGATGAACACCAGGACCGGCGACCAGACGCAGACCGCCGCCGAGCTGCAGACCGAGTGGGACGCCGACCCGCGCTGGGACGGCGTCGTGCGCGACTACTCCGCCGCGGACGTGATCGCCCTGCGCGGCCGGGTGCAGGAGGAGCACACGCTCGCCCGGCGCGGCGCGGAGAACCTGTGGAACCTCATCCACACCGAGGAGTGGGTGCCGGCCCTCGGCGCCCTCACCGGCAACCAGGCCGTGCAGCAGGTGCGCGCGGGCCTCAAGGCCATCTACCTCTCCGGCTGGCAGGTCGCGGCCGATGCCAACCTCAGCGGTCAGACCTACCCGGATCAGAGCCTCTACCCGGCCAACTCGGTGCCCGCCGTCGTGCGCCGCATCAATAACGCGCTCCTGCGCGCCGACCAGATCGAGTCGAGCGACAGCGGGCCGGCCATCGACTGGCTCGCACCGATCGTCGCGGATGCCGAGGCCGGCTTCGGAGGGCCGCTCAACGCCTACGAGTTGATGACCTCGATGATCGCGGCGGGTGCCGCGGGGGTGCACTGGGAGGATCAGCTCGCCTCCGAGAAGAAGTGCGGCCACATGGGCGGGAAGGTGCTCGTGCCGACGGCGCAGCACATCCGCACTCTCAACGCCGCGCGTCTCGCCGCCGACGTCGCCGGTGTTCCCACCGTGATCATCGGCCGCACCGACTCGCTCGCGGCGAACCTCGTCACGAGCGATGTCGACGAGCGCGACCGGCCGTTCCTCACCGGGGATCGCACGCCGGAGGGGTTCTACGAGACGACCCCCGGCATCCAGACGGTGCTGGCCCGCGGGCACGCCTACGCGCCCTACGCCGACCTGCTCTGGGTGGAGTCGTCGGAGCCAGACCTCGAGCTGGCGCGTACCTTCGCGGAGAGCATCCATCGGGAATTCCCGGGCAAGAAGCTCGCCTACAACTGCTCGCCCTCCTTCAACTGGAAGCGCCACCTCGACGACGCACAGATCGCGACCTTCCAGCGGGAGCTCGCGGCGATGGGCTACGCGTTCCAGTTCATCACCCTCGCGGGGTTCCACGCTCTCAACCACTCCATGTACACGCTCGCGCAGGACTACAGCCAGCGCCACATGAGCGCGTACGTGCAGCTTCAGGAGGCGGAATTCGCCTCCGAGGCGGCCGGCTACACGGCGACGCGCCACCAGCGCGAAGTCGGCACCGGCTACTTCGACCGCATCTCGACGGTCCTCAACCCCGAGAGCGCCACCCTCGCGCTCGTCGGCTCCACCGAGTCGGCCCAGTTTCATTGACCCCCGCGCTGCCCACCAGCCGGACCAGACCGAAGGATTCACGACCATGACCAGCTCACACGACCGAATGCGAGTGCTCGCGACCGCGGGTGACCGCTACGACGAGATCCTCACGCCGGGAGCACTGCGCTTCCTGACCCACCTGCACGACGCCTTCTCCGGACGGCGCCACGACCGTCTCGCGGCCCGGATGGACCGCCGTCGCGCGATCGACAACGGACGAGACCTGCGCTTCCTGCCGGAGACGCGTGCCATCCGCGAGGAGCCGGGCTGGCGTGTAGCCGGCGCGGGGCCGGGATTGCACGACCGCCGCGTCGAGATCACCGGCCCCACCGACCGCAAGATGACCATCAACGCGATGAACTCGGGCGCGAAGGTGTGGCTCGCCGACCACGAGGATGCCCTCAGCCCCACCTGGCACAACATCATCGAGGGGCAGCTCTCCCTCTACGACGCCATCCGCCGGCAGATCGACTTCACCACTGCGGACGGCAAGGAGTACCGCCTGGGCGAGGAGACGCCGACCATCGTGATGCGGCCGCGCGGCTGGCACCTCGTCGAGAAACACCTCCAGTACATCGACCCGGCCGGGCTCACCCGCCCGGCCTCGGGGTCGCTCGTCGACTTCGGACTGTACTTCTTCCACAACGCCGCCGAACTCATCGCGCGGGGGAGCGGGCCGTACTTCTACCTGCCCAAGCTCGAGAACCACCTCGAGGCGAGGCTCTGGGACGACATCTTCACGTTCTCCGAGAACGCCATCGGAATCCCGCACGGAACCATCCGCGCGACGGTGCTGATCGAGACGATCACGGCGGCGTTCGAGATGGAGGAGATCCTCTATGAACTGCGCGAGCACTGTGCGGGACTCAACGCGGGCCGGTGGGACTACATCTTCTCGATCATCAAGAACTTCCGCGGTCGCGGCGACGGCTTCGTGATGCCGGATCGCGCGGCTATCACCATGACGGTCCCGTTCATGCGCGCCTACACCGAACTGCTCGTCTCGACCTGCCACCGCAGGGGAGCGCATGCCATCGGCGGCATGAGCGCGTTCATCCCGAACCGACGCGATCCGGAGGTGACGGCGCGCGCTCTGGAGCAGGTGCACGCGGACAAGCGCCGCGAGGCCGGCGACGGGTTCGACGGCACCTGGGTCGCGCATCCTGACCTCGTGTCGACCGCCCGCGAGGAGTTCGACGCGGTGCTCGGCGACCGGCCCAACCAGCTGGATCGGCTTCGCGAGGACGTGCGCGTCGAGGCGCGCGATCTCGTGGACTTCCGGATCGACGGCACGGTCACCGATGCCGGCGTCGCGGCGAACGTCGCCATCGCGCTGCGCTACATCGAGAGCTGGCTGCGCGGGGTGGGCGCCGCCGCGATCGACAACCTGATGGAGGACGCGGCGACGGCCGAGATCAGCCGGTCCCAGCTGTGGCAGTGGATGCACCGGGGCACCGTGACGCGCGAGGGAACCCGCATCACCCACGAGTCGGTCGAGCGGCAGTTGGCCGAGGCCCTGGCCCGGTACCGTACGGAATCCGATACCTGGGACGACGCGGCGGAGGTGTTCCGTCAGGTGACCCTGGGGGAGGACTTCCCGACCTTCCTCACCCTCAGCGCATACAGCCAGTTCCTCGTCGAGGAGAACGAGCGCGCCGCGATCGCGGCGTGATCAGACGGGCTGCGCGGACCGCTACGGCAGGACGCGCAGCCCGCCGACGAGCTTGTAGACGGGCGCCATGACGCCGAGGAAGATGGCGGCGATCCGAAGCGCGTAGACGAAGACGGTGAGCCCCGTGAAACCGAAGACCGCGAACAGGATGATCCCCAGCGCGGCCGCGATCAGGGCGAAGCGCAGCTGACGCAGGGTGAGGAACGGGGCGGCGAGCCCGGTGAAGGCGAAGACCAGGCCGACATCGGCGATGAAGCCGCGGGTGGCGTGGTCGCTCGAGAGGCCGACGAGGCTCCACGCCACGATGGCGATCACCCAGAACAGCACGAAGATGAGGCCGCCGAGGGGCTTGTTGACCGGGTAGCTGAGACGATCGGTGGCCATGTGCGTGATTCCCGCCTTGTCGTTCGAAACTGTGTGCAGCAAAATCCTATTCCACCGCCGGTAGCGCTCCCGCTGCGGGCACGCGGGCCCCGGATGCGCGGCAGTAGGCTGGCAGCGTGACGACCGGGGCGCGCCGAGGCCTGACCCTCCTCGTCGCCGGCGTGTTCTTCATGGAGAACCTGGACGGCACCATCCTCGCCACCGCGGCTCCCGCCATCGCTCGATCGTTCCACGTCGCTTCCGCTGAGATCAGCATCGCGATCACCGCCTATCTGCTGACACTGGCCGTGTTCATCCCGGCGACCGGCTGGCTCACCGATCGCGTGGGCGTTCGTCCCGTCTTCCTCACCGCGATCGTGGTGTTCACGCTCGCCTCGCTCGCCTGTGCCGCCGCCCCCTCTCTCGCGGTCCTCACCGCCCTGCGGGTGGTTCAGGGTCTCGGCGGCGCGATGATGGTGCCGGTCGGTCGTCTCGCCGTGCTCCGGTCGAGCGAGAAGAAGGACATCGTTCGCGCGGTCGCCTGGCTCACGTGGCCCGCGCTCGTCGCGCCCATCGTCGCCCCCTTCGTCGGTGGTCTCATCACGAGCTATGCCCACTGGCCGATCATCTTCCTGCTCAATGCGCCGCTCGGCGTGATCGCGTTCGTGGTGGCGCTGAGGATCGTCCCGCGGATCCGCTCGGAGCGCGGCCGTCCGTTCGACTGGCTCGGCTTCGCCCTGAGTTGCATCGGGCTGGGCGCGCTCGCCACCGCCGGGGCCGTGTTCTCGGAGGCTCGACCCCAGTGGATCGCGGGCACGCTCGCGCTCGCGATCGGCGTCGTGGTGACCTCTCTCGCCGTCGGGCACCTGCGCCGGGCCACGACCCCGCTGCTCGACCTCGGCAGCTTCCGGCGGGAGAGCTTCCGGGTGCCGCACGCCGGCGGCTCGCTGTTCCGTCTGACGATCCTTGCGATGCCGTTCCTGCTGGCCCTGTTCTATCAGGATGCCCTCGGCTGGTCACCCGTCGCCGCGGGCTCCGTCGTGCTCGTGCTCTTCGCCGGCAACCTCGCGATCAAGGTGGCGACCACGGCGCTGCTGCGGCGATTCGGGTTCAAGCCCGTGCTCGTCGCCTCCTGCGCGGGGTCCGTCGCGTGCATGGTGCTGCTCGCCTTCGTCGATCAGGCGACGCCCGTCGTGCTGATGGTGGTGCTGCTGTTCGCGAGCGGGGTGGCGCGGTCCTCCGGTTTCACCGTCTACAACACGCTCGCCTTCGCCGACGTGCCCGAGGCCGAGATGACGGACGCGAACACCCTCGCCTCGACGGTGCAACAGGTGGTCGCGGGGTTCGGGGTCGCGGTCGGGGCGCTCGCGCTGCGAGCGGGGGAACCGCTTGCCGCGTTGACGGGCGCGACCGACGCGGTCGCCGCGTTCCATGTCGCGTTCCTGATCGTCGCGCTGCTGACCGCGGTGGCGCTCGTGGAGGCGCTCCGGCTCAGCCGCGACGCCGGCGGGAGCATCCGGCCGGCGTCGCGGCCCTCCGTCTGACCGCGCCTGCTCTCGGCTGGGGTCGGCCGCGCTCAGCGACCCGCGTTCTGCAGCGTGCCGATCGTGCGGGTGGGGCCCCCGCCGGAGCCGACCGAGAAGACCAGACACTGGATCCCGCGGTCGCCGCGCTTCCAGCTCGCCGCGGTCGGGAAGAACCACGAGAAATCGAGCGTGACGGTGGATGCCGGGGCGACACCCGTGAACGTCGTGAACGCCGCGGAGCAGCCGGTGATCGCGCGGTGGGTGACCTCCGCGTCTCCGGGGAATGCCCCGTCCGGGAGGGCGAAGACGTCGAAGACCTCGCTGTCGTGGGCGGCGCTGCACGGCACCACGGGCACCGTTGCGAGAGTGCCGGCGGTGTGCCGATCATCCACGCACTGGCCGACGGTGAGGCGGCCGGTCGCGATCTCGCCGCTCACCGCAGTCGCGGGATGCCCGGCGCACCCCGTGAGCGCCGCAGCGAGCAGCACGCCCCCCACGACGGCACCCGCCAGGGTCGCCATCGTCGGGCGGCTCGCGCTCACGCCCTCCCCAGCAGGGTCGCGGTCTCCTCGTGCAGCAGTCCGTTGGTCGCCAGGGCGCTGCCGCCCCAGGGCCCCGGTGTGCCGTCGACCGAGGTGAAGCGCCCGCCCGCCTCCTCGATGATGGGGATGAGCGCCGCCATGTCGTAGGGCTGCAGGTCGAACTCGCTCACGACGTCGAGGGCGCCCTCCGCGAGCAGCATGTAGGCCCACATGTCGCCGATCGCGCGGGATCGCCAGGCCGCGCGGGAGAGGGCGATCGCGTCGTCGATGCGACCGACCTCGTCCCAGCCCTTGAGGCTGTTGTAGCTGACCGAGGCGTCCGCGAGGCTCGCGACCCCGCTCACCCGGAGCGCGCGTGGGTCGCCTCCCGGCTCGGCGGTGAAGGCGCCGTGGCCGCGGGCGGCCCACCAGCGCTGCCGCAGCGCGGGGGCCGAGACGACGCCGACGACGGGCACGCCGTCGATCGCGAGAGCGATCAGGGTTCCCCAGTTGGGCACACCACGGAGGTAGTTGGCCGTGCCATCGATCGGATCCACGATCCACTGCCGCCCGGCTCTGCGCTCCCCGCCGTACTCCTCGCCGAGGATGCTGTCGGCTGGTCGTGCGGCCTCGATTCCCTCTCGGATGATCCGCTCGGTGGCCTGGTCGGCGTCCGTGACGGGGGTGCGATCGGGTTTGGTCGTGACCCGGAGGTCAGCGGCGCGGAACCGGTCGATCGAGACCAGGTCCGCTGCGGCGGCGAGCGCGAGCGCGAGGCTCAGGTCGTCGGAGAGCGTGTAATCGGGCACGAGACCAGCGTATCCGCGTCGGGTTGCCGGGCGGCCAACGCCGGGTGGCGGCCGGGTGTGTCGACGCCGCTCAGGCGAGGGTGGTGAGGAGCCGCTGCAGGGAGTCGAGCCGCAGCATCCCGATCGCGCCCAGCTCGCCGCGCTCCGCCGCCTCGTTGATCGCGCAATCGGGTGCATCGGGGAGGTGCGTGCAGCCGCGGGGGCACTCCTCGGCGATGCGGGCCAAGTCACCGAAGGAGCGCAGGATGTTGTCGGGGTCGACGTGACCGAGCCCGAACGACCGCACCCCGGGGGTGTCGACGATCCAGCCCGAGTCGAGTCGGTATGACACCGTCGACGACGAGGTGTGGCGGCCACGACCGGTGACGTCGTTGACCCGGCCGGTAGCCCGCTTCGCCTCGGGCACGAGCGCGTTGACGAGAGTGGACTTTCCCACGCCGGAGTGACCCACCGCGACGGTGGTGTGGTGGTCGAGCAGCGCCCGCAGCTCGTCGAGCGGAAAGTCGAGCGAGGTGCTTCGGACCACGCGCAGCTCGAGGCCCGCGAAGTTCGCGAGGAACTCCTCCGGATCCTGCAGATCGGTCTTGGTGAGGCACAGGATGGGCGTGATGCCCGCGTCGTAGGCGGCCACGAGGTAGCGGTCGACGAGTCGCGGCCTCGGCTCCGGGTTGGCGGCGGCGACGACGATGAGCATCTGGTCGGCGTTCGCGACGATGATCCGCTCCACGGAGTCGGTGTCGTCGGCGCTCCGACGCAGCAGGGAGCTGCGCTCCTGAACGCTGACGATGCGCGCGAGCGAGCCCTCGTCGCCCGTCGTGTCGCCGACGAGGTCGACGAAGTCGCCCGTCACGATCGATCCCCGCGGCAGTTCCCGCGCCTTCGTCGCGGTGAGCGTGCGCTCCTCGGGGGTGCCCTCGCCCGTCAGCACGCTGAAGCGCCCCCGGTCGACCGCGTAGACGCGGCCCGTCTGGGAGTCCTTGTGCTCGGGGCGCGTCTTGGTGCGCGGTTTGTTGCCCTTGGGGTTCGGGCGCTGCCGCACCGAGGACTCGTCGTACTCGGAGTACTCGCCGTCATCCTCGACGTCGCTGAGCCAGCTCATGCGCTACAGCAGTCCACTCGTCGGGGGCGTGGGCACGATCCCCATCCGCGGTCCCGTCCACAGCTCGACGAACTGGGGGAGCGTCTTGGCCGTGGTCGCGATGTCGTCGATCTCGATGCCGGGCACTGCGAGGCCGATGATCGCGCCCGCCGTCGCCATCCGGTGGTCCTCGTAGCTGTGCCAGAGCCCTCCGCGCAGAGGGCGGGGGCGGATGATCAGCCCGTCATCCGTCTCGGTGACGTCGCCGCCCACCGCCGTGATCTCCGTTGCGAGCGCGGCCAGTCGATCGGTCTCGTGCCCGCGCAGATGCGCGATGCCCGTCAGCACGGTCTCGCTGTCGGCGAGCGCGGCGATCGCGGCGACGGTCGGGGCCAGCTCGCTCGCCTCATCCAGCTCGATGCCGTGGATCGCGCCGGTGCCGGTCACCGTGAGCTCGCCCGGTGCGCGCGTCACGGTCGCCCCCATCCGCTCGAGGATGACCGCCATCTGCGCTCCGACCTGCGTGGTCTCCGCGGGCCACCCGGTGACCGTCACCGAACCGCCCGCGACGAGCGCCGCGGCCAGGAACGGGCCGGCATTCGAGAGATCGGGCTCGATGTCCACGTCGCGCGCCGCGATCGTCGACGGCGGGACGACCCAGACGCCCGGCTCGGGATTCGCCACCTCGACGCCGCGGTCGGCGAGGGTGGCGATCGTCATCTCGATGTGCGGAAGGCTGGGAAGGCGTTCGCCCGTGTGACGGAGGGTGAGTCCGCGGGTGAAGCGGGGGGCCACGAGCAGCAGCCCCGACACGAACTGGCTGGAGGCCGAGGCGTCGATGGCGAGTTCGCCGCCCTCGACGGCGCCTGTGCCATACAGGCTGAAGGGGAGGGCGCCGCGACCGTCGTCGTTGACGTCGACGCCGAGCGCGCGGAGGGCATCCACGATGGTTCGCATGGGCCGACGTCGGGCACCGGGATCGCCGTCGAAGGCGACGGGCCCCAGCGCGAGGGCGGCGACGGGCGGCAGGAAGCGCATGACCGTGCCGGCCAGCCCGCAGTCGATCGAGACGCCACCGCTGAGCTCGCCCGGGGTGACCAGCAGGTCGGCGCCGTACTCGCCATCGCCGGGGACCTCGTCGATGCGTGTGCCGAGGGCGCGGAGCGCCTCGATCATGAGGGCCGTGTCGCGTGAGTGCAGGGGAGCGCGCAGCAGGGAGGGACCGTCGGCGAGCGCGGCGAGCACGAGTTCGCGGTTGGTGAGGCTCTTCGATCCGGGGAGCTGCAGGCGGGCCCGGAGGGGTGCGGTCGCGACCGGTGCCGGCCACGGGCCGAGCTCGCGCTCGGGCTGCGGCGCGTCATCGCCGTAGGGGTTGAACTGTGGTTTCGCGATCCTGGAGAGTGCCATCGCCCCCAGAATATCGGGCCGGGCGGCGCGCGCCCCCGGTGCCGGGTCGCACGGCACGCGGAATATGCGGGACCGGACGCGGGTTGGCCCCTGTATCAGCGCCGCGTGACCGCACACGGCCACACGCCACGCACGGAGCAGGAAGGGAACCACCGGTCATGAGCGCTCTCGCCACACTCGCGGTTCCAGACGACCTCCGAGACCTAGAATTGGCGCTGATGACTGATACGACCCCGCCCGCGAACCCTCGAGATCTCTTCGAGGAGCAGGCGCTTCCCTACATGGACCAGCTCTACGCGGCGGCGATGCGCCTGACGCGCAACCCCGCCGACGCTGCCGACCTCGTGCAGGAGACCTTCGTGAAGGCCTTCCAGGCGTTCGGTCAGTTCCAGCAGGGCACCAACCTCAAGGCCTGGTTGTACCGGATCCAGACCAACACCTTCATCAACAACTATCGCAAGAACCAGCGCAACCCCTACCAGGGCACCATCGACGACCTCGAGGACTGGCAGCTCGGGGGCGCGGAATCGGTCACGCAGTCGACGTCGACTCGCTCGGCCGAAGCGGAGGCGATCGACCACCTGCCCGACAGCGATGTCAAGGATGCGCTTCAGGCCATCCCCGAAGACTTCCGTATGGCGGTGTACTTCGCCGACGTCGAGGGCCTCTCCTACCAGGAGATCGCCGACATCATGAAAACACCCGTGGGTACCGTCATGAGCCGCCTCCACCGCGGCAGGCGGATGCTGCGGGAATCTCTGGCCGACTACGCGCGCGAGCGCGGTATCGTCGTGCCGGAGCAGAGCCTCACCAGGAGCACGAAATGACCGACTGCGGATGCGAGAAGGCGAAAGCCGAGCTCGAGGAGTACCTGCACCGCGAGGTGAGCGACGCCGACTTCCTCGACATCAGCGAGCACCTCGCGGGCTGCGACGACTGCTCGACCGAGCACCTCATCGGGCTCAAGCTCACCGAGAAGGTGCGCACCGCGTGCCAGGAGAAGGCTCCCGAGGAGCTGCGCGCCTCGGTGCTGAGCCGTCTGGGCGAACTGCAGTCCTGAGGCTGCCTCCCGCCGGCGGCGGCGTTGGCCGTGATCCTGCCCGTGCCTGTCTCGAGCCCGACAGCGGGCTAGAGGACCGTGATCGTGTGAACCCCTGACGACGCGGGAGAGATCAGCGCTGTGCCCGAGTAGGTGATGTGCAGGGACTTCACGCCCGGTTTACTGAAGAGCGGCAGGCTCACGGTCAGTGTTCCGTGGGCGCTCGCGGGCAGCGCGAAACTGGCGATCCTCGAGGTGCCCGCGTAAACGCGCACTGTGCCGGTGGGAGTGGAGATGCCGGTGACAGCGACGGCCACCGTGATGACCGCGTGAGTGGATCGCTTGATCGTCGTCGATCGAATCGAGAATCCGGTTCGCGACGCGGCGGGGGTGACCAGCACGCGCAGCAACCCAGAGTCGGAGACCCGCAGTCCCGCGGTCGATGGTGCGAAACGCGCGGTCAGGATGCGCTTCCCCAGGTGGGTCAGGCGAAGGGTGGCGGTGCCGGTGCTGACGTCCAGCGGAACGTCCGCCGTGGGGGTGCCGTTGTCGTAGAACCTCACCGTTCCGGCGGGGTAACTCGAGTCGGACAGCGGGGCGACGTGAGCGGTGACGACGGCCGCGCTGGAGGCATAGGCGACGGTCGAGTGGGGCGTGGTGAGTGAGATCGCCGTGGGCGTGTTCTGGTCGAAGCTCACCGTCACGGCCGCGGTCGCGCCGACTGCTCCGACGGAGACCGTGAATGAGCGATCGTGATTGGTGAAACTCTGCCCGCTGGGAAGACGGGTCAGGCGCTGGTGGGCGTCGCTGCCGACGAGGCCGGTGGCGAGCACGGTCGTCCCGTACGCGGTCTCCCCTGCTGTGGGATGAATGGCCCGAAGGATTCGCACCGAGCCGCTCGCAGTGTCGCTGCCGAGCTCGCAGGTGCGGTAGCCGACTCCGACGGGAGGCTCGCACTGCGCATCGGCACGGAATTCAACGCTCGTGGGGTCGTTGCTCCCGGAATTCGCGCGGTACTCGACGTAGTAGACCTCGTCCGTTTCGGGATCGATGATTCGGGCGGCTTCGGTGCCGCTGCCGCTGCCCAGGGGCGAGAGCTGGAGTACCTGCGGCGTTGCCGAGGTGGTGACCGTCGCGTAGTCGCTCAGCCAGCCGGACAGGATGCGCTGGGGCGAGGAGAGGCCCGGGTGGGCGTCGTCCACGCTGTAGCCCATGATGTCGAACAGGTCGTCGTATTCGCTCGTGGGGCAGGTGCCGCTCGACAGCGTGAACGCAGCGGCGACGGAATCGAAGGTCGTGGTGTTCTGGCAGATGGAGGAGTCGGCGTGGTCGAATCCGAGATTGTGGCCGAATTCGTGCTCGAGCACCTCCACGCCGATCGTGCTGCCGACCCCCGCACTCGAGAAGATCTCGCCGGTGGCGACCTCAAGGCTGGCGAACGCACTCCCGTCGCATGCCTCGTCCGTGAGCACGATGAGGTGCGTGTGGGCCGGGATGCCGTTCGCGAAGAGTCCGCCGAAAGCGTGCTGATAGGCGTCGGCGTAAACAGCGTTCGGCACGCACGTCGTCGCTCCCAGACTGCGAGTCTCTTCGCCTGATTCCGTGATGGTCACTGCCCCGTTGGACTGGGCCGACCAGTACGAATCGAGATCGGTGATCGCCTGTGCAACATCGGAACTCAGAATGTTGGGTCCATCGGCGAGGTTCGCGTTCGCATTGTCTTTCGTCGTCGGCGTCACGTTGACGACGCTGACGTAGACGCTCTCGGCGCCGGCGATCGGGGTGACGGAGTCACCGCGAGTAGCGAGCGGCCGGCGGGTCGACGAAGTCGTGCCGCCGCCGAACTGCACATCCGTGGGCGGACGCGTGTCGTCGGCGGGCGGGGACGTGGGCAGCGAGACGTGCGTGGCCGCGGGAGAGGCCGGTGCCGTCACGGTGCGGGCGGCGACCGGAGCGGCGGAGGCCCCGAGGGGCGCGGTGCCCACGGCGAGGAGCGCGATGATGGCGCCGGCGATGGACAGTCGAACAGCACGAAGTGGCACGGATTTTCCCCCTGAGTTTCTATCATGAGGGTAGCGGAGGGATCGGTCATCCCCCCAATCGGGTGAGGGAGCCGCGAACGACGACGGGGGCCCGCGCGAGCTGTATCGCGTGGGCCCCCGTCCAGCGGGTGCGACCTCAGTCGACGATGGTGATCGCCGAGGCGAACTGCGTGCCACGCGTGAACTGGAGCTGGATATGCAGCCAGGCGATGCCCTCGAGGATGCCCGCGAACTCGAGCGATCCCGCGTCGATCACCCGGAATCCCGCCTTCTCGCCGAAGGCGGTGACCGCGGCCTTGGCGTCGGCGTCGTCGGCGGCGACGAAGAGGTCGAGCGTCGCGCCGTCTTTGGAACCGGCGATCACGTTGCCGGCGAAGACAGTGTTGAAGGCCTTCACGACGGCGGCACCGGGGAGCAGCGCCGCGATCTCCTTCGCGCCCGAGGTGCCGGGTGCGGTCGCGAGCCCCGTGAAGGTCGCGTTGACCGGGTTGGTCGCGTCGACGACGACCTTGCCCGCGAGCTGCGCGGCGATCGGTGCGAGCGTCTCGGCGACGGCGAGGTAGGGGAGGGCGATGAAGACGAGGTCGCCGGTGACCGTGGCGTCGAGCGGGCTGACGGTGACGTCGCCGCCGAGCTCGGCGGCCAGCGCGGCGCCCTTCTCCGCGTCGCGGACCAGCAGCTGAACACTGTCGCCGCTCGCCACCGCGCGCGTCGCGATTCCGCGTGCGACATTTCCCGCTCCGAAGATACTGATGGTGCTCATGGGGGATTCCTCCAATAGTTGAACTCTCAAGTAATTGCGAGCGTACGCCTATCTGGTTGAGAATTCAACTACCAGTACACTGGACAGGTGAGCACCGCATCCGACACCCCGTTCCGCTGGCTGACCGACGACGAGCAGCGCGCGTGGCGCGCCTACCTCGCCGCCTCCGCACGGCTGGGTGAGCACCTCGACCGCGTGCTCACTGCCGAGGCGGGAATGCCGCACGCGTACTACATCATCCTGGCGATGCTGAGCGAGACCCCGAGCGGCGGCCTGCGGATGACCGACCTCGCCGATGTCCTCCTCATCTCGAAGAGCCGGCTCACGCACGCCGTCAACAAGCTGGAGGCGCTCGGCTGGGTGCGCCGCGATGCCGACCCGAGCGACCGTCGGGGGAGTGTCGCCTGTCTCACCGAGGAGGGTCGCAGGGTGCTCGTCGCGACCGCCCCGACGCATGTGACGAGCGTCGTCGACGCCGTGTTCGATCGTCTCACCCCCGAGCAGGTCGAGCAGTTCTACGAGATCTCGTCGCGAATCCTCGAGGCGCTCGCCCCGGGGGAGTCGCCCGACTCGGTACTTCGGCCCGCATCGCCGGGCGATCCGACCCCCGCTACGGGAGCGTGAGCGCCTTCGCGATGAGCTCCGTCTGCTGCTGAGCGCTGCGCTTCGATGACCCGGTCGCGGGCGAGGCCGATGCCGGGCGCGAGGCGACCGAGATCGTGCGGCCGCGAAGGCGCTTGGCGAGCTCGAGGCAGATGAACGGCCACGCGCCCTGATTCTCCGGTTCGTCCTGCACCCAGACCAGGTCGGCGTGCGGGTACCCCTCGAGGATGACGTTGAGCTCATCGGCGGGCAGCGGGTAGAACTGCTCCAGTCGCACCACTGCCAGGTCGCGCTGCTCGCGCTTGTCGAGCTCGGCGACGATGTCGTAGTAGATCTTGCCCGAGGTCAGGATCACGCGGCGCACGACCGAGCGGTCGGTCACGCGGTTGTCGTCGATGACCGGTTCGAAGCGACCCGAGGTGAAGTCGGCGATCTCGCTCGTCGCACCCCGCAGACGCAGCATCGCCTTCGGGGTGAAGACGATGAGCGGGCGACGCGGGCGGGCGTAGGCCTGTCGGCGCAGCAGGTGGAAGTACGACGCCGGGGTCGACGGACGCGCGACGGTCATGTTGTTCTCGGCGCACAGCTGCAGGTAGCGCTCGATGCGCGCCGAGGAGTGGTCCGGACCCTGGCCCTCGTAGCCGTGCGGCAGCAGCAGCACGACGCCGGAGCGCTGGCTCCACTTCTGCTCGGCCGAGGAGATGAACTCGTCGATGACGCTCTGGGCGCCGTTCGCGAAGTCGCCGAACTGGGCTTCCCACAGCACGAGCGCGTCGGCACGCTCGACCGAGTACCCGTACTCGAAGCCCATCGCCGCGTACTCGCTGAGCAGCGAGTCGTAGATCCAGAACCGAGCCTGGCTCTCGCTCAGGTTGGCGAGCGGCAGCCATTCCTGACCGTTGGCGCGGTCGTGCAGCACCGCGTGACGCTGCACGAAGGTGCCGCGACGCGTGTCCTGTCCGGCCATCCGCACGGGGGTGCCCTCGAGGAGCACCGATCCGAGCGCGAGCAGCTCGCCGAAGCCCCAGTCGATCTGGCCGGTGCGGCTCATCTCGATGCGCTTCTTGAGCAGGGCCTGCAGCTTCGGGTGCACGGTGAAGCCGGCGGGCGGGTTGTCGTGGGCATCGCCGATCAGCTGGATGACCGAGACATCCACCCCGGTCGACGCCGGTTCACCCACGAGGTCGTCCTGCTGCGAGCCCGGCCGCTCGAGGTCGGCGACCGCACCCCCGTCTGCCGTGATGATCGGAATCGATCCGGTCTGCGCGGCATGGGTCTCGGCGAACGCGCGCTCCAGGCGATCCTGGAAGTCCCGGTGCGCCTGGTCGTACTCTTCCTCGGTGATGTCGCCGCGGCCGACGAGCGCCTCGGTGTAGAGGGTGCGCACCGAGCGCTTCGCCTCGATGAGGTTGTACATGAGGGGCTGCGTCATCGAGGGGTCGTCGCCCTCGTTGTGGCCGCGCCGGCGGTAGCAGACGAGGTCGATCACGACGTCGCGGTGGAACTGCTGGCGGTACTCGAAGGCGAGGTGGGCGACGCGCACCACGGCCTCGGGGTCATCGCCGTTGACGTGGAAGATCGGCGCCTGGATGGTCTTCGCCACGTCGGTCGAGTAGACGGAGGTGCGACCCTCGCCGGGAGGCGTGGTGAAGCCGACCTGGTTGTTGATGTTCACGTGCACGGTGCCGCCGGTGCGGTAGGCGCGCAACTGCGACATCTGCAGGATCTCGACCACGATGCCCTGGCCCGCCATCGCGGCGTCGCCGTGCACCATGATGGGCAGCACCGGATAGGTGCCGATGGGGTGCCGGTCCTGCTTGGCGCGCACGATGCCCTCGAGCACACCGTCGACGGCCTCGAGGTGCGAGGGGTTGGCAGCGAGGTAGACCGGGATCTGGGCGCCGTCGGCGCTCGTGAAGGTGCCCTCGGTGCCGAGGTGGTACTTGACGTCGCCGGAGCCCTGCACGGTCTTCGGGTCCTGCGTGCCCTCGAACTCGCGGAAGATCTGCCCATAGGTCTTGCCCGCGATGTTGGTGAGCACGCTCAGGCGGCCGCGGTGGGCCATGCCGATCGCGACCTCTTCGAGGCCCGCGTGGGCCGCATCCTGGATGACCGCGTCGAGCAGAGCGATCGTCGACTCGCCGCCCTCCAGGCTGAATCGCTTCTGGCCGACGTACTTGGTCTGCAGGAACGTCTCGAAGGCCTCGGCCTCGTTGAGCTTGCCGAGGATCCGCATCTGCTCGTCGTGGCTCGGCTTGGCGTAGGGCTTCTCGACGTGGTCCTGGATCCAGCGGCGCTGCTCCGGGTCCTGGATGTGCATGTACTCCACGCCGACCGTGCGGCAGTACGCGTCGCGCACGATGCCGAGGATGTCGCGCAGGAGGGCGACCTTCTTGCCGCCGAGGCCGCCGGTCACGAACTCGCGGTCGAGATCCCAGAAGGTGAGGCCGTGGCTCGCGATGTCGAGGTCGGGGTGCGAGCGCTGGCGGTACTCGAGCGGGTCGATGTCGGCCATGAGGTGACCGCGCACGCGGAAGGAGTTGATGAGCTCCTGCACCCGCGCGGTCTTGCCGACCGCGTCGGCGAGGTCGACGCTGATGTCGGCCGCCCAGTGGATGGGGTCGTAGGGGATGCGCAGCGCGGCGAAGATGTCCTCGTAGAAGCGGTGCTCGCCGATCAGGCGCTCGTGCACCTTCTTGAGGAACTCGCCCGAACCGGCGCCCTGGATGACGCGGTGGTCGTAGGTGCTGGTGAGCGTGATGGTCTTGCCGATGCCGAGCTCGGCGAGTGTCTTGGGGCTCGCGCCCTGGAACGCCGCCGGGTACTCGAGCGCGCCCGCGCCGATGATGCAGCCGGCGCCCTTCATGAGGCGCGGAACGGAGTGCTCCGTGCCGATACCGCCCGGGTTGGTGAGCGAGATCGTGTTGCCCTGGAAGTCGGCGACCGTGAGCTTGTTGGCCCGTGCGCGGGAGACGACGTCTTCGTAGGCGATCAGGAACTCGCCGAAGCCCATCGTGTCGGCGCGCTTGATACCGGGAACGAGCAGGCTGCGCGTGCCATCGGGCTTCGGCATGTCGATCGCGATGCCGAGGTTGATGTGCGCGGGGGTCACGACGGACGGCTTGCCATCGACCTCGTCGTAGAAGACGTTCTGGCTCGGGAACTCCTTGAGCGTCTCGACCATCGCCCAGGCGATGAGGTGCGTGAACGACACCTTGCCGCCGCGGGCGCGCTTGAGGTGGTTGTTGATGACGATGCGGTTGTCGATCATGAGCTTCGCCGGGATGGTGCGCACGCTCGTGGCGGTGGGCACCTCGAGGCTCGCGTCCATGTTGGCGGCCAGGCTCTTCGCCATGCCCTTCAGCGCCGCGACCGTGTTCTCGGGCTCCGGCGCGGGCTCGGCGCTCGCGGCGGGTGCGGCCGGCGTGCGCGACGGGGCCTCGGCGGGGATGGGCTGCGGCCGGGCCTGCACCGAGGTGGTGCGGGCGACCGGCTGCGCGCCGGTGGCCACGGGAACGGACGGCGCGGGCGCGGGAGCGGCGGGCGCCGTCGCCTCGGCGGGCGCGGTGGCTACGGGTGCCGCGGCGGGCTCGGCGTTCGGCGTTGTGCTCGGGGTCGTGTGGTCCGCACCCGGCGCGACCGTCGCCGGGTCGAGGGTCGTCGGGTGGTAGGTCTCGAGGATCGGCCACCACGACCGGTCGACGGAGTTTCGGTCGATGATGTACCGCTCGTACATCTCGTCGACGAGCCACTCATTGGCCCCGAACTCCCCAGGATTTCCGTCTTCTGACGCGACTCCGGTCACTTGGCTGGACACGGCTGATCGCCCACTCTCATCACTCGATTGCGTGTGCACTCCAGGTGCGACCGCCTCTGGCCGCACCGCCGTCAAGCCTAACCGCTCACCACGCGACACGCTGCCGCCCGTCCGAGGGTCTAGCGTTAATTTCATGCGGTTTTATGAAACTTCGCCGGTTCACGACCTCACCTACTCCGACGTCTTTCTGGTTCCGGAGCGATCCGCCGTCTCGAGCCGGCTCGACGTCTCACTCGCCCCCGGCGACGGCACCGGCGCGACCATCCCGCTCGTCTCCGCGAACATGAACTCGGTGACGGGCCCGCGCCTCGCCGCGACGCTCGCGCGGCGGGGTGGACTCGGCGTGCTGCCGCAGGATATGCACCTCGACGACCTCGACGCGGCCATCCGCTGGGTGAAGGCGCAGCCGGTCGCCTTCGACACCCCGCTCTTCCTCGCCCCCGACGATACGGTGGCCACGGCGCTGCTCCACCTTCCTCCCGTGGAGGGGCAGGGCATCGTGCTCACCGACGATCAGGGCGACTACCTCGGCACGATCCAGGCGAGCCGCCTCGCAACGGCCCTTCCGGATGCCCGGCTCGGCGATCTCCTTCACGGCGAGAACCCCGCCCTCGACTCCGCCGACATCCCTAGCGCACGGGGCGCCTTCGACCTGATGGTCGCCACCGGCCTCGAGTTCGCCCCAGTGCTCCACGAGGGACGCGTGGTCGGCACGCTGAGCCGGCAGAGCGCCCTGCGCTCCACCCTCTACCAACCCGCACTCGACGCTGCCGGACGGCTGCGCGTCGCGGCCGCCGTCGGCATCAACGGCGATGTCGCGGCGAAAGCCCGTGCGCTTGCCGCCGCGGGCGTCGACGTCATCGTCATCGATACGGCGCACGGTCACCAGGAGGGCATGCTGACGGCCATCGCGACGGTCGCGGGGCTCGGACTGGGGCTGCCGATCGTCGCGGGCAACGTGGTGACGGCATCCGCGGTGCGCGATCTCGTCGGCGCGGGCGCGACGATCATCAAGGTCGGCGTCGGCCCCGGCGCGATGTGCACCACCCGCATGATGACTGCCGTGGGACGCCCGCAGTTCTCCGCGGTGCTCGAGACCTCGGCGGCGGCGCGCGAGCTCGGGGCGCACGTGTGGGCCGACGGCGGGGTCCGGTACCCGCGGGATGTCGCCCTCGCGCTCGCGGCGGGCGCCGCATCGGTGATGGTCGGCTCCTGGTTCGCGGGGACCATCGAGGCCCCTGGCCGCCTCAACCGCGACGAGTCGGGTCGGCTGTACAAGGAGAGCTGGGGCATGGCGTCGACCAAGGCCGTCCGCGAGCGGTTCGACCAGCTCGACGCCTACGAGCTCGCCCGCAAGACGCTGTTCGCCGAGGGGATCTCGAGCTCGAAGATCTACCTCGACCCGCTGCGCCCCTCGCTCGAGTCGCTGCTCGACATGATCACCTCGGGGGTGCGGAGCTCTTTCACCTACGCGGGCGCGTCGACCATCGACGAGTTCCACGAGCGCGCCCTGGTCGGGATCCAGAGCGCCGCCGGATACGAGGAGGGCAAGGCGCTGCCCGTCTCCTGGTAGGAACCGCCCCGGGCCGCCCGGATATACTTGGGCGGATAATGGACGACCCTCCTAGTCGCCGCACCGGTGGCCGCCATGTATGAGTGGATCATGCTGGGCGTCGGCGTTCTGCTGACCATCGGCACCGGTTTCTTCGTCGCCTCCGAGTTCGCCCTCGTCAACCTCGATCGTGCCGATCTGGAGGCACGCGAGGCGAGGGGCGAGCGCCATCTCGGCGTCCCGATCCGCGCGCTCAAGATCACCTCCACGCACCTCTCGAGCGCTCAGCTCGGCATCACCCTCACGACGCTCCTCACCGGGTACACCCTCGAGCCCGCACTTGCGCTGCTGCTCCGCGACATCGTCGGGGCGGGGGTACCGGCGTCGGCGCTCATCCCCCTCTCGGCCATCGTGGCCGTCGCGATCGCCACCCTCGTGTCGATGATCCTCGGTGAACTCGTGCCCAAGAACATCGCGCTCTCGCTCCCGCGGGAGACCGGCAAGATCGTCATCCCCTTCCAGGTCGGGTTCACGACCGTGTTCAAGCCGGCGGTGTCGCTCCTCGGCGTCGTCGCGAACGGGGTGCTCCGACTGGTCGGAATCGAACCGAAGGAGGAGCTCAGCTTCGCGCGCACCGCTGAGGAGCTGGCGTCGCTCGTGCGTCGATCCGCCCGCGAGGGCAGCCTCGACCGCGACACTGCGACCCTGCTGCAGCGCACCCTCGCCTTCGCCGACCACACCGCGCAGGACGTGATGACACCGCGCCCCCGGGTCGCGAGCGTCGAGCGCACCCAGACGGCCCAGGACGTCATCATGATGGCGCGCACCACGGGCTTCTCGCGTTTCCCCGTCGTCGATGAGGGCATCGACGACATCGTCGGCCTCGTGCACGTCAAGCAGGCCGTCGCCGTGCCCCGCGACAAGCGGAGTGAGGTGCCGGTGACCGCGCTCCAGACGGAGGCTCTGCGGGTTCCGGAGACGATGAAGCTCGACATCCTGCTCGGCGAGCTCCGAGGCCGGGGGTACCAGATGGCTGTCGTCGTCGACGAGTACGGCGGTACCGCCGGTGTCGCGACCCTCGAAGACCTGGTCGAGGAGCTCGTCGGCGAGGTGTCCGACGAGCACGACCGAAGCAAGGCCGACGTGGTTCGCAGTCGCGACTGGTTCACCTTCCCGGGCATCCTCCGGCCGGACGAACTGCTCGAACGCACCGACGTCAACGTGCCCGAGGACGGCCCCTACGAGACGGTGGCGGGGTGGCTCATGAGCGAGCTGGGTCGGCTGCCGGTCGTGGGCGACACGGTCACCGTCAACGGCGGCACCTTCCGCATCGAGCGACTGGATGGCCGGCGCATCGACCGCGTGCGGTACACCCCGCTGCCCGACGCCGCGGCCGAGGGGCAGGCGAAATGAGCGACTGGGCGGGAATCGGGTGGCTGGTCATCCTGCTGATCGTCAATGCCTTCTTCGTGGCCGCGGAGTTCTCCATCATCTCTGCGCGCCGCTCGCAGATCGAACCCCGCGCCGAGCGCGGCTCGCGCGCCGCCCGCACGGCGCTGTGGGCGATGGAGCACGCCACCCTCATGCTCGCGACGACGCAGCTCGGCATCACCATCTGCTCGCTGCTCATCCTGAATGTCTCGGAGCCGGCGATCCACCACCTGCTCGAGTCGCCCCTCGGCCTGCTCGGCTGGACGGACGCGGTCGTCGGCACGGTCTCCTTCGTGATCGCGCTCGTGCTGGTCTCGTTCCTGCACGTCGTGTTCGGCGAGCTCGTGCCGAAGAACCTCTCCTTCTCGGTGCCCGAGCGCGCGGTGCTCGTCCTCGCCCCACCGCTCGTCTTCTTCGCCACCATCTTCCGGCCGGTCATCGTGGCGCTCAACGCCACCGCGAACGGCGTGCTCCGACTCGCCCGCATCGAGCCCAAGAACGAGGCCACGAGCGCCTTCACCGTCGACGAGGTCGCGAACATCGTCGCGCAGTCGACGAAGGAGGGCGTGCTGAGCGACACGACGGGCGCTCTCTCGGCCGCGTTCGAGTTCAGCGAGAAGAAGGCGCAGGACGTGGCGATCCCGCTGAGCAAGCTCGTGACCCTCCACGAGGACGCGACGCCCTCCGACGTGGAGAAGGCGGTCGCCCAGAAGGGCTTCTCCCGCTACGTGCTCATGAACGACGCGGGGGAGCCGACCGGCTACCTGCACCTCAAAGACGTCATCGACCTCGACGAGGAGGAGTTCACCGAGCCGGTGCCGCCGAAGCGGATCCGCAAGCTCGTCTCCATCTATCGCGGCCTCGAACTCGAGGATGCGCTGGCCAGTATGCAGCGCACCGAAACCCACATGGCGCGCGTGTTCGACGAGCAGGGCGCGACCCGCGGTGTGATCTTCCTGGAGGACATCATTGAGGAGCTCGTCGGCGAGGTTCAGGACGCGACGCGGCGCGAACGCTACTGAGGCGAGCGCCTGAGGAGCGCTCCTCAGGCGAGACGGGCGCGCTCGTACTGGCCGGGCCAGTAGTCGATCTCGACGCCCAGCTCGTGCGCCGCGCGAAGGGCGAAGTGCGGGTCGCGCAGCATCTCGCGGGCCAGCAGCACGACGTCGGCCTTGCCCGACTCGACGATCTCGGCGGCCTGTGCCGGCTCGGTGATGAGCCCGACGGCCCCGGTCGGCACTTCGGCCTCGGTGCCCACGTAGTCGGCGAACGGCACCTGGTAGCCGGGACCTATGGGAATGCTGGCCGCGGGCACATTGCCGCCGGTCGAGATGTCGAAGAAGTCGGCTCCCGCCTCGTGCGCCCAGCCGGCGACCGTGGCGGTCTCCTCCTGAGTCCAGCCGCCAGCGGTCCAGTCGGTGGCCGAGAACCGGACGAGCACGGGGATGCCCGTGCCGACCGCATCCCGCACCGCACGCACGATCCGCAGCAGCAGTCGGGCGCGGTTCTCGAGACTGCCGCCGTACTCGTCGTCGCGCTGGTTGCTGAGCGGAGAGAGGAACTGGTGCAGCAGATAGCCGTGTGCGGCGTGCAGTTCGAGCAGGTCGAAGCCCGCCTGCACGGCGCGATCGGCGGCCGTCACGAAGTCCGAGACGACCTTCTCGATGCCGTCCGCGTCGAGCGCCACGGGGGTGTCGTAGTGTCCGAAGGCCACGGCCGACGGCGCGACGGTGGCCCAGCCGCCGTCGGCGATGCTCATCGTGCCCGACCGGTCGAAGCCCCAGGCGGGCCAGGTGGAGGCCTTGCGTCCGGCGTGCGCGAGCTGAATTCCCACCTTCGCGCCCTGCGCGTGCAAGAAGTCGTTGATGCGGCGCCAGGCCACCACCTGCTCCTGGTTCCAGATACCGGTGTCCTGATCCGAGATGCGACCCTCGGGGCTCACCGCGGTGGCCTCGGTGATGATCATCCCCGCCCCGCCCGCCGCGAACGAGGCGAGGTGCGCGAGGTGCCAGTCGCGCGGTACGCCATCGCGCTCGAACACCGAGTACTGGCACATCGGTGCCACCCAGATCCGGTTGCGCACCGTGAGGTCGCGGAGGGTGAACGGCGTGAAGAGTTTGGGGGTTGCCACGGGGAGGATCTCCTTGGTCGGTCGACGGGTGGGCGCTGCCACCCTAGGGCCAACCCGCGCACGGCCGCGGGGATTCCCCGCGGGTGCGTCGGGCGTGCCGCTGCCCCTAAAGTCGGGTCATGGACCAGAAGAAATGGCAGCATCTCGCGGAGTGGCCGCTGCTCATCGCGGGCGTCGCCTTCCTCGTCGCCTTCAGCGTGCAGGTCATCGGCAACCTCCAGGAGGGGCAGTCCGTCGTCATCGACGTGATCATCTGGGGCACCTGGGCGCTCTTCGTCATCGATTATCTGGTGATGCTGTATCTCGCCGAGCGACGGTGGCGCTGGTTCGCGCGCAACCTCCATCACGTCGTGATCCTCGGGCTGCCGGTGCTGCGGCCCCTGCGTCTCCTCCGTCTCGTGACGCTGCTGCGGAGCATGCAGCGGTTCGCCGGGCGAGCGCTGCGCGGCCGCATCCTGACCTACGTGCTCGGCGCCGCGGTGCTGCTCGTGTACCTCGGCGCGCTCTCGGTGCTCGATGAGGAGCAGAACGGCCCGGCGGCCAACATTCACAGCTTCGGCGACGCGATCTGGTGGGCGATGACGACGATCACCACCGTCGGTTACGGCGATCACTTCCCGGTGACGCTCCTGGGGCGGGTGGTCGGCGCGGTCCTCATGGTGGGCGGGGTCGCCGTGTTCGGTGTGATCACCGCGACGCTGTCGTCCTGGCTCGTGGAGCTCGTCGAGCAGGGCCGCGTTCAGACGCAGGCCGACATCGACCAGGTCGAGGACGCGATCGAGACCGCCCAGAACGACGAGATCGCCCGCCTCGGCGACCGCATCGACCGTCTCAGCGAGGCCGTCGAGGCGCTGCTCGCCCGGCAGACCGCCGACGGCGAGGCCACCGGGGCACGACCCGCCGAACTATCGTGAGGGGATGACCGCCTACACCCCCTTCGATGACGCCGACGCCGCCCGCCACATCGCCGTGCCGCGCGACGACGACGACAAGTACAGTCGCGGTGTGCTCGGCGTCATCACCGGGAGCGAGCAGTACCCGGGCGCCGCGGTCATCGGGGTCGACGCGGCGCTGCACACCGGCGTGGGAATGGTGCGGTACCTGGGATCGGATCGGCCCAGCACCCTCGTGCTTCAGCGCCGGCCCGAGGCGGTCGCGACGAACGGTCGGGTTCAGGCGTGGCTCATCGGCTCGGGCATGGACGCCGTCGACCGGGAGCCCGGTGCGGCGGCGCGGATGGACTCCGCCGTCGCCGAGTCCGTCCCGGTCGTGCTCGACGGGGGCGCCCTCGATCTGCACGCGCGCACGAGCGGACCCACCGTCATCACCCCGCACTACCGCGAACTCGCCCGGGTGCTCGGCGTGGACGCGGCCGCTGTCGCCGCCGACCCCGGTGAGGCGGCGCACGGGGCGGCGCTGACCCTCGGGGTCACCGTGCTTCTGAAGGGGCACACGAGCCACATCGCAGCCCCGGACGGCACCCGACTCAGCGTGGCGGCCGCCCCCAGCTGGCTCGCCACCGCCGGGGCGGGCGACGCGCTCGGGGGGATCCTCGGCGCCCTCGTCGCCACCAACTCGAGCGCGGTCGTGACCGACCCCGGACTGCTCGCCCGACTGGCCGCCACCGCGGCCCTGCTGCACGGGCGGGCGGCCGCGCGGGCGTCCGGCGGCGGCCCGCTCACCGTGCTCGGGCTCATCGCAGAGCTGCCCGGCACGATCGCGGGGCTCATCGCGCGCTGATCATCCGGGCCGCCGCGCGCCGGGTGTCACCGATGCCACCGCTACGCTGGATCGCATGCCGACCATCGCACCGCCTCGACGCGGTGCGCGGCTCCTGCAGGCTCCCGTGCTGGTCTGGTCGGCGTTCATCCTCGCCCACCTGTGGCTGGGCTTTCTGAACTACACCGCCCCGGGGTTGCCGATGGGCGATGTGACCATCGTCTACGAGGGATGGGCGAGGCAGTCCACGCTCGCGCACTACACGGTCGGGATCGACAGCGTGTGGGTGTACCCCCTCGCCGCCCTCCTCCCGATCCTGCTGGCCGCCGTATTCGGACTGGCCAACTACCCGGCGACCTGGCTCAGCATCGTGCTCGTTCTCGACCTCGCGGCCTTCGCGGTCGTCGTGGGACGCGGCACCCGCCCCGGGGGAGTGCGCGCGGGATGGTGGTGGACGGCGTTCCTGCTGCTGCTGGGGCCGATCGCGCTCGGACGGCTCGACTCCGTCTCAGTGCCGCTCGCCGTCATCGCAATGATCGTGGTGTCGCATCGGCCGCAGGCCGCGGCGGTGCTGCTCGCCATCGCCACCTGGATCAAGGTGTGGCCGGTCGCGCTCATCGGTGCCGTCGCGGTCACCCTCCGCCGACGCGGGATCGTGGTGGCCACCGTGCTCGCCGTGAGTGGTGCAATCGTCGTCATCGGACTCGTGCTCGGCAGCGGATCGAATGTCCTGAGCTTCATCACCCAGCAGACCGGGCGAGGATTGCAGATCGAGTCACCGGTGAGCACCATCTGGTTGTGGCTCGCCGACCTCCACGTGCCCGGGGTTCAGGTCTACTACGACACGCAGATCCTCACCTTCCAGATCCGCGGGCCGGGAACCGAGGTCGCCGCGGCCCTCATGAACCCGATCCTCGGGCTCGCCGCGCTCCTCGTGCTGACACTGGGCGTGATCGCCGTGCGGCACGGGGTCCCGGAGACGATGATCCTGCCGCCGCTCGCGCTGGCACTCGTGACCGCGCTGTTCGCGTTCAACAAGGTGGGGTCGCCGCAGTACATGACATGGATCGCGGTGCCGGTCATCCTCGGGCTCGTGACCCACGCCGCAGGGGACGGGCGGTCGTTCCGCACTCCCGCGGTGCTCGCCCTTGTGCTGGCCGGGCTCACCCAGATCATCTACCCCTACCTGTACAACTCCCTGCTCGTGGTGGCACCGTGGATGCTCGTCGTCGTCACCCTGCGCAATGCACTGCTGCTCGCCCTCGTCGCGTGGGCGATGCGGGAACTCTGGGTCCTGGCCCGCGAACACCGATAGGAAGTACCGCCATGCTCGTCGCCTTCTCCGTCGCCCCCAGTGGCGGCGACAACCCTGACGCCTCCGTGCACGACGCCGTCGCCGCCGCGGTCGCGATCGTGCGGGCCTCCGGTCTGCCCAACCGCACCGACTCCATGTTCACCACCATCGAGGGGGAGTGGGAGGAGGTCTTCGACGTGATTCGGCGTGCGACCGATGCGGTGGGCCGCTTCGGTCCGCGCGTGTCACTCGTGCTCAAGGCCGACATCCGGCCCGGCTACTCGGGTGAGCTCACTGGAAAGCTCGATCGGCTGGAGAGGGCCCTCGGGCCGGACGCCGCCGACTGACGCGCCCGAGCCCGCGCGCGCCGGGAAGGATTTGCACGCTCGCCACGTTGGGGCAAGCATGCCGACCACGAGCCTCAGCCCCGCCCGCGTTCGACTGGCCCTCCTCGCCCTCGCCCTCGGTGGATTCGCGATCGGCTCCACCGAGTTCGTCGCGATGGGCCTTCTGCCCAACATCGCGGCCGACCTCTTCCCGGGGCTGTACGGCGAGTCGCCGGCGCACGCGAACGCGAGCGCGGGGCTGCTCGTCTCGGCCTACGCCCTCGGCGTCGTCGTCGGTGCGCCGACCATCGCCGCCCTCTCCGCTCGTTTTCCGCGCAAGAAGCTGCTGCTGTCGCTGCTCGTCGCCTTCACCGTCGCCACGGTCGCATCGGCGCTGCTGCCCAGCTTCGGCGGGGTGCTCGTGGCCCGCTTCATCGCCGGGCTCCCGCACGGCGCCTACTTCGGCATCGCCGCCCTCGTGGCCGCGTCGCTCATGGGTCCGGGAAACCGGGGCAAGGGCATCGCCTTCGTGCTCGGCGGGCTCACGATCGCGAACGTGCTCGGTGTCCCCACCATCACTCTTCTCGGCCAGCTCGCCGGGTGGCGCGTCGCGTACCTCGCGGTGGCGGGACTCTTCGCCCTGACCTTCGTCGCCGTTCTGCTCGCCGTTCCGCTCCAGCCCGGCGACCCGAACGCCACGCTGCGCCGTGAGCTCAGCATCTTCCGCCGTGGTCAGGTGTGGTTCGCTTTGGCGATCGGCTCGATCGGCTTCGGCGGGTTCTTCGCGGTGTACACCTACGTCGCGCCGATCATCGTCACCGTCGCCGGACTCGGCGCGGGGATCGTGCCGCTCGCGCTCATCCTCGTCGGCGTCGGGATGACGATCGGGAACGCGGTCGGCGGACACCTCGCCGACGTGAGCCTGGTGCGCAGCATGTTCGGCTTCTTCGGCCTGCTCGCGGTGTCACTCGCCGGCGTCGCACTCACGGCGACCACCGTGCCCGGCCTCGCGATCTTCCTGTTCCTGCTCGGGTTCTCGGCCGCCGGGCTGTCGCCCATGATCCAGACCCGGCTGATGGACGTCGCGGGGGAGGGTCAGAGCCTCGCGGCGGCGATCAACCACGCGTCGCTGAACCTCGGCAACAGTGCGGGTGCGTTTATCGGCGGACTCGCCGTCACCTCAGGGCTCGGGTACCTCGGCGCGCCCTGGATCGGCCTCGTATTGTGCGCTCTCGGCGTCATCATCGCCACCGTGAGCATCGGCCTCGACCGCCGTGCGTCAGAACGAGCCGCTGGGCAGATCCGTCTGCAACAGGATGCCGTCCTGGATCGCGCGCTTTCGTAGCGCCACCTTGGTTCCCACGTCGATCCCTGCGACGCGGTACTTCTCGCGGATTCGCTTGAGGTAGCTCTTCGCCGTCTCCTCCGAGATGCCGAGCTGGTAGGCGACCGCCTTGACGGGCTCGCCACCGCCGTACAAGGCCATCACGCGACGCTCCTGCGCACTCAGCTTGGGTGCACCGCCGACCTCGCCCGCGTTGAGCGCGAGGTCGAGCTCTGCCGAAACGAAGGACTCGCCCTCGGCGGCGGCACGGATCGCCTCCACGATCATTCCCGCGTCTTCGCTCTTCACCAGATAGCCGAGCGCGCCGGAGGCGAGCGCCTCGCGCACCACGTTCGGCTCCGAGTAGGTGCTCATCAGCACGACCTTGACGCCCGTGGTCTTGAGGGTCGAGATCTTGAGCGACACCGGGATGTTGTCTTTGAGGTCGAGATCGAGCAGCACGACGTCGACGGGGAACTCGGGGTGCGTGAGCAGCTCCGGCCACGACGCGACGGCAGCGACCATGTTGATGTCGGAGGCGGCGTTGCGGATCCACTCCGTGAGCGCACCGAGGAGCATCCTGTGGTCGTCGACGAGGGCGAGCCGGATCCGTTCGTCAGCTGTGGTCATGTTCGAGCCTCTTCTGTGTCGGTGATCTGCGGGAATTACTGGTCGGCCGGGTTGTCGACGAAGCACTCGATGTCGACACGCAGGCTGGAGTTCTGGGTGGAGTCACTGTAACGCCCCACCCGCGCGATGGAGGCCCACGTGGCCGGGTCGACGCGATTGCGCGGCACGTCGGTCGTCGTGATGACGACCGGGATCGTGATCTGGTTGCCGGGCTGGCGGTCGGAGAACGCCGCCATGGGGCCGAGCGTGATCTGCACCGTGCGTGACGTCGACGGCTTGGTGGTGTCGCTCATGAGCAGCCACACCGCGGAGAGGAGCCCGTCGCGCTGGCTCGGGTCGAGAAGCCCCGCCAGGCTGCCCCGATCGGTGAGAGTGACCGACTTGCCCAGCATCTCCGACTCCGAGACCGCGTGGTAGAGCCAGGTCTCGCGACGCCCCTCGATGAGGTGCAGCCGGAGTTCCGTCGCCAGCGACGCCGCGACCGAAGCGGTCTTCGGGTCGAGGGGGAGCGGCGTGCGGCCGGCGGCCACCGACTCCAGGAGGTCTTCGGCGGCGAGGTCGAGGCGGGCCAGTTCCTCCGAGGCGAGCATCCCCACCGCGAAGCGCGGAGCGGAGACGGTGGACTGCACGAGCACCCGGTCGAGTTCGAGCTGCACCATGCGCCGGAAGCCGCGCACGACGTACACGCCGAGGGCGGCGGGCAGCACGGCCAGCGCCAGGGTGCCGATCTGGGTGGGAATCGTCGTCTCGTTGAGCGGGGTGCTGAGTGCGATCGCGACCAGGAAGGCGATTCCGAGCAGTCCCGCCGCGGCCAGCACCTCGCGGCCGCCGCGCAGGGTCACGACGATCATGAGCCCGAAGCCGGCCGACACGGATGCCGTGGCGTAGCCGCCGATGTCGTGCAGCGGCCAGATTCCCCAGAAGTCGAGGGCGACGACGGCGCCGATCGCGATCAGATAGAGGGCGAACAACCAGTGCGGCAGGCGATCACCGAGGACCGACATGGTCACGAGCGCGGCGACGAAGGCCGTGATGTAGAGCAGCCAGGCGATGATCACGGGAGCCGGATTGGGGTACTGCTGCCAACGGGCGATGAACAGGCTGAGCCCGTAGAGCGCCTCGATCCCGCTGAGCACCCCCGCGCCGATGCCGAGATAGCCGGTGCCGAGGGTCGCCCCGCGGGCGCTCGCCTGCCGGAGCGCCTTGGCGACGCCCGGTGTGCTGCCCTTTCCGCGCCGGCCGAGGATGACCCCCAGGGTGTTCTCCTCCGGGCGCATGAAGCTCGTCATCGCGGCACCTCCAGTACGACCGTCGTGCCCGATCCGGGCGCCGAGAAGAGTCGCGCGTTCCCGCCCACCTCAGGCAACCGGCCGATGACCGACTCCTTGAAGCCCAGCTTGTCTTCGTCGATGCCCTCGAGGTCGAATCCGACGCCGGAGTCGGTGACCATCGCCCGCACGGTCGTCGCGTCGTCGGTGATCGTCACGTGCGCCTGCGTCACGCCCGAGTGGCGACGCACGTTCTCCAGACACTCCGCGAGCGAGAGCAGGAAGGCGTCGAGCACGTCGCTGGGGAGGAGAACCTGCCCCGTGCCATGCCAGCTCACCTCGAGGCCCATGCGGCCGAAGCGCTGCTTGACCGACTCGAGGGTCGTTCCGAGCGCCGTCTCTTCCACGGGCTCGAGGTTGTAGTCGCCCGATGACTGCGGGGTCGGTGTGGCGCCGAGGCGCAGTTGACGAAGCAGCCGGGCGTCTTCGGATGCCTGTTGGCGGAGCGCCTCGGGAGCGACGCCGACTCCCGAGTGGGCGAGGAGGGTGAGGGTGGCGAGCACGGTGTCGTGGAGCAGTCGGGCGCCCTGCCGACGCTGTGCCTCGGTCTCGCTCGCCTGGCGTTCGGCGCGGTGCGCCTTCCCGATGCTGTAGATGCGCCGGGCGGCACGCGGAACGCTCGCGCTGAGCCAGTACCCGAGCACCGCGGTGAGGACCCAGCCGAGCACGACGAGCAGGCCGGAGGGGGAGAGGGTGCCGGGCGTGGCGCTGGCCTGCTGGACGAGGAGGGTGCTCGCGAGGGCGCCGACGAGCAGGAGCATGATGCGCAGAAGGCTCGAGGTGAGGACGAGCGCGATGCTCGCGGTGCCGGCAGCGGCGAGCGGGGAGACGGCGGCAGCGAGGCCGGTCGACGGCGGCTGGCTCCAGGGAACCCGGGCGATGAAGAGCGCCGTGAGGCCGGCGAGAAGCGCGAGCGCCATCCAGCCGAGACCGCCGCCCCGCCCGATCATCACGAGGCTGAAGACGAGGAAGGCGAGCGGCGGCAGCATCTCGAGGTAGGTCGAGAAGGGGATGACACCGGGGAAACTCAGGCTCACCAGAGCCACGAAGGTGCCACCGAGGCCCAGAAAACGGGCGGTGCGGTGGAGCAGGCGGTCCCGCTCTTTGGCGATGAGTTCCATGTCACCTGAAATCGTGTCAGATTGCACCTTTAAATGGGGGTGCCACACCGGTCGATTACTGCACATCGAACCAGCTAAGGTCGAATGACAACAAGAGGGGCGTGCCGTGCTTTCTGCGGCGCCACACAAATAGGCCGGAAGACGTGCAGTCTGCACCGATCCGGATCAACGTCTCACCCGAATAGACGACGTTGGGTTCTAGCCGTGCCGAGCGAGACCGAAGGTTCCGAGCGGTACGCGAACCGAGCCGGGGGGTTCGCAACGGGGTCGCAGCGTCAGCTGCGGCCCCAGCGACCCCGGGTCCTGCACCCTCGACCGCTCCGTCGACCGCACCGTCGACCGCACCGTCGACGCGCGCGGCGCGGGTCACTCCGGTGTGAGCCAGCCCTCGCGCACGCCGTGACGGCGCAGCAGGATGCGCGTTCCGACGTCGACCCCGACCTCGCGGTACTTGCGACGCCCCCGCTTGATGTACGACTTGACCGTCTCCTCCGTCGTCGCCATCTCCTGCGCAACCTCTTTGATCGACCGGCCCGAGGCGTACAGCACGAGCGCGCGCTGCTCCTGTTTGCCGAGACCCGGGTCGGGCGTCGCCGTGAACCGTGCGATCGCCTGAGCGAGCGGCTCGGAGAGGTGCTGAGTGCTGGTCGCCGCGGAACGGATCGCGGCGATGAGCTCGCTGGCCGACTCCGTCTTGGGAACGAACCCCATCGCCCCGGCCCGCATCGCCGCGGTGATGGAGGCCGAGTCGGCGTGCCGGCTCATGACGATCGCGGCGGTGCCGATCGTGCCGAGGGCGCGGAGCTTGGTGCCGACGGGGATGCCGTCCTCCAGATGGAGGTCGAGGACGACGACGTCGACGGGGAATTCGGGATGGCCCATGAGGCCGGCCCAGGTGGTCTCGGTCGCCACCACGTGCATCCCGCCCTCGGGATCGTGGAGCCGGGCGGCGAGGCCGTCGAGAACGAGGCGGTGGTCGTCAACGATCGCGACTCGGATTCCGTTCCGATCGTCGTGCGTTGCTGCAGCTGCCATGTTTCCCTTTCAGTCGGCCAAGCATAGCCAAACTGATACAGACTCGTTTGTCCCCTCCACAGGGCTGTTGATGAGTCGTTAACTCCGGAGCAGACGGGCCAGGTGGAAGCCGACCAGATCATCCTCGATCAGGAAACCATCATGACCGAACGGGGAGGAGATCTCGACCGCGGCGCCCCCATCGATCGAGGTCGCGATGCCCGCCGCGATGAGGCGCTGATGGGGCATGGGAAACAGTCGGTCGCTGTCGATTCCGAGGACCAGCGCGGCGGCCGTGACACGGGAGAGAGCCGCCGCCACGCCGCCGCGGTCGCGGCCGATGTCGTGCGAACTCATCGAGCCCACGAGGGTCACGTAGCTGTTCGCGTCGAAGCGGCGCGTGAACTTGTTGCCGTGGAAGTCGAGATAGCTCTCGACCGCGTAGCGTCCGCCGCCGCCGAGCGGACTCACGCCGCTCTGCCAACTGCGCTCGAAACGGTCATTCAGCTCGGTGGGGGAGCGGTAGTTGAGGAGCGCCATGCGTCGGGCGAGCGCGAGCCCGCGAGAGGGTCCCTCGCCGTCCGCCGCGTCGTAGTAGTCGCCCGCGGCGAAACGCGGGTCGAGCTCGATCGCGTCGATCTGCACGGAATTGAGCGCGATCTGATCCGCGCTGGAGAGCTCGGGCGCCGCGAGCACCGCGACCCTCTCGAGCCTCTCCGGGTATCCCACCGCCCACTCGAGCGCCTGCATCCCGCCCATCGAGCCCCCGAGCACGGCGGCCCAGCGCTCGATGCCGAGCGCGTCGGAGAACGCGACCTGGGCGGCGACCTGGTCGCGGATCGTGACGAACGGGAACTCGGCTCCCCACTCGCGGCCGAGGGGCGAGTGCGACGACGGTCCGGTGCTGCCCTGGCAGCCGCCGAGCATGTTCGGCGCGACGACGAACCACTCGTCGGTGTCGATCGCCTTGCCGGGACCGACGATTCCGCCCCACCAGCCCGCGGTCGGATGCCCGGGACCGGGATCGCCGACGACGTGGCTGTCGCCGGTGAGCGCGTGGAGAACGAGCACGGCGTTGCTCGCATCCGCGTTCAGCTCGCCCCAGGTCTCGTAGGCGATGCGAACCACCGGGAGGTGACCGCCGCGCTCGAGGTCGAGGGAGCCGACGGAGACGAAGCTGCGGTGTCCGGGTGGGTCGCCCTCACGCCACGCACCACTGGCCGGAGGCTTGCCGATGACCGCGCGGGCGGTCGCCTCGGTGATGAACGCCGAAGGAACGGTGTCTTCGGGTGTCTGCCAGTCCATGTCAGGTCAAGTATCTACGAGCGCGAGGGATGCCCGTCGCATTGTTACGCGGCCGGTGACGCGACCGCGCCGCCGGCATCCCCGAGGGGAGGCCGACGGCGCGGTGCTGAGCGCGGGTGCTCTACGCGTTCGCGCTCGCCGCCGAGACGGCGCGGGCGGCTGCGAAGCCCACCTCGAGGTCGGCGATGATGTCGTCGATGTTCTCGATGCCGATGGAGAGGCGCACGAGGCCGGGCGTCACGCCCGTCGTGAGCTGCTGCTCCGGCGTGAGCTGCGAGTGGGTGGTGGAGGCCGGGTGGATGATGAGGCTGCGCACGTCACCGATGTTGGCCACGTGGCTGAACAGCGTGACGTTGTCGACGAGCGCACGGCCCGCATCCACCCCGCCCTTCAGTTCGAAGGAGAGGACACCGCCGACACCCTTGGGGGCGTACTTGTTCGCAGCCTCGTACCAGGGGCTGGACGGCAGGCCGGAGTAGTTGACGGAGGCGATGTCGTCGTGGCTCTCGAGGAACTCGGCGACCGCCTGGGCGTTGGCGACGTGGCGCTCGACGCGGAGGCTGAGCGTCTCGATGCCCTGGATGAGCTGGAACGCGCTCGCCGGCGCGATCGCGGCGCCGAGGTCGCGGAGCAGCTGCACGCGCGCCTTGATGATGTAGGCGATGCCGTCACCGAGAGCCTCGGTGTAGGTGACGCCGTGGTACGACTCGTCGGGCGTGGTGAGGCCGGGGAATCGCGCGGCGTTCGCCGACCAGGAGAACTTTCCGCCGTCGACGATGACGCCGCCGATGATCGTTCCGTGGCCGCCGAGGTACTTCGTGGCGGAGTGTACGACGATGTCGGCACCGTGCTCGAAGGGGCGAATGAGGTACGGCGTCGCGATCGTGTTGTCGACGATGAGCGGGATGCCGTTCTCGTGCGCGACGCCCGAGACGAGGCCGATGTCGAGCACATTGATCTTGGGGTTGCCGATGGTCTCGGCGAAGAACAGCTTGGTGTTGGGGCGCACCGCGGCGGCCCACTCCTCGGCGTCGTCCTGGTCCTCCACGAAGGTGGTCTCGATGCCGAGCTTCGCGAGCGTGTACTTGAAGAGGTTGTAGGTGCCGCCATAGATCGACGAGGAGGACACGATGTGGTCGCCCGCCTCCGCGATGTTGAGGATGGCGAGGGTCGCGGCGGACTGGCCGGAGGAGACCAGGAGGGCGGCGGTGCCCCCCTCGAGCGCGGCGACGCGCTGCTCCACGACGTCCTGCGTGGGGTTCATGATCCGGGTGTAGATGTTGCCGAACTCGGCGAGCGCGAACAGGTTCTGCGCGTGCTCCGCGTTCTTGAAGACATACGAGGTGGTCTGGTAGATCGGCGTCGCGCGCGCGCCGGTGGTCGGGTCGGGTGCGGCTCCCGAGTGGACCTGCTTGGTCTCGAACTTCCAGTCGCTCATGGGCGTGCTCCTTGCAATCCTGCGGTGGACACAGGGCTGTCCACTCCGGTGCGAGCTTAGGGAGAGCATCCGGCGGCGGCAACGGTGCTCGACACACGGCGTAATGCGTGGTGAGTGGCGTTCACGAGGCGGTTGGCGCGGGCCACACGCCCTCTCTTCTTCGACTTGCACGCGCGCGACTACTCGTGCGAGAGTAGTCGCGTGTCGTCCATCCGCCTCTATCTGCTCGACGCGCTCGCCGAACGCGGTCCGATGCACGGGCACCAGTTGCGTCTCCTCGCCGAGGAGGAGCACGTTCACGTGTGGACCGATATCAGCGTGGGCGCGGTCTACGGGGCGCTGAAGCGGATGCTCGCCGACGGCCTCATCCGCGAGACGCGCAGCGAGCGCGCGGGTTCGTACCCGCAGCGTCAGGTCTACGAGATCACCGAGCAGGGCATTGCGGCACTGCGCGAGATGCGCGCCGCCGCCCTCGGCGCCGTGGTGATCCGCACCGACCCCTTCGACCTCGCCATGACCCGTCTGGACCGCGATCGACTGGATGACCTCCCGACCGTCATCGCCGAGCGGATCCGCACCCTCGAGCACATGCTCGACGACGCGCACGCCATGCTCGACCGCGCCGCCCCGTATCTGACAGTCGGCGAGGCCTTCGTCATGACCCACAAGGTGGCGCGGATCCGCGCCGACATCGCCTGGCACCACGAGCTGCTGACCGAACTCCCCGCCATCATCGCCGACGAATCGGCACGAAAGGACCCTTCCTGATGTCTGAGACCACCGCGACCCCCGCCGGGGCTCCCACCGGCGGCCCCGCCGCCCCGGCGCAGTGGGACTCGGCGCCCGCGCCGGTGCCGAGCCACGCCTGGCGGGCGCTCATCGTGCTGCTGATCGGCATGTTCATGGCCCTGCTCGACACCACCATCGTCAACGTCGCCTTGCCCACGATCCGCGACAACGTGAACGCCTCCGGAACCCCCGCGGGCGAAGACGTTCTCTCCTGGATCATCTCGGGTTACGCGCTCGCCTTCGGCATCGCGCTCATCCCGGCCGGTCGCATCGGCGACCGCATCGGCCACAAGTGGGTGTTCTTCACCGGGCTCGCGCTCTTCACCGTCGCCAGCCTCGCCTGCGGGCTGGCCCAGAGCGACACCCAGCTCATCATCGCCCGCGTCGTGCAGGGCCTCGCGGGTGGCATCTTCGTGCCGGCGGTCACCGCCTACATCCAGCTGCTCTTCCCGCCGCGCTCCCGCGGGCGGGCCTTCGCGATCATGGGCGCGGTCATCGGGGTGTCGAGCGCGCTCGGTCCGATCCTGGGTGGGCTGATCATCCAGGGCTTCGGCGACCAGAACGGGTGGCGGCTCGTCTTCGGCGTGAACCTGCCGATCGGCGTCGTGGCGCTCGTGGCGGCGATCGTGCTGCTGCCGGGGGCTGCGGCGTCGGGGATCGACCGGACCCGGTCATCCGGCGGCGTGGACTGGGTGGGGCTGGTGCTTCTGACCGGCGGTCTGGTCGCGCTGCTGGTGCCGCTCATCGAGGGGGAGAACCAGGGCTGGCCGCTGTGGACCTACCTCGTGCTCGCGCTCGGGGTGCTTCTCCTCGTGCTGTTCGGGGTGTGGGAGGTGCTCTACTCCCGCCGCGGCCGGAGCCCCCTCGTGCCCCCGAAGCTGTTTACGCACCCCGCGTTCACCGGCGGAACGATCCTCGCGCTGGTCTACTTCGCCGCCTTCACGAGCATCTTCTTCACGATCGCGCTGTTCTGGCAGGCGGGGCTCGGTCACACCGCGCTCGAATCGGGTCTCGTCGCGACTCCGTTCGCCGTCGGATCGATCATCGGCTCCTCGCAGAGCAACCGGCTCGCGAACCGCCTGGGGCGCACCGTCCTGCTGATCGGGACGAGCCTTCTCACGGTGGGCCTGCTCGCCGTCTGGGTGATCCTGCTGCGCGTCGCGCCGACCGACCTCAGCAACTGGGATCTGCTTGCGCCGCTCTTCATCGCCGGCGTCGGCAACGGGCTCTTCATCGCGCCCAACGCCCAGTTCATCGTCGCGACCGTCGACCGGGCCGAGGCGGGCGCCGCGAGCGGGGTCATCTCCACGGTTCAGCGGATCGGTTCGGCGATCGGGATCGCCGTCATCGGAAGCGTGCTCTTCAGCGTGGCCGATCTGGGGACCGTGCGCAGCAAGGCGGATCTCGCGACGCACTTCGCCAATGGCTCGACCGCCGCGCTCGGCGTGAGCGTCGCCTTCTCCGTGCTCGCGCTGCTGCTCGTGTTCGCGCTGCCGAAGCGCGTCAGCCAGTGGGGCTAGCGGGCCGCGCGCCCGGCACCGGGATCGCGGCCCGCGCGCCGCGCGGGAGTGTGCCGCGTTCCCCGGCCCGCGCGCCAGGCCCTAGCGTGGAGGCATGGTGAATAAGCGCGTCGTCGTGACCGGAGCGAGCAGCGGGATCGGGGCGGCCACCGCGCGCCTCTTCCGCGCACACGGCTGGGAGGTCGTGGGCGTCGCACGCCGTGAGGAGCGCCTCCGCGCGCTCGCGGAGGAGACCGGCGCGAGCTACGTCGTCGCCGATCTCACCCGACAGGCCGATGTCGACGCCCTGCGCGACCACCTGGCCGCGACCGGTCCGGTGCACGCCCTCGTCAACAACGCGGGCGGGGCATTCGGGCTCGCGAGCGTCGAAGCGAGCGACGTCGACGACTGGCGGCGGATGTTCGACGTCAACGTCGTGGCGGTGAAGCGCGTCATCAGCGCGCTCCTGCCGCTGCTGCGCGCGGGCTCGGTGGATGCCGGGGTCGCCGACATCCTCACCGTCACCTCGATCGCGGGCCACGTCGCGTACGAGGGCGGCGGAGGCTACAACGCCGCCAAGTTCGCCGCCCACGCGATGGTCGCCGTCCTGCGGCTGGAGCTCGCCGGGGAGCCGATCCGCGTGCTCGAGGTCGCACCGGGCATGGTCAAGACGGAGGAGTTCTCGCTCGTGCGGTTCGGCGGCGACCAGGCGCGCGCCGACGCCGTCTACGACAACGTGCCCCATCCGCTCGTCGCGGAGGACATCGCGGAGGCGATCGTGCACGCGATCGAGTTGCCGCCGCACGTCAACCTCGACCTGGTGACGATCAAGCCGGTCGCGCAGGCGGCACCGCACAAGGTCATCCGCGGCGAGCTGCGCCCCCGGTCGTAGAACGCGCGCGCACCGCCGTCGCGCCCCGCGCGCGCCATCACTCGCTCCCCTCCATAAGCGCGTCCCACGACGCGGTGTTCATCGTCGATCGATTTGGCGTTGAATGGCCTTCCTCTGGGGATGACACGCCCTCCGGCGGCCCCAGAATTGCCAAGTAGGAGACCATCAAGACGGCTACCCGGGGTCGTCTGGCACCGGTGACCGTGATGTCGACGCTGTCGACGTTCTCGGTGATCCGACACCGCGGGGAGGTCAGGCAATCGACCTCGTCACCCTCCTTCAGGTTCGGCGGTTTTTCGCGAGAGTAGCGCGGATAGAACACGACCAGAGCGAGCGCGGGAGCCGGCAGTGCGTGGATCGTGAAGCGGAACTCCGCGCTCGGTGCCGGCACGGGCGTGACCGGAACGTCATGCGGGTCCGCGTCAACGCGATCGTGCCGGTCGGGACTGAGCCAGTCATATTGCGCGACCGCGAGGGGATGACCGCCGAGGTCGACCCGGGGCACTCGATCCGGCGGTGGCACGTAGGCCCGAAGGGGGACGGGTCTGCCGAATGTCGCCGAGTCCGATTCATGCGCTGGCTTCATGGTGCACCCGCTTTCGGCGGCGGGCGCATCTGAACATGTGCACTCCTTGCGCGTGATCGTGGGGTGCGATCCTCTGACAGCGCCGGGCGCGGTCAGCGAATCGCGACGACGAGTTTTCCAGTTCGGCGCAATAACTCGAGCAAAAATCTGACACTGTGGATAACTCGCGCGACTCAGCCTTCGCCGCGCGAGGGAGCGTCGCTCCGGGGCCGTCAGCGGGGTGCCGGCCGCGTGACACGGGGGCTGGCGTGGCCGCTAACCTTGTCGGATGGACCAGGCGACGCAGGCAGAGGCTTCACAGGACACGCTCGACCGGGAGGTGCTCGGCTGGCTCGAATTCGGCGAGGCCTCGCGTCACCTGGCGACCGACATCGCGCAGGGCGATTTCTTCCCCGAGGTCGTCGTCGCGATCGCCCGAGGCGGACTCCTGCTCGCCGGTGCGATCGCCTACGCGCTCGACATCAAGGCCTGCGGCGCCCTCAACGTCGAGTTCTACACGGGCGTGGGGGAGCGGCTGCCGAAGCCCGTCATGCTGCCGCCGATGCTCGACGAGCCGTCGCTCGCGGGCAAGCGTGTGCTCCTCGTCGATGACGTCTCCGACTCCGGCCGCACCATCACGATGGTCGTAGAGCTGCTGAAGGCGGCGGGAGCGGATGTCCGTACCGTCGTTCTCTACACGAAGCCCGGCACCCTGCACGAGCCGAACTACACGTGGCGGCGCACCTCGCGGTGGATCAACTTCCCGTGGTCATCCCTGCCCCCGGTGACCGCGGGCCTGTGAGCGTCCACCTCGCGGGCGGGGGATGGTCGGACGACCTCTTTCGCGAGTTCCTGGGTGAGTGCGCAGCGCGGGCGGCCGGTGCGGGCAGGGTCGTGCCGCGGGTCGCGGTGCTCCTCGTCGCCGAGAACGCCCCGGATGGCGCGGATGCCGCCGCCAAGTACCGGGCGATGCTGGGGTCGATCGCGGTGTGCGAGCCGGTGGTGACGGTCATCCTTGAGGGGAACACGGCCTCGTCGGCCGTGCTCAACGACATCGACGGGCTGCTCATCGGCGGGGGGCTGACGCCGGCCTACGTGGTCGCCGTTCGCGGACTGTTCGACGAGATCCGGCTCCTCGTGCACGACGGTTTGCCCTACCTCGGATTCTCGGCGGGGGCGGCCATCGCGGCGGACGTCGCGCTCATCGGTGGATGGCTGATCGGCGATGTTCCGGTCTGCCACGAGAACACCTCAGAAGACCTCGACGAGGTGACCGTCGCCCAGGGCATCGGGCTCGTCGACATGGCGATCGACGTGCACGCCGCGCAATGGGGCACCGTCGGTCGGCTGATCGCGGCGACCGAGGCGGAACTCGTCGAAGGCGGCGTCGCGATCGACGAGAACACGGTGCTTATCGTGAAGGACGACGGCGTGCACGTCGAGGGCGTCGGGAGCGTCTGGCGGGTGACACCGGGCGAGGACGGCGTCGTCGTCTCGATCGTCGGAGCCGAGGCCGCCTGATGCCCCGCCCGATCAGCGAGCTGGTCGACCCCGGGTGGGCGAACGCGCTGCAACCGGTCGCCGGCGAGATCGCCCGGCTGGGCGACTTCCTCCGCGCCGAGACAGCGGCCGGGAGACCGTATCTCCCCGACGGCCCACGGGTGCTGCGCGCGTTCACATTCCCGCTCGACGAGGTGCGGGTGCTGATCGTGGGGCAGGATCCGTACCCGACCCCGGGTCACGCCGTCGGGCTCTCCTTCGCCGTCGACCCGCAGGTGCGGCCGGTGCCGCGCAGCCTGCAGAACATCTACCGCGAACTGCGCGACGACCTCGGCATCACCCCGCCGCCGCACGGCGACCTCACCGCGTGGTCGCGAAACGGCGTGCTGCTCCTCAACCGCGTGCTCACGGTCAGCGCGGGTTCGGCCGGGTCGCACCGGGGGAAGGGCTGGGAGCTCGTCACGGAGACGGCGATTCGCGCGCTGGTGGCGCGTGACCGGCCACTCGTCGCCATTCTCTGGGGGCGGGACGCGGCCACCCTCAGACCGCTCCTCGGCGACACCCCGACCATCGTCTCCGCCCACCCGAGTCCCCTCTCCGCGCACGGCGGCTTCTTCGGATCGCGCCCGTTCAGTCGGGCCAACGAACTGCTCGTGGCGCAGGGCGCCGAACCCGTCGACTGGTCGCTCGACACCTAAGCTGGAGGCATCCAACGGTCAACAGGCGGGAGATCACCGTGCTCGAAGAGGAATACGAAACGCGCCGCCAGCTCCCCCTCCACCTCCGACCGCAACCCGAGCCGGAGACGCCCTTCGAGTGGGTGATCCGGCCCGCGACGGAGGCCGACCTGCCCGACATCCGTGAGATCTACAACCACTACGTGCGCAACTCGACGGTCACCTTCGACGAGAAGGCGATCGGCTTGAGTGAACTCAAGCGCAAGTTCGCGCACATCCAGCGACTCGGGATGCCCTACCTCGTCGCGGTCAACCCGCGCGGCCAGATCCTCGGCTACGCCTACGTCTACCCGTGGAAGGAGAAGGCCGCCTACCGATACACGGTGGAGAACTCGATCTACCTCGGCCCCGCATCCACCGGCAAGGGACTCGGCAAGGCCCTCATGGAAGAGATGCTCGTGGCGTCGAAGGCGGCAGGGATCAAGGAGATCATCGCCGTGATCGCCGACAAGGGGGCGGAGGCGTCGATCCAGATGCACAAGAACTTCGGGTTCAAGGAGATCGGGCACATGGGCAAGGTCGGCTACAAGTTCGACCGCTGGCTCGGCACCGTTCTCATGCAGAAGTCGCTCAAGTAGCGCCGCCGCTCGCCCTCAGTAGGCTCGACGCGTGTTCGAACTCCATCACCTGAGCGCGCAGGAGCAGTGGGACTGGCTGCACCGCGGCGAGATCACGCCGGTCGAGCTCGTCGAGCACTACCTGAGGCGCATCGAGCGGCTGGACCCCGGGCTCGGCGCCTTCGTCACGGTGAGCGCCGACCGGGCGCGACGACGCGCCGCGGAGCTGAGCGCCGCGGGCCCGACCACGGCCGCCCTGTGGGGGCTGCCCATCGGCGACAAGGACCTGTACCGGCGTGCGGGCGTGCGGACGACCTTCGGGTCTCGCCTCTTCGCCGACTTCGTGCCGGACGTCTCCGATGAGCTCGTCGAGGTGCTCGACGCGGCCGGCACGATCAGTCTCGGCACGACGAACGCTCCCGAATTCGGCTTCCCCAGCTACACCGAGCCGCTGGCGGGGTCGCCCGCCCGCAATCCCTACGATCTGGAGCTCGGCGCGGGCGGGAGCAGCGGCGGGGCGGCCGTCGCCGTCGCGGCGGGCCTCCTGCCCTTCGCCCCCGGCTCGGACGGCGGAGGATCCATCCGTATCCCCGCCGCCGCCACCGGTCTCGTCGGCCTCAAGCCGAGTCGCGGCCTCGTCCCCGCAGGGACCGGCTTCACCTCGCTCGCGGGACTCGTGACGACCGGTCCGATCGCCCGCTCCGTCGCCGATGCGGCGATGATGCTGGACGCGATGGTCGCCGGCGCGCGGTACGAGTACGCGACGGGGGCCCCGAGGGGCGCCGAGGGCGCGCTGCTCGGTTCGGCGATTCGCGGAGAGGGACGCTATCAGCTCGCCGTCATGACGAGCTCGCCCTGGGATGACGAGTACGAGATCCGACTGGCCGCGGAGGCGCGGGCCGCGCTCGACCTCGCGGTCGAGGAACTGGTCGCCCTGGGCCACGGCATGGAGGAGACGAGGCTGCCTGCAACAGCCGGATACGCTGCCGCGTTCCGCACCGTGTGGCAGGCGGGTGCGGCCTCCCTGCCCGCCGAGGGGCAGGAGCTGGAGCTGCTAGAGCCGCTGACCCGGTGGCTGGTGGAGCGCGGACGGGCCCTGACGGTGCGCGAGCTGGGGGAGGCGCTGCTCGTGCTCACCGGGTACGAGCGGGTGGTCATCCGCGCGCTCGGCGCCTACGACGCCGTGCTGACCCCGGCGCTGGCGCTCACTCCGCGCCCGCTCGGCTGGTACTCGAGCGACGACCCGGAACGGAACTTCGCCCAGCAGGTGCAGTACACGCCGTTCACCTCGTTCGTGAACGTGGCCGGGCTGCCCGCGATCGCGCTGCCGGTGGCCGTGACGCCCGATGGCCTGCCGATGGGAGTGCAGCTGGTCGGGCGACCGGGCGGCGAGGCGACGCTGCTCGCGATCGGTGCGCAGCTGGAGCGGCGGCTCGGGTGGGCCCGGCGGCACCCGCCGCAGTGGTAGAGCCGCGGCCCGCTACTGGTCGGGGGTCTGGAAGACGTTCTGCACGATCGTGTCGAGAACGGGGCGGCTCGAGCCGTACATCCAGTAGCCGTCGATGAAGAGGTAGTTGTCGGGGAAGTTCGCGGTGTCGGGGTTGGCCAGGAGCGTGCCGTAATCTTCGCTGCTCGCGACCCAGCCGTCCTTCTCCAGCTCCGCCTGCTCCTTCGCCGCCTGGTCTGCGGTGATGCGGGAGAACCCGTAGTCGACGGGGCGCGAGGTGCCGGGGTAGGCCCACTGGCAGAGGATTCCGCCGTAGGTGTCGAAGAGCGCGAGGTTCGCGTCGAAGTTGTGCACGCGCTGCACGAAGTCGGACTGCAGCGTGAATCCGTCGGCTTTCTTGCTCTGGAACACCGCGAGCGTGGCGGGCGGCAGGATCGACTCGCAGCTGTATTTCTGCGCCACGAAGGTGGGCGTCGCGGTCGGGGTCGGGGTCGGCTCGGCGGGACTGGAGGACGGCCCAGGGGAACCGCCGTTCGCCGCGGGGCCCGGCGAAGTCGAACCGCACCCGCTCAAGGCGAGCAGCGCCATCGTCGCCGTGGCGAGCAGGAGCGGCAGTGAGCGGCGGGACATCTGACCCCTTGGGTGGTCGGCAGGGAAGCCTCGAAACCGGCTCCTCCCGACCAGAATAACCGCTCGCCGCTGCGGCTCGGATCGGAGACTGACGGGTCGCTCAGTCGGGCGGCATACAGTGGCTGCATGAGACAGGGAGTCCGTCGGGTCGCGATGATCTCCATGCACACCTCGCCCGCGGCATCTCCCGGGCGCGGCGATGCCGGCGGCATGAACGTCGCCGTGGTGGCGCTCGCGGAACAGCTCTCCGCCCGCGGCATCGAGGTCGATCTGCTGACGCGCGCGATCGACTCGACGCACCCGCGCGAGCTCTCGGCCGGCGTCACGCTCCGACCGCTCCTCGCGGGGGCCATCGCGCCGCTCCCCAAGTCGCAGCTCCCGATCGTCGCCGATGAGTTCGGTGAGGCGGTCGCGACCCTCGTGCGGGCGCGTGACCGGGAGTACGACGTGCTGCACGCCCACTACTGGTTGAGCGGGCTCGCGACCCTCCCCGTCGCGATCGAGACGGGGGTGCCGTTCGTGCAGAGCTTCCACACCCTCGCCGCGATGAAGAACCGCGCGCTCGCGGACGGCGACACACCCGAACCCGAGGCCCGGCTGCGCTCCGAGGCCTTCATCGCGGCACAGGCGGACGCCATCGTCGCGGGGTCGAGCTCCGAGGTCGAGGCCGTGATCGACGAGCTTCGTGCCCCCGCCGACCGCCTCTGGGTGATCCCCCCGGGCGTCGACACGGCCCTGTTCACGCCCGCGCGCCGGCGCAACGACGGCGAGGTGCGAAGCGCCCTCGGGCTCGAGTCGGATCGGCCGCTCCTCGTCGTCGCCGCGCGGATCCAGCCGCTGAAAGACCTCGAACTGGCCGTGCGCACGCTCGCGGGCGTGCGGGCCCTGCGCGGTTCCGCACCGCCCCTGCTGGTGGTGGCGGGGGAAGCGACCGATGAGCAGTACCTCGCCTCGCTCGGCGCCGTCGCCTCGGCGCTCGGGGTGGCGAGAGACGTTCGGTACGTCGGTGCGCTCGACCGCGAGACGCTCGCGGACCTGTTCGCGGCGGCGGACGTGACCCTCGTCACCTCGCACAGCGAGACCTTCGGACTCGTGGCGCTGGAGTCGGCATCGAGCGGGACGCCCGTGGTGGCTTACCGCGGAACGGGGCTGGTGGAGTCGGTGTCGGACGGGGAGTCGGGCATCCTGATCGATTCCCGCGACCCCGGGCGCTGGGCGGGTGTGGTCGCGGCGTTGCTCGCCGACGATGCGGCGCGTGCCCGGCTGGGGGCCAGTGCACGTCGCTTCGCGGAAGGGTTCACCTGGGCGACTGCCGGTGCTTCGCTGCTCGGCGTCTACGAGTCACTCGCGGAGGCCCGCCGGCGCTGATCGGCGTCTCAGCTCGGGCGTCCGTAGCTCTCCAGCAGGCGGAGCCACACCTCGCTCATGGTCGGGTAGGCGGGGACCGCGTGCCAGAGTCGATCGATCGGGACCTGGCCGACGATCGCGATCGTCGCCGCGTGCAGCAGCTCACTGACGTCCTGCCCCACGAAGGTGACGCCGAGGATGACCTTCCGCCGCTCATCCACCACCATCCGCGCCCGTCCCGAGTAGTCGTCGGCCTGCAGGCTCGCCCCGGCGACCCAGCCGAGGTCGTAGTCGACGACCCTGATCTCGTACCCGGCGCGCTCTGCCGCGGCCGCCGTCAAGCCGACCGAGGCGACCTCGGGATCGGTGAAGGTCACCTGGGGGACCGCCTCGTGGTCGGCGGTCGCCGCGTGCGCGCCCCACGGGCCGTCGTGCACCCTGGCCCCGGTGGCTCGCGCCGCGATGACGTCGCCGGCCGCGCGAGCCTGGTACTTGCCCTGGTGCGTCAGGAGTACGCGGTGGGTGACATCGCCGGCGGCGTAGAGCCAGTCGTAGCCGGTGACCCGGAGGGTGTCGTCGGTGTGCAACCAGCTTCCCGGTTCGAGCCCGATGTTCTCCAGCCCGATCTCGGTGGTGCGGGGCACCCGGCCGGTGGCGACGAGGAGCTTCTCGGCGGTGACGCTGACGCCGTTGTCGAGCTGCACGAGGTAGGAGCCGTCGACCCGGGAGACGCCGGTGGGGGAGACGCCCAGGTGCACCGTCGCACCCAGTTCCTGCAGTGAACGGCCGACCAGTTCTCCCGCGAAGGGCTCCTCCGAGGCGAGCAGGGTGCTGCGCACGATGAGCGTCACCCGGGTTCCGAAGCTCGCGTAGGCCGTCGCCATCTCGGCGGCGACCACGCCGCCGCCGATGATCGCGAGCGAGGCGGGGGCCTCGTGGGCGCTCGTCGCCTCTCGGCTGGTCCAGGGCTCCGACTCGGCCAGGCCGTCGATCGCCGGCAGGAGCGCGGCGGAGCCGGTGCAGACGCAGACGGCGTGTCGGGCGGTGTAGACGGTGTGCCCGACTGTGACCTCCTTCACGCCGGTGATGACGCCGGTGCCACGCACCAGGTCGATCCCCGCGCCATCCAGCCACTCCACCTGGCTCTGATCACTCCAGTCGTGAGTGATGTGGTCGCGGCGCGCGAAGACGGCCGCGACGTCGAGGGCGCCGGTGCTCGCCTCGCGGGAGCCGCCGACGCGCTGTGCGGCCCGCAGCGCGTGCCCGCTGCGCAGGAGGGCCTTGGACGGCATGCAGGCCCAGTACGAGCACTCCCCGCCGACCAGTTCGCTCTCCACGATGAGCACGCTCAGGCCGCCCTGGGTCGCGCGGTCGGCGACGTTCTCGCCCACCGTTCCCGCGCCGATGACAATGAGGTCGTATTCGGTGGTCGTCATCGTCCCACTGTACGAGGTGACCGCGAGCGCGAGCTGCCCGGATTCAGCGGCCGAGGAACTCGGCGGTGGTGCGATCGAGGAACGCCCGCATGCCGATGCGCGAGTCCTCCGACTGCACGAGGCGGACGAGCTCGGGCTGCAGCGCGCCCGCGGCGTCGCCCCCGGCCGCCGCGAGGCGGGCATTCGCGAGCGTCGCCTGCACGGCGAGCGGCGCCTGCGCGGCGATTCGGCGGGCGATCGCGAGCGCGCGATCGAACTGCGCCCCGTCGTCGGTGACCTCCTGCACGAGCCCCATGCGGTGCGCCTCGGCGGCGTCGAAGGCGTCTCCGGTCAGAATCCAGCGCATCGCGTTGCCCCAGCCCGCGGTGCGCGGGAAGCGGATGGTGGCCCCGCCGAACGGCAGGATCCCGCGTCCCACCTCGATCTGCGCGAAGCTCGTCGAGCGTGCGGCGACAGCGACGTCACTGGCGAGCACGAGTTCGATCCCGAGCGTGAGACAGGTGCCCTGCACCGCGATGACGACCGGCTTGGTGCGGGCGGGGCCACTCAACTGCCACGGGTCGAGTCCGCCCTCCGCGACGATATCGAGCCCCCGCGGGCCGATCCGGGGAGCGACATCCGCCAGGTCGAGCCCACCCGTGAAGTGGTCACCGTGCGCGTAGACCAGACCGCAGCGGATGCCCGGGTCGCGCTCCAACTCGCCGTAGGCGAGCGACAGCTCCTGCAGCATCCGCCAATCGGCCGCGTTGCGCTTCTCGGGACGGTTGAGCCCGATGAGCAGGAGCTGTCCGTCGCGGTCGACCGTGACCCGTGAATCCGTCATCCCCGAAGCCTATGCCGGGAGGCGACCGGCTAGCGGGTGAGCGCGGCGATCAGGCGGAGGATGGTCGGCAGGTCATCCACCGCGTGCTCGGGGCTGGAGGGCGCGAACGAGGTGATGCCGGCGCCCGCGATCTCGACGCGGGCCGCGAGAGCTCCCACGATCGCCAGCAGAGTCACCGCCGGGATGCCGAACGGTTCGGGGGAGCCGACGCCGTCGAAGTCGCCCGGGTCGATCACGTCGAGGTCGATGTGGACATAGACCGCGTCGGCGCCGAGGGCCACGACCGCGTCGACGACCTGGTCGGCGCTCGCGGCCTCCGCCGGAATGAGCGGAATCGCGGCCGAGGTGACGAACTCGTCCTCGGCGTCGTCGAAGTCGCGGCAGCCGACCAGCAGCACGCGCTCGCGAGCGAGGGGAGTCTCGGGCACGAGGCCCGGTGCGCCCTCGCCGAGCAACGTTCGGAGGACCATCCCGGTGAACGCCCCGGAGGTGGACGACTCCGGCGTGTTCAGATCGGGATGCGCGTCGAACCAGACCACCGCGACGTCACGCCGCGCGGCCAGATGCGAGATCGCGGCGAGTTCGACCCCGCAGTCGCCGCCGATCGTGATCGCGGTGCCCGGGACGGCGTCGAGGACGTCGAGCTGCCGGTCGCGGACGAGTTGCAGTGAGCTGTAGCGGTGGACGCCCGAGCCGAGGGACTCCCCGGCCTCGAGCGGGATCTCGACCACGACGGTCGAGCTCACGGGCAGATCGCCCCGGATGGCGTCGGCCCCGTCGACCAGGCGCATCGCGCGGGCCGAACCGGAACCCTGCCACTGGGGGACGACGACGAACGAGGCGGTCACGTGATCAGTGTGCCACGCGCGAGCCCCGCCGTCGCCGCCCCGGTGTCGTCAGGCGGCGGTGCGGCGCTCCGCCTTCGCGAAGTTGGCGCGCAGTTCCTCCGCGTTCTGCCGCACGACGTAGGCGGGGGTGTCGCGCTCGACGCGCCAGCTCTCGCTCAGCGGGCCGGCACTCACGGTGTCGAAACCGAACTCGTCGTACAGCCGCGTCACGAGCTCGATGGCGTCGTCGAAGTCGCTCGACGTCGCGAGCGCGCGCCGGTTGGGGGTGCCCGCCGGGGTGCCGTCGGTCGTGATCTGCGCGGCCATGATGTGGTTGAAGCCCTTGACGACCTTCGACTGCGGCAGGTGGCGCTGCAGCAGACCGGAGACCGTGATCTCTTCCCGGTCGAGCTCGTCGATGTGCCCGTCGCGCTCCCAGTAGTAGTTGTTGGTGTCGATGACGATCTTGCCCACGAGGGGTTCCACCGGAATGGTGGGGATCGCCTTCAGCGGCACCGTGACGACGACGAAGTCGCCCGCCTCGGCGGCCTGCTGCGGCGTGCCCGCGCTCGCCTTCTCGCCCAGCTCGGCGACGAGCTCCGCGAGTGTCTCAGGGCCGCGCGAGTTGCTGATGACGACGTCGTATCCGTGGGCGACCGCCGCGCGCGCGACCTGGCTGCCGATGTGTCCTGCTCCGATGATTCCAATTGTGCTCATGCCGGAGGACAACCCCCGGCGGGTCCGAATCCTTCCCGGTTCGATCAGTCGATGGTGATCGCGGTTGCCGGGCCCGTGACCAGCACGGTCCGGCCGTCCACGATCACATCGAGTGCCGCCGACACGTCGTAGCGGCCCGGCGGGACGTGGGGGAGCGTGCCGCGGAAGGACTGGCGCAGGTCATCCTCGGTGCCGCACTCGACGGGTCTGACCCGTGCGGCGAAGCGGTGGGACTCTCCCGGCGCGAGCGTGACGGAAACCGGGGCGGGCAGCGACAGCGCCGGTGTGTGCCACAGCACCCGGCCGTCACGCGAGAGGGTGATCGTGGGCTGGGCCAGAGCCGTGAGCGTGAGCGCAGAGCTGCCGTCATTGCGAATCGTGACCGAGCCGGGCAGGAAGGCGGCATCGGCCCGGCCGTCGGCGAACTCCGTCGCGAGGCTCAGAGGGGCGCTGCTCGCGGCGCCGGTGGCGAGAGAGTCGCCGCAGCGGTTCAGGCTCACCGCGGAGCTCTTGGAGGTCGAGCCGCCCGAGGCGTCCTCCGGGCCGACGGTCGCGGGCGCCGGCGCACCCGCGAGCGAGCCGCTCGAAGTCGCGGACTGCACGCTCTGGCCGAACAGTCCCGCGACCGGGCCGAGCCCCGCGACGATGCTCACCGCCGCAGCCCCGGCGACCACCGCCACGGCGAGCTGTCGGGGGCGACGCCGGCGGCGACTGCGGCGGATGATCTCCTGAGCATCGAGGGCGGGCGGGCGGTCATCCTGCCGCAGCAGCTCGTGCAGGTCGCGGTCAGTGGGCATCGGGGCCTCCCCCAGGAGTGGGATGGGATTCGTCGGTGCTGAGCGAGACGGCCATCTTGGCGAGACCGTCGCTCAGGTAGCGCTTGACCGCACCGGGGCTCAGCCCGAGGGTGGCGGCGATGTCGTCGACCTTGAGGTCGTCGTAGTAGCGCAGCACGAGGCAGGCACGCTCTCGCGGCGTGAGTTTGCGCAGCTCGCCGTGGATGTCGTACCGCGTGTCGACGTCGGCGTCGGGCGCCTCCACCGACTCGGGCGAGAGCGCGAGGTGCGCGATCCGGCGCCAGCGCACGCGGCGTCGGGCACGGTCGACGAAGGTGTTCAGGATGGCGCGGCGCACATAGGCTTCGGCGCTCGTCACCGAGAAGCCGTTGCGAAGGCGGCCGAAGGTGCCCACCAGCGCGTCCTGAACCAGGTCGGGGGCGTCCTGCGGGCTGCCGGAGACGAACGCCGCGTAGCGCACGAGGGCGTCACCGCGCTGCGCGACGAGGTCTTCGACGACGCGCTCCCAGCGGGGTGACTCCGACGTGTTCGTCACGGTGGTGGCCCTCTTCCGTCCTTCTACAGACCAAGACGCACGAGGCGCCCAAAACGTTGGGTCCCTGGTGGCAATATAGCGAGATGCCGATCACACAGGCCGATCTCGACGAGCTGTGGGACTTCTCCGATCCCGTGGTCTCGGAGGAGCGCTTCCGTGCTCGCGCCGGGGATCCGGAGCTGCGCACCCAGCTCGCCCGGGCGCTCGGGCTGCAGGCGCGGTTCGACGAGGCGGAGGCGGAGCTGCGGGCGGTGGAGGCGAGTGGTGCCGCGGGGGATCATCCGGTGGTCGGGGCGAGGATTGCGCTCGAGCGTGGCAGGCTGGCGAACTCGCGCGGCGATCGCGAGGCGGCGCGTCCGCTCTTCGAGACGGCCCGGGGGCGCGCGCACGACTGCGGCGCGGAGTTCCTGGAGGTCGACGCGCTGCACATGCTCGGCATCGCCGACCCCGACAACGCCGCCGACCACACGGCGGCAGCCCTTGCGATCGCACTCGGCAGCGACGATCCGCGCACCCGTCGCTGGGCGGTGAGCCTCCACAACAACCTGGGCTGGGCGCGCTTCGACGGCGCAGACCTCGCCGGTGCGCTGGTCGAGTTCGATGCCGCCTTTCGCGCCGCGCTCCGCTGGGGCACGGATGACCAGCGCCACTGGGCCCGCTGGGCGATCGCCCGCACGTACCGCGAGCTCGGACGCACGGAGGAGGCGCTCGCCCTGCAGGAGGAACTGCTGCGGGAACGCCCGGATGACGACGAGGTCCTCGACGAGCTGCGCATACTACGCGCTGCGCGATGATTCCGCTCCCTTCGCCCGGGGGGTTGAGTACTCAGGAACCCTCACGAACACTGGGGGAATGAAGAGGATCTACTACGCGAGCGGTTCCGTTGTGACCGGCGACCGAACGGCGGATGCGGTGGTGCGGTACGCCGAGGCACTCGCCTCGCGAGTCACCTCCGACACGATCGCGGTTCCGGTGCGTCTCGCCGACGGAACCGCGGGCATCGCCCAACTGCTCATCGGTCCCGCGAGTCAGCTCGTCGTCGTGCCCGAACCGCAGCTGACCGACGAGACCGACGACGAGGCCGTGCTCGACGAGTTGTCGCTTAAGACACTGCGACTGTCAAGCCCCCACCCGCAGCCGATCGATGCGCAGCCGAATGTCTACTATGCAGAGGGCAACGATTACAACGACGCACTCGGTGACGATCTTCCCTAGCTCTCCCGGCGCGCGCCGCAGGGAAGGACGACACCGCTGGGAAAGCTGCTGTACGGGGATCCCCGGCGCGAGGTCGATATCGACGACCGAACCCTCGCCCACCTCCAGATCGTGATCGCGGCGAAGCTGCGCAGACGAGAGGGGTTCTTCCTCACCTGGCGCGACGACGGCGCAGTGGGCGATGGTCGAAGCAGTGTCTGGCTGCACCACTCGATTCCCCTGTATTTCCGCTTCTCCAGTGCCCAGCGCCACGCCGTCAACAGGGAGTGGCTGGACGAGCTCTCCAAAGCGGCCAATCACGCCGGCGGCCTCCACCTCACGGAAGAACCCGGGCGGGGCAGCGCTGCGCGGTAGCTGTCGGTGGGCGGCCGTCGCAGAGGGCGGGCGCCTCATCGCCGGGGGCGTGCTCGTTCACAATCCATAAAAAACCGCGAAAATGCGCGAAAAGCCGGGGTGTCGGTAGGCTCCACAGCTCCCATCGGCGGATATGTTCGTGCCAGCGGCCAGGCCTGGGTAGCCGACCGCTGTGCCCCCGCAATTTTGGGCGCGGGTGGGTGGCAGATTCGGGTACATCCTGCCGCCCACCTCCACTCCGCGGGCTCTCGTTCGTTACCGAAAATTTACCGGGGACACCGGCGCGCCCCTTCGGCGTTTTAGCTGGTGGGAGTAGCGTTTCACTCGTTTCCCATCCGATAACTCGATACCGCACCGAACCCGCGTCCCACTAGGCAGCCCCCGAAATCTGCCGGGAACGCGCGTCTCGGTCGCTGCCGCCCGGAGTTCTTCCGCACGGCGAAGGAATGCCCAGCCCGGCTCGTGCCCCCACCGGCCCGCTGGGCATTTCCTTTGTCGCCCGCCCGCGGCGGGGGTCGCGGCGGCAGTTGCGGCGCGGTCGCGGTAGCGGTCGGGAGCCGGGGGCGGGCAGACTGGCACTGCGGCTGCACAGCCGGCTCTCGGAAGGACGCACCATGACCGCGGATCCCAGCCACGACACCCCCACGGCGCACACCATCGAGGAGGTCCCCGAGACGGAGTGCTGGGAGCTGCTGGCCGGCGAGAAGCTGGGGCGGCTCGCCGTCCTCGCGAAGGACGGCGTCGATATCTATCCGGTGAACTACGTCGTCTCGAACGGTGCCGTGTACTTCCGCAGCGCGCCGGGGCAGAAATTGGTCGACGTGACCGCCTCGCCGTTCGTCGCGTTCGAGGTCGACGGCGTGCACGAGCGCCGGCGCTGGAGCGTTGTCGTGCGCGGTGACGCGGAGCGTCTCGCCTTCGATTCCGAGATCCACGCCTCCGGCATCGCCCTTCTCAAGTCGCAGGCGCCCACCGAGAAGTGGAACTACGTGCGCATCAGTCCGAAGACCATCACGGGGCGGCGATTCACCTCGCGCTGAACGACAGGCGTCGCTGCCGCCGCGGGCCGCGACTCAGCGCGCGAAAGTCACGTGGATGGCGCCGCTCTCCGACAGCTCCGAGCTGACGGTGTACCCGAGGTCCAGCCCGCGCAGCTCGTCGAACAGTCGAACCCCGCGACCGAGGATGACCGGCGAGACCATCACGTGCAACTGGTCGACGAGCCCGGCCGCGAGGAAGCTGCGCACGACGCTCACTCCGCCGCCGACGCGCACATCGAGGTCACCCGCGTACTCGCGCGCTCGCGCGAGCGCCTCCTCCGGGGTCGCATTCAGGAACTCGAACCGGGTTCCGTTGTCGAACTCGATGTCGGCGTGCTCGCGGTGCGTGAGCACGATGACCGGAACGCCGAAGGGCGGCTCCTCGCCCCACCACCCGCGCCAGTCGGGGTCGTCGGGGAAGGAATGAAAGCCGAACATGGCGGCCCCCATGATCTCGGCGCCGATGCCCTCGAAGTACGCGCGGCCGTAGCGGTCATCCACCCCGGTCGTGCCCTGGCCGGAGTCGTCGTGCAGCACGCGTTCGCGGAAGGTCTTGGTGGCGGTGTAGGCGGCGACGAGGCGTCCCCAGTCCTCGCCCATCGGGTTGTCGGGCGTCTGGTCGGCGGGGGCGGCGACACCGTCCAGGGAGATGTTGAGATCGACGCGAACGGCCATGGTGTCCCTCCAGAGGTCTGACGGTGCATTCAGCGCACCGCGACCATCCTGTCGCAGGCGGTGGCGCGCCGCATCCACGATCGTGGGGCTCGGCGGGGAAGTCAGGCGGTGCCCCCAGCAAGATTCGAACTTGCGCCCCTGCCTCCGGAGGGCAGTGCTCTATCCCCTGAGCTATGGGGGCTCAGTGCCTAGCTAGATTAGCAGCATGGATCAGAGCGACTCGATGCGCGACCGCCTGCGGGCGCTCACCGTGTACCCGCAGGAACTTCCGCGCTTCGACACCGACGCGCTGCCGGGCGATCCGCTGCAGCTCTTCCGCGAGTGGCTGGATGCGGCCATCGCGGCGCGCGTGCTGCAGCCGAACGCGATGACGCTCGCGACCGCCTCCGCGGAGGGGGTACCCTCGGCGCGGACCCTCCTGCTCAAAGACCTCGATGAGTCGTCGCTCTGGTTCGCCTCCCTGTCGACGAGCCCGAAGGGCGTGGACATCGCCGAGAACCCCCACGTCGCGATCGTCGTCCACTGGCGCGAGCAGGGGCGTCAGGTGCGGGTGACGGGGGATGCCGTGGCCGGGTCGCGTGAGGTCGCCGCCGCCGACTTCCTGGCGCGGCGTCCCGAGGCGCGCGCGAGGGCGATGGCGGGCCGGCAGAGTGAACCCCTCGGCGACGTCGAGGCCGAGGTGGCGGCGGCACGCGCACGGCTGGAGGCCGAGCCGGGGTACGTTCCGGAGGCGTGGACGGCGTACCGGGTCATCCCGCATACCGTCGAGTTCTGGCAGGCGGAGCGCGAGCGCGACCAGGTGCGGGTGCGGTACTCGCGGGCCGCGGGGGAGTGGACGCACGGCTTCATCTGGCCGTAACGTCCCGTGCCGCGCGGCATGACATCATCGGGGGATGCTGCGAACCATCTCCGTGCACCTCGAGCTCGCCATCCAGGGTCACACGAACATGGTGTTCAGCATGACTCCGGCGCTCGGGGCGGAGATCGTGAGCGAACGGCTCGACTTCTCCCTCGCGGGCGTGCCCCAGCAGGCACGCGAGATCGTCGATGTGCACGGCACCCGCCTCCACACCTTCGTCACGGGGCGCGGGCCGCTGAGCGTCGACTACGCGCTCGAGGTTGCGGGGCGTGCCGCGCCCCCACCCGTGGACGAGCGCGATCTCATCACCTACCTGCGTCCGAGCCGCTACTGCGAGTCCGACCTCCTCACGCCTACCGCGCGCTCCGAGTTCCGCGGGCTCAGCGGCCACGTGCTCGTGCAGGCGGTCGTCGACTGGGTGTTCGAGCGACTCGCCTACGTCTCGGGGTCGAGCCTGCCGACCGACGGCGCCGCGCGCACGCTCTACAACCGACAGGGCGTCTGTCGCGATTTCGCCCACCTGACGATCGCGCTGCTCCGCGCAATGGAGGTGCCCGCCCGCATGGTCGCGGTCTTCGCGCCCGGACTCAGCCCGATGGACTTCCACGCCGTGGTCGAGGCGTTCGTGGACGGCGCGTGGTGGCTCGTCGACGCCACCCACCTCGCCCCCCGGCAGAGCATGCTGCGCATCTCGACGGGCCGCGACGCCGCCGACACCGCCTGGCTCACCAGCAACTGGACCGACCTCTCCGTCATGTCGATGCTCGTCACGGTGGCCGCGGACTCCCTGCCCTACGACGACGGTTACGAGCGCATTCAACTCGGATGACCGGCCCCGGCCGCGGGCAGGCACCCGCCGCCCCACGGTAGATTGGTCTCCCGTGAATCCTGCAGACCTCTCCGCCACCCTGCTCGCCGTCGTGACCCGCGTGCTCGGGCGGCGAGGCGCGGAGGTGGCCGTCGGGATCGGCGATGTGCCGCTGGAGCGGCCCCGCAACCGTGATCACGGGGACTGGGCCTCCAACATCGCGATGAAGTTGGCGAAACCGCTCGGCGTGGCGCCGCGGGTGCTCGCCGAAGAGATCGCCACCGAGCTCGCCGCGACCGAGGGCATCGCCGCGGTCGACGTCGCCGGTCCGGGCTTCATCAACATCACCCTCGACGCCGCCGCTGCGGGCGCGCTCGCCAGGGTGATCGTGGAGGCGGGCGCCGACTACGGGCGCGGCGACCTCTACGCCGGCGTGACCATGAACCTGGAATTCGTGAGCGCCAACCCCACCGGGCCGATCCACATCGGCGGGGTGCGCTGGGCCGCGGTCGGCGACAGTCTCGCCCGGGTGTTCCAGTCGCAGGGCGGCCTGGTGACGCGCGAGTACTACTTCAACGACCACGGGGCGCAGATCGATCGCTTCGCACGGAGCCTCATCGCCAGCTGGCTGGGCGAGCCCACCCCCGAGGACGGCTACGCGGGCCAGTACATCGAGGAGATCGCGGCGCGCGTCGTCGATGCGTACCCGGGGGAGCTCGCAGACATCCCCGACCGCGCGGAGGTGCAGGAGGTGTTCCGCTCCGTCGGAGTCGAGTTCATGTTCGGCGACATCAAGAAGAGCCTCCTCGACTTCGGGGTCGCGTTCGACGTCTACTTCCACGAGAACGAGCTCCACGAGAGCGGCGCGGTCGAGCACGCGATCGATCGACTGCGCGAACTCGGCGCGATCTACGAGGCCGACGGAGCGACATGGTTCCGCTCCACCGACTACGGCGATGACAAGGATCGCGTGGTCATCAAGAGCGACGGAGATGCCGGCTACATCTCGGGCGACCTTGCCTATTACCTCAACAAGCGGGAGCGGGGCTTCGAGCGCAACATCATCATGCTCGGTGCCGACCACCACGGGTACGTGCGCAGGCTCATGGCCATGACCGCCGCCTTCGGCGACACGCCGTATTACAACCTCGAGATCATGATCGGCCAGCTCGTCAACCTCGTGCGCGACGGGGTGCCGCAGCGCATGAGCAAGCGAGCCGGTACCGTCGTCGTGCTCGAAGACCTCGTCGACGCGGTCGGGGTGGATGCCGCGCGGTACGCCCTCGTGCGCAGTTCCATCGACTCGCAGATCGATATCGACCTGGATCAGTGGAGTCGCAAGACCAACGACAATCCCGTCTTCTACGTGCAGTACGCGCACGCCCGCACCAACGCGGTTGCCCGCAACGCGATCGCGGTGGGCGTCGATCGCAGCGCCTTCGACGCCGCGCTCCTGACGCACGAGACCGAGAGCGTGCTGCTAGGCAACCTCGCCGAGTTCCCGCGCGTCGTGCGCCAGGCGGCCGAGCTGCGCGAACCGCACCGCATCGCCCGTTACAGCGAGGAGCTCGCCGGGGCCTATCACCGCTGGTACGACTCGTGCCGGGTCGCGCCGCAGGGCGACGAGCCGGTCACCGACCTCCATCGCACGAGGCTGTGGCTGAACGACGCGACGGGCGTCGTGCTGCGCAACGCGCTCGCGCTGCTGGGCGTGAGCGCCCCGGAGCGGATGTGACCCGATGACCACCACCACCACGATCATCCGGCCGGCTCCGCGGCGATCCCATCGCGGACGGCGCGTCGTCATCGCGCTGCTCATCGTCGTAGCGGTGCTCGCCGCGGCCGCCGTCGCGGCGGAGGTGTTCGCCCGGCAGTACGCCGACAACTACGTGCGGTCGAGCGTGGTGAAGGGCCTGGGGCTGCCGTCGGAGAAGCTCGTCCACGTCGATCTGGGCGGCGGTTCGGTCATCCTGCAGGCGATCGCCGGCCGAATCGATCGGGCCAGGGTGACCGTCGACTCGCTCACCATCGACTCCCTCCGGGCGTCTGCCGTGGTCACCGCGACGGGCGTGCCGCTCGACACCGCGAAGCCTCTGCGCACCCTGCACATCGACGCGACCGTCACCCAGGCGTCCCTCGCCGCCGTGATCGAGAAGAACGCGGGCGTGGCCGCTCCCACGGTCAGCCTGCCGGGCCGTGTCGTGCGGATCGCCACCACCCTCACGATCTTCGGCACCCGCGTGCCGGTCGCCCTCGACCTCGCTCCGAGCGCGTCGAAGGGCGATCTCGTCTTCACGCCCGACGCGGTGATCCTCAACGGCAGCAGGCTCAGCATCGCGCAGGTCAAGGCGGGAATCGCCGGCTCCGTGATCGGCCAGATCGTGTCGGCGCAGCGGCTCTGCGTCGCGAACGCCCTGCCGAAGGCGCTGACCCTCGACTCGGTCGCCGTGACGAGCGGGCGGCTGGTCATCGGTCTGCAGGGCGATGGCGCGAAGCTGAGTGCCGCCGAATTCGCCACCCGCGGCAGCTGCCCCTCGAACGGCTGACTCCCGAACTCCCGTATCATGGTGTCGGCTTCAGGGACCAAGCCGGGTTCGCTCGCCTCACTCAACCGACATTCCGTGAGGTCATCCGTGTCTGCCCATCCGCTCGCTCCGTCCTGGCTCAGCCGGCCCGATGACGCGAACGCTCTCGCGCCCACCGTGTGGTCGACGGGCAGCAGCCGCAGCGCATCCGGTGAGCTCCAGATCGCCGGGGTGCCCGCGTCCGCCCTCGCTGCCGAGTACGGCACACCCCTCTACGTGGTCGATGAGACGGATGCCCGCACGCGGGCCCGCACCATCCGCGAGTCGTTCGACCGCGAGTTCGCGCGCGTGGGCTCGGCCGCGAAGGTCTACTACGCGGGCAAGGCGTTCCTCTCGATCGAGGTCGCCCGGTGGATGCTCGACGCGGGTCTCAACATCGATGTGTGCACGGGTGGCGAGCTCGCCGTCGCGCTCGCCGCCGGCGCCGACCCCGCGCGTCTCGGCCTGCACGGCAATAACAAGAGCCTCTCCGAGATCGATCGCGCGGTCGGCGCGGGCATCGGGGCGATCGTGATCGACAGCGTGATCGAGGTGGCCCGCGTCGCGGCCGCTGCGGAGCGTCACGGGCGGGTGCAGCGCGTTCGACTGCGCATCAACAGCGGGGTGCACGCCTCCACGCACGAGTACCTGGCGACGGCCCGGGAGGACCAGAAGTTCGGGATCCCGCTCGCGGACGCGGCCGAGGTCGTGGCGCTCATCCGCTCCCACGCGAATCTCGAGTTCCTCGGTCTCCACTCGCACATCGGATCCCAGATCTTCGAGTCCGACGGCTTCGCCGAGGCGGCCCGTCGACTGTTCGACCTCCACGTCGCGCTGTTGGCCGACGGCCCGGTGCCCGAGCTCAATCTCGGTGGCGGATTCGGTATCGCCTACACGAGCGTCGACGTCGCGCTTCCGCTCGACGAGATCGCCCGGCGTTTCGCCGACATCGTCGCCGGTGCGGCAGCGGAGCGCGGCGTGCCGGTGCCCGTCGTCGCGATCGAGCCCGGACGCTCGATCATCGGTCCCGCGGGCACGACGCTGTACGAGGTCGGCACGATCAAAGACGTCGAGGTCAGCGTCGGCGACACGGGCGAGACCGCGGTGCGCCGGTACGTCTCCGTCGATGGCGGCATGAGTGACAACATCCGGCCCGCGCTCTACGGCGCCGACTACTCGGCGCGCATCGCCGGGCGACGGTCTGACGCCGAGCCCGCGCTCGTGCGCGTCGCCGGCAAGCACTGCGAGAGCGGCGACATCGTCGTGCGCGCGGAGTACCTCCCCGCAGACGTTCACCCCGGCGACCTGCTCGCGGTGCCCGCGACGGGGGCCTACTGCTGGTCGCTCAGCAACAATTACAACTACGTGGGCCGTGCGGCCGTGGTCGCCGTGCGCGACGGCGCCGCGCACGTGCTCATACGTCGCGAGACGGAAGACGATCTCCTCCGCCGCGACGCCGGACAGGAGACCCCATGATCGAGTACCGCAATCTGCGCATCGCCCTCCTCGGCGGGGGCAGCGTCGGCGCATCCGTGGCGTCCCTCCTGCTCGAGCACGGTGAGGAACTGGCGAATCGAGTCGGCGCCGGCCTCGAGCTCATCGGCGTCGCCGTGCGAGACCTGGATGCCCCGCGCACGCCCGCGATCCCGCGCGAGCTGCTCACCACCGACGCCGAGTCGCTCATCCTGGGCGCCGACATCGTCATCGAGCTCATGGGCGGGCTGGAGCCTGCGCGCACGCTCATCCTGCAGGCCATCAACTCCGGCGCCGACGTCATCACCGCCAACAAAGCGCTGCTGGCAACGCACGGTCCCGAACTCTTCGAGGCGGCGGAGCAGGTGGGTGCTCAGTTGTACTACGAGGCGGCCGTCGGGGGAGCGATTCCGATCATCCGCCCGCTGCGCGACAGCCTGGCGGGCGACCGGGTCGCGCGCATCCTGGGGATCGTCAACGGGACCACCAACTTCATTCTCGACCTCATGGACCGCGAGGGTGCGTCGCTCGAGTCGGCCCTCGCCACGGCGACCGCGCTCGGCTACGCCGAGGCCGACCCGACGGCCGACATCGGCGGATACGACGCCGCACAGAAGGTCGCCATCCTCGCGAGCCTCGCCTTCCACACCACCGTGCCGCTCGAGTCGGTCTACCGCGAGGGAATCACCGAGATCACGCGCGACGAGGTCGAGTCGGCGCGGAAAGCCGGCTACGTCGTGAAGCTGCTCGCGATCTGCGAGCGCCTCACCGATGCAGAGACCGGCGTCGACGGAGTGAGCGCGCGCGTCTACCCCGCGCTCATCCCGATCAGCCACCCCCTGGCGGCCGTGCACGGCGCCAACAACGCGGTCTTCGTCGAGGCCGAGGCGGCGGGCGACCTCATGTTCTACGGTGCCGGGGCGGGCGGCCGCGAGACCGCGTCCGCGGTGCTCGGCGACCTCGTCTCGGCGGCGCGACGGCACGTCATCGGCGGTCCGGGTGTCGCGGAATCCACGCATGCCAACCTTCCCGTGCTGCCCATCGCGAGCGTCACCACCCGGTACCAGATCACCCTCCAGGTGATCGACCAGCCCGGCGTGCTCGCCACCATCGCGAGCATGTTCAGCGACCACGGTGTGTCGGTCGAGGCCGTGACGCAATCCGTCACCTCGGTCGAGTCCGGTGCGGACGGCCCCCGCGCCACCGCTACCCTTGTCATTGGCACCCACGCGGCATCCGAGGCCGCGCTCGCTGCGACCGTCGCCGCCGTCGACGAATCGCCCGTGGTGAGCGCCGTGGTGTCTGTACTGAGAGTTGAAGGACTGTAAGTGGCCCACCAATGGCGCGGAGTGCTCCGCGAATACGCCGACCGCCTCGACATCTCTGAGGCCACTCCGATCGTCACGCTCGGCGAGGGTGGCACTCCGCTCATCCCCGCGCCGGCACTGTCCGCTCGCACCGGGGCGCGTGTCTACGTCAAGTTCGAGGGCATGAACCCCACCGGCTCGTTCAAAGACCGCGGGATGACCATGGCCATCTCCAAGGCCGTCGAGCACGGGGCGAAGGCCGTCATCTGCGCCTCGACCGGCAACACCTCCGCCTCCGCCGCGGCGTACGCGACGCACGCCGGCATCACGGCCGCCGTGCTCGTGCCCGAGGGCAAGATCGCGATGGGCAAGCTCAGCCAGGCCATCGCGCACAACGCGCAGCTCCTCCAGGTGCAGGGCAACTTCGACGACTGTCTCGACATCGCCCGCGACCTCGCCGCGAACTATCCCGTGCACCTGGTCAACTCGGTCAACCCCGACCGGATCGAGGGGCAGAAGACGGCGGCGTTCGAGGTCGTCGAAGTGCTCGGGGATGCGCCGGACATCCACATCGTGCCGGTCGGCAACGCGGGCAATTACACCGCCTACTTCCGCGGCTACCGCGAAGAGCTCGCCCGCGGCGAGGCGACGAAGCTGCCGCGGATGTACGGATTCCAGGCCGAGGGCAGTGCGCCGATCGTGCTCGGGCACGTCGTCAAGCACCCCGAGACGATCGCCAGCGCGATCCGCATCGGCAACCCCGCCTCCTGGCACCTCGCCACCGAGGCCCGCGAGACGAGCGACGGCTACTTCGGCGCGATCAGCGACGCGAAGATCCTCGAGGCCCACCGCATCCTCTCCGCCGAGGTCGGCATCTTCGTCGAGCCGGCGTCCGCCATCAGCGTGGCGGGGCTGCTCGAGCGCAGCGAAGCGGGCCAGATCCCGAGTGGCTCGGTCGTCGTGCTCACCGTCACGGGTCACGGCCTCAAGGATCCGCAGTGGGCGCTCCGCACCGCCGACGGCTCGGACGTCGCACCGACCATCGTGCCCGTCGACACCGCCGAGATCGCGGGCGTGCTCGGGCTGAGCAAGCAATGACCGTACCCGTCGGGCGCTCGGTGCTCGTCAAGGTTCCGGCCACGACCGCGAACCTCGGGCCCGGATTCGACACGCTCGGGCTCGCACTCTCGCTGTACGACGAGCTCACAGTCACCGTGCGCGAGGCTGCGGGCGCGTTCGTGGAGGTCATCGGCGTCGGAGCGGGCGAGGTGCCCACCGACGAGAGCAATCTCGTCGTCACCGCCATCGCGCACACCTTCCGCGCCTACGGGCAGCCGCTGCCGGGGTTGCACCTCGTCGCGCGCAACTCGATCCCGCACGGTCGCGGACTCGGGTCGTCCGGCGCGGCCATCGTCTCCGGCATCATGGCGGCGAAGGGGCTGCTGGAGGGCGTGGTCGAGATCGACGCGCAGGGGCTCCTGGCTCTCGCGACCGAGATGGAAGGTCATCCCGACAACGTCGCCCCGGCGCTGTTCGGCGGGCTGACCATCGCCTGGATGACCCCCGAAGGCCCTCGCCACAAGAAGCTCATCGTGCACCGCGGCGTCTCGCCGCTCGTCTGCGTGCCCGAGACCACGATGTCGACGGCGCTGGCCCGCAGCCTTCAGCCCAGCTCCGTGCCACACGAGGACGCCATCTTCAATGTCTCGCGCTCGGCGCTTCTCATTGCGGCGCTTATTCAGAGCCCCGAGCTCCTGCTGGCCGCCACCGAGGACAAGCTCCACCAGAACTACCGCGCGAGCGCCATGCCCGAGACGGATGCTCTGATCCGGGTCTTGCGCACGCACGGTCTCCCGGCCGTCGTCTCCGGTGCCGGACCATCCATCCTCGTGCTGTGCAGTGATCCTGCCGCGCGACTCGTCGCCGCCGACCTGGTGGCGCGCAACTCCGACACCCCATGGCAATCGCTGATGCTGGCCGTCGACTTCAAAGGTGCTACAGTGGTGCCGCACCCGGTAGAAGCTCTGGCCTAGCCAGAAGGTACCCGGGTAGCAATTTATCTAGCAATCGCTAACCCGCGCTGTGTTAGCCCGCGCTGTGTTGGTTCGAGATCCAATGCGTGAGATCCCTCGCCCAAACGGTTTAGGCCAGTACCCGCCGCGAACATGCGGTGCGCTTACCTCTGAGATGTTCTATGACTCAGAGTCGAAAGGAACCCTTTTCCGTGACTGATGTCAACGTCCGCGCCTCTGGCGCGGATTCCCGCGCTGCACTCAGCGCCCTCCGCCTTCCCGAGCTCCTTGCTCTGGCCGGCGAGCGCGGCCTGGTCGGCGCGTCCAAACTTCGCAAAGGAGAGCTCGTGGACGCACTCAACGAGATCCAGAACCAGAACGACGATGCGGCAGTGGCCGTGAGCGACGACGCGGCCGCGCAGTCGCAGCCGGACGCCGTCATCGCCGAGGTGCCCGTCGCCGAGTCCGCTGCGGTCGAGTCGGCTGCGGTCGAGTCGGCTCCAGTCGAGTCGGCTCCGGTCGAGTCGCCTGCGGTCGAGGCCGCCGCCGACGCGACCGCGCCGGCCGAGGTCGAGTCGCCGAGTGCGCCTCCCGCTCGCAAGCGCGCCCCGCGTCGCGCCACGACGGCGGACGCCGAGGCGCGCGCCGCGGCTGCCGACGCCGCACCGGTCTCCGCCGGCGCGCACGTCGCCGAACAGCTCGCCGAGAGCGAGACCCAGGCTCCCGCGGCGCAGAGCGCCGTCGCCGAGACTGCCGTCTCCGAGGCGCCCGTCGCCCAGGCGATCGACACCGCGGATGCCGAGTCCGAGCAGAACGAGGGCGGCCAGACGCGCAACTCGCGCGGCCGCGGCCGCGGTCGCGGAGATCGCCAGCAGAACGGCCAGCAGCAGAACGACCGCCAGCAGGGCGGCGCCCAGCAGAACGCTCAGCAGCAGGATCGTCAGCAGAACGGTCAGCAGCAGGGTGACCGTCAGCAGCAGGATCGCCAGCAGGGCGGCCAGCAGCAGAATGGCCAGCAGAGCAACCGCCAGCAGCAGCAGGCTCAGGCCGAGGCGCAGGAGAACGAGCGCAGCGGGCGCAATCGCTACCGCGATCGCAAGCGCGGTCGTGGCCCGGTGGGCGACGACTTCGAGCCCGAGATCAGCGACGACGACGTGCTCATCCCCGTGGCGGGCATCCTCGATGTGCTCGACAACTACGCCTTCGTTCGCACGAGCGGGTACCTGCCCGGCGCCAACGACGTTTACGTCTCGCTCGGCCAGGTGAAGAAGCACAACCTCCGCAAGGGTGACGCCGTCGTCGGTGCCATCCGCCAGCCGCGGGAGGGCGACAACAACCAGGGTCGTCAGAAGTACAACGCGATCGTTCGCATCGACTCCGTCAACGGGCTTCCCGTCGAGGAGGCGGCCAACCGCGTCGAATTCGGCAAGCTCACCCCGCTCTACCCGACCGAGCGCCTGCGTCTCGAGACCGAGCCGCAGAAGCTGTCCACTCGCATCATCGACCTCGTGTCGCCGATCGGGAAGGGCCAGCGCGGGCTCATCGTGTCTCCGCCCAAGGCGGGCAAGACGCTGGTTCTGCAGGCGATCGCCAACGCGATCGCGAAGAACAACCCTGAGGTCCACCTCATGGTGGTGCTCGTCGACGAGCGGCCCGAAGAGGTCACCGACATGCAGCGCACGGTCAAGGGCGAGGTCATCGCCTCGACCTTCGACCGTCCGGCCGAAGACCACACGACGGTCGCCGAGCTCGCTATCGAGCGCGCGAAGCGACTCGTCGAACTCGGTCACGACGTCGTTGTGCTCCTCGACTCGATCACCCGCCTCGGTCGCGCCTACAACATCACCGCGCCGGCGTCCGGCCGCATCCTCTCGGGTGGGGTCGACTCGTCGGCGCTGTACCCGCCGAAGCGCTTCTTCGGCGCGGCCCGCAACATCGAGGACGGCGGCTCGCTGACCATCCTCGCGACTGCGCTCGTCGAGACCGGATCCAAGATGGACGAGGTCATCTTCGAGGAGTTCAAGGGCACCGGCAACATGGAGCTGCGCCTGTCGCGTGCGCTCGCCGACAAGCGGATCTTCCCGGCGGTCGACGTGAACGCCTCGGGCACGCGCCGCGAGGAGATGCTCATGGGCGCCGACGAGGTCAAGGTCACCTGGAAGCTTCGCCGGGCTCTCGCCGGGCTTGAGCAGCAGCAGGCCCTCGAGATCGTTCTCGGCAAGCTGAAGGAGACCTCGTCGAACGTCGAGTTCCTCATGCAGATCCAGAAGTCGCTCCCGGCGCCGACCGGCGGCAACGGCCACGCGCACAAAGAGGACTGAATGTTCGAGTCAGTAGCCACGCTGCTGGCCGAGCACGAGGATCTTCAGAAGCAACTGTCTGATCCCGCCGTTCACGCGGACGCCGCCAGGGCCAAGAAGATCAACCGGCGCTATGCCGAACTCAGCCGCATCGCCGCCGCCTACGCCGACTGGCAGAAGGCCGGCGACGATCTGGATGCCGCGCGCGAACTCGCCCGTGAGGACGAGATGTTCGCCGAGGAGGTGCCCTCCCTCGAGGCGCACCTCGCCGAGGAGCAGGAGCGCCTGCGCCGGCTGTTGATCCCGCGCGATCCCGACGACGGACGTGACGTGATAATGGAGATCAAGGGAGGCGAAGGCGGCGCCGAGAGCGCCCTCTTCGCCGCGGACCTCCTGCGTATGTACATGCACTACGCCGAGTCGAAGGGCTGGAAGTACGAGCTGCTCGACCGCACCGAGAGTGATCTCGGGGGCTACAAAGACGTGCAGGTCGCATTCAAAGCCAACGTGACCGACCCTTCGCAGGGAGTCTGGGCGCACCTGAAGTACGAGGGTGGCGTGCACCGCGTGCAGCGGGTCCCGGCGACGGAGTCGCAGGGGCGCATCCACACCTCGACGACCGGCGTGCTCGTCTTCCCCGAGGCGGATGAGCCGGAGGAGGTCGAGATCAACCAGAACGACCTCAAGATCGACGTGTACCGGTCGAGCGGCCCGGGCGGGCAGTCCGTCAACACGACCGACTCCGCCGTGCGCATCACCCACCTCCCCACCGGAATCGTGGTCGCGATGCAGAACGAGAAGAGCCAGCTTCAGAACCGCGAAGCGGGGATGCGGGTGCTGCGGGCGCGCATCCTGGCCCGGTACCAAGAGGAGGCCGACGCGGTGTCCTCCGCGGCGCGCAAGAGCCAGATCCGCACGATGGATCGCTCTGAGCGCATTCGTACCTACAACTTCCCCGAGAATCGCATCGCCGATCACCGCACGGGGTACAAGGCGTACAACCTCGACGCCGTCATGAACGGCGCTCTCGAACCCGTCATCGAGTCGTGCATCCGTGCCGATGAAGAGGCCCGCCTCGCCGAGATCGGATCCGACGAGTAGGGTCACCCCGCCTTCCCCTGTCATGAACCCGATCACGATCGCCGCCTTCCGCGAGCACGCCGTCGCCCTCCTCGCGAGGGCGGGAGTGCCGACTCCCGAGGTCGACGCCGAGCTGCTGATCGGCCACGTGCTCGGTCTCAGCAGGGGAGAGGTGCAGGCGCGAGCCATCACGGGTCAGCAGATTCCCGCGGACGAACTTGTGCCGGTCACCGAGGCGATCGAGCGCCGCGCCGCGCGCGAGCCGCTCCAGCACATCACCGGGCTGGCGCCATTCCGTTCGATGGAGCTCGCGGTCGGGCCGGGAGTCTTCGTGCCGAGGCCCGAGACGGAGCAGGTCGCCCAGTTCGCCATCGATGCCCTGCACGCGGTGCCGACCTCGAATCCCATCGCCGTCGACCTCGGCACGGGCAGTGGCGCGATCGCACTCGCGATGGCGACCGAGGTCGGCCGCGCCACCGTGTACGCCGTCGAGAACTCACCGAGAGCGTTCGTGTGGGCGAGGGAGAACCGGGTGCGAGTGCGTGCCGAGAACGCAAGAATCGTCTTCACCGATCTTGCGGATGCCCTGCCCGAGTTGAACGCGACCGTCGATGTCGTGATCTCCAACCCGCCGTACATCCCCGACGACGCGGTGCCGCGTGACCCCGAGGTGCGGCTCTTCGATCCCGGGCACGCCCTCTACGGCGGCCCCGACGGGCTCGACGTCGTGCGGCAGGTCTCCGTGACCGCTCAGCGTCTGCTCCGGCCCGGCGGCACGCTCGTGCTCGAGCACGGCGAACTACAGGGCGCCGCGATCGCGTCGCTGTTGGCCGCCGACGGGTGGCGCGCGATCGCCACTCACCCCGACCTGCTCGGGCGCGACCGCGCGACAACGGCGCTCCGCTGAGCGGGCGGCGCCTGCCGGCCCGCCCTCCCCGCCTCGCCCGGCCTGCACTGCCCTGCCTGCCCCGTCCTCCCCGCCTCGCCCTACCATCCCCTCCCCGACTTGGCACTTTTTGTCCCACTTCGTGGGCGCATCGCCGAAAATCGACAACTCGTGGTGCACGCCCCAACACCTTGCACGCTTTTGTCCCACAAAGAGAGGGTGCAGGCGTGGCAAGCCCGCCGATGAGGCCCTCCACAGCGTTATCACCCACGCGTGTTTTCCACACCTTCAGCGCTCCGCGGGGATGCCCTTTCCGAATGTCGCACTCTGTATGCGTGACAGAACTCGCTCCCTTGCCCGCCGATCTCAGCCGACGGTCATTTTCTGTGAAGGACGCGCATGAGCGCGGATTGACGGCGGGTCGCCTCCGATCGACCGACCTCCGTTCTCCCTTCACTGGTGTTCGGATCTCCGTCGCGGCACAACGCGCGCGCGACAACCGAGCCGTACTGCTCAACGCAGCCCTGGACTTCCTGCCGCGCCTCCGGGAGAACCAGTTCTTCAGTCACATCTCCGCACTCGCCGTGCACGGTCTGCCGGTGCCACTGCGTTTCGAGGGCGAGTCGATCGTTCACGTCGGAGTGGTGTATCCCGCGCGCGCTCCGCGTGCTCGCGACGTATGTGGCCACCAGTACCGGATCGCGCATCTTGCCGACTCGACGTCGGTGCGCGTCTCCCCGCCGGCTGTCGCGTGGCGGGAAGTCGCCGGCGACTTCTCGTTGGCCGAGCTCGTCGTCGTGGGAGATGCCCTGGTTCGACGACAGAACCCTGTCAGCTCGATGGCTGAACTGGAGAGGGTCGTTCGCATCGATACCGGTCGTCGCGGTACCCGGCGTCTGGCGGAGGCCCTCCGGCTCGTGCGGGCAGGAACCGATTCGCCCCGCGAGTCCTTGCTTCGCCTCGAACTCCTTTCGTGGGGCATGCCTGAGCCCGAAGTCAACGTGTCGGTGCGCGATCGAGCGGGTCAGCTCCTCGCGATCCTCGATATGGCATATCCGCACTATCGCGTGGCGATCGAGTATGACGGCAGTCACCATTTCACGGATGCCCGCCAGCAGCACCGCGATCTCGATCGCTACGACGACCTCGCGCATCTCGGCTGGCGAGTGATCCGAGTCGACCGGGCCCACCTGGGCGACGACATGGCCTCGACCATCGGCCGCCTCCGCCGCGCGCTCATCGAGCGTGGTTGGGTAGCCTCACCCTTTCGCGATTGAATACAGATCCCACGGGCTCTGTTGAACCCGGATCGCTGAGCGCATTCTCAGATTGGAACTGAGCCCCCCGTTAGTGGGGCTACCTTCTGCCGCGATCCTTCTGGTCGTGCGAGAAGGGCTCTGTTCGGCCACGAGCTCTGTGCTTCGGCACGCACGCGACCGTCACCTTCGTCATCATTGCTCCCACGGCCGCGGCGGCAATCATCAGAATTGCTCCCTGTCAGCACCCTCGTTTCGTGGGACGAATTCGTGCTACAACTCTCCAAGGGCGCGCGGTCTTGTCGTTTCTGGCCGCTGAGCGCGACTTGTTGCACGAAAAGTGCCAACTCGCGGGGGAAGGACCGCGCCCGCGTCAGCCGCGCGCAGCCGCGAAGGCCTCGACCGCGGCGAGGAGCCCGGCGGCGCCGGTGAAGTGGTGAGCCGTGATGCCGAGTTCGGCCGCACCCGTGACGTTGATGGGCATGTCGTCGGCGAAGAACGCATCGCGCGCCTCCACCGCGTAGCGCTCGAGCACTCGCTCGTATACCACCCGGTCGGGCTTCCTCGCTCCGTAGTGGCTGGACGCCCGCAGGTGCTCGCCGAAGATCGGAACGAGCGCCGGCGCGAGGGTGGCCAGATTCTCGCCGACGAGCGGCCCATTGTTGGTGAGCAGCGTGACCCGACCCAGCTGGGATGCGCGAGCCGCCGCCGCGATGGCGGCGGTATCAGGGGTCATCGCCTCGCCCCGGATGCGCAACCAGTCCTCTCGGTCGATGTCGCCGCCGATGCGGGCGCGGAATGCGGCGAGGTACTCCTCGCCCGTGGCCCAGCGACCGGCCTCCGCGGCGCCCTCGCCGTCGTGGTTCCACCAGAGCTCGCGCAGCGTTTCGAAGGGGAGACCCAGGTGGTCGGTCATCCCCGCCATGCGACGGCGCCAGTCGTAGCGGTAGAGCACGTCGTCCATGTCGAAGATGAACAGGAGGGTCATGCGCGACCCCGCGCCGCGAACTCGTCGATCGCCGCGTCGAGCGCGGGAAGGTCATCCGCGCCCCGGTACTGGAAGGCGGTCAGCCCGGCGGACCTGGCCCCCGCGACGTTGGCGGCGGAGTCGTCGACGAAGAAGGTGCGCTCGGGGGTGCCGCCGTAGTGCGCGACAGCGGCGAGAAAAGCGGCGGGATCGGGCTTCCGGATGCCGAGCTGCCAGCTGACCAGCACGTTGGGGCCCAGAATCGCCGCGACATCGGGAGCCATTCGGCTGAGCGTCGCCGAGAACGTCGGCGGATTGTTGGAGAAGAGTCCGACCGTGCCCAGGGTGGACGCACGCCGGAGGGCCGCCACGACGCCCGGGTTGGGCGTGCTCGCCGCGTGACGCGCCTCGCACCACTGGTCGAGGGTCAGCCGGGCTCCGGTGACGCGCGCGAATTCGTCGAGATACTCCTGCGCGCTCGGCCACTCCCCGAGTTCCGCGCGAACCTCGTACCCCGGCACCCACCAGCTCTTCGCCAGGTGGTACTGGCTCACTCCGCTCAGCCTGCTCTGTGCGGGGAGGCGTTTACGGGAGTCGTAGGCGTAGAGGGTCTTGTCGAAGTCGAAGAGGTAGAGATCCACGGTGTGTCAACGGTATCGCAGGCTCGCTGGGCGCCCGGCGGCTACGATGGTCCAGTCATGGCCTCTCTCTACGATTGCTCGGTGAATGCCGAGTTGCTCACCGGTATGCGGCTCGCCCGTGGGGCGATCGGCAGGGGAGAACTGGTCGTCATCCCGACCGACACCGTGTACGGGATCGCGGCCGACGCGTTCTCGCCCGACGCCGTCCAGCGGCTCCTCGACGCGAAGGGCCGAGGGCGCCAGTCGCCCCCGCCCGTGCTGATTCCCGGGATCCCCACTCTGGATGCCCTTGCCGAGTCGGTCCCCGACGAGGTGCGGGCGCTCGTCGACGTGTTCTGGCCCGGCGGCCTCACGGTCATCCTGAAGGCACGGACCTCACTCGTCTGGGACCTCGGCGAGACCCGCGGCACGGTCGCCCTGCGCATGCCCGCGAATGAGTTCGCCCTCGAGCTGCTGTCCGAGACGGGACCACTGGCCGTGTCGAGCGCCAACCTGACGGGTCAGCCGGCCGCCGCCACCGCAACCGAGGCGCACGACGCTCTCGGCGACTCCGTGGAGGTGTACCTCGACGGGGGCAGGGTGGGGGAGAGCCATGCGGGCGCGCCCGATCCCGGTTCGACCATCGTCGACGCGACCGCGCTCGACCAGCCCGGCGGCAAGCTGCGGATCGTTCGTCACGGCGTGATCAGCGACGAGGCGATCCACGGCATCGTCGGGGCCGATCGATGCGAATAATCTTCTATGTCCTGACCACCGTCGTCGCCGCGGCCGTCACCTGGGCGCTCTCGGTGCTCATCCTGAGGCTCAGCCATCGCTACCGCCTGTATCCCAAGATCCGCTCGCGTGACGTTCACACCCGGCCGACACCGCGACTGGGTGGCGTGGCGATGTTCTTCGGCGTTCTCGTCGGTCTGGGCGTCGCATCGTTCATCCCGCAGCTGAAACCCGTGTTCTCCTCGCCGGAGAACATCCTCGCGGTCGTCGCCGCAGCGTTCATCATCGTCGTGATGGGGGTGGTCGACGACATCTGGGACCTCGACTGGGTGACCAAACTGGCGGGGCAGATCATCGCGGCCGGAGTGCTCGCGTTCGGCGGCATCCAGATCACGAGTCTGCCCATCGGCGGGATCATCCTGATCTCACCGCTCACCTCGCTGATCCTCACGATCTTCGCTGTCGTGCTGGTGATGAACGCGGTCAACTTCGTCGATGGTCTCGACGGCCTCGTGGCGGGCGTCGCGATCATCGCCAATGGCGTGTTCTTCATCTTCAGTTACCTGCAGCAGGCCGCCAACAACATCGATTACTTCAACCTCGCGTCGCTCCTGACCGCGGTGCTCATCGGCGCCTGTCTCGGATTCCTGCCGGTCAATTTCCACCCCGCGAAGATGTTCATGGGTGACGCCGGTGCCCTCCTCGTCGGCCTGCTGATGGCCGCGACCGCGATCGCGGTCACCGGTCAGATCGACCCCATCTCGGTCGAGAACGGCACCTTCGGTCACGGTGACCTGCTGCCCGCGTTCATCCCGATCCTGCTCCCGGTCGCGATCCTCGTGATTCCGCTGCTCGACTTCGGGCTCGCGGTGTTCCGTCGACTCCGCGCGGGCAAGTCGCCGTTCTCCGCCGACCGCAAGCACCTGCACCACCGCCTGCTCGACATGGGGCACTCGCACCTGCACGCCGTCCTGATCTTCTACGCCTGGACGGCCGTCGCCTCGGTCGGCGTGCTCATGTTCCTGTTCGTGCCCTGGTACTGGGGGCTCGCCATCATCGTGACCGGTCTGGTCGTGACGACGGTCTTCACGCTCGCGCCCCTCAGCAGGCGCAAGCGCGAGGAGGCGGCCGCCCAGTCCGCTCCTGCCGTTGCGGCCGGCGCCTCCGATCCCGCGATCGCCCGGCTCGATCCGCTCGACGCGGCTGCGGCGGATGCCCGTCCCCTCGCCGGCGCCGATCCCACCACCCTCACCCCCAAGGAAGGCGCCGCCTCGTGAACAGCGCAACCATCGTCCTGAAGCGGTCACTCATCTACGGCGCCCTCCTGGCCCTCGCGATCGCGGTGGTCGGTGGCGTCATCGGGGGACTCGTCGCGGGCGGAAACGGCGTGCTGAGCGCGCTCGTGGGGACCGCGATGGCGGCGGTGTTTCTGGGGATCACCTCGGGCAGCATCCTGCTCGCGACGCGGTCGCGCCGCTACGAGGCGTTCAGCCCGGCCTTCTTCGCGATCGTGCTGGGCGGCTGGGTGCTCAAGTTCGTCATGTTCCTGGCCCTCGTGTTCCTGACCGGCCGCGCACCCTGGGTGCAGCCGCACGTGCTGTTCTTCTGCATCCTCGCCGCGGTCGTCGGAAGCCTCCTCGTCGACGTGATCGTGGTGGCCCGCACGCGTCAGCCCTACATCGATGAGCCACGCTCAGCGGTGACGCCGGAGCGCAGCGACAGCTAATAAATAGGGATTCGAACGCGGCCGATTCTGTTGATAGGCTAGGGACCGGTTTCACCCCCAATTTTCATCGCCGCGTGCTCGCACGCCCCGATTTTCGGAGATAGCGCTGCTACATCACGCCATCGCCCAGATAGTGCCCTTCGCCACCGACGGCGGTGGCGGTGCGCAGTTCCATGGGCCATCAATCGACGAGTTCTATCCAGCGCCCGTTCTGTTCATCGGCACGCCCTTCGAGATGAACCGGATCATGATCATCCGCGTCATCGTGGTCATCGCGCTCTTCCTGTTCTTCTGGCTCGGCTCGCGTCGCATGAAGCTGATCCCCGGTCGGTTCCAGAGCGTCGTGGAGCTCGGCCTCGATGTCGTGCGGGTGAACGTCGCGGAAGACCTTCTCGGCAAGAAGGAGGGGCGTCGCTTCCTGCCCCTGCTCACGACCATCTTCTTCCTCGTCCTCGGCATGAACATCACCGGCGTGATCAGCCCGCTCAACATCGCGGGCACCTCGCTGATCGGTATCCCGATCATCCTCGCGCTCGTCTCGTACGTGACCTTCATCTACGCGGGTCTCAAGAAGCACCCGGGGGCGTTCCTCAAGAACGCGCTCTTCCCGCCGGGCGTGCCGTGGCCGTTCTACATCATCGTGACGCCGATCGAGTTCTTCTCGACCTTCGTGCTCCGGCCCGTGACGCTCATCCTCCGACTCACCATGAACATGATCGTGGGGCACCTGCTGCTCGTGCTGTTCTACGGCGCGACGACCTTCTTCTTCTTCGAGATCGGCAATCTCTTCGGCGTGATCGGTGTCGCCACCTACGCGGTGGGCTTCGCCTTCACCCTCTTCGAGATCCTGGTGGCCGTTCTTCAGGCCTACGTCTTCACCCTGCTCACCGCGGTCTACCTCCAGCTCGCGCTGGCCGACGAGCACTAAACCTCTGACACAATTCAACGGCGCTGGTAATCGCCAGGGTCGCCCAATGGAAGGAAACACAACGTGGACGCAACATCCATCGTCGCCGCGATCAACGGAAACATCGCGACCGTCGGTTACGGCCTCGCAGCAATCGGCCCGGCCATCGGCGTCGGCATCGTCGTCGGCAAGACGATCGAGTCCGTCGCTCGCCAGCCCGAGCTTCAGGGCCGTCTGACGACCCTCATGTACATCGGTATCGCCTTCACCGAGGCGCTCGCGCTCATCGGTATCGCTACCTACTACATCTTCACGAACTAGGCAGAGGCTCATGACTCCCGTGCTGATCGCAGCCGCGGAGAAGCCCATCAACCCGCTTCTCCCCAATACCCCAGACCTGGTCTGGGGCGCGGTGTCCTTCATCGTTCTCCTGTTCCTCTTCTGGCGCCTGGTTCTGCCGCGCGTCAAGACGATGCTGGATGAGCGTGCCGAAGTCATCGAAGGCGGAATCAAGCGAGCTGAGAACGCTCAGGCCGAGGCCGCTGCCGTGCTCGAGGAGTACACCAAGCAGCTCGCCGAGGCCCGTGCCGAGGCCGGCCGCATTCGCGAGCAGGCCCGTGTCGACGGCACGAAGATCCTGAACGAGCTCAAGGAGCAGGCGTCTGCCGAGGCGGCGCGCATCACCGCGAACGCCCAGGCGACGATCGAGGCGGAGCGCCAGGCGGCACTCGTCTCGCTTCGCGCGGAGGTCGGCTCGCTCGCGATCGACCTCGCGTCGGGCGTGATCGGCGAGAGCCTGAGCGACGACAAGAGGGCTTCCGCCATCGTCGACCGCTTCATCGCCGACCTCGAAGCATCCGAAAGCGCCTCGAGCGCGGCGAAGGCGTAATTCATGGGTTCCGCAACGAGAGAAGCACTCGCCGACGCGATCGCGGCGTTGAACGCGGTCGCGGGTGCAGCCGATCTCGCCACGGGGGAGCAGCTGCTCCAGGCCGCGGTGACCATCGGAGGTTCGGCGCCGCTCCGCGCGGCGCTGGCCGACGACTCCGCCGAGAAGTCCGACAAGCGCGGCATTGTGGACGCGCTGTTCGGCGGGTTCACGGATCGCGCGCGGGCGGTGCTCGGTGCGATCGCCGACGCCCGCTGGTCGAGTGATGCGGATCTCGTCGCGGCGGTCGAAGAGCTGGGCATCCGTGCGATCGCGGAGTCCGCGCCCTCCTCCGTCTCGATCGAGGGCGAGCTGTTCGCCTTCGCCGCGGCGGTGCGGTCGGATGCCGAACTCGAGCTCGCCGTGAGCAGCAAGCTCGGCTCCACCGAGTCGAAGGTCGCGCTCGTCGAGCGCTTGCTGAGCGGCAAGGCGAGCGTGCAGACCATTGCGATCCTCCGAGCGCTCGTGCAGCAGCCCGGGGAGCGCCGCATCGGAGAACTCATCCGCTACGCGACCTCGACCGTCGCCGACCAGGCCGGTCTGGCCATCGCCACCATCACCGCCGCGAAGCCCATCCCGGCCACCCAGCTCACTCGCCTCGTCAAGGGATTGTCGGCGCAGTACGGCCGCGAGCTCAAGGTCAATCAGGTCGTCGACCCCGCGATTCTCGGCGGCATCCGCGTGCAGGTCGGCGACGACGTCATCGACGGCAGCGTCGCGACCAGGCTCAACGACCTCAGACTTCAGCTCGCCCGATAGCGCGCTCGAACACTTCAGGAGTAAGGAACACTAATGGCAGACATCACCATCAGCCCGGACGAGATCCGCGATGCGCTGAAAGATTTCGTCAAGGCCTACGAGCCCGGCAAGGCGGCGAAGACCGAGGTCGGTCACGTCACCAACGCCGCGGACGGCATCGCGCACGTCGAGGGTCTTCCCGGTGTGATGGCGAACGAGCTCGTGCGCTTCGAAGACGGCACTCTGGGCCTCGCCCAGAACCTCGAGGAGAACGAGATCGGCGTCGTCGTGCTCGGCGAGTTCACCGGTATCGAGGAGGGCCAGGAGGTCACCCGCACCGGCGAGGTGCTCTCCGTTCCCGTCGGCGATGCCTACCTCGGCCGTGTGGTCGACCCGCTGGGCAACCCGATCGACGGTCTCGGTGAGATCGCCTCCGAGGGTCGCCGCGCGCTCGAGCTTCAGGCTCCCGGCGTCATGCAGCGCAAGTCGGTCCACGAGCCGATGCAGACGGGTATCAAGGCGATCGACGCGATGATCCCGATCGGGCGCGGCCAGCGCCAGCTGATCATCGGTGACCGCCAGACCGGCAAGACCGCGATCGCGCTCGACACGATCATCAACCAGAAGGCCAACTGGGAGTCGGGCGACGTCAACAAGCAGGTGCGCTGCATCTACGTCGCGATCGGCCAGAAGGGCTCCACGATCGCGGGCATCAAGGGTGCGCTCGAGGACGCCGGCGCGATGGAGTACACGACGATCGTCGCGTCACCGGCCTCCGACCCCGCGGGCTTCAAGTACCTCGCCCCCTACACCGGCTCGGCCATCGGCCAGCACTGGATGTACGGCGGCAAGCACGTCCTCATCGTGTTCGACGACCTCTCCAAGCAGGCCGAGGCGTACCGCGCCGTGTCGCTACTGCTGCGTCGCCCGCCGGGCCGCGAGGCCTACCCCGGCGACGTCTTCTACCTGCACTCCCGCCTCCTGGAGCGCTGCGCGAAGCTGTCCGACGAACTGGGCGCCGGCTCGATGACGGGCCTCCCGATCATCGAGACCAAGGCCAACGACGTCTCGGCGTACATTCCCACGAACGTGATCTCGATCACCGACGGCCAGATCTTCCTTCAGTCCGATCTCTTCAACGCCAACCAGCGTCCCGCGGTCGACGTCGGAATCTCGGTCTCCCGTGTCGGTGGCGACGCCCAGGTGAAGTCGATCAAGAAGGTCTCCGGAACGCTCAAGCTCGAGCTCGCGCAGTACCGCTCGCTCGAGGCCTTCGCGCTGTTCGCCTCCGACCTCGACCAGACCAGCCGTCGCCAGCTCGCCCGCGGTGCGCGCCTGACAGAGCTTCTCCGTCAGCCGCAGTACTCCCCGTACCCGGTCGAGGAGCAGGTCGTCTCGATCTGGGCGGGCACCAACGGCAAGCTCGATGAGGTTCCCGTCGAGGATGTCCTGCGCTTCGAGCGCGAACTGCTCGACTACCTCGGCCGCAACACCGCGATCCTCACCACGCTGCGCGACACCAACGTGCTCGACGACGACACCGTCGCCGCGCTCGAGAAGTCGGTCGACGCGTTCAAGCTCGAGTTCCAGACGGGTGAGGGCAAGTCCCTCGCCGGCACGGAGCAGTTCAAGGAGATCGAGCCCGAGGACATCACGCAGGAGCAGATCGTCAAGCAGAAGCGCTGACGCGCCTCCCGACCGATCACCGACGAAGAAGAAAGTAAGACATGGGAGCGCAACTTCGGGTCTACCGGCAGAAGATCAAGTCTGCCCAGACGACCAAGAAGATCACTCGGGCCATGGAGCTCATCTCTGCCTCGCGCATCCAGAAGGCGCAGCAGCGGGTGGCCGCCTCCGGCCCCTACTCGCGGGCGGTCACGCGCGCGGTCTCCGCTGTCGCGACCTACTCGAACGTCGATCACATCCTGACGACCGAGCCCGAGAAGGTGACGCGCGCGGCTGTCGTGCTCTTCACCTCCGACCGAGGGCTCGCGGGCGCGTTCAGCACCAACATCGTGCGGGAGTCGGGCGAACTCGTGGCCCGGCTCACCGCCGAGGGCAAGCAGGTCGTGTACTACGTCGTGGGTCGCAAGGCCGCCGCGTACTTCGCCTTCCGTCGCCGCGCGGCCGAGAAGATCTGGACGGGCGGCACCGATCGTCCCGAGTTCGCGACCGCGCAGGAGATCGGCCGAACCCTCGTCGAGAAGTTCGTGCAGCCCGAGGAAGAGGGCGGTGTGAATGAGATCCACATCGTCTACAACCGCTTCGTGAGCGTGGTCACCCAGGTGCCCGAAGTGGTCCGTCTCCTGCCCCTCGAGGTCGTCGAGGGCGACGAGAAGCCGGCTCCCGACGAGGCACTGCCGCTGTACGAGTTCGAGCCCGAGGCCGCCGACGTTCTGGATGCCCTGCTCCCGGTCTACATCGAAAGCCGTATCTTCAACGCGATGCTGCAGTCCGCGGCCTCCGAGCACGCCGCCCGCCAGCGCGCGATGAAGTCGGCGAGCGACAACGCCGACAAGCTCATCACCGACTACACCCGGCTGGCCAACAACGCGCGCCAGTCCGAGATCACCCAGCAGATTTCCGAGATCGTGGGCGGCGCAGACGCCCTCAGCTCGGCGAAGTAGTAAGAACAGAAAAGGGAAGCCATGACTACTACAGCCCCCGCATCGAAGAAGAAGGGCGCCGCTCCGGCGTCGGGCGTCGTCAGCGTCGGCCGCATCGCGCGTGTCACCGGCCCCGTCGTCGACATCGAGTTCCCGCACGACTCGATCCCCAAGATGTACAACGCGCTCAAGACCACCATCACGCTGGACGGGGTGGGCACGGAGATCACGCTCGAGGTCGCGCAGCACCTCGGCGACGACGTCGTGCGCGCCATCGCGCTCAAGCCGACCGATGGTCTGGTCCGCGGCCAGGAGGTGCGCGACACCGGCGAGCCGATCTCCGTCCCCGTCGGAGACGTCACCAAGGGCAAGGTGTTCAACGTCATCGGCGAGGTGCTCAACGCCGACCCCGACGGCACGATCAATGGCGAGTCCTTCGAGATCACCGAGCGCTGGCCCATCCACCGCAAGCCCCCGGCCTTCGACCAGCTGGAATCGAAGACGGAGCTCTTCGAGACCGGAATCAAGGTCATCGACTTGCTCACCCCCTACGTGCAGGGTGGCAAGATCGGCCTCTTCGGCGGCGCCGGTGTCGGCAAGACCGTTCTCATCCAGGAGATGATCCAGCGCGTCGCGCAGGATCACGGTGGTGTGTCGGTGTTCGCGGGCGTCGGTGAGCGCACCCGCGAGGGCAACGACCTCATCCACGAGATGGAGGAGGCGGGTGTCTTCGACAAGACCGCCCTCGTGTTCGGCCAGATGGACGAGCCGCCGGGAACGCGTCTCCGCGTCGCGCTGTCGGCCCTCACCATGGCCGAGTACTTCCGCGACGTGCAGAACCAGGACGTTCTGCTCTTCATCGACAACATCTTCCGGTTCACCCAGGCGGGATCCGAGGTGTCGACCCTGCTGGGTCGTATGCCCTCCGCCGTGGGTTACCAGCCCAACCTCGCCGACGAGATGGGCGTGCTCCAGGAGCGCATCACCTCGACCCGTGGACACTCGATCACCTCGCTGCAGGCGATCTACGTCCCGGCCGACGACTACACCGACCCCGCCCCGGCGACGACCTTCGCGCACCTCGACGCGACGACCGAGCTGAGCCGCGAGATCGCGTCGAAGGGCCTGTACCCCGCTGTCGACCCGCTCACCTCCACGAGCCGGATCCTCGACCCGCGCTACCTGGGTGCCGACCACTACCGGGTCGCGACGGCGACCAAGGCGATCCTGCAGAAGAACAAGGAGCTCCAGGAGATCATCGCGATCCTCGGTGTCGACGAACTCTCCGAGGAGGACCGCGTCACCGTCTCGCGGGCGCGCCGCATCCAGCAGTTCCTCTCGCAGAACACCTACATGGCGAAGAAGTTCACGGGCGTCGAGGGCTCGACCGTTCCGCTGAAGGACACCATCGAGTCGTTCGACGCGATCGCTCGCGGCGACTTCGACCACGTGGCCGAGCAGGCGTTCTTCAACGTCGGCGCGATCAGCGATGTCGAAGAGGCGTGGGCCCGCATCCAGAAGGAGAACGGCTGATCATGGCCGAACTCACGGTGAGCGTCGTCTCCGCCGACGCCGAGGTGTGGACGGGGGCGGCCCGACAGGTCGTCGCCCGCACCACCGAGGGCGAGATCGGTATTCTCGCGGGACACGAGCCGATTCTCGCGGTGCTCGCCGCGGGTGAGGTGCGGGTGCTGACGCCCGAGGGCACGACTGTCACGGCGACCGCCGACGACGGTTTCCTCTCGGTCGAGCACGACCGCGTCACCGTCGTCGCGCGCAACGCCCAACTGGCCTGACGCGGGTGACCGGCCCGACGCCCGCCTGGCGGGCGCGTCGGCACCGGCGTCACCGGGAGAGGTGATGCTGGTCATCCTGCCGCCGTCGGAGACGAAGCGGGATGGCGGCCACGACGGCACGACGCTGTCACTCGACGAGCTGTCGTTTCCCGAGCTGACGCGGGCGAGGCGTGCCGCTCTCGCCGGGCTACGACGCACCTCGAGCAGCGTGAGTCGTGCGATGGCCGCCCTGCGACTGGGGCCGACTCAGCGGGCCGAGGTCGAACGCAACCGGCAGGTGACGTCGTCGCCCCTCATGCCCGCGATCGACCGGTACACGGGCGTGCTCTACGACGCGCTCGATTCCGCGACCCTGCCCGAGGCGGCCCGCGCCTGGTTGTTTCAGCACGTCGTGATCCACTCGGCCTTGTTCGGGTTGACCCGAGCCGGAGACGAGATTCCGGCGTACCGCCTCTCGCACGACAGCCGACTCGACGGGGTGGCGCTGAGGGCGCTGTGGCGGGAGCCGATCGGGCGCGTGCTCGCGGGCGAGGGAGGCGTGATCCTCGATCTCCGCTCGGAGGGCTACGTGGAGCTCGGCCCGGCACCGGCGCGTGCCCACAGCGTGTTCACGCGCGTGCTCACCGTGGACGACTCGGGTGCCCGGCGGGCGTTGAACCACTTCAACAAGACGGCGAAGGGCGAGCTGGTTCGCGCGCTCGCTGTCGCCGGCCGTAACTTCGGCACCGTGGAGGAGCTCGTCGAGTGGGCTGCCGAATCGGGGATCGAGCTCGCGCGCGGCCCCGAGGGCGAGGTGCACCTGGTCGTCTGACGTGGCGCTCCCGCCCCCTAGAGTGTGGACATGAATTCTGATCCGTACTCCGGACTCAACGCGCTCATCAATATCATCCTGATCGCCGGCTACCTGGTCATCCTGCTGGGTGCCTACGTGCTCACCTCCATCTCGCTCATGCTCTTCTTCCGCAAGGTCGGGGTGGCGCCGTGGGCCGGCTGGGTTCCGATCTACTCGACGTGGAAGTGGCTGGAAGTCGGCGGTCAGGCGGGCGCGTGGTCGCTCCTGTCGCTCGTGCCGTACGCGAACATCGTGCCGTTCGTGCTGTTGGCGATGGGGATGTACCGCACGGGAATCGCGTTCCGCAAGCCGAGCGGGTGGGTGGTCCTGGGAATCTTCCTCCCATGGCTGTGGTGCCTGCTCCTCGCGGGTCGCGAGAACGTCTACGAGCCGTCGCTCATCACCGCGGCCGGCTTTCCGCCGCCGCGGGCGGGCTTCGGCAGCGTTCCTCGCACTCCCGGTGCCTAGGCGACCCGCCAGCACCCGACCAGGTGATCATCGACCATCCCGCTCGATTGCATGAGCGCGTACATGGTCGTAGGCCCCACGAAGCGGAACCCGCGCCTCCGCAGGGCGGCACTCATCGCCTCCGACTCGGGGGTGATGGCGGCCAGCTCCGACATCGCCGCGGGTCGGGCGGTCCGGGCCGAAGGCGCGAACGACCACAGGAGTTCGTCGAGCGCGCCCGGCGCGCCGTCGGTGAGCTCGAGCATGATGCGCGCATTGGAGATCGTGGCCAGGATCTTGGCCCGATTCCGGATGATCCGCTCGTCGCTCATCAGAGCCTCGACCCGCGCGTCGTCGTAGCCGGCGATCACCGCGGGGTCGAAGTCATCGAACGCTTCGCGGAAGCCGGGCCGTCGGCGAAGGATCGTGATCCAGGAGAGCCCGGCCTGGAAGCCCTCGAGGCTGAGCTTCTCGAAGAGCGGCCGGTCGCCGTGCAGCGCGCGGCCCCACTCTTCGTCGTGATAGCGGCGATACTCCGGATCGCTGCCGACCCAGCGGCACCGGGCGAGTCCGTCGTCGCCTACCACGAGATCGGGCGCGGGGCTCGCGGTCACGCCGCGAACTCGATTCCCTCGTGGGCCAGCAGCCAGGCCTTCGTCGGAATGCCGTCTCCGCCGCTGTACCCGGTGATGCGCCGACCGGTCGCCAGCACGCGATGGCAGGGAACGATGATGGGGACCGGATTGGCGCCGACTGCACCGCCGACGGCGCGGCCCGCCGTGGGGCGCCCCGTCGCCTGACCCAGCTCGCCGTAGCTCGTGATCTCGCCCCACTCGAGTTCGTCGAGCCGCGCCCACACCGCGCGCTGAAAGGCGGTGCCGCGGGCGTCGATCGGGAGCTCGAAGCGCTGGCGCGCGCCGCGGAAGTAGTCCGCGAGCTGGCGCGCGGCCTCGCGGAGGATGTCGTCGGGCCGGTCATCCAGGTGATCGTGGGGGAGGACGCCGGCGCGGGCGATCGAGAGCGAGGTGAGCGATGAGCCGTCGCCGGTGACCTCGATGCGGCCGATCGGTGAGTCGAGGCGGAGGAGCGCGACGGGGGAGGGGGACGTGACCATGAACCGACTGTAGCCGCCGCCACCGACCTCCACTGGCGGGAATCGGACACGGGATCGGGCCTGTGGACCGCCCCGGCCTGGGGAGGAGTGGGGCAGGATGGTGCCATGGCTGACATGCACTACCGCCCGCTCGGACGCTCGGGTCTCATGGTCTCTGCCGTCGGGCTGGGATGCAACAATTTCGGTCGGCCGAAGACCGCGACCGAGACGCAGGCCGGCACCGACGCGGTCGTGCACGCGGCGATCGACGCCGGCATCACGCTGTTCGACACGGCGGACATCTATGGCGGCCAGCGCGGGCTCAGCGAGAGCCTGATGGGCAACGCCCTCCGCGGACGGCGGGACGAGGTCGTCCTCGCGACCAAATTCGGCATGGACATGGGCGGCGCGAACGGCCCGGACTGGGGCGCCCGCGCCTCTCGGCGATACATTCGCATCGCGGTGGAGGCGAGCCTGCGTCGATTGCGCACCGACTGGATCGATCTCTACCAGTTGCATCACCCGGATGGCATCACGCCGATGGACGAGACTCTCGCGGCACTTGACGAGCTCGTGCAGCAGGGCAAGGTGCGGTACATCGGGCACTCCAACCTCACCGGATGGCAGATCGCCGACGCGGAATGGCGGGCCGAGTCCGCCGGGCACCCGCACTTCATCTCCGCCCAGAACGAGTACAGCCTGCTCGTGCGCCACGTCGAGGACGACGTGCTCCCCGCCGCGAACGCCTACGGGCTCGGGTTCCTGCCCTTCTTCCCGCTGTTCAATGGGCTGTTCACGGGCAAGTACACGCGGGAGTCGAGGCCGGCGGATGGCCGGCTCACGGTCATCCGCCCCGAAGCCCTCGACGGCGTGCCCTGGGACGCGATGGCGCGCTATCAGGCGTTCTGCGACGAGCGCGGCGTCAGCATGCTGGAGGCGACCCTCGAGTGGTTGCTGGCGCAGCCGGGGGTGTCGAGCGTGATCGCCGGGGCGACGAAGCCGGAGCAGGTGGTCACGAACGCGCGATCCGCGGGCCGCTGGTCGCCGACCCCCACCGATCTCGCGGCCATCTCGGCATTCTTCCCCCGCTGATCCGCTGTCGGCGAATACTCTCATTCGAGTATTCCCCGCTGTCTGTGGCTCGCCCTAGGCTTCAGGGGTGCTTCTGAGAATCCTCGGTAAATTCCTGCGCCCGCACTGGCGCCTGCTGACGGGCGTCATCGTCTTCCAGCTGGCCCAGTCCATCGCCTCGCTGTACCTGCCCAGCCTCAACGCCGACATCATCAACAACGGCGTCGCGCAGGGCGACACGGGCTACATCGTGCGAGTGGGAGTCCTCATGCTCGCCATCACGCTCGCGCAGGTCGTGGCGGCCATCGTCGCGGTCTACTTCGGGGCGAAGGCTGCCATGCGCGTCGGGCGCGACCTTCGCGCGGCCATCTTCGACCGCGTGGGCGTCTTCTCCGAGCGCGAGGTGTCGTCGTTCGGTGCTCCCTCGCTGATCACCCGCACGACGAACGACGTGCAGCAGGTGCAGATGCTCGTGCTCATGACCTGCACCCTGCTGGTCTCCGCGCCGATCCTCGCCATCGGCGGAGTGATCATGGCTCTGCAGCAGGACGTGGGGCTGTCGTGGATCATGGTCGTCGCGGTTCCGGTGCTGCTCGTCTCGATCGGCCTCATCATCACGCGCATGGTGCCCCTGTTCCGGTCGATGCAGACACGGATCGATGCGGTCAACCGCGTGCTGCGCGAGCAGTTGACGGGCATCCGCGTCGTGCGCGCCTTCGTGCGGGAGACCGTCGAGGTGGAGAGGTTCGAGTCGGCCAACGCCGACCTCACCCAGACCGCGGTGCGCGCGGGGCGGCTCTTCGCGCTGGTCTTCCCGGTCGTCATGCTCATCCTCAACGTCTCGAGCGTCGCGGTGATCTGGTTCGGCGCCGCTCGGGTGGAGGACGGCTCGATCAAGATCGGTGCCCTCACGGCGTTCCTGCAATATCTGATCCAGATCCTCATGGCGGTCATGATGGCGACCTTCATGGCGATCCTCATTCCCCGTGCGTCGGTCTCCTCCGACCGCATCGCGGAGGTGCTCGACACCGAATCGAGCGTGGTCATCGATCCCGCTCCGGTCTCTCGCCTGCACGAGCACGGCGAACTCGCCTTCCGCGACGTCACCTTCACGTATCCCGGTGCGGACGCGCCGGTGTTGCGCGGCATCGACTTCACGGCCAGGCCCGGTACGACGACCGCGATCATCGGCTCCACCGGCTCGGGCAAGACGACCCTCGTGAGCCTCATCCCGCGATTGTTCGACGTGACCGGCGGCGCGACTCTCGTCGACGGCGAAGACGTCCGGCGCCTCGACCCGGAACTCCTGTGGAGCCGAATCGGCCTGGTGCCCCAGAAGCCTTATCTGTTTTCCGGAACGGTCGCGTCCAACCTCCGCTACGGCAACCCCGACGCGAGCGACGACGATCTCTGGGAGGCCCTCGACATCGCCCAGGCGCGGGAGTTCGTCGCCGAGATGCCCGAGCGGCTCGAGGCGCCAATCGCCCAGGGCGGCACCAACGTGTCAGGCGGTCAGCGCCAGCGACTCGCGATCGCCCGTGCCCTCGTGCGCAAGCCGGAGATCTACGTGTTCGACGACTCGTTCTCGGCCCTCGACACGGCGACGGATGCCCGGCTCCGGCAGGCGCTGTTCCGGTCGGTTCGCGGCGCCACGATCATCGTCGTGGCCCAGCGCGTCTCCACGATCGTGGAGGCCGACCAGATCCTGGTGCTCGAGCACGGCGAGATCGTGGGCCGTGGCACCCACGCCGAGCTGCTGGCGTCGAACGACACCTACGCTGAGATCGTCGATAGCCAGCTCCGCGCGGAGGAGGCGGCATGAGTGACAGCAATCGCGCCCCGGTCCGTCCGCCCATGCCGCGCCGCGGCCCCGGTGGTGGTGGTGGCCCCTTCGGCGGAATGGGCATGCCGGTCGAGAAGTCGCTGAACTTCGGGCCGTCGGCCCGGCGTCTCCTCGGCAGACTGCGACCGGAGCGTGTCGCCGTCGTCGCGGTCATCCTGCTGGGGGTCGTGAGCGTGGTTCTCAGCGTGATCGGCCCGAAGCTCCTCGGTCAGGCCACGAACCTGGTCTTCGACGGCTTCGTCTCGAAGTCGCTCCCGGCGGGCGCCACGCAAGCAGAGGTCATCGCGGGGCTCCGCGCCGCGGGCAAGAACCAGCTCGCCGATCTGCTGAGCGGCATGCAGCTGCACCCCGGCCATGGCATCGACTTCGCCGCGCTCAGCAGCGTGCTGCTCATCACCCTCGCGCTCTACGTGTTCTCCGCCGTCTTCATGTGGCTGCAGGGCTACGTGTTGAACGGGGTGACGCAGCGCACCGTCTATCGCATGCGCCGCGACGTCGAGGCGAAGCTCAATCGCCTGCCGCTCAGCTACTTCGATCGCACCCCGCGGGGGGAGCTGCTGAGCCGGGTCACCAACGACATCGACAACATCTCGCAGACCCTCCAGCAGACGATGAGTCAGCTGGTGACCTCGCTGCTCACGGTGGTCGGCGTTCTGGTCATGATGTTCGTCATCTCGCCCCTCCTCGCGGTGATCGCCCTCGTGACCATTCCGCTCACCCTGCTCATCACGGCGGTCATCGCGAAGCGGTCGCAGAAGCTCTTCGTCGCCCAGTGGTCGCACACCGGCGCGTTGAACGGTCAGATCGAGGAGGCCTTCACCGGCCACGCGCTCGTCAAGGTGTTCGGGCGCCAGAAGGAGGTCGCGGCCCGCTTCGCCGACAAGAACGACGAACTGTATCGCGCGAGCTTCGGCGCCCAGTTCGTGAGCGGCATCATCATGCCGTCCATGATGTTCGTGGGCAACCTCGTCTACGTCGCGATCGCCGTCGTCGGCGGCCTCATGGTCGCGTCCGGGTCGATGGGAATCGGCGACGTGCAGGCCTTCATCCAGTACTCGCGCCAGTTCACGCAGCCGCTCAGCCAGCTCGGCTCGATGGCGAACCTCCTGCAGTCGGGGGTCGCGAGCGCCGAGCGAGTGTTCGAACTGCTCGACGCGACGGAGCAGTCGCCGGATGACCGGGAGGAGGTGCCCGCACCCGTCAGCCCGTCCGCCGACGCCAGTGCCGACACCAATGCCGATGCCGACGTCAATGCCGAGACCGGAGCGGTCGCCGCCCCGGGCACGCCACTCCCGGGTCGCCTCGCCTTCGAGAACGTCTCGTTCCGCTACGACGCGGAGACCCCGCTCATCGAGACGCTGTCGCTGGTCGCCGAGCCGGGGCAGACCATCGCCATCGTGGGACCGACGGGCGCGGGTAAGACGACCCTGGTGAACCTGATGATGCGCTTCTACGAGGTGGACGCCGGTCGCATCACGCTCGATGGCGTCGACATCGCGCGGCTGCCGCGGGCGGAGCTGCGGTCCCGGATGGGGATGGTGCTGCAGGACACCTGGCTGTTCGGAGGCACGATTCGCGACAACATCGCCTACGGTCGCACCGGAGCGTCGGAGGCCGACATCCTCGAGGCTGCCACCGCGAGCTACGTCGATCGCTTCGTGCACGCCCTTCCCGATGGCTACGACACGGTGCTCGACGACGAGGCGTCGAACCTGTCAGCGGGGGAGAAGCAACTGATCACGATCGCCCGTGCCTTCATCGCGCGACCGAACGTGCTCATCCTCGACGAGGCGACGAGCTCGGTGGACACGCGCACCGAGGTGCTCGTGCAGCGCGCCATGCGCGCCCTCCGGCAGAACCGCACGAGCTTCGTGATCGCGCACCGGCTCTCCACCATTCGTGACGCGGATCTGATCCTCGTGATGGAGCACGGCTCGATCGTCGAACAGGGCGACCACGACCAGCTCCTCGCCGCGGGCGGGGCGTACGCGCGTCTGTACGAGGCGCAGTTCGCGGCGCCCGTCGAGGGCTGACCGGGCACGCGACCGCCGCAACACGCCTCCGTGGCGGTTCGTCACGCACGACCGCCCAAAACGATCGATGGCCCCCGCTGCACGCAGCGGGGGCCATGTCGGTCAGGGGGATTACTGCAGGACGAGCTGGATCTCGACGTTCACGGTCACGTCGTCGCCGAGGGTGAATCCACCGCCCTCGAGGGCCGCGTTCCAGTTGACGCCGAAGTCCTTGCGGTTGATCTTCGTGCTCGCGGTCACGCCGGCCTTCGTCTGGCCGTAGCCGTCGGTGACGATGCCGCCGAACTCGCCGCGCAGGGTGACGGGCTTCGTCACACCGCGGAGGGTGAGCTCACCCGCGAGGGTGAAGTCGTCGCCGTCGATGGCGATGTCGGATCCGCGGAACGTCATCGTGGGGTACTCCTCGACGAGGAAGAAGTCGCTCGTGCGGAGGTGGTTGTCGCGATCCTTCTGGTTGGTGTCGACCGAGGCGATGTCGACGGTCGCCTCGACGGTGACCTGGCCCTCGGCGGTGGTCTCGACGGTCACGTCGAAGGTGCGGAACGAGCCGCGCACCTTGCTGATCGCCAGGTGGCGCACCGAGAAGGTGATCTCCGAGTGGGTGGGGTCGAGCTTCCAGGTGCCGACGGCGTACTGGGGGTGAGTGGTTGTCGCTGTCATAACACCATGCAAGTGCATCCATTCGGGTTCTATTCCCGATTTTGGTGACATGTCACCAAAATTAATCCACCGTTCATCTGGGCGGGTCGCGAGGGACCCGCACGGGTCGTCTCCACGCGGGTCAGTGACCGGTGAGCGGCCCCATCACGCGCGCCGTGACCGAGGCGCGGCGGGTGAGCCGCTCCTCGGCATCCGCGGCCTCCATCGCGAGGAGGCCCGCGTTCGAGCCCAGGAAGCGCAACGGCTCCGGCTCCCAGCGCGGAGATCGATGCCCCACCCAGGGGAGCGCGGTGAGCGGTGTCTCGGCCCCCGTCACGAGATCGGCGAGCGTTCGTCCCGCCAGATTGGTCGTCGACAGCCCGTCGCCCACGTATCCGCCCGCGCGCCCGATGCGCGTGTCGGGATCGAAGGAAACGTGCGCGTGCCAGTCCCGGGGCACGCCGAGCGGCCCGCCCCAGCGATGGGTGACTGCGGCCGAGCGGGCCTGCGGGAACAGTTCGTCGAGCGCCGTCTTCAGGTGCGCGAAGACGCGTTCGGATCGGTCGTACTCCGGCCGGATCGCGCTGCCCCAGTGGTAGCGCGCCCCGCGGCCGCCGAAGGCGAAGCGGTTGTCGGCCGTGCGCTGGCCGTAGATGAGGAGGTGCCGGTAGTCGGTGAAGGTCTGGCCGTGCTCGATGCCGATCGACTCCCAGACGGCGTCGCTGAGCGGCTCGGTCGCGATCATGAGGGAGTACAGCGGCAGGACATCCCGCCGGGTCTGCGCGAGGCTCGCGCCGTAGCCCTCGGTCGCGAGGATGACCGCCCCCGCCCGCACCGAGCCCCGCTGTGTCTCGACCCGGCCCGCGGCCCAGCCCGTCACCGCCGTCTGCTCGTAGATGGTCGCTCCCCGGGCCTCGACCACGCGCGCAAGCCCGCGCACGAGTTTCGCGGGGTGCAGTCGGGCGCAGTTGGGATCCCACGTTCCGTCGTCACGGCGCACGAGCGTGTCGACCCCGTAGCGCTCGGCCTCCCGAACGTCGTCGTCGGCCGCGCGTCGCTGCACCTCGGTGCGGGCGAAGGCGACGGTGCCGCCCTTCGCGAAGTCGCACTCGATGCCCTGGGCCAGAACCACACGGCCCACCTCGTCGACGGTGTCGATCATCGCGCGTCGCATCGCGAGCGCGGCGTCCCGTCCGTGTGAGCGTTCCAGCGACGCCGTCGAGCGGGGGAAGAGGGCGCTGCACCAGCCGCCGTTGCGCCCCGAGGCGCCGAAACCCGCGATCTCCTTCTCCAGCAGAGCGATCCGCAGGGTGGGATCGCGTTCTTGCAGGGAGTACGCGGTCCAGAGTCCGGTGAGTCCGGCGCCGATGATCGCCACATCGACTGAGAGCTCACCCGGGAGGGCGGGCCGCGGCGTCAGGTCATCAGCGACGGTGGCATGCCAGAACGAGAGGGCGCGGTAGTCGGTCGCGACGGTCATCCTCGTGAGTCCCGGTCGCTCAGAGGCGTGACCAGGCCTCGGTCAGGACGCTGCGAAGGATTCCCTCGATCTCGTCGAACTCGGCGGGGCCGATGGTCAGCGGGGGCGCGAGCTGCACGACGGGGTCGCCCCGGTCGTCGGCGCGGCAGTAGAGTCCCGCGTCGAACAGTCCCTTGGAGAGGAATCCGCGGAGCAGTCGCTCGGACTCGGCGTCATCGAAGGTCTCCTTCGTCGCCTTGTCTTTCACGAGCTCGATGCCGAAGAAGTAGCCGTCGCCGCGCACGTCGCCGACGATCGGCAGGTCGAGCAGCTTCTCGAGCGTCTGGCGGAAGATCGGCGAGTTGGTTCGCACGTTCTCGTTCAGACCCTCCTCCTCGAAGATGTCGAGGTTCGCGAGCGCGACCGCCGACGAGACCGGATGACCGCCGAAGGTGTAGCCGTGGTAGAACGAGGTCTGCCCGTGCTTGAACGGCTCGTAGAGACGGTCGCTCACGATCGTCGCGCCGATGGGGGAGTACCCGCTCGTCATGCCCTTCGCGCAGGTGATCATGTCGGGCACGTAGCCGTAGGCGTCGCAGGCGAACATGTGGCCGATGCGACCGAAGGCGCAGATGACTTCGTCGGAGACCAGCAGCACGTCGTACTTGTCGCAGATCTCGCGCACGCGCTGGAAGTAGCCGGGGGGCGGCGGGAAGCAGCCACCGCTGTTCTGCACGGGCTCGAGGAACACGGCCGCGACGGTCTCGGGACCCTCGAACTGGATCATCTCCTCGATCCGGTTCGCGGCCCAGACGCCGAACTGCTCCTCGGTGCCGGTGAACCCCATCTCCTCGGCGCGGTAGTAGTTGGTGTTCGGCACCCGGAAGCCACCGGGGGTGACCGGTTCGAACATCTCCTTCATCGCGGGGATGCCGGTGATCGCGAGGGCGCCCTGCGGGGTGCCGTGATAGGCGACGGCCCGCGAGATGACCTTGTGCTTGGTGGGACGGCCCTGAAGCTTCCAGTAGTACTTGGCGAGCTTGAAGGCGGTCTCGACCGCCTCGCCGCCGCCGGTGGAGAAGAACACCCGGTTGAGGTCGCCCGGGGCGTAGGAGGCGAGGCGATCGGCGAGCTCGATCGCGGAGGGATGCGCGTACGACCAGAGCGGGAAGAAGGCGAGTTCCTCGGCCTGCTTGGCCGCGACCTGGGCGAGGCGGCGGCGCCCGTGACCGGCGTTCACGACGAAGAGGCCGGAGAGGCCGTCGAAGTACTTCTTGCCCTTCGAGTCCCAGATGTGGTGCCCCTCGCCCTTGGTGATGATGGGCACGCCGGCACCGTCCTCCATCACGGACTGGCGAGCGAAGTGCATCCAGAGGTGGTCTTTCGCCTTCTGCTGCATCTCGGTCTCGCCCGCGAAGGTGGTGACGGGCTGTTCGGTTGTAGTCATCGTGTTCCCCAGTTGTAGAACTGCTTCTCGAGTTTCAGGTAGACGAACGTCTCGGTGGAGGCGACGCCCGGTATGGCGCGGATGTTCTTGTTGAGCAGGTCGATCAGGTCTTCGTCGTTCTCGCAGACGACCTCGGCGAGGATGTCGAAGCTGCCCGCGGTGAGCACGACGTAGTCCACCGCCGGGATCATTCCCAGGGCCGCGGCCACAGAGGTGGTGTCGCCGGTCACGCGGACGCCGATCATTGCCTGCCGGTAGAAGCCCAATTGCATGGGGTCGGTGACGGCGACGACCTGCATCACGCCCGAGTCGGTGAGCTTCTGCACGCGCTGGCGCACCGCGGCCTCGCTGAGACCCACCGCCTTGCCGATCTCGGCGTAGGAGCGTCGGCCATCGCTCTGGAGTTGCTCGATGATCGCCTTGGAGACGTCGTCGAGCTGGATCGGCTTCGCGCCGGGGCTTCGTCCTGCCGCACTCATGGTTCGATTCTGTCAGTCGATCAGGTTGGCCACAAGGGAATCCGAACGTGAGTTGCCATTTGACCATCGAAATCAGTGGTCTAAAGCCTAGAAGGCCGCGCATCCAATGGCTAGGATCGTCGCATGAGCGAACGCATCCTTCGGAACTTCATCAATGGCGAATATGTCGACGCGAACGCCGACTCCAGCTTCGACGTCATCGACCCGGCGACCGAGTCGAGCTACGCCTCCTCGCCCGTCTCCTCGGCGGCGGACGTGGACACCGCCTTCCGCGCCGCCGCGGACGCGTTCGAGGGCTGGGGCGAGTCCACCCCGGCCGAGCGCCAGCTCGCGCTCTTCCGCATCGCCGACGCGATGGAGGCGCGCGCCGAGGAGTTCGCCGACCTGGAGTCGCAGGACACGGGCAAGCCGCGGGCGAGCCTCGTCGCCGACGAGATCCTGCTCTCGGTGGACCAGATCCGCTTCTTCGCGGGCGCCGCACGCAACCTCGATGGCAAGTCGGCCGGCGAGTACATGAAGGACCACACCTCGTTCATCCGCCGCGAACCGATCGGTGTGATCGGTCAGGTCACCCCGTGGAACTACCCGCTCAACATGGCGGTGTGGAAGTTCGCGCCGGCCATCGCCGCGGGCAACACCACGGTGCTGAAGCCCAGCGACACGACGCCGTCCTCCACCCTGCTGCTGGCTGAGGTGGCCGCGGAGTTCCTGCCGAAGGGCGTGCTCAACGTCATCACGGGCGACCGGACCACCGGCGCCGCGATGATCGAGCACCGGATCCCGCAGATGGTCTCGATCACGGGATCGGTGCGCGCGGGCATGGAGGTCGCGCGTTCGGCGGCCAACGACCTCAAGCGCGTTCACCTCGAACTGGGCGGCAAGGCCCCGGTGATCGTGTTCGACGACGCGAACATCGAGGCGGCCGTGGAGGGCATCGGCATCGCCGGCTACTTCAACGCGGGTCAGGACTGCACCGCGGCGACCCGGGTCATCGTGCACGAGGCGATCCACGACGAGTTCGTCGCCGCGATGGTGGCCTGGGCGCGCGAGAACGCGCAGACGGGCACCCCCGACCGCGATGACATCCTGTTCGGCCCGGTCAACAACGCCAACCAGCTGGAGCGCGTCTCCGGCATCGTGGATGCCCTGCCCTCGCACGCGAACATCGAGCTCGGCGGCCACCGCCAGGGCAGCACGGGGTACTTCTACGAGGCGACCATCGTCTCCGGCCTCCAGCAGGACGACGACGCCATCCAGAACGAGATCTTCGGGCCGGTCATCACGGTGCAGAAGTTCCGCGACGAGGCGCAGGCGCTTGAGTGGGCGAACGGCGTGCAGTACGGACTCGCCTCGAGCGTCTGGACGAAGGACCACTCCCGCGCGATGCGCTTCGCCAAGCACCTGGACTTCGGCTGCGTGTGGATCAACACGCACATCCCGCTCGTGGCCGAGATGCCGCACGGCGGCTTCAAGCACTCCGGCTACGGCAAGGACCTCTCGGCCTACGGCTTCGACGACTACACGCGAATCAAACACGTGATGAGCTACATCGGCTGACGATTCGTCGCGGAACAGGCGATAATCGGCAGGTGGACCCTGACTTCGACGACACCGTCACCGCCCCGCGGCGGCCGATGGTGGCGCCGATTCTTCCGGCGGACGGCGACCTCGACGACACGGTGGTGCCGGGACGCGAGCCCGCGCAGCTCATCGAGCAGGCCGACACGGCGCCCATCCCTGTGCAGGAGGAGCAGGCCCGGCCCTTCTTCCGCTACCGGATCGGTCGCACCGTGGTGTGGCTCGACGCGGTCTCCTACGTTGGTCGTCGGCCGAGCAGCCCTCGCATCGTGCACGGGCAGATGCCGCGACTCGTGCGTGTGCCCTCGCCCGGACATGAGGTGTCGAGCACGCACGTGGAGTTGCGGCAGCTCGGATCATCCGTCGTCATCACCGACATGCGGTCGACCAACGGCTCGACCGTGTTCCCGCCGGGCGTCGCGCCGCACAAACTGCGCCAGGGCGAGTCGGTCGTGGTCACACCCGGCACCCTGGTCGACATCGGAGACGGTAACGTGATCGAGATCCTGCCGCTGCAGCTCCGTGCACCCGGTGAACCGCCCGCCCACATCCAGGAAGGCTCCTCGTGACCGAAATCGGTGGGAGTGCCGCCGGGTACGAACTCGCCATGCCGGGACGCTCCGATGCGATCATCCGGCTCACCTGGGCGGCGGCGACCGATACCGGCCACCGGCGTGCCGCCAACGAGGACAGCTACATCGCGCAGTCGCCGGTGTTCGCGGTCGCCGACGGCATGGGCGGTCACTCCGCGGGCGATCTCGCGAGTGCGGCCGTCGTCACCCGGCTCGCGGAGGTGATCTCGCAAGGGTTCGCGACCACCGAGTCGATCGACCGCGCGCTCGAGAAGGCGACGGACGACATCGACCAGGTGGGCGACGAGCGCCAGCTCGGCGTCGGAACGACCGTCACCGGGGCGGTGCTCACCCTGCAGGCCGGGGAGCCGTACTTCGCGGTGTTCAACATCGGCGACAGCAGGGTCTACCAGTTCGAGCGCAACGAATTGCGCCAGGTGACGGTCGATCACTCGGTGGTGCAGGAGATGGTGGAACAGGGCCTGATCAGCCGGGAACAGGCCGAGCACCATCCCGACAGCAACGTCATCACGCGGGCCGTAGGGTTCAACATGCCGCCGACCGCCGACTACTGGATGCTGCCGCTGCGTCCCGGGTTCCGGCTCCTCATCTGCTCCGACGGGCTGACCAAGGAACTCGGTGACGAGCGCATCCGTCTGCACATGGCGGCGGGCCTCTCGGCGACCGAGACCTCGCACGCGCTCGTGGACGCCGCGCTCGCGGCAGGAGGGCGCGACAACATCACCACGATCGTGCTCGACGTGGTCGATGCGCCGAGCGAATTCGAGCTGCATTCCACGGCCCCCCGTTCGGGGGGAACCTCGGTCTAAGGGCACGATCACCTGCCTACAATGGGGAAATCCGTCTGACGGCGAGGGGGTATTCGTGGCGCGTCGCCTTCCTTCGCAACCTCCCGTCCTTCCCGGTTTCTCGCACATTCACGTGCTCGGTTCCGGCGGTTTCGCCGACGTGTTCCTCTACGAGCAGAACATGCCCCGACGGCAGGTCGCGGTCAAGGTGATGCTGAGCGAGGTCGTCAACGACCAGGTGCGGCAGATGTTCCAGGCCGAGGCCAACCTCATGGCCCAGCTCAGCTCGCACCCCGCCATCCTCACGGTCTATCAGGCGAGCGTCTCGGCGGATGGCCGGCCCTACCTCGTGATGGAGCTCTGCTCCTCCGCGCTCAGCCACCGGTATCGCGCCGAGCGGATCCCCGTCGAGGAGGTTCTGCGCATCGCGGTCAAGATCGGAAGCGCGATCGAGACGGCCCACCGCGCCGGGGTGCTCCATCGCGACATCAAGCCGAGCAACATCCTTCTCACCGCCTACGGGCACCCGGTGCTCGCCGACTTCGGGATCGCGGCGTCGATCGCCGAGTCGCGAGAGCAGGAGATGGTCGGGATGTCCATCCCCTGGTCGGCCCCCGAGGTGCTCATGGACGAGACCCCCGGGTCGATCGAGTCCGAGGTGTGGTCGTTCGCCGCGACCGTGTACTCGCTGCTCGCCGGGCGCTCGCCCTTCGAGGTGCCCGGCGACTCCAACAAGTCGTCCGATCTCATGACCCGCATCAACCGGGCCAAGCCGCAGCCGATCGGGCGCGCCGACGTTCCGGCGAGTCTCGAGCGCGTTCTCGCGCAGGCGATGTCGCGGTCGCCGAAGAACCGCCCCGCGAGCGTCCTCGAGCTCGTCCGCTCGCTGCAGGCGGTCGAGACCGAGCTGGGTCTCGCCCAGACCCCGATCGAGGTCGCGATGGACGACTGGGCGCTCGCCACCGTCGCCGATCTCGAGGACAAGACGCGGATCCGCGGAGTGACCGGCGCGATCAGTGCGCAGACGACCAACAAGCGCCGGAGGCGCCGGCGCGCGGGCGGGGAGTACGCGGGCGTGGGGACGGTCATCCGCGACTCGGCGTCGGCGCAGCGCAGTTCGACCTCCCGGCCGGCGGGCGGCTCCGGCATGCGCACGCTGACCTGGGTGCTCCTCGCGGTGGTCGTGCTCGCGATCGGCCTCGCCGCGACCGCCACCTTCGTGCTCATCAAGGCCGGCGACCAGGGCATCCCGACCGTCTCCGACATCACCGCCAAGGTGTCCGGCGGGGGAGTGCGCGCCGTCACCTTCAGCTGGTCCGACCCCGGCATCGGCGACCGCGACTCCTACGAGATCACGACGAGCGATGGCCAGACCAGCAACCAGCGCATCGCGCAGTTCTCTGTCGATGCCTCGGCGGGTGACCGCGTCTGCATCGTCGTCACGGTGGTGCGCGACGGCAAGACGGGCACGCCCAGCGGGCAAAAGTGCGTGGATGTCGGGAGCTGACCCCCGCGCATGATCAGGCAGTGGTTCAGTTCGCATCGATCGCTCGTCGCCACCGCGACGAGCGGTTCCGTTATTGCCGCCGTCATCGCGGCCGTCGCCGTGGTGTCGACGGGGTACACGGCGCAGCAGCTCGACCTCAACGACTCCTCCGTCTGGGTGGTCAACGACTCCCTGCAGTCGGTGGGGCGCGCGAACACCACGATCCACTCCCTCAACTCGGTGGTCTCGGCGGCGGGTGGCGACCTCAGCGTCGCCCAGAACGGCGCGACCGTGCTGCTCGTCGACAACTCCAACAGCAAGCTCGACATCATCGACCCGGCCACCTCGACCGTGCGCGATTCGGTGCCGCTGCCGCCCGGCGCACCCGAGGTGTTCCTCTCCGGTGAGAACGTGGTGATCGTGGCGAAGTCCACCGGTCAGGTCTGGGTGAGCCCGCTCAGCGACGTCGCCACCTTCGACGCCCAGTCGCCCGCGGCGCTGAGCCTCGGGCCGGGCGCGGATGTGAGCGTCGACGACGCGGGGATGCTGTTCGCCTACGCCCCCGCGACGAAGCAGGTGCTCCGAGTCGACCCCGCTGTCTCCACCGCGGTGCTCTCGAGCGATCCGGTCACGATCTCCACCGACGATCCCATCACGATCACCTCCGTTGCCGGCCAGTGGGCGCTCCTGGACGCCCGCGCCGGACGCGTCTACACGAAGGGTCAGTCCCTCGACATCTCCGGGGGACCGGCGGGCACCGGGCCCGTGCTGCAGCGGGCGAGCTCCACCGGCTCGAGCGTGCTCATCGCGGGTACCGCGGGACTCATCTCGGTTCCCTTCGACGGGTCGTCGCCCACCTCGCGCACCGTGGGCCAGTCCGGCGCCCCGGCCGCACCCCTCGTGCGCGGGGGCTGTGCCTATGCGGCGTGGGCGGGAGGTCAGGCCTGGCGTCGGTGCGCGGCCGACACGAGCGCGGGCGTCACCCTTGCGCTCGCCTCGATTCCCGGGGATGCCCGGCTCTCCTTCTCGGCGAACGGCGCCCGTGTGGTGCTCAGCGATGCGCGCTCCGGGGTCACCTGGGCGGTTCAGGACTCGGCGCAGGTCATCGACAACTGGGCCGAGCTGATCGTTCCCAAGCAGCAACAGCAGCAGCAGAACCAGCAGCAGGAGGACACCCCTCCCGTCGTCGAGAAGCAGCAGCTGCCGCCGGTGGCGGTGGATGACCAGCTCGGCGCCCGCCCCGGCCGCACGAGCCCCCTTCCCGTGCTGCTCAACGACTATGACCCGAACGGCGACGTGCTCGCCATCACCTCGGTGTCGGACATCAGCGCGAAGGTCGGGCACCTCGACGTCATTAACCAGAACCAGGGCCTGCAGATCACCCTCGCGCCGACGGCGAGCGGCTCGGTGTCGTTCCGGTACACGATCAGCGACGGCAGGGGTGGGACCGCCTCGGCGCAGGTCACGGTCGCGATCCGCACTCCCTCCGAGAACTCGGCGCCACGGCAGGTGCGAACCACGAAGTCGCTCGTCGCGGCGGGGGGTCGCGTCACCACGAGTGTGCTGGGCGACTGGATCGACCCGGACGGGGACCCCTTCTACCTCTCGAACGCCTCGACCGCCGACCCCGACAGCGTCACCTTCCAGCCCGGTGGGCAACTCAGCTTCAGCGACGGCGGCACCCGGCAGGGCGTGAAGACCGTCGCGCTCTCGGTCACCGACGGCAGCGCCGTCGGCACCGGGAGTCTCGCGGTCACGGTGCGCGCTGCGGGCAGGGTGCCGATCATCGCCGACCCCTTCATCGTGGTGGCGAGTGCCGGGCAAAACATCACCATCAGCCCGCTGGCGCACGTGCGCGGGGGAACCGGTCAGCTCCGGCTCAACTCGGTGCCCGCGAAGGCCGGGGTGACGATCCGCCCCAGCTACGAGGCCGGCACCTTCGAGTTCACGAGCACCCAGCTGACGACCCACTACATCGACTACGTGGTGACCGACGGCACTCAGTCGGTGACGGGCGTCGTGCGCGTCGACGTCATCGCGCCCCCGGACCCCAACACGAAGCCGATCACCATCCCGAAGACGATGTTCGTCGCCGCGTTGCAGACCGGTCGTATCGATGTCGCGGACTCCGACATCGATCCTGCGGGGGGAGTGCTGCTCGTCACCGGTATCGAGGGCCTCGCGGCGGACGCGGGGGTGAACGCGGAGGTGCTCGACCAGCGCGTGGTGCGGGTGAGTCTCACCGCGCCTCTGAAAGCCCCCGTGCGCTTCGGCTACCGGATCAGCAACGGGCTCGCGGACGCGCAGGGCACGATCACGGTCATCCAGATTCCGAATCCGGCGGTCTTGCAGCCGCCGGTGGCCAACGACGACAGCATCACGGTGCGCGTGGGCGCCGCCATCGACATCCCGGTGCTCGCGAACGACGTCGACCCGGACGGCCTCCCGCTCACGCTCGTGCCGACCCTGCCCCAGAACCTGCCCCGCGGTGCGGGCCTGCTCTTCGCCTCCGGTCGGGTGTTGCGGTACCTCGCGCCCCAGCAGCCGGGCAACTACACCGCCGTCTATGAGATTCAGGGGCCTGACGGCCAATCGGCGCGGGCTCAGGTGCACATCGCCGTGCGCGAGGTCGATCTCAACACCAACAACCCGCCCGTGCCGCAGACCGTGGTCGCGCGGGCGCTCGCCGGTGCCACGGTGACGATCCCCATTCCATTGCAGGGCATCGACCCCGACGGCGACACCGTCCAGTTGCTCGGGCAGGAGACGAACCCGGAGAAGGGTTCGGTCACCTCGGTGGGCTCCGACTCCATCACCTACAAGGCCGGTGATTATTCGGCGGGAACCGACAGCTTCGAGTACACCGTCATCGACGCGCTCGGGGCACGGGCGACCGGCACCGTGCGGGTGGGCATCAGTCCCAAGCTCGACGGCACGCGAAACCCCGTCGCCCGCGTCGACTCGGTCACCGTGCGCCCCGGCGTCACGGTGTCGGTCCAGGTGCTCGCCAACGACTCCGATCCGGATGGCCGACCCCTCCACATCGTCTCGGTGGCGCCCACCGACAAGGTGACCCGCGCGGTCATCAAGGGCAACATCGTCGCCATCGCCCCACCCACCGCGCCCGGCGACTACGCGGTGCTCTACACGATCGCCAACGACACGGGCGGCACGAGCTCGAACTTCGTGCGCGTCACCGTCGACCCGAATGCGCCGCTCGCCTTCCCGGTCGCGAGCGACACGGTGCTGACGCTCTCCGACATCCTCGATCGCACGAGCGTGACGGTGGACGTGCTCGCGAACGTCTTCTTCGCGGACGGGTCGTCGCGCGATCTCGGACTCTCCATCTACCCGGGCTTCGGTGACGTCGCCCAGGTGCTCCCGACCAAGCGCGTGGAGGTGAAGGTCACGGCCCACAGCCAGATCATCCCCTTCAAGGTGACGCACCCCAAGGACCCGAACGTCTTCAGCTACGCCTTCATCTGGGTGCCGGGCACCGACGACGCCCTGCCGCAGATCAATCGAAACGCCCCCGCGCTGACGGTGAAGAGCGAGGCCCGCCTCATCATCGACCTGAACCAGTACGTGATCGCGGTCGGCGGGAAGCAGGTGCGGCTCACCGACACGAGCACCGTGCGGGCGACGCACGCGAACGGCGACGATCTGGTGGTCGGGCCGAGCACCCTCGCCTTCACCTCGGCCCCGCGGTACTTCGGACAGGCCTCGATCTCGTTCGAGGTGACCGACGGCCAGTCCGCCACCGATCCGAACGGGCGGAAGTCGGTGCTCGTGCTCCCGATCACCGTGCTGCCCCGCGACAACCAGCCCCCCACCTTCGAGGGCGCCTCGCTCGAGTTCGAGCCCGGGCAGCAGGTCACGATCGACCTCGTGAAGCTCACCAATTACCCCTACCTCAACGACCTCGCCGAGCTGAGCTACGCGGTGCTCGCGCCACTGCCGGTCGGATTCACCACCCAGCTCAGCGGCCAGAAGCTGACCATCCGCGCCAACGACAGCGCGGTGAAGGGCACGGTCTCGACCGCGACCATCGCCGTGCGCGACAAACTCTCCGCCGGCACCGCCGGTCGGCTGACGCTCGCCGTCGTGGGGTCCACCCGACCGCTCGCCGCCCCCGCACCGGACACCGCGATCGCGCGCCGGGGTGCCTCCACCACCGTCGACGTTCTCGCCAACGACGCCGCGACCAACCCGTTCCCCGGGGAGCCGCTGCGTGTGATCGCCATTCGTGGCATCGACGGCGCGAGCCTGCCGCCCGGGGTCACCGTGACGCCGAGCGCCGACAACAGCCGCCTGACCGTCGCCGTGAGCGCCGCCGCCCAGCCGGTGGACACGACGCTGCAGTACGAGGTCGCGGACGCGACCGGCGATCCCGCCCGCTACGTGTGGGGCTCGGTCACGATCTCCGTCCAGGACCGCCCCGACCCCGTCAGCGCGGTGCGCGTCACCGACTTCGGCGACGGCCGGCTCACGATCGCCTGGAACAGCGGGGCCTTCAACAACTCACCGATCACCGGATACGCCGTCATCGAGACGAACGCGACGACCGGCGCTCCGATCTCCACCACCCAGTGCAGCGGGGCGCAGTGTCAGGTGGCCACCCCGGGCAACGGCCCCGCGAATGCCGTGCGCCTCGCCGTGACGGCGACCAACGCGATCGGGACCTCCGACCCGGCCTCGCTCGCGGGATCGGCGTGGTCGGATGTCGTGCCGCCGCCCCCCGCAGACCTCGCCTCCTCGCCGCTCGACCACGGCATCCGGATCACCTGGACCAAGCCCGCGGGCTCCGACGCCGGCTCACCGATCACCCACTACGTCGTGAACGTGGACGGTGCGGCCTCCCAGGACATCCCCGTCTCTCCGGGTGATGCCGTGGGCACCGCGTACAGCGCGACCGTGCAGGATCCCGGCATCGCCAACGGGTCGAGCGTCGCCTACTCGGTGAGCGCCCGGAACGCCGCCCCCGCCGACCTCGCGAACTGGACGCGGGCGACCGGCACCGGGCATCCGGCCGGTCCGCCGATCAAGGCCGCGAGCCCGAACGCAGCAGCGAGCACCGATGACGGTACGACCGCGACGCTGAGTTGGGACGGCGCCTTCACCGACAACGGCCGCGGCATCAGCGACTACTTCGCGGCGGTCTGGCCGACCGGGTCGACCGCCCCGAGCTGCGCGCTCGTCGGCTCGGCACTGCCCGCGGCATCCGCGACGGTCACCGCGAACGACGCCACGGTCAAGGAGGTGGGCACGGCGACGCAGACGGGCTTCTCCGGCCTCGACTCGGCCCAGCAGTACAACTTCGTGGTGTTCGCCTTCAACGGCATGGGATGCTCGGCGAGCGCCGTCGTCACCGCGACGCCGTACGCCCGCCCCGGCACGGTCTCCGACATCCGAACGAGCAGTCGGCCGCAGGACAGCGGCGACAACACCTGGGACTTCGTGCTCCGCAGCCTGAACATCCCCAACTCCAATCAGACGACGCCGGACCAGTTCCTGTACCAGCTGAACGGCGACGGGGTCGACGGCAGCACCTACGGACAACTGCCGATCGGATCATCCGCGTTCCTCACGACGAGCGACAATTCGCAGTACGGCGTCGACGTGCAGGTGCGCGTGAAGGCCTGCACCACCTACCCGGGCGCGCCCACCCTGTGCAGTCGCGACTGGTCGGCGTACTTCGAGGTGGGGGTACCCGTCGACAACAGTCACCTCGGTGATCTGAGCTTCACGCAGAACCCGCCGGACCCCGGCAACCCCGGCGCGCCGATCACCGCAACGTGGAGTTGGACCTCGGCACCCGCCGGCGCCGGATACGATTCGGTCACCTACAACTGCGGTGACGGTGACCAGCCGATGACGCAGATTGGCAGTTGCGATGTGACCGAGATCGGCACGGGAGGAACGGACTTCCCCAACATCTCGGTGACCATCACCTCGAACGGCCGCTCGTACACGCGCAACTACGACTGGCAGAACCCGCAGAACTGAAGGAACCCATGACGATGACACCGGAGCAGGCCGCTGCGTTCTCGGAGACGTTCAACCGTCTCGTCGCGAACGTCGACCAGGTGCTGCTGGGCAAGACCTTCGTGATCCGGCTCGGATTCACCGCCCTGCTGAGCGAGGGCCACCTCCTCCTCGAGGACTTCCCGGGAACGGGCAAGACCTCGCTGGCGCGCGCGATGGCGCAGAGCGTGCGCGGCACGAGCAGCCGCGTGCAGTTCACGCCCGATCTGCTCCCGGGCGACATCACCGGCGTGAGCATCTTCGACCAGCGCAGCAACGAGTTCGAGTTTCACGCCGGCCCGATCTTCGCGAACATCGTGCTGGCCGACGAGATCAACCGAGCCAGCCCCAAGACGCAGGCCGCTCTGCTGGAGGTGATGGAGGAGACCCGGGTGACGGTCGACGGGATCTCGCACGAGGTCGCCCGACCGTTCATGGTGATCGCGACCCAGAACCCCATCGAGCAGGCGGGCACCTACCGTCTGCCCGAGGCGCAGCTCGACCGCTTCCTCATGAAGGCCTCGATCGGCTACCCCGATCACACCTCGACGCTGCGCATTCTCGAGGGATCCGCCGTGAAGGCGCACGAGACCGTCGTGCCGCCGGTGGTGAGCGCCGCAGAGGTCATCGCACTCTCCGAACAGGCGCGCACGGTGCACGTCGACCCCTCGATCAACGACTACGTCTCCCGGCTCATCGACGCGACGCGGTCCGCCGTGGAGGTGCGGCTCGGCGTCAGCGTGCGCGGCGCTCTCGCGCTCATCCGAACGGCGAAGACCCTCGCGGCGGCGAACGGGCGTCACTACGTGATCCCCGACGACATCAAGATCCTGGCCGAGCCCGTGCTCGCCCACCGCCTGCTGCTCGATCCGGAGGCGGAGTTCGACGGGGTGACGGGATCGAGCGTCATCGGCCAGCTCCTCATCGAGACCGCGCCGCCGAGCGATCGGCAAGCCGTGTGACGAACCGCGAGAGCACCGCGCGCGGCCGACGGGGACGGGCATCCGGCCGCACCTCGACGAGAGCGGCGTCACGCACCGCCTCGCGCACGAGCGCGCGCGGGGCGGCCCGATCGGAATCCACCCTCTCGACCGAGACGCAGGGCCTCACGAACGCGCGCACCCGGATCGTCGGAACGCGCACCGGCCCCGTCGCCGACCTCGTCGTCGAGGTCGTGCGGCTGTCGGGCGTCGCCGGGCGGGCGCTCGCTCGCGTCGCGGGCAGGATCTCCAATGTGCTCACTCCGTTGGGCTGGGCGATGATCGTGGTCGTCCCCGCCGCCTTCGTGGCGGGATACGGTCTCGGCTGGATGGAACTCGTGCTCGTCGCCTGGGCGGGGCTCGTCATCGCCGTGGTGGCGGCGATCTACCTCGTGGGTCGGAGCCCGATCACGATCGAGCTGCGTGTGCCGCACTCCCGCGTCGTCGTTGGCGAGGGTGCGTCGGGGCAGGTCACGGTCGTCAACCCGCGCTCGCGGCGCGTGCTCGGCTCCACCATCGAGATCCCGATCGGCGCGGGGCTCGCCGAGGTCGTGCTGCCCAACCTGCGCAAGGAGGCGGTGTTCATCCACGAGTTCGCCATCCCGACCGCCCGTCGCGGCATCGTGCCGGTCGGGCCGGTGCGCACCATCCGCGCCGACCCCATCGGGCTCGTGCGCCGCGAACTCGTGTGGACGGAGGAGCGCTCGCTCTTCGTGCACCCGAAGACCATCGCGATCCCCTCGACGAGCACGGGGTTCGTGCACGACCTCGAGGGCAATCCCACGCGCGACCTGACCAACAGCGACGTGTCGTTCCATGCGCTGCGCGAGTACCAGCCGGGGGATGAACGGCGCTACATCCACTGGCGGTCCTCCGCCAAGACCGGCCGCTACATGGTGCGCCAGTTCGAGGAGACCCGGCGCAGTCACCTCGTCGTCGCCCTCAGCCTCGCGACCGGGGACTACGCGAACGACGAGGAGTTCGAACTCGCGGTCAGCGTCGCGGGCTCGCTGGGCATCCGCGCGATCCGCGACGCGCGAACCGTGTCGGTGCTCGTGAGCGAGACGACGCCCGAGTTCGCCAAGCGCAAGCTGCTCGCGGTTCGGCCGCTCTCGACGGTCACCCGCGCGAGGCTCCTCGACGACCTCGCGGTCGTGGAGAGCGCCCCCACTGCCCTCGCGATCGCCGACGTCGCGCGCGTCGCGGGGGAGCAGGTCGCCGGGATCTCCGTCGCCTTCCTCGTGTGCGGTTCGGGCGTCACGGCGTCCGAGCTGAGATCGGCGTCCACCAAGTTCCCCGTCGGGGTCGAGGTCGTCGCGGTGGTGTGCGACCCGGAGAGCATCCCGGGATTCCGTCGGGTGGCAGGGCTGAGCATCCTCACCATCGGCTATCTCGAAGACCTGCAGAAGTCGCTCGCCCGATCGGCGGCGGCCTGATGCGTCGTCCGGGACCGGGGTTCATCGCGGCCAACACGCTGCTGCTCTGGCTCGCGATGGCGATCGCGGCGACCGCGCTGTGGCCCATCTATCGCAGCACGGGTCTCGTCATCATGGTGGTGGCGGCGGTGCTGTCGGGATCGCTCGTCGCCGTGTTCGGGGCGATCTATCGCTGGACGGCCCCGGTCGTCGCGCTGGCGACCATCGTCGCGTTCGTGGTGCTCGGGGTGCCGGTCGCCGTGCCCGCGAAGGCGGTGAACGGCGTGATCCCGTCCCTGGACGGCCTTCGCGATCTCGCCACCGGCGTCGCGCTGGGCTGGAAGCAGCTCGTCACCATCACCCTTCCCGTGGGCCAGTACGAGGCACTGCTCGTGCCGTTCTTCGCGCTCATCCTCGTGCTGACGGTCGTGTCGCTCTCCACCGCGCTCCGCGCCCGCTTCGGCGAGCTGGCCGTCCTCGGGCCGGTTGTGCTGTTCATCGCCGCGATCGCCTTCGGTCCCACCACCGCCACCTGGCCGGTGGCACTCTCGCTGGGGCTCTTCGCGGCGACGCTCTTCGCGATCATCTGGCACCGGGTGTACCGGCGTCGGCGCGCCATCCGGGCCTTGGCCACCCAGCTTCGCGACTCGAACATCACGCGGATCGAGGCGCGGTCCGACACGCGGTTCGTCGCCGTGCGCACGGTCGCCGGGGCCGGCGTGATCCTGCTGCTCGCGGGCGTCACCGCGGTCGGCGCCTCCCGCCTCCTGCCGCCGGCGGGTGCGCGAGACGTCGTTCGCACGAGCGTGGAACAGCCCTTCGAACCACGCGACTACGTCTCCCCGCTGAGCGGCTTCCGGAGCTACTGGCAGCAACCCGATGTCGACTCCGTGATGCTCACCGCGCAGGGCCTGCCGAGCGGGGCGCGCGTGCGCATCGCCACCCTCGACAGCTACGACGGCATCGTCTACTCGGTGGGCAGCGCGGCCGTCGACGGTTCGAGCGGGTCGTTCACGCGCGTGCCCTACCTCTTCGACCAGGCCGGGGTGACCGGCAAGCGGGTGTCCGTCCACGTGCAGGTGCAGGCGTACAGCGGCGTGTGGATGCCCACCGTCGGCGACCTGGAGAACGTCACCTTCGAGGGCGCCTCCGCGGGACTCCGCGACTCGTTCTTCTACAACGGGACCACGGGCACGGCCGCCGTCGTGGGCGGCCTCGCGACGGGCGACAGCTACGATCTCACCGCGCTGGAGCCCGCTCAACCCTCCGACGCCCAGCTCGCGTCCGCCGATCCCGGCACGGCCACCGTCCCGGCGTTGGGGGCCGTCCCCGCGGAGCTCGGGAGCGTGCTCTCCTCCTACACCGACGGCATCGACGGCCAGGGCAACAAGCTCGTCGCCGCCATCGCCGGCCTGCGCAAGAACGGCTACATCAGCCACGGCGTCGACCCGGCCCAGCCGGCGAGTCGCTCCGGCCACGGCGTCGACCGCATCAACGAACTGCTGACCGATCAGCGGATGATCGGCGACGCCGAGCAGTACTCCGTCGCCGCCGCCCTGATGGCGCGCGAGCTGGGCTTCCCCTCCCGGGTCGTCATGGGCTTCGTGCCGGAGTCCGCGGGGAGCGGCACGATCCAGCTCCGCGGACGCGATATCTCGGCCTGGATCGAGGTCGACACGGCGCAGTACGGCTGGGTCACGATCGACCCCAACCCGCCGGTGCGCCCGATCCCACCCGAGCCGCCGAAGGACCCGAACACCGTGGCGCGACCGCAGAGCGTGGTGCCCCCGGTCACGACCGACACCAACCCGCTCGACTCGGCTCCCGCCCCCGACACCCAGCAGCAGAATCCGCCGCAGGACGACCCGGTGCTGGCCCTCGTGCTGCTCATCGCGCAGATCTCGGGCTGGGTGCTCGTAGGACTCCTCGTCATCGCGTCGCCGTTCCTCGCCATCATCGTGGCCAAGCTCACCCGTCGGCGCCGGCGTCGGCTCCGCGGCACCGCGGTGCAGCGGATCAGCGGCGGTTGGCAGGAGTTCGAGGATCGGGTGCTCGACCACGGAATCCAGCCGCCGGCCGCCGCGACGCGCACCGAGGTCGCACAGGCCGTCGGAGGCACCCGTACCGCCGTGCTCGCAACGGTGGCCGACCGCGCGGTCTTCGCGCCGGGGGAACCGGGGGATGACGAGGTGGCGTTGGTGTGGTCATCCGTTCGCGAGCTCAGCGCGTCGCTCGACCGTGGGCGCTCCCGTTGGCAGCGCTTCCGTGCGCGCGTCTCGCTGCGGTCGCTCAGGAAGTTATAGTGACAAAAACCATGAGCACATCGAGGAGGCGCCCGTCGTGAACTGCGAGGTCTGCGGCACGGCCCTGCCCGAGGGGGCCATGTTCTGCGGGGAGTGCGGCCGTGCCGTGAGCGCTCGGACCATCTCGATCCAGGCCGGCAGCGACGAGACGGCGGATGCGCCCCCCGCGCTCTCGCGCTCGGTTCCCTCATCGCCCGCTCCCTCTGTGCCGTCGCCGCCAGTGCTCGAGGTGCCGTCGCCACCCCGGCCCGCGGTGGCCGCGCCCGCGGTGATGCCGCACCCGCCGGAGGGCGCGCCGATCGCGCCCCCCGCGCTGAAGCCGCCGTCCGTGCTGGGCGACTCGGCCCCTTTCCCGCTGTCCTCTCCGCCGTCGCCCGGTGACACCCGCGCCATCGACCCGCTGCCGCGGCCGAACTCCCAGTTGATCGCCGGGGCGAAGCCCGCCGTGCTGCGCTGGGGCGAGGACGAACCGGGCGCCCCGACGCCGGTCGACGTGCCGGAGCACCGCGACCCGCTTCCGCCGCTCGACTCTCTCGTCTCCCCGTTCGCCGCCGCCCCTGCGCCGTCGGCCTTCGCGCCGCCGGTCGTCGACGAACCGGTCGGCCACACGGCACCGCGTCTCGAGCACAGCGATGGCGGTACCGGGCCGGTCGGAGACATCGAACAGACGCTGATCGTGCCGCGCCGGGAGCAGGGGGAGCGGTTCATCCTGCAGTTCAGCACCGGTGAGAGCATCAGCGTGTTCGGCTCGGGACTCATCGGCCGCAACCCGACTCCGCAGCCGGGCGAGTACTACGATCACCTCGTCGTGATCCGCGACCCCGGCAAGTCCGTCTCGAAGACCCACCTCGAGTTCGGCCAGGAGGCCGGATCGTTCTGGGTGAGCGACCGGTACTCGGGCAACGGTTCGGTGTTGCGTGAGCCGGGTGCGGCACCACGGCGTCTCGCGGCCGGTCGGCGCTATCGGATCGTGCGCGGAACCCGCGTCGACATCGCCGAGCAGTTCTTCATCATCAGCTGACGGCTCCTCCCCAGCCGACTGGGTGCGGTAGTTCTCCACAGGGAGCCGTGAACCAGCCGGATGACCTCCCGCCCCGGGCTGCAATGGTGACGTGCCCGCCCGTCCCGTCCGACTCGACCACCCGGTACCGCCCGCCACCTCACCGCCGCGCGGCTTCCCGATCCTGGCGACGGTCGCACCCGTCGTCGTGGCGATCGCGCTCTGGATGCTGACGCGGTCCGTGTTCACCCTCGCGTTCGCCGCGCTGGGGCCCCTCCTGGCCGTCGCGAGCGTCGGTGACGATCGGCTGCGCGGCCGCTCCCAGCGACGGCGGGAGCACGAGCGATTCCGCGCCGAATGCGCTGAGGTCGAGCGCGCCATCGACGAGGCACACGATGACGAGCGTCGGGGGCGGGAGCGAGCGGAACCGACCGTGCGCGAGCTCCTGCGGCGGGTGGGGCACGATCCCGAACGGTGGACGGGTGACGCGGCACGACCGCTACCGGTGCGGCTCGGCACGGCCGCCGCGCGGAGCGCACTCGACTACGCGAGCGCGTCCCTCTCGTCCCGTGAGGCAGCGCCCGTCGCGGCCGAGTTGCAGCGTCTCGTCGAACACGCCGCGGTGCTGCAGGGTGCGCCGTTCAGCGTCGACGCGCGCGGGGGGATCGCGGTCGTGGGCGATGGCATCGCGGCGGTGGCGGTGGCGCGGGCGGTGGTCGTCCAGCTCGCGATCGCACTGTCGCCCGCGTCGTGGAGCATCGAGCTGCCCCGGCACGGCTGGGAGTGGGCCCTGCACCTGCCGCACTCGCCCTCGCGGGGCACGACGCACGAGGTGCGATTCCGGCACGACGGCAGTGAGGTCGTCGTGACGACGGTACCGCCCGACGCCGTCGTGAGCAGAACCGTCCGCACGGTTGTGGCCTGCAGCGCGGGCGGCGACGCCACCGTGCTGCGCCACGATGGCGACGTCCCTGCGGGGGAGATGGTCGCTCCGCTCCCGCTACGGCTTCAGTTGCTCGGCGAGGAGGAGAGCCGGGCAGCGGCCCAACTTCTCGCGCAGCGCGCGCAGATCGAGTCCGTTCGGCACGGTGTCGATGCGCTGCCTCCGGCGGTGGGCTTCGCCGCGCTCGCCGCGCTCGCGGATTCCGTCGGTTCGGAGACCGACCTCGCCGCGGTGGTCGGTGTGAGCGCCTCGGGGCCGACGGTCGTCGACCTCGTCTCCGATGGACCGCACGCGATCGTGGGCGGCACGACGGGCAGCGGCAAGAGCGAGTTCCTCATCACCTGGATCCTGGCGATGCTGCGCGGTCGGAGTCCACAGCAGGTGACCTTCCTCGGCGTCGACTTCAAGGGAGGCGCCACGTTCGACGCGATCCGCGATCTCCCGCACTGCGTGGGCGTGATCACCGATCTCGACGCGGAGGAGTGTCGTCGCGCGCTCGCGAGCCTGGGCGCAGAACTCCGGCATCGCGAGGCGGAGCTCGCCGCCCACGGCCTCCGATCCCTCGATCAGGCAGCGGGCGGGCTGCCATTTCCGCGACTCGTGGTCGTCGTCGATGAGTACGCGGCGCTCGCTGCCGCTGATCCGGAGCTGCACGCGCTGTTCTCCGACATCGCCGCCCGCGGCCGATCGCTGGGCATCCATCTCATTCTGTGCACGCAGCGTCCGGCGGGGGTGATCCGGGAGGCGGTGTTCGCGAACGCCCCGCTGCGGGTGTGCCTGCGCGTGGCGAGCGCCGCCGACAGCGTCGCCGTGATCGGCGACACCCACGCCGCCGAGATCCGGCCGAGCCGGAAGGGACTCGGCGTCGTGGGGGTCATCGGGGGCGAGATGGCCCTCGTTCAGTTCGGTTTGTCTGCCGACACCGACATCGCGGCGGCGAGAGTTCCGGCGTCCGCGGCACCGCCGCCCCGCAGGCCATGGTGCCCTCCGCTGCCGGCGCGGATCGCGCTGGGCGATCTTCCCCCGCCGTCGAGGCCCGGAATCCCGATCGGACTCCTCGACCTGCCGGAGGAGCAGACCCAGCGCACCGCCTGCTACGACCCGAGCGGCATGGGGCCGCTGTTGGTGCTGGGCGCGCACGGTTCCGGCAAATCCGAGCTGCTCGCCGCGGTGGCTGCGGGATCCCCGGGGGTGCGCGTCGTCAGGGTGGGCGCCGACTACTCCACGCTGTGGGATGCGGTGACGTGGGCGTTGGATGACGACCCCGTGCGTGTTCCGGAGAGCTCGGCTGACGTCGCGGAGACATCTCCGGGGTCTCCCGAGCGGTCGACCCTGCTGCTCGCCGACGATGTCGACGCCGCCATCGCGGCCTGCCCGATCGAGTACCGCGGCGAGCTGGTCGACCGCCTGATCCGGGTGCTGCGCGAGGGTCCGTCCCGCGGGATCGTCACGGTGGCGACGATGCAGCGAATCCCGTCCGATGCCCACGGGGTCGGCAGCGTCGCGGGCACGCGCCTGCTGTTGCGGATGCCCGGGCGCAGCGACTACGTCCTCGCCGGGGGCACCGCCGCGCTCCACCTCGCTGACGCTCCGCCGGGACGCGGGGAGTGGCAGGGCGCCCGGGTGCAGCTCGCCCTCATTGACGATCGGGCTCTGCCGGTCACATCGCGGGAGGCGGCGCTCGACGTGTCAGACGTGGTGATCGCGACCACGCCGAAGCTCCTCGTCGTCTCGGCCCGACCGCCGCAGACGAGAGAGCTCATCGCCGCCGTGCTCGCCGACACCGCGGTGGAGGCACCCCCGGTGAACACCGCGGACGAGTGGTTCGGTGGGTGGGCGAGCGCGTATCGGGCGGGGGAGTCCACAGTCGTGTTCGACGGCTGCTCCCACGCCGACATCCGGATGCTCACCCGCGTGCGCGAGCTCCCGCCGCCGTGGCCCGCCGCGACCCGCCCCCTGTGGGTGCTGCTCCCGTCCGGCCGACTCGCCCGGGCGCGCCTTCGATGACCGGCGACGCGGAACAGCCCAGTGCGATCAGTTGCGTGAACCAACGAATCCGCATCAAATTCGCCCTGATCCGTGCTGATTTCGTGAAATTCTTGTTACAAAGTGGGTGATTTGCTCTTTCCCTACTGACGCCGACGCTCGTGCTGTGACAGGATCGAGCCACGCGCAAACGGCGCGCGTACCTGCCGGTTGCTGCCCGCGAAGGAGAGGCCCCCATGAGATCCCTGCCCGAAGATCCGATGATCCGCCAGTTGGTCCAGCAGATTCGAGCCTCGCAGGTCACGCGACGCACGATGCTCGGTGGCGCCGCCGCGAGTGCCGCGGCCCTTGCGCTCGCCGCCTGCGCCCCGATCGGCGGCGCCAAGAAGCTCCAGCCCGCGAAGGACATCTCCGCGACCGACAAGACGATGACGTGGGCCAACTGGGCCCTGTACCTCGACCAGAACGACCAGAAGCAGTACCCGACCCTCCTCGCCTTCGAGAAGGAGACGGGTATCCAGGTGAAGTACGACATCGCCGTGGACGACAACAACAGCTACTACGCCAAGGTGAAGGACCAGCTCGCGCTCGGGCAGGACATCGGTGCCGACACCGTCTGCCTCACCGACTGGATGGTGAGCCGCTGGATCAACCTCGGCTACACGCAGAAGCTCGACCACGCGAAGATCCCGAACCTCTCCAACCTCGCTCCCCGCCTGCAGAACCCCGACTTCGACCCGGGTCGCAACTACTCCGTCCCGTGGCAGAGCGGTTTCGCCGGCCTGTGCTGGAACAAGGAGAAGCTTCCCAAGGGCATCAAGCAGGTCTCCGATCTGTGGGATCCGGCCCTCAAGGGGCGCATCGGCGTGCTGTCCGAGATGCGCGACACCATCGGGCTCATCATGCTCGAGCAGGGCGTCGACATCTCGAGCAAGTCGTGGGGCGACAAGGAGTTCAACGCGGCGATCGCGGAGTTCAAGAAGCAGGTCGACAGCGGTCAGATCCGCAACATCAAGGGAAACTCCTACGCCGACGACCTCAAGAACGAGGACACGCTCGCCGCGATCGTCTGGTCGGGCGATGTGGAGGGGATCAACGCCGACATCGGCTCCGACAAGTTCGGCTTCGTCATTCCCGAGACGGGTGGCACCCTGTGGAGCGACAACTACCTGATCCCGATCGGCTCGAAGAAGAAGACGAACGCCGAGACGCTCATCAACTACTACTACGAGCCCGAGGTCGCGGCGACCGTCGCCGCCTACGTGAACTACATCACGCCGGTCGAGGGAGCGCAGGAGGCGATGAAGAAGATCGACCCGAGCCTGGTGGATGACCAACTCATCTTCCCCAACGCCGACACCTTCTCCCAGGTCAAGCTCTTCCGCACCCTCACGAACGCCGAGAACACCCGCTACAACAGTGCGTTCGAAGCGGTAGGTCTCGGCGCCTGATGGCCGGCGGCATCTTCGCGGAGTCCGGCGCCGACCTCGAACTCGTCGGCATCCACAAGCGATTCCCCGGCTTCACGGCCATCGAGAATCTCAACCTCACGATCTCGGCGGGCTCGTTCTTCGCCCTGCTCGGCCCCTCCGGCTGCGGCAAGACGACGACGCTGCGCCTCGTCGCCGGTCTCGAGGAACCCACCTCGGGTCAGATTCTCATCGGCGGCAAGGACGTCACGTCGACGAAGCCGTTCCAGCGGCCGGTCAACACCGTGTTCCAGAGCTACGCGCTCTTCCCGCACATGACGGTGCTCGAGAACGTCGCCTTCGGGCTCCGTCGACGCCGCATCACCGACCCGATCGCGAAGGCCCACGAGGCCCTCCGTCTGGTCGAGCTCGATCACCTCGCCGCCCGCAAGCCCCAGCAGCTCTCCGGTGGGCAGCAGCAGCGCGTCGCCCTCGCGCGCGCCGTCGTGAACCGCCCGGCGCTGCTTCTGCTCGACGAGCCCCTCGGGGCGCTCGATCTGAAGCTCCGACGCCAGATGCAGCTGGAGCTCAAGAACATCCAGAACGAGGTCGGCCTCACCTTCGTGCATGTCACCCACGACCAGGAGGAGGCCATGACCATGGCCGACACCGTCGCGGTGATGAACAAGGGCCAGATCGAGCAGATGGGCGCGCCGGAGGAGCTCTACGAGCTGCCGAAGACGGCGTTCGTGGCCAACTTCCTCGGGCAGTCGAACCTCTTCACCGGCCCCGTGACCGCGAGCAACTCCGAGAGCATCACGGTCACCGTCGCGGGCGCCCAGATCGTCGTGCCGAAGAGCCGCGCGCAGGTGCACGACGGCACGATCACGATCGGTGTCCGGCCCGAGAAGCTCTCGCTGCTCACCGAGGCGCCGGCTCCCACCACGGGGGTCAACGTGATCGGACCCGGACGCGTCGTCGACGTGTCCTTCAGCGGCGTGAGCACCCAGTACGTGGTCGAGGTGCCGCACATCGGTCCCATGATCGTGTTCGCCCAGAACATGGTGTTCGGCCCGGTCGTCAACGTCGGCGCGCAGGTCTGGATGAGCTGGACCGTCGATCACGGATTCGGTCTGAGCGACAGCCCTGTTCCCGAGGACGCCGACCTCGCGACCGCCGATCTGGCGACCGCGCAGATCGCGACGGCGCACGCCGCGGCACAGGCCGGAGACTGACCCATGGCGATGACCGCATTCGCCGGGGCCCCCACCCAGGCCGAGCCGGCACCGCGTCGGCAGAGCAAGATCGCGCTCGTGCTTCTGCTGCCGGGCATCCTCTATCTGGTGCTGTTCTTCATCGTGCCGCTGGTCTCGCTCGTCATCACCTCGCTCGAGGCGCCCGCGCCGGACGGCTCCGGCACCTTCCAGTACGCGTTCAACTGGCAGAACTACGTGGACTCGGTGGGCACGTACAGCACCCAGATCTTCCGGTCGTTCCTGTACGCGCTGCTCGCCACGGTGTTCGCGCTGCTGTTCAGCTACCCGCTCGCGTACTTCATCGGCGTGAAAGTGCGGAAGTGGCCGCTGCTGCAGAGCTTCATGCTCATCCTCGTCATCGCGCCGTTCTTCATCAGCTTCCTGCTGCGCACGCTGGCCTGGAAGACGATCCTCGCCGACGAGGGCCCCATCGTCACGAGCCTCAAGGCGCTCTCGCTGCTCGGGCCGCAGACGCATATCACGGGCACGCCGGTCGCGGTCGTCTTCGGTCTCACCTACAACTTCATCCCCTTCATGTGCCTCCCGCTCTACACGACGCTGGAGCGCCTCGATATCCGCTACCTCGAGGCCAGCAGCGACCTGTATGGCACCCCAGCCTCCACGTTCTGGCGGGTCACCATTCCGCTCTCGCTTCCCGGTATCGTCTCGGGCACGCTGCTCACCTTCATCCCGGCGGCGGGCGACTACGTCAATGCGAGCCAGGAGTTCCTGGGTGGCGCGAGTTCGTCCATGATCGGCAACGTGATCCAGAGCAACTTCCTGGTGCAACTGAACTACCCGGCCGCGGCCGCGCTCTCGATCGTGCTCATGCTCGTGATCCTCATCATCGTCGGCAGTTACGTGCGTCGCGCGGGAACGGATGACCTCCTGTGAGCGCCTCGACCCCCGCCGCCTCTCCGCTCGGCTCCGCCGCCTCCGCGTCGACCGCGCGCGCCGCAACGGCCCCGCGTCCCGCGCCGCGCCGGAGCCGCGGGCTCGGCAACTGGCTCCTCCCCACCTACAGCGTGCTGGCGCTCGTGTTCCTGCTGATCCCGATCGTCTACACGATCGTCTTCTCCTTCAACAAGTCGCTGAAGTCGAACATCTCGTGGAACGGCTTCACGTTCAGCAACTGGACGAACGTGTGCGACCAGCAGGACGTCTGCGCGGCGTTCGGCACGAGCATCCTGATCGGGGTGACCGCGACGGTGATCGCGACGACCCTGGGCACCATGATCGCGATCGCCCTGGTGCGGTACCGCTTCCGCTTCCGGGCGGTCACGAGCCTGCTCATCTTCCTGCCGATGGCCACCCCGGAGGTGGTCATGGGTGCCGGTCTCGCCGCGCAGTTCCTCAGCGCCGGTGTGCCGAAGGGGATCGGGACGATCATCATCGCCCACTCGATGTTCTGTCTCAGCTTCGTGGTCGTCACGGTGAAGGCGCGCGTCGCCAGTCTGGATCCGGCGCTCGAGGAGGCCGGGCGCGACCTCTACGGATCGCCCTCGCAGGTGTTCATGCGGGTGACCTTCCCGTTGCTGCTCCCCGGAATCCTCGCGGCGGCGCTGCTGTCGTTCAGCCTGAGCTTCGACGACTTCATCATCACCTACTTCAATGCGGGCACGGTGCAGACCTTCCCGACCTACATCTACATCTCGGCGACGCGCGGAATCCCGGCCCAGGCGAACGTCATCGCCTCGGCCGTGTTCCTGATCGCGATCGCCATCGTCGTGATCAGCCAGATCGTGACGCAGTCCCGCGCGAAGCGACTTGCAAAGGTGCAGTGATCCCGTCATGACCGGTCCCGGTTACTACAGCGATCGTGCGCGCCTGCGCGAGGCGTGGGAGGCGGAGCTCGACGTGTATCGTGCCGCCCGTCCCGCGTCGGAGCGACTGTGGCGGGAGGGGCTCGTCCACATGCCTGACGGCGTCCCGATGCTCTGGATGGCGAAGTGGCCGGGGCCGTGGCCGGTGTTCGTCGAGCGTGCCGCGGGCGCGCACTTCCGCTGCGCGGACGGCATCGACCACGTGGATCTCTGCCTCGGTGACACCGGCGCGATGTGCGGGCATGCGCCCGCGGCATCCGTGGCCGCGATCTCGGAACGCCTCGCTGCCGGTGCCACGATGATGCTGCCCACCCGCGACGCGGCGGTCGCCGCCGAACTGCTGAGCGACCGATTCGGCGTGCCGAGCTGGCAGTTCGCGCTCTCGGCGACGGATGCGAACCGCGCGCTCATCCGCTACGCGCGGCAGGTCACCGGCCGTCCGAAGATCCTCGTCATCGACCACTGCTATCACGGCACGGTCGACGAGGCCTACGCGACGCTCGACGCCGACGGCGCCGTCGTGGAGCGCCGAGGGAACATCGGTGCACCGGTGCCCCCGTCCCTCACCACGGCGGTCGTGCCGTTCAACGACCTGCCCGCGATGGAGGCGGCACTCGCCACACTGGAGGTCGCGGCCGTTCTGATCGAGCCCGCGCTCACCAACATCGGGATCGTGCTGCCGGACCCCGGCTGGCACGCCGCGGTGCGGGAGCTCTGCGATCGCACGGGCACCCTGCTCATCATCGACGAGACCCACACCCTGTCGGCCGGCCCGGGCGGGATGATCGCGCGCGACGGCCTTCGCCCGGACGCGGTCGTCGTCGGCAAGTCCATCGGCGGGGGAGTGCCCGCGGGCGCATACGGCATGACCGCAGCGTTCGCGGCGGCCGTGCGGGACTCGCTCGAACTCGAAGACATCGACGTCGGGGGCGTCGGCGGAACACTCGCCGGCAACGCGGTGTCGCTCGCCGGGATTCGTGCGACCCTGAGCGAGGTGCTCACGGCCGAGGCTTTCACCGGGATGATCGACCGCTGCACCGAGTGGACGGTCGGCGTGCAGGCCGCTCTCGACGAGTTCGACGTGCCGTGGCAGGTCACGCAGCTCGGTGCGCGAGCCGAGTACAGCTTCCGCCCGACACCGCCGCACGATGGTCGCGAGGCGGCCGAGGCCGATGATTTCGAGCTGCAGCAGTACCTGCATCTGCACGCCCTCAACCGCGGGATCCTCATCACGCCGTTCCACAACATGGCCCTGATGAGCCCCGCGACGACGGCGGCCGATGTGGAGCGCCACACCGTCGCGTTCCGGGAGGCGGTCGTCAGCCTGTTCGGCTGACCGCGGAAGCCGCGGCGTGGCGCTCCGGACGGCGATCCGGCTGTGACGGCGTCGTGGCTCAGAAGGCGACGGAGAGTCGACCGACCGGGTGCCCACCGCCGAGCACGCGCTCGGTGGTCTGGGCGGCCACGCCGGCGGCCCGATCGCGATCGACCGCACCGACCCGAACGAGAAGCTCGAGCGCCACGATCGTCGCGGCGCGCAGGCTGCCGTCGAGCACCTTCACCGCGACGGCCCGCCCGTCGGGTGCGCCCATCACCATGACGCCCTCGGCGCCCAGCTTCGCGATCAGTCCCAGCTCCTGAATGACGACGGTGTTGGCGCGCCCGTGCCCGTCGATGCCCCAGGGGTGGCGGCGAATCGCTGCCGCGACCCGCGCCTGGGGGCCTTCGGCCGCGCCGGTGACGCGGCCGGTGGCACGGGCGAGGCCGACCAGGCTCACGGCGTGGACGGGCGCACCGCATCCATCGACCCCGCTGTGCAGGACGGGCTCGCCGGTGAAGTCTTGGATGGTCTCGCGCACCAGCTGCTGCAGCGGATGACCGCCCTCCAGGTACCCCGCCACGTCCCAGCCGCGCCAGGCGCAGACCGCGAGGAACGCCGCGTGCTTCCCCGAACAGTTCATGTGCAGACGCGAGGGCCCGAGGCCCGCCCGGACCAGCTCGTCCCGGTATTCGCGGCCGAGGGGCCAGTCGGCGGGGCACTGCAGCGCGGTCTCGTCGAGGCCCGCACTCGCAAGGATCCGTCGCACGACCGCGAGGTGCTGGGGGCTGCCCGCGTGGCTCGCCGAGGCGAGTACGAGCTCTTCTCCGTCGAGCGGGAGGCCGGCCCGCAGCACCGCCGTCGCCTGCACCGGCTTGAGGGTCGACCGCGGGTAGACGAGCGCGGCGGGGTCGCCGAGAGCGGTGACGAGCGCGCCATCGGCATCGACGACGACCGCCGCACCGAGGTGTCGCGACTCGATCAGCTCGGATCTCTCCAGTTGCGCCAGTTCGACGCAGCCGGCCGCGGTCAGCGAGCGGTCGGCCCCTTCCTCGCTCGTCACAGCGTGGCGAGCGCCTCGTCGATCACGGCGAGCGCCTCCCGCAGCAGCGCGTCGCTGATGGCCAGGCTCGGCAGGAACCGCAGCACGTTGCCGTAGGTGCCCGCGGTGAGCAGGATCACGGCGTGCTGACCGGCGTAGGAGGCGATCTTCTGCACGGCGGCGGAGTTGGGGTTCTTCGTGCCGGGCTCGACGAGTTCGATCGCGATCATCGCGCCGATTCCGCGAACGTCGCCGATGACGTCGTACTTCTGCTGGAGCTCGAGCAGGCCGGTCTTGAGAACACCCTCGATGCGGCGGCCCTCGGCGAGCAGGTCGTCCTTCTCGATGCGGTCGAAGACCGCGATCGCGGCGGCGGCGGCGACGGGGTTGCCGCCGAAGGTGCCGCCCAGACCGCCCGGGTGCGAGGCGTCCATGATCTCGGCGCGGCCGGTCACGCCCGCGAGCGGCAGGCCTCCCGCGATGCCCTTGGCGCTCAGTACCATGTCGGGCACCACGCCGAAGTGCTCGCTCGCGAAGTAGGCGCCGGTGCGGGCCATGCCGCTCTGGATCTCGTCGGCGATGAACACGATGCCGTTGGCGGTGCACCACTCCTGGAGCGCCGGCAGGTACCCGTCCGCGGGAACCTGGAACCCGCCTTCACCCTGGATCGGCTCGACGACGAGGCAGGCCAGATCGGTCGCCCCGACCGTCTTCTCCAGGTAGTCGGTGGTGCGCTTCGCGGCCTCGACACCGCTGAGGCCGTCGCGGAAGGGGTAGGAGTTCGGAGCGCGGTGGATGTCGCCGGCGAACGGCCCGAAGCCGAGCGAGTAGGGCATCGCCTTGAAGGTCATGGCCATGGTGAGGTTGGTGCGACCGTGGTACGCGTGCTCGAGCACCGCGACCCCGTTGCGCCCGGTGTACTTGCGCGCGATCTTGACGCCGTTCTCGACGGCCTCCGCGCCCGAGTTCACGAGCACGGTCTTCTTCGCGTGGGTGCCGGGGGTGTGCTCGGCGAGCAGTTCCGCCACGCGCACGTACTCCTCGTAGGGCGTGATAGTGAACAGGGTGTGGATGACGCTGCCGAGCTGCTCCCGCGCCGCCTCGACGACCGCGTCGTCGGTGTGCCCGATGGTGGTCACTCCGATGCCCGCGCCCAGGTCGATGAACTGGTTGCCGTCGACGTCGCGCACGATCGCGCCGTGCGCGGCCTCGATGTAGACGGGGAGGGCGGAGGAGACGCCGACGGGGACCGCGGCGAGGCGACGCTCGTGGAGCTCCTGCGACTTGGGGCCGGGAATCGCCGTGACGATACGGCGCTCCTGGGTGACGGCGGGGGTACTGGTGGGAGCGAGCGTGTCGGTCATGATGGTCGTCAGTTTAGTCTCGTGAGATGAGGAGAAACCGATGAAGCTCGAGCACCACTACGGGGTCACGCTGGAGTGGCTGGGCAACCGCGGTACCGGCACCTCGGACTATCGCGCCTACGGTCGCAACACGGTCGCCACGGTCCCCGGCAAGCCGCCGATCGAGGGCTCCGCCGACCGCCCCTTCCGCGGCGATCCCGACCGTTGGAACCCCGAGGAGCTCCTCCTCGCGGCACTCAGCGAGTGCCACATGCTCAGCTACCTGCACGTCGCCGCCACCAACGGCGTCATCGTGACGGCCTACCGCGACGAGGCCGAGGGCACGATGGTGCAGACCCCCGACGGCGGCGGCCATTTCACGAGCGTCACCCTCCGGCCCGTGGTCACCATCGCGGGAACGGATGACCGGCTCGCCGCCTCCCTCCACGCCGAGGCGAGCGCGAAGTGCTTCATCGCCGCGTCGGTCAACTTCCCGGTCGGTCACGAACCGGTCACGATCGTCTCATAGCCGACTCACCGGATCCCCCTGGCAGAAAGCGCCCAGCCGCATGCGGCAGACTGGAGGCTGATTTTCTCTGATCGCTGGAAGGTACTCCGTGCGCAAATCCCTGTCTCTCCTGCTCGCCGCCGCCGTGGTGGCGTCACTCGCCGCGTGCTCTGCGCCGTCCTCGACGTCGACGAACTCGGCGAAGACGATCGACGGGTGCACGCCGACCGCCTCGGGCAGCCTCTCCGACGCGGTGAAGGTGTCGGGCAAGTTCGGCGCGGAGCCGACCGTGGTCATCAAGGCGCCGGTCTCGGCGAAGACCACGCAGCGCACGGTGATCACTCAGGGCTCGGGTGCGGTCGCCAAGGCGGGCACCAACGTCGATGTCGACATCGCTCTCTACAGCGCGAAGACGGGCAAGGAGCTCTCGACCACGGGCTTCAACGGCAAGGCGTACGCGATCCAGATGGACGCCACCAAGTTCCTGCCCGGCCTCGTGAAGACGCTCCAGTGCTCGACGATCGGCTCCCGTGTGGTCGGCGTGATCGCGCCGTCCGATGCCTTCGGCACGACGGGTTCGACGCAGCTGGGCGTCGGCGCGAGCGAGTCGATCGTGCTCGTGGCGGACGTCGTCAAGATGGCGCCCACGCCGCTCACCCGCGCGACGGGCGACGCGCAGACTCCCGTCGCGGGGTTCCCCACCGTGAAGCTGAACGCCACCGGCGTGCCGACGGTCACCATCCCGAACACCGCGCAACCCGGCGCCTTCAAGGAGGAGGTGTTGATCAAGGGCAAGGGCGACAAGGTCGGCGCCGACGCCAACGTCGTGGTCAACTACCAGCTCTACCTCTGGCGCACCAAGAAGATCGTCGCGGGCAACGACACCTGGGCCGCGGGCCAGACGGCGACGTTCAACACCGGCCAGGTCGTGCAGGGCTTCAAGCAGGCGATCGAGGGCCAGACCATCGGGTCGCAGGTTCTCGTGATCATCCCGCCGAAGCTGGGCTACGGCACCGCCGGCAGCGCCGCCGCGGGGATCAAGGGCACGGATGACCTGGTCTTCATCATCGACATCCTCGGGATCAGCTGACCCTGCCCCCACACGCGAGAAGGCCCGCCCCACGATTCCGTGGAGCGGGCCTTCTCGCGTGCGCGGGCGCCGCGACTCACAGCCGCGCGAGCGCCGCTTCGAGCACCGAGGCGGCGTCGTCGATGAGTTCCTCGCTGATGACGACCGAGGGCATGATGCGGAGAACCGAGTCCCAGCTGCCGGCGTCGAGCGGGATGACGCCGTGCGTGGTCGCGTACCGCAGCACCGAGCTCAGTGCCTCGGGGTTGGGGTCGGTCGTGCCCGGCTTGACCAGCTCGACGCCGAACATCGCACCCTTGCCGCGCACCTCGCCGACGACGTCGTAGCGCTCGGTCCAGTCGCCGATCCGCGCCCGCAGCTGCCGTTCCACACGCTGCGCCTCCGCCAGGAGCCCGTCGCGCTCGATGATCTCGAAGACGGCGAGGGCGGCCGCGGTGGAGACCGGGTTGCCGCCGAAGGTGCCGCCGATTCCGCCGGGCTGCACCGAGTCCATGACCTCGGCGCGACCGGTGACCGCGGCGAGCGGGAAGCCGCCGGCGATTCCCTTCGCGGTCGTGATGAGGTCGGGCACGACACCGTGGTGCTCGATCGAGTACCAGGCGCCGGTGCGAGCGATACCCGCCTGGATCTCGTCGGCGACGAAGAGGATCCCGTTCTCCTCGCAGAAGCTCTTGATCGCCGCGAAGTAGCCCGGTGCGGGGATCACGATTCCCCCGTCGCCCTGGATCGGCTCGACGAAGAAGGCGGCGATCTCGCTCGCTCCGATGTGCGTCGTGATGTAGTCGATGGTCTTCGCCGCCGCCTCCGCGCCGCTGAGCCCGTCGCGGTACGGGTAGCTCGTCGGCACGCTGTAGATCTCGCCCGGGAACGGCCCCATGCCGGCGCGTTCCGGCCAGGGCCGGTAGGTCATCGTCATCGTGAGGTTGGTGCGGCCGTGGAACGCGTGGTCGAGCGCGACGATCGCGCGCCGACCCGTGAACTTGCGCGCGATCTTGACGGCGTTCTCGACCGCTTCCGCGCCGGAGTTGACGAGGATCGAGTGCTTCTCGAAGTCGCCGGGCGTGATCTCGGCGAGCTTCTCCGCGACGCGCACGTAGTTCTCGTACGGGGTGACGGTGAAGAGCGTGTGGGTCAGCTTCGCGGCCTGTGCCGCGGCGGCCGCCGCAACCTCGGGATGCGCGTGCCCGATCGTGGTCACACCGATGCCGCACCCCAGGTCGATCAGCTGGTTGCCGTCGACGTCGACGAGGATCGCGCCCGCGCCGTGATCCATGTAGATGTTGGCGAGCGTGCCGGCACCGCGGGAGACGCTCTTCTCGCGCCGCTTCTGCAGCTCCACCGAGCGCGGGCCCGGAAGCTCGGTGACGATCTTGCGTTCTTGGGAAACCGAATAGCTCATGACAGCCAGCGTAAGCGCCCGCGGACCGCATCCCCGGTAGGTTGGCTCTCGTGCGCAAGGTTGTCATTCTCGGATCGACCGGTTCCATCGGTACGCAGGCACTCGACGTGATCGGGGCCAATCGTGACCGCTTCGAGGTGGTGGGGCTGTCGGCCGGGAGCAATCGCGAGTTGCTCGCCGCCCAGGCGGCCGAGTTCGGGGTGCAGAACACGGCTCTGGGTGCCGATGAGGCGGCCCAGTTGGTGCGGGATGCCCATGCCGACGTCGTGCTCAACGGCATCACGGGGTCGGTCGGCCTCGGCCCGACGCTCGCCGCTCTCGGCAGCGGCGCCTCGCTGGCCCTCGCCAACAAGGAGAGCCTCATCGTGGGCGGCGAACTCGTGACCACGGCGGCGAAGCCCGGGCAGATCATCCCGGTCGACTCCGAGCACAGCGCGATCGCGCAGGCGCTGCGGAGCGGCGCCGCGGGGGAGGTCGCGCGACTCGTGCTCACCGCCTCGGGTGGTCCCTTCCGCGGACGCACGCGTGACAGCCTGCAGAACGTCACTCCGCGCGAGGCGCTCGCTCACCCCACCTGGGACATGGGGCTGGTGGTCACGACGAACTCGGCCACCCTCGTGAACAAGGGTCTCGAGGTCATCGAGGCGCACCTACTGTTCGGCGTCGACTACGACCGCATCGCCGTGACCGTGCATCCGCAGTCGATCGTGCACTCGATGGTCGAGTTCATCGACGGCTCGACGATCGCGCAGGCCTCCCCGCCCGACATGCGCCTGCCCATCTCGCTCGGTCTGGACTGGCCGAACCGCGTGCCGGGCGTCGGGGTGCCGCTCGACTGGACGACGGCGAGCTCGTGGGAGTTCGCGCCGCTCGACAGCGAGGCGTTTCCGGCGGTCGATCTCGCGAAGGCCGTGGGACGCGCGGGCGAGACCTATCCCGCGGTCTTCAACGCGGCGAACGAGCAGTCCGTGCTCGCCTTCCACGCCGGTCGCATCGGCTTCCTCGACATTCTCGACATCATCGTGCGAGTGGTCGACCGGCATGAGCCCGACGGCATGAGCCTGCCCGCCGTGCTCGCCGCGGAGAGCTGGGCGCGGCGCGAGGCCGACGAACTCATCGCCCGCCGCTGACCGCGGTCACGGCTTGCTGTGATGCTTTCCGTGGCCCTTTCCCGGCTTCGGGGCGGGCGGCTTCGGTGTCGCCGTGGGCGTCGGAGTGGCGACGGGTGTCGGGGTGACGCTGGTGGTCGCGCCGGCCGTGCTCCCCGGCGTGGGGGAGAGGCCGCCCCCGGGCGTCGTCGCGGTGGTACCGGCGATTCCCCCCGCGATCGCGGCGACGGCCACGAGCACGACGGCGAGAGCGAGGATCGCGCCGACGACACCCTTGCGCCGCCGCGGGCGGGATTCGCTCGCGCCGATGGGTTCGGTCGAGGCGCCCTCCGCGGGGAGTACCCGGGTCGCCGCGGTCGGGAGCTCTCCCGCCACCGGGAGGACCCGCGTCGGCGGGAGCATGGCCTCGGTCGGTGCCGGTTCCGCGGGAGGTGCCGCCGCCGGTTCCTCGAGGGGTGCCGCCGCCGGCAGCACCTCGGTCGTGCCCGCGGCGAGAAGCGAGGCGGCCGCCGCGTCGCCCCGCTGGACGTCCGCGAGCAATTCGACGACCCGCCCGGCGTCGGGGCGCGCGGCGGGCGTGCGGGCGGTCATCCCGGCGAGCGCGTCGCCCCACGCGGGCGGAACGGACTCGGGGATGACCGGGTCGGTGCTGATCCGGGCGGCTAGTGACTCGGCGCCCGTCCCCGGGAACGCGCGCGTTCCGGTCAGCGCCTCCAGCAGCGAGAGTCCCAGCGCATAGATGTCGCTGGCCGCGGTGGCGGCCTCACCGAGGGCCTGTTCCGGGCTGAGGTAGCCCGCGGTGCCGATGACCGTGCCGTCCTGAGTGATCGCGGTGCGGTCGAAGGTGCGGGCGATGCCGAAGTCGGCGAGCTTCGCCCGCTGGGGTGCACCGGGGATCCGGGTCGGCAGCAGGATGTTGCCCGGCTTGATGTCGCGGTGCACGATCCCCGTCGCGTGCACGTAGCGCAGGGCATCCGCGATGTCACGACCGATCTCGGCGACGGTCGCGGGGGCGATGGGTCCGTTGGCGATCGCCGCACCGAGGTCGGTGCCGTCGACGAACTCCATGACGATGATCGCGGCGGGGCGATGGCCGAAGTCGGGATCGACGGTCGCGTCGAAGAGGGTGACGAGCGCCGGATGGTTGAGGCTCGCGAGCACGAGCACCTCGTCGCGCTGACGGCGGACGTCGTGTTCGTCGCTGCCGACGAAGACCTTGAGCGCCACCGTCCGGCCGAGCGACTCGTCGCGCGCCCGGTACACGGAGGCCATCCCGCCGTGGGCCACGAGGGCCTCGACCAGGTAGCGGTCGACGAGTCGGCGGCCGATCAGTGGTGCGTCCGCGCCGGTGCCGTTCTCGGTGTCCATGGTTCTTCCATGCTAGGCCTCGGGCTCGCGGCCGACGTGGCACGCGGAGTGGGGCCGCACCGATTCAGGCCGTTCAAAGGGTGCCCCGGTTATCCTGACCGCGTGGACATCGTGCTGTACATCGTGGGCATCGTCGTGGTCGTCATCGGCCTCGCGCTCTCCATCGCGCTGCACGAGATCGGGCACCTCGTTCCCGCCAAGCTCTTCAAGGTGCGCGTGTCCCAGTACATGATCGGCTTCGGACCGACCATTTTCTCGCGGCGGATCGGCGAAACCGAGTACGGGCTCAAGGCGCTGCCGCTCGGCGGCTACATCTCGATGGCCGGCATGTACCCTCCCGCGAAGGACGGCGAAACGGCGCCGACCGCGGGCACCGGGTTCTTCCAGACGCTGGTGCAGGATGCGCGCCGGAGTTCCGACAGCACCATCGAGACCGGGCACGAGGATCGCGTCTTCTACACGCTTCCGATCTACAAGCGCATCATCATCATGCTCGGCGGCCCGTTCATGAACCTCCTGATCGCGGTGGTGCTGTACGCGGTGCTCCTGATGGGGTTCGGGGCGGCTCAGGCGAGCACGACCCTCGCGAGCGTGCAGAAGTGCGTGATCCCCGCCTCGAGCGTGTCCGGCGACACTCCGACGAGTTGCTCGGCGTCGGACGCCCCGTCGCCCGCCGCGGCCGCCGGCCTGCGCGCCGGTGACACCCTCGTGAGCATCGACGGAACGCCCGTCACGAGCTGGGCGCAGGGCACCGCGATCATTCGGGCCTCCTCGGGCACGACGTTGAGCGTCGTCATCCGTCGAGACGGCGCGGAGCGCACGGTGTCGCTGACGCCGCGCCCCAACTCCGTCTACAAGTACGACTCCGATGGCGTGATCATCAAAGACGCCGCCGGAGACCCGGTCACGACCACCGTCGGTTTCGTGGGAATCTCGCCCACGACGGTGTACGTGCAGCAGCCCGCGACCGCGGTGCTGCCTGCCGTCTGGGACAACACGGCGAGAGTCGCCGGCGTCATCGTGAATCTTCCACAGCGCGTCGTCGGCGTGGTGAATGCCGCCTTCGGTTCCGGCGCCCGCGATCCGAACGGGCCGATCGGCCTGATCGGCGTCGGGCGCATCGCGGGCGAGATCGCCGCGACCGACACGGCCACGCTCTCCTCGCGCTTCGCGAGTCTCGTCGGACTCGTCGCCTCGGTCAACGTCGCCCTGCTCGTCTTCAACCTCGTGCCGCTCCTGCCGCTCGATGGCGGCCACGTCGCCGGCGCGCTGTGGGAGGGCATCCGGCGCGCCTTCGCGCGCCTCTTCCGCCGCAAGGACCCGGGGCCGGTGGACACGGCGAAGCTCGTGCCCCTCACCTTCGCGGTGGTGATTCTGCTCGGCGGGTTGAGCGTTCTGCTCGCCTACGCCGACATCGTGAAGCCGATCACCCTCGGCTGAGCGGCACGCCGCTGGGAAAATCCTGCACTCGGGCGTGCGCCGGCTCGCAGAAGTAGAGTGAGACCGTGCCTGCCATCAATCTCGGAATGCCCAAAGTTCCCGAAGTTCTCGCCCCCCGTCGCAAGTCCCGCCAGATCAAGGTGGGCAAGGTGCTGGTCGGCGGCGACGCGCCGATCAGCGTCCAGTCGATGTGCACCACGCCGACGACCAACATCAACGCGACCCTCCAGCAGATCGCCGAGCTGACCGCCTCCGGCTGCGACATCGTGCGCGTGGCGGTCCCCAGCCGCGACGACGCCGAGACCCTCCCGATCATCGCCAAGAAGAGCCAGATTCCGGTCATCGCCGACATCCACTTCCAGCCGAACTACGTCTTCGCGGCGATCGACGCGGGCTGCGCGGCGGTGCGCGTGAACCCCGGCAACATCCGCAAGTTCGACGACCAGGTCGGCAAGATCGCGGCCGCGGCGAAGGCGGCCGGCGTGTCGATCCGCATCGGCGTCAATGCGGGGTCGCTCGAGCCGAGCATCCTGCAGAAGTACGGCAAGGCGACTCCGGAGGCCCTCGTCGAGAGCGCCGTCTGGGAGGCGAGCCTCTTCGAGGAGCACGATTTCCACGACTTCAAGATTTCCGTCAAGCACAACGACCCGATCGTCATGGTGAAGGCCTACCGTCTGCTCGCGGAGCGCGGCGACTGGCCCCTGCACCTCGGTGTCACCGAGGCCGGGCCGGAGTTCCAGGGCACGATCAAGTCGGCGACGGCCTTCGGCATCCTGCTCGCGGAGGGCATCGGCGACACGATCCGCGTCTCCCTCTCCGCTCCGCCCGCGCAGGAGGTGAAGGTCGGTCTGCAGATCCTGCAGTCGCTCAATCTGCGCGAGCGCAAGCTCGAGATCGTCTCCTGCCCGAGCTGCGGGCGCGCGCAGGTCGACGTCTACAAGCTCGCGAACGACGTCACCGATGGTCTCGAGGGCATGACCGTGCCCCTGCGCGTCGCCGTCATGGGCTGCGTCGTCAACGGCCCCGGCGAGGCGCGCGAGGCCGACCTCGGGGTCGCGAGCGGCAACGGCAAGGGCCAGATCTTCGTCAAGGGCGAGGTCATCAAGACCGTGCCCGAGTCGGAGATCGTCGCCACGCTCATCGAGGAGGCGAACCGCCTCGCGGCCGAGATGCCGCCCGGGGAGATCGGCAGCCCGCAGGTCGTCACGGTCTGACCCCGCCGCTCGCTCGCACACATCGCGCACCCGCGCTACCCCCTGCTGTGGGGGCACCGCATCCCGGCCGCGCCGCGTAGCGTGAAGAGTGATTTAGCGGCCCGAACAGTCTGCAAATCCCAGGAGCCCCGGGGGGAGGTCTCTCCCCGGGGCTTTCCGCTGCCCTCGCTAGGATTGAGCGCGTGCCTACTCGCCTCACCCATCTCTTCGTCCGCACTCTTCGGGAGGACCCGGTCGACGCCGAGGTCGCCAGCCACCGCCTTCTGGTGCGCGCCGGCTACATCCGTCGGCAGGCTCCGGGCATCTTCGCGTGGTTGCCGCTCGGCCTGCGGGTGCGTCGACGCATCGAGGCGATCATCCGCGAGGAGATGGCGGCCGCGGGCGCGCAAGAGGTGCACTTCCCCGCGCTGCTGCCGCGGGAACCCTACGAGACGACGGGTCGCTGGGAGGAGTACGGCGACGGGATCTTCCGGCTCAAGGACCGCAAGGAGGCCGACTACCTTCTCGCCCCCACGCACGAGGAGGTCTTCACGCTTCTCGTGAAGGATCTCTACTCCTCGTACAAGGATCTTCCCCTCACGATCTATCAGATTCAAGACAAGTACCGCGACGAAGCGCGGCCCCGCGCGGGTCTGCTGCGCGGTCGGGAGTTCTCGATGAAGGACGCGTACTCCTTCGACTACACCGACGCGGGGCTCGACGTGAGCTACATGAGCCAGCGTGACGCCTACGAGCGCATCTTCCGTCGCCTCGGGCTCGACTACGCGATCGTCAAGGCCGACGCCGGGGCCATGGGCGGGTCGCGCAGCGAGGAGTTCCTGCACCCGACTGCGGTCGGCGAAGACACCTTCGTGCGGTCGGCCGGTGGCTACGCCGCCAACGTCGAGGCGTTCACGACGCTCGCGCCCGAACCGCTGCCCGTCGACGGTCTCGCGCCCGCCACCGTGCACGACACTCCCGACACGCCCACGATCGCCTCGCTCGTGCAGGTGGCGAACGACGCGCACCCGCGGCCGGATGCCCGTCCCTGGGTCGCCGGCGACACGCTCAAGAACATCGTCCTCGCGCTCACTCACCTCGACGGTCGCCGCGAGCTCGTCATCGTCGGCATCCCGGGGGACCGCGGCGTCGACATGAAGCGCGCCGAGGTCGCCTTCGCGCCGGCCTCGGTCGAGGCCGCGACCGAGGCCGACTTCGCCCGCCATCCCGGGCTCGTGAAGGGGTACATCGGGCCGTGGTCGGCAGCGGGAGCGGTGCTGGGCGAGAGCTCGAGCACGGGTATCCGCTATGTCGTCGACCCGCGGATCGGGAGCGGCACCGAGTGGATCACCGGCGCGAACGAGGAGGGGCGGCACGTCTTCGGGCTCGTCGCGGGCCGCGACTTCGTGGCCGACGGAACGGTCGAGGTGGCCGAGGTGCTGGAGGGCGACCCCGCTCCGGATGGTTCGGGGCCCGTCGAGCTCGCACGCGGCATGGAGATCGGCCACGTCTTCCAGCTCGGGCGCAAGTACGCCGAGGCCCTCGGACTCAAGGTGCTCGATGAGAACGGCAAGCTCGTCACCGTCACGATGGGCTCCTACGGCATCGGCGTCACGCGCATCATGGCCGTGATCGCGGAGTCCAACAACGACGAGCGCGGACTCATCTGGCCGCGCAATGTGAGCCCCTTCGACGTGCACGTTGTGGCCGCGGGTCGCGACGACTCGGTCTACGCGATCGCGGAGGACGTGGTCGCCCAGCTCGAAGCGGCGGGAAACGACGTTCTCTTCGACGACCGGCCGAAGGTGTCACCGGGCGTCAAGTTCGGCGACGCCGAGCTCCTCGGTGTTCCGCTCGTGGTCGTGGTCGGCCGCGACGCCGCGGAGGGCCGGGTCGAGTTGTGGGACCGTCGCAGCGGGGAGAAGACCGCGGTCGCGATCCAGGAGCTGCCGGCGCGCCTGGCCGCGCTGTAGTGGCGGCGGGGGCGACCGCCGCGGCGCGCATCCTCGATCGCGAGCACCGGCTGGTGACGCTGGGCGCGTTCGCGCTGTGCTTCCTCGCCGCCTTCGAGAACCTCGCGGTGACCACCGTGATGCCCACGATCAGCCGGGAACTGAACGGGGCGGAGCTGTACGCGGTCGCCTTCGCCGGCCCGCTCGCGCTCGGCGTGGTCGGCATGGTGGTCGCGGGCGCGTGGTCGGACCGCACGGGGCCGCGCACGCCGCTCATCTCCGCGGCGGTGCTGTTCCTCCTCGGCATCGCGGTCGCCGGCGCCGCGCCGACGATGGCCTGGCTCGTGGTCGGCCGCCTGCTCTACGGCATGGCGGGCGGGGCGGTGACGGTCACGCTCTACGTCGTGGTCGCCCGCGCCTACCCCGAGGAGCTGCGTCCCCGGATGTTCGGGGGCTTCGCCGCGATGTGGATCCTCCCCGCGCTCGTGGGCCCGGCGATCGCGGGTGCGGTCGCCTCGGCCGTGGGCTGGCGCTGGGTGTTCTTCGGGGTGCTCGCGCTCGTCGTCGCCGCAACTGGGATGATCGTGCCCGCTACCCGTGGAATCCGTCGCAGTGACTCCGACGCGGGCTGGCAGCCGGCGCGCATCGCGTGGTCGGTCGTGCTCGCGATCGCGGTGCTGGCCCTCAGCCTCTCCAGCCAGGTGGGCGGACTCGCCACGCCCGCGGTCGCCCTCGTCGCGATCGTGCTCGTGGCGATCGCGGTGCGACCGCTCATCCCACCGGGCACCCTGCGGTCCCGGCGGGGGCTCCCCAGCGTGGTCCTCACCCGGGCCGCGGTCTCGGGCGCCTATTTCGGCGGCGAGATCTACTTGCCCTACCTCTTCACGGTGCGGGATGGCCTGTCGCCCGCCCTCGCGGGACTCTCCCTCACCGGCGCGGGGGTCGCCTGGGGGCTGACCTCGCTGTGGCAGGGGCGCCGCGGGGCATCGAGCGACCCGCGGGCGGGCATCCGGTGGGGTGCTCTCGCGGTTCTGGTGTCGCTCGCGACGGGACTGCTCACCGTGGCGCTCGGGCTCCCGCCCTGGGTCGCGATCGCGGGCTGGACGATCGGCGGTGCCGGGATGGGCGCCTGCTGGCCCCGACTCGCCGTGCTCGCCCTGGGCTACTCGGCGCCGGAGGAACAGGGTTTCACGAGTTCGGCGCTCGCGATCGCCGATGCGATCGGCCCGGGCGTTGTGCTGGCCACCGTCGGCATCGTGTTCGACGCCGTACGACCCGCCGACACGCTCCTCGCCTTCGCCCTCGTGTTCGCGGCGTCGGTGCTCGTCGCGGCGCTCGGGATCGTGGTTTCCGCGAGAGTGCGGCCACGCGAGACCGCCGGTCGACTGGTACCGTAGACGGGACGGCGAACCGTACCGGGGATGCCGCCGTCGACCAGACTTGAATAGTGGAGGCCCTCAGTGGACATCGACCTGAGCGTGCTGCGCCTCATGGAGCGCGAGCGTGAGATCCCGTTCGACGAACTCGTCCAGATCATCGAGCAGGCGATTCACACCGCCTACCTCAAGCACACCGATCAGTCCGAGCACAAGCCGGGGGAGCCACCCGCGCCGAAGTCTCGTGTGGAGCTCGACCGCAAGAGCGGGCATGTCACGGTGTTCGTCGAGGAGCGTGACGAAGACGGCAACCTGATCGGCGAAGCCGTCGACAGCCCCAGCGATTTCGGGCGCATCGCCGCGTTCGCCGCGAAGCAGGTCATCAACCAGCGTCTCCGCGACATCGCCGACGACCACGTGCTGGGCGAGTTCCGCGGTCGTGAGGGCGACATCGTCGCCGGCGTCATCCAGCAGGGCCCCAACCCGAGGATGATCCACGTCGACCTCGGCACGGTCGAGGCCATCCTCCCGCCCGAGGAGCAGGTCCCCGGCGAGGACTACGCGCACGGTCGCCGCATCCGTGTGTACGTGACGAGCGTGAGCAAGGGCCTCAAGGGGCCGCAGATCACAGTGAGTCGCACCCACCCCTCCCTCGTGCGCAAGCTGTTCGCGCTCGAGGTGCCCGAGATCGCGAGCGGTGTCGTCGAGATCACGTCTCTGGCCCGCGAGGCCGGCCACCGCACCAAGATCGCCGTGCGCGCGACCCAGCCCGGCATCAACGCGAAGGGCGCCTGCATCGGCGAACTCGGCCAGCGGGTGCGGGCCGTGACCGCAGAGCTCAACAACGAGAAGATCGACATCGTCGACTACTCCACCGACCTCGCGACCTTCGTGGCCAATGCCCTGTCGCCCGCGAAGGTGACGAGCGCGTTCGTCATCGACGAGTCGCTCAAGGCCGTGCGCGCGCTCGTTCCCGACTACCAGCTCTCCCTCGCGATCGGCAAGGAGGGGCAGAACGCCCGCCTCGCCGCCAAGCTGACGGGCGCGCGGATCGACATCCAGCCGGACTCGATCCTCGAGTCCTGATGGATGTCGGGCCGCGCGCAGTACGGGCGGGCGCGTGAGCGCCGGGCCGGCTGGACGGATGTGGGGTCATTCAGCCGGACTCGATCCTCGAGTCCTGATGGATGTCGGGCCGCGCGCAGTACGGGCGGGCGCGTGAGCGCCGGGCCGCGCGGCTCGCGGATTTCGCGGCGCTCAGCCGCCGGGCTCCGGGTGGGGGTACAATGAATCCCGTACGAACCTGCCTCGGCTGCCGTTCGCGCGCCGAACGCTCCTCCCTGCTGAGGGTCGTGGCTCGTGATGGTGTGGTGCTCCCGGATCCTTCCGCGACACTTCCCGGCCGTGGTGCGTGGGTCCATCCCACGAGCGAGTGCGTCGACAAGTCGATCTCGCGCAAGGCCCTGGGCCGGGCGCTTCGGGTCGCGGTCGCGCTCGACACCACCCAGCTGGAGCGCTGGCCGGATCGAATACACCGTGCGTGATCGCACACCAGCAGGGGCACACCTCGTGTCCCGTGACGAACAGGCTGATTGACCTATGGACAACTAATGAGCGGCTCGAAATGAGACCCGTCCGTAACTAATGGTCTGCCCCTGTCCGGGTGCAGACCCGAACAGGAGAGAAGTGGCTGCCAAACCACGCGTACACGAAGTCGCTGCCGAGCTCGGCATCGACAGCAAGGTTGCCCTCGACAAGCTCAAGGAAATGGGCGAATACGTCAAGGGACCTTCCTCAAGCATCGAACCGCCTGTCGCGCGACGCCTGAAGGCGGCGCTCGAGGCGGCCGGGGTGAAGTCCTCCCCGGCTCCGGCGGCGAAGGCGCCGTCCCCGGCTCCGCGTCCCGCGGCGAAGGCGCCGGCTCCGGCCGCGCCCGCCCCGGCTCCGGCACCCGCCGCCTCCGCCGCGGCGGAGCACGTCGAGGTCGCGCCCGCGCCCCTCACCGTCGCCGAGCGTCAGGCTCAGGCCGAGGCGGCTGCCGCTGCCCCCGTCGAGAAGCCCGCCGCATCGGCGGACGTCGCCGCTCCGCGGCCGTCCAGCATCCCGCGCCCCGGCACGCCGCGACCGGGTAACAACCCCTTCGCGAGCAACCAGGGCATGCAGCGCCCCGGCGCCCCGCGACCGGGTAACAACCCCTTCGCGAGCAACCAGGGCATGCAGCGCCCGGGCGCCCCGACACCGGGGTCGATTCCCCGTCCCTCCGCCCCTCGTCCCGGCGCTCCACGTCCGGGCGGCGCCGGTCAGGGCAACCGTCCCGGCGGCTTCGGCCAGCGCCCCGCGGGTGCGGGCGGCGCACCCTTCCAGCAGCGCCCCGGCGGCCCCGGCCGTCCGGCGGGTGGAGGCTTCCAGCGTCCCGGTGGCGCCCCCGGAGCCACTCCCGGTTTCGGTGCTCCGCGCCCCGCGGGCGGCGGTGCCGGCGGTCGCGGTCGTGGCCCCGGTGGCGGCACGGCCGGCGCCTTCGGTCGCGGTGGCGGCAAGAGCAAGGCTCGCAAGTCGAAGCGCACGAAGCGCGCCGAGTTCGAGCTGCGCGAGGCCCCCTCGCTGGGTGGCGTCAGCGTTCCGCGCGGCGACGGCAAGACCGTCGTCCGACTGCGCCGCGGCGCCTCGATCACCGACTTCGCCGACAAGATCGACGCGAGCCCCGGTAACCTCGTGACCGTGCTGTTCCACCTCGGTGAGATGGCCACGGCGACCGAGTCGCTCGACGAGGCGACCTTCGAGGTGCTCGGTGCCGAGCTCGGCTTCCAGATTCAGATGGTCTCGCCCGAGGACGAGGATCGCGAGCTGCTCAGCGGCTTCGACATCGACCTCGACCAGGAGCTGGCCGATGAGGACGAGTCCGACCTCGAGATCCGTCCGCCCGTCGTGACCGTCATGGGCCACGTCGACCACGGTAAGACGAAGCTCCTCGACGCGATCCGCAAGGCCAACGTCGTCGCCGGTGAGGCGGGTGGAATCACCCAGCACATCGGTGCCTACCAGGTCTGGACCGAGCACGAGGGCCACGAGCGCGCCATCACCTTCATCGACACCCCGGGTCACGAGGCGTTCACCGCCATGCGTGCTCGAGGTGCGCAGGTCACCGACATCGCCATCCTCGTGGTGGCCGCCGACGACGGCATCATGCCGCAGACGGTCGAGGCGCTCAACCACGCCCAGGCCGCCGGTGTGCCGATCGTGGTCGCCGTCAACAAGATCGACAAGGACGGGGCGAACCCGGCGAAGGTGCGTCAGCAGCTCACCGAATTCGGTCTCGTCGCCGAAGAATACGGTGGAGACACCATGTTCGTCGACGTGTCGGCGCTCGGCAACGTGGGCATCGACAAGCTCCTCGACGCGGTGCTGCTCACCGCCGACGCGGGCCTCGACCTCCGCGCCAACCCCAACAAGGATGCACGCGGTGTCGCCATCGAGGCCCGCCTCGACAAGGGGCGCGGCGCGGTCGCGACCGTGCTCATCCAGTCGGGAACGCTCCGGGTCGGAGACTCCATCGTCGCGGGCACCGCGTACGGCAAGGTTCGCGCCATGTCGGACGAGAACGGCGACCCCGTCACCGAGGCGCAGCCGGCACGCCCCGTGCAGGTGCAGGGTCTCTCGACGGTTCCGCGAGCCGGTGACACCTTCCTCGTCATCGAGGATGACCGCACCGCCCGCCAGATCGCCGAGAAGCGCGAAGCCGTGGAGCGCAACGCGCAGCTGGCCCGTGCCCGCAAGCGCATCAGCCTCGAGGACTTCACCCGCGCTCTCGAAGAGGGCAAGGTCGACGCGCTCAACCTCATCATCAAGGGAGACGTCTCCGGTGCCGTGGAGGCGCTGGAGGAGTCGCTCCTCAAGATCGAGGTCGACGAGTCGGTCGCGCTGCGGATCATCCACCGCGGTGTGGGTGCCGTCACCGAGAGCGACGTCAACCTGGCGACGGTCGACAACGCGATCATCATCGGGTTCAACGTCCGCCCCGACACGAAGGCGCGCGAGCGCGCGGCTCGTGAGGGTGTCGACGTGCGGTTCTACTCGGTCATCTACTCGGCCCTCGAAGACATCGAGAACTCGCTCAAGGGCATGCTCAAGCCCGAGTTCGAAGAGGTCCAGTCGGGCGTCGCCGAGATCCGCGAGATCTTCCGCTCCTCCAAGTTCGGCAACATCGCGGGTGTCATCGTGCGCTCCGGAACGATCACGAGGAACGCCAAGGCGCGGGTCATCCGCGATGGCGTCGTCGTCGGCGACAACCTCGCCATCGAGTCGCTCCGTCGGTTCAAGGATGACGTCACCGAGGTGCGCACGGACTTCGAGGCCGGTATCGGTCTCGGCAAGTTCAACGACATCCAGATCGGCGACGAGATCGAGACGATCGAGATGAAGGAGAAGCCGCGGGTCTGACCCCGGCCGACGGGGTCCCGGTGCGCCGCAGCGCGCGCGGGCCGGGACCCCGCCCACACAGTGCTGACTGAATCATCGGGACGCCCGTCGAGATCGACCACGACGGCGGGCGAGGGAGAGTGAGTGTTATGGCCGACGCAGCACGGGCGGCGAAGATGGCCGACCGCATCAAGGTCATCGTCGCGAAGCGTCTGGAGCGCGGGATCAAGGACCCGCGCCTCGGATTCGTGACGATCACCGACGTTCGCGTGACGGGCGACCTCCAGCACGCCTCCATCTTCTACACGGTCTACGGCACCGACGAGGAGCGTCGCGATACCGCGGCAGCGCTCAAGTCGGCGACGGGAATGCTGCGCAGCGAAGTGGGCAAGAACATCACGGCGCGGCTGACACCGTCGCTCGAGTTCATCGCCGACGGCATCCCCGAGAACGCCGCCCTCATCGACTCGCTGCTCGCCGAGGCGCGCAGCCGCGACACCGAGGTCTCCGCTCTCGCCAGCACGGCGACCTACGCCGGCGACGAGGACCCCTACGTCAAGCCTCGCGTGATCGACGACGAGGACGACGATCTCGATCTGGACGACGACGACGACGACGACCTCGATGACGAATCGGTACCCGCCGGTCGCTAGACCGGCGGAGCCTCACGGCAGCCGGTAGCCCGAGCTCGGGTCTCCGACGACGAGCCCGTCCATGATGAGCCCACCCAGGGCGCGTCCGCGCTGCACGGGGTCGGGCCACACCGCCGCGACATCGGCCGCGGGGGAGCTCCCGTGCCGCTCGCGCAGCAGGCCGAGGATGAGTCCCCGCACCTGGCGATCCGAGCCCTCGTAGCGCTTCTGCACCGCCCGCCGCTCTCCCGAATAGGGCGGATACCCGGCCGACCGCCACGCGCACGACCCCGCGATCGGGCACTGCTCGCAGTGTGCGACCCGGGCCGTGCACACGACGGCGCCGAGTTCCATCATGCCGGCGTTGAAGGTGCGGGCCTCCTGCTCGTCCGCGGGAAGCAACTCCTCCATCGCCGCGAGGTCGGCCCGGGTGCGTGGCGGGCCGGGCTCCGCCTGGCCCGCCACAGCACGCGCGATGACCCGCCGCACGTTCGTGTCGACGACGGGATGGCGACGACCGTAGGCGAAAGCGGCGACCGCTCGGGCGGTGTAGTCGCCGATTCCGGGGAGGGCGAGGAGGTCATCCACCTCGGCGGGGACCACCCCGCTGTGGCGCTCGGTGATCGCGACCGCCGCAGCGTGGAGGTTCAGGGCGCGGCGGGGATAGCCGAGGCGCTCCCACGCGCGCACCGCGTCGCCCGCGGGAGATGCGGCGAGTGCCGCGGGAGTGGGCCAGCGCTCCAGCCACTCGGCGAGCCGCGGGATCACCCGGGCGACCGGGGTCTGCTGCAGCATGATCTCGCTCACCAGGATGCCCCAGGCCGGGAAGTCGTCGGCCCGCCACGGCAGCACGCGCTGGTTCGCCAGGAACCACGCGTTCACCCGGGCACTCAGATCCATCTACCCAACCTAAACTGGGCCGCATGGCCCGGTGGACGCCCCTCAAGCGCGACGTGATCGGCGCGCTCGCCGACGAGATCCTGCACAACTACGGTCGTGGGCGCGTGGTCGTCGCCGTCGACGGCCGTGAGGGGGCGGGAGGGGCGCCGTTCGCGGACGAACTCGCCGAGGAGCTGCGCCGCCGCGGCCACGAGGCGTTCCGCGCCTCCATCGACGGCTTCCACCGCCCCCGCGCCGAACGCTACCGGCGGGGACGCGACTCGGCCGAGGGCTTCTACCTCGATTCGTACGATTACGCGACGTTCCGCAGGGTGCTCATCGAACCGTTCCGTATCGGGCGGATCGGCTCCTTCGTGCCTGCGGCCTTCGACGTCACGCGCGATGCGGCGGTCGAACCGAAGTGGTTGAGCGGGCCGGATGACGCGCTCCTCCTCGTCGACGGCCCCTTCCTGCTGCGTCCCGAGCTGCGCGGCATCTGGAACTACTCGATCTGGCTGGACGTCGATCCCGAGGTGGCCCTGGAGCGGAGCGCCCAGCGCGGCGCCGAAGCGGGGCTCATCGAGCGCCACCTGGGCGGAATGGAGCTCTACCTCCGGGAGTCGAGCCCGCGCACGCGCGCGACCGCGATCGTCGACAACGGCGACCCCGAGCATCCGCGCCGCGTCTTCGCCGACTCCTGCTGACCGCACGGCCGGTGCCCCCTCAGTCGAGCGGAATCCGAGCAACGACCTCGTCGGGCGTGAGGAAGCGGTGCGATCGCTCCACCTCGTGCACGAGCTCGACGAGCGAGCGGTTGACCGGCGCCTGCCGTCCGAGGCGCTCCGCGGTGGCCACGACCGCCCCGTTGAGGTGATCGATCTCGGTGGCGACACCGCGCCGAATGCTCTGCAGGGTGGATCCCGGGTTCGGCGTCACGCCCATCGAGCGGGCCATCGCGAGCGGGAGGAACTGCGCCGCCCAGTCGGGCAGCGCCGTGAAGGCGCGCAGCCGGCGACGGGTGAGGCCCTGCACCTCCGCGAAGCGAGCGCCGGCGGCACGACCGGTGCGCACCGCCTCCCGCATGCTGTGCACAAGGATTCGGCGCAGGGCGGGAGTCGCGATCACCGTCTGCGCCGAGAGCCCTGTGATCGCGGGGAGCGCGTTGATCTGGTTGATCACGAGTTTCGTCCACTGCGCGCCCTCGAAGTCGGCGACGAGGGTGGTGGGGATGACCGGCGCCAGCACCCCGACCACGAACCGCGCCGGCGTGTCGTGCTCACCGCCGCCCACGTACAGCGAGCCACCGGTCGTGATCGTCACCTCGCCCGGTGCCGTGAGCGACGCCGCGAAGAGTGCGAGGCCGCCGACCACGTCCGAGCGGGGCAGGAGCGGCGCGCTCTCGCTCAGGCTGGTGAGGCCGTTCTGCACGACGAGCACGGGGATTCCGCGCAGGAGCGCCGCGTTGGCCCGGATGGCGTCCGCCGAATCCTGAGCCTTGGTGGCGACGATGGCGAATTCGGCACCCCGGGAGAGCACACCGCCGCTGTCCAACCGCGCGACATGGTCGCCCCAGGCGCCCGACAGTCGCAGGCCCCGTGTGCGGATCGCGGTGAGCGTGTCGCCGCGTGCGGCGACCTCCACGTCATGACCGGCTCGGTCGAGCAGGGCGGCGAGGGCGCCGCCGACCGCGCCCGCACCGATGACGCCTATACGCATGGGGCGATCCTACGGGAGCGCGCGTGCGCGACGGCAGCGCACACTCGAGCCGGATACCCTGTGAGTCATGCAGTTCCCCCACCTCCCGAGGCGCGCATGACGAGCGGGATCCTGCTCGTCGACAAACCGACCGGGATGACCAGCCACGACGTCGTCTCGCGGGTCCGCCGTCTGGCCGGCACGCGCAAGGTCGGCCACGCCGGCACCCTCGACCCCCTGGCCACCGGTCTGCTCGTGCTCGGTATCGACAGCGCGACCCGACTGCTCACCTATCTGGTCGGCCTCGACAAGCGCTACGAGGCGACGATCCGGCTGGGGCAGGCGACCACGACCGATGACGTCGAGGGCGAACCCCTCGGCTCGCCGGCCGACACCGTGGCGGTGAGCGAGGAGTCGATCCGCACCGCGATCGAGGCTCTCACGGGCGGGATCGAGCAGGTTCCCAGCTCGGTGAGCGCGATCAAGGTGGCCGGTCGTCGCGCTTACGATCTGGTGCGGGAGGGCGAGGAGGTCGCGCTCCCGGCGCGCCGAGTGACGGTGTCGCGCTTCGACGTGATGGCGACCCGGCGCGCGGACGGGCTGGAGCTCGACGTCGTCGTCGAGTGCAGCTCGGGCACGTACATCCGCGCCCTCGCCCGCGATCTGGGCGCCGCGCTCGGCGTGGGCGGGCACCTGACGGCGCTGCGCCGCACGCGGGTCGGGCCGTTCACGGTCTCCGACGCGGGAGGGCTCGATGAGTGCCTGCTGGCCGGGCTGCTGACTCCGGCCGAGGTCGCGACGCGCCTCTTCCCGAGCGTGCGGGTGGATGCCGCGGAGGTGGTCGCCCTCACGCAGGGTAAGCGCATCCGGCCGGCCGCCCTCGACACGGCGCTCGCCGACTCCGACGCACCCATCGCGACGCTCGCGCCCGACGGGCGGCTCGTGGGACTCGTGACGACGAGCCAGGGGACCGCCCGCGTGCTCGTCAACTTTCCGAGCGACGAGGTGGTGTCGTGATCGAGTGGTTCACCTGGGTGGAGGTGGGTGCGGCGCTGCTCGCCGGTCTGCTCTGCGTCGCGCTGGGGCTGGCGGGGCGGATGCCCGGCGACCTGTCCGTGGGAGCGACCCTCGCCGTCGAACTCCTGCTCATCGCGCAGCTCGTCATCACCATCGTCGCGCCCTTCGTGGGCAACCACCCGACGGGCAGCCTGCTGGAGTTCTACATCTACCTCGTGGCGGCCCTGCTGATCCCGCCGATCGCCGTGGTCTGGGCGCTGCTGCAGCGGGACCGGTGGAGCACGGTGATCCTCGGGGTGGCGTCGCTCGCGATCGCCGTGATGGCCTATCGCATGCACATCATCTGGACCGTGCAGATCGCCTAGGGTTAGGAGCGATGTCCACGACCCCGTCCTCCCCGAAGTCGTCCCGCGCGGTCGGCGTCGGGCGCGTCCTCATCACCGTCTACGCGATCCTGGCGATCGGGGCCACCTCGCGCTCGGTGTTCCAGATCATCACCGAGTACAGCTCGGCGCCGCTCGCGATCACGCTCTCCGCCGTCTCCAGCGTCGTGTACATCCTGGCGACGGTGGCGCTCATCCTGCCGGGCACCTTCTGGTACCGCGTGGCCTGGGTGACGATCAGTTTCGAGCTCGCGGGGGTTCTCATCGTGGGCACCCTCTCGCTCGTGCGACCCGATCTCTTCGCGCACAACTCGGTGTGGTCGTACTACGGGATCGGTTACCTCCTCATTCCGCTCGTTCTCCCGGTGCTGGGCATGCTGTGGCTGCGCCGTCGGGCGCCCGGACGGAGTGACGCGTAGGCGATGCGGTTCTTTGACGGCCTCGCCGCCGTGCCGGCCGGTTTCGGGCCGAGCGCGGTGACGATCGGCAAGTTCGACGGCGTGCACGCGGGGCACCGCGCGGTGATCGCCGATCTCGCCCGCACCGCCCGCCGGGAGGGCCTCGCATCCGTCATCGTCACCTTCGACCGTAACCCGCTCGAGGTGCTCGCGCCGGAGAAGTGCCCCGAAGCGCTCATCAGCAACCGCCAGAAGGTCGAGCTCATCGGCGAGCTGGGGGTGGATGCAACACTCATGCTCGCCTTCGACCGGCACTTCAGCGAGCAGCCGCCCGAGCGGTTCGTGCAGGACGTGCTCGTCTCGGCGCTCGGCGCGCGGATCGTGTTCGTCGGCTCGGACTTCCGCTTCGGCGCGAAGGGGGCGGGCACCGTGGATCGTCTCCGAGAGTGGGGCGATGCCAGCGGTTTCCGGGTCGAGACGATCGATGACGTGACGGTCGGCGGCGAGCGGCGGGCGTCGTCGACGTGGATCCGCGAGCTGCTCGCCGCGGGTGACGTCGCGGCCGCATCCACCCTGCTCGGGCGTCTGCCGACGGTTCGCTCGGTCGTCGTGCACGGGCAGAAGCGGGGCCGCGAGCTCGGCTATCCCACCGCCAATCTCTCGCCCGCGATCGAGGGCTTCATCCCCGCCGACGGCGTGTACGCCGCCTGGGCCACGATCGATGGCGTCCGGTACGCGGCCGCGGTGTCGATCGGCAACAACCCCACCTTCGACGGGGTGCCGCAGAAGCAGGTGGAGGCGCACCTCCTCGACGTGACGCTCGACCTGTACGACCGAGACATCGAGGTCTCCTTCGTCGACTTCGTGCGCTCGATGACGAAGTTCGACTCGCTCGACGCCCTGATCGCGCAGATGCGCGATGACGTCGCCCGCGTGCGCGCGCTGCTGGGGCTGACGCCCGCGCGCTGAGAAGCGCCCTCGCGAGGGCGTCGTCAGTCGGCCGCGCGACGCCCGTACAGGAACAGGATGATCGCCTCCGCGGTGCCCACGAGCTCCTGACCGTGCCCGATCCGCCAGCCGTGATCGCTCGCGACGAGGGTGCGCGCCCGTGCCACCGCGCGCACCTCGAACGGTCCGGCGAGCGAGCGGGCGAGCGCCACCGCACCCGTGACCGCGGGACCTACCTCGATCGGCGTGTGGAGGGCCGCCGCGATCTCCCAGCCGTCGACGAGCGTGCGTCCGAGCAGGCCCACGGCGGTGCGCGGATGACCACTCAGCCGCGTCGTCGCACGGTCCCGCAGCGCCTCCGCCAGCCGCGCACCCGACTCGTCCGCAACATCTGCGGGCGCGCTCCCCGGGGCAGTGCGTCGGCGCCACCACGGGCCGCGGTCGATCTCGACGAGGAGCGCGCGGGCGACCGCCTCGACGGTCGGCGAGCCGGGGGCGTCGGTGCGGATCTCGCGAACCGTGTCGCCCGCCGCGTCGACGCTGTCGGCGATCTGCAGCAGCAGCTCGCCGAGCGGTCGCGCCCAGTTGCTCGACACCGTCGCCTCGTCGCCGGCCGGACGGCGGCTGAGCGGAAGGTAGTCGGAGAGGTCCATGGCGATCCCTTCACTGTAGCCCTGCCTAGGATGGGACCGTGCCCGCCGACCGATCCGCCCCGGCCGCGGAATCTCCCAGCCCCGCGCCCCTGTGGGCAGGCCGCACCGCGGCTCTCCTGGGGATCCTGCTCGTCGCGCTGAACCTGCGGACCGCGGTCGCCGCGATCTCGCCGATCGTCACGCAGATCTCGGCCGACGTGCCGCTCGGGGCGCTCCTCGTCGGGGTCATCGGCTCGGCGCCGCCCGTGATCTTCTCGCTGAGCGGGGTGGTCGGGCCCTGGGTCGCGCGGCGTCTCGGGCTGGAGCGCGGACTCCTCGTGTCGGTGCTCGCGATGATCGCGGGCGATGCGGCGCGCGTGCTCGCGACCGACGCGGCGGTGCTGGTGGCCGGCACCGGCGTGATCTTCGCGGGCGTCGGGGTGACGAACATCCTGCTGCCGCCCCTCGTCAAGCGCTACTTCCCCGACCGGATCGGGCTCGTGACCACTCTCTACACGACCCTGATGTCGGTCAGCACCGCGCTCCCGGCACTCGCGGCCGCGCCCGTGAGCGACGCCGCGGGCTGGCGCGTCTCGCTCCTCGTGTGGCTCGTGCTGGTCATTCCCGCGGCACTGCCGTGGGCCGCTCTGGTCGTGCGCCGCTCTCGCGGGGCGCAGGGCGATGCCGCCGCGAGCTCCGTCGAGCACGCCGGCCTGCGCGTGTGGCGGTCCAGTGTCGCCTGGGGGATCGCGGGGGTGTTCGCGCTCGCGGGGCTCAACGCCTACGCGCTGTTCGCCTGGCTGCCGAGCATCCTCGTGGAGCGCTCGCAGGTCTCGCCGGCCGTCGCGGGCAGTCTGCTCGCCCTGTTCGCGATCATGGGGTTCCCCGCCGCGCTCGTGGTGCCGATCCTGGCCGAGCGGATGCGCTCGGTCGCGCCACTCGTCTTCACCGGGGTCGCACTGCTCGTCGTGGGTCACTTGGGACTCATCCTGCTGCCCACGCGGGGCATCGTGCTGTGGGTGGTGCTGGGCGGCCTCGGTCCGCTGCTCTTCCCGCTCGCCCTCGTGCTCATCAACGCCCGCACGCGCACCCACGCCGGTTCCGTCGCCCTCAGCGGCTTCGTGCAGTCGATCGGTTACCTGATCGCGGCGCTCGGTCCGTTCCTCGTCGGAGCGCTGCACCAGGCGACGGGGGAGTGGATCACGCCGCTCGTCGTGCTCCTGGTGCTGAGCGCTCTCGGCGTGGTGCCCGCGATCCTGGTGGCGCGCCCCCGCTTCGTGGAGGACGAGCTCGCGGGCGTCAGCCCAGCAGTTCCGGCTGGTGGATGAGCGCTGCCGCGCCGATGAGCGGACCGTCGCCCGAGAGGCCCGACGGCACCACGCGCACCTTGGCGACGAACGGGAACGCCGCGCGCTCCTGGATGGTCTCGCGGATGATCGTGAACAGGTCCGGCGTGACGTGCGAGAACCCGCCTCCGATCGCGACGACGTCGAGGTCGTCGACCGCGGTCGTCGAGCCGATCGCCTGGCCGATCGCCCGCCCCGCGCGCCGCACCGCGGCGATCGCGATCGGGTCACCCGCCGCGTAGGCGGTGGCGATGTCTTCGCCGGTGGTCCCGGCGAAACCCTGCTGCTGCGCCCACTCCACCGTCCGCGGTCCGGAGGCGACGGCCTCCACGCAGCCGATGCCGCCGCACTTGCAGCGCACGTCGAAGCCGCCGACCTCGACGTGCCCGATGTGCCCCGCGTTACCGGTGGGACCGGGCACCGTGAGCCCGTTCAGAATGAGGCCGCCGCCCACGCCGGTGGAGACGATCATGCCCATGACGTTCGACTCGCCCTGCGCGGCGCCGACCCAGTGCTCGGCGAGCGTGATGCACAGACCATCCATGCGCAAGACGGCGGGGAGTCCGGGCAGGTGCGACCGCACCTGGTCGAGCAGGGGATACTCGCGCCACGCGGCGACGTTGAGCGGGCTGATGCGACCAGCGGCCACGTTGATCGGCCCCGCGCTGCCGATGCCGGCGCCGAGAAGTTCCACACCGTCCGGGCGGGCGGCGAGTGCCGCGGTCACGACCTCGTCGACCGCCGCGGCGAGTGCCTCTGAGCTCGCGGTCGGGCCGGTGGGCGAACGGAATCGCGACCCGGGAAGGACGACGCCGGCGTCGTCGACGAGGGCTGCTTCAACTTTCGTGCCACCGAAATCGACGGCCAGGGCGAGACTCATGCCACCCAGAGTAGTGGAGCCGCGCGCCCCCTCTCGCCCCCGCGCGGGGGCGTCGGCCTACACTGGCCCTGTGCCCCTGGAGGAGCTGCGATTCAGTCGCGAATACCCGTTCCCACGGTCCATCGTCTGGGATGCGCTCACCGACGAGACCCTCGTCGAGGGCTGGCTCGCCCGAGCACGGATCGACGCGCGTGTCGGCGGTGACTACGTGCTGGACTGGTACGGCGACTCGGCGGTGCGCCACACGGTGGGGGAGATCGAGCGGCTGGACGCGCCGGGGGTGCTGGTCATCCGGACCGATGGCATCGGGGTGCTCCGCTTCGGCCTCACCGCGCTGCCCGCCCTCGCCCCGGCGGAACCCCGACGCACCCGGCTCGACCTGACGCTCGAGGTCGAGCTCGAACCCCGACTGAGCGCGACGACCGTCGCCTGGTGGCGCACCAACCTGGAGGCGCTCGCGGAGCTGCTGCGTGGCCGGCCCGTGAGCTGGGCGAACTGGGAGGCGGAGTGGGGCGGGATCTGGCGCGCGTTCCGAGACGAGGCGCGTGCACAGCCACGCCGCTGAGCCAATGGGCATAGGCTCGTTTGGTCGCGGGCGAGCACACCCCGCCCCGACGCCGTGCACAACCAGGGAGTACTCGTGACCAGCGCCACCGCGCCCACCGCATCAGTAACGACCGCCGACGCGCCGACCGTGCTCGCTCCGGCCGAACGCGCCATCCAGACCATCGGCGGAGACCTCACCGAGAAGAGCCTGCGCCTGCACCTCGAGGGACTGCCCGGCGTCGACGCCGTGGGCCTCGAGGCTCGCGCCGCCGGGCTCGGCACACGCTCGATCAAGACCAGCTCCAAGGCGTGGGCACTCGACACGATCATCCGGATGATCGACCTCACGACCCTCGAGGGCGCCGACACCCCCGGCAAGGTGCGCTCGCTCGTCGCGAAGGCCCTCACGCCCGACGCCACGGACCCGACGACACCCCGGGTCGCGGCCGTGTGCGTGTACGGCGACATGGTCCCTGACGCCGTCCGCGCTCTGGGCGCCGCGCACTCGGCCGGCCGCGACGACGGGGTGAACGTCGCCGCGGTCGCGACCGCGTTCCCCAGTGGCCGAGCGTCGCTCGCCGTCAAGCTCGCCGACACGCGTGAGGCGGTCGCCGCGGGGGCCGACGAGATCGACATGGTGATCGACCGCGGCGCGTTCCTCTCGGGTCGGGTCGGGCTCGTGTTCGACCAGATCGTCGCGGTCAAGGAGGCGTGCCGCCGCGCGGACGGCAGCTACGCGCACCTGAAGGTGATCCTCGAGACCGGGGAGCTGAACACCTACGACAACGTGCGCCGGGCATCCTGGCTCGCGATCCTCGCGGGCGGCGACTTCATCAAGACCTCGACCGGCAAGGTCGCCCCCGCCGCCACGCTGCCGGTCACCCTCCTGATGCTGGAGGTGGTGCGCGACTGGTATCGCCTCACCGGGGAGCGCATCGGCGTGAAGCCGGCGGGCGGGATCCGCACCTCGAAAGACGCGATCAAGTACCTCGTCACCGTCGCCGAGACCGCGGGGGAGGAGTGGCTCACGCCGTCGCTCTTCCGCTTCGGCGCGTCGAGCCTGCTCAATGACGTGCTGCTCCAGCGGCAGAAGCTGACGACCGGCCACTACAGCGGCCCCGACTACGTAACGGTGGACTGACCATGACCGCACCCGACCGCTTCCTCGACTACGCTCCCGCGCCCGAGTCGACCTCGATCCTCCACCTCCGCGACTCCTACGGCCTCTTCATCGACGGGGAGTTCACCGAGGGGCACGGCACCCCGTTCGCGACGATCTCACCCGCGACCGAGAAGCACATCGCTCAGGTCGCGAACGCGAACGCGCATGACGTCGACCTCGCCGTCGCCGCGGCGCGTCGCGCCTACGAGCGCAGCTGGTCGCGGATGTCCGGCGCAGACCGCGGCAAGTACCTGTTCCGCATCGCGCGGCTCGTGCAGGAGCGCGCGCGGGAACTCGCCGTCGCGGAAAGCCTCGACAACGGGAAGCCGATCAAGGAGTCCCGCGATGTGGACGTGCCCCTCGTCGCCGCCTGGTTCTTCTACTACGCCGGCTGGGCCGACAAGCTGGACTACGCCGGGCTCGGCGCGAACCCGCGGGCGCTCGGGGTGGCTGCGCAGGTCATCCCGTGGAACTTCCCGCTCCTCATGCTCGCCTGGAAGATCGCCCCCGCGCTCGCCGCGGGGAACACGGTCGTGATCAAGCCCGCGGAGACGACGCCGCTGTCCGCGCTGATTTTCGCGGAGATCCTGCAGCAGGCGGAGCTTCCCGCGGGAGTGGTGAACATCGTCACGGGCGCGGGCGATACGGGCGCGGCGCTCGTGAATCACACCGACGTCGACAAGGTGGCGTTCACGGGATCGACGGCCGTCGGTCGCGCGATCGCCCGCTCGACGGCGGGAACGGGCAAGAAGCTCACCCTCGAGCTCGGCGGGAAGGCGGCGAACATCGTCTTCGATGACGCGCCGCTCGACCAGGCGATCGAGGGGATCGTGAACGGCATCTTCTTCAACCAGGGGCATGTCTGCTGCGCGGGCTCGCGCCTGCTGGTGCAGGAGAACATCCACGACGAGGTCGTCGACCGGCTGAAGGCCCGCCTCTCTACGCTGCGACTCGGCGACCCGCTCGACAAGAACACCGACATCGGTGCGATCAACTCGCGCGAGCAGCTCGAGCGAATCCGCCGGCTCAGCGACGTGGGCGAGGCGGAGGGGGCCGAGCGGTGGACGGCACCGTGCGCGATTCCCGAGGCCGGGTTCTGGTTCGCGCCCACGATCTTCACGGGCGTCACGACGAGTTCGACGATCGCGCGCGAAGAGATCTTCGGTCCGGTGCTCTCGGTGCTCACCTTCCGCACCCCGGCGGAGGCGATCGCCAAGGCCAACAACACGCCCTACGGGCTCTCGGCCGGCATCTGGAGCGACAAGGGGTCGCGCATCCTCGCGGTCGCCGACTCGCTCCGTGCCGGCGTGATCTGGGCCAACACCTTCAATCGTTTCGATCCGGCCTCCCCGTTCGGCGGGTACAAGGAGTCCGGCTACGGCCGCGAGGGCGGGCGACACGGTCTCGCCGCCTACCTCGCGTCCGCCCCGCTCGAGCCCGCGCGCGTCGCGGCTCCCACCGCGAGAAAGCAGCTCAAGAAATGACCCGCCTCACCGTTCCCAAGACCTACAAGCTCTACATCGGCGGCGCGTTCCCGCGCAGCGAGAGCGGTCGCAGCTACGAGGTCGTGAGTCCGTCGGGCGCCTTCCTGGCGAATGCCGCTCTCGCCAGTCGAAAGGATGCCCGTGACGCAGTCGTCGCGGCACGCGCGGCCGTCGGCCGCTGGTCGGCCGCCACGGGGTACAACCGCGGCCAGGTGCTGTATCGCATCGCCGAGCTCCTCGACGGTCGTCGCGCCCAGTTCGTGGACGAGCTCTCCCGCTCCGAGGGGATCTCGACCGCCGCCGCCGGAGCGCAGGTCGACGCCGCGGTCGACGTCTGGGTGTGGTACGCGGGCTGGGCCGACAAGTACGTGCAGGTGGCGGGCAACGCCAATGCGGTCAGCGGCCCGTATTTCAACATCTCGGTGCCCGAGCCGACCGGCGTCGTCGCGATCGTGGCGCCCCAGGATGCCGGTGGCCTCCTCGGTCTCGTGAGCGTCGTCGCTCCGGCTCTGGTCGCCGGCAATACCGTCGTGGTCGTCGCCAACGAGCGGGCGCCCCTGTCGGCGATCACGCTCGCCGAGGTGCTCGCGACGAGCGATGTACCGGGCGGAGTGGTCAATGTTCTCACCGGTTCGCCGGCCGAACTCGCGCCCTGGCTCGCGAGCCACGCCGACGTGAACGCCCTCGATCTGGCAGGAGCGGAGCGGCTGGAGTGGGTCGATCTGCAGATCGCCGCGGCCGAGACGCTCATGCGGGTGCTGCCGCCGGTGACCGGGATCCCGGGGCCGTCGCTCGAGCGCATCCTCGCCTTCACCGAGACCAAGACGGTCTGGCACACCAAGTCGCTCCTGTAGCACCGTCGGCATCGCCACCTGAACGGATTCACAGACGGTGTGCCTAGGGTGGGCGCATGCGGATACTCGTCACGGGTGCAACGGGATACATCGGCGGGCGGCTCGTGCCGCGATTGCTCGAGGCGGGCCACGAGGTTCGCGTGCTCGCTCGAGATCCACGCCGGCTGTCGGGCGTTCCCTGGTCGGATCGCGTCGACGTCGTGCTCGGTGACCTCACCGATCCCGTGTCGGTGCGCGCGGCCGTCAGCGACATCGACGTGGTCTACTACCTCGTGCACGCGATGGCGAGCGGCGGGGATTTCGAGAAGACGGAGTCGACCGCCGCTCATGTCGTCGCCGAGGCGGCGGTGCGCGCCGGCGTGTCCCGAATCGTCTACCTGGGCGGCCTGCACCCCCGCAGCAATCGACTGAGTCCGCATCTTCGCAGCAGGGAGGCGGTCGGTCGCATCCTCATGCAGTCGGGCGTTCCGACCGCCGCCCTCCAGGCGGGCACCGTCATCGGCTCCGGCTCGGCGTCGTTCGAGATGATCCGCCACCTCACCGAGGTGCTGCCCTACATGCCGGCACCCAAGTGGGTGCGCAACTTCATCCAGCCCATCGCGGTGCGCGACGTGCTCTACTACCTGGTGAAAGCGGCCGAGCTGCCGGCGCAGGTGAACCGCACCTTCGACATCGGCGGTCCCGACGTGCTCCGCTACGGGCAGATGATGAACGGCTACGCGGTGGAGGCGGGGCTCCCGCAGCGCCCGATCGCGTCGTTGCCCGTGCTCACACCCTGGCTGGCCTCGCAGTGGGTCAACCTGGTCACGCCGATTCCGCGCTCGCTCGCCGTGCCCATCATCGCCTCCCTCCAATACGACTGCGTGATCAGCGAGAACGACATCGAGCAGTACATCCCGGCACCGGAGGGCGGTCTCACCGGCTATCGCACGGCGGTCCGGCTCGCCCTCGGCAAGATGCGCGCGGGCGAGGTCGAGACGAGCTGGCAGAACGCCTCGGTGGAGGGCGCCCCCAGCGACCCGCTTCCGAGCGACCCCGACTGGTCGGGTCACACCGTCTATCTGGATGAGCGCGAGCAGCATTCCGATGCCGACGTCGCCCAGCTCTGGAGCATCATCGAGGGCATCGGCGGCGAGAACGGCTGGTACTCGCTGCCCATCGCCTGGGCGGCGCGAGGCTGGATGGACAAGCTTGTCGGCGGGGTGGGACTCCGCCGCGGCCGACGCGATGCCAAGCGACTGGCGGTGGGGGATGCGCTCGACTTCTGGCGGGTCGAGAGGATCGACCGCGGTCGCTTCCTGCGCCTCCGCGCGGAGATGAAGCTGCCCGGCCTCGCCTGGCTGGAGCTGACCGCCTCACCGGATCCGGCCGGTGGCTCCCTCTATCGCCAGCGTGCCGTCTTCTTCCCCAAGGGTCTCGGTGGCCGCCTCTACTGGTTCGCGATCCTCCCGTTCCATGGGATCATCTTCGCGGGCATGGCCAGCCGTATCACGAGCAAGGCCACGGATGAAGCGGTGGAAGTCGCGGCACCGACGGGCGCATGATGGACGAGAGGCGAGGTGGACCGATGACTGATGACCGGGACGACGATGACCGCGAGACGATCGTGTTCGTGGGGGACAGCATCACCCACGGTGGTCGGTGGCAGGAGTGGTTCCCCGAGTTCGAGGTGCACGTCCAGGCCGCGCCGGGCGACACGACCGACCGGCTGAACGACCGTCTCGGCGCGATCGTCGAGCTCCAGCCGAACACCTTGGCGATCCTCATCGGTGCGAACGACTTCGGCCAGAACCGCTCCGTGGAGTACGTCGTCCGTTCGATCGAGTACTTCCTGGCGATGGTCCGACAGCAGGTGCCGGGGTGCCGCACGCTCGTCCAGTCGATCATGCCGCGCGGGCGCGAGTACGCGAACGACATCCGCGACGCCAACCGCCACCTCCGGCAGTACGCGCAGAACGTGCACGCGGGCTACCTCGATCTGTGGCCGGCGCTCGCCATGGACGACGGCGAGCTCAGCCCCGAGTACACGAACGACCGCCTGCACCTGACCGAAGCCGGGTACCAGGCGTGGCTCGCGGAGCTGCGCCCCGCGTTCGAGCGCCTGCACGACGCTCCACCCATGTCGCGACCGATCTCCATCATCCGCGACGCGGAGTGACGGCCGGCGCGCCCGGCACGTGTGCGGGGGCGCGATAGCCTTGGCTCGATGAGTTCCTACCCCACCCGGCAGTTCCGCCGCACCGCCCTCGCGCCGGGAATCCTCGGCGCGATCGTGCTTCTCGCCGGGCTCGCTCTGCTGAACACGAGCGCCTTCGTGTGGATCGAGTTCCCGGCGGCCATTCTCGCTCTCATCGTGTGCGTGTACGCCTGGCAGGCCCGGCAGTGGTGGTGGCTGCTGCCGCTCGGCGCCATCGCCGTGCTCTGGAATCCGGTGCTGCCGATCACCCTGCACGCGGACAAGCTCTGGCTCATCCTGCAGTACCTCGGGGCGATCGTGTTCATCGTCGCGGGCATCCTGATCAAGGTGCCGAACCCGGAGGACCGCAACCGCCGTTCGGGCGCGCCGGGGGCTCAGAAGCGCCGCTGATCGCGATTTCCCGTGCCGTGCGGGTAGAATGGGGCTAGCGCAGACCGGGACCACCACTCGCATCGTGAGTGGGTCTGGATTTCTGAGAAGGCGCCGTTCTCCCGGGCATCTGGCCCAGCGGGGTTCTCTCCACTTCAGCAACGCCCCGCTGGATCGCGGTGGCACAAGGAGGAGCATTGGCTTCTGGTCAGGCACAGTCCGGCCAACGACAGGCGCGCTCCCGTACCAACGGGAACGCGCGTGGCGGAGCGCAGCAGCGACGGCGCGCGCGCGGCGCCGACGATCAGGGGGTCATCCCCGTTCTCGCCCGCGCGGCGCGGGAGGTCGAGGCGGCCGTGCAGAAGGGACCGCTGAAGCCGAGCAATCGCGCCCGGTTCCAGGTCGCGGCGCTGCTGCTGCGCGAGGAGCGCGCGCGCGTCAAGACGGATGCGACCCTGAGCGAATCGGAGCGCGCCAACGAGCAGAAGAGGCTCGATGGTCTCGCAGGTATCCTCGCGAAGACCGCGGCACGCGACACCAGCCTCATCTCGCTGCTCGGTGACGAAGCGCCCGTGACCGCCGCGGCGAAGGCGCTGCGGCGTGATCTGCTCCTCGCCGCGGGAGTCGAGCTCTCGCCCGATGAGCTCATCATCACCACCGACCCGAAGCCGGTCGACACCGTCGCGCAGAAGCAGGTCGTGCCGCAGTCGGTGCGGCAGATGCAGATGTCGAACCCCTTCCTCGCTCCGGATTTCAGCGCCGTGCAGGCGAAACCCGCACGCGTCAATCGCTTGGCCAACTGGGAGCTCATCGAACCGCTGTTCCGGGCGTTCGAGTACGGCGCCGGCGGGGGAGCGGCCAGCATGGAGCTGCCCGAGGCGGTCGGACTCGGCACGCCGGGCAAACTGGAGCTCATGCGGCACCAGGCGCGCTTCGTCGAAGAAGTGCGGCACGGCCACCGCACCTTCCTGCTCGCCGACGAGCCGGGACTCGGCAAGACGGCGCAGGCGCTCCTCGCCGCCTCGGTGTCGCACTCCTACCCGCTTCTCGTCGTCGTACCCAACGTGGTCAAGACGAACTGGGCGCGCGAGGTGGCGCTGTGGACGCCGCAGCGCACCGCGACGGTGGTGCACGGCGACGGCAACGACGTGGACGCGTTCAGCGACGTGGTGATCGTCAACTACGAGGTGCTCGACCGCCACGTGGGCTGGCTGAGCCGATTCGGCTTCAAGGGCATGGTCGTCGACGAGGCGCACTTCATCAAGAACCTGAGTTCGCAGCGCTCGAAGCACGTGCTCGCGCTGAGTCGCAGCATCCGCGCGACGAGCCCGAAGGCCCTGTTCATCGCGCTGACCGGAACCCCGCTGATCAACCAGATCGACGACTTCCGTGCGATCTGGCAGTTCCTCGGCTGGATCGACGACAAGAAGCCGCTCGCTCCGCTCATGGACAAGCTGGAGGACACGGGCCTCACGCCCGCCGACTTCGGATTCTTCGCCGAGGCCCGCAAGGCGGTCATCGACATGGGGATCGTCCGGCGCAAGAAGGTGGATGTCGCGGCGGATATCCCGGCGCGACGCGTTGCCGACATCCCGGTCGAGCTCGATGACGACCTGGGGCGTTCGATTCGCGAAGCCGAGGCCGCCCTCACGGCCCGTCTCGTGGAGCGCTACCGCCGGCGCCTCGCGCTCCGGAAGTCGGAGGAGGAGTTCACCGAGTACGACCGGGATCGGCTCATCCGCGCGGTCGCGCACGAGGAACTCGAAGAGTCGAAGTCGGCGAAGACCGGCGAGAACGTCTTCACGATGGTGCGCAAGATCGGTCAGGCGAAAGCCACGCTCGCCGCGGACTACACGGCTCAACTGGCGCGGAACGTGGGCAAGGTCGTGTTCTTCGCCAAGCACATCGACGTGATGGATCAGGCCGAGGCCCACTTCGCCAAGGCGGGTGTCGGCTATGTCTCGATCCGAGGCGATCAGACCGCGAGGGCGCGGCAGTCCGCCATCGATGCCTTCGCGACCGACCCCGAGGTGCAGGTCGTCGTCGCCTCGCTCACCGCGGCCGGAGTCGGCCTCAACCTGCAGGCCGCATCGAACGTCGTGCTCGCCGAACTGAGCTGGACGAGCGCGGAGCAGACGCAGGCCATCGATCGCGTGCACCGCATCGGCCAGGAACTGCCGGTCACGGCCTGGCGGATCATCGCGGCGCAGACGATCGACTCCAAGATCGCCGAACTCATCGACTCGAAGGCCGGGCTCGCCGCCCGTGCCCTCGACGGCTCCGACGACGAGGTGGTGGCCGAGTCGAGCGTGCAGCTCGAGGCTCTCGTGAGCCTTCTCGCCGAGGCGGTTGCATGACGGCTGACTCGGTGGCGCGACGGCTCCGTCTCCTCGACACCCCGCCCGGCCGACGGGTCGCGGAACGCGATGACGTGGTCCTGCGCAAGGGTCGCTTCACGCTCGTGCACCACGGAGTCACTCCGCAGCGGGCCGCGCAGGAGGACTTCCTCGCCGTCGCAGACGCGTTGCGCTCCGCCGGGATCGAATTCCTCCTGGTCCATGACGACGCGGGCCGTCACATCCTCGCCGTCGACGCGGCCGAGCGTGACGCGGTGACCGCGGCTCTCGTGAGCGCTTTCGCGGCGGAGCCCTTCTACGCCAAGTCGGCGAAGGGCGGGACGGTGCTGGTGGCCGAGGGGGCGCTGGCCGCGGCGGGAGCGCCGCGCATCGTGACGCTGTATCGCCCGCGCGTCGATGCGTCCGGGCGTCTGCGCTACGGCTCGTCCCTCGGGGTCCGACTGGAGCTGTGGGAGTTCGGTGCCGACGAGATCGTCGCGCCCGCGCCGAACGCGATGATGCGCCAGTGGATGCCCCGCGAGGAGGCGATCGAGGCGACGACCGAGTTGTATGGTCGCGAGTGGCCGACGCTCGCGGGCATGTTCGAGCCGCTCGCCGGCGACATCACCTTCGACATCGACATCGTGTTCTCCTGGGTGGACGGTTCGTCGGCCGAGTTCCAGCGTGCTCGCGCCCAGCGTATGAAGAGCTACGTCGTCGGGGACGGCGACGACTCCGAGGCCCGCTACCGTCAACTCGACGAGTTGAAGTACGCCCTGCGGAGCGTCTATCTCTACGCCCCGTGGATCCGCCACATCTACATCGTGACCGACTCGCCCACCCCCGACTGGCTCGACGAGCACCCCGACGTCACGATCGTGCCGAGCAGCGCCTTCTTCCGCGATCCCGCCAACCTCCCGACGCACAATTCGCACGCGATCGAGGCTCAGCTGCAGCACATCGACGGGCTGAGCGAGCACTTCCTGTATTCCAACGACGACATGTTCTTCGCGAGGCCCGTGAACCCTGACATGTTCTTCTCACCGGGCGGGGTGACCAAGTTCATCGAGGCGCAGACCCGGATCGGCCTGGGGGAGAACAACCCGGCGCGGAGCGGGTTCGAGAACGCCGCACGGGTCAATCGCGCCCTGCTGCGTTCGCGCTTCGGGCGGGTCACCACGCGGCACCTCGAGCACGCGCCCACGCCCCTGCGGAAGAGCGTGCTCCTCGAGATGGAGAAGGAGTTCGCCGCTGAGTTCGATCGCACCGCGGCGAGCCCTTTCCGCTCGGCGACCGACATCTCGGTGACCAACTCGCTCTACCACTACTACGCGCTCATGACCGGTCGCGCCGTCGTTCAGACCAATGCCCGGGTCAAGTACGTCGAGACCACGCTGGCGGCATCCATCGACCAGATGGCGCGGCTGCTGCGGCGGCGCTCCGAGGACTTCTTCTGCCTCAACGACGGCAGCAAGCCCGAGATCTCGGTCGAGACGCGACAGAGGGCGGTGCTCGAGTTCCTCAACCGCTACTTCCCGATTCCGGCGCCGTGGGAAACCCAGGAGTCGATTGACGAGTCGGGCAGCGACGCGGTCAGTGCAGAACGGGAATCGGCATCGTCATAGGCGGTTCGGGTGCCACCGGCGCGCTGACCCGTGCGGGGATGACCACCCCTGCCTCGGCGAGTCGACGCCGTGTCTCGGCCGCGTCCACGTAGTCCAGGGTGGCGTAGTCGCCGACCGGAACGACCGAGTGCAGCACCGTGTCCGCATAGACGTGCACGAGGTTGAACGCGCGTGCGCCATCCTGCGGCCTCGTGCCGCCCACGGGAACGGTGAGGTCCTGGGTGTAGCACGTGGCCGATGCGACCGACACCGGGATGCCGGCGAACAGTCCGGTCGAGGAGTAATGCAGGTGGCCCGCCAGTATCGTGCGCACATCGCTGCCCTCGACGACCTCGGCGAGGGCGCCCTGGTCGCGCAATTCGACGAGGGTGGCGAGATCGAGCACGCTGGGAAGCGGCGGGTGATGCATCGCCAGGATGGTGCCGTGCGGAGCGCGAACCGACAGCTCTTCGGCGAGCCAGTCGAGCTGCGCGCCGGTGATCTCGCCGTAGTGGTGGCCAGGAACCGTCGTGTCGAGGGTGATGAGGCGAAGTCCGCCCAGATCGTAGACGCGATCCACCGGATTCGCCGTGGGGATCTCACCGAACAGGGTGGCGCGGAAGGCGCGACGATCGTCGTGATTGCCCATGACCCAGATCACCCGAGCACCGAGGCGCGCGGCGGCGGGCTCCACGATGCTGCGCAGTGTGCGATACGCCTCGGCTTCGCCCTTGTCGGCGAGATCGCCGGTCACGACGATCGCCTCCGGTCGGCCCTCCGAGCGCTCCAGCTCGTCGAAGAGCTCGCGCAGGTGCTGGGCGCTGTCGACGGAATCGTAGAGCTCGCGGTCACCACCCAGCAGGTGAGTGTCGCTGAGATGAAGCAGGAAGTGGTCCGGCCGAGGGTACTCGGCGATGCGGAGGGTCACGGTTCTTCGATTCGTGTGCGGTAGGGATTCGGCCTAGTTACCTTACACACCACAGTCGACCACCGCGAGGTAAACGTTAGCTGTCCGCCACGCGGCGCAGCGCCTAACTCCTCACCGGATCGGGCCGGATCCGCACCCCCCGTCGGGCTGCGCCGGCGGGTCTGCGCCACGCCGCGCGCGGCGGGCGGGGGTCGTTCAGCGAAGCCGACCGGCGCAGGAGATGCACAGCGGCGACTGCGGTCGTGCCTGCAGGCGACCGAGAGCGATCTCCCCGGTGCACGAGGTGCAGCGGCCGTAGCGTCCCTCATCCATCCGCAGCAGGGCGCCGTCGATGTCACGGAGGTGCTGGCGGGCCTGCGAAAGCATCGCCTCGGACTGAGAGCGCTCGAACGCCAGGGTCGGACCCTCCGGGTCGTGCTCGTCATCGGTCGAGGTATCGCGGCGGGCCGAGACGAAGGCGTCCATCTCGCCGATCAGCTGGGTGATCACCCCGTCGGTCCGCTCGCGGTCCGACACCAGGTGAACGCGCAGGGCGGTGAGCTGGCGGGCGGTGAGGGAGGTGGTCGTCGTGGCGCGTTCAGCGATCCCGGTCATGCAGCAAGTAGATCGGCCGCGCGAGGGCTGGTCAAACCCTTGCGGTAGGACAACTAGTACGCTACCGCCCACTCCGCTCGGCCAGTCGTCGAATGGCTGCGGTGGGGATATCGATCCACGAGGGACGGTTGCGGGCCTCGTACACCACCTCATAGAGCGCCTTGTCGATTTCGAAGGCATCGAGCAGCGCCCGATTCTGCCGGATATCGCGACCGGATGCCTCGATGTACCCGTCGACGAAGGCGTGCCGGGCGGCGGACGCCCAGTCGTGCGCGGTGACCGCACCCGCGGTCTCGAGCAGCACCGAGCCGGCCGCGTAGTCGAAGGAACGCAGCATCCCGGCGACGTCTCTCAGCGTCACATCGGGTTCGGATCGCTCGGCCATGGGCCGCAGCGGTTCCCCCTCGAAGTCCACGAGTACGAAGGAATCGCCGGGGATCGAGAGCACCTGTCCCAGGTGGTAGTCGCCGTGGATGCGCTGCAACCGTGGCCATTCCGCCTCACGGGCCGCCTCGAAGACGGTATCGATCTCGTCGTGCAGCTCGCGCAGTGCGGGCACCTCGTGGCACGCACCATTCAGGCGGGCGCGCATGCTCTCCAGAATGGAATCGATGTCCGCGCGCTGGGCCTCGCGCGTCGGCAGGGCGGTGGCGAGCGTGGCGTGCACCTCCGCGGTGGCTCGGCCGAGGGCGTGAGCCTCGGCCGAGAAATCGATCAGCCGGTGCGCCGCGCGAAGTGCGATGCGCCACGCATCCTCCGCACCCGGCAGGAACTCCTGGGCGAAGAGGAGGTGGCCGCGGGCGAGTCCGCCCGGAAGTGATGGCGCGGGCCATTCACCGGAGACGTACCCGATCGACCTCGGTACCAGCGTCGACCCGGTCGCCGCGATCGCGGACTGCAGCACCACGTCGGGATTGCCACCGTGGTGCAGCGCGCGAAACACCTTCATGATGACGGGTGCGCCGTCGTCGACGCGGCAGATGATCGAGGTGTTGGACTGCTCCCCGGTCAGCACCGCGCTGCTGGCGACCGTGACATGGCCGGCGCCCGGTTGGCGATGACCGCGCGCGTGCCCCGCTGGTCGCTCGTGCAGGATCAGGTCGAGGATCGTGGCCGCGTAGGCCGGGTCGTGGGGCGCGTCGTAGAGGTACCGGCCCTCGACCACGGCGATCGGGGCGAGGGTGCCCAGAGGGTGCGCGCGCTCGGTGAGCGGAACCTGGTACAGCGTGGATCCGCCGTCCGAGTGATCTAGAAGGTAGTGGGTCGAGATCACCACCTCGTCATCGCCCGCCTGCCACCCGCCGATGCGCTCGAGGACCGGCTCGGAGCCCTTGCCGCCGTACCAGCGCTGCTGCGCGACCCACTCGCCCAGCTCATGGGGCAGTCGCACGGGGGGCGACGTGGAGTCGGTCGGGGGCGAGTCGGGAGTCACGTTTCGAGCGTACGCCGCGGCGGCGTTCGCGGGGGGAAAAGCCCCCCGATCGGGGGCGACCCGCTTTGGGGACAGCGGGGTGTTTGACTCGCCCGCTAGATTCGTTTCAGCACCACAGGGGGATACTCGGGTGCGGCGGCTCAGCGATTGCTCACCGATCGACCCACGGGGGTAGGTCTTTCGGATCTGGGGTAATTTTCGCGAGTTTGGGTCGCCGCCCCGGCCCGTGGTCCGCGTCAGCCCGGGAAGCCGGGGATGAGCGCCTTGCCGGTCAGCAGGCCGTAGCCGACTATTCCGACGAACGAGACGATCACGGCGACGAACCACCCGACGAGTGGGCCGACCGAGCTGACACCGTTGCTGCGCAGCGAGGAGTTGCGCATGAGCAGGTAGATCGGGGCCGTCAGCACCGACCAGGTCCAGGCCGCGGGATTCTCGAAACCACGCGCTTCAAGCTGTCGACGATCGACGAGCGCGAGAATCAGCACGAGGATGTACGGGATCGCGGCCGCCGCCTGCGGGAGCCCGGACAGGAAGTCGATGCCGGTGGTCGCGAGCAGATAGCCGACGGCTCCGGCCGCCAACAGCGGGCTGATCGCGATGATCCAGGCGCTCGCGGTCGCGGCGCTCGGGCGCGATGCCTCCTGACTGCGTGACCGAGTCTCGCTCGGCGCGATGCCCCAGTCCTGCGCAGCGGGCGGCGCGGGAACCGAGGGCACACTCGCCAGCGGGTCGCCCGCGGGGTACGGGCTCGGCTCGGCGGGAGGCACCGAGACACCGAACGACGGCGGCGGCACATCGGTGAACGTCGGGTGCGGGGAGGCGGCCTCGGCTGCCATGAGGCTCTGCACCGCGGCGAATCCGCCGTCGTTGATCGGTTCTGCGAGGGGAGCCTGAGGCGCCGGCGCGCCCGGCGTGGCGAAGGCGGAGGGGTCGGCGATCGGAACCACGGGTTCGGCGGGCGGCGTCGATTCCGCGGCGGGCGCGGTCAGCTCCTCGGCGGGCACGACGGGCTCACTCGGCGCAGCGGCAGGCTCGACGGCGACGGGGGGCTCGACGACGGCGGGCTCCAGGGCGACGGCGGGCTCCACGACGGGCGCGGTCTGTTCCGGCGCCGGAACCGTGACGGCCGCGGGGGCGGGGCCAGTGCCCGCGGCAGCGGCGGCCGCGGCAGCGCGCAGCGATCGGCGCGACGGCAGCGCCCCGGGATCAAGGGGTGCGGCCGCAATGGGTTCCGCGGGGTCCGACGGCGTCAGCGGCTCGGCGTCCGCACGGGTCTGCGCGGAGTCCGGCAGGAGTCCGAAGAACGAGACCGGAGCGGGCTCGGGAAGCTGCTCCGCGCTGGCATCAGCGGCGGACTCCGGGGCGATCTCCGGCGCAGCGTCGGCCGCGGTGACAGACTCATCCTGACCGGCAGACCCTGCGGCAGCCTCGGGTGCGGACTCGATCGACGTCGCAGTGACAGCCTCGGGCACGGACTCGGCCACCGGTTCTCCAGCGGTCTCGGGCACGGAATCCGGAGCGTCCGCGGCGAGCGACGGCGACTCGGTCGCGGTTTCGTCCGCTGCTCCGGTCGCGACGGCGTCCGGGGGAGTCACCGGGGCGACGTGGTCCGTCCACCCTTCGCCGCTCCACCAACGCAGCTGAGCGGGGTTCTGCGGATCCGCGTACCAACCGGCGGGGACTGCAGAAGCAGGAGTGTCTGGCAAAAGGACGCACCGCCTTTGAGGTTGTCTGCGGTCCGCGGGCCGTGCGGCACGCGGCGTGGTGAGGAGTCAGGGTCCCTCGGAAAGGAACTTACTACCCAAACACGCAAACCAGCGGGAGGCTAACCGTGCTACTGGCTGACGTTGTAGACGCCCCAGTCGCTGACCACCCAGGCGATCCATCCGTTCTGGCGCTGGAGGCTGGCCGTCACCTTGTAGGACTGGCCCGAACCGATCTTCACGAGCGTGCAGGTGAACTCCTGACCCATCACCGTCGCCGGCGGGGTCGGGCACTTCACGCTGACGATGGGGCCGAACACCGAGGCGTCGTGCTCGATCGACTGGGCGGCCTCGGCGGAGAAGACCTGGGGCAGAGCCGAGATGACGAGACCGGGAACGGCGACGAGTGAGCCGAGCTGGAGCAGCACGAGAGCGCCCCACACGAGCACCGGCGCGAATCCGTTGCCCGCCTTGACCACGATGCGGATCGCGCGGGCGACCAGGTAGACCGGAATCGAGAGCAGAACCCAGGCCCAGGAGGCCGGCTTCTCGAAGCCCTTGGCCTTGAGCGTGCGACGGTCGGAGATGGCGAGCGGAATCGCGATGAAGTAGGGCGCGATCCAGATGCTCGCGATGACGCCGACGCTCGTTCCACCGGCACCGGCCGCGGTGACGATGAGCAGCGTCGCGACGAGCTGCAGAATCGGGATGAGCGCCATGATCCAGGCGCCACCGGTGTTCGAGCTGGCTCCACGCACCGGGGCGGCGGTCGCCACGGGCGCTGCCGTCGCTGCCGGCTCCGCAACGCGCGCGGCGGCGGGGATGACCTGCTCGGGTTCCACGCTCTGGGGCTCCGCGCTCGTCGCGGGTGCGGTGAACTCGGGCATCGGAATGACGTCGGGCGCGGGCTCGTCGGCGGGCAGGGCGTCCCAGGACGGCGGCTCGAGTTGAAGCAGCGCTTCAGCGGTCGGCGTGCCGTGGCCCGCGCCGCGAAGATCGGACGCGAAGTCGCGCTCGCGCTCGCGGCGCTCGCGCCGCGTCGGAAGCTCGTCGCCTTGCAGTTCGTCGTCGGCCCAGGCGAGCTTGGCCTCCTGGATCACGATGGGCGCGCGGGCCTCCGTGGTGTGCTCGGTCCACCCATGGTTGTCCCACCAGCGCATCTGCGGCAGGCCGAGCGGGTCCGGGTACCATCCCGCCGGTACCCCGAAGCCGTTGTCGTCATTCACGTCGTATTCCCCCCGGAATCTACATCTGTGCGGGTTATATGAACTCTATGGATGGATCGTGGTGAGTAATAGTCTCGAGCCGCCCCCAAAACGCGGGCCGGTGGATCCCAGCGGTCGCGCCACATTCTAGAAGTGCGAGGGAGCCTCAGGGAAGGCGCGCGGGCGCCGTTGTTCGCTTTCGTTTATGCCCGAGTTGCACCCGGTTCACTCGGCTGTAAGACTCGTCCGCGGTGGACATCTCGCTCATGGTCGCGCTGGTCATTGCACTGGCTCTCTTTTTCGACTTCACCAACGGATTCCACGACACCGCCAACGCGATGGCCACGCCGATCGCGACGGGGGCCCTGAGGCCGCGCACCGCTGTCGCGATCGCCGCGATCCTCAACCTCGTCGGGGCCTTTCTCTCCACCGCGGTCGCCACGACGATCTCCGGGGGACTCATCAACGAGGGGTCCAACGGCGTACAGATCACCCCGACGCTCATCTTCGCGGGCCTCATCGGCGCGGTCCTGTGGAATCTCGTGACCTGGGTGCTCGGCCTGCCGTCCAGCTCCAGCCACGCCCTCGTCGGCGGCCTCGTGGGCGCGGCGATCGTCGGCGCGGGGTTCGGTGCCATCAACATCGGCAATCTGCTCTCCAAGTTCGTGATCCCCGCCGTCCTCGCCCCGATCACCGCTGGTCTCGTCTCCTTCCTCGCCACCCGCATCGCGTATCGGCTCGTGAAGAAGCGACAGCGCGAGGGGTTCCGCTACGGGCAGGTGTTCACGTCCTCGCTCGTGTCGCTGGCCCACGGCACCAACGACGCGCAGAAGACCATGGGCGTGATCACGCTCGCGCTCATCGCCGGCGGCTTCCAGGGTGCGGGAACGGGACCGCAGTTCTGGGTCATCCTCGTCTGCGCGCTCGCGATCGCGCTCGGCACCTACTCGGGAGGCTGGCGCATCATCCGCACCCTCGGCCGCGGACTCACCGAGATCGAACCCGGCCAGGGATTCGCGGCCGAGGCGGCGACGAGCGCGACGATCCTCGCGTCGAGCCATCTCGGTTTCGCCCTGTCGACGACACAGGTCGCGTCGGGCTCCGTCATCGGAACCGGCATCGGCAGGAAGGGCGCGTCGGTTCGCTGGCGCACCGCCGGCCGCATCGCGATCGGGTGGGTCATCACGATTCCCGCGGCCGCGGTGGTCGGGGCGATCGCGGCGTGGGCCGCCCTTCTCGGCGCGGCCGGCGTCATCACGGATGCCGTGGTCGCCACCGTCGTCATCGTCGCCATCTTCCTGATCTCCCGTCGCTCGAACGTCTCCGCCCGATCGCTCACGATCGAGCCGACCCAGTTCGTCCGGCCGAAGCGCCGTAAGACCAGCAAGAAGGAGAGGGGAGCGGCATGACGATCGAGTGGGGAAACTTCCTCATCGTGCTCGTCGCCTCCATTCTCGCGGGGTGCGGCACGGTCATCCTGTTCGCTCTCGGGCTCCGCTTCGCGGGGCCGGACACCCGGCGCCTGCGACCCCTCGGCGTGGTCTGTTTCGCGTTGTGCGCGGCGCTCATCCTGTACGGCGTCTACCTCGTCATTCCCTTCTTCCACCGCTGAGAACGGCGGGAGCGGGCGTTAGGATCGCTGTCGACAGTCGAAGGAGATTGATCAATGACCACGTCGCCACAAGCAATGACGTCCACCGGATTCGCCGACGGATCCCTCATCGACGAGCAGCGGATAGAGGGTGATGAGAACCCCGTGACCACCAACGGCCCCTCGATCGGATCGGAGGAGGTGGCCTCCGCGCCGCGAACCCGCACCGAGACCGACTCGCTCGGCAGTCTCGAGGTACCGGCTGAGGTGTACTGGGGAATCCACACCGCGCGCGCCCTCGACAACTTCCCGATCACCCGCCGGGCCATCTTCAACTACCCGGACCTGATCGCCGCGCTCGCCCGCGTGAAGCAGGCCGCCGCCCGCGCGAATCGCGACATCGGTGTGCTCAGTGCGGAGAAGGCGGAGATCATCGACCGCGTCTGCGAGGAGATCGTCGCGGGACGCCTCCACGACCAGTTCGTGGTCGGGGTCATTCAGGGCGGTGCCGGCACGTCGACGAACATGAACACGAACGAGGTCATCGCCAATCGCGGTCTCGAGCTGATGGGGCATCCGCGGGGCGACTACTCCGAGCTGCACCCGATCGACGACGTCAACCGCAGCCAGAGCACCAATGACGTGTATCCGACGGCCATCAAGCTCGCGATGGTGTTCTCGCTGCTTCGCCTCCTGGCCGAGCACCGGCTCCTCGCCGACTCCTTCGCCGCCAAGGGCAGGGAGTTCCGCGGCATCCTCAAGGTCGGGCGCACCCAGCTGCAGGACGCGGTGCCCATGACGCTGGGGCAGGAGTTCAACGGTTTCGCGACGACGCTGCGCGAGGACTTCGACCGGTTGAGCGAGGTGGTGCCCTGGCTCAACGAGATCAACCTCGGTGCGACCGCGATCGGTACGGGGATCACGGCGGATCCGCGCTACGCGGAGGCGGTGCGGCTGCACCTCGTCGAACTGACCGGCATCGACATGGAGACCGCGCCCGACCTCATCGAAGCGACCGCCGACGCGGGCATCTTCATGACGCTGTCGGGAACGCTCAAGCGCGCGGCCGTCAAGCTGTCGAAGATCTGCAACGACCTGCGCCTCATCTCGAGCGGGCCGCAGGCGGGCTTCGGGGAGATCAACCTGCCGCCGCGGCAGGCGGGGTCGAGCATCATGCCCGGCAAGGTGAACCCGGTCATCCCCGAGGTGGTGAATCAGGTCGCCTTCTCGGTGATCGGCGCGGATGCGACCGTGACCGCCGCGGCGGAGGCGGGCCAGTTGCAGCTGAACGCCTTCGAGCCGGTCATCGCGCACAGCATCCTGCAGTCACTGGCCTGGATGACCAACGCCTGCCGCACCCTCCGGGTCAACTGCGTTGACGGCATCACCGCCAACACCCTGCGCCTCTCCCAGCAGGTCGGTTCGAGCGTGGGGGTGGTCACGGCACTGACGCCGTACATCGGCTATGCGGCGTCTGCCACGCTCGCGCACACCGCGCTCACGACCAACGCCTCGATCGCCGAACTCGTGGTGGAGGCCGGCCTGATGAGTCAGGAGGATGTGGAGCGCGTCCTGTCGCCCGAGCGCTTGAGCGGCATCGCGGCGGTGACCGACTCGATCGCGATCGTGACCGACCGGCCCGAGGAGTCCGACCGGGAGTGAGCGGCCCGGCGCGCCTCGCGCTAGACCGTGTCGTCCTCGTCGATGTTGCCCAGCTCGGCGAGGGCGCGGTCGCGCGTCTCGGCGACCCTCCCGGCCGCGTCGGTGGCGGAGCTGACGGTGCGGTCGGCGATGTCGCGGGCGGCGCCCGTGGTCTTCTCCACGGCGTCTTTCGCGAGTCCCGTGGTCTTCTCGACGGCGCCCCTTGCGAGTCCGGTGGTGCGGCCCGCGGCGTCCTTCGCGAGCTCCGCGGTCTTGCCTGCCGCATCCTTCGCGATGCCGGCGGTCTTCTCGGCGGCGTCACGCGCGATTCCGGCGGTCTTGCCCGCCGCATCCCTCGCTAGGTCGGCGGTCTTGCCCGCGGCGTCCTTGGCGATTCCCGCGGTCTTGCCCGCCGCATCCGCGATGAGTGCCGGCGTGGCCTTGGCAGCCGACTCCGCTTTGGAGAGCAGCACGGGCCCCTGTTCGCGCGCGTACACGATCGCCTCCTCGCGCACGCGCGTCACCCGCGGGTTCTCCCACAGGCGGCGAGCACCGCGCGCGAGCTGCTCGTATCGCTCCCGCCCCGCGCGGGCGCCGAGGACGTAGCCGACGAGAAGGCCGATGACGAGAAGCTGCTTGGGTTTCATGCCGTCAGCCTATTCGGGCTCGCCGACACCGGGGAGGGCTTGCGTAATGCTCTGCGGCAGCTCACAGGCACCTCCCGCGCCGCGCGGGCGCCCGTCCGAAGGGGCGCGCGTCTCAGGACGGCGTCGCGCGCCGCCACAGGTGCAGGGTCGCGTAGCTGCGCCACGGCGCCCACCGCACCGACAGTCGTTCCAGTTCGCGCGGTCGGGAGGCAAGGCCGAGCGCGGCGGCGTTCCGCTGCACGACGAGGTCGCCGGGAACCAGGATGTCCGGCGACCCCAGCACTCTCATCGCCAGATACCCGGCGGTCCACGGGCCGATTCCGGGATACCGGGTCAGAGCGTCCAGGAACTCGGGGACCGGCGTTCCGAGATCGAGACGCAGTCGGTCGTCTGCGATCGCCTCCGCGACGGTGACGATCGAGGCGACTCGGGCGGCAGGGCCTCGGAGGACCGTCGCGCCATGCTCCGCGAGCGCCGCCGCGGAGGGGAAGGCGCCATCGTCGCCGAGCTCCCTGCACAGGCGTGCGATCGTGCTGCGGGCGGCGGCGACCGACACCTGTTGACCGAGGAGGGTTCGGAACAGCGTCTCTTCCGCGTCGAGCGACCCCGGGATCCGGATCCCGGGCCGCGAGGCGACCAGCGGGGCCAGGGCGGGGTCGGCCGCCAGCACGGCGTCGATCGCAACGGAGTCCGCGTCGAGGTCGAACAGCCGGCGAACTCGGGCGACCAGGGTGCCGACGTCGGCGACCGTGCTCAGGCGCGCCGTGCAGAGCACCGCCGTGGCACCGTCGAGCGCGAGCGAGACCGTCGCGGGGCCACCCGGCAGGCGCATCCGACGCTCGAAGACGCCGCTCGATGCAGTCTCCAGCCCTTCGACCGCGTGATCGGCGAAGAAGGCGAGCAGACCCGCGCCGTCGAAGGGGGCTCGCGCCGGAAGCCGGAGACTGAGGCTGATGGCCTCGCCGGGCACCGTGCGGTCGGGCTGCCGGCGGCCGAATCGCGCGCGCAATGCCGTCGGGGTCGTTTCGTACACCGCGAGCACGGTGTCGTTGAACTGTCGGATGCTCGAGAAACCGGCCGCGAAGGCCACCTCGGCGATGGAGAGCGAGGTGGCGACGAGCAGGGTGCGGGCGGTCTGGGCGCGCCGGGCGCGGGCGAGGGCGAGCGGGCCGGCGCCGAGCTCCGCGACGAGCACGCGCGTGAGGTGGCGCGGCGTGTAGCCGAGCCGCTTCGCGAGGCCGGTCACACCGTCCCGTTCGACGACGCCGTCCTCGATGAGTCGCATCGCGCGGGCGGCGAGGTCGTCGCGCAGGTTCCAGTCCGGGCTCCCCGGCACCGCGTCGGGCTGGCAGCGCTTGCACGCGCGGAGTCCGGCCTCGTGGGCGGCCGCGGCGGTGCGATAGAAGCGCACATTGGCGGGATTCGGGGTCATGGCGGGGCAACTGGGCCGACAGTAGATGCCCGTCGAGTGCACGCCCGCGATGAACTGCCCGTCGAAGCGGGTGTCCCGTGACGCAAGGGCGCGGAACCGCTCGGCGAACTGGGTGTCGGTTTCGGCGGTCACCTCTCAACCGTCGCACGACGGCGTCCGGATGACTAGCGGAAATCGGACACGGCTCGGTCGCTAGGATCGGATCGTGAGCAACGTCGTCAGCAGCATCGAGGTCCAGTTGCGCGATGCGCTCGGCGACCGGGTGTCCGCGGCACCCGAGCTGCTCGAGTCGGCGCGCACGGACCGGTCGGGTCAGGTCTCCGACGGGCCTCCGGCGGCGTTCGTCTCGGCGCGCAGCATCGCCGACGTTCAGACCACGCTCCGCATCGCGAACGAGCACCGCATTCCCGTCGTGCCGCGCGGCGCGGGCACCGGTCTCGCCGGCGGGGCCATCGCCGGTCGCGGTGAGATCGTGCTGTCCACGCTGGAGATGAACCGGATCCTCGAGGTGAACGCCGACGACGAGCTCGCGGTCGTCGAGCCGGGGATCATCAATGACGACCTCAACCGGGTGCTCGCGCCCCGCGGCCTGTGGTTCGCACCCGATCCGGCCAGCAAGGCGATCTCCACGATCGGCGGCAACATCGCCACCAACGCGGGCGGGCTCCTCTGCGCGAAGTACGGCGTGACCCGCGAGTCGGTGCTCGGCCTGAAGGTCGTGCGCGCCGACGGACGGCTCCTCACCCTCGGCCATCGCACCGTCAAGGGCGTCACCGGCCTGGACCTCACCGCGCTCATGATCGGCTCCGAGGGCACCCTCGGTGTCATCGTCGAGGCGACCCTGAAGCTGAGGGCGCTGCCGAGCGGCGCCGCCTCGACCATCGGCGCCTACTTCGACACCGTCGAGCAGGCGGCCCGAGCCTCCGCCGTCATCACGGCCTCCCGCCTGCGGCCGGCGGCGATGGAGCTCATCGGGCAGTCCGCACTCAGGGGCATCGGCGACTACCTGGGGCAGGATCTCGGCGATCGCGGCTCCTACCTGCTCGTGCAGATGGACGGAGCGGCGGCGGCCGCCGAGGCCGATGCCGCGGTGGCGATCATCCGTTCGCTCGGGGGCGATGCCGAGCTCTCCTCCGACCCGGAGATCGCCGAGCGCCTGTTCGCGATCCGGCGTTCCTTCCATCCCGCGATGAGCGCGCGCGGCACGGTGCTGATCGAAGACGTGGCGGTACCGCGCAGTCAGCTTCCGGCCATGTTCCAGGCGATCGGCGAGATCGAACGACGGTACGGGATGACCATCCCGACGGTCGCTCACGCCGGCGACGGCAACCTCCACCCCAACTTCATCTTCGAGGGCTCAGAGGTGCCGCCCGAGGTCTGGGCGGCCGCCGACGAGCTGTTCCTCGCCTGCCTGCGACTCGGAGGCACGCTCACGGGCGAGCACGGGGTTGGGCTCCTCAAGAAGCGCTGGCTGGGCGACGAACTGGGGGAGGAGCAGCTCGAATTGCAGCGGCAGATCAAGGGCGTGTTCGACCCGCACGGCATCTTGAACCCTGGCAAGGTGTTCTGACGCCGCTTGTGGGAATACTCCGGCGGCTCGCTCGGTTTTCTGTCTCAGTGGTACAGAACATGAGCATCCAGACGAACGACAAGCCGGTCCGCACCCCGTCGCTGCGCACGCTCCGCCGTGCCCTTCCTCGCCCGGGTGAGAGCGAGGTGCGCCTGCGCATGGGCGCAATCGGCGTGAGCGCTCTCGGCGTCCAATCCGTCGGCACGGTCGACGCGGTCGGCAAGGGCGCGGTCGGGTTCGCCCAGGGCGACCGGGTCGCGGTGCGCATCCCGGGCAGCCGGGCGGGCTTCCCGCGGATCGCGAGTGAGCGCGACCTGATCGGGATCCCCAAGGACATCTCCTTCGACGATGCAGCGGCACTGCTGCCGGCGGGACTCGTGGCGCGCACGATCGTCAAGCAACTGCACTCGATCGGCCGGGGCAACCGCGTGCACGTCGAGCGCGACGAGGCCGGCATCTCGGCCTTCGTCGAGGCCTGGGTGCGCCACCTCGGTGCGGAGGTCGTCTCAGACGAGCGCCGCGCCCGTGACATCGTCGTCTCCACGGCCGACTACGCCACGGCGCGACGCTGGCGCTTCGGCCACGGACTCGTCCAGCTCGCGGCGGCCGACGTCTTCCAGGCGATGCGGGCGGGCGCCTTCGACGACATCGAGGCTCCCGTGCTGCCGCTCGCGGAGGCCGCGCGCGTGCAGTCCGAGCTGTCGGAGCGTCGACTCGCGGGTCCCGTCGTGCTGATCCCCGGGGACGTGTCGCTCGCGGCATAAACTGGCCGCATGACAGGCATGCCCGGTGAGTCGATCGAACCGTTCAGTCCCTTCCCGGAGTGGGAGTCGGTCGCGGGCCGGGTCGCGCCCTACGTCGGCGATCGCGCCCTCGCCCTCTTCGTCTACGCCATCAGTGAGACCATGGATGCCCGCTCGGCGGCCGCGCGCATCCGCACCCGTCTGGGCTCCGAGACGATCGACCTCTCGCGCATCGAGGTCACCGAGACCGAGCGTCTGCTGATCGACTGGGGGCGTGCGATCGCCACCGCGCCCGCGGCCGTCGATCCCGCCATGGCGAGCCGGGTCACCGCGGCTTTCCGTCCCGAGCTGCGCGGGCTCCTCGTGCAGCTGGCGGCCCTCACGGTCGCCACCGGGGTCGCCGACCTCGTCGGGTAGGGTCGCTGGATGTCTGCCGTCTGGATCGCCGCTGCCGTCGTCACCGCGGTGTGGATGCTCGCGCTGCTCGCCCAGCTCGGCGACGTCGCCACGCTCTTCATCGACTCCCGCACCGCCCGCGACCGTGACGTGCCCGGTCGCATCGGCCGCGAGCGGGTCAATCAGATCTTCTGGGTCGTTCCCCTCGTCGTGGTGCTCGCGCTCGCCATCGGGGTGGGAGTGGACCGCGCGTCCCTGCTCATCTTCGGCTTCGGGACGACCGGGCTCGGCAGCCTGCTCGTGCTCGGGATCGCCGTCATGGTGGTCGCCGCCGGCGGTCTCGCCCTCGCCGCGGTCGCCGTGACCGACCGGCACTCCTACTCGGCCCTGCGCCGCGAGCTCCGCGAGCTGGAGGGCGACCGCCTCACCGATCTGCAGGTCGCGGCGTTCCGTGCGCGGCTGAGCGAGGTGGACGCGCGCTATCGCGACCGGGTTCGCCCGCGGCGCGTGCTGCTCACGAGGGCGGGCGTGGTCCGGGTCGTCCCCGTCGTGATCGGTCTGGCGCTCATCGCCATCGCGTCTGTGGCGGCTGCGGCCGACCCCAGCAGCCGCTACGCCGGCTACGTCGCGCTGTCGGTCTTCGCGCCGGTCGTGAGCGCCATGTTCGGTGCGCTGGGCGTGCGACTCGCGCTCAGCTCGAACAAGGCCTGGGCTCGCGTCTACGCGCGCCAGCGCGTCGATATCCTGACGATCCTCGGTGCGCTTGATCGCAGTTCGCGAAAGGGCGTCGCGGGACTCGGCGACCGGGTCGCCCGTGCTCTCCAGATTCTCCGCGAGCAGCAGCCGCAGTGACTCCCGACCGCTAGGGGGTCGGTGCCAGCGCGTCGTAGCGGCGGAACGAGGGCGCGACCCTCAGGAGCACCGCCATGAGCGCGATGATGAGGGCCCCACCGAGCACCGGAGGGAACCACACGGCCGTGAGCGCGACCCCGAACCCCACGTAGAGGTCGCCGAGGCGTGGCCCCCCGGTCACGACGACCGAGAAGATTCCCTGCAGTCTGCCGCGCATGCCGTCGGGGGCGGCGACCTGGAGGATGGTCTGGCGGAAGATCGACGAGACATTGTCGGACGCGCCGGAGATCGCCATGCAGGCGCTCGCGAGCGACAGGGCGACGAGGTTGGTCCCGGCCCAGTCGGCCGTCGGATGCCCGAGGGCCCCGGTCGCCATCACCGCGAAGATGACTCCGAGGGCCAGGATGCTCGCACCGTAGACCGCGATCGCCCAGCCGACCGCGAGGCCCTGGCGACGCACGTGCACGAGGCGGCCGCTGACGATCCCGCTGAGCAGCGCGCCCACCGCACCCGCCGCGGTGAGCACGCCGACCGTGACGGCTCCGCCACCGATGAGGATCGCGCCGGCCGCGGGGAAGATGGCATACGGTCGGCCGAAGGTCATCGCGATGATGTCGACGATGAATGACATGCGCACGTTCGGTGCGGTCCGCAGGAAGTCGATTCCGGAGGCGATGGAGGCCCAGCCGTGCGGCGAGTGCCCCTCGGGTCGCACGCTCGGCAGCGTCACGATCCCGAACAGGGCGGCGAGGAACAGCACGACGTCGACGGTGTAAGTCAGCGGAAAGCCGACCGCGGCCACGAGAATACCGGCGAGCGCGGGTCCGACAGTCAGCGCCGTGCCCATGCCGATGCCGTTGATCGCGGCGGCCGCCGGCAGCAGTCGCGCCGGCAGCAGCCGCGGCAGGATCGCCCCGCGGACGGTGCCGCTCACGGTCGCGGCGGTGCCGGTCAGCACGCTAAGCACGTAGAGCGGCCAGACGACGTCGACGTGCAGCCAGGCGAGGGCGGCGATCGTGATGGTGGACGCCCAGGCGATGAGTGCGGAGCCGATGAGCACGACGCGTCGATCGAAGGCGTCCGCGAGCATCCCGCCATAGATCCCGAACACGATCAACGGCAGCAGCGTGAAGCCGCCCACGAGCGAGACGGCGAAGGTGGAGTGTGTGAGCTCGTAGATCTGCAGACCGATCGCCACGACCGTCATCTGGCTGCCGATGTTCGAGATGGCCCAGCCGATCATCAACCGCCCGGCCGGCTTCGACTCGGTCAGCGGGGACAGATCGGCGAAGAGCCGGCGCCGTGCGGCCGGACTCGGAGGTGTCGTGGTCATGGGTCCCTGCGTCGGTGGTCACCCTCATTCTCGCAGCGACGCACTCCACTAGACTGGATGGCCGGATTCGAGGGGTTGTTTGACGAGTGGTTTCGCCTGAACTCGCGCGTGAGCGCGACTACGTTTCGACACTGTACGCGCGCCTGGACGCTCTGCGCGACGAGACCCGCGCCCAGCTCGAGGCCGTGCAGCGGGGCAGCGCGGGCGGCACCCATCAGGCGCGAACCGAGCGCGACGCCTTCGCCCGCCTGTACGAGGATCGGATCGCCCAACTGGGCGAGGTGGATGAACGGCTCGCCTTCGGCCGCATCGAACTCGACGACGGCGCGAAGCGCTACATCGGTCGAATCGGACTCCGCGACGCCGATCAGCAGTCGATCCTGCTGGACTGGCGCGTTCCGCAGGCCAGCGCGTTCTATCGCGCCACCGCGGTGACGCCGCTGGGGACGCGCGCGCGTCGGCACCTGACGAGCCAGGGGCGTGAGGTCATCCGGATCGAGGACGAGGTCTTCGACCGCGCCCTCCTCGACGGCGACACGACCGAGCTGCAGGGGGAGGGGGCGCTCCTCGCCGCCCTGACCGCCGAGCGCACCGGGCGCATGACCGACATCGTCGCTACCATCCAGGGCGAACAGGACCGGATCATCCGCTCCGACCTCGCGGGGGTGCTCGTGGTGCAGGGCGGGCCGGGAACGGGCAAGACAGCGGTGGCGCTTCATCGCGCCGCCTACCTGCTGTACTCGCACCGCGAGCGGCTTCGCTCCTCAGGGGTCCTGATCGTCGGCCCCTCCCCGTCGTTCCTGCAGTACATCGAGGCCGTGCTCCCCTCGCTCGGCGAGACGGGAGTTGTGCTCTCGAGCGTCGGCCAGCTGTACCCGGGGGTCGACACCACCCTCGAAGATGCACCCGAGGTCGCCGCGCTCAAGGGCCACGCGCGCATGGCGGAGCTCATCGCGCGCGGGGTGAAGTCACGCCAGCGGGTGCCCGCCGAGCCGCAGGTGATGGACGTGAACGGGGAGAAGCTCACCCTGGAACCGCACGTCGTGGCCACGGCGATGGCGGCGGCCCAGCGCACGCGCAAGCCGCACAACATCGCGCGGCAGCAGTTCCAGAAGGCGGTCCTGCGCGCGCTCGCCGCCACCCTGGCCGACCAGCTGCGATCGCACGGCAACACGATCGACGATTCGGATATGGGCTGGTTGCTGGAGGATCTGCGTGCGTCGTACGACGTGCGGGTCGCGCTGAATACTGCCTGGATGCCGCTGACGCCCGAGAAGTTCATCCAGGACCTCTTCGCCCGCCCGCAGTGGTTCGCCTCGTTGACGCCCCGCTGGTCGCCGGCCGAGCGGGCGCTGCTGCGACGCGATCGGGATCAGCCGTTCACCGTGTCGGATATCCCCCTCCTCGACGAGGCGGCCGAGCTGCTGGGGGAGTTCGATCAGGCGAACGACACGGAGCGTCGCGAGCGCAAGCGGCAGTTCAAGCGCGATGTCGAGAACGCCGAGGCGGCCATCCGCAACATGGGTGTCGAGGGTCTCGTCGACGCGGAGGAACTCGCCGCGGGATTCGGCGAGACGGCGGCGCGGGGCACGACGGCGGAACGCGCCGCGGCCGACCGCAACTGGAGCTACGGCCACGTGGTCGTGGACGAGGCGCAGGAGCTGTCGCCGATGCAGTGGCGACTTCTCCGCAGGCGCTGCCCCCTGCGCTCCTTCACGATCGTCGGCGACGTCGCCCAAGCGAGCGCGGCCGCCGCGGCGCCCAACTGGACGGAAGCGCTCCGTTCGCTCACCGACGCGTTCCGGCTGGAGGAGCTGACCGTCAACTACCGCACGCCGTCCCAGATCACCCAGGCGGCCGAGGAGGTGGCGATCGGGCACGGCCTGCACGTCTCGCGCTCGAGGGCCGTGCGCGCGAGCGAGTGGCCGGTGGAGCAGTTCGTCGTCGCCCCGGATGAGCTCGGCGATGCCGTCATCGACGTCGTCGACGAGGACAGGGAGCTCGACTCACGCGGCACCCTCGCGGTGATCGCGCCCCCGTCGCTCGTCCAGGCGCAGTACCTGGCCCTGCGGGAACGATTCGGGGCGACCGTGGGGCGGGGCGCCCGCGGACTGAGCCTGCCCATCGCCGTCCTCACCCCGCAGGAGGCCAAGGGACTCGAGTTCGACGCGGTCGTCGTCGTCAATCCTCACGACATCCTGGAATCGTCCACCCGCGGCGTCGGAGCCCTGTACGTCGCGATGACCCGCCCGACCCAGCGACTGCGGATCGTCGGCACTCGAGCGCTGGCGCTCGACGCGGAAAGCAGCAGGGAACCGCTGGCCGGTTGACGGGGGAGGAAAAACTCATCGCCCGGTGCTGCGGCAGTGCCTGCAAGTCTCCCGGGCGACGAGTTGGTCTGGAAACAGCATCCACCCGGTCGGCCCGTGACGCAAGCCCCCACGCGCAGTGTCAGCGGCGGGGATGCCCCCGAAAGGGTTTGCCCATCTCTGGGGGTAGCACGGTTCTGCGGGCTCCCGCACACTGTTACTACGAAGTCCTTGGGGGAGGACCTAGCAGATAGCGATAGATCGCTAACGAGGGCCGGTGCGGGGGCGCCGGCCCTCATCTTTTTGCCCAGCCCGAGACGCACGCGAGGGAAGAGATGTCGGACGGACACGCACTGCGCGCCCGCGTTCCCGGTCAATCGGTCATGAGCGACTTCGTCTCGACTCAGCGACAGGCGACACCGCGCACACGAGTGCAGCGCCTATTCGGACGATCTCCCATCAGTGGTGAGAATCGGGTGCGGTACCGCGGCGCCCTCGGCGAGTTGCTCGTCGGCGACGCCCTCGATCACCTCGGACCCGAGTGGGACGTGCTGCACGCCGTTCCCGCCTACGGGGCCCGCCCGGATGAGGGCTACGAGATCGATCACCTCGTCATCGGTCCAGCGGGCGTGTTCACCATCCTCACCAAGAATCACCCGGGTGAGGAGGTGTGGGTCGGCGGCAACACCATGACGGTGGCCGGCGTGCGGGAGGAGCACATCGACACGGCTCGTGCCGAGGCGAGGAGCGCGGCCGCGCTGCTCAGCGCCGCGGCCGGTCATCCCGTGGAGGTTCACCCCGTGCTCGTGATGGTGAATCCCACGAAGTTCCAGGTGCGCGAGCAGCCGGACGGCGTCACCGTGCTCACCTCGCGTCAACTGGTGCGCTGGCTTCTCAAGGCCGACCGGGTGCTCTCCGGGGAGCAGGTCGCCTCGGTCTCCGACGTGGCCGATCGTCCCAGTTCGTGGCGCACGCCCTCGGTGGCGACGCAGGACACCGAGCAACTCCACCGCGACTTCGCGGAGTTCCGCTCCGAGGTCACCATCGCCACGCGGCGTCGCCTGCTCTGGGCGTCGCTCGCCTTCGTCGGGGTCTGCCTGGCCGTCTGGGCCTCGGTTGCTGTGATCGTCGTCAGACTTCTCCTCGGCTGACGTGCAGCCAACGTCCGGCTGGGCCGGGCCAAGATAGGGGGATGTTCCGCCGCCACCCCGTGCTCGCCCTCGTGACGCTCGCCTACCTCGGGCTCGTCGCGTGGATGACGCTGGGGCCGCAGCGGGTGCATCCCCACGACTCCCTCGTGCTGGCGGTGCTGCACCTCCTGCGCGGCCACGCGCAGACCGCCTGGGTCACCTACTCGGGCATCGAGTTCACCTCGAACATCCTCATGTTCCTGCCGATCGGCGTCTTTTTCGTGCTGCTGTTCGGGCGTGGCAAGTGGTGGCTCGCGGTGCTCATGGGGGTTCTCCTCACGATTGCGATCGAGACCGCGCAGTTGTGGATTCCGGGGCGCGTCTCCGACATCCGCGACATCATCGCGAACTCCTCGGGATCGACCATCGGTGTGCTCGTGGCTCTCGTGTTGACGGCGGGCAAGGCGCGCCGCCTTCGTCGCGCCCGGGCCGCCGGCGCCGTGTGACAGGATCGGATCCGGAGGCCACCACATGGGCATGATCGAACTGAGTTACGCGGGCGACACTTTTTCGGCGTACGTCGCCGAGCCGGTGGGGGAGGTGCGTGGCGGAATCGTGGTGATCCACGAGATCTGGGGGCTCGTCGAGCACATCCGGGGAATCGCGGATCGGTACGCCGCGCAGGGATACCTCGCGATCGCACCGGACATCCTCAGCTGGGCCGGGGTCGACCCCGACGTGGGGCTCGAACTGAACCACCTGATGTTCTCGGCGAGCGAGGAGGACCGTGCCCTCGCGCAGCCGCGCCTGCGCGCCGCACTCGCCCCGACCGCCTCACCCGACTACGCAGCGTGGGCAATCGGTGCCCTCCGCGCCGCCGTCGATGTGCTCGCCGTGGCTCCCGGCGTGGACGGCCGCATCGGGGTGCTCGGCTACTGCTTCGGCGGCAGCTACAGCTTCGCGCTCGCCGCCGCCGACGCACGGGTGAAAGTCGCGGTGCCGTACTACGGTTCGCCCCCCGAGGGCGCCGCCGTCGAGTCGATCCGGGTTCCGGTCCTCGCCTTCTACGGCGAAGAGGATGAGCGGCTCATGCAGTCCCTGCCCGAGGTCACGAAGCGGCTCCACGACGCTGGCGTGCGGTTCACCGCGCAGGTCTATCCCGATGCGGGCCACGCTTTCTTCAACGACACGAACCGCGTGATGTACCGTCCCGCCGTGGCGGCGGATGCCTGGACGCGAACCCTGAGCTTCCTCGAGGAGTCCCTCAGGGAAGTCTGAGTCAGGGAAGTCTGAGTGAGGGGAGTCTGCGCGCGGATCGATTCCGCCTCAGCCCTTGGTGCAGCGGCCGGAGGAGACGGCGGCGGTGAGCGTGGGCGCGGACTTCGCGACCGGCTCCAGCGACTTCATCGTGATCGCGTACCCCACGTTCTTCGTGGTCGCGCTCTTGGCGAAGACGAGCCCGCCCACGCTCCCATCGGTGTGCAGCAGGGGGCCGCCCGAGTCTCCCTCCTCGATGTCGGCGGCGAGGGAGTAGACCTCGCGCGGATGGGAGGAGGTTCCGTAGATGTCCGGCACGCTGATCGTTCCCACCGTCGCGACCCCGGCGGGCAGCGTGACGAAGGGGCCGCCGAAGGGGTAGCCGTCGGCCACCGCCTTGTCGCCCTCGGCCAGGCTGGCACCCAGGCGGAGGGCGGGGGCGGGCAGGTCCTTCACCGCGATCACCGCGATGTCGCCGACCGGGTCGAAGTACACGATCGTGCCCTGCACCGCCCCCTGGCCGCGCACCTCGACGAGCGGTTGAGCCACGCCGGCCACCACGTGGGCATTCGTCACGACGCGGTCGTGACTGACGACGAATCCGGAGCCGGACTGGCTCTGGCCGCAGGCGTAGGCGTTGCCGGTGATCTTCACCACCGATCGCGATGCGGCGACGAGAGCGGCCGTCCCGGTGTTGACACTCGGGATGTCCTCCTGGCGGGGGTGCGCCCCGAACGCCTCGGCGATCCGCGGCAGGCTCGTGTCCACGGTGGAGGAGCGGATCTTCGCGAGAAACGCCTGCACCGGGTCGGGAGTCAGTGCGTTGATCGTTCGCACGATCGTCGACGAGGCGACCGCCTGGGAGACGAACGGGATGCCCAACGACACGATGCTCGAGGCGATCATGGAGACCACCAGTGCTGCCACGATCGTGGTGAGGATTCCCCCCAGGGCCCGGTCGGGCACGCGGAGAGCGGTCCGTCGCACCCGGCGGTAGAGCAGGCCGCCCAGGAACGCACCCAGAGAGTGACCGATGACGACGAGCGCGACCACCGCCGCCAGCGTCGCGATCGTGCGGAGGTTCGGGTCGGGTACCCAGGCGGCGACGAACGGGATGAGGAGCACGGCGGCAAGACCGCCGGCAGCGACGCCGAGGATACCGGCGAGACTGCGGACCAGTCCGTTGCGGATGCCGTTCACCAGGTATCCGATGAGCAGGACGAGGACGACGATGTCCGCGATGAGCGAGCCGGGCATCCGCATTCCTCCAGACTGGATGTACCTCTCGACTCTACGGTCTCGCGGCCGGGAGGTCACACTCTGCTAGAATCTCAAGGTTGCCGTCTAACGGCCGCGGATAAAGAGAGCCCGGGCATCCCGCCCACGGGCACCGCGCAACGAGGAGAAAGGGGATCACTTCTATGGCTCTTGAAGCCGATGTCAAGAAGGCGATCATCGACGAGTACGCTACCCACCCAGGTGACACGGGATCCCCCGAGGTCCAGGTCGCGATGCTGACGCGTCGCATCAAAGACCTGACCGAGCACCTCAAGGAGCACAAGCACGACCACCACTCACGTCGTGGCCTGCTTCTGCTCGTCGGTCAGCGTCGACGCCTGCTGGGCTACCTGCAGGACATCGACATCGAGCGTTACCGCTCGCTGATCGAGCGTCTCGGCCTCCGCCGCTAGGTTTCCACCCAGCGGCGAATCGAGATCGCGTCGAACTTGACGAAGGGCCGTCACCCACGGGTGGCGGCCCTTTTCCGTGCGGTGGTGCGCCCCGGAGCGTGCATCGCCGGGGCTCGATGGGCCCAATGCTGAGGAGCTCTTCCGTGCGAGTGGGGGCGGGCCGTGCGAGAACCCCGTAACGTTGAGTCGTGCCGTCACCACGGTGGCGGTGCGCACACCCGCAACGCACGGAGGCCTGGTTTCTTGGACGACGAATGTATCCACGGTCTCACCGGTCGGTTGTGCGCCTCCTGCTATCCGGCTGCGGCGCCGGCTGCCACGGTGGCTCCGGCTCGAGTCCGCGCCGCGCCGCGCACCCCGTCGGCTCGCCGTAGCACCACCGGTGCCGGTCCCGCCACCTCGCTGGCCGCACCGTTCCGCGACGATGTGTCGTCGCAGCGCGCCTTCCACCTGACGCACATCGACAACCTCGCGGGCATTCTCCGCTCGGGCAGCATCTTCGCCCCGCAGTCGGCCGGGTGGGATTTCGCGCCCGCCGTCGACATCTCGTCGCCATCCACGCGTGAGGGCCGCCGTGACGCGGTCGTCACCGCCGACGTGCCGGTCGCCGAATTCGTGCCGTTCTTTCTGTCGCCGACGGCGAATGTCTGGGATGACCTGCGCGCCCGTCGCCCCAGTGCGCGCCTGAGCGCCGCCGCGACCGCCTACCACCCTTCCGAGTTCGTGCTGCTGGTCACCACGGTCGACGCCGTCTGGTCGGCGACTCCCTCGGTCGCCGTGGCCGACGGCGACGCCGCCGCTACCACCACCCGATTCGCGGTCACCCGCGAGGAGTCGGAGCGGATGCTGCGCACCCTGCGCGCTGACCCGGAGCAGGAGCGGCTGCTCGATGCCGAGCTGCTCGTGCACGGCTCGGTGGCATTCGAGCTCATCACGCTCGTGGGCGTCGCGCACGACAAGGCGCGGACCCGCGTCCGTGAGATCCTCGCGGGCGCCGCCCACTCGCCGAAGCTCGCGGTCTTTCCGCCCTGGTTCGCACCGGGCGAGTAGCGGTTTCGCCGCGACCACCGTCGCAGTGACCCCCCAACTGGGGAGCGTGTTCTTTACAGCTCGTTGATAGTTTTCCCCCGAGTGCTCTTACCGGGGGGAAGCGGAGGACATCATCGACGCGATCACTGCACCAGGGGGTTTTCTGGGCGCGTTCATCCTGCTCGGAATCATGCTGCCGCTCTCTCTGTCGGTCGTCCTCGACGGCATCGTCTACGCAATCCGCCACCGCGGTCCGCGCCTCCTGCTGTTCGCGCTCGTCCTCAGCGCCGTCATCGCCGGCCTCGGCTACCTGGCCTGGCGGAACGGAATGATGGCGATGGAGGGAACGGAGATGATGGTGTTCGCGCCCGACTCGATGTCGGGGACCATCGAGTTGTTCCTCGTGCTGTCGATCCCGGTCGCCGTGCTCGGATTCGGGATCCGCATGATCTCGCTCTTCCTCAACCCGCTCCGGCGCGAGCAGGAACGGGTGCTCATCGAGGCCCGGGCGGCTCGGCGGCGCGAGCGCGCCGAGCGGCGTCAGGCCCGGGCACGTCAGCACGTGGCCACTCCGCACTGAGGAGCGATCACCCTCGCGGCGCCGCCCGCAGGGTGCCGCACCGCCCCGCCTCGGTAGACTGGGAGGCCACGGGGAGTGAAGGATGATCGGGCGATGAAGCTGTTCGGCCGCGGTGACACCGCAGGGGAGTATCCCAAAGCGGATTCGGGTAAGGGCAGTCTCGATGACTACCGATTCAGCCTCGTCCCCAACAACGCCCGGATCACGATCGTGCTCGCCGGGAGTGACCCGCACCAGGACGAACTCGCGAAGTTCACCCCCGGCACCGAGGTGACGTCGTTCATCGCGCCCCGCACGATCGAGGAAGAGCGCACGGACGCGGCGATGCCGGTGCGCATCTTCGCCGACAGCCGCATGTCGGGCGTCGTCGGCTGGGTTCCCCGCGGGCTCGAGCCGGCGGTCATCGAGGCGATGGCACGGCTCGAAGGCGAGGGCAAGCCGCCGCGCATCCCCGCTGAAGTGACGGCGACGAAGCGCGGACTGCGACTGACCCTGTTGATGGGTCTCACGCGCTGAGACCCGGCCGGCGAGCGGGACCGCCCCGTCCGCCATGGCAGACTAGGGCGATGAACCGCCGCACCCGCACCACTTTCATCTGGTCGATCGTCGTCCTGATCGCGGTGCTCCTGCTGTTGACCTTCGTACTGCAGGCGCTCGCCTTCGCGGTGAAAGCGGCGATCCTCGTGTTCGTCGCGATCGTGATCGTGGTGCTTCTGAACCGCACCCTGCCCAAGAGGTCGCGAGACTAGCGGCCGCGGCGACGTCAGTGTCGCGCGGTCACGCGCGGATCTCGAGCGCGCTGATCTCGAGGGGGCGCCGCAGGCATGACGGCGACGATGGTCTGGGTGGCGGCGCTCGCGGCGTGGGCGGCGAGCGCGGCCATCTTCCGCGCTCGGGCGCGCGGATCAGTGGTTCGAACCATGGGTGTGGTCCCTTTTCTGAGGGTTCGGGTTCCCTCGCTGACGACGCTAGCACCGCAGCGATGCCGCCGCCATCCCTCGGGAATAGATCCCGAGGTGGCCGCGTTGACGTCCATATTCATGCAAACGCATTGAAAGTCCGAGCACTCACCAGGAGCACGAGATGCAATTCGGTATCTTCACGGTCAGCGATATCACCACCGACCCGACGACCCACCAGACCCCGACCGAGCACGAGCGCATCATGGCGACCGTCGCGATCGCGAAGAAGGCGGAGGAGGTCGGTCTGGATGTCTTCGCGCTGGGGGAGCATCACAACCCGCCCTTCTTCTCCTCGAGCCCGACGACGACCCTCGCCTACATCGCGGCGCAGACCGACCGCATCCTGCTCTCGACCAGCACCACCCTGATCACCACCAACGACCCCGTGAAGATCGCGGAGGACTTCGCGATGCTCCAGCACCTCTCGAACGGGCGCACCGACGTGATGATGGGGCGCGGCAACACCGGCCCGGTGTACCCCTGGTTCGGGAAGGACATCCGCGACGGCATCCCGCTGGCCATCGAGAACTACGCTCTGCTGCACCGCCTGTGGCGCGAGGACTACGTCGACTGGCAGGGTAAGTACCGCACTCCGCTGCAGGGTTTCCAATCCACGCCGCGTCCGCTCGACGGCGTGCCGCCCTTCGTCTGGCACGGCAGCATCCGCTCGCCCGAGATCGCCGAACAGGCGGCCTATTACGGAGACGGCTTCTTCGCCAACAACATCTTCTGGCCGAAGGAGCATTACATGAGGCTCATCGGCTACTACCGGCAGCGCTTCGAGCACTACGGGCACGGTACGGCCGATCAGGCGATCGTGGGTCTCGGCGGGCAGGCCTTCATGCGCCGCAACTCGCAGGATGCGATCGACGAGTTCCGCCCCTACTTCGACAACGCTCCGGTCTACGGCCACGGCCCCTCACTGGAGGACTTCACCGAGCAGACCCCGCTGACCGTGGGCAGCCCGCAGCAGGTGATCGACCGCTACGCCTCGATGCGCGAGCACTTCGGCGACTATCAGCGCCAGCTGTTCCTCATGGACCACGCCGGGCTCCCGCTCAAGACCGTGCTCGAGCAGCTCGACATTCTCGGCGAGGAGGTGGTTCCCGTGCTCCGGAAGGAGTTCGCCACGAACCGCCCCGAGCACGTGCCCGACGGCCCGACGCACGCGTCCCTCCTGGCCGCGGCCCGCGCGGCCGAGGCCCGCGAGGAGGTGCTCTCATGACGCAGCGCACCCTCGCCGTCCTGACCGCGGGACTCAGCCAGCCGTCATCGACGCGGCTGCTGGCCGATCGCCTGTCGGCTGCCGTCGTCGGGCGCCTCGCCGAGACGGGTGTCGAGACCTCGGTGGAGGTCATCGATGTGCGTGAGCTCGCCCACGACGTGACCAACAACCTCCTGACGGGGTTCCCGAGTCCGGCTCTGGAGCGGGCGATCGACTCCATCGCGGCCTCCGATGGGCTGATCGCGGTGACGCCCATCTTCACCACGAGCTACAGCGGACTCTTCAAGTCGTTCATCGATGTGATCGACCCGACCGCGCTGACGGACCTGCCGGTACTGATCGCGGCGACGGGTGGCACCGAACGGCACTCGCTCGCGCTCGACTACGCGATCCGACCGCTGTTCGCCTATCTGCACGCCGTGGTGATGCCCACCGCCGTCTACGCGGCGTCGAGCGACTGGGGCGCGGGGTCCGCGCCGGGTGCGTCGGGGCTCACCGAGCGAGTCGAGCGGGCGGCGGGGGAGCTGGCGGCCTCTGTGGCGGAGTCGGGGCGGTCATCCCGAGTGCTCGACCCCTTCGCCCTCCCCGCCGGATTCAACCCGGCCGGATAGTCCAGAGCGGGCTCACGGATGACCGGCAGCAGAGTCTTCGTCTGGTCATAGAGTTCCCCCAGCTTGGGGTTCGAGAGTGGCACCAACGCCAGAATCACCACCGTGAGGAACTCGCCATGAATCAGGACAACGAGCCGCAGCCGACCGACGACGCGCCGACCGCCGCGCCCGCCTTCAGCGCCGCGCCGACACCCGAGGACGGGAGCGATGCCGGGATTCCGATCGCACGCAAGAGTCGACGCGGGCCCGTTCTCGCGATCGTCGTGGCGACGGCCTCCGTCGTCTGCATCGGCGGTCTCGGTACCGCCGCCATCGCGGTGCTGACGGAACCCGCCGCGAGCACGACGTCGTCGCAGTCCACGAGCGGCGGGGTCGGCACGCAGCGCGGGTCGGGCTACGGCTCGTTCAGTGATCCCAACGGCAACGGCTTCAGCGGTCGCGGCGGAGCGGCGTTCGGCGGCGGAATATCGGGCGGTTCGTCGAGCTCCGGGACGGGTGCCTCCGTCTCCGCCGCGACGGCCTCCACCGCGGCGGAGAAGGTCGGGGTCGTGACGATCGACACCGTACTCAACTACGACAGCCAGGAGCGGGCCGCCGGCACCGGCATGATCATGTCGTCCAACGGGCTCATCCTCACCAACAACCACGTCGTGCAGCAGGCCACGAGAATCACGGTCACCGTCGAGTCGACGGGAAAGAGCTACCGGGCGACCGTCGTCGGCACGGATGCGACGGATGACGTCGCGGTGCTGAAGCTGTCCGGTGCGTCAGGACTGACCCCGGTGACCTTCGACGCGTCGTCGTCGGTGAAGGCGGGGGCAGCGGTGTATTCGGTGGGCAACGCCGAGGGGACCGGGGATCTGGTCACCGCGAAGGGCACGGTCGAGGCCGTCAACCAGAGCCTCACCGTGCAGAGTGACTTCTCGGAGACCGGCGAGAGCCTGTCCGGACTCATCGAGGTGAGCTCCGACGTCGTCTCCGGTGACTCCGGTGGTCCGCTGCGGGACTCGTCGGGCGACGTGATCGGCATCATCACGGCCGCGTCCTCGGGGAGCTCCGCCGTCACGGGATACGCGATCAACATCGACAAGGCGCTCCGGATCGCCGACCAGATCGAGTCGGGCACCGCCTCGAGCACGGTTCGCATCGGATACCCGGCCTTCCTGGGAGTCGAGATCGCGACCACAGCGACATCGACCGTCGCGGGAGTGCCCGTCAGCAGCGTCTTCGCCGGCATGCCGGCCGCCCGCGCGGGAATCACCGCCGGCAGCACGATCACCGCGGTGGATGGGACCGCGGTCTCCACGCAGAGCGCGCTCAGCAGCGCGATCGCGGCTCACCACGTCGGCGATCGGGTGACCATCGCCTGGACGGACGCGAAGGGGGCGGCTCACACCGCGACCGTGACGCTCGTCGCCGGGCCCGCGGCCTGAGATCCCCCGGGAAAGGACGGCCCGCCGAACCTAGTCGGCGGGCCATCTCCGTGCACGGCCGCGGTGCGAGACTGGGGGAGTGCATCGACTCTCCCCGCTCGTGACCGTCGTCGCGGGCGCGGTGGCGGTGAGCGCGATCATCCTCGGCTCCATTCCGCCCCCGCCCGCCCGCGCACCCGTCATGACGCGGTCGCAGCTGCTGCCCCTGGTCTCGCGGCTGTACTCGCAGTCTGCGAGTGAGCACGAGTACGCGCGGCTCGGCGTGCAGTTCCACCGGATCATCTCGAGTCGCCAGTGGCGCTCGGTGATGACCGCGTGCATCGCCGAGACGGGTATACCCGGTGTGACCCCCGGCTACGCCGGATCGTGGATCGCGCGCACCTCGGACGCCTCCACGGCACTCGTGCAGCACGACATCATCGAGGCCTGCTCGCTGCAGTTCCCCCTCGCCGCTGACGTCGAGGAGTTGCACACCCGTCAGCAGTGGCTCTATCAGTACGCCTATCTCAGTCACGATTTCGTGCCCTGCCTGCGCGCGCACGGCGTCGCCGTCCCGCCGCTCGTCGCCCGGGCGGAGTTTCTTCGCGCGGCGCAATCCGGTCGGGTCGTGGACGCATACGTCACGCTCGCGCTCGACGTTCACACCCCGCGCGGAGCGTCCATTCACTCCGCGTGCCCGTCCCGCGCCCCGGGCTTCTGAGCGGCGCGGCGCGCCGTCACTAGGCGCTTTCGGCGCCGCCCTGTAGTCTGGAGGGCGGAGCAGGCTGGCAAGACGCTGGTCACCGGTGGTGAATTTCCGAAATCGTCCAGATTCTTCGGAGACTTTCTACTGTTGGCCAGACATGCGCCCCACTCCGGAGGACCTCGTCCTCCGAGTCAGCCGCGCGCGTACACACCCGCCGATCAGCATCGCGCCCGTGTCATCGAACCCGCTCCTGCTCCTGAGAAGAGTCGCGCCCCACACGGGGGAGCGACGTAAAACAAAGGAGAAAACCCCCATATGGAGGGTCCAGAAATCAAATTCGCCGAGGCTGTCATCGACAATGGCGCCTACGGCACGCGAACGGTCCGATTCGAGACCGGTCGCCTCGCGCAGCAGGCACAGGGTGCCGTCGCCGCGTATCTCGACGAAGACACGATGATCCTGTCGGCGACGTCCGCGGGCAAGCAGCCGCGTGACGGCTTCGACTTCTTCCCGCTCACCGTCGATGTCGAGGAGCGCTCCTACGCTGCCGGCAAGATCCCCGGCTCGTTCTTCCGCCGGGAGGGTCGTCCGTCCACGGAGGCGATCCTGGTCTGCCGTCTCATCGACCGGCCGCTGCGGCCGACCTTCGTCGAGGGTCTACGCAACGAGGTCCAGATCGTCATCACGGTGCTGAGCATCGCGCCCGACGAGTTCTACGACGCGCTCGCGATCAACGCGGCCAGCGCATCCACCCAGATCTCGGGTCTGCCGTTCTACGGCCCGGTCGCCGGCGTGCGCCTCGCGCTCATCGGCAGCCAGTGGGTCGCCTTCCCGAAGTTCAGCCAGCTCGAGGAGGCCGTCTTCGACCTCACCGTCGCGGGCCGTCTCGTGACCGATGCCTCCGGCAACGAGGACGTCGCGATCATGATGGTTGAGGCTGAGGCCACCGAGGGCAGCTGGGACCTCATCAAGGCGGGTGCGACCAAGCCCGACGAGACCGTCGTCGCGCAGGGCCTCGAAGCCTCGAAGCCGTTCCTCAAGGCGCTCATCAAGGCGCAGCAGGAGCTGGCCGCGCAGTCGGCGAAGCCGATCGCCGAGTACCCGCTGTTCCCGCCGTACACCCAGGGCACCTACGACGCGGTGGCCGGACTCGCCTACGACGAGCTCAAGGGCGTGTACCAGATCGCCGACAAGATCGAGCGTCAGAACGCTGACGACGCCCTGAAGGACCGCGTCAAGGGCCACATCGCCGGCGAGGTGGAGGCGGAGCGCCTCCCCGCATCGGCGCTGGGCGAGGTGTCGGCCGCGTACAAGTCCGTGAGCAAGAAGGTCATGCGCGCCCGCGTGCTGACCGAGGGCATCCGAATCGATGGCCGCGGCCTGACCGACATCCGTGCGCTCGACGCCGAGGTCCAGGTCATTCCGCGCGTGCACGGCTCGGCCATCTTCCAGCGCGGCGAGACCCAGATCCTGGGCGTCACGACGCTGAACATGCTCAAGATGGAACAGCAGATCGATTCGCTGTCGCCGATCACCAAGAAGCGGTACCTGCACCACTACAACTTCCCGCCCTACTCCACCGGTGAGACCGGCCGCGTGGGCAGCCCCAAGCGTCGCGAGATCGGGCACGGCTTCCTCGCCGAGCGCGCGCTCGTGCCGGTGCTGCCGCCCCGCGAGGAGTTCCCCTACGCGATCCGCCAGGTGTCCGAGGCTCTCGGCTCCAACGGCTCGACGTCGATGGGCTCGGTCTGCGCCTCGACCCTGTCGCTGCTCAACGCCGGTGTGCCGCTGCGCGCTCCGGTCGCCGGCATCGCCATGGGCCTCATCTCGGATGAGGTCGATGGCGTGACGCGCTACGCGGCCCTGACCGACATCCTGGGAGCCGAGGACGCCCTCGGCGACATGGACTTCAAGGTCGCGGGCACCTCCGAGTACGTGACGGCGATCCAGCTGGACACCAAGCTCGCCGGTCTCCCCTCCTCGGTGCTGGATGGCGCGCTCAAGCAGGCCAAGGAAGCGCGCACGACGATCCTCGCCGTGATCAACGCCGCGATCGACGCGCCCGACGAGATGGCGCCGACCGCGCCTCGCGTCATCAGCGTGCAGATTCCCGTCGACAAGATCGGTGAGCTCATCGGCCCGAAGGGCAAGACGATCAACCAGATCCAGGACGACACCGGAGCGGACATCTCGATCGAGGATGACGGCACCGTGTACATCGGCGCCGTCGACGGTCCGTCGGCGGAGGCGGCTCGCGCGGCGGTCAACGCCATCGCGAACCCGCTCAACCCCGAGGTGGGCGAACGCTTCCTGGGCACGGTCGTCAAGATCGCGACCTTCGGTGCCTTCGTCTCGCTGACTCCCGGCAAGGACGGGCTCCTGCACATCAGTGAGGTCCGCAAGCTGGCCGGTGGCAAGCGCGTCGAGAACGTCGAGGACGTGCTCGGCGTCGGCCAGAAGATCCAGGTCGAGATCACCAAGATCGACGACCGCGGCAAGCTCTCGCTCGCACCCGTGCTCGACGATGCCGAGTCGGCCGATACCGACGGTTCGGCTGCGGCGAGCGACGGTCCTGAGGCACCCGCCGAGGGCTGAGCGCAGTAGATCTGCCCGGGGCCTCTCGCCAGGCGCCCGGGTAAGACGGAAGGGCCCGATCCTCGCGGATCGGGCCCTTTTGCGTACCCCTCGAGTCCGCCCTTGCTTCCGCCTTTATTTCTCCCTTGGGTCCCCCCGAAAGTGGGGTATCGCAGCACGGTAACGATTTGACGCGCCGGGCGTGTCGCCCCACGGTGCGGGCTTATCCTCAACATCATGACCCAGTTGTTGGACGCCGCGACGACCTCAGCGTTCGTCGCGCCCCGGCGTCGTCGCATCGGGTCGTCCGACCTACGGGTCTTCCCGATCGCGATGAGCGGCAATGTCTTCGGCTGGACCGCCGACAGCGAGTCGACGATCGGCATCCTCGACGAGTACATCGGCGCCGGCGGTAACTTCATCGACACGGCGGATTCCTACGCCGCCGGTCGCAGCGAGCACATGATCGGTCGCTGGATGCGCAGCCATCGAAACCGCGATGCCATGGTGATCGCGACCAAGGTGGGCAAGAGCGCGAACAACCCCGGTCTCACCGCCCGCGCGATCACTCGCGCGGTTGAGGCCTCTCTCGAGCGTCTGGACACGGGGCACATCGATCTGCTGTACCTGCACGTCGACGACGACAGCGTTCCCTTCGAGGAGACGCTTCTCGCGGTCGACGAGCTCATCAGGGCGGGCAAGGTGCGCTACTTCGGCGCCGCGAACCACACGGGTAATCGGCTGATCGAGGCCCGGATCGCCTCGGCCCAGCTCGACGTCGCACAGATGGTCGCTCTGCAGAATCACTACAACCTCGTGCACCGCAGCGAGTACGAGGAGGGCCTCGCGGCGGTCGCCCTGCGGCAGAATCTCGCGGTCATGCCCCGGTTCGCGCTCGCGGGAGGCTTCCTGACCGGCAAGTACCGGTCGCGGCTCGACCTCATGCGAGGAGCACGGGCGCGCGACGCCTATCCCTATCTCAACCGGCACGGGCTGCGGGTGCTCGCCGCACTCGACCAGGTCGCCGCCGCGCACAACACGAGTGTGGCCACCATCGCGCTCGCCTGGCTCCTGTCCAAGCCCCTCGTCGTCGCTCCTGTCGTGTCAGCCAGCAGGCCCGAACAGGTGGAGTCGCTCACGGCGGCGGCATCCATCCAGCTGACACGACAGCAGGCGACCGAACTCGATCGCGTCTCTGCGCGCTAAGAGCGCTGCTCGTTAGGAGCGCAGCACGTTAGGAGCGCTGCACGTTCCTAGTGCGCGAGCTGGGCCGTTGCGATGACGGCGTCGGTCACGCGCTGCAGGGCGGCGGAGGCCGCAATGGGATCGCCGGCGTATCCGCCCGTCATCGCGCCGTCGCGCGCGAGCATGAACTCGTCGGCGGCGTCGCCGGGCATCCGGTGGCCGAGGTCCTGAAGGAGGTCGGCCAGGAACCCGGTGTACCACTCGCGGTGGCGCAAGACGACCGAGCGAACCGGGTGCCGGGCGTCGGCGAATTCGGTCGCCGCGTTGAGGAAGGCGCAACCGCGGAACCCCGGCGTCGCGATATCGGCCACGATCGCGGCAACGATCGCGCGAAGGGCGGCCTCGGGCGCGGGGTGCGCCGCCAGGATCGCCTCGAGGTCAGCGACCTCGGCCGTGTGCCGGCCCTCGATGTACAGAAGGATGAGGCGGTCCTTCGAGCCGTAGTGCTTGTAGAAGGTGGCCTTCGTGACGCTCGATTCGCTGATGAGTCGGTCGATGCCGACCGAGCGGATGCCGTCGCCGTAGAACAGGCGATCGGCGGTCTCGAGAATTCGCTGTTTGGCGCCCGGGGCACGCTGTGCGGTCGGTTCAAGATCGACGTCATTTACTACGACCGTCACAGCGCGGCTCCTTACGGGCATTGCGGCTAGGTGTCCTCAAGCCGTTGGTGTGCTGAACCCGAGCCGGGGGACTCGGGCTGGTTCGGCAGGGGTTTCGGGCTCCTGCCGGGATGCTCGTGACCGGGGGGGAGCCGCGAGCGGTGTGCTCGTGGCCGGGGGAGCCTCGAGCGCGGTGTTCGCCTTCGGGTGGCGAAGCTATTGAGTTGTGGTCGGCCGAATCTCCGGCCGATGACCCAACTGTAGCATATGAGGACAGACAGACTCGTCTGTTTGTCCGCTATTTTGTCCCCCCAATTCGAGGGATAAGTGAAACGCCTTCGCCACTGCCTCGGTTGTGCATATCTCCGGTTGATGCCGACATCCATGACGTAGGCTCGTGCGGTGACCAACGGTGCCGTGCCTCTTCCTCTCGATCTCGCAGAACTCAGGTTCACGGCATCCGGCGATTCGCTCATCCGTCGAACCGTTCTGCCCAGCGGCGTGCGCGTGCTCAGCGAACAGGTTCCCGGCGCCCGCAGCGCCACCATCGGCTACTGGGTCGCCGTCGGCTCGCGGGATGAACTCCCGGGCACCTACGGATCGACCCACTTCCTCGAGCATCTGCTGTTCAAGGGCACCGCGTCGCGGAGCGCTCTCGACATCGCGGTGAGCTTCGACTCCGTCGGCGGCGAGCACAATGCTCTGACGGCGAAGGAGTACACCTGCTACTACGCCAAGATCCAGGACCGCGACCTGCCGATGGCCGTCGAGGTGCTCGCTGACATGTTCACCTCGTCGCTGCTCGACCCGAGCGAGTTCGAGAACGAGCGCGGGGTCATCCTGGAAGAACTGGCGATGGCCGATGACGACCCTGCCGATGTGACGAGCGAGCGATTCTTCGAGGCCGTTCTCGGCGACCACCCCCTGGGACGGCCGATCGGCGGCAGCCCCGAGACCATCTCCGCGGTCAGCCGGGATGCCGTCTGGAAGCACTATCGGGCGAACTACCGTCCGCAGGATCTCGTGGTGACGGTCGCGGGCGCGGTCGACCACGACGAGCTCGTCGCCGGCGTGAGCGCCGCGCTCGTGCGGGCAGGCTGGAACCTCGAGGCGCCCGCCGCGCCGGTCATCCGCCGTGACGCGTCGGCCGGACTCATCGAGCGCGGCACCCCGCTCGCGATCGTCGAGCGCCCGATCGAACAGGCGAACATCCTCATGGGAGTGGCCGGCCTCGCGGCCACCGACCCGCGCCGCGCGACGCTCACCGTCTTCAACTCCATCTTCGGCGGCGGCATGTCGAGTCGGCTGTTCCAGGAGATCCGCGAGAAGCGCGGGCTCGCCTACTCGGTGTACTCCTTCTCGCCGAGCTACAGCGACGCGGGGCTGTTCGGCGTCTATGCCGGATGCTCGCCCAGCAAGGCGACCCAGGTGGCCGACCTCATGCTGAGCGAGTTCCGGCGCATCGCCGAGCAGGGTGTGACGGAGGAGGAGATGCGACGCGCGGCCGGCCAACTGAGCGGGGCGTCGGCGCTCGCGCTCGAGGACTCCGACACGCGGATGTCGCGCCTCGGCCGCAGCGAGATCACTCTCGGCGAATTCGTCGACCTCGACGAGTCGTTGCGGCGCATCGCACTGGTCACGGCAGACGCGGTGCGTGAGCTCGCCGACGAACTCGTGCATCGGCCCCTCTCCGTCGCCGCCGTCGGCGCCGTCGATGCGGCACTCTTCAGTGGGCTCGCGCTGAGCCCCACCCCCTGACACCACCAGGAAGATCCAGAGCATGAGCCACTACCTCTATCTGATCCGCCACGGCGAACAGCAGGACGCCGAGTACGGCCTTCCCGACGGTCCGCTGTCGGAGCGCGGAAAGAGGCAAGCGCGAGCCATCGCGGAGCGCCTCGGCGGCGTGCCTTTCACGGGCGCCTGGCACTCGCCGCTCACGCGGGCCGAAGACACGGCGCGCATCATGACCGAACGGATGCCGGCGCTGGAGTCGGAGCCGAGCGCACTGCTCATGGACTGTATTCCGAGCGGCCCGACGCCCGACATGCCGCACAGCTTCGAGCAGTTCTTCGGTGGAGTCACGCCGGAGCAGATCGAGGCGGGCGAGGCGCAGATGACCGACGCCGTCGCCGAGTGGATGACCCCGACCCACGAGGATCGACATGACCTCCTCATCACGCACAACTTCGTGATCGGGTGGTTCGTGCGCGAGACGTTCGGGGCGGCACCGTGGCGCTGGATGGGCGTCAACCAGGCGAACTGCGGGCTCACGATCATCCGCGTGCGATCCGCGAAGCCGCCGGTGCTCATCACCCACAACGATCTGGGACACCTCCCGGCCGAGTTGCGGACGGGGCTGCCGGTCACCCAGCCGTACTGACGACCTTGCCGTACCAGTCGGTGGCGTTCGGGTTGCTGTTGTACGGGTCGATGTGCTCGTATCCCATCGATCGGTAGAGCGCGCCCGCGGCCTCCAGCGCCGCGTTCGTGTCGAGGACGAGCTCCTGAGCGCCCAGCGCGATGGCGCGCGCCTCGAGCTCGGCGAGCGTGCGTCGGCCGAATCCCCGGCCGCGGAGGTGCGGCTGCAGATACAGGTGCTTGATCTCGAACCGCGTGCGACCGGACTCGCCGTCGGCGATGCGGCGAACCCCGCCGCAGCCGACGTCCGCCGGCTCTCCGGCCAGATCGACGTCCTCAACGATCAGGAACACGCCGCTCGGGGGCACGAAGTCGCGTGGGCTGGGGAAGGTCGCCCGGTAGTGACCCTGCTGCGGCGGGAAGCCGGCGGCACGACTCTCGAAGTACTCGCTGAGCAGGGCGTGCGCCGCAGCGTCGTCGACGGCGGACTCCCGGAAACCGACCATGCCGCCCAGCTTAGGTCGAGGGGCGGCCATGACCCTCATTGGTAGATTGGTCGACATGACAACACAGGTCGCCGTCGTCGGCGCAACCGGCCGCATGGGCCAGCAGGTCATCCGGATCATCGACGCGACGGATGACCTGTCACTCTTCGCCGGACTCAATTCCCGCAGCGAGCTCTCCGAGATGATCGGCGCCGACGTGGTGATCGATCTCACCGTTCCCGCGGTCAGTCAGTCCGTGGTCGAGTTCGCGATCGAGCACGGCATCAAGGTGCTCGTCGGCACCTCCGGATGGTCTGCGGAGCGGCTCGCCTGGCTGGAGCGACGCGTCGCCGAGCACGAGGGCGCCGGGGTGATCGTCGTCCCGAACTTCTCGATCGGGTCGGTGCTCGCCACCTCGTTCGCGACGATGGCGGCCCGCTTCTACGACTCGATCGAAATTATCGAGGCTCACCATGCCTCCAAAGTGGATTCGCCGTCCGGCACCGCCGTCCGCACGGCCGAGCTCATCGGGCGTGCGCGCTCGCACCAGGGCCCGGTGATCGCACCGCACGCCGACCAGCGCGCGCGCGGACAGCAGGTGGCGAGCGTGCCGATCCACTCCCTCCGCATGCAGGGCGTCGTGGCACGCCAGGACGTGCACTTCGGCGCGTTGGGGGAGCTCCTCACCATCACGCACGAGACCCTCTCGCCCGACTCCTATGAGCGGGGCATTCTCGCCGCGTTGCGCGCCACCCCGGGCGCAGTCGGGGTCACCGTGGGCCTCGACGCGCTGATCGACCTCAGCGGAAACGCCGCCGAGTGAGGAACCGTACCGCCGCGCTCGTCATGGCGGTGCTGCTGGCGCTGTACCTCGTCGTGACGGTGCAGTACTCGATCCTGCTGCTGGGCACCGACAGCGTCATCGCCAAGGTCGAGGGAGCCGCGTTGCTCGTGCTGCCTCTCGTGGGGGCGTGGGCGCTCGTTGCAGAACTCCGATTCGGCACGCGCGCGCAGCGTCTCCTGCGACGGATGATCGAACTCGACCGACTCCCCGTCGACACCCTGCCGCACCGCCCCAGCGGTCGCCCGGATCGCGCCGCGGCCGACGCCGAGTTTCCCGTGTTCCAGGCGGAGGTCGAGGCGAACCCCGACGACTGGACGAGCTGGTACCGGCTCGCTCTCGCCTACGACGCCTGCGGGGATCGCCGGCGCGCGCGGTGGGCGACCCGACGGGCGATCCGGATCGAGCGCGAGGCGGCCGCGCGGGGCTGAGCCGGTGCGGTGATTCAGGCGCCGACGATCATCCGTTCGATGGCCTGTTCGACGGTGGTGTCGCGGAAGCGGAACCCGTCGTCGAGCAGCCGCACCGGCAGCACCTTCTGACTGGCGAGGAGCAGGTCGCGACCGGCTTCGCCCAGGAGTCCGCTGATGAGACCATCGGGAATCGCGAACGGATACCAGCGATGGAGCGCGCGCGCCAATGCTTTGGTGATGCGGTCGGAGGTCGCCGGGGTCGGACCGACCAGATTGACCGGGCCGCTCAGGCGGCTGCGCAGCAGATGGCGGATCGCCGCTGCCTCGTCATACAGGCTGATCCACGGCCAGTGCTGCCCGCCCGTGCCGAAGCGCGTGCCCAGCCCGACCCGGGTCAGCGGGATCAGCGGAGTGAAGGCGCCGCCCCGGCCCACGACGACGCCCGTGCGAAGCGTGACGACCCGGGTCTTCGCGGGTGCGAGGTGTGCCGCGCGCTCCCACTCCTCGACGACGTCGGGGAAGAACCCCGAGCCGCGGGCCGACTCCTCGGTCAACCGTTCTGCCGGGCGGTCGCCGTAGAAGCCGACGGCGGAGCCGTTGAGGAGCACCGCCGGTGGGGTGCGGGACATGCCCATCGCCTGCGTGAGCGTCTCGGTGGCAGTGATGCGCGAGGTCAGGATCTCGCGCTGATAGGACTTCGTCCAGGGCAGCCGCCCCGTCGACGCGCCGGACAGATTGACGACCGCGTCCACTCCGTCGAGAACGCCGTAGTCCATCATGTGCGCGGCGGGCGACCAGTGGAACTCGCGCTCGTTGCGGGGCTGAGACCGCACGAGCGTGAGGACGGCGTCTCCCGCCTCCTCGAGCTGACGAACGAGTTCTCGCCCGATGAACCCGGAGGCACCCGAGATGAGAACCGTCAGCGGCGTGTCGTCCCTCAGGGCGCGGGGCACCGCGGGGCGTTCCGGGCGCGCCACTAGGCGAGACTGGCTTCGAGCGTGATGGTCACCCCGGCGAGCGCCTTCGACACCGGGCAGTTCGCCTTGGCGCCCTCCGCGAGTGCTTCGAAGGCCTCCTCCGTGATGCCGGGCACCTTCGCGCTCACCAGCAGGTGGCTGCCGGTGATGCCCTCACCGGGCACGAAGGTCACCGCGGCGGTGACCTGGAGAGATTCCGGAGGCGTGCCGTTCCCGGCGAGTGCCGCTGCGAACGCCATCGAGTAGCACGCGGAGTGAGCCGCACCGAGGAGTTCTTCGGGGTTGGTCTTGCCGACCTCCCCGACCGATCGTGCCTGCCAGGAGACGGGGAATTCGGCCGCATCGGATGAATCCAGTGAGGTGGTGCCCGATCCGCTCATCAGGTCGCCGAACCACAGCGTCGTTGCTTCGCTCGTGAGAGCCATTGAGACCTCCTTGTGGGGAGCCTCCAGCCTATGCGGGCTCAGGCCCGTGCGGCAGTGCCTCGGCCGAGGATGCCCGCACGAACGAGCAGCAGGTAGATCTGGCAGCCGAGGCAGTAGCCGAAGACCGAGTTGAGGAAGGCCGCGATGAAGGCGAATCCGGCGGCGATCGGGAGCGCGAGCGTCACACCCAGGAGGAAGAGGATGACGCCCACGAGCGTCACGAAGAGTCCGACTCCCTGGGCGAAGGTCGGCGGCGTCGCATCCTCCAGTTCAGTGGGCGGCGCGAGACGCGGACGGATGACGCGCTTGAACAGCAGGCCGTAGGGATGGCGCTGGATGCCCGCGATCGTGCCCCAGGCGAAGACCGCCGTGATCACGACGAACAGAACGAATGCCGCCGCACCGAGCCCGGAGAGGAACAGACCGATCACGACGAGCAGCAGCACCGCGGTGATGCCGGCGCCGAAGCGGGGACCCCGGGGATCGACGGTGGGACGGTCAGTGCTCACGATGCGTGCCTTTCATGCGCGGCGGAGAGGTCAGGCGACCAGGAGGCCCTCGACGGCCGTGCGGACGTCGTCGCGCCGCGGCGCCCCGCCGATCCGACCGCGGATGACACCGGCACCGTCGAGGATGAGTGTCGTGGGCGTCTGCAGGATGTTGAAGCGAGCCGCGAGCTCGGGGCGGTGCGTGAGGTCGACGTCGACGTGGCGCACGCCCTCCAGCTGGCCGGCCAGGTCGCCGAGGACCCGGCGCGTGGGGCCGCAGGTGGAGCAGAACTCGGTGGAGAACTGGAGCAGTGTGACCTGGCCGTCCTCCGGCAGCTCGGGGAGCGTGACCCGCGTGGCGTCCGCCTCGCGAACGCGACCGGAGCCCCGCTGCCAGACGAGACCGAGTCCGGTGGCGAGCGCGACGAGGCCCACGAGCACCGCGGCGACCACCAGAGGATTCATATGCTCAACGCTAATCCCGCCCGTCGCCGGGCTGCCGAGTGTGACCGGATGTTACGAACGGCCGATGTCGCCGGCCGCCGCTAGGTTTAAGCCGTGACTCACGACATCCAGTTCCGCTCCGACGTCACCGTCGAGCTCGTCCGTTCCAGTGCCTCCGACGCCGATGTCCTCTTCGCGGCCCGGGTGTCGACGCAGGGGGAGCAGACCCTCGAATCGGCGCAGGACGCCACGCTCGACACCTCGCGCAGCAAGGGCCTCATCAACTACCTCATGCGCGACCGCCACGGCTCGCCCTTCGAGCACAACTCGATGACCTTCTACGTGCAGGCGCCCATCTTCGTGTTCCGCGAGTTCATGCGTCACCGCATCGCCTCCTACAACGAAGAGAGCGGGCGGTACCGCGAGCTCGGTGCGGTGTTCTACGTGCCCGGGCCCGACCGCAACCTCGTGCAGGTGGGCAAGGCCGGTGCCTACGACTTCCTTCCGGGCACGCCCGAGCAGAGCGAACTGGTCTCGGCCGAGGTTCGATCCGTCTGCGAGCACGCGTTCGAGTCCTACCAGCGGATGCTCGACGCGGGCGTCGCGCGTGAGGTGGCGCGAATCGTCCTCCCCCTCACGATCTACTCGTCCATGTACGTGACGATGAACGCGCGATCGCTCATGAACTTCCTGAGCCTGCGCACCAAGCGGGAGGGCACGCACTTCCCGTCGTTCCCGCAGCGCGAGATCGAGATGGTGGCGGAGAAGATGGAGACCGCCTGGCGGGAGCTGATGCCGCTCACCTCGGCGGCCTTCGATGCGAATGGCCGCGTCGCGCCCTGAGACGAACCGTGCCGTGGCGGACGACCCGAGCCGTGAGGCGAGCTGTGCCATGGGGCGAACCGTGCCCGGAGGCGAGTCGCGTCCTGCGCGAGGGTGACCCAGGCGCACGGGAATACTCCGGGGCGGGGCCGTGGTTGGGGTGCACGTGAGTGATCCCATCAAGGTCGACATCTGGTCCGACGTTCAATGCCCCTGGTGCTACATCGGAAAGCGAAAGTTCGAGGCCGGCGTGGCCGCGTACGGCGGTGACGTCGAAGTGGAGTACCACTCCTTCGAACTCGCGCCCGACACCCCCGTCGATTTCGACGGCACGCCGAGAGAGTACCTGAGCGCCCGCAAGGGCCTGCCGCTCGAGCAGGTCGATCTCATGCTCGAGCGCGTCGTGGGAATCGCGGCGAGCGTCGGTCTCGACTACGACTACGACCACGTGCACCAGACCAACACGATCAAAGCCCACGAACTCCTCCACCACGCCAAGTCGAAGGGCCTGCAGCTGGAGATGAAAGAGAGGCTGCTGCGCGCCTATTTCATCGAGGGCGGTCACGTGGGGCGCATCGAGGACCTCGCCGACCTCGCCGCCGAGGTCGGTCTCGACCGGGCCGAGGTGGTTCGCGTGCTGAGCGAGGAGCGCTACCTCGCCGACGTCAAGCAGGATGTCGCGCAGGCGGCGGCGTACGGCATCCAGGGCGTCCCGTTCTTCGTCGTTGATGGCCGCTACGGGGTGTCGGGGGCGCAGGATGCGCAGACCTTCGCTAACGTTCTGGCACAGGTTGCGAGCGAGAGGGAGTCGGTGGCATGACCGAGTCGTCAGCGTCGGTGAGCCCGTCGGTCGCGGCGTTGCCGACGGCGCCCGCGTTCGCGATGCTCGGTGACGCGGATGCCGAGTCCTGCGTGGGCGACGTGTGCGTGATCCCCGCGCATCACGAACAGGCCGTGATCAACCGACTGGTCGACTCGGATCGCGTCTGATCCTTCGGGTCGCTGCGCTCAGGCACTTCGGGTCGCTGCGCTCGGGCCCTTCCGGTCGCTGCTCTCAGGCGGGATCGGTCAGATCGGCGACGGTCGCACCGAAGCTGGCGATGAGCGCGTCGGCGTCGACGAAGGCGCTGCGGCCGTGGGCCCCCGCGCCGAGCGCGATGCGCCGGCCGATCATCCTCTCGTCGGCGTACACCGGCCATGCCGTCGTGCTGCCGAGTGGGGTGATCGTGCCGCGTTCGTATCCGGTCGCTTCGAAGGCGACCTCGGCATCCGGCATACGGAGCCGATTGACGCCGACGAGCGCGCGCAGTTTGGGCCAGGAGATCTGACGGTCGCCGGGGACGAGGGCGAAGAGGAAGTCGCCGTCGTGGCGCTTGACCACGAGCGTCTTGACGATCCCCGCCGGTGACAGCCCCAGGGACGCCGCGGCCTCCGCGAGACTGCCCGCCGGGCCGCGCTCGACGATCTCGATCTCGAGTCCCCGCGCCCGCGCGTCGTCGGCGACCCGATCGACGCCGCTCACGAGGGTGTGCCCAGTCGACGTCGCTCGGCCTGAACCGCCTGGAGATACTGTGAGCGCTCGAAGCGGAAGGACACCTCGGGATCGAAGGGCTGCGCGACCCACCACACGTGATCCGGCGGGACCTCGACGACCGGCGGCGCCTTCTTCCAGAACGGGGTGAGCTTCGGGGCGGGGCCCGGCTGCTCCTGCTCGAAGCCGAGGCGACTCCAGCTCACCGAGATGTCGTCGATTCCGAGCGTGGCGCCGAGCACCACGCCGCAGCTCGCGTCGAGGCAGGCGTCGCAGTAGCCGATCGCGATCCGACCGGCTCCCAGGGGATCGGGCTTGGGGCCTCCGAGCAGCGAGACCAGGTACGCCTGCGGGTCGACGGCGCCGGCACGGCCCTGCACGATCGGTGTCGACTGCTCCACAGCGCGCCCGGTTCGCTCGCTGAGCGCGACGCTGAGTAACTGATCGTTGACCGTCAATTGTCGACTCGCGTGCATCCCCGGGCCCCAGGCCGACTTGCGCTCGACCTCCAGGTCGACGAACCGCACGACGTCCAGAGGCGCGGCTTCGGCCATGGTCTCTCTCGCTTTCTGGGAGAATCGGTGTGATGACTATTCTCTCGGCACCCGTGGCGCACAGTGGGTCCGCCACACGTCGCGTTAGCGCGCCGCTCACAATCGGCGGGATAGAGCTTGCTGTCCCCGTCGTCCTCGCGCCCATGGCAGGGATCACGAACACGGCGTTTCGTCGCCTCTGTCGCGAATACGGAGCGGGTCTCTACGTCAGCGAGATGATCACCAGCCGCGCGCTCGTCGAGCGAACGCCCGAGAGCATGCGGTTGATCAGGCACCACGAGTCGGAGACCACTCGGTCGATCCAGTTGTACGGTGTCGACCCGAAAACCGTGGCCGAGGCCGTCACCATGCTCGTCGCCGAGGATCGGGCCGACCACATCGACCTCAACTTCGGCTGCCCCGTTCCCAAGGTCACGCGCAAGGGCGGGGGAGCCGCGCTGCCCTGGAAGATCGGGTTGTTCCGCGACATCGTCGAGGGCGCTGTGAAGGCAGCGGGGTCGATCCCGCTCACGGTGAAGATGCGCAAGGGCATCGATTCCGATCACCTCACCTATCTGGAGGCGGGCCGTGTCGCGCAGGGAGCCGGGGTCGCCAGCATCGCGCTGCACGCCCGCACCGCGGCCGAGTTCTACTCGGGCACGGCCGACTGGTCGGCGATCGCGACCCTCAAGAACACCGTGACCGACGTTCCGATCCTCGGCAACGGTGACATCTGGTCGGCCGACGACGCGCTACGCATGGTCGCGGAGACGGGGTGCGACGGCGTCGTCGTGGGTCGGGGATGCCTCGGCCGCCCCTGGCTCTTCGGCGACCTCAGCGCCGCCTTCTCGGGCGAGACCCGCAAAGCCGAGCCCGGCCTCGGTGAGGTCGCGGTCGCGTTCCGCCGTCACGCCGAGCTGCTGACGGAGTTCTTCGACGGAGACGAAGACCGGGCCTGCCGCGATATCCGCAAACACGTCGCCTGGTACTTCAAGGGCTACGCGGTGGGCGGCGAGTTGCGCGCGAGCCTCGCTACCGTGAAGGACCTCGCTCAGCTGGGCGAGCTGCTGGATCAACTCGACCACGAGCAGCCGTACCCCGGGGCCGACGCCGAGGGACAGCGCGGCCGCGCCGGTTCGCCCAAATCGCCCGCCCTCCCCGAGCGCTGGCTCGAGAGCCGTGAGCTGCAGGAGACGCACCGCGCCGAACTCACCGAGGCCGAACTGAGCACCAGTGGCGGCTGAGTACTCGGCGCAGGACGCCGAGCGCTGGCTGCCGGAGGAGCACTCGAGCAGACGCAGCGACTTCGCGCGAGACCGTGCCCGCCTTCTGCACTCGAGCGCCCTGCGGCGGCTCGCCGCGAAGACCCAGGTGCTCAGCCCCACCACGGGGATCGATTTCGCGCGCAACCGGCTGACGCACTCGCTCGAGGTGGCTCAGGTCGGGCGCGAACTGGCGGAGAGCCTCGGCCTCGACCCCGATGTGGTGGACACCGCGTGCCTCGCCCACGACCTCGGGCATCCGCCGTTCGGTCACAATGGTGAGCGCGCGCTGAGCGAGTGGGCGCACGACATCGGCGGTTTCGAGGGCAACGCGCAGACGCTGCGCCTGCTGACCCGGCTCGAACCGAAGGTGTTCGACGCGGACGGCCGGAGTTTCGGGCTCAATCTCACGCGGGCGAGCCTCGACGCGAGCTGCAAATACCCGTGGCCCGAGGCGCAGGGCATCCCCGACCCGAGCGGGCGCAGCAAGTTCGGCTTCTACGACGACGACACGCCGGCGTTCGAGTGGCTGCGGGCCGGGGCTCCCGAGCGACGCCGCTGCATCGAGGCGCAGGTGATGGATCTGAGCGACGATATCGCGTACTCCGTGCACGATTTCGAGGATGCGATCGTGGGCGACTACATCGACGTCAGCGCGCTCGGCGCGCGCGCCGACCACGACGAGCTCGTGGACTCCATGTTCGTCTGGATCGGCGGGGAGATCGACCACGACGAACTCATCCAGGCCTTCGACCGCCTGGACAGCCTCGACGTGTGGATCGACGAGTGGGATGGCAGTCGCCGGTCTCTTGGGCGCCTCAAGAACCTGACCAGCCAGTTGATCGGGCGTTTCGCCGCTGCCGCGGTGCAGGCGACGCGCGCCAGCCACCCCGGGTCGTCGCTGATCCGGTTCGGGGCGGATGTCGTGGTGCCGAGGGAGATCCAGGCCGAGATCGCGGTGCTCAAGGGGATCGTCGCGGCGAACGTCATGTCGACGAACGCCCGCAAACCGATCTACGCGCGCCAGCGCGAACTGCTCGTGGAACTCGCGGATCACCTGCTCGAGACGGCTCCGCACGAACTCGATCTCGGTTTCGCCGAGGACTGGCGTGCCGCGCAGAGCGACGCGGCCCGGCGCCGTGTGGTGGTCGATCAGGTGGCGAGCCTCACCGACCAGTCCGCGATGGCGTGGCATGACCGGTTGATCGCACAGGGCTGACGACCGCGTCGGCGCCGAGCCCGGCCGCGACCTTAGAATCGACGGGTGGCGGGCCTCATCAAACGAAGCGATATCGATGAGGTGAGGTCGCGCACCAACATCGCCGACATCGTGGGCGATTACGTCACGCTGAAGGGCGCGGGCGTCGGCTCGATGAAGGGTCTGTGCCCGTTCCACGAGGAGCGCAGCCCCAGCTTCCACGTGCGGCCGCAGGTGGGTTTCTACCACTGCTTCGGCTGCGGGGAGGGGGGCGACGTCTTCACCTTCCTGCAGAAGATGGATCACTGCTCCTTCTCGGAGGCCGTGGAGCGGATGGCCGCTCGCCTGGGTTACGAACTGCACTACGAAGACGGCGGGCAGGCCACCGATCACGGAAACCGCGCACGGCTGCTGGCCGCCAACAAGGCGGCCGAGGAGTTCTTCATCGCGCAACTGACGACACCGGATGCGGCGCCCGGTCGTGCGTTCCTGGGCGAGCGGGGCTTCGACCAGTCCGCCGCCGAGCGCTTCGGCATCGGCTTCGCCCCGCGGGGCGGCGCCGCGGGGCGCCATCTTCGATCGCTGGGTTTCACGGAGGACGAGCTCGTCACGGCCGGCCTTCTCGGTCGCGGTGATCGGGGCGACGTCTACGACCGCTTCCGTGGCCGGCTCGTCTGGCCCATCCGCGACATCACCGGACAGACCCTGGGGTTCGGGGCCCGGCGCCTGCTCGACGACGACAAAGGTCCCAAGTACCTCAACACTCCCGAGACGCCCGTGTACCACAAGAGCCAGGTGCTCTACGGGCTCGACCTCGCGAAGCGCGACATCTCCCGCGGCCGTCAGGTCGTCGTCGTCGAGGGCTATACCGACGTCATGGCGTGCCATCTCGCTGGGGTCACGACGGCCGTCGCGACCTGTGGCACCGCCTTCGGCGTGGACCACATCAAGATCGTCCGCCGCGTCATCGGCGACGTCGACAACTCCGATACCACCGGCACCGGCGAGGTGATCTTCACCTTCGACCCCGACGAGGCCGGGCAGAAGGCCGCGAGCAGGGCATTCAGCGAGGAGCAGCGGTTCGCCGCGCAGACCTTCGTCGCGGTCGCGCCCGACGGGCTCGACCCCTGCGACCTGCGTCTGGGTCGCGGGGACGAAGCGGTGCGCCGACTGGTGAAGACCCGCAAACCCATGTTCGAGTTCATGATCCGGCGCACGCTCGACGGCTACAATCTCGACACCGTCGAGGGCCGCGTCGCCGCCCTGCGCTCGGCCGCGCCCGTCGTAGCGGGCATCCGGGATCAGTCGCTGAGCATCGGGTACACGCGCAACCTCGCGGGTTGGCTCGGCATGGATCCGTCGGAGGTCGGGCGCGCGGTCAACGCCGCCCGCAGCGGTGCGGCACACGCGACCCCGGCGCCGACGCCGGAGGCGGACGCTCCCGATCGCTCGGCCGACATCTCGCTCACCGAGTTGCCCACCGACCCCACGACGAGACTCGAGCGCGATGCCGTCATGGCGATCCTCCAGTACCCGGCGGAGGTCGGTCGCGAGCTCGTGTCGCGGGCTGCGCGGGTGGAGTTCACGAATCACACGCTGGCGGTCATCCGCGATGCGATCGCGTCGAGTCTCGATGCCTTCGGCACCGCCGAGTGGGTGGCCGAGGTGACCCGGCAGGTGCCCTCGTCGTTCGTGACTCTCGTGCAGCAGCTCGCGGTTGCGCCGATCCCGGCGCGGGCCGACAAGATCGCGGAGTACTGCTCCTCGCTCGCGAGCGACCTCATCGATCGTGATCTGCTGCGGGCGAAGGCCGAACTACTCGGGGCGCTGCAGCGCACCGACGCGGTGAGCGAGCCGGAGCGGTACGCCATCCTGCAGCGGGAACTGGTGAGCGTCGAGGCGGAACGTCGGCTGCTGCGGAAGGAGTGATCGCCCCTCGGCCTCACCACCGGCGGCCCGGTCTCCACGGGATCCGACCGCTCTGTGCTACACCTTAAAGCCCCCCGACGATCGCCAATCGGCGCTGTGCGCGCGCAGGAAAGGACGAACGAGTGACGAAGACCCCGTTCGCCGTCGTGGCCGATGACCTCTCGCTCAAGTGGGAGTCGCGGCGCGCCGAGTCGGAGCACGTGGCCGTGGACGGAGCGACCTTCCAGATTCCGGTGGGCGAGATCCTCGCGGTGATCGGGGAGACCGGATCGGGCAAGAGTTCACTCGCCCAGGCTGTCGCCGGACTCGCCGGCACCGCGCACGGCCCCTCCATCGTCGGTGGATCGCTGACCGTGCTCGGCCGATCGATGCGCTCCCTGGGCTCCCGCAAGCGCGAACGACTCGGTCTGCACATCGGGTACGTGCCCCAGGATGCGGGCGCCGCCCTCGACCCCCGCCTCATGATCGGCGAGAACATCGCCGCGCCCATCTTCGCCCGGGATCCCGACTTCGATCAGCGTGACGCCGCCATCGCGGTCGCAACCCTCGTGGACGCCGTGCATCTGCCGCTGACGACGATGAACCGGTTCCCGCACGAGCTGAGTCGCGGACAGCGCCAGCGCGTCGCGATCGCGCGGGCGCTCATCCTCGAACCGACGCTGCTGGTCGCCGACGACCCCACCTCGGGCGTGGATGTGAACGGTCGGGCGGTGATCCTCGACATCGTTCGCGAGCTCCACGAGCAGCGCGAGTTCTCCGCCCTCATTGTCAGCCACACGATCAGCGAGGTGCGCCGCGTGAGCTCGCGTGTGGCGGTGATGCACAGGGGCATTATCGTGGCACTGGGCCCGGTCGACGAGGTGCTGGATTCGCCCAGTCACTCCTACGTGGAGGGACTCGCCCGCGTGATTCGCGATCTCAAGACAGCGGAGGAACTCAGTGCCATCTAATACCGTGTGGGTCGGCGCGTACACCGACGACATGGGCGGCTCGTCGACGGGGATCACCCGACTGGCCCGCGACGCCGACGGCGCACTGCAGAACCGGGGGATCGCCGCCGGCTCCGACTCGCCCTCGTTCCTTCGCCGCTCGGGTGACGTCATCTACGCCGCGGGAGAGGGTGGGCCGACGATCTCCGCCTTCCGCGTCGACGGCGAGGAGCTCCGCTTCCTCGGCCTGCAGGATGCGGCCGGCACCTCACCGTGCAGCCTGGGGGTCGTGGCGCACGGGCGGCTGCTCGTCGCCGCCTGCTACGGGGATGGCGTCGTCGACGTGCATCCCATTGCACCGGACGGCACCCTCGGGCGCACCTCGCAGTCGCTTCGCGCGACGGGCACGGGCCCGCACTCGGTGCAGGACGGCCCGCACGCCCACGACGTGCTGCAGGTCTCGGACACTCTCGTGCTGACCACCGATCTGGGCGCCGACCGCATCCACCTGCATCTCGTCGACGAGAACGGTCTCACCCGCACGGGTGCGATCGAGTTGCCGCCGGGAACCGGTCCGCGCGATCTCCTCCTGCACCCCTCGGGCGCCATCTGGGTGCTCGGCGAGCTGAGTCTGCAGATCCTCGTCATCACGCGCGGTCCCGAGGGATTCGTCGTCTCGGCACCGGTGCCGATTCCGGGTGCCACGGAGGGCGACCACGCTGCGGCCCTCGCGCTCAGCGCCGACGGCCGACACGCCTACACCGGCCTGCGCGGCTCGAACCGGATCGCGGTCCTGCGGGTGGAGGAGGACGGGCGCTCGCTGCGGCCCCTGACCTTCGTGGACTGCGGCGGCGGGTGGCCACGCCACCTCGTCGTCGACGGCGACGAGCTGCTGGTCGCGAATCAGTTGTCGAACTCGGTGTCGAGCTTCGCGATCGGCGTCGACGGCGTTCCCGTCTTCCACGGTTCGATCGCGGTGCCGTCGCCCACCTATCTCCTGCTCGGCTGAGCCTGGGGAGCGCGCCGATTTGGTGGCGCCGCAACCTTTGGTAAAGTAGCTACGCTTCACCGCGATCCTCGATAGCTCAATTGGCAGAGCAATCGGCTGTTAACCGATAGGTTCTTGGTTCGAGTCCAAGTCGGGGAGCTGAACCCCCGGTCCTCCACGACCGGGGGTTTCCTCGTCTCCGGCGGTACGTCTCCTACTCCCGCGGGAGTAGCGCCGGCGGGTCCGCGCAGTGGATGCCGGGTGATCCCGCTCCGCGTAGCATCGACGCATGCGCGACCGCGACTGGCGACACGACGAGGCCTGGTTCGCGCACGCCCACGCCTTCGGGCGGCCGCCGGGCGGAGGGTCGCCGAGGGCGCGGCTCTGGATCCCGGTCGTGGTCTCACTCGTCGTGCAGGTGCCCGCGGTGTTCTTCATCGTCGCCCGGCGCGAGCTCGTGCCGCTCGATCACACCGGCAGTACCTTCTGGCTCGCCCTCGCGCTCGCGCTCGTGGGACCGATCGCCCTGATCGGCGCGCGCCGCTGGCCGGGTCCCGTCGTCGCGGTCGTCACCGCGGCGGCCTGCGCCTCGATCTTCGTGGGGAATTTCGACAATTCGCCGCCCTACATCTCCCTCGCGTTCGCGATCGTCGGGGCGATCGTTCGCGGAGCGCGACCCTGGGCCTGGATCTCGATCGCCACGGGGTGGGTGATCACGCTCTCGATCGCGATCGCGACGGGGGCGCACTGGAACGCACCGCGGATCGCGGCGACGACCCTGGGCATCCTGATCGTCATCGGCATCGGCGAGTCGACCCGGTCACGGCGGGAGCGATTCCGTCAGCTGGCGCGCGCACGCGCGGAGCGCCAGCAGACCGAGGTGCAGGCGGAGCGGGTGCGCATCGCGCGCGAGCTCCACGACGTTCTCGCGCACTCGCTCAGCCAGATCAACGTTCAAGCCGGTGTCGGCCTGCACCTGATGGACGGCGACCCCGACAAGGCGCGCGACGCGCTCGCGAACATCAAGGAGACGAGCAAGACCGCGCTCGACGAGGTGCGGTCGGTGCTGGGCGTGCTCCGCTCGGGCCGGGACGCTGATGCTCCGCTCGTGCCGGAACCCGATCTCGCCCGCCTGCCCGCCCTCGCCGACTCCGTGCGCGATCAGGGTATCGATGTGGCGCTCGGGTCGGCGCCCGACGGGCTGCCCCAGGCGACGCAGCTCGCGCTCTACCGGATCGTGCAGGAGTCGCTGACCAACGTGGTTCGGCACGCCCGGGCGTCCCGGGCCCGCGTCGAGTTCGATGTCAGCGACGAGTTCTACTCGGTCACCATCACCGACGACGGGGTCTCGAGCTACCGCGCAGACACCGAGGGTCGTGGCCTGCTCGGCATGCGGGAGCGGGCGGAGCTGCTGGGGGGCACTCTCGAGGCGGGTCCCTCGCCGCACGGTGGCTTCCGGGTCCAGGCGCGGATCCCGGTGCGCACGCGCGTGGGCGCCCCGTGATCCGCGTCGCGATCGCCGACGATCAGGGCCTCATCCGCGCCGGCTTCCGCAGCCTGCTGGAGGCGGAGCGCGATATCGAGATCGTGGGGGAGGCCGGCACCGGAGTCGAGATCGTGGCGCTCGCGCGGGCTGAGTCGCCCGATGTGGTGCTGATGGACATCCGCATGCCCGACGGGGACGGCCTCTGGGCGACCGAGCAGATCGTGGCCGACCCGCGACTGACCGGGACGCACATCGTGATCGTGACGACCTTCGAGTTGGACGAGTACGTGGGCCACGCCATCCGCGCCGGCGCGAGCGGCTTCCTCGTGAAAGACACCGAGCCCGTCGAACTCATCCGTGCCGTGCGCGTGGTGGCGGGCGGGGATGCCCTGCTCAGCCCGAGCGTCACCAAGCGCCTGCTCGAGCGCGTCGCCGTCGACTGGAAGGCCGGTGCCGACACCCGCCAGCTCCAGGTGCTGACCGAGCGGGAGCGCGAGGTGCTCGGGCTGGTCGGGCAGGGCCTGACCAACGAGGAGATCGGGGCGCGCCTGTACCTCAGCCCGCTGACAGCGAAGACCCACGTGAGCCGCATGATGGCGAAGCTCGGCGCACGCGACCGGGTGCAGCTCGTGGTGATCGCCTACGAGACCGGGCTGGTCAAGCCCGGGTGGCAGTAGTCCCGCGGGAGTACGGAGGTTCCTCCGCGCAGCAGATTCGTGCGCCGCGCGCGCGGCGGATGCTGGTGTCATCGGGTTCCGCCGGAGCCCCAGACAGAAGGAATCAACCGTGTTCACATCCCTCGCCGTCGTCCCAGCCGCCATGGGGCCACTGGCCCACGGCGCCCTCGGGTTCGGTCTTCTCCCGCTGTTCATCCTCGGCCACGTGTTCTGGTTCGTGGTGATCGTGGGCCTCATCGTGTTCGCGATCGCCGGTCGACGTCGTCGCTGGGCGCGCTGGGCAGCCATGAGCCACAGCGGCGGACCCTTCGGTCACGGTGGATGGGGCAGCCCGTCCCGTGCAGCCGAGACGACGCTCGCCGAGCGTTTCGCGCAGGGTGACATCGATGAGAAGGAGTACCGGGCACGCCTCGAGGTGCTGCGCGCGAACAACGGTCCGCAGTTCCCCGCGAAGTAGCGCGATAGTCTTCCTCTGGGTGCGGCAGCGCCCAGAGGGAGACCTTTCGTGACCACTCTGCCCCCCGCGGCGGCGCTCGGCATCGCCGCGGTCCTCGTCATCCTCGCGCTCCTGTTCGCGGGGCTCTGGCTTCGCGGTCGTCTCCGGCTGCGGTCGGAGCGCCGCGATCGGATCGCGGCCCAGCGCGAGATGCTGGAGCTCCGACTCGCACTCGATGAGCAGACGGCGCGGCTGCGGATCATCCGCGAACTGCACGAGGTCGCCGTGCATCACGTCTCCGTGATCGTGAGTCAGGCCGACGGCGCTCGCTTCGCGGGGGAGCGGGACCCGGGCGCCGCCTTCCGCTCCGTGACGACCATCGGCGAGTCCGCGCGCTCCACCCTCGCCGACCTCCGCCGGGTCATGACGGTCGTGCGGGAGGGCGAGGCCGAGGTATCGCCCCAGCCCCGTCTGGGCTCGACCCGCGACCTGTTCAAGGTGATGCGCGACGCGGGACTCATCATCGAGTTCGATGAGGTCGGTGAGCCCTTCGAACTGCGGCAGGGCGCCGAGGTCGTGGTGTACCGGATCCTGCAGGAGGCCCTCTCGAACGCCCTCAAGCACGGCGGCGACGGCACCGAGGTGCGGGTGGCCTTCACCTGGACGGCCGACGGCCTGCAGGTGAAAGTCGACGACGACGGCGTGCGCGCCCGGGACCGCCGCGCGGGGCTCGATCCGAACAGCGAGTCCCAGCGCCGCGGCTACAGCATCGACGACGACATGGATGCGCTCACCGAGGTGGTGAGCGGCACCGGGATCACCGCGATGCGCGAGCGCGCCGCCCTCTTCGGCGGGGTCTTCCACGCCCACTCGGTGCCCGGCGTCGGGTTCTCGGTGGCCGTCGTGTTCCCCGCGCTGCGGTACCACAACGGCATCCACGGCGTGAACCTGGGGCGCTGAGTGCCGCTGCGTCCCCGCTCGGTCGAGACGCGCGTCGCGTTCCGATCCGGCCTCGCGGTCGCGGTCGCCGTCTCGCTCTACGGCGTCTCCTTCGGTGCGCTCGCCGTCGCCTCGGGTCTCAGCGTCTGGCAGACCAGTGTGCTGAGCCTCCTCATGTTCTCGGGTGGCTCGCAGTTCGCCCTCATCGGGGTTCTCGCGACGGGCGGCGCCTCGGCCGGTGTCGCGGCGATCGCGGGCGCTGCTCTGCTCGGGCTGCGGAACGGTCTCTACGCCATCCGCATGTCGCCGATCATCGGCGGGCCGCTCGCGCGCCGGCTCGCCGCGGCGCACTTCACGATCGACGAATCGACGGCCGTCGCCACCGCGCAGTCGACCCCCGCCGCTCAGCGGGCCGGCTTCTGGTACACGGGAATCCTCTTGTTCGTGGGCTGGAACATCGCGACCCTCGTCGGCGCGCTCATCGGCAACCTGCTCGGCGATGTGCGGCAGTACGGACTCGACGCCGCCGCGGCCGCCGCCTTCGTCGGACTCCTCTGGCCCCGTCTCCGGCGACGCCAGCCGATCATCGTGGCGGCGGCGGCCGCCGTCATCGCAGCGGTGCTCACTCCCTCGCTCCCCGCGGGGGTGCCGATCCTCGTCGCGGCGCTCGTCGCGGTCGTGGTGGGCGCCACCAACCTGTTCGGAGCGCGCGGGGGTGATGCCGCGTGAGCGTGTGGACGATCATCCTGCTCGCCTCGGTCTGCGTGCTCGGCCTCAAGGTCGTGGGCTACCTCGTGCCGCCGAGGCTCGTGGAACGGCCGACGCCGGCCCGGATCTCGTCTTTGCTCACCGTCGCGCTGCTCGCCGGACTGGTCGCGGTGCAGTCGCTCGCGCGCGGCACGGAGATCGTGGTCGACGCGCGGGTGCCCGCGGTCATCCTCGCGGGGGTGCTGTTCGCGCTGCGGGTGCCGTTCGTGCTCGTCATCATCGCCGCCGCCCTGTGCGCCGCGCTTCTGCCGCTGGCCGGCTGGATGACCTGACCCGGGCCCTCGCCCGCGACCCCCTCAGCCCTCCAGGTCGTCGACCCCGGGCAGCCAACTCGCGCCCGGCACGCCCCATCCCGCTTTCCGGATCGCCTTCGACACGGTGCGGGCGTGGGCGTGCTCCAGTCGGTCGGCATAGAGCACTCCGTCGAGGTGGTCGTACTCGTGCTGGAAGATCCGGGCCAGCCAGCCGTGCGCCTCGAGCTCGAATCGCGTGCCGTCGAGCTCGGTCGCCTGCAGGATCGCGCCCTCCGCGCGTCGGAGCGGGAATCGCTCGCCGGGGATGGAGAGGCAGCCCTCCGACTCGGTCTCCTCGTCGGCGGCCCCCGCCGGGATGGGGGAGAGCCACAGGGTGGGGTTGATCGCCGTGCCCTTCCAGGTCGTCCCCTCGTCGTCGGTCCACTCATAGACGAACACGCGAAGCGGCACCCCGACCTGCGGTGCGGCGAGTCCCACGCCGGGTGCGGCCTCCATCGTCTCGACCATGTCGGCGACCAGCGCGCGGATCGCGTCGTCGATCTCGCCCACCGGGGCGGCGGGGGTGTGCAGCACCGGATCTCCGGTGATGAGAATGGGAAGTACGGCCATTCACTCAGGGTATCCGGTGGCCACCGGGTAGATTCATCGAGTGCCACTCGACTCATTGACCTCTTTGACGCCGTTGCAGGCACTCGGCATCCCGGTGGCGCTCATCGGCTCGATCTTCCTCGCGCTCGGCGCGCAGTTCCAGCACCGCGGCGTCGCCAAAGTCGATGCCTCGACGCTCACCGACGGCGGCTCAGGGCTCAGCGTCCGGCAGCTCCTCCTGCTCGTGCGCCGCCCGTCCTGGGTGCTCGGCACGCTCATGCTCGGTCTGGCCGTGGTGCTCCAGTTGTTCAGCCTCTATCTCGCGCCGCTGACGGTGGTGCAGCCGCTCGGCGCGGTCGCGCTCGTCATCACCTCGATCGTGAACGCCCGCGTGAGCCGCACGAAGCTCGACCACGCCTCCATCCGCGCGATCGCGTTCTGCGTGGGCGGGGTGGGGCTGTTCGTGGGTGTCGCGGCGGTGACCACGACCTCGCAGCCGGTGCATGAGACTCAGCTGATCGCCGTGCTGGTCATCCTCGTCGTCGTGGTCGCCGCCATCGTCACGCTGTTCGTGCTCTTCCGCACGCGGTTCTCGATGCTGTTCTTCATCATCGCGGCCGGTGTGCTCTTCGGTTTCGTCGCGACGCTCGCGAAGGTCGTGATCGACCGCGTGAAGACGCTGCTTCTCGGTGGCTTCCACCTGACCGCGAGCGACATTCTCACGGTGCTGTGCGTGCTGGGGCTCATCCTCGCCGCGGTTCTCGGCTCCTACTTCGTGCAGACCGCCTACTCCTCGGGGCCGCCCGACCTCGTCGTGGCCGGCCTCACCGTGATCGACCCGCTGGTCGGCGTGACCATCGGAATCGTCGTCCTGGGGGAAGCCGCGACGGCGCCGCTCTGGGCGGCCTTCGCTTTCGTGATCGCCGGCGGGATCGCCATCTACGGCGTGTTCCAGCTCTCCAAACACCATCCCCAGCTTCGCGCGTAGGGTACCGTGGACGTAGCTTTCCACTGGATCACGCGGCCGCTGGCTCCGACCCGGCGCGATACATGCAAGGGAACCCCCACACTGTGACAGATGTCCCCGAGAGTACGTCTGATCTCGAGATCTCCACCGGCCCCGACCCCAAGCCCCCGCTCACCGTGGTCATCGGTGCCGACACCTTCGCCCCCGAGATCAACGGCTCCGCCACCTTCTCGGCGAGTCTCGCAGCGGGCCTCGCGCGGCGGGGCCACACCGTGCACATCGTCGCCCCCGCGGGCAGCTACCGCGGCTGGGGCACCTACCGCGAGGTGCACGCCGGCGAAGAGCTCACCGTTCACCGCCTGTTCTCCGCCCGCTGGTACCCGCACCCCTGGCTGCGGTTCGCGCTGCCGTGGCGGATCCAGAAGAACAGCGCGCGGATCCTCGACGAGGTGAAGCCCGACGTCGTTCACTTCCAGTCCAACATCGTGGTGGGGCGCGGCCTGTCGGAGCAGGCCCTCAAGCGGGGCATCCGGCTCATCGCCACCAATCACGTGATGCCCGAGAATCTCCTCGAGCACTCGCCCATCCCGGAGCGATTCCAGGAGGCGGCCGTCAAGGCGTACTGGGCCTCGGCCGAGAAGATCTACGGCCGCGCGCAGGCGATGACGACGCCGACCAGGCGGGCCGCCGACTACCTCGAGCAGAACACGAACCTCCGCGGCGTCATCGCGATCTCCTGCGGCATCGACGCGCACAAGTACACGCCCAGCTTCGAGCCCCGCACCGAGAACCTCATCGTGTTCGTGGGGCGGGTGACCGGCGAGAAGCAGATCGATGTGCTCATCAAGGCGTTCGCGCGACTCGACCCGAGCCTGCGCGCGCGACTCGAGATCGTCGGCGGCGGCGAGATCGAGCACCAGCTCAAGCACCTGGCGCAGACCCTCGGCGTCGCCGACCGGGTCACCTTCGCCGGCTACGTGAGCGACGAGTACCTGCGCAACGCGCTCACCCGCGCGACCGTCTTCGCGATGCCCTCCATCGCCGAGCTGCAGAGCATCGCGACGATGGAGGCGCTCGCCTCCGCCCTGCCCGTCGTGGGCGCGAACGCGATGGCCCTCCCGCACCTCGTGCACGACGGCGAGAACGGCTACCTGTTCGAACCCGGCAACGTCGACGAGATGGCCGCCCGACTCACCGACGTGCTGACGATGCCCGAGGATGAACTGCAGAAGTTCAAGCGTGAGAGCCTCTCCATCGTGCAGGCGCACGACATCCAGCGCACCCTCGCCACCTTCGAGGCGCTGTACCGCGGCGAGCAGGTGACCGAGCCGCTCATCGAGGAACCGCTGCGCACCCGCTCGGTCTGGCGCGAGCGGCTGGCGGCACGAGTGCGCAACCGGCGCGCGGGGTCACTGGCGGCGGCCGAGCGCTCCTGAGCGGGCGGCGGGCCGGCGCCGGTCATCCGCTCAGCCGTCGACGCCCGCGGGTCGATCGAGCAGATCGGCGTAGTCGGGGTTCTTCGTGATGAAGGCCGCGACCATGGGGCACTGCGCGACCACCCGCATCCCCGCGACGCGCGTGTCGTCGAGGGCGTACCGCACGAGCTGGGTGGCGAGGCCGCGGCCGCCCCACTCCGCGTCGATCTCGGTGTGGGTGAACACCCGGCGTTCACCGGCGTCGCGGAAGTAGCTCGCGCCGATCACCGCGCCCTCCTCGACGATCTCGTAGCGGCGGTCGGACTTTCGAAACTCGGTCATGCGACCATCCTGCCGTCAGTTGGCGAGACCCGCGATGAGGTTGACGGTCGCCGCGAGGATCACCGAGCCGAAGAGGTACGAGAGCAGGGCGTGACGCAGCGCGGTCGCGCGGATGCGGGTGTTCTGAAGGTCGGTGTCGGAGACCTGGAAGGTCATTCCGAGTGTGAAGGCGAGATAGGCGAAGTCCGCGTAGCGCGGGCCCGCCTTCTGCTTGAAGTCGACGCCGCCCGCACCATCGGTGTAGTACAGGCGCGCGTAGCGGAGCGTGAAGAGCGTGTGCACCAGGAACCAGGACGCCGCGATGCTGAACACCGCGAGCAGCGGTACGAGGTCCTTCGCGATGCCGGTCGCGTTCTTCGCCTGCGCGAGCAGCACCACGACGGCCACGATGCTGGCGACGCTCCCCAGCAGCAGGAGCACGTCGGTCGTGCCCACCCGCGGGTCCTCGCGCGTCGCGTGGGCGCTCGTCTCCTCCGGGCCCATCGGACCGATGCGCGGCCACACCCACAACAGATAGGTGGCCGCGGCGGCAAGCCACCCGGCGATCGGCGCGTACTGCGCCACGCCGAGGAGCGCGACGACGAAGCCCACGATCACCCCGACGGCGGCCATGACGACGATGCGGACGGGGGAGCGGCCCTGGGGCGCGGCGGAGGAGTTCACCCTCCAACAGTGGGGGTCGCCGGTGCGCGGCGCAATGGCTTGCGCTCGCCGGCGCCCTGTATCGTGTTGATGCTGTCGCCGGGTGCGCCCGACGGCGCACGGGGCGGTAGCTCAGCTGGTTAGAGCAGCGGACTCATAATCCGTCGGTCACGGGTTCAAGTCCCGTCCGCCCTACTGGTCAGCGCCACCCGCCGCCGCAGGCACCCCATGCACGTCCCGCCGCCGCGCGCAACCCTGGGCCCGAGGGTTGACAGCCGCCGGGCATCCAAGGACGGTGGAGGGGTGATGGCGGTGAGGTTCGGGCAGAAGTCCGCGGTGATGAGCAACCGCATGTGCGATGCGCTCATCGAGTACGACTCCGCTCTGCGCGCGGTCGGCGACAGCGACACGATCACCGTTCCCGTCGGCGAGCACGGCGACGGCGAGGCGCAGACGTTCACGCTGGGGTCGACGATCGGGCGCGAGTTCCGGCCCGTGTTCGACGCGGAGAGCTGCCTCGACGATCTCGACGTGGTCCACGACGTGCTGAAGCGCGCGGCCCGACTGGGCTGATGTCTGCGGCGGCTCCTACACTGGGGCAGCATGAGCATCGCCCCTGATTCCGCCGCGGCCGGGCATCCCGCCGATCGCCACGATCTCATCCGCGTGCAGGGCGCCCGCGTCAACAATCTGCGCGATGTCAGCGTCGAGATCCCCAAGCGGCGCCTCACCGTCTTCACCGGCGTCTCCGGGTCGGGCAAGAGCTCCCTGGTCTTCGGCACCATCGCCGCCGAGTCGCAGCGGATGATCAACGAGACCTACAGCGCCTTCGTGCAGGGTTTCATGCCGACCCTCGATCGCCCCGACGTCGACCTCCTCGACGGCCTGACCACGGCCATCATCGTCGACCAGGAGCGCATGGGGGCGAACTCCCGGTCGACCGTCGGCACCGCGACCGACGCGAACGCGATGCTGCGCAGCCTCTTCAGCCGGATCGCCTCGCCGCACATCGGCTCCCCGCAGGCCTACTCCTTCAACGTCGCCTCGATCTCGGGTTCGGGCGCGGTCACCACGGAGCGGGGAGGCGCGACGGTGAAGGAGCGGCGCAGCTTCAGCATCACGGGCGGCATGTGCCCGCGCTGCGACGGCATGGGCAGCGTCACCGACATCGACCTCACCCAGCTCTACGACGACAGCAAGTCGCTCGCGGAGGGTGCGCTCACCATTCCGGGGTACACGCCCGACGGCTGGGCGGTGCGGATCTTCACGGAGTCGGGGTTCGTCGACCCCGCGAAGCCGATCCGGGAGTTCAGCGAGCCGGAGCTGCGGGAGTTCCTGCACAAAGAGCCGACCAAGGTCAGGATCAACGGCATCAACCTGACGTACGAGGGGCTCGTTCCCAAGATCCAGAAGTCGATGCTCTCCAAGGACGTCGAGGCGCTGCAGCCGCATATCCGCGCCTTCGTGGAGCGGGCGGTCACGTTCACGAGCTGCCCGGAGTGCGGCGGCACGCGGTTGAGTGCGGCGGCGCGGTCATCCACCATCGGCGGGGTCAGCATCGCGGACGCCTGCGCGATGCAGATCAGCGATCTCGCCGAGTGGGTGCGCGGGCTGCACGAGCCCACTGTGGGGCCCCTGCTGCTCGGCCTCGGGGCGCTCCTCGACTCCTTCGTGCGGATCGGCCTCGGGTACCTCTCGCTCGATCGATCCGCCGGCAGCCTTTCGGGCGGGGAGGCGCAGCGCACCAAGATGATCCGCCACCTGGGCTCCTCGCTCACCGACGTCACCTACGTGTTCGACGAGCCCACGGTCGGGCTCCACCCGCACGACATCGAGAGCATGAACGAGCTGCTCCTGCGCCTGCGCGACAAGGGCAACACGGTGCTCGTGGTGGAGCACAAGCCGGAGACGATCGCGATCGCCGACCACGTCGTCGATCTGGGGCCCAGGGCGGGCTCCGCGGGCGGCCAGGTCATGTTCGAGGGCACGGTGGCGGGGCTGCGCGCGAGCGACACCCTCACCGGTCGACATCTGGATGACCGCGCCGGCGTGAAGCCCGCTGTGCGGGTGCCCACCGGCTCGCTCCCCGTCCGCGACGCGCGCGACCACAACCTCCGCGGCGTCGACGTGGACATCCCGCTCGGCGTGCTCGTCGTCGTGACGGGCGTGGCGGGATCCGGAAAGAGCTCGTTGATCAGGGGTTCCGTGTCGGGGCGCGACGGTGTCGTGACGGTCGACCAGGGCGCGATCCGGGGATCGCGGCGCAGCAACCCGGCCACCTACACCGGGCTGCTCGATCCGATCCGCACCGCCTTCGCGAAGGCCAACGGCGTGAAGGCGGCGCTGTTCAGCGCGAACTCGGAGGGCGCCTGCCCGGTGTGCAACGGCGCCGGCCTGATCTTCACCGATCTGGGCGTGATGGCGGGCGTGACCACGGTGTGCGAGGAGTGCGAGGGCAAGGGCTTCCAGGCCGCGGTGCTCGAGTACCGGCTGGGCGGACGCGACATCAGCGAGGTGCTCGGCATGTCGGTCGAGGCGGCGGAGCAGTTCTTCGCCTCGGATGCGGGTCGGGTGCCCGCGGCGCACGCCATCCTCAGCCGGCTCGCCGACGTGGGGCTCGGCTACCTCACCATCGGCCAACCGCTCACCTCGCTCAGCGGCGGGGAACGCCAGCGCCTCAAACTGGCGACCCACCTCGCCGAGAAGGGCGGGGTCTACGTTCTCGACGAGCCGACCACGGGACTCCACCTGGCCGACGTGCGCGCGCTGCTCGGGCTGCTCGACCGCCTCGTCGACTCCGGAAAGTCGGTGATCGTCATCGAGCACCACCAGGCGGTGATGGCCCACGCCGACTGGATCATCGACCTCGGGCCGGGGGCGGGCCACGACGGCGGACGGGTGGTGTTCGAGGGCACTCCGGCCGCGCTCGTCGCGAACCCGGTCACCCTCACCGGTCAGCACCTCGCGGCCTACGTCGCCTGAGCGAGACAGGCGTGCCGCGAGCGAGGCGTGCCGCGGGCGAAGTGTGCCGTGGGCGGGGGCACGGGAGGCGCCGCATGGGCGGCGCGGAGTGCGAGGTGACCGGGCCGATCTCCGCACCGAGCCCGGCCACCTCTTGCCACCGCAGGGAGCTGGGCCCAGGCCGGGTCTGGTACCGGCGGGTGGGCTCCCGGATACGGGGACGTAAGCACACGGTAGAGCGCGCGATGCGCACCACACAGGGTCTAAAGTCCCGTCAGAGGTGAAGCCAGCCCTTGTCGCACCCGGGGCACCAGTAGTAGGCGGCATCCTCGTGCGGCGCGTCGAGGACACCCCCGCACTCCGGGCACTCCTCGTTCGGCAGGGTGCTCATGTCGTCCACGCTACGCTTTCGCTATCAGACCGACACGGGTTGTGCCCGGCGTCCGAGTGTGCAGGGCCCGACGGGCGACAGGAGATCCTCGCGTGACAGCAGAGCCGATTCAGGGGCGGCCCCGTCGCGTTCGCGGGCGGCTCATCGTGCTGATCGCGGTGCTCGTAGTCGCGCTCGTCGTGCTGGTGGTCATCCGCGTGAACAGCGCCCGGTCGGACGCCGCCACCGCGACCGCGTGCCGCTCCGTCGCGGCGAGCTACCTCGCCCTCGAGACGGTCGTCGGCGACCGCAGGGCGGGCACCGCGAGTGATGCCGACATGGCACGGGCACTGCAGGCGATTCCCGCGCAGCTCACCGACGCCGCGCGCGGTGCCGACGGCGAGGTGCGGGCCGCCATCGAGAGGGCCGCGTCTCTCGCGACCAGCTACACCCGCTCGGTCGACAGCGCGCACTCGGTGCCGTTCTTCCGCCAGCTGGTCGCGGTCGCGACGAGCTGCGGCCGGCACGGCACGAGCATCACGCTCCCGGGGCTCAGCTAGACGCATCGCGGTCGACAATTGAACCGACGGGCGTCGTCGCCCGTTGACAAGGGTGGAGGTGAGCGATGCGGGATGACCAGGCCGGCCTGCTCCGAGCCCTCAACGACACGCATTCCGCCGCCCTCACGCGGTTCGTCCTGCGCCTGACCGGCGACCGGCAGCTCACGGAGGACGTGGTACAGGAGACCCTTCTGCGCGCCTGGCGGAAGCCGGCCATCCTCGAACTGGACGACTCGAGCGCGCGGGCCTGGCTGTTCACGGTCGCCCGCAACCTCGTCATCGACGACCGGAGGAGCGCGCGGCACGCCCGCGAGTTCACGACCGAGGTCCTGCCCGATCCGGGCGTGCCCGATCGCACCGATCAGATTCTGGACGCCTGGTTGATCGAGGACGCCCTGGCCGCGCTGTCGCCCGAGCACCGCCGCGTGGTGGTCGCCGCCTACTACGGCGCGGCGACGGTCGCCGAGATCGCGCGGAGCGAGGGGGTTCCGGAGGGCACGGTGAAGTCACGGCTGCACTACGCGCTGCGTGCCCTGCGGCTCGCACTGCAGGAGCGGGGGGTGACACTGTGACCGATGACCATGAGGGGTTCCGCGACTGGGACGCCGCCTACGTGCTCGGGGCGCTCGCGCCCGCGGATCGGCTGAGCTATGAACGGCACCTCGAAACCTGCGCACTGTGCGCCGCCGCGGTGGCCGAACTGGCGGGGCTGCCCGGCATCCTCGGCCGCCTTCCCGCGGCCGACGCGCTCGCGATCGGCTCGGATGCCGCCTCCGCGGGCGAGCAGACGGTGCTGGGCACGGTCCGCCACCTCGGGGAGCCGCAGCTCGGCGATTCGGCGCCCTCGTTGCGCCACCTCGCCCGGGCGGTGCGGCGACGCACGCGAGCGCGCGTGATCGGGGCGATCGCCGCGGTCGCCCTCGTCGGAGGGGCGACGGCCGGTGCGGTGGTGGCGCTCGCCCCCGCCGCCCCCGCCGCGGTGGCGATGTCGGTGGTCGGCACCCCGGTGATGACGGCGGACCTCCGCGTCGTGCCGACGGCCTGGGGGACGCGGCTGGAGTGGTCCTGTCGATATCGCGCCGCGGGCACGCGCGCTGCCTACGGGGGGCCGCAGTCGTACGACCTCGTGGTGGTCGACCGGTCGGGGAGGCGCGTGACCGTCGCGAGCTGGACCTCGACGGGCGCTCCCGCGGACGGGCTGGTGGCGACGACCGCGATCGCTGCGGCGGAGATCCGCAGCGTCGAGGTGACGCCGAGCGGGAGCGACACCGCCATCCTTCGCGAGAATCTGTGAACGGGCGTCATCGCAGGCAATAAATTCGTGTCCCTGCTCGTTGCTGTCAGTGGCCTCCGCGAAGATGGGGGATCTCGACAAGGATGGAAGACATGACCGACACCGCGACCGCCCCCACGCCGACCCCCGAGCAGCAGTACGCGACGTTCCACGAACGCCGTGAGCTCTCGGTGGTGCAGCCCAAGGGCAGTCTGGCGCTCGTGAACACCCAGTGGATCGACTCCGAGCAGACCATCTGGGGCGTGCCCGGAACCTGGGCGCCGCTGCCCGCCGGCCAGTCGGGTCTCCTGCTGAAGGCGGTCGCCGCGGACGGCATCACGGTCGACGGCGAGCTCGTCGACGGCGAGGTCGTCGTTCGCGGCAAGGACGACCCCTCCCCGAGCGAGATCAGCTTCAGCGAGACGGTCTCCGGCTTCGTGATCGCGAGCGAGCAGGGCAACTACGCCCTCCGCGTCTGGGACTCGCAGTCCGAGGCGATTCAGGAGTTCGGCTCCATCGACGCCTACGACTACAACCCGGACTGGGTCATCCAGGCGCAGTGGACCGAGATCCCCGGTGGGAAGGCGGTCGGCTTCGAGCACCTCAAAGACAACGGCGCCACCCGCGACGAGGTGGTTCCCGGCGACATCACCTTCACGAAGGACGGCGTCGACTACGACCTCGCCGCGTTCAAGGCGGGCCGCGCGCTTCAGCTGGTGTTCGCCGACGCCACCAACGGCGACGAGACCTACAGCGTGGGCCGATTCCTGTTCCTCGCGCCCAACGCGGACGGCACCATCACCCTCGACTTCAACCGGGCGGTGCTCCCGCCCTGCGCCTTCAGCTACAACTTCAACTGCCCCCTGCCGCCGAAGCAGAATCGCTTCGCGGTGAAGATCGAGGCGGGGGAGAAGAACGTGCTGAAGAAGGACGGCTCCCTCCTGCATTGAGCCGGTGCCCGGCTTCGCGCGTTAGGGTGGGCTGAACCCCGCATCGCCGTCGATCGGGGGATGATCGGAGCAGCCGTGACGAGTCCGTGGAGTGTCACTCCCGTCCTCGATCCCGCCGCGATCGAACGCGCGCACGAGCAGATCGTGGGCGAGCGCATGTCCAGCGCGGGAGTGCGCCGCCTGGTCGAAGAGTCGTGGAAGCGCTCGCTCGCTCGAAGCCTCGACCCCGACACGATTCTGCCCGGGCTCGACCTCTCCGATGACGAGCTTCGCGAGTACCGCAACCAGCACCCGCTCTCGCTCGTGCTGCCGACCATCCACCGCCTGCTGATCCAGCACACCTTCGAGACGGGCCTCATCGTCGCGGTCGGCGACCAGTCCGGTCGCCTGCTCTGGATCGACGGCGACCGCGCGCTGCGCTCGAAGGCCGAGGGCATGCTCTTCGTCGAGGGGGCCGACTGGTCGGAGGCGGCGGTCGGAACGAGTGCGCCGGGGACCGCGCTCGCGCTCGACCACGGCATCCAGATTCAGCAGGCCGAGCACTTCAACCGCATCGTGCACCCCTGGAGCTGCACCGCGGTGCCCGTGCACGACCCGTCCTCGGGCGGGCTGCTCGGCGTCATCGACATAACGGGTGGCAGCGACGCGGTCTCACCGGCGACCATGCCCCTGCTCGAGGCGGCGGTCGCCGCCGTGGAGGCGGAGCTGCGCATCCGACGGCTCGACGACATCCACCCGGTGCGCGCGCCCCGTCGCGCGCCCGCGCGGGTGGTCGAGGGGCCACCCCTCCTGAGCATCCTGGGGCGCGAGGATGGCCGGCTCGAGGTGAGCGGACGCGTCATCGAACTCTCCACCCGGCACGCCGAGATCCTCACCCTCCTCGCCTGGCACCGCGGCGGGCTGTCGGCGGAGGCGCTCGCCGAGCTCGTCTACGACCGCGACGGCTCGGTGGCCACGCTTCGCGCGGAGATGGTGCGCCTGCGGCGGGTACTGGAGGGGGCGTGCCCCGAACTCGTTCCGGAGTCCCGGCCCTATCGCCTCACGCGATCGCTCGAACTCGACGCCCACCGCGTGCTCGCCTTCCTCGAGCGCGGGGCGCACCGGGTGGCCCTGACGGCGTATGCGGGCCAGGTTCTCCCGCGATCGGAGGCGCCGGGCATCCTCGCCATCCGCGCGGAGGTCGCCTCGGTGCTGCGCGAGTCCGTGCTGGCCGACGCCGGCGTGGATGTCCTCCTCGCCTACGCGCGCACCGACGACGCCGCCTACGACCTCGAGGTGTGGATGGAATCGCTGCGGCGTCTTCCCCAGCGCTCGCCCAAGCGCGCCGCCGTCGTCTCGCGCATCGAGCGCATCCAGGGTGAACTCTCGCGGCGGTAGCCCGTGCAACTCTTTGCAACCTGCGCGCAACCGTCCCGCGCGTAGCGTCGCGATCGTGGCCCTGACCAGGACCTCCACGACAACGACGTCAAAGGACACAGATGACCGTCTACGCCGCTCCGGGCACCCCGGACGCCAAAGTCACGTTCAAGCCCCGCTACGAGCACTGGATCGGGGGCGAGTGGGTCGCCCCGGTGAAGGGGCAGTATTTCGAAGACATCTCCCCGGTCAACGGCAAGCCGTTCGCCGAGGTCGCCCGCGGAACCGCCGACGACATCGAGGCCGCGCTCGACGCCGCGCACAAGGCCGCACCGGCCTGGGGCAAGACCTCCACGACGGAGCGCGCCGCCGTGCTCATGCGCATCGCCGACGTGATCGAGGCCAACCTCGAACTGCTCGCGGTGGCCGAGACCTGGGACAACGGAAAGCCGATTCGTGAGCCGCTCAACGCCGACCTGCCGCTCGCCGCCGATCACTTCCGCTACTTCGCCTCCGCGATCCGGGCGCAGGAGGGGTCCTTCGCCGAGATGGACGGCGACATGACCGCCTACCACTACCACGAGCCGCTCGGGGTCGTGGGGCAGATCATCCCCTGGAACTTCCCCATCCTGATGGCGGTGTGGAAGCTGGCGCCCGCGCTCGCGGCGGGCAACGCCATCGTCCTCAAGCCGGCCGAGCAGACCCCCGTCTCGATCCTCGTTCTCATCGAGCTCATCGGCGACATCCTGCCTCCGGGCGTCGTGAACATCGTGAACGGCTTCGGCGTGGAGGCGGGCAAGCCGCTCGCCTCCAGCCCGCGCATCCGCAAGATCGCGTTCACCGGCGAGACCACCACCGGTCGCCTCATCCTGCAGTACGCGAGTGCGAACATCATCCCCTCGACGGTGGAGCTCGGCGGGAAGAGCCCCAACCTGTTCTTCGCCGACGTGGCCGACCGCCAGGACGCCTTCTACGACAAGGCTCAGGAGGGATTCACTCTCTTCGCCTTCAACCAGGGCGAGGTCTGCACCTGCCCCTCGCGCGCGCTCATCCAGAAGCCGATCTACGACCAGTTCCTCGGCGACGCGATCGAACGCACGAAGAGGGCGGTGCAGGGCAACCCGCTCGACACCGACACCCAGGTGGGGGCGCAGGCCTCCAACGACCAGCTCGAGAAGATCCTGAGCTACATCGACATCGGCACGAAGGAGGGGGCGAAGCTGCTCCTCGGCGGCGAGCGCAACGACCTGGGCGGTGACCTCACCGACGGCTACTACGTCACCCCGACCATCTTCGAGGGCCACAACAAGATGCGACTCTTCCAGGAGGAGATCTTCGGGCCGGTCGTCGCGGTGACGAGCTTCGACGACTACGACGACGGGATCTCGATCGCCAACGACACCCTCTACGGTCTGGGCGCGGGCGTCTGGTCGCGCAACGGCAACGTGGCCTACCGGGCCGGTCGCGACATTCAGGCCGGGCGCGTCTGGGTCAACAACTACCACGCCTACCCCGCCGGGGCGGCGTTCGGAGGTTACAAGAGCTCGGGGATCGGGCGCGAGAACAACCGACTCGCCCTCGATCACTACCAGCAGACGAAGAACCTTCTCGTCTCCTACTCCGAGAACAAGCTCGGTTTCTTCTAAACCGACCGATCCGGGTGTCGCGGCCGTGGTAAGCCGGTCGCGACACCCGACCGACTCGGCGGCCGGGATCCTGCCAGGGAGACCCGGCCGCCGTACCCTGAGCAACGGAGGCACTCATGCTCGATTCCACCGTCACCATCGCGGGGGAGACCCAGTCGCGCGTCGCGCTCGCCGACGTCTCCGTGGAGCTGCTGCGACAGCTGTGGGCGCAGTACGGCCCGCTCATGTTCCACCAGTCCGGCGGGTGCTGCGACGGCAGTTCGCCCATGTGCTACCCCCAGGGCGACTTCATCACCTCCGACCGGGATGTGCGGCTCGGCACCTTCGAGATCGGCACGCCCGGCGCGCCGCAGCCCATCGACTTCTGGATGTCGGCCGAGCAGTTCGAGTACTGGAGCCACACGCACCTCACGGTCGACGTGGTGAAGGGACGGGGGAGCGGATTCTCGGTCGAGGCGCCCGAGGGCGTGCGCTTCCTGATCCGCTCGCGACTCATGGACTCGGCCAGGCCCTTCGACTGAACCGGCCCGGCGGTGTCGCCGGCCTCGGGCAGACTGAGGGGGTGGATGTCGTCGTCGCGGAGCACCCGGACGGGGTGAGGCTCACCCCCGTCTCCGGTGCGCCCGACCTCGCGGAGGCGCCGCCCTTCTCCACGATCCCGCGCGCGGAGTTTCCCGCGGAGGTAGCCCGACGGCAGGCGGAGCAGCCGGTGCGCTGGGTCTGGAGCGACACCGACCGGTGGTATCCGGCGCTCCTGGCGGCGCTGGTGCGGGTGGAGCGCTGTGTCGACCTGCGCCTGTCGCACGCGATTCTGCGGTCATCCGAGCTGACGACGGGGTCGGCGCTCGCCACCCTGCCCGCCGGATACTGGGACGCGCCGCCGCCCCCGGTGCGGGCCGCCGATGGCGCGCTCTTCGAGCTCGACGACTCGCGCAACGCCCGGCCGTCCGAGGCCGACGTCGATCCGGTCGCGGAGTGGTCACTGCAGCGGCTCGCGGTCGCGGGCTCTGCGGAGCCCGGCCGAATCGCCCGGCTGCTCGCGGCGGAGTCGGCGGGGTCGCTGATCGCGGCCGAGATGCAGTACGCCGGGCTGCCCTGGCGGGCGGATGTCCACCGCGAGCTGCTCGACCACCTCCTCGGCCCGCGTCCCGTCGCCGACGAGCGCCCGGCCCGCCTGCAGTCCCTGCTCGACGAGATGCGCCGACTGATCGACGTGCCCGATCTGAACCCCGACTCACCCGCCGAGCTGCTCAAGGGTCTGGCCCGGGGCGGAGTTCTCGCCCCCTCCACCCGGTCGTGGGATCTGCGCAAGATCCCCCACCCGGTGATCGCACCGCTGCTCGAGTACAAGAAGCTGTCCCGGCTGGCCAGCGCGAACGGTTGGCACTGGCTGGAGACGTGGGTGCACGACGGCAGATTCCGTCCGGACTACGTGGTCGGCGGGGTGGTCACCGGCCGCTGGGCGACGAGCGGGGGCGGTGCGCTGCAACTGCCGAAGCAGATCCGACGCGCGGTCGTCGCCGATCCGGGGTGGAAGCTCATCGTCGCCGATGCCGCTCAGCTGGAGCCGCGCATCCTCGCGGCCATGGCGGGCGACCGGGACATGATCGAGGCCGGGTCGGCGGGCGATCTCTACGCGGGGATCGTCGCGTCGGGGGCGATCGACACGCGCGAGCACGCGAAGGTCGCCCTTCTGGGCGCGATGTACGGTGCCACCCAGGGCGAGGGCGGGCGGCTGATGCCGCAGTTGGCGAAAGCGTATCCGCGCGCGATCGCCCTCGTGGAGTCGGCGGCCCGGCGCGGCGAGCGCGGCGAGGTGGTCTCGACCCGTCTGGGGCGTTCCTCGCCCAGGCCGGGGGAGGACTGGCGACTGGCGCAGGCGGAGGCCTATGGCGAGGCGTCGAGCGAGGCGTCGCAGTCCCGCGCCCGCGGTCAGGCGCGCGGGTGGGGCCGATTCACCCGCAACTTCATCGTGCAGGGCACCGCGGCCGAGTGGGCGCTGTGCTGGATGGGCAGCCTTCGCGGGCGCCTCGCGCGGCTGGGCACGCCTAAGTGGATCACCGAGCAACCGCACCTCGTCTTCTTCCTGCACGACGAGGTCGTCGTGCACGCGCCGGCCGAGCTCGCCGATGCGGTGGCCGCTGAGGTGGTCGAGGCCGCGGCGGAGGCCGGACGCCTGCTGTTCGGCGGCCTCCCGATCGAGTTCCCCCTCACCGTCGCGATCGTCGACGACTACGGCTCGGCTAAGTGACGGCCTTGCGGGGGCGTCCGCGCCGGGGCACCGCGGTCGACAGCGGGACCGCCGCGGACTCCGCCGCGAGCTCGGCGGCCAGCGCCTCGAGCCACCGCAGCCGTGCCTCGCTGAGCTCGATCGCGGCATCCCGCATTCGCCGCCGCATCGCGTCGCGCGGCGCCTCCGTCTCGAGAGCGGCACGTCTCTCCAGGGCGGCCCCACGTGCGCGATCGATGACCGCGTGCGGGTCGGACCCGGGGAGGGAGAGGAGCACCACCACCTTTTCGGCGAACTCATCGCGCTCGCCCGCGTCCGGCATCCCGGGTTCGTCGCGCCAGCGCTCGAATTCCGCGCGCCCCGCCGCGGTGATGCGGTAGTTCGACTGTCCGTCGCCGTCCGGGGCGAGCTTCTCGACCAGGCGATCGCGCTCCAAGCGGTCGAGCGTGTTGTAGATCTGGCCGACGTTGACCGGGGTCGCGTGCCCGGTGCGCTCGTCGACGTCGGCGCGCAGCTGATTCCCGTAGCGGGGCGCCTCGGCGAGGATCGCCAGGATGACGTGTCTGACCGACACCCTTCAGCTCCGCGGGGCCGGCTCGGCCAGACGCGCACGCGCGGCGGCGTACGCCGCGGTGATGTGATCGACGTAGACCCGCGGCGCGAAGGTGGCGGCGTCGTCGACGGCGCCCGAGGAGAGTCGCCGCAGCGCGCCGGGGTCGCCGACCAGCTCGACGATGGCGTCGGCCAGTCCGTGCGCGTCCGGCGTCGCGGAGAGGTGACCGGCGTGGGCGAGCCCCTCGCCCAGCTGCGGGTCGCAGTACAGCACCCCGCGCCGGCGGCTGATCGCCTCGGCGATCGTCATGGGCTGGTTGTCGAAGCCGAAGGAGGTGAGCACCACGAGCGCCGAGGCATCCATCAGGTCGATGACGGCCGGATGATCGAGCACCCCGTGAAAGCGGAACCAGGGCTGCCCGTGCACGAGTCGTCGCGCCTGAGCGAGCAGTGCGCCATCGCCCACGAAGTCGACCTCGAAGGCGCCGCCGCTGCGCTCACGTGCCTCCAGGGCCGCCTCCACGAACACCAGTGGACGCTTCTCCGGCTCGCACCTCGCCACCCAGAGCAGGCGGGGCGGAGAGAGCTGCTCCTCGCCGAGAAGGGTGGCGGGTCGCGGCGACCGCGCGACCGGGTTCGGGATGACGGTGATCGGCGCGGTGACGCCCGCGGCGGCGAGGTCCCGCGCCTGATGATCGGAGGGGGAGACGAGCGCGTCGGCCTCTCGCGCCATCGTCAGGGTGAGGTTGCGGAGCAGGTTGTCGGTCGCCCGGGGCGTGAACTCGAGTCGGCTGAAGCGGGTCTCGGTCACGTTCTCGAGTCCCAGTCGCAGCAGGGGTGCGATGAGTCCCTGCCACCAGCCCTCGGTCTGCCAGTAGAAGGTGTGCACGGTGTGAACGACGGGGATCCCGAGGGTGCGGGCGGCACGGGTCATCGCGTGCGCGAGGCCGAACTCGGTCTGCAGGTGCACCACGTCGACGCGTTCCCGCGCCAGGTACTCGGCGAGGTAGGCGACGAGGGCGCGACGCGCACCGACGACGGGCAGGATGACGCCCGGCACTACCCAGGCCGGTTTGATCTCGAGCGTCCGCTCGCGGAGGCGGATCCGGCGGCCGCGGGGGAGGCGGGCGCTGGAGACGAGGAACACCGTGTGCCCCTCGTCTTCGAGGGCCTGTCGCTGCTCCTGGATCGAGGTCTGAGCGCCCCCGATGTAGTCGAGGAAGAAGTCGCTGACGATGGCGATCCTCATCCGGCTCCCTCGTGATCGTGATGATGCTCCCCAGAGAGTCTAGGCAACGGCGAGAATCCGCATAATCACACCCTTGTGATTCCCTCGCATCATCAGCCATAATTCAAACGAAGCACGTTTGTTCCATTCGTCAGGTCGATGGGGAAGTCGCACCTAACCGAATGGAGAAAAACGTGTCTGCACCAACTGCTCGCGGAGTGCTGTACGTTCACTCTGCGCCGCGCGCGCTATGCCCACACATCGAATGGGCTGCTGGTCGCGCTCTCGAAAGGGCGGTCAACTTCGCCTGGGATGACCAGCCGGTGTTGAAGGGCGCCCAGCGCGCCGAGTTCTACTGGGAGGGCCCGCAGGGCACCGGCGCTCGTCTGGCGTCCGCCCTCCGCGGCTGGGAGCACCTGCGCTACGAGGTCACCGAGGACGCCGGGCTCGGCACCGACGGCGGTCGCTGGATGCACACTCCCGACCTCGGCATCTTCTTCGCCCAGACCGACACGGTCGGCAACGTCGTGGTCCCGGAGGACCGCGTCCGCTACGCCATGGAGGTCGCGGGCTCCAACGCGCTCGAACTGCATCGTGAACTCCGCCTCGCCCTCGGGCAGGCCTGGGACGACGAGCTGGAGGCGTTCCGGCACGCGAGCGACGCCAGCCAGGTCGTCTGGCTGCACAAGGTCGGGTAACCCCCCCCCGATCCCACTGAACCGGCTAGGTGCCGCGCGGTGGTCGGGCTCGTCACATCCCCCCCCAAACGACGAGCCCGGCCACCCTTTTCGTGCGGGGTGGCCGGGCTCGTGGTCGAGCGGTGCGGCGGCTCAGTGGTAGCTGCGGAAGGCGGCGACCGCGTTGTGGCCGCCGAAGCCGAAGGAGTTGCTGAGCGCGAGCAGCGGGCCGTCGCCGAGGGACCGCGGCGAGGTGACGACGTCGAGCACGATCTCGGGATCCTGCTCGGTCACGTTGATCGTCGGCGGCGCGGTTCGCTCGTGGAGCGCGAGGATCGTGAAGATCGCCTCGAGCGCGCCGGTCCCACCGAGGAGGTGGCCCGTCGCGGCCTTGGTCGCAGAGACCGCGATGTTCGGCAGGTGGTCACCGAACACGCGCAGCAGCGAGCGGTACTCCGCCACGTCGCCCACGGGCGTGCTCGTCGCGTGCGCGTTGACGTGCACGACATCGCTCGGCTCGGCACCCGCCTGAGCGATCGCGGCCTTCATGGCGCGCGCCGCCGCGTTCCCCTCGGGGTCGGGAGCGGTGATGTGGTACGAGTCGCTCGTGACCGCACCGCCGGCGAGTTCCGCGTAGATGCGGGCTCCGCGCGCCAGTGCGTGCTCCTCGGTCTCGAGCACGATCGTGCCCGCACCTTCGCCGAGCACGAAGCCGTCGCGCGTCACGTCGAAGGGGCGTGAGGCGGTCGCCGGATCGTCGTTCCGCTTCGAGAGCGCCTGCATCGCGGCGAAGGCGGCGATGGGCAGGGGGTGGATGACCGCCTCGGTGCCGCCCGCGATCACGACGTCCGCGAGCCCCTGCTGGAGGTGGTCGTAGGCGTTGGAGATCGCCTCGGTGCTCGAGGCGCAGGCCGAGACGTCGGTGCGGGCGAACGCGCGCGAGGGGATCGACATGCTGATCGCGGCCGCCGCGGCGTTCGGCATGAGCATCGGGATCGTCATCGGCAGCACGCGTCGGGGACCCTTCTCCTTGAGGGTGTCCCACGCGTCGAGAAGAGTCCACAGGCCGCCGATCCCCGTCGAGTAGTCGACACCGACACGGGCGGGATCGACGTCGGGCGAGCCCGCGTCCGCCCACGCTTCGCGAGCCGAGATCAGGGCGAACTGGCTGGAGGGGTCGAGGCGCTTGTACTCGACTCGCTCGAGGACCTCCTCGGCGCGCACCTTCGCCTGCCCGGCGAAAGTCACCGGGAGGTCGAGTGCGGCGACCCAGTCCTGATGGAGCGTGGAGATTCCCGACTCGCCGGCGAGCAGGGCCTTCCAGGAGTCGTGGGCGGTGCCGCCGAGCGGGGAGGTGGCGCCGATCCCGGTGACAACGATTTTCTTGGTCATAGAACGTTCTCTCTGTGGGTGTTGCGTGGTGCCGCGGGCGCACTCACGGGCGGGTCGGTCAGGTGAACTGCCCGGACCGACCAGCCGTGGGTGCTGGAATCTAGCCCTGCGCCGCGGTGATGAAGCTGACGGCGTCACCCACGGTCTTGAGGTTCTTGACCTCTTCGTCGGGGATCTTCACGTCGAACTTCTCTTCGGCGTTCACGACGATCGTCATCATCGAGATGGAGTCGATGTCGAGGTCGTCGGTGAAGGACTTGTCCAGCTCGACCGTGTCGGTTGCGATGCCGGTCTCATCGTTGATCAGCTCAGCAAGACCTGCGAGAACTTCTTCGGTGGACAATGCCATTGTTTATCTCCTTGGGGGTGTCGTATGACCGTTGAATAGCTTATTAGGGGAGTACGACGACCTGGGCGCCGAACACGAGCCCCGCGCCGAAGCCGATCTGCAGGGCGAGCCCGCCGCTCAGTTCGGGATGCTCCGCGAGCAGCCGGTGGGTGGCGAGGGGGATCGACGCGGCGGAGGTGTTGCCGGTGGTCTCGATGTCGCGCCCGATCACGACGTGCGCGGGCAGCTTCAGCTGCTTCGCGAACTCGTCGATGATGCGCATATTCGCCTGGTGGGGGATGAACGCCGCGAGATCATCGCTCGTGATGCCGGCCGCGTCCAGCGCGCGCTGCGCGACCTTCGCCATGTCCCAGACCGCCCAGCGGAAGACGGTCTGCCCCTCCTGCCGGAGCGTGGGCCAGGGCACCTCGCCAGCGCCGTCGCGGTACTCCGTGAGGGTCGCGTTCATGCCGACCGCGCCGGCCTTGGAGCCGTCGGAGCCCCAGACGGCGGGCGCGATGCCGGGCGTGTCGCTCGGCCCGATGACCACGGCGCCGGCGCCGTCGCCGAGCAGGAAGGAGATGGTGCGGTCGGTGGGGTCGACGATGTCGGAGAGCTTCTCGGCGCCGATGACGAGCGCGTAGTGGGCCGCTCCGGCGCGGATGAGGGCGTCGGCCTGGGTGACCCCGTAGCTGAAGCCCGCGCACGCGGCGTTCTCGTCGTAGGCGGCGGCGGGGTTGGCGCCCACGCGATCGGCGACGACCGCCGCCATCGACGGCGTCTGCTGCATATTGCTGATGGTCGCGACGATGACGAGGTCGATCTGCTCGGGCGCCAGACCGGATTTCGAGACCGCCTCGGTCGCCGCCTCGGTGGCGAGGTCCACGGCGCTGAGACCCGCGGAGGCGCGGGTGCGCGTGACGATGCCGGTGCGCTGGCGGATCCACTCGTCACTCGAGTTGATGGGCTCGATCAGCTCCTCGTTGGGAACGACGAGGTCGCCGCGCGCTGCTCCGTAACTGTAGATGCGCGTGAACTGCGCACCGCTGGACTGCTTGAGGGTGGGGTGGGCCATTACTTACCGTTCATGAGGTCGTGCGCGGCGGCGAGGTCGTCGGGGGTCTTCACTGCGACCGACGGTACGCCCTTCAACGCGCGCTTGGCGAGGCCGACGAGCGCGCCCGCGGGCGCGAGCTCGATGATGCCGCTGACGCCGCTGTCGGCCATCGCGGCCATTGTCCGGTCCCACCGCACGGGCGAAGAGACCTGGCCCACGAGAAGGTCGAGGAACTCACGACCATCGGCGACCGCGCTGCCGTCGCGATTGGTCCAGATCGGGATGCTCGGCTCGCGCGTCGCGATCGTCGCGGCCACGGTGCGCAGGTGGTCCACCGCGGGCGCCATGTATCGGGTGTGGAAGGCGCCGGCCACCTGGAGCGGGATCACCCGGGTGCCGGGGACCGGGTCGGCCTGCAGCGCGGCGAGCGCGTCGAGCGCACCGGCGACGACGATCTGGCCGCCGCCGTTGAAGTTGGCGGGTTCGAGCCCGAGTTCGACGAGGCGGGCGAGCAGGGCATCCTCGTCACCGCCGAGGACCGCGCTCATGCCGGTCGCCTCCAGCGCGGCGGCCTGCGCCATGGCACGGCTCCGCTCGCGGACGAGGATGAGGGCGTCCTCCTCGCTGAGGATTCCCGCGCCGGCGGCCGCGGTGACCTCGCCGACCGAGTGTCCGGCGATGCCGCCGACCAGGTGTCGATGCGTGTCGAGGTCGAGCCCCTGCAGGGCGAGGAGCCCCGCCGCAACAATGAGCGGCTGCGCCACGGCGGTGTCGCGGATGGTGTCCGCGTCACTCGTGGTGCCGTGGGCGACGAGGTCGATGCCGACCGTCTCGGAGATCTCCCCGAGGTGCTCACGAAAACGGGATTCGGCCAGCCAGGGTTCGAGGAACCCGGGGGTTTGGGAGCCCTGCCCGGGCGCAACGACAACGATCACTGCACCAGTCTGCCAACTTCCCGGGGTGCTTCGCTGTCACATCCGTCCAAACATTTGCCGATTCGTTGTGCATTTCGCGTACGAACGGGCCCCGGCGGGCGTCGATGTACCCCGATCGGGCGGGGTGTGACGAGCCGCCACAGCCCGTAGATTCGAGGAATGGACAACGAGTGGCCGCCGCCCCCGCCCCGGCGACCCCGCATCCGGCGGAGCACCCTCATCACGATCGGCGTCGTCGTCGCCGTCGTCTCGACCTCGACCGTGCTGTCGAAGGTCGTGGGCGACGCGGCCGGCTCCTTCGAGGCGGCACCCGCCTCCGCCATCTCTGCTGAGACCCAGCCCTTCTACACGCAGAAGCTGCACTGGAATCACTGCGACAGTGGACTCCTGTGCACGACGGTGAGCGAGCCGCTCGACTGGTTCCGGCCGAGCGGGCCGCGGATCGACGTCGCCCTCGTGAAGCATCCGGCGAGCGGAACGCGCACGGGTTCGCTGCTCGTCGACCCCGGTGGGCCGGGCGGTTCCGGCACCGCGATGATCGAGGATTCCGTCCTCGACGCCGTCGACAGCACGATCGCGCGGCACTTCGACGTCATCGGCTTCGACCCGCGGGGTGTGGGAGCCTCGACACCCGTGACCTGCTACGACTCGGCCGGCATGGATCGCTACCTGTACGGGATCCTGCCGGGGCCGATCGGCTCCGACCGCTGGATCGCTGCCGACATCGCGCGGGCGAGAGCCTATTCGGAATCCTGCGCGGAGAACACGGGACACCTCCTGGCCGAGGTCGACTCGATCAGCGTCGCACGCGACATGGACGTGATCCGCGCCGCGCTCGGGGAGTCGCGCCTCAACTACCTCGGCTACTCCTACGGCAGCTATCTCGGCACGCTCTATGCGGGGCTCTTCCCCACGCGCGTCGGCAGGTTCGTCTTCGACGGCGCCGAGGATCCGTGGAGCGGTTCTTCTGACGACACTCCGGCGGGTCTCTCGCCCTTCGAGGGCGACGAAGACATGGTCGACACCCAGAGCCTGGGGTCGGGGCAGACACCGGATGTCGCGGCCAGGCCCGCGCACCCCGACACGAGCCAGGCGGTCGGCTTCGAGAACGCGCTGCGCTCCTTCGTCTCGGCCTGCACTCACTCGCGCCGGATCGCGACCGACGGGCGGCGCTGCGCCGTCCACGGCACGGTCGACCAGGGCATGGGCGAGATCAAGGCCCTCCTGGGCCGGGTTGCGGCGCATCCCCTGCGGGCGAGTGACGGCCGCCTCCTCGGAGATGCGACGCTCGCGGTCGCCATCACCGGTGCCTTGTACACGACCGACACCTGGCCCGACCTCAACGATGCCCTCCGGGCGGCCGCACGCGGACGGGCCGATGCCGCCTTCAGCCTCGCCGACGACTACAACGATCGGGACGAATCAGGGCGGTACGAGGATCAGTCCACGGTCGCCGGTCACGCGGTGGACTGCCTCGAGTACGGGTCGGAGTTCAACGTGATCGAGATGCGCCAGGCCGCAGAGCAATTCGTGCACGATGCGCCCGTTCTCGGCATCTACGAGGCCTACGGCGACGCCGACTGCGCCTACTGGCCCTACGGACCGAGCTTCTTCCCCACGCCGATCCACGCGCCGACCGCCGGCCCCATCCTCGTCGTGGGGACGACCCGCGATCCCGCGACACCCTACGAGGACGCCGTCGCACTCAGCAGGCAACTGCGGAGCGCGCACCTCGTGACCTTCGACGGCGACGGGCACACCGCCTACGCCAAGGGGAACGACTGTGTGGACGGCGCCGTCGACGACTATCTCTTACACGGCGCGCTGCCCGCTGCGGATCCGCACTGCAGCTAGCGCCCGGGCGCACCCGTCAGCGGCGGCGCGCCGGATCGGGGTCGGCGATCGAGCCGACGATGAGGGCCGCCTGCAGGATGAGTGCCTCGCGCGCCCCCGTCGCGTCCCAGCCGATGACCTCGCTGATCCGCTTGAGCCGGTAGCGCACCGTGTTCGGGTGCACGAACAGCTCCCGCGCCGTCGCCTCGAGCGAGCGCCCGTTGTCGAGGTAGCACCACAGGGTGCTGAGAAGCTCGGTCGAGTGGGACTGGAGCGGCTTGTAGATGCGGTTGATGAGCGTCGACCGGGCCAGTGGATCGCCCGCGAAGGCTCGCTCCGGCAGCAGATCGTCGGCGAGAGTGGGGCGCGGAGCGTTCCGCCACGATCGCGCGACCGCGAAGCCGGCCAGGGCGGCGCGCGCGCTCTTGGAGGCATCCACGAGCGTCGCCACCTCGTGGCCGAGTACGAGGTGACCCGGGCCGAAACCGGGCTCCAGTTGCTTCGCGATCTCGAGGAACGGCAACGGCGGCTTCGCGTCGTCGCCCTCGGCCGGGGCGGGCTCCGCCCGACCGATCACGAGCACCAATCGGTTGCCCTGCACCCCGATGAGCACGTCGGCGTCGAGGTGGCGGGCGGTGCGGCGCAACTGGTCCACGTCGAGGACCCGCGGCGTGGTGCCGACGAGCACGCAGACCTCCCCGTGGCCGTTCCAGCCGAGGGCGGCGATGCGACTCGGCAGTTCGTTGTCGTACTCGCCGCTGAGGATGGAGTCGACGACGAGTGCCTCGAGCCGGGCATCCCACAGGCCACGGGCTTCGGCGGCGCGCGCGTAGACGTCCGCGGCGGCGAAGGCGATCTCGCGCGAGTAGAGGAGGATCGCCTCGCGCAGGATGTCGTCGCCGTCTTTGACGCGCTGCTCGACCACCTCCACCGTGATGCGGATCAGCTGCAGGGTCTGCTGCAGGCTCACCGAGCGCAGCAGCTCGCGCGGCGCGGCGCCGAAGACATCGGCCGCGATCCAGGGTGTGGAGGTGGGGTCGTCGAACCAGCTGATGAAGGAGGTGATGCCCGCCTGCGCCACGAGTCCGACCGCGGACCGCCGCCCCGGCGGCATGTCGCCATACCAGGGCAGCGTGTCCTCGAGTCGTTTCAGCGTCGCGGTCGACAGCTCACCGGAGATGGTGCGCAGCCACGCGAGCGTCTGCTCCTTCGTCTTGGGCGCCACGGGAGGCTAGCTCTCGCCCCCCGCGGATCCGGTGGTGCCGGCCGCGACGTCGTGCAGTCGGTACTTCTCGATGGCCGCACCGACGACGAGGCGGTCGATCTCCCCGCGCTTCGCCAAGGCCTGCAGCGTGCGGACGACGAGCGAGGGCCCATCGATCTTGAAGTACCGCCGTGCCGCGGCACGGGTGTCGGAGAATCCGAAGTCGTCGGCGCCGAGTGTCGCGTAGTCGCCGGGCACGAACTGCCGGATCTGGTCCGGCACCGCGTGCATGTAGTCGGTGACCGCGACGAAGGGGCCCGCCGCGCCCGCGAGCTTGCGGGTGACATAGGGCACCTGCGGCTCGCTGTAGGGGTTGAGGAAGTTGAACTCCTCGGCGGCGAGACCGTCGCGACGCAGCTCGGTCCACGAGGTGACCGACCAGACGTCGGCGGAGACGCCCCAGTCGCGCGCGAGCAGCTCCTGGGCTTCGAGGGCCCACGGAACCGCCACTCCCGACGCGAGCAGCTGCGCCTTCGGACCCTGCTGCGCGCTCGGCGCGAGCAGGTAGATGCCCCGCAGCAGCCCGTCGACATCCAGGTTCTCGGGTTCGGCAGGCTGGGCGATCGGCTCGTTGTAGACGGTGAGGTAGTACATCACGTTGGGATCGGGATGCTGGCCGCCGTACATGCGCTCCAGACCGGCCTTCACGATCTGACCGAGTTCGTAGCCGTACGCGGCGTCGTAGGCGACGACAGCCGGGTTGGTGGAGGCGAGCAGGATCGAGTGGCCGTCGGCGTGCTGGAGGCCCTCGCCCGTGAGCGTGGTGCGACCCGCGGTCGCGCCGACGATGAAGCCACGCGCCATCTGGTCGCCCGCCGCCCACATCGCGTCGCCGGTGCGCTGGAATCCGAACATCGAGTAGAACACGTAGACCGGGATGAGCGGCTCGCCGTGCGTCGAATACGACGTTCCGATGCCCGTGAACGCGGCGAAACCGCCGGCCTCGTTGATGCCCACGTGCACGATCGCGCCCTGCGGGCTCTCCTTGTAGGCGAGCAGAAGCTCGCGGTCGACGGAGGTGTAGTGCTGGCCGTTGGGGTTGTAGATCTTCGAGGTGGGGAAGTACGCGTCCATTCCGAAGGTGCGCGCCTCATCCGGGATGATCGGAACGACGCGATTGCCGAAGTTCGGCGCCTTGAGCAGATCTTTGAGCAGTCGGGCGAAGGCCATCGTCGTGGCGATCTCCTGCTTGCCCGACCCCTTTTTCGCGATCGCATAGGCCGATTCCTCGGGCAGCGTGATCTGCGTGTACTTGCTGCGGCGCTCGGGCACGTACCCGCCGAGCGCGCGGCGGCGCTCGTGCAGGTACTGGATCGCCTCGTCGCCCTCACCGGGGTGGTAGTACGGCGGCAGATAGGGGTTCTCTTCGAGCTGCGCATCCGTGATCGGGATGTGCATCGCGTCGCGGAACTGCTTGAGGTCGGGCAGCGTGAGCTTCTTCATCTGGTGCGTCGCGTTGCGCGCCTCGAAGCTCGGGCCGAGGCCGTAGCCCTTGACCGTCTTCGCGAGGATGACGGTGGGCTGCCCCTTGTGCTCGGTCGCGGCCTTGAACGCCGCGTAGACCTTGCGGTAGTCGTGACCACCGCGCTTGAGCTGCCAGAGCTGGTCGTCGGTGTAGTCCTTGACCATCTCGGCGACGCGGGGGTCGCGGCCGAAGAAGTTCTCGCGGATATACGCGCCGCTCTCACCCTTGTAGGTCTGGTAGTCGCCGTCGGGGGTGCGGTTCATGAGGTCGCGGAGGGCTCCCTCGGTGTCCTTGGCGAGCAGGTCATCCCACTCGCGGCCCCAGATGACCTTGATGACGTTCCAGCCGGCGCCGCGGAAGAAGCTCTCCAGTTCCTGGATGATCTTGCCATTGCCGCGCACCGGGCCATCGAGGCGCTGCAGATTGCAGTTGATCACGAAGGTCAGGTTGTCGAGGCCGTCGTTGGCGGCGAGCTGCAGGGCGCCACGGCTCTCGACCTCGTCCATCTCGCCGTCGCCGAGGAAGGCCCACACGTGCGAGTCGCCGACATCCTTGATGCCGCGGTTGGTCAGGTACTTGTTCTGCTGCGCCTGATAGATCGCGTTGATGGGACCGAGACCCATGGAGACGGTCGGGAACTGCCAGAAGTGCGGCATGAGCCGCGGGTGCGGGTAGGAGGACAGCCCGCCGGCGGCGTGGGACTTCTCCTGGCGGAAGCCGTCGAGCTGCTCAGTGCCGAGCCGGCCCTCGAGGAAGGCCCGCGCGTACATGCCGGGGGAGGCGTGGCCCTGGTAGAAGACCTGGTCGCCTCCGCTCGGGTGATCCTGGCCGCGGAAGAAGTGGTTGTGGCCCACCTCGTAGAGGGCGGCGGAGGAGGCGTAGGTGGAGATGTGGCCGCCGACACCGATTCCGGGGCGCTGGGCGCGGTGGACGGTGATCGCCGCGTTCCAGCGGATCCATGCCCGGTAGCGGCGCTCGATCTCCTCGTTGCCGGGGAAGGCGGGCTCGTTCTCGGGGGCGATCGTGTTGATGTAGTCCGTGGTGGGGACCATCGGCACGCCGAGGTGCAGGTCTTTGGAGTGCTTGAGCAGGCTGAGCATGATCTCTCGGCCGCGCTCGTGGCCCTGGGCCTCGACGACGGCGTCGAGGGATTCGTTCCACTCGGCCGTCTCGTCAGGATCCTGATCGGTGTGATTCACCGAATACGGGTCTTGATCGTTAACCGTCACCCTTGACCTCTTCCTGGTTGAGATAGTCGGTTCTAGTCCAGCCACCGGGTCGGGTCACAACCTTGGTGGGTATCGACTAGCCGAATCAATACTAGGTGTCGGAATCCTCCTCCATGCGCGTCCGTGCGCACGCGGGGGCGCAGGCGTACCATGGACCTTCGTGTTGGCCGGGCCGTGGAGTCCGGTACGAAAGGATTTCCGTCATGGCTCTGGAGAATGACACCCAGGCACCCGATTTCGAGCTTCCGAACCAGTTCGGCGAGCACATCCGCCTCAAGGACTACTGCGGCCGCAAGCCGGTCGCGCTCGTCTTCTTCCCGCTCGCGTTCTCGAGCACGTGCACCTCAGAGCTGTGCACGCTCCGCGACAACCTCGCCATGTTCCAGCAGAACGGCATCGAACTCATCGGCATCTCGGTCGACTCGAAGGCGACACTGCGTGCCTTCGCCGAGCAGGAGGGCTACGACTTCACGCTGCTCGCGGATTTCTGGCCGCACGGCGCGGTCGCCAAGGAGTACGGGGTGTTCCTCGAGGAAAAGGGCTTCGCCAACCGGGCGACCTTCGTGATCGACACCAAGGGGATCATCCGCGCGAGCTTCATCACCGCTCCGGGACAGCCGCGATCCCTCGAGGAGTACCGGCTCGCGCTCGACACGGTTCTGCCCGCCCGGGTCTGACCGCGCGCTGATTAACCGCGGGCGCGGTGAGCTGCCCAGTGCGGTAGTGACGTGGCGGGCCAGCGCCCCGGCGCGTGCCGACTCAGGCGATCGCGGCGCGTGCCGGCTCAGGAGAGCGCGTGAACCGCGGCGATGATTCCGGCGATGACCGCGCCCCACAGCCCGAGTGACGCGGCGATGGCGATGCCCCAGCCGCGAACGCGGGCCTGACCCGCGGTGAGTTCGGGCGACGGCGAGACAGCGAAGTCCGCGACCGTGCGTGAGATGGTGACGTTGCTCACGATTCCCCCCGAATCTCGACGCCCCCGCGCCTGTGGGGCCACAGTACGCCCGCCGAGGGGCGCTTCGCCAGCTTTTGCCCGCGAACTGGGGGTATGGCGGGCCGGCGCGCAGTCACCCGCGGCCGCGGGGTGCCCGGCGGACGGCGAGCGGGGCGCTAGTGCAGGATGTTCACCGCGCGGGAGATCACAAGCGCGAGCAGGATGAAGCCCGTGAGCGCCTGATACCCCATCACGAGTTTCGCCCGGTGGGTGAGCGGCATCACGTCGGTCGGGCTGAAGGCCATCATGTTGGAGAGGGCGAAGTAGGCGTAGTCCACGAAGGCCGGCTCCCAGGCGTTCGTCGGGATGCCGTTGTCCTGCTGCGGGAACCGGAAGTCCTGCGTGGCGTCATCGCGGTAACCCTCGATCCGCCGCGCCACCGCTCCGCCGCGATCCATCTCCCAGTACACCAGCGCGAAGGCGATCACGCTCGTGACCCAGACCTGGAGAGCGGTGAGCAGCACCGTCGGGCCGGGGATGTTCCCCGCCACGAGCGCGATGACGAGAGCCACCACGTACGCCTGATTCGCGAGCGTCAGCAGCACCGAGAAGACGATCGACAACCAGCGCGACCACTCCGTCTCGCGGTCGAGCCGGCGCGGATTCAGCACGACGAGCGGCAGGATCGCCGCGATGCCCAGCGTCGGAATCACCCAGCGCGGGATCGGCTGCAGCGTGTCCGGCAGGAGCACGTAGAGAACGAGGGCGAACACGGTCGCGGTGACCACGGGCCAGCGGTGCTCGGTCCGGGTTCCGGGGGGAGCTTCGGCGCGCATGGTCAGAAGTGTATGCCCGGGCGATGCCGTAGTATTGGCGGGCATTGCCCCGCGGGGCGATGGGCCTTTAGCTCAGTTGGTAGAGCGCCACGTTTACACCGTGGATGTCATCGGTTCGAGCCCGGTAGGGCCCACCCTCTCCCGTGTCGCCGGGTGAATTCTTCGTGAACGCATGATGATTGCTCATTGACCCGGGCGGCCTTCGGCGACTAGATTCGGCAGACGCGGCGACCGAAGGATGTGGGCGTGAGCAGCTGGGATGCGATTCCGAATCTTGTCGACACGAAGGGGTGGGTCGCGCTCGGGGAGTCCGAGTTCGACGCGCTGATCGCCTGGACCGCCGGTCCCGAGAACGTGGGTCGCGTCGCGACGGAAGCCGCGCCCGAGCCTGAGCCCGGTGACGGCCGGGTCGATCGCTATCTGGCCGACGCGGGCATCCCGCCCCGACCCCGTGGATTCGTCTGGTACCTGCGCGTGCCGCCGGAGACGCCCGCCGCGGAGGACTTCGTCGCCGGAATCACGGCGGTGGCGCATGACACCCCGCCCGCCGCGAGGGTGTCGCCCCTGCTGCGCCGCGAGCGGCTCGAGCAGATCATGGCCTTCGCGTACCCGGCCTGACCGGGCATCACTCCTCGCGGGCGGCCTTGCGCGAGCTGGAGTAGGCGTCGACGTACTCCTGTCCGCTCAGCGCGCGGATCGCCTCCATGATCTGGTCGGTGATGACCCGCAGCGTCTCGTGGTCGGCCTCGCCGAGGCGATACGAGTCGAAGTTCAGCGGCTCGCCGAAGGTCAGCCCGACGCTGAGGAATCGGATGCCCTTGCCGCCGACGGGCATGACCCGGTCGGTCTCCGACATCGCGACCGGCACGACGACGGCGCCGGATTCGAGCACCATCCGGGCGATGCCCGTGCGTCCGCGATGCATGCGCCCGTCGGGGCTGCGCGAGCCCTCCGGGTAGATGCCGAGGACGTTTCCCTTCTGCAGGACAGCGAGTCCGGCCCGGAGCGAGGCCTCGGAGGCCTTCCCGCCCGAGCGGTCGAGCGGGATCATCCCCGTCGCGAGCAGGAACCGCTTCAGCACCCAGGCACCGGGGCTCCGGCCGCTGAAGTAGTTGCTCGCGGCGAGGAAGTAGATGCGCCGCCGCATGTTGAGGGGGAGGATCACCGAATCGATGAAGGAGAGATGATTGCTCGCCACGATCACCGGACCGGTGCGCGGAATGTTCGACTCGCCGATCACCCGCGGACGGAACAGCACCCGCAGGAGTGGGCCCGCGATCAGGTACTTCATGATCCAGTAGAACATCGTCCGCCTCAGGGGGAGCCGCCCTGCGGGGCGGGGCTGGTGACTCGGCTCCTGCGAGTTAACCAGATTTCACGACCGCGCGAGGCGCCCCGAGACCACGGTGGCCGAACGCCGCCGCGATCGATGGATGACCGCCGCCAGCCCGCCCGCCGCCACGAGCGCGGCGGTACCCTCGGCCTGCCGCTCGCTCGTCTCGATCAGCAGGCTGCCTCCCGGCGCGAGCCACTCGGCGGCACCGGCCGCGACGCGCGCGTGCAGGGCGAGCCCGTCCTCCCCGCCGTCCAGGGTCGCGAGCGGTTCGTAGTCGCGGGCTTCGGGCGGCATCAACCGCACCTCGTCGCTGGGCACATAGGGCGCGTTGACGGCGAGCGTGTCGACCCGCCCGCGCAGCTCGTCGGGGAGCGCCGCGTAGAGGTCGCCGCAATACGTCGCCCCGCCGACGGCAGCGAGGTTGAGCCGGGCGCACGCGACGGCGACGGGGTCGAGGTCGGCCGCGATGATGCGGGCCCGGGGGAGCGCCGTGCCGAGGGCCAGCCCGACCGCTCCCGAGCCGCAGCAGAGGTCCACGATGACCGGGGAGTCCACTCCGCGGTGCCTCAACTCGGTGAGGGTCCGTCGGACGAGGTACTCCGTCCGGCGCCGCGGCACGAACACTCCGGCGGTGATTCCGACGCGCAGGCCCGCGAACTCGGCCCAGCCCACGATGCGCTCGAGCGGTTCTCCCGACTCGCGGCGACGGAGCAGCGCCTCGAGCGCGTCCCGGTCGTTGGCGGACTCGAGCAGGATGCGCGCCTCGTCCTCCGCGAACACGCAACCCGCCGCGCGCAGCCTCGTCACGACCAGTCGGGTCGCGTCGGGGTCTGGCTCGGCGGTCGCGCGGTCGTGGGGGGACACGCCGCCAACGCTACTCGGCGAGGATGGCGTAGAGGGCGCGGCGGGTGCGGTCGAGCTCGGCGATGGCCTTGCTGCGCTGGTCATCCGTCGCCGCGAAGCGGAACTGGTGAACCACGCCCATGAGCCCGGCGACGCTCTCGTGGAGTCCTGCGTCGGCTTCGGCGCGTTCCGCCGAGCCCTCCCAGATTCGGGCGAGCTCATCGGAGTGCTGGGCGACCCAGGCTCGACCCTGCTCGGTGAGCTGGAAGTCGGTGCGCTTGCCCTCGCCGATCGGCTCGATGAGCTCCTCGTCGACGAGCTGCTGGAGGGTGGGGTAGACGGAGCCCGGGCTGGGGGTCCAGGTGCCGCCGGAGCGCTCTCCGATCGCCTTGATGAGCCCGTAGCCATTGCTGGGGGCGTCGATGAGCAGGGAGAGGATCGCGAGGCGGATGTCGCCGCGACGCTTGCGGCCGGGCCCCGGGGGCATGAAACCGCGCGGACCGAAGCCGCCGAAGCCGGGACCGAAGGCGCCGGGCATTCCGTGGCCGAAGCCGCGACCGGGGCCGCCCGCGCGACCGCGGCCGAACTCGCGCGAGTCGGGGCCGCCGGGGTGGTGGTGATGGGGGTGCTGATGACTGAATTCGCTGAACATGCGATTCGTCCTTTCGGGATGGTCTGATGAGAGACGGTGGTCGCCGATCGATCGATTGGCGATGTAGTAACGATATATCGGAAATGTATCGACGTCAACCCCGTCGCGCTTCCGAGCGGCGCGGCCTCCCGCTCGTGGGCGACCCCGTCGCGCGCTCCTGAGAGGATGGGCCGGTGAACCGCGCCGTGCTCGCCCTCATCCTCGCCTCCGTGCTGTGGGGAACGACGGGCACGGCCGCGAGTCGGATGACGGGCGTGAGCCCCGTCGCGATCGGTGCGAGCACGATGGCCGTGGGTGGCGCACTGCTCTTCGGCGCGTCCGCGCGGGTGTCGATGCGGGCGCTGCGCGACCGGGCCGCCCGCCGCTGGGTACTCCTCGGCGCGGTCGGCGTGGTCGTGTACCCGCTCGCGTTCTACACGGGGATGCACCTCGCCGGTATCGCGATCGGCAACGTCGTCGCGCTCGGCTCCGGCCCCGCCTTCGCGGCGCTCCTCGAATGGATTCTCGGCGGGCGGCGTCCCGGCCCCCGCTGGCTCGCCGCCACCGGTGTCGCGGTCGCGGGAGTCGTCGTCCTCGGCGTCGCCGGCCGCGCGAGCCCTCGAGCCACCGGCGCGCCCGGGCAGGAGGTCGCCGTCGGGCTCCTCCTCGCGCTGGCCGCCGGCGCCGCCTACGCGCTGTACACCTACAGCGCGGGTCGTGTGACGGCGCTCGGGCATGGGGGACGCGCGGCGATGGGCGGCACCTTCGGCGTGGGGGCGGTCATCCTGCTGCCGATCCTGCTGGCGACCGGGGGGCCGATTCTGGCGGATGACCGCACCATCGCGCTCGCGGCGTACCTGGCCATCGGTCCGATGCTGCTGGCCTACCTGCTGTTCGGGGTCGGGATCCGCTCCCTGCGGAGCACCGTCGTCACGACCATCACGCTCCTCGAACCGATCGTCGCGACGGTTCTCGCCGTCGTCGTGGTGGGCGAGCGCTTGACGGCCGCCGGCTGGACGGGCATCGCGCTCATCGGGCTCGGAGTGGGGGTACTCATCTCGGCTCCGCCCGCTCCGGAAGTCGAGCGACACCCATAGAATTTGCGCATGACTGACGACGAGTCTCGGGGGAACGTCGGTCCTGATGAGCAGTCCGCTCCGCCAGGTCCGCGTCGATCGAGTTACACCCCTCCCGCATCCGCGCTCGCGCCGACGACGGCGGGCGGCGAATTCAGCGACGACGCCATCGCCGACGCGCTGGCCGCCGAACTCGCGAAGGCCATGTCGGGACCGATCCGGGTGATCCGACCGGCAGAGGCGGCGGCCGCCCGCGCGGCGCAGTCGGTGCCGAGCGCTCCGCCGGTCGGCCCGGCCGTGACCCTGCCCGGTCGTCCCGCTCCACCGTTCTACAGTGCCCAGCCCACCCACGCCCCCGCGGCGCCGCCCGCCGAGCCGGAGCCCGTGGCAGCGCCGGAGCCCGCCGCAGCGCCGGAGCCCACGGCCCAGCCGGAGCCCATGGCCCAGCCGGAGCCCGTGGCTGAGCCGGAGCCCGTGGCTGAGCCGGAGCCCACGGAAGAGGCGCAGCCCGCCGCAGCGCCAGAGCCAGTCGCCGCCCCCGAACCGATCGCTGCGCCTGAACCCGTCGTGCCGGCGGAGTGGGCGATGTTCATGCCACGGCCTGCCGCGAGCGACGAGCCCCTCGAGCAGCCGGAACCGGAGCCCGGCCCGCAGCCGGAGCCCGAGTCCGAGCCGCAGCAGTCGGTGCCCGTCGACCAGCCCGCCGAGGATCCCGCGTTCCTCAACTTCGCACCCCCGCCGCTCGATCCCGAGCAGGCCGCGTTCGCCCCGCTCGATGATCTTCCCGCGGTCGACCTCGATGAGGGGGAGCCCGAGGCGCCGATCACGGCCCCGGTCTACCACTTCCCTCGGGACGGGGGTGCCCACGATTTCGTCGGTCCCACGATCGACGCGGCGACCGGGGAGTTCCTTCCCTTCGGCGACCTCACGCCACCGAGCGCGACGGCCGCGACGGCGCCGGAGGCGGGCACCGAACCGATTCCCGCCGCGAATCCCGACGAGGTGCACGAACAGGAGCACGAGCACGAGCCCTTGATCGACGCGGAGCGCGCCGCACCTCTGGAGGCGAACGAGGGCGCCGTTCCGGGCGAGTTCGATGAAACCGACGAGTCCGACGAGTCCGACGAGTCCAGCGTCGTCCCGCGGGAACCGATCGCGCCCCTCGCCCTCGTCGCCCCCGTGGTGAGCATCGTGGAGTCGACCGGGCTCGAGCCCACCCCCGTCGAACAGCGGATCGGCAGAGCCGCGCGACTGTTCTGGCTCTGGTTCGCGGCCAACTCCTCCCTGGTCGGCGTCGTGCTGGGCGCGCTGCTGCTCGGGCTCGGCATGAGCCTGCGGCAGACGCTCGTGGCGACGGTCGCCGGTCTCGCCCTCTCGGCTATTCCGCTGGCGGTCACCGCGCTCGCCGGGCGGCGCAGCGGGCAGCCCACGATGATCGTCTCGCGGGCATCCTTCGGCATGATCGGCAACACGCTGCCCGCGCTCGTCGCCCTCTTCAGCCGCATCGGCTGGTCGGCGACCCTGCTGTGGCTCATCGGCACCTCCACGGCGAGCATCCTGTCGGTGACTGGCGTCACCGAGGGTTTCGCCGACGTGCAGATCGCCCTCGGCGCGATCGGGGTGGCGTTCATCCTCGTGATCGTGATCGCCTACTTCGGCTACGCGCTCATTGCCCGCATTCAGCTCATCGTGACCGCGTTCTCGGCGGTGATGATCGCCGGGTTCATCGCGCTCACCTGGCGCTCCGTCGATCTGGGGGCGGCCCTGGGGGTGCGCGACGGTCCCTGGATGCTCGTCGTCACGGGTGCCGTGCTCGTCTTCAGCCTCGTCGGAGTCGCGTGGGCGCACAGCGGCGGCGACCTCGCCCGCTATCAGCGCTCGGCGGGCGGCAGCGCGGCGACGAGTCTGTGGCCCACGATCGGAGCGGCACTGCCGGCCGCGGTGCTGATCGGCTACGGCGCGCTCCTCGCCGCCTCCAGCGAGCGGTTCGCGAGCGGGGTCAGCGTGAGTCCGCTCACCGCGATCGGCCAACTGCTCCCCGCCTGGTACCCGCTTCCCCTGCTCGTCGCGACGGCCCTGAGCCTGTTCTCGGGCGCCGCCGTCTCGCTCTATTCCGCGGGCCTCGCCATGCAGGCCGCTGGGCTGCGCATGATGCGCTCACTCGCCGTGCTGCTGAGCGGGATCATCGTGCTGGTCGCCGCGGTGGGAATCACTCTCGCCACCGGCGACGCCTCCGTGCTCCTGCGCGATGTCGCGACGACCGCGGCCGTGCCGGTCGCCGCCTGGTGCGGGATCGTCGCCACCGATCTGCTCTCGCGGCGCCGGCCCTATGACTCGGCCGCGCTTCTGCGCCGGGGCGGGCGGTACCCCGACGTGCGCTGGGGCAACCTCATCGGCTTCATCGTCGCCTCGATCCTCGGCCTCGGCTTCCTCCGCGCCGACCTCCCGGCGCTGCAGTGGGAGGGGTTCTTCTTCGGACCGCTCGGGCTCACGGCGCACAGCACCCTGGTGGGGAGCGACATCGGCGTGTTCGTGGCGCTCGGGCTGGGCATCCTCTGGCCCCTGTTCGGCGGAATCGCGGCGGTGCGCCGCCAGGAATCCGCGGTCGACCCGGCGGAATAGACTGGTCGGGTGTCGTACACCGTTGCCCAGATCACCGCGGTGGCGAACGAGCTGTGGCCGCTCGAGGGCGCGGAGGGCTGGGACGCCCCCGGACTTCTGGCCGGTGATCCGAGTGAGCCCGTCACCAGCATCCACCTCGCCGTCGACGCCACCGTGGAGGTGGCCGACGAGGCCGTCGCCGCGGGTGCCGGACTGCTGCTCGTGCATCATCCGCTTCTGCTGCGCGGCGTCACCACCGTCGCCGAAGACCGCTACAAGGGCGCGGTGCTCGGCCGGCTGATCCGCGGCGGCTGCGCACTCCTGGCGGCCCACACCAACGCTGACGTCGTCGAGACGGGAACGTCCGCGACTCTCGCGGAGGCCCTCGGCATTCGGGATGCCCGCCCGCTCGTGCCCCAGACCGACCCCGCTCGCGGCATCGGCCGGGTGGGCACACTGCCCACGCCGACCACGCTCGGTCGTCTCGCGCGAGCCCTCGCCGAACTCCTGCCGCCCACGGCCGGGGGAGTCCGGGTCTCCGGCGAGTACGAGCAGCCCGTTCGCACCGTCGCGGTGTGCGGTGGCGCCGGCGACTCGCTGCTCGGCGAGCGAGGGGTCCGGGAGGCCGACGTCTACATCACCTCAGACCTGAGGCATCATCCGGCATCGGAATTCCGCGAGAACGCGCGTGTCGCGGGGGGTGCGGCCCTCATCGATATCTCACACTGGGCAAGCGAGTGGCTGTGGTTGGATGTTGCAGCGGCCGAGCTGCGTGCCCGCCTCGACGGGGTCACGGTGACGGTCAGCGATCTCCGCACGGATCCGTGGGATTTCGTCGTTGTCCACTAGCTGCTCGCCACCACAATCACAGGGGAGAACCTCATGGCTTTGACAGCCAGCCCGGCCGACCAGGCGCTACTGCTCGACCTGCAGGCCCTCGACACCAAGCTTCAGCAGCTCGCGCACCGCGCGAAGCAGCTTCCCGAGCACGCTCTGCTCCAGCAGGGAGCGGTGCAGCTCTCCGAGTTGCTCGTCACCCTCGCCGAGCAGAAGGGCGTGCTCGAGGATGCGAAGCTCGAGCTGTCGCGGATCGAATCCGACGTCGCCGTGGTGGAGGCTCGCATCAGCCGCGACTCGACGCGACTCCAGGCGTCGTCGTCCACGAAGGACGTCGCCGCGCTCGAACAGGAGCTCGCCGCGCTGCACAAGCGCCAGTCCGATCTCGAGGAGATCGAGCTCACGGTGATGGAGAAGGTCGAGGAGCAGGGTGCTGTCGTCGGCCGTGCCGCCGACGCGGTCGGGGTCGTGCAGGGCAAGATGGCCGACCTCGAGGGCGAGCGCGACGCCGCCCTGAAGACTCTCGACGCGGAAACCGCGAACGCGCGGGCGAACCGTGACGCGATCGCGGCGCAGATTCCCGCCGACTTGTTGGCACTCTACGAGAAGCAGCGCGAGCGCTACGGACTCGGGGCCTCGCTCCTGCAGCACGGGGTCTCCAGCGCGAGCGGCGTGAAGCTGCACGAGAACGAGCTCGTCAAGATTCGAGCGGCGGCCCCCGACGAGGTGATCCTCTGCCCCGATTCGAGTGCGATCCTGGTGCGTACGAACGAGTCGGGACTCTGATGGCGCGTGAGCTCATCGTCGAGGCGGACGGCGGCTCGCGTGGCAACCCCGGAATCGCGGGAGGTGGTTCCATCGTGATCGATGCCGCGACCGGCGAGGTGCTGGCGGAGATCGGCACCTATGTCGGCATCGCGTCGAACAATGTCGCCGAGTACACCGGCATGATCTCCGGGATCCGCAAGGCCCTCGAGATCGATCCGAACGCGAATCTTCACGTGCGGATGGACTCCAAGCTCGTCGTCGAGCAGATGAGCGGTCGCTGGAAGATCAAGCACCCGGCCATGGCCGACCTCGCCGCCGAGGCGCGTCGCCTGCTGACGGGAACCCCGGTCAGTTTCGAGTGGATGCCCCGCGCCGAGAACTCGCGCGCCGACCGCATCGCCAATGAGGTGATGGACAAGAAGCTCTCCTTCGTCCGCGGTCACGACGGGCACGAGCGCCGGACGGTATCGTTCTCTTAGCAAACGGGTCGATGAGACGGTCGCGTTGGCCGGCGCATCCCCTGGGGACATGGCCGGTCACCGAGGAACGTCCGGGCTCCACAGAGCAGGACGGTGGGTAACACCCACCCGGAGCAATCCGCGAGAAAGTGCAACAGAGAGCAGACCGCCACCGGCGGGATCATCCTCGGATGACCGTGCCGGCGGTAAGGGTGAAACGGTGGTGTAAGAGACCACCAGGGGCCCGAGTGATCGGGCTCGCTGGGTAAACCTCGTCCGGAGCAAGGTCAGACAGGGAACGCCACGGGCTGCTCGCCCAGTTCCCGGGTAGACCGCTAGAGGTGTGCGGTAACGCACATCGTAGAGAGATGGCCGTCGATGGCGGAGGGGGGAGACCCCCGATGCCGGGACAGAACCCGGCGTACGGTCGGCCCGTTTGCCCCCTCCTCGATCAGTCCTCCGGGTCTCCGCGGAAGCGGTAGCCCATTCCCGGTTCGGTCAGAAAGTACCGTGGCGTCGAGGGCTCGGGCTCGAGCTTCTTGCGCAACTGTGCGAGGTAGAGCCGCAGGTATCCCGTGTCGCTCGTGTACTGCGGCCCCCAGACCTCCCGCAGCAGGGTCTCGCGCGTGATCAGGCGGCCGCGACCGCGCAGCAGCACCTCGAGCAGTCGCCACTCGGTGGGGGTGAGCCGCACGCTGTCGGAACCCCGGGTCACGACGCGCGCCGACAGGTCGACGGTCACCTCGCCGAAGCGCACGGTGGGCTCGTCGGTGGCGGCCGGGGTTCGGCGTGACAGGGCGCGGATCCGCGCCAGCAGTTCATCGGCGGCGAAGGGCTTGGTGACGTAGTCGTCGGCTCCCGCGTCGAGCGCGTCCACCTTGTCGAATGATTCGGTGCGCCCCGAGACGACCAGGATGGGGACCTGGCTCCAGCCCCGGACGGCCTCGATCACCTCGATGCCGGTGAGGCCGGGCATCCCGAGATCGAGCACGATGAGATCCGGATGCCCCGAGATCGCCGCGTCGAGGGCGGCGCGCCCGTCGGTCGCGGTGATCACCTCGTAGCCGCGCGCGCCGAGGGTGATGCGCAGGGCGCGCAGGATCTGCGGGTCGTCGTCGGCGATCAGGATCCTCACGGGGCAGCCTCCAACTCCACGACCATGGTGAGGCCGCCGCCCGGCGTGTCCTCGGTCTCCAGTGTGCCGCCCATTCCCTCCACGAAACCCTTCGAGAGCGCGAGCCCGAGACCCACGCCCGCGGTGTTGTCGGTGTCGCCGAGCCTCTGGAACGGCAGGAACACCTCCTCCCGGCGGTCGGCAGGGATGCCCGGCCCGGCGTCGATCACCCGGAGCTGCACCCGGCCCGCGAATTCGCTCGTCGAGATGATGGGTGCCGTGCCGGCCGGTGCGAAGCGAATGGCGTTCGCGAGGAGGTTCACGAGAACGCGGAGCAGGAGGGTCGCGTCGGCGACCGCGGGGCGGGTGTCGCCGAGTTCGAGCGCCACCGCACCGGGCGCGAGTCGCAGCTCCTCGAGCGCGTCGCCGACCACGTCATCGAGGTGCACGGGTTCGAGCGTGACACCGATCACGCCCGCCTGCAGGCGACTGACGTCGAGCAGATCAGTGACGAGTCCCGAGAGCGCGCGAAGACTGTCGTCGGCGGTCTCCAGCAGCTCTTCGCGGTCGCTCGGGCTGAGTTCGATCTGGCGCGAGCGCAGCGAGGTGACGGCCGCGGTGGCGGCCGCGAGCGGGCGTCGCAGGTCGTGCCCGACCGCGGCCAGCAGGGCGCTGCGCAATCGGTCGGCCGCCGCGAGTGGCCGCATCTCGGCCGCCTCGCTCGCGAGTCGGCGACGGTCGAGCGCCGATTCGAGCTGGGCGATGAATGCCGCGAGGATGCGTCGATCCGAGGCGGCGAGCGGTTTGCCGGTGAGGATGATGCGCGCCCCCTCGCCCACGGGCAGCTCGGTGACGCCCACCCCGGCATCCGCGGGAGCGTCGTCCTCGTCGGCGGCGAACACCAGCTGCCCGTCGTCGACGAGCTCGACCCGCTGCATGCCGAACGCCTCGCGCAGTCGGGTGACGAGGGCCTCGATCGCATCCGAGCCGCTGATCACGCCGCTCGCGACCGTGGCGAGCACCTCCGCCTCCGCGGCGGATCGGGTCGCCGCGCGCGAGCGCCGCGCAGCCTGATCGACGACGACGCTCACGATCGCGGCGACCACGAGGAAGATGACGAGCGCGAGGAAGTGGCTCGGTTGTGAGATGCGGATCGCGTAGAGCGGCGGCACGAAGAAGAAGTCGAGGCAGAAGCCCGCCGCGACGGCCGCGAACAGCGCCGGCCAGATGCCGCCGACCACGGCGATGACGACGATGAAGAGCTGGTAGCTGAGCACATCGGCGGGCACTGCCTGAGGGCTGCGCACGGCGGCGAGCAGCAGCGTGAGGAGCGGGAGCCCCGCGATCGTGAGCACGAGGCCGAGAACGCGGCGGCGAAGGGAGAGCGCGCCCCCGATGGCGGGCAGCCGTCGCTTGCCGGCCTGGGAGTGCGAGACGATGTGCACGTCGATGTCGGCCGCGAGTCGGATCACGCTCGCGCCGATGCCCGCGCCGCCGAGGATCGACTCGAGCCGGGTTCGTCTGCTGACACCGATCACGAGCTGCGTCGCGTTCACCCCGCGCGCGAAATCGACGAGCGCGACGGGGATCTGCTCGGCCACGACGTGGTGATAGCTGCCGCCCAGGGTCTCGACGAGTGAGCGCTGCGCCTGCAGGGCCGCGGGATCGCTCTCGGCGAGGCCATCCGCGCTCGACACGTGCACCGCGAACAGTTGGCCGCCGCTCGTTCGGGCCGCGATGCGTGCCCCGCGGCGCAGCAGCGTCTCGCCCTCGGGGCCGCCGGTGAGCGCGACGACGATCCGCTCGCGCGCCTCCCACGGCGCCGCGATGCCCTTCTCGCTCCGGTAGGCCTGCAGGGCGACGTCGACCTCGTCGGCCAGCCAGAGAAGTGCGAGTTCGCGCAGCGCGGTCAGATTGCCGAGGCGGAAGTAGTTGCTGAGCGCCGCGTCGACCCGGGCGGGCGGGTAGACGACGCCCTCGGCGAGGCGGTCGCGCAGCGCCTGCGGTGCGAGGTCGACGAGCTCGATCTGATCGGCCGCCCGCAGCGCGGCGTCGGGGATGGTCTCGCGCTGCGGTACCCCGGTGATCTGCAGCACAACGTCGTTGAGGGACTCGATGTGCTGGATATTGACGGTCGAGAGCACGTCGATGCCCGCATCCAGCAGCTCGTCGACGTCGCGCCAGCGCTTGTCGTTCCGCGATCCGGGCGCGTTGCTGTGCGCCAACTCGTCGACGAGCGCGACGTCGGGCCGTCGGGCGAGCACGGCATCCAGGTCCATCTCCTCGAGCGCGACGCCCAGGTGATTCACGCGCCGTCGGGGGATGACCGTCAACCCGTCGAGCTGCGCCCCGGTGCCGACCCTGCCGTGGGTCTCGACCACCGCGACCACGACATCCTTGCCGGCCGCGGCCAGGCGGTGTCCCTCTTCCAGCATCGCGAAGGTCTTGCCCACGCCCGGTGCGGCGCCGAGCATGACCCGAAGGCGACCCCTGCCCATTCGACCGTCCTCTTAGGCCTTCTACTTCAGCGCGGCCAGCGCGATGTTGAGCTCGAGCACGTTGACCACCGGCTCGCCCAGGTAGCCGAGCTCGCGCCCTTGAATCCTAGACTCGACCAGCGCTCGCACGGCGGACTCGCTGAGGCCGCGGGCGGCGGCGACCCGCGGCACCTGCAGCAGGGCGTAGGCGGGGCTGATGTCGGGGTCGAGGCCGGAGGCGGAGGCGGTGAGGGCGTCGGCGGGAATGCGGTCGGCCGTCACCCCGTCGGACTTCTCGATCGCCGCCCGCCGCGCGGCGATCGCGGTCAGCAGGCTGTGGCTCTCCGGGCCGGCGTTGGAGCCGCCGGAGGCCCGCCCGTCGTACCCGGCGCCGGCCGCGGAGGGCCGGGACTGGAACCACTGCGGCAGCGCCACCCCCTTCGCCGTCGTGAACGACTGTTCGATGAGGGCGGAGCCGACGACGCGGCCGTCCGAGCGCACGAGCGAGCCGTTCGCCTGTGCGGGAAAGGCGAGCTGAGCGATCGCGGTGATCGCGAGCGGGAAGACGATTCCGAGGGCGACCGTCATGAGGAGGAGGGCGCGGAGTGCGACCCAGGCCTGGCGGGCGGAGCCCCTGCGTGCAGACATTCTGTGTTCTTCTTTCTCAGAAGCCGGGGATGAGGCTGACGATGAGGTCGATCAGCTTGATGCCGATGAACGGCGCGATGATGCCGCCGAGGCCGTAGATGAGGAGGTTGCGGCTGAGGATCCGGCTCGCCGACACGGGTCGGTAGCGCACACCGCGGAGGGCGAGCGGGATGAGCGCGACGATCACGAGCGCGTTGAAGATGATCGCCGACAGGATCGCCGACGCGGAGGAGTGCAGGGCCATCACGTTGAGCACGGCGAGCCCGGGGAAGGCGGCCGCGAACATGGCCGGGATGATGGCGAAGTACTTCGCGACGTCGTTGGCGATCGAGAAGGTGGTGAGCGCTCCCCGGGTGATGAGCAGCTGCTTGCCGATCCGCACGATGTCGATCAACTTGGTCGGGTCGGAGTCCAGGTCCACCATGTTCCCCGCCTCCTTGGCGGCGGAGGTTCCCGTGTTCATCGCCACCCCGACGTCCGCCTGGGCGAGCGCGGGGGCGTCGTTGGTGCCGTCACCGGTCATGGCGACGAGGTTGCCGCCCGACTGCTCGGCACGGATGAGGGCGAGCTTGTCCTCGGGCGTCGCCTCAGCAAGGAAGTCGTCCACGCCGGCCTCCGCCGCGATGGCCCGGGCGGTCAGCGGGTTGTCGCCCGTGATCATGACGGTGCGGATACCCATCGCGCGCAGTTCGGCGAACCGCTCGACGAGTCCGTCCTTCACGACGTCCTTCAGCTGGATGACCCCCAGCACCCGCGCATCGCCCCCCGCGTCGCGCACCGCGACGACGAGCGGCGTGCCGCCCGCCTCCGACACCCGGGTGACGATCTCGTCGAGGTGGCGGCTCTGCTCGGGTGCGATTCCGCCGGTCTCGGCGACCCACGCGGACACCATGGAGGCCGCCCCCTTGCGCAGCTGCGTTCCGTCCGCGAGGTCGACGCCGCTCATCCGGGTCTGCGCGGTGAACGGGACCACGATCGCGCCGCGAGCGGGCGGTTCGTGCTGGCCCTGCTCCTCGGCGAGCGTCACGATCGAGCTGCCCTCCGGGGTCGGATCGGCGAGCGAGGCGAGCCGGGCGACCCGGGCGAGTTCGGTGTCTTCCGCGTCGCCGACGGGCAGGAAGGCGGTCGCTCGACGGTTGCCGTAGGTGATCGTGCCGGTCTTGTCGAGGAGGAGGGTGGTGACATCCCCGGCGGCCTCGACGGCCCGGCCCGACATCGCGAGCACGTTGCGCTGCACGAGCCGATCCATGCCCGCGATGCCGATGGCGCTGAGCAGGGCGCCGATCGTGGTGGGGATCAGGCACACGAGCAGGGCGATGAGAACGGGAATGCTCACCTCGCGGCCCGCGTAGCCGGCCATCGGGTTGATGGTGAGCACGACGATCACGAAGACGATGCTGAGGCTCGCGAGCAGGATGTTGAGCGCGATCTCGTTCGGCGTCTTCTGCCGTGCCGCGCCCTCCACGAGCCGGATCATGCGGTCGACGAAGGTCTCGCCGGGCTTGCTCGTGATCCGCACGACGATCCGGTCGCTGAGCACACGGGTGCCTCCGGTCACCGCGCTGCGGTCCCCACCGAACTCGCGGATCACCGGCGCCGACTCGCCCGTGATCGCGGACTCGTCCACCGACGCGATTCCGGAGACGACGTCGCCGTCGCCTGGAATCACCTGCCCGGCGACGACGATCACGACGTCGCCGAGGGTGAGGTCGGCCGAGGAGACCTCGACCACGCGAGCACGCTCGGCGGTCGCATCCGCGGTCTCGTCGTAGTCGATGACGCGGGTCGCGGGAGTGCTCGTACGAGTGGCCCGCAGGCTTGCGGCCTGGGCTTTCCCGCGGCCCTCGGCGACCGCCTCGGCGAGGTTCGCGAAGACGACGGTGATCCACAGCCACGCCGCGATGCCGATGGTGAAGCTGGGAGCGAGAGGCCGGCCGGCGCCGGCGGGGGCGCCCAGGAGGGGCTCGGTGATCGCGATCACCGTCGTCAGCGCGGCGCCGATCTCGACGATGAACATGACGGGATTCCGCCACATGAGCCGCGGGTCGAGTTTGCGCGCGGCGGTCGGCAGCGCGGTGATGAGCGGGGAGGTCATGAGTGAAGCAGTCCTTCTGCCAGAGGCCCGAGCGCGAGCGCGGGGAAGTAGGTGAGTGCCGAGACGAGCACGACGGTCCCGATCAGGAGGCCTCCGAACTGGACGCGGTGGGTCGGAAGGGTGCCGGCGGTCACGGGCACCGGGTCCTGTTGGGCGAGCGAGCCGGCGAGCGCGAGCACGAAGACGATGGGCAGGAATCGGCCCAGCATCATCGCGACTCCCAGGGCGGTGTTGAGCCACGGCGTGTTCGCCGTGAGCCCCGCAAAGGCGGAGCCGTTGTTGTTCGCCGCCGAGGTGAACGCGTAGAGCACCTCGCTGAAGCCATGCAGTCCCGGGTTGGCGATGGAGGTTCCCGTCACGTCGGCCTGCACGCCGGGGATCGCGAAGCTGAGCGCGGTGCCCGCGAGGACGAGCGCCGGGGTCGTGAGGATGTACAGGCTCGCGAGTGTCATCTCCCGGGCGCGGATCTTCTTGCCGAGATATTCGGGGGTCCGACCCACCATGAGGCCGGCGATGAACACGGCGATCACCGCGATGACGAGCATCCCGTACAGACCGGAGCCCACGCCGCCGGGGGCGACCTCGCCCAGCATCATGTTGATCATGGCCATGCCTCCGCCGAGAGCCGTGTAGCTGTCGTGCATCGAGTTGACCGCGCCCGTGGAGGTGAGCGTCGAGCTCGTCCCGTACAGAGTGGAGCCCACGATGCCGAAGCGGAGTTCCTTGCCCTCCAAGGCGGCGCCCGCGAGTCGTGGAGCGCTTCCGGAGCCACCCAGTTCGAGGAGGGTCATCACGGTCGACGACACGACGAAGAAGGTCGCCATGACCGCCGCGATCGCGTAGCCCTGGCGGTTGTCGTTCACCAGTCGTCCGAAGGTGCGGGGCAGTGCGAAGGGGATCACGAGCATGAGGATGATCTGCAGCATGCTCGTCCAGGGCAGCGGGTTCTCGAAGGGGTGCGCGGAGTTGGCGTTGAAGTAGCCGCCGCCGTTCGTGCCGACGATCTTGATGGCCTCCTGCGACGCCACCGGACCTCCGGGGATCTCCTGGGTGGCACCACTGAGCGTCGTCACGGTGTGGAATCCGTCGAGATTCTGCACCACGCCGCCGGCGACCAGCAGCACCGCGGCGATCGCGGCGAGCGGCAGCAGGATCCGCAGGGTGCCGCGCGTCACATCCACCCAGAAGTTGCCGATGGTGGAGGAGTGCCGGGCGGCGAAGGCCCGGACGAGCGCGACCGCGACCGCAATCCCCACCGCCGCCGAGAGAAAGTTCTGCACCGCGAGGCCGGCGAACTGCACGGTGAAGCCCAGGGTCGCCTCGGGCGAGTAGGACTGCCAGTTGGTGTTGGTGACGAAGGAGACCGCGGTGTTGAAGGCGAGCGCCTCATTCACCGGGCCGAGGCCGAGCGACCAGGGCAGGAGCTCCTGAACGCGTTGCAGCGCGTAGAGCAGCACGATGCCCGCGGTGGAGAAGGCGAGCACGGCGCGCACGTAGGCGGGCCAGCTCTGCTCAGACGAGGGATCGACGCCGATGAGCCGGTAGAAGCCTCGCTCGACCCGGAGGTGCCGCGGCGACGCATAGGCGAAGGCCATGTAGTCGCCCAGCGGACGGTAGGCGACCGCGAGCACGAGGATGACCGTGCCGAGCTGCGCCGCGAACAGCCAGAGTTGCGCGCCCATCAGAACCGCTCCGGAAAGATCAGCGCGACCACGAGGTAGCCGATCGCGGCGACTCCGAGCGCGATGGCGAGCAGGGTGATCGCCGTCACAGTCGCTCGACCCCCCGTGCGATGACGGCGATGCCGGCCGCGAGGGCCAGGATCGCGCAGAGGTAGACGATATCGAGCACGGAAGGACTCCATCTGGAACGACCGCCGTGGCCGCGATCGCGGGCACGGGTGGCATGGCCACGAACAGAGTCAAGACCCGGGGGATGCCCCGGGTGCCGTTCCTAACGGATCCCTAACGCCGCGAGCGCGAACCCTAACGCGGGGCGGCGGCGCGCTCAGTCGGCGACGGCGGCGTGCCCCGTCGCGCCGCGGTGCTCGGCCGCGAGCGCGGCGGCACCGAGGATGCCGGCATTGTTGCGCAGTGCGGCCGGCACGATCGGCGCGCGGAGCTCGAGGAGGGGGAGGAATTCCTCGTACGACTTCGAGATCCCCCCGCCCACGATGATGAGGTCCGGCGAGAACAGCGCCTCGACCGTGTCGTAGTAGCGCTGGAGGCGCTTCGCCCACTCCTTGAAGCTGAGGTCGTCCCTCTCCTTCGCCGAGTAGGAGGCGCGCGATTCCGCGTCCTTCCCGTCGACCTCGAGGTGGCCGAGCTCGGTGTTCGGCACGAGGACGCCGTTGTAGATGAGCGCGCTGCCGATGCCGGTGCCCAGTGTGGTGAGAATCACCACCCCCGGCACATCCTTGGCGGCGCCGTAGCGCACCTCGGCGACGCCCGCGGCGTCCGCGTCGTTGATGAACCTGATGTCGCGACCGAGCGCCTTCTCGAACAGCTTCTCGGCGTCGAGTCCGATCCACTTCTTCGACACGTTGGCGGCCGACATGGTGTGCCCCTTGATGATGACCGCGGGGAAGCACACTCCGACCGGCACCTCCGCGTCGACGGCGAGGGTCTCGATGATCGACACGACGACCTTCACGATGTCGTCGGGCTCGCCGCCCTTCGGAGTGTCCAGCTTGATGCGGTCGGTCAGCAGGGCGCCCGTGGCGGTGTCGATGACCGCGCCCTTGATCCCGGTGCCGCCGATGTCGATTCCTACTGCCTTGGTCATGCGAGTCCTTCGTGCGGGTGGGTGGGCGGGACGGGGTCAGGGAAGAGTGAGGATCTCGGCGCCGCCCTCGGTGACGACGAGGGTGTGTTCGAACTGCGCGGTGAGACTCTTGTCTCGGGTGGTGACCGTCCAGTCGTCGGGCCAGATGTCCCAGTCGTAGCCGCCGAGGGTCAGCATGGGCTCGATCGTGAAGACCATGCCGACCTCCATCACGGTGTCGAACCGCGGAGCGGCGTCGTAGTGCGGCACCACGAGTCCGGAGTGGAAGGCCTCGCCGACTCCGTGGCCGGTGAAGTCGCGCACCACTCCGTAGCCGAAGCGCTTCGCGTACGACTCGATGGCGCGGCCGATCACGTTGATCTCGCGCCCGGGCGCGACCGCCTTTATTCCGCGGTTCAGCGCCTCGCGCGTGCGCTCGACGAGGGCGGTGGCCGCCTCGCTCGCGGTGCCCGCCACGAAGGTGGCGTTGAGGTCGCCGTGCACACCGTCCACGAAGGCGGTGATGTCGATGTTGACGATGTCGCCGTCCTCGATGACCGTGTCGTCGGGGATCCCGTGGCAGATGACCTCGTTGATCGAGGTGCAGCACGACTTCGGGAACCCCCGATAGCCCAGAGTCGACGGGTAGGCGCCGTGGTCGACGAGGAACTCGTGAGCGATCGCGTCGAGCTCGTCGGTCGTGACCCCCGGGCGGATCGCCGCGCCGACGGCCTCCACGGCGCGGGCGGCGATGCGTCCGGCCCGACGGATGCGCTCGATCGCCTCGGGCGTGTATACATCGCTGCCCGTGAACTCCCGCGGACCCGGTTTGCCGACGTACTCGGGCCGGGGAATCGAGGCCGGCACCGGACGGGCGGGGGAGAGCGTCCCGGGGACGAGGTGACCGCTGGAATCCCGAGGCATAGGATCGATTTTATTCGCACGCGAAGGAGCCACGGTGACCGACTGGTATTACAACAACAAGACCGGCCAGGTCGAAGAGGGCAAGCAGTCGCTCGCCTCCGACCTCGATGGCCCCTTCGCGAGTCGCGAGGAGGCGGCGCGCGCGCCCGAGATCATCGCGGAGCGTGCCCGCAAATGGGCCGAGGACGACGCGAAAGAGCGCTGAGCGCCCGCGCGATCGGCCGGCATCCGCGCGATTCGCATCGCCGCCGCCCGTCTCAGTCGTCGTAGGAGTGTTCCGCGCCGGGGTAGGCGCCCGAGTCGACGTCGGCGCGATACGCGAGCACCGCGTCGGTGAGGGTCTGCCGGAGGTTCGCGTACTGCTTGACGAACTTCGGGATCCGGCCCGCGGTGAAGCCGGCCCAATCGGTCCAGACGAGAAGCTGGCCGTCGGTATGCGGCCCAGCGCCGACGCTGATCGTGGGGATGCGCAGCGCCTGGGTCACCTGGCGCGCGGCATCGGCCGGCACCATCTCCAGCACGACCGCGAAGGCACCGGCGTCCTCGACCGCGTGCGCGTCCGCGAGCAACTGCGTGACCTGGTCGCCGCGACCCTGGATGACGTGCCCGCCCAGGCCGTGTTCGCTCTGCGGGGTGAAGCCGATGTGCGCCATGACCGGAATCCCGGCCGAGACGATCCGGCGGATCTGCTCCGCCGAGCGCACCCCGCCCTCGAGCTTCACGGCGTGGGCACCCGTCTCCTTCATGAAGCGGAAGGCCGTGTGCAGCGCCTCGTCGGGCCCGGTCTCATAGGAGCCGAAGGGCATATCGGCGACGACGAATGCCCGCTTGACCGCCCCGGCGACCGCGCGGGCGAGTGGAATGAGGTCGTCGATAGTCACCGGCAGGGTCGTGTCGTAGCCGAGCACGTTGTTGGCGGCGGAGTCCCCCACGAGGAGGAAGTCGATGCCCGCCTCGTCGAAGATGGAGGCCGTCAGCATGTCGTAGCTCGTGAGGCCGGTGATCTTGATCCCCGACTCCTTCGCGGTCTGGAAGTGTCGGGTGCGAACCTTCTTCGGCGCGCTCGCCGCGGGCGTCTCTGGCATGGTGCCGAGTCTATCCGCAGGCGCCGCGTCGGCTCCGGGCGGCGTCAGACGGTGGGACGGTAGGTGATCGGGAGTCGGCGGTCGCGGCCGAAGGCCATCCCGCTGATCTTGGGGCCGATCGCCCCCTGGCGTCGCTTCCACTCCGAGCGGTCCACGAGCTGCGTCACGAAGTCGACGGTGTCGGGGTCGAATCCGAGCGCGACGACATCCTCCTGGCCCAGGTTGCGACTCACGTAGGCGTCGAGGATCGCGTCGAGCACCTCGTAGGGCGGAAGGGTGTCCTGGTCGGTCTGGTCGGGGCGCAGCTCCGCGCTCGGCGGCTTCTCGATGGAGTTGCGGGGGATCGGCGGCACCTCGCCGCGCGCGACGGCCGCCTCATTGCGCCAGCGGGCGAGCTCCCACACGAGCAGCTTCGGCACGTCTTTGATGGGAGCGAATCCGCCCGCGGAGTCGCCGTAGATGGTCGAGTAGCCGACCGAGAGCTCGCTCTTGTTTCCCGTGGTGAGCACGAGGTGGCCGTCCATGTTCGACTTCGCCATGAGGATGATGCCCCGGATGCGCGCCTGCAGATTCTCGGCCGCCAGCCCGCTCAGCGCCAGTTGATCCTCGACCGGCTGCACGAGCTCGGCGATAGGTTCCACCGAGTAGTGGAAGCCGATGTTCTCGGCGAGCACGTCGGCATCGCCGCGCGAGTGCTCCGAGCTCCACCGGGACGGCATGCTCACCCCGTACACGCGGTCGGCACCGATCGCGTCCGCGGCAATCGCGGCGCAGACCGCGGAGTCGATCCCGCCCGAGACACCGAGCACGACCGAGGGGAAGCCGTTCTTGCCGACGTAGTCGCGCAGGCCCAGAACGAGCGCGTCCCAGAGCTGCTGTCGGTCATCTGGCAGCGTCGCGATGTCGAGCCCGATCGGCGGCGTGGTCGGTGCGGGATCGTCGAGGGTCACCCGCGTCACGTGCTCGGGCAGCTCGTCGAGGGTCGCGGCGGCGACATCGAGGTCGGCGACGAGAAGGTGGGGTTGCCACTGCGGGGCGCGCGCCAGGATCGAACCCGAGCCGTCGACGATGACGCTGTCGCCGTCGAAGATGAGGTCGTCTTGGCCGCCCACGATGTTGACGTAGGCCACGATCGCGCTGTTCTCGACGGCGCGTCGGGTGACGAGCGGGAGGCGCACCTCGTCTTTGTCGCGCTCGAACGGCGACGCGTTGATGACGAGCAGCAGGCCCGCGTCCGCCTTCACGACCCGGTTGACCGGGCCGCCGTCGCGCCAGAGGTCTTCGCAGATGACGAGGGCGACGTCGACGCCTTTGATCCGCAGCACGAGCAGTTCGTCGCCGGGGATGAAGATGCGGTACTCGTCGAACACGGAGTAGTTCGGCAGGTGGTGCTTCGAGTACTGCGCCCGCACCCGCCCGTGCTGCAGCACGCTCGCGCGGTTCTGCGCGATCGCGGTGGGCGCGTTGCTGGAGCCGAGCAGCCGCGGCTCGAAGGGCCCGTCCGGATGACCGACCACGACGACGAGCTCACCGAGCCCCTCCGCCTCCAGCCGCGTGGCGAGTGCCTCGACCGCCGCACGGCTCGCCCGCAGGAAGCTCGGACGAGCGGCGAGGTCCTCGATCGGGTAGCCGCTCAGGGCCATCTCGCCGACCGCGACGATGTCGGCTCCGGACTCCCACGCGCGCCTCGCGGCCTCCATGATCTGGGTCGAATTCCCCGCGAGGTCGCCCACCACGGGGTTCGTCTGGGCGAGTGCCAAGCGAAGTCGGGGCATAGCCACTAGCCTAATAGCGCGAGCGAAACGGCTCGGATTCAGCACCGTTTCCGCCATCGCAGTACCCGTTTCACCATCGCAGGGAGCCTCCGTGGATAAGCAGCGCGACTTCGTTCTTCGCACCATCGAAGAGCGCGGCATCAAGTTCGTGCGGCTCTGGTTCACCGACGTCGTGGGCACGCTCAAGTCGGTCGCGATCGCTCCGGCCGAGGTGGAGGGCGCCTTCAACGAGGGTCTCGGCTTCGACGGCTCCGCGATCGAGGGACTCACCCGCTCCTACGAGGCCGACGTTCTCGCGCACCCGGATCCGACCACCTTCCAGATCCTTCCGTGGCGGGGCGAGATCGATCCGACCGCCCGCATGTTCTGCGACATCATGACGCCTGACGGCCAGCCCGCGGTGGCCGATCCCCGCAACGTGCTCAAGCGCACGCTCGCGAAGGCCGCCGACCGCGGTTTCACCTTCTACACGCACCCCGAGATCGAGTTCTACCTCCTCAAGTCGAGCAAGGTGAAGAACGGAGCGCCGGAGCCCGTCGATTCCGCTGGGTACTTCGACAACGTGCCCGGGGGCACCGCCCACGACTTCCGTCGGCGCTCGGTGCGGATGCTCGAAGACCTGGGCATCTCGGTCGAGTTCAGCCACCACGAGGCGGGTCCCGGTCAGAACGAGATCGACCTCCGCTACGCCGACGCGCTCACGACCGCCGACAACATCATGACCTTTCGCACGGTCATCAAGGAGGTGGCGATCGAGCAGGGCGTCTACGCCACCTTCATGCCGAAGCCGCTGTCCGGTCATCCCGGTTCGGGCATGCACACGCACATGTCGCTCTTCGAGGGCGACGTCAATGCCTTCTTCGACGGCGGCAACCAGTACCAGCTCTCCAAGATCGGCCGCCAGTTCGTCGCGGGGCTCCTGCGCCACGCGCCCGAGATCACCGCGGTGACCAACCAGTTCGTCAACAGCTACAAGCGGCTGTGGGGCGGCGACGAAGCGCCGAGCTTCGTGACCTGGGGTCACAACAACCGCTCCGCGCTCGTGCGCGTTCCTCTCTACAAGCCCAACAAGGGGCAGAGCTCGCGAGTGGAGTACCGGGCCATCGACTCCGCCGCGAACCCCTACCTCGCCTACTCGTTGCTGCTCGCCGCGGGGCTCAAGGGCATCGAGGAGGAGTACGAGCTTCCGCCCGAGGCGGAGGACAACGTCTGGACCCTGACCGACGCCGAGCGCCGGGCCCTCGGCTACAACCAGCTTCCCGCCAGCCTCGACCACGCGCTGTCGCTCATGGAGGACTCCGAGCTTGTGGCGGAGACCCTGGGCGAACAGGTGTTCAACTACGTGCTGCTCAACAAGCGCCGCGACTGGCGCGAGTACCGCGCCCAGGTCACGCCCTACGAGTTGGAGAGCAACCTCGAGATCCTGTGATCGAACAGGGATCCGTCGACCGCACCATGCCTCGCCTTCAGACAACGCTGACTGAACTGGCCCGGCTCGGTTTCACCGAGTTGAGCGCCTCGCGCGACGCCCTCGAGCGGTTCCCGGAAGAGGTCGTGCCGCACTTCGCGGCCGCGGCCGATCCCGATCAGGCACTCGACCTGCTTCTCCGCCTCGACGAGCACGCCCCGGCCGAGGTCGCGCGCCTGCTCGGCGCGGGCGACGCGGCGGCGCGTCTCATCCGGGTGCTCGGCGCCTCGCGCGGTCTGGCCGAGTTCTTCCATCGGCACCCCGAGGAGCTGGCCTGCCTCGAGGCGCCCATCACGGGCATCCCGAGTCGCGACGAACTGCGCGATGATCTGGTCTCCTCCGTCGCCGGCCTCAGCGGCGACGCGGCCTATACGGCACTCCGCGTGCGGTACCGGCGCCGAGTCGCCGCGCTGGCGGCGTGGGATCTCGCCCATCCGGATCCGCTCGCGGCCGTCTCCGACGTCACGATGGTGTTGGCCGACCTCGCCGGCGCGGCGCTGGACGCCTCGCTGGAGGTCGCCCGCCGCGAGGTGCGCTTCCCCGCCGCGGACGTGGAGCGCACCCGGCTCGCGATCATCGGAATGGGCAAGGCCGGCGCGCGCGAGCTGAACTACGTGAGCGACGTCGACGTGATCTTCGTCGCGGAGGCGACCGGCGGGCTCGAAACGGGTCGCGCGGTCGATATCGCCACCAAGCTCGCGATGCAGACGGCACGGGGCATCCAGGAGCTCGCCATCGAGCCGGCGCTCTGGGAGGTCGACGCGAATCTGCGGCCTGAGGGCAAAGACGGCGCACTCGTGCGCAGCCTCGAGTCGCACGTCGCGTACTACGAGCGCTGGGCCAAGAGCTGGGAGTTCCAGGCTCTTCTCAAGGCCCGGCCGCTCGCGGGCGATCTCGAGCTGGGGGAGCGCTACGTCGCGGCGCTCGCGCCGATGGTCTGGACGAGCGCCTCCCGCGAGAACTTCGTCGAGTCGGTGCAGCGGATGCGCGAGCGCGTCACCGAGAACATCCCCGCAGACGAGCGCGACATCCAGCTCAAGCTCGGTCCCGGCGGTCTTCGCGACATCGAGTTCACCATCCAGTTGCTCCAGCTCGTGCACGGGCAGACCGATCCCGAGGTGCGCCAGCAGGCCACGCTCCCCGCCCTCGTGTCGCTCGCGGCACAGGGATACATCGGCCGGGTCGAATCGGCCGAGTTCGCGGGCGACTACCGCTTTCTGCGCCTGCTCGAGCACCGGCTGCAGCTCAGCCGTCTCTCTCGAACGCACCTCATGCCGCGCGATGCCGAGGCGGTGCGCGTTCTGGCTCGCTCCACGGGTCTCTACGCGACGGCCGCCGAGCTCTCCGCGTCGTGGCAGCGCACCAAGCACGCGGTGCGCAATCTCCACGAGCGGCTGTTCTACCGGCCATTGCTCAGCGCCGTCGCGGCGTTGCCCGGCGACGAACTCAGCCTCACCAGCACGCAGGCCGAGGCGCGTCTCGCGGCCATCGGTTTCCGCGACCCGAAGGGCGCCCTCCATCACATCGCCGCGCTCACGGGCGGAGTGTCGCGCCGCGCCACGATCCAGCGCACCCTGCTTCCGGTCATGCTGGGGTGGTTCGCCGACGGGGCGGACCCCGACCACGGACTTCTGGCGTTCCGCAGACTCAGCGACGACCTCGGCGAGGCCTACTGGTTCCTGCGCATGCTGCGCGACTCCTCGGGAGCCGCGCAGCGGCTGACCAGCGTGCTCTCCGGCTCGAAGTTCGTCGGCACCCTCCTCGAGCGCATCCCGGAGGGCGCGGCATGGCTCGAGAACGAAGACGAGCTGCGGCCGCGGCCGCTCGCCCAGCTGCTCGACGAGACGCGCGCGACGGTGTCGCGGCACCGGGATGACGTGGATGCGGCGGCCCTCGCCCTCCGCACCGCCCGCCGACGCGAGGTGCTGCGGGTCGCCATCGCGGGCATCCTCGGGTTCATCTCCGTGGAGGAGCTCGGCCGCGCCCTCAGCGACATCACCACGGCGATCCTCACCGGCGTGCTCTCGCTCGTGCACAGTGAGGATGATGGTCTCGAGTTCGGCATCATCGCGATGGGTCGCTACGGCGGAGGGGAGCTCGGCTTCGGCTCGGACGCGGACGTCGTCTACGTCTATCGCGCGACGACAGCCACGGGCGAAGAGGCGCAATCGCGCTCCGAGCAGATCGTCGCCTCGCTCAGTCGGCTGACCGAAGACCTCCGCCTGCCGCTCGACCTCGACATCGGGCTGCGGCCGGAGGGGAAGAACGGCGCGGTCGTGCGGTCCCTGGACAGCTACCGCGCCTACTACCGGCGATGGTCGCTGACCTGGGAGGCCCAGGCCCTGCTGCGCGCGCGCGGCGTCGTGGGCGACGAGGGTCTGTTGCGCGACTTCGAGCACCTCGCCGACGAGGTGCGGTACCCCGCGACGATTGCGGAACAGGGCGTGCGCGAGGTCAAACGCATCAAGGCGCGGGTCGAGTCGGAGCGTCTGCCGCAGGGCGCTGATCCCTCGCGGCATCTCAAACTCGGCCGAGGATCACTGAGCGACGTCGAGTGGTTCGTGCAGCTGCTGCAACTGCAGCACGCGGCGAGCATCCCGGGCCTTCGTACGACCTCGACGCTCGACGCCCTCGCCGTTGCCGAGGCCGCCGGGCTCATTCCCGCTGCGGACGCCAAGAAGCTGCACGATGCGTGGATCATCGCGTCGCGGGCCCGCTCGGCGATGACGCTCTGGACGGCGAAGACCGCCGACGTGCTGCCGACAGAGCGTCAGGCGCTCGAGGGCGTCGCGCGCCTCATGGAGTACCCACCCGGGTCAGCGGGCGCGCTCGAGGAGGACTACCTGAGGACGACACGACTCGCCCGCCAGGTGTTCGAGCGCCGCTTCTACGGGGTGTCTGCGATCCCCCGACCCACGACGGCCTGACCGCCTGGCGGGCGTCTCCGCGGTGCCGCGCGCGCGGCGCGACGACCCCGCGGTGCGAGGAACACTGCGCGCTGCACGCCGAGCGACGCGCCCGGAGGGACCGTTTCGCGCGGCTGAGCAATCTTTTTTTCGATCAAATTGTGTACCCCGAAATGGGGCACGAGCGTACCCCGCTCTGGGGGCGCGTCCCGTCCCGGCACAGGAGTACGCGTTACCGTGGATGCCCTGCGCAGTCCTGTACACGGCTACAGCAAATCCGGCGATGATCTGCGTTTTTCCTGAGTCGGCTGGCAGTGGCGCGGTGCCGCCACGACGAGCTCGGCGGGGCATCCCCGCGGGGCCGTCCTCCGGTCGGCAGAACGCCCGACCGGCACCCTCGGGTCCCGCGAAGCCCCCCGAAAGGGGGCAATTGCACCGCTCGCCGTGCCCCGGCAGTATTCAAGCAACCCGACGCAACATACGAGTTCCCCAGTGCCGCGGAAGTCATCTCCACCATCCGCGAAGGGAACGACGTGTTCATTTTCATTCTCCAGATCCGCCACCTGGCCGAGGGCCACCCGCAGATCTACATGTTCGCGGTGTACTCGGCCATCATCTGGGCCCTCTGGATCATCAAGGTCGTCGTCTCGCGACGGTACCGTCCCTACACCGGCGAGTACACGGGCACGACGAGCGTCGTCGTCCCCGTGGTCGATGAGCCGGAGGACCTGTTCCGTGACGTGCTGGCCCGAATGGTGGAGCAGCGTCCCGGCGAGATCATCGTCGTCATCAACGGCAAGCCGAACCCGGTGCTGGAGCGCATCTCCGACGAGTTCGCACCCCTCGTGCGCTGGGTCCACACGCCGATCCCCGGCAAGCGCAACGCCGTCATGATCGGCACCGAGCTCTCCAACGGCGACATCACGGTGCTGGTCGACTCCGACACCGTCTGGACCGAGAACACCCTCTCCGAACTGGTGCGCCCGTTCGCCGACGAGCGGGTCGGGGGAGTGACGACCCGCCAGCGCATCCTCGAACCCACCCGCAGCTGGATCACCCGCTGGGCGGACTGGCTCGAGAACTCCCGCGCGCTCTACTCGATGCCCATGCAGAGCGTCGTCGGCCAGGTTGGCTGCCTGCCGGGTCGCACGATCGCCTTCCGCCGCAGCATCCTCATGCGGGTCATGGAGAAGTTCATGACCGAGAAGTTCATGGGCGTCTTCCTCGAAGTGTCGGATGACCGCACGCTCACCAACCTGACCCTCAAGGAGGGCTACCGCACGGTCTACCAGCACACGAGCCTCGTCTACACGGATGCCCCGCTGCAGATCAAGAAGCTCTACAAGCAGCAACTCCGGTGGGCGCGCGGAAGCCAGTACAACACGCTGCGCATGCTGCCGTGGATGCTCGGCCACGCGCCGCTGCTCGCGCTGTTCTTCGTGATGGACATCCTTCTCCCGTTCCTGCTGGCCGGCGTCGCGGCGGGCTGGGTCTACCGCTCGCTCACTCACCAGGGCTACAACTTCTACGAGGGAATCCTCAAGGAGTACGGCGTGCAGACCGGACTGTTGTGGGTCATCGGTCTCATGGTCCTCTCCTCGGTGCTGAGCATGGGCATCCGCCAGATGCGCCACCTCGCCGAGAAGCCCAGCGACTTCTTCCGACTGCCGCTCTTCATCATCGTGTCGACCGCGTTCCTCATGCCGATCCGGCTGATCGGGTTCTTCCGCATGGGACACGCGAGCGGCTGGGGTACCCGGGCCGGGGCCTACGCGGGTGGTGCGCAGAACGAACTCGAGCTCGCGCAGGCCGCGGGCGGCTCATCCGTGGGGGAGCACTCTCTGCGCTTCGAGGCGCCCGGTGACCGCTCCGAGGGCGCGCTCCTGGTGGCCGCTCCCGTGCAGGCGAGGGCGGCGGTCGCCGTCGCTCCAAGTCGTGCTCCCCGGCGCCGCCTCAACCCCAAGGCCGCCTTCCCCTACCTGATCGGAATCGCGATCTTCGCTCTGGAGGCGATGTTCATTGTCTAAGTCATCCGCTCACTGGTGGACGCGCACGCGCCGCCACTCCCGCCTGACCGCCGCTGCGGCATCGGCACTCGTGATTGCCCTCGTCACCGTCGGAATTCTCGTGTGGACCTCGCCGAGCATCCCCGGCACGGCCGCCTCCGCCATCGCTCAGCTGCGGAGCTCCCTCGCCGCTCGTCACAGCGACGCGGAGACGATCCGGCTGAAGAACCAGATCGCCGCCCTCGAGGCGAAACTGACGGTCACCGAGGCCGGCGCCGCGTCCAACAAGGAGCAGCTCGCGGCGATGACCGCCAAGGCCATGGCCGCCACCAGTAAATTGAGCGCGCTCGAGGCTCAGACGACCGCCGCGGCGGCCGCGCGGGCGAGTGCAGCGGCTGCGGCTGCGGCGCGAGGGTCATTGACTCCGACGCGCACCACCCCGAAGCCGACGCACACGACACCCCCGCCCGCGCCGATCACCGCGCCGACCCTCGCGGCGCTCACCCGCCCGAGCAGTCGCTACTTCGGCATGTACACGGAGCAGGCGCCCTTCAACTGGGCCACCTACGACGCCACGGCATCGGCGATCGGGGAACAGCCCAACGTCGTCGGATACTTCGGCGGGTGGGACCAGACGTTCCGCGCGGATGCCGTGCAGCGGGCGTGGAAGCGCGGCACCCTGCCGATCCTCACCTGGGAGTCCCGGCCGATCAAGGCGGGGAACGACGAGGTGACCGCACCGGATTACCAGCTCTCGGACATCCTCGCTGGAAACTACGACAGCTACCTGCGGAGCTACGCGAAAGCGATCGTGGCGAACGGACTCCCGATGGGGATTCGCTTCGACCACGAGATGAACGGGGTCTGGTACCCCTGGGTCGAGGACGACGGACACGGCAACTCGATCAACGGCAACAGCGCGGGTCAGTACGTGCAGGTGTGGAAGCACGTGCACGACATCTTCCAGGCCGAGGGCGCCAACAAGTACGTGTTCTGGATCTGGTCACCCAACATCGTGAACAATCTGCCGAGCGCGCACCAGAGCCTCGACTACCTGAAGTCGCTGTACCCCGGCGACGCCTACGTGGACTGGGTCGGGCTCTCCGGGTACCTGCGCCCCGCCTACAAGCCCGACAACGACTTCTCGTTCCGATACACCTTCCAGAAGAGCCTCGACGAGCTTCGCGCCCTCACCTCGAAGCCGATCTTCCTCTCAGAGATCGGCGCGTCGGAGACAGGCGGCCACAAGGCGACCTGGATCACGAGCCTGTTCAACGGTCTCGCCGATCCCGCGAACTCCGACATCATCGGCTTCGCCTGGTTCAACATGGCCGTCACCACCTACGTCGAGGGGCAGCGCACCACGAACGACTGGCGCATCGACTCCCGGAGCGACACGCTCGCCTCCTTCGTCGCGGGCATCCACCTCGCAGGGAACGGCTTCGCCCTGAAACCCACATCATGACCGGCATTTTTCGTGAAGGCAAAGGAGATGAGCATGGCAAAGAACACTGACACGCCGGCACCGCGCATCAGCGTGATCGGCACCGGGTACCTGGGGGCGACCCACGCCGCCGCCATGGCGGAGATGGGCTTCGAGGTGATCGGGGTCGACACGGACCCGGCCAAGGTCGCGGCGCTGGCCATCGGCGAGGTACCGTTCTTCGAACCGGGACTGCCCGAGCTGCTGCGCAAGCACGTGTCGACGGGCCGACTCCGCTTCACGACCGACCTGGCGGAGGCGACCGCGCTCAGCGATGTGCACTTCATCTGCGTCGGTACGCCGCAGCAGCGCGGCAGCAATGCGGCCAACACCTCCTACGTCGAGGCGGCGACCGTCGAGGTCGTGCGCAATCTCACCCATGACGGGCTCATCGTCGGCAAGTCGACCGTGCCGGTGGGAACGGCGGGGCGCCTCAGGGTCGCGGTTCAGAGCAATCTGCCGTCGGGCATCCACGCCGAACTGATCTGGAACCCGGAGTTCCTGCGCGAGGGCAAAGCGGTTGCCGACACCCTGACGCCGGACCGAATCGTTATCGGCGGCACCTCCGCCGCGTCGGAGGCCATCATGCGGGAGGTCTACGCGGTGCCGATCGCCACCGGGACCCCGGTGATCGTGTGCGATCTGCCCACCGCTGAACTCGTGAAGGTGAGCGCGAACGCGTTCCTCGCCACGAAGATCTCGTTCATCAATGCGATCGCCGAGGTCTGCGAGGCCGCGGGAGCGAACGTCACCGTCCTGGCGGATGCGCTCGGTCACGACATCCGCATCGGCCGTCAGTTCCTGAACGCCGGGCTCGGCTTCGGGGGCGGCTGCCTGCCGAAGGACATCCGCGCCCTCATGCATCGCTCGGGAGAGCTGGGAGCGCACTCCGCCGTCTCGCTCATGCAGCAGGTCGACGAGATCAACATGGCGCAGCGCCAGCGGGTGATTGACCTCACGCTCGAGGCGCTCGGGGGATCCGTTCTGAACCGGCGCATCGGCATCCTGGGCGCCGCGTTCAAGCCCGACACCGACGATGTGCGCGACTCGCCCGCACTGAACGTCGCGGCGGCCCTCCACCTGCGCGGGGCGCAGGTGATCGTGTTCGACCCCGAGGCCGGCACGACCGCCAAGAAGATCTTCCCGACGCTGGGCTACGCGGATTCGACGGATGAGGCCGTCACGAATGCCGACGTCGTCCTCGTGCTCACCGAGTGGCCGGAGTTCGTGTCGGCCGACCCGGTGCGCCTGCTCGGCCTGGCGCAGGGGGCGTCGGTCATCGACGCCCGAAACTGCATCGACCGGGCGGCGTGGGAGCAGGCGGGATGGACGGTGCGCTCGCTCGGCCGATCGGCTCAGCCGACGGCCGGCCGGCCCGTGTTCGTGCCCGCCTGATTCGGAGGAACCAGGAGCACGGGTGGGCCGGCGCCGGGGGTGGGCCGGCACCGCGGGAGAGCCGGCACCGCGAGCGCCGCAACGGGAGAGGGCCCGCATCCGAATCGGATGCGGGCCCTCTCGTCGTGGTGCGACGCGGATCAGACCGAGAAGTACAGCTCGTACTCGAACGGGTGCGGGCGCTGCGCGGCCGGGATGATCTCCTTCTCGCGCTTGTACGCGATCCAGGTCTCGATCAGGTCGGTCGTGAACACTCCACCGGCGGTCAGGAACTCGTGGTCGGCCTCGAGCGCGTCAAGCGCCTCGGCGAGCGAGCCGGGAACCTGCGGGATGTTCTTCGCCTCCTCGGGCGGAAGCTCGTAGAGGTCCTTGTCGACGGGCTCGTGCGGCTCGATCTTGTTCTTGATGCCATCGAGGCCCGCCATCAGCTGCGCGGCGAAGGCGAGGTACGGGTTGCCGGAGGCGTCGGGCGCGCGGAACTCGATGCGCTTCGCCTTCGGGTTCGTGCCCGTGATCGGGATACGGATCGAGGCCGAACGGTTGCCGGCCGAGTACACCAGGTTGACGGGTGCCTCGAAGCCGGGGATGAGCCGGCGGTAGGAGTTGAGCGTCGGGTTGGTGAACGCGAGCACGGCGGGCGCGTGCTTGAGGAGGCCGCCGATGTACCAGCGCGCAATGTCGGAGAGGCCGCCGTAGCCGCTCTCGTCGTAGAACAGCGGCTTGCCGTCGTTCCACAGCGACTGGTGGGTGTGCATGCCCGAGCCGTTGTCGCCGAACAGCGGCTTCGGCATGAACGTCGCCGCCTTGCCCCACTCGAGCGCGGTGTTCTTGACGATGTACTTGAACTTGAGGATGTCGTCGGCCGCGTGAACCATCGTGTCGAAGCGGTAGTTGATCTCGGCCTGGCCACCGGTGCCCACCTCGTGGTGCGCGCGCTCGAGGATGAGGCCCGCGTCGATCAGCTTGAGGCTGATGTCGTCGCGAAGGTCGGCCTGCTTGTCGACCGGGCTGACCGGGAAGTAACCGCCCTTGTAGGGGGTCTTGTTGGCGAGGTTGCCGCCCTCCTCGACCCGACCGGTGTTCCAGGCGCCCTCGTCGGAGTCCACGGAGTAGAAGCTGCCGTTCTGCTTCACCTCGTAGCGCACGTCATCGAAGATGTAGAACTCGGCCTCGGGGGCGAAGTACGCGGTGTCGGCGATTCCGGTCGACGCGAGGTACTTCTCCGCCTTCTTGGCGACCTGGCGGGGGTCGCGGTGGTAGATCTCCCCGTTGCGCGGGTTGTAGATGTCGAAGACCATGATCAGCGTCTTCTCCGTGCGGAACGGATCGAGGTAGGCCGTCGTCACGTCCGGGATGAGCTGCATGTCGGACTCGTGGATGTTCGCGAAACCGCGAATCGACGAGCCGTCGAAGAGCTGGCCGACCGAGAAGAACTCCTCGTCGACGGTGGAGGCGGGGATGTTGAAGTGCTGCTGCACACCGGGAAGGTCGGTGAAGCGGATATCAAGGAACTTGACGTCGTTGTCCTTGATGTACTTGAGCACCTCGGAAGAATCGCTGAACATGTGGAGGACTCCAATGAGCTTGGTACCGAGCGACTGCAGATGCAGTCTGATGCTGAGGGTACGGTGAGGGGGTTTCGCAAGGGTGACCGTATTGTTTCCGACATGTTACAGCGGGGTCGCGGTCCAGGCCACGCCTAGAATCGAGGGGTGTCCTCTCCCGCTCCGATCGCCGTCGAGTGGCCCGGGCGGCGGCTGGGGCTCCCGGCGAGCGGACCCCGCTCGGTCGCCAGGCTCGGTCGACGCGTGGCAGCGCTCGCAATCGACTGGGCGCTCTGCTCCCTGATCGGATTCGCGTTCTTCCGGCCCGACCCGCACGGTCTCGCGACCCTCGGCGTCTTCGTCGTGGAGCAGATCATCTTCCTCGTGACCCTCGGCGGCAGCGTCGGCCACCTGCTCGTCGGGCTCCGGCTTGTTCCGGTCGCGGGCGGATACCTCGGCGTGTGGCGACCGATCGTGCGCACGCTCCTGCTCGCGGTGGTCATCCCCGCGGTGATCTGGAACCGTGACCAGCGCGGCGTCCACGACCTCTGGGCCGGCACGGTGCTCGTCCGGCGTTGACGCGGTGCTCGTCGGGCGTTGACGCGGTGACCCGCGCGCTCTCGCGAATGCTCAGCGGGCGTGTGCGCTAGCGCGGCCGAGGCGCTCGTGCACGGTTCGGGTCCATGCCCTTGGGGATACCGACGGGCGACTTCGCGAGCGAGGCGAGGCGATTGCTCACCGCGAAGACCTCGGACTTGTTGAGCGACCCCTTGATGCGGCGCATGCGACCCGCCAGCTTGTAGAGCGGCACGGCATCCGAATCGGGGCCGACGTAGAGGAACGTCACCGGGACGTTGGGCAGGATGCGCGCGACCGTGCGCCGCTCCTCATCGAGCATCTTCTGCGTGCGCGAGCGCGGACCCTCGCCGATCAGCACGACGCCTCCGCGACCCACCGCGCGATACACCGCATCCTGCGTGCGCGGACTCACATTGACCGGCATCTCGCTCGTCTGCCAGCTTCCTCGGATGCTGTTCTTCAACACCGCGCCCACGGCACCCGGCTGCCCCTCGATCTGCGAGTACGCCGCCCGTTCCGCCCGACGACCGAGCACCACGAGTGAGGCGAGCAGACCGGAGACGACACCGAGGATCACGTAGAGCACGAATCCCAGGACGTTGGTCGCCGCGAGCACGAACGCGAGAACGATTCCGAGGATGACCGGCACCACGAACGCGACGAGCAGGTACCAGATCGCCCGCTTGTCGTACTTGCGGGTCATCTGGAAGACGTCCCACATCTGTCGGAAGCGGTTCGGCTTCTTGGGCGCCTTGGTGGTGGAGGTCTCGCGTGCCATGGTGTCTAGGATACGGCCTGTGCGAACCCCAGTTCCGCGTTCGCCAGGTGCTGCAGCTCGACGGGGATCTCGCGCCCCTTCGACATCATCGACTTCGCCCACAGGCGTCCGGCGCGGTAGCTCGACCGCACGAGCGGCCCGGCCAGGACGCCGAGGAACCCGATCTCTTCGGCCTCATCCTTGATCTCGACGAACTCCTCCGGCTTGACCCACCGATCGACGGGCAGGTGGCGCGGCGTGGGACGCAGGTACTGGGTCACCGTGATGATGTCGGTACCGGCATCGTGCAGGTCGCGAAGCGCCTGTGACACCTCCTCGCGCGTCTCGCCCATCCCCAGGATCAGGTTCGACTTGGTGATCAGTCCCGCCGCGCGCGCCTGCGTGAGCACGTCGAGCGAGCGCTCGTAGCGGAAGGCGGGGCGGATTCGCTTGAAGATACGCGGCACCGTCTCCACATTGTGCGCGAAGACTTCCGGCCGCGAGGAGAAGACCTCCGCGAGCAGCTCGGGATTGCCCGAGAAGTCGGTGGCGAGGATCTCGACTCCGGTGCCCGGGTTCTGCTGGTGGATCTGCCGCACGGTCTCCGCGTGCAGCCACGCCCCCTCGTCGGGGAGGTCGTCCCGCGCCACACCGGTGACGGTGGCGTAGCGAAGGTTCATCGCGGTGACGGACTCCGCGACCCGTCGCGGCTCGTCGGTGTCGTAGTCTGCGGGCTTCCCGGTGTCGATCTGACAGAAGTCGCACCGGCGCGTGCACTGCGAACCACCGATGAGGAAGGTCGCCTCGCGGTCTTCCCAGCACTCGAAGATGTTCGGGCACCCGGCCTCCTGGCACACGGTGTGGAGTCCCTCGCCCTTCACGAGCTCCTGCAGCTGCCGGTACTCCGGACCCATCTTCGCCTTGGTCTTGATCCAGTCCGGCTTGCGTTCGATCGGAGTCGACGCGTTGCGGACTTCGAGACGGAGGAGCTTGCGCCCGTCGATGGGGTGGGTCATGCGGGTACTCCCAGTGCGTAGGCGAGTTGTTCAGAGATGAGAGGGATGATGTCCTCCGGTGTCACGGTGCGTCCGAGCTCTCGCGAGATGCTGGTGACGCCCGCATCGGCGAGACCGCACGCGACGATGGTCTCGTACGCCTCGAAGGAGTTGGAGCAGTTGAGCGAGAAGCCGTGCATGGTCACGCCCTCTGCGACGCGAATGCCGATCGCGGCGATCTTGTCGGTGCCGCGCATCCACACACCGGAGCGGCCCGCGACTCGGTCGGCCTCGATGCCCAGCTCGGCGAGCACGGCGATGAGAATGCCTTCCAGCCGTCGAACATAGGCGACGACGTCGATCGGATCGGGCAATCGCAGGATCGGATACCCGACGAGCTGGCCCGGGCCATGCCAGGTGATCTTGCCGCCGCGATCGACGTCGATGACGGGCGTACCGTCGCGCGGTCGCTCGTGGGCCTCGGTGCGTTTGCCCGCGGTGTAGACCGAGGGGTGCTCGAGGAGAAGGACAGTGTCAGGCGCCCGCCCCGCGACGACGTCAGCGTGAGTTGCACGCTGAAGTGCCAGGGCGTCGAGATACGGCACGGAGTTGGCGCTTAGCCCCGTGACGACGATGTCGACCACCTGATCAGTCTAGGTCGTTCTCCTCCCCAGCGTCGGCGTCGGGACGCCCCTCCACAGCTCGATCGTGAAGGCCGGGCGAGCGGAGGGCGACGGTCGAGACTGCCACGCATGACCGTGCGCGCGCTCCCCACTCTGCTCGACGACGACCGACTCGACCCGGGGGAGTCATCATCACCGCTCCCGAGCCAGCTCGCGGGGTTCCGTCTCGTCCGGCGTCTCGCGGTCGGCAGCCGGGCCGACATCATCCTCGGTGTTCCCGCAGCTGACCCGGATCAGGCGCGCCAGGCCGTCGTCATCAAGCTCTTCCACCCGTCGACTCCGCAGCTGAGCATCGCCGTCGAGCTCGAGGCGCTCGCCCGTGCGGACGGACCCTATGCCTGCCGTCTCCTCGACGTGACCGAGCACTCGGGGCGCCCCCTCGCCATCCTCGAGCGAGCACCACAGGGCAGCGTCGGGTCGTTCCTCGAACGCCGCGGGCAGCTTCGCCCCGGCGAGGCGGTGACGCTCCTCGCCCCCCTCGCGACCCTCATCGACCGGATGCACGCCGCGGGGGTCGCTCACACCGCGCTCTCGGTCTCCACGGTGCACCTCGGGTCCTCCGGAGAGCCCGTTGTCCTGGGCTTCGGGCATGCCTCCACCTTCGCCGCCCAGGCTCCCGTGGCGATCCGGGATGCCCAGCCGGGAGTGATCCTCGATCGAGAACGTCTGGCTGCCCTCTGTCGCACCGTCCTCGACCATCTTCCGCCCGGGGAAGCGGCCGGAACCGTGCCACTCCGCCGCTGGATCAGCACAGCACCGCGGCTCGACGGATTCGCGGCGGAACTCGAAGAGCGACTGTTCGGCTGGGCGGCTCCGCTGCCGCTCGAGCCCCCGCGTGCCGCAGTGGAGCCCCCTGCGGATCGCTCGGCACGCGCGCCGTCCCAGGCCGGTCGATCGGCCGGAGCCGAGCTGGCGTCGCCCGCCGCGTTACGTGGTTCCGCGGTGACGGCGCCGCCGGGGCCGGGCCCCGCGGGGTTCGGGTCTCCGCTACCGCGGCGACGCGACCTCCGGGATTCGGAGCGCACGGGGCGGGCGCACCGTGGCGGCGCGTCGAGAGCAGCCGGGGTCGGCGCGTCCGGCGGTCGGCTCCTCCGGCAACTCGCCGGCGATGGGCCAGCTCGAACCGTGCGCGACCGCGCGCTGCCCGCGCTACGCGGTGTGCGGAGGTCGCTCTGGGTGACCCTCGGTCTCGTGATCGCCGCACTGGCTCTCGCGGTCGCCCTCGTGCCGGGGCTCGACGCACGTGCCCTGGGTGCTCCGCCCCATGCGGTCTCGCCGCATCCGGAATCGTCGGTCACGCCCGCGGCACGACCGACGGCGGCGCTGCCTCGTCCCATCCGCGGAACCGTCGCCCCGGGCGCAGCGGCCACCGCGCTCCTTCGCGCGCGGCGGGCCTGCCTCGAACGCTCGGATGCCCGTTGCCTGCGTGTGGTCGACGAACCGGGCTCGTCCGGCCTCGATCATGACCTCGCGCTACTCGGAGAGTCGCGAACGAACGCCCCGGGGAGCGGCGCCGAGAAACGGGATAGCCTCGCTGAGTCCGCGGTAGGACGCGTGCAGTCGTTGGGCGGGGCAGCCCTGATCTCGCTGGTTGGTGCCTCGAATACGGGACCCGCGTCGGTCCTCATCGTGAGGAGCGAGGCCGGTTGGCGTATTCGCGATCTCTTCCTGCCGCGAGTGGACTCCACCACGGGGAAGCGCTGAGCCCACGCGAGGCCGCCCCGCGCGGCACTCCGCACGGGGGCGGTCAGATGCCGAGGTCTCCCTCGAAGGCTCCCGCCTCGAGGCGGTTCTTCACGGCGACCAGGAATCGAGCGGCATCCGCGCCGTCGACGATCCGGTGGTCGTAGGAGAGTGCGAGGTAGACCGTCTGGCGGATCGCGATCGCATCCACGCCGTCCGCGGTGACCACGACGGGCTTCTTGGTGACGATGCCCGTTCCCAGGATGGCGACCTGGGGGAGGAACACCACCGGCGTGTCGAAGAGAGCGCCGCGCGACCCGGTGTTGGTCAGCGTGAAGGTGCCGCCCGCCAGCTCGTCCGGCTTGAGCTTGTTGTCGCGCGTGCGGGTGGCCAGATCTGCGATCTGAGTGGCGAGGCCCGCGATGTCGAGGTCGCTCGCGTTCCGCACCACCGGGGTGAGCAGCCCGCGCTCGGTGTCGACCGCGATGCTCATGTTCTCGTGGTCGGGGTAGACGATCGAGTCGCCCTCGATCGTGGCGTTGATGATCGGGTACGCCTTCAACGCTTCGGCGGCGGCGAGGGCGAAGAAGGGCAGGAAGGAGAGCTTCACACCCGTCTTCTCGACAAAGGCGGCCTTCACGGCGTCGCGCAGGGCCGCGACCTTTGTCACGTCGACCTCCACAACCGAGGTCAGCTGAGCCGAGGACTGCATGGAGACGACGGCGCGCTCGGCGACGACCTTGCGCAGGCGGGTCATGGGCACGGTGGTGCCTCGCAGGGGCGAGACCTCGACGGCGGCGGGAGCGGCGGGCGCGGGCGCGGCCGCCGGAGCCACTGCTGCGGGAGCGGCCGCCTGCTCGGCGACATCCAGCACGTCCTGCTTGCGGATGCGTCCGCCAACGCCGGTGCCGGTGACCGAACCGAGGTCGATTCCCTTGTCATTGGCGAGCTTGCGCACGATGGGAGTCACGTAGCCCGCGTTCGCGGTCGAGGCGCTCTCGGAAGCGGCAGCCTCAGCCGTGACGGGAGCAGCGGGAGCAGCTGCCACGACCGGCGCCGGAGCGGGCGTCGGAGCGGCCTCCGCTACGGCGGGAGCGGGCGCCACCTCAGGCTGGTACGCCGCCTCAGCAGGTGCCGCGTCGACCAGCGCTGCGGCGGCAGGAACGGCTTCGACGGGAGCGGCCTCGACGGGTGCGGGCGGGGCACCGGTCACGGGCGGCGTCGTGGGGGCGGGGGCAGCAGCGAAGTCGGGCGCGGGCGCAGCGGGTGCCGCAGGAGCCGCGACCTCCGGTGCGGGCGCCTCCGTGGAGGGGACGACCTCCACCGGCTGGGCGGCGGTCTCATTGGCGGGCGTCGCCGCGGGTTCTGCCGGAGCGGATTCCGCACCGCCCGATCCATCACCGATGGTTACGAGAGGAGTGCCCACTTCGACGGTCTCGTCCTCGGCGACGAGAATCGCCTCGATGATTCCGGCGACAGGCGAAGGGATCTCGGTGTCGACCTTGTCCGTCGATACCTCGAGCAGCGGCTCGTCTACCTCCACACGGTCGCCGACGCTCTTCAACCAGCGGGTTACCGTGCCCTCGGTGACACTCTCGCCGAGTGCCGGGAGGTTGACGGATTCGCTCATCAGTGATGCTCCTTATTTACAAATGCTGCAGTGTGTAGCTTAGTTCCGGTGGATGCGCGACGGTCTAGATCGCGTGCAGGGGCTTGCCCGCGAGCGCGAGGAACGCCTCGCCGAGCGCCTCGTTCTGCGTCGGGTGCGCGTGGACCAGCGGCGCGATGTCCTCGGGGTACGCCTCCCAGTTCACCGCGAGCTGTGCCTCGCCGATCAGCTCGCCGACGCGGGCGCCGATCATGTGCACGCCGACGACCGGACCGTCGTTCACGCGGACGACCTTGATCGAGCCCGAGGTGCCGATGATGTGGCTCTTGCCGTTGCCCGCGAGGTTGTAGTCGTAGGCCGTGATCTTGTCGGCACCGTACTTCTCGGCGGCCTTCGCCTCGGAGAGTCCGACCGACGCGACCTCCGGGTCGCTGTAGGTGACCTTGGGGATGTTGACGTCTTCGATGACGACCGGGTTCAGGCCGGCGATCTCCTCCGCGACGAAGATGCCCTGCTGGAACCCGCGGTGCGCGAGCTGCAGACCGGGCACGATGTCGCCGACAGCGAAGACTCCGGGGATGTTGGTCCGCAGGCGCTCGTCGGTGAGGACGTATCCGCGATCCATCGTCACGCCGACCTCCTCGAAGCCGAGACCCGCCGTCGACGGGCCGCGGCCCACGGCGACGAGGAGCAGCTCCGCTTCGACCGTGGCACCGTTCTCGAGGGTCACGACAACGCCGTTCTCGTTCTGCACGACCGACTGGAAGCGGACCCCCGTGGTGAAGTTGATGCCGCGCTTGCGGAACGCGCGCTCGAACTGCTTCGAGACGGACTCGTCCTCGTTGGGTACCAGGTGCGGCAGCGCCTCGATGATGGTGACGTCCGCGCCCCAGGACTTCCACACGCTCGAGAATTCGACGCCGATGACGCCGCCGCCGAGAACCGCGACCTTCTGCGGAACGAAGTCGAGCTGGAGCGCCTGCTCCGAGGTGATCACGCGACCACCGATCTCGAGTCCTGGGAGTGACCGAGAGTAGGAACCGGTCGCGAGGACGACGTTCTTGCCGACGATCGTGTCGTCGCCGACCTGCACGGTGGTGGGCGAGACGAGTCGACCCTCGCCCTCGATGACGGTGATGCCGCGCGCCTTGATGAGGCCCTGGAGGCCCTTCCACTTGCTCGCGACGATTCCCTCGCGGTAGGCCGTCACGGCGGAGATGTCGATTCCGCCGAAGGTGGTGGTCACACCGTACTTGGCGGACTCACGCGCGACGTCTGCGACCTCGGCGGAGTGGAGCAGTGCCTTGGTGGGAATGCAGCCGACGTGGAGGCAGGTGCCGCCCAGCTTGCCCTTCTCGATCAATCCGACCGACAGGCCGAGCTCACTCGCGCGCAGCGCAGCGGCGTAGCCACCACTGCCTGCACCGAGAACCACAATGTCAAAGTTCTGTTCCGACACCCAGCAACTCCCTCGTGCTTCAGGATTCGTGCGAAGGCCGGCTGGCACGATATGTCAGCGGCCGTGTGGGCGGGTCTCGCCCGCCTCCAAAACCCTACTACGCGACAGAAAAATACTCGGCCAGTGACAGGAGCGCCCGGACCGTGACGCCGGTCGGCCCCTTAGCGGTGAAGCCGTACCCGCCGCCGCCGTTGTCGGAGGGGCCGGCGATGTCGAGGTGTGCCCAGGGAATACGGTTACCGTCGGCAGCATTCCCCACGAACTCTCGCAGGAAGACACCCGCGACGAGCATCCCTGCGGCGGTGTTTCCGGGCTTCACGTTCGCGATGTCGGCGACGTCCGAGTTGAGCATCGCGCGCAGTTCGGCGGGCATGGGCATTGCCCAGAAGCTCTCGCCCGCGGCATCCGCGAGTTCGACGAGCGTCTGTGAGAGTGCGGCGTCCCCGATGACGGCGGACACGCGGTCACCGAGCGCCACGCGCTGCGCGCCGGTCAGCGTCGCGACGTCGACGATCGCGTCGGGGAGTTCCTCGCTCGCGGCGACGAGGCCGTCGGCCAGGACCAGGCGGCCCTCGGCATCCGTGTTCAGCACCTCGACGGTCTTGCCGCCGCGAATCCGCAATACGTCGTTGGGCCGCATCGCGGTGCCCGAGGGCAGGTTCTCGGCGAGGCACAACCAGGCGGTGATCTTGACGTTGAGGCCCAGCCGCGCGGCCGCGAGAGTGACGGCGAGAACGGTCGCGGCTCCCGTCATGTCGTACTTCATGCCGACCATCGACACGGGAGGCTTCAACGAGAGTCCGCCGGAGTCGAAGGTGATTCCCTTGCCGACGAGCGCGAGGTGCTTGCTCGCCTCGACGGGGGAGTAGGTCACTTTGACCAGCCTGGGTCCGCGACTTGAGCCCAGCCCGACCCCGAGGATCCCGCCGAATCCACTGGCGGCCAACTCCTCCTCGCGCAGCACCTCGACCTCCACCGGGGCATCCTCGGCGAGCCGCAGCGCCTCGGTCGTGAGGGTCTCGGGGAACAGGTCGGAGGGTGGAGTGTTGACGAGGTTCTTGACCGTCGCCACGGCTCCGGCGACGAGAGCGGCACGGGCGACGATGGAGTGGTACTCCGTCACCGCGGACAGCACGGCGACGTCGCGGGGAGCACGCGCGCCCTCGTCGGGCGCGGATCGGTAGGCCGTGTAGAGGTAGGCGCCCATGGCGGCGCCCTCGAGCACGGCGAGCAGGGCGTCGTCGTCGTCGGCGGGGAGGGCGACGGTGACGCGGTCGACGCCGCGGAGCTGCCGCAGCGCTGATCCGGCCGCGTAGCGCAGGCTCGTCGGCGTCACGTCGGTCCCCACCCCGATGAGTGCGATGCTCGACGAGGCGACCCCGTCGGCCGAGGGGATCCGCCGCAGCTCGTCGACGCCGCCGCCGAATCCGATTGCTGTGAGATCGTCCGGGATGCCCGGAAGCGCGGCGGTCTCGCCGAGGAGGCGTGGTCCGGAGTCGGTCTTCACAACTCCGACCACGAGCACGTCGCCGATGGCTGCGGCGGGGGAGTCGGACAGGACGTGGAGGGCGGGGACGGTCATCCCGCCATGCTACCGAGCCCCCGGAGCGGCCCTCGCCGCCGTGTTCGCTGAGGGCATGACGCCACAGCGCGCCCCGGCCGGAAGTGCCGCGGCACCGCCGATTAGAGTTGTGGCATGCGCGATCCCGATGGTCTCTACGACCTGCTTGTCGACCCTGATGAGGTGCCCCGCGGGTTGCCCCTCGTCGCCGGCCTGACCGGTTTCGCCGACGCGGGGTCGGCCGTGTCGCAGTTCAACGACTACCTCATCGATTCGCTCGATCACCACATCGTCGCGCGCTTCGACAACGACGAACTGCTCGACTACCGGGCGCGACGCCCGATCATCTACTTCGATCGCGACCACCTGGCCGACTTCACCCCGTCTCAGCTCGCGCTGTCGCTCGCGCAGGATGAAGTGGGTCAGCCGTTCCTGCTCCTCACCGGCTACGAACCGGACTTCAAATGGGAGCGATTCACCGCGGCGATCCTCGATCTCGTCGCCCGTTTCGACGTGAAGTCGACGACCTGGGTGCATGCCATCCCGATGCCGGTCCCGCACACGCGGCCGATCGGCGTGACGGTGAGCGGCAATCGCTCGGAGCTCACCGAGACGCTGTCGGTGTGGAAGCCGCAGACCCAGGCGCCGGCCAACGCGCTCCACCTCGTCGAATACCGGCTGCAGCAGCTCGATCACCCCACGGCGGGATTCGTGCTGTTGATCCCGCACTACCTGGGAGACACCGAGTTCCCGCTCGCCGCGGTCGCCGCGCTGGAGAGCGTGAGTGCAGCGACGGGCCTGATCTTCCCGACCGACGCGCTGCGCGAGTCGGGACGCGAGTTCCTCGTCAAGATCGATGACCAGGTGCAGAACAACCCGGAGCTCGCGAAACTCGTCAGCACGCTCGAGGAGCGCCACGACAGCTACATGCTCGACAATCCTCTGCGCTCGCCGCTGACCGACGAGGACGGCGAATTGCCGACCGCCGACGCGATCGCCGCCGAGCTGCAGAACTTCCTGGCGATGCGGCGCGACGACGACACACCGTCGATCTGATCGGCGGCGAGGCGCGCGCGCCCCGCCGCACGAGCCGCCGAGAAGCGACGGCCCGTCGGTAGACTGGCAGCGTGAACTCTCGACGATCCTGGCTCGTCTTCGGGTTCGCGGTCTTCGCCTACATCGTGGCGGTCCTGCAGCGGTCCTCTCTCGGGGTCGCGGGCGTCGCGGCGACGGACCGGTTCGAGATCTCCGCCGCGGTGCTGTCCACGCTCGCGGTCGTGCAGTTGATCGTGTACGCCGGTCTTCAAGTGCCGGTGGGCATCCTGCTGGACCGCACCGGGCCCCGCCTGCTCATCCTCGTGGGTGCCGCCCTCATGATGGTGGGGCAGACCACCCTGGCGCTCTCGCCCACGATCGGCGTCGCGATCGCGGGCAGGATGCTCGTCGGCGCGGGCGACGCGATGACGTTCATCTCCATCCTCCGGCTCATCGCCAACTGGTTCTCGGGCAGAACGCTGCCGATCGTCTCGCAGTGGCTCGGCACGCTGGGCCAGACCGGCCAGATCCTGTCGGCGGTGCCGCTCTCGCTGCTGCTCCACGCGGCGGGGTGGACCCCGACGTTCCTCAGCGCGGCCTCGCTCTCGGCCCTCGCGTTTCTCGGTGTGGCCGCCTTCGTCCGCAATGGCACCTCGCCCATCACTTCTTCCGTGCCCGTCGTGCATGGGTCGGCCTCGCCGCTCCGCGGTCTCCTGGATGCCCTGGCCAGGCCGGGCACGCGACTCGGCTTCTGGTCGCACTTCGTGACCCAGTCGTCGGGCAACGTCTTCGCCCTGCTGTGGGGATTTCCGTTCCTGTCGGTCGCCCTGGGATACGGACCGCAGAACGCGTCCCTGCTGCTCACTCTCATGGTCGTCACGGCGGTGATCGCGGGCCCGATCCTCGGTGTCCTGACGGCGCGTCATCCGATGCGCCGGAGCAGTCTCGTGCTCGGCATCGTCGTCGCGATGGGGCTGGCCTGGGCGGTCGTGCTCGCCTGGCCCGGGCATCCACCATTGTGGGCGGTGATTCTCCTGATCGTCGTCATCGCCATCGGTGGTCCGGGATCGCTCATCGGCTTCGACTTCGCGCGAACCTTCAACCCCTTGCGCAGCCTCGGCTCGGCGAACGGCATCGTGAACGTCGGCGGCTTTCTCGCGTCGTTCATCATGATGTTCCTCATCGGGATCGTGCTCGACCTGGTCAGTCGGGCGAGTGGCGGTGCCGGCTCCGGTCAGCTCTACACGCTCACCGGGTTTCGGGTCGCCTTCCTCGTGCAATACCTCGTCGTGGGCGTGGGCGTGGTCTTCGTGATCATTTCCCGCCGCCAGACCAGACGCCGTCTGCACGAGCAGGAGGGAATAGACGTCGCCCCCCTGTGGGTTGCACTCTCCAGAGCCTGGCGCAGGCGCCGCGAGTGACGTGGCGGCCTAATAGCCCACCACGACGCACTTTGGCAAGACTTGTCGAGGAAGCGTGCAATAATTAAGTCTGAGACCCGGTCCCGTCGTTCCGGCCTCTGACGCGTTCATCGTGTCGGGCCCCCCGACTTGACAAGGGTCTTAGTTGTGCCCGCGTGCAGGTAACCCGCACGAAACAAACCGGAAAGGTGTCACTCATGGCTACCCGGACCAAGACTGCAACCCTCGAATCGGATGAGGTCAGCGTCGACCCCACCGCCCCCGCTGCCCCGAAGGCGCGCGCTGCGAAGCCCGCCGCCAAGGCGCCCGCCGCCAAGGCACCTGCCGCCAAGGCGCCCGCTGCCAAGGCACCGACGCGCGCCAAGCGTGGCGCGGCCACCGATGACGAGGTCGACGAGGTCGACGAGGAACTGGACGACGACGTCGAGGCGGTCGTCGTCGACGTTGACGTTGAGGTCGACGTGGTCGATGACGACGCCGTCAAAGACGTGGTCGTCGACGACACGGTCGTCGATGACGACGACGAGGATGCGAAGCCGAAGCTCGAGGAGGAGCTCCCCTCCGGCGCGCTCGTTCTCTCCCTCGTGGACGACGACGACGAGGTGCCGGTCTACTCGAGCGCCATCACCGGCGCCACCGCCGACCCGGTCAAGGACTACCTCAAGCAGATCGGCAAGGTCGCTCTCCTCAACGCCGCCGAAGAGGTCGAGCTCGCCATGCGCATCGAGGCGGGACTCTTCGCCGAGGACAAGCTCTCGCAGATGTCGGAGGCCGAACGCAAGTCGTCCCTCGGTCGCGAGCTGCTCTGGGTCGCGAAGGATGGCCAGCGCGCCAAGAGTCATCTGCTCGGCGCGAACCTCCGCCTCGTGGTCTCGCTCGCGAAGCGTTACACCGGCCGCGGCATGCAGTTCCTCGACCTAATCCAGGAGGGCAACCTCGGCCTCATTCGTGCCGTCGAGAAGTTCGACTACACCAAGGGATTCAAGTTCTCCACCTACGCGACCTGGTGGATCCGGCAGGCGATCACGCGTGCGATGGCCGACCAGGCGCGCACCATCCGCATTCCGGTCCACATGGTCGAGGTCATCAACAAGCTCGCCCGCGTCCAGCGCCAGATGCTTCAGGACCTGGGCCGCGAGCCCACCCCGGAGGAGTTGAGCCGTGAGCTCGACATGACGCCTGAGAAGGTCATCGAGGTTCAGAAGTACGGTCGTGAGCCGATCTCGCTGCACACGCCGCTCGGCGAAGACGGCGACAGCGAGTTCGGTGACCTCATCGAGGACACCGAGGCTGTTGTCCCGGCCGATGCGGTGGGGTTCACGATGCTGCAGAAGCAGCTCGAGTCTCTGCTCGATTCACTGTCCGAGCGCGAAGCGGGCGTTATCCGCATGCGCTTCGGGCTGGGTGACGGTATGCCGAAGACACTCGACCAGATCGGTGACACCTTCGGGGTGACGCGCGAGCGCATCCGTCAGATCGAGTCGAAGACGATGGCGAAGCTCCGTCACCCGTCCCGGTCGCAGTCGCTCCGCGACTACCTCGAGTAGGACGTGGCGTTCGCCCCCGCCATCCTCATCGGACGGCTGGTCCGAGTCGCGGCCCGTCTGCGTAAGCGCGGCGGCGGATCCGCGGTGCCCGGGCTGGTCGTCAATCGACTCGCGCCCCGGTTCCTGAGCGCGACGCTCGCCGGCTTTCCGCAGGGCCTCGTAATCGTGTCGGGGTCGAGCGGCAAGTCCACGACGACGAAGATGCTGGTCGCCGTGCTCGAGGCGCACGGGCTTCGCGTGTTCACCAATCCCTCGACCGCGAATATCAGTCAGGGATTGACGAGCGCTCTGCTCGAACGCGTCGATCTGCGGGGCCGGATCCTCGCAGACATCGCCGTGCTGGAGATGGACGAGGGCCACGGCGCGCTCATCGCGCCGCAATTGGCTCCGCGCGTCGTCGTCCTCACCAACGTCATGACCGACCAGATCGATCGCTTTCACGACTCCGAGAAGGTGGCGGGCATGCTCGGCACGATCGCCTCTCGCGCCACGGGCTCGCTCGTCATCAACGCCGATGACGCGATGCTGCTCGAGCTGGCCGCGCACCGCGCGCCGGGTACCGTCATCGCCCCGTACGGAGTGAGCCAGGGCGTGCTCGCGGCGAATCCCCGCGGCCTCGGATACGCGCAGACCGCGGCGACGCGCCTCGCCCAGCGGGACGGCACGGTCGTGACCGAGGTCGATGGCCGGTCGGCGCGACTCAGTATCGCCGGGGGCGAGCATCCGATCACCTTGCCCGCCCGTGGCACGCACTACGCGGTCGATGCCGCCGCGGCCCTGGCGGGCGCCCGCGCCGTACTCGGTGCTGACTTCGATGCCGAGCGGGCCACCACGTCAATCAGTGCCGTCGCCCCGGTCTTCGGCCGCGGCGAGATCGTGACCGTGCGCGATCAGCAGGTCGAATTCGTGCTGGTCCAGAATCCCGCGAGCTATCAGCTCAACGTGGACAGCCTCGAGAAGGGTCTCGACCAGCTCTTCTTCGCAATGGGGTCAGACGTGCGGGATCCCTCCTACTTCTGGCCCGTCGACAGCTCCTCGCTCGGTCGGGTCGCCGTGGTGAGCGGGTCGAAGGCCGACGAGCTCGCCCTTCAGCTGCGCTATCGGGGCGTGGAGGTGGGAGCCGTCGACCACGACCTCGCGCACGCCATCGACACCTTCCTCGCTCTCCCTGCCCCCCGCACCGGGATCAAGACCGTGATCTTCACGGCAGACTCGATGCGCCGGACTCGCGCACATCTGGGACTCGTATGACCGCCGATCTCACCGTTCTCACCGTTTTCGCAGAGCAGACCAATGTCAACGGAGACGCCGAGAACGCGCTCGTCCTGACAGCGCGCGCACGCTGGGCCGGATTCTCCGCGCAGCGTGTCGACTGGAGACTGGGTGACCCCGTTCCCAAGGGTCGGCCGGACGTCGTCGTCGTGGGGTCGGCGACCGACCCGGTACTCCCGGCCCTCCTGGACGCTCTTCGGCCCGCGGCCACCACGCTTCGCCGATGGCGGGACGCGGGAACGCGAATCCTCGCGATCGGCACGGGCTGGGAGTTGCTCGGCCAGACCATCCACCTCGACGGTCAGACTCTCGAGGGACTCGCGCTGCTCCCGGGGCGCGCGGTCGCCGGGAGCGGGCGGGTCACCGACGACCTCGTCGTCGACTCCCCGTTCGGGCGATTGGTCGGCTTCGAGAACCACCTTCGCGACGTCGTGCTCCCCGCGGGCTCGGTGCCCCTGGGCCGGGTGGTCTACGGCCGCGGCAACGGCTCGGATGACCGCGCCGAGGGCCTCGTCGACGACACCGTCATCGCCACCCACCTCCACGGCCCGGTGCTCGCCAAGAATCCCGCCCTTGCCGACGATCTGTTGAGCCAGGTTCTCGGTGCCGGATACACCGCACGCACTGCTCCCGCGGAACTCGTGGATGAAACAGCGCGAGCCGCGCGCAGTGTGATTGCGACGCGGCTCGGGCTCTCGGCGACGGACGTCGCCTGACAATCCTTGTGGTGACGGAGGGGGTCAGGCCTTCTCGGTGAGGAGGCGGGCCGACTCGTCGTGCCACTCCAGCGCGGTGGCCGACAGCTTCTCCTTGAACTCCGCACCGTGGTGCGCGCAGAAGTACAGTTCGCCGGTTGCCATGGTGACGCGCACGTAGGCCTGAGCGCCGCAGCTGTCGCAGCGGTCGAGCGCGGTCAGTTCGTAGACGGAGTCGAGCTCGGTGACGTTCTCGGTTGCGGTCTGAGACATTGGGCTGCTCCTTCGGGCTAGATCAACAATTTCCCTTCCCGCAATACAACCATGACCGTGTTACACGCGTGGGTCTTTTGCCCTTCATTTCGCTGTACGCGTACCCCCCAATCCGGGCGGGTGTCGGTGACGGGGAGGGCCGGTGGCAGTCATTAGTCTGAGAACGCTGTGTCCGCGCGGGTGACCGCATTCGACCCCTGGGAGTTCTCGTGCCGAGTTCCGACTACTCCGCCCGCCACCTCTCCGTGCTGGAGGGTCTCGAGGCCGTTCGCAAGCGGCCGGGCATGTACATCGGCTCGACGGACGCGCGTGGACTCATGCACTGTCTCTGGGAGATCATCGACAATTCCGTCGACGAGGCCCTCGGCGGCCACGGTGACCTGATCGACGTCATTCTCCACCCGGACGAGTCGGTGGAGGTCCACGACCGCGCCCGCGGGATTCCGGTCGACATCGAGCCGAAGACCGGCTTGACTGGCGTCGAGGTCGTCTTCACCAAACTTCACGCGGGCGGAAAATTCGGCTCTGGTTCCTATGCCGCGTCCGGTGGCTTGCACGGCGTGGGCGCCTCGGTGGTGAACGCGCTCTCCGAGCGGCTGGACGTGCAGGTCGACCGCGACGGAAAGACGTACGCGATGTCCTTCCATCGCGGCGAGCCCGGAACCTTCGCCGACGTGGATCCCGCGCATCCGACGCCCGACGCGCCGTTCTCTCCGTTCGTGTCGGGGAGCGAGCTGCGCGTCGTGGGCAAGGTCGCCCGAGGGGTGACCGGCACGCGCATCCGCTACTGGGCGGATCGCCAGATCTTCACGAAGGGCGCCGACTTCCAGACGGAGGAACTCATGGCGCGCGCCCGCCAGACGGCCTTCCTGGTGTCGGGACTCGGCATCGAGATCTCCGATCGGCGGGGTCCCGAGCCGGTGACACAGCTCTTCAAGTACGAGGGCGGGATCGGCGAGTTCGTCGACTTCCTGTCTCCCGATCAAGCGCTCACCGATACGTGGCGCATCAAGGGGTCGGGCACGTTCACCGAGACGGTGCCGGTGCTGCAGGAGACGGGAGCGATGGTTCCGACCGAGCTCACCCGCAGTTGCGAGGTCGACATCGCACTGCGCTGGGGTACCGGCTACGACACCGTGTTCAAGAGTTTCGTGAATATCATCGCGACGCCCAAGGGCGGTACCCACCAGACGGGCTTCGAGCAGGGGATGATGAAGTTCCTGCGTTCCCAGGTGGAGCAGAACGCGCGCCGCCTCAAGGTGGGCACCGACAAGCTCGAGAAGGACGACATCCTGGCGGGTCTCACGGCGGTTCTCACCGTGCGACTCCCCGAACCGCAATTCGAGGGGCAGACCAAGGAGATCCTCGGTACGCCGGCGGTGCGGACGATCGTCGCGAATGTCGTCTCGACAGCGATGAGCGAGCGCTTCTCGTCCAGCAAGCGCGACGACAAGGCGCAGTCGGCCCTGCTGCTCGACAAGATCGTGGCGGAGATGAAATCACGCATCTCCGCGAGGGCGCACAAGGAGACGCAGCGGCGGAAGAACGCGCTCGAGAGCTCCTCGCTCCCGGCGAAGCTGGTGGACTGCCGCTCGAACGACGTGCTGAACAGCGAATTGATGATCGTGGAGGGAGACTCCGCTCTCGGCACCGCGAAGCTGGCTCGGGACAGCGAGTACCAGGCGCTCCTTCCCATCCGCGGCAAGATCCTCAATGTTCAGAAGGCGTCCGTGTCCGACATGCTGTCGAACGCGGAGTGCGCGTCGATCATCCAGGTGATCGGCGCCGGCTCCGGGCGAAGCTTCGACCTCGATCAGGCGCGCTACGGCAAGGTCATCATGATGAGTGATGCCGATGTCGACGGTGCGCACATCCGTACCCTGCTGCTCACGCTGTTCTTCCGGTACATGCGACCGATGATCGAGGCGGGGCGGGTGTTCGCGGCGGTGCCTCCGCTGCACCGCGTCGTCGTCATGAATCCGGGATCGAAGCCGAACGAGACCATCTACACCTATTCCGAGGCGGAGCTTACCGGTGTGCTTGCCGGCTTGAAGAAGCAGGGCAAGCGGTATCAGGATCCGATCCAGCGCTACAAGGGGCTGGGCGAGATGGATGCCGACCAGCTGGCGTCGACGACGATGGATCGCCGCTACCGCACGCTTCGACGAGTGCGGGTCTCAGACGCGGAAGACGCGGCGCGCGTGTTCGAACTGCTCATGGGCAACGACGTCGCCCCGCGCAAGGAATTCATCATCGCGGGCGACGGGCTGAATCGCTCCCGCATCGACGTCTGACGCCGTCAGCGCAGCGTCTCGCCGATCGATCCGATCACCGCATCGAGCGGGGTGCCGGAGGCGTCGCGTTTGGCGCCCCGTGACGGCAGGGTGCGGGGCGCGCCGTCCGCGGCGACCGCGGCCGCGGGATCCGTTCCGGCCCAGGCCAGGAGCAGGGCATCCTCGCCCTTGAGCAGGCTGTGCGATCGCACGCCGCCGGTGGCGCGGCCCTTGCCAGGGAACTCGTCGAAGGAGGACACCTTGGCCCGCCCGGGGTCCGTTCCCGGGAGCGCATCTGATCGGCCCGATACGGTGACCACGACCGCGTCGTCGCCCGCCGCCACGGCACCGAAGAACAGCACGCGAGCGGAAGCGGAGAGGTTGATGCCCGCCATTCCGCTCGCGCTGAGACCCTGGGGGCGCACCGCCGCGGCCGAGAAGTGCAGCAGCTGGGTGTCGGAGGAGATGAACACGAGTTCGGCCTCGTCGCTCGTCTGCGCGACGCCCACGACCTCATCGCCTGGCTTAAGCGAAATGATCTCCACCTCGGGCTTCGCGGGGTAGCCACCGGGTGCGACGCGCTTGACGACGCCCTGCGCGGTGCCGAGCGCGACCGCGGCGTCGGAGTCGAGCGAGACGAGTCCCAGCACGCGTTCCTTCTTGTCTGCCAGCGCGAGGTAGTCGCTGATGCGCGTCCCCGCGGCGAGCTGCAGCGAACTGCTGGGCACCGATGGGAGGTCGACGGCCGTGAAGCGGATGAGCCGCCCACGGTTGGTGACCGCTCCGATCTCGGTGCGGCTCGTGGTCACGAGCGACGCACGTATCGCGTCGTGCTTGCTTCGGCGACGGGCGACGGAGGACTCGGCGTCGCCCTCGCCCAGGTCGACGCGAACGGCGCGCCCCGTCGTCGACAGATACACCCGGCACGGCGTGTCCGCGATCTCGAGAACGGGTGCCGTGCGGGAGGACCGCGAGGCCGTTGCGACCGACGGACGGGCCTCCGTGAGCAGGGTGCGGCGCGGCGTGCCAAAGCGTTCCGCAGCATCCTCGAGTTCGTCCGAGACCAGAGCGCGCAGGCGGGCCGGGCTGGCGAGGATCTCCTCGAGTTCCTCGATCTCGCGATGCAGCTGATCACGCTCCGCTTCGAGCTCGATACGGCTGAATCGGGTGAGGCGTCGCAGCCGCAGTTCGAGGATGTACTCCGCCTGCACCTGACTGAGGTCGAAGACCTCGATCAGTCGGGTTCGCGCCTGTTCGCTGTCATCGCTCGTGCGGATGACCTGAATGACCTCATCGATGTCGAGGATCGCGATGAGCAGCCCCTCGACGAGATGCAACCGTTCGCGCTTGCGGGCGAGCCGGAACGCGCTCCGACGGGACACCACCTGGAGGCGGTGGTCGACGTAGACCTGAAGGAGCTCCTTGAGCCCGAGGGTGCGCGGTCCGCCGTCTACGAGGGCGACGTTGTTGATGTTGAAGCTGTCCTCGAGCGGCGTCAGTCGATAGAGCTGTTCGAGTACGGCCTCGGGGCTGAATCCGGTCTTGATCCCGATCACGAGACGCAAGCCGTGCTTCCGGTCGGTCAGGTCGGTCACGTCGGAGATGCCGCTCAGCTTCTTGGAGCCGACTCCGTCTTTGATCTTCTCGATGACCTTCTCGGGGCCGACGAGGTAAGGCAGCTCGGTGACGACCAACCCGGACTTCCGCGCCGAGATGTTCTCGACGGTCACCTTGGCTCGCGTCTTGAACGCGCCTCGGCCCGTGGCGTAGGCATCCCGGATGCCGGCGAGGCCGATGATCGTACCTCCGGTCGGCAGATCCGGCCCGGGCACGAACTCCATGAGTTCGTCGAGCGTCGCGTCCGGGTGCTCCAGGAGGTGGCGTGCCGCACCGATGACCTCGATCAGGTTGTGCGGCGCCATGTTCGTCGCCATGCCGACAGCGATTCCGCTGGCGCCGTTGACGAGCAGGTTGGGGAAGGCGGCCGGGAGCACCTCGGGCTGTGTCAGCTGATTGTCGTAGTTGGGCACGAAGTCCACGACATCCTCATCGAGACCGTCGGTCATCGCGAGTGCGGCGGCCTGCAGCCGTGCCTCGGTGTAGCGCGGCGCAGCGGGGCCGTCGTCCAGCGAACCGAAGTTGCCGTGCCCGTCGATGAGGGGAACCCGCATGACGAAGTCCTGCGTGAGTCGCACCATCGCGTCGTAGATCGAGGCGTCGCCGTGGGGGTGCAGCTTGCCCATGACGTCGCCGACCACGCGGGCCGACTTGACGTGCCCGCGGTCGGGGCGCAAGCCCATCTCGGTCATCTGGAACAGGATTCGCCGCTGGACGGGCTTCAGGCCGTCGCGCGCGTCAGGCAGGGCACGCGAGTAGATGACCGAGTACGCGTATTCGAGGAATGAGCCCTGCATTTCGGCGGAGACATCGACGTCCTCGATGCGCTCGCCCTGGAACTCGGCGGGAGGATTTTCGGGAGTAGCCATAAGATTGCCCCCATGCTACCGGCGCCCCTCGCAGACCGGCCGAGCCTTGCCGACGTGTTGCCGGGTTTGCTCTCCGCGGTCACGGGGGAGCCCAATCGGCTCGCGCTCCCGACCGCCTCGAAAGGCGTCGTCGTGCTGGTCGACGGGCTGGGCACCGCCGCGCTCAAGGCCCGTCTCGGCCACGCCCGCACGCTGGGTGCCGCACTGGCCGCGGGGGGAGCCTCGATTCAGTCCGGGTTCCCCACGACGACGGCCGCCGCACTCGCGACGCTGACGACGGGCACGCCACCCGGGCAGCACGGACTGGTCGGCTACTCCGTGCTCGACGCCGACAACGATCGCGTCGTCAATCAGCTGACGGGGTGGGATGACCGGCTCGACCCCCTCACCTGGCAGCGTGAGGCGACCGTGTTCGAGCGGGCGCGCGCGGCGGGTCTGCGAGCGACGGCGATCGGTCCCGAGCGCTATCGGGACTCGGGGTTCACTACCGCCGTCCTGCGGGGTGCGGACTACGTCGCGGGCGCGCGGATCGCCGATCGAGTGAGCGCCGCACTGGACTGGCTCGCCTCACCCGGCGACGGCATCCTGTATCTGTACGTTCCTGAACTCGATGTCGCCGCCCACGCGAGCGGGTGGCAATCGCCGCAGTGGACGACGCGGCTCGAGGAATTCGACGGGGCGCTCCGAACCCTCGTGGCCGGAGTTCCGCGCGACGCAGGAGTGCTGGTCACCGCCGACCACGGCGTGGTCGACGTTCCGGCGTCGGGCCACCTGATCATCGAGGCGGGGTCCGATCTGCTCGACGGCGTGAGGTTCATCGCGGGCGAGCCGCGCTGCCTTCAGCTCCACGTCGAGCAGACCCTCTCCGCGGCGGACCGCGACGCGCTGGTGCAGCGCTGGCGAGACTCCGAGAGCTCCCGCGCCTGGGTGGCCACGCGCGCGGAGGCGATCGACGCGGGGTGGTTCGGCTCCGTCGACCCCGCGGTGCTGCCGCGCATCGGTGACGTGATCGTTGCCGCCCGCAAGGCGGTCGCGTATTACGACGAGAGCCCACTGGCGCAGAGGGGTCGATCGATGGTCGGCCAACACGGCTCGTGGTCGACCGAGGAGGCGCGCGTGCCCCTGCTGCGGTTCGGGGCCTTCGCGAGCTGAGTGTCAGGCCAGGTCGTCGTCGGAGCGGGCCCCGAACACGATCTCGTCCCAACTCGGCATCGCCTGACGGCCCTTGCGGCCGGACTTCTGCTGCGCGCCGGGGAGGCTGGGTTGTGGTGCGGTCTGCGCCGCGCTGTCGGTGCGGTCGGCGTCGAGATCGAGCGGAATGTCGACGAGGCGGATCCCGCCCGTCGAGGGGTGCTGCGGCGACGGGACGCCGGTCACGTCAGAGTCGAAGTTGGCCGACTCCCGCTCGCCCCGTCGACGTCGCAGCGCCTCCAGCAGGTCGGCGGTCTGGTTGTTGGGTTCGGACGCGTCGTCGCGAGGTGCCTGAGCGGCGCGCGGAACGGCGTCGAGGCGGGTCCGGGGATCCGGCGCGTCGGCATCGATGAGGTCGAAGGCGCCGCTGTCGAACCTGCTCTGATCAGGGGTCCGTTCATCCGGCCCGACCGCGCGCAGACGCGGGATGAGCGCACCCGTCGCCTCGCCTTGCTGAGACAGCGTGATGGCCTCGCCGTTGGCGGGATCGAGCGCCTGCTTGCGCGGGTCGAACCGCCAACGCGCATCGTGATCGATCTGCGACGCGGTGAAGGCCAGCTTCACCGTCCAGCCCGAGTCGTCCTTCCAGCTCGCCCACCGCTCGCCGGTCGCGCCGAGGTCGGCGAGACGGTCGCGGATGACCGCCCCGAACGTCGACCCACCGACGAGTGGATCCACCTCGAGGGCCGTGTGCACGGGGACCGCGAGCGCCGAATCGATGACGTACTGGCGCTCGGCCAGCACGGGGCCCTCGAACTTCTGCACGTAGTCGAGCGAGACACCGGTCGCGGATGCGACCTCTTCGGCCGACATTCCGCCGCGGATCTGCGCCTGGATCTCCTTCGGCGCGACCTTCCGACCGACGCCGGGGTCGGGAGCGACCTGCCGCAGCCGTGACTGCAGCACTTCGTCGATGGCGATCCTGAATCGGGTGCCGTCTTCCGCGGCGACGAGAAGTCCGCCGTTCTCTACTCCGATGACACGTAGGTCCTGCATGAAAAGCCCTCCGGCTGTCGCTGTTCCTGCCTAAGCGTGCCACGCGAATAGGCCTATCCACGGGAATAGCGCGGGCGTGCCGCGAGTTACATCGTCGGCGCGCTCAGGGGGTCGTGACCGGGGTTTGCTATTGACCTCGTATTCATGCAAACTGTGCGCGCCGATTTCGATATAAACAATTCGCAAAAGAAGTGGATGGGCATGGCAACCGATTACGACGCACCCCGCAAGACCGACGATGACTCCGAGAGCATCGAGGCCCTGAAGGAGCGCGTCCCGGACAAGATGTCGGGTCAGGTCGACGTCGACGACGCCGACAACCCGGGCAGTTTCGAGCTCGCGGGGCAGGATCTGTCCGATCTCGATCTCGACGTGGTCGTGCTGCCCCCGCAGGCCGACGAGTTCACCTGCGTGAGCTGCTTCCTCGTGAAGCATCGCTCGCAGCTCGATCACGAGGAGAAGCTCGGGCCGATCTGCGCGGAGTGCGCCGCGTAGGGTCGAACGGCGGAAGCGGTCGCGGTCAGGCGCGAGTTCTGGCGGCCTCGACCGCGCGCACGATCGCCTCGGGGTCGCGGGTCGAGATCAGCCAGTAGGGCGTCGGATCCGACTCGTCCTTCACGACGACTTTCACCACGGGTTTGATCCAGCCGCGGATCACGAGCCAGGCGCGGGCATCCAATTGGGGCCCGCGCTCTTTCGTTGCCGCCGCGCCGCGGTACGCGGTCACCTCGCCGACGTTCGTGAGCGGCAGTCGCGCGCGACCCGCCACGAACTCGTCCGCGGTGATCGCGATGCTGGGGGAGGCGAGCACGAGGAATCCCGCCGCACCGAGGTAGAGCACCGCGGCGACGACGACGCCGGCGGTCTGGTTGATGGGCAGGAACACGAGCAGGCTCGCCGGGATCAGCAGGAGAATCATGATGAACACCCAGGGCCCCGGCAACAGCCGCTCGCGGTAAATCGACATGTCTCTATTCGATCAGACTTCTGCACTACCCTCGACACGTGGCTGAAGCGATCGAGGTTCTCATCTCCTCCGGGCAGATTCCCACCTACTCGCACCCCGGGGATGCCGGCGCCGATCTGCACTCCGCGGAATCCCTCGTGATCGGTCCGGGGGAGCGCGCGACCGTGGGAACCGGGGTCGCCATCGCCCTCCCGGACGGCTACGCCGGGTTCGTGGTTCCCCGCAGCGGGCTCGCCGCCAAGCACGGCATCACGATCGTGAACAGCCCCGGAACGGTCGACGCGGGCTATCGCGGCGAGATCCGGGTCACCCTCTTGAACACCGACGCGACCGAGCCGTACGCGATCGCGGTCGGTGACCGGATCGCGCAGCTCATCGTCCAAGCGGTGACGAGGGTGCGATTCATCCCGGTCGAGCGCCTCCCGGGCAGCCATCGCGGAGCCGCGGGCTTCGGTTCGACCGGCTACGCCGCCGAGGCCGAGCGGGCGACATCATCCACTGCATCAGCGAGCACTCATGAGGAGATCACGACGTGACCGACAGCGACATCGCCCGCAGCGACGCGGGGCAGACCGAGCCGGCCGAGGAGCCGAAGTCGGCTCCGGCTGATCGCGCGACGGCGGGACCCCTCGACGAGAGCGAGGCGAACGCCGTCCGACCCTACGTCGATCTCGGCGGCGTGAAGATCGTGCCGAGGCCGGAGCTCCAGCTGCGCTTGGAAGTGGAGGAGGGCACGAACCGCGTCGTCGCGGTCGGAATGGACTACGCCGGCTCCACGCTGCAGGTGCAGCCGTTCGCGGCGCCACGGTCGAGCGGTCTGTGGACCGAGATCCGGCGGCAGATCGTCGACCAGATCCACAAGCAGGGGGGAACCACCCGCACCGCGGAGGGCCCGTTCGGACCGGAGGTTCTCGCCGAGATCCCCGCGGGAGCCGGTCAGCCCTCGCGGCTCGTGCGATTCGTGGGCGTCGATGGACCGCGCTGGTTCCTTCGCGGGGTCATCTCGGGCGACGGCACGGTCGACCCGGCCGCCGCTGCGCAGATCGAGGACCTGTTCCGCAGTGTCGTCGTCGTGCGCGGGGGTACGCCGATGCCCCCGCGCGACCTCATCCCGCTCCACATGCCGGTCGCGTCCGACGGGTGAACCATGGCTGAGCAGCCCAACGACGAGCGCAACTCCGACGAGTCTTCGATTCCATCGCTCTCGGATGCCCTGGCCGCCGCTGCCCGCACGAGCGGGATCGCGCGCCTGACACCGGGCGAGACCCCGACCGCGGGAGCTCTTCTCGGCGCCCTGGGCGGCATTCGGGGACTGGTGGAGTCGGTCCTCCCCGGCTTCGGATTCCTCGTGCTCTACACGCTGACGCATGACCTTCTGATCTCGGTGCTCATCCCGGTCGGGCTCGCCCTCCTCTTCGTGGTCGCCCGTGCGGGGACTCGCTCTCCGATGACGCAGGCGATCGCCGGGGCGGTGGGCATCGCGCTCACCGCGGTGCTCGCGCTCGTGACGGGCAAGGCGGAGAACAACTTCCTGCCGGGCATCCTGATCAATTCGGTCGTGCTCGTGATCTTCGTGGGCAGCATCGTCGCTCGCTGGCCCCTGGTGGGAGTCTTCGTCGGGATCCTGACCGGGGAGGGTTTCGCCTGGCGCAGCGACCCGGCGAAGCGGCGCGCCCTGACCCTCGCGACCTGGGTGTGGGTCGTGCCCAGCGTCATCCGGGTGGGCCTCGAGGTGCCGCTGTATCTGGCGCGCAACGTCGAGGCGCTGGCGGCGACGAAGCTGCTCACCGGCATCCCGCTCTACGTGGGTTCGCTGTGGGTGACCTGGCTGCTCGTGCGCGCGGTGTACGCCCCGCGCGAGCAGAGCGGCGTACCCGACGAGGCGGCGTCGCCGGATGCGGCCGCACCGTCGGAATGATGCTAGCTTTATCTTGATATCAAGATACTTTCTCCGTTGACAGTCGACGGGGACGAGGCGCCGAAAACCTGGCTGAGGCTTAGGCTTGCCTTGCTAGCCGACCGCCCGCGTGGTCGGGAGTATTGAGTCAGGTCAGCAAGGGAGACGGCAATGGCGGCAGTGGACAGTTTCGGCGCGAAAGACAGCCTGACAGTCGGTTCGACCGACTACGAGGTGTTCCGCGTCGACAAGGTACCCGGGTACGAGAAGCTTCCCTTCAGCCTGAAGGTGCTGCTCGAGAACCTGCTGCGCACCGAGGACGGTGCCAACGTCACCAAGAGCCAGATCGAGGCGCTGGGCTCATGGGTGCCGACCGCGGAGCCCGACACGGAGATCCAGTTCACTCCGGCCCGCGTCGTGATGCAGGACTTCACCGGTGTGCCCTGCATCGTCGACCTCGCCACGATGCGCGAGGCGGTCGCCGAACTAGGGGGAGACCCGACCAAGATCAACCCGCTCGCGCCCGCCGAGCTCGTCATCGACCACTCCGTCATCGCCGATCTCTTCGGCACCGAGAACGCGCTCGAGCGAAACGTGGAGATCGAGTACGAGCGCAATGGCGAGCGGTACCAGTTCCTCCGATGGGGCCAGACGGCGTTCGAGGACTTCAAGGTCGTCCCGCCGGGCACCGGCATCGTGCACCAGGTCAACATCGAGTATCTGGCCCGTGTCACCTACACGCGCACCGTCGGCGGCGTGCTTCAGGCCTACCCCGACACCTGCGTGGGCACCGACTCGCACACGACCATGGTCAACGGCCTTGGCGTACTCGGCTGGGGCGTCGGCGGAATCGAGGCGGAGGCGGCCATGCTCGGGCAGCCGGTCTCGATGCTGATCCCGAAGGTCGTCGGCTTCAAGCTCTCGGGAGCCATCCCGACCGGAGTCACCGCGACGGACGTCGTGCTGACCATCACCCAGATGCTGCGCAAGCACGGCGTGGTCGGCAAGTTCGTCGAGTTCTATGGGCCGGGCGTCGCTTCGGTGCCGCTCGCGAACCGCGCCACGATCGGCAACATGAGCCCGGAATTCGGGTCGACGGCCGCGATGTTCCCCATCGACGACGTCACCCTCGACTACCTGCGCCTCACCGGCCGCAGCGAGGAGCAGGTCGCCCTCGTCGAGCAGTACTCCAAACTGCAGACCCTCTGGCACGACCCCGAGACCGAGCCGGTCTACAGCGAGTACCTCGAGCTCGACCTCGCGACCGTGGTGCCGTCGATCGCCGGGCCGAAGCGGCCGCAGGACCGCGTCGAGCTCTCGAACGCGAAGTCCCAGTTCGAGAAGGATCTCGAATCGTACGCCTCCGACTCGGACTCCTCCGCGGTCGACGACGCGGTGGAGGGCACCTTCCCGGCCTCTGATCCGGTCGGATTCACCGCGCAGGATGAACAGTCCGCCCATCAGCGCTCGCTCCGTCACGCCGCTCACGCGCCGCGCACCGCATCGCACCCGACCGAGGTCGTGCTGGGCAGTGGCGAGGAGTTCGTCCTCGACCACGGGGCCGTCGCCATCGCGGCGATCACCTCCTGCACCAACACCTCGAACCCCTCCGTCATGCTCGCGGCCGGACTTCTGGCCCGCAATGCCAGCCAGAAGGGCCTCAAGTCCAAGCCCTGGGTGAAGACGACGCTGGCACCGGGGTCGAAGGTCGTGACCGACTACTACGAGAAGGCCGGGCTCACCGGATACCTCGAAGACCTCGGCTTCTACACCGTCGGCTACGGGTGCACGACGTGCATCGGCAACTCCGGTCCCCTCATCGACGAGATCTCGGCCGCGGTCAACCAGAACGACCTCGCGGTGACCGCGGTCCTCTCCGGCAACCGCAACTTCGAAGGCCGGATCAACCCGGACGTGAAGATGAACTACCTCGCCTCGCCGCCCCTGGTGATCGCCTACGCCCTCGCGGGGTCGATGAACTTCGACTTCGACCACGACCCCCTCGGCACGGGCTCCGACGGCAACCCGGTCTACCTCAAGGACATCTGGCCCGACGCGGCCGAGGTGCAGGCGACGATCGACTCCTCCATCGATACCGGGATGTTCACGCACGAGTATGCCGGCGTGTTCGACGGTGACGAGCGGTGGCGTTCGCTCCCGACACCGACGGGTGCGACCTTCGAGTGGAGCGCGGAATCGACGTACGTGCGCAAGCCGCCGTACTTCGACGGCATGACGCTCCAGACCACGCCGGTGACGAGTTTCTCCGGGGCGCGTGTGCTCGCGAAGCTCGGCGATTCGGTGACCACCGACCACATCAGCCCGGCGGGCTCCATCAAGGCGGACAGCCCGGCGGGCAAGTACCTCGACGAGCACGGGGTCGACCGCAAGGACTACAACTCCTACGGCTCGCGGCGGGGAAACCACGAGGTGATGATTCGCGGAACCTTCGCGAACATCCGCCTGAAGAATCAGCTCCTGGACGGGGTCGAGGGCGGCTACACCCGCGACTTCACGCAGGAGGGCGGACCCCAGTCGTTCATCTACGACGCGAGCCAGCACTACCAGGCCGCGGGCATCCCGCTCGTGATCCTGGGGGGCAAGGAGTACGGCTCCGGGTCGTCGCGCGACTGGGCGGCGAAGGGCACGAGCCTGCTCGGCGTCAAGGCGGTCATCTCGGAGAGCTTCGAGCGCATCCACCGATCGAACCTCATCGGCATGGGCGTGCTGCCGCTGCAGTTCCCCGCAGGCGAGAGCTGGGCATCCCTGGGACTGGACGGGACGGAGATCATCTCCATCTCCGGAGTGGAAGAGCTCAACGAGGGACGCACCCCCAAGACGCTGCACGTGGTGGCCGAGCCGAGCGACGCGTCGCCCGCGGGCAAGGCGACCGTCGAATTCGACGCCGTGCTCCGGATCGACACCCCCGGTGAGGCCGACTACTACCGGAACGGCGGCATCCTCCAGTACGTGCTGCGCAGCCTGGTCTGACCGGTCGCGAAATCTCCTGCGGCTCACACTCGGATTGCTCGGATAGAGTCTGAGTGTGAGCCTGCTCGAGACCATCAGGGGTCCACGCGACCTGGACGCGCTGACCGATTCCCAGCTGGCTGAGCTGTCGGCCGAGATTCGCGAATTCCTCGTGCGCGAGGTATCGAAGACGGGCGGCCATCTGGGGCCCAACCTGGGCGTCGTCGAATTGACGGTCGCCATCCACGCGGTGTTCGATTCGCCCCGCGACGCGATCGTGTTCGACACCGGGCATCAGAGTTACGTCCACAAGCTGCTCACGGGGCGCCAGGACTTCAGTCGGCTTCGTCAGCGCGGAGGTCTCGCCGGGTATCCGCAGCGCTCGGAGTCCGAGCACGACATCGTCGAGAGCTCGCACGCCTCGAGCTCGCTGAGTTGGGCCGACGGGATCTCCCGCGCCTTCACGATGACGGGACAGGATGACCGCCACGTGGTCGCGGTCGTCGGCGACGGCGCCCTCACAGGTGGCATGACCTGGGAGGCGTTGAATAACATCTCCGATGACAACTCCCGCCGTCTCGTCATCGTCGTCAACGACAACGGTCGCTCGTACGCGCCCACGATCGGGGGCATGGCGCGCTTCCTGAACACGGTCCGCACCCGACGGACCTACCGCAATCTGCATCTGTCGAGCCGAAACCTCTTCAGCCACCTGGGTGCCCCGGCGCGGGCGTTCTACCGCGGCGTGCGCGGCGGCCTGCACGGATTCCTCTCTCGCTTCACCAACAACGAGGCGCTCTACTCCAACCTCGACATCAAGTACATCGGTCCGGTCGACGGGCACGACATCCCCGCGATGAAAGAGGCGCTGGAGCAGGCGAAGCACTACGGCGCCCCCGTCATCGTGCACGCGATCACCCAGAAGGGCCGCGGCTACGAGCCCGCCCTCCACGACGTCGCCGACCAGTTCCATGCTGTCGGACAGATCGATCCCGAGACGGGGGAGCCCGTTGAGGTGGCGAGTCGGCCGTCGTGGACCTCGGTGTTCGCCGACGAGATCGTCCACATCGCCGACGAAGACCCCCGGATCGTGGGGATCACGGCCGCGATGCTGAGGCCCACTGGACTGCACCGCTTCGCCGAGAAGTACCCCGCACGGGTGTTCGACGTGGGCATCGCGGAGCAGCACGCGGTCACCTCCGCCGCCGGGCTCGCGTTCGGTGGGCTGCACCCGGTCGTCGCCCTCTACGCGACCTTCATCAACCGGGCCTTCGATCAGGTGCTCATGGACGTGGCGTTGCACCGCGCCGGCGTCACCTTCGTGCTCGACCGCGCCGGCGTCACCGGACCGGACGGCCCCAGCCACCACGGCATGTGGGACCTCGCGATTCTCCAGGTGGTGCCGAATATCCGACTCGCGGCGCCCCGGGACGCGACCCGACTGCGCGAGGAACTGCGAGAGGCGGTGGGGATCGAGGATGCGCCGACGGTCATCCGCTTCTCGAAGGGCGAGGCGGGCACCGAGTTCGATGCCGTCAGACGAACCGGCGACGGAGTCGATGTCCTTCGGGAAGCGGCCCACAAGGACGTTCTGATCGTGACGGTGGGTCCGATGGCGGGGCTGGGTCTCCAGGTCGCCGAGCGACTCGCCGCGCAGGGGATCGGCGCGACCGTCGTCGATCCGCGATGGGTCGTGCCGGTTCCCGCCAGTATCATCGAGTTCGCGCGTGAGCACCGGATCCTCGTCTCCATCGAGGACGGCGTTCGCGTCGGCGGAATCGGAACACGGATCCGCCAGGACCTGCGCTCCGCGGGCGTCGACACGGCGGTCACCGAGCTCGGGCTCCCCGACGAGTTCCTGCCGCATGGTTCGCGGGCGGAGATCCTCGACCTGGTCGATCTCACCCCGCAGAAGATCGCCCGTGACTTGATCGCTCAAGTGCTGGGCAGCCGAATCCCGGTGGCGCGTCCGCTGCCGGAGGACTCGGGGCGCACGATCGAGGCGCCGCTCGACTCCGAGGAGCGCTAGAGCCGCGCCTCGCGCACCATATCGAGCAGCTCGGCGAGCGGCCCCTTCACGAACGGCAGGCGCGTGAGCGGGATCAGGGAGCCGAGCAGCCGGGATGCCCGGCTCGCGAGGCGCCTGCTTCGACGTTGATCGGGGGAGGCGTCGTACACCCAGTACAGCGCGAGCCCCATGAACGCCATCCAGAGCAGTTCCGGCAGCTGTTCGCGCAGCGCGGCCGGGATCGTGTTGCTCGATCCGTCCACGACGTCGCGGAACAGCGCGATCGCCATCTCGCGGGGCGCCGCGGAATCGGGGCCGAAGGGGTTGACCGCGGAGGTCGGTGAGATCGCGGCCTGCAGGAAGCCCGGCGCCGAGTCGTGGTAGGGGGCCAGGGCGTCCAGCCCCGCGAGAAGCGCGATCTCGAGCCGCGAGGCGAAATCGGTGGTCGAGCGGAGCGCGGCCGCCACATTCTGTCGGTGCTCGGTCTGCACACGGAGGTACAGTTCTTGTACGAGGTGGTTCTTGGTCGGAAAGTAGTAGTACGCGTTCCCGACGGAGATTCCCGCCTCGCCGGCGATGAGCCGGAGTGTGGTCTGCTCGTATCCCCGTTCTCGGAACGACGCGAGCGCGGTCTCCGTGATCTTCTGTCGAGTCAGTTCGCTCTTGCCCATTCGACGACTCCCTCACTGAACCGGGTCATTCCATGATTATTGAACATGTTCAATAAATGTACAAGGCCCCGCATTTGACTTCGAGCGCACTCTAGGTTTTAGCCTGAGGTCATGTCACTCCTCGAGGCCGCCGGCCTCTCCATCTCCGAGGCGGCCGAGAGAACCTCCCTCACGGTCCACACTCTGCGCTACTACGAACGGGAAGGTCTCATGCTCGGGCCGGTGGATCGGTCGTCATCGACCCATCGTCGCTACTCCGAGGCAGACATCACCTGGGTCGTCTTTCTCAGCAGACTCCGCTCGACGGCCATGCCGATCGCCCGGATCCGTGAGTACGTCGCTCTCGTCCGGCGAGGAGACGACACCACCCAGGAGCGTCTGGCACTGCTGACAGCGCATCGCCAGACGGTGCTGGCCACCCTCGACGAGGTTCGCACCAGCCTCGCCGCAATCGACTACAAGATCGCCGCTTACAGTAAAGGAAACCCCGTTTCATGATGAAGACAATCACACTGGGACCGGACCTCCGGGTCTCCCGCCTCGGCCTCGGCTGCATGGGAATGTCGGCCTTCTACACCGGCGCGGGGCGCGACGACACCGCCTCGATCGCGACGATCCACCGCGCCATCGACCTCGGCGTCACCTTCTTCGACACGGCCGAGATGTACGGCCCCTATGAGAACGAGAAGCTCCTCGCGCGGGCCTTGCGGGGGCGACGCGACGCCGTGGTGATCGCGACGAAGTTCGGCACGATCAATCACGACACGGGTGAGCGGATGCTCGACGGCAGCCCGGCCAACGTGCGGTTCTCCGTCGAGGGGTCGCTGCAGCGCCTCGAGACCGACCACATCGATCTCTACTACCAGCACCGCATGGATCCCTCGGTTCCGATCGAGGACACGGTGGGCGCCCTCTCCGACCTCATCCAGGAGGGCAAGATCAGGCGCTACGGCCTGTCGGAGGCCGGGGCGGAGACGATCCGTCGGGCGCACGCCGTTCATCCGGTGACGGCGCTCCAGTCGGAGTACTCGCTGTGGACGCGCGATCCGGAGGGGGAGATCCTGCCGCTCCTGCGCGAGCTCGGCATCGGCTTCGTGCCCTACTCGCCCCTCGGCCGCGGGTTCCTCACCGGCACGATCCGCACGCTCGACGCGCTCGACGAGAGCGACTTCCGGCGGGCGAATCCCCGGTTCGCCGGCGAGAACCTCGCGACGAACATCCGAATCGTCGAGGTGGTCGACCGGGTGGCGGCCGACGCGGGAGTGACGGCCGCACAGGTCGCGCTCGCCTGGCTCCTGGCCCAGGGCGACGACATCGCGCCCATCCCGGGCACCAAGCGCGTCGAGCGACTCGAGGAGAACGTCGCGGCGGATTCCGTGACGCTCACCCCTGAGCAGCTCGGCGCTCTCGACGCGCTGGAGGCACCGGTCGGTGACCGGTACCCCGATATGAGCGGTATCGGCCGCTGAGTTACTCGACACCCCGGATCAGCGGCGTGTGGAAGGTGCCGCCGAAGGCACGCTCCGACGCCCCGACCCGGTCGAGGTAGGGAGTCAGCCCGCCCATCTGGAACGGATACCCCGCGCCGAGAATGAGGCAGAGGTCGATGTCTTCGGCGGCCTCCACGACGCCGTCGTCGAGCATCCGCTTCACCTCGTCGGCAAGCCCGTCCTCGATGCGGAGTCGCAACTGCTCGCCCGTCATGGGCGTGGTGCCCCCGGACACGATCGCCACCGCCTTCTTGTCGTAGCCCTTGATCGCGCCTTTGCTGTCGCGCTCGAAGATGTGACCGAGCTCGGCGAGTGCGTGGAGATTGGGGCTGTCGAAGAACCGATCGGGGAAGGCGGCGTGGTGGGTGTCCAGCACGTGGGCGCCCACCTTGAGCCCGACGAGCTCGAGCAGTTCGAACGGCGTCATGGGGAGCCCGAAGGGCTGCACCGAGCCGTCGACCACCGCGAACGGCGTTCCGGTGTCGACGGCGTGCATCGCCTCGCCGAGCACTTTGGCGAGGATGCGGTTCACCACGAACCCCGGGGTGTCCTTCGTGATCACCGCGTTCTTGCGGAGTGCGGCCGCGGTGACCATCGCGGTCGAGAGCGTCGCATCGTCGGTCAGCGGCGTGCGAACGACCTCGATGAGCGGCATGACCGCCACGGGGTTGAAGAAGTGGAAGCCGACGAGCCGCTCCGGGTGCTCGAGTTTCGCGCCGATCTGCTCGACGGAGAGCGATGAGGTGTTCGTGGCGAGAACCGCGGTGGGCGACAGGTACTTCTCGATCTGCGCGAAGACCTCCTGCTTGACCTCCAACTCTTCGAACACCGCCTCGATGACCCAGTCGCAGTCGGCGAAGTGCGCCCTGTCGGTGGTTCCCGTGACGAGGGCGGTCAGCCGGTTCGCCTCATCGCCGGAGATGCGCCCCTTGGCGCGCAACTGCTCGATCTCGCGGTGGATGGAGGCGACACCCTTGTCGACACGGGACTGATCGAGGTCGGTGATCACGACGGGCACCCGCAGGCGCCTCACGAACAGGAGCGCGAACTGGCTCGCCATGAGCCCGGCTCCGATGACGCCCACCTTCGTGACGGGCTTCGCGATCGCTCGATCGGGTGCGCCCGCGGGGCGCTTCGCCCGCTTCTGGACCAGGTTGAAGGCGTAGATGCTCGCCTTGAACTGGTCACCGGAGATGAGATCCGCGAGCGCCTCGTCCTCGGCGGCGAACCCGGTCTTCCGATCCGTGTTCTTCGCCGCCTTGAGCAGATCGAGTGCCACATAGGGAGATTTCGCGACCGTGCCGATGCGGTTCTGGAGCATCTTCGTCGCGATGCCGATCGCCACATCCCACTTGACCGCGCGTTCGAGCCGCCCCGGCGCGTTCGGGCGCTTCACGGTGATCGTGCCCGAGACCACCCCGTCGGCCCAGCGGATGGAGTCCTCCAGGAAGTTCGCGGGATCGAAGATCGCGTCGGCGATACCCAGATCGAACGCCTCCTGACCTTTGAGCGTGCGGTTGTTCTTGAGGGGATTCTCGACGATCACCTTGAGGGCGTTCTCGATGCCGATGAGGTTGGGCAGGAGCCAGGCGCCACCCCATCCCGGGATGATCCCGAGGAAGACCTCGGGGAGGGCGAGCGCGGCGATGGAGCGGTCGATCGTGCGGTAGTCGGCGTTGAGACCGATCTCCACGCCACCGCCGAGGGCGAGACCGTTGATGAAGACGAAGGACGGAACGCCGAGCTCGGCCTGCTTGCCGAGCACCTCGTGACCGAGCTGCGCCATCTGCTTCGCGACCGTCCTGCTGGGGATATCGCTGACCTTCGACAGGTCGGCACCCGCAGCGAGGATGAACGGCTTGCCGGTGATCGCGACCGCGGCGATCTCACCGCGCGATGCCCGCTCCTTCTGTGCGTCGAGTACGTCGCCGAGCTCGAGCAGGGTCAGCGGACCGAGCGTCGAGGGCCGCGTGTGGTCGCGCCCGTTGTCGAGGGTGATGAGCGCGAGGGTGCGCCCCGCGGAGAGCGGAACATCCCTGACGAACGAGTGGGTGATGACCTCGTCGTCGGCGAGTGCCCGGAGGCCGTCGTAGCGATCGGTCATCACTTCTTCCCCTTGCTGCGCTTGCCCGTGTAGTGCGGGTTCTCCCAGATGACGGATCCGCCCTGTCCGAGCCCGATGCACATGGCGGTGAGCCCGTAGCGCACCTCAGGATGCTCTTCGAACTGCCGGGCGAGTTGGATCATCAATCGCACGCCCGATGAGGCGAGGGGATGACCGAACGCGATGGCACCGCCCCAGAGATTGACGCGGGGGTCGTCGTCGTCGATCCCGAAATGGTCGAGGAGGGACAGCACCTGGACGGCGAACGCCTCGTTCAACTCGAACAGTCCGATGTCGTCGATCGTGAGTCCTGCCTTGCGCAGGGCCTTCTCGGTGGAGGGCACCGGGCCGATCCCCATGATCTCGGGCTCGACGCCCGCGAAGGCGAAGCTCACCATCCGCATCTTGGGCGAGAGGCCGAACTCCTTGGCGGCGTCGGCGCTCGCGATGATGCTCGCGGTGGCACCGTCATTGAGGCCGGATGCGTTGCCGGCGGTGACCCGGCCGTGCGGGCGGAACGGTGTCTTCAACCCTGCCAGACCCTCGAGAGTGGTCTCGGGGCGCAGCGCCTCGTCACGGGTCGCGAGGCCCCAACCGGATTCGCTGCGGATCGCGACGGGCACCAGATCCGGCTGGATCTTGCCGTTCTCGTAGGCCGCCCACGCCTTCTGCTGGCTGCCCATCGCGAAGCGGTCGGCGCGTTCCTTGGTGAGCTGGGGGAACCGGTCGTGGATACGCTCGGCGGTGTTGCCCATGTTGAGGGCGTCCGCGCTCACGAGCTTCTCCGACAGGAACCGGGGATTGGGGTCGGCACCGAATCCCATCGGGTGGCGGCCCATGTGCTCCACGCCGCCGGCGATCCCGATGTCGTACGCCCCGAAGGCGATCGCGCCCGCGATGGTGGTGACCGAGGTCATCGCACCCGCGCACATCCGGTCGATGGCGTATCCGGGTACCGACAGCGGGAGACCCGCGAGGATCGCGGCGGTACGGCCGAGCGTGAGACCCTGATCGCCGCTCTGCGTCGTGGCGGCGATGGCGACGTCGTCGATGCGATCACGCGGGATGCTGGGGTTGCGCTCCAGGAGTCCGATCATGGCCTTCACCACCAGATCGTCGGCCCGGGTGTTCCAGTACATCCCCTTCTCACCGGCTCGTCCGAACGGGGTACGAACCCCGTCGACGAAGACGATCTCAGCTCTCTCGGCCACTTTGCCTCCCACAGTCTCTCGTTCGTTGTCGATCCTAAGCACCGCATCCGGGGCTCAAAATCCTTTGACTGTTCCTACGAATCGGGCTCGGAAGGCTCCTGCGCGATTTGGCTGGCTTCGACAAAGGCCGTCGTGATCACCTGTGCAGTAGCGTCAACCTGCCAGGGCCGGGCACCCATCTCGACGAGGGCGCTTTCGATGCTTGCGAGGTCGATCGTTTCGGGCGGCGTCCAGCAGAGCCGCCGCAGCAGCTCCGGGGTCAACAGGTTCTCGACCGGCACGCTCAGTGCGTCCGCCACCGCGGTCACCGCCGATCGCGACGCCTTGAGACGACGGTCGGCCGCGGGGTTCTTGTCGGGCCAGGCGCGGGGCGGGGGAATGGTCTCGCCGCCGGGCCTGAGCACGGGGATGTCGGTGGTGGCGAGGCCGGCCTGGATCGCATCCCACCATCGGTCGATCTGCGACCGGCTGGCACGGCCGGTGAACTCCTTCATGGCGACCAGCTCGCGCTTGCTCGCGGGGAGCACCCGCGCCGCCGCGACGAGCGCGGAGTCGGGGACCAGTCGCCCGGGCGCGGTGTCGGACTCGCGGGCGTAATCGTCGCGGGCCTGCCACAGCTCCCGCGCGACGGCGAGGTTGCGGGTGCCCTTGATCGAGTGCACACCGCTCAGGCGTCGCCACGGCTGATCGCGAACGGGCTTGAAGTCGCGAGCGAGCACGGATTCGAACTCCTGCGCGGCGATCTCCGTCTTGCCCGCCTCCTCCAGAAGCCGGCCCATCGCCTCGCGCAGGTCGACGAGCAGTTCCACGTCGAGCGCGGCGTAGACGAGCCAGGCCTGAGGCAGCGGTCTCGTCGACCAGTCGGCCGCCGAGAACTCCTTCGCGAGGTGCACGCCCAGCAATTCCTCGACGACGGTGCCGAGTCCGACGCGGGGGAGTCCGGCGAGACGGGCACCCAGTTCTGTGTCGAAGAGACGGGTGGGATTGAGCCCCACCTCACGCAGGCACGTGAGATCCTGGCTCGCCGCGTGCAGGATCCACTCCTCCGCCTTGATCGCGTCGTCGAGCTCCGAGAAATCGCCGATCGCCGGCGGGTCGAAGAGGAAGGTGCCCGCGCCGCGCCGATAGATCTGAATGAGATAGGCGCGCTGCGAGTAGCGGAAGCCGGATGCCCGCTCCGCATCGATCGCGATCGGCCCGTGGCCCCCCGCGATGGCGGCGACGGCAGCGAGGTATTCCTCACGGGTGTCGATCACGCCAACGGTCTCGTGTGGCGCCTGGACGGCCGGTGGGGTGGGCGCCGATTCTGCGCTACTCACGCCCTGCTCGGTGCGACGACAACAGACTGACTCCTTCGATCACCGGGGGCAGCCCGGCCAGCATGCACAACAACTCACTCCAGCCTTCCACATGTGGGCCCAGCTCGTCGTCGGTTGGTGTCCAGGATGCGCGCAATTCCAACAGCGCGCCATCCCCCTGTTCGGCCAGCTCGCCGAAGCCGGTGGAGAGGATCTTCGTCGCCGTGCCGGACGCGGCGATGTACTTCGCTCCTCGGTCATCCAGCGCATCGACGAGCCACGACCAGGCGACGTCCGCCACGAATGGATCGACCCCGATGTCGGTCTCGAGGGGGGCCTGCGCGAAGCACACCACCCGGAACACCCCGCCCCAGGCCTCCGGGGCGGCGGGGTCGTGCAGGAGCACGAAGCGCCCGGTGCCGAGGGGAGAGTCGACGCCGTGCACGGCAGGCGTGACATCGGCGGCGAGAGCGAGCGAATAGGGCGCCAGGTTGCCGGGCGCGGGGATCTCGGTGATCGTGAGCTCGGGGCGCGTCTGTGCAGCCGTCATCGAAGCCGTGGCCGCCTCGAACGCCTGCGGCGCTGCCGCTCTCTTCGGTGTCTCGGGCACGAGTGAAGGTTAGGCTGGTTTGGTACCGATGCGCCCGAGGCTCGCCGTTCACGGCACCCGTGCATCACCGACACGAGGGGGGATGAATGGCGCGCTCGACGATCTCGACGGCGCGGCTGCTCGTCGCCTCGGCACTCACCCTCGGCGCGGTCGCGCTCGTCGGCACCGTCGCCGCCGCCGCGTTCTCCGTCGCCGTCGCGCGCCGGGTCGTGACCCCGAGCAAGCGCCGGGTCGAGGATATCCGGATCATCGGTGTCACCGAGACGACCATCACCCTCGCCTCGACCCCGGACTCCCGACTGCCCGGCACCTACAGCTTCTGGTTCGCGCGCGGCTCCGGCCATGCGAAGCTCGGCCCGATCATCGACCAGACCCCCGCGACGGTGACCCGGGAGTTGATCGGTGTCGACTTCGGCGACCTGGCCGGATCCGAGCGCGGCTACCTCGCGGGATGGGTCTATCTGTCGCCGGCGGAGCTCGGGGTTCCCTTCGAGGAGGTCGCCATTCCGACGGAGCTCGGCGACGCACCGGCGTGGTCGGTGCCGGCGGCGAGCGACAGCGGCCGTTGGCTCATCGCGGTTCATGGCCGAGGGGTCAAGCGCGCTGAAGGACTGCGCGCGGTCGAGGTGGCGAGGCGCTGCGGGTATCACTCGCTGCTCATCTCCTACCGCAACGACGGCGACGCCCCGCGGAGCCTCGACGGTCGCTACGGACTCGGAGACACCGAGTGGCGGGACGTCGACGCGGCGATCGGCTACGCGGTGGAGCACGGGGCGACGGAGGTCGTGCTCATGGGCTGGTCGATGGGCGGGGCGACGGTGTTGCAGGCCGCCACGCGGTCGGAGCGGCGGTCGGTCATCCGCGGCCTCATCCTCGAGTCGCCCGTCGTCGACTGGGGCGCGACGCTCGCCTACCAGGCCTCCTTCCTGCGGATCCCACGGCCGGTCGGCAGGGTTGCCGAGGAGCTGATCACGCAGTCGTGGAGCGCCCCTCTCACCGGCCAGGCCGAGCCGATCGATCTCGCCCGCCTGGACTTCGTCACGCGGGCCTCGGAGCTCGAGATCCCGGTGCTGCTCCTGCACAGCATCGACGACGGTTTCGTGCCCGCGGACGCGTCGCGCGCCCTCGCCGCTGCCCGCCCCGACATCGTGAGCTACGAGGAGTGGACCGTGGCACGCCACACGAAACTCTGGAACTACGACTCCGAGCGCTGGAACGCCGCGATCGGCAGTTGGCTCAGCCGGCTGTGAGCCGCCAGCGCGCGTAGACCCCGCTCGCGTCGTCCACCATGAGCTGGGCGAGCGCCAGCGGGAGCGCGTCGAACTCGGTGCCGCCGAAAATGGGCACGCCGGCGCCGTTCAGCGTGGGGCTGGTCGACAGGCACAGTTCGTCCACGACTCCTCCCAGCAGCAGGTGTCGCGCGAGCTGCGGGCCGCCCTCGCTGACGAGGGAGGCGTAGCCGTTCGCCCGTAGCGCCCCGACGATGTCCGCGGCGGCGAGCCATCCGTCGGCGTCGGGCACGGGGATGATCTGCGCCTCCGCCACGCCCACCGTGGTGCGCGCGCGCTCGGCCGCGGCCGCCGGGCACAGGATCAGGAGCGGGCCACGCGGGCCCCCGCTCGTGATTCGATGCCCGCTCAGCTCACCCGTGCGCGTGACGACGGCGAGCGCGGCGGCGCGCGGCACGAAGTACCCCTCTGCGCGTACGCTCGAGGCCCCGACGACGACGGCGTCCGCGAGACCGCGGATCACCCCCAGGAGCACCCGGTCGGCACCGACGGTGATCGACTCGCTCGTGCCATCGCTGCCGGTGGCGCTTCCGCTCACGCTCGCGACGAGGTTGAGTCGGAGCCAGTCGGCGCGGGGTGGGCGGTAGAGCTCGGCGAGCCGGCTTCGCGAGTCATCCCAGGAGAGCTCGATCGGGTCGGGCGGGCCGGGGAACACCCGGGTGAGGATCACGCGGCCGTCTTGCTTCGCACCTGGTGCTTGGTGCGGGCGAGCATCCCCGTCATTCCCCGGATCCGCAGGGGACTCACCGCTTCGGTCAGCCCGAGGTCGCTGGGGAAGTCGTCGGGGAGGGCGAGCACCTCGTCGACCGAGAGCCCGGCGAGACCCTGCACGAGGATGGAGGCGAAGCCGCGGGTCGTCGGCGCTTCTCGGGGTGCCGTCGCGTAGAGGTGAACGATCGACTCGTCGTCGACCTCGACAAAGATGAAGACGGGAGACTGGCACTCCTCCACCCGCTCCAGAAGGTCGGGGTGATCGCGGTACCGCTCCGGCATCTCGGGCAGCTCGTTCGCGAACTCCAGCAGAAGCTGCAGCCGGTCAGGCAGTTCCAGCTCGTGGAAGTCCGCCCGGATCTCGGCGAGGGCGTCGGGAAGCGCGGTCACGCGCGGCACCGTCCCACGTCAGCGCGCGGGGACCACACCGGGCTCTGCACCCTTGACGATGGGGACGCGCACGGCGCTGCCCCATTCCGTCCATGATCCGTCATAGTTGCGAACCCCTTCGAAGCCGAGAAGATGGGTGAGCACGAACCAGGTGTGGCTCGAGCGCTCACCGATCCGGCAGTAGGCAACGACGCTATCACCGTCGCTCAGGCCGGCGCCGTCGCGGTAGATCGCGTTGAGTTCGTCGAGAGGCTTGAAGCCGCCGTCCTCCGCCACAGCCTTCGCCCACGGCACGTTCTGCGCGCTGGGGATGTGGCCGGCCCGGAGGGCGCCCTCCTCGGGGTAGGCGGGAGCGCTCGTGCGCTCACCGGTGTACTCCTCGGGGGAGCGGACATCGATCAGCGGGTTGCCCAGGTGGGCGAGCACGTCGTCCTTGAACGCGCGGATGGGAGCATCGTTGCGCTCCACGACGGGGTAGTCGACGGGCGTCGCCTCCTCGCGATCGGTCGTGTACGCGCGGCCCTCCGCCTCCCACTTGGCGCGGCCCCCATCGAGCAGCCGCACATCCTCGTGCCCGAACAGGCTGAATACCCAGAGCGCGTAGGCGGCCCACCAGTTGTTCTTGTCGCCGTAGATCACGACCGTGGTGTCGCGGCCGATCCCCTTGCGGCCGAGCAGCGCGGCGAACTGGGCGCCGTCGATGTAGTCGCGCTGAACCGGGTCGTTGAGGTCGGTGTGCCAGTCGATCTTGACGGCACCGGGGATGTGGCCGGTCTCGTAGAGCAGGACATCCTCGTCGGATTCGACGACGACGAGTCCGGGCGTGCCGAGGTGGGAAGCGAGCCACTCCGTCGAGACCAGACGCTCGGGGTGGGCGAACGCCGCGAAGCGGGGGTCGGAGTCGGTCTCAACGGTCATGGTGCTGCCTCCAGGTCGTGACGCGGGTGCTGGTCGGACATCGGGATGATTTCCTTCGGTCTAGGCTGTGAGCCTGACCTGCTCCCTCGAATCTACGAGCTTGCGCCCGCACGCGCAGGGGGCGCCCGTAAGAGAACGACACAAAGCGAGGCCGTACCGTGACCACCGCTTCCGCCGCCGCGCCGGGCGCGCTCGCCGACCGCACCCCGACGCTGAGCGGGGAGGAGATCGTGCGGCACCTCGTGCCGCCGCGGCAGTTCGAAACCGCCACCCTCGATTCCTACCGGCCCGATCGCGACTACCCGTCCCAGGGCGCCGCGGTCGCGGCGATCCGCAATTTCGAGACCGGATTCACCGCCACCAGAGGCAGCCTGTTCTCGCGCCGGAAGGCGCCGGCGGCGCTTCCCGGGGTCTACCTCGACGGCGGCTTCGGCGTCGGCAAGACCCACCTGCTCGCGGCGCTCTGGCACGCGGCCCCCGGTCGCAAGTACTTCGGCACCTTCATCGAGTACACCGCGCTCGTCGGGCTGCTGGGCTACGCGCAGACCGTCGAGCTGCTGAAGGGCGCGTCACTGCTGTGCATCGACGAGTTCGAGCTCGATGATCCGGGCGACACCCGACTCATGTCGCGCCTTCTCTCCGATCTGGTCGCCTCGGGCACCCGGCTCGCCGCCACCTCGAACACGCCGCCCAACGCACTGGGGGAGGGGAGGTTCGCCGCGCAGGACTTCCTGCGCGAGATCGACGCGCTGGCGGCGAAGTTCACCACGGTCCGGATCGATGGCCTCGACTATCGTCGGCGCGACATCGAGGGGCACGCCGTGGTGCTGGATGACCCGGCGTTCGAGGCCGCGATCGCGCGGCAGGCCGGCACGGTCACGGTCGACACCTTCGACGCGATCCTGGGTCTGCTCGCCTCCGTGCATCCGTCCCGGTACGTGCGTCTGGTCGAAGACCTCGATGCGGTGGGCTTCCGCGACGTGCATTCCTTCTCGAACCAGACGGATGCCCTGCGCTTCGTCGCCTTCGTCGACCGCCTTTACGACGCGCAGATCCGCATCTTCGCCACGGGCACCGCTCTGGATTCCGTCTTCCCGCACGAGATGCTCGCCGGCGGGTACCGCAAGAAGTACCTGCGCGCGGTGTCGAGGCTGATCGCGCTGACCTCCGGCGCACCCGAGTAGACGAATTCCGCCCGCGGGGCGAGGTCAGGACCGCGAGCTCCGGCGTCCGCGCCAGATCGTGAGCGCGCCGCCGATCACCGCAGCGACCACCGAGGCGACGAGTACCGCGACCGTGCCCTCGGTGACCTCGGCCCCGTCGCCCTTCCAGGCGAGCTCGTTCATGAGGAGCGACACCGTGAAGCCGATTCCGCCGAGCCCGGCGACGGCGACCAGATCGCCGAGCGCCACACCGTTCCTGACGCGACCCAGGCGCTGCGCCAGAACGGCGCCGCCGACGATCCCGACCAGTTTTCCGAGCGGAAGCGCGATCGCGATGGCCCAGAACAGGCGGCCGAACACGCTCGTGCCGCCGCTCGGAATGATGACGAGAGCCGCGACGAACGCGAAGATCGGCAGGATCACGCCGTTCGACACCGGTTCGAGAGCGTGACGCGTGGCGTGGGCCGGGCGGCCCGCCATCGCCAGGCCCAGTGCGACACCCGCGATCGTGGGATGGATGCCCGACAGCGCGACGAGCGCCCACGCCGCGACGCCGAGGATGATCAGCGCGACCGTCACGAGCGGCCTGCCGCGCCCCGCCCGCGTCGACAGCCAGCCGAACAGTGCCACGACCGGGATCGCCGCGAGGAGCGGCACGAGGGCGAGCCCGGCCGTGAAGAAGACGGCGATGATGACGATAGCGATCAGGTCGTCGATCACCGCGAGGGCGAGGAGGAGGGCGCGGACGCGACTCGGCATCCGTCGCCCCACGAGGGCGAGCACGCCGAGCGCGAACGCGATGTCGGTGGCGGTCGGGATGGGCCAGCCGCTCGCGAGCGAACCTCCCTGTACGACTGCAAGGTAGACGACAGCCGGGGTGACAACTCCGCCGACGGCGGCCACCGCCGGAACCAACGCCTTGCGCGGCGAGTCGAGTTCGCCGTGGGTGAGCTCGTGCTTCAACTCGATCGCGGCGAGGAAGAAGAAGATCGCGAGCAGTCCGTCGGTGACCCAGTGGCCGAGCGACAGATCGAAGACCGGCCATCCGGGGTGCGCGCTTTTGAGTGCGACGAGGCCGGGACCGAGCGGGGTGTTGGCCAGCAGGATCCCCAGGGCCGCCGCCGTGATCAGGAGGAGCGCGGCCACGCGTTCGGAGCGGAGGATGTGCATGGTGACTCCACTCTACGAGCGAGCGCCGGTCATCCTTACTCGCGGCCGGATCGGGGCGGTGGGCGCGTCAAGCGGGGGGCGAGGACTGGAAGAGGATGCGCGGCCTCCTGAAACACGATGTTTACATGACCGGGGCCCGCGTAACGCACCCGAAACACGGCAACATGCCCGGCGAAATCTGCGGGCCCCAAGATAGGGGGCGTACCCGAGGCTTTGATCCACGATCTCATCTGCTCAGCCGACGGTGCTTCCCCTAGAGAGAGGTAACCAATCACTATGGTCGAGCTTTCGGCTACCACGGATGCCATCACCAACAACCTGAATTCGCTCTGGTTGATGGTGGCAGCCGCACTCGTCTTGCTGATGACCCCGGGCGTCGCGTTCTTCTACGGCGGCATGGTCAAGGCGAAGAGCGTTATCAGCATGATGATGATGAGCTTCGGAGCGATGGGACTCGTCGGAGTGCTGTGGGTCATCTACGGCTACTCGATGTCCTTCAGCTCGGGTTCGGACTGGCTGATCCCTCACGTTCTCGCGAACCCGTTCGCAGACTTCCTCCTCCACAAGGAGATCTCCTTCAGCGGCGGCACCGCGGTCGGCAACATGACGACCGACATCCACGGCCTCGCCTTCGCCGGCTTCCAGGCGACGTTCGCGATCATCACGGTCGCGCTGATCTCTGGTGCGATCGCTGACCGCGCCAAGTTCGGCCCGTGGATGGTGTTCGCCGGTGTGTGGGCGACCCTCGTCTACTTCCCGGTCGCCAGCTGGGTGTTCAACTTCACCATCGGCAAGGGCCCGCACGGCTACTCCGACGGTGGCTGGTCGGTGTTCGGCCTCGGCGTCAACGACTTCGCCGGTGGAACCGCCGTTCACATCAACGCCGGTGCTGCGGGTCTCGCCCTCGCGCTCGTCCTCGGCAAGCGCGTCGGCTTCGCGAAGGGCATGACCAAGCCTCACAACGTGCCGCTCACCCTCCTCGGTGCCGCGCTGCTGTGGTTCGGCTGGTTCGGCTTCAACGCCGGCTCGGAGGGCGCTGCCGATGGCATCTCCGCTCTCGCCTGGATCAACACGATGGTCGCTCCCGCCGCCGGTATCCTCGGCTGGCTCGTCGTCGAGAAGTTCAAGGACGGCAAGCCCACCTCGATCGGTGCGGCTTCCGGTGCGGTGGCCGGCCTCGTCGCCATCACCCCGGCCTGTAACATCCTCACGCCGGGTTGGGCCATCGTCCTCGGTATCCTCGTCGGCGTCGTCTGCGCCTTCGCGATCGACCTGAAGTTCAAGCTCGGCTTCGACGACTCGCTCGACGTGGTGGGCATCCACCTCGTCGGCGGCCTCGTGGGCACGCTGTACATCGGCATCTTCGGTTCGGGCATCGGCCTCATCGACAGCGGCAGCTTCTACCAGCTGGGCGCTCAGGCGCTCGGTGCCTTCGGAGTCCTCATCTACTCCTTCGTGCTTGCCTACGCGATCGGCTGGGTCATCCAGAAGACCATGGGCTTCCGCATCACGAACGAGGACGAGGTCGCCGGTGTCGACACCGTCGTTCACGGCGAAGAGGGCTACGCGCTCGTCGACTGATCGAGAATCCTGGAACGGGGTGTCGCTGCGGCGGCACCCCGTTTCTGCGTGCCGACGTAGGCTGGGATCGTGAGGGAAGTGGGAGGGGAACCCGGGTGCCGCATCCGACGCTGACGATCGCCTGCACGCTCGCGATCCTCGCACTCATCCCCGCCCTGTCGAGCCTTTACCGCGAGTTCCTCGATCACACCGGAGCGCGGTCATCCGCTTTGCTCACGGCATCCATCGCCCTCTCGGCCTTCGCGCTCTGGCTCGTCGTGAGCGCGTTCATCCCGGAGGTCGCCGGAGCCCCGCTTCAGCTCCCCACCGCCTCCCTCGCCGCTCTGAGCGGGTTTCTGGCGAGTCTGACCGTGCGCGACACGACCGCGCGCGTCCTGCCGGCTCTGCTGTTCTCACTCGCCTGGACGCTCGTGGTGTTCGTGCCCATCGCCGTCGTGGTGCTGTTCCCCGCCGCCGTCGGGCTCGGCCCGGCAGACGGTCCGCTCGACCTGGGCGGCGCGCTCCCGGTGCACGCGGCCGTCGGCGCGGGCGCCATCGTGGTGCTGACCGTGGCCCGGGGGTGGTCGGTGGATGACCGATCCCACGCCCGCCCCCACTCCTGGCTGCTGCTCCTCTCCGGTCTTGTCATCTGGGTGTGCGGAATCCTCTGCCTCGCTGGCCTCGAACTCGGCGTGGACTCGGTCGTGACGCCGCGTATCGTGCTCAATGCGATCGTCGCGCCCGTCTTCGGCTCGATCGCGTGGCTCGTCGTGCAGCGGATCCGCAGCGCAACGACGACAGCGACGACGGCGGTCGCCGGACTGGTCAGCGGTCTCGTCGCGATTTCGGCGGGGGCCGCATCGTTCACGGCGCTCTGGGCCGGAGTCACGGGTGCGGCGGCCGGCTTCGCCTCGGCGCTCTTCTTCTTCCGTCGCTACGAGCGCACGGGTCGCCACGCCTGGTTCATCGTGGCGGCGCACCTGATGGCCGCGGTGATCGGGCTGCTCATGGTGGGCCTCTTCGGCACCGATTTCGGGTTCATCTACAACGGGCAGACCGACCTGATCAGGGTGCAGTTCCTGGGACTCCTAACCACGGTCGTCTGGTCGGGCGGAGTGTCGATCGTCCTCTGGCTCGCCGTTCGTGGGGCGGCGCGTCGCGAGGCGGCCCGGGTGCGCGAGCGGGCGGCGTCGTGATCGAGCCGATCCTCCCGACGGCACCGCCCGTGCCGGGGCGCACGAGTGCGAGCCAGCGCTGGTCGCGGGTGAGCTTCGTCCACTGGCGGGTCGATCCGGCGGCGGTCGCGCCGCTCCTGCCGGCGGGGATCACGCCGGACGAGTTCGACGGGTCGAGCTGGGTCGGGCTCATCGGTTTCTGGCTCGATCGCGCAACCGTTCTGGGCAGTCCACCCGTGCCGTTCTTCGGCAGCTTCGCGGAGATCAACGTGAGGCTGTACGGAGTAGATCGATGGGGACGACGAGGTGTCGTCTTCGCATCGCTCGAGGCGTCGCGGCTGCTGGCCGTCCTGGGCGCACGCGCCCTGTTCTCGCTTCCCTACGAGTGGTCGGCGACGGCTCTCGACGCCGAGCCCGCCGGCCTGCGCTACCGCTCGCGCCGGCACGGCGACCGCTCCGCGCGCACCGACTTCGTGGTGCGGCCAGGCCACGAGATCGTCGACACCGAGCTCTCGCGCTTCCTCACGGCGCGCTGGGCGCTGTTCGAGACGCGCTTCGGCCGCACGATCCTGCTTCGCAATACCCACGAGAGCTGGCGGCTGCAGTCCGCCGAGCTCGTCTCCATTGATGACACCCTCCTGGAGAAAGCAGGGGTGCCCGGCCGGGTCGGCCGGGCACCCGATTCCGTGCTCTACTCCGCGGGCGTCACCACGCGGTTCGGATCGATCCTCAGCGCGAGGAACCCGACTGCTGAACCGAGCCGTCCGGATTGAGCAGGAGGGTGCGTCGCTGCGGGTGACCGAAGTCGAACAGCGACGAGAGTGAGCCCGCCCGGGCGTCGAACGACTGATCGCCGATGCGGCCCGTGCCCCAGTTGTTCTCGATGAACCGGGTGATGGAGGCCTGTTCGATGGGGGTGTGGCTGATCGTGTTCGGCCGCGTGTAGGGCGAGATCACGAGGAAGGGCAGTCGCGGGCCGGGACCGCAGCGGTCCTCGTATCCGGCACTGGCCCGCGGCCCGTCGAGGCACAGCGGCTGGTCGCTCGTGGCGAGGGCGGGGTCGGTGGCCTGGTTGACGTTCGTGTCTGCCGAACCGTGGCGGATGACCGACGCAACGTGGTCGTACCACCCATCCGAGTCGTCGTAGGCGAGCACGATCGCGGTGCTGGACCACTCCGGTGACGATTCGATCGCGTTGATGGTCGAGACGAGGAAGTGCTGCTCATCGATCGGGTCGGAGTAGCCGGCGTGGCCGTCCTGGTACTCGGCGGCCTTGAGGAACGATACCGAGGGCAGATTGTCTGCCGACAGGGCGGCGCTGAAGCTCGAGAGGTCGTACTGGTGGTTGGCCTGATCGGTGCGGCCGATCATCCCCATCGAGCTCGGCGGCAGGTGGTGCGGGTTCGAGGTCGACGCGTAGTACTGGAACGGGGAGTGGTGCGGCGAATAGTCGACCGAGGTCACTCCGGCGATGTTGCTGTGCGTCGTGCCGCCGCACTTCGCGAGGGTGGTCGCCGTCGCGGGCGTGCTCGGGGTGAACCCGCCCTGGAACCAACCCCAGGTCACGTGCTTCGCGTTCAGCAGGTCGCCGATGTTGGTTCCCGTCATCGCGACGGTGGAATTGGCGTTCTTGGCGGGGTTGTGGTCGCTGTTCGAGCAGTCGTCGTAGAACGGGTCGGGGTCGGCCGTCACCGTGCCGATGTGCGTCACCGGGTCGGGCGACTGGATGGCGTAGCTGCTCGCCTGGTACGCGCCGGTCGAGGGGTTCAGCGCGATGCCGCCGTGGGTCTGGCCGGAGACGAGGTTGAGCGCGCCCGGGGTGGACGGACCGAACGTCGTGCCGTAGCTGTTGTCACTCATCGCGTAGTGCTGGGCATAGTTCCACAGGCCCGTCACCGTGTTGCCGTCGTAGTAGTCCATGACGAGTCCCGGCGTGGTGACGATCGGGCCGGCGGCGCTCGACCCGGCGCAGTTCTCGACGTTCGTGTGCTGCACGAACTGGTCCATCAGGCCGCCGTCGAACGCCTTCTGCTCGTCGACGTAGTTGTGATCCTGGTCGCACGTCACCGCCTGGCTCGCGCCCAGCCGGGCCGGGTTCGCGAGATTCGGATTGGCGGTCAGCAGGCTGGGGTGGCTGAGGTAGTTGTTCGGGATCGGAGTCGTCCGGGCCGCCGTGAACGCGGTGCCGTCGGTGTTCGCCGCCACCGGGTAGGTGCCGAAGTAGTGGTCGAAGGAGACGTTCTCGCCGAAGATCACGACGAGGTGCTTGATCGGAGTGGCCGTCCTGCTGTGCGCGGCTGACGCGGCGGGGAGGCCGGGGGAGGCGACGGCGGTGGCGGATGCGGTGCCGACGCTGAGGGCGACGGCGGCGAGGGCCGTGAAGCCCGCGGCGATCATCCGCAGGGGACGGCGCGCGAGGGCGCGGCGACCGGAGTGGTGCGTCATGAACTGCTCTCTTTCGTGTGGGGGACGAGCTGCACAGCGTGACGCTACGCCGCGACCGTGCCCCGTGGAACGGTCTGTCGCGTCGCCCGCGCAGAGTTCATCGAGAGTTCACTGGAGACTCGCCGCGCCGACACCCAACGGGGGATTGCGGCCGCACCAGACGGCGGCAAGCGCGCCCGTTCGCCGCAGGGGCCGCGGCGAACCGAACCCGCGAGCGCCCGTCATCCGACGGGCGAGAAGCGCAGTCGTTCGCCGCAGGGGCGGCGGCGAACCGAACCCGCGAGCGCCCGTCATCCGACGGGCGAGAAGCGCAGTCGTTCGCCGCAGGGGCGGCGGCGAACCAAACCCGCGACTGCCCGCTTTCCAGCGGGCAAGGAGCGCAATCGTTCGCCGCAGGAGCGGCGGCGAACCAAACCGCTACTGCCCGCTCTCCAGCGGGCAAGGAGCGCAGTCGTTCGCCGCAGGGGCGGCGGCGAACCAAATAATACGTGGGCGATACCGGACTCGAACCGATGACCTCTTCCGTGTGAAGGAAGCGCGCTACCAACTGCGCCAATCGCCCTGACTCGAATATCCTGCCACAGCTTTACGACCCGCCGTCACGAATTGGCTCTCTCTGGAAACATCAGCTATGGTTTCAAGGCACACAGAAATGTGGGCATGCGGATGTGGCGCAGTGGTAGCGCATCACCTTGCCAAGGTGAGGGTCGCGAGTTCGAATCTCGTCATCCGCTCGAGTGAAGTCTCACGCCGAGACTCCCTTCTGTGAAGGGCGTAGGCGGGTGAGAGCCCACCATGGTGGCGTGGCCGAGAGGCGAGGCAGCGGCCTGCAAAGCCGTCCACACGGGTTCGAATCCCGTCGCCACCTCGACATCGCGTCCCCAGTTGGGCACGATTGTCGGTAGCTCGACACGCAGTACAGAGTCACTCACCCCGGGCGGTTGGCGCAGCGGTAGCGCGCTTCCCTGACACGGAAGAGGTCGCTGGTTCGATCCCAGTACCGCCCACCACAAGATTCCCCTCCTCGCGAGGGGTTTTTTGTTGTGCGGCACCGCGCCCCAGTTTGTGCTGATGACGCCCCAGTTGGCCATCCGGCGGCGTCCCCTCTTGTGACGTCGGCTCGGCGCGGATTACCGTCGGGGTGCGTCGACCACTTTCGACTCCGGGGGGTGTCGGGTCGCGCGCTCGGGGGAGTGATTCACGGTGATTCGTCATGCCGCGGGGGCGGCCACACACATCAGCACGCGCGGCCGCAGGGCCGCGCTTCTCGCGGCGATCACGGCGGCGCTCGTCGTCACAGCCGCCTCCTGTTCGCCGGCTCCGCCCGCGGGAGCGACGGTCGCCTCCCCGGGAGCGCAGTGGTCGACGCTGTTCCGCGACGACTTCAGCCTCGCGGCAGGCAGCCGCCTGAGCGCGGACTGGATCTACGACATCGGCCACGGCTACAGCAATGGTCCCGCTCTCTGGGGCAACGGGGAGGTCGAGTACGCGAGCGATTCGACGGCGAACGTGCGCCACGACGGCCAGGGCCATCTCCTCATCACTCCCGTTCGCGACTCATCGGGGGAGTGGACCTCGGGAAGGATCGAGACCGCGCGCACGGACCTGAGCGCTCCCGCGGGCGGAGAGCTGTATCTGAGCGCGTCCATCATGCTGCCCGACCCGGCGGACGCGAGCGGCTATTGGCCCGCCTTCTGGGCGCTCGGAGCCGACTCCCGCCCGATCGGCGGCACCAACTGGCCCGCCGGTGGCGAACTCGACATGATGGAGAGCGTCAACGGACGCGACGCGACCGCCGCGACCCTGCACTGCGGCGCCTGGCAGCGACCGCCGTGCAATGAGCCCACCGGTCTCGGCAGCGGACTGATTCCCTGTTCGGGATGTCGTACCGGTTTCCACAGCTACGGCGTGGTCATCGATCGGCGCGACACCTCGGCGGAGCAGCTGCGGTTCCTGAGGGACGGCGTGGTCGTGAAGACGATCAACGAGTCGCAGGTGGGCACCGCGGTGTGGAGCGCCGCCGTCGATCACGGCTGGTTCATCATCCTCGATGTCGCCATCGGCGGGGCGTTCCCCGACGGCGAGTGCGGCTGCAACAGCCTCGCGAACCCCACGACCTCGGGGTCGCCGATGGTCGTGGACTCCGTCTCCGCGATGCGCCTGAGCGCTGCCGTGGCTCCCACGATCCGGCGCGGAGGTAGCGCCGTGGCCCCGGCCGCACTGCCACGATCGGCGGTGTTCGGCGTGAAACGGCGACGCGTGGCTCGCGACTAAACTCGTGAGAATGAGTGCCCCGTCGACCGGCTTTGAGTTGTTCACCGACCGATCTGTTGTCGCGATGCGCGTCAACGGTGAGCTGAGGGACCTCGCGGCGACGGTCACCGACGGTGATTCGGTCGAACCGGTCACGATCGACTCGCCGGACGGGCTCAGCATCCTCCGGCACTCCACCGCGCACGTGATGGCGCAGGCCGTGCAATCCATCAACCCCGAGGCGAAGCTCGGCATCGGCCCACCGATCACCGACGGCTTCTACTACGACTTCGACGTCGCCGAGCCCTTCACCCCGGATGACCTGAAGGCGATCGAGAAGGCGATGGATCGCATCATCCGGCAGGGGCAGCGCTTCGTGCGACGCGTCGTGACCGAGGATGAGGCACGCAGCGAACTCGCCTCCGAACCCTACAAACTCGAACTGATCGGGTTGAAGGGACACGTCGGTGAGGGCGCGGGCAGCACCGATGACAACGAGTCCGTCGAGGTCGGCGGTGCCGAGCTCACGATCTACGACAACACCGACCCCCGCACGGGCGAAGTGATCTGGAAGGACCTCTGCCGCGGCCCGCACCTGCCGAACACGCGGATGATCGGCAACGGCTCCGCGCTTCTGCGCAACGCCGCCGCCTACTGGCGCGGCTCGGAGAAGAACAAGCAACTGCAGCGCATCTACGGCACCGCCTGGGCGAGCAAGGATGACCTGCGCGCGTATCAGGAACGCCAGGCCGAGGCGCTCCGCCGCGACCACCGCCGCCTCGGCTCCGAACTCGATCTCTTCTCCTTCCCCGACGAGATCGGCTCCGGTCTCGCCGTGTTCCACCCGAAGGGCGGGATCATCCGGGCGGAGATCGAGAACTACATGCGCGAGCGACTGCTTGCGCACGGCTACGACCTCGTCAACACGCCCCACATCACCAAGGGACACCTCTACGAGATCAGCCAGCACCTGAACTGGTACCGGGAGGGCATGTTCCCGCCGATGCATCTCGACGCCGAGGTCGACGCCGACGGCCACGTCACGCGCCAGGGGCAGGACTACTACCTCAAGCCCATGAACTGCCCCATGCACAACCTGATCTTCCGTGCGCGGGGCCGCAGCTACCGCGAGCTGCCCCTGCGGCTCGCCGAGTTCGGCACGGTCTACCGCTACGAGAAGAGCGGCACGCTGTCGGGCCTGACCCGCGTGCGCGGGCTCACTCAGGACGACGCGCACATCTATGTGACCGAAGACCAGGTGAAGGCCGAGATCGCGAGCCAGCTCGAGTTCGTCTTCGAGACCCTGCGCGGGTACGGGCTCTCCGACTTCTATCTGGAGCTGTCGACGCGCGATCCCGAGAAGTCGGTGGGAACCGACGCCCAGTGGGAGGCCGCGACCGAGACGCTGCGGCAGGTGGCGACCGAGTCCGGTCTCGAGCTGGTCGCCGACCCCGGGGGCGCGGCGTTCTACGGTCCGAAGATCTCGGTGCAGGCACGCGACGCGATCGGTCGCACCTGGCAGCTGTCGACGGTTCAGCTCGACTTCAATCAGCCGGAGCTCTTCGAGCTCGAGTACACGGCAGCCGACGGCTCCCGGCAGCAACCGGTCATGATCCACCGCGCTCTGCTCGGGTCGATCGAGCGCTTCTTCGCGATCCTGCTCGAACACTACGCCGGCGCCTTCCCGGTCTGGCTCTCGCCCGTGCAGGTGGTGGGCATCCCGGTCGCCGAGGCCTACGAGGACTACCTCGCCGACGTGATCGCCGAGCTGCGTCGTCGCGGCGTTCGCGCAGAACTCGATGCGTCGAGCGACCGCATGGCGAAGAAGATCCGCACGCACACGAAAGACAGGGTGCCCTTCCAGCTCATCGCCGGCGAGGAGGACCGTGCGAACGGCTCCGTCAGCTTCCGCTTCCGCGACGGCAGCCAGGAGAACGGGATCCCCATCACGGAGGCGATCGAACGCATCACCACCGCGATCGCCACCAAGGCGCAGGTCTGATGATCCGCGACATCGACGGCCGCGAGTACGACGCGGAGCCGTCGGATGGCTTCGCCGCGGTGCCGGATGCCTTCCAGCGACTGTGGACCCCGCACCGGATGGTCTACATCCGGCAGAACGGCGACTCCGGCTCGGACGCCTGCCCGTTCTGCGTCGCACCGGCGCTGTCGGATGACGAGGCCCTGATCGTCGCGCGCGGCACGCACGCCTACGTGCTGCTCAATCTCTTCCCGTACAACAGCGGCCATCTGCTCGTCTGCCCCTACCGCCACGTTGCGACGTATGACGAGGCGAGCGACGACGAGGTGCACGAGATCGCTAGTCTGACGCAGACCGCCATGAGGGTGCTCGCCGAGACCTCTCGCAATGACGGCGTCAACATCGGAATGAACCAGGGCCGGATCGCCGGCGCGGGGATCGCCGAGCACCTCCACCAGCACATCGTCCCGCGCTGGGCGCAGGACTCCAACTTCTTCCCGATCATCGCCGGAACGAAGGCGCTCCCGCGTCTCCTCGGCGAGGTCAGGGACGAGATCGCGGCCGCCTGGCCCGCGTCGTAACGCAGCTAGAATTGGGAATCATGAGCGACACAACCACCGAGACCACCGCCGGCACGACCGGTTCGAGCCGCGTCAAGCGCGGGCTTGCCGAGATGCTGAAGGGCGGCGTCATCATGGACGTCGTCACCGCCGACCAGGCGAAGATCGCCGAGGACGCGGGTGCGGTCGCCGTCATGGCGCTCGAACGCGTTCCCGCCGACATCCGCGCTCAGGGCGGCGTGGCTCGCATGAGCGATCCCGACCTGATCGACGGCATCCGTGCCGCCGTGTCCATCCCGGTGATGGCGAAGGCGCGTATCGGTCACTTCGTCGAGGCGCAGGTGCTGGAGGCGCTCGGTGTCGACTACATCGACGAGTCCGAGGTGCTGAGCCCGGCCGACTACGTCAACCACATCGACAAGTGGAAGTTCACGATCCCCTTCGTGTGCGGGGCCACCAACCTCGGTGAGGCGCTCCGCCGCATCAACGAGGGCGCGGCGATGATCCGCTCCAAGGGCGAGGCCGGCACCGGCGACGTCTCGGAGGCGACCAAGCACATCCGCACGATCAAGAGCGAGATCGCGGCCCTGACCGCCAAGTCCAGCGACGAGCTCTACGTCGCCGCCAAGGAGCTGCAGGCGCCGTACGAGCTCGTCGCCGAGATCGCGGCGACCGGCAAGCTTCCCGTCGTGCTGTTCACCGCGGGCGGAGTCGCGACCCCCGCCGACGCCGCTCTCATGATGCAGCTCGGTGCGGACGGCGTGTTCGTCGGCTCCGGAATCTTCAAGTCCGGCAACCCGGCCCAGCGCGCCGCGGCGATCGTGAAGGCTACGACCTTCTTCGATGACGCGAAGGTGATCGCGGATGCCTCGCGCGGTCTGGGCGAGGCGATGGTCGGCATCAACGTGGCCGACCTGGCCGCGCCGCACCGTCTCGCCGAGCGCGGTTGGTGACCCGCGACCGGTGACCACGCGACCCGTCGGGGTTCTCGCCCTGCAGGGCGACTTCCGCGAGCACATCGAGGTCCTTCGGGCACTCGGCGCTGAAGCCGTCGGCGTGCGCCGGCCGGAGGAGCTCGCCGAGGTCGGCGGGCTGATCATCCCGGGCGGCGAGTCGACCGTGATCGACAAACTGAGCAGGACGTTCGGGCTGGCCGAGCCCTTGAAGGCCGCTATCGCGCGCGGGCTGCCGGTCTGGGGAACCTGCGCGGGGCTCATCATGCTCGCCGACCGCATCAGCGACGGCATCGAGGGCCAGCAGACTCTCGGCGGTCTCGACATCGAGGTGCGACGCAACGCCTTCGGCTCCCAGAGCGCGTCCTTCGAGGTCGACCTCGAGATGCCGGTGCTGGGTGATCCGCCCCTGCACGCGGTGTTCATCCGCGCCCCCGTGGTGGAGGCGGTCGGTGCCGGGGTCCGTGTTCTCGCCCAGTTGGACGACGCGCGCATCGTCGCGGTCGAACAGGGCTCACTGCTCGGAACCTCCTTCCACCCCGAGATCACCGGGGACTACCGCTTCCACGAGTACTTCCTCGACCGGGTCGCCGCGCAGTAGCTGGCTACAATGAATGAGCGCCGTGACGGTGCGCGTGTTAGAGGAGATTCATGTCAGGCCACTCCAAATGGGCGACCACCAAGCACCAGAAGGCGGTCAAAGACCAGCGCCGTGCCAAGTCGTTCGCCAAGCTCATCAAGAACATCGAGGTCGCCGCGAAGATCGGCGGTGCCGACCTGTCGGGCAACCCGACCCTCGTCGACGCGGTGCAGAAGGCGAAGAAGACCTCCGTTCCCAATGAGAACATCGACCGCGCGATCAAGCGCGGCTCCGGTCAGCTCGGCGAGGCCGTCGACTACCAGACGATCATGTACGAGGGGTATGCCGCGGGCGGCGTCGCCCTGCTGATCGAGTGCCTCACCGACAACCGCAACCGCGCCGCCGCCGATGTGCGCACGATCATGACCCGCAACGGCGGGACGATGGGCGACCCGGGCAGCGTCGCCTACAACTTCAGCCGCAAGGGCGTCATCAGCGTCGAGAAGTCCGACGGCGTCGACGAGGACGCGGTCCTCGCGGCCGTGCTCGAGGCCGGTGCCGAGGAGGTCAACGACCGCGGCCCCGGTTTCGAGATCATCACCGAGCCGCACGACCTGGTCGCCGCGCGCAGCGCGTTGCAGGAGGCGGGGATCGACTACGAGTCCGCCGACGTCGAGTTCGTGCCCGGCGTGAGCGTGGAAGTGGATCTCGAGACGGCGCGCAAGGTGTTCAAGCTCATCGACGCCCTCGAAGACAACGACGACGTGCAGAATGTGTACGGCAATTTCGACGTCCCCGCTGAGGTCCAGGCCGCGCTCGACGACGAGGAGTAGTCGGTGGCGCTCCGGGTGCTCGGGATCGACCCCGGACTGACCCGGTGCGGTGTCGGCATCGTCGACGTGCAGCCGAACCGGTCGGCGCGTCTCGTGCACGTGAGCGTCATCCGCACCCCGCCCGAGCTCGCTCTCGAGGAGCGCTTGCTCGCCATCGGCACGGGGATCGCGGCTCTTCTCGACGAGTTCGAACCGCGGGCGGTCGCCCTCGAGCGGGTCTTCGCACAGCACAATGTGCGCACCGTGATGGGCACCGCGCAGGCCAGCGGCGTCGCCATGCACGCGGCCGCGGCGCGCGGACTCCCCGTCGGGCTGCACACCCCGAGCGAGGTGAAGGCGGCGGTGACCGGATACGGCGCCGCCGACAAGCGACAGGTCGCCGCGATGGTGCAGCGGGTTCTGGGATTGGATGCTCCGCCCACGCCCGCGGACGCCTCCGACGCCCTGGCGCTCGCCCTCTGCCACGCGTGGCGCACCGGCCCTCCCGCCTCCTCGACATCGCGGCCCGATGCCTCACCGGAGACGGTGCTCACCCCCGCGCAGCGGGCGTGGCGCGAGGCCGAGAAGTCGGTGGCCCCTCGTAGGCTGGCTCCATGATCTCTTCTCTGCGCGGCACCGTGTTGGCCGTCGCGGGAACGACCGCGGTCATCGAGGTCGGGGGAGTGGGGCTCTCCGTGCAGATCACCCCGCAGCATGCGCTCGCACTGCGGGTCGGAGCGGAAGCGCGCCTGCGGACGGCCCTCATCGTGCGCGAAGACGACCTGAGTCTCTTCGGCTTCACCGACGCCGACGAGCTCACGGTGTTCGACGCGCTGCGGGGCGTGACGGGGGTCGGCCCGAAGTCCGCGATGGGTGTGCTCGCCGCGATGAACCCCGGCCAGATCGCGCAGGCGATCGCGACGGACGACGACGGAGCGTTCCGGAAGGTCAGCGGCATCGGGCCGAAGACGGCGAAGCTGATCATCCTGTCGCTGGCCGGGAAGCTCGCCATCGCTCCCGCGGTGGGCCGAACCGCCGCGGCGACGGGCTCGGTGAGCGACAGCGTCCTCGCCGCCCTTGTCGGCCTGGGCTGGAACGAACGCGCCGCGGTTGCAGCCGTCGAGGAGGCCGTCGCCGGTGCGACCGAGGCCGAGCGCGGTGCCGTCCCCGCACTCCTGCGCCTCGCGCTCACCCGGCTCGGACCCGCGCAGCCGCAGCCGGCCGCGGGGGGAGCTGGTCGCGAATGAGCGAGGACGTGTCGTTCGCCGGTGAACCGGTGCTCCGGCCCTTGCCCGAATCGGAGGCGGAACTCGCCTTCGAGGGTGCGCTGCGCCCGAGATCGCTCGGCGAGTTCGTGGGCCAGAGCAAGGTGCGGGGACAGTTGCAGTTGCTCCTGCGCGCGGCTGCGATCCAGAACCGCACGCCCGACCACATCCTGCTCGCGGGGCCGCCCGGTCTCGGCAAGACGACCCTCGCGATGATCGTCGCCCACGAGAGCGATCGACCGTTGCGCATGTCCAGCGGACCGGCCATCCAGCACGCCGGAGATCTCGCCGCACTGCTGTCGTCGTTGACGCCGGGCGAGGTGCTCTTCATCGACGAGATCCATCGCATGGCGCGTTCGGCCGAAGAGATGCTGTACCTCGCGATGGAGGACTTCCGCATCGACATCATGGTCGGGAAGGGGGCGGGAGCGACGTCGATCCCGCTCGACCTCGCTCCGTTCACCCTCGTGGGAGCGACGACCCGATCCGGGCTGCTGCCGAACCCCCTGCGAGACCGTTTCGGTTTCACGGCGCACCTCGAGTTCTATGACGAGTCGGAATTGGAGCAGGTGCTGCATCGTGCTTCGCTCCTGCTGGGTCTCGACATCGACGGCCGAGCGCTCGCCGAGATCGCGGGGCGCTGCCGGGGCACGCCGCGCATCGCGAACCGCCTGCTGCGGCGAGTTCGGGACTACTCGCTCGTGCACGACCGGGTCTCCGGCCTCGACGCGGTGCACGCGGCACTCGAGCTCTATGACGTGGACGCGCTGGGCCTGGACCGGCTCGACCGTGCGGTGATGGAGATCATCCTGAACCGATTCGACGGCGGGCCGGTCGGGCTCAGCACCCTCGCGGTCTCGGTGGGCGAGGAGGCGGAGACGATCGAGTCGGTCGTCGAGCCGTTCCTCGTGCGGATCGGTCTCCTCATCCGCACGCCGCGCGGTCGCGTCGCGACGAAGCGCGCCTGGGAGCACTTCGGCATCGCCCGCGCGGGCGCCGAGACCCTCTTCGACAGCGAGCTCGGCTGAGCCCGGTCCGGGTGGCCGCGCAGGGGTGACCTATAATTCACAGGTGGCCCCTGTGGCAGTCCCTCTAGACTGACCCGGCCCCCAAGACTCCCCGGAAGGTTTCCATGGACCAGAACACCGTTTTCAACATCATCCTCATCGTCGTCGCAGTGGGGCTGGTGTTCGTGATGTTCCGTAACAGCCGCAAGCGCAAGGCCATGCTCGAGGAGCAGAAGAAGCAAATGGTGCCCGGCGCCGAGATCATGACCAACTTCGGTCTCTTCGGCACCCTCGTCTCCGTGGACGAGGTCACCAATGTCGCCGAGGTCGAGGTGACGCCCGGCACGATCGTCAAGGTGCACCGTCAGACCCTCTCCAAGGTCGTGACGCCGGACGAGATCGACTCGGACGCTCCGCGTTCGGTCGAGGAGGCCATGGAGCGCGCCAACCGCGAGGCCGCGGAGCGCGAGGCCGATTCGGCGAAGCAGCTGGAGGCGCAGGACGAGCCCCAGTTCGGTGAGCGCACGACGACCGACACCGAGAAGCCGGCGCGTCGCGCCACCAAGAAGTCGACCGACTAACCACTAATCTGGTCTGCGGCCGGCGTAAGCCCGCCGACTTCCTCGTCCGTCCGCCCGATGGCGACGGTGCGCCGACAGAAAGCTGAGTTTCCCTGGTGGCAAGAACCACTCCGGCCAAGAAGGCATGGCGCTCCCTGGCGTGGCTCGCTGTCATCATCGTCGCTCTCGTCGGCCTCAATGCCTACGGTGCGATCTTCCAGAAGGACGAACTCGTCCCGAAGCTCGCGCTCGACCTCGAGGGCGGCACCCAGATCATCCTCCAGCCGGAGCTCGCCAGCGGTCAGCAGGTCACCTCGGATCAGTTGACGCAGGCTGTGGCGATCATCCGTGAGCGCATCGACGCGGCAGGTGTGAGCGAGTCCGAGATCAACACGCAGGGCAGCAACGGCAACGAGCAGGTCGTCGTGTCGATCCCGGGAACTCTCGACGAGCAGACGAAATCCCGCATCACGAAGGCGGCCAAGCTCACCTTCCGCGCCGTTCTCGTGACGGATGCGGCGAGCTCGAGCACGTCGAACTCCGCGAGCCCGAGTGCGAGCCCCAGCGCGACTCCCGCGCCGCAGTCCACGCCGTCGACGAAGCCGACGAACGCCAGCGACCTCGCCTACGTCACGCCCGCGCTCCAGCAGCAGTTCGCCACCTACGACTGCAAGAGCACGGCGGCGGCCAACGCGAACCTGGCCCCAGACAACCAGCCGCTGATCGCCTGTGACGCCGACGGTGTCTACAAGTACATCCTCGGCCCGGTGGAGGTGTCGGGCACCGACATCACCAACGCCTCGAGCTCGCAGGTCGTCACCAGCCAGGGCGCGACCACCGGGCAGTGGGCCGTCAACATCACCTTCAGCGGCAACGGCGGTACCAAGTTCGAGGCGGTGTCGACCCGGCTCATCGGCCTCGAGAGTCCGCGCAATCAGTTCGCTGTCGTCCTCGATGGGCGGGTCATCACGGCCCCGGTCGTCCAGGGCGTGACCAAGGCGCCGCAGATCACGGGATCCTTCACCCAGCAGTCGTCGAAGACTCTCGCCGACCAGCTCAAGTTCGGCGCACTCCCGATCAACTTCACCACGCAGAGCGTCGATCAGATCTCGGCCACCCTCGGCACCTCGTCACTTCTGAGCGGGCTGCTGGCCGGTCTCATCGGGCTCATCCTGGTCGTGCTGTACTCACTGCTGCAGTATCGAGTGCTCGCGATCGTGACCGTGGGGTCCCTCGTCATCGCCGCGATCATCACCTACCTCTTCGTGACCTACCTGTCGTGGCAGCAGGGCTACCGACTCTCCCTCGCGGGTGTCGCCGGCCTGATCGTCGCGATCGGCATCACCGCGGACTCGTTCATCGTCTACTTCGAGCGGATCCGTGACGAATTGCGCGACGGGCGCGCCCTCGAGTCGGCGGTCGAGGCGGGGTGGAAGCGCGCCATTCGAACCGTGCTGGCGTCGGACACGGTCAACTTCCTCGCTGCTCTGGTGCTGTTCCTCCTCGCGGTCGGAAACGTTCGCGGATTCGCGCTCACGCTCGGACTCACCACGATCATCGACGTCATCGTCGTCTCGCTCTTCACCCACCCCGTGATGCAACTCATCGCACGCACGCGCTTCTTCTCAGAGGGTCACCGCTTCTCGGGGCTCGACCCGAACGCACTCGGTGCGGTCTATCGCGGCCGTGCCCAGTTCCGTAGCCCCGCCGTCGCAACCGGCAAGACGGCGGGCGCTTCGCGTGAAGCCCAGCGTCGACAGACCATCGCGGAGCGCAAGGCGGCAGACGCCGAGGCGAAACGCGCAGCAGGAAAGGACTCCTGATGGCGAGCTTCTCCAAGTTCGGTAACGACCTGTACACCGGCGCACGGTCGTTCAACATCGTCGGTCGTCGGAAGATCTGGTTCACGATCGCCTTCGTGTTCGTGGCGATCGCGATCATCGTTCCGCTGGTCAAGGGCTTCAACTTCGGCATCGAGTTCCGCGGCGGGTCGGAGTTCACCGTCTCGAACGTCGGATCCAATCCGAGCACCGTGCCGGGCACTCAGGCCTACAACAGTGTCGTGCCGAACTCGACGCCCACCGTCGCGATCGTCGGCGGCAACTCGGTCCGGGTGCAGACGCCACAACTCACGACAGCCCAGACGGACCAGGTCACGGCTGCCCTCGCGAAGGCCTATCACGTCGCCAACCCGGAGAAGAGCATCACCTCGTCCTTCATCGGCGCGAGCTGGGGCGCGGACATCACCGGCCAGGCGGTTCGCGCTCTCGTGGTGTTCCTCGTCCTCGCGGCGCTCGTGATGGCCCTCTACTTCCGCACCTGGAAGATGTCGGTGGCGGCGCTCGTTGCGCTCATCCACGACCTCGTGATCACCGCGGGGGTATACGCCATCCTCGGGTTCGAGGTCACACCGGCCGCGGTCATCGGCTTCCTGACGATCCTCGGTTACTCGCTGTACGACACCGTCGTCGTCTTCGACAAGATCCGCGAGAACACGAGCGAAGACGTCGGCTCGGTCCGCACCTTCGCCGAAACCGTCAATCTGGCGGTCAATCAGACGCTCGTGCGCTCGATCAACACCTCGGTCGTCGCGCTGCTGCCGGTCGGAGCGATCCTCTTCATCGGCGCACTGCTGCTGGGAGCGGGCACCCTCCGCGACATCTCGCTCGCCCTCTTCGTCGGAATTCTGGCCGGCACGTACTCGACGATCTTCATCGCGGCCCCGCTCTACTCCAAGCTGCGAGAGGGCGAGAAAGACATCAAGACGCACACGACGAAGACCACTGTCGCCCGCACGACCTCCGGCGCGGTGCGGTAGGCGGTCTTGCCCTCCTGTGCCTCTGACCACGCCACGGCGAGCTGGCGTGTGCGCGCCTACAATTGGCTGATAGAGGAGGCGAGATGAGCGCGGACACATCGACGCCCTCGCGGCGGGCGCTGATTCCGCGCATCTTTTCTCGTGCGCAGCCGTCCGGCGCCGTCGACACACTGATCAAGACCGTGCGCCTGCACCATCCCAAGGCAGACATTGCGCTCATCGAGCGTGCGTATGCCGTGGCGGAGAAGGCGCACGCGGGTCAGAAGCGCAAGAGCGGCGAGCCTTACATCACGCACCCGGTCGCTGTCGCCCAGATCCTCGCCGACCTCGGAATCGGAACGAAGACCCTCGCGGCCGCCCTCCTGCATGACACGGTCGAGGACACCGACTACACCCTCGACATGCTGCGCCGCGACTTCGGCGACGAAGTCGCGATGCTCGTCGACGGGGTCACCAAGCTCGACAAGCTGAAGTACGGCGACAGCGCTCAGGCCGAGACCGTGCGCAAGATGGTGGTCGCGATGTCCAAGGACATCCGCGTCCTCGTGATCAAACTCGCGGACCGGCTGCACAACGCGCGCACCTGGGGTTTCGTCGAGGAAGCATCCGCGACGCGCAAGGCGCAGGAGACGCTCGAGATCTACGCACCGCTCGCACACCGGCTGGGCATCCAGACCATCAAGTGGGAGTTGGAAGACCTCAGCTTCTCGGTGCTGTATCCGAAGCTGTACGTCGAGATCGAAAGCCTCGTGAAGCAACGCACACCGCAGCGCGAGGAGTTCGTGCAGCAGGTGATCGAGGCGGTCACCGACGACCTCAAATCGGCAAAGATCAAGGGGACCGTGGTCGGTCGGCCGAAGCAGTACTACTCGATCTATCAGAAGATGATCGTGCGCGGTCGCGACTTCGACGAGATCTACGACCTCGTCGGCATTCGCGTTCTGGTCAACTCGGTGCGCGACTGCTACGCCGTGCTCGGCTCGATCCACGCCCGCTGGACACCGATCCCGGGGCGATTCAAGGACTACATCGCGACCCCCAAGTTCAACCTCTACCAGTCGCTGCACACGACGGTGATCGGTCCTCAGGGTCGCGCCGTCGAGATCCAGATCCGCACCCCCGAGATGCACCGCCGTGCGGAGTTCGGCGTCGCCGCGCACTGGAAGTACAAAGAGCGCGTCAACGGCGGAAAGAACGACACCGCGGCGCCCCAGAAGGACGCGGAGATGGCGTGGCTCGCGCACATCTCCGACTGGCAGGCGGAGACGAGCGACCCGAGCGAGTTCCTCGACTCGCTGCGCTTCGAGATCGGCGCGAAGGAGGTCTACGTCTTCACTCCGCAGGGCAAGGTCATCGGGCTGCCCGCGGGCGCGACGCCCGTCGACTTCGCCTACGCGGTGCACACCGAGGTCGGGCACCGAACGATGGGCGCCAAGGTCAACGGCCGGCTCGTGCCCCTCGAGAGCGAGCTGGTCAGCGGTGACTCGGTCGAGGTGTTCACGTCGAAGAACCCCGACGCGGCCCCGAGCCAGGACTGGCTCAGTTTCGTCAAAAGCCCCCGGGCGCGGAACAAGATCCGTCAGTGGTTCAAGACCGAGCGACGCGAAGAGGCGATCGAGCAGGGCAAGGATGCGATCGCGCGCGCCATGCGCAAGCAGAACCTTCCCCTGCAGAAGCTGATGAGCCAGGACTCCTTCGCCGAGGTGGCGGCCCAGATGCGCTACGAGGACGTCTCCGCGCTCTACGCCGCCGTCGGCGAGGGCCACGTCTCGACACAGTCGGTGATCGAGAAAGTCGTCGCCTCACTCCAGTCGGAGGCCGAGGCGGAGGACACCGAATTCGTCTTCGCTCCCAGCCAGCGGTCGCGCGAGATCCGGCACAGCGATTCGGGAGTGCTCGTGCGGGGTGCCCCGGACATCCTGGTGAAGCTCGCCAAGTGCTGCACTCCGGTTCCCGGTGATGCGATCGTCGGGTTCGTCACCAGGGGGGCGGGTGTGTCGGTGCATCGCGCCGATTGCCACAACGTGCAGTCGTTGCTGAGCGAGCCGGAGCGCATGATCGATGTGGAGTGGGCTCCCTCCTCGAAGAGCGTGTTCCTCGTGCAGATTCAGGTGGAGGCGCTCGACCGCTCCGGTCTGTTGTCGGACGTCACGCGGGTCCTCAGCGAGAATCACGTCAACATCCTGTCGGCGACCGTGTCGACGTCACGCGATCGACTGGCGCTCAGCCGCTTCGTGTTCGAGATGGGCGACACGACGCACCTCGACCGGGTTCTCAACGCGGTGCGCCGCATCGATGCCGTGTACGACGTCTACCGGGTCAGTCAGGGCTGAGCGGCCCGCGGTACCGTCGGCGGAACCGACCAGAGCGAGCCGCTGGAGAGCCTCGCGCTTTCGCGGGAGGTTGCGTCGGCGAGTGAGCATCGCCGCGAACTCTTCGGCGTCGAATCGCCCGATGCTCATGAGGGCTCGCAGCATTTCGTGGTCGGATCGATCCCAGCAGGTTCGAATGCGCGCGAGGTCGACCGCGGTGCGGAGCGGACTGGTGAGGGCGAGGAGGCCCACTCGGCACACGTCCGCCGTATCGAGCACCACCTCGCGAACGCGGAGGCGATGCGACGGCGCGATGCGGGCCCGAGCCTCGATGTCCAGGCAGACGGTGTGCACGGGCGGGGGATCCGGGAGGGCGCCCCAGACCCACGCCGCGGTGTCGAGCTCCGCGATCGATCGAGCGGGCAGATGCCCGGTGAGAGCGAGTGCGCGCTGGTGCGCGCTCGGCACCTCGTCGAGGGGGGCGACGCACTCGTCGACCGGGTAACCCTCTCCGTCCAGCCGGAGGGCGGCGAGTTCGGCCACGGGAAATTCCCGGGTGCTCAGCAGGGGCGATAGACGGGCCATGACGACGAGTCTCGTCGCCGTGCCGTTAGCGCGGGCGTGCGAGACCGCGGACTGTGGAGAAGTTCCACGAGCTCGTCGCAGCGGAGGAGAGCCTGCCGTGAGCGTCAGCGAAGAGCGTCGAGCCAGATCTTCCGGGCGTCGAGCGCCTCCTGGGCATCCTTGACCTTCTTCGCGTCGCCCGTGGCCTGCGCCTCGGCGAGCTCCCGTTCCAGACGCTCGATCGCGTCGTGCAACTGGCTCGCGAGCCCCTGGGAGCGCGCCTGCTTCTCGGGGTTGTTGCGCTGCCAGTGCTCCTCGTCGAGCTTCTTGACGGCCGCCTCGACGCGACGCAGGCGATCCTCGACGGTCTTGACCTTGTCGCGCGGAACCTTGCCGATGGCGTCCCAGCGCCGCTGGATCCCCAGCAGGGTCTCCTTCGCCCGGGTACGGTCGGTCTCGGTGAGCAGTGGCTCGGCCTCGGCGAGCAGCGCGAGCTTGGCCTCGAGGTTTCCCTCGAACTCCACGTTCTCGCGGGCATCGACCTCGGACTTCGCGGCGTAGATCGCGTCGCCCGCCGCCTTGAACTTCGCCCAGAGCGCGTCGTCGAGCTTCTTGCCGGCGCGCCCGGAGAGCTTCCAGTCATCGAGGAGCGCGCGATAGGCGGGAATCGCGTCCGCGCCCTTCGCGACGAGGGCCTCGGCCTTGCCGACGAGCTCCTGCTTGCGGGCCCGGGCGTCTTTGTGCGAGTTGTCGAGCTCGGCGAAGAAGGCCTTGCGGTGCTGGTCGATCGTCGCTCGCGCGGCACGGAACCGCTTCCAGAGCTCGTTGCTCTCGGTCTTCGGCAGCCGCGGTCCGTCCTGCTGGTGCTTCTGCCAGCGGGCGAAGATGTCGTCGATGGCCGCGCCCACCTGCTTCCACTGGGCCTTCGCCGGATCGGCCGCCGCGAGCTTCTCGGCCTCGACGACGAGCGCCTCCCGCTCGGCGAGCGCCGACGCGACCGCGGCCTTGGCCTCTTCGCTCTGCTTCTCGGTCAGTTCGGTCACCGTGCCGCCGAGGGCCTCGAGGCGGGTCGTCAAGGCGGCGAGGTTGCCCACCGCGTTCGCCGTGGCGACGGTCGTCATGAGCGACTGCACGGTCTTCGCGATGTCGGCTGCGGGTGCACCGCGCTTGGCGCGCTGCTCGAGCAGCGTCACTTGGCCGGCAAGCTCCGTGAATTTGCGTTCGAAGTAGGCGAGCGCCTCCTCGGGGGTGCCGTCGGGATACTGGCCGACGGCCCGTTCGCCGGTTGCGTCGCGAACGAAGACGGTGCCCGTCTCGTCGACACGCCCCCAGGGAGCCTGATCGTCTGTTGCCACGTTGCTTCACCTTGCCTGTGATGTGCGGGAGGCCGGTACCGGCCCGCGAGATGGCCGACACTCTCCGACCGGCATCCAGCCTATTGCACGCGCCGTGGAGGTCGAGAGTTCTACGGGGTCGGCGTCGCGGTGGGCGAGGGGGAGGAGGATGGCGCCGGCTTCGGCATGCCAGGGCCGGCCGTGAAGTAGTACAGCTGGGTACCGGTAGCGAGGGCGGCGACCACGAGCAGGCCAGCAAGGCCCAGAATGTTGTCCCGTCGCCGACGAGCCACCTGGTGCGCGTGAACGCCCTGGCGCGCGTTGTACTTGCGCAGGCGCTCGCGTGCCTCGCGCGCTTCGCGCTCCTGGTTCTTGCTCGGTGCCACGTGTCCTCCGGTGTGTGTCGCGGGGATGCCCCCCTGAACTTTACGGGGCGCGCGGAGGGCGATCCAAACCGTCCCACCACGCCGCCCGCAGCACGCTGTCGGCGCCCCCGGTTAGCATTGCGGCTATGGACACCCGCCAAGGACTGCGCGGCGGACAGGCGCCGCTCGCGGTGCGGATGAGGCCGACGAGCCTCGACGAGGTCGCGGGGCAGCGGCATCTCCTCGGCCCCGGTTCGCCACTGGTCAGTCTCGCGAGCGATGCCTCGGGGGAGCAGGCCTCGGTATCGGTCATCCTGTGGGGTCCGCCCGGTACCGGCAAGACGACTCTGGCTCAGGCGATCGCCCACAGTTCCGGCCGCAACTTCGTCGAGCTCTCCGCCGTCAACGCGGGCGTGCGCGACGTGCGGCAGGTCATGGAGCAGGCGCTCTCCAACCGCGACCTGTACGGAACGACGACCGTGCTGTTCCTCGACGAGATCCATCGCTTCTCGAAGGCCCAGCAGGATGCGCTGTTGCCGGGGGTCGAGAACGGCTGGGTGATCCTCATCGCGGCCACCACCGAGAATCCGTCGTTCTCGGTCATCTCACCGCTTCTCTCCCGGTCGCTGCTCCTGACGCTCGAGCAGCTGAGCGACGACGACCTCGGTGTCGTCATCGATCGGGCGGTGAGCGATCCGCGGGGACTCGGGGGTCGAGTGCGCCTCAGTGACGAGGCGCGGTCCGCGCTCATCCGCCTGTCGTCGGGGGATGCGCGGCGCGCCCTCACCGCGCTCGAAGCGGCGGCGCTCTCCGCGTCGGCCACCGCCGCGCCCGTGACCTCCGGCGACGCCTCACAGCCCGCGGACGACGAGCAGGATGAAGAGGATCGGCGCCCGCTCATCACCGACGACATCGTGGCGACCGCCGTCGATCGGGCACTCCTCCGCTACGACCGGCAGGGCGATGAGCACTACGACGTCATCAGCGCGTTCATCAAGTCGGTGCGTGGATCGGACGTCGACGCGGCCCTGCACTACCTCGCACGGATGATCGAAGCGGGCGAAGACCCGCGTTTCATCTCGCGGCGCGTCATGATCAGCGCCGCCGAAGACATCGGAATGGCCGACCCGCAAGCGCTCCTGATCGCGGTCGCCGCGGCGGACGCCGTGCAGTACGTGGGCATGCCCGAGGGCCGGATCCCGCTCGCGGAGGCCGTGGTGTACCTCGCGACCGCCCCGAAGTCGAACGCGTCGTACCTGGCACTGGACGCGGCGATCGCCGATGTGCGCGCCGGGCGGATCGGGCGCGTCCCCACCCACCTGCGTGACGCGCACTACCCGGGGGCGAAGCGACTCGGCCACGGCAAGGGCTACCGGTACTCGCACGACTCCGAGCTGGGCGTGGTCGAACAGCAGTACCTGCCGGACGAGCTCCGCGGCGTGTCGTACTACCAGCCCACCGAGCACGGCAACGAGCGGGATGTGCGCGCCCGCTGGGAGAAGCTGCGGAAGATCATCCGCGGCAAATAGCGGGCCGGTCCGGGCGCGTGCTAGTCTTGTCGCTGCCTAACGCTCGTCCATCGCGCATGGCTGCTGCCCCGGACGAGAAGAAGGAACCACGGGTCTTTAGCCGACCGGGTTCCGCGGCGAATCCCTCCACTTTCACCGGACGACCTCCGCGTGGCCGTTGACCTCGTGCCCGCGCGGCGCAGCGTGTCGCCCGGGTTCACACTCCACACGTCGAAAGACACGAATCCAGAAAGACAGGGCCTGAAGTGTCTACCAAGTCACGCACCCGCAGCAAGACCCGCCTCTCCCGTGCGCTGGGCATCGCCCTCACGCCGAAGGCGGTCAAGTACCTCGAGAAGCGCCCCTACGCTCCCGGCGAGCACGGGCGCACCAAGCGCAAGGCCGACAGCGACTACGCCGTCCGTCTGCGCGAGAAGCAGCGTCTCCGCGCCCAGTACGGCATCCGCGAGGCGCAGCTGAAGATCGCGTTCCAGGAGGCGCGTCGCGCCGCGGGCCTGACCGGTGAGAACCTGGTCGAGCTGCTCGAGATGCGTCTCGATGCCCTCGTGCTCCGTGCCGGCTTCGCCCGCACCACGGCGCAGGCGCGTCAGATGGTCGTGCACCGTCACATCCTCGTCGACGGCCAGACCGTCGACCGCCCCTCCTTCCGCGTGAAGCCGGGCCAGCTCATCCACGTCAAGGCGCGCAGCGAGGGCACCGAGCCGTTCCAGGTCGCCGCCGCCGGCGGTCACGTCGACGTGCTCCCCAAGACGCCGGCCTACCTCGAGGTCGAGCTCGACAAGCTCCAGGCCCGCCTCGTGCGCCGTCCGAAGCGTGCCGAGGTCCCCGTGACCTGTGAAGTGCAGCTCGTCGTCGAGTACTACGCGGCGCGCTAGTCGCACCTCAAGGGAATGCGGGTCGACTTCGGTCGGCCCGCATTCCCTGCGTTAAGGGCCGGATGACCGGGCGCGAGGCGCTCGCGGGCCGGCTGCACGCCGCCGACGGCCCACGCCCCGCCGCGCGAGCCGCAGGCGTGCCCAACTAAGCTTGAGGGCATCCACCCACGATCGAAGAGGAGACGCCTCATGAAGAAGTTCCTGTGGTTCGTCATCGGCATCGGAGCCGGATTCGCCATCGCCCATCAGGTCGCGAAGACGCCCGAGGGCTCACGATTCTTCGAGGGTGTGGACAGCAAGGCGCGTCAGTTCGGTGCGGCCCTTCTCGACGGCTACAAGTCTCGGGAGGCGGAGCTGCGCGGTGCGGTCGCCGAGGCCGAGAGCGCCATCGCCGACCTCGCCAAGCGCGCGAAGTAGACCTCTCCCTTCATCACCGCGGGGCAGCACCCTGCCCTCAGACCACAGGACCCCATGCAGACCGCAGACATTCAGAACCGCTGGCTCACCTTCTTCGGCGAGCGGGGCCACACCGTGGTGCCCTCCGCCTCGCTCGTGAGCGACGACCCGACGCTGCTGTTCACCGTCGCCGGCATGGTCCCCTTCGTGCCGTACCTGACCGGCCTCGTGCCGCCGCCGTTCCCGCGCGCGACGAGCGTGCAGAAGTGCATCCGCACCCTCGACATCGAGGAGGTGGGCAAGACGCCGCGGCACGGCACCTTCTTCCAGATGAATGGCAACTTCTCCTTCGGGGACTACTTCAAAGAGCAGGCGATCGAGTACGCCTGGGAGCTGCTCACCACGTCGCAGTCCGATGGTGGACTCGGCTTCGAGCCGCACGACCTCTGGGTGACCGTCTACAAGGACGACGACGAGGCGATCGGCTTCTGGAAGAAGACGGCCGGTCTGCCCGACGAGCGCATCCAGCGTCTCGACAAGGACACGAACTACTGGTCGACCGGTCAGCCCGGCCCCGCCGGTCCCTGCAGCGAGATCTTCTTCGACCGCGGACCCGCCTACGGTCGTGACGGGGGACCGGCCACCGACGACGACCGCTACGTGGAGATCTGGAACCTCGTGTTCATGCAGTACCTCCGCGGCGAGGGCTCCGGCAAGGACTTCGAGATCCTCGGCGAGCTGCCGAAGAAGAACATCGACACCGGCATGGGCATGGAGCGCGTCGCGTTCCTCACCCAGGGGGTCGAGAACATGTACGAGATCGACCAGGTGCGGCCCGTCCTCGACCGCGCGGCCGAGCTCTCCGGGCGCCGCTACGGTGCCGTGCACGACGACGACGTGCGCATGCGCGTCATCGCCGACCACGTGCGCTCCTCGCTCATGCTCATGTCGGACGGCGTGAGCCCGAGCAACGAGGGTCGCGGTTACATCCTGCGCCGGCTGCTGCGGCGCTCGGTTCGGGCGATGCGACTGCTCGGAGTTGAGGAGCCGACGTTCGCGGAGCTGTTCCCCGCCTCGCGAGACGCGATGAAGTCCGCCTACCCGGAGGTGGAGCAGAACTGGGACCGCATCTCACGGCTCGCACTGGGGGAGGAGGAGACCTTCCTGCGCACGCTCGCGGCGGGGACGAGCATCCTCGACCTCGCCGTCGACAAGACCGCGAAGCAGGGCGCCACTCAGCTGCCCGGCGACACGGCGTTCCTGTTGCACGACACTTTCGGGTTCCCGATCGACCTCACGCTCGAGGTCGCTGAGGAGGCCGGCCTGTCGGTCGACCGCGCGGCGTTCGATGCGCTCATGGCCGAGCAGCGCTCCAAGGCGAAGGCCGATGCGAAGGCGAAGAAGACCGCCCTCGCCGATCTCTCGGTCTACAGCGACTTCCGCGCGCTCGGTGAGACGGTGTTCACCGGCTACGAGCTGCTCACGACCGAGAGCACCATCCTGGGCATCATCGTCGGGGGCGAGTCGGTCGACCGCGCCGTCGTCGGCGACATCGCGGAGGTGATCCTGGCCGAGACGGCTCTCTACGCGGAGTCGGGCGGGCAGGAGGCCGACGCGGGCGCGATCGTGGGCGCCGGGTTCGATCTCGAGGTGCTCGACGTGCAGAAGCCGGTCAAGGGCCTCATCTCCCACCGTGTTCAGGTGCGATCCGGCGAGGTCGGGGTCGGCGATGCGGCGACGTCGATCGTCGACCCGGTCTGGCGCCACGCGGCCGCTCAGGCGCACTCGGCGACGCACCTCATCCACGCGGCACTGCGCCAGACCCTCGGCTCCGAGGCACACCAGTCCGGCTCCTACAACAAGGCGGGCTACATGCGGCTCGACTTCAACTGGAACCAGCCGCTGTCGCCCGCGACCCGGAGTGAGATCGAGGACATCGCCAACAACGCGGTGCGTGACAACCTCGAGGTGACGACCCGAATCCTGCCGCTCGAGGAGGCGAAGGCGCTCGGCGCGATGGCCCTGTTCGGCGAGAAGTACGGCAACGAGGTGCGCGTCGTCGACATCGGCGGACCGTGGTCGCGCGAACTCTGCGCGGGCACGCACGTGCGTCGGTCATCCGAGGTCGGACTCATCAACCTCATCAGCGAGTCGTCGGTCGGGTCGAGCAACCGGCGGATCGAGTCGCTCGTCGGCATCGACGCCTTCAAGGATCTCGCGGCCGAGCGCGCGATCGTCTCCACCCTGACCTCCTCGCTGAAGACCCCGCGGGAACAGCTGCCCGAACGCGTCTCCGAGCTCGTCGCGAGCCTCAAGGCCGCCGAGAAGCGGATCGCCGCCTTCGAGGCGAGCGAGCGTTCGGCGCGCGTGCCTGCCATCGCAGCCTCCGCCGTGCAGCTCGGCGCGGTGCAGCTCGTCGCCGAACACCTTGGCGAACTGGCCTCGACGGATGACCTGCGCTCGCTCGCGACGAGCGTGCGTGAGCGCCTCGGGAGTGCCGCCGCCGTGGTCGCCCTCGCCGCGTCCGTCGCCGGCAAGCCCGCCGTCATCGTCGCGACGAACGACGCCGCACGTGCCGCAGGTCAGAAGGCGGGCGCCCTCGCGCGCCTGGCCGCCGGAGTTCTCGGCGGGGGCGGCGGCGGCAAGGACGACCTCGCCCAGGGCGGCGGCGCCGACGTCTCCGCCATTCCGGCCGCGCTCGAGGCGATCCGCCAGAGCGTTCAGGCGTAGCCGGCGTGCGAACCGGAGTCCGCATCGGCGTCGATGTCGGTACCGTCCGCATCGGCGTTGCACGCAGTGATGCTCACGGTCTGCTCGCGACTCCGGTCGAGACGGTTCGGCGCGGCGATGGCGACGTCGACCGGGTGCTGGCGATCGCGGCGGAACTCGAGGCGATCGAGATCATCGTCGGGCTGCCGCTCGCGCTCTCCGGGGCGCGCACCGCGTCGACCGACGACGCGACCGGCTTCGCGGCGCGGGTCGCCGCCCGCGCCGCCGTTCCCGTGCGCCTCGTCGATGAACGCCTCACGACGGTGTCGGCTCAGGCGGCGCTGCGGTCGTCCGGCCGCTCGTCCAAGCAGTCGCGCTCGGTGATCGACCAGGTCGCCGCCGTTATAATCGTGCAGCACGCGCTCGACCTCGAGCGCTCCGCGGGAACCCCGCCGGGCGTCGCCGTCGAGACCGATCATCCGGAGGGTCCTGAAGCGTGACGGCACGACGCAGTGCGGCCCGACTCTCCCCGACTACGAAGGGCCGACGTGCTGCCTGACGAGCCCAGCTGGGAAGACCTCTTCGGCCCGGATCAGGGCACCACGCCCACCGGAGCGACGTCGCCCACTCCTCCCGGCCACGAGGCACCCGCCGCCGCCCGACGACTCGAACCGGCACCCGATCTGCAGCACCTGTCCCGTCGCGATCGCCGGCGCTTCGAGGAGGCCGAACGGGAGCGGATGAACGGCTCCCCGCCCCCGCCGCCGCGCCGCCGGCGCCGCTGGGGCGCGCTCGTCGCCGTCCTCGTCGTGCTCGCCCTCCTCGCCGGGGGCGGCGGCTACGTCTGGTCGCAGTACTCCACGCAGATCATCAAGGTGATGGGCTGGGGTGGTCCGAACGACTACACGGGCACGGGCGACGGCCAGCCCGCCTCGATCACGATCGTGAGCGGTCAGGTGGGCAGCGACATCGCGACGAGCCTCTACAAGGCGGGCGTCACCAAGAGCTACGACGCCTTCTACCAGCTGTTGTTGAAGACCCCGGCGACCTTCGAGCCGGGGACCTACAAGCTGCAGAAGCAGATGAGCGCGAAGGCGGCTCTCGCCGTGCTCACCGATCCGAAGAACAGGGTGATCTCGAAGGTCGTCCTCCCCGAGGGCTACACCCTGAAGCAGATGCTCGCTCGGCTCTCGAGCGGAACGGGCGTGCCGCTCAGCGACTTCCAGGCGGCGGCGAAGAACTACACCGCGCTGGGAGTGCCGAAGTCGGCGCCGAGCCTCGAGGGATTCCTGTTCCCCGCGACCTACGAGTTCGATCCCGGCCTCTCGGCCCGGCAGATCCTGCAGCGGCTCGTCGACCGGATGAACCAGTCGCTCGACGCCGCGGGAGTCGCGGCCTCGAACCGACTGCACGTGCTGACGCTGGCCTCGATCATCCAGAAGGAGGGCGGCAGCACCAAGGACTTCTACAAGGTCGCGCGCGTCTTCCAGAACCGCCTCGACAAGGGCATGCTGCTGCAGTCCGATGCCACGGTGAGCTACGGGGCCGGCAGCAGCAGGATCAGCACGACCGACGCTCAGCGGGCGGACGCGGCCAACAAGTACAACACCTACGTTCACGTCGGCCTGCCGATCGGACCGATCGCGGCGCCCGGAGACGCGGCCATCGCGGCCGCACTGCACCCGGCGGCCGGTCCCTGGTTGTACTTCGTCCTGGTCAACGGCTACACCGGGCAGACGGTCTTCTCCACCACCCTCGCGCAGCACAACGCCGCCGTGCTCCAGTGGCAGGCGTGGCTGCGCGCCCACCCTAACTACGACAAGTGACGACGACACCCCGCCCCGGTCGCGTGCGCTGCGCGGTGCTCGGCTCACCGATCGGTCACTCCAAGTCACCGGCCCTGCACCGCGCCGCCTACGGCGTGCTCGGACTCGACTGGAGCTACGACGCGATCGATCTCGTCGGACCGGCGCTCCCGGCCTTTCTCGACGCGCTCGGCGAGGAGTGGCGGGGGTTGTCTCTCACCATGCCCTTGAAGCGAGACGTGCTCCCGCTCCTCGACTGGGCGGATCCGATCGCACGGCTCACCGGCGGGGCGAACACGGTGCTGTTGGCGGGCACCGGCGCGGAACGCACCCGGCGTGGCTACAACACCGACGTGCGCGGCATCGACCAGGCCTTCCGGGATGCGGGGGTCACCTCGCTCGGCACCGTTCACCTCATCGGTGGGGGCGCGACGGCCGCCTCGGCTCTCGCCGCGGTCGCGGGGCTCGGTGCATCCCGCGCGGTCGTCTCGGTGCGCACCCCCGCACGCGCCGAAGACCTCATCCAGGTCGGCGAGCAGCTCGGCGTCGCGGTCACGGTGCGGGACTGGACCGAGCAGAGCCGCGTCCTCGCGGTGCCCGACGCCGTGATCAGCACTCTCCCCGGCGGGGTACCCCTCCCGGTCGCGTTCTCGCGGGCGGTCCGCGCCTCGGCCGTGCTGTTCGATGTGGCCTACGAGCCGTGGCCGAGCGCGCTCGCGGTCTCGTGGCGCGACGCGGGGGGCACGGTCATCCGCGGGCTCGACATGCTCGTTCATCAGGCCCTCGCGCAGTTGCGCATCTTCGTGAACGGCGATCCCGATCGGGAGCTCGAGGGTGAGTCGACGGTGCTCGCCGCGATGCGCGCGGCCGTCGCGCCGTGACCCCTGTGGGAGGATTGTTCCTATGCTTCGATGGTTGACCGCAGGTGAGTCGCACGGCCCCGAACTGGTGGCCATTCTCGAGGGGCTCCCGGCCGGCGTGCCGATCAGTCTCGACGGAATCCGTGCCGACCTCGCGCGGCGCAAGCTCGGCTACGGCCGGGGCGCGCGCATGAAATTCGAGGAGGATGCCCTCACTCTGTCGGGAGGCGTGCGCTTCGGCGCGAGCATGGGGAGCCCCGTGGCGATCCGCATCGGCAACACCGAGTGGCCGCGCTGGGTGGACGTGATGAGCGCCGAACCGGTCGACCTCGAGAGCCTGCCGAAGGGCAGGGGAGCCGCCCTCACGCGGCCTCGCCCCGGTCACGCCGATCTCGTGGGCATGCAGAAGTACGACTTCGAGGAGGCGCGCAACGTGCTCGAGCGAGCGAGCGCCCGCGAGACCGCGGCGCGTGTCGCGCTCGGTGCCGTCGCACGGGCCTTCCTCGCCGAGCTCGGCGTCAGGCTCGTGAGTCACACGCTGTCCATCGGCGCCGTGCGCGTGCGGGAGGGCAGCGCGGTACCGCACCCGGACGACGTCGACGCGCTCGACGCGGATCCGCTGCGCTGCTTCGACGCGGTGACGAGCGCCGCCATGGTCGCCGAGGTCGATGCCGCGCACGAGGACGGCGACACGCTCGGCGGAGTCGTCGAGGTGCTCGCCTACGGAGTGCCGCCGGGGCTCGGATCCTACGTGCACTGGGACCGTCGCCTCGACTCTCAACTCGCGGGCGCCCTCATGGGCATCCAGGCGATCAAGGGCGTCGAGGTCGGCGACGGCTTCCTCACCACGACGCGCCGCGGTTCGCAGGCTCACGACGAACTCGTCACCGACGGAAGTGTCATCTCCCGCCTCAGCGACAAGGCAGGGGGAACCGAGGGCGGCATGAGCACGGGCACGGTTCTGCGCGTCCGCGCGGGGATGAAACCCATCGCGACCGTGCCGCACGCGCTTCGCACCGTCGACATCGCGACCGGTGCCGCCGCGGAGGCCCACCACCAGCGATCCGACGTCTGCGCGGTTCCCGCCGCGGGAGTGGTCGCGGAGGCGATGGTCGCGCTGGTGCTCGCGAACTCGATGCTCGAGAAGTTCGGCGGGGATTCGGTCGGGGAGACGCGTCGCAACCTGCGGGCCTACCTCGACGCCATCCCGGCCCGTCTCGCCACCGGCAGCGACGTCGTCGCTGACGCGCAGTAGTCCCTGCGCCGTGAACCTCGTCCTCATCGGTCCGCCCGGCTCGGGCAAGACCCGCCTGGGCAAGCGTGTGGCCCGCCTCCTCGAACTCCCGTTCCTCGACACCGACAAGCTCGTCGTCGCGGAGCACGGCCCCATCGCCGCGCTCTTCGCCGAGCACGGCGAACCGCACTTCCGGGCGCTGGAACGCTCGGCCGTGCGTGCCGCGCTCGCCGAGCGCGCGGTGGTCGCCCTCGGCGGGGGAGCGATCCTCGATAAGGACACCCAACGCGACCTCGCCGCCCATCGTGTCGCGCTCATCACGGTGAGTCCCGAGGCCGTGGCGCCCCGGATCGGCGGTACCAAGCGGCCGCTGCTCGCGGGCGGGCTCGACGCCTGGCGCGCTCTCGTCGACGCGCGCCGACCCATCTATGAGCGCCTCGCCGATGCCAGCTGGGACACCTCCGACCGACCACTCGACGACATCGCCCGCGACATCGCGACGTGGGCCGAGGGAGACATCACGCATGACTGACACGACCGTGATCAGCGTCACGGGCGACTCGCCCTACGACATCCTCGTCGGCAACGGGGTGATCGGCGAGCTCGCCGACCGGATCGGCCCGAAGGCGACGAAGGTGCTGATCATCCACGCTCCGACGCTCGGCGCGAAGGCGAACGAGGTGCGGGAGGCGCTGCTCGGGCGATACGAGGTGCTGTTGGCCGAGGTTCCCGACGCGGAGGCCGCCAAGCGGGTCGAGGTTGCGGCGTTCTGCTGGCAGATCATGGGCCAGACCGACTTCACGCGCACCGATGTCGTGGTGGGGCTGGGCGGCGGCGCGACGACCGACCTGGCGGGCTTCGTCGCCGCGACCTGGTTGCGGGGCGTTCCCGTCGTTCAGATCCCGACGACGGTGCTGGGAATGGTCGATGCCGCGGTCGGCGGCAAGACGGGCATCAACACCGCCGAGGGCAAGAACCTCGTCGGTGCGTTCTGGGCCCCCTCCGCGGTGCTCGTCGACCTCGACCTGCTGTCCACCCTGGGTGCCAACGAGATCCTCGCGGGATCCGCGGAGATCGTGAAGGCCGGGTTCATCGCGGTCCCTGAGATCCTCGACATCTACGAGGCCGACGTCGCGCGCGCGACCGATCCGACGACCCCCGAGTTCCGGCGGCTCGTCGAGCTCGCCATCGCGATGAAGGCTCGCGTCGTCAGCGATGACTTCCGCGAGGCGGGCGGCCGCGAGTTCCTGAATTACGGGCACACCCTCGGCCACGCGATCGAACACGCCGAGCGATACAACTGGCGGCACGGGGCCGCCGTGGCGGTCGGCATGGTCTTCGCGGCGGAACTCTCGCGCCTCACCGGATCGCTGAGCGACGAGGCCGTCGACCGGCACCGTCGGATCCTCGAATCGCTCACGCTTCCGACGACGTATCCGGTGGGTCGCTGGCAGACCCTGCTCGCCACCATGCAGCGCGACAAGAAGGCCCGTGCCGGCCACCTGCGCTTCATCGTGCTCGACGACATCGCGAAGCCCGCGGTCCTCACCGCTCCGGACGAATCCCTCCTCTTCGCCGCCTACCAGGAGATCGGGGTCTGACCGGGCCCGTCCCGTCGCCACCGATAGGATCGGGAGTCATGACCACCGTCCTCGTGCTCAACGGGCCCAATCTGGGCCGACTCGGCAGCCGCGAACCCGACGTCTACGGAAGCGGGGACCTCGCGGAGCTCGACCGCGTGCTGAGCGCGGCCGCCCCCGCGGGATGGACGGTCGAGCTACGGCAGACCGACGACGAGGCGACGCTCATGAGCTGGTTGCACGGTGCGGCGGACTCGGGGGCGCCGGTCATCCTCAACCCCGCCGCGTTCACGCACTACTCCTACGCTCTGCGCGACGCCGTGGCCCTCGTCACGAAGGCCGGCGGCACCGTGATCGAGGTGCACATCTCGAACCCGCATGCGCGGGAGGAGTTCCGGCACACGAGTGTCATCTCGGCCGTCGCCACCGGTGTCATCGCGGGTTTCGGCTTCGACTCGTACCTCCTCGCCCTCCACGCGATCGGGCTGCGCACCGCATAGCTCCGGTACACTTGAGGGTCGCGCCCGTCGCGTGCGCGCACCCACGACCTCCCCATCCCCAATCGGAAGTGAATTCAGCATGGCTTCGACCAGCGATATCCGGAACGGCGTCGTTCTCAACATGGACGGCCAGCTGTGGACCGTCATCGATTTCCAACACGTCAAGCCCGGCAAGGGCGGCGCGTTCGTGCGCACCAAGATGAAGAACGTGATGAGCGGCAAGGTCGTCGACCGCACCTTCAACGCGGGCGCGAAGATCGAGACCGAGACCGTGGATCGCAGCGACTACCAGTACCTCTACAAGGACGGCGACGGCTTCGTCTTCATGAACACCGCCGACTACGACCAGATCACGCTCTCCGAGGCGCAGGTCGGCGATGCCGCGAACTTCATGCTGGAGAACCAGATGGTGACGCTCGCTCTGCACAACGGCGATCCGCTCTACGTCGAACTTCCCGCCTCCGTCGTGCTCGAGATCACCTACACCGAGCCGGGGCTCCAGGGCGACCGCTCCACCGGCGGAACGAAGCCGGCGACCGTCGAGACCGGGTATCAGATCCAGGTGCCGCTCTTCCTCGAGCAGGGCACCCGCGTCAAGGTCGACACGCGCGACGGCAGCTACCTCGGCCGCGTCAACGACTAGTGAGCGCGAGAACCAAGGCGCGAAAGCGCGCCCTCGACGTGCTGTACGGGGCCGATGTCCGTGGGGAGTCGATCAACGCCTCGCTGCTGGCGGAGGAGAACCGACACTTCGCCGATCCGAAGCGGTCGGGTTCTTGGGCCTACGCGAAGCAGATCGTCGAGGGCGTCGCCACGCACGGCGATGAGATCGACGAACTGATCGAGACCTACGCTCAGGGCTGGACCATCGACCGCATGCCCGCCGTCGACCGCGCGATCATCCGCATCGGCATCTGGGAGCTGCTCTTCAACGACGAGGTGCCGGACGCCGTCGCCATCTCGGAGGCGGTCGAGTCCGCGACCGTTCTGAGCACCGAGGACTCGGCGAGCTTCGTCAACGGACTGCTCGCGCGGGTCGCCCAGACCCGCGCGTAGACACCCGACGCACGCCGAGACACTCGACGCGGCCGCGGCCGGAGCTTCAGTGGGCCGGGCCGCGGGATGCTACAGTCGAGTCACCAGACATCCTTTAAGTTCCGTCCCGAGAGGCGGGGAAGGAGGTCAGAATGACTGTGCGCACAGTTCTGCAGTCGGCTGACATCACGCGGGCGTTGACCCGGATCTCGCACGAGATCCTCGAGTCCAACCGCGGCGGTTCCGATCTCGTGCTGCTGGGTATTCCCACTCGCGGCGTCATTCTCGCTCAGCGCCTCGGCCGCATCCTCGAGAGCATCGACCCGGCCGTGGGCGAATCCCTCGCGAGCGTGGGATCCCTCGATGTGACGATGTACCGCGACGACCTCGGCGCCCAGCCCACCCGTGCGCCATCGCCGACGCAACTGCCCGCCTCCGGAATCGACGGCAAGACGGTGGTTCTCGTCGACGACGTGCTCTACTCCGGCCGGACGATTCGCGCCGCGCTGGACGCCCTCGGCGACCACGGGCGGCCCCGGGCGGTCAGGCTCGCGGTTCTCGTCGACCGCGGCCACCGCGAGCTCCCGATCCGAGCGGACTTCGTCGGTAAGAACCTGCCGACCTCCGCCGAGGAGCGCATCAACGTTCGCCTGCGCGAGATCGACGGAATCGAAGAGGTGAGCATCGAGTCATGAGGCATCTGCTGAGCACCAAGGGCATCGATCGGGCGACGGCCGTCGGGATCCTCGACGTGGCCGAGGACATGGCCGACGTCGCGACCCGCGAGGTCAAGAAGCTCCCGACGTTGCGGGGCAAGACCGTCATCAACCTCTTCTTCGAGGACTCCACGCGCACCCGGACCTCCTTCGAGCTCGCGGCCAAGCGGCTCAGTGCCGATCTGGTGACCTTCAGCGCCAAGGGGTCGAGCGTATCGAAGGGGGAGAGCCTCAAGGACACGGCGCAGACACTCGCCGCCATGGGGGCGGATGCGGTGGTCATCCGGCACTCTGCCTCGGGCGCCGCTCACGTGCTCGCGCAGAGCGGGTGGATCGACGCCGCGATCCTCAACGCCGGTGACGGAACCCATGAGCACCCCACCCAGGCCCTTCTCGACGCGTACACGATGCGCAAGCGTCTGCACGGCGTCGCCTCGCGTGGGCGCGACCTCGACGGCCTGCGGGTGACCATCGTCGGCGACATCCTGCACAGTCGCGTGGCCCGCTCGAACGTCTGGCTCCTGGAGGCCCTGGGGGCGTCCGTCACCCTGGTGGCCCCAGCGACCCTGCTGCCGAGCGACCTCAGCACCTGGCCGGTGACGTACGGGTACAGCTTCGATGCGGCCCTCGACCAGAGCCCCGACGTGGTCATGATGCTGCGCATCCAGGCCGAACGGATGTCGGCGGCGTTCTTCCCCAATGCCCGGGAGTACGCGCGCGAGTGGGGCCTCGACGACGAGCGGCTCGACCGGCTTCGCGCCGATACCATGGTGATGCACCCCGGGCCCATGAACCGCGGCCTGGAGATCTCCGCCCGCGCCGCCGATTCACCGCGGTCCACCGTGCTCGAACAGGTCGCCAATGGTGTCTCGATAAGGATGGCCGTGCTCTACCTCTTACTCTCCGGCGAACGGGAGGCCGACCAGTGAGCCCGACGACGCTCCTCATCACCGCAGCCACGCTGCCCGACGGGTCGCACACCGACATCCTCGTCGAGCACGGCACCATCACCGAACTCGGAGCCCGGCTGAGCCGCGCCGGGGCCACCACGGTCGACGGCGATGGACTCCAGGCCCTTCCCGGCCTCGTCGATCTGCACACGCACCTCCGCGAGCCCGGATTCGAGCAGAGTGAGACGGTCCTGACCGGGTCGCGCGCCGCCGCGATCGGCGGGTTCACCGCGGTGCATGCGATGGCGAACACCTCGCCCGTGGCCGACACCGCCGGGGTCGTCGAGCAGGTGCACTCGCTCGGCGAGCAGCATGGCTACGTCACGGTGAGGCCGATCGGCGCCGTCACGATGGGGCTCGCCGGAACCCAGTTGAGCGAGATCGGGGCGATGGCCGGCTCCCGGGCGGGCGTCACGGTCTTCTCCGACGACGGAAAGTGCGTCGCGGATGCCCTGCTCATGCGTCGCGCCCTCGAATACGTGAAGACCTTCGACGGTGTGATCGCGCAGCACGCGCAGGAGCCCCGGCTCACGGAGGGCGCGCAGATGAACGAGGGCGCCCTCTCGGGTGAGCTCGGTCTGCGCGGCTGGCCCGCGGTCGCGGAGGAGGCGATCATCGCCCGGGATGTGCTGCTCGCCCACCACGTCGGGGCCCGTCTGCACATCTGCCACCTGTCGACGGCCGGTTCGGTCGAGGTCATCCGATGGGCGAAGGCGCGAGGGATCGCGGTCACCGCCGAGGTCACCCCGCACCACCTGCTGCTCACCGAGGAGCTCGCCCGCAGCTATGACCCGCGGTTCAAGGTGAATCCGCCGCTGCGACGGGACGAGGACGTGCAGGCGCTCCGCACCGCGCTCGCGGACGGCACGATCGACATCGTCGCGACGGATCACGCGCCGCACCCGATGGAGTCGAAGGAGTGCGCCTGGGACGAGGCGTCCTTCGGCATGGTGGGCCTCGAGTCCGCGCTGAGCGTCGTACAGCTCGCGATGGTCGACTCCGGGCTGATCGGCTGGGCCGACGTCGCCCGGGTGCTGTCGACGACCCCCGCGCGGATCGGTCGCCTCGCCGGCTATAGCGACCCCTTCGCGGTCGGGGCGCCCGCGCAGTTCACCCTGGTCGACCCGTCTGCACGCCGGGAGTTCGCGGTGGGGCAGCTGCACGGCAAGGGCGTCAATTCGCCCTACCTCGGGCGCACGCTGCCGGGGCGCGTCGTCGCGACGGTCCACGACGGCTACGCGACCGTGCTGGACGGCGAGCTCGTCGACGCCGCCACCGTCGCGCAGAACGCGCGGGTGCACCGTGGATAGGGGCGTGCTCCTCGCGCTCGTGATGGCGCTGTTCGTGCTCCTCGTCGTCGCGATGGTCGTGGGCTGGATGCGGCGTCGGCGCCGCCAGGCGTACCTCGGTCGGCCGCTCGCCGTGCCCGCCGCCGTCGGGACGCTGGTCGGGCGCTTCACCGGCCTCTACGTGTCGACGACCTTCGACGGGCGACCGCTCGACCGCGTCGCGGTGCCCGGTCTGGGGTTCCGCTCGCGCGCGACGATCGACGTGACGGACGCCGGCGTGGTGCTCGCGCTCCGCGGCACCGCCCCCGCGTTCATCCCGGTCTCGGATATCCGCGACGTCACCCGGGCGCAGTACACCATCGACCGCGTCGTCGAGACCGGCGGTCTCGTGCTCCTGGGCTGGTCGGTCGGGGGCACCGCCGTCGACAGCTACTTCCGGCTCGATGAGCCCGAGCCCCTGCTCGCGGCCCTCGAGTCGATCATCCCCACCAGTTCAGGAAAGAAGGCCTAGTGGCGCTCGACCCAGCAGTTCTCGTGCTCGAAGATGGAACCCGGTACACCGGCGCCGCCTACGGGGCGCGCGGGCGGACCTTCGGCGAAGCCGTCTTCGCCACCGGCATGACCGGCTACCAGGAGACCCTCACCGACCCCAGCTACGCGGGGCAGATCGTCGTGATGACGGCCCCGCACATCGGCAACACCGGGGTGAACGAGGAGGACCCTGAGTCCTCGCAGATCTGGGTGTCGGGCTACGTGGTGCGCGATCCCTCCCGCGTCGTGTCGAACTACCGGGCGACCGATTCGCTGGATGCCCAGCTCACGCGCGACGGAATCGTGGGCATCAGCGGCATCGACACCCGCGCCGTGACCCGCCGACTGCGCGACGCGGGCGTCATGCGCGCCGGCATCTTCTCCGGAGCGGAGGCCGCGCTCTCCCCGGAGGAGCAGCTGGGTCTGGTGCAGGGTTCCGCGTCGATGCTGGGGCAGAACCTCTCCGGCACGGTCTCGACGGCCACCGGCTACACGCTCGCGGCCGAGGGGGAGCGAATCGGTTCGGTCGCCGTTCTCGACCTCGGAGTCAAGACCTCGACGCTGCGCTACCTCGCCGCCCGCGGTCTCGACGTGCACGTCGTGCCGCAGACGATCACCGCGGAGGAACTGCTCGCGATGTCGCCGGACGCGGTCTTCTTCTCGAACGGACCCGGCGATCCGGGCGCGTCCGATCGCCATGTGGCTCTGCTGCAGGCGGTCCTGCGCGAGGGCCTGCCGTTCTTCGGAATCTGCTTCGGCAACCAGCTGCTGGGTCGCGCCCTCGGCTTCGGCACCTACAAGCTGCCCTTCGGCCACCGGGGCATCAACCAACCGGTGATCGATGTCGCGACGGGCCGCACCGAGATCACGAGCCACAACCACGGCTTCGCGGTCGACGCCCCCATCGGAGAGGTCGTCGAGTCGCCTGCCGGATTCGGCCGGGTCGAGGTGAGCCACGTCAACCTGAACGACAACGTGGTGGAGGGCCTGCGGGCGCTCGACATTCCCGCCTTCTCCGTGCAGTACCACCCCGAGGCCGCCGCCGGACCTCACGACAGCAATTACCTCTTCGACCGATTCCGCGACCTCGTGCTCGAGAGCACCCGCGCCGCAAAGGAGAACAACTAGTGCCGAAGCGCGCCGACATCAATTCAGTCCTCGTCATCGGATCGGGGCCCATCGTCATCGGCCAAGCGGCCGAGTTCGATTACTCGGGAACGCAGGCCTGCCGGGTGCTCCGCGAGGAGGGGGTGCGGGTCATCCTCGTCAACTCGAACCCCGCGACGATCATGACCGACCCCGACTTCGCCGATGCGACCTACATCGAGCCGATCACCTGGCAGGTCATCGAGTCGATCATCGCGAAGGAGAAGCCGGACGCGATCCTGCCGACGCTGGGTGGTCAGACCGCGCTCAACGCCGCGATCCAGCTCCACCAGCACGGCATCCTGGAGAAGTACGACGTCGAGCTGATCGGCGCCAACTTCGAGGCCATCAACAAGGGCGAGGACCGCCAGATCTTCAAGCAGCTAGTTCTCGACGCGGGCGCCGACGTCGCACGCAGCCACATCGCCCACACGGTCGAGGAGGCGCTCGGCTTCGCCGACGATCTGGGCTACCCGCTGGTCATCCGGCCCTCCTTCACGATGGGCGGCCTCGGCTCCGGCTTCGCGTACGACCGCGAGGAGCTCATCCGCATGGTCGGCGACGGCCTGCACCAGAGCCCCACCACCGAGGTGCTCCTCGAGGAGTCCATCCTCGGCTGGAAGGAGTACGAGCTCGAGCTCATGCGCGACACCTCCGACAACACGGTCGTCGTCTGCTCGATCGAGAACGTCGACCCGGTCGGCGTGCACACGGGAGACTCGATCACCGTCGCCCCCGCGCTCACGCTCACCGACCGCGAGTACCAGAACCTGCGCGACATCGGGATCGAGATCATCCGCGCGGTCGGCGTCGACACGGGAGGCTGCAACATCCAGTTCGCCGTCGATCCCCGCACCGGCCGCGTCATCGTGATCGAGATGAACCCGCGCGTGTCGCGGTCGAGCGCCCTCGCGTCGAAGGCGACCGGATTCCCGATCGCGAAGATTGCCGCGAAGCTCGCCATCGGGTACCGCCTCGATGAGATCCCGAACGACATCACGAAGGTGACGCCCGCCTCCTTCGAGCCGACCCTCGACTACGTCGTCGTGAAGGTGCCGCGGTTCGCCTTCGAGAAGTTCCCGGCCGCCGACACCCGCCTCACCACCACCATGAAGTCGGTGGGGGAGGCCATGGCCATCGGCCGCAACTACTCGACGGCGCTGCAGAAGGCCCTCCGCTCGCTCGAGAAGCGGGGCAGCAGCTTCCACTGGGCGGGCGAGCCCGGCGACAAGGATGCCCTGCTCCAGCTCGCGAGCGTGCCCACCGACGGCCGCATCGTCACCGTCCAGCAGGCACTCCGGGCGGGCGCGACGATCGCGGAGGTCTTCGACGCCACCGGCATCGACCCCTGGTTCATCGACCAGATCGTCCTCATCAACGAGGTCGCCGCCGAGATCGCGACGCTCCGGCCGCTCGATGAGGCGCTCTTCCGGCTCGCGAAGGAGCACGGGTTCAGCGACGCCCAGATCGGCCAGTTGCGTCAGCTCGACGAGGCGCAGGTGCGCGCGGCGCGCTGGGCGCTGGGCGTGCGTCCCGTCTACAAGACCGTCGACACCTGCGCCGGCGAGTTCCCGGCCCTCACCCCCTACCACTACTCGAGCTACGACCTGGAGACCGAGGTGGTGCCGAGCGACCGGCGCAAGGTCGTGATCCTGGGGTCGGGACCGAACCGGATCGGCCAGGGCATCGAGTTCGACTACAGCTGTGTGCACGCCTCCTTCGCCCTGTCCGCCGCGGGCTACGAGACGATCATGATCAACTGCAACCCCGAGACGGTCTCGACCGACTACGACACGAGCGATCGCCTGTACTTCGAACCCCTCACGCTTGAGGACGTGCTGGAGATCATCCACGCGGAGAGCCTCAGCGGCGAACTCGTCGGCGTCGTCGTGCAACTCGGCGGCCAGACCGCGCTCGGTCTCGCGCAGGGTCTCAAGGATGCGGGGGTTCCGATTCTGGGCACGTCACCGGAGGCGATCGACCTCGCCGAGGAGCGCGGGCGGTTCTCGCGCATCCTCGATGCCGCCCACCTGCTGGCCCCGCGCAACGGCACCGCGACGGGCGTAGACGACGCCGTCACGATCGCCGAGAGCATCGGGTACCCCGTGCTCGTGCGACCGTCGCACGTGCTCGGAGGTCGCGGCATGGAGATCGTCTACGACACCGAGTCGCTCGTGGACTACTTCGATCGGGTGAAGGACCAGGCGATCATCGGTCCCGCGTCTCCGCTCCTCGTCGACCGCTTCCTCGATGACGCGATCGAGATCGACGTCGACGCCCTCTTCGACGGTCACGAGCTCTACATCGGCGGCATCATGGAGCACATCGAGGAGGCCGGTGTGCACTCCGGCGACTCCGCGTGCACGCTCCCGCCGGTGACCCTGGGCCGCGACGTGATCAACCGCGTGCGCGAGGCCACGCTCGCGATCGCCGAGGGCATCGGAGTCCGCGGACTCCTCAACGTGCAGTTCGCGATCGGCCAGGGCGTGCTCTATGTGCTCGAAGCCAACCCGCGCGCCTCCCGCACCGTGCCGTTCGTGTCGAAAGCGCTCGGCATTCCGCTCGCCAAGGCCGCGTCGCTCCTGATGATCGGGCGCACGATCGCCGAGTTGCGGGGGAGCGGTCTGCTGCCGGAGCAGGATGGCTCGGTCGTGCCGCTCGACGCCCCCGTCGCCGTCAAGGAGGCCGTGCTGCCGTTCAAGCGCTTCCGCACCCGGGAGGGCGCGGTCGTCGACTCGGTGCTCGGCCCGGAGATGCGCTCGACCGGCGAGGTGATGGGAATCGACCGCAACTTCCCGCGCGCCTTCGCTAAGAGCCAGGAGGCGGCCTATGGGGGGCTGCCCTCGAGCGGCGCGGTGTTCGTCTCGGTCGCCGACCGCGACAAGCGCGCGGTGATCCTGCCGGTGCTGCGGCTGCAGCAGCTCGGCTTCGAGATCCTCGCGACCGAGGGCACGGCCGAGATCCTCAGCCGGAACGGCATCGACGCCCGGGTCGTGCGCAAGTACTTCCAGGGTCAGGCGGAGGGCGACCCCGACCGGGTCCCCGCGCCCGAGAACATGAACATCGTCGAGCTCATCAACGCCGGCTTCGTCGATGTGGTGATCAACACCCCGAGCGGTCGCAGCGCCCGGGCGGACGGCTTCGAGATCCGCACCGCGACGGTCGCGGCCGACAAGCCGCTGTTCACGACCATCGCCCAGCTCGCGGCCGCCGTCGCCTCCTTCGAGGCGATTCGGGAGGGCTTCGAGGTGCGAAGCCTGCAGGACTACGCGATCGACCGCGCGGAGAGGCTCGCCCATGCCCGCTGACCCCGCTCCAGCCGGAGGCCCGAGCTTCGGTGACCGCCTCGGCTCGACCTTCGCAGCCTCGGGCCACCTGTGCGTCGGCATCGATCCCCATCCCTATCTGCTGCACAGCTGGGGCCTCGCCGACTCCGCGGAGGGGCTCCGTGAGTTCGGCCTGCGGGTGGTGGATGCGACCGCCGGCCGCGCGGGGATCGTCAAGCCTCAGGTCGCGTTCTTCGAGCGGCACGGAGCGGCGGGTTTCGGCGCTCTCGAGCGGGTGCTGGGCGCGGCTCGCGCGGCGGGCCTCCTCGTGATCGCCGACGTCAAGCGCGGCGATCTCGGAACGAGTGTGGAGGGCTACGCGGAGGCGTGGTTGACCCCCGGGTCGAGCCTCGAGTCCGACGCGATGACGATCAGCGCCTATCAGGGCGTCGGCTCGCTGGAGGCGCCGGTCCGCATCGCGACGCACCACGGCAAGGGTCTCTTCGTGCTCGGCGCCACCTCGAATCCGGAGTCCCGCGAGGTGCAGACCGCCGTCATCGCGCGGGGTCCGAATGCGGGTCGCACGGTTGCAGCCGGTATCGTGACTGAGGTGAATCGACTGAACAGCGCCCCCATCGGCTCTTTCGGTGTCGTGATCGGCGCCACCGTCGATCTGGCCGAGCACGGAATCCTGCCGTCCGACCTCTCGGCGACCCCCATCCTGGCACCGGGCTTCGGCCATCAGGGCGCCCGGTTGGATGACCTGCACCGCCTATTCGGAGCGGCGTCGGAGCGCGTCATCGTCAGTTCCTCGCGCGCGATCCTCGACGCGGGTCCGGATGGAATCGCCGCCGAGGTCACCGCCCAGGCGTCCGCCGTGCGCGAGGCGTACGCCGCGTGAGTCCCCGCCCCGCCCCGCCGCAGGTCGACCGAGCCGCGGCCTCCCGCGCCGCCGTCGCCGCACGCCGTGCGCGCGCCGCGGTCAAGCAGTCCATCGCGACGCGCAACCGCTCGGCCCGCGAGGTCGCGGAGACGGCGTGGGCCGAGCCGGACTCGCCCGAGGCCGGTCTGCGCGTGCGGGAGCTGCTCGGCAGCATCCCGGGACTCGGCCCCACGCGGGTTGCGCGCATCATGGGAGCACTCGGCATCGCGGACTCGAAGCGCACCGGAGGCCTGGGGGTGCGGCAGCGCACGGCGCTCCGCGACTGGCTGACCGCGCGCGAGGGTGGGGAGACGACGTCGACGCTCGTGGTGCTCGCCGGACCGACCGCGGTCGGCAAGGGCACGGTCTCGGCGTATATCCGCGAGCACTACCCCGAGATCCATCTGAGCGTGTCCGCGACGACGCGCGCGCCCCGCCCCGGTGAGATCGACGGCGTGCACTACTTCTTCGTCAGCGACGACGAGTTCGACCGCATGATCGCGGAGGGCGAGTTGCTCGAGTGGGCCACGGTCCACAACTCCTATCGCTACGGCACTCCGAGACCGCCGATCGACGCCGCCCTCACCGCGGGCAAGAGGGTGCTCCTGGAGATCGATCTGCAGGGCGCCCGCCAGGTTCGCGAGGCGATGCCCGAGGCGAAACTCGTGTTCCTGCTGCCCCCGACGTGGGAGGAACTGGTGCGTCGTCTCATCGGGAGGGGCACCGAATCGCCCGAGGAACAGGCCCGACGGCTCGAGACCGCGAAGGTCGAACTGGCCGCTCAGGACGAGTTCGATCACCGTGTCGTGAACACCGACGTCGCTGTCGCGGCCAGGGAAGTCGTAGAATTGACGTCATAGCCTTCCGTGCGCCCATTCGCGTGCGCACATCACGGGTCGCTCGCGCGCCCATCCCACGGTTTTCGACACACGACACAAGGAGTCACCCCATGGCCGACAAACAGACCGGAATCATCGACCCGCCCATCGACGAGCTGTTGTCGAAGGTCGACTCGAAGTACGCGCTCGTCATCTTCGCGTCCAAGCGCGCCCGCCAGATCAACGACTACTACGCCGATCTGCACGAGGGCAGCCTCTTCGACAACGTCGGACCGCTCGTCGACTCCACGATCGACGACAAGCCGCTCTCGGTCGCGCTCCGCGAGATCAACGACGACCGCCTCGTACTGACCTCGCTCTCCGAGGACTGAGCACCGCCCTCCGGGCCGCTCGAGTCGCGCCGCGCCCCACGTGAACATCGTCGTCGGGATCACCGGGGGCATCGCCGCGTACAAGGCGGTCGGTGTCGTCCGGGGCTTCGTCCTGGCCGGGCACTCGGTGCAGGTGGTGGCGACGGATGCCGCGCTCCGCTTCGTCGGAAAGCCGACGCTCGAGGCGATCAGCCGAAACCCGGTGCACACCGACCTGTACGACGGGGTCGCCGAGGTTCGCCACGTCGCGATCGGTCAGGCCGCCGACCTGATCGTCGTCGCCCCCGCGACGGCGAACTTCATCGCGCAGCTCGCGGGTGGATTCGCACCCGACCTGCTGGGCAACACGATTCTCGCGAGCACGGCGCCCCTGGTGGTCGCGCCGGCCATGCACACCGAGATGTGGCGCAATCCCGCGACAGTCCACAACGTGGCCACGCTGCGGGCCCGCGGCATCCACCTCGTCGGCCCGGCGGTCGGCCCGCTCACGGGCGCCGACTCGGGCGCGGGGCGCATGTCCGAACCGGATGAGATCGTCGCCGCGGCGCTCGCGCTCGTCGAACCGGTCCGCGACCTCGCGGGGCGGCGCATCGTCGTGACGGCGGGCGGCACGCGTGAGCCGCTCGACCCGGTCCGGTTCATCGGCAATCGCTCGAGCGGCAAGCAGGGGATCGCGCTCGCGCTCGCTGCGGCGACCCGCGGGGCGGAGGTCACGCTGATCGGCGCGAACCTCGAGGTGGACGCTCCGGCGCACGTCACGGTCATCCCGGTCGGGACGACGCTCGAACTGGCCGCCGCCACCGAGACCGCGGCGCGCGACGCCGACATCGTCATCATGGCCGCCGCCGTCGCCGACTACCGCCCGGAGCGGGTCGCCGACTCGAAGATCAAGAAGGAGACCCAGGGCGACCGGCTCGAGCTCACCCTCGTGCGCAACCCCGATATCCTCGCGACCCTCGCGTCGGCGCGGCCCGCGGGGCAGGTGGTCGTGGGCTTCGCCGCGGAGACCGAAACCGACCGCGACGCGCTTCTCGCCCAGGGCCGAGCGAAGCTCGAGCGCAAGGGCTGCGACTTCCTGGTCGTCAACAGCGTCGGGTGGTCCACAGGTTTCGCCACGGAGGGCAACGCGGTCATCCTGCTCGGCAGGGGCGGCGATATAGTGGGCGAGGCCTCCGGAACGAAGTTGACGGTGGCGGATCGTATTCTCGACGTGCTGGTCTGAAACCGCGGTCGGCCCTTCACCCCTGGGAGTTCTCGAGTGAGCACACACCTGCGCCTCTTCACCTCCGAGTCGGTGACCGAGGGCCACCCCGATAAGATCTGCGACCAGATCAGCGACAGCATCCTCGACGCCCTCATTGCGGAGGATCGCACGGCGCGCGTCGCCGTCGAGACCCTCGTCACCACGGGGCTCGTGCACGTCGCGGGCGAGGTGACGACGAGCGGCTACGTCGACATTCCGGCGATCGTCCGCAAGCGAATCTCCGACATCGGCTACAACTCCTCCGACGTCTGGTTCGACGGCCGATCCTGCGGCGTCTCCGTCTCGATCGGCGGTCAGTCGCCCGACATCGCACAGGGTGTGGACGCCGCTTTCGAGACGCGGGAGGAGTCGAGCCACGATGTCGACGATCTCCAGGGGGCGGGCGACCAGGGCATCATGTTCGGCTATGCGACGACCGAGACCCCGGAGTACATGCCCATCCCAATCTGGCTCGCGCACCGCATGTCGGAGCGGCTCGCGCACGTGCGCAAGTCGGGCGAGGTCGACTTCCTGCGTCCCGACGGCAAGACGCAGGTGACGATCGGGTACGAGGGCGCGGTACCCCGCAGCATCGAGACCGTCGTTGTCTCCACCCAGCACTCGCCCGCGATCTCGACGGATGCCCTGCGCGCCGAGATCGAACGACTCGTCATCGCTCCCGTGCTCGAGACCGTCGATCTCGACTCCTCGACGACCCGCGTGCTCATCAATCCCACGGGCGTCTTCCACATCGGCGGACCACAGGGCGACGCGGGTCTCACCGGCCGCAAGATCATCGTTGACACCTACGGCGGCGCGGCTCGCCACGGCGGTGGCGCCTTCAGCGGCAAGGACCCGTCGAAGGTCGACCGTTCGGCCGCCTACGCCATGCGCTGGGTCGCGAAGAACGCGGTCGCCGCGGGGCTGGCCGACCGCCTCGAGGTGCAGGTCGCGTACGCGATCGGCAAGGCCTCGCCGGTGGGGCTCTACGTCGAGAGCTTCGGCACCGGCCACGTGGACGACGAGACGATCATCGAGGCGATCAGACGGGTGTTCGACCTGCGACCCGCGTCGATCATCCGCGAACTCGACCTGCTGCGACCGATCTACGCCGCCACCGCGACCTACGGTCACTTCGGGCGCGAACTGCCCGACTTCACCTGGGAGAAGCTCGACCGGGTCGACGCGCTGCGCGACGCGGCCCGCCTCTGACGATGACCACGGCATCCATCGCCCGGGTGCTCGTGGACTCGCCCCTGCCGCAACTCGATCGGCTGTTCGACTACCGGGTGCCCGATGCCCTCGCGGCCGAGGTGCGGGTCGGGGTGCGCGTGCGGGTGCCGCTGCGGTCGGCCGGTCGCATCGCGGACGGCTTCGTCGTCGAGCTCGTCGAGCACGGTGAATTCGCCGGAGCCCTGAGCGACATCGATGCCGTCACCTCGCCGGTGCCCGTGCTCGCTCCCGAGGTCTACCAGCTGGCACGACGGGCGGCCGATCGGGCCGCCGGTGCCGCGAGCGACATCGTGCGACTGGCCGTGCCCGGGCGCCAAGCGCGCGTCGAGAAGGCACTGCTGGCGGCGGGGCCGCGGCCTCCCGCCGACGCCGTTGCGCGGCCCGCCCTCGTCGCTCCGATCGCCGATTACCCGGTCGGCCGCGTCGAGAGCGCGATCGCCGGCGGCGCACGCCTCGCGCTCGACGCGGTGCCGCTCGTCACCCGCACGCGATCGGGCGACTGGGTGGGTCGCTGGGCGACCACGGCGGCGGCGTGCGCGGTCGCCGCGCTCGCATCGGGTCAGTCCGCCATCCTGGCGGTGCCCGACTACCGCGACCAGGAGCAACTCGCCGCCGCCCTCGCCGATGTCCTCCCGCCGGAGGCCGTCGTGCGGCTCGACGCCCGGCAGTCCAACCCCGACCGCTATCGAGCGTTCCTGCGCTGCCTCGAGTCGGAGCCGGTCGTCATCATCGGCAATCGCTCGGTCGTCTACGCGCCCGCGGCGCGCCTGGGACTGATCCTCATCTGGGACGACGGGGATCCGCTGCACACCGAACCGCTCGCGCCCTACGTTCACTCCCGCGATGCCGCACTGCTCCGACAGGAGTTGCAGTCCTGCGCGCTCATCGTGATAGGTCACTCGCGCAGCACCGAGGTCGAACGACTCGTCGAGATCGGCTGGATGACCGCCGTCACCCCCGCACCGGCCGTCCTCCCGAAGGTGATCCCCACCGCGCAGCAGCCGGCGACGGACCGTCTCGCCGCGCAGGCCCGCATCCCGTCGAGCGCCTGGCAGGCCGCGCGCAGCGCGCTCGAGAGCGGTCCCGTGCTCGTGCAAGTGGCCCGGCCGGGCTACGCACCCCGCCTCGCCTGCGCCGACTGCGGCCAGTCGGCGCGCTGTCGCAACTGCGAGGGTCCCCTCGCGCAGAAGTCGTCGAGTGCACCGCCCGCGTGCACCTGGTGCGGGGCACTCGCGGTGGGCTGGCGCTGCCAGAACTGCGAGGGAACCCGGCAGCGGCTCGTCGGCGCGGGCGCCACGCGCACGGCCGAGGATCTCGGTCGGGCCTTCCCCGGCGTTCGCGTTCTCGTGGCCGACGGGGAGCGACCCCTCCTCGCCGTGGACGACGCGCCCGCCCTCGTCATCGCGACCCGCGGCGCGGAGCCCATCGCCGCCGGCGGCTATCGCGCCGTGCTGCTCCTCGACGGCGAGCGGATGATCGCGCGCGAGAGCCTCCGGGTGGCCGAAGACTGCCTGCGCTGGTGGTCGAACGCGATCGCCCTGGCCGCCCGGGGCGCACCGACCATTCTCGTGGGGGTGGGCGGACCGATCGCCTCCGCCCTCGCGACCTGGCGGCAATCGGACTTCGTCCGCGCGGAGCTGAACGATCGGCGGGCCCTGCGGTTCCCCCCTGCGGTGCGGGTCGCCACGCTCACCGGCACCCTCGAGTCGGTCACCCGGGCGGTCGCCGCGGTCGCCCCCGACCCGGTCGATGTGCTGGGGCCGGTCGACCTCGGGCCGGGGTCGGTGCGAACGATCATCCGCTTCGACTACAACAACGGTGCCGCCTACGCCTCGGCGCTGCGGGCGGAGGTCGTCCGGAGTGCGACCTCCCGGCGCAAGGCGGCCGCCGTCAAAGGCCCGAGGCCGCCCCTCGGCCCCACCCTGCGCGTGCGGTTCGACGACATCGAGCCCTTCCTCGATGCGTGACGCCGCCCGACCGCCTGAGAGAATTGACGGATGACCCCCCTCACGCTGGTGTTCGCCGGCAGTCCCGCCGCCGCCGTGCCCAGCCTCCGACGACTGGCGAGCGGACCGCACCGCATCGCGGCCGTGGTCACTCGTGAGGACTCGCCGGTCGGGCGCCGCGGCGTGCTCACCCCGACGGCCGTGGGCGCCGCCGCGGCGGAGCTCGGGCTGCCGATCATCCACGCCGATCGCCTCGATGCGGAGGCGACCGAGGCGATCACCGCGCTGAACGCCGATCTGGGCGTGATCGTCGCCTACGGCGGACTCGTCCGCGAGCCGCTGCTCTCCGCGCTGCGTCTCGGCTGGATCAATCTGCACTTCTCCGTGCTGCCGCGCTGGCGCGGGGCGGCGCCCGTGCAGCGCGCGATCATCGCGGGGGATGAGCTCAGCGGTGCGAGCGTGTTCCAGCTGGTCGACGAGCTCGACGCGGGGGACGTGTTCGGGCAATTGACGCAGCCGATCGGCGCGCACGAGACGGCCGGGCACCTGCTCGACTCCCTCGCCGGCGCCGGCGCCGAACTCCTCGCCCGCGTGGTCGACGCGCTCGCGGAGGGCACCGCGCGGGCCGAGCCTCAGCGAGGCGACGTGACGCTCGCGCCGAAGCTGACCGTGGCCGACGGTGTCATCGACTGGACCGCGCCCGCCGAAACCGTCTACGCCCTCATCCGCGGCGTCACCCCGGAGCCGGGCGCGTCGACTTTCCTCGACGGCACCCGTGTCAAGGTGCTCGAGGCGACGATCGCGCGCGACGCGGCGGCCCTCCCACCCGGTCGGTTCCAGCTGGTCGGTCGAGCGCTGCTCGTCGGAACCGCGACGACTCCCGTCGAGCTCGTGCGGGTGCACCCCGCGGGTCGCACCGCGATGGCCGCGGCTGACTGGTGGCGGGGTCGACCGGCGACAAGCGCAGTGGCGACCGCGGACGCGGGGGTCCGGGCGTGAGCGCCGGACCCGGAGCGCGGCGGGCGGCGAGCATCCAGCCCGCCCGACGGATCGCGCTCGACGTCATCATGGCCGTGCGCGCCGACGACGCCTATGCCAACCTCCTGCTCCCGACGGCGCTGCAGCGCGCGCGACTGTCGGATGCGGACGCGGCCTTCGCGACCGAGCTCTGCTACGGCACCCTGCGCCTGCGCGGGTACTACGACCGGGTGATCGCGCTGGCCGCGGGGCGCTCCACCGACAAGATCGACCCGCCCATCCTCGATGTGCTCCGTCTGGCCTGCCACCAGCTCCTGTCGCTCCGCGTGGCCGACCACGCCGCGGTGGACGAAGCGGTGTCGCTCGCCAAGACCGTGGGCTCGAACTCGGCCACGGGCTTCGTGAACGGGGTTCTCCGCACCATCACGCGCACCCCCGCGTCCGAGTGGCTCGACCGCGTGCTCGCCACGGCGACCGACGAGGATGACCGGCTCGCGGCACTCTATTCGCACCCCGCCTGGGTCATCCGCGCCTTCCGGCAGGCGCTCGCCGCCGACGACCGCGCCGACGAGCTGGAGGAGCTGCTCGCGGCCGACAACGTCGCTCCGCAGGTGAGCCTCGTCGCGCTTCCCGGACTGGCGACCGTCGAGGAGCTCGATGTCCATCCCGCCGCGGTGTCCCCGGTGGGCGGGATCCTCGAGGGGGGAGACCCGCTCGCGGTCCCCGCCGTACGCCGTGGAGCGGCCCGCGTGCAAGACGAGGGCTCGCAGCTCGCCGCCCTCGCGCTCAGCCGGGCCAGGACGGTGACTCCGGGGGAGAAGTGGCTGGACCTCTGCGCCGGTCCCGGCGGCAAGGCGGCGCTTCTGGCGGCCGAGGCCGCGGTCGGGGGAGCCACGCTGACCGCTGCCGAGGTGGTCCCCGCTCGCGCGGGTCTCGTGCGCTCGGCCCTCTCGGTGTTCGATCCCGCGCCCGAGGTCTGGGTCCTCGACGGTACGACCGTGGGCGACACCCATCCGCGGGAGTTCGACCGGATCCTGCTCGACGCACCGTGCACCGGCCTCGGCGCGCTGCGTCGCCGGCCCGAGGCACGCTGGCGCAAGCGACCCCGCGACGTGGCCGACCTCGCGGAACTGCAGTTGCGGCTCCTCGTGGCGGCGGCCGAAGCCCTCGCTCCGGGCGGCCTTCTCGCCTATGTGACCTGCTCGCCCCACCTCGGCGAGACCCGTGTCGCCGTGCAGACCGCGACGCGCCGCACCGGTGGGCGACTTGTCCCCATCGAGTCCGCCTCCGTCGTGCAGTCGGTGGCGGTCCGCGACCTCGACCTGCCGGCGACGAACCACGTGCAGTTGTGGCCGCATCGGCACGGCACCGACGCCATGTTCATCCAGTTGTTCACGACAAGCGACTGACTCCAGAAGAGAGCCCGCATGACCGCGCGTATCAACCCCAGCATCCTCTCGGCCGACTTCGCCAACTTCCAGTCGGAGCTCGCGCGAGTGAGCGATGCCGACCTCATCCACGTCGACGTGATGGACAACCACTTCGTGCCCAACCTCACCTTCGGCCTGCCGATGGTGGCGAGACTGCAGGAGGTCACGCCGAAGCCGCTCGACGTGCACCTCATGATCGACGACCCGGACCGTTGGGCGCCCGGCTACGCCGAGACCGGGGCGTTCTCTGTGACCTTCCACGCGGAAGCCGCCCGGGACGCGGTCGCCCTCGCGCGACGGCTGCGGGAGATCGGTTCGCGTGCGGGGATCGCCCTCAAGCCCGGCACCGCGGTCGAGCCCTTCCTCGAGCTGCTCCCGGAGTTCGACCAGGTGCTCGTCATGACGGTAGAGCCCGGGTTCGGCGGGCAGTCGTTCATGCCCGAGACGATGCCCAAGCTTCACGCGCTGCGGGACTCCGTCTCCCGGCTCGGTCTCGACGTCTGGCTGCAGGTCGACGGCGGCATCAACGCCACGACGATCCAGATCGCGGCGGAGGCGGGGGCCGACACTTTCGTGGCGGGGTCGAGCGTCTTCGGTGCCCAGTCGCCGAGTCTCGCGATCTCCACCCTGCGAGAGCTCGCCGGCGCGCACCGCCACTGACGCCGCCCAGCACGGGCCACCACAAATGCCCGCGGGCGCGCGGTCCCGGCGCGATCTGCTTGGATGGTCGCATGACTGATTCACCCAAGACCAAGCCAGAGATCGACTTCTACGAGGGCCCCGAGCCCACCGAACTCGTCATCATCGACATCGAGGAGGGCACCGGTGCCGAGGCGACTCCCGGCGCGACCGTTGACGTGCACTACCTCGGCGTCGACTTCGAGTCCGGCGAGGAGTTCGACTCCAGCTGGAGCCGCGGGCAGTCGATCGCCTTCCCGCTGCAGGGCCTCATCAAGGGCTGGCAGGAGGGCATCCCCGGCATGAAGGTCGGCGGTCGTCGTCAGCTCATCACGCCCCCGCACCTCGCCTACGGCCCGACCGGCGGCGGCCACCGGCTCTCGGGCCGCACCCTCGTCTTCGTCATCGACCTCCTCGGCGTGAAGTAGGCGTCACGACCCGCTCGCTGCCGGATGCTCCCGGGCGCCACCGCCCCGGCGCATCCGGTAGCGTTGCTTTCCGTGAAAACCTTCGACGACCTCTTCGCTGAACTCAGCGAGAAGGCCGTGACGCGCCCCGCGGGCTCCGGCACGGTCGCCGAACTGGATGCCGGTGTACACGCGATCGGCAAGAAGATCGTCGAAGAGGCCGCCGAGGTGTGGATGGCGGCCGAGTACCAGTCCGACGCCGAGACGGCGGAGGAGATCTCGCAGCTGATCTATCACCTGCAGGTGCTGATGGTGGCCAAGGGTCTGACCCCCTCGGATGTCTGGCGACATCTGTAGCGCGCTCGTCCCCTCACCCCTTCGACCGAAAAGACGTCCCACCCATGTTGAAAGTCGCGGTGCCCAACAAGGGCTCCCTCAGCGAGACCGCCGCGGAGATGCTGTTCGAGGCCGGGTACTCCGGTCGTCGTGATCCCCGGGCGCTCAATGTCGCCGATCCCCGCAACGACGTCGAGTTCTTCTATCTGCGCCCGCGCGACATCGCGACCTACGTCGGCTCGGGTGCCCTCGATGTCGGCATCACCGGCCGCGACCTGCTCCTCGACTCCGGTTCCGAGGCGCGCGAGATCGCGAGCCTCGACTTCGGCGAGTCGACCTTCCGCTTCGCCGGCCCCGCGGGTGCCTTCGACTCGCTCGAGGCCCTCGAGGGCGTGCGGGTGGCGACGAGCTACCCCGGTCTCGTGGGCGGATTCCTCGCCGGCAACGGCGTCACCGCCCGCCTCGTGGCGCTCGACGGTGCCGTCGAGTCGGCCGTCAAGCTCGGGGTGGCGGATGCGGTGGCCGACGTGGTCAGCACCGGGTCGACCCTGCGCGCGCAGGGTCTGGAGATCTTCGGGCCCGTCATCCTGGAGTCGTCCGCCGTGCTGATCAGCGCGCGCGACGATCTGCCGGGCATCCACACGCTGCAGCGGCGCCTGCAGGGCGTGCTCGTCGCGCGGCAGTACGTTCTCGTCGACTACGACGTGCCGATCCGCCTGCTCGACGCGGCGACCGCGGTGACCCCGGGTATCGAGTCCCCGACGATCTCTCCGCTGCACGACCCAGAGTGGGTCGCCGTGCGGGCGATGGTGCCGCGCACCGAGACCAATCACGTGATGGACCAGCTCTACGAGATCGGTGCGCGGGCGATCCTCGTCAGCGCGATCCACGCCGCACGGATCTGATCACGTGAGCGTCGCGACCCGCGTGATCCCCTGTCTCGACGTGGCCGCCGGCCGCGTGGTGAAGGGTGTCAACTTCCTCAACCTGCGCGACGCGGGCGACCCCGTGGAGCTCGCTCGCCGATACTTCGAGCAGGGTGCCGACGAGATCACCTTCCTCGACGTGACCGCGACCGTCGACGAGCGCGCCACGATGTACGAGGTGGTGGCCGCGACGGCGGAGCAGGTCTTCATCCCGCTCACGGTCGGCGGGGGTGTGCGCTCCGCCGACGACGTGGCCCGACTGCAGGCGCACGGCGCCGACAAGGTCGGCGTCAACAGCGCGGCGATCGCCCGCCCCGCCCTCCTCGGCGAGATCGCCGACCGGTTCGGCGCGCAGGCTCTCGTTCTGAGTCTCGACGTGAAGCGCAGCGACGCCGCGCCCTCCGGCTTCGTCGTCACCACCCACGGCGGGCGAACCGAGACCAGTCTCGACGCTCTCGCCTGGGCCCGCGAGGCGATCGAGCGCGGCGCGGGTGAGCTCCTGGTCAACTCGATCGATGCGGACGGCACCAAATCGGGGTTCGACCTCGAGCTCATCGGGGCGATGCGGGAGATCAGCCGCGTGCCGGTGATCGCGAGCGGGGGAGCGGGTCGGGTGCAGGACTTCGCCCCGGCGATCGCGGCGGGCGCCGACGCGGTGCTCGCGGCCTCGGTGTTCCACAACGGAGAATTGACGGTCGGCGACGTGAAGCGCGCGCTGGCCGAGGCGGGAGTGACGGTCCGATGAACGGGATGACCACGGATGAGGCCCAGGCCGTCATCGACCGCGTGACGTTCGCGGGCGACGGCCTCCTGCCGGCGATCATTCAGCAGGAGGGCACGAAGGACGTGCTCATGCTCGGCTACATGAACGCCGAGGCGCTGCGCCGCACGCTCACCGAGGGACGCGTGACCTTCTGGTCGCGCAGCCGTCAGGAGTACTGGCGCAAGGGGGACACGAGTGGCAACCGGCAGTACGTCCGCGCCGCCGCCCTCGACTGCGACGCCGACGCCCTCCTCGTGACCGTCGAGCAGCACGGGCCCGCCTGCCACACGGGTGCGCACGCCTGCTTCGACGTCGACCCGCTCGACCCCGTGATCGGACACAGCGATGACTAGTACCACTCGTGACGACTTCCTCTCGCGCCTGGCGGCGGGGCACCGCGTCGTGCCCGTCATCCGCGAGATCTTCGCCGACGGTGAGACGCCCGTCGGCGTCTACCGCAAGTTCGGCGGCGGCCGACCCGGCACCTTCCTGCTCGAGTCCGCCGAGCAGGGCGGCATCTGGTCGCGCTACTCCTTCGTGGGCGTGCGATCGTTCGGGGTGCTGACCCAGGTGGGCGACGGTGCGGCGTGGCTGGACTACGGCCTGAGCGAGGCGCGCGCACTGGGGGATGATCATCCCGCCGGCCCTCTCGACGCCATCACGCACCTCTACCAGCGCTGGGCGACCCCGCGGGTGGGCGGCCATCCACCACTCACGGGAGGCCTGGTCGGCTTCATCGGCTGGGAGGCGATCCGTCAGATCGAGCGGCTCCCCGATGCGCCGCCCGCGGACTTCCACGTGCCGGGCCAGGCGCTCGGGTTCGTCGCGGAGCTCGTCGTGCTCGATCACCGCTCCGGCACGGTGCTTCTCATCGCGGCCGCGCTCAACGACGGCGCCGACAGCGCCGAGGAGCTCTGGCGGGATGCCCAGGCCAGGCTGGATTCGATGCAGGCGACGGTGGCACGCCCCGCCGAGGCGTGGCTCGCGGAGGTCGACCTCACCGTGGACGCCGAGCCCATTCCGCGTGTCTCGCCGGACGACTTTCGCGCCGCGGTGGAGCGCTCGAAGGAGTTCATCCGCGACGGGGACGTGTTCCAGGTCGTCATCTCGCAGCGCTTCGACCACGCGATCACGGCCGACCCGATCGACGTCTACCGGGTGCTGCGCACGCTCAACCCCTCTCCCTACATGTACCTGCTCACGCTCGTGGACGCCGAGGGGGAGTCGTACTCGATCGTCGGCTCATCGCCGGAGGCGCTCGTCAAAGTGGAGCGCGGACGCGTCACGATGCATCCGATCGCGGGATCGCGGCCGCGCGGAGCGACGCCCGAAGCGGATGTCGCCCTCGGCGTCGAACTTCTCGCCGATGAGAAGGAGCGATCCGAGCATCTGATGCTCGTCGACCTCGCGCGGAACGACCTGCTCAAGGTCTGCACCCCGGGAACCGTCGAAGTCACTGAGTTCATGCAGGTCGAGCGATTCAGCCACATCATGCACCTCGTCTCCACGGTGGAGGGGGATCTGCGCCCGCAGGCCAACTCGATCGAGGTGTTCCGCGCCACCTTCCCCGCGGGCACCCTGAGCGGTGCGCCCAAGCCGCGGGCGCTCGAGATCATCGACGAACTGGAGCCCGCCCAGCGCGGCGTGTACGGCGGTGTCGTCGGGTACTTCGATTTCGCCGGCGACGCCGACCTCGCGATCGCGATCCGTACGGCGACGATCGTCGGCGGCCTCGCCCGCGTGCAGGCCGGGGCGGGGCTCGTCGCGGACTCGGATCCCGAGACCGAGCACGTCGAGTCGAAGAACAAGGCGGCTGCCCCCCTGCGCGCGGTGGCCATCGCCAACGCGATGCGCCGGGTGCGCTGATGACCGCGAAGCGACTGCGTCTCACGACCATCGTCGCGATCGCCGCACTCGCGGCGCTCACGCTCCTGACCACGACGCAGAGCTGGTGGACCATCCACCTCCAGGCCGCGTCGCTCACGGTGCAGGGCTCGGTCGCGGCGCCGGCTCTCGCTGCGCTCTCGCTCTCCGGCCTCGCGCTCGCCGGGGCCCTCGCCATCGCCGGCCCCGTCTTCCGCGTGATCCTCGGGGTGCTGCAGATCGCCCTGGGCGGGCTGGTGGTACTGACCTCGTCGATCTCCGTCGGCGATCCCGTGGCGGGTTCGGAGAGCGTGATCTCCCACGCGACGGGCGTCGCCGGAGTGGCCTCGATCCGGCACCTCGTGCAGTCGGTGTCGCAGGCGCCGTGGGGCGTCACGGCGATCATCCTCGGCGGTCTCTCCGTGGCCGTCGGCCTCGTGCTTCTCGCCACCTTCCGTCGCTGGCCCAGCGCCTCGCGACGCTACCAGGCGGTGCGTCTCGCGCCGGAGGCGGGCCCCCGCGATGCCGTCATCGACTGGGACGCGCTGAGCGAGGGCGACGATCCGACGGCCGAGCGCGAGCCGATAGACTGAAAGCCCCTCGAACCACTTAGGAGAATCGTGTCAGAAGGTTCCGACCCCGGTCACGGACACTCGCCCGCCGCGTGGACGGCGGTCATCATCATGCTCGTCGCGTTCGCGATCGGCACGCTCGCCTTCTGGTTCGACCTGCCCATCGTCGTCTGGGCCTCCGCCGCTCTCCTCGTCGTGGGCGCGATCGTCGGCAAGGTCATGGCCAGCATGGGCTACGGCGTCGGCGGCGACAAGTACAAGCCTCGCGCTCACTCCTGACGTGCTCTCGGATCTGGTAGCCGGGGCGCTCGAAGACGCCGCGGCTCGTCGCCATGTTCGAAGCCTCGCCGAGGTGGAGGCGGCCGCGCTCGCCCGTCCCGCCGCGCTCGACGCCGTCGCGGCCCTCGCGCCCGACGATCGCGTCAAGATCATCGCCGAGGTGAAGCGGTCGAGTCCCTCGCGCGGCACGCTCGCCGCGATCCCCGACCCCGCCGGCCTCGCCGCGCGGTATGAGGAGGGTGGGGCGAGCGCGATCAGCGTCCTCACCGAGGGTCGTCGATTTGGGGGCTCGCTCGACGACCTCGAGGCCGTTCGCGCGCGCGTTGCGATCCCCGTCCTGCGCAAGGACTTCATCGCCGAGCCGTATCAGGTGTTCGAGGCCCGCGCGGCAGGCGCCGACCTCGTGCTCCTCATCGTGGCCGCTCTCGACCAGCCCCTCCTTCGCGAACTCCACGCCCTCATCGGCGAGCTGGGGATGACCGCTCTGGTCGAGACCCACTCCGCCGACGAGGTGCAGCGGGCGCTCGACCTCGGCCCCGCCCTCGTCGGCGTCAACGCGCGGAATCTGACCACCTTCGAGCTCGACCCCGAGCTGTTCGGGCGTCTTGCGCCGGGCATCCCCGAGGGCATCGTCCGCATCGCGGAATCAGCCGTGCTGTCTCCGGCCGACGTCGCACACTACCGCCGCGCCGGCGCGGACGTGGTGCTCGTCGGCGAGGCGCTCGTCACCCATGGCGACCCCGTCGCCGCGATCACAGAATTCCGGAGCGTCTGATGGCACTGAGAGATGAGATCGGCCCCTACTTCGGCGAGTACGGAGGCAGGTTCGTGCCCGAGTCGCTCATCGAGGCGCTCGACGAGCTGGATGCGGCGTATCAGGCCGCGCGAGTCGACCCCTCCTTCACCGCGGAGCTCGCTCAGCTGCACGCCACGTACACGGGTCGCCCCTCGATCATCACCGAGGTGCCACGATTCGCCGAGCACGCCGGCGGCGCCCGCGTGATCCTCAAGCGCGAAGACCTCAACCACACCGGATCGCACAAGATCAACAACGTGCTCGGTCAGGCGCTCGTGGCCCGCCGGCTCGGCAAGAAGCGGCTCATCGCGGAGACCGGCGCCGGTCAGCACGGCGTCGCGACCGCAACGGCGGCGGCCCTGTTCGGCATGGACTGCGTGGTCTACATGGGGCAGGTCGATACGGAGCGCCAGGCGCTCAACGTCGCCCGGATGCGCCTGCTCGGGGCGACGGTCATCCCGGTCACCACCGGCTCCCGCACCCTGAAGGACGCGATCAACGAGGCCCTCCGGGACTGGGTGGCCAACGTCGAGACGACGCACTACCTCCTCGGCACCGTCGCGGGCCCGCACCCCTTCCCGGTCATGGTGCGCGACTTCCACAAGATCATCGGCGAGGAGGCCCGCGAGCAGGTGCTCGCGCTGACCGGCCGCCTGCCGGACGCGGTGACCGCCTGCGTGGGCGGCGGCAGCAACGCCATGGGCATCTTCCACGCGTTCCTCGACGATCCCTCGGTCGCCCTGTACGGCTACGAAGCGGCGGGGGAGGGCCACCTCACCGAGCGACACGCGGCCACCATCACGCGTGGCCGACCCGGAGTGCTGCACGGGGCGCGAAGCTACCTGCTGCAGGACGAGGACGGCCAGACGGTGGAGTCGCACTCCATCTCGGCGGGCCTCGACTACCCCGGGGTGGGCCCGGAACACGCCTGGTTATCCGACATCGGGCGCGCCAGCTACCTGCCCATCACCGACGACGAGGCCATGCAGGCACTGCGGCTGCTCAGCCGGACCGAGGGGATCATTCCGGCGATCGAGTCGGCGCACGCCCTGGCCGGAACGCTGAAGCTGGGGCGGGAGCTCGGGCCGGAGGCGGTCATCCTCGTCAATCTGTCGGGGCGCGGCGACAAAGACATGGAGACCGCGGGCAAGTACTTCGACATCCTCGACGCGGACGCCCTCGCCGCCGAGGATCGCGCGCCCGCCGACCCGCTCGGCAGCACCGAGCTCGGAGTGGAGCGATGAGCCGGGTCGCCGACGTCATCGCGGCGCGCAAGGCGGCCGGCTCCGGTGCCCTGGTCGGCTATCTGCCGGTCGGATTCCCCGATCTCGCCACGAGCGTCGAGGCCGCCGTCGCCCTCGTGGAGAACGGCGTCGACGTCATCGAGCTGGGGATCCCGTACTCCGACCCTGTCATGGACGGGCCGGTCATCCAGGCGGCCACCCAGGAGGCGCTGGCCCGTGGCTTCAAGCTGCGTCAGGCCTTCGAGGCGCTCGCGGCGATCACCTCCCGGGTGGATGCGCCGGTGCTCATGATGACCTACTGGAACCCGGTGCTGCAGTTCGGTGTCGACCGCTTCGCCGACGAACTGGTCGCGGCCGGGGGAGCGGGACTCATCACTCCCGATCTCATCCCGGACGAGGCGGGGCTGTGGCTCGCCGCCTCCGACCGCACCGGTCTCGACCGCGTCTTTCTCGCGGCGCCGTCGTCGACCGCAGCGCGGCTGGAATCCGCCGTCGAGAAGAGTCGCGGCTTCGTCTACGCCGTGTCGACGATGGGGATCACGGGCGCGCGCGCTGACGTGGATGCCGCGGCGCGCGGACTCGTCGCTCGCCTGCGGACGGCGGGTGCCGTGAGCACCTGCGTCGGGATCGGGATCTCCACGCCCGAGCAGGTGCGCGAGGTCATCGGGTACGCAGACGGCGCCATCGTCGGCTCGCAGCTCGTGAAAGCCCTCGCGGATGGCGGTGTCCCGGCGGTCGCTGCGGCGGCCGCGCGGCTCGCGACGGGCAAGTAGTCTTAGCTGGTTCCCCCACTGAAAGGTGCTCGATCAGGTGTTCGCTGCGCTCAGCATTCCCAGCCCGTCGGCTGATTGGTCGGTCATCGTCGTTCCGCTGGGCAAGTGGTTCCAGTGGGCGGGCGCGGCGCCCTCCCTCGTGCTGAACCTGCGCAGCGACGTGCTCTGCATCCTCGTTGCAATTCTGGTGGCGGTCCTCGTCACGAACGGCCGCCTGACCAGGCGCGGCGCCGAGCCGTGGCTGACCATGGACTTCCTGCTCGGTACGGGCGTCGCCGGACTCATCGGCGCGCGCGTCTGGCACGTGGCGACGCATCCCGACGACTACTTCGCGGCCGGCAAGAACCTCGCCTCGGTGCTCTACATCTGGGAGGGCGGCCTGTCGATCTTCGGCGCGCTCCTGGGCGGGGCGATCGGCGCGCTCATCGTGTCGCGGCTCTCGGGACTGCGGTTCTGGAGCTTCGCCGACGCGGTCGTTCCCGGCCTGCTCATCGGACAGGTGATCGGTCGTCTCGGCGACTGGTTCAGGCAGGACTACTTCGGGCTCCCCACCGAGCTGCCGTGGGGCCTCGCGATCAACCGGCCCAATGACGCCGTGCCGATCGGGCTCGCCGACAGCACCCTCTTCCAGCCGGTCTTCCTCTACGAGATGATCTGGAACCTCATCGCGGTCGTCGTGCTCCTGCTCATCGAGCGCCAGTTCCGCCTGCGGTGGGGGCGCCTGTTCGCGCTGTACCTCGTCGCCTACGGTGCTGGCCGGATCTGGTTCGAGTCCATCCGCATCGATCCGACCATGACCGTGCTCGGGCTGCGGGTGAATGTCTGGGCCGCGATCGCGCTGGTCGTGGTGGGCATCCTGCTCTCGCTCGCGCAGCCCCGTCGCCACCCGGGGCTCGAGCCGAGCGTCTACCGTCCGGGCCGTGAGTGGTCGTCGAACCCTTCTGCGCTAGACTCTGACGAGACCTATTCGGAATCCGAAGACGGCGGCGATGGGGCCGCGCACTCTCCCGAAACAGCCGCCACAAGCGGTTAGGCGAAACCGTCCTAGCCTAGAAGCCAGGGGCATCCACTTTCAGTTGGGCCGCTGACGTCCCTATTACGTACTAGCGTCATCGTGAGGACGGTACTACATGGCTCTCACGCCACCCTTCTCGAGCTTCAGCTCGATCCCCACCGCGCAGGGTCTCTACAACCCGCGGAACGAACGCGATGCCTGCGGCCTCGCGATGGTGGCGACCCTTCGCGGAGTCGCCGGGCACGACATCATCGAGCTGGCTCTCGAGGCGCTTCGTCACCTCGAGCACCGCGGAGCGATCGGCTCCGATGCGGGAACCGGTGACGGCGCCGGCATCATCACCCAGATCCCCGACGACTTCCTCCGCGCGGTTGCGCCATTCGAGCTTCCCGCCGCGGGGGAGTACGCGGTCGGGATGGCCTTCCTGCCGACAGCCGCTGAGGAGCGCGCGAGCCTGAAGGCGGCGATCGAGGAGATCGCGCGCCAGGAGAACCTGCGCGTCATCGGTTGGCGGGATGTGCCCGTCGACCCCGAGCAGATCGGCACCCTCGCGCGGGCGGCCATGCCCGAGTTCGAGCAGCTGTTCGTCGCGTCGACACTCACCGACGGCGCCGGCGTGCACCACGCGGGAATCTCCCTCGACCGGCAGACGTTCCGCCTGCGCAAGCGCGCCGAGCGGGAGCTGGGTGCCTATTTCCCCTCGCTCTCGAGCCGAACTCTGGTCTACAAGGGAATGGTCACGACCCTTCAGCTGGAGCCGTTCTATCCCGATCTGAGCGACGCGCGATTCACCTCGAAGCTCGCGCTCGTGCACTCGCGGTACTCCACGAACACCTTCCCGTCCTGGCCCTTGGCCCAGCCCTTCCGCATGATCGCCCACAATGGCGAGATCAACACCGTGCAGGGCAACCGCAACTGGATGCGCGCCCGCCAGTCCCAGCTCGAATCCGAGCTGCTCGGCGACATCCGTCCTGTTCTGCCCATCGTCACGCCGGGCGCGAGCGACTCCGCCTCCTTCGACGAGGTCGTGGAGCTGCTGTCGCTCACCGGACGCTCGCTGCCGCACGCGATCATGATGATGGTGCCGGAGGCCTGGGAGAACCAGCCCGACATCGACCCCGAGCGTCGCGCCTTCTACGAGTACCACTCGATGCTTATGGAGCCGTGGGACGGTCCGGCGGCGCTCGTCTTCACCGACGGCTCGCTCGTGGGCGCCACTCTCGACCGCAACGGGCTGCGCCCGGGACGCTACCTCGTGACCGACGACGACCTCGTCGTGCTCGCGTCGGAGATCGGCGTCCTCGACATCGCGCCGGAGCGGGTCGTCCGCAAGGGTCGCCTGCAGCCCGGCAAGATGTTCCTCGTCGACACGGCCGAGGGCCGCCTGATCGACGACGACGAGATCAAGGCGACGCTCGCCGCCGAGAAGCCGTGGGGCGAGTGGCTCGAGGCGGGCCGTATCAACCTCAAGAACCTGCCCGAGCGGGAGCACATCGTGCACACGCCCGCCTCGGTCACCCGACGCCAGCGCACCTTCGGCTACACCGAAGAGGAGGTGCGCATCCTGCTCACCCCGATGGCGAAGAACGGTGTGGAGCCGCTCGGTGCGATGGGCTCCGACACCCCCATCGCGGTGCTCTCCGACCGACCCCGGCTGCTGTTCGACTACTTCTCGCAGCAGTTCGCCCAGGTCACCAACCCGCCGCTCGACTCGATCCGCGAAGAGGTCGTGACGTCGATGAGCCTCGGGCTGGGACCGGAGCGCAACCTCCTCACCGCGACCCCCGAGCACGCGCGGCAGGTCATCCTCGACTTCCCGGTGATCGACAACGACGAGTTGGCGAAGATCCAGCACATCGATCCGACCCCCGGCAGCCATCTCACGACGACGATTCGCGGGCTCTACCGGGTCGACAAGGGACCGAAGGCGATGGAGAAGCGCCTGGCGAAGATGTGCCAGGAGGTCGACGAGGCGATCGAGAACGGTGCGCAGTTCATCGTGCTCTCCGACCGCGACTCGAACAAGGACTACGCGCCCATCCCGTCGCTGCTCATGCTGGCGACGGTGCACCACCACCTCATCCGCAACGAGACCCGGATGAAGGTCGGCATCGTCGTCGAGGCGGGCGATGTGCGCGAGGTCCACCATGTGGCACTCCTCATCGGCTACGGCGCCTCGGCGATCAACCCGTACCTCGCGATGGAGACTGCGGAAGAGCTCGTCCGCAGCGGCATGATCGAGGGCATCACCTCCGAGAAGGCGGTCAAGAACCTCATCAAGGCGCTCGGCAAGGGCGTTCTCAAGATCATGTCCAAGATGGGCATCTCTGTCGTGGGCTCGTACGCGGGGGCCCAGGCCTTCGAGGCGGTCGGCCTTTCGCAGGAGTTCGTCGATCAGTACTTCACGGGCACGACCAGCCTTCTGGGCGGCGTGGGCATGGAGGTGATCGCCGAGGAGAGCGCGGCGCGCCACTCCGCCGCGTATCCCGAGGACGGCGCGGTCAGCGCGCACGAGCGCCTCGGCATCGGCGGCGAGTACCAGTGGCGCCGCGAGGGTCCGCCGCACCTGTTCAACCCCGAGACCGTGTTCAAGCTGCAGCACTCGACGCGTGCCCGCCGCTACGACATCTTCCGTGAGTACACGAAGCTCGTCGACGAGCAGGCCGAGAACCTCATGACTCTGCGTGGGCTGTTCAAGTTCCGCACGACGCACCGCAAGCCGGTTCCGATCGACGAGGTCGAGCCGGTCTCCGCGATCGTGCGACGGTTCTCGACGGGGGCGATGAGCTACGGCTCCATCTCCAAGGAGGCCCACGAGACGCTGGCGATCGCCATGAACAGCATCGGCGGCAAGTCGAACACCGGTGAGGGCGGCGAAGATGTCGACCGCCTGCTCGACCCGAGCCGGCGCAGCGCGATCAAGCAGGTCGCCTCCGGGCGGTTCGGGGTCACGAGCCTCTACCTCACCAACGCGACCGACATCCAGTTGAAGATGGCACAGGGCGCGAAGCCCGGCGAGGGTGGTCAGTTGCCGTCGGGCAAGGTCTATCCGTGGATCGCCCGCACCCGCAACGGCACCCCCGGTGTCGGCCTCATCTCGCCGCCGCCGCACCACGACATCTACTCGATCGAAGACCTCAAGCAACTCATCTTCGATGTGAAGCGCGCCAACCCCTCCGCACGGGTGCACGTCAAGCTGGTGAGCCAGTCCGGCATCGGGGCGGTCGCGGCGGGCGTCACGAAGGCGCTTGCCGACGTCGTGCTCGTCTCGGGGCACGACGGCGGCACGGGCGCCAGCCCCCTCAACTCCCTCAAGCACGCGGGCACGCCGTGGGAGATCGGCCTCGCCGAGACCCAGCAGACCCTCATGCTCAACGGGATGCGCGATCGCGTCGTCGTGCAGGTCGACGGTCAGATGAAGACGGGCCGCGATGTCATCATCGCCGCCCTCCTCGGCGGCGAGGAGTTCGGCTTCGCCACGGCGCCGCTCGTCGTGTCCGGTTGCATCCTCATGCGCGTGTGCCACCTCGACACCTGCCCCGTCGGTGTCGCGACGCAGAACCCCGTGCTGCGAGAGCGCTTCACCGGCAAGCCGGAGTTCGTCGTCAACTTCATGGAGTTCCTGGCGCAGGAGGTGCGCGAGTACCTCGCCGCGCTCGGCTTCCGAACCCTCGAAGAGGCGATCGGGCACCACGAGCTGCTCGACGTCGACCGCGCCGTCGAGCACTGGAAGGCGTCGGGCCTCGACCTGGCCCCGATTCTCGTCGGGCCGAGCTTCGGCGAGCACGAGCCGCGCAGCAACCGACGCGAGCAGAACCACGAGCTCGAGAAGCATTTCGACGTCGAACTGATCCGTCAGTCCCAGGACGCTCTCGACAACCCGGGCACGCGGGTGACGATCGACCTTCCCATCCGGAACACCGAGCGCGCCGTCGGCACGATGCTCGGCCACGAGGTCACGATCCGCCACGGCGAGCACGGCCTGCCGAGCGGTTCGATCGACGTGACCCTGCACGGCTCCGCCGGCCAATCCCTCGGCGCCTTCATGCCGGGTGGTATCACGCTCCGTCTCATCGGCGACAGCAACGACTACGTCGGCAAGGGCTTGTGTGGCGGCGAGATCATCGTTCGCCCCAATCCGGCGTCGGCCTTCGCGGCCGAGGAGAACGTGATCGCGGGCAACGTGATTGGCTACGGCGCGACGAGCGGCAGCATGTTCATCCGCGGCACCGTGGGACAGCGCTTCCTCGTCCGCAACTCGGGAGCGACGGCGGTCGTGGAGGGTGTGGGCGATCACGCTCTCGAGTACATGACGGGCGGACTCGCGGTCATCCTGGGTGCGACGGGCCACAACCTCGGAGCGGGCATGTCAGGCGGGACCGCCTATGTGTACGACCTCAAACCCGAGCGCGTCAACCGGGAATCCCTCGAGGGAGGCGAGCTTCGCCTCGAGGCCCTCGGGAGCGGCGACGTCGAGATCCTCAGTGACCTGCTGCGTCGGCACCTCGACGAGACGGATTCCGCGCTCGCCGCTCGCATGCTCGACTCCCTCGACGAGACGGTGGCCCGTTTCGTCAAAGTTGTGCCGCGCGACTACGCCGCGGTTCTCGAAACCCGCCAGGCCGCGATCGACGAGGGGCTCGACCCCGACAGCGACGTCGTCTGGGGACGAATCCTGGAGGTGACCGGTGGCTGACCCGAAGGGATTCCTCAAGGTCCCGGTTCGCGAGACCCCGAAGCGGCGCCCGGTCGCCCTCAGGCTCATGGACTGGAAAGAGGTCTACGAGCAGGGCGATTCCGCGACGCTTCGACGTCAGGCGGGTCGGTGCATGGACTGCGGCATCCCGTTCTGTCACCAGGGCTGTCCGTTGGGAAATCTCATTCCGGAGTGGAACGACCTCACCTGGCGCGACGAGGGTCGTGCCGCGATCGAGCGTCTGCACGCGACCAACAACTTCCCGGAGTTCACGGGTCGGCTGTGCCCCGCGCCCTGCGAGTCCTCCTGCGTTCTGGGAATCAACCAGGACCCGGTGACGATCAAGCAGGTGGAGGTCTCGATCATCGATCAGGCCTTCGCGAACGGCTGGGTCACTCCGCACCCGCCCGAGCGGCTGACGGGCAAGACGGTCGCGGTCGTCGGATCGGGGCCCGCGGGTCTCGCCGCAGCGCAGCAGTTGACGCGCGCGGGTCACACGGTCGCGGTGTACGAACGCGATGACCGCATCGGCGGCCTGCTGCGCTACGGCATCCCGGACTTCAAGATGGAGAAGAAGCACCTCGAGACGCGTCTCGCCCAGATGCAGGCCGAGGGCACGCGATTCCGTGCGGGTGTCGAGATCGGCGTCGACATCTCCTGGGCCGACCTCAAGTCGCGCTACGACGCCGTGATCATCGCCACCGGCGCGATGAAGCCGCGCGACCTCGCCGTTCCCGGACGCGACCTGCTCGGAGTCCATTTCGCGATGGAATACCTCGTGCAGCAGAACAAGGCGGGTGCGGGCGACAGCGTCGCCGAGCAGATCACCGCCGAGGGCAAGCACGTCGTCGTGCTCGGCGGCGGCGACACCGGCGCCGACTGCATCGGCACCGCTCACCGGCAGGGAGCCCTGTCGGTCACCAATCTGGCGATCGGCATCCAGCCGCCCACCGAGCGTCCCGAACACCAGCCGTGGCCGATGGCGCCGACTCTGTTCGAGGTCTCCAGCGCCCACGAGGAGGGCGGGGAGCGCGTCTACCTCGCCTCCACCGTCGAGTTCCTCTCCAACGAGGTGGGAGAGGTCCGCGGAATCCGCGTCGCCGAGACGGAGTATCTCGACGGGCGCCGGGTGCCGAAGGCCGGTACCGAGCGTGACATCCCCGCCGACCTCGTCCTCCTCGCGCTCGGATTCACCGGGCCCGAGACGGACACCCTCGACACGCAGCTCGCCATCCCCTTCGATTCACGGGGTAACGTGGCGCGCGCCGACAACTACGAGACCAGCGAATCCGGTGTGTTCGTCGCCGGCGACGCCGGCCGCGGGCAGTCGCTCATCGTCTGGGCGATCGCCGAGGGCCGCGCGGCAGCGTCGGCGGTCGACCGCTTCCTCGAGGGGGAGACGGAACTTCCGTTCCCGGTGAAGCCCACCGACCGCGCCATCTCCATCTGATTTGTCCCGATCCACCACCACCACACAGAAGGACGCAATGAGACGAGCGAAGATCGTCGCGACACTTGGCCCCGCCACGTCGAGCTATGAAAACATCAGGGCCATCATCGATGCAGGAGTCGATGTCGCCCGCATGAACCTGAGCCACGGCTCCTACGACGTGCACGAGGCCGTCTACCGCAACGTGCGTAAGGCAGCGGACGATTCCGGCCGCGCTGTCGCCGTCCTGGTCGACCTCCAGGGCCCGAAGATCCGACTCGGCAAGTTCGAGGGCGGACCGTACGAGCTCGCCGTGGGCGACATCTTCAAGATCACGACCGAGGAGGTTCTCGGCACCAAGGAGCTCTCCGGGACGACCTTCAAGGGGCTGCCGCAGGACGTCTCGCCCGGTGACTTCCTCCTCATCGATGACGGCAAGGTCAAGGTCAAGGTGCTCGGAACCGACGGCACGGTCGTCACGACGGAGGTCGTCGTCGCCGGACCCGTGTCGAACAACAAGGGCATCAACCTGCCCGGGGTGGCCGTCAACGTTCCCGCGCTGTCGGAGAAGGACGAGGCCGACCTCCGCTGGGGCCTCCGGCTCGGTGCGGACCTGATCGCGCTGTCCTTCGTTCGCAACGCCGACGACATCACGCGCGTGCACGAGATCATGGCGGAGGAGGGTCGCAAGGTTCCCGTGATCGCCAAGATCGAGAAGCCGCAGGCGGTCGACAACCTCGAGGCGATCATCGACGCCTTCGACTCGATCATGGTCGCGCGCGGAGACCTCGGCGTCGAACTTCCGCTCGAGGCGGTGCCGATCGTGCAGAAGCGCGCCATCGAACTCGCTCGCCGCATGGCCAAGCCGGTCATCGTCGCGACACAGATGCTCGAATCGATGATCTCGAGCCCTGTGCCCACGCGGGCGGAGACGTCGGACGTCGCCAACGCGGTACTCGACGGCGCCGACGCGGTCATGCTGAGCGGCGAGACGAGCGTGGGCGACTACCCCGTCATCACGGTGCAGACGATGGCGCGCATCGTCTCGTCGACCGAAGACCACGGACTGGAGCGGATCCCCCCGCTCGGAACCAAGCCGCGCACGCAGGGGGGCGCGATCACGCTGGCGGCGGTCGAGGTCGCCGACTTCGTCGAGGCGAAGTACGTCTGCGTCTTCACCGAGTCGGGCGACGCCGCACGCCGCATGTCGCGACTGCGCTACCGGATCCCGATGAAGGCCTTCACTCCCGACCCCGCCATTCGGCGCCGCATGGCGCTCTTCTGGGGCATCGAGAGCTTCGTCGTTCCCCGTGTCACGCACACCGACGCCATGTACCACCAGGTCGACGACATCCTGCTCTCCGAGGGTCTCGCCGAGAAGGGCGACAAGGTCGTCGTGATCTCCGGATCCCCTCCCGGGATCTCGGGCACGACCAACGACCTGCGCGTGCACGTCGTGGGAACGGCGACGAGCGAAACGGCCCTCGCCCACCACGACTGATCCCGTCGTCGCGATGGCCCCGCCCCCGGAGAAATCCGGATCGGCGGGGCCATCAGCGATAACCGGGCTGAGTGGGACAGGTGGCGAGCACGCGTCGCATCGCGTCACGTTCCGCGGTCGTCACCCAGAGTCGGTACTTCGCCTTCACCGAGATCTGTCGTGCGACGTAGCTGCACCAGAAGCTGCGGCGGGGTGGCAGCCAGCTCGCGGCGTCGCTGTCGCTCTTCTGCTCATTGGTGGCGCCGTCGACGGCGAGCAGGTTGAGCGGGTCGTTGGCGAGATGCTCGCGTGCGGACATCCCGATCGCCTGGGCTCCCGTCTGCCACGCATTCGAGAGCGGCACGACGTGGTCGATCTGCACGAGGGTCGACGTCGCGTTGCCGCGAACGAAGTGGATGACCTTCCCCGTGTACGGGTCGAGCCGGTCGCCGCGCAGCACGCGGCACGTGCCCTGGCGCACGATGCGAGTCAGGTCGCGTCCCAGGATGTCGTTGCGCGTGTCGCAGCCGTTATGGTCGACATCGAGCCACGCCTGGCCGAAGTCGCCCACCCGGTCGTAGCCCGTCTTCGGCGCGCGCCCCTTCACCGGGAGGGTTGCAAGCAGCGCGAGCGCGGAGCCCGGTGCTCCGGTGACGGTCGGCGACGGCGCGGCCGATCCGCCCTGATCCCCGCCGGTGGCGCCGCTCGGACCCGGCCAGTCGATCTCGGACGTGCTGCACCCACTGAGGAGGACCACCAGGAGCAGGGCGGCCGGAGCGATCGCGGCGGAGGCGCGACGGCGAGGCAGAGCGGACACGATCCGAGCATAGGAGCGGGCATCCCGCGGGTCACCGGGCCGCGCCGTAGAGAGCCGCGTCGAGGGAGATCGCTCGAGACCGTGTGACGACAGCACCGTCGACTCGGCTAGCATTCCTGTGGGGCCGCGACGCCCCGGCCAGCCCATCTGGCGGAATCGGCAGACGCACCGCACTCAAAATGCGGCGCCTTCGGGCGTCCGGGTTCAAGTCCCGGGATGGGCACTTCGAGACGGACTGCGCACCACCGTCTGGCCTCATACCGTAGGGTTGGATCGTGAGTGAGCAAGGAACGTCCCCCGCAGCACCGCGACGCGTCGTCGTCGCCGAGGATGAGTCGCTGATTCGTCTCGACATCGTCGAGACCCTCCGCGACAACGGCTTCGAGGTCGTGGGCGAGGCGGGGGACGGCGAGACAGCGGTCGCCCTCGCCACCGAGCTGCGACCCGACCTCGTCATCATGGACGTCAAGATGCCCCAGCTGGACGGCATCTCGGCGGCGGAGCGACTCACCAAGAACCACATCGCCCCGGTCGTGCTACTGACCGCCTTCAGCCAGAAGGAGCTCGTCGAGCGGGCCAGCGAGGCGGGCGCACTCGCCTACGTTGTGAAGCCTTTCACGCCCAACGACCTGCTCCCGGCGATCGAGATCGCTCTGAGCCGTTACTCGCAGATCATCACGCTCGAGGCCGAGGTGGCCGACCTCGTGGAGCGCTTCGAGACGCGCAAGCTCGTCGACCGGGCGAAGGGCCTCCTCAACGAGAAGATGGGCCTGACCGAGCCGGAGGCGTTCCGCTGGATTCAGAAGGCGTCGATGGATCGCCGGCTCACGATGCACGACGTCGCTCAGGCGATCATCGAGCAGCTCAGCGCCAAGAAGTAGCGTCCGGCAGCCGAGAGCCGCACGTCGGTCGCTGATAGCTCAGCGCTTCGACGGTTCAGCGCCGCGACGGTTCAGCGCGCGTCCCTCAGCATGTTGGTCATGCGCACGGTGGAAAGCCGGCGCCCCTCCTCGTCGCGCATCACGATCTCATGGGTCGCCAGCGTTCGGCCGAGCACCAGCGCCGTGCACTCCGCGATCACCCATCCCTCGGTGATCGAGCGGCTGTGGGTCGCGTTGATCTCGATCCCCACCGCGTAGCGCCCCGGTCCCGCGTGGATCGCCGAGGAGACCGAGCCGAGGGACTCCGCGAGCACGACGTGCGCACCCCCGTGGAGCAGCCCGATGACCTGCGTGTTGCCCTCGACGGGCATCCGCGCCACCGAGTGCTCGGCCGAGAGCTCAAGGAATTCGATGCCCATCTTGCGGGCGAGCGCACCACCGCCGGTGGTGATCAGGCGCTCGTGAAGCTCGGGATCCAGATCGGCGGGGAAGGTCGTCATCGGCTTCTTTCGACAGGGTGGGAGCGTCAGTGGCCCCTACTAGGCTGGCACTCGTGACGGACGACGAAAAGCCTACCCTCATGGTCATCGACGGCCATTCCCTCGCGTTCCGGGCGTTCTACGCGCTTCCCGTGGACAGCTTCGTGAACCGCGAAGGCCAGCACACGAACGCGATCCACGGCTTCATCTCGATGCTGATCAACCTGCTCTCGAAGGAGAAGCCGACCCATCTCGCGGTCGCCTTCGACATCTCGCGGTATTCGTTCCGCACGCGCGAGTACCCGGAGTACAAGGGCACGCGAGGGGAGACCCCGCCAGAGTTCATCGGCCAGATCCCGCTGCTCGAGGAGGCGCTCGCGGCGATGAGCATCCCGACCCTCTCGAAAGAGGACTACGAGGCCGACGACATCCTCGCGACCCTCGCTCATCGCGGGTCGCAGGAGGGCTTCAAGGTCTTCGTGGTCTCGGGAGACCGCGACGCGATCCAGATGATCGACGACAACGTGACACTGCTGTATCCGAACGCGCGGGGTGTGTCAGAACTCAAGCGCTACGACCGCGATACCGTCTTCGAACGATACGGAATCGAGCCGCACCAGTATCCCGACATCGCCGCATTGGTGGGCGAGACCAGCGACAACCTGATCGGGATCGACAAGGTGGGCGAGAAGACCGCCGTGAAGTGGATCACCCAGTACGGCAGTCTCGCGGGGGTGCTCGAGCACGCGGATGAGATCACCGGCGTCGTCGGCGAGAAGCTGCGCGAGCAGAGCGATCGCGCGGTTCGAAATCGCAAGCTCAATCACCTGCTCACCGATGTCCCGCTGCCGGTCGGTCCCGCAGACCTCGAACGCAAGCCGATCAACAGCGCCCGCGTGCGCGAGGTGTTCGACAAGCTGCAGTTCCGCACGCTGCAGGAACGGGTGCTCAAGATCGCGGCCGCGGAGAGCGGCGACGACGGCGCGCTGCCGGCTGAGGCGCTCGGCTCGGGGTCGGTGATCCCCGTGGTTCGCACGATGGTGGATGAGGAGCTCGCCAAGTGGCTCGACACTGCCAGTGCCCGGGGCACGGCGCCGCTCGGGGTGCGTCTCGAGCTGATCTCGGGCGAATTGACGGGAATCGGCATCGCCTCCGCGACCGAGAGCGCATTCGTGCCGTGGGCTGCCGGCCGCCCGGACTACACCGCCTTGGAGGCCTGGCTGGCGGGGGATTCCCCTAAGTACTTCCACGACTCCAAACGTGACCTCAAGCTGCTCGCTGCCGCGGGTCTCGCGCTTCGGGGGATCGCCTTCGACACCCGGCTCGCGGCGTGGCTGCTGAAGCCCGGCGGCAAGCCCGAGGATCTGGCCGGACAGGTGTACTCCTACCTCGGCGAGACCCTTCCGCAACCCGACGCGAACCAGCTCGTGCCCGACACCGAGGCGGTGAGCCCGGCGACAGAGGCCTGGTACACGGTGCGGGTGGCGCACTATCTCGCGGAGAAGCTCGATGCAGGTTCGCTGCGCGTGCTCACCGACATCGAGCTGCCGCTCGTCCCCGTGCTCGCGGGCATGGAGACGGCGGGCGTCACCGTCAGCGCAGAGATCCTTGCGGGGCTGAACGCCAGCCTGACCGCCTCCGCGGCCGACCTTGCCGCGCGGTCCTACGCCGAGATCGGCCACGAGGTGAACCTCGGCTCGCCCAAGCAACTGCAACAGGTCCTGTTCGAGGAACTCGGCATGCCCAAGACGAGGGCGAACAAGACCGGCTTCTCCACGGATGCGGCCTCCCTCGCCGACCTTCAGGAGCAGGCTCCTCATCCCTTCCTCGACCTTCTCCTGCAGCACCGTGACGCGAGCAAGCTGAAGCAGATCATCGAGACGCTCGAGCGCGGTATCGGCGGTGACGGTCGAATCCACACCACCTACGACCAGACGGGCACCAGCACGGGCCGCATCTCGTCGAACGACCCGAACCTGCAGAACATTCCCGTGAAGACCGCGATCGGTCGGGAGATCCGCTCGGCGTTTCGCCGTGGCCAGCAGTTCGAGACGCTGCTGACCGCCGACTACTCGCAGATCGAGATGCGGATCATGGCCCACCTCTCGGGCGACGAGGGGCTCATCCTCGCCTTCAACGAGGGCGAAGATCTGCACCGTTTCGTCGGCTCCCGTATCTTCGGGGTGCCCCCGGCCGAGGTCACTCCGCTCATGCGCACCAAGGTCAAGGCGATGTCCTACGGCCTCGCCTACGGGCTGAGCGCCTTCGGGCTCAGCAAGCATTTGCGCATCGAAACGGGCGAAGCCAAGCAGCTGATGACCGACTACTTCACTCGCTTCGGTGCCGTGCGGGAGTACCTGCGCAACGTCGTCGAACAGGCGCGCACCGACGGATACACCGAGACGATTTTCGGTCGCCGTCGGCCCTTCGGCGACCTGACCTCGAACAACCGCGTCCTCCGGGAGAATGCGGAGCGGGCCGCGCTCAACGCTCCGATTCAGGGCTCGGCCGCCGACATCCTCAAGATCGCGATGCTGGGAGTGGCCGACGATCTCGCCGCGAACGGCCTCGAGTCGCGCATGCTGCTGCAGGTGCACGACGAGCTCGTGTTCGAGGTCGCCCCGGGCGAGTTGGAGACGCTGACCGCGATCGTGCGCGACCGAATGGGGCACGCGGCCGATCTGCGCGTTCCGCTCGACGTGCAGGTGGGCACGGGGGAGAACTGGGACCAGGCTGCGCACTGATCCCCGCGACCGAACGGTCCACCCCATCGACGCGAGGTATCTTTCTGGCATGGCTCCGACACTCGACGAACTGGGACGCCTTCTTCCCGACGCCGGCATCGCATTCGACCTCGACTTCGATGATCGTAATGGCGTGATCCGTCACGTCGGGGGGATGCTCGTCGCACGCGGTTCCGTGGAGGCGAGCTACATCGCCGAGATGCTCGACCGCGAACGCGCCGTCTCCACCTATGTCGGCCACGGCATCGCAATGCCGCACGGCACCCTCGGCGCGAAGGATGAGGTCCTCGCCGAGGGACTCGCCTTCGTGCGGCTCGCGCACCCCGTCGACTGGGGCGGCGAGTCCGTCTCCGTCGTGATCGGGATCGCGGCGCGCGGCCGGCGCTACATCGCGCTCCTCAGCCAGCTCGCCGCCGCACTTCTCGACGGCGGGAGGGCCGAGGCCCTGCTGTCGGCAGCAACGCCGAGCGAGGTGCGGTCACTCCTCGCGGGGTGATCAGAGCGCAAGGGGTGCCCCGCGCCCGACGGCTGACATAGGCTGAAAATCATGACAGTAGAGAACCAGTCGACTTCCACCCGGGCCACTACGCCGATCGATGCGATCGCCGAGAAGTGGGTGACGACCCTCGCTGACCTCGCCCCCACCCTCGCGACCTACATCGGCCTCGACAACGGGCGCACGGGGGACTGGGAGGACTTCTCGCCGGAGGGCCACGAGGCCCTGGTGGCCGCCACGAGGTCGGTCATCGCCGAGCTGGAGTCCGCGACACCGATCGACGAGGTGGATCGGGTCACCAAGACCGACCTCCTCGACACACTCACTCTCGAGCTGCAGAAGTCGGAACTGGGGCTTCAGCTGCGCGACGTCAACGTCATCGCCTCACCCGTGCAGAGCATCCGTGAGATCTTCGACATCATGCCGACCAGCACCGAGAAGGACTGGTCCGACGTCTCGTCGCGACTGAACGGCATTCCCGGGGCGATCGACGGCTACATCGCCACGCTTCGCGAGGGAATCGCGCGGGGGATCGTCCCGGCGGCCCGCCAGGTGCGCGAGGTCATCGCCCAGTCGCAGACCACCGCCAATCCCGCGGGCCTGTTCGGCACACTCGTCGGCGGTGCCGAGGGCGTGAGCGTCGGGCTCAGCAAAGACCTCGAGACCGGCGCCGAGGTCGCGGCAGCAGCCTACGGCTCTCTCGCCGACTTCTTCGAGCGCGAACTGCTCCCTGTCGCCGGCGAGAAGGATGCGGTGGGGCGCGAGATCTACGAGCTCGCGTCCCGCTCGTTCCTGGGCGCCACCATCGACCTCGACGAGACCTATGAGTGGGGTCTCGAGGAGTTGCAGCGCATGGTCGACGAGCAGACGTCCATCGCTCACGAGATCAAGCCGGGTGCGTCGGTCGAGGAGGCCATCGAGTTCCTGGCGACGGATGCCAGCCGCAAGCTCCACGGCACGGACGCGCTGCGCGAGTGGATGCAGGAGACGAGCGACCGCGCGATCGCCGAGCTCTCGGCCTCGCACTTCGATATTCCCGATCCGGTGAAGCGATTGGAGTGCATGATCGCGCCCAACCAGACCGGGATCATCTACTACACGGGCCCCACCGACGATTTCTCCCGCCCGGGTCGGATGTGGTGGTCGGTGCCCGAGGGCGTCACCGAGTTCGACACCTGGCGTGAGCTCACGACCGTCTACCACGAGGGCGTTCCCGGCCATCACCTCCAGATCGGGCAGGCAGTGTACAACCGCGACACCCTGAACAGCTATCGCCGCCTGCTCGCCGGCACCTCCGGCCACGCTGAGGGCTGGGCGCTGTACGCCGAACGCCTGATGGAAGAGCTGGGCTACCTCGACGATCCGGCCGATCGACTCGGCATGCTCGACGGGCAGCGCATGCGCGCCGCGCGCGTCGTCCTCGACATCGGGGTGCACCTCGAGAAGCAGCGCCCGGACGGCCAGGGACCCTGGACGGGCGAGTACGCCTTCGACTTCATGGGGCGCAACGTGAACATGAACGCGGAGTTCGTCCGGTTCGAGGTGCACCGCTACCTCGGCTGGCCGGGCCAGGCCCCGTCGTACAAGGTCGGGCAGCGCATCTGGGAGCAGATTCGCGACGAGTACCGCGCCCGCGAGGGAGCCGCGTTTGACCCGAAGGCGTTCCACAAGAGGGCGCTCGACCTCGGGGGAGTCGGACTCGACACTCTGAAGACCGCACTGCTCCGCTGAGCGGTGGGGTGGGGGACCGGATGCTCGGCGCTCGTGCGCGGCGGGCATCCGGTCCCTCTGAACTGGCATTACCTCATCGATCTCGATAGACTGGAATGTCGCAATCGCGATTCCTATCCGCCTGCCTTTGGCGAATCCACAGAAGCATCCTCGTCTCAGGCCTGAACTATGTCCCTACTGGAGCACTAACTACATGACACTCGTAACGACCGCCAAGGCACCCAAGCAGGTCGCCATCAACGACATCGGATCTGCTGAAGACTTTCTCGCCGCGGTCGAAAAGACTCTGAAGTTCTTCAACGACGGTGACCTCATCGAAGGCACCGTTGTCAAAATCGATCGTGACGAGGTTCTCCTCGACGTCGGTTACAAGACCGAGGGCGTGATCCCCTCCCGCGAACTCTCCATCAAGCACGATGTCGACCCGAGCGAGGTCGTTCAGGTCGGCGACAGCGTCGAGGCGCTGGTCCTCCAGAAGGAAGACAAAGAAGGCCGCCTCATCCTCTCCAAGAAGCGCGCGCAGTACGAGCGCGCGTGGGGCGATGTCGAGAAGATCAAGGACGCCGACGGCGTGGTGACCGGTTCGGTCATCGAGGTCGTCAAGGGCGGTCTCATCGTCGACATCGGACTTCGCGGATTCCTCCCGGCCTCGCTCATCGAGCTCCGCCGGGTCCGCGACCTGACGCCGTACCTCGGCCAGGAGATCGAGGCCAAGATCCTCGAACTCGACAAGAACCGCAACAACGTCGTGCTGTCCCGCCGCGCGCTGCTCGAGCAGACGCAGAGCGAATCCCGCACGACCTTCCTCAACAACCTCTCCAAGGGCCAGGTCCGCAAGGGCGTCGTGTCGTCGATCGTCAACTTCGGTGCGTTCGTCGACCTGGGCGGCGTCGACGGTCTCGTGCACGTCTCCGAACTCAGCTGGAAGCACATCGAGCACGCCAGCGAGGTCGTCGAGGTGGGCCAGGAGGTCACCGTCGAGATCCTCGAGGTCGACCTCGAGCGCGAGCGCGTGTCGCTGTCGCTCAAGGCGACGCAGGAGGACCCGTGGCAGGTGTTCGCTCGCACTCACGCGATCGGGCAGGTCGCACCGGGCAAGGTCACGAAGCTCGTTCCCTTCGGTGCGTTCGTTCGCGTCGCCGAGGGCATCGAGGGCCTGGTTCACATCTCGGAGCTGTCGGGCAAGCACGTGGAACTCGCGGAGCAGGTCGTTTCGGTCGGCGACGAGGTGTTCGTCAAGGTCATCGACATCGACCTCGAGCGTCGCCGCATCTCGCTGAGCCTCAAGCAGGCCAACGAGGGTGTCGACCCCGAGGGCACCGAGTTCGACCCGGCGCTGTACGGCATGCTCACCGAGTACGACGAGCAGGGCAACTACAAGTACCCGGAGGGCTTCGACCCGGAGACCAACGAGTGGCGCGAGGGCTTCGAGACCCAGCGCGAGAAGTGGGAGCAGGACTACGCTGCCGCCCAGGCTCGCTGGGAGGCTCACAAGAAGCAGGTCGCGGCGGCCGCTGCCGAGGAAGACACCATCTCCTCCGGCGTCCCGGCGGGAGCGTCCTCCTTCTCGAGCGACTCGGGCAGCACCGGAACGCTTGCCGACGACGAGTCGCTCGCCGCACTGCGCGAGAAGCTGTCGTCCAACAGCTGATCTCGTTCAGCTCACCGGATGGCCGGTCACCCTCGGGTGGCCGGCCATCCGTGCGTCCGGGCACCTGCGCATGCGGTCCTGCGCGTGCGCCGTCAGCCGTGCATCCGGGGCGCACTCTCGCCGTTAGCATGGGCGCATGAAGCTCATCGCCCTCACGGGAGGGATCGCCTCGGGCAAGTCCACGGTGAGCGAGCGGTTCCGCCAGCTCGGCGCAGTGGTCGTCGATGCGGATGTGCTCGCCCGCGAGGTCGTCGAGCCGGGCCAGCCCGCACTCAGAGAGATCGCGCACCGATTCGGTGACCCCGTGATCGGCGCCGACGGGCGGCTCGACCGGGCTGCGCTCGGAGCGATCGTCTTCGCCGACCCGCGGGCACTCGCCGATCTCGGCGCGATCACCCATCCGGCGATCTGGCGGCGTGCGCGCGAGCTGTTCGATCGGGCCGAGGCAGCCGATCCGCACGCCGTCGTCGTCTACGACGTTCCGCTCCTCGCCGAGGCGTCGGCGGACCGGCCGCTGCGCTTCGACCACGTGGTCGTCGTCGACGCACCCGTGGAGACCCGCATTCAGCGCATGGTGGAGCTGCGGGGAATGAGCGAGGACGAGGCCCGACGACGGGTATCGGCCCAGGCGGATGATGCGGCCCGCCTGGCCCTGGCCGACGACGTGATCGACGCCGGAGGCTCGCTCGACGAGACGCTCCGCCAGGTCGACGCGCTGTGGCAGGAGATCGCGCCCGCCGCGTAGGCCGCCGATCTCTCTCAGAGCGAACGGCCCCGCCGATGTCGGGGGCGCTGCGTAGGCTGGAGTCATGCAGCCCACCCGTGCCGTCCACCCCTTCGAGGTCGTGAGCGAGTATGTGCCGAGCGGCGACCAGCCGCAGGCGATCGCCGAGCTCGCGGGCCGCATCAATGCCGGGGAGACCGACGTCGTGCTGCTGGGTGCGACGGGCACCGGCAAGTCGGCGACGACCGCCTGGCTCATCGAGCAGGTGCAGCGGCCCACCCTGGTCCTCGCCCACAACAAGACACTGGCCGCGCAGCTCGCCAACGAGTTCCGGGAGCTGATGCCCAACAACGCGGTCGAGTATTTCGTCAGCTACTACGACTACTACCAGCCCGAGGCCTACGTTCCGCAGACCGACACCTTCATCGAGAAGGACTCCTCGATCAACGCCGAGGTGGAGCGCTTGCGTCACTCGACGACTAATTCGCTCCTCTCGCGCCGCGATGTGGTCGTCGTCTCCACGGTCTCCTGCATCTACGGTCTCGGGGCTGCGGAGGAGTACCTGGATGCGATGGTCGCGCTTCAGGTCGGCGAACGTGTGGGTCGCGACACGCTCATCCGCAAGTTCGTGGCCATGCAGTACCAGCGCAATGACGTCGACTTCTCCCGGGGCAAGTTCCGCGTGCGCGGCGACACGATCGAGATCATCCCGGTCTACGAGGAGCACGCCATCCGCATCGAGCTCTTCGGCGACGAGATCGAGGCGATCTACGCGCTGCACCCGCTCACCGGCGAGGTTCTGCAGAGAATGGAGGCGGTGTCCGTCTTCCCGGCGACGCACTACGCCGCCAGCCCCGACACGATGAAGCGCGCGATCGTGACCATCAAGCAGGAGCTCGCGGAACGCCTGGCCGAGCTCGAGCGCCAGGGAAAACTGCTCGAGGCGCAGCGGCTCCGGATGCGCACGACCTTCGACATCGAGATGATGGAGCAGATCGGCTTCTGCAGCGGGATCGAGAACTATTCGCGGCACATCGACGGCCGCGCACCGGGGGAGGCGCCGAACTGCCTCCTCGACTACTTCCCCGACGACTTCCTCGTCGTCATCGACGAGTCCCACGTCACGGTCCCGCAGATCGGGGCGATGTACGAGGGCGATGCGTCACGCAAGCGCACCCTTGTAGAACACGGATTCCGACTCCCGAGCGCGCTCGACAACCGACCACTCAAGTGGGAGGAGTTCCTGCAGCGGGTGGGGCAGAAGGTCTACCTTTCGGCGACGCCCGGGCGATACGAGATGGGGATCACCGACTCCGTGGTCGAGCAGATCATCCGCCCCACGGGCCTCATCGATCCCGAGATCGTCGTCAAGCCCTCCAAGGGGCAGATCGATGACCTCCTCGAGCAGATCCGGCTGCGCGTCGCGCGCGACGAGCGGATCCTGGTGACCACGCTCACGAAGAAGATGGCGGAGGAACTGACCGGCTTCCTCAGCGAGGCGGGGGTGCGCGTGCGCTACCTGCACTCCGATGTCGACACCCTCCGGCGGGTCGAGTTGCTCACCGAACTGCGCGCCGGGGTCTACGACGTGCTCGTCGGAATCAACCTGCTTCGTGAGGGGCTCGACCTCCCCGAGGTGTCGCTCGTCGCAATCCTCGACGCCGACAAGGAGGGGTTCCTGCGGTCGTCGACCTCGCTCATCCAGACCATCGGTCGCGCCGCGCGCAACGTGTCGGGCGAGGTTCACATGTACGCCGATGTGCTCACCGACTCCATGAAGCAGGCCATCGAGGAGACGAACCGCCGCCGCGAGAAGCAGGTGGCGTACAACCTCGAACGCGGAGTGGATCCGCAGCCGCTGCGCAAGAGGATCGCCGACATCACCGACATCCTCATGCGCGAGGGAGCCGACACGGCGGAGCTCCTCGCCGGGAAGCAGGGCAAGAAGCGGGCGCCGACACCCAACCTCCGTCGCGAAGGTCTCGCCGCCGCCGGTGGCAATTCGCTGGAAGAGATCATCGCCGACCTCAACGCGCAGATGCTCGCTGCTGCGGCCGAGCTCAAGTTCGAGTTGGCGGCCAGGCTCCGCGACGAGGTGTCGGAGCTCAAGAAGGAGCTGCGCCAGATGGAGTCTGCCGGGCACCTGCGCTGAGCAGGGACGTCCCCCGGTCAAGTCGATGTCGGTGGCTTCCATAGAATGTAGAGAGTGGCTATTTCACGAGTAGAGGGCTCTTCGAAGCTCAGTGTCCGGGGCGCGCGCGTCCATAATCTGAAAGACATCGACCTCGAAATTCCGCGCGACTCGCTCGTCGTGTTCACGGGGCTCTCCGGTTCGGGAAAGTCATCCCTCGCGTTCGACACCATCTTCGCCGAGGGGCAGAGGCGGTACGTGGAGTCGCTCTCGGCCTATGCGCGCCAGTTCCTCGGCCAGGTCGACCGACCCGACGTCGATTTCATCGAGGGTCTGAGCCCCGCCGTCTCGATCGACCAGAAGTCGACCAACCGCAACCCTCGCTCCACCGTCGGTACCATCACCGAGATCTACGACTACATGCGGCTGCTGTGGGCCCGAATCGGCGTGCCGCACTGCCCCGTGTGCGGCGAGAAGATCGAGCGCCAGACCGTCCAGCAGATCGCCGACCAGCTCATGACGCTGGAGGCGGGAACCCGCTATCAGATCGTCAGCCCTGTGATCTCCCAGAAGAAGGGGGAGTTCGTCGACCTCTTCCGCGAGCTTGCCGCGAGCGGCTACTCCCGCGCCATCGTGGACGGCGAACAGATTCAGCTCAACGAGCCCCCCACCCTCAAGAAGCAGTACAAGCACGACATCTCCGTCGTCGTCGACCGGCTCGTCGCCGCCGACGACATCCTCACCCGACTCACCGATTCACTCGAGACGGCGCTCCGCTTGACCGACGGTCTCGTCTCGGTGAATTTCGTCGATGAGACGGGTGACCGGGCGTGGCGCAACTTCTCCGAGAAGCTGTCCTGTCCCAACGGGCATCCTCTCCAACTCACCGAGATCGAGCCCCGCACTTTCTCCTTCAACGCTCCGTTCGGAGCATGCCCGGAGTGCTCTGGACTCGGCACGCGGATGACCGTGGATGCCGATCTCCTGATCGCCGACGCGAGCGTGACCATCCGCGAGGGCGCGATCCTGCCGTGGGCCAACTCCGGCAAGGGCGTCTTCAACTACTTCGAACGCCTTCTCGAGGGTCTGGCCCGCGATCTCGATTTCGACCTCGACACCCCCTGGGGCGAGCTGCCCGAGCAGGTCCAGGGCGCCATCTTGAACGGCAACAACTTCGAGGTCACGGTGAAGTGGCGCAACCGCTACGGCCGCGAGATGAAGTATTCCACCGGGTTCGAGGGCGTCATTCCCTATATCGAACGCAAGAACCTCGAGGCTGACTCCGACTGGACCCGGCAGCGATTCGCGAGTTACCTGCGCGAGACCCCCTGCCCGGTCTGCGCGGGCAAGCGCCTCAAGCCCGAAGTGCTCGCGGTGACCGTCAACGAGCTGAGCATCTCCGACGTCTGCGAAATGAGCCTGCAGCGCTCACACGAATTCATGGATGCCCTCGAGCTCACGCCGCGCGAGGCGCGAATCGCCGCGCAGGTACTGCGCGAGATCCGGCTGCGCCTCGAGTTCCTCATCGAGGTCGGCCTCTCCTACCTCGATCTCGCTCGTGCTGCGGCGACTCTGAGCGGCGGCGAGGCACAACGCATCCGACTCGCGACCCAGATCGGCTCGGGCCTCACCGGCGTTCTGTACGTTCTCGACGAGCCCAGCATCGGCCTCCATCAGCGCGACAACCGTCGGCTCATCGAGACCCTCGTCAAGCTCAAGAACCTCGGCAACACGCTCATCGTCGTCGAGCACGACGAAGACACGATCCGCACGGCCGACTGGGTCGTCGACATCGGCCCCGGTGCCGGCGTCCTCGGCGGCGAGGTCGTTCACTCCGGTTCGTACGCCGACCTGCTGGCCAACACCGACTCGCTCACGGGCGACTACCTGTCGGGCCGTATGGTCATCGAGGCACCCAAGGCGCGCCGCGCGATCGACCCCGCTCGCGAGATCACGGTCGAGGGCGCCCGCGCGAACAATCTTCGTAACGTCGACGTGAGCTTCCCGCTGGGCGTATTCACCGCGGTCACCGGTGTCAGCGGGTCGGGAAAGTCGTCCCTCATCAACGACATCCTGTACAAGGTGCTCGCCAACGAGCTGAATGGGGCGCGCCAGATCCCGGGGCGCCACACTCGCGTCACGGGCCTCGACCAGCTCGACAAGGTCGTTCACGTCGATCAGGCGCCCATCGGTCGCACACCGCGATCGAACCCGGCCACCTACACGGGCGTGTTCGACCGCATCCGCACGCTCTTCTCCGAGACCGCCGAGGCAAAGGCGCGCGGCTACCTGCCCGGCCGGTTCAGCTTCAACGTCAAGGGCGGCCGCTGCGAGAACTGCTCCGGCGATGGCACGATCAAGATCGAGATGAACTTCCTGCCCGACGTGTACGTCGCCTGCGAGGTGTGCGGGGGAGCGCGCTACAACCGCGACACCCTCGGGGTGCACTACAAGGGCAAGAACATCGCCGAGGTGCTCGACATGCCGATCGCCGAGGCCGCCGAATTCTTCGAGGCGATCACGGCCATCCATCGCTACCTGAAGACCCTGGTCGAAGTCGGTCTGGGCTATGTGCGCCTGGGGCAGAGCGCGACCACGCTCTCCGGCGGCGAGGCCCAGCGCGTGAAGCTGGCGACCGAGTTGCAGCGACGATCCACGGGGCGCAGCGTCTACGTTCTCGACGAACCCACCACGGGACTCCACTTCGAGGATGTTCGCAAGCTGCTCCTCGTTCTGAACGGTCTCGTCGACAAGGGCAACACCGTCATCGTCATCGAGCACAACCTCGACGTCATCAAGAGCGCCGACTGGATCATCGACCTCGGCCCCGAGGGCGGTGCGGGCGGTGGACAGGTGCTCGGAACGGGCACGCCAGAAGACATCGCCCGCGTCAAGAAGAGCCACACCGGGTTGTTCCTTCGCGAGATCCTCGCGTCGACGAAGTAGCGCACCGTGGCCGAGACCGTCAGCTGGCGTCCGAAGGCGGGGGAGATCCCCACCTCACCGGGGGTGTACCGCTTTCGCGATTCCTCGCAGCGGGTGCTCTACGTCGGCAAGGCGAAGAATCTCCGTGCCCGCCTGAGCAACTACTTCCAGCCGCTGAGGAGCCTGCACGAGCGCACGCGGCGGATGGTGCTGAGCGCCGCCTCGGTCGAGTGGACGGTCGTCTCCAACGAGTTCGAGGCGCTGCAGCTGGAGTTCACCTGGATCAAGGAGTTCGACCCGCCCTTCAACGTGCAGTTCAAAGACGACAAGTCCTATCCGTACCTCGCGATCACCCTCCAGGACGCCGTCCCACGCGTGCTCGTCACGCGCAACCGCAAGCTCGCCGGCGCCCGCTATTTCGGGCCGTACACGAAGGTGTGGGCGATCCGCGAGACCGTAGACCAGTTGCTCAAGCCCTTCCCCATGCGCAGTTGCACCGACGCCACCTACGCGCGCGCCGAGCAGACGGGCAGGCCGTGTCTGTTGGGAGACATCGGCAAGTGCGCCGCGCCGTGCGTGGGGCGCATCAGCAAGGAGGATCACAAGGCGATCGCGCTCGACTTCGCCTCCTTCATGGCCGGCAACGACTCGCGGTTCGTGGGCGAGCTCACGAAGAAGATGCGGGCCGCATCCGCGGAACTCGACTTCGAGTCCGCCGCCCGCTATCGGGATCAGCTCGCGGCGATGGAGACCGCCCTGTCGAAGAACGCGGTGATGCTGGCCGACGACGTCGACACCGACTTCTTCGGCATCGCGCACGACGAACTCGCCGCCGCGGTGCAGCAGTTCATCGTGCGCGGCGGGCGGATCCGCGGTGTGCGCAGCTGGGTCGTCGACATGGAACTCGACCTCGAACTCGGCGAACTGGTCGAGACCGTCGTCCACAACGCGTACGAGGATGACCTGGTGCCGCCGCGCGAGATCGTGGTGCCCGTCCTCCCCGAGGACTCCGCCGAGCTGGAGAGATGGCTCGCCGGGGTGCGTGGCAAGAAGGTCTCTCTGAAGACCGCACAGCGCGGGGAGAAGGCCACGCTCGCCCTCACTGTCGCGACGAACGCCAAGAACGCGCTCGTGCTGTACAAGACCCGGCGGAGCGGGGACTTCGTCGCCCGCTCGCAGGCACTCGCCGACCTGCAGGAGGCCCTCGGAATGCCCGATGCACCCCTGCGGATGGAGTGTTACGACGCCTCCCACCTCGGCGGCACGAACATCGTGGCCTCCATGGTGGTCTTCGAGGACGGCCTGCCGCGCAAAGACCAGTACCGCCGCTTCAGCATCCCCGACTCCACCGACGACACCGAGTCGATCTACCAGACGCTGATGCGCCGGCTCGCCCATCTCGATGCCGACGACGCGCGAGACGCGGACGCGGCGGCGAGCCAGCTCGAGACCGCCGATCTCGGCGCGGACGCGGCGGACGATTCGGCCGTCGCCCCGCCCCGGCGTCGTTTCGCCTACCGCCCCAACCTCCTCATCGTCGATGGGGGCCAACCCCAGGTGGCCGCCGCGAAGCGCGCCCTCGACGACTCGGGCGTGACGGGCATCGCGCTCTGCGGCATCGCCAAGCGGCTCGAGGAGCTGTGGCTGCCGGACAGCGACTACCCCGTCATCCTGCCTCGCAACAGCGACGCGCTGTTCATGATCCAGCGCATCCGCGACGAAGCGCACCGATTCGCCATCACCTACCAGCGGCAGCGGCGGTCGAAAGACATCACCTCGTCGCTCGCCGAGATCCCCGGACTCGGCCCGACGAGAGTGCGCGAGCTGCTGCGACACTTCGGATCGGTCACGCGGCTGCGCGCGGCCGAGGTGGAGGCCATTGCGGAGGTCAGGGGCATCGGTCCCACGCTCGCGGCCCAGATCCACCGTCGACTCCGCGAGTGACCACGCCCCCGTTGCGGGATGACCGGCCACCGGTCACGCCCCCGCCTCGGTAAACTGTGCTCACGAAGTCACGCGACGATCGAAGGCCTGAGGCACAATGACCGCGGAGAACGAACGCCCGGCACTGCTCATCATCACGGGCATGTCGGGCGCGGGTCGATCGACCGTCGGCAACGCCCTCGAAGACCTGGGCTGGTACGTGGTCGACAACCTCCCACCGCAGATGCTGCGACCCCTCGTCGACCTCGGCGAACACGCCGGCGATGCCTTTCCGCGCATCGCCGCGGTCGTCGATGTGCGCGGCGGCAAGGTGTACGCCGACGTGCAGGAGGCGATCAAGACGCTCCGCGACGACGCGACCATCCGTGTCGTCTTCCTCGATGCGACGGACGCGACCCTGGTGCGGCGGTTCGAGCAGGTGCGACGACCCCACCCGCTGCAGGAGGACGGCACGATCCTCGACGGTATCGCGGCAGAGCGCCGTCTCACCGCGGAGCTGCGCGAGAGCAGCGACATCGTCATCGATACCTCCGAGCTGAACATCCACCAGCTGGCCACGGTCATCGCGCAGCGTTTCGCCGAGGTCGACGCGCCCGGTGTCCAGGTCACCCTGATGAGCTTCGGGTTCAAGTACGGTCTCCCCGCCGACGCCGATATGGTCGCCGACATGCGCTTCCTCCCCAATCCCTTCTGGATCCCGGCGCTCAAGTCGAAGACGGGCCTCGATCCCGCGGTCGCGGAGTACGTCTTGACGGCCGAGGGAGCGCGCGAATTCATCGACAACTACGCTCTAGCGCTCGCCCCGGCGATCGCGGGGTATCAGCGCGAGAACAAGAGACACGCTACGATCGCCATTGGCTGCACCGGTGGTAAACATCGTTCCGTCGCCGTCGTCGAGTCCCTCGCGACGCTGCTGCGGCAATTGCCCGGTGTAGCGATCAACATCAAGCACCGCGACCTCGGTCGCGAGTAGCACCCGCCTCCCCGGGGAGGTTTCGACAGTAAAGGATTCGCCTGTGCCCCTCACCGCCGACGTCAAGGATGAACTCGCAGCGATCGAGGTCTCGAAGACCACGGTGCGCGCGGCGGAGCTCGCGACCATCCTGCGGTTCGCCGGTGGCCTGCACCTCATCTCGAACCGCATCGCCGTCGAGGCCGAGCTCGACACGGCGGCCCTGGCGCGCCGTGTGCGAAAAGACCTGGCAGAGCTGTACGGCGTGCGCAGCGAGGGCACCATGGTCTCCGCGTCGGGATCGCGTCAGGCGACTCACTACCTCGTTCGCGTGCTCGACGGGGGAGAGACCCTCGCCCGCCAGACGGGGCTGTTGGATGCCCGGCGCAGGCCCATCCGCGGGCTCCCCAACCGCCTCACGACGGGCTCGCGCGAGGAGCTCGCCGCCGTCTGGCGCGGGGCGTTCCTCGCCCGGGGCACGCTCACCGATCCCGGGCGCTCTGCCGCGCTCGAGATCACGTGCCCGGGCAATGAGGCGGCGATGGCGCTGGTCGGCGCGGCAGGACGCCTGCGCATTCCGACGAAGGCGCGTGAGGTGCGCGGTGTGCATCGCGTGGTCATCCGCGACGGCGAGGCGATCAGCGCGATGCTCACCCTGATGGGCGCGACGACGAGCGTGTCGGCGTGGGAGGACATGCGTCAGCGTCGCGAGGTGCGCGCGACGGCGAATCGACTGGTCAACTTCGACGACGCGAATCTGCGCCGCTCGGCCCAGGCCGCCGTGGCGGCGTGCCTCCGCGTCGAGCGCGCGCTCGAGATCCTGGGTGCCGACGTGCCCGAGCACCTGCGCTACGCCGGGGCCCTCCGTTTGAACTTCCGCGACGCGAGCCTGGACGAGCTGGGGCACCACGCCGACCCACCCATGACGAAGGACGCGGTCGCCGGCCGCATCCGCCGGCTCCTGGCGATGGCCGACAAGCGGGCCAGCGACCTCGGCATCCCGGGAACGGAAGCCAACGTCCCGCCGGACATCGACGAGGACTGAGTCCAGCCTTCGATTCGTGCCGTAGGCACCGCGATCAGCCTCGTGATTGGTCGCCCAGCAGGGGAAGCATCCGAGGAGTGGCCGGGTTCGAGTCAGTAGACTGGAAACGTCTCCCCGTCTCGACGAATTCGCGCTGCGCGGGGCCTGATTGCTAGGAGAAAATCGATGGCTGAGTACACCCTTCCCGAACTCCCTTACGACTACGCGGCCCTTGAGCCGCACATCAGCGGTCGCATCATGGAGCTCCACCACGACAAGCATCACGCGGTCTACGTCGCCGGGGCGAACACCGCGCTCGCCAAACTGGCGGAAGCCCGCGGATCGGGTGACTTCGCGAATGTTCCCAAGCTCGAGAAGGACCTCGCGTTCCACCTCGGCGGTCACATCAACCACTCGATCTTCTGGAAGAACCTGTCTCCGGATGGCGGCGACAAGCCCACCGGCGAGCTGGCCTCGGCCATCGACGAGTTCTTCGGCTCCTTCGACGCCTTCGTCGGCCACTTCTCGGCGGCGGCGACGAGCCTGCAGGGCTCCGGCTGGGCTGTCCTGTCCTGGGACCCGGTGGGCAAGCAGCTCATCATCCAGCAGTTGTTCGACCAGCAGGGCAACACCGCCCTGGGCACCGTGCCGATCCTGCAGCTGGACATGTGGGAGCACGCCTTCTACCTCGACTACGTGAACGTGAAGGCCGACTACGTGAAGGCGTTCTGGAACATCGTCAACTGGGCTGACGTGTCGGCCCGGTTCGCCGCCGCGAGCGCGAACGCGAGCGGCCTGCTGCTACTGTCATAGCGGTGTCGTGGCCGGGGCGTGTCGCCCCGGCCACCCCTCCAAACCCACCACTCGTGCGCCGGTCCGGCGCCAGATCACCTGGAGTACTTTTGAGCGTCAAGATCGGGATCAACGGCTTCGGCCGGATTGGTCGCAACTACTTCCGTGCAGCCCTCGCCAAGGGCAGCGAGCTCGAGATCGTCGCGGTCAACGACCTCGACAGCCCCGCGGCCCTCGCCCACCTCCTCAAGTACGACACCGTCGGCGGTCGTCTCGACGCGACCGTCGAGGTCGATGGTGACTCGATCGTGGTGAACGGCAAGGCGATCAAGGTTCTCGCCGAGCGCGACCCGTCTCTCCTGCCCTGGGGCGAGCTCGGCGTCGAGGTCGTCATCGAGTCGACCGGTCGCTTCACGAAGTCGGCGGATGCCCGCAAGCACATCACCGCCGGAGCGAAGAAGGTCATCGTCTCCGCGCCCGCGACCGGCGACGACGTCGCCACCCTGGTGCTCGGCGTGAACGAGGGAACCTACGACCCGTCGACGCACGACATCATCTCCAATGCGTCCTGCACCACGAACTGCCTCGCCCCGCTCGCCAAGGTGTTCATGGACAACTTCGGCATCGAGCGTGGCCTCATGACCACGGTCCACGCCTACACCGCCGACCAGAACCTGCAGGACGGTCCACACAGCGACCTGCGTCGTGCCCGCGCGGCCGCAGCCAACATCATCCCCACGTCCACGGGCGCCGCGAAGGCGCTCGGACTGGTCATCCCCGAGCTCGTGGGCAAGCTGGACGGCTACGCCTTGCGCGTGCCGGTGATCACCGGTTCGATCACCGACCTGACGCTCACCACGTCGGCGTCGGTCACCGTCGAGCAGATCAATGCGGCGTACAAGGCCGCCGCCGATGGCCCCCTGAAGGGAATCCTCAAGTACACCGAGGACGAGATCGTCTCGAGCGACATCCAGGGCGACCCGCACTCGTCGATCTTCGACGCCGGCCTCACCAAAGTGATCGGCGACCAGGTCAAGGTCGCGTCGTGGTACGACAACGAGTGGGGCTACTCCAACCGCCTCGTTGACATCACCGAGTACGTCGCCGACCGCCTGTAGACGGCCCGACCGTGTCGCTTCGCACGATCTCCTCGCTGGGAGACCTCGCCGGCAAGCGCGTGATCGTCCGCTGTGATCTGAACGTTCCGTTGAAGGACGGTCAGATCACAGACGACGGTCGGATTCGCGCGTCCCTGCCCACGCTCAACCTGCTCATCCAGGCGGGCGCCCGTGTCGTCGTCATCTCGCACCTCGGTCGTCCCGACGGCGAACCGGATGCGAAATACAGTCTCGCGCCCGTGGCGAAGCGGCTCTGCGAGTTGCTCGCCAAGCCCGTGACCTTCGCGAGCGACACGGTCGGCACGGCGGCCGAGGAGGCCGTCAGCGGCCTCGCCGACGGCGAAGTGGCGCTGCTCGAGAACCTCCGGTTCAATTCAGCGGAGACCGCGAAGGATGCCCCCACCCGGGCTGCGTTCGCGGCCAAACTCGCCCGCTTCGGTGACGCCTTCGTGTCCGACGGCTTCGGCGTGGTCCACCGCGAGCAGGCGAGCGTGTTCGAACTCGCGACGGCCCTCCCGAGCGCGGGCGGACTTCTCATCGAGCAGGAGCTCGGGGTGCTCGAGCGCCTCACCAGGACCCCGGAGCATCCATACACCGTCGTTCTCGGTGGCTCGAAGGTCTCCGACAAGCTCGACGTCATCGGCGCTCTGCTGCCGAAGGTGGACACGCTGCTCGTCGGCGGGGGAATGCTGTTCACCTTCCTCGTGGCGCTCGGTCACCGAGTGGGCGCGAGCCTGCTGGAGCAGGACCAGGTCGAGAACGTGAAGGGCTATCTCGCTCAGGCGGAGCAGCTCGGCGTGAAGATCGTCCTCCCCACCGACATCGTCGTGGCGTCGAAGTTCGGCGCTGATGCCGAGACCGCGATCGTGCCCGCGGACGCGATCGAGGATTCGCCCTTCGGCGCCTCCGGTCTCGGGCTCGACGTCGGACCGGAAACGGGGGCGGCCTTCGCCTCCGTGATCTCCGCGTCGAAGACCGTCTTCTGGAACGGCCCGATGGGCGTGTTCGAACTCGCGCCCTTCGCGGCGGGCACCAAGGCGGTCGCGGCTGCACTCACCACGGTGAGCGGGCTCGGCGTGGTCGGTGGCGGAGACTCGGCTGCGGCGGTTCGCGCACTCGGATTCCGCGATGACCAGTTCGGTCACATTTCGACGGGTGGCGGCGCGAGCCTCGAATTCCTCGAGGGCAAGCGTCTCCCTGGACTGGAGGTTCTCGGATGGCAAGCGTGAAGAAAACCGGGCGCATTCCTTTCATCGCGGGGAACTGGAAGATGAACCTCGATCATCTCCAGGCGATCGCGTTCGTGCAGAAGCTCGCCTGGAGCCTGAAGGATGCGAAGCACGACTTCGCGACGACCGAGGTCGCGGTCTTCCCGCCCTTCACCGACCTGCGGTCGGTGCAGACTCTCATCTCGGCCGACAAGCTCGAACTGGGCTTCGGCGCACAGGATCTCTCGCAGTACGACAGCGGCGCCTACACGGGCGAGATCTCGGGTGCGTTCCTCAAAGCGCTCGACGTGCCGTACGTCATCATCGGGCACTCGGAACGACGCCAGTACCACGGTGAGACCGATGCGGTCCTCGCCGCCAAGGTGGCCGCGGCGATGCGTCACGGAATTGTCCCCGTGCTCTGCGTCGGGGAGACCGCGGACGACCTCGAGAAGCACGGCCCGAGTGCCGTCCCCGTCCAGCAGTTGCGCGACGCGCTGGCGGGCAACGAGGCGATCACCGAAATCGTCGTCGCCTATGAACCGGTCTGGGCGATCGGGTCCGGACAGGCGGCAACGCCGCAACAGGCCGAACAGGTCGCCGCAGAACTGCGTGCCGTGCTGACCGAGTTGCTCGGTGAGGACGTCGCCCAGGCGACGCGCATCCTCTACGGCGGATCGGTGAAGTCGGGCAATATCGCCGGCTTCCTGCGCGAGCCGAATGTCGACGGCGCGCTCGTCGGCGGCGCCAGCCTGGACATCGCGGAGTTCGCAAGTATCGCGCAATTCAGCAAGCACGTCGGCGTCTGACCGCCATCGGCTCGTGGTCGCCGCCCCGTCTCGCCTCGTAACGAGGCGGGGCGGCTGCGACCACGGCTATACTTCATAGCGGTTACGAACCGCTCGAAAGGTATTCCGTGCAAATTCTCCAGGTCGTCCTGCAGGTGATCCTCGGGCTCACGAGCCTCCTGCTCACGCTCCTCATTCTGCTTCATCGCGGTCGCGGTGGTGGGCTCTCCGACATGTTCGGCGGGGGAGTGACGTCCAACCTCGGTGCCTCGGGCGTCGCTGAGCGCAACCTGAACCGGATCACGGTTATTCTGGGTGTTGTCTGGATCGCCAGCATCATCATCCTCGGTCTCATCACCAAGTTCTCGGCGAACTAGCACCCCAACTCAGAAGGAGCAGGACGTGGCCTCAGGCGGTAGTGCAATTCGTGGTTCGCGGGTCGGCGCCGGCCCCATGGGCGAGCAGGACCGCGGCTACCACGCCGAGCGGATCCAGGTGTCGTACTGGGACGAGCACGGCAACGAGACGGTGCGAAACTTCGCGGCGAATCTCCCCGAAGAGGAGATCCCCGACATCATCGACTCGCCGTCGACGGGCCTTCCGGCCGGTCGGGACAAGAACAACCCGCCGTCCGTCGCAAAGCTCGAGCCCTACAAGACGCACCTCGCCTACGTGAAGGAGCGTCGCACCGAGGAGGAGGCCGCACAGCTTCTCGAAGAAGCGCTGGAACAGCTGCGGACCCGTCGAGGGCGCGTCAGCCAGTAGACTCCTCAGCGGCGCTGGTCTCGCCGATGGTCCGCGCGGTCGCCGGGCCCTGTTCGTTCAGCTGAGCACGGTACGCGCGGGGCGTGCACCCGATGCGCGCACGAAACTGCCGGTTGAAGTTCGACAGGTTCGTGTAGCCGGCTTCGAGGGCGATCCGCGCGATCGGGAGGTCCGTCTGCTCGAGGAGCACGCATGCCCGCGCGAGCTTCGCGCTGCGCACCGCGTCGGTGAAGGTTCGGCCCGCTGCGCGCGCGAAGGAGCGTGACAGCTGCGCGGGGGACGTCTCCGCGAGACGTGCGGCTGCCGACAGCCTGAGTTCTCCCATGAGGGCGTCGTCGAGAATCGTCGTCATGAGTTCCGTGCGGGAGTCCCCCGTTCGCGCAGCATCGGCCCCGTCGATCGTGAACTGACGCTGGTCGGCGGGCGGTGCCTCCACGAGGATCCCCAGCAGCGCGAAGATATGCGCAGCACGCTCGGTGCCCGTCGCGGTGCCGATGCGCAGAAGCGCTCGACGCCCGCGCTGCGCTGTGGCCCCGAGATATTCGATTCCCGCCTGCGCCCTGGGGCGTAGCGCAGCGAGCGGGGTCATACCGGGGATGAGCTCCCCGCAGGCGTCGACCCACTCGGGTCGGAGCTGCAGGACCGTGTCGCGATGCCGCGTCGGGCGCGGGGAGTGGTCGATCCACACGTGCGGCACGCCGGGGCCCACCAGCACGAGCTGTCCCGTCTCGAACTCACCGACGTGATCGCCGACGACGAAGCTGCCCGCCGTGCCCCGGACGAGATGCACCTCGTACTCGGGATGCACATTCCACCGCGCATAAATGCTGGGAGCGTCATGCTGATGCCATCGCCCCGTGCAGCCCGGGTCGAAGGGGATGATTTCGTGCACGGCAGCGCTCTCGGGCGGGCCAACGGTGGAACCGGCGAAGTCGATCGTCATTGAGCGTCAGAATCCTTCCAGTCGCGGGGGATCGGCACGTCGGTCACGAAAGTATCAGAACGCGACTGACTATTGCCTTTCTCGAGCACGTCTCTGTGAATAACGTCGTGGGCGGACCGGGCTCCCCCTCCCGGGCCGACACCGCCGCGGCAGAGTCGTCGTAGCGGTGTCGTCACCTCCCCATGGAAGGCACACACCTGCGATGACCAATGACGTTCAATTCCAGCTCAATCGGCGCCAGCTGCTGCAGTTCGCGGGTCTCGGTGCCGCCTCCCTCGCCCTCGCCAGTTGCAGCGCTGCTGGTACGGGCAACATCCCGAAGGGTAATGGCAGCTGGAAGCAATTCGCCGGCACCGAGATCAACTTCATCTCGGAGAACACGGCGCCCTCGGCGGCCATTGCGGCCAACAGCAAGCCATTCACCGACCTGACGGGCATCAAGGTCAACATCAGCCAGATGCAACTCGGAGATCTCGTTCAGAAGGTCAAGCTCGACCTCTCCAGCGGCTCGTCTCAGTACCACGTGATCTACGCGGATCCCTATCAGGTCATGTCGCCGCTCAGCGCGGGCCTGGCCGATCTCACTCCGCTCATCTCCTCCTCCGGGTATCCGAAGGTGGAGGGAGGCCTCGACGACTTCCTCGCCCTCGATGCGGCGGGACGGTTCCTCTCCAAAGACAAGCTGTACGCCCTGCCGTACGACTGCCCCACCATGATCTGGTTCTACCGGAAAGACCTGTTCGAGAAATATCACACGCGGATGACCGCCGCTCTCGGCTTCGACCCCACGCCCTCCGAGAAGATCACGTGGGAGCAGTACTACCAGATCGCCGACTGGTTCAATCGCAACGCGAAATCGGATGTGGCCTATGGCACCGGACACCAAGCCAAGCAATACGATTCGCTGCAGTGCGACTTCTCCAATGTGCTGTGGGCGTATGGCGGGGACTACTTCGGCGGCACCGACCTCGGCCCGCTCGGGTCGAAGGATCCCGGGAAGAGCACTCTGACCGACGATGCCGCGGTGAAAGCGGCCACCTTCTACCAGAAGCTTCTCGGCATCGCCCACCCTGGCTCTGTAGGGTGGGATTGGGATGGCCTGGGCCAGGCATTCGCCGCCGGACAGGTGGCGATGGCGCCCAATTGGCATGAATACGCCGCATCGGCAGAGGAGAAGTTCCCGGGCAAGGTCGGCTATTCCCTCCTGCCGACCGGTCCAGCGCGGTCGGCAAACCTCTGGGGCGGCACCGGAATCGGCATCAACGCCAACGCGAAGGAGAAGGAGTTCGGTGCGGCCTGGCTCTTCGTCAACTGGGCGACGGCACCGGCGACCCAGCTCATGACCCTTCGGTCGACCGTCGGCGGCGGGACACCCACCCGTCGTTCGGTCTACGCGCTTCCGGAGGTGAAGGCTCAGGAGAAATGGCCGTCGACGATGCCGAACATGGTGACGACCGACGTCGTTCTCAAGGCCTGGGAGCCCGACTTCATCGGGCTCCGCCCCAAGGTCGCGACGTGGAATCAGCTCAACACGGCCGTGTTCACCGAGTTGTCGAAGATGATCACGGGAAGCGCGACGCCCGCGGCCACCATGGCGTCGATCGCTCAGCAGTTCGACACGATCAACGCGAAGTGACGGCGGTCATCCCCGTCGCCGACGCGCAGCAAGGCCCACCCGCTCCAGCGGTGCGCCCGACGGTGCGTCGGCGTCGTCCAGCTTTCGAACTGCGGATGCTCGCACCCGCCATCCTCGTACTCGCCGCGGTCTCGGTCATCCCGTTCGTGAGCCTCATCGTCATGAGCTTCTCCCACGTGAGGCTTCTGGGCGGCGTGACGCTCACTCCGGCGGGTCTGGAGAACTGGACGACGGTCTTCGGCGACCCGGCCACCTGGGCCTCCTGGCTGCGCACCCTGGAGTTCTTCGTGCTCGCCGTGGGCTCGGAGATGGCGCTCGGATTCGGAGTCGCTCTCATCCTGAACGCCCTTCGTCGGAGCCGCACGATCGTGTTCTCGATCACGCTGCTTCCCATGTTCCTCGCCCCGATCACGGTCGGGCTCCTCGGCAACTTCCTCCTGGATCCCACGATCGGGCTCTACAGCTGGCTCCTCCGAAGTGTCGGCCTGCTCGCTCCCAACCACGGTCTCCTGGGCCAGCGGGAGACCTCGATGGTCGCCATCGCCGCGTTGGACGCGTGGGAGTGGACGCCGCTCATCGCGCTCATCATCCTCGCGGGGCTGACCTCGATCAACCCCTCCGTTCTCGAGGCGGCAAGCCTCGACGGCGCTGGCTTCACCCGAACGATCACCTCGGTGGTCCTGCCCTCGATCGCACCGATTCTGTTGGTCGCACTTCTGGTGCGGTCGATGGACGCCATTCGCTACTTCGACATCGTGCAGATCACGACCGGCGGCGGGCCGGCGAGTTCGACGTGGATGATCTCGCAGCAGCTTCAGCAGAAGGTGCAGGCGACCTCGCTCGACGGTGTGACCACTCTCATCGGACAAGCGTCGGTGATCGGCATCACGATGATCGCGTTCTCCACGATCATCGCCAACCTGTTCGTGCGTCTTCTCAGCAAAAGGGAGCGGGATCGATGAGTCGCGCGCATTCTCCGCTCGCCCCCCGCACCGCGCCCGGGCGAGCTGTGCTCATGGCGCTGACCGCCGCGACGCTGCTCGCGGTGACAGTGCCCTTGGTGTGGATGCTCATCACCTCGATGAAGCCCCGTAGCGCGATCCTGACCGCGCTGCCCACTCTCGACTTCACGCCGACACTCGTCAACTTCCAGGCGCTGTTCACTGGCGATAGCTCGATCCTGCCGTACATCCGGAACAGCGTCGTCGCCTCCCTCGGCTCGACCGCGATCGCGGTCGTCCTGGGCTGCATGGCTGGGTACGCTCTCTCCATCTGGCGAAGTCGGGCCAAAGCGCAGCTCTCCTTCTGGATCATCTCGACGAGGATGGCCCCGATAGCGGCGGTCATCGTGCCGCTCTTCGTGCTCTTCCGCAGCGTCGGACTCATCGACAGCATCGCGGGCCTCATGCTCGCCTACCTGACCTTCAACTTGCCCTTTGCGATCTGGCTGATGAACGCCTTCTTCGCGGAGGTGCCCGCGTCGCTGCGCGAGGCCGCGCAGATGGATGGCTGCACACCGCTGCAGGCGTTTCGCAGAGTCGTGCTCCCGTGCGCCGTGCCCGGCGTCGTCGCGACCGCGGTGCTCTGCACCGTCTTCTCGTGGAACGACTACGCCTTCGCTGTCGCGTTCTCCGGGCCCGCGTCGCAGACGCTGCCGATGTCTGCCGGATCCCTCATCACCCAGACAGGAGTCGACTGGGGTCAACTGTGCGCCATCGGGCTCGTCACGGTGATCCCGATGATGGTGCTCGGACTCACCGTGCGCCGACACCTCGTGACCGGGCTTTCGCTCGGGGCCGTGACGGGGGAGTGACGGCGGATGGGGCTACGCGTCGTCCCCGGTCCAGAACAGACCCGGGGTCGTGAGATTCTCGGGAACCTCCGCCGCCGCTTCCTTGTCGACGAAGAACAGGGTTCGACGGCGCCCGCGAACACCCGCAGCGGGAACCTCATTGACGCTCGCGTCGGCGAGCGTGAGCCCCAGGGCGGACGCCTTATCGGCACCGGCGAGAACGAGCCAGATGCGCAGCGACGAGTTGATGACCGGAAGCGTGAGACTGAGTCTCTCCGGCGGGGGTTTGGGCGAGTTGCGCACCGAGATGACCGGCTTCTCGGCCTCGCGGATGCCGCCACGCTCGGGGAACAGGGACGCGATGTGGCCGTCCGGTCCCACGCCCAGGAAGGTGATGTCGAACTCGGGCCAGGCCGCGCCCTCGGGCGCGTGTTCGGCGAGCTCCGCCGCGTAGGCGGCGGACGCCTCGTCCAACTCGAGTCCCGAATCGGTCGAGGGAAAGGGATGGACCCGAGACGGATCGATGGCAATGTGGTCGAGCAGAGCCTCGCGAGCCTGCTTGTCATTGCGGTCATCGCTCGACGACTCGACCCAGCGCTCGTCGCCCCACCAGAAGCTCACCTTGCTCCAGTCGACGCTGTCGCGAGCAGGTGACTCGCGAATCGCCTCGAGCGTCGCCTGTCCCATCGTGCCACCGGTCAGAACAACGCTCGCCTCACCTTTCTCGTCGATGATGTCGACGATCTTGGTGAGAAATCGCGCGGCGATGGAGGCCGCCAACGAAGCCTTGTCAGGATGAACGAGCACCCGGCGATCAGCGGTCATGACGCTACTTTAGTCGCGCCGGCGCCCGCACCCCGCTTCGCCTCAGGTTTTGCGAGTTGACCGAGGCCGCGACGGATCACATCGCCGAACAGGTCGTCGGGGTCGAGGCGGCGCAACTCCTCGGCAAGACAGTCGCGCAGATTACGCCGCGGGAGAGAGATGTCATGCGTCGGCTGACCCGGTTGCGTCAGGGTCGCGATGTTGGGAATCGATCGCTCCAACTCGATCACCCCCGAGGCACGGTGCAGGCGCACGCCCTGAATTCCGCTGGACCCCGTCGAGGGACTCGTGACCTGGAGCACCACGGGCACCTCGAGCTGCAGCTGGAGCCAGGCGGCCAGGAGCACGGTCGACGGGGAGTCGGCCGCGCCGTGGACCTCGACGCCGGTGATCGACTCGAACGGTGGTTGATCGAGCACCGCCGCGAGCTGCGCACGCCACAGGGTGAGGCGAGTCCAGGCGAAATCGGTGTCACCCGGTGCATAGGTATCGGTGAGGTGGGACAGAGCGGAGAGGGGATTCGACGCCGCGGCGGCATCCGTGATCCGCCGCTGCGCGATCCGACCGATCGCGGACTGGGACGCGATCTTCGGCCCATCGCCCGGCCACCACGCGACAACGGGGGCGTCGGGCAACAACAGCCCCGTGACCAGGCCTTCCTTGTCGCTCGCGGTGTCGCCGTAGGCACGCACGACAATGACCTCGCTCGCACCCGCGTCGCCTCCGACGCGGATCTGAGCGTCCAGACGAGAGTCGTTGTGGTTGTTCTCGTCACCGCTCGTCGAGACGACGATGACGCGCATCGGGTGCTCACGTGACGCGTCGTTCGCCGCCTCGATGGCCTCCTCTTCCTCGCCCAGGCGAGTCGAGATGATCAGGGTGAGGACTCGACCGAGCGCGACGGCGCCGCCCTCTTCGCGAATCTTGACGAGCGTCTTCGAAATGGTGCTCGTCGTGGTGTTAGGCAGATCGACGATCATGGTCGCCTCCAGGTTCGGCCATCGCGGGCCAGTAGATCATCGGCGGACGTGGGGCCCCAGGTGCCGGGGCGGTACTGCTCGGGCTGGCCCTGGGTCTCCCAGAACTCCTCGATCGGGTCGAGGATCTTCCAGCTGAGCTCGACCTCCTCGTGTCGCGGGAAGAGGGGCGGATCGCCGAGCAGCACGTCGAGGATGAGTCGCTCGTACGCCTCGGGGCTCGCCTCCGTGAAGGCGTGACCATAGCCGAAATCCATCGTCACGTCGCGCACCTGCATGCCCGCACCCGGAACCTTCGAGCCGAAACGCAGGGTCACCCCCTCGTCGGGCTGGACCCGGATGACCAGGGCGTTCTGCCCCAAGGTGCCCGTCTGGCTCTCGGCGAACAGGTACTGCGGTGCGCGCTTGAACACGACGGCGATCTCGGTGACTCGACGGCCCAGTCGTTTGCCCGCGCGAAGGTAGAAGGGCACTCCCGCCCAGCGACGCGTGCCGATCTCGAGCTTGATCGCGGCGTAGGTCTCGGTCAACGACTGCGGGTTCATCCCGTCTTCGTCGAGGAAGCCGATCACCTTCTCGCCGCCCTGCCAGCCGCTCGAGTACTGGCCTCGGGCGGTCGCGGTCGCGAGATCCTTCGGGAGGCGGACCGCCGACAGCACCTTTTCCTTCTCTGCGCGCAGATCGGCCGCATCGAAGGACACCGGCTCCTCCATCGCCGTGAGAGCGAGGAGCTGCAGAAGGTGGTTCTGGATCACATCGCGTGCGGCGCCGATGCCGTCGTAATACCCGGCGCGACCCCCCACTCCGATGTCTTCGGCCATGGTGATCTGCACGTGGTCGACATAGTTGGCGTTCCAGATCGGCTCGTACATCTCATTCGCGAACCGCAGCGCCAGAATGTTCTGCACCGTCTCTTTGCCGAGATAGTGGTCGATCCGGAACACGCTGTCCGGCGGGAAGACCGACTCGACGACCGCATTGAGTTCGCGGGCGGTCTTCAGGTCACTCCCGAATGGTTTCTCGATGACCACGCGACGCCACTCGTCGCCCTTCTGGTCGGCGAGACCGGATCGACGCAGTTGCTCGGTGACCTGCGGGAACGACTTCGGCGGGATCGACAGGTAGAACGCGTGGTTGCCCATCGTTCCGCGCGTCTTGTCGAGCTCTGCGAGCGTGTGCTTCAGCTCCTCGAACGCCTTGTCGTCGTCGAACTCGCCCTGGACGAAGCGGATGCCCTCCGCGAGCTGCTTCCACACGTCCTCGTCGAACGGAGTGCGGGCGTATTGCGCGACCGCGTCGTGCACGACCTTGGCGAAGTCCTGGTCGACCCAATCACGGCGCGCGAAGCCCACGAGCGCGAATCCCGGGGGGAGGAGCCCGCGGTTCGCGAGGTCGTAGACCGCCGGCATGAGCTTCTTACGGGCGAGGTCCCCGGTGACGCCGAAGATGATGAGCGCGCTCGGGCCGGCAATGCGGTTGAGGCGACGATCCGTCGGCAGACGCAGAGGATTGAACGTGGGAGTGATCTCCACGGGGGACATGCAGTTCCTTCGCTTGAGGGTGCGGCTAGCGGACGGCGCCCGCGATGACGTTCACGCCGGTGGCGGGGTCGGTCATCGTGAAGGTGAGCACCGGCCGTCCGAGCGCTGCGAGCACGCTCGCGTCGCCGGCAGCCTGGGACTGGATGAGCTCTCCGAAGGTGAAGGGGCGCTCGGGAATCTCGAGGTCGGTCGACGCCGCCTCGGTGATCTGAAGGAAGACGCCGGTCTTGGGGCCGCCCTTGTGATACTGACCGGTGGAGTGAAGGAACCGAGGTCCCCACCCGAAGGTCACCGGGCGCCCGGACTTCGCGGCGAGCACGTCGCGAAGCTCCGCGAGCTGCGGGTGCGCGAGTCGGTCGACGTAGGCCTGCACGGCGAGGTAGCCGTCTGGTCCGAGCTGCGCCAGCAGAGCATCCACTGCGCCCGCAAGGTCGCTCACGCCGTCCAGAAGGCCGGCAGTCCCTCGAACCTCGATGCCGTCCGCGGTGAGAGCGGGAGCGGTGGGCGCGGGGCGCTCGTCGAGCAGGGCCCGAGTGGCAACCTTGGCCGACTCGACGTCCGGCTGGTCGAAGGGGTTGATCCCGAGGATTCGTCCCGCGACCGCAATCGCGTACTCCCAGGTGATCATCTGCCCACCGAGCGTGCCGGTGATCTCGATCTCGCCCTCGGCGACGTCGCGTGTCGCGTTCCAGTCACCGACGAGTCGGATGATCTGCACATCGGCGAGGCCCTCCGTGAGCTCGGGCGCCGACAGGCCGAGAACGACCGGCAGGATGCCCTTGCCGAGCTTGCCCGTGGACTCGGCGATGAGCTGCTCAGCCCAGTCCGCGAATCCCACGATGTGCGTGCCGTCGGCCACGATGCCGAGCTTGTCCTTCAGCGGAACGGTCGCGGAGATCGCGGCACCGAGCACGAGGCCCGGGTTGTCGAGCGAGTCCTGAGCGAGGGCGAGTTCTTCGACCTCCGCCTCACGGAGGAGAGCGTCGATGTCGACGCCCGCCAGCCCCGAGGGCACGAGCCCGAAGGCCGTGAGCGCAGAGAACCGACCGCCGACATTGGGGTCCGCGTTGAACACGCGGTAGCCGTCCGCTCGGGCCGACACGTCGAGCGGGGAGCCCGGGTCGGTCACGACGACGATCCGCGTGGTGGGATCGATGCCCGCCTCCCGGAAGGCCTTCTCGTACACGCGCTTCTGGCTGTCGGTCTCGACCGTTCCGCCCGACTTCGAGGAGATGACGACGGCGGTGGTCTCGAGTCGGTCGTGCAGGGCAGACAGGACCTGCCCGGGATCCGTCGAATCGAGCACGGTCAGCTCGACCCCGTAGGTGCGGGTGATGACCTCCGGTGCGAGGGATGATCCGCCCATGCCGCCCAGCACGATGTGGTTGACACCGTCGGCGTGCAGCGCGTCGCGCAGCGCCGTGATCTCAGGGATGAGGGGGCGCGAAATGGCCACGGACTGCGTCCAGCCGAGTCGCTTCGCCGCCTCCGACTCCGCGTCGGGCCCCCAAAGGGTCTCGTCGAGGTCGGTGATGCGGCTGGCGACCAGATCGGCGACGAGCTGCGGCACGACGCGGTCGACGGCCTCTTTCGCGGCACCGGTGACGGCGATCTTCACGCTCACTTCGCCGCCTCCAGCGCGGCGCTGACGGTGTCGAGCAGTTCGTTCCAGGAGACGATGAACTTCTCGACGCCCTCCTTCTCGAGCAGGGCCGTGACCTCGGCGTAGGAGATTCCCTGCTCCGCCACGGCGTCGAGGACAGCACCGGCCGCAGCGTAGCTACCGGTGACCTGGTCGCCCTCGATGATGCCGTGGTCGAAGGTCGCCTCGAGCGTCTTCTCGGGCATCGTGTTCACGACGTCCGCGACGGCGAGCTGGGTGACGTACAGCGTGTCCGGGAGGCTCGGGTCCTTGACACCGGTCGAGGCCCACAGCGGTCGCTGCTTGTTCGCACCCGCATCGAGGAGCGTCTTGGCGCGCTCGCTCGAGAACTCCTCGTCGAAGAGCTGATACGCCAGCTGGGCGTTCGCGACGCCCGCCTTGCTCTTGAGCGCCTTCGCCGCATCGGTGCCGATCGCGTCCAGACGCTTGTCGATCTCGGTGTCGACACGCGAGACGAAGAAGGAAGCGACCGAGTGGATGGTCGACAGGTCGATGCCCGCGGCCTTCGCCCGCTCGAGTCCCGTGAGGTAGGCGTTGATGACCTGGCGGTGACGCTCGAGGCTGAAGATGAGCGTGACGTTGACGGAGATGCCCGCCGCGATGGTGTCCGCGATCGCCTCGAGGCCCTCGATGGTGGCCGGGATCTTGATCATCGCGTTGGGACGGTCGACCTTGGCCCAGAGCCGCTTCGCCTCGGCGAAGGTGCCCGCTGCATCATGGGCGAGTCCAGGCTCGACCTCGATCGAGACGCGCCCGTCGAATCCACCGGTCGCATCGAAGACGGGCCGGAAGATGTCGGAGGCCGCCGCGACATCGTCGGTCGTGATCTCGAACACCGCGTCGGAGACGTTCGTGCCCGCCTTCGCGAGCTCGGAGACCTGTGCGTCGTAGGCCTCGCCCTTTGCGAGGGCGGCGGCGAAGATCGTGGGGTTCGTGGTGACGCCGACGACGTTGCGCTCGGCGATCAGCTTCTGCAGCCCGCCCGAGTTGATTCGCTCGCGCGAGAGGTCGTCGAGCCAGATGCTGACGCCGACGGCGGAGAGCTCTGCAGTGGGGGAGGTGGTGTTGGTCATGTCAGATTCTCTTCCTTTGGTGCTTAGGACCGGGCCGCAGCGAGCGACTCGTGGGCGGCCGACACCGCGTGCTCGGTCGTGATGCCGAATTCGCGGTAGAGGGTCTTGTAGTCGGCCGAGGCACCGAAGTGCTCGATGGACACGCTGCGGCCGGCATCGCCGACATAGGGACGCCAGCCGAGCGAGATGCCGGCCTCGATGGAGACGCGCGCACGGACCGCCGAAGGCAGAACCTGCTCGCGGTACTCGGCGGGCTGCTCCTCGAACCACTCGAGGCACGGAGCCGACACGACACGGGCGTTCACACCCTCGGCCTTGAGCGCCTCCCGCGCGTCGACTGCGATCTGGACCTCCGAACCGGTCGCGATCAGGATCACGTCGGGCGTACCACCGGGTGCCTCGGCGAGCACGTACGCGCCCTTGCTGACGTTCGAGGCCGCAGCGAAGGTGTCACCTTCCGCATCGCCGTCGCCCCGCTCGAAGACGGGCAGGTTCTGACGGCTGAGCGCGATGCCCGCGGGCCCTTCACGGCGCTCTAGGATGGTCTTCCACGCGTAGGCGGTCTCATTGGCGTCGGCCGGTCGCACGATGTCGAGGCCCGGAATGGCGCGCAGCGCGGTGAGCTGCTCGACCGGCTGATGAGTCGGGCCGTCCTCACCGAGGGCGACCGAGTCGTGGGTCCACACGTAGATCGCGGGTGCCTTCATGAGCGCGGCGAGACGCACCGCGGGTCGCATGTAGTCGCTGAAGATCAGGAAGGTTCCGCCGAAGGGGCGGGTGTTGCCGTGCAGCACGATTCCGTTCAGGATCGCGCCCATGGCGTGCTCCCGGATCCCGAAGTGCAGGATGCGCCCATAGGGGTTGCCCGTCCACTCGTGCGTCGACCACTTCTGCGGCACGAAGGAGCCGCCGCCCTCGATGGTCGTGAGGTTGGACTCGGCGAGATCGGCTGATCCGCCCCACAGCTCGGGCACGAGGGGCGCGATCGCGTTGATCACCTTGCCCGAGGCGGCGCGGGTGGAGACATCCTTGCCGGCCTCGAACACGGGCAGAGCATCCTCGACGCCGTCGGGCAGCTCGCCGCTGAGAACGCGGTCGAGCAGCGCCTTGCGCTCCGGGTTGGCCTCTGCCCAGGCGTCGAACGCGAGCTGCCACTCGGCGTGCTGCGCCTGTCCACGCTCGACGGCCTTGCGCGTGTGCTCGAGCACCTCGGGAGCCACCTCGAAGGTCTTCTCCGGGTCGAATCCGAGCACCTTCTTGAGACCCGCGAGCTCCTCGGCGCCGAGCGCCGATCCGTGGATCTTGCCGCTGTTCTGCTTCTTGGGCGACGGCCAGCCGATGATGGTCTTGAGGATGATCAGCGAGGGCTTGTCGGTGACGCCCTTGGCTGCCTCGATCGCGGTGTTGAGCTCCGCGACGTCTTCGATGTACTGGCCCGTCTTCTTCCAGTCGACGACCTGCACGTCCCAGCCGTAGGCGAGGTAGCGCGCGTGGACATCCTCGGTGAAGGCGATGTTGGTGTCGTCTTCGATCGAGATCTGGTTGGAGTCGTAGATGACGACGAGGTTGCCGAGCTCCTGGTGCCCCGCGAGCGACGAGGCCTCGCTGGTCACGCCCTCCTGAAGGTCTCCGTCGCCGGCGATGACGTACACGTGGTGGTCGAAGGGGCTCGTGCCCGGAGCCGCGTCGGGGTCGAACAGGCCCCGCTCGAAGCGGGCGGCGTAGGCGAAGCCGACGGCCGAGGCGAGGCCCTGGCCGAGCGGTCCGGTGGTGATCTCGACCCCGTCGGTGTGACCGTACTCGGGGTGACCCGGGGTCTTTGATCCCCAGGTGCGGAGGGCCTTGAGGTCATCGAGTTCGAGTCCGTAACCGCCGAGGTAGAACTGAACGTACTGAGTGAGCGAGCTGTGGCCGACCGAGAGGATGAAGCGGTCGCGCCCGATCCAGCTGCTGTCGCTGGGGTCACGACGCATGACCTTCTGGAACAAGAGGTAGGCCGCGGGCGCGAGGCTCATCGCCGTGCCCGGGTGCCCGTTCCCCACCTTCTCCACTGCGTCTGCCGCGAGAACGCGAACCGTGTCGACCGCCTGTGCGTCGATCGGATCCCACTGGAGAGATGACATATGAAGTGATGACCCTTCTAGTGCTGAGCGGGATCGACCCTGTCGTCGATGCCACTGTGTGGTGGTACTCGCCAGGACATCGTCGGCACTACCTACGGCAGCCGCATCGGACGGGGAGTCAGGATGATGGGATGGCCGCGGTTGGCAAGCACGGTCAAGTATAGAGAACCCTGAACGCGCGGGCTCGTTCCGGGCGGGGCCGTGCGCGAGTCCGCCCGACGCCATCGCATAGGATCGAAGACGCACCAGACGATTCGAGGAGCCATGGACACCGCCACGACGACCGCGCCCGCGCAGGCGAGGCCGGGACTCGTCCGCAAGACGAAGGCGTTCATCGGACTCACGAAGCCGCGAGTGATCGAATTACTTCTTGTTACGACGGCACCCGTGATGATCCTCGCGCAGAGCACCCTGCCGGGTCATCACGGCCCGATTCCGAATCTGTGGCTCGTTCTGGGCACCTTGATCGGCGGATCGCTGAGCGCGGGATCCGCCAATGCGTTCAACTGCTACATCGACCGCGACATCGATCGTGTAATGGATCGCACCCAGGGTCGGCCCCTCGTGACGGGCGAGCTCTCCGATCGGGAGGCCCTCGCCTTCGCCTGGGTCACGGGAGCAGCATCGATCCTTTGGCTCGGCCTCCTCGTGAACTGGGTCGCCGCCGCGCTCTCCCTCCTCGCGATCCTTTACTACGTTCTCGTCTACACCCTGGTGCTCAAGCGACGCACCCCGCAGAACATCGTCTGGGGTGGCGCCGCGGGCTGTATGCCGGTACTGATCGGATGGGCGGCGGTCACCGGTGACCTCAGCTGGGCGCCGGTCATCCTGTTCGGGATCGTCTTCCTCTGGACGCCGCCCCACTACTGGCCGCTCTCGATGAAGTACCGCACCGACTACCAATCAGTCGGCGTGCCGATGCTCGCGGTGGTGCGAGGTCGCACGGTGGTCGGCCTGCAGGTGATCCTCTACGCCTGGGCGACGATCGCCTGTTCCCTGCTCCTCGTGCCCATCGCGCACATGGGGGTGCTGTACGTGGCGGTCGCGCTGGTCTCCGGAGCGTGGTTCGTCTACGAGTCGCACCGCCTCTACGGTCGTGCGATCCGCCACCACGACGACGCGAAGCCGATGCGCGTCTTCCACAGCTCGATCACCTACCTGACGCTGCTGTTCATCGCCGTCGGGTTGGATCCGATCATCCACCTCACGCTGTTCTAGCCGCGCGGCACCGCTCCCGCCGCAGACTCTGCGGCACGCAGCCCTGACTCCTTCGGACGGGACACGCGCAGCGACAGGATCAGCGCGGTCATCGCCGCGACGAGGAGCGCAGCGAGCACCATGTGGATGCCGACGAGGCCGACCGGGAGTCCCGTGCGCGCCTGCGTCACTCCCACCGCGATCTGGACCAGCTCGATCGAGACGAGGATGCCCGCGAAACGACGAGTGCGACGCACCGCGTCCTCGGAGTGTCGCCGCCAGAGCAGCGCAACGAGCAGGATCGTCAACCCGAAGGTGACGTAGGCGGGCCAGCTGTGCACGTGCTGCAGGACCACGGGGTCGAGTCCGTTCCGCGGCGCGAGCTTGTCGGGGTTGGAGTTGTCGCCGGCGTGCGGGCCCGCACCGGTGGTGAGGATTCCAACCATCACCGTGACCGCGACGAAGAACGACGTGAGGTGGGCCAGGGGGACGACCACTCCGCCCACGGACCCGTCGGTGCCGCGCGGGCCTGTGCGAACCCGGTACACGAGCACGACCGTCACGACGACGAGCGCGATCGAGACGACGAAGTGAGCGCCGACGACGTAGGGGTTGAGCCCGGTCAGCACGGTGATACCGCCCAAGACGGCCTGAAACGGGATCGAGAGGCCCTGCACGAGAGCGAGCGTGAAGAGGTCACGGCGTTCCCGCCGGTTTCGAACGACCGCGAGGAACATCGCGATGACGACGACAGCGAGGACGAAGGTCAGCATGCGGTTGCTGAATTCGATGACTCCGTGGATGCCCATCTCAGGGGTATTGACGAAGGAGCGATCGGTGCACTCGGGCCACGTCGGGCAGCCGAGCCCGGATGCAGTGAGCCGCACCGCCCCGCCCGTGCCGATCAGCACCACCTGCAGGACGAACGACGCCCAGGCCAGCACGCGGACGGAACGCGAGACGTCGTGGGGGAGCAGCTCGCCGAGGCGGCTGAGGAGTGGTTTCACCGGGGCGCTCTCTCTGGGCGCGGCTCGATCGGCCGCGACACCGAGCCTTATCCTAGGCAGCGCGACTGGGTGATCCACGCGCGCCCGAGCCTGACCGTTTGCCCCGCGGGCACGGCTTGCCCCCGTGCCCGACCTGTAGACTGAGGGGGTTCTACGACCCCCGCCCGACCCTCCGCGTCCGGGCCGTGTGGGAATGCCGTGGCCGCCACACCGGTTGCAACGGGCAGAGAAAGAGGTAATCCATGTCTGACGTTCTGATCGACCGTCCCGAGCTCAGCAACCTCGGCCAGTACGAGTTCGGCTGGGCGGACTCCGACGTGGCAGGCGCCTCCGCTCGTCGTGGCATCAACGAGGACGTCGTCACCGACATCTCGCACCTCAAGAACGAACCCGAATCGATGCTCAAGAACAGGCTCAAGGGCCTGGCGCTGTTCCGCAAGAAGCCGATGCCCACGTGGGGCGCCGACCTCTCCGGCATCGATTTCGACAACATCAAGTACTTCGTTCGCTCGACCGAACGCCAGGCGCAGTCGTGGGAAGACCTCCCGGACGACATCCGCACCACCTACGAGAAGCTGGGGATCCCGGAGGCGGAGCGGCAGCGTCTCGTCGCGGGCGTCGCGGCTCAGTACGAGTCGGAGGTCGTGTTCCATTCGATCAACGCCGAGCTCGAGGCCAAGGGCGTGATCTTCATGGACACGGACACGGCGCTGCGCGAGCACCCCGAGTTCTTCGACGAGTACTTCGGTACGGTCATCCCCGCAGGCGACAACAAGTTCGCGGCCCTCAACACCGCGGTGTGGTCGGGAGGCTCGTTCGTCTACGTGCCGCCAGGCGTCCACGTCGAGATTCCGCTGCAGGCCTACTTCCGCATCAACACGGAGAACATGGGGCAGTTCGAGCGCACGCTCATCATCGCCGACGAGGGCTCGTACGTTCACTACATCGAGGGATGCACGGCTCCGATCTACAAGAGCGACTCCCTGCACTCGGCGGTCGTCGAGATCATCGTGAAGAAGAACGCCCGCGTGCGGTACACGACGATTCAGAACTGGTCGAACAACGTGTACAACCTCGTCACGAAGCGAGCGATCGCGCACGAGGGCGCCACGATGGAGTGGATCGATGGCAACATCGGCTCCAAGGTGACGATGAAGTACCCCTCGATCTACCTCGTCGGCGAACACGCCAAGGGTGAGACGCTCTCCGTCGCCTTCGCCGGCCCCGGCCAGCACCAGGATGCGGGCGCCAAGATGATCCACATGGCGCCGTACACGACATCATCGATCGTGTCGAAGTCGATCGCTCGCGGCGGCGGGCGCGCCGGCTACCGCGGGGAGGTGCGCGTCGATGAGAAGGCGCATCACGCCGCGAACACGGTGCGCTGCGACGCCCTCCTCGTCGACACCATCTCCCGTTCCGACACGTACCCGGCCATCGACATCCGAGTGGATGACGTGCAGCTGGGACACGAGGCGACGGTCTCCCGCGTGAGCGAGGAGCAGCTCTTCTACCTGATGTCGCGCGGGATGCCGGAGGACGAGGCCATGGCCATGATCGTGCGCGGCTTCATCGAGCCCATCGCCCGCGAACTCCCCATGGAGTACGCGCTCGAACTCAACAAGCTCATCGAGATGAGCATGGAAGGCAGCGTCGGATAGATGTCGGCCCCAGTGACCGAAGACACCACACTCCAGCACGGCGCGAAAGCACACAGCGACGGAGGATGGGCTCTCGTTCCCGTCCAGACCCGGTCGGAGCGCTTCTCCTCCGTCGACCCGGCGGAATTCCCCGAGGTGACCGGCTTCGAGTCGGAGTGGAAGCTCACTCCGCTCGTGTCGGTGCGCCCGCTGATCGACGGCCCTCTCGACGGCTCGCGCTACGAGTACCTCGCCTCCGACGCGTCGGGCGTCGAGGTCTCCTGGGTCGGGCGCGATGACGCCCGGGTCGGCGCGGCAGGAACCCCCGAGGAGAAGGCGTCGGCGCGCGCGTGGTCGAGTTCCGAAGCGGTGCTCGCGATCACCGTGTCGACGGAGACGCACGTCGAGGCGACCGTTACCCGCTCCGCTTTCGGTGATGCCGCACGTGCAGCCCACACCATCATCGAGGCGCGACCTAACAGCGTCGCGACCATCGTGCTTCAGAACACCGGCGCCGCGCTGCTCAGCGAGAACGTCGAGATCCTCGTCGGCGACGGTGCCCAGCTCACCGTCGTCACCGTGCAGGAGTGGGACGACGATGCGGTCCATCTGGCGAGTCACTTCGCGACCGTCGGTCGCGATGCCCGACTCCGCCACATCGTGGTATCGCTGGGTGGGTCGGTCGTGCGCGTGAATCCCTCCGCTCACCTGATCGCACCCGGTGCGGACGTCGAATTGTTCGGCCTCTACTTCGCCGATGCGGGTCAGCATCTCGAGCACCGGGTGTACGTCGAGCACGTCGCGGCCAACACCCGCAGTCGCGTCAACTACAAGGGTGCGTTGAACGGCAAGGGCGCCCACACCGTCTGGGTCGGCGATGTGCTGATCGGACCGAAGGCCGCCGGAACGGACAGCTACGAGCAGAACCGCAACCTCGTGTTGAGCGAGGGCACCCGTGCGGACTCCGTGCCGAACCTCGAGATCGAGACGGGTGACATCCTGGGCGCGGGCCACGCGAGCGCGACGGGACGATTCGACGACGAGCAGCTGTTCTACCTGCAGGCGCGGGGGATCACCGAGCGCGAGGCACGGCGCCTCGTGGTTCTGGGGTTCCTGAGCGAGATCGTGCAGAAGGTGGATGCCGGCGCCCTGCAGGACCGCCTGAAACTGGCGATCGAGAACGAGCTGCAGGGAGTCGACTCATGAGCAACGCGGTGCGGATCTGTGCACAAGACGAACTCGGTCAGGACGAGGCGTTGCGCGTCGACATCGGCGACGTCTCCATTGCCGTGGTGAAAGACTCGTCCGGCGCGGTTCACGCCATCGGCGACACCTGCACCCACGGCGACATCTCATTGTCGGAGGGCTTCGTCGAGGGAGACACCCTGGAGTGCTGGGCCCACGGCTCCAAGTTCTCGCTCGCCTCGGGCAAGCCACTCTCGCTGCCGGCCTACGAGCCGGTGCCCGTCTACCGCGTCACGATCGTCGACGGCGACGTGTACATCGACCCGACCGACATCATTCCGGTCTGAGACAAGGAACGTCCACACACTCATGTCAACACTCGTCATCTCCGACCTCCACGTCAGCGTGGAGACCGATCAGGGCACCAAGCAGATACTGAAGGGCGTCGACCTCACGATCGAGCAGGGTTCGATCCACGCCATCATGGGGCCGAACGGCTCGGGCAAGTCGACGCTCGCCTACACGATCGCCGGTCATCCCAAGTACCACGTCGAGAGTGGATCGATCACACTCGACGGCGCTCAGGTGCTCGACATGACGGTCGACGAACGCGCCCGCGCCGGACTCTTCCTCGCGATGCAGTACCCGGTCGAGATCCCCGGCGTCACCGTATCGAACTTCCTGCGCACCGCGAAAACCGCCCTCGACGGAGAGGCCCCCGCTCTGCGCGGCTGGGTCAAGGAGATCCGCGAGTCGATGGCCGCGCTGCGAATGGACAAGACATTCGCCGAGCGCAACGTCAACGAGGGGTTCTCTGGTGGCGAGAAGAAGCGCCACGAGATCCTCCAGCTCGAACTCCTCAAGCCGACGTTCGCGATTCTCGATGAGACCGACTCCGGCCTCGATGTGGACGCGCTGAAGATCGTCTCCGAGGGTGTCAACCGGGCGAAGGCGAACACCGGTCTCGGCGTGCTGCTCATCACCCACTACACGCGAATCCTGCGCTACATCAAGCCGGACTTCGTGCACGTCTTCGTCGATGGACGCGTCGCGGAGGAGGGTGGCCCCGAACTCGCCGAACGCCTCGAGAACGAGGGCTACGACCGCTTCCTGGCCGACGCGAGCGTAGGCTGACACCGTGGCAGTGGCATTGGAACCGGCTCTCTTCGACAAGGTCGAGGAGGGGCTCAAAGACGTCATGGATCCCGAGCTGGGCGTCAACGTCGTCGATCTCGGCCTCATCTACGACCTCTCCTGGGACGACGAGAACAACGCCCTGATCATCAGCATGACGCTCACCTCGGCGGGCTGCCCGCTCACCGATGTGATCGAGGAGCAGACCGCGCAGGCGCTCGACGGAATCGTCGACGCATTCCGTATCAACTGGGTCTGGATGCCGCCGTGGGGTCCCGAGAAGATCACGGATGACGGGCGCGACATGATGCGCGCCATCGGCTTCTCGATCTGACCGCCGGCTCGGTCGCGGCGTCGTTCGCTCGCGGCCACGCGGAGCATGACGGTTACGGCCGCGCATCCAGTCCCTGACTCCTCAGGAACCCTACGATCAGTCGGGCAGAACCGGTGGCGGTCCGTCGTGCCGCTGCCCCGAGGGCGGCGGGGCCACGAGAGGGTAGACGGTCGCGGGGCTTTCCGTGATCGCGGCAGGCTCGACGACGTCTTCCGCGGGTTCCGTCGGGGCGCTCGCCTCCTGGTGCGTCTCCGCCTCCGATCCGGGAGCGACCCAGTGCTCCGGGAGCCGCGGCGGGGGGAGGTGGCTCCACGGCAGTTCGGGAGCGCGAACGCCCGAGGGGTAGACGGGAGTGGCGTGCGGCACACCGCCGCCGGGCACCGCCTCCGTGCCAAGGACGTGACGGGGGCGCCGCAGGATCGCCTCGATCCGTGCACGGAGCTCGCGCGGGCGGAAGGGCTTGGTCACGAAGTCGTCCGCGCCAGCCTCGAGGCCCTGGATGGTGTCGACCTCTTCGCTCAGGGCAGTCAGCATGACGATGTAGGTGGTGGAGATCGCACGGATCTGCCGAGCCGCCTCGAAACCGTTCATTCCCGGCATGTTCACGTCGAGCGTCGTGACGAGGGGAGAATGACGCCGCACCGCCTCGAGCCCGTCCAGTCCGTTCGACGCCGTGTAGACCTCGAAGCCCCCCTGAGTCAGCACGGTCTGGAGGAGATTTCTGATGTCGGCGTCATCCTCGACGACGACGGCTACGCGGGATTCCGGATCGCTCGGCATGAGCCCCATGCTACCGGCGCCGGGGCATCGAACCCGGCACGCTCGCCCGCGCGCACGCCATTCCGAGTCGGCCCGGGCGAGACCCCGCTCAAAGAAAGTAGACTTCTCGGCTGACCCCACTTCCTTCTTCCTCCTTCGCCCGCGCCCCAAGAACTGGAATTCCCTGTGCTCTCTGTCCAAGGCCTCGAACTGCGTGTCGGTGCGCGCCTCCTCATGGACGACGTCACCTTTCGGGTCGATCGTGGTGACAAGATCGGGCTCGTCGGTCGGAACGGGGCGGGGAAGACCACGCTGACGAAGACCCTGGCGGGGGAATTGCTGCCCGCCGGAGGAACGATCGATCGCAGCGGTGAGATCGGGTACCTCCCGCAGGACCCGCGCTCGGGCAACCCGACGGATCTCGCCCGCACCCGCATCCTCGACGCGCGCGGACTCGGACAGCTCCTGCTCGGAATGGAGCAGGCGACCATGGAGATGGCGAGTCCCGATGCCGCGGTCAGCGCGGCCGCCATGAAGAGGTACGGAACGCTCGAGGAGCGCTTCACCGCCCTCGGCGGATACGCGGCGGAAGCCGAAGCCGCGTCCATCGCGAGCAATCTCAGCCTGCCCGATCGCATCCTGGACCAGCCTCTCTCCACGCTGTCGGGCGGACAGCGTCGCCGGATCGAGCTCGCGCGGATCCTCTTCAGCGGCGCCGACACGATGCTCCTCGACGAGCCCACGAACCACCTCGACGCCGATTCCGTCGTGTGGCTCCGCGACTTCCTCAAGAACTTCTCGGGCGGCCTGATCGTGATCACCCACGACGAGGAGCTCGTCGCGGAGACCGTCAATAAGGTCTTCTACCTTGACGCGAATCGACAGACGATCGACCAGTACAACATGGGCTGGAAGAACTACCACCGCCAGCGCGCCGCCGACGAGGAGCGACGCAAGAAGGAGCGCGCGAACGCGGAGAAGAAGGCCGGCGTCTTGCAGATGCAGGCGGCCAAGTTCGGTGCAAAGGCGTCGAAGGCCGCCGCCGCCCACCAGATGGTCGCTCGAGCGGAGAAGCTGTTGGCCGGCCTGGATGACGTGCGCGCGAGCGATCGCGTCGCCAAGCTGCGCTTTCCGGAACCCGTCGCCTGTGGCCGCACGCCCCTGATGGCCTCCAACCTCAGCAAGAGCTACGGTTCGCTCGAGATCTTCACCGCCGTCGACCTCGCGATCGACCGGGGGTCGAAGGTGGTGGTGCTGGGCTTCAACGGCGCGGGGAAGACGACGCTTCTCCGTATCCTCGCCGGCGTGGACGCACCCGATACGGGCGCTGTCGAACCCGGTCACGGGCTCCGTATCGGCTACTACGCGCAGGAGCACGAGACGATCGACGTTCGACGATCCGTGCTCGAGAACATGGTCTCCTCGTCACCGCACATCACCGAGATGGAGGCACGCCGGGTTCTCGGCTCATTCCTCTTCACGGGCGATGACTCGCACAAACTCGCGGGTGTTCTGTCGGGAGGCGAGAAGACACGGCTTGCCCTCGCGATGATCGTGGTCTCGGGCGCCAACGTGCTGCTGCTGGACGAACCCACGAACAACCTGGACCCCGCCAGCCGGGAGGAGATCCTGGGCGCACTGGCCGGCTACTCCGGTGCGGTGGTACTCGTCAGCCACGATGAGGGAGCCGTCGAGGCACTCAACCCGGAGCGAGTGCTCATTCTGCCGGATGGCGTCGAGGACCACTGGAACAAGGACTACGCGGAGCTCGTCAGCCTCGACTGATAGCCCCGACGCCGGATCGACAGCGTCGGTCAGCGGGCATCGACGATGGAGTCCTCGATCTCCGCGTCGCTGGGCGCCTTCTGCCGCGCCTTGCGCTCCCGTCGCGCGGCCCGCTCGCGCTCCTCGGGGTCGGTCGCGTTGCGAACTCGGTATTCCTGTCGCAGCGCCCACCACAACCCGAAGAACCCGAACGCCGCGAACAGCAACCATTGGAACGCGTAGGACAGGAACGGCCCCGAGTCGATGACCGGCTTCGGAGCCGCGAGGGGACGTGTCGCCGGCGCCGGCGACTCGCTCACCAAGAGGCCGTAGGCGCCCGTGTACACCGTGCCACTGATGCCTCTTGCTGCGGTGGGCAGGTTGATCTCCGGGATCTGACCCGCGGGCGCGGTGCGGCCCGGCAGCACGCTCTCGTTGGCCTGCAGGCGAACGACCACGGTCACGCGGCCGCCCGGCGGAGCGGGAACGACGTCGGGAGCATCCTGCTTGGTGCCGATCGGCACCCACCCCCGGTCGACGAAGAAGACGGTACCCGCCGTCGTGCGCAACGGAACCAGGACGTCGAATCCGGGATTGCTGCCGAGTGAGCGGTTCCGCACGAGCAGCTGACGCGAGTCGAGGTACTCGCCGGTGACGCTGACACGCCGCCAGGCGTCGGCCGGATCGAACGACCGGGGATCGGGGAGCAGTGCGGTGAGCGCCCGCGGGGGAGCGGCGTAGTTGCTCGTCACCAGGCGATTCTGGGCGACGGTCTCGTTGTTGCGACCGATCTGCCAGCGCGACAGGAAGACACAGGCGATGGCGAAGACGACGGCCATCACCAGATACCCGATCCATCGGCGCTCCAGCGCGAATCTCCACTTGTTCACTGCGGTCCTCCGGGGCTCATGCCCTCGGCGTCGGGCAGGCGCTCGACGGGGGCCCCCGCCGGAGTGACCGCCACGGGAAACCCGCGGGATTCGAGGAAGCCGGCGAGATACTGCCGGTGGTCGTCGCAGGCCAGCCACACCTTGACCCGCTCGGGACCGTGGATGCGCGGGTTGCGCCAGCACACCGCCCACACGGCATCCTCGTCGCAGCCCGCGCGGGAACAGCGCGGCGAGCCGTCGCCGAACGACCCGATCACTCGATGGGGCCCGTCGGACCGGTCGGGGGAGTTGGGCGCACCGGAACGATGGCACCCGGTCGCACGACGACCGCGCGCCCCGCCGACGACACGGTGTTGGCCAGCACCACTGCGATGTAGGGCAGGATGACCGCCCCCGCGATCGGCAGCAGCAGCCACCACCCCTTCACGAAGAAACAGAGCACGACGCACACCACCCGGACTGCCATGGCGACGCTGTATTTGATCATCCGCGTGCGTCGCTCGTCATTGGGCGAGGGCGGAAGCGAGGTGACCGATTGGGAGGCTGATTTCTTCATTGGTGGGCTAAGCCTACGTCGCCAATCTGCGCATTAGGCTTGTGAGCCATGACTACACAGCGCACCGTTCTCGTGACCGGCGGTAACAGAGGCATCGGCTACGCGATCGCGCGGGAATTCCTCGCGGCGGGGCACCGGGTCGCCGTCACCGCGCGCTCTGGCGAGGGACCGGAGGGCAGCCTCACGGTGCGCGCGGACGTCACCGACGCGGCCTCGCTCGACGCCGCGTTCACCGAGGTGGAGGCCGCCCTCGGTCCCGTCGAGGTCGTGGTGGCGAACGCGGGTATGACCCGCGACACCCTCTTGCTGCGCATGACCGAGGAGGACTTCACCTCCGTCATCGACACGAATCTCAGTGGGGCCTTCCGCGTGGTGAAGCGCGCCTCCAAGAACATGCTCAAGGCGCGCTTCGGTCGGATCATCCTCGTCTCCAGCGTCGTCGGCCTCTATGGTTCGGCCGGACAGGTCAACTACGCCGCCTCCAAGAGCGGCCTTGTGGGCCTCGCCCGATCGGTGACGCGCGAACTCGGCGGACGAGGGATCACGGCGAACGTCGTCGCCCCCGGTTTCATCGAGACCGACATGACCGCGGCCCTCCCCGAGCAGCAGCAGGCCGACTACAAGAAGTCGATCCCGGCCGGGCGTTTCGCCACGGCGGACGAGGTCGCCAAGGTGATCACCTGGCTCGCGGGTGACGACGCCGGGTACATCTCTGGAGCGATCATCCCGGTCGACGGCGGCCTCGGGATGGGGCACTGATCGCGCGAGACCCTTATGGGTGCGTCAGCCGCGGAGGCCCAGCAGTGGCAGCAGCTGGCTGAGGTCCCGCCGGTCGAGGATCACGTGCGCCTCGTCGCGCACGGGAGCCTTCGCGTCGAATCCCACGGCGAGGCCGGTGATCGCCATCATCTGCAGATCGTTCGCTCCGTCGCCGACCGCGACCGTCTGCCGAAGCGGCACCCCGAAGTCGTGCGCCCACTCGGTGAGCGTCTCCGCCTTCGCCGCCGCGTGGATGATCGGCCCCACGAGCCCGCCCGTGAGCCGCCCATCGCGCACCTCCAGGCGGTTGGCCCGCACGTAGTCGAGGCCGAGACCAGCGGCCACGGGATCGACGATCTCGTGGAAGCCGCCGGAGACGACACCCACGCGCCCGCCGGCCGCGTGGACGGCGTCGACCATCTCCGCGACCCCGGTGGTGACCACCACGCGGGAGCGAACGGTCTCGAACACCGACTCGGGCAATCCAGCGAGTGTCGCGACGCGCTCCCGAAGGCTCTGCTCGAAGTCGAGTTCGCCGTTCATAGCACGGAATGTGATCTCAGCAACCCGGTCGAGTGACCCCGCCTCCGCGGCGAGAAGCTCGATCACCTCGTTCTCGATGAGCGTCGAGTCGACGTCGAGCACCACCAGGAATCGGGGCATGCGGGTGGGCCTTCCGTGACGACGAGCTACGAGACGTGTACTCCCTTGCCCACGACCGTGATGCCGGAGTCGGTCACCGTGAACCCGCGCGCACGGTCGGCTTCGGGATCGACACCGACGGATGCGCCTTCGGCGATCACGACTTCCTTGTCAAGAATAGCCCTGCGCACGGTCGCGTTCGGCGAGATGTGAACCCTCTCAAACACCACGGAGTCGACGACCGTCGCACCGGATTCGACGACGCACCAGGAACCGAGCACGCTCCGCTCCAAGTGCCCACCCGAGATCAGGGTGCCGAGGGACACGATCGAGTCGATCGTCGTGCCGAGGTTGCCCTTGGCGTCACGGACGAACTTCGCCGGCGGCGAGTTGAGCTGCTGGCTGAAGATCGGCCACTCGCGGTTGTACAGATTGAAGATCGGCAGCGCCGAGATCAGGTCCTGATGGGCATCGAAGAAGGAGTCGATCGTGCCCACGTCCCGCCAGTAGAAGCGGTCGCGCTCCGTGGAGCCGGGGACCTCGTTGCGATTGAGGTCGTACACGGCCGCCTCGCCCCGCGACACGAAGTCGGGAACGATGTCGCCGCCCATGTCGTGGTTGGACTCGGGGTTGTCGCCATCGCGGATGACCGCATCCATCAGGATGTTCGCGTCGAAGATGTAGTTGCCCATCGAGGCGAGCACCTCACCGGGTGAGTCGGCCAGGCCGGTCGCGTTCTTCGGCTTCTCGTGGAACGCCGCAATGCGCGTCGGGTCTTTCTTATCCAGTTCGATGACCCCGAACTGGTCGGCGAGCGCGATCGGCTGGCGGATCGCCGCGACCGTGACACCGGCACCCGCCGCGATGTGCGCGTCGATCATCTGCGCGAAGTCCATGCGGTAGACGTGATCGGCACCGACCACGACGACGATGTCGGGCTTCTCGTCGCGCAGGAGGTTGAGGCTCTGGAGGATCGCGTCGGCCGAGCCGCTGAACCAGCGCTTTCCCAGCCGCTGCTGCGCGGGAACGGAGGCGACGTAGGAGCTCGTGATCCCGTCGAGCCGCCAGGTCTGCGAGACGTGGCGGTCGAGGCTGTGGGACTTGTACTGCGTCAGGACGACGATCTGCCGCAGACCCGAGTTGATGAGGTTGCTCAACGCGAAGTCGATGAGGCGGTAACCGCCCCCGAATGGGACTGCGGGCTTCGCCCGGTCGGCGGTCAGAGGCATCAGCCGCTTTCCTTCTCCACCAGCCAGCACGATGCCGAATATCTTCTTTGACGCCATGGGTTCAGAGTAGGACACGGGGAGTCGCTGTACTAGCGTCTATCGCATGCGAGTCGATCTGATTACCCGTGAGTATCCGCCGGAGATCTACGGCGGGGCCGGTGTGCACGTCACCGAACTCGTCAAAGCTCTCCGCAGCCATGACACGGAGGTGCGCGTCCGCGCCTTCGGCAAGCAACGCGATGAGGAGGGAGTCGATTCCTACCTCGTTCCGCCCGAGCTCACGGGGGCCAACCCCGCGCTCGCGACCCTCGGCGTCGACCTGCAGATGGCGCGCGACGTGGAGGGTGCCGACGTCGTCCACTCCCACACCTGGTACGCGAACGCGGCGGGCCATGTCGCGGGTCTGCTGCACGGTATCCCGCACGTCGTGACGGCGCACAGCCTCGAACCGCTTCGCCCCTGGAAGGCGGAGCAACTGGGCGGCGGCTACCGCCTCTCGAGCTGGATCGAGTCGACGGCGTTCGCGGGCGCAGCGAAGGTCATCGCCGTGAGCGACGGCATGCGCCGTGACATCCTGCGGTCGTACCCCTTCCTCGACGAGGCGAAGGTCGAGGTGGTCTACAACGGAATCGACCTCGAGCACTGGAAGCCGCTCGCTGACGACGCACTCGTGCGGTCCCTCGGGATCGATCCCGACCGTCCCTCCGTCGTGTTCGTCGGCCGGATCACCCGCCAGAAGGGTCTGCCGTATCTGCTGCGGGCGGCCGCCCTGCTGCCGCCGGAGGTTCAGCTCGTCCTCGCCGCGGGGGCCCCCGACACCCCGGAGATCCTCGACGAGGTTCGTGCGGGCGTCACCGCGCTCCAATCTGAGCGCACCGGGGTCGTGTGGATCGACCGGATGCTCAGCCAGACGGAGTTGTCGGCCATCCTGACCGCCGCCACCACCTTCGTCTGCCCGTCGATCTACGAACCGCTCGGCATCGTGAACCTCGAGGCGATGGCCTGTGGGGCGGCCGTCGTCGGAACCGCGACGGGAGGTATCCCCGAGGTCGTCGAGGACGGCGTGACCGGTCGGCTCGTGCCGATCGACCAGCTGTCGGACGGCACGGGAACACCCGTCGATCCCGACCGCTTCGTCGCCGATCTGGCCGCCGCACTCACCGAGGTCGTCGCGGATCCCGCGGCCGCGAAGCGAATGGGCGAGGCGGGGCGGCGGCGGGCCGAAACTCACTTCAGTTGGGACACCATCGCGCTGCGCACGCAGTCGATCTACGCCTCACTGGTCTGACACCCCGACTGACCTAAGCTGGGATGATCATGGCCAGTGTCCTCGAGTTCACCGACGTCTCCATCATTCGTGACCACACCACGATCCTCGACTCGCTGTCGTGGACCGTGGACAGTGCCGAACGGTGGGTGATCCTGGGGCCGAACGGCGCGGGCAAGACCACCCTGCTGCAGATCGCGGCCGCGATGATCCACCCGAGCGCGGGGACCGCGCGTCTGCTCGACGCGACACTCGGTTCGGTCGACGTGTTCGAGTTGCGGCCGCGAATCGGTTTCGCCTCCTCAGCGATGGGGCGTCGGATCCCCGCCGACGAGACGGTGCTCAATGTGGTGCTCACCGCCGCCTACTCGGTGACGGGACGATGGAACGAGGAGTACGAGGACGTCGACATCCGTCGCGCCGAGCGCGTGCTCGCGGAGTGGAAGCTCTCGCATCTCGCCCAGCGACGCTTCGGCGGACTCAGCGACGGCGAGCAGAAGCGCGTGCAGATCGCCCGGTCGGTCATGACCGACCCGGAGCTCCTGCTGCTCGACGAGCCGGCCGCGAGCCTGGATCTGGGATCTCGCGAAGAGCTGCTGCAGTTGCTGGGCGGCTACGCGAGCGCTCCCGAGGCTCCCGCCATCGTGATGGTGACGCACCACGTGGAGGAGATCCCGCCGGGATTCACCCACGCACTGCTGCTCGCGGGGGGCACCGTTCAGGCGGCCGGTCCCATCGCCGAGGTGCTGACGGCGGATCACCTGGGTCGCACCTTCGGGCTCGCTCTCGAGGTGCGCCACGAGGATGGTCGCTTCACCGCTCGCGCTTCCTGATTGGAGAGCGCGCATCCCGTCTGGTAAGCTGACTAGTCGGCCAGCGCTTCAGATCGTTTCGAGCCGCTCTTTTTGCGCCACCCACAGTCTCATCCACTCACCTCACTCATTCACAAGGATCCGCCATGAAGTCTGACATCCACCCCGAGTACGCGCCCATCGTGTTCCGCGACCTCGCCTCCGGTGAGACCTTCCTGACTCGCTCAACGGCGACCAGCTCGAAGACCATCGAACTCGACGGCGAGACCTACCCCGTGATCGACGTCGAGATTTCCTCGGCCTCGCACCCCTTCTACACCGGCAAGCAGCGCATCCTCGACTCCGCGGGTCGCGTGGAGAAGTTCAACTCGCGCTACAAGGGCTTCGGCAAGTAGAGCAGCGGCTCACCAGAGCACCAGGTTCGGCCGAAGGGGCGATCGACGCGATGTCGGTGGCCCCTTCGCCGTTTCATCCCCGAGAGAGTGAGTTCCCATGGCCGCCGATGAACCCGTGATCGAGATCCACATTCCTCTCGTGCCCGGAGTCGGGGTGCCCGTCGACGAGTATCAGTTCCCCTGGATCTTCGAGGTCGAGGGGTATCTCACCGACCTCGAGGAGGAGGGCGACCTCGAGGTCGTCGGTGACGGTGACGAGCTCGATGACGAGTACGTGTTCTACATCGGGGGAGCGACGGAGGCCCATCTGGTCGCCGTCGCGGCGCGGGTCGCGGCGCTGCCCAGCGTTCCGGCCGGCGCCTACGGCATCCTCACGACCGAGGACGCACCCGCCGGAACCGGCACGCGAGTCGACCTCGACGGCTGATGCCAGAACGGCACGCGTGCGGGCTCGTCGGTCAGCGCACCGGCCAGAGCCCGGAGGTGCTGAAGTCCGGATTGTGCGTGCGTCTCATGTACGCCTCGAAATCGGCCGCCTGCTCGGCGCACCAGTCCACCTGACGGCTGTGCAGCACCCCGGGCTCGATGGCGAGTTGCGCCGGGTACCGGCGCGCCATCGCCTGCGCGACGCGGCCCGCCGCAATCGCATCGGCGCCCGCGTCGTGGGCGTCCGTCAGCTCGACGCCGTACACCTCCGCCGCCACCTCCAGGGTGCGCTTGCCGCGGCGATATTTGTCGACGACCCGGTCGAGCACGAGTGGATCGATGACGGGAGCGGGCGCATCGAGCGGAGGAATCCCATATCGCAGGGCCTCATGCCGGAGCAGGCTGAGGTCGTAGGGGGCGTTGTAGATCGTGATCGCGATTCCGCGCTCCAGGAGCGTTCGCAGAGCGCTCACGATCTCGGCCACCACCTCGGGGGCGGAACGGCCCTCCGCACGCGCCCGCTCGGTGGTGATCCCGTGCACCGACGACGCCTGCTCGGGGATCTCGACCCCCGGATCGGCCAGCCAGTCCTGCCGCTCCACGACCGCACCCGACGCGTCGATGAGCCCGACGTGCGCTGACACGATACGACTGGTGGACACGTCGATGCCGGTCGTCTCGAGGTCGAAAACGCCGAGCAGATCGAACCACGAGCTTGTCATGGCACCACCCTAACCGGCACGTGCGACAGTCGTCGCGCGCCGTGGCCGGGGCCGGTCATCCCTCGCTCAGGAGCGCAGCGCCGAGAAGCCCGTCTCGCCGATGTGCAGCCAGTAGAAACTCTGGGTGCCGAGGGTCAGCGTGAGGCGGCCGTCGTCGCCGACACTCGGGAACTGCCCGCCGCCGAACAGGTCGTACAGGGGCGAGCCCGCGAAGTCGGCGGCCTCGATCGTGACCGAGATCGGATTGTGGGCGAAGCTGAAGACGCACAGGATGCGCTCACCCGCGTCGCCGAACTGGGTGCCGGATCCCGCGTACTCGCGCACGAAGGCGAGCACGGACTCGTGGTTCGTCGAGAGCACCGTGAGGGAGCCGAGCCCGAAGGTGGGGTGGGCCTTGCGCACGTGGATGACGTTGCGCACCCAGTGCAGCAGCGACCGTGACTGAGCGAGCTGCGACTCGACGTTGACCAGGTTGTAGTTGTAGACGAGCGACTGCACCACGGGCAGGTACAGCTTGCCGGGATCGGCGCTCGAGAACCCGGCATTGCGGTCAGGATTCCACTGCATGGGGGTTCGAGAACTGTCGCGGTCGGGCAACCAGATATTGTCGCCCATGCCGATCTCGTCGCCGTAATACAGGAACGGGCTGCCCTTCAGCGCGAAGAGGAGGGCGTGGGCCAGTTCGAGCTCCGCCCGCGAGTTGTCGAGCAGGGGAGCGAGGCGACGGCGGATTCCCACGTTCGACCGCATTCGGGGATCGTAGGCGTACCAGCCGTACATCGCCTGCCGGTACTCCTCGCTCACCATCTCCAGCGTGAGCTCATCATGATTGCGCAGGAAGACGCCCCAGCCGGCTCCGGGTGGAACGTCGGTGGACTCCGAAAGGATGCGAATGAGTTCGCCCGCCTGCTGGGCGCGCAGGGAGTAGTAGATACGCGGCATCACGGGGAAGTCGAAGGCCATGTGGCACTCCGGCTCCTCCTCGGTGCCGAAGAAGGAAACGACCTCCTGAGGCCACTGGTTGGCCTCCGCGATGAGCACCCGCCCCGGGTAGTCGCGGTCGACGAGCGCCCGCAGCTCGCGGATGAAGGCGTGGGTCTCGGGCTCGCCCTCGCCGTTGCCGTCCTCGCTCTCGAACAGATAGGGAATCGCATCGAGCCGGATGCCGTCCACCCCCATGTCGAGCCAGAACCGCACGATGTTCATGACCTCTTCGCGCACCGCCGCGTTCTCGAAATTGAGATCGGGCTGGTGGGAGAAGAATCGGTGGAAGAAGAACTGGCGGCGCACCGGGTCGAAGGTCCAGTTGGACTCCTCGGTGTCGACGAAGATGATGCGGATGTTCTCGTACTTCTCGTCGGTCTCGCTCCACACGTAGTAATCGCCGTACGGGCCGTCGGGATCCGACCGCGACTGCTGGAACCACTCGTGAGCATCGGAGGTGTGGTTGAGCGGATAGTCGATGACGATGCGCATATTGCGCTCGTGCGCCTTCGTGACGAGCTCGCGGAACTCCTCCACGGTTCCGAACTCGGGCAGGATCGTGCGGAAGTCGGAGACGTCGTACCCGCCGTCGCGCAGCGGGGACTGGTAGATCGGCGGGAGCCAGAGCGCGTCGACGCCGAGCCACTGCAGGTAGTCGAGGCGCGAGATGAGTCCGCTGAGATCGCCCGAGCCGTCGCCGTTGCTGTCGACATAGCTGCGCACCATCACCTCGTAGAAGACGGCGCGACGGTACCACTCCGGGTCGAGGGCGAGTCCTGGCAGCTGGATGGGCGCGGTGAAGGTCACCGATCGAGTCTATGGCCCGGAGTGCAAGCGGTTACAGCCCCACGAGCCGCATAGAATTTCAGAAATGGTTCCCCCCTCGCCGTACGCCCACCAACTCGCCGAGCTCCCGGTGCAGGAGCGGACGGCGGCTGTCCTCGGCAGCGACACGCATTACTGGGTGTACGGTCCCGACGACGCCGCGACCACGATCGTCGTGGTCCACGGCTTCCGCGGCGAACACCACGGACTGGAGCCGGTGGTGGCACAACTGCGCGGCATCCGCGTGATCGCGCCGGACCTCCCCGGGTTCGGGCACTCGACGCCGATGCCGGGCCGCCGCCACGACATCGAGGCGTACGCGGCCTGGTTGCGGGCGTTCGTCGCGGCGACCGCGAACGAGGGGGCGGTCATCCTCGGTCACTCCTTCGGCTCGATCGTCGTCGCGCACGCCGTCGCCGCGGGGATGACCCCTCCGCGCGTCATCCTGGTGAATCCGATCGCGGCGAATGCCCTCACCGGACCCAAGGCCGTGCTGACCCGGCTCACGGTCTTCTACTACTGGCTCTCCACCAAACTGCCCGAGCGGATCGGTCGAGCGTTCATGGGGTCACGAGCGATCGTGCGCGTCATGAGCGAGATCATGGCGGAGACGGGGGACCGGCAGCTGCGGCGTTGGATCCACGGTCAGCACCACCGCTACTTCAGCGCGTTCAGCGACCTGCACACCGTGCTCGCCGCGTTCGACGCCTCCGTGTCAGCGGACGTCGGACAGGTGGCCGCGTCGCTCACGATGCCCACGCTCCTCATCGCCGCCGACAAAGACCCGATCACCTCGGTGCCCGCCCTGCGTGCCCTCCACACGGCGATCCCCACCTCGGAGTTGCACATCATTCCCGGCGTCGGGCACCTGATCCACTATGAGAAGCCACGCGAGGCGGCGGCGTTCATCGTCGACTTCCTCGGCGTCGGTCGACTGGGCGAAGCGCCGGCGTGAGAATCCTCTTCGACTGCCGCTACACGCGCTTCGAGCGCCACGACGGTGTCTCGCGCTTCACCGCGGGTCTCGTCACCGCCCTCGCGAAGCAGCACCCCGTCACCATGCTCATCTCCGACGAGCGGCAGCTCGCCCTGCTGCCGGACCTGCCCTGGGTGATGGGCCCCGATCCGGCCGCCCTCACGGAGCCGTTCGCCGCCCGCTACGTGAACCGATTCCGCCCGGACGTGGTCTACACGCCCATGCAGACGATGGGACCGTGGGGTCGCCGGTTCGGTCTGGTGACCACGGTGCACGACCTGATCTATTACAGCAATCGAACCCCTCCTCGCGAGTTCCCCTGGTGGGTGCGTCTCGCGTGGCGCATCTACCACCTGTCGTGGGCGCCGCAACGCGGTCTGCTGAAGCGGTCGGATGCTCATGCCACCGTCTCGCGCACCACGCGGTCGCTCATGGAGCAGCACCGCCTCACCACCCACCCGATCACGGTCGTGAGCAACGCAGTGGATGCGGTGGGGGAGCCGCGCGCGGCGGCGGGCGGCCGCGACCTCCTGTACATGGGCTCGTTCATGCCGTACAAGAACGTCGAGCTGCTCGCCCGCGCGATGCATCAGCTGCCCGGCTACACCCTCCACCTCCTGAGCAGAGCCAGCGACGATGCTCGCACGCGGCTCACCGCCCTCGCGCCGGCAGGCTCGCTCGTCTTTCACGGCGGAGTCACCGACGCCGAGTACGAGTCGTTGCTCGCGCGGTCGATGGCCCTGGTCTCCGCCTCCCTCAACGAGGGCTTCGGGCTGCCGCTCGTGGAAGCGATGGCGACGGGGACGCCGGTCGTCGTGAGCGACATCGACATCTTCCGCGAAATCGGCGGCGATGCCGCCGTGCTGTTCGATCCGCACTCCGCCGAATCGTTCGCCGAGGCGGTGCACCGCCTGGATGACCCGGAGGAGTGGAGACGCAGATCCCGCCTATCGGTGGAGCGGGCGGCGGACTTCAGCTGGGACCGCTCCGCGGCGGCACTCCTCGACGTGCTCCGCGAGGTGCATCTGGGGCGGGGCGGTTCACCCGACTGAGCGGTCATCCCGGCGGACGGGCCCGGGCGCCGGGTCGGGCGCGCGACGCTCAGTGCGCGGTGGTGTCCTCGCGCCGCTCGATCGCGTTCTGGAGGTCGAGCGCACCCGTGGCGGTCTCCGCGGCGAGGGCGTCGAGCGGGTCGTTGAACTCGACGAGCCGGAACTCGCCCTCGGTCATCCGCACGCTGTGGATGGAGCCGTTGGCGATGGGACCGTGGTTCACGTCGGGCGTCAGGTGGTTGAGAACCGCCCGGATCACGCCGCCGTGCGTGACGACGACGATCGCCTCACCGGGGTGTGCCGCCGCCAACTCGGTGAGGGCGGGGAGGGCGCGCTCGACGACCTCCTCGTGGCTCTCGCGGCCGGGAACATCGCCCGCGTAGATCGCGTCGACCTCGTGGAAGCCGAGCCCCTCCGCCTCGCCGTAGTTGCGCTCCGCGATCGCGTCGATGATTCCCGGCGCAGGGAGGGCGATCTGTGCGGCGATGATCTCGGCGGTCTCGCGGGCGCGAGACAGCGGGCTCGCGTAGATGCCGTCCCACTCGCGCGTCGCGAGGAGCCTGCCCGTCGCGAGCGCCTGTGCGCGACCCGTGTCGTTGAGCGGGATGTCGGTGCGGCCCTGGATGCGGCGCGCCGCGTTCCAATCGGTCTCGCCGTGGCGGACCAGGTAGAGCGACGTCATCCGCCCATCCTAGGCGGGCGCGTCACTCCAGAAGTCGGTCGCGCAGGGCGACGAGCGTCTCGGTCGCACCGGCGTCGATCTTGAGCGTCGCCCGGGCGTCGCCCTTGGTGATGCCGCGATTGATGATGATGACGGGGAGGCGGCGGCGGGTCGCGTGATCGAGGAGGCGGATGCCGGAATTGACGACGAGGGAGGAGCCCGCGATCACGAGCACCTCCGCCTGCTGGACCAGCGCGCTCGCCTCGATGAACTTCTCTTTCGGAATGAACTCCCCGAAGAACACGATGTCCGGCTTAAGCGTCCCGTCACACACGGAACAGCCGGGGAGCTGGAAGCTGGAGGGGTCGGCGATCTCGACATCGCCGTCCGGCCCGAGGGGCACGGTACCCGGATCGGCCAGCCACGCATTCAATTCCACGATGCGTGCGGCGATATCGGTGCGCGAGTACAGCTGACCGCAGTGCAGACAGCGCACGCGGTCCATCGAGCCGTGGAGGTCGACGACCCGTTGCGAGCCGGCGCGCAGGTGCAGACCGTCGACGTTCTGCGTCACGATGCCGTTCACCACGCCGGCGAGCTCCAGGTCGGCGAGCGCGCGGTGCCCGTCGTTGGGCTGCGCCGCGGTGAACCGCTGCCACCCGAGTTGGCTTCCCGCCCAGTATCGCTTGCGGTAGTCGAGGTCGTCGAGGAACTGGGCGAAGGTCATCGGGTTCCGCACGGGGGCACCCTCACCCCGGTAGTCAGGGATGCCGGAGTCGGTGCTGATGCCGGCGCCGGTCAGCACGGCGATGCGCCGGCCACGGAGGATCTCAAGCGCGGAGTCCAGTAGCTCCTGCGTCGTGTACGCGGCGTCGCTGCCGTCGGAGCCCTCGGCGGTGCCAGGGCGCAGGATCGCGGGGCGTACCGGCATGCTGCCCCTTTCGACCGACTGCTTCCCTCCAAGGATAAAGCGTCGAGTTTTCGGATATGTTTCCGGATGCTGGCAGCATCGGGCGCGAGCAGGATTCCCGTAAGGGGTACCACGTGCACATCGTGAGAGTCGACGATCCCGAAGATGCCGCCCTCCGCGACTATCTGAGCCTCACCGACGTCGTGCTGCGCCGGGTCTCAGAGCCCGCGGGCGGTCTCTACATCGCCGAATCCACGAAAGTGATCTCGCGGGCGATCGCCGCGGGGCATCGCCCGCGCTCGGTCCTCACTCTCGAGAAGTGGCTTCCCGAGCTCGCGCCGGTGCTCGACGGCGTCGATCTGCCCGTCTACGTGGGCGAGGCGGCGCTCCTCGAGCACCTGACCGGATTCCACATGCACCGTGGAGCACTCGCCTCGATGCACCGGCCACCTCTGGCGAGTGTGGCCGACACGGTGCGGGATGCCCGGCGCGTGATCATCCTCGAAGACATCGTCGACCACACGAACGTGGGCGCCATCTTCCGCTCGGTCGCGGGGCTGGGCGCCGACGCGGTCCTCATCTCGCCGCGCTGTGCGGACCCCTTATATCGGCGCAGCGTGCGGGTCAGCATGGGCACCGTGCTGCAGGTGCCGTGGACACGGCTCCCCGAGTGGCCGGACGCGGCCCGCGAGCTGCACGAGCTCGGGTTCCACCTCGCCGCGCTCGCCCTCGACGACGCAGCGGTCGCCCTCGACGACTTCGCCGCGGCGGCGCCCGAGCGTGTCGCCCTCATCCTCGGTACCGAGGGCGATGGGCTCAGTCGCTCCGCGCTCGGGATCGCCGACTCGATCGTGACCATCCCGATGCTGCACGGGGTGGACTCCCTGAACGTCGCCTCGGCGAGCGCCGTCGCCCTCTACGCGCTCACGCGCCCAGCAGCCGGTTCCAGACGCTGAGCTCGAACGCGGCCTGACGCGCTTGCGCGGGGTCGCCCTGGGCCAGGTACCAGGAGACATTGAGCCCGGTGCGGGCCCGGCTCCAGCGGGCCACACGCTCGGGCGCGCACCCCGCCGCGCGACAGGCGCGCTCCAGATGGGCGCGGATCGTCGCAACCGGGTCGTGCGACTCGAAGGGATGCCCGAGCTGCGCGATCAGCGGCCAGAGATCGTACGCGGGGTCGCCGAGCAGGGGCTTGGGGTCGATGGCGAGGAGGCCGCCGCTCTCGGCGTGCTCCAGCAGGTTGCCGGGGTTGAAGTCGCCGTGCAACAGAGCCGCGGGGGCCGGCTCCCGCTCGAGCAGAGTCAGCTCGTCGATGGCCGCCTCGACGGAATTCTCCACGCCCAGGGCTCGCAGCGCCGCGACCTGCCCGGCCCACCGGCCACGAGCGGCGCGCACGTACTCGTCCATCGCCCCGGCGAGCGTGGGGATGCCCGGCGGCGGTGCGCACGCGACCACGCGGGCATGCAGCGCACCCGCTCGTTCGAGCCCGCCGTCGATGTCGGAGCTGCGGCTGAGCGGTGTGCCGGGAACGACCCGCTCCAGCAGGAGCGACCACGTCCACGGGTCCTGATCGAGCACGCGCGGTGCGATCGGCGCCATCGCCTCGAGCCCGACCGCCTCGAAGCGCGCCTCGCGGTGCGGGTAGCCGACTTTGAGCACGGCGGGACTGCCGTCCTCGCGCGTGACCGCGAGCGCGGCGGCGGAGGCACCGCCGATGTAGGCCGCTCCGGCGGTGAGGCGCCAGCGGTGCACCATCGTGACCACGATCTCGGGGGCCGCGCTCGCCCAGTGGTCGACCGTCCCCGCCGCCTCGGCCACGCTCGACTCGAAGGGCACCCATTGCACACCCCCACCCTAGGCAACAAGCGGGTGTGGAACGCGACACCGCCGACCCCTTGACACCGTCTTGTAAGATTGGGGCATCCTGCGCGGGGGAGCGCGGGCTATTTCGGGGGAAATATCATGTCGATGCTTCGACGCACGCGCACCATTCTTGCGGCCGGCGTGATCGCCGCGATCGCACTCGTTCCAGCGGTCACCGCGACCTCGGCGTCGGCGATGGTGATGGATCCGGTGAAGAGCACGGACATCCTGGCCCTCTCGTGGACGCGTCATTACGCAGACAACGGGCTGCCGTTCTGGTACGGCTCGCCCGGCGTGGCGTATCTCGACGGCAACGGATCGCGGCCCTCCATCGTGGTCGGCGACGAGAAGGGCTACATCTGGGCGCTCCACGCGGACGACGGCTCGGCAGTTGCGGGGTGGCCGTACCGATTCGGGGCGGCTGTCATGTCGACGCCGTCCTCGATCGGCCACGGCGCGACCGCGATGGTCTTCGTCGGCACCGGGGAGTCGCCGCATCCGACCCTCGGGGCCTACGCGGCCCTGCACGCGAACGGCACGAAGGCGTGGGCGCTCAGCCCCTACCTCCTCCCGGGGAACCGCGGCGGTCACCGCGGCGTGATGTCGTCGCTCGCGGTCGGCTCGATTCAGCACAGTGTCGACGTCGTCGGTGGCGCGATGGGCCAGATGCAGTATGCGCTCCGGGGCACCAACGGACGCCCGCTGCTCGGCTTCCCCTGGCTGCAGGCCGACACCAACTTCTCCACTCCCGCGGTGTCGAATGTCGCGGGTGATTCGCGTGACGAGATCATCGAGGGCGGCGACTCCACCCAGGGCATCGCGGGCATCTACCACTACACGAACGGCGGACACATCCGCATCCTGAGTTCGACGGGTAACGCCGGCAAGCGCTACAAGAACCAGGGCCTGGTCTGCCAGTACAACACGACCGAGGTCGTGCAGTCCTCTCCGGCGGTCGGCGGCTTCCTCGCCTCCGGGCGCACCGGAATCGTGGTCGGCACGGGCCACTTCTACAAGACGGCATCCGACCGCTACAAGGTCATCGCGATCGACACCTCCTGCCGCAAGCAGTGGGCGGCGAGCCTGGACGGAAACACGGGCGGAAGCCCCGCACTCGCGATGGGCATCGGACCGGGCACGAATGGCGACCACCTCAACGTGGTCATGATGAGCGCCCGCGGAACCGTGTACGCCCTGGACGGCGCGACTGGTCACCGCATCTGGTCGACCGCGCTGGGCGAGGAGAATGAGTCGTCTGTGACGACGTTCCGCGCGGGGAGCGAAACCTACATCATCGCGCCCACCCTCCATGGCGCCTACATCCTCAAGGGCAGCACGGGAGAGGTCGTGCAGCGGATCGGCGATCTGAGGATGCGCAACGCTGCAACGGTGACCCTCGATCGGACCACCAACGGCCACAAGGTCATCGGCGTCACGATCGCCGGATCGAAGTCGACGGGCCCTAATGGACTGATGCAGGGATGGGTCGAGCACTTCGTTCTCAAGGACCCCGCCCTGCGTGACCCGGCCCCGGGCATCGATCTCGGCGCGGGGCAGTGGCCCATGTTCCATCACGATGCTCAGCTCACGGGAGACATTGCCACGGTGGCCCGCCAGTACTGAGTTTCTGACGGATGTGCGGCCTGAAATGGCCTAGGCACGCGAGTGTGGCTATCCTTGCCGGGTGCCACTGACCCGGAAGCAGATCTATCGCCGACGCCGGATCACGGTCTTCGGGGGAATGGCCGTCGTCCTCGCGCTCGCCTTCTATCTGCCGCTGACCCTTCTCGCGCCGCTCACCTCGGTCGACGCGGTACCGGTCTCGGAGCAGCAGCTGACGTCGGCACCGGCCGTTCTCGATCTGCCCGGCTACGGGGCGAGCGGGATCGGCGCCGTGGGCTATCCCGGTCTCTTCGCGCGGAGCGGATCCAAGGTCGCCCAGCCGATGGCCTCCATCTCGAAGGTCATCACGACGCTCGTCGTGCTCTCCAAGAAGCCGCTCACCGCCACGAGCAACGGACCGCGCATCACCTTCGGCGCCGCCGATGTCGCGATCGCCGCGCAGTATCTCGCGATGAACGGCAAGGTCGACCCGGTGAGCGTGGGGGAGACGATGACCGAGAAGCAGGTCATCCAGGTCATGCTCATCGATTCGGCCAACAACTACGCCTGGTCGCTGGCGAACTGGGCATTCGGCTCGGAGCAGGCGTTTCTCACGGCGGCGAACAAGTGGCTGAAGGCGCACGGGATGACCCACACCACGATGCTCGATCCGTGCGGCCTCGACCCCGGTAACGCGAGCACGCCCGACGATCTGGTCGCGATCGGCAAACTGGTCGTCGCGAACCCCGCCCTCACCCCGATCGTCGCCAGCAAACGCGCCACCGTCGCGGGAATCGGCACGATGCACAACACCAACGGACTGCTCGGTGTGAGCGGCATCAATGGGATCAAGACCGGCACGCTCCTGAGCGCGGGAGCCAGTCTGCTGTTCTCCGCGCGGCTGCAGGTGGGCTCCGAGGTCGTGACGCTCGTCGGGGTCATCCTCGACGGGCCCGACCATCCCACGATCGACGCCCAGGTGAAGAAGCTGATCAGCTCCGTTCGTGCCGGGTTCCACACCGTCGTGCTCGCCGCCGCGGGTCAGCGGTTCGGCAGCTTCCGTACGGTCTGGGGCGCAACGGCCTATGCGGTCGCCCCCCGCACCACCTCGGTCGTTGTCTGGTCGGACACACCGGTCAGCAGCAGCGTCCATCTCAATCCCGTGTCGGTCGCGGCCAAGGGCTCCAAGGTGGGTGCGGCGAGCTACGTGGTGAAGGGGAAGCGGATCCTCGTCACGCTCGTGCTGGATCGCGCGATCGAGGATCCGGGGCCCGGATGGCGACTCTCACATCCTGGAGAGCTGTTCTAGCGGGGTAATCACAGGCTGGCGACCTAAGCTTGGCCTATCCACGAGCATCCGCTCAGACCTTCGGACTGGGAAGTCAACCCGAGCACCAGGGGTAACGTGACCAGTCCGGCTTCAGCCGCACCCGCCATTCGCATCGTCCGTACGGGACCACGCGGACTGGCCAACCCGACGTCCGAGTTCGCGGCGCTCCTGAGCACGATCAAGGATGCCGGACTCCTGCGTCGACGTCGACTCTTCTATGCCCTCACCTTCGCCGCCATCACGGCCACGATGGCGGGAGCCTGGGTCGGTTTCGCACTGCTCAAGGGCACCTGGTACGAGTTGATCATCGCCGCCGTGCTCGGCCTCCTGTTCACGCAGTACGCCTTCCTCGCGCACGAGGCCTCCCACCGACAGATCTGGGAGTCGGGCCGTGCGAACGACAGCACCGGGCGCATCCTCGCCGACCTCTTCGTCGGCATCAGCTACTCGTGGTGGATGTCGAAGCACTCCAAGCACCACGCCAGCCCCAACACCGTCGGCAAGGACCCCGACATCGAACCCGACTTCATCGTCTTCCAGGAGGAGAGCGCCCGTGGCCTGCGCGGCCTCGGCCGCGTGCTCGCGCGCCGCCAGGGCTGGCTGTTCTTCCCCGTTCTCATCTTCGAAGGCCTCAATCTGCACCTGCATGCCTTCAAGACCGTCTTCAGCCGCGGCAAGGTCGACAAGCGGGCGCTCGAGATCGTGCTGCTCGCCGTCCGCAACGTCGGCTATGTCGCGGTGGTCTTCAGCGTTCTCCCGCTGGGCATGGCCTTCGCCTTCCTCGGTTTTCAGCTCGCGGTGTTCGGCGTCTACATGGGGTCATCCTTCGCGCCGAACCACAAGGGAATGCCGCAGATCCCCGGTGGCATGAAGGTCGACTTCCTCCGCCGGCAGGTGCTCACCAGCCGTAACATCCGCGGCGGATTCGGCATGAACGTCTACATGGGCGGCCTCAACTACCAGATCGAGCACCACCTGTTCCCGTCCATGCCCCGCCCGCACCTCAAGCGCGCCGGCGAGATCGTGCGCGAGTACTGCGAGAGCCGCAACATCGTCTACACGCAGGCCAACCTGTTCGAGTCGTACGGCATCGTCGTGCGGTACCTCAACCGGGTGGGGCTCGCCGCGCGCGATCCCTTCGACTGCCCGGCGGCGGCCGCGTTCGGACGCTGACACCGCGCCGACGCTCGACCGAGAACGCCCCGACTAGATGAAATAGTCGGGGCGTTTCGCCGTGATCGCGTCTCCCGACGACTGGTGACGAATGCGCCGGATCACCCAGGGCACGAGGTGTTCCCGCGCCCAGCCGAGGTCATCCGCCCGTGCCTGACGCCAGGATGACCGGGGCAGCGGTTCGGGCCGGAAGGGCTTGAGCTCGTTCTCCACGGCCAGCGCCTCGAGCACCATCCGCGCGACCGTGGTGTGGCCGATCGGTGAGAAATGCAGGCGGTCCGGCGCCCACATCCGGGGATCGCGCAACTCGGTGAGCCCCCACATGTCGGCGACGATCGCGTCGTGGCGGTGCGCGAGCGCGCGCACGTTCTCGTTGAAGATCGCGACCTTTCCGCGGGTGCGCCCGATGACGGGGGTGGCGCCGATGTCCGGCCCGGTGAACACGACGACCGTCGCGCCGTCCGCGCGAAGGCGCCCCACGGCGCCGTCGAGGAGCGATGCGACGTGGTCAGGGTCCGAGCCCGGTCGAATGATGTTGTTGCCCCCCGCAGAAATGCTGATCAAGTCTGGTTTCAGGGCGAGAGCGGGCTGTAGCTGCTCGTCGATGATCTGCTGGATCAGTCGACCGCGGATGGCGAGGTTGGCGTAGGCGAAGTCGGGAACGCTCGTGCTCAACACCTCGGCGACACGGTCGGCCCAGCCGCGGAATCCGCCCGGGCTGCGGGGCTCGGGGTCGCCGATCCCCTCCGTGAAGGAGTCGCCCACGGCGACGTAACGAGACCATGGATGCTGGGGCATAACCTCCAGTCTGCCACCGTGGGCGAGGCGACTGCAGGCGCGAACGGCCGCACCGATCGGCGGGTGGAGCGGCGACGGGCAGGGGCCCGGGCGGTGCCCGTCGGGCGCGGGATAGCGCCGACAGGGCGCCCGCGTCAACCCCCCGGCCGTTTCCCCCGGCCCCGGCCGCCGTGTGTCACTGTGTGAGACGTGGCGCCGAAATTCGGTGCGCACACCCTGACCGACTGGGAGGTCACACATGGGCATCATCGGCTGGATCATTCTCGGACTCATCGCGGGAGCAATCGCAAAGGCGATCCTTCCGGGCCGCCAGGGCGGCGGGTGGATCCTCACCCTCATCCTCGGCGTCGTCGGCGCGCTTCTCGGTGGATTCATCGGAGGGGCCCTCTTCCACGTGGGTCTCGGCGGATTCTTCGACCTGCGCACCTGGCTGCTGGCGATCGGTGGCGCGATCATCGTGCTGCTGATCTTCGGTCTCGTCACCCGGGGCAGCCGTCGCGCATAGACGCACGACCGCTGCCAGAGGGGCGTCGCACCACACGGTGCGGCGCCCCTCTGCGTGCTGCGGCCGTCGTCGCCCCGCCGGAGTCGGTGGCTGCTGTCAGACTGGAGCGGTGAGCAAGCAGGACGGGTCGGGTCGACAAGTCACGAACTCGGCGCTCGACGACCCGTCGGCGACCATCCTGCACGTCGACATGGACGCCTTCTTCGCCTCGGTCGAGCTTCTGGAGCGACCGGATCTTCGCGGCCTCCCGGTCATCGTCGGCGGAACAGCCGGCCGCGGGGTCGTCACCGCGGCCACCTACGAGGCGCGCAAATTCGGCGTCAACTCTGCGATGCCCATGTCGGTGGCCCTGCGGCGCTGCCCGAACGCGATCGTCCTGCCACCGCACTTCGACCGCTATCGGCACTTCTCGCAGCGCGTCATGACGATCTTCCACGAGCTCACCCCGCTCGTGGAGCCCCTCAGCATCGACGAGGCATTCCTCGAGGTGGGAGGCGCCCGCAAACTGCTCGGCACCCCGTGGGAGATCGGCACCGAACTGCGGCGCCGGGTGCACGCGGAGACGGGTCTGCGGTGCTCGGTGGGGATCGCGGCCACCAAGTTCATCGCCAAGCTCGCCTCCGGTCGGGCCAAGCCCGATGGCCTGCTCCTCATTCCCTTGGCCGACACGCTGGCCTTCCTGCATCCCCTCCCGATCTCCGCCCTCTGGGGCGTCGGCGCGAAGACGGAGGAACGGCTCATCCGACTCGGCATGCGCACGGTCGGCGACGTCGCCCACACTCCGGAGTCCACGCTCTCGCGAGCGCTCGGCGACGGGCTCGGCCGCAAGCTGCACGAGCTGTCATGGGCGCGGGATCCGCGCCGCGTCACCACCCGGAGCGAGGAGAAGAGCGTCGGGCACGAGACGACGTTCCCGCACGATGTGACGGATGCGGTGGTCATCCGACGCGAACTGCTGGGCATGAGCGACCAGGTCGCTGTGCGGTTGCGACGGGCCGGGCTTCAGGGGCGCACGGTCGTACTCAAGCTCCGCTACGGCGACTTCACCACGATCACCCGATCGAAGACCCTCGCCGAGCCGACCGACGTCGCTCGGAGGATCTACGACGAGGTGTCCGCGCTCTTCACCGCCGTCGCCACCGGGAGCGAGCGCATCCGGCTCGTGGGGGTGCGCATGGAGCAGTTGTCGCCGGGAGGCTCGGGCGGACCGGGACTGTGGGATGACGACGAGGACTGGCGCGACGCGGAGCAGGCGGTCGACGCGGTCGCCCGCCGGTTCGGCCGCGGCCTCGTGCGCCCCGCCGCACTCGTGCGCCCGCCGGTGCGAGACCCGCGGCCTGGCGTCGCCGAGTCGGGCGTCGCCGAGTCGGGGGCCGGGCGGTGACCGCCGGGGGCGCGGCATCCGGGACGAGTGTCGGCACCACCGGGTAAAGTTCCATCAAGTGAGCACCCCGTTCCTTCCCGGCCCGACAGTGGGCACCTTCGCGGCGGAGCACCTCTCACCCTCGTACCCCGAGCGCGCGGCGCGCGGCACCGCGAGCAAGCTGCGTGCCTGGCAGGCCGAAGCCCTCGATCTGTACTTCGAGCGCGAACCGCGGGACTTCCTCGCCGCCGCCACCCCGGGCGCGGGCAAGACGACCTTCGCCCTTCGCCTCGCCGCCGAGCTCCTCGCGCGCCGCACCGTCGATCGCATCACGGTGGTCGCGCCGACCGAGCACCTCAAGCGCCAGTGGGCCGACGCGGCGCACCGGGCGGGCATCCGGCTCAACCCCGAGTTCAAGAACAGCCACGGCTTCGGCGGGCGGCGGTTCCACGGAGTCGTCGTCACCTACGCGCAGGTCGCGGTGCGCGCGGAGTTGCACCGGCAACTCACCGAGTCGGCACGCACCCTCGTCATCCTCGACGAGGTGCACCACGGTGGCGATGCCCTCAGCTGGGGCGACGCGATCCGCGAGGCCTTCGAGCCGGCCACCCGCCGGCTCTCGCTGACCGGCACGCCGTTCCGCTCCGACACCGCGCCGATCCCCTTCGTGAGCTACGTGCGCGACGAGCGCGGCATCCGTCTCTCGCAGACCGACTACAACTACGGCTACGGCCGCGCCCTCGCCGATGGCGTCGTGCGGCCCGTGCTGTTCCTGGCCTACGCGGGCAAGATGCGTTGGCGCACCAAGATGGGCGAGGAGTTCGAGGCCCGACTGGGCGAAGACGACACCAAGGATGTGACCGCTCAGGCCTGGCGAACCGCACTGTCACCAGAGGGGGAGTGGATCCCCGCGGTACTGCGCGCGGCCGACCGACGGCTCAGCGAGGTGCGTCACTCCATTCCGGATGCGGGTGGGCTCGTCATCGCGACCGACCACTACGCGGCGCGCGCCTACGCGAAGATCCTGCACGAGGTCACGGGCGAGCTGCCGACCATCGTGCTCTCCGACGAGAAGGAGGCGAGCGACCGCATCGAGACCTTCTCCCGCGGCGAATCGCGCTGGATGGTCGCGGTGCGGATGGTCTCCGAGGGCGTGGATGTTCCCCGGCTCGCGGTGGGCGTGTACGCGACCTCCGCGTCGACGCCCCTGTTCTTCGCGCAGGCGATCGGCCGCTTCGTGCGGGCGCGCCGGCGCGGTGAGACCGCATCCATCTTCGTTCCCAGCGTGCCCGCCCTCACAGCACTCGCCTCCGCCATGGAGCTCGAACGCGATCACGCCCTCGATCGTGAGACCTCGGAGGAGGCGGACGCGAGCCTCGACGACGACCTTCTCGACGAGGCGAACCGCGCCGAGAAGGCGTCCGAGGCCCTGCAGGACGAGTTCACCTGGCAGGCGCTGGAATCCGACGCGAACTTCGATCGCGTGCTCTACGAGGGCGCGGAGTTCGGATTCGCCGCCGCCGTCGGCAGCGATGAGGAACTCGACTTCCTGGGGCTCCCGGGAATCCTCGAACCCGATCAGGTGCGCGAACTCCTCGCGCAGCGGCAGGCTCGGCAGTCGCGGCGGGGCGCCGCCCGCCCGACCGGCGCCGAGCATCCCGAGAACGCCCCGATGTATCGCACGCTCAAGGAGCAGCGCTCCCTGCTGAACAGCCTGGTCGGGATGCGCGCGAAGCTCTCGGGCGAACCGCACGGCCTCGTGCATTCCGAGCTCCGCCGGATCTGCGGCGGCCCCGCCGTCGCGCAGGCCACGGTCACCCAGTTGCAATCGCGGATCGACTACCTGCGAAAGCTCCTGCGCCAGGGGGAGTGAACCCCGCGGGGCCGAGTCGCGCTACCGTTGAGACGTGACCCACATCTCCACCGACCTCACCACCGCCTACGCCGAACTCGTCGCTCGTGGGCTCTCCCTCGACCTGACCCGCGGCAAGCCATCGCCGTCGCAGCTCGACCTCTCGAACGCCATGCTCGGCCTGCCGGGTGACGGCGACTACCGCGACGCGGCGGGCACCGACCTGCGCAACTATGGTGGCCCCGACGGCCTTCCCGAACTCCGCGCGATCATGGGTGAACTCCTCGGCATTCCCACCGATCAACTGCTCGCCCTCGACACCACGAGCCTCCCGCTCATGCACGAGGTGCTCGTCGCCGCGCTGCTCACGGGCGTGCCGCACGGTGACGGCCCCTGGCGCAATGTCGAGGGGGTGAGCTTCCTGTGCCCTGTCCCGGGCTACGACCGCCACTTCGCGATCTGCGAGGCGCTGGGAATCCGGATGATCGCGGTGCCGTTCACCGACACCGGGCTCGATCTCGACACCATCCGCTCGCTCGTCGCGAACGACCCGAGCATCCGCGGCATGTGGACCGTTCCGATGTACTCCAACCCGACCGGCTACTCGCTCACCGTGGAGGAGGTCGAGGCCCTCGTCGCGATGCCCACCGCGGCCGACGACTTCCGGATCATGTGGGACAACGCCTACGCCGTGCACCACCTGACCGACGACCCGGACCCGGTCATCGACGTGCTCGGCCTCGCGGCCGCCGCGGGTCATCCCGACCGTCCCATCGTCTTCGCCTCCACCTCGAAGGTCACCTTCGCCGGCGGCGGGGTGGGGTTCGTCGGCGGCAGCCCCGCGAACATCGCCTGGATCCGGAAGCACTGGTCGGCTCGCACGATCGGCCCCGACAAGCTCAACCAGCTGCGGCACGTGCGCTTCTTCGGCGACGCGGCGGGGGTGGTCGCCCATATGGCCAAGCATCGCGCACTGCTCGAGCCGCAGTTCGAGGCAGTACTGCAGATCCTCGAGGAGCGTCTGCGCGGTGTCGCGTCGTGGACGCGGCCGCGCGGCGGCTACTTCATCAGCCTCGATGCGGGCGACGGTGTCGCGACGCGCGCCATCGCGCTGGCGAAGGAGGCCGGGATCCTCGTGACCGCCGCGGGTGCGCCGTTCCCCTACGGTGACGACCCGCGCGATTCGACGATCCGCCTCGCGCCGAGCTTCCCCTCGCTCGACGAGCTGCGGGCGGGCATCGACGGCCTGTGCACCTGCGTGCTGCTCGCTCAGCAGGAGCGGGCTGCCGCCGCCGAGTGATCACGCCTCGCTAGCGGAAGTCCCGGGATCGGGTCTGCGGCGCCATCGACAGCACCTCGAAACGATCCGCCACCAGGTTGGTCACGCCCTCCGGCGATCGTTCGAGGATGCCGCGGATGATCATCGCGCTCGCATCCCGGGTGATGCGGCGGTAGCGGGTCCACACCCCAACCCCGCAGATCACGTTCACCAAGCCGGTCTCGTCCTCGAGGTTGACGAAGGTGATCCCGCTCGCCGTCGCCGGCCGCTGACGGTGGGTCACGATGCCGCCCACCTCCACCCGGCGGCCGGGTTCGGCGGTGCGCAGCTCCTCCGCCGAGAGCACCCCGCGCAGGCGCAGCTGCTCGCGCAGGTGCCGCACCGGGTGGTTGTCGGTCGACAGGCCGGTGGCCCACAGGTCGCTCATGAGTTCGTCGAGCTCCGAGGGCATCGCGAAGAGCGGCGGCTGCACCGCCACGACCGTCCCCGGAAGGAACTCGGCACGGTCCTGTGCCGCGTTGCCCGCGTTCCACATGGCCTCCCGCCGTCCGAGGCCGAAAGCATCGAAGGCACCCGACGCCGCGAGCAGCTCGAGCTGCGCGGTCGTGAGCCCGGTGCGGCGCACTAGGTCGTTCATGTCGCGATAGAGGCCGCCCCGCTCGCGCTCGGCGACGATCGCCGCCGCCTGCGCCGACCCGATCCCGACCACTTCGTCGAAGCCGAGACGCACGGCGAGGCCGGCATCGCGCCGGTGGTCATCCGAATCGAAGGGGATGCTGCGGTCGAAGGGCGGTACGGCCGGTTGAGTGCGGTCGAGGCAGGCGTCGCGGCCGCTCGGCCGAACGGGATCCGCCGGGTCGATCGGCTCGAGTCCCGCGGTGGCGCCGGAGAGCTGGATATCCGGGCGCAGGACGCGCACTCCGTGCCGCCGGGCATCCGCCACCAGCGTCTGCGGCGAGTAGAACCCCATGGGTTGCGCCCTCAGCAGCGCCGCGAGGAAGGCGCCGGGGTAGTGCAGCCGCATCCAGGCGCTCGCGTAGACGAGGAGCGCGAAGCTGAGGCTGTGACTCTCGGCGAAGCCGAAATTGGCGAAGGCCTGGATCTTCGCGTAGATCTCGTCGGCCACCTCGCCCTCGATCCCGTTCTCCTTCATGCCCGCGTAGAGCTTGGTTTTGAGCGATTCGATGCGCTCGATGCCGCGCTTCGATCCCATCGCCCGGCGCAGCAGGTCGGCGTCCTCGCCCGTGCACCCGCCCACCGCCATGGCGACCTGCATGAGCTGCTCCTGGAAGACGGGCACGCCGAGCGTTCGCCGCAGCGGCTCCTCGAGCTTGGGATGCAGGTAGGTGACCGGCTCCTGGCCGAGCTTGCGACGCACGAACGGATGCACGGCACCCCCCTGGATCGGCCCGGGGCGCACCATCGCGATCTCGACCACGAGGTCGTAGAAGCGGCGGGGCTGCAGGCGGGGGAGCAGCCCCATCTGAGCGCGCGACTCGACCTGGAAGACCCCCACCGAGTCGGCCCGGCAGAGCATGTCGTAGACCCCCGCCTCCTCCTTCGGGATACGGTCGAGGGTCCACTCCTCGCCGAGGTGGTCGCGCACCAGGTCGAAGCAGTACTGCAGCGCGGCGAGCATGCCGAGACCGAGCAGATCGAACTTGACGAGCCCCATCCAGGCGCAGTCGTCTTTGTCCCACTGCAGAACGGTCCGGCCGTCCATCCGTCCGTGCTCGATCGGGCACACCTCGCCGACGGGCCGGTCCGTGAGCACCATGCCGCCGGAGTGGATTCCCATGTGACGCGGAAACGTCAGCACCTCGTGGGCGAGGTCGACGACCGCATCCGGGATGTCGTGATCCTGGCTCGAGATGAGCGCCCCCCAGCGCTCGACCTGCTTCGACCACGCATCCTGCTGACCCGGGCTCGCACCGAGCGCCTTCGCCATGTCGCGCACGGCGTTCTTGGGCCGATAGCTGATCACGTTGGCGACCTGGGCCGCGTTGTGGCGGCCGTACTTCTCGTAGACGTACTGGATCACCTCCTCCCGTCGATCGGAGTCGAAGTCGACATCGATGTCGGGCTCCTCGTCGCGCATGCTGGAGAGGAACCGCTCGAAGGGCAACTCGTAGTAGATCGCGTCGACCGCGGTGATCTTGAGCAGGTAGCAGACGGCCGAGTTGGCCGCGGACCCCCGCCCCTGGCAGAGGATTCCCCGCTCGCGGGCGAAACGCACGATGTCGTACACGATGAGGAAGTAGCCGGGAAAGTCCTTCTCCTCGATCACCTGCAGCTCACGCTCGATGCGAGCCCGATCCCTGTCGCGCAGGGAGGGGTAGCGTTCGGCGGCGCCCTCCCAGACGAGGTGCCGCAGCCAACTCATCGGGGTGTGCCCCTCGGGAACCCGCTGCTTGGGGAGGCCGGGTCGTGCCCGGCGCAGTTCGAAGGCGTGGTCGCGGGCGATCTCTACCGTGCGCTCCACCGCCCCGGGGTAGCGGGCGAACCGCGCCGCCATCTCCTCGCCGCTGCGCAGATGGGCGCCGGCCGAGGGGGGAAGCCAGCCGTCCAGCTCATCGAGACTGCGGCGTGCCCGCACCGCGGCGATGGCACCCGCCAGCCGGTGCTGGTCGGGGGTGGCGTAGTGGACATTGCCGGTGGCGACCACGGACAGGCCGCGCCGGGTGGCGAGCTCGGCCAACACATCGTTGTGACTGCTGGCCAGGGGCGTGCCCTGGTCGTAGAGCTCGACGAGCACGTGCTCGCGGCCGAAGGACTCGATGAGGGCGTCGAGCTCGCGCCCGGCATCCCTCGCCCCCGTCGCGGTGCCCCCGGCGACGAGCGCCTGCCGCACCCGGCCCTTGCGGCATCCGGTGAGGATCGTCCACTGGCCGCCCGCGCGGTCGGCCAGCGCGCCCTGATCGTAGAGCGGGCGACCCTTCTCCTCGCCCGCGAGCTGCCCCGCGGTGAGGGCCGCGGCGAGTCGGTGATACCCCTCTTCACCACGGGCGAGAACGAGCAGGTGGCTGCCCTCCGGATCGGCCACCCCGTTCTGCGGGGCGCGCAGGCCGAGCGACAGCTCCGCCCCGAACACCGTGTGGATGTCATAGCTCTCGGCGGCCTCCGCCATGCGCACGATGCCGTACAAGCCGTCGTGATCGGTGAGCGCGAGCCCGGTCAGCCCGAGGCGAGTCGCCTCCTCCAGCAGTGCCTCCGGCGAACTCGCCCCGTCGAGGAAGCTGAAGGTCGAGTGCGCGTGAAGCTCGGCGTAGGGCACGAGCGTCGACGGCGACGACGGGATGATCGGCGCCGGCACGTACGGCATCCGCTTGTTCGACCACGCCGGGCTGTCGCCCCCGTCCGCACCGACCGGCGCCCGCCCCGGCCGACGATCACCGGAGAGGGCGCGCTCGAACTCCGACCAGGGGATCGGCGGGTTGCTGTACCCCATCAGTCCCGCCCCATCAGTCGTACCTCGCCTCGGCCGACCAGTGGCCGGCCTCGAGCACGAGCAGCCAGGCGACGCCCGAGGCGTCCACCACCTGGAAGCGGTCCGAGCGGCGCGCGGTGTCTGCGTCCCACCAGCGCTCCGCGACGGGCCATGGCCCCGCCCAGGCGGTGATCTCGCGCAGCCCGCGGCCGGAGGCGGCGGGGGAGAAACGGGCCGGGGCCGCAGAGAGCGTGCCCCGGGAATCCACCTCGACCGCACTGCCGTCGCTCGCCAGCACGTGCACGGGATGCGGGGTCGGGAAGACCGTTCCGGGAGCGGGCCGGGGGAGCTGCCCGGGCCACGGCTGCTGCGGGTTCCGGGTGAGGAGGGGACGATCGCCCCACGGCACGGTGACCTGACGGTCGGCGAGGGTGCGCCCCCCGCTGACGACCGCGGTGACCACGCCGGCGTGCCCCAGCATGCTCTGAACGCGGGAGAGGGCGTGATGCACCCGCTCATCCGGCCCACGGCCGAAGAGCCCCGCCTCGTGGTTGCCGATCGCGTCGACGGCCTCCGGCACGATGCGCACCGCGGTGACGCCGGAGCGCAGCCCCGCATCCACCTCGGCACTGCCCTGCAGCTGCCAGCGCACCCGGTCGACGACGTCGGAGGCGGTGAACGACCGCGGGTGCAACCAGCTGCGCTCGGAGTAGTCGCCCAGCTCGGTGTCGATCTCCACCCGGAGCGCCGTGCACACGAGCCGGTGGCCGACGAGCGCCTGGATGAACTCGTCGGCGATGGACCGCACCCCGAAGGTCACCTGATCGACGCGATCGAGGGGCGGCTCGAAACCGACCCGCGCGTCGAGCTCATCCGGGGGGACCCGGGGGATGATCGGCCGGCTGTCGAGCCCGCCCGACAGAGCGTGCAGCTGCGCGCCGCCCTCCCCGAACCGCCCCAGCACGTCATCGGCGGGGAGTGCGGCGAACTCCGCGAGCGTGGTGATCCCGAGTCGACGCAGAAGGGTCACGAGGGCGGGGGACTCGATCAGGGAGATCGGCAGGGGACCGAGGAACTCCGCCGATGCGCCCTCGGGCACCACCCTGACCCGCCGGGCCGCCGTGGCGCTCCGGGCCGCCTGCTCGGCGGTGAAGGGTCCGTCGGCGATGCCGACCCGCGAGCCCGCGACGCCGAGCTCGTCGAGCACGGCGAGAAGCGCGAGTCCCGCCGCCTTCTCCCCGCCGAAATAGCGGGCCGGGCCGCGCACGCGCACGGCGCACACCCCGGGGCGGAGGTGTTGCACCCCGGGCATGACCGCCTCGATCGCCTCGATCACCGCGTCGAAGCTGCGGTGATCGAGCTGCTGCTCGTAGGGCAGGACGACGAGGGCGGGGCAGCGGGCCTGCGCCTCCCGCACGCGGAGCCCGCGTTTGACGCCCTCCGCACGTGCCGCCGCCGAGCAGGCGAAGACGATGCCCCGGTCGATGAGGGCGAGCGGGGCATCCGCCGCCGCTTTGCCGACGCGCACCGCCGCGATGACGGGCCAGTCGGGCACCCACAGCACCATGCTGCGCAGCACCGGGGCGCTCATACCGCCCTCAGGTAGTCGGTCGCGACGGCGGACGCCGCAGAGCCGGCAGGGGTCGCAGAGGCCGACTCCGCCGGGGGGAGCACCCGCGTGACGCGCAGCTCGGGATCGGGCAGCCAGACGCGCGCACTGCGCGGTGCGCCGCCCAGCCGGGTCGAGACCGTCACGGTCGCCTGCCGGGCGGCCAGGTGGCCGTGGCCGGCACCGATGCCGCTCCACGCGCTGTCGCTCAGGCTCAGCATCGCCTCGCTCTGCGGCCAGGAGCCCATCACGATGAGAGTGGAGCCACGCTGCCGCAGGCGAGCGGAGAGGCGGGCGAGATTGCCGTCCGAGGTGCGCTTGGGGGGCCGCGTGACGACGATCGACATCGCATCGGCCATCGCCGCGGTCACCGCCAACCACTGCTCACCCGGGTCGGGTACGAGCACGAGTCGCTCCAGGTCGACGCCGAAACCGGCCGCCGCCTCGGCCCCGAACTCGGGCATGCCGACCACCGCGCACCAGGAGCCCGCCTGAGAGGGAGCCGCGAGCAGGGTCATGAGCAGGGTCGCGGAGGGCGCAACCGAGTAGGTGGCGCCCTGCTTGAGCCCACCCCCGGGCAGCAAGGAGGCGATCGCCGGATGCGTCGGAACGAGACGGCTGTCGAGCGTGGCGGCCTGCATCGACCGGATGCGCGCCTGCAGCTCGCGCACGGAAGCGCGCGCGGGCGAGGACTCGACGAGAGTCGCTGCTGCGGGGGCCATAGAGCCATAATCGAACATAGTTTCGATAGTGTCAATCGCCACCGACATCGTCCGGCGTGTCGCCCGCTACCCTCGACGCATGGCCAGAATCACCGCCCCGCTCGCCACCCGGGTGCGCTCCATGCTGCGCGCCGCCGAGCATCCGCAGTCCGCGCAGGGCACCGCGACCGAGTGGCGGACGGCACGCGACCGCTGGCTCGACGCGCTCGACCCGCGGGAGGAGCCGACCCTCGACGAGGGGGAGCTGCGGAGGCTGATCGACTTCCTCTCGGAGGCGGCGCCGAGCCGGTCATCCCGCCGCACCCCGCAGGAGTGGAGCGCCGCCATCGACGCGCTCGTGCCCGAACTGCTCTTCGCCGCGCACGCCGCCCAGACCGCCCACACCGCCCACACGGCCCAGACCGCCCAGACCGCCCAGACGGTAGAGACCACCCGGCGCGACGGGGATCGCTAGCCGACGAGCGCGGGGCAGGCCGGGAGCCCGCGGAGGGTCAGTGCTTGCCGCGTCGACGCGATCGCTGCTGATGGGCGCGGGGACGCGGAGTCGTCGAGGGGCGCGCCCGCTTCGGCACGGCACCCGCCCCCGAACCGCGTGTCGCGGTCGACGCCTCGGCCGGGGCCGCGAGCGTCGAGCGCGAGCTCCCCGCGGTACGCCCGCGAACGATCCCCACGAACTCCTCGATCTCCGGCGTCGTCGCCTCGGCCGACCACGCGATCGCGATGTCGGTCTCGATCCCGTCGGAGATCGGCACGGCCACGACGTCCTTGCGGGCGTGGAGTCGCGCGAGCGAGTGGGGGAGCCGCAGCGAGCCGACCCCCGCGGCGACGAGCTCCACCGCATCCTTCACCCGCCCGTCGGCCGCCACCTCGGCGACCGCGGGCAGGCCGGCCACCTCGTCCGCGGTGAGGGATGACCGCCCACCCCACTCGTGATCCCGCGGCAACACGAGCACGGGCACCTCGCCGTAGAGGCGGATCACGCTGAGCCCGTCGCGTTCCACCGGCAGCCGCACGAAGGCGAGGCTGAGACGCCCCTCGCGCAGCCCGGCGAGCGCCTCCGCCTGATCGACGGGCCGGACGTCGAGGGGGAGCAGCGGGTGCCGCTCGACCCACGCGCGCGTCCACTTGCGCACCGTCACACCGGGGACGAAACCGACGCGGAGGGCGGTCTCGGCCGACTGATCTGTCACCGCCTCAGGCTACGCTGTCGGGATGAGCACCGCGAAGTCACCCCAATTCCTCAAGCCCGCCACCGCGGCACAGAAGCTGGGTGTCCTGCTCGCAGAGACCCCGGAGGCCTTCCAGTCGACGCCGATCACGCGGGAGCAGCTGAACGAGCTTCTCGAGTCGCCGCCGGAGTGGCTCGTGCAGTTGCGCGCCGAGGGTCCGCATCCGCGCCAGGTCGTCGCCGGCAAGCTCGGGGTCTCCACCTCGGGGCTCGCCCGCGCGGGCGTCAGCGAACCGCTCACCACGACGCAGATCAAGACGCTGCTCGCGGCACCGCCCGAGTGGCTGGTGCGCGAGCGCGCCACCCAGGCCGCCGTGCGCGAGGAGCAGGTGCGGATCAAGCAGAAGGCAGCGCAGCGCGCCGCCGAGTGACGGGAGCCGGGCAGTCATGGCGAAGAGGCCGAAGGACGAACCGATCGGCACCTCGCCGCGCGTGCGCGACCAGCCCGCGCTGACCACCTCGACCGGGCGCAGCTGGCTGATTCTGGGCGGTCTCATGGCGCTGATCGCGATCGGCGTCATGGTGCCGATGATCGCCCTCGATCCACCCGGGGTCGCCGTTGCCGGGTGCTGCGTCGTCGTCGCGCTGTACACCGCGATGGTGATCACCCGCATCAACGCGCGGCCGGGGCGCGGCATGCTCGCCGCCCTCGCCGCCCTCATGATCGGGATCGCCGGGGTCGCACTGCTCTGCGTCGTGATCGTCGCGGCGCAGCAGGGCGGTTCGGTGTTCTGAGGCCCTGAGCCGGTCGCGGTCGGCGCCCGCACAGTGCTCCGCGATATTCTCGGAGCTCGGCACGAGCGGCCGCACCCCTCCAGCCTGAAAGCGAACGGATGACCGACAGCCCCCTCTCCGCGACGCCGTACGAGGTGCTCGGCATCGCGCCCACCGCGAGCGACGCGGAGGTGCGCAGCGCGTACCGCCGACGTGCCCGGGAGACCCACCCCGACACGGGAGGGGACGCGCGGGAGTTCACGCGCGTGCAACTCGCCTGGGAGCGGATCGGCACGCCCGCTGCGCGACGCAGCTATGACGGCGGGCGCTCCGTCCCGGCGGCGCACGAGACGTTCGAGGCGCGGGCGCCGCGCGCCAGGACGGATACCCGGCCGAGTGCGCGGGCGTACGGTCATCCCGGCGGGTGGCGACGCGAGCGCTTCCTCCAGTTGGCGCGGGAGTGGGCGGGTCGCGGTGTGAGCCTCGACAACCCCTACGATCCGATGACGGTGCGGTCGATGCCGCGCGAATTGCGGCACATCCTCGCCGATGCCCTCGCCGAGGAGGCGACCGCCCTCGCGCTGTCGACGCTCGGGATCGCGTACACGGTCTGGCACGATGTGGCGACCGACGGCGGCCCCGAGGAGAAGGTGGATCACGTGGTGCTCGGTCCCACGGGGCTCTTCGCGCTGCTCTCCGAGGACTGGGGCGCTGCGGTGAGCGTGCGGAAGGGCGAACTGCTGAGCGAGGGACTCGCGGCGTCGGAGCGACCGGTCGCCGCCCTCGCCGCGCGGCTGCGGTCGATCGCGCGAAAGGCGCGGGTGCGCTTCGATGCGGGCATCATCGTGGTGCCCGACGAGGCGACCGATGCCGGCCTCACCCTCATCGGTCGAGTGCGCGGCACCCCTATCGCCCTCGTCCAGCGGTCGCGTCTGCCCGAGCTGATGCGCGACGGGCTCCCGGGAACCCCGCCGGTCGGCGGCAGCGAGCTCTTCGAGATCCGCACGCGGCTCCAGTCGAGCATCCGCTTCGTCTAGTCGCCCCGGCGCGGGCGCCCGCGATCAGAAGGGGAGGACCCCCAGCACCGCGAACACCCCCACGACGGTCAGCACGGGCGAGAGCAGCACGGCGAGCGCGAACCAGACGACCGGCGACCAGGCCCCCTCGTCCCAGAGCGCGACGTGCCGCGCGCGGGCGATGAGATAGACGAGCGGGGTGAGCAGCACGAGCGCGGGGGCGGCCGTCGACTCGTGGCCACCCGCGATGAGGCGTCGTCGGTCGGTGGTCGCGACGCGCCACAGCGCCAGAGCGAGCAGGATGTCCAGCACGAGCACGGCGAGCAGCACGAGCGGCGCCGGCCCCAGCAGCACGAGCGCGACGGCCTGCGGCACGACGGCCCAGATCGGGGAGGTGGCCAGCACCCACACCGCGCGCGTGAAGACGATTCCGTAGGATCCGCGCCGCCTCGGCTCGGGCAGGGTGTTGCGCCACTCGTTCGCGGCCGGTCCGCCGCGAACGGGCAGCGTTTCGGCGGGCAGTGCGTCGGGCGGCAGTGCGTCGGGCGGCGGCAGCGCGGCGGCGGGCAGGGCGACCGACGCGGCAGCGGGCGGCGTCACGGCCTGCGACTGCGCGGCGGCAGCCTCCTCGGCCCCGTCGGAGAGCTGGCGCGTCCAGGCGACCCCGCTCCACCAGCGGAGCGCGGGGGAGCCCGCCGGGTCGGGATACCAGCCGGCGGGAATCGACCCGGGCGCAGGACCGGGCCCCGGCTCACCCTTCTCGATCGACATGGCACCTCCGGGCTCGACCGTAGCCGCGCGGCCGCTCTCCCGCACCTCCCCGTTCGGGGCCGCGTGTCACGGGCTCAGACCACCGGCAGGGGCACCGGGGCACCGGCGGGCAGCACGACGCGAATCCCGCTGCCGGGCTCGACCACTCCGCCGCGCTCGACGACCGCCATGATGCCCGCCTTCCGGATGACGTGGCCGCGCTCGTCTTTGCTCAGGCAGGCCTTCATGAGGCCGCGCTGAAACTCGTTGATGAGGTGGCAGGGGCTGCGGATCCCCGTCACCTCGACGATCGCGTCGTCACCGAGGTGGATCCGCGTGCCGAGCGGCAGGGCGATGAGATCGACACCGGCCGTCGTCACGTTCTCGCCGAGGTCGCCGGGACCCACGGTGAATCCCGCGTCGAGGAGCTCGGGGAAGAGCTCGCTCGCGATCAGGTGGACCTGGGTGAGATTGCGCCGCTGCGGATCCTTGGCGAGCAGATATCGGTGCTGAGTCGTGGCGCCTCCGTGGACGTCGCCCTCGACACCGAAACCCTCGATGAGTCGGATGCGCGGCACGGCGGGCTTGCTGAAGCCGTGGTGGTCATCCCGGCTCACCGAGACGACACGGGCGGCAGCGATCATGGATCGAGTCTGCCAGACCCGTCGTCAGTGCGACGTGACCAGAAGACCGAGTGCGACGAGGTTGGCGATCGTCAGCGCGCTCACGATGGCGACGGGAAGCGCGGCCACCAGGTCGATGTGCCGTGCGGGCAGTTCTCCGGTCGTGTACAGGCGACGCGGTTCGATCCACGGGGTACCGGGCTCGGCGATCTCGCCGAAGAGCTCGGTGAGGGGGTCGTACTCGTGCACGTAGGAGGTCCACTCGGTGCCGTTCCACCAGCGCTTGAGGAGTTCACCATCGGGGTCGGGATACCAGCCCGCGGCGAGGCGTTCGACCAGTGTGTTCGTCTCCACCATGACCCCTCCCGCCACGTCGATTCGGGAATACCCCCTATCCCCACGTCACACGCTAGTGGGGGCGAACCGCGCCGTCTCGCCCCACTTCGCGGGTGACACGGCGGCGTGTCTGCCACCCCATCCAGGCCAGGCCGAGCACGGGGACGAGCAGCACCTCCAGTGCGAGCAGTGAGCCGAAGGTCGCGAACACGAGGGTGAGGGCGAGGCTCACGACCGTCGTCGCGATGAGCACGATGAGGAACACGCTCCGACCCGTCACGGCGAACCCGACGGCGGCGATCGCGAGCGGCACCAGTCGGAGGGCGATGTCCGCGAGCGAGTACTCGGCGGGCCCGCCGAGGATCGAGACGATGAGGCCGACCCCCAGTGCCGCGCACCAGAGGGCGAGGGCCCATCGGTTGAGCGGGCGCCGGCGCACGATCACCACGGGCACCCCGGGTTCGCGATCGCGCAGACCCGTCAGCAGGGCGCGCGCATCGGTGAGCCGCACGAACGCCTCGGAGGCGGCGGCGACCCGCTCGCGCGGCGCGTCCGGCAGGAGGTCGGGATGCGACTCCCGCGCCCGGGCCCGGAACGCGCGCTCGATCTCCTCCAGACTCGCTCCCGGTGCCACGCCGAGGATTCGCGCGGCGTCGTCGGGGGTCATGGTCCCAGTGTGCCACCGGGATGCGCGGCACGCGGCCTCGGGAGCGCGGGCTAGGGGCGCGCGGGGATTCCGAGCTCGCCGAGCAGGCGCCAGACGGTGCGGGTCAGCGGCGGATGCTCGAGCGCGATCTGTCGGAGAACCCGGTACTCGCGTGTGCGGGAGGGGAGCACGCCGTCGTTGGCGTTGATCGCGTCCGCGCGGAGGAGATAGACCACCAGCTCGTCGATCGTCGGCAGTTCATCCATGAAGTCCCAGGGATCCTCCCCGGCGAGCACGCGCTCATGGATGACCGTGTCGCGCTCCTGGTGCGCCTCGGCGCGCAGCAGCTCGAGGCTGACCCGCCCCCTCGACAGAAATCCCTGTGACGCCATCGAGCGACTACCCGCGGGTGAGCAGCGCGCTGCGCTCCGGATGCGCGTCGAACCACTTCGCCACATACCAGCACATCGGCACGACGCGGAGTGTGGTGGTGGCTTCCACGTCGTTCATGGCGAACCCGACCACCTCGGCCGCGAACCCCTTGCCGCGACGGGCGGGATTCGTGAAGGTGTGGGTGAACGAGATGGAGCGCCCGTTGATGCGATAGTCGGCGACCGCCGTCAACTCTCCGTCGATTCGGAGAACGTAGCGCTGCGCATCCCGATCGTGGCTGAATTCCCTGCTCACCCTTCCACCCTAGGTGTCAGGCGCGGTCCTCGTCGGCCGCGACCGCGTCGACCGTGGGCAGGGACCCCTCGATGGCGGCGATGATCTCGGGAGCGTCGGGCTCCACCTGCGGCCGGAAGCGGCGCACCGCGCCGTCGGGCGAGACGAGGAACTTCTCGAAGTTCCAGGTGACCCGTCCGGCCTTGCCCGACGCGTCGGGATGGCTCGTGAGCTCGGCGTAGAGCGGGTGCTGGTGCTTGCCGTTGACCCGTACCTTCTCGAACATCGGGAAGGTCACTCCCCAGGTGGTGGAGCAGTACTCCTTGATGGCGTCGCTCGACCCGAGTTCCTGCAGGAACTGGTTGCTGGGGAAACCGAGCACGGTGAATCCGGCGTCGCCATAGCGCTTCTGGAGGGCCTCCAACTTCTCGTACTGAGGCGCGAGGCCGCAGCGGGAGGCGACGTTGACGATCAGCAGAACCTTCCCCGAGTAGTCGGCGAGCGTCGCGGGCGCTCCGTCGATAGTGGTCAGGGGGATGTCGAAGAGGCTCATGGTCGCACGCTACACGCGCGTTATCCACATTCCCTTCGAATTCGCTCCAGTGTGGGCGGCGAGGAGTAGACCGGAGGGTATGACTGAAGAAACCTCCCCCCTCGTCCTCGTCCCCCTCCCCGGAAGCGAGCGCGACGCCGCGCCGGGGTTCGTGCCGGCTGCGCGGTCGCTCGAGCCCGATCATCCCGTCGAGGCGACCCTTGTGCTCCGCCGGGCGAATGCGCTGCCGAGCGAGGGCGGTGTGCGCAGTAGGGACGAGTTCGCGAGCAGGTTCGGCGCCGCCGAAGACGACGTCGCGACCGTCGTCGCCCGACTCCACCAGCTGGGACTCACGATCCTCTCCACCGATGCCGCGTCTCGCCGCGTGCGGATCAGCGGCGACGTCACCACCGTGAATCGGGTATTCGGAACCGAGTTGCTGGCGGCAACCTCCACCGCGCCCGATGGCACCGAGGTCGAACATCGCCACCGCACGGGGTCGCTGAGCATCCCCGCCGATCTCGACGGCATCATCACCGCCGTCCTGGGGCTGGATGACCGCCCGCAGTCGCGCGCACAGTTCCGGGTCGCCGCCCCGCACGCCGCCGCAACGAGCTACACCCCCGTGCAACTGGGCACGAGCTATCGCTTCCCCGCCGGGACCGACGGAACGGGGCAGACCATCGCGATCATCGAACTCGGCGGCGGCTATGCCGAGGTCGACCTCGACAGCTACTTCGCGGGCCTCGGGGTGGCACGGCCGGGCGTGAGCGCCGTCGGGGTCGACGGGGCCCAGAACGGCGGGGGCACCGACCCGAGCGGCGCCGACGGCGAGGTGCTGCTCGACATCGAGGTGGCGGGCGCGCTCGCCCCCGGTGCGAACTATCTCGTGTACTTCGCCCCGAACACCGACGCCGGCTTCCTCGACGCGGTCGCCGAAGCGGCCCACGCCACCCCCACCCCCGCGGCGATCAGTATCAGCTGGGGTCAGAGCGAGGACCAGTGGACCGCGCAGGCGCGCACCGCCATGGACGACGCCTTCGCCGACGCGGCGGCGCTCGGGGCATCGGTCACCGCGGCGGCGGGTGACAACGGCAGTTCCGATGGGGCGAGCGACGGCCGCGATCATGCCGACTTCCCGGCATCGAGTCCGCACGTGCTCGCCTGCGGCGGGACCCGTCTCGTCGGCGGGCAGGAGACCGTGTGGAACAACGGCGCGGGACGCGGAGCGACGGGCGGGGGAGTGAGCGATGTGTTCCCGCGCCCGAGCTGGCAGTCAGCGGTTGCGGTGCCGGGCGGAACCGGGCGCGGCGTGCCCGACGTGGCGGCGGTTGCCGATCCGGAGACCGGCTATGAGGTTCTGGTGGACGGACGGCGCGCCGTGTACGGCGGAACGAGCGCCGTCGCCCCGCTGTGGGCCGCGCTCATCGCGCGATTGGTGCAGTCCCTCGGCAGTCCGCTCGGCCTGGCGCACCCCCGGCTGTATGCGCTGGGGACGGGGTTCACCGATGTCACCACCGGCGACAACGGCAACTATCACGCCACGCCCGGATGGGATGCCTGCACCGGGCTCGGAACCCCGGACGGCGAAGCGCTGCTCGAGGCCCTGCGCCGCGCGGCCTAGCGGTTCTCTGCCAGCGAGCTGCGCCCGACGCTACAGCTTTCGGATCGCCACCGTCTGAGAGCTCGTCAGCGTGGTCGACCGGAAGCCCGGCTTGGCCACCGTCACGATCACCGAAACATGGGCTCTGAGATCAGCGGGCCGCAGTCGGTACCGACTGGCGTGGGCCTGCGTGATCGGGACGCCGTTGCGGGTCCACTGGAAGGTGACCTTCGAGCCGGTGGGCCATCGGCCGGCGTGCGCGGTGAGCACATAGCGCACCAGGCGCTGGCCCGCGGTCGTGGGCTTGGCACCGGCGAGCACACCCTTGAGGTGGCTGGCGGGACCGGAGAGCGCCGTCCCCGCCGCGAGGAGTGCCGCCGGGTCGATCGCGACACCGGGCTGCTGCGCGCCGGAGGCGGGCGGAGCGGGGACCAGATCCGCCGCACCACCCGTGATGCGGTACAGCTGGGCGTCCGCGCCCGATCCCGTCGTGACGAGCGAGCCGTCCGCCGGGAAGTACCGGAGGTGCTTATACGGGCTGCTGGAGCTTGCCGGTCCCGCCTGTGCAATGTCCTGATCGCTCACCGTCACCGAGGGTTGGGAGCCTCCGACCGCCGCCCAGGAACTCACCATCACCGGCGCGCCGCCGACGACCCGATAGATCGTGCCGCTCGGCTTCGCGGTGAGGAACGTCCCGTCCGCAGGCACGAGCCGGAGGGAATGCCACTGCGCCGGGGTCGCCGCCGCGGAGACCTTCTTGCCGCCGAAGTCTGCCCAGTTCGAGACGAAGATCGGAGCACCACCGGCCATGCGATAGACACGGCCCGCGTAGCTGATGTATTTGCCGTCGCTGAAGTCGGTCGCGATGTCTTTGAAGTGGATGTAGCCCCCCGTCGGCCAGGAGGCGGGGATGGTGCGCTCGTCGTATTTGCCGGTCGAGCCGTGGTTGTACTCCTCGATCGTGATGCTGCCGTCCGGGTTGACGGCCTCGACCCAGGCGACGTGACGCCACGACCACCACGCGACGGCGCCCACGGCCGGGGTGCGATCGACGATGTACCCGAGCTTCTTGGCCTTGACGCCCCACTGGTCCGCGTCGGCGTGGAACGGCATCTCGAACCCGTTGCGGCCGTGCAGACGCCAGGCCACCCAGGAGGTGCACTCGCGGTTGTACTCACCCCAACTGTCGAAGGTCGAGTCGCGCGGAATGCTGCGCCACTTCGCCGGGTAGTCGTCGACACCGGCGTAGGCGGCGGGCGCCACCACAAGTGCTCCCGCCACGACCGCGAGAGCCGCGACCGTCGACATCATCACCCGAAGAGCGCGCGTTCGACCGTGTGAAAGCTGCATGAACGATCCCCCCGAACCGATGAGGGTCGCGCCGAATTCCCCGCAGCGCGTATTACACCCCTCGCCTCCCACACTACGTAAGACACGCGGAATGCATGACCCCACGTCCGGGGGTCAGCGGGAGATCAGCGCCGAGTGGCCCGAGGTGAGAAGCGCGAGCACCAGAACCCGCAGCGCGAAGGTCAGGACGGTCGATCCCACGACGATCGCGAGATAGGTCCAGAGCGGGCCGCCACCGCGTCGCACGGTCCCCATCACGTGCACCGTGCGCGCGATCAGGTAGGCGAGCGGGCCGAGGAGGATCCAGAACGGGCTCGGCAGACGGCGGAACCCGAACTCCTGCAGCTGGCGTCGGTCGCGCATGACCCACGCGGTGCAGAGAAGCAGGGGGAGCACGAGTCCGAGCACGGCAGGCACGAGATAGCCGAACGCGCTGGCATTGATATCGAAGAGGCCCGCGAGCACGAACGGTCCGATACCGATGAGCAGTACCGCGAACACGATCGGCGAGACCGCGAGGAGCCACACGGATACCGTGTGCCAGCGGGTCGGCAACTCGAAGAATGTCGGGGTGGCGGAGAAGCTCCCGCCACCGCGGGTCGGGAAGTCGGACGCGCCGGGCAGGGGCCCGCGCGACACTGAGCCGTAGCCGACGCTCGCCCGTGAGGCGGCCGCGTCAGAGGCGCTCCACTGCGCGGGCGCGGACGGCACACTGTGGCCCGTCGCCGCGGGCGGGGTCACCGGCGTCGCGAGCGGAACGTCCCGCACGTGATCGGTCCACGCTACGCCGCTCCACCACCGCTGGCGATCGGATCCCGCCGGATCCGGGTACCAACCCGTCGGCGTCGGGCGCGCGCTCACATCCATCGACACTGTGTCCCCCCAGAATGGTCGTCCTCCCACGGTAGCGCGGGGCGGGCATCCGCGCGCGCACCCATCCGGGGGACGATCAGGCGAACTCGCGGGCGGCCGTCGTGGCCTGCTCGACGTCGCCACGGAACAGGCTCGTGGTGAAGGACCAGACGGCGTCGATGGCCGCGCTGGCGAGATCATCCGCCGCGGCGCCGACCACCCGCTTGCCCAGCTGCGCGAGAGTGCTCTTCAGGACGCGCTTGAACGCACTCGGTTCGACACCCGTGTCGTGGTGCAGGGCGCGCAGGATCCGCACGCGGTCGTCGGTGTCGAAGCGGGCGGAGACGAAGTCGACGAATGCGCCGATGCCGAGGCTGACCGTCTCGGGATTGAAGCTGGTGTCGGCGAAGATACCCTGCTGCTTGAGCAGGGCACCGAGTGAGTCGCGGAGGTAGGGATCCTCGATTCCGAAGACGATCCGCTGCTCCGTGAGCTCGAACCGGCTTCGCCCGAGTGCCCCCGCGATCTCGGCGAGCACGGCATCGTCGTCGGGCTGGGTCTGCAGCCGATAGCGGTAGATGAGGCTCCGCACCCGCGATGGGGTGATCTCCAGCTGGCGCGCCAGGTCGAACACCGGCGAGGTCATGCTCAGAATGCCGGCATCGATCATCGCCCGGAACAGCAGCAGCTCGAGTTCGGCCTTCGGCACCGAGCCGAACGTCGTGCTTCGCAGCCCGCTCAGCACCACCTCTCCGAACTCCCTCACCTGCGTCTGATTCGCCCGATACCGTGCCGTCGTCATGCCCACCAGTGTCTCTCCTCGCTCCGACACGGAGGCGCGCACGGGCGGCGTGGCGGCCGAGCGCAGCGCCCAGCAAATCCTCGGGACCGCGGCTTACCGTGGCGGGATGCGGGAGGTCAGCACGGAGTCGCGCCGGGATCGGTCGGCGCTGACCCGCGTGCCGGTGTGGGCGTGGCGGCTGCTGATGGCGCAGCTCGCACCGGGGGAGCGCCGACGGTTCAACTCCGAACCGATCGAGTCCGTCGACTATCACCATGACCTCGACTACGTCGGCGACGGAATCCCCTCGCACCGCCTCGACGTCATCACGCCGCACGAGCGAACGGGTGCGCTGCCGGTCTACGTGTATTTCCATGGCGGCGGCTGGACCTCGGGTGACAAGGCCGCGTTGACGAAGTACTGCGCGAGTCAGGCGCAGGCGGGAATGGTGGTGGTCAACGTCAACTACCGGCTGGCCGGGCGGTTCCACATGCAGCACATGATGCACGACGCCGCCGCGTGCCTCGAGTGGGTGGCGCGCGAGATCGGTCGATTCGGCGGCGACCCGCGGCGGATCATCCTGGGCGGGGATTCCGCGGGCGGACAGATCTCCGCGCTGCTCGCCGCGAGCGCATCCCAGCCCGAACTCGCCCGGCACTATCACCTGGGCGGCACCGACCGCGGCACGGTGATCGGCCTGGTGCAGCACTGCAGCGCCGTCGACTTCTCGGTCATCTTCGCCCCGCGGTTCATTATGGGGCTCGGCTTCGTGCGAATGCTGCTGCCGAATCGCGGCAAGGGTCAGTCGCTGTCGGCGGCGGCCCGATTCCTCTCGCCGATCGAGTGGGTGTCTCCCGATTTCCCGCCGGTGCTCGTCACCACCTCGGAGCAGGACTTCTTCTACGAGGCGAACCACAATTTCGCGGATGCCCTGCGCGAGCACGGCGTCGAGGTCGAGTGGCTGAGCTACCCGCGCTCGGTGCGCAACACCAGACACACCTGGCAGCAGGACTACCGCTATCCGGAATCGCAGGAGGTCTACCGGCGACTGCAGTCGTTCGTGCACGCACTCGCGTAGATTCGTCCCGTGACCGCGGACGCACCGACGCCAGAGGAGCGGGATGCCGCACTGCCCGACATCGACTGGACCGTGCTGCCGCCCGGGGTGACTCGGGGCTGGTTCGCGGCGCCGAGCGGCACGCTCGCGACGATCGAGTGCGGGCCGGAGGACGGGGACCCCGTCGTTCTCGCGCCGGGCGTGACCGGCTCCAAGGAGGATTTCCTCCTCATGATGCCGCTGCTCGCCGAGGCCGGCTATCGCGTCATCGCCTTCGACCTGGCCGGCCAGTACCAGTCGGCCGGCGCCGGACCCGAGAACCTGCGCCCGCCCCGGCGCCGCTACGACAACCAACTCTTCATCGACGACCTCGTCGCCATCCTCGAATCACGGATTGCCCCGGCGCACGTACTGGGATACTCGTTCGCGGGCACGGTCGCAGGGCTCACGATCGCGCAGCGACCGGAGTTGTTCGCGAGCCTGGCACTCCTCACCGCGCCGCCGCAGCCGGGGCAGTCGTTTCGCGGGATCAAACGGGTGGGCAGGCTCACGAGCGTGGCTCGACCGGGTGTCGGTGCCGCGGTCATGATCGCGGGCGTGCGGGCGAATGCGACCGGCGTCCCTCCGATGAGACTGCGGTTCGTCCGGATGCGGTTCGATTACACCCGGAGGGCGAGTGTGCGGGATGTGATCGGGCTCATGATGCACGTCCCCGATGTGCGGGCCGAGGTGGCGAGGGTCCCGGTGCCCAAGCTGATCGCGGTGGGGCAGCACGACCTGTGGCCGGTTGAGCTTCACCGTGAGCTGGCGGAGGCGATCGGCGCAGAACTGGCGATCTACTCGACGGGACACAGCCCCTGCGAGACGGCACCGCACCAGCTCGTGCGCGATCTGCTCGCGCTCTACTCGCGCGCCGCCGCGCGGGATCGCTGACGCCGCACCTCGCGATTCGCCGCGGCGGTGGTGTACCCCCACCAGACCCGACGGATGAGCCCCGCCGGAGAGGCGAAGGGGCGTGCCGACACTCCGACGACCAGCGCGGGGTCGTAGACGATCCGCTGGCCCGGCGCGAACTGGTAGCTGAGATCCAGGTCGTCGTGAAGGGTGCGCACCTCGCGGTGGGAGCCCTCGCGCAGCTGGAGCCACGCGGAGGCCCTGATCGCAAAGTTCGACCCGAACAGCGGTGGGTGCCCGAGTCGCCAGGTGAAGAACCAGAAGTAGCCGCCGATGTACAGCCGCTCGGCGAACCATTTCACCGGTCGGGAGGCGCCGTAGAAGTCGCCCGGTCCGGTGACGGCGGCGAGGTCATCCGCGGCCATGAAGTGTTCCTCGATACGGGCCAGCCAATCGGCGCGGGGGACGGAGTCGGCGTCCAGTCGGGCGAAGATCTGCCCCGTCGCGGCGTCGAATCCGGCAGCCGTGGCCGCGGGGATGCCGCGCTCGGATTCCTGCACGACACGCGCGCCCCACGCCGTCGCGGCCTGGGTCGTGTCGTCGGTGCTGCCGTTGTCGACGACCACGACCTCGTCGGCGGGCCGGGTCTGGCGCGCGATGGCGGCGAGGCAGTTCCGAAGCATCTCGGAGTCGTTGTATGAGGGGATGACGACGGAGATGGTCAGCATGGTTGGTCCGATGCTAGCCGGAGCCGGAAGCTAGCGGAGCACCGCCGGGAAGAGCGACCGCAGGAGCACGAAGAGCGCCCCGACACAGGCGGACTGCAGCACCACCCAGACGGCGAGGGGAGCGAGCGACCGCGGACCGACGCGCACGCACCGCACGATCAGGTAGACCAGCGGGAGGATCGCCCACACGACGCTCGGCAGCGCCGACTGCCCCTGACGCGAGAGTCCGCGCCGATCGACGGCCGCGCAGACGAGTCCGAGCAGGAGCATCGCGAGGGCGACGAGGAGTTCGGCCGTCCGCGTGACCGGCAACGCGAGGGCGCCGAACGGCGCGTAGAAGGCGATGAACGCGACGAGCGGAAGAAGGGCCATCAGCCAGACCCCGACGGTGTTGCCCGCCTCGATCTCGACCCCGAGCGAGACGGAGGAGGCCGCCGTGGTGTAGTCGGTCTGCTGGCGCATGGAGGCCGAGCTTCCGCTGTAACGCGCACCGCGCACGGGCTGGATGAATGCACTCGGCGGGGCGAGTTTGACCCCCTCCGGCGGCGCGGTGTAATCGACCCCCGGGGGTGGCGGGACGGCGTACTGGATGCCGACCGGAGGTTTGGCGTAGGACGGACCGGCGGGAGGCGGGGCAACCGGCGCCGGCACAGAGGGGACCGAACGCGGCGCAGAGGGGACCGAGCGCGGCGCAGCCGGCTCCGCTGTGCGCGCGGTCGCCTGCGGCTCCGTCGCCTCGGCCGACTCCTGTTGCCGGCGCGCGCGTCGGCTCGGCGGGGTATCGGTGTAGATGGAGTGCTCGACCGGTTGCACGATCACCGGGGGATCGCCGCCGCCAGGAGGGACCCGAGCGCCCGGCGGGGGCGGGGGTGCGGGCGTGCCGAAGAGGGAGGAGCGCGGCGCGGCGGAGCCGAAGGGGGGCGGAGCGGTCGCGCTGAACGGCGCCGAGGAGGGGGTCGGAGCCGGCCTCGCGGGCTCTTCCCGTATGGGGGGAGGGAACTGTTGCCCGAACGGCGTCGACGGTCCCCTTGGAGCGTCGTCGGGCTCCGGGTCCGTGAACGGCGGAGGCGTGAACGCCGGCCCCCGGGCGGATCGGGTCGGGCCCCCGCTCGCCAGGTCACCGAGATCGGGCGGAAGGGTGATGCCGGGCAGTTTGGCCCAGTCGGCCAGGTCATCGTCGAGCACGAAGCCTGCGTGTGCGCCGCCGGCGCGGGATGCGGGGGGTTCGTGGCCACCGGAGGGAGCGTCAGGCGCCGGCGGCGGGGGCACCGCCGGGGCGGATGGTGCTGTCTGGCCCGCTGGCTGTGTCTGGCCCGGGGGCTCCGCCGGGGCCGAGGGCGCGGCCGGGGTCGCAGCCCGCTGCGCCGTGTCGCTCGTCCAGCGCTCGCCGTCCCAGCGCCGCAGACGATCGGCGGACTCGGGATCGGGATACCACCCCGCGGGGATGACCGGCCCTCCAGTGTTCTCCGCCACGACTGCACCCCCTCCCGATTGCGATTCGATCAAGGCAGTGTACGACGATGGCGCCCCGCTCCCCGAGGAATCCTGAGGCGCGTGCCGTTTACGGTCGCATTAACAATCGCCGGATCGGCGGGGGAGGCATGCCACGAGAACGTATGCTCGTGGGAAGGGCCGCCGCCCCACCGAGCGACACGAGACAAGTTAAGCAGGGCAGTGATACGCGTCATCAGCTACAACCTCCGCAAGAATCACGCCAGTGGGGAGATCGCGGGCCTGGTCGACGACTACGACCTGGACGTGCTGTGCCTCCAGGAGGCTGACACCTCGGAGCTGCCCGCCGAGGTGGGCGATCTTCACCTCGCCGACTCGACGAAGCGCAACCGACTCGGGCTCGCGCTGTACTACCGCAAGAGCCGGTTCACCGCCGTCTCGACCACGGCGTTCGCACTGAAGAAGTCGTTGCACGACCGGGTGCTCTCACCCGCGCACGAGCGCCTGCTCGGCACGCGCCTGATCGACACCGAGACCGACCGCGGCCTCGTCGTCGCCTCCTTCCATGCCGCGCCGCTCACGGCCCTCAATTCGCTGCGCCGCAACCAGATCCGTGCCGCGCACGAGGAGCTGCGCACTCTCGGCGAGGGAGTGCCCGCCCTCATGGTGGGCGACTACAACTACCCCCTCTTCAAGGAGAACCTGAGCGAGCACGTGCAGGAGGCGGGCTACGACCTCACCCTCAGCGACACGATGACCTACACGAACTACAAGTTCTTCAAGGGCCACTTCGACTTCGCCACCTCGATGGGGCTGCACATCGAGGGCGTGTCGACGCTTCCGCGCGGGGCCTCGGATCACATGCCGATCCTGATCACCGCCGACTACGAGGCTCCGGTCGCGGCACCGTATTCGTCGTAGGGCTTCTGGCGCACGGGGCCGACGAGCACGAGGAGCAGCGTGCTGATGACCGACCCCGACCCGATGAGGGCGGTCAGCACCAGAATCTGGAAGACGCCCGCCTGAAGGGGCGAGAGGCCACCGAAGATCGCTCCGACGAAGGCCCCCGGCAGCACCACGAGACCGGTCGTCTTGGTCTGATCGACGAGCGGCACGAGCGCAGAGTGCGCGGCGCGGCGCGCGAGGTCCAGGGTCGCCTGGCGAGGCGTTGCGCCGAGGGCGAGCCACCCCTCCACCTCGTCCCAGTGGTCGAGGACGGTCATCCGGAAGCCGCGGCCGGTCAGGGTCGCGGTCGTCATCGCGTTGCCGATCAGGATGCCCGCGAAGGCCAGCAGATAGCGGCCGGTCACCGGGAGCGCCCCGCTGCCGAAGACGATCCCCCCGGCGAGAAGGCAGCCGCCCGCCATCGCCGCCGCGACCTTCAGCAGGCCGCGGCGCCCACCCCGGACGCGGCGGCCGGCGACGATGACCGCGGCGGCGAACATGACGACGAGTCCGAGGATGATCCAGCGCAGATCGGTGATCAGACCGCCGAGGACGATCGAGAGCAGCGCGAGCTGAAGCGCTCCCCGCAGGATCGCGAAGAGGGGTTGCAGACGACCCGGCGTGCCGAACAGTCCGAGCGCCACGACGGACAGCAGTGCCAGGGACGGGAGCGCGATGGCGATCCCGATCCACGACATGGTGCAACCCTACGCGGGAGGGATCAGCGCGCGGTGGCCGAACCACGACGTCGCAGGAAGCCGACGACGATGGGGATGAGCGAGAGGATCACGATCCCGATCGCGAACAGCTCCACATTGTTGGCGACGAGCGGGATCCGCCCGAGCCAGTACCCGGCGAGGCTCAGCACGACCGTCCACAGGATTCCCCCCGCGATGTTCCACACGACGAAGCGCCGGTAGCGAAGGGTCGAGGAGCCGACGACGGGAGGCACGAAGGTGCGGAGGAGCGGCGCGAACCGGGCGAGGACGAGGGCGCTCGGGCCATAGCGGTCGAAGAAGGCGTTCGCGCGCTCGAGGTACGCCGTCTTGAAGACCCGCGCCTCCGGCCGGAAGAGCCGACGACCCAGGCGCCGCCCGATCAGGTAGCCGACCTGATCGCCGAGGATCGCGGATCCGGCCACGACCACCATGAGGAGCCAGAGGGGAATCCCGAGCGATGCGGAGAGCAGCGCGGCCGTGAAGACGAGGCTGTCGCCCGGGAGGAAGGGAAAGAGCAGCCCGGTCTCGATGAAGACGATGAGGGCGATCGCGACGAGCGCGTACGGTCCGGCTCCCGTGAGAAGGGCGGTGGGGTCGAAGATGCCCCCGAGGATGGCGAGATGGCTGTGCATGGAGTCCTTGTGATCGGGGTTCCCTTCGACGCTAACAGTGCCCGCCGCCTCGGGCACCATCGGGAAGTGGGGGTTGCGTCAGAGCCGCTGCGTCCACCCTGAAGGATGGTTCAGCCCGCTGTCAGCCAGCAGCGGGGGAGTGGGATAAGGTTAGGCTCGCCTTACACCCTACGGAGATCCTGCTATGCCGTTCGCCCAACTCGTCGTGCTCGGTGTCATCGCGGGCTTCACGATCTTCATCGGCCTGCCCATCGGGCGCGTCATGCGACGCAGTGCCGTCCTCGTTGCGACGCTCAACGCGATCACGATCGGCGTACTCGTCTTCCTTCTGTGGGACGTGATCAGCCATGCCGTCGAACCCGTCGAGGCGGCGCTCACCTCTGCCGCGGGCGGAGGCGGGTCGTGGGGCACCTTCGCCGGCGAGGCGGCGGGCTTCATCGCGGCGCTCGGAGTCGGGATGTTCGGCCTCGTCGCCTACGACCGCTGGATCGAGAGCCGCTCCCTGCGCAAGCAGGAGGCCAACCCCGCCGCCCAGAACGACGGCTCGCTCCTGCACCTGCACGACCCCGCCAACCGGCTCGCCTTCCTGATCGCGGTCGGCATCGGCCTGCACAACTTCTCGGAGGGTCTGGCGATCGGTCAGTCCGCGGCGAGTGGCCGGCTCAGCCTGGCGGTCATCCTCGTCATCGGCTTCGCGCTGCACAACGCGACGGAGGGCTTCGGCATCACCGCGCCGCTCGCGGGCGGTACGCACCGGCCCTCCTGGGCGCAGCTCGGCGTGCTCGGGCTCATCGGGGGAGCGCCGACGCTCATCGGGACACTGCTCGGCAGCGTCTTCGTGAGCGACCTCACCTCGATCGTCTTCCTCGCTCTGGCGGCGGGATCGATCCTGTACGTCGTCGTGCAGCTCGTCGGCGTCGCGCTCAAGATGGGCCGCAAGTACCGGCTCTTCGCGGGACTGCTGATCGGGATGACCGCCGGCTTCGCCACCGACTTCATCATCACCGCGGCCGGAGCCTGAGCTACCCGCGCACGTACTCGTAGATGACGCTGGAGTGCTGCTCGTAGCTCGCCCGCACGACGAAGCCGTGTGCGGCGAGTACCGGCCGATCCCAGGTGTCGGGCGCGGCGCCCTGTGCCTTGTACTCGAGCAGCCAGACCGTGTGCGCGGTCGTCAACTCGCTCGCGACCTGCTCGAGCGGGAAGGTGGCGTCGTACCAGTTCGTCGTCTGCGCGGCGGGCGCGGCGAGCGTGATGTCGTCGAGCCCCGCGAAGCCCTGGGGATAGGTGTACATCGCGAGCCGCAGACGTCTCGAGGGACGACTGCCCTCGTCGAAGAGCACCGTGTCGCCGGGATGCGCGTGCTCCTGCATCACGGCCGACACCTCGGCCCAGTCGCTGTTGTTCTTCGCGTAGGGGGTGCGGTTCTGCACGTAGCTCAGGAGACCCGTGAGCGCGAGGATCCCGGTGAGCACGACCGCGACCCACTGTCGGGTGACCCGCGCGAGCACCCAGCCGATGAGCAGCGCGGCGGCCGGGGCCGAGAAGCTCAGATAGCGCGCCGAGTAGATCGCATGGAAGACGTTGACCGCGAGCAGGATCACGAGGGGGGCCAGCAGCCACAATCCGGCGAAGAGCAACAGCGAGGGGGTCTCGCGACCGCGGTCGACGGTCACGAGGCGGCCGAGGATCCTGCGGGCGCGCATCCACACCGATCGGGGAACGCCGAGCAACGACAGCCGCCGGGAGGCGTAGGTCACGATGAGCGCGACCGTCCCCAGAAGCACGAGCAGCCAGGCGGCGATCGCGAACTGGGTGGTGCCGAACCACGGCGAGACGGTGTCGCTGACAAAGGAGGCGTCGTTGCGGTGGGCGAGGAAGTCGACCTGTCCGCTCTCGGTCACGCCGTAGACGATCACGGGAAGCGCCAGGACGAGGCCGAGGATGGTGGCCCGGAGCCAGTCCCGCCGGAGGCCGGCGGTGCGCGAGCGCAGGACCACGATGGCGTGCGCGACAAGCAGCAGCAAGGAGAACAGGAAGACGTAGGCGGCGAACGCGACCCCGATCGCGTACAGCAGCCACAGCCATCGGTGACGCCCCTTCTCCTGCAGCTGCACCACGAGCAGGTAGCCCAGCCAGGTCGCGACCGCGGCGCTGAGCGCGTATCCGCGCGCCTCCTCGCCCATGTAGTTCACCCGGGGCAGCACGAGGCCCACCATGCCCGCGAAGACGGCGACGCGCGGCCCGGAGATGCGATTGGCCAGCACGACCACGCCCGCGATGGCGAGACCGGCAGCGACGGCACTCGGAAACCGCACGGAGAAGGGCGAGGCGCCGAAGAGGTCGACCCAGAAGTGGAGCAGAAGGTAATAGGTGCCGTGTACGGCGTCGACGTGGCCGAGCATGGCGAACAGCGAGGGGAGCGGACGCTGGGCCGAGATGACGCTCGTCGCCTCGTCACCCCACAGCGAGGGGATCCACGATCCCGCAGCGCAGAGCAGCGTGGTGATGACGCCGGCGAGGGAGGCGAGGAGCGCGACCTCACGCCTGCCGAGCAGCCGCTGGGTGCGGTCGGGTGCGACAACGAGGCTGTTCTGGAGGATACTCATCTATCCCCACCGTAGGTGAGCCAGGTAACGGCGAGGCAACGGGTTGGCCCATCGGGCCTGAAGATTTGTATAGATGTCACTCACCCCTCGCCCAGCTAGTGTCGGCAGTGTTCGCTCGTGCCGAGCGCCTGACAGGAGTTCGGCGCGGCGACGGAAAGGGACGGGAAGCGACAGTGAAGATACTCGTCGTCGAGGACGACAGCGAAATGGGTCGCCTGACGCAGCAGTGGCTCACCGAGCAGGGCTACGAGACCACGCTCACCGACAACGGAATCGATGCCCTCATCGCCCTGGGCCGGGACAACTACGCGGCCGCGGCGGTCGATGTCATGCTGCCGGGCATGTCGGGCTTCGAGCTGAGCAGGCGGATCCGCGACTCGGGGAGTGCGATGCCGATCATCCTGTTGACCGCGCGCGACGCGGTGGAGGATCGCGTCTACGGTCTCGACGCGGGCGCCGACGACTACCTCGTCAAGCCCTTCGACTTCACCGAGCTGGGGGCGCGACTGCGGGCGATCTTCCGGCGCGAGAACTCGGGGCCGCGCATCGTGCACACGATCGGCCGACTGCAACTCGACTCGCTGAAGATGCGAGCCTCGGTGGGCCAGACGGTCATCACCATGAGCCTGCGCGAGTTCGCGCTGTTGCGGCTCCTCGCGAGCTCGGCGGGGTCGACCGTGTCGCGCACGACCATGCTCGAGGAGGTCTGGGGGTCGACCGAGCACATCGACCCGAACATCGTCGAGCAGTACATCAGCTTCCTCCGCCGCAAACTCGACCCCGCGGTCGTCGGGTTCCAGATCGTGACCGTGCGGGGCGTCGGCTATCAGCTGAACGAGACCGCGTGAGACGGATGCGCGGCCTCAGCATCCGCGCGCGCATCACCCTGCAGACGCTCCTGGTGGCGCTGCTGCTCTGCACGGGAGCGGTCGTCGCGTTCCGCGTGGGGGTTCAGGAGATCGTCAATTCCGCTCTGGCCGAGCTTCTCGCCGCGGACGCCGCGCCGATCGAGGCGCAGATCCACCGCGGCGGCGCCGACCCGGCGATCAGCATCGGCGAGGATCAGCTCATCGCGGTGGTCTCGCCGTCGGGTCGCATCGTCGCCTCGACGCTTCCCGCCGGACTCGCCAGCAGGATGCCGGAGCTGCTCGCCCTCTCCACCACCCCGCAGGCCCTCTCCACCCCCACGCGCAGCTATCTGGCGCGATTGGAGCACGACCACTCGGACTCCGGCACCTGGCTCGTCATCACCGCCCGCAATGTGGAGGAGGGCGAGGTCGTGATGGGCAAACTGACGATCGCGCTCGTGATCGGCGATCTCGTGCTGGTCGCCGGCTTCGCAGGGGCGGCATGGCTTCTGACCGGTGCGGCCCTCCGGCCGGTCTCCGCGCTCCGACGGGAGGCCGAGCTGCTCAGCCGCCGGGGCTCCCTCGCCGCGCTGCCGGTCGGCGAGACGGGCGACGAACTGGATCAGCTCGCGACCACGCTCAACACCTTCATCGAGCGCAATCGTCAGACGGTGGAGCGCGAGAAGCAGATGGTCTCCGATGCGAGCCACGAATTGCGCACCCCGCTCGCGGTGCTGCGCGGCCAGCTCGAACTCGCCTCGGCGCCCGACCGCGGAATCGCGGAGCTGCGCGACGAGATCGCCGCCGCCCGGCGCACGACCGCCCGACTCGCAACGCTCACGACGAATCTGCTCGAACTGGCGAAGCTCGAGGCCACGCACGACGACTCCTCCGCCCCGTGGGAGGAGCTGCAGCTGCAGCTCGCGGCCGGGGTGGACCGGGCGCGCCTGCTCGCCGGGCCACGGGGCGTCGCCGTCGACTTCGACGTCACGGTCGCCGACGATAACGCGCGGTATCGCGTCGCGCCGGCCGCGTTCGCGAGCGCGGTCGACAATCTGGTGACCAACGCCATCGCCGCCGCCCACGACCGCGGCAGCGTGCAGGTGACCGTCGGCCAGTCGGCGGGAGAGCTCGTCGTGCGCGTGATCGATGACGGCCCGGGGATGCCCGAGTCGTTCATCCCCGTCGCCTTCAATCGATTCTCCCGACCGGATGACTCGCGCCCCAGTGACACGGGCGGCAGCGGCCTGGGGCTCGCCATCGTGCACGCGATCGTCACGGGCGCCGGCGGGTCGATCGGAATCGAGAATCGCGCTCCCGGGCTCGAGGTCTGGTTCAGGCTGCCGCGCGCGGACGCCGACCCGGGAGTCCGATCAGAAACATGATCGCGTCGCCGAGCACCAGGAAGGTGCGCTGCACGACCGCGAGTCCGAGGACGGCCGGTGAGCCCAGGTGCGCGCCCAACACGAGCACGAGGACTCCCTCGCGAACGCCCACGCCGGCAGGATCGAAGATGGCGACGAAACCGGCGACCCAGGAGACCGCGTAGGCGGGGAGACCGCTGAACACATCGGAAGCCCGCGCCGGGTGGTGCGCGGCGATCAGCACGCTCAGCGAGACGCCGAGGAGCAGCCAGCTGAGCACGCACCAGCCGACCGCGGCGGCGAGGGGCACCGGGGCGAGCCGGGGAACCGTCGAGGCGCGCCGCAGCAGGCGCAGGGCGACACGGATCAGCCGATCCAGGACGGGCGGCACGAGCGCGATGATCCCGGCGACGATGATGATCACGGGCACGATCGCGTACCGCTCGGCGACGACCGGGAGAAGGAAGAGGCCGCTGACCGACAGGATCGACGCGACCGTGAGCGTCATGAGGAGCGCGACCGACATGGCCACGATGCTCTGGAACGCGTCCATCCCGGCGATCAGACCGAGCCGGGTGCTGGCGACGATCGGCCACACCGCGCCCGGGAGGTACTTGCCGAGCTGCGAGGTGAAGTAGATGCCACCGGCCTGCGCGAGAGTGAGCCGGGTACCGAGGGCGCGCACGACCTGGCGCCAGGAGAGCATGTTCGTGTAGAGCCCGAGCAGAACGAGCGCCGCTGAGAGGGCCACCAGCGCGCCGTTCAGCCCCGCGATGACGCGTGCCGTCTCGTTCCAGTTGCGCACGACGGCGATGATGAGCAGGGTCAGCGCCGCGAGTCCGAACAGGGTCTGGGCGGCGACCCAGAGGCGTGTGCGGAGGGTCGTCGGGCCGCTCCGCCTCGACGGGATCGCGGTCATCCCTCTAGCCTTGGGATGTTCCCCCTCGTCGCCGTCATGGTGCACGGCATAACGATGCGCCATGAAGCTGGTGAGGGGTTGCCGGGATGGGCCCGATCGTCTGAACAGCCGTACAGGCTGGAGGTCGGCGCGCAGCCCGTCCCGCCCGACCACCAGCGCAGAGGAGGCCACCGTGCCGCAGCGGCCCCGCCTGCTCGTGCTCGCCTCGACGTTCCCCGCGCGACTCGACGACGGAATCCCCGCCTTCGTGCTGGATCTGGCGCGGCAGGAGGCGATCGACTACGAGGTCACCGTCCTCACGCCCCGCGTGCCGGGGGCGCCGCGACGGGAGAGGATGGCCGGGGTCGACGTGGAGCGCTTCGCCTACTTCCCGCGTCGCTGGGAACGCCTCGCCGACGGGGCCATCCTCGACAACCTCCGCAAGACGAGGAGTCTCTGGCTGCAGTTGCCCTTCCTGGTTCTCGCACAGGCCATCGCGGTGCGGCGGGCGATCCGCCGGCTGCGCCCGGACGTGATCCACGCGCACTGGATCCTGCCGCAGGGCTTCTCGGCGCGGCTCGCCAGTCGCCGCATCCCGCTGCTCGTCACCCTCCACGGCGCCGACGTCTACGCGCTCCGCTCGGCACCCTTCCGCCGGATGAAGCGCTGGGTGCTCGACGGAGCCGCCCGCGTGACGACGGTCAACGACCAGATGGCCACGATGATCGCGGCCTGGGGCGTCGACACCCGCCGCACGAGCACCATCCCGATGGGGGTGCCGCTCGACGAGGTGATCGCCGCACGGCGCAGCGCGCCCCCGCAGGCGGCGGGACCCGCCCACCTCGTCGTCGTGGGCCGACTCGTCGAGAAGAAGGGCTTCGCGGTGCTCCTCGAGGCGCTGCGCGAGCACGTCACCGACCGGGATTGGCGACTCACGATCGTGGGCGACGGCCCGGAGCGTGAGCGCCTCGAACGACTGGCGACCGGGCTGCCGGTCACCTTCACCGGCCAGCAGGGCCGTCATCGGGTGCTCGCCGAGATCGCGTCGTGCGAGCTGTTCCTGCTTCCGTCCATCACCGCCGCCTCGGGCGACCAGGAGGGCCTGCCGGTCGTGCTCCTCGAAGCGGCGGCGCTCGGCACCGCGATCGTCGCCGCCGACCTGCCGGGCATCAACGAGGTGGTGATCGACGGCGTCACCGGATCACTCGTGCCGTCGGGCGATGCCGCGGCCCTGGGGGCGGCGATCGACCGGTTACTGCGCGACCCGGTGGCTCGGGCATCCTTCGCAGCGGCGGCCGCCGCGGTCGCCCAGGGCTACTCCACCGAGTCGATCGGTGCCCGCTATCGCGCCGTGCTCGATGAGGCCCGCGCGGCCGCCCTCACGCCGGTCAGCTGAGCTGCTGCCCGGCCAGCGTCGGCAGGGGAGTCTCGGCCGGTCGACGGGCCGCGATCGCCACGAGCACCACCAGCACCCCGAGCGCGACGAGGCTCACCGGCCCTGTGCCGAGGTCGAGCCCGCCCCGCGTGTGGCTGACGGCGAGCCCGTCGGCGATCGAGGCGCCGAAGGGTCGCGTCGCGATGTATGCGACCCAGAAGGCGGGTACCGCGGTCCGCGGCCGCCGCCAGAAGACCAGCCCGGGCACGAGGATGACCACCCCGAACAGCACCGCCGAGGCCCAGTAGCCCATGCCGAGGGTCATCGCCGTCAGGTCGCCGGCCGCCGTGCCGAGCGCGAACGCGATCATGACCACCGCCCAGTAGAACAGCTCGCGCCGCGTGCTCGTGATGCTGTGGATCGAGAGGGTGCCCTCGCTGCGCTTCCACAGCACGAATACGACGAGGAGCACCGCCGCGAAGGCGGCCGTGGAGTAGGCGTACGGCACGCCGACGACGATGTGCGCGACGTCGGCGACCATCGTGCCGAACACACTCACCATCGTGACGAGGAGCCAGTACCGCCAGGCGATGTAGCGATCGGCGCGCAGCTGCACGAGGAGGCAGGCGACGAACACGACGGCGGCGAGGAGCACGACGGGAACCGGATCGAAGGTCTTCACGAAGTAGTCGGAGCTGGTCTCACCCATACCCGTGGTGACGATCTTGATCACCCAGAACAGCAGGGTGATGGCCGGCACCTTCGAGCGGAGCCCGTGAGTCGGCGCGGTCTGGCGGGGAGCGGTCATCCGCTCAGTCTGCCGGGGCCCGCCGGGTGGCAGGTCAGCGGGCGGGCGCTCGACGGCTGAAACTCCTTACAGCCGGGCGGATGACCGGCGCGTCACCCGCTGCGCGACGAGCCGGTACAGCACCCCCACCACGAGCACCCCGAGCCCGGTGAAGACCGCGGCCGGCGGCAGCGCCGCGACGAGCACCAGGCAGCCGATCGCGCCCGTGACGGCGATCCCTCGCGGGTACCGGCGGTGCGCGCGGTCCTGGCTGAGCGCCGAGAGATTGGCGACGAGGTAATAGAGAAGCACACCTAAGCTGGAGAACCCGATCGCCGCGCGCAGGTCGACGGTGAGCACGAGCACGCTCACGACGAGGGCGAGCGTGACCTCGGCGCGGTGCGGCACGCGGTATCGCGGGTGCACGGCCGCGAGCGGGCGGGGCAGATCGCCCTCGCGAGCCATCGCGAGGGAGGTTCGACCGACCCCCGCGATGAGCGCGAGGAGCGCTCCGAGGGTTGCGACGGCGGCCGCGATCCGCACGAGGGGGGCGGCCCACGCCCACTGCCCGGCGCGCACCGCCTCCAGCAGCGGCGCGCTCGAGGCGGCGAGCGTGTGGGCACCGAGCGTGCCGAGGAGCGCGACGCCGACGCCGAGGTAGATCACGAACACGAGGCCCAGCGAGAGGGAGATCGCCCGGGGGATGGAGCGGGCGGGATCGCGGACCTCCTCGCCCATCGTCGCGACCCGGGCGTAGCCGGCGAAGGCGAAGAACAGCAGGCCCGCCGCGCGCAGCACGCCGAGGGGCGAGCCGCCCAGGATCTCCCCGGCGAGCTCACCGGAGCGGGGCATCCCCGCCGTCAGGGCGGCCGCGACGATGATCACGAGCAGCACGAGGATGATCGCGACGAGCACGCGGGCGAGAAGCGCGGTGCGGGTGACCCCGACGTAGTTGACCGCCGCGAGGGCGAGGACGACGACGACGCCAAGAGGACGCTCCCACCCGGCCGGCGCGACGTAGGCGGCGAAGGTCAGCGCCATCGCGGCGCAGCTCGCCGTCTTGCCGATGACGAAGCTCCACCCCGCGAAGAATCCCGGCCACTCCCCGAGCCGCTCCCGACCGTAGACGTAGCTGCCGCCCGAGGTGGGGTATTGCGCGGCGAGCTGCGCCGAGGAGGAAGCGTTGCAGAACGCGACGAGCGCGGCCGCCGCGAGCGCGAGCAGGAGGCTGCTGCCCGCGGCAGCGGAAGCGGGTGCCCAGGCGGAGAACAGCCCGGCGCCGATCATCGAACCGAGCCCGATCATCACCGCATCGCCCACTCCGAGACGGCGGGCGAGCATCGACATGGCGCCAGTCTCGCATGCGGCGCGGACTCGTGTGCGACGGCCTCTCGCGGGGCGGCGCGAGGAAGGTTCGGCTGTCCTTGCTGGCACGCGCGATCGGATGATGATTGGCTAGTCCTCATGTCGAGTCCCGTCAGCATTCCCGGTCAGCAGGAACACGAACCCCACCGCGAGGGAATCGCGAGCCGCCTGAACTGGCTCCGGGCAGGGGTGCTCGGCGCGAACGACGGCATCGTGTCGGTCGCGGCCATCGTGGTCGGTGTGGCGGGCGCGACGAGCGCGGGCGCTCCCATCCTCACCGCGGGACTCGCGGGCCTGGTCGGTGGCGCGATCTCCATGGCGCTCGGGGAATACGTCTCCGTCAGCAGCCAGAGCGACAGCCAGCGCGCCCTCATCGAGAAGGAGCGCCGCGAACTGGCCGAGGATCCCGAGGGGGAGCTCGCCGAGCTCGCCGGCCTCTACGAGGCGAAGGGCCTCAGCGCCGAGACCGCCCAGAAGGTGGCCGAGGAGCTCACCGAACGGGATGCACTCGCCGCCCACCTCGAGGTCGAGCTCAAGATCGACGAGCACGACGTCGTGAGCCCCTGGCACGCGGCGGGCGCCTCCGCTCTCGCCTTCACGATCGGCGGAATCCTCCCGCTCCTCGCGATCCTCCTCCCGCCCGCCCCGGTGCGGATCGCGGTGACCTTCGCGAGCGTGCTCATCGCGCTCGCCCTGACGGGTGCGCTCAGTGCTCGCATCGGCGGTACCGGGGTGCTCCGCCCGACCATCCGCGTCGTGGTCGGCGGCGCGGCAGCTCTCGCGGCCACCTTCATCATCGGTCGACTTCTCGGGACGAGCGGCCTGGTCGGCTAGATGCCCAAAGTCCTGATCGTCGAGGATGACCCGGCCATGGCCGCGCTGCTGGAGCGCGGTCTGACCGACGAGGGCTATGAGGTCACCCGCGTCGACAACGGCGTCGAGGCGCTCATCCAGGCGACGACGGGCGAGTTCTCCGCCGCGGCGATCGACGTGATGCTGCCCGAGATGAACGGCTTCGAGATCTGCCGTCACCTGCGCAATCAGGGCAATCTTCTCCCCGTGCTGCTGCTCACCGCCCGCGATTCGGTGGATGACCGGGTCTTCGGTCTCGATTCCGGGGCCGACGACTACCTCACGAAGCCCTTCGCCTTCGTCGAACTGAGCGCGCGCATCCGGGCTCTGGTGCGCCGCGACAGTGCGACTCCGAAGCAGCTCATGCGCATCGGTCACCTCTCGCTCGATGTCCCCGCCGTGCGCGCGAGCATCGACGGCAAGTCGCTTCCGCTCAGCACGAAGGAGTTCTCGCTGCTGCGCGTGCTCGCGGCGCGCGCGGGGGAGACGGTGACCCGCACCGAGATCCTCGAGGAGGTGTGGGGCACGACGAGACACATCGACCCCACGATCGTCGACCAGTACGTGCGCTACCTGCGCAAGAAGCTGCAGCCCTTCGAGAGCGGGATCACGATCGGCACGGTGCGCGGCACCGGGTACACCCTCAGCGACGACACGGCGGAGTGAGGTGTTCTTCCGCCGCCTGTCGATCCGGGCCCGCATCACGATCGGGAGCCTCATCGTCGCGATCATCGTCTCGGGGGGCGGTCTGCTCGCCGTGCGCGCGAACGTGCAGTGGATCCTGCAGGGCGCCGACTACTCCCTCGCGAACGGCGACCTGCTCTCCTTCGCGAAGGACATCCTCTCGAATCCGGGGGAGGGCGTCGACTCCCCGGCCGCGGGCGTCCTCCTGCTCGTCAAGGATCCGAGCGGCGTCGTCAAGGTGGACACGATGCCGCACGACCTGAGCGAGCTCATCCGGCACGGTCTCGCCGACTCCGACAAGATCCGCACGACCGACGAGGGCACGAGCTACGTGATCGTGAGTCGAACCGTCACGAACGACCGGGGCGAGTGGACGCTGTGGGCGGCCCGCAGCGCCGCCGCGAGCGATCTCGCCGTCGACGGGCTCGATCGCTCCCTGCTGATCGGCGAGCTCGTGCTGCTGCTCGTCTTCGGCGTCGCCTCCTGGCTGCTCGCCACGGCCGCGCTGCGGCCGGTGAGCCGCTTGCGCAAAGAGGCCGAGTCGCTGAGCGGCGACGCGGGGGAGGAGTTGCTCCCGGTCGGCCCGGCGGAGGACGAGATCTCAGCCCTCGCCACCACTCTCAACGCCTTCCTGGAGCGCGTGCGCGCCTCGACCGAGCGCGAGAAGCAGATGGTGTCGGATGCCGCACACGAGTTGCGCACCCCGCTCGCCGCGCTGCGCACACAGCTCGAACTCGCGCACGACAGCTTCGACGACCCCGCGGCCCTCGCCGCCGAGGTGCGGGGCGCGGAGGACTCCGTGGCCCGCCTTTCCGCCCTCGCGAACGGCCTCCTCGAACTCTCCCGGCTGGAGGGATCCCCGGCCGAGCGGCGGCCCGCCACGAGCGCGGCCCTCGTCGACGAGGCGATGGGCTCGGTCGACCGCGCGCGACTGCTGGGGCTCGCCCGCTCCGTCGAGGTCGGCTTCGACACCGACGACCTCGACCCCGCGGACCGCTTCAGCATCGCGCCCGAGGCCTTCGCGCGCGTGCTCGACAACCTGCTCAGCAACGCGATCGCCGCGGTAGGGCCCGACGGCTCGGTGGAACTGACCATCAGGGAGACCGCGGAGGGCATCGAGGTGCAGGTGAGCGACGACGGCCCGGGCATCCCCCCGTCGTTCCTGCCCGTCGCCTTCGACCGCTTCTCCCGGCCGGATGACTCGCGCACCGCCAGCACCGGCGGAAGCGGGCTCGGCCTCGCCCTGGTCCGCGCGATCGCCGAGTCCGCGGGCGGCACGGCGCAGCTGCACAACGGCGATGTGGGGGCCATCGCCACCGTGCGGATTCCCCGCATCGGGCCGTCGCGCAAAATGTAAAGACACACACGCAAGAACTGCGCGGTTTTCGGCCCGTCCATAGACAACCCCGAGAGTCTGTACCTGTTGGATTCACCAATCGGTCAGACAGAGGGGAAGCACGCATGACGTCTCAGACACCGACCCGGCCGCTTCGGGTATCGGCGCCGACGCCATCACAGCGCGCCCTGCAGTTCAAACGGAGGATGCGCCTCGCCGACCTCCTGGTCATCGCGGGCTGGACCTCCGGTGCCGCATCGATCGCGCTCTATCTGGGCTACGGCGGTGCGGGGCAGTTCGGCACCCTGGGCGCCGCCGTCACGAGCCTCGGCATCCTCGCCGGCCTCGTCGGCACCGATCTCATCCTCGTCATGCTCATCCTCGCCGCGCGGATCCCGATCATCGACCGGGCCGTCGGGCACGACCGCGCGATGGCGGCCCACCGGGCACTCGGCAAGCCGGCGCTGTACCTCATCCTCGCCCACGTGGTGCTCCTGATCGTGGGCTACGGCATCCAGCAGGGCTTCAACCCCATCGCCGAGACGGTGGCCCTCTGGCAGATGCCGGACATGCCCCTCGCGTTCCTCGGATTCGGGCTGCTGATCGCCGTCGTCGTGACCTCGCTCGTGGTCGTGCGCCGCAAGTTCCGCTACGAGTTCTGGTACGTCGTGCACCTGCTCAGCTACGCGGCCGTCATCACGGCGCTGCCGCACCAGTTCAGCATCGGCGGTCTGCTCGCGAACGGCACACTGCAGCGGGTGTACTGGATCGCGCTCTACGTGCTCGCGCTCGGCTCCATCCTCACCTTCCGCGTCATCGAGCCCATCGTGAAGAGCTTCCAGCACGGTATCCGGGTGACGAGCGTCGAGGCGGTCGCCCCGGGCGTGGCCAACATCCACCTCTCCGGGCGCAAGCTGAAAGACCTGGACTCCGACGGCGGGCAGTTCTTCGTGTGGCGGTTCTGGACGGCGAAGACCTGGTGGCACTCGCACCCGATCTCGCTCTCCTCGGTGCCCACCGACACCACGGCGCGCATCACGGTGCGCGCGCTCGGCAACGGCTCGACGCGCCTCGGTCGACTTCCCCGCGGCACGCGCGTCACGATCGAGGGCCCCTACGGCCTCTTCACCGAGGCCGCCCGCACCTCGCCCAAACTCGCGATCATCGCCGCCGGCATCGGGGTGACCCCGGTGCGGGCGCTGCTCGAGCACTCGCGGCTCGTGCCGGGCGAAGCGACCATCCTCCTGCGCGCCTCCTCGGAGGACGAGACCTACCTCTGGGACGAGATGTACGACCTCGCCGCCCAGCGCCAGGCGCGCCTCTACACCTCCATCGGCAAGCGCCCCAGCCGGGGACGAACCTGGCTGTCGGCTCACGACGCGCAGCGCGACGTCAGCCTGCGCTCCGCCTTCCCCGATATCCGCAAATCCGATCTCTACATCTGCGGCCCGCAGGCCTGGACCGACCAGGTCGTGGCAGAAGCCCGGGCCGTGGGTCTTCCCGACCACCAAATCCACACGGAAAGGTTCGACTGGTGAAAACTCGCGCCGTTCTCGGCAGCATCTTCGCATCCGCAAGCGTCCTCGTCATCGGCTGGCAGGCCGGAGCGTCCGCCGCCCACAGCGCGGAGGCCCTCACGAGCACGGGCTCGACCGGGTCGACGACCGCGTCGACCGCGACAGGGTCGGGCACCGCCTCCACCCCCAGCAGCACGACCTCCTCCTCGCCGAGCTCCACCGGAAGCGCCTCGACCGGAGGCTCGACCGCCTCGACGACGAAGACCTACACAGGCAATGTCATCGACACCCAGTGGGGCACGGTGCAGGTGGAGATCAAGGTCAAAGCCGGCAAGATCACCGATGTGGTCGCGCTCAAGCTCACCGATGTGGGCGGCCGATCGGTCGAGATCAGCAATTACGCCGCGCCGATCCTGCGCCAGGAGGTGCTCGCGGCGCAGTCCGCGAACGTCGCTGCGGTGGGCGGCGCCACCTACACGACCGACGGCTACCTGCAATCGGTGCAGTCGGCGATCGACAAGGCCGGCCTCTGACCCATGCCCACGCACGTCTTCCCCACGATGGGCACGATGGTGTCCCTCGCGGTCGCGGGCGGGCCGGTGCCGGGGGCGGGGCTCGCGCGCCTCACGGCGCTGTTCACCGCGTGGGATGACCGCTACAGCCTGTATCGCCCCGCGAGCGAGCTGTCTCGCATCGCCTCGGGCGAGCTGAGCCTTCTCGACGCGAGCGACCACCTCCGCGACAGCTATCGGATCGCGCTCGACTGGCGCGATCGCACCGACGGCGACTTCAGCCCGCATCGTCCGGACGGCGTGCTCGACCTCTCGGGCGTGGTCAAGGCGCTCGCGATGGCCGAGGCGGCGGCGGCGCTGCTCGCGGACGGGTTCACGGACTGGTCGCTCGACGTCGGTGGCGACATCCTCGTGCACGGCGACGCGACCCCCGGGCAGCCGTGGGTGGTCGGCATCGTCGACCCGGATGACCGCTCAGCGCTTCTCACCGCGATCGAGCTCGACGCCGCCCGGCCCGCGCTCGCGACCTCCGGCTCCGCGGAGCGCGGCGACCACATCTGGCGCGCGCGCCGCGCGGCGGATGAGGGCTTCCGGCAGGTCTCGGTGCGCGCCGCCGACATCGTCACCGCCGACGTGCTCGCCACCACGATCGTGGCGGGCGGACCCGCGGCGCTCGATAGGGTGACGGAGCGCTGGCCGGTCGATGTGGCGACGGTGTCGCCGTCGGGCGAGATCCGCATGACGCCGGGCATGCGCGCGGCCATGGAACGCGCCGCAACCACCTCCTCACAGCCACCGGCGGCACGATAGGCGCTCATGCGCACACGATCGCCGCTCCTCGCCCTGAGCGCTGTGCTCCTGCTCGCCGGCTGTGCCGCCGCGCCGGGGCCGACGTCGGCACCCGCACCATCCGCGCCCGCGGCGGCCACTCACGCGCCATCCGCGCCCGCAACACCCACGCCCCGCACGGCACCGGCGCCCTCCCGCAGCCATATCGACCACATCGTCGTGATCGTCGAGGAGAACAAGGCCGCGACGACCGTGCTCGGCAACCCTGACGCGCCCTACCTGAACGCGCTCGCGCGCGCCGGTGCCGTCGCGACCCGGTACCGCGCCGTCGCGCATCCCAGCCTTCCCAATTACCTCGCGCTCACGGGCGGGAGCACCGCCGGCATCACGAGCGACTGCCTGCCCGGGCCGGGGTGCCACGGCAGCGGCCCGAGTATCGCGGGGGAGCTGGCCGCGGCGGGGTATCGCTGGGGCCTCTTCGCAGACGGCATGCCCTCGGCGTGCGATCGCTCGAACGCGGGGGAGTACGCGGTGAAGCACAATCCCTTCGCCTACTACCCCGCGATCGAATCGCAGTGCGCGTCGAGCGACCTGCCGCTCTCCGCGCTCACGGGGGCCCTCCGCTCGACCAGCACGCTGCCCGAGCTGAGCTATGTCATCCCGGACCTCTGCCACGACATGCACAGCTGCCCGGTGGGGACGGGCGACCGCTGGCTCGCGCGAGTGGTGCCGGGCATCCTCGCGTCACCCGCCTTCACGCAGCAGCACTCTCTGCTCGTCGTGACCTTCGACGAGGACGAGAACCGCGGGGGCGACAACCGCGTGCTCACGGTGTTGGCGGGCCCGGCGGCCCGGCCGGGGGCGCGATCCGCGACTCCCGCGAGCCACTACTCACTCCTGCGCACCATCGAGGCGAACTGGTCTCTGGCGCCGATGCGGGCGGGTGATTCGGCCGCTGCACCGCTGACCGTACTGCTGCGCTGACGCGCGGATCAGGCGGCGGCGCGCTCCTGGCTGCGTCGCAGCTGAGCCGCCTTCATCGACAGCCACGCGGTGAGCCCGAAGACGATGAACGCGAGCGGAACGTGCACGCCGATCAGCCCGTCGGCGTGAGCCTCGGTGATCGCGCTGCCGATTCCCGTCTGCGCGACAAGGAGCACGAGCAGGGCGACCGCCGACCAGGCGAGACCGGCGCGCGCCCGCCGGACCGCCACGAGCGCGAAGATCGCCGTGACCAGCGCGAGCAGCACGGTGATCATGGCGATCACGTTGTGGGCGGCGATCCAGCCGCCCCGGTGCTCCTGCGAGACGAACTCGCCGGCGGTCACGGCCTGCGCGAAGATTCCGAGCGAGGTGAGGCCGGTGAGGGCGGCGAACGCTCGGATCGCCGTCGACGAGACGAGTGCGGGCGCGGCGCTGGGAGTGGACACGGATCCTCCGGAAAGTCGAATTGCTGGTGCCTCAACCCTACGCGCGGCGACGCCGGAGGATCCGCCATTCCCGCCAGACGAGCACGATGATCACGACATCGAGCACCGCGAGCGCCGCACTGCCCACCGAGGGGGCCGCGACGAGCGACACGATCTGACCGACCAGGAACAGCGCGAGCACCCCGAGGGCCCAGGGGTAGACCCAGTGAAACTCGCGCAACAGGCAGTAGACGAGCACGAGCTTGAGCACGCCGTGCCCGAAGAGGAACACGATGACGAGCACCGAGGGGTGCGGGTAGAGCGAGGCGATCGCCTTACCGGCCCAGTTCGCGATGAGCTGCCGCACGGCGCCATCGTCGGCGTCGGTTCCCGCGAGCGGGGCGAGCAGGCGGGCCACCAAGCCCGCATCGAACCAGAGGATGACGCCCACCACGAGCTCGACGAGCCCGTCGATGCCCTTCAGCGCGAGGCTCAGCCGATAGAGCGTCTCCTGTACGCGCCCCGGCGCGGGGGAGTCGGGCGGGGCGGCGTCGGTTCGCGTTTCGGTCACTCGATCATTCTGCACGGGAGGGTGACGTGCCAGCCGAGCGTCTCGTCGAACCGAATCGGCGTGGCGTCGGGGATCGCGGGGCACAGCCCTCCGACGCGCTCAGCGCTGGGGGGAGCCGTGCACCATCCAGCGCTGGAACCGCCGGCCCCGGATCGAGGTCGGGACGATCCGCACGAAGGTGTATTCCGCGACCGGAATCCAGGTCGGCAGGGGCAGCCCCTCCGCGTGCTGCACCTCGGCGGCCTCGGTCAGGATGTCGGCACGGCCGTCCACGACCACGCTCCACGCGCCGTCCGCCGTTCGGTCGTCCACCTCGAAGGCGACGACGGGATTGAGCGCCAGGTCGCGCAGCTTCTCACCGGGGGCGCTGCGGAAGACGATGGCCGTGCCATCGAAGTGATAGTCGACGGGGAAGATCTGCGGCTGGCCGTTCACCGAGACCGCGAGCCGGCCGAAGCCGTGTCGCTCGAGAAGCGCGCGGGCATGCGCATCCGTCAGTTCCGTCACCGGGCCCTGCGGCGACCACTCGTCGAGGTCCTCGTACTCTGTCATGGTGCCGATGCTGCCCGCGCCCCCGTGGACGCGGTAGGGGCGAAAGACCCGCCGAGCCCCGAGGCGCCCGCGCGCCGACCGGCCGAGGCGGGAGAATGGTGGAGCACGAGGGGAGAGGGATGACCGCGGGACTGCTGACGAGGATCACCGATGCTCTCCGGCTCACCACCGCGCGCCCCGTGCTGCACCGCTCCGTCGACGTGGGCGAGGGCCCGGTCGTCGTGCTGCTCCACGGCCTCGCCTCGTCGTGGCACACCTTCTCCGACCTCGTCCCATTGCTCGAGCCGCGACACCGCGTGATCGCCCTCGATCTGCTGGGATTCGGTCTCTCGGTCGCGCCGCCGAGCACCGGCTTCACGATCGACGAGCACGTGGATGCGGTGGCGACCTCCCTCCGCCGCCTGCGACTGGGTGGGCCGGTGATCCTCGTCGGGCACTCGCTCGGCGCACTCGTCGCAGCGCGCCTCGCCGCGACGACACCGCGACTCGTGCGGCACCTCGTCATGATCAGCCCGCCGATCTACCCCGCCGCGGGCGATCTCACCTCCTCCATCGATCAGGCGGCGATGCGCGCCTACACCCGGGCCTTCGACTTTCTGCGCAGCAACAAGCAGTTCACGATCCGGAACGCGACGGTGCTCGCGCGCCTGCTGCCGATGCAGGGCATCCTCGAGGTGACGGAGGCGAACTGGCACGCCTTCGCGCTGTCGCTGGAGAACTCCATCCAGCGGCAGAGCACGATCGTCGACGTGGCCTCGGTGACGGTGCCCGTCGACGTGGTCTACGGCTCGCTCGACCCGCTCCTGCTGCCCGCCGGCATCAAGGTGATCGGCAGCATGCGCCAGGTGACGGTGCACCGGGTGGACGGCGGCGACCACGTACTGCGCAAGCGCATCGCGGCCGCCGTCGCCGCTGTCGTCGACGACGACGGGGCACGCGACTCCTAGATCGGGCGCACCACGAGGTTGTTGTGGACGTCGGTCACGTGCGGCGCGGCCCACGCGGCGTGGCCGGCCTGCTTCTTCTCCGCCCAGGAGGAGACCTCTCCCGTGAGCGTGACCTCGTTACCGGCGACGCTCACGTCGATCCCACGGGAGTCGAGGATCGCGTTGCGCACGAGCGCGTTGTGGATCGCCTCCTTGGTATCGGGGGCGGAGGGGTGGCGCGTGAGATTGATCTGATTGTCGACGAACCGCACGCCGTTGAGACTGCTCACGGCGAGCTCGGCCGCGTGCCGCTGGTAATCCCAGTCCACGACACCGGTGAGCACGACGGTGCCCGCCCGCACGGTGGCCTTGATCGCATCCTTCGGAACGAGAGTGTTCCACAGGAGGATCGTGCGCACGGCCGCCGCGACGTCGGTGTCGGTGCGGTGCTCGTCAGGAGCGGCCACCGTCATCTCGTCGGCGACGGTCGACACCCCCTTGACGCGGAGCGCGGCTTCACGCGCCGCGATTCGCTCGCGCAGGGTCGCCACTTCGCCCGAGAGCGTGACGGCACCCCGATTGACGGACACGCCGACGCCCGCCGAGTTCAACTCGGCCGTCCAGCGCAGTTCGTCGCTGACCAGTTTCTGCACTGTTCGGTCGCTGTCGACCGCTGATGTGGTGTTCATGAGCCAACCGTGCGCCGTCTCCCGCCGCCGGGGCAGTGCCGAAGGTCCCGCGACCCCGGGACCTTCGACCCTCGCCTGCGCCGCGCCGGCGGAGCACAGTGAGGAGGAGAGATCTCCGTCCGACTCGAGGAGTGCGCCATGCCCGAACGAATCATCGTCGCGACCGACGGCGGTGCCGCCAGCCACACTGCGCTGCGCTGGGCCGCGGAACGCGCCGTCACCCGGCCCGTGCTGATCACCGCGGTCTCCGTCGAGGAGACCGACTGGCTCCCGGTCGGTGCCGACGCGACGCCCTACCGTCGCGCGTACCTCGGCGCCCTCGATACCGCGCGGATCATCATCGAGACCGCGTCGCCCGGCACGGGTGTCGAGCGGGTGCTGCTGCAGGGCTCACCCGAGGATGCCCTCGCCAAGGCCTCCGAGAGCGCCGACCTCCTCGTCATCGGGTCGAAGCACGCGAGCGCGCTGGCGAACGCCTTCCACTCGACCCTCTCGCTGCAGCTCGCCTCGCGCACCCGCTGTGCGATGGTCGTCGTGCCCGTCGAGTGGCGCGCCGACGGCGGCGTCGACGGTGAGATCGTGGTGGCCCTCGACACCGACGAATCGAGCGCCGACGCCGTGGACCGCGCGGCCGAGGAGGCGGAGATCCTGGGCTGCCGCCTCCACATCGTGCACAGCTGGTCGATCCCGACGACCGTCACCATCGGCGAGTTCATCTCGCCCGAGTCCTACGACTCACTCCGAGCGGCCCACCACGAGGTGCTGATGGACGCGGTGCAGCGAGCGCGAGCCGAGCATCCGACGCTCCATGTCAGCCAGACCCTGCAGGTCGGCGACCCGGCCGCGCTCGTCGGGCACATCGCAGCCCACGCCCGTCTCCTCGTGGTGGGAACCCACCATCGCGGACTCGTCGGCAGCCTGGTCCTCGGCTCGGTCAGCCACGACCTCCTCGTGGCGATGCCGTGCCCGATCATGGTCGTGCCCGGAGACCCCACGCATCGTGGGACCTTGGACCCTGTCGTCGCGGGCGCGCAGGCGGGACGCTGACACCATGTCCACCCTCTCCGCATCCGATTCACCACTCGTCGCCCCGACCTCCAACTGGCTCGCGGGTCGCATCGTCGTCGGCATCGACGGCAGCACCGGCTCGTTCAGCGCGCTGCGCCACGCCCGCCGGCTCGCCGATCTGACCGGTGCCCGCCTCGAACTCGTGACCGCCTGGACCTACCCGGTCAAGTTCGGACCGATGTGGGCACCGCTCGAGTGGTCGCCGGAGGAGGACGCGCGAACCATGCTCCGCGAGGCGGCCGCGCACGAGTTCGGCAAAGAGGTGCCCGCCACGCTCACCTCGCGCACCTACGAGGGCTCCGCGGCGGGAGTGCTGATCCACGAGAGCGCCGGGGCCGACCTGCTCGTCGTCGGCAGCCGCGGTCACGGCGGATTCGCCGGACTGCTGCTGGGGTCGGTGAGCTCCGCCTGCGCCGAGCACGCGCACTGCCCGGTGCTGGTCATCCCGACCGGAAGCCGCCCCGGAGCGATGGCATGACCGAGCTGGAGACCGGATCACCGGCGCAGGCCGTGGGGTGCGAGAGCTACCCCCTGCAGGTCGTCGACGCCTGGTGGCGCGCCGCGAACTACCTGACCGTCGGGCAGATCTACCTGATGGACAACCCGCTGCTCACCCGCCCCCTGGCGGCGAGCGACATCAAGCCGCGACTGCTCGGCCACTGGGGCACCTCGCCCGCGCTCAACCTGCTGTGGGCGCACCTCAACCGCGAGCTCGTGCGACGCCCGGAGCTGGCGCTCCTCTACATCGCCGGGCCGGGGCATGGCGGGCCCGCCGTGGTCGCGAACGCCTGGCTCGACGGCACCTACTCCGAGCTGTTCCCCCACGTGGGCACGGATGAGGCGGGGCTGCGCGAGCTGTTCCGCCAGTTCTCGTTCCCAGGGGGGATCCCCTCGCACGCCTCACCGGACACGCCGGGCTCCATCCACGAGGGAGGCGAGCTCGGCTACTCGCTCGTGCACGCCTACGGCGCCGCCCTCGACAACCCCGGGCTCACCGTCGCCTGCGTCGTGGGCGACGGCGAGGCCGAGACCGGCACGCTCGCCGCGAGCTGGCACCTCGGCAAGTTCATCAACCCCGAGACCGACGGCGCGGTGCTGCCGATCCTCAACCTCAACGGCTACAAGATCGCGAACCCCGCGGTGCTCGCGCGCATCCCCGAGCGCGAGCTCCTCGCGCTCTTCGAGGGCTACGGGTACTCGCCCCGCATCGTCTCCGGCGGCTTCGACGGCGAAGACCCCATGGTCGTGCACACCGCGCTGGCCGCCGAACTCGACCGCGCACTCGACGACATCGAGCACATCCAGCGCGTCGCCCGCACGGGCGGGCCGCGCGAGCGAGCCTCCTGGCCGATGATCATCCTGCGCACGCCGAAGGGCTGGACGGGCCCGCGCGAGGTGGACGGGCTCCCCGTCGAGAACACCTGGCGAGCACACCAGGTCCCGCTCGCACAGGTGCGCGAACGCGACGACCACCGAGCCCAGCTCGAGGAGTGGATGCACAGCTACCGGCCGGAGGAACTGTTCGACCGGGACGGGCGTCTGAGCCCGGCACTCGCCTCGATGCGGCCGCGGGGGGAGCGGCGGATGAGCGCCTCGCCGGTCGCGAACGGGGGTGCGGTCATCCGCCCGCTCCTGCTGCCCGACCCCGCCTCGCGCGCCGTGGACGTCTCGACCCGGCGCGGCGCGACCGCGGAGGCGACCCGGGTGCTCGGGCACTGGCTCGCCGACGTCATGCGGGCGAACCCCGACAACTTCAGGCTCTTCGGGCCCGACGAGACCGCGTCGAATCGCCTCGACGGCGTCTACGCGGTGACGGCGAAGCAGTGGGAGGGCGAGATCCTCGCCACCGACGAGAACCTCGCCGGCGAGGGCAAGGTCATCGAGATCCTGAGCGAGAACCTCGTCGAGGGGCTCCTCGAGGGATACCTCCTGACCGGCCGACACGGGCTCACGAGCTCGTACGAGGCGTTCATCCAGGTCGTGGACTCGATGTTCAACCAGCACGCGAAGTGGCTCGAGGCGAGCGCGCGCGTACCGTGGCGGCGTCCGGTCGCCTCGCTCACCTATCTGCTCAGCTCCCACGTCTGGCGGCAGGATCACAACGGCTTCTCGCATCAGGATCCCGGCTTCCTCGGTCACGTCGTCACGAAGAGCCCCGACGTGACGCGGGTGTACCTGCCGCCGGACGCGAACACGCTCCTCGTGACCATGGAGCACTGCTTCACCACCCGCGACCACATCAACGTCGTCGTGGCGGGCAAGCAGCCCGCGCCGAGCTTCCTGAGCCTCGAGGAGGCCCGGGTGCACGGTGCCCGCGGAATCAGCATCTGGCCCTGGGCGGGCAGCGAGATCGATGGTCTCGAACCCGACGTCGTCATCGCTGCCGCCGGCGACGTGCCGACCCTGGAGGCGATGGAGGCCGTGCGGCTGCTGCGGGCGAACGTGCCCGAGATGCGGGTGCGCTTCGTGAACGTGATCGACCTCATGCGACTGCAGGACCCGAGCCAGCACCAGCACGGGATGCCCGACACCGAGTTCGACGCGATCTTCACGACCGATACGCCGATCGTGTTCGCGTTCCACGGCTACCCGACGCTCATCCACCAACTGGCCTACCGGCGTCACAACCATCACAATCTGCACGTTCGGGGCTTCACCGAGCACGGCACGACGACGACCCCGTTCGACATGCTCATGCTCAACGATCTGGATCGCTATCGGCTCGCGATGGACGCCATCCGCCACGTCGCCGGGTTCGCCGGCCGATACGGCGCGGTGAGCCAGCGCTTCGAGGACGAACGCGCGCGACACCGCGCCACCGCCTATCGCACGGGCGAGGATGCGGCGGAGGTGTCAGGCTGGGAATGGCTGACCGAGGTGGTGGGCCCCGGGGCCCGGATGGGGGACTGAGATGACGGGGATGTTCGGAGAGATCGTCGTCGGCTGGAGCGGGTCGGGGCTGTCGTCGCGGGCCGCCGAGTGGGCGGCGCGGCACGCGGCCCGATCGGGACGCACCCTCGTGCTGCTGCGCGCGGTCGACAACAACGATGACGGCGTGGTTCCGCCCGAGGAGTTCGATGCCTGCTGCGAGCTCACCGAGGAGGAGGCCGCGCGCCTCGCCCGCGTCGAGCCCAATCTGCGCGTCCGGGCGATCGTCGAGCGCGGATCCCTGGAGGTCGCGCTGCGGCACTTCTCGCTGCGCGCCGACCTCGTCGTCCTCGGTCGCCGCGCCCATCCGGAGCGCGGGTTCCACACCGTCGTCGGGACCTTGGCGACCCGGTCGGCCTGCCCGGTCGTCGCCGTGCCGTTCGCCACCGACGCCGCCCCCCGGGGCATCGTCGTCGGAATCGACGGCACCCAGGCGTCGGTGCTCGCCGCGATGGTCGCGGCACAGGAGGCCACCGCGATCGGCGAGCCGCTCACCATCGCCCACAGCTGGCTCGAGCCGAGCGCCTGGCAGACGGCCTTCCCGCTCGGCGACGAGATGATCGCGAGCATCGAAGACGTCCATCGCCGCACGCTGCACGCCATCGTCACTGAGGTGCAGGCCGCCTTCCCGGAGCTGACCGTCACGCCGAAGCTTCTGCGCGGCTCCGCGCAGAGCGTCCTGGTGCACGCGGATGACCACCCCGAGCTCATCGTCGTCGGCTCCCGCGCCCGCAGTGTCGCGGCCGAGGTGCTGTTGGGCTCGGTCGCGTACGAGGCCGCCCTGCACGCCGATCACCCCGTCATGATCGTCCGCGAGGACGGCATCGGGCCCGTGGGCAGGCGAGCGCTCGAGGCGGCGCGGCACTCTGCGGCTCCGCACAGCATCCCCAGCGAACACGTCCCGCTCGCCTGACGCGGGACCCGAGTGAAAGGGCAGACGACGATGTCTGACAGTGCCAACCCGGTCGAGTTGCTCGGCAGTGATGAGGCGTGGAGGCTGCTCGCCGCGCACAGTTTCGGGCGGCTGGCCCTCGCGGCCGCGGGCGAGGTCGACGTGTTCCCGATCAACTACTTCTGCGACGGTCACTCGATCCTGCTGCGGACGGCGCCGGGGACGAAGCTCTTGGAGCTCGCGATCACGGGGCGCGCGGTGCTGGAGATCGACGAATACACCGACACCGTCGCCTGGAGCGTGGTCGCGAAGGGTCCGGCGAGCGAGTTGGAGTCGCAGACCGAGATCGACGAGGCCGACCGCGCACCGCTCACCCCCTGGATCCCCACACTGAAATACCGCTACGTGCGCATCCACCCCACGGAGGTGACCGGGCGACGGTTCAGTCGCGGTCCGGAGCCCGTGCGCGACCTCGTCTGACGGCCCGCAGGGCCGCCGTGACGGGCACGCGAGCATGGCCCGGGGAGCACGAGCGCGCCTGCGCCCACCCGCGCCGCGCTCGGGCCGGATCCGGGCCTTTGGTCCCTAGTCCCGGTGGGGCCGGGTACGGGAGCGTGGGGGAGCGGGGTGGCTGAGCCCCGCGATCGCCCCTCGCCCTGAGCGACCGACGAAAGGCCCCGCGTGGACCCCCTGGAGATTGCCCGCTGGCAATTCGGAATCACGACCGTCTACCATTTCTGGCTCGTTCCCCTGACCCTCGGGCTCGGTCCCGTCGTCGCCATCATGCAGACCCTCTGGGTGCGCACCGGCAACGAGCAGTACCTGCGGATGACCAAGTTCTGGGGCAAGCTCTACCTGATCAACTTCATCCTCGGCGTCGCCACCGGAATCGTGCAGGAGTTCCAGTTCGGCATGGCGTGGAGCGAGTACTCCCGGTTCGTCGGGGACGTCTTCGGAGCGCCGCTCGCGATGGAGGGACTGCTCGCGTTCTTCTTCGAGTCGACCTTCCTCGGCCTCTGGATCTTCGGCTGGAGCCGACTCCCCAAGCGCATGCACCTCGCCGCCCTGTGGATCGCCGTCGCGGGCTCGCTCGTCTCCGCGTTCTTCATCATCGTCGCCAACTCGTGGATGCAGCACCCGGTCGGTGTGAAGCTCGTGAACGGGCATCCGGTCATGACCGACATCTGGGCGGTGCTGACCAACAACACCGCACTCAATGCCTGGTCGCACACCCTGTGCGGCGCGTTCTGCGTGGGTGGCGCGTTCCTCCTCGGCATCGCGTGGTACCACCTGTGGCGTCGGCGCCGCGACGGCATCGACACGGTGGATGCGACGGGTCGCGTCGTCGTGGGGGAGGCGCCGGAGATCCCCGGTCGCGACCGCACCGACCACCGGGTCTGGCTCAGCTCGCTGCGCATGGGCGCCGTCGTCGCCATCGTGGCGTTCGCCGGGGTCGCGATCACCGGCGACGCGCAGGCCAAGCTCATGTTCCAGCAGCAGCCGATGAAGATGGCCGCCGCCGAGGCCGCCTGCCAGACCGGAACCTCGTTCTCCGTGCTGTCGCTCGGCGACGTGGGCTCCGCCGACTGCTCGAACGTGGTGGGCGTCATCGAGATCCCGGGGCTGCTGTCGTTCCTCGCCAACGGCAACATGACGACCACCGTGAAGGGCGTGGACGCGCTCGTACCGGAATACCAGGCGAAATACGGCGCCACGCTGCCCGACAACCCGATCTACGGCTCGCGCGCCGGCGAGGCGATTCGCTACGTGCCGATCATGGCCGTCACCTACTGGGGCTTCCGGCTCATGATCCTGTTCGGTGCCCTCGCCGCCTTCGCCGCCGCGGTCGCCCTCTGGTTGACCCGCAAGGGAACGGTGCCGGGGTCAGTGTGGATCATGCGACTGGCGATCCTCGGAATCCAGGCGCCGTTCGCCGCGAGCGCGGCCGGGTGGATCTTCACGGAGATGGGACGCCAGCCCTTCGTCGTGGCGCCCAACCCGACACCGGGCGGCATCGACGGGGTGTTCATGTACACCGCCGCCGCCGTGTCGCCCGGGGTGACCGCGGGCGAGCTGCTGTTCTCCCTGATCGCCCTCACCCTCGTCTACGGAGCGCTCATGGTGGTCGAGGTGCGACTCATGGTCCGGTACATCCGCGGGGGTGTCGTCTCGGCGATGCCGGAGCTCGCCGCGCACGACGACACTCCCACCACCCCCACCGACCGCGACAGCGACGACGTCCTGTCGTTCGCCTACTAGGAGGCCGCCGCCATGGATGTTCTGCCCACCATTTGGTTCTTCGCGATCGGCGTGCTGTGGATCGGCTATCTCATCCTCGAGGGATTCGATCTGGGAGTCGGGATGCACCTGCTCTTCACCGCTCGCGGCGACACCGAACGACGCGTCATGCTCAACACGATCGGCCCGGTGTGGGACGGCAACGAGGTCTGGCTCCTCACCGCCGGTGCCGCGACCTTCGCCGCCTTCCCCTACTGGTACGCCTCGCTGTTCTCCACCCTCTACGTACCGCTGACGCTCGCCCTGATCGGACTGATCTTCCGGGCGGTCGCGATCGAGTATCGCGGCAAGGGGGTGAGCGAGCAGTGGACGCGCTTCTGGGATCGCGCGATCGGCTGGGGATCGGTGATCGTCGCCTTCTGCGTCGGTGCCCTGCTCGCGCTGACGACGACGGGACTGCCGATCGACTCGAACGGCGACCGCGTCGGCGGCCCCTTCGTCTGGGTGAATGGCTACGCGATCCTCGGCGGTCTCGCGGTGGTCGGATTCTGCCTCGTGCACGCGGGCGCCTTCCTGGCGCTCAAGACGGACGGGGAGGTGCGGCAGCGCACCGGGCGCTTCGCCACGCGCTGGGCCCCGGTCGCCCTGCTCCCGATCGTCGCCTGGGTGCTCATCGTGCAGTGGCAGGGCGGCAAGGGCTGGACCTGGCTGCTCATCGCGGCCGCCGTCGTGTCCGTCGTGTGGGCCTGGCTGAACTCGCGTCGCGGGCGGGAGGGGCGGGCATTCGCCGGCTTCGCGATCTTCCTCGCGCTCGGTGCGCTCACCCTCTTCGCGTCGGTCTACCCGGTGGTCTTGCCGTCGACGGTGTCGCACGCGAACGATCTCACGGTGCACACCGCGTCGAGTGGCTCGTACACCCTCGGGGTGATGAGCGTCGTGACCGCGTTCGGCCTCCCGCTCGTGCTGCTCTACCAGGGCTGGACCTACTGGGTGTTCCGCCGCCGGATCAGCACGCACCACATTCCCGCGGCGCACCCCATCGTGCCGGCCGTCCGGCGCTGAGCGCGCAGCGCACGCCTCGCCTCAGACCACGCCGGGAGCGGTGCGGCGACGCGGAGTGCGCCAGAAGAAGTGCTTGAGCACCTCGGTGGATGCCAGATACGCCGCCACGATTCCCACGATGGTCGCGACGAGCGTCACCGGAAGCGGGATCAGCTGGAACGGGTCCGCGAGCGGCGAGTAGATCAGGGTCACGGCCGCGACGATGACGGCCGCACCCGCCGCCAGCAGGGGGCGCGCCGGACTGCTGCGCCAGAACGGGCGGCGGGTGCGGAGCACGACGATCACCGAGACCTCGGTGAGCACCGATCCCAGGAACCAGGCGCTGCGGAACTCGGCCGCGTGCGCGTGCAGCCCGAGACGCAGGACGGCGAAGGTGACGAGGTCGAACACCGAGCTGAGCGCACCGAACGCGAGCATGTAGCGACGAATGAGGTGAACGTTCCAGCGCTGCGGACGCTGCAGCTGCCCCGCGTCGACGCTGTCGGTCGCGATCGTGGTCGCGGGCAGGTCGCCCAGCAGGTTGAGCAACAGGATCTGGCTCGCGAGCAGCGGCAGGAAGGGCAGAACGGCGGCGCCGATCGCCATGCTCAGCATGTTGCCGAAGTTCGAGCTCGTCGCCATGAAGATGTACTTCATCGTGTTGGCGAAGGTGCGGCGCCCCTGCCGAACCCCGTCGAGCAGCACGCCGAGGTCCTTCTCGAGCAGCACGATTGCCGCGCTCTCCTTCGCGACCGAGACCGCCGAGCTCACCGAGATCCCCACGTCGGCCGCGCTGATCGACGGGGCGTCGTTGATCCCGTCGCCCAGATAGCCCACGACGGTGCCGGCCGCCCGGAAGGCCGCGACCACGCGCTCCTTCTGCGACGGCGTGAGCTCGCTGAACACTTCGACCGAGGGGATGACCCCCCTCAACCCGGCGTCATCGAGGCGCTCCACCTCCGCTCCCGTCAGTGCCCCGTCGGTCGCGAGCCCCACCTGGCGCGCAACATGCGCGGCGACGAGGTGGTTGTCGCCCGTGAGCATCCGGACCGACACCCCCGCGTCCTGGAGCGCCCGGATCGTGCGGTCGGCGCCCGGCTTGATCGGGTCGGCGAAGGTCAGGAAGCCCCGGAACACGAGGTCGTCCTCGTCGGCGACGGTCGCGGCGGCCGCATCCGCCGATCGCCCGGTCGCCATCGCGAGCACCCGCAGGCCCTGCTCGCTGAATGCCGCGAATCTCGCGTGCAGTGCGTCCCGGTGCGGGGCGATGTCGACGTCGTTGCCGTCCGACCGCACCCGGCTGCAGCAGCCGAGCACGGAATCGAAGGCGCCCTTCGTGATGAGCACCGGGCCCGTCCCCGAGTCGGCGGCAGCGGTGGCGGACTCGACCAGGATGCTGAGCCTGCGGCGACTGAAGTCGTAGGGCACCTCGGCGAGCGCGCGGACCCCCGTGGGAAGTGCGTGGGCGGCGACGATCGCGGCATCGATCGGGTTGCGCATTCCGAGCTGCAGTCCGGCATTGAGGCTGGCCAGCTCGAGCACGTCGGCCCGCGCGCGCCCGCTGGGGGAGAGGGCGCCCGCGAGCTGGACGGCGCCCACGGTCATCGTGCCGGTCTTGTCGGAGCACAGCACGCCCATCGAGCCGAAGTCCTCGATCGCGTCCAGCCGCCGCACGATCACGCGCTGCTTCGCCATCTGCCGGGCACCCTGGGCGAGGCTGATGCTCACGATCGCGGGCAGCAACTGGGGCGTGAGGCCGACGGCGAGGGCCAGGGAGAACAGCGCGGAGTCGATGAGGGGGCGCTGCAGCAGCAGATTGACCACGAAGATCGCCACCACGAGGACGATCATGATGCGGCCCAGGAGCAGGCCGAGCGCGGTGAGCCCGCGTTCGAAGCCCGTGGGAGGACGCCGGGCCGCGACCCGGTCGGAGATCCGCCCGTACTCGGTGGCGCGCCCCACTCGCGCCACGACGGCGAGTCCCGAGCCGGTGACGACGTGCGTTCCCAGAAAGACGGTGTTGCCGCGGTCCTCGAGCGCGGTTTCCGGTGCGCACTCGCCCGGCCGCTTCTCGACCGGAAAGGTCTCACCGGTGAGGGCGGCCTCGTCGACGGTGAGCCCGTTCGCCGCGAGGATGCGGCAGTCGCCGGGAACGAGGTCGCCCGCCGAGAGCTCGATGACGTCGCCCGGCACGACCTCGCCGAGCGGGATCTCCCGGGCGACCCCCGCGCGCCGCACGGTCACCGTCACGGCGACCGACTGCACGAGCGCTCGCACCGCGCGCCCCGCCCCGTGCTCCTGAGTGAAGCCGAGCAGACCCGAGAGCAGGATGATCACGATGATGATCGCCGCATCCGCGAGGTCGCCCAGCGCTCCCGAGATGATCGTGGCCGCGACCAGGATCAGAACGATCGGGCTGAGGAACTGGCGCACGAGGAGTCGCCACCAGGGCAGCTGCGCCCGCGACGCGAGGGCGTCGGCACGGAACCGGTCGGCCACCGCGGCGACATCGGCCTCGGCAAGGCCGGACCGGGTGGTGGCGAGGGTCGCGAGGAGGGCATCCTCGGGGCCCGACCAGAACGGCGCGCCACCGGAACTCGCGTCGACGGCTGCGGCGGGGCCGGTCCGCCTCATCGAGCGCGCGAACCGGACCGCAGGCGAGCGCCGGCGAGTCCCGCCACCTCGACGCCCCACTCCCGGGCGCGCTCGGCCTCCCCGGCCAGGAGTTCGTTCTCCATGGTCACGCGAAAGCTCTCCGGCCGCACGCAGCCGATGAGACCGAGCTGCTCGAGGCGCGCGGCGATCCGGGTCGCCGCTCGTCCGGTGAGCAGGCGGGGTGCGGTCGCCCGCGTGTCGAAGGCGGCGTAGATGCCGGTCGCCGGCGGCAGGGCGCCGATCCACTCCCGCACGCCGATCCCGAGCGCGAGGGGCTCCAGCTGCAGACCCCGTTCCGGGTCCTCGACCTCGCGGGCCGCCTCCCGCCGGGTGCGCGGCAGGCTCATCGTCATCGCGTGGGTGGGCGCCCCGACCACGAGCAGGTCCGTGCCCTCCGGAACCTCGCTCGGTGCCTCGCCGACGCGCACGACCTCGGTCTCGAAGCCGCTGCGGAGGCCCGCGGCGATGTCGTCGGCGATCATCCGCGTGTTTCCGAACATCGATTCGTAGACGACGAGTGCCTTCACGGCTGACCTCCCTCACCGAGGTGGTGGGCGACCACGCGATCGGAGCCCGCTCGCGCGTGGGTGCCCAGTGTAGGCGCCGGGCGCACGAGCGCGGTGGGGCCGGTGATATTGAGGAGCACATCGTGGACCACCGGTCCGAGCACGCGCGGGCCCTCGTCGGCCGGGGTGGAGCCCAGAACGGTCAGGGACGCCCGTTCGGCCGCCTCGACGAGACGCTCGGCGGGGTGGTGGCGAAGCAGACGGATGAAGCTCGCGAGATCGGGGAACTCGGCCCGCAGGTAGTCGCGCGCGATATCGACCGCGGTTTCGTCATCCACCGCGATGACGGTGAGCATCTCGCTGGTGCGGCGTGCCTCGCGGCCCGCAAAGTCGAGGGCCGCGACGCTGGCGAGCGAGTCGCGCACGCCGACGACGATGCCGGATCTGGCCCCGCCGCTCGAGCTCGGCATCACGACGACGGTCGCGTGCGTGAGGGCCGCGAGCCGGAGCCCGCTGGAGCCGAAGACTCGACCGCGGATGAAGCCCGTCTTGTGCGTGCCGATCACGACCATGTCGTCTGCCCCGGCCTCGGACGCGAGACGGGTCATCGGGTCGCCAGAGAGCACCAGGGTCTCCACCTGAGCCGTCGGTGCGTTGCGCCGGAGCGCCTCCGACTCGGTCTCGAGTTCAGCCAGGAGGTCGGGGTGGCGGCCGTCCTGAACCCCCACGAGGATGATCGTCTCACCGGTCTCCCTCGCCCGCCGCCCGGCCCACGTCACCGCCTGACGGGAGGGACCGGAACCGTCCGCACCGACGAGGATTCGACCAGTCACTCATTCCTCCAGCAGTATCGGACGGGTACTCGCGTGTTCGGATCCCACTTTCCCTCCCCGGCCCCCTGCCCCATAGGGCCATAGGTCCCTAGGCTGGGGGTCGGACCAACGACAGAATGACGGACAGTGACGCCCTCCGACGCTTCCTCGCTCAGCTTCCCGGACCCGCCCCGGGCCGAGTTGGATCGCGCTCTCGGCGATCTCGTCACCATCGCCGAGCAGGTGCTCACGACGCAGGGTCGCCTTCGCGCGCTCCTTCGCGCCAACGAGGCCGTGGTTCAGCAGCTCGACCTGCCCGTCGTCCTGCGCACGATCGTGGAGGCCGCGGTCGAGCTCGTCGACGCGAAGTTCGGCGCGCTGGGGGTCATCGACTCCCAGGGCGGGCTTGAGCAGTTCATCCACGTCGGCCTCAGCGCCGAGGAGGCGGCCCCGATCGGCCATCTGCCGCAGGGTCACGGGATTCTCGGTGCGGTCATCGACGACCCGCGCCCCATCCGCCTCGCCCACCTCACGCGCGACCCGCGCTCCGTCGGATTTCCGGCCGAGCATCCCGCCATGCAGAGCTTCCTCGGCGTTCCCATCACCGTGCGCGAGGAGGTCTACGGCAACCTCTACCTCACCGACAGCGCGCGAGGCGAGTTCAGCGACGCCGACGAGGAGCTCGTGACCGCGCTCGCCGCGACGGCCGGCTTCGCCATCGACAACGCGCGACTGTTCGCCGAGACGAAGCGCCGTCAGGCGTGGTCCGCCGCCTCGGCCGAGGTCACGGAGGCGCTGCTCGCCGCCGACGAGAGCAACGCCCTCGAGATCGTCGCCACGCGCACCCTCGCTCTGGCCGGCGCCGACCTGGTGCTCGTCGTCGAGACCGCGGCGGAGCCGGGGCGCCTGCGCGTCACCATCGCCCGGGGCGCGGGGGAGAAGCACTTCGAGGGCACGACGTTCGCGGCCGCCGACTCCGTCTCGGAGAGCGTCATGGTCGCTCGGCAGCCGCGGCTCCTGCACGAGACCGACAGCCCGCCCACGCTCGGGGAGCACGCGGCCGAGTACGGACCGATGATGGCGCTGCCCCTCATGGCGCGCGGGGGAGCCCTCGGGGCGCTTCTCGTCGTGCGGTCGGCGGGCGGTCCGCGCTTCTCCCGGGCCGACCTCGAACTCGCCGCCGATTTCGCCGAGCAGGCCAGCGTCGCCATGGAACTCGCTCAGGCGCGCGCCGACCGCCAGCGGATGATGCTCCTCGAGGATCGCGGGCGCATCGCGCGCGACCTCCACGACCACGTGATCCAGCAGCTGTTCGCCACGGGGATGGAGTTGCAGAGCACCCTCGGCACCCTTCCCATCGGACCGGCGATGGAGCGCGTCGACCGCTCGATCACCAACATCGACGCGGCGATCTCGCAGATCCGCACGGCGATCTTCGCGCTCTCCAGCGAACAGAACCAGCGCGGCGACACCGTTCGCCACCGAATCATCGACGTCGTCAACGAGATCGCGGACGCCTTCCCGCGCCCGCCGCACCTGGACTTCTCGGGGGCCATCGACAGCGCGATCGACGACGCGGTGGCGGATGACCTGCTCGCGGTCATCCGCGAGAGCCTCACCAACGCGGCGCGCCACTCGCACCCGACGGTCGTCTCCGTGTCGGTGTCGGTCGACGCCGGAATGGTCATGGTGCGCGTGACGAACGACGGCGCGCCCGAGGAGGTATCCGGCAGGCGGAGCGGGATCGCGAATCTCGCCGCCCGCGCGGAGCAGCGCGGCGGCAGCTTCGATTTCGAGATCGACGGCGGCGTGGCGACGGCCAGTTGGGTCGCGCATTATCGGAGCGAGAGCAGCGAGGTGCGGGTATGAGTGCGATCCGGGTGTTTCTGGTGGATGACCACGAGGTGGTCCGCCGCGGCATCGCCGAGCTGCTCGGCGCGGAGGACGACATCGAGATCGTCGGCGAGGCCGGTACCGCCGCTCAGGCCCGCGCGCGCATCGCCGCGGTCCGACCCGACGTCGCGGTGCTCGACGTGCGGCTCCCGGACGGCAGCGGAATCGACGTCTGTCGTGCCCTGCAGGTCGCGGCACCCGACACGCACTCTCTCATCCTGACCGCCTACGACGACGATCAGGCGCTCTACGCGGCGGTCATCGCGGGGGCGAAGGGCTACGTGCTCAAGGACGTGCGCGGCAGCGGCCTGGTGGAGGCCATCCGGCGGGTATCGCAGGGACACTCGCTCCTGGATCCGGCGCTGCGCAGGCGCGCGGTCGAGAACATGCGCGACGAGACGGGGGAGGACCCGCGGCTCGCGGCCCTCAGCCTCCGCGAGCGGCAGGTGCTCGCGCTCATCGCGCAGGGCCTTACCAATCGCCAGATCGGCGAGAAGATGTCGCTCGCCGAGAAGACGGTCAAGAACTACGTGTCGAGCCTGCTCAGCAAGCTCGGTCTGCAGCGCCGAACGCAGGCGGTCGCGCTGCAGCTGGACCGGCACTCCCGCTAGCGGCGCGGCGCGTCGCGTCGCGTCGCACCGCGGCCCAGTGACCGCGGAACAGCACGCCGCGCTGGCGACCGCCTGAGCCGGCCGCCAGCGCGCCGGAGTCAGTGCTTGTGGCCGCCCTTGCCGTGGTGCGACGGGTGCGCGGGGTGAACGTGGTGCGTGCGAGGCGCCGTCACCGTCGCGGTCGAGGTCGGGGTGTCGGTCGGCACCGCGGTGGGCGTGCTGGTGGGAACGGTGCCGAGCACGAGAGCGCAGTAGGCGTCGATCCCGGTCTCGCCACCCGAGGCGAGCGCGAGTGCGGCGTGTGCGGTGGACGGGTGGTGCAGCCCGCCATGCGTGTAGGCGGTGCACAGACCGAAGGCGGCGGGTCCGGTGGCGTCGGGGCCCTTGGCGTCGGTGGTCGGCGAGGGCGTGGGAACCGCGGTGTCGGTGGGCTCCGGGGTGGCGGTGTCCGTCGGCTCGGGCGTGTCGGTGGGGTCCGGCGTGTCGCTCGGCTCGGGCGAGCTCGTGTCACCGGGCTGGGGCGTCTCGTCACTCGTGCCGACGGACGGCGCACCGATCGCGCTGTGCGCGACCTGCTGCAGCGGCGCGGGAAGCACCCCCGCGTAGGCGGCGACCGTGCCGCCCGTGGCAGCAGCCACGATCGCGAACGCGGCGACGGCGATCTTCCCGGTCACGAAAGCAGAGATGAGCGGCATATTTCCCCCAAGAAATCGAATTGCCAGGCGGCCCCGTACCCCCGGACCCTCACTGCGGTAATCGCACGCGGCCGCGAAAGGTTACGCGCCGAACGAGAGACGTCCCGCACGATTGTGTGCGGGGCGTCTCTCGGCGCTGGGCGTGACCAAACGAGAGAAGTCCCGCACCGTTCGGTGCGGGACTTCTTCCGGCTCCGGGCCGACGGTCTCGCCGAGCCAGGGAGCGTGTTGTGCGCGAAGGGGGACTTGAACCCCCACGCCCTATACGGGCACTAGCACCTCAAGCTAGCGCGTCTGCCATTTCCGCCATCCGCGCGCATCCGACCGGTTCTTTCGAACCTGCCGACGTACGAGAATAGCACGGCCCCGGCTGCTCGCCGACACCACGCCGGGCACCCTGCGGGTTGCGGGTAGCGTGGTCACATGCTCGAAGAAACCGCCGCGATTGCACGCGACCTGATTCGATTCGATACCTCCAACTACGGCCAGGGCCGGTCGAACGGCGAGACCGAGGCGGCCGAGTATCTGGGCGCCCACCTCGAGCGGCTGGGGCTGTCGCCCCACTACGTCGATGCCGCGCCCGGCCGCACCTCGGTGGTCGCGCGCGTGCCCGGAGCCGACTCCTCGCTGCCCGCCCTCGTGCTGCACGGGCACACCGACGTCGTGCCCGCGGATGCCGAGAACTGGAGCGTCGATCCGTTCGGCGGCGAGATCAAAGACGGCATGCTCTGGGGGCGCGGCGCGGTCGACATGAAGGACATGGACGCCATGATGATCGGCGCCCTCAGCGATGTGCTCGCAAACGGCGGTCAACCGCGGCGCGACATCATCGTCGCCTACTTCGCCGACGAGGAGAACGGGGGCGTGTTCGGTTCGCACTACCTCGTTGACCATCATCCCCAGCTCTTCGCGGGGGCGACCGAGGCGATCAGCGAGGTCGGCGGATACTCGGTGACCCTCGGCGGCGAGCGCGCCTACCTGCTCCAGACGGGGGAGAAGGCACTCATCTGGATCAAGCTCGTCGCTCGGGGGCGCGCGGCCCACGGCAGCCGGGTGATCCACGACAACGCGGTCACGAAGCTCGCGGAGGCGATCGCCCTCCTCGGCCGGCGCGACTGGCCGGTGCGGCTGACCGACACGACGACCCAGCTCGTCGGCGAGCTGGCGCGCATCCTGGGCGTCGACCCGACGGTGGTCGGTCCGGAGGAGATCGTGATGAGCACGGGGACCGCGGCGGGGTTCATCCAGGCGACGCTGCGCACGACGAGCAACCCGACGGTGCTCACGGCCGGCTACAAGCACAACGTCATCCCCGACCGCGCCGAGGCTCTCGTCGATGTGCGCACCCTGCCGGGGGAGGAGGAGGCGGTGCTCGCCGAGATCCGCGCGCTCGTGGGCCCGGAGATCGAGATCGAGATCGTCCACACCGACATCGGCCTCGAGACGCCGTTCGAGGGCGCGCTCGTCGACGCCATGGTGGCAACGTTGAAGGCTCACGATCCGGGCGCACCCGTATTGCCGTACCTCATGTCCGGCGGCACCGACAACAAGGCGCTCTTCGAGCTCGGCATCACCGGCTACGGCTTCGCTCCGCTGCGACTGCCCGCCGATCTCGACTTCCCGGCGCTCTTCCACGGCGTCGACGAGCGCGTGCCCCTCGACGCATTAGTCTTTGGCAGACGGGTCCTCGGCGACCTGCTCTCCACCTACTGACCCCCGACAGGAGCCAGCGTGCACTTCCTCGACGCCATCATTCTCGGAATCGTCCAGGGCCTCACCGAGTTCCTGCCCATCTCGTCGAGCGCGCACCTCCGCATCGTGGGAGAGCTGCTGCGCCTGCCGTCCGACCCGGGCGCGGCCTTCACCGCGGTCATCCAGCTCGGCACCGAGCTCGCGGTGCTCATCTACTTCTGGCGCGACATCACCACCATCATCGGCAAGTGGGTCCGGGCGCTGTTCCGCCGGGTACCGCAGAGCGACCCGGATGTCCGGCTCGGCTGGTTCATCATCCTGGGCAGCCTCCCCATCGTGATCCTCGGCGTGCTGTTCCAAAACGCCATCGAGACGACCTTCCGCTCGCTCTGGATCGTGGCGGTGACGATGATCGTGTTCGGCATCATCCTCGGCATCGCGGACGCGGTGGGCGCGAAGACGAAGACCCTCGCCGACCTCAGCTGGCCCCAGGCGGTCGGCTACGGCTTCGCCCAGGCGCTCGCGCTCATCCCGGGGGTCTCCCGCTCCGGCGGCACCATCAGCGCCGGGCTGTTCATGGGCTACGAGCGCCCCGCCGCCGCGCGCTACTCGTTCCTGCTCGCGCTGCCCGCCGTCTTCGGCAGCGGTTTCTATGAGCTCTACAAGCTCGCGAAGGGCGTCTGCGCGGGAGGCGCGACGACGTGCCCGCCCGAGATCTTCACTCCGCTCGAGATCGGGGCCGCGACGGTCGTCGCCTTCGTCGTCGGATTCCTCGTGATCGCGTTCTTCATGCGCTACATCTCTCGACGCTCGTTCCTGCCGTTCGTCGTGTACCGAATCCTGCTCGGCGTGGTGCTGATCATCGCGCTCTCGACGGGCGCCCTCGCGGCCTGAGTCTCAGGCTCGCCGTCTCGGCCCGGCACCGGCACGCCTCCGCCCTGCGCACCGATGCTCCCGCGCCACTGCTCCCGGCGCCCGGCGCCCGGCGTCCGGCGACCGTGGACGCGGTTAGGCTGGAGGCGTGAAGTCATGGAACCAGCCCGAGGTTCCTCGGCTCCCCGGCGCCGGTGAGGTTCCCCGGGTCTGGAACACCGCATCCGGCAGTCTGGTCGACGCCACACCCGACGGCACCGCCCGCCTCTACGTCTGCGGTATCACGCCCTACGACACCACCCACCTCGGCCACGCGGCCACCTACCTCGCCTTCGACACGCTCGTCCGGCTCTGGCGCGACGCCGGATTCACGGTCGAGTACGTGCAGAACAGCACCGACGTGGATGACCCGCTCCTGCAGCGCGCCCGCGAGACGGGGGTCGACTGGCGCGAGCTCGCCGCCGAGCAGACCGAGCTGTTCCGGCGCGACATGGAGGCGCTGCGGGTGATCCCGCCCGACCACTACGTCGCGGTCACCGAGCGCATCGCCCAGGTCGCCGACGCCGTCGAGCGACTGCTCGAATCGGGAGCCGCCTACGTGGTCGAGAACGACGTCTACTTCGACATCGCCGCGGCGAGCAGCACACTGTGGCAGCTCGGCGCCGAGAGCCGCTACGACCGCGAGACGATGCTGCGGTACAGCGCCGAGCGGGGCGGTGACCCGCAGCGACCGGGCAAGCGCGATCCGCTCGATCCCCTGCTCTGGCGCGCCGAACGCCCGGGAGAGCCGAGCTGGCCCAGCCCGCTCGGCCCGGGTCGCCCCGGATGGCACATCGAGTGCGCCGTCATCGCCGAGGAGTTCCTCTCGCCGCCGCTCACGGTGAACGGCGGGGGAGGGGATCTGATCTTCCCGCACCACGAGTTCAGCGCGGGCCACGCGGCGGCGCTCACCGGCGTGCCGCTCGCCTCCGCCTTCGTGCACACCGGAATGGTCGCGTACCACGGCGAGAAGATGAGCAAGTCCCTCGGCAATCTCGTGCGGGTGTCGGAGCTGCGGGCAGACAACGGGGATGCCCGCGCCATCCGGCTCGTCGTGCTCGCGCAGCACTACCGCAGCGATTGGGAGTACACCGAAGAGCTGCTGGCGCACGCGCGGCACCGGCTGGAGGTGTGGGCGCACTGGGCGACGCGGGTGACGGGCGCCGAGCATCCCGACGCCCCCACGGTGCTGACCTCGGCGATGCGCGCGGCGATGGCGGATGACCTGCACACCGACACCGCGCTCGAGATCGTCGACTCGGCCGTCGCCTCGGGCCGTGCACCCGAGCGCGGGGACCTCGACGCCATTGACGCCCTGCTGGGCATCCGCCTCTGACCACGGGCGGCACCCGCCGCCCTCAGCCCGGAAGCATGCCGGTCGGCGCACCCGCTCAGACGGTCGGCGGCCTCCACGGCTCGTCGCCCGCGGGGCCAGCCGGCCCGCGCCCGTCCTTGCCGTCGCGACGCTGCAGATAGCGCTCGAACTCCTCGGCGATCGCGTCGCCGCTCGCCTCCGGCGAGTCGACCGTGTCGCGCGCCTGCTCCAGTTGCTCGATGTACGCGGCCATCTCGTCGTCGTCGCCGGCGAGCGCGTCGATTCCGCTCTCCCACGCGGCGGACTCCGCGGGCAGGTCGCCGCGCGGAACCGTGATGTCGAGGAGCTCCTCGAGCTTCTCGATGATGGCGAGAGTCGCCTTGGGCGAGGGGGCGTTGTGCACGTAGTGCGGCACGGAGGCCCAGATCGAGAGGGTTGGGATCCCCGCCTTCTCCGCCGCGTCGCCGAGCACCGACAGGATGCCGACCGGCCCCTCGTAGCTGCTCTTTTCGATGCCGAGGCTCTCGCGCACGGCCGCGTTCTCACTCGTGACGAAGACGGAGATCGGTCGCGTGTGCGGCACGTCGGCGAGCATCGCGCCGAGGAACATCACGCTCGTGATCTCGGCGTCGTCCATGACCTCGAGGATCTCGTGCGTGAAGGTCTTCCAGCCGCGGGAGGGCTCGCTGCCCGTCAGCAGGTAGATCGACGCGCCCGGGCCCGCCGAGGCGTGCTCCGGACCGTAGGCGGTCACGTGCGGCCAGACGATCGTGCGCGCGCCGTCGTCGTCGGTCGTCACCGTGGGCCGGTTGAACTGGTAGTCGAAGTAGTCCTCGGGATCGACCTGGGCGATGGGGGAGACGCCCAGCTCGTCCTTGAGGGTTCGGATGGCGCCGCTGGCGGCCTCGCCCGCGTCGTTCCAGCCTTCGAAGGCCACGATGAGCACGTGACCGCTCGTGAAACTGGGGGTGTCTGACACGAAAATTCCTGTACCGCGCGACCTCCACCGGCCGCGCTCGTTCCTTCAAGGATAGGCCGCGACCGTCGCCGCGGCACTCCCGCGCCGGGGACACCCGGATAGAATCGGCCGTTGTGACTGAGCATCCCGCCGCCGTCCTGTGGGACATGGACGGCACCATCATCGACACCGAGCCGTACTGGATGGATGCCGAGACGCGACTCGTCGCGGAGTACGGCGGCACCTGGACCCACGAGCAGGCGGTCGGGCTCGTCGGCGCCGGACTCGAGCACTCCGCCCGCACCCTCCAGCAGGCGGGCGTCGCGCTGCACCCGCACGAGATCATCGAGGTGATGACGGCTCGGGTGCTGGAGCGGATCGTCGCCGAGGGGCTGCCGTGGCGCCCGGGCGCCCGCGAACTCCTGCTCGAGCTGCGGGAATCGGGAGTCCCCACCGCCCTCGTCACCATGTCGTACCGATCGCTCGCGACGACGGTCGCGGAGGCCATCGACTTCACCGCCTTCGACACGATCGTCGCAGGCGACGACGTCACTCTGAGCAAACCGCACCCCGCCGCCTACCTGCGGGCCGCCGATCTTCTCGGGGTCGCCGCGGTCGACTGCGTCGCGATCGAGGATTCCGCCCCCGGCGTCGCCGCGGCGATGGCGTCCGGCGCGACCACGATCGGCGTGCCGCTGAACGCGGTTCTTCCCGACCACCCCGCGCTCACCATCTGGCCGACCCTCGCCGGCCGCACGGTCACGCATCTCGCCGAGTTGCACGGTGACCGCAGATCCGCCGGGAGGCACTGATGTCCGACGCCAACCGACGCCAGTCCGGCCCATTCCGCGTGGGCGACCGCGTGCAGCTCACCGGCCCCAAGGGGCGGCTCAACACCGTGACGCTCGAGGCCGGGGGCGCGTTCCACACCCACCGCGGCATCCTCGACCACGACCTCATCATCGGGCAGCCCGATGCCTCCGTGGTCACGAGCTCGAACGGCATCGAGTACCTCGCCCTGCGGCCCCTGCTGACCGACTTCGTCATGTCGATGCCGCGCGGCGCCGCGATCGTGTACCCGAAGGATGCCGCGCAGATCGTCGGCATGGCCGATATCTTCCCCGGGGCGCGGGTCGTCGAGGCGGGCGTGGGGTCGGGGGCGCTCTCCCTCTGGTTGCTGCGTGCCATCGGACCGGAGGGCCGCCTGCACTCCTTCGAGCGTCGGCAGGAGTTCGCCGACGTCGCCCAGGCCAATGTCGAGGCGTTCCTCGCCGGGCGGCCCAGCAACTGGACGGTGACCGTCGGCGACCTCGCCGAGGCGCTGCCGGCCGGCGAGGAGGCCGGCACGGTCGACCGCGTCGTGCTCGACATGCTGGCGCCCTGGGAGTGCATCCCGATGGCGGCGGATGCCCTGACTCCCGGTGGCGTCATCATCTGCTACATCGCCACCGTCACCCAGCTGTCGCGCGTCGCGGAGGCCATCCGGTCGAGCGGTCGGTTCACCGACCCGGAGTCGTCGGAGACGATCGTGCGCACCTGGCACGTGGAGGGGCTCGCGGTTCGACCCGACCACCGGATGGTCGCGCACACCGGATTCCTGCTCACCGCGCGTCGCCTCGCGCCGGGAGCCGTGCTGCCGCATGTGGCGCGGAGGGCGTCCAAGTCCGACTACAGCGACGAGGACGTCGAGGTGTGGACGCCGGGTGCCCTCGGCGACCGGGTTTCGAGCGAGAAGAGCCTGCGGAAGTCGGTGCGCGAGGCCCAGGCCGCGGCTCGTGCGGCGACCTACGCTCCCGGCGAATCGACAAACTCCGACCCGTTAGAGTGATTCCGTGAATCCGGGTCGATTGAAAGTTGGGTACGTGCGCAAGTCTCTCGCGGTCATCCTCGCCGCCGCCTTCGCGGTCAGCCTCGCGGGATGCACGGCCATACCGACCGCGACCAGCTGCACCCCGCTGTCTCCCGCTGGCGACGCGTCGAACGCCGTGTCGGTGACCGGCGCCCTGGGCGAGAAGCCCACTGCGACCATTCCCACGCCGCTGCTCAGCACGAAGGCGGAGACGACGACTCTCGTCCGCGGCCACGGCGCTCCGCTCACCACGGGCACCATCGCGAACGTGCAGGCGAGCCTGTACTACGGCAAGACCGGGCAGCTGCTCACCGCCACGAACTTCGACGCGAAGGCCCCGCTGCAGGTCACGGTCGGCGTCACCTCCACGAGCAATGTCGGCAAGTACCTGCAGTGCCAGCGCGACGGATCGCGCTCGGTCACGGTCATGACCGCGAAGCAGTTCTTCGGCGCCGCGCCCGATCCGTCGACCGGGCTCACCTCGACCGACACGCTCATCCTCGTGACCGATATCCAGAAGACGTTCCCGGGTCGCGCCACCGGCGCCCTCCAACTCGGTCAGTCCGGTTTTCCCGCGGTCGTGACCGCGCCCGATGGCACGCCCGGCGTGACGATCTCGGGCAGCGCGCCGACCCAGCTGCGCTACGAGGCGCTCCGCAAGGGCGACGGAGCGACGGTCAAGAAGGGCGACGAGATCCTCGTGCACGTGACCGCGATCGACTGGTCGACCAAGTCCTCCTTCACCTCGACCTGGACGTCGAAGGTTCCGCAGGCGCTGCGCGCCGAGAGCGTGACCGACAGCGCGAGCGGCCAGCTCGACCCCGGTTCGGCGAAAGCCCTGATCGGGCAGACGGTCGGCAGTCAGGTGGTCGTGGTCGTCCCGCCCAAGTTTGGCTATCCTTCAGGTAAGGCCCCGAGCGGCTACCCCACGAACGCCACCGTGGTGTACGTCTACGACATCCTGGGCATCGAATAAACCGACGCACAACGACACTGGCCGGGTGTCTTCGATCATGAAGGACTACTTTCGTGTCACCAGCCAGCACCGCATCGCGCGTTCCCGTTGAGGAGCGCCTGTTCAGTCTGGTCCTCGCTCTCCTCGCGACCGACGCCGGCCTGACCAAGGCCGAGATCCTCTCCACCGTCCAGGGCTATCGGCAGCGCTACTCGCGGTCGGGCGACAATTCCAACCTCGAGCGCCAGTTCGAGCGCGACAAGGACGACATCCGCGAGCTCGGGGTGCCGCTCGAGACGATCGAGTCGCCGGGCGAGTCGGGCAACAACCAGAACCTGCGCTACCGGATCCCACGGGGAGATTACGAACTCCCTGCCGACATCGCCTTCTCGCCCGAGGAGACGACGCTCCTCAACCTCGCGGCGATGGTGTGGCGCGAGGGCTCGCTCTCGGCGGAGTCGCGGCGTGCCCTCCTCAAACTGCGCTCGCTCGGCGTCACCTCCGACGATCCGATCGTCGGGTATGCGCCACGACTGCGCGTGCGGGACGCCGCCTTCGAACCGCTGTCGGCAGCACTCGAGAAGCACGTCATCGTGCGCTTCGGCTACCTGAAGCCGGGGGAGCACGACGCCCGCACCCGAACGGTCGCCCCCATCGCTCTCATCCAGCACCGCGGGCGATGGATGCTGCACGCCGCCGATCAGGACGCGAAGGGAACCCGCAACTTCCTGCTGCGGCGGATCGTGACCCCCGTGACGACGACCAACACGCGATACGAGCCGTTCCCCCCGGAGGCGATGACCGCCGCCATCGCCGAACTCGAGCAGATCTGGCGCGATCGCACCGCTCTCGTCGAGGTCGTACCGGGTTCGGATGCGGCCACCCGGCTCGACAAGCGGCGGGGCACCGAGACCGCGCCGGACGGCGCGCTCACCCTGCACTTCTCCGACCTCGACCTGTTCGCCGACGAGTTGGCGGGGTACGGGCCGGAGGTGCTCGTGGTGTCGCCCCCGGAGCTGCGCGACGCCGTGCGCAGCCGTCTCACCCGCGTGGCGGTCGACCATGGCTGAGCGGCAGGCGCCCTTGCAGGCGGGCGACAAACTGACGTTCCTCTTGTCTCTCGTGCCGTTCCTCATGGATCACGACCGCATCAGCGTCGGCGAGGTCGCCGCGCACTTCGGTATGAAACCCGAGCAGATCAGGGACGCGGTGCGCCTCATCGGGGTATCGGGAATCCCGGGGGAGACGGCGCAGTACCAGCACGAGGATCTCTTCGACATCTCCTGGGACGACTTCGAGGAGAACGATCAGATCTCGCTCACCCACCGGGTCGCGATCGACGACTCCCCGCGGTTCTCCGCCCGGGAGGCGGCCGCGCTCATCGCCGGGCTGCAGTACCTGTCCGCGCTTCCCGAGCACGCCGACCGCGCGGCGATCGCGTCTCTCATGGCCAAGCTGTCGCGCGGGGCCTCGGCCGCGCCGAGCCAGCTTGCGGTCGAGGCGAGCGACACCGATGAGACCCTCTCGCTCATCCGCGACTCGGTCACGGCGGGGGTGCAGATCGAGTTCGACTACCTCAACTCCCGCGGCGAGCGCGAGAGGCGACGGGTGGATCCGCTCCGCGTCGAGTCGCTCGACGCCGACTGGTACCTGCGGGCCTGGTGCCACTTGCGCGAGGCCGTGCGCACCTTCCGTCTCGACCGCATCTCCGCACCGGTGGTCACCGCCGAGCCCATCACGCACCGGGCGGGCGACGTGGGGCTTCCCGATACCCTGTTCGAGGGTTCCGACGACGACCTCACCGTCGTCATCGAGGTCGCGACGGCCGCAGCACCGCTGCTCGCCGACTACGTGCCCGAGGGCGCGGAGACCTCCGAGCGCGACGGGCGGCTCCGCACGACGGTTCGGGTCTCGCACTATCACGGCCTCAAGCGCCTGATCGCGGCGATGCCGGGGGTCGCCGTCGTGATCGAGCCGCCGGAGGCGAGGCGAGCCGTCGCCGAGTGGGCAGCGGCCGGCGCCGCACGATACAACGACTCCGCACCGACAGGCGGATGACCGCACGCTGGGAAACTGGCCCGGGTCCGTGTCCCGTCACGGGTATGGGGCTAAAATGGGCACCGTTCGAGCGAATCTCAGCACGAACCCGAGGCAAAGGATGTGACGCTATGTTGGGCGGAATCACCGGTTGGCATTTTCTGATCATTCTCGTCATCGTCCTATTGCTCTTCGGTGCCACCCGGCTGCCCGCCCTCGCACGGAGCCTCGGGCAGTCGATGAACGCCTTCAAGGCCGAGATGAAGCCGAAGGACGGCGAGGCCCCCAAGGCCGAGTCGACCGGTGAGGCGTCGACGACGACCTCGGCCGACACCACACCGAAGCCCTAGGTTTCGTGGCCGGCCGCACCAGAAAACGCGCCGACACGGAGGGGCGGATGTCGCTCGGCGAGCACCTCGTCGAGCTCCGTAAGCGACTCTTCATCGCCGCTATCGCGATCACCGTGCTGTCGATCGGCAGCTGGTTCCTCGTGCCCTTCGTCTTGGACGCGCTTCGCGCCCCTCTGCTTCAGGCCGGCGAACTCGCGCACCGCACGAGCTCGCTCAACTACGACGGGCTCACCCAGGCCTTCGACGTCAAGATCCAACTCGCGGTCACCCTCGGACTCGTGCTCTCCAGTCCCGTCTGGCTCTACCAGGTCTGGGCGTTCATCGTGCCGGGTCTCAAGCGGCGCGAGAAGCGCTACGCGATCGGCTTTCTCGGCTCCGCCATTCCGCTGTTCCTGCTGGGCTGCGCAGCGGGCTGGTTCATCATGCCGCACATGGTCCAACTGCTCACCAGCTTCGCTCCCGCGCCCGACACCTCGATCGTGAATGCGAAGGACTACGTCGACTTCATCACCAAGCTCGTCATCGCGGTCGGCGTCGGGTTCGTGCTCCCCGTCTTCCTCGTCCTGCTGAATTTCATCGGCATCCTCGACGCGAAGGCCATCCTCAAGGGCTGGCGGATCGCGGTCATCGTCATCACGCTCTTCACGGCCCTCGTCACGCCCTCCGCCGACGTCGTGTCGATGTTCGTGCTCGCCATCCCCATGGTGGGCCTGTACTTCGCGGCGGCGTTCGTCGCGTGGCTCCACGACAGATCGGTCGCTCGCCGCCAGGCCGCGTTCAGCTCCGAGATCGCGGTCTGAGCCGCCGATGACCCAGCTTTCACCCGCCGAACGGTACGCGCAGTCCCGATCCCGCACCCGCCAACCCATGCTCGAGGCGTTCCGCGCCCGGCAGCGCTTCGATCTCGACTCCTTCCAGATCGCCGCGTGCGGATCGATCGAGGAAGGGCGGAGCGTGCTCGTCGCCGCGCCCACCGGCGCGGGCAAGACGATCGTCGCCGAGTTCGCGATCTATCTCGCCATGCAGGACACGCGCGACAAGGTGTTCTATACGGCACCGATGAAGGCGCTGAGCAACCAGAAGTTCCAGGAACTCGTGGCGGAGTACGGCGCGGAGAGCGTCGGTCTGCTCACCGGCGACACCAACATCAACTCGACCGCCCGCATCGTCGTGATGACGACCGAGGTGCTCCGCAACATGCTCTACGCGGACTCCTCGCTGCTCACCGACCTCGCCTACGTGATCATGGACGAGGTGCACTACCTCGCCGATCGGTTCCGCGGCGCGGTCTGGGAGGAGGTGATCATCCACCTTCCTCCGTCGGTGCGCCTCGTCTCGCTCAGCGCCACCGTCTCCAACGCCGAGGAGTTCGGCGACTGGTTGCAGGCCGTTCGCGGCGACACCGACGTGATCGTCTCCGAGGAGCGCCCGGTGCCGCTCGAGCAGCACGTGCTCATGCGAACCCGGCTCATCGACCTCTTCGACTCCTCGGGGCTCGCCGCCACCAACCGGGTCAACCCGGAGCTCGCGCAGATGGCGCACTACGGCGGCCGGGGCATCAGCTCCCGACAGGCGAAAGACGTGGGCCGGCGTCACTCGCACGGCGGTCGCCCCGACACGGTGCGCATGGACCGCGCCGAGCTGGTGGCACTCCTCGAGACCAAGAACCTGCTGCCCGCGATCTTCTTCATCTTCAGCCGCGTCGGATGCGACGCCGCCGTCCGGCAGGTGCTGCGCGCGGGCGTTCGTCTCACGAGCGCGCAGGAGCGCGACGAGATCCGCGCCATCGTCGAGGAGCGCTGCCGCACCCTGCGCGATGAGGATCTCGCCGTGCTCGGCTACTGGGAGTGGCTCGAAGGGCTGGAGCGGGGCGTCGCCGCCCACCACGCCGGCATGCTGCCCGCCTTCAAGGAGGTCGTCGAAGAGCTGTTCCGGCTCAAACTCGTGCGACTCGTGTTCGCCACCGAGACGCTCGCCCTCGGCATCAACATGCCCGCGCGCACCGTCGTGCTCGAGAAGCTCGAGAAGTTCAATGGTGAGGCGCGAGTGCCGATCACGCCGGGGGAGTACACGCAGCTGACCGGGCGCGCGGGTCGACGCGGCATCGACGTGGAAGGGCACTCGGTCATCCAGTGGGCCGACGGCCTCGACCCGCAGGCGGTCGCCTCGCTCGCCTCGCGACGCACCTACCCACTCAATTCGAGCTTCCGGCCCACCTACAACATGGCGGTCAACCTCATCGACCAGTTCGGTCGCGAGCGCACCCGCGAGATCCTGGAGTCCTCGTTCGCCCAGTTCCAGGCCGACCGGGCGGTCGTCGATCTGGCGCGGAAGGTCCGCAGCCAGCAGGAGTCGCTCGACGGCTACGCGAAGGCGATGACCTGCCACCTGGGTGACTACGCCGAGTATTCGGGTATCCGGCGGGAGCTCACCGACCTCGAGCGCAAGGCGGGGGTGCGGTCCGAGCAGCAGTCGCGCGCGGAGCGGGACCGCCGGCAGCGCCAGCTCACCGAGCTGCGACGGCGGATGAAGCAGCATCCCTGCCACAGCTGCAACGACCGCGAGGCGCACGCGCGCTGGGCCGAGCGCTGGTGGAAGCTCAAGAAAGACACCGATCGGCTGACCACGCAGATCCGCAGTCGCACCGGCGCGGTCGCGAAGGTGTTCGACCGGGTGACGGATGTCCTGCTCCAGCTGGGCTACCTCGTCGCCGACGGCGGCGAGGTCGCGGTCGCGGCCGACGGGCGGCTGCTCAAGCGCATCTACGGCGAACGAGACCTCCTGGTCGCGGAGTCGCTTCGCACGGGGCTCTGGGACTCGTTGGACGCGCCGTCACTCGCCGCCATGGCCGCCTCGCTCGTGTTCGAGCCTCGGCGCGACGAGGGTGCCCCGAATGAGCGCAATCTCCCGCGCGGACCGTTCCGCGAGGCCTTCGATGCGACGGGCGATCTCTGGGCCCGCCTCGACGACATCGAGCGCGACAATCGTCTGCCCGGAACCCAGCCCCTCGCGACCGGCCTGACCCTCGCCATGTACCGCTGGGCGCAGGGCGCCTCCCTCGACTCGGTGCTGAGTCTCGCCGATCTCGCCGCGGGCGACTTCGTGCGCTGGACGAAGCAGACGATGGACCTCCTCGACCAGCTCTCGGTGGTCGCGGAGTCGGAGGTCGGGCGCGTGGCCCGGCGCTCGCTCGACTCGATCATGCGCGGCATCGTCGCCTACAGCAGTGTCGCGTAGGGTCTCCCGCGCGCGCCTCGGCGGCGAGCGGGCGCTCCTGCCGCTGTGGGCGTCGCTCCTGCTCGCCGCGGTCTCCGGAGTCGCCCTCGACGACGGCTTTCCCGATCTGGGCTGGTGGCCGATGACCTTCGTGGGCATCGGGATGGTGCTCGTTGCGATGCGCGGTCGACGGCCGCGATCCGCGCTCCTCGTGGGGTTCGTCGCGGGTGTGTGCTTCTACCTCATCCACATCGAGTGGGCCTCGCTCTTCCTGGGCCCGCTACCGATGACGGCCCTCGCGGTACTGGAATCCCTCTTCGTCGCCCTCGGCACAATGTGCATCGCCCTCGCCTACCAGTGGGTGCCGCGGGCCTGGCCCGGCAGGGCGGGCCGCCTCGTGCTGCTCCCCATCGTCGTCGCGGGCATCTGGACCGCGCGCGAGGGCATCGCGAGCGTCTGGCCGTATGGGGGTTTCGCGTGGGGAAGGGTCGCGCTCTCCCAGTCGCAGAGCCCCTTGGCGCATCTCTTCGCGTGGGTCGGGGTCTCCGGGGTGAGCTTCCTCATGGTGCTCGTCGTCGCCCTGACCCTGGAACTCGCCGTCTCGGGGCAATCGTCAGCGCGCACCCCCGGCATCGCGGCGCCGATGCTCCCGGGGGAGGGGGGTGCTCCGACGCGCGGTGCAGCGCGACTGACGCGCGTGGCCGTGCCCCTCCTCGCGCTCACCCTGCTGGTCGTGGTGCCCGCGTTCCCGCTCGTGCTGTCGGGCTCCACGACGGTCGCCGCGGTCCAGGGCGACGGTCCGGCCGGTTACTTCCAGCCGCACAACGAGGGCGATCTGCTCGCCGCGCAGTACGCCGCAACGATCCCGTTGTACGGCCGGCGCGTCGACATGGTGATCTGGCCCGAGGGCGCCTCCGATCTCGACCCGCTGGAGTCCCGCGCGGGTGCGGCGGTCTTCGACGAGGTGAGCAGGCGGATGAACGCACCCCTCATCGCCGGAACCATCACCCATCGCGGCTCCAAGTTCTACAACACCTCGCTGCTGTGGGAGGCCGGCAAGGGCGCCGTCGACTTCTACGACAAGAAGCACCCGGTGCCGTTCGGGGAGTACGTTCCCGATCGCGCATTCTGGCGCCCGTTCGCGCCGTCACTCATCGACCTGATCGGCCGTGACTACACGCCGGGTACCACCGACACCGTGTTCGACGTGAACGGGGTCATCGCAGGCATCGACATCTGCTTCGATATCAGCGACGACAACGTCATGCGAGAGTCGGTGCTGTCGGGGGCCCAATTCCTCATCGCGCAGACCAACAACGCCGACTTCGGTCACACCGACGAGAGCGTGCAGCAACTCGCGATCGCTCGCATTCGGGCGATGGAACTGGGTCGATCCCTCGTTAACGACTCGACGGTCGGCACGAGCGCGATCATCGCGCCCGACGGGTCCACGATCCGGCAGCTCACGCCATTCACGGCGGCCACCATGGTGGCGAGGGTTCCGCTCAGCACGACGGTGACGCCGGCCGCCGTGGCGGGATCGGGGATCGAACTCTTCGTGGGCATCCTCGGACTCGGCGGGCTGCTCGCGGCCATCGTCGCGGGCAAACGAAACGCCCCGCCCGCTCCGGCAGGGGAGGGGACGGGGCGTCGTCGGGGGCGCACGTCGCGCTAGGCGCCGATCTTCTGCTGGCCTTTGCGAGCCCGCAGGTAGTCGAGCCGCTCCTGAAGCAACTCCTCCAGTTCCGCACGGGTGCGGCGCTCAAGAAGCATGTCCCAGTGGCTACGAGGCACCTTGGCTTCGGCGTGCTCACTCTCGACGGGAGCACCGTCGCTGTCGAGAAGGACGCCCTCCATGCCGTTCTTCGGGGACTCCCAGACCTCGGGAATCTCGGCGTCTGCGGAGAACACCACCTCGAAGGTACTGCCGTCCGGCGTACGGTAAACACTCTTTCGTCGCGGCGAAAATTCGACACCCTCTTCGCTCTGTAAGCTCTGGGTTCCGAGTCTCATGCCGCGCAAACTCCGGTCTGCCATTGTGTGGCCTCCTTAATCTCGCAATGCATTCAAAGTTATAAACCCGTTAGCAATGCGAAATGTTCCGCCACTGTGGGTTAACAGACCACTCCCAGCGCATTGGCAGGGTGAGGGCGGCTCAGGCCGAGCGGCCGATGAGTTCCAGCAGTAGGTCGGAGCGGTCGGTGACGATGCCGTCCGCCCCGAGTTCGAGGAGCCGCTTCATCTCGGTGACGTCGTTGATCGTCCAGAAGTGCACCTCGACGCCCGCCGCCTGAATTCTGCGGATGACCCCCCGGGTCGCGATGCGCAGGAGGCTGATCCCCACCGGAACCTGCACCGCGTCGACCCCGCGCAGTGCGAACCGCACGAGCGGGGAGAGGCCGAGCTTCGCGGCGGTGAGGGCGAGTGCGAACCGGGGAGAGGATGCCGAGGTCGCGACCCCGGGCAGCGCCCGCACCGCCGCGCCACGCCGACGCTCGTTGAACGAGGTGATGAGCACGCGGCCGGTCGCGCCCGCCTCACGAATGGCCGCCGCCGCGGGCGCCGCCGCCGCGAGCGACTTGATATCGATGTTGAATCGAGCTTCGGGGAAGGCGGCGAGCGCCTCCGCGAGCGTGCAGAAGGTCTGACCGGAGCCCAAATCGACGGTCTTCAACTCGGCGAGTGTCAAGGCACTGACCTGCTCCCGACGACCCGCGACGCGACGCAGATCCGAGTCGTGGCAGATGATCGCTATGCCGTCCTTCGAGACCTGAACGTCGGTCTCGAGGTACTCCGCACCGCCCGCCAGCGCATTGAGGAACGACAGGAGGGTGTTCTCCGGGGCGTTGACCGTCAGTCCACGATGGGCGAGCACGCGTGGGCGTGTCGGTTCGAACCAGGTTGTCGGATGGGGACCGACGAGCCGACGCACTAGTTCTTGGGGCCGAGGAAACCGGCACCGATGTGCGAGAGCGCCTCGGTCAGCTCGGACGGGATGATCCAGAGCTTGCTGGCCTCGCCCTCGGCGATCTTCGGCAGCGTCTGCAGGTATTGATACGCGAGCAGGGGGGCGTCGGGGTTGCCGGCGTGGATGGCCCCGAAGACGGTCGTGATGGCCTGCGCCTCGCCCTCGGCCCGCAGGATCTGGGCCTTGGCGTCGCCTTCCGCGTTGAGGATCGCCGCCTGACGGGCACCCTCCGCCTGCAGAATGGCCGCCTGCTTGGTGCCCTCCGCGGTGAGGATGGCGGCGCGCTTGTCGCGCTCGGCGCGCATCTGCTTCTCCATCGAGTCCTGAATCGAGACGGGCGGCTCGATCGCCTTGAGCTCGACGCGACCGACGCGGATGCCCCACTTGCCGGTGGCCTCGTCGAGCACGATGCGGAGCTGGCTGTTGATCTTGTCGCGGCTCGTGAGCGCTTCCTCGAGGTTCAGACCGCCCACGACGTTACGGAGCGTCGTCGTGGTCAGCTGCTCGACCGCCCCGAGGTAGTTGCGGATCTCGTAGGTCGCGGCGCGCGCATCCGTCACCTGGAAGTAGACGACCGTGTCGATCGAAACGACCAGATTGTCCTCGGTGATGACAGGCTGGGGCGGGAACGAGACGACCTGCTCGCGCATGTCGATCAGCGGGCGCATGCGGTCGACGAACGGGGCGAGGACATTCAACCCCGGGTTGAGGGTCTTGTGATACTTGCCCAGCCGCTCCACGACACCCGCGGTGGCCTGCGGCACGATCCGGATGGCGCGGAAGAGCGTGACGAGCACCAGGATGACCAGGAAGGCGATGACGATGAACCCGATCACCTGGCCGAAGCTGATGTTGCTCATGGAGTGGTCCTTTCGAACGGGACGACCACGGCGGTCGCCCCCTGAATGGCGGTGACCGTCACACGGTCGCCGAGGTTCAGTGGTGGCGGGGGAGTGGAACCGAGCGTCGCGGTCCAGGTCTCGCCGTTGTCGAGTTTGACCGTGCCCGCGGCGCCCTCGAAGGCGATGACGACGGTGCCGTGCATCCCGAGGAGCGCCTCGACGTTGCTCTTCGCGTGGTCACCGCCGCGTTTCAGCGCCCGCAGCAGCGGGGGCCGCACCGTGAAGATGAGGGCGAGGGCGAGGATCGCGGCGATGATCACCTGCACCCACCAGGCGGCGCCGATCAGGCTCGCGACCAGGCCGCCGACGCTGCCGATGGCGAGCATGAGGAAGGTGAAGTCGACGGTGACCACCTCGACGATCACGAAGATGAGAATGAGGGCAAGCCAGAGAATCCATGCGTATTGCTGGACGAAATCCATCGCGTACTAAGCACCTCTCGTGTTTCCGCTCGCCATGAAGCTATCACCTGCAGGCGACCGACGGCAGTCGTCTTGGTAGTGTCGTCTCTCGTGAACAACCCCCTCGCCGCCGGTTCCCTCACCGGCAAACGCGCCCTCGTGACCGGATCCTCTCGAGGCATAGGCGCTGACACCGCCCTGTACTTCGCGGGCGCCGGTGCGACCGTCGTCATCAACTACCGCAACAAAGAGGCGCGGGCCCTCAAGCTCGTCGCCGCGATCGAGTCGGCAGGGGGAAGCGCCTTCGCGGTCGGAGCCGATCTGACCGACCCTGAGTCGGTGGCCGCCATGTTCGCGACCGCGAAAGAGCGATTGGGCGGTCTCGACATCCTGGTCATGAACGCCTCCGGCGGCATGGAGTCCGGTCTCGGCGAGGACTACGCGATGCGGCTCAACCGCGACGCCCAGCTCGCCCTGCTCACCGCGGCCCTGCCGCTCCTCGGGCCCGGCTCGCGCGTGGTGTTCGTGACGAGCCACCAGGCGCACTTCATCCGCACCACACCGACCATGCCGGAATACGAGCAGGTCGCGCTGAGCAAGCGCGCGGGTGAGGATGCCCTCCGCGAGTTGATCCCCACCCTCGAGGAGTCCGGCATCGGCTTCGTCGTCGTCTCGGGCGACATGATCGAGGGCACGATCACCGCGACCCTGCTCGAGCGCGCCAACCCCGGCGCCATCGGACAGCGCAAGGAGGCCGCGGGCCGGCTCTACAACGTGGGGGAGTTCGCGGCCGAGGTCGCCCTCGCCGCCGTCGAGCCCATTCCCGCCGACCACACGCGGTATGTGGGCGACGTGAGCGACTTCGGCGCCTGAGCTCATGACCGTCGGGCACCGACTCACCTCGCGCATCCTGCTGCTCGACGAGCAGGGACAGCTGCTGTTGTTCCTGACGAAGGCCCCCGACACGAGCGGCTTCGCGCGGTGGATCACGCCGGGTGGGGGAGTCGACCCGGGGGAGGACCACGCGGCCGCGGCCGTGCGGGAGCTCTTCGAGGAGACGGGGCTGCGGATCGATCATCCCGGCGACGCCGTCTGGAGCCACGACTTCGACGTCACCTGGGATGCCGCCGACCACGACACCGGCCACGCCGAGTTCTACGTGCACCGCACGACGCGCTTCGAGCCGTCGAACGCGCACTGGACTCCCGAGGAGCACGTCGACGTGCTCGACCACCGCTGGTGGTCGCTCGCCGAACTCGAATCGACCGAGGAACCGTTCGAACCCGCCGAGCTGACCGAGCTCGTGCGGCTGGCGCTCACAACGCACGACTGAGGACACGCCCGTGGCACACGCTGAACACGATTACACGCTCGCCGAGCTCGAGGCGGCTCCCCGAATTGATCTTGAGCATTTCTCCAAAGAAGACGCCTTCGACCTCGGGGTGATCGCCGGGGGAGTGATCCAGGAGTGGTCGCTCAATCTCGCCTTCGACATCGTGATCGGCGACGACCTCGTGTTCCGCGCGAAGTTCGGCAAGACGGGCGCCGGGAACGATCCTTGGCTCGCCGGCAAGGCTGCGACGGCCCGGCATTTCGGTGAGCCGTCGCTGCTGGTGCGCCGACGGCACGAGGCAGCCGGCACGCTGTTCACCGACCGCACCGACATCGATCACGACGTGGTCAAGGCGCATGGTGGATCGATCCCGATCTTCGTACGCGGCGAGCTCGTCGCGACGGCGACGATGTCGGGCGAACCCGACGTCGTCGACCACGAGGCCTGCGCCGAGGCGATCTCCCGGTACCGCGCGACGCTCTGACGAGCCGTCGCGCCGGATTCAGTGCGCCGAGTAGCCGCCATCGACGAGGTGGTAGCTGCCGGAGATGAAGGATGCGGCATCGCTCAGCAGGAACAGCGTGAGCGCGACGACCTCCTTGTCGGTCCCCAGGCGACCGGTCGCGTGCTCGGCCTCGAGGGCGGTGATCGCCTCGGGCGACAGGCTGGCGCGCACGAGAGGCGTGTCGATGAAGCCGGGACCGACCGCGTTCGTACGCACACCCTGCGCGGTGTATTCGAGGGCGGCCTGCGCCGCCTCGAGCTTGATGTCGGTGACGACGACCGACGCACCCTCCGCCGCGAGTTCACGGGAGATCTCAGCGCCGATTCCGCTGCCTCCGCCGCTGACGATGGCGACCTTGTTGACAAACCTGGTCATGACGACCGCTTCCTTTGCGGTCCGATGGTGAGGATTTCACGGAGCTATCTCAATGCGTTCGCATAAATCTAAATCCGACCGACCACTCGGTATTCCCGCTCTCCAGGTCGCTGATAATTCACATTATGTCAAGTTATCGATCGCTGAGCCCCGCTCGAGCCGCTCCGGGCACTCCCTCAGTGTCAGAATCCTCAGATGGAACCACTCCACGCGACCATCCGCCTCCGAACGGCAATGGACGGCGGACGGCGCTCTCCAATCTCGCTCGCCGGCTCCTACCGACCGCACCTCGTCCTCCACGGAGGTGACGGAACGCATGTCGGCGACATCATTCGAAGCACGCACGGCGGGACACTCGCTCCGGGAGATGACGCTGAAGTCCTCCTCGACCTGCCCTATGACATCGACTGCAGCACCCTGGCCCCCGGAGCCACCTTCGACATACTCGAAGGGCCACGAATCGTCGGATCAGGACGGGTTCGAGCCGCCGACTAGACGACCTGGCCACTCCCCTGCGCGCCAACGGTTCAGCCGGAGAAATCGACCTCCGCCGCGGGGACGACTGATGCCGTGCGGCCGGGCGCCGACTGGTTCGCCCAGTACATGTTGGTGTGAGCGATGACCGCGTGTGGTGCGGGCGCACCCCAGGCCGAGAGATCCTCAGTCGTGTGCGCATCCTCGACGAGCGTGACGTCGTAGCCGCGCGCGAATGCTCCATGAATGGTCGAACGAATGCACATGTCGGTTTGGGCACCCGTAACCACAATACGCCCAATTCCGCCTCTGGCCAGCACTTCTTCCAGATCGGTTCCCTCGAAGGAGTCGCCGTAGATCTTGTGGATGAGGGGCTCGGAGTCGTGTCGTGTCAGCTCGGGCACGTACTCCCACTCGGCGCTGCCCTTGACGAGACCCTCGTCCGAGTGCTGCACCCAGACCACCGGAACGCCAGCGTCGCGAGCCCGCGAGACGAGAGACTCCACGCGCTCGATCACGGCGGCGCTGTCGACGGATTCCTGCATGACCCCTTTCTGCACATCGATCACGATGAGAGCGGTGTTGGGTCGGTCGGTCAGCGTGGTCAAGGCATCCTCCTCGGTGCGAACAGCGTGGGCCGGTCATCCCACCGTACGTCGCCGCACCGACACCGGTCGAGCCCCTCGTGACAGCGGCGGTCAGGGTCGGGCTGGCACGATGGGGCTATGACCACGCTCCGCTGCCCCTGCCAGAGCGGACTCCCCTATGACGAGTGCTGCGGGCCGATCCATTCCGGCGCGGCCGCGCCCACCGCTGAGAAGCTGATGCGCTCCCGGTTCAGCGCCTTCGCACTGGGGCGCTCCGCGTACCTGCTCGCTTCGTGGCACCCGTCGACGCGACCCGCCGCGCTCGACCTCGACCCCGAGGTTCGATGGTTCCGCCTCGACATCCTGGGTCGCACCGGCGGTGGTCTGCTCGACCAGGTGGGCACCGTGGAGTTCGACGCGCACTATCGGCACAACGGAGCCACCGGGATCCAGCACGAGAACAGTCGCTTCACGCGTGTCGACGGTCGCTGGGCCTTCCTCGAATAGGGTCGAGCCATGCCCCGCTTCGTCGTCATCGCGTCGCTCACTCCCCTCGTCGCGGGCGATGCCTTCACGCTCCGCGAGTGGCCGTTGCACCTCACGGTGGCCCCCACCTTCGTGACTCCGCACGACGCAGAGACACTCGCGGCCGCCCTCCGCGTCGTCTGTGCGTTCCACCCGCCATTCGACGTGGTCGCGGGCGGACGCGACGGGTTCGGGCGCGCTCGGGACATCCCCGTGACTCTCATCGCGCCGAACGCCGCGCTCACCGCTCTGCACGAACAATTGATGACCGAGCTCGCCGGCGTGGGCGTCGACTTCGATGACCCCGACTTCACCGGACCCGGGTACCGCCCGCACGTCACGGTGCGGCACCACACCGAACTGGCCAGCGGCACTGTCATCTCGATACGCCACCTCGCGCTCGTCGACATGGCGCCCGAGGGAGACACACGAGAGCGACGCGTCGTCTGGGCGCACGACCTTGCGCGCCGCGACAGCGGTGCCGGCCCCGATGCCAGCGCCGGGGGATCCTGTCGAGAGGTCTCCCCCGGCGACTGGTGAGAGGCCTCGCCGGGCGCGGGCCGATGGTTCTCCTGGGCGTCGCTCGATAGTCTGCGGAGAGGACGAGGGAGTCAGGCATGGCGGGATTCGGCAGGGCGGTGCAGGCGTCGATCTTCGGTGACGGGGCGCGCGGGCGGATGCCCGTCGTCCCCTCCTCCTACGCCTCGCTTGAAGCGGCGGCGGCCGGCGCCCTCTCCCCCGAGGCCTTCGCCTACCTCGCCGGCGCCGCGGGTGCCGAGACCACCACGAGCGAGAACCGCGCGGCGCTCGATCGCTGGCGGATCGTGCCGCGCATCATGCGCGACGTCGGCGAACGCGACCTCTCCATCGAACTGTTCGGTCGCCGCTACCCCACTCCCCTGCTCGCCGCGCCGATCGGGGCCTTGTCGCTCGCCCACCGCGAGGCCGACCTCGGCATCGCCCGCGCCGCAGCGAGTCTCGGCATCCCCTACATCGCATCGAATCAGGCGTCGATTCCTCTGGAGGCGGCGTTCGGCGCCACGCCGGGCGCGCCACACTGGTTCCAGCTCTACTGGAGCAGTTCCGACGCGCTCGTCGCCAGCCTGGTGGGCCGCGCCGAGGCCGCCGGGGCGGAGGCGATCGTGGTGACCCTCGACACCCACCTGCTCGGCTGGCGGCCCCGCGACCTCGATCTGGGGTACCTCCCCTTCGCACACGGTCTCGGCATCGCTCAGTACACGAGCGACCCGGTGTTCCAGGAACTCGTCCGCGCGAGGGTTGCGTCGAGAGCGGCACCCGAGCGAGGCCGCATCACGATCGCCGCCATCCGCACGCTGCTCGACCTGTCCTTGGCGCACCCTGGCTCGATCGGGGCGAACCTCCGCTCCCCCATCCCCCGAGCCGCGGTGGACACCTTTCTCGAGGTGTTCTCGCGTTCGACTCTCACGTGGCCGGACCTCGCCTCGCTGCGCAGCCTCACCTCTCTGCCGATCCTCGTGAAAGGAATCCAGCACCCCGACGATGCACGGCTCGCCCTCGCGCACGGCGCGGATGGCATCATCGTGAGCAACCATGGCGGCCGCCAACTCGATGGCGCGATCGGATCTGCGGACGCGCTTCCCGCGATCGTCCGCGAGGTCGCGGGGAGAGCCCCCGTGCTCTTCGACAGCGGTGTGCGGAGTGGCCGCGACGTTCTCGTGGCACTGGCGCTCGGCGCGAGCGCCGTGCTGGTCGGGCGCCCGTGGGTCTACGGCCTGGCCGTCGACGGTGCGCGCGGGGCCGAGACCGTGCTCCGCGCCCTGGTGGCCGAACTCGACATCTCGATGGGGGTCGCCGGGGTGCGGTCTGTGGTCGGGATGCCCGGCGGCACGGTCATCCGCCGCCCCTAGCCCCGCGGCGCAGCCCGATCACGCGTTGGTCGCGGCCACCCACTCCTCGAGTTTTGCGGCGGCTGCGCCGCTGTCGACCGACTCGGCGGCCACCGCCATCGCCGCGCGCAGGCGGTCGACCATCGGCACCCGGATCAGCTCGGGGTTGCGGGCGAGGTCGAACGCCACGAGACCCGCCGCCGCGTTGAGGAGAACGATGTCGCGCACCGGGCCGCGGTCGCCGGCGAGCACGCGCCGGGCGACCCCAGCATTGTGCTCGGGATCGGCGCCCAGCAGCGACTCGATGTGCGCGGTGGGAATGCCGAGATCCGCGGGGTTGAGGTCGTGCTCGGTCACGAAGCCGCGGGAGACCTCCCAGATGTGACTGTGCCCGGTCGTGGTGAGCTTGTCGATGCCGTCGTCGCCGCGGTAGACCAGCGCTGTCGCACCGCGCGTCTGGAACACGCCGACGACGAGCGGCACGCGATCGAGGCTCGCGACGCCGACCGCCGACGCCTCCGGACGCGCGGGGTTGCAGAGCGGACCGAGGATGTTGAAGAGAGTCGAGATGCCGAGTTCCCGGCGGGTCGGGCCGGCGTGGCGGAAACCCGGGTGGAACAGCGCGGCATAGGCGAAGGTGATGCCGGTCTCCTCGAGCACCTGGGCGACCCGTTCGGGAGCGATGTCGAGGTTGAGCCCCAGGGCGGACAGCACATCGGAGGCCCCGGAGGCGGAGCTTGCTCCCCGATTGCCATGCTTCACGACGGGGATTCCCGCGGCGGCATCGATCACGGATGCCACCGACGAGATGTTCAGGACGGCACCATAGGGATCACCGCCGGTGCCGACGATGTCGAGCACCATGGGGTCGACGTCGAGGCTCAGCGCGTTGGCGAGCACCGCATCGCGGAAGCCGACGATCTCGTCGACGGTCTCGCCCTTCAACCGCAGGGCGACGAGGAGGCCCGCCAGCTGAGCGGAGGTCGCCTCCCCCGCCATGACACTCTGCATGGCCCACGTGGATTCGCTGATAGACAGATCAGAGCCTCCGACCAGACGGCTGAGAATCGCGGGCCACGACAGGTTGTTAGTCATGTTCGAAATTCTAACGATTCGGTGCCGACAGGCATACGGAATGGGAGATTCGGCCCCCGATATCGGACATAATGGACAGGTGACGAGCACCTCTCTTTCTCGGCCGGCCGGCTTCACGACTGTGAACCGCCCGAGCGTTGTCGCGGTCGGTACGATCGTGTGGCTTGGCAGTGAAGTGATGTTCTTCGCGGGACTCTTCGCGATCTACTTCACTCTGCGCTCCACCTCGCCCGAGCTGTGGGCCGCCCAGAGCGCCAAGCTCACCGTTCCGTTCTCGGGGGTGAACACCTGCATCCTCATCGCCTCGTCGTTCAGTTGCCAGTTCGGCGTCTTCGCGGCCGAGCGTCTTCAGCCCCGCCGCACGAGCTGGAAGCTCAAGGACTGGGGCATGGCGGAGTGGTTCTTCGTCACGTACGTGATGGGTGCCCTCTTCGTCATCGGCCAGATCTACGAGTACGCGAACCTCGTGAGCGAGCACGTCAGCCTCAGCTCCGACGCCTACGGATCCGCCTTCTACCTCACGACCGGTTTCCACGGACTCCACGTCACCTGCGGTCTCATCGCGTTCCTCCTCGTCATCGGGCGCGCCTACTCCGCCAAGAACTTCGGGCACAAAGAAGCCACGAGCGCCATCGTCGTGTCGTATTACTGGCACTTCGTCGACGTGGTGTGGATCGGCCTCTTCTCGATCATCTACCTCCTGAAATAAGAACCGGAAACCACGTAGACGCATGGCGAAGTCCACTCCTCTCCAGTCCAAGAAGCAGCGCCCCGCACGGCGCAGCAAGCTCGCCTCGATCGCGCTCATCACGATCGGGCTGCTCGCCACCGGCGGCGCCTACGCGCTGTTCACCACGTCCGCGACGGCCGACACCACCGCGGGCAGCGAGCAGCTCATCTCTCAGGGTTCCAAGCTCTTCGCGGCCAACTGCGCGACCTGCCACGGCATGAACCTCGAGGGCACGAAGGCCGGGCCCTCGCTGCTCGGTGTCGGCGCCGCGTCCGTCGAGTTCCAGGTCTCCACCGGTCGCATGCCGCTCGCGCAGTCGGGACCGCAGGCGCAGGAGAAGCCCTCGCAGTTCACGACCGAGCAGACGAAAGCGCTCTACACCTTCGTCGCTTCGAAGGCGCCCGGGCCGGGCATCCCCGACAAGACCTACCTCGGGGGCAACGGAAACGCGGCCAAGGGGGCCGAGCTGTTCCGCATCAACTGCGCGATGTGCCACAACGTGGCCGGTGCAGGCGGGGCCCTGACTCAGGGCAAGTACGCACCGGCGCTCACGGGTGTCACCGCTCAGCACATCTACGAGGCGATGGTCACCGGCCCGCAGAACATGCCGGTCTTCAACGACAAGAACATCTCGCCGACCGACAAGGCGAACATCATCACCTACCTGAAGTACCTCGATCAGAACCCGTCCCCGGGCGGATTCGACCTCGGTAACCTCGGGCCGGTCTCGGAGGGTCTGTTCCTCTGGATCTTCGGTCTCGGCACCATCATCGGAGTCACGGTGTGGCTCACGGCGAAGGCCAACTAGTAAACGTTCCGTCAGCGTTCGACGCGACAGGTGAAGGGAAGAGAATGGCACAGCACGGCGAGGGTGTGATCGCACCCGAAGACGATGCCGTTCATGGTGGCACGACCACCGGCACAGCGGTCGAGGTGGCGCACGAGAACGCGGGCTCCCCGGGCACCGCGGTGGTACCCACCGATGGTGTGCAGAACCCCGGCTTCCCGCCGCACTACCCGCGGCGAACCGATGTCGACCCCAAGAAGGATGCCCGGGCCGAGCGCCAGGTCTCGATCCTGTTCTACCTCTCCATCGTCGGCAGCATCTTCGCCGTCGCCGCGTACATCGCCTTCCCGATCCTTCCCGGCGACCCGGGTTCGATTCGCACGAACAACCTGCTGCTCGGCCTCGGAATCACGCTCGGTCTGCTCGGCATCGGCATCGGAGCGGTGCACTGGGCGAAGCAGCTCATGCGCGGCGACGAGAGCGTGGAGCTCCGGCACCCCACCCGCGGCAAGGAGGAGACCCGCGAGCGCGCGGTCGAGATCTTCAAGCTCGGCAACGAGGAGTCGGGGATCGGCCGCAGGTCGGTCATCCGCAACAGCCTCATCGGTGCCCTGGTCCTCACGCCGATCCCCGCGGTCGCGCTCTTCCGAGGGCTCGCACCGGCGTCCGACCCGATCAAGCCGCTGCAGCACACCATGTGGGCGAAGGGCACGCGCTTGACGCGAGACCCTACCGGTGCCCCGATCAAAGCTTCCGATGTGACGCTGGGCTCCGCGTTCCACGTCATTCCGGAGGGACTCAACGACAAGACCGACCTGCTCGAGGAGAAGGCGAAGGCCGCGGTGCTCCTCATGAGGCTCCGCCCGGAAGACCTGCACGTGTCGGCCGGTCGCGAGAACTGGAACTACGACGGCATCGTCGCGTACTCGAAGATCTGCACCCACGTCGGTTGCCCGGTCGCCCTGTACGAACAGCAGACGCACCACCTGCTCTGCCCCTGCCACCAGTCGCAGTTCGACATCACCCACGAGGCGAAGGTCATCTTCGGACCTGCACGTCGCCCCCTGCCCCAGCTGCCGATCACGGTCGACTCCGAGGGCTACCTCGTCGCCAGGAGCGACTTCCACGAACCAGTTGGACCCGATTTTTGGGAGCGTGAGCTGTGAGCAGCGCAACACAGGAGCGGGCAACCGCGCCGGCTCGTCGCAGTGGTGGATTCACCGGTGCGGCAGCCAATTACATCGACGAGCGGACCAGCATCTCTGGCCTCGTCAAAGAACTCGGGCGCAAGATCTTCCCCGACCACTGGTCGTTCATGCTCGGCGAGGTGGCGCTCTACAGCTTCGTGGTGATCATCCTCACGGGCACGTTCCTCACCTTCTTCTTTCAGGCGTCGATGGCCGAGGTCACCTACGACGGTTCGTACCTCCCGCTCAAGGGCATCGACATGTCTGCGGCCATGAACTCGACGCTGCACATCAGCTTCGACATCCGCGGCGGCCTGCTCATGCGCCAGGTGCACCACTGGGCGGCCCTGCTGTTCATCGCGTCCATCGGCCTGCACATGCTGCGCATCTTCTTCACGGGCGCCTTCCGCAAGCCACGCGAGCTCAACTGGTTCATCGGATTCGTGCTCTTCATCCTCGCGCTGGGCGAGGGCTTCACCGGCTACTCCCTTCCGGATGACCTGCTCTCCGGCAACGGACTGCGCATCATCGACGGCCTCATCAAGGGCCTCCCGATCGTCGGCACCTGGATCTCCTACCTGCTCTTCGGCGGAGAATTCCCGGGCACCGCGATCGTCGGCCGGCTGTACACGCTGCACATCCTGCTGCTGCCCGCCATCCTGGTTGCCGCGCTCGGTGCGCACATGGTGCTCCTCATCATCAACAAGCACACGCAGTTCGCTGGCCCGGGAAAGACGAACGACAACGTGGTCGGTGTGCCGATCATGCCCGTGTTCGCTGCCAAGGCCGGTGGCTTCTTCTTCATCGTTTTCGGCGTGATCGTGCTGATCGCGTCGCTCTTCACGATCAACCCGATCTGGACCTACGGCCCCTACGACCCGTCACCGGTGTCTGCCGGCACTCAGCCCGACTGGTACATCGGCTTCGCCGACGGCGCCCTGAGGCTCGTGCCCTCCGACTGGGGGTTCATGATCGGCCCGTGGACGTTCTCGCTCAACATCATCGCTCCGGTCCTCGTGCTCGTCGTGTTCATCGCGCTCGTGGCTTTCTACCCCTTCATCGAGGCGTGGATCACGGGTGACAAGCGCGAACATCACATCGCAGATCGCCCGCGGAACGCACCCACCCGCACTGCGATCGGCGCGGCGGGAGTCACGTTCTACGCGGTGCTGTGGGGTGCGGCGAGTTCTGACCTGGTCGCGACGCACTTCAAGCTGAGCATCGAGGGTGTGATCGTCACGCTTCAGTACACGCTCATCCTCGGACCCATCGTCGCCTACCTCGTCACCAAGCGAATTTGCCTCGGCCTTCAGAAGAAGGACCGCGAAATCGCACTCCACGGGTACGAGAGCGGTCGTATCGTCCGCCTTCCGGGCGGCGAGTACATCGAGGTCCACGAGCAGCTGACCGACTACGAGCGGTGGCGCCTCGTCAGCTTCGACTCCTACGCGCCCTTGATGGTGCGGCCGAATGCGCGTGGTCGAATCACCGCTGCACAGCGCACTCGAGCCGCGTTGTCGAACTGGTTCTTCGAGGACCGTATCGCTCCCGTGACCGCGACCGAGCTGCACCACTCTCATGGCCCCGAGGCGATCCACGGCTCCGCTGAGCCCGCCGCCGCGGAGCTGGAGAAATAGCCGCCGCACCAGCTGAGAGCTAGAGGGGCCGGGCGTTTTCGCCCGGCCCCTTTTTTCTTGCTCCCCACCGCCGCGAGTGATGCCGGCCCCTTCTTGCTTGCCACCACCGCGCGTGCCGCCGGTCCCTTCGTGCGTGTCCCACCGCCGCGCATGCCGCCGGCCCCTTCGTGCGTGTCCCACCGCCGCGCATGCCTCCAGCCCCTTCGTGCGTGTCCCACCGCCGCGCATGCCGCTCTGGCGCCTTCTCGCACGTCATCGCCGCGCGTGTCGCCGGGCCGTTTCTCGCGTCACCTCGACGCTCTCACGAGAGTCGGCAGCTGTCACCTGGCCTCCCCCGCCACTGGCGTCGCCGCGCTCCCCCGTCCTGCGGTTGCCAGGGGCCGGGTTCATCCCTGTCATCCGACCACCTGAGCGCGTGTCCCCATCCCCGAATCGGCGCAGAACCTCTCGCTGAGCACACCGCGAAGAACATGTTCCGACTTGCGCTGCTCCGGCGGGCCCAACAGCTGTCCCGGCGGGCGCTCTAGCTGTCCCGGCGGGCGCATTAGCTGTCCCGGCCGAAGGCTAGGAGGAGTTCGGTCATCCTTGAGCCGGCCCGCACCGGCGCGGACGAGCCGGAAGACGTTCCTGCCTCGCGGCCACCTCGCGAGTTGCACAAAAACGTGCAACACGGTGGGCGGAGTCTCTTTAGTTGTCGATCCCGGCCCGATCGACGGCCAAGTTGCACAAAAAGTGCCAACTCGGGTGGAGCGGCCTGCTCGGGTGGCGCGGCCTGCTCGGGTGGCGCGGCCTGCTCGGGTGGAGCGGCCGCCCGAGGGGAGGACGGCCCGCCGCCCCGGCATGCTCGCGGCCCCTGACGCGCACAGCGCTCAGGGGCCGCGAGAGGCCGATCAGTGGGCGAAGTAGCCGCGCTGGTACTCGAAGATGAGCCCGACGATGCTGACGGCGGCGAGAGCCACCGCGATGAAGCAGATCCAGGAGCCCACGGCGAGGCCCGTGAACATGAGTGCTGCAGAGGCGCCCAGCATGATGGGCCACCAGCTCCACGGGCTGAAGAAGCCCTGCTCGGCTTCGCCGTCGTCGATGTTCGCGTCGAGACGGTCCTCGGGCAGCTCGCCACCCTGAGCCTTGTAGACCCGGCCGATGTAGAACGCGATCAGAACGGACAGGATGGTGACCAGCGCGAGAGCGACCGTGCCGACGGGCTCGATGTGCCCCCCGAACTCCTTGTCGGCGAGACCCCACACGATGTACCCCGCGGTCGCGACGGCGCAGAATCCGGCGAGAATCCAGAACAGCTTGACTGTTGCGTTCATCGGACTACTTCACTTTCTCCTGAGCCAGGTCGTACACGGGGTGGTCCGGCGCATCCTTCATCGGGCCGATGCCCGTCGCCATCTCGGCCTCGGGGTGAGCGAGGTCGAAGGCCGGGGACTCCGAGCGGATGCGCGGAATCGATGAGAAGTTGTGCCGGGGCGGCGGGCACGAGGTGGCCCACTCCAGCGACCGTCCGTACCCCCACGGGTCATTCACCGTGACCTTGGGCGCGCGTCGCGCGGTGATGTACACGTTGTAGAGGAACGGCAGCACCGAGACACCGAGGATCATCGCGCCCACAGTGGAGACCTGGTTCATCCACGTCACGTTGTCTTCCGGGAGGTAGCTCCAGTAGCGACGGGGCATGCCCTCCACGCCGATCCAGTGCTGGATGAGGAACGTGGTGTGGAAACCGATGAAGAGCAGCCAGAAGTGAACTTTGCCGAGGCGCTCGTTGAGCATCTTGCCCGTCCACTTCGGCCACCAGAAGTAGAAGCCGCTGAACATCGCGAAGACGACGGTGCCGAACACCACGTAGTGGAAGTGAGCGACGACGAAGTAGGTGTCGGAGACGTGGAAGTCGAGCGGTGGCGACGCCAGGATGACGCCGGTGAGCCCACCGAAGGTGAAGGTGATCAAGAAGCCGATCGCCCACATCATGGGAGTCTCGAAGGTGACCGAGCCCCGCCACATCGTTCCGATCCAGTTGAAGATCTTCACGCCGGTAGGCACCGCGATCAGCATCGTCATGAAGGAGAAGAACGGCAGGAGCACCGAGCCGGTGACGTACATGTGGTGCGCCCACACCGTGACCGACAGGGCCGCGATCGCGATCGTCGCGTAGATGAGGGTCTTGTACCCGAACAGCGGCTTGCGACTGAATACCGGCAGCACCTCGGAGATGATGCCGAAGAACGGCAGCGCGATGATGTAGACCTCGGGGTGGCCGAAGAACCAGAAGAGGTGCTGCCACAGGAGCGCCCCACCATTGGCGGCGTCGAAGATGTGGGCGTCGACGGTTCGGTCGGCGCCGAGCGCGAGCAGTGCGGCGGCGAGCACGGGGAACGCCATGATCACCAGGATGGAGGTGACGAGGGTGTTCCAGGTGAAGATCGGCATCCGGAACATCGTCATACCCGGTGCACGCATGGTGATGATCGTGGTGATGAAGTTGACGGCACCGAGAATGGTTCCGAAACCGCTCAGCGCGAGCCCGAACACCCAGAGGTTGCCGCCCAGACCCGGGGTGAATGTGGTCGAGGTGAGGGGCGCGTACGCGGTCCATCCGAACGATGCGGCACCCTGCGGCGTGAGGAATCCGGCGACGGCGATCAGGGATCCGAAGTTGTACAGCCAGTAGGCGAACGCGTTCAGCCGCGGGAATGCGACGTCGGGCGCACCGATCTGAAGCGGCATGAGCACATTCGCGAATCCCGCGAACAGCGGCGTCGCGAACATGAGCAGCATGATCGTTCCATGCATGGTGAACAGCTGGTTGTACTGCTCGGGAGTACCAACCAGCGCCTCGCCCGGCTCGAAGAGCTGTGCCCGGATGACCAGCGCCATGACCCCGCCGAGGCAGAAGTACACGAACGAGGTGATCAGGTACAGGTAGCCGATCGTCTTGTGGTCGGTCGAGGTGATCCAGTTGACGAGGATGTTGCCCTTGCGCACGACGGTCGGTCGCCCGGCCTGGTGCTGCTTCTCAAGGGGTGAGAGTACGGCGGTCATTCGTCTTAACCCTTCGCGCCAGTAGTACCGGGCAGATTGGTGTTGGTGTTGTACTCGGCGCCGAGTTCACCGGTGAAGCCGGCGGCCCGCTGCGAAGCGATGTAGGCGTCGTAGTCGGCCTGAGACTCGACCTTCACCTGGAAGAGCATGAGCGAGTGGTACTCACCGCACAACTCGGCGCACTTGCCCTGATAGGTGCCGATCTTCTCGGGAATGAAGTACATGTAGTTGGTCTTGCCCGGGATCATGTCCTTCTTGTAGAGGAAGTTCACGATCCAGAACGAGTGCGCGACGTCGCGCGACTCGATCTTGATCTCCACGCGCTTGCCGACCGGCAAATGGAGCGTGTTCAAATGATCGGAGACGGTCTCCCCCGCCTTCGCGGGCTGAGCCTGGATTCCCGCGCTGTAGACCTTCTCGTCGAGGTAGTTGAAGTCCCAGGCCCAGCGCTTGCCGAAGACCTCGATCTTCACCTGGGGGTCGGCCATCGGCTTCTCGATCGCTGCCTGATCCTTCGCGGTGAACGCGAAGAAACCGATGACGAGGATCAACGGCACGACCGTATAGAAGATCTCGACCGGCATGTTGTACCGCAGCTGCACGGGGAGCCCGGTCTGACCCTTGCGCCGACGATAGACGACGGCGGCCCAGATGATGAGTCCCCAGGTGATGACACCCACCGCGAGGAGCACGAGCCAGGAGGTGTTCCAGAGTCCGATGACGCGGTCGACGTTGTTGGTCGTACCGGGAGTGGTCGGCAGGAAGCCGGTCAACTGCTGGGGTGTGCAGCCCGCCAGAATTACCGTGATGACGAGTGCGACGGGAATGGCAGCCCATCGAATTCGGCGGTTTGATCGCACCTGAGACCTCTCGGATGTTGCGGACGGAATGCTCGTTCAGTCTATAACCCGGTGGGGGCGCCGCCCGTCCGACCCGGCCCTTAACGCACGAAGATCGGGCCCGAATCGGCCCGATCTTCGTGTTGACTGGATGCCGACCGAACGCCGGCACTGCACTCAGTGGAAGCTGTCTCCACACGCGCAGCTGCCCGAGGCATTGGGGTTGTCGATCGTGAAACCCTGCTTCTGGATGGTGTCTTCGAAGTCGATGGCAGCGCCGTCGAGGTAGGGCACGCTCATCTTGTCGACGACGACCTCCACACCGTCGCCGAACTCGACGGTGGCGTCGCCATCGAGGGTGCGCTCGTCGAAGTAGAGCTGGTAGATCAGGCCCGAGCAGCCGCCGGGCTGAACCGCCACTCGCAGGCGCAGGTCGTCACGACCCTCCTGCGTCAGCAGGCTGCGCACCTTGGATGCTGCGGCGTCGGTGAGGGTGACGCCGTGGGCGGCGGTCGTGGTGGGGGCGATGGCGGTGTCGGTCACTGTGCACTCCTTCTATCGAGCGAAATCTTCGTCAAGTCTACGCGCGGGCTTCGAGCTTTGCGAGCAGCAGCGCCTCGGTGAGGATCGCGCGATGAAACACACCGAGGTGCAGCGACTCGTTGGGGCTGTGCGCGCGGGAGTCGGGGTCTTCCACGCCGGTCACGAGGATCTCGGCCGCGGGGAACGTCGCGACCAGATCGGACACGAAGGGGATGGAGCCGCCGATCCCGGTGTCGACCGGCTCGACGCCCCAGGCCTCCGCCATGGCCGCACGCGCATCGGCGACCGAGGGGCCGCTGGTGTCGACGAGGAACGGGTTGCCGCAGTCGACGTCGGTGAATGCCAGTCGAGCACCGAACGGCGCGTGCGCGCGAAGGTGTGCGACGATCGCGTCATAGGCCTCAGTAGCGGGCTGGCCCGGCGCGATCCTGGCGCTGATCTTGACCGTCACCGACGGAATCAGGGTGTTGGAGGCGTTCACCATCGACGGAGCGTTGATGCCCGTCACCGTCACCGACGGCTTCGCCCAGAGCCGACTGAGGATCTCCCCCGTGCCAATCGGCGCCACACCGTCGAGAAGCGCCGCCTCAGACCGCAACAACTCCTCCGTGTACTCCGGAGTCGCCATCTCGATGCTGCGCAGCCCGTCGACGGCGACCGAGCCATCCGCGTCCCAGAGGGAGGCGAGCAGGAGGATGGTCGCCATCATCGCGTCCGGCACCGCTCCGCCGAACATCCCCGAGTGCGAGGCGTGCCCGAGCGTCGACACGGTCAGGGCGAAGGTGACATTGCCGCGCAGCGCGACGGTGAGCGCGGGCGTCGTGGTGTTCCAGTTGTCGGAATCGGCGACGACGATGGCGTCGGCCTGCAGAGCATCCCGATTCTCGACGAGGAAGCGAGCGAAGGATCGCGAACCGAACTCCTCCTCCCCCTCGATGAACACGGCGAGCCCGAGCCCGAAGTCCTCGCCGTGCACCTCGCGAAATGCCCGGAGTGCGGCGATGTGCGTCATGACCCCCGCCTTGTCGTCAGCGGCGCCTCGGCCGTACAACCGGTCGCCCACCAGGGTCGGTTCGAACGGCGAGGAGTCCCAGTCGGCATCGTCGCCGGGGGGCTGCACGTCGTGGTGCGCATACAGCAGGATGGTCGGCTTTCCCTCCCGGGCGGGGCGCGAGGCGAGCACCGCGGGTTGACCGTGCACACCCGAGTCGCCGATCGGCGCGCTCGCGATCGACACCGTGTCGAAGATGCCGAGTCCCTCGACGAGTGCCTTCACCGCCTCCGCACTCGCCCGCACTTGCGCGGGATCGAAGCCATCCCACGACACACTGGGAATTCGCACGAGCGAGGAGAGGTCGGCGATCGCCCCGGGGAGGCCGGCGTGAACTGCCTCGCGCAGCGCGTCACCCCCCGGCGTCGAGGTGGGTTCGGGGGCGGGGGTCTGCGTCGATGACATGACGGTAATCTTAAGGCGACACCAACAACGAGGACTGATCGTGGCCAAGACACCAGCGAGCAACACCGACGACGCGATCGCCGACGAGCTTGGAAAGAACCCCGTCGCCCCGAAGGGCCGCGCCACCCCGAGCCGCAAAGAGCGCGAGGCAGCTCGCAAGCGTCCTCTCGTCGCCGGGCGGGACGCCGCCTCACGCAAGGCCGCGCGCTCCGCGGAGCAGGCAGCGCGTGAACGCGCCCGCATCGGCATGACCAACGGCGAGGAGCGATACCTCCCCGCGAAGGACCGTGGACCCCAGAAACGCTACGTGCGCGACTATGTCGATGCGCGATTCAGTATCGGGGAGCTCATGATCCCCGTTGTCGGACTCCTCTTCATCGCCAGCCTCGTCACCATCACGAGCATGACCGTCATCATCGAGATCGCGATCTACTCCTTCTTCGCCCTCGTCGCGATCGACGTCGTCGTACTCGGCTTCATCCTGAACCGACGCCTCGCCGAGAAGTTCGGTGCGGCGAACGTGGAACGCATCCGCCTCTACGCGGCGATGCGGGCGATCCAGTTCCGACGACTGCGACTGCCGAAACCGCAGGTCAAGCGCGGCGCCTACCCCCGCTGACGCGCGGCCAGACCGCGGTTGATCTGCCGCGCCCACAGCGGTCCGCGGTAGAGGAACGCCGTGTAGCCCTGGACGAGCGTCGCGCCCGCCGCCAATCGCTCGGCAACATCATCCGCCGTCTCGACGCCACCCACCGAGATGACGCAGAAGTCATCGGGAACGGCCGACCGGACGACGCGCAGAACCTCGAGTGACCGTGCCGCGAGCGGTGCTCCTGAGAGCCCGCCCGCTCCCGCTGCCTCGACGACGGACCGCGGTGTGCGCAGGCCAGAACGCGAGAGCGTGGTGTTGGTCGCGATGATTCCGCCCAGCCCGAGACGGACTGCGAGCCGGGCGATGGCGGTCGCCTCGTCGTCGCTCAGATCGGGCGCGATTTTCACGAGCACGGGAGTGCCCTCCGCCGCGTCGCGCACCGCGGTGAGCAACGGTTCGAGCCGCTCGATCTCCTGGAGTCCGCGCAGGCCCGGGGTGTTCGGGGAACTCACGTTGACCACGAGGTAGTCGGCGAGAGGCGCGAGCAGTCGCGTGCTGACGAGGTAGTCGGCGACCGCGTCATCCACCTCGACGACCCTGCTCTTGCCGATGTTGACGCCGATGACGGGCCGGTGCCGTCGCGTCACGATCGTACGCAAGCGGGTTGCCGCCGCGTCGGCACCGGAGTTGTTGAAGCCCATCCGGTTGATGACCGCGCGGTCGGGAATGAGTCGGAACAGGCGGGGCTTCGGATTTCCGGGCTGCGGGATCGCGGTGATCGTGCCGATCTCCACGTGACCGAACCCCAGCTGACCGAGGCCGAGGATGGCGATGCCCTCTTTGTCGAAGCCCGCCGCCACGCCGAACGGCGAATCGAATCGCAGGCCCAGCGCCTCGACGGCGAGGGAGGGATCGGGCCGGGTGACGCGGCGCACGAGCGATCCGATGCCGAGTGCCGGCAGCGCCCGGATCACATCGAACGCGAGGTGGTGCGCCCGCTCGGGATCGAGCCGCGACAGGACGAGGGTGAACAGAGCGCGATACATGCCGTGTTCAGGTTAGCGGCTGCGCTGGTCGTCGACGGACGCCGACTCCTTCTCGTTCTCTCCCCCGTGCTCCACCCGCAGCAGGGCGATCGCGGCCTCGAAGTCCTCGAGGGACTCGAACGCCTGGTAGACGCTGGCGAAACGCAGGTACGCCACCTCGTCGAGCTCGCGAAGCGGCGCGAGGATCGCTAGGCCGATGTCGTTGGCCTCGATCTGCGAGGCGCCGGTCGCGCGAATCGTCTCCTCGACGCGCTGGGCGAGAACCGCGAGGTCGGTGTCGGTCACGGGGCGACCCTGACACGCCTTGCGTACGCCGCTCACGATCTTCTCGCGGCTGAACAACTCCACGACGCCGTTGCGCTTGATGACGGTCAGGCTCGCCGTCTCGGTCGTGCTGAACCGCCGCCCGCACTCGGGGCACTGTCGCCGACGCCGGATCGACAGTCCGTCATCGCTCGTCCTGGAGTCGATGACCCGGCTGTCGGGGTGGCGGCAGAAAGGGCAGAACATGGTGCTGTCAGGATACGCCTAGCCGTTGAACCTCGCGGTCACCGCGTCGCCGTGGGCTGGCAGATCCTCGGCGCGCGAGAGGGCGACGATCTTCGCGCTCACGTCGTGGAGGGCATCCCGGTCGTAGCGGATGACCTGCTGCGGTCTGAGGAAGGTGTACGCCCCGAGCCCCGAGGAGAACCGCGACTGCCCACCGGTGGGGAGCACGTGGTTGGAGCCGGCGAGGTAGTCGCCGAGGCTGACGGGCGAGAAACGGCCGAGGAAGATGGCGCCCGCGTTCTCGATCAACGGGAGGAGGGCATCCGGGTCGACCGTCTGGATCTCGAGGTGCTCGGCGCCGTACGCGTTGGCGAAGGCGGCTGCCGCGGTCAGATCGGAGACCAGCACGATGGCGGATTGCTGACCGGAGAGTGCCTCCACGACGCGCGCGGAGTGGTGCGTGCTGGCGGCCAGCCGGTCGAGTTCGTCGCGGACGGCGTCGGCGAGGGGCACAGAATCGGTCACGAGGACTGCCGCCGCCAGCTCATCGTGCTCGGCCTGACTGACGAGGTCGGCAGCGACGATCGCGGGATCCGCGCTCGAGTCGGCGATGACCACGATCTCGGTCGGACCCGCCTCCGAGTCGATTCCGGTGACGCCGCGGACGAGACGTTTGGCGGAGGCGACGAACACGTTGCCCGGCCCGGTGATGAGGTCGACCGGGTCGAGGCCGAGGTCCGCGACGCCGTAGGCGAGCGCGCCGATGGCCCCAGCACCGCCCATCGCGTACACCTCGTCGACGCCGAGCAGGCCGGCCGCCGCGAGGATGGTGGGGTGAACGGATCCGCCGAAGGCCTTCTGCGGCGGCGAGGCCAGGGCGACCGATCCGACTCCCGCGACCTGGGCGGGCACGACGTTCATGACCACGCTCGACGGGTAGACGGCCTTGCCGCCGGGCACGTAGAAGCCGACACGACTCATCGGCTGCCAGCGCTGGATCACCTCCGCGCCGCGTGCAAGAGTCGTGAGCACAGGCTCGTGCACCTGAGCGGTGGTAGCCGCCCGCACGCGCACGATCGCCTCGTCGAGCGCCTCGCGCACGACGGGGTCGAGGGCCGAGACGGCGGCCCGGATCTCATCGGAGGCGACGCGAACGCGTGCGGGCCGCACCCCGTCGAGCCGCTCGGCCTGATCGAGGAGCGCACCCGCGCCCCCCGCCCGTACCTCCGCGATGAGGTCGCCGGCGATCCCAGTGGCGGTCGCGACGTCGGTCGCGGCCCGTGGGACGAGCGCCGCCAGTTCGGCTCTCGTGGGCGTCTGGTCGCGAAGATCGATCGTGTGCATCATGTCGTCACAATGCTATTGCGTGGCGGAATAGACGGTGGCCGACCAGAATTGATTACTACGTATGGATGAGACAACCCCCGCCCCCGAGCAGATCCCCTTCGCCGTCGACGATCTGGACGCCTTCAAACAGGCGTTCCGCCGCCACGCCGCGGGCGTCGCCGGGATCACCTCACTCGACCCGGAGGGCCGGCCGGTCGGGTTCACCGCGACCTCACTCGCCTCGCTGTCGGCCGTTCCCCCGCTTGCGACCTTCAACATGGCGCAGGTGGCGAGCGCGTGGCCCGCGATGACGGTGGGCAATCGGGTGATCATCCACATGCTCGGTCCCCGCACCCGCCACGTCGCAGAGAAGCTCGCCGCCGATCACTCGGTGCGCTTCGAGGGCGACCACTGGCACCCTGGTCCGCACGGACTCCCCCTTCTCGATGGCGTGACGGCGTGGATGGTCGGCCGCATCGTCGAGGTGCACCCCGTGCACCACAACGCGGTCATCGTCGTGCAGATCGAGACGGGCGCACTCGGGCCCGAGGACGAGGCGCTCCTGTATCACGAGCGCAGCTACCGCACCCCCGGCGACACCGTCTGACGACGAGTCAGCCCAGACAGCTCGGCCCGAGAAGGGTCTTGAGCTCGCCGTAGAGGTCGGCCGAGACGGTCACCGGGTAGGGGATCTCGAACATACGGGCGGTCTCGCCCTTGATGAGCTTGAGACGCACCTCGTTCTCCCCCGAGTGCCGGATGAGAACGTCGCTCAGCGCGCCCACGATCTCGGTCGTCGCGCGGAATTCCGGCACGGAGATGACCAGCGGACCCGAGCCCAGACCCGGACCGACGTCGGGGGTGAACATGCTGATGGCGTGCAGGTTCATGCCGTCGTCTCGCACGCTCACCCGGCCACGGATGACCACAATCGAGTCATTCGCGAGCGCCGGAGCGAACTCCTGATAGGTCTTGCCCATGAACATCACGGTCATCTCGGCGCCGAAGTCCTCCACGACCACCATGCCGTACTGATTGCCCGAGTTGCGGGCGGTCCGGTGCTGCACGCTCGTGAGCAGGCCCGCGATCGACACCGTGTCGCCGTCCTTCGCCACCTCCCCCGCGAGGATCTCGGTGATCGAGTTGCTCGCGTGCTTCGCGAGTTGCGCCTCGAGGCCGGCGAGCGGGTGGTCGGAGACGTAGAGGCCGAGCATCTCGCGCTCGAACGCGAGTTTGTCGCGCTTCGACCACTCCGGTCGGTCGGGCACCTTCGACTCCGCCTGGGGTTCGTCCCAGAGGCTGTCGAAGTCGAAGCCGACCTGCCCGTTCGCCTCATTGCGCTTGACCGCCACAGCCCCCTCGACGGCGTCCTCGTGGATCTCCAGGAGCGCACGCCGGGTATTGCCGAGTGAGTCGAAGGCCCCGGCCTTGATGAGCGATTCGACCGTCCTCTTGTTGGCCACCGGGATCGGCACCTTCGCGAGGAAGTCGTGGAAGGTCTCGAAGCGCCCCTTCTCCTCGCGCGCCAGACGGATGCCCTCCACGACGTTGAATCCGACGTTCCGCACCGCCCCGAGACCGAAACGGATGTCGCCGCCGACGGCCGTGAAGTCGGCGAATGACTCGTTGACGTCGGGGGCGAGTACCTTGATCCCCATTCGACGACACTCGTTGAGGTACATCCCGAGCTTGTCCTTGGAGTCTCCGACGCTCGTCAGAAGGGCCGCCATGTACTCGGCGGGGTAGTTCGCCTTGAGGTAGGCGGTCCAGTAGCTCAGTACGCCGTAGCCCGCGCTGTGCGCCTTGTTGAAGGCGTAGTCGGCGAAGGGCATCAGGGTGTCCCAGAGCACCTTGACCGCGCCCGCGCTGTAGCCGTTGCCGAGCATCCCGGCCTCGAAGTCGGCGAACTGCTTGTCGAGCTCCGACTTCTTCTTCTTGCCCATCGCCCGGCGCAGAACGTCGGCCTGACCGAGGGTGAAGCCCGCCACCTTCTGGGCGACCGACATCACCTGCTCCTGGTAGACGATCAGGCCGTAGGTCACCTCGAGACTGTCGCGCAGCGGCTCTTCGAGCTCCGGGTGAATGGCCTCGATCGCCTGCAGGCCGTTCTTGCGGAGCGCGTAGTTGGTGTGCGAGTTCATCCCCATAGGCCCCGGGCGGTACAGCGCGATCACCGCCGAGATGTCCTCGAAGTTGGTGGGCTTCAACTGGCGCAGCAGCGCGCGCATCGGGCCGCCATCGAGCTGGAAGACGCCGAGGGTGTCGCCCCGGGCGAGCAGGTCGTAGGTCTTCTGGTCGGCGTCGAGGTCGAGATCCTCGATGACGAGCTTCGACCCGGTGTTCTTCTCGATCATCCGCAGCGCGTCTTCGATGATGGTCAGGTTGCGCAACCCGAGGAAGTCCATCTTGATGAGTCCCAGGGACTCCAGCGGCGGCTGGTCGAACTGGGTGATGATCGCGCCGTCGTCCTCGCGCTTCATGATGGGGAGCACCTCGAGCAGGGGCTCGGCCGACATGACGACACCGGCCGCGTGCACGCCCCACTGGCGCTTCAGGTTCTCGATGCCCTGAGCGGTCTCGAAGACCTTCGCGGCCTCCTGATCGGTCTCGAGCACGGCACGGAAGTCCGCCGCCTCCTTGTAGCGGGGGGCATCCTTGTCGAGGATGTCGGCCAGCGAGATGTCTTTGCCCATGATGGCCGGCGGCATCGCCTTGGTGAGCTTCTCCCCCACCGAGAAGGGCATGCCCAGCACTCGCGCGCTGTCCTTCAGCGCCTGCTTGGCCTTGATCGTTCCGTAGGTGACGATCTGGGCGACCCGGTCGTCTCCGTACTTGTCGGTCACGTAGCGGATGACCTCGGGACGGCGGCGGTCGTCGAAGTCGACATCGACGTCGGGCATGGAGACGCGCTCGGGGTTGAGGAAGCGCTCGAAGATGAGTCCGTGGGCGAGCGGGTCGAGTTCGGTGATTCCCATCGCGTACGACGCCATCGATCCTGCGGCCGATCCGCGCCCCGGTCCGACCCGGATGCCCTGGCTCTTCGCCCACTGGATGAAGTCGGCCACGACGAGGAAGTACCCCGGGAAGCCCATCTGCTTGATGACATCGATCTCGTACTGGGCCTGCGCGAGGTGCTCGGGAGAGGGAGACCCCGCGAACCTGCGGAGCATGCCGGCGTGCACCTCCTTCTCGAACCAGCTCGCCTCGGTCTCGCCCTCGGGCACCGGGAAGCGCGGCATGAGATCGCGGTGCTCGAAGTTGACATCGCAGCGCTCGGCGATGAGCAGGGTGTTGTCGCAGGCCTCCGGATGATCGCGGAACATGTGCCGCATCTGGGCAGCGGTCTTCAAGTAGAACTCGTTCGAATCGAACTTGAAACGGTTGGGATCGTCGAGCGTCGAGGCCGACTGCACGCAGAGGAGTGCGGCGTGCGCGGTGGCGTCGTGCGCGTGCGTGTAGTGCAGGTCATTGCTCGCGACGAGAGGCAGCTTCAACTCCTTCGCCAGGCGCAGGAGGTCGTTCATCGTGCGGCGCTCGATGTCGATGCCGTGGTCCATGACCTCGGCGAAGAAGTTGCCCTCACCGAAGATGTCGCGGAACTCGGCGGCGGCCTTGAGCGCCTCGTCGTACTGACCGAGGCGGAGTCGCGTCTGCACCTCGCCACCGACGCAGCCGGTCGTGGCGATGATGCCCTTCGAATACCGGCTGAGGAGTTCGCGGTCCATGCGCGGCTTGAAATAGAAGCCCTCGATGGACGCGAGTGAGGAGAGCTTGAAGAGATTGTGCATCCCCTCGTTGTTCTCCGACAGCAGGGTCATGTGCGTGTACGCGCCGGAACCGCCGACGTCGTCGCCGCTCTGGGTGCTCGAACCCCAGCGGATCCGCGTCTTGTCCTGACGGGCCGTGCCCGGCGTGATGTAGGCCTCGGTGCCGATGATGGGCTTGAGACCGGCCGCGGTCGCCTGCTTCCAGAAGTCGTAGGCTCCGAACATGTTGCCGTGGTCGGTCATCGCGATGGCGGGCATCCCCTGCTCGGCAGCCGCGGCCATGAGGGGCGCCACGCGCGCCGCGCCGTCGAGCATCGAGTACTCGCTATGCACGTGAAGGTGCACGAATGAATCGTTGCTGGGGGGCAAAACTTCTCCGACTAGCCGAGGGTGTGTCTTAGCTTAAGCCCGTCTCAACCCTCTCGGAGGACGTCCAGCGCGTGTTGCAGGTCGGCCGGGTAGCTGCTCGAGAACTCGACCCACTCGTGCGTGGCGGGATGACGGAATCCGAGTCTCATCGCGTGCAACCACTGGCGGTGGAGGCCGAGTCGTGCGCTGAGGGTGGGATCGGCGCCGTACATCGAATCGCCGACGCAGGGGTGCCGCTGGGCCGCCATATGCACGCGGATCTGGTGAGTGCGACCGGTCTCGAGGTGGATCTCGAGAAGCGAGGCGGCACGGAACGCCTCGATCGTCTCGTAGTGGGTCACCGAGTGCTTGCCGTCGGCGGTGACCGCGAACTTCCAGGATGCGCCGGGGTGCCGACCGATCGGCGCGTCGATGGTGCCCCGCAGCGGATCCGGGTGACCCTGCACGACCGCGTGGTAGATCTTCTCGACCTCCCGGTCGTGGAACTGGCGCTTGAGCTCGGTGTACGCGCGCTCGCTGCTGGCCACCACCATGAGTCCGCTCGTGCCCGCGTCCAGGCGGTGGACGATTCCCGCGCGCTCCGCAGCGCCCGAGGTGGAGATGCGGAACCCCCCACCGGCGAGGGCGCCGAGCACGGTCGGCCCCTCCCAGCCCACCGAGGGATGAGCGGCGACGCCGACCGGCTTGTCGATCACGACCAGATCGTCATCGTGGTAGACGATGCCCAGCTCGGGCACATCCACGGGGATGATCGCGGGCGCCTGACGGTCCACCCAGCTCACCTCGAGCCAGGCTCCGGCCGCCAGCCGGTCCGATTTATCGAGAGCACGGCCGTCGGCGGTCACGCCTCCCGCCTCGATGACCTCGGCGGCAAAACTGCGCGAGAAGCCGAGGAGCTTCGCCAGCGCCGCATCGACGCGCTGCCCCGCGAGCCCGTCGGGCACGGGAAGGCTGCGCGTCTCCATCAGGGCGCTGTCGTGTCGTTCGGCGACGACGCGGAGCTCTCGAGGGCCGCCCGCTGCTGGGCACGAAGTCCGTCGAGTCCGACACCACGAATGGTCAGGATGATGAACAGCCCCATCGCGCACACGATCGCGCTGTCCGCGATGTTGAAGATGGCAGGGAAGCCGATCACCTGGATGAAGTCGACGACGTGACCCTGTCCAAAACTCGGTTCGCGGAAGAGCCGGTCGGTGAGATTGCCGAGCGTGCCCCCGAGCAGCATCCCGAACAGGATCCCCCAGCCGAAGGAGTGGATGCGGCGCGCGTAGATCACGATGAAGACCGCGACGGCTGTCGCGACGATCGAGAAGATCCAGGTCATTCCCGAGCCGAGCGAGAACGCGGCTCCCGAGTTCTTGACGAAGTGGAAGGTGAGAACCTGCCCTATCACACTCACTTGCTGGTCGGGCGCGAGCGAGCTCACGATCAGGTATTTTGCGCCCTGATCAAGCGCGTAGACGCCTAGCGCGACGATGGCCAGTACGGCGAGGACCCGACTGCTCAGGGCTCGCGTACTGGCCTTCGTCGCGGAATCAGTTGCCGGCAAAACCCGGGTAGTTCGCGGGCGGCGGGGTGACCGGCGAGGCGAAGCTCTGCACCGGTGCGGGCGCGGACCCGACCGTCGGCACCGAGGGTGCCGCGGGCGGTGCTCCGACGGGAACGGGAGCGCTGGCGGCGGCCGGGGCGTTCGTCAGAACGGCACCCGTCGCGTCGAGCTCGCGCAGCTGGCCCTCGATGTAGCCCTTGAGCTTCTGGCGGTATTCGCGCTCGAAGGTGCGCAGCTCGTCGATGCGGTGCTCGAGCGCCGAGCGCTCCTCGTCGAGTGCGTTGATCTGCGCACGCTGCTGGGCTTCCGCCTCGGCGATGACGCGAGCAGCGGTGGCGTGGCCCTCCGCGATGAGGGCGTCGCGCTTCTCGACTCCCTCGCGCACGTGCTCCTCGTGCAGACGGCGAGCGAGCTGCAGGAGGTTGTTGGTGCTGCTGGGATCCATCGAGGGGTCGATGGGCGGAGCCGTGTAGCCGTGACCCGACGCGGGCACGACGGCACCCGCCGACGGAACGGGCGCGGACGCCGCCGGGGCCGGCTCGAACGAGGACGGCACGGGTGCGGACGCGGCGAGCGGAGCAGGAGCGGCCGGCGCGGCGCCGCCGCTGCGCTGCAGTTCGGCGATGCGCGAGTCGCTCGCGATCAGGCGCTGTCGAAGCTCCTCGTTCTCCTGACCCAGTCGACGGAGCTCGACGACCACCTCGTCGAGGAAGTCATCCACCTCGTCCTGATCGTAGCCCTCACGGAACTTCGTGGGCTGGAATCGCTTGTTTACAACGTCTTCCGGAGTCAAAGCCATCGCCGTCACCTCAAAAACTTTCTCTCAGTGCGCTCTAAGGTCGTGTTCAACGCTCAGGTAACGCTAGCAACATTCGCCACATCCGAGTACACGGGTTGCAGCAATCAGAGTACAGCGCCCGGCTCAATTCATGAATCCCAAAGCGGTCACCGAAATGAGGATGATCACGAGGAGCATGAGCACGCTCCAGGAGAAGTCCAACGCCGCTCCGCCGATGCGCATCGGAGGGATGATCCGCCGCAGGAGACGCATCGGCGGATCGGTGACCGAGTACACGCCCTCGGCGAGAACGAGCCCGAATCCCCGAGGCCGGAACCCGCGGCGGAGCATCCTCATGACGTCGAGCCCGAACCGGGCGAGCAGCACGAAGAAGTAGAGCAGCAGCAACACATAGACCACGACCGCGATCGCGGCCAGCGGCCCGGGCACTGCGCGGGGCTACTGCTGGGCGAAGAACGAGGCGTCGACGTCGGAGTCGGCCTCGGCCTGATCGCCGCTCACCGCGACGTGCGCGGGTGAGAGCAGGAACACCTTGTTCGTGACGCGCTCGATCTTGCCGTAGAGGCCCTGCGAGAGTCCGCTCGCGAAGTCGACGAGACGACGAGCGTCGGGCTCGGTCATCTGCGAGAGGTTGATGATCACGGGGATGCCCTCGCGGAAGTTCTCGGCGATCACCTGAGCGTCCTTGTACTGGCGCGGGTGGACGGTGAGGATCTCGTTCATGTCACTGTGTCCAGAGGGCTTGGGGGTGGTCGTGCGACGAAGAGGAGTCACGGGCGCGCGGCCCGCCGACGGAGCAGGCTGGGCGACGGGCGCGACCGGGGCGGCGGCGGCAGCAGGAGCGGCGTCGGCCTCGTAGTCGAACTCTTCGTCCGCGAGCCCAAGGTAAACCATGGTCTTGCGCAGCGGATTTGCCATTGTGATGCCTTCCCGATTGTGAACTCACCCCGAGATTAACCGGGGGTCGGCCGGTTTCCCGTGATTGCCGTGCCGATCCGAAGGTGTGTCGCGCCCTCGAGGATCGCCGCGCGGAAGTCGCCGGACATCCCCATCGACAGTGCCGTCGCCTCCGGCGCGAGACGGCCGAGGCGGTCGGAGGCCGCACGCACCCGCACGAAATCGACGCGCGCATCCCCGCCGAGCGTCGCGACCGCCATGAGCCCTCTAAGGCGCAGCTGCGGATGCTCGAGCACGCGCTCGGCGAGCGGCTCGAGCAGCGCGGGCTGCACTCCCCCGCGGCCCGGATCGTCGGTGAGGTTCACCTGGAGGAACACGTCGATCGTCGCCTGAGTGGCGGCGAGGGCATCGACGAGGGAGTCGCGGTCGACGGAGTGGATCGCGCAGGCGTACCGCACGACCGCCTTCGCCTTGTTGGCCTGCAGCTGGCCGATGAAGTGCCAGTTGAGGTGCAGCCCGGCGAGCGCGGCGGCCTTCGCCTCCGCCTCCTGATGACGGTTCTCTCCCACATCGGTGACCCCGAGGGCGGCGAGCCGTTCGACGAGCGAGGCGGGATGGAACTTCGTGACGACGATGGTCGTGATCTCGTCGGGGCGGCGACCGGCGACGGCAGCAGCATCCGCGATCTCGCCGCGAACCCGCTCCAGCCGCCCGGCGAGCTCGTCCCCCTCGGCCGACACCGCTATTTCAGGAAGTCGGGGACGTCGAGATCGCCGTCGGGGTCATCGTCGAAGGTGCGGTCGATGGGCGCGGTCGCACCGTGCTCGGCGTCGCCCCACGCAGCGCTCACCGGGGCGTGCTCGGGAGCCTCCGCGGGAGACGCGACGGCCCCGACCGCGGCCGGCACAGCCGGAGAGGCCACATAGCTCGCGCGCCGCGTCTCGACCTTGACGGTCGGCTCGCCGCCGTCGAAGCCGGCCGCGATCACGGTGACACGCACCTCGTCGCCCAGGGTGTCGTCGATCACGGCACCGAAGATGATGTTGGCTTCCGGATGCACGGCCTCCTGAATGAGGCGCGCCGCGTCGTTGATCTCGAAGATGCCGAGGTTCGATCCGCCCTGGATGGAGATCAGGACACCGTGCGCGCCATCGATCGAGGCCTCGAGGAGAGGGGAGGCGACGGCCAGCTCGGCCGCCTTGATGGCGCGGTCGGCCCCACGCGACGACCCGATTCCCATGAGCGCCGACCCGGCGCCCTGCATGACCGACTTGACGTCGGCGAAGTCGAGGTTGATGAGTCCGGGCGTGGTGATGAGGTCGGTGATGCCCTGGACACCGGCGAGGAGAACCTGGTCGGCGGTCGAGAACGCCTCGAGCATGCTGATGCCGCGGTCGCTGATCTCGAGCAGACGGTCGTTCGGGACGACGATGAGGGTGTCGACCTCGTTCTTGAGCGCGGCGACGCCGTTCTCCGCCTGCGCCTGCCGGCGCTTGCCCTCGAAGCCGAAGGGCTTGGTCACGACACCGATCGTGAGGGCGCCGATGGACTTCGCGATGCGGGCCACCACCGGCGCGCCGCCGGTACCGGTTCCGCCGCCCTCGCCCGCGGTGACGAACACCATGTCGGCGCCGGCGAGCGCTTCCTCGATCTCCTCCGCGTGGTCCTCGGCGGCACGACGGCCGACCTCCGGGTCCGCGCCGGCGCCGAGGCCGCGGGTGATCTCGCGACCGACGTCGAGCTTGACGTCGGCATCGCTCATGAGGAGCGCCTGGGCATCCGTGTTGATGGCGATGAATTCGACGCCGCGAAGGCCGAGTTCGATCATCCGGTTGACAGCGTTGACGCCGCCACCGCCGATGCCGACCACCTTGATCACGGCGAGGTAGTTCTGGTTCGATGTCACGATTCCGGCCTCCGCTGGTAACTCTCGACTGCGCTAAACGTTCAACCTCAACCTGAGGATTAAAGTTATGCTCAGCATGTATTTCTTGTGATGACGGTAGGTGGTGCCAACGCGCACGCACGCCCGACACACCGCGCGCCGCGAAACGAGCGGGTTACGGATGTTTGCTCAGGGTGTCGGCAGCGTGCTCGTCGGGCCCGGCGTCGGTGTCGCGGTCGCTGTCGCGCCATCGCGCCTGAGCACCGGGTCGGGCCCGCACACCAGATTCGACGGCGAGGAGACGTCGATCACGGGCTGAGCGCGGCACTGCGTGAGGCGGCGCAGCATGATGAGGAGGCCGCGCGCCTTGAGGTCCGATTCGTCGGCGTTGCCCCACACCACGGTCTGGCTCGCGCCCGTGAGGGTCAGCCGCACGTCGTCGGGAGTGGTCGCCGAGACGGTGCGCACGCGCGATGAGATCGAGGTCGGCATCGACAGGATGACCTGCACCGCCGCCGCGAACGCCGGGCTCCCCGTGCCCTTGTCGCCCACGTCGATCAGCGGCAGGCCGGCCCGCGTGTCGGTCGTCGACAGCACGACCCCGGCGGCATCCACCTGATCGAACCGGTCGCCATCGGCGAGCGTCGCGATCGGCTCCCGCTCCACGATGTGGATCACCATGGTGCTGGGCGGCACGATCTCGGTGACGTAGCTGCGGATGAGGGTGAACTGCGACAGTTCGCGGCGAACCGCCGCAGGATCGATGAGGGCGAGCGGCGTGCCGAGCTGGGCCCGGACGGCGTCGCTCACCTCCGCCGCGGAGAGCTTCTTGGCGCCCTCCACCGTCACCGTGCGAAGGGCGAGCAGCGGCGAGAAGATCGCGACCGCGAGCACCGCGAGCATGACGACCACGACTCCCGCGACCGAGGCGAGTGCGATCCGGCGCCGGCGCGAGTGACGGGTGAAGCGGCGCGCCTCGGCGCGCGCGAGACGACGACTCGCGCGCTCGGCGCGACGCGACTCCGCACCGGCGCGGCGCGACTCGCGCGCCGACGAATGATCGGCGCGGCTGGAGCCACTCCCGTCGGCGGGGCCACGCCCGCCGCGCGCGCGGGGCGCCTTCGCGAGGGGCGCCTCCGCGCGGGGCGCCTCCGCGGGCGGGTGCGGACGGGGTGCTCGTCGCACCTTCCCGCTCGCCGGAGTCGCTGCCGGCCGGGCGGCTCGGTCGTGCGCGGCGGCGACCCGGTGATGCCGGTCGTAGCCCTCGGGACGCTTCACGGTCAGGGGTTCCGCGCCGGCTCGGCGTCGAGTGCAGCGAGGATCTGCGGGACGATGCGGTACACGTCCCCGCAGCTCAGCGTCATGATGATGTCGCCGGGTCGGGCGAAGGCCGCCGCGTGATCGGCCGCCTCTTGCCAGTCGGGCAGGTACTCGACTCGGCTGGGGTCGTCGAACCGCTCGGAGACGAGGGCCCCGGTCACGCCGGGGATCGGGTCCTCCCGCGCACCGTAGACATCCAGCACGACCGTGTGGTCGGCGAGCCGCTCGTAGGTGGCGGCGAAGTCGCCCGCCATCATCTGCGTGCGGCTGTAGAGATGGGGTTGGTGCACCGCGATGATGCGGCCGTCACCCACGACGCTTCGCGCGGCCGAGAGCGCGGCCGCGACCTCGGTCGGGTGGTGGGCGTAGTCGTCGTACACGCTCACGCCCCGCACGACGCCGTGCAGCTCGAAGCGTCGTTCGGTGCCACCGAAGCCCGCGATCGCGGCGAGGGAGGCGGCCGGGTCGAAGCCCAGGCCGACGAGCACGGCGAAGGCACCCGCGGCGTTGATCGCGTTGTGGCGGCCGGGCACGCGGAGGGTCGAGGAGTAATCGCGCCCCTGCCAGCTCACGACGAAGGAGACCGGGCCGTCCGCGACGATGTCGTGCACGCGCACCTCGGCGTCCTCGGACTCACCGAAGGTGACGACGCGCGTGTCGTGCAGCGCGGCCGACACCCGCCTCGCGCCGGCGTCATCGCTCGAGACGACGACGAACTCGCTCGCCTTCGACGCGAACTCCACGAAGGCGGCGTCGAAGGCCTCGTGCGACCCATAGTGGTCGAGGTGATCCGCGTCCACGTTGGTGATGAGGGCGACGGCGGTCTCGTAGAGCAGGAACGAGCCATCCGACTCGTCCGCTTCCACCACGAACAGTTCACCGTCGCCGTGCGCCGCACTGACGCCCAGGGACTGGATGACGCCGCCGTTCACGAAGCTGGGGTCGGCTCCGAGTTCGAGCAGCGCGGTGACGATCATCCCCGTCGAGGTCGTCTTGCCGTGCGCGCCGGCGACCGCGACGAGTCGGCGGCGGTTGATGAGCCAGGCGAGCGCCTGCGAGCGATGCAGGGTGGGGATGCCCAGACTCTTCGCGGCGAGGTACTCGGGATTGTCGGGCCAGAGCGCGCCCGTGTAGACGAGCGCGCTCGCGTCGAGCGGAAGATTGTCGGCCGAGTGACCGATGGCGATGTGCGCGCCGAGCTCGCGGAGCGCTTCCGTGTTGTGGTTCTCGGAGCGATCGGAACCGGTGACCCGGTGCCCGGCGGCCAGGAACAGCCGCGCGATGCCGCTCATGCCCGAGCCCCCGATTCCGACGAAGTGGAGGGAACCGAGCTCGGCGGGGAGCTCCTGGGTGAAGTCGGGCTTGATCATCTGCTCGATTTTACCGTCGGGCCCGCTCGACCAGATCGACCATGCGCGACGCGCCGTCCCGGGTGCCGACCGACAGGATGCGCTGCGCGAGGTCCGCGACCGCCGCCGGGTTGCGCAGCAGGGGCACGAGCGTCGTGCGCACCCAGCCGGGCGTGAACTCCGCATCCGCCACGAGGATGGCGCCGCCCGCCGCGACCGCGTCGGCGGCATTGAATCGCTGCTCCCCGTTGCCGACCGGGTAGGGGACGAACACCGCGGGCACACCGACCGCGGCGAGCTCGCTCACCGTGCCCGAGCCCGAGCGCGCGACGGCGAGGTCGGCCACCGCGATGGCGAGTTCCATGCGGTCGCAGTAGTTCAGCAGGTGATAGTCGGCGAGCCCCGGATCGACCAGCTCGTTCTTCGCGCCGGCGATGTGCAGCACCTGCCAGCCCGCACCGATGATGTGCGCGACCGCCTCGGAGACGGTCGCATTGATCGACCGCGCACCGGTCGATCCCCCGGTCACGAGAAGCGTCGGCTTCGCCGGGTCGAGACCGAAGAGCCTCGCGGCCTCGGCCCGCGCGGCGTGCCGGTCGAGCTCCTCGATCTCGCGGCGCAGCGGCATCCCCACCCAGGTGGCGTGCGGCAGTCGGGTCTGCCGGAAGGCCACGCCGACGAAGGGGGTGCTGCGGGCACCCCAGCGGTTCGCGATTCCGGGCTTCGCGTTCGCCTCGTGAATCACGAACGGCACGCGGAGCCGTCGAGCGGCGCGGTACGCGGGGGCGGAGGCGTAGCCGCCGAAGCCGACCACGACGTCCACCCGGTGATCGAGCAGGTAGCGCTCGGTCTGCACCACGGCCTGACGGAATCGGTTCGGAAACGTCAGCGCCGCGCGCCCCGGTCGCCGCGGGAAGGGCAGCCGCGCGATCGTCAGCAGTCGGTAGCCGCGCGCGGGCACGAGACGCGACTCCAGGCCCTCGCGGGTGCCGAGCACGAGCACGGTCGACTCCGGCTCGCGCTGCCGGATCGCATCGGCGGTCGCGAGCAGGGGGTTCACGTGGCCGGCGGTTCCCCCGCCGGCAAGAAGATAGGTGGTCACAGTTTCACCGGGGTGTGGCGGGCGTACGACAGCACGATGCCGATGCCCACGAGCGAGGCGATGAGGGATGACCCTCCCGCAGAGATCAACGGTAAGGGAACCCCGAGCACCGGGAGCAGTCCGAGAACGACCGCGATGTTGACGAACGCCTGACCGATGATCCAGATCATGATGCCGCTCGTGGAGACCCGCACGAAGGGATCGTCGGAGGCGCGGATGATGCGGATGAACGACAGGGCGAGCACCACGAACAGCACGAGCACCACGATCGCGCCGATCAGGCCCAGCTCGTCGCCGATGATCGCGAAGATGAAGTCGTTGTCGGCCTCGGGCAGCCAGCTCCATTTCACCTTCGACTCGCCGAGACCGGAGCCGAAGATGCCGCCGGAGGCGATCCCCCACCAGCCGTGGATGGTCTGCCAGCAGGTGCCGAGTTGATCCGACTTCGAGGTGCAGCCCGACAGCCAGGCGTCGATGCGGTTCGTGCGGTTCGAGCTGAACCGCGTGAACAGGAACACGACGAACCCCACGATGCCGATCGCGGCCCCGAGGATGCGCAGGCGCACCCCTCCGTAGAAGAGGCAGCCGAGCACGATCGAGAGCAGGATGAGCGCGGTTCCCAGGTCTTTGCCGAGCAGCACGAGACCGATGGCGACCGCGGCGACCGGTCCGATCGGGATGAACACGTGCTTCCAGTCGCCGAGCAGGTTCTGCTTCGCGGCGAGCACCCACCCGAGCCAGAGCGCGAGCGACAGCTTCACGAGCTCGGAGGGCTGTGCGGTGAACGAGCCGATGTGAATCCAGTTCTGGTTGCCCTGGTAGTTGATGCCGACGCCCGGGATGAACACCGCGAGCTGCAGGACCGAGGTGCCGATGAGCGCCGCCCACGCCGCCCGCTTCCAGAAGACCGCGGGCACGCGCGAGGCGACCAGCATCAGGGGAACGCCGAGGATGGCGTAGAAGCCCTGGCGCTGGAACGACGCGAAGAAGTCGCCCGTGCGCGCGCCGACCTCGACGGAGGACGAGGAGAGCACCATGACCAGGCCGAAGATCACGAGGAACAGCGTCGTGCCGAGAAGCAGGTAGAAGTTCGGGTTCTCGGCGCCGAACACGCGCTGCACCGCGACGACGGCACGGCGCGGGTGTGCGGCGGGCTGTGCGCCGGGGTTCGACGCGGGGTGCGCGGCGGGGCGTGCCTGCGGCGTTCGCAGCGGCTCAGTCGCCGGAGTTCGGGCCGTCCGACGTGCCGAGGGTCGGGTGGTGGTCATCCGCTCCCCCTCCCAGGTGGTGACGTACCGCCTCCGCGAACCGGGACCCCCGGTCGGCGTAGTCGATGAACTGGTCCATGGATGCCGCTGCCGGTGCCAGCAGCACCGCGTCCCCCGGACGGGCGACCGCTGCAGACAGCGCCACGGCCGTCGGCATCACGTCTTCAGTGTCAGGGCTGTCGACCTCGAACACGGGCACCTCGGGGGCGTGTCGTTCGAATGCGGCGCGCAGCGCGTCGCGGGCGACCCCGATCAGGATGACCGCCGCCAGTCGCCCGCGCTCCGACTCGATCACCGTCCCCACGGCGTCGGCGACACCGACGCCGACGCCGCCGAGCACCCAGACGACGCGGCGGTAGGCGCGCAGCGCGGCGGCCGCGGAGTGCACGGTCGTCGCCCTCGAGTCGTCGATCCAGAGCACACCCTCCGCGTCGGCCACGACGGCGGAACTGTGGTCGTGCAGGCGGAAGCTGAGGATCGCCTCGCGGACCACCCGCGGCTCGGCCCCCGTCGACCGCGCGAGGGCCGCGGCGGCGAGCACGTTCGCGACCGTGTGCGCGGCCCCCAACCCCACGGAGGCGAGCTCCATGCGGGTGCTCAACTCGAGGGCCGTCGTCGCGCGTTCGGTGAGGAAGGCGCGATCGCAGAGAATTCCGTCCACGACCCCGAAGTCGCTGGGTCCGGGTGCGCCGAGTCCGAAGCCGATCGCCCGGCAGCCCTCGATGACCTCGGCGTCCTCCACCATCGCGAGGGTGGCGTCGTCGGCCGTGTTGTAGATCGCGACCGTGCGGGTGTTGGCGTAGACGCGGCCGAGGGAGGTGCGGAGGTCATCCATCGTCTCGTGCCAGCCGTCGAGGTGGTCGGCGACTCCGAGGCAGACGCTCGACCACGGCGACAGGGTGCCCTCGGGGGTGCGCCCGAGCCAGTGCAGCTCACGACTGCTGAGCTCGACCACGAGCACGTCGAATCCGGCCGGGTACCGCACCGCGTCGAGGATCGGAATGCCCTCGGCGCCGACGAGCGCGACCCGGCGCGAGGCCGCCTCGAGGAGGTGGGTGGTGAGTTGCGCGGTGGTCGACTTGCCGCTGCTGCCGGTCACGGCGAGCCACTCGGCGGCGGGGTCCACCTTGTCGCGCACGCGCCACGCGAGCTCGACGTCGCTCCACACCGCGACGCCTCCCTCCTCGGCCCACCGGTGCAGCGGATGCCCGGGCTCCAGCCGGGGCGAGGTGACGAGCACCTCCCACCCGCCGTCGTGCAGCAGCGCGGGTGCGTCGCCCAGCGCGCCCTCCCGATACTCCGCACCGATCACCTCGAGGAGCCGGCGCTGCTCGACGCTCGCGGCGTCGTCGACCACCACAACGGTCGCGCCGAGTTCGACGAGCGTGTCGGCCGCTGAGAACCCCCGCGCGTCCGTGCCCACGACCACCACGCGAAGCCCGGTCCACTCGGCCGACCAGCTGGTCAGGTGCTGCAGACGGTCCACCGTTAGCGGCTCACCCATTCGAAGTAGAACAGGCCGACGCCCACGGCGACGAACATGCCCGAGATGAGCCAGAACCGCACGACGACCGTGATCTCGGCCCAGCCCTTCAACTCGAAGTGGTGATGCAGCGGACTCATCAAGAAGATCCGCTTGCCGTGGGTGATCTTGAAGTACGCCCGCTGCACGATCACCGAGCCGGTCACGACGAGGAAGAGGCCGCCGATGAGCACGAGCAGCAGTTCGGTGCGGCTCATGATCGCGAGACCCGCGAGCGCACCGCCGAGGCCGAGCGATCCGGTGTCGCCCATGAAGATCTGGGCGGGCGAGGTGTTCCACCACAGGAAGCCGATGAGGCTGCCCGCGATCGCCGCCGCGACGACGGCGAGGTCGAGGGGATCGCGCACGTGATAGCACTTGCCGAGATTCTCGGTGAGGAGTTTGGCGCTGTAGCAGGACTGGTTCCACTGCCAGAAGCCGATGAAGATGTACGACGACACCGCGAAGATCGTGGATCCGGTCGCGAGCCCGTCGAGACCGTCGGCGACGTTGACGCCGTTCGAGGCGCTCACGACGATGATCGTCGACCAGATCGCGAACAGGATGCCGCCCGCGACGATGCCGAAGGTGAGGAAATTGAGCCACGGCACATCGCGCACCCACGAGATGGCGGTGGAGGCCGGCGTTAGCCCGTTCTCATCCGGGAAGTTGAGCGCGATGACGGCGAACACCGAGGCGACGATCACCTGTCCGGCGACTTTCGCCCAGCCGCCGAGCCCGAGGCTGCGCTGGTTGCGGGTCTTCAGGTAGTCGTCGATGAATCCCACGAGGCCAAGACCCAGCATGAGACACAGCACGAGCACGCCCACGAGCCGGGGCGGCTCCTCGGCGATCAGGTGGCCTGCCACGTAGGCGAGCACCGATCCCGAGATGAAGACGATCCCGCCCATGGTCGGGGTGCCCCGCTTGGAGTGGTGGCTCTGCGGACCGTCGTCGCGGATGAACTGGCCCCAGCTCAGCCGCTTGAACAGGCGGATGAACACCGGCGTCATGAACAGCGTGTAGAAGAGTCCGAATCCCCCCGCGACCAGGAGCGCGATCACGCGGTGACCCCGCCGAGCCGGTCGCCCAGGAATCGGAGTTCGGCGGATTTGGACGACTTCACGAGGACGATGTCCCCCTCGCGCAGCTCTTCACGAAGCAAATCGTATGCCTCATCGGGGGTCGCGACGAGCACCGACTCCCCGTCCCACGAGCCCTCGAGGCTCGCCGCCATGTGGATGTGCCGCGCGCCGTCGCCGACCACGATGAGTTTCTGCACCCCGAGACGCACGGCGAGCCGTCCGATGCGGTCGTGCTCCTCCCGCGAGTACTCCCCCAACTCGGCCATCTCACCGAGAACGGCGACCGACCGCGTGCCCGGGCCCTGCAACTGGGCGAGGGTCTTGAGGGCGGCGGCCATGGAGTCGGGACTCGCGTTGTAGGCGTCGTTGATCACGATGACTCCGTCGCCCGGGTGCAACAGCTCCATCCGCCAGCGCTCCGCGCGCGGCACGGCCTCGATGGCGCTGATCGCCCGATCGAGATCGACCCCCAGCTCGTCGGCGACGCTGAGGGCGGCGAGGGCGTTCATGACGTGGTGTTCCCCGAGGATGCGCAGGCGCACGGGACGTCGCTGCTCGCCCGCGATCAGGGTGAACGCGGTGCCGCTCGCCGTGGCCACGATGTCTTCTGCCGAGAGCTCGGCCGAGGAGTCCAGGCCGAACCAGCGCACTCTCGCGGCCGTCACCTCCTGCATGGCAGCGACGCGCGGGTCATCGACGTTGAGCACGGCGACGCCCGTCTCCGGGAGTTCCGCGACGATCTCGCTCTTGGCGCGCTGCACCGCGTCGATTCCCCCGAACTCGCCGACGTGCGCGAGGCCGACCTTCAGCACGACCGAGATGTCGGGCTTCGCGATCCGCACCAGGCGCTGGATCTCCCCCGCCCCGCTCGCGCCCATCTCGACGATGAGGAAGCGCGTGTCCTGGGTGATGCCGAGCATCGAGACCGGCGCACCGACGTGGTTGTTGAACGAGCCCTGGGGCGCGACGGTCGGGCCCTCCGCCGAGAGAATCGCGCGGAGCAGGTTCTTGGTCGTCGTCTTGCCGTTGGAGCCGGTGATGCCGACGACCGAGAGGTGTCCGGATGCCCGCACGCGCGTCACCACGGCCGCCGCCAGCGCGCCCAGCGCAGCCACGCCATCCTCGACCACGATCTCGGCGCAGCCCACGTCGACGGGCCGCTCCGCGATGACGAGCACGGCACCCGCTGCCTCGGCGGCCTGCGCGTAGAGCGCGCCGTCGGTCTCCGCGCCCGGGAGCGCGAAGAAGATCGAGCCGTCCTCGACGAGCCGGGAGTCGGTGTGCACCGAGCCGTGGACGATCGCGGTGTCGGGGTAGCGCGCTGACCGGAGTCGACCGCCGGTGATGGCGGCGATCTCGGCGAGCGTGAGCGGGATCACTCCCAGCCCGCTTCGCGGAGCGCGGCGCGAGCCTCGTCACGGGCCGAGTACGGGGTGCGTACACCCTCGATGTCGCGATAGTCCTGGTGCCCCGGGCCCGCCCAGAGGATCGAGTCCCCCTCCCCCGCGAGCGAGACGGCGAACCGGATCGCCTGCTCGGGCGGCGACACCTCGTAGGTGTCGGGTTGGTGCTCCGCGAGCTTCGCACCCTCGAGAAGCGTCGCGCGAATCGACGCCGCGTTCTCGAACCGCGGGTGGTGATCGGTGATCACGAGGATGTCCGACCCCTCGGCGGCGACGCGGGCCATCTCGTGGCGCTTGGTGGCGTCGCGATCGCCGTCGGCCCCGAAGACCATGATCGTCTTGCCCGTCGTGAACTTGCGCACGGCGGCCAGGGTGTTGAGGAAGGCGTCGGGGCTGTGGCCGAAGTCGACGTAGAGCGAGGGCCCGTGCTCCCCCGAGACCCTCTCGGTGCGGCCCGGAAGGTAGGCGACGATCCCGCCCTGCTCGTCGAGGGCGTGCCCGATCGCCTCGAGCTCGAATCCCGCTTCGACGAGCATGACGATCGCGAGAGCGGCATTGGCCGCCATGTGCCAGCCGATGAGCGGCACGCGAGTGGTGAGCGAGCGTCCCTCCGGGCCGTGCAGGATGAACTCGGTGTACGCGGCCTTCTCGTCGATGATCTCGACCATCCACTCGGCCTCGACGCCGGCGGTCGCGGAGATCGTCGTGACGGGGATCCGGGACTGATCGACGACCCGTTCGCCCCAGGCGGTGTCGAGAGAGACGACACCGCGACGGGCACGGTCGGGATCGAAGAGCGGCAGCTTCGCCTGGAAGTACTCCTCCATGTCGGCGTAGTCGTCGAGGTGGTCGTGGCTGAGGTTGGTGAAGGCGACGACATCGAACATGATGCCGTCCACCCGGTTGTGGCTCAGGGCCTGAGCGCTGACCTCGATCGCCACGGCGCGCACATTGCTCTCGCGCATGCGGGCCAGGAGCGCGTGCATCTCGCTCGCCTCCGGCGTGGTGAGGCGGGAGACGACGGTGAGGTCGCCGATGTGGCGCTCGGCGGTCGAGCTGAGGCCGGTCACGAGGCCCAGCTGCCGGAGGATGGCCTCGAGCAGATACGAGGTCGACGTCTTGCCGTTGGTGCCCGTCGTACCGAAAAGGAGAGGCGGATGCTCGCGCGTGCGGTACACCCACGCGGAAATCTCGCCGAGCGCCTCTCGCGGCGAGCCCACGAGCACGATCGGCAGGCCGACGTCGCCCGCGATCTCGAGACCGGCGGGGTCGGTGAGGAGAGCGACGGCTCCGCCGTCTCTGGCCTGCGCGGCGTAGCTCGCGCCGTGCGACTTCGCGCCCTGCAGGCCGACGTAGAGGTCGCCGGGGTGGAGGTCCGCGGTGCTGAGGGTGACTCCGGTGACTTCGACGCCGTCGAGCGAACCGACGGTGTCGAGTCCGAACTCGGCGACGAGTCCGGCAAGGGATCTGGCCGAGGGATGCTCCGGTCGAAGGACCGGGGGGATCCGAGCGGTCACGCGAACCTCTTTCTTTCAGGTGTTCCCGACTACCACGTCGTCTGGATGAACGGCGCCGGAACTGTCGACGGGGGGATCCGGTACTTTTTGAGCACCTGGATCATCAACTTGCGGAATGCCGGCGCCGCGGCGGCCGACACCTTTACAGTACTTGGCTCACCGAAGGTCACGAGAACCACGTACTTGGGATTCTCGGCAGGGGCGATTCCCGCGACCGAGATCACACGGTCATCCGTGTACCCGTTCGGGCCCGCCACCTGCGCGGTTCCCGTCTTCGCCGCGATCCGGTACCCCGGAATCTTGAGCACCGGTGAGTTGGGACCGCTCGACACGACCGTCTCGAGCATCTGCACGGTCTCGTCCGCCGCCTGAGCGCTGATGACCCGGGTCGCCTTCGTCGACGGCTTGTCGGTGACGGTGCCGTCGGCGTGATAGCAGCCCTCGACGAGCGTGAGCGGAAGGTGCACGCCGTGGTTGGCGAGCGTCGAGAAGATCTGGGCGACCTGCACCGAGGTGGCACTGACGCCCTGGCCGAATTCGACCGCGCGGTTGGTGATCTCGTCCCAGCTGCTCACCGCGCCGAGGTGGCCGCTCGATTCCCCACCGAAGCCCACCGCGGTCTTCTGCCCCACGCCGAACTTCAGCATGTAGTCGCGTCGCGACTGAGCATCGAGCTTCTCCGACAGGATCGAGATGCCGATGTTGGACGAGTTCTCCAGCACTCCCGCCGTCGTGTACTTCAGCACGCCGTGGGGGAAGGAGTCCTTGATGTAGGCACCGTCCGGGAAGCGGTAGAGCGACGGCAGCGTGATCTTGGTGGTGGGGGTGATCACCCCCGCATCGATCATCGAGGCGGCGCTCATCGCCTTGAAGGTCGACCCCGGTTCGTAGGGGATGGCGAAGGCCCGGGAGCCGGTCGCCGCCGGATTCGCCGCGCTCACGTTGTTGGGGTCGACGGTGGGGTAGTCGGCGACCGCCATGAGGTGGTTGTCGGCGACCCGCACCACCACCGCGGTGGCCCACTTGGCGCCGATCTGCTGCGCCCGCTGGGCGATGGTCTGCTGCGCGAACCACTGCATATCGCGGTCGATCGTCAGCTTGATCGTGCCGCCGTCCTTCGGGTTCTTCTGAGTGACGGTGCTGCCGGGGATCCGCACCCCGTCCTCGCCCTTCTCGTAGGTCGAGGTTCCGTTGGTCGGCGCGAGACAGGAGTTCTCTTTGAGTTCGATGCCGGCCTGCGGTCCATCCGTGCCCACGAAGCCGACCAGGTTGCCCGCGATCGCGCCATTGGGATAGGTGCGCGCCGGGTGCGGCTCGTAGTAGATCCAGGGGATGTGCAGCGCCTGCACCCGGGTGAAGACATCGAGGGTGACCGCTTTGGTGAGGTACGCGAAGTTCGCCTTCGGATCGGCGGTGATGGCGGCGCGCAACTCGTCGGTGGTCTGCCCGGTGATGGCGGCGATGCTCTGCAGCTCCGACTCGAAGCTCGTGTGCACCTTGACACCTTTGACGTAGCTGTCGTCGCCGTCGAGCTTCACGTTGATCGGCGCGACCGTGATGTCGAAGCGGTCGACGCTGTCGGCGAGCACGTTGCCGTTCGTATCCTCGATGGCCCCGCGAGTGCCGTAAGTGGTCACCTGGGTCGAGCGGTCCTTCTGCGCCTTCGCAGCGAGGGTGGGACCCTGGATGACCTGCAGATCGAACAGGCGCCCCGAGAAGATCACGACGATCGCCACGATCACGACGATGGTTACCGCGAGACGGGCTCGCGCGCTTCGTGACTTCTTCATGACCTGCTAACTCAATGCGTGACCGGTGACGGCAGCGCGTCGGGGTTCGTGGTGCCAGACGTTACCTTCGCGGTCGGGGCCGTCGCGGCTGCCGCGCCGGTCGTCGACGAAGCTGTGCCCGACTTCACAGCGGGCGCCGCCGTGACGCCGGCCGGAGCGACCGTCGACGCGTCGCCGACGAAGCTCTCATCGATGGAGTCGGCGGGTGTGAGCAGCTTGTTGGGAACATCCGCGGTCACGGAGGCCGCGCTCGCGCCGCTCCCACCGATGACGGCGGCCGGGAGCTTCGAGCCCGACACGGTGCCGGTGCGGAGGTTGAGGAATCCGGGGTCGCTGCTGCCGACCATCCCGATCTTGCGGGCGTTGGCGGCGAGGTTCTGCGTCGACGCGATCACCTGCAGCTTCTCATTGAGCGCGGACTGGACCCGATCGGCCGTCACCCGCGCGCCGAGCAGCGAGTTGATCTGGTAGGCGCCGCCCGAGAGCGAGATGCTGAGCAGCAACTGCGCGATGAAGATGGTGAACAGGCCGGCCGTCGTGACGAGCGCGTAGAAGATGCGGGGTCGCGCCTTGCGCTGCGCGCGAGTGGTGACGATCCGCACGCGCGACGGCGAGAAGTCGGCGCCGCCGTTCTCGATCGAGGGGGCGGGCAGGGAATACGCGAGTGCACTGCTCATGCCGCGACCTTCACTTTCTCGACGGCGCGCAGGCGAACCGGCGCTGACCGGGGGTTGTTCGATTTCTCGTCCTCGCTCGCGAGCTCCGCTCCGCGCACCAGAAGGCGCAGCTCGGGGCGGTGCTCGGGAAGTTCGACGGGGAGTCCGGCGGGGGCCGTCGACGACGACCGCGACTGCAGCACCCGCTTGACGATCCGGTCCTCGAGCGACTGGTAGGCGAGCACGACCATGCGACCGCCGAGGTCGAGGGCGTCCACCGCGGCGGGGATGGCCCGCGCGAGCACGGACAGCTCGGAGTTGACCTCGATCCGCAGGGCCTGGAAGACCCGCTTCGCCGGGTGGCCCGCACGCTGAACGGCCGCCGGCGTGGCGGCGACGATGATGTCGACCAGTTGCGCCGAACGAGTCAGCGGGGCCAGCTCGCGCGCCTGCACGATCTTGCTCGCGTACCGGGGCGCCAGCTTCTCCTCGCCGTACTCGTAGAAGATGCGTCGCAACTCGGACTCGCTGTAGGTGGCGAGCACGATCTCGGCCGTGAGCGGGGAGGTGGCGTCCATGCGCATGTCGAGCGGCGCATCCTTCGAATAGGAGAATCCGCGGTCGACCCGGTCGAGCTGGAGCGAAGAGACTCCGAGGTCGAAGAGGATGCCCTGCACCCCGGTGATGCCGAGGGAGTCGAGCGCGTTCCGCATCGTGTCGTAGACCGCGTGGACGAGGTGCACCCGGTCACCGAACGGTGCAAGCCGCTCCCCCGCGAGTCGCAGCGCCTCGGTGTCGCGGTCGAGGCCGACGAGGACGAGTCCGGGGAAGCGGGCGAGGAACGCTTCGGCGTGGCCGCCCATGCCGAGGGTGGCATCGACGAGCACCGCGCCCTCGGCCTGGAGTGCCGGCGAGAGCAGCTCGATCGTGCGCTCGAGCATGACGGGGGTGTGGAGGTCGCGGGTGGCCATAGCTGTACGGGATGTCCGCAGGTGCTGATCCCCATCCGTTCCGACCTGCCACCGGGGAAGTGTGTCAGGTCCCGTCCTGGCACCGGGGAAGTGCGCCAGGCAACGAACAGCTGGGAGTCAGCGTCTGGGGTCAGAAGAGTCCCGGGATCACCTCCTCCGTCGTGTTGGCGAATTCGGACTCGGTGGCCTCGTAGTAGGCGTTCCACGCGGCGGTGTCCCAGATCTCGGCGCGGCTGCCGGCGCCGATCACCGTGAGGTCTCGGTCGAGCCCCGCGTACTCGCGAAGCCCGGCCGGAATCGTGACCCGACGCTGTTTGTCGGGGAGCTCTTGGTTGGCGCCCGAGAGGAAGAGCCGCAGGAAGTCACGGGCCTGCTTGCTCGTGACGGGCGCCTGACGGATCTTCTCGTGGACGCTCTCGAACTCGCGCGTGCTGAACACGTACAGGCAGTGCTCCTGGCCGCGGGTGATGACCACGCCCGACGCCAGCTCGTCCCAGAACTTCGCCGGGAGGATGAGCCGGCCCTTCTCGTCGAGCTTGGGCGCGTAGGTGCCGAGGAACATGCATCCCACCCCCTCGGCGATCCGGCCAGAAATTCGTCGTGACCTCCACTTTACTCCACTTGCCTCCACAAAAGTAGAAAATATCGCCCCAATCCGGGTGGGTTACGAGAAAGTTCCCCGAAATGACGCGGATCGATGGCGTGGAGGACAGTGGAGGGAAAAGTGCCATCCGGAGCCCGAGAGGGGTCCGGATGGCACAAAAAAAGCCGACCCGTGAGGGTCGGCTGGAGGTGAGAAGCCCGACGAACGCGTCGGGCTGGGTCAGTCTGGTGGGCGGGAGCCGGTCATCCGGCGACTCGGGAGGACGCGCGCGTGCCTCGGGGCGCCGCGCGCGAGCGGTGAGGGCTACTCCTCGTGATCGTGCTGGCGCTTCTCCCAGCGCTGGCCCAGCGTCTGCATGAACGACGGCCGGGCGGTAGAGCTGGGGGCACTCGAGACGCGACCACCACGACGCGGCGGCGTCACGGCGATGAAGACGCCCGCGAACATCATGACGAAACCGAGAACTCCGACGATCGGCAGCCGCACCGCGACGCCCGTGATGAGTACGGCGACACCGGCGACCGCGAGGAGGATTCCGAGTACGACGGCGGAGTAGCTGGGCTTGCCCCGACGCGCAGAAACAGACGCCACGAAGTCGGCGTCGTTGTGATAGAGACTGCGCTCCATCTCTTCCAGGAGCCGTTGCTCCTGCTCGGAAAGTGGCATCCTGATCCCCTCGGGTCCCCAGATTGCGCTGGTAAATAGAGCTCAATAGTATCCCCGCGCGCGTGGCTAGGCTAGGAGTGTGGCTGTGAGTACCCGGTTAGTTGACTTAGTGCAGCTGCGAATCGACGAATTCCTGAGCGAGCGCGCTCCCCTGCTGGCGCGAGTCGCGCCCGAAGTGGGCGAGCTCCTCGACTACTCGAGCTCGCTGCTGCGCGGGGGCAAGCGATTCCGAGCGCTGTTCTGCTACTGGGGCTGGCAGGCGGTCGGCGCGGGCCGCGGCCCTGCCGAACCCCTGCTCGACGACGAGGGACCCGTCGATCTGGATGCCGTGGTCGCGACCGCCTCCGCCCTCGAGATCTTCCACGCCGCGGCGCTGGTGCACGACGACATCATGGACAACTCCGATACGCGCCGGGGCTCACCTGCGGCACACCGGCACTTCGAGTCGGTGCACCGCGCGGGCGGATGGGCGGGATCCCCCGCCGACTTCGGCCGCTCGGCGGCGCTGCTCCTCGGCGACCTGCTCCTGGGGTGGAGCGACGAGCTGCTCGATGAGGGCGTCGCGGGCCTGGCGAGCCGGGCATCCGGAATCGCGGCGCGCCAGGAGTTCAATCGCATGCGCACCGAGGTGACGGTGGGTCAGTACCTCGACATCCTCGAGGAGCAGTCGTGGCTCACGCACCCCGAGTCCGAACTCATGTCGCGCGCCCACCGGGTGATCGTCTTCAAGTCCGCCAAGTACAGCGTGGAGGCTCCTCTGGCGATCGGTGCCTCGCTCGGCGGCGCGAGCGAGGCACAGCTCGCCGCCCTGCGCGCGTTCGGCCTGCCCCTCGGCGTCGCCTATCAGCTGCGGGATGACCTCCTCGGCGTCTTCGGAGACCCGGAGGTCACGGGCAAGCCGGCGGGCGACGACCTGCGCGAGGGCAAGCGCACCGTCATCATCGCCCTCGCCCGCACCGGGCTGCCGGCGAACGCCGTTCGCGTGCTCGATGAGCTCCTGGGCGACCCGGATCTCAGCGACTCGCAGGTTCGGATGCTGCAGACGACGCTCCGCGAATCCGGCGCGGTGGAGAAGGTCGAGCGGTTGATCGATCACAACGTGCTACGGGCACGCGAGGCCCTAGCAGACGCCCCGCTCTCGCGCGCCGCCCGCGAACAGCTGGGACAGCTCACCGACACGGTGACGCAGCGCGTCTTCTGACGGCTCCGGCTCAGAATCCGAGCGCCTGCGCCACCCGACGAACCTCGGCCTTGCGACCCGCCCGGAGGGCGTCGATCGGGCTCACGCCGAGGCTGTCCTCGGGGGTGAGCAACCAGGTCATGGCCTCCTCGTCGCTGAAGCCGCTGTCGCCGAGCACGACGAGCGTGCCCTTCAACTCGCTCATCGGCTCGCCGTCGACGATGAAGTCCGCGGGCACACGCCAGACCCCGTCGACTCGCGAGGCGAGGAGCGCGCGGTCTTCGATGAGGCGCCTGACCTGGCTGACCTTGAGGCCGAGGAGCTCGGTGAGGTCTGGAATCGTCAACCATTTGACGTCGGGGAGCTCGGACACGCTTCGATTGTTCCATGCACCACGGCGCTTCGCCGGTATTTGCGCGTTTGTTTCCATCTTGTTAACCCGTGTCACACCAGCACCTTTGATTGACACAGACCTATATCTGTGTCAGTTTTGACGAGGCAGCACGGGGGTGAAGGCCATGATTTCTAGGGGCGAGACATGCGACGGGGAACGGCGACGGAGAACTCATGACGATCAACGCTGAGTCCGATTCCATGACGACGAATCCCGTCGCGCCGCCCTCGCCCTTCGCCGGCCTGACCCCGACGCGCCGTCGGGCCGAGCTTCACGCCCTCTCCGACCCCGCCGCCACGAGCGACCTCGGCCGACTGTCCCGGTCCCTCCTGCAGACCGTTCCGGTGGTGCTCGTCGGCTCGCTCGCGCTCGCGACCCTCAACCTCACCGGCGCCGTGGAACCGGTGGCCCAGAAGCGTCCCACCACCCCGCGCGCCGACACGGTCGACGTGCAGCGATCGGTCGCGTCGGCGATGGCGGCGGCGAATGCCACCGCGGCGTCGACGCCCGACGAATCCGCGGGTCAGTCCGCCGCGCGCATCGACACGGCCTCGGTGCCCTCGACCTACGTCGTCCGCGGTGGTGACACGGTCAGCTCCATCGCGACTCACCACGGGCTGTCGACGGCCTCCGTCCTCGCGCTCAACGGCCTCAGCTGGAAGAGCATCATCTTTCCCGGTCAGGTGCTCAAGCTCACGAAGTCCGCGACGAGCAGGGCGCCCAAGCCCCCCGCCGCCTCCCCCACCGCTCAGACGGTCGGCGGTCGATACACGATCCGTGCCGGCGACACGCTCTACGCGATCTCCAAGCGGTTCGCGGTCAGCCTCTCCTCGCTGCTCAGCGCGAATCACCTCACCGTCCGCAGCACGATCTACGCGGGGCGAACCCTCGTCATCCCGAAGACCAGCACCGCCTCCGTCGGCACCCCGACCCCGGTGACCGCGCCCGTTGTGGCGCCCGTCGTGGTTCCCGCGCCGACCGGCAGCGGGTCCGCCGCGACCTACGTCATCCGCACCGGCGACACCATCACCTCGATCGCGACGCAGTTCGGTGTGAGCGTGCCCGCGATCCTGGCCGCCAACAACCTGGGCCCGAGCAGCATCATCTACGCGGGACGTACGCTGGTCATCCCGGGCATCATCACGACCGCGTCGGTCGGCACCACGATCACGCCGTTGAGCCCCACCATGCGGGCGAACGCGCAGATCATCGTCGCGGTCGGCCGTCAGCTGGGCGTCCCCGACTACGGCATCATCATCGCGCTGGCGGCGGCGGCGCAGGAGTCGGGGCTGCAGAACATCGACTACGGCGACCGCGACTCGGTGGGGCTCTTCCAGCAGCGGCCGAGCACCGGCTGGGGGGCGAAGGCCCAGCTCCTCGACCCGAGCTACGCGTCTCGCCTGTTCTTCGGCGGCCCCTCGAACCCCAACCGCGGCGTCACCCGCGGTCTGCTCGATGTGCCGAACTGGCAGAAGCTCACGGTGACGCAGGCCGCGCAGTCCGTGCAGATCTCGGCGTTCCCGAACGCGTACGCGAAGTGGGAGACCTCCGCGCGCGCCTGGTTCAACGGCCTGAAGTAGAGGCTGAACCCGCGCCCGGAGGGCAGCGTCGTTAACTGAACGTTTCGCCGCCGAGGCCGTGTTCCGAAGGGCCCTCGGCGGTCGCGAACCTAGAATCGGAAGGGTGAATGCCAACCCCTCGGATCCCCTGATCGGGCGTCTCATCGACGGTCGATACCAGGTGCGCTCGCGAATCGCGCGCGGCGGGATGGCCACGGTCTACCTGGCGACCGACCTTCGGCTCGAGCGCCGGGTCGCGATCAAGATCATGCACGGGCACCTCGCCGACGATAGCAAATTCAAGGAGCGGTTCATCCAGGAGGCGCGCTCCGCAGCCCGCCTCGCCCACCCCAATGTCGTCAATGTCTTCGATCAGGGTCAGGACAGCGACATGGCCTACCTGGTCATGGAGTACCTGCCGGGCATCACGCTCCGCGACCTTCTCCAGGAGCACGGCCGACTCACCACGGAGCAGACGCTCGACGTGCTCGAAGCCGTGCTCTCCGGGCTATCGGCGGCCCACAAGGCGGGCATCGTTCACCGCGACCTCAAGCCGGAGAACGTGCTGCTGGCGGATGACGGCCGCATCAAGATCGGCGACTTCGGCCTCGCTCGTGCCGCGAGCGCGAACACCGCCACCGGGGCCGCGCTCCTGGGCACGATCGCCTACCTGTCGCCCGAGCTCGTGACCCGCGGCATCGCCGATACACGGAGCGACATCTACGCGGTGGGCATCATGACCTACGAGATGCTCACCGGAGAGCAGCCGTTCAAGGGCGAGCAGCCCATGCAGATCGCGTACCAGCACGCCAACGACTCGGTTCCGACACCGAGCTCGCGCAACGGGCGTGTGCCGCGGGAACTCGACGAACTGGTGCTGTGGGCGACAGCGCGAGAGCCGGATGAACGGCCTCGCGACGCCCGCGTCATGCTCGATCAGGTACTCGCCACCCAGTCCGAACTCCTCGGCATCGGCGGAATCCCCTCCAGCACGACGGCGATGCACCGCACGATGGTCATGCCGACCGCGGGTCCGGCGTCGCGCGGGGGCACGCAAGAGACCCAGGTGCTCACGAGCGCACCACGGCATCGCACGGGACCGGTCGCCGTCGACAACGAGACGCTGCTGGCGTCGAAGGCTCAGCGGCGGCACCGGAGGGGCTGGTGGTTGTTCGGGCTGGTCATCCTGCTCGCCGCCCTCGCCGGCGGGACCGGCTGGTACTTCGGGCAGGGTCCCGGTTCGCTCGTGTCGGTTCCCGGCGTGAGCGGAAAGACCGTGACGGCGGCGGTGACCGCTCTCGAGTCCGCGGGGCTCGTCGTGAGCGACACGAGGCAGCACGCCACCGACCCGAGCGTGGCGAAGGGCGCCGTCAAGGACACGGCACCCGGGGCGGGGTCGGCCGTGCACAAGGGCGAGACGGTGGCGCTCGTGATCTCCGACGGGCCGGCGCTGCTCCCCCTGCCGACACTCGCGGGTCTGCAGGAGCAGGCGGCCAAGGCGCTCATCGTGTCGTCGGGATTCACCGCGATCGATCGATCCATCCGGCAGTTCGATGCCAAAGCACCCGCGGGCCAGGTGCTCGCCGCCCTCGACCCCTCCGGCAAGAACCTCAAGGATCGCAGCCCCCAGACCTACCCCGAGCAACGCGGGATCCAACTCGTCGTCTCGGCGGGGAAGCTCCCCGACGTGAGGGGCCTCGACCCGCAGGCCGCCATCGACAAGCTGCAGGCGGTCGGACTCACCGCCCAGGTCGACAGCAGCGCCTACAGCGAGACGGTCGACAAGGGCCTCGTGGTCGGCGTCGATCAGGAGAAGAGCAACGGCACGCCCCGCGTCTTCCGCGTGGGCGACACCGACGTGAAGCTCATCACATCGAAGGGGCCGCCGCTCGTCAAGGTGCCCAATGTCGTCGGAATGCTATGGGCGGATGCCAAGCCTTTGCTGATCACGGCAGGATTCCAGTTGAACTACAACCCGCTCGCTGATACAGGAAACGGCAACTTCGCGAAAGTCGCCTCGCTGTCACCCGGCGGTGGAACAACGCAGCCGAAGGGCTCCACCATCACCATCACCTTCAGCCTGTAGCGCACCGCAGAACGGGCGACCGAGCATCCGCCCGGCCGCCCGTGTCGCGCTCGCGGTGGCTAGACCGCGGCGGCCAATTCCTCGGCCACGAGGAACGCGAGTTCCAGCGACTGCATGTGGTTGAGACGCGGGTCGCAGAGCGACTCGTAGCGCGTCGCGAGATCTGCCTCATCGATCTGCTCCGAGCCGCCGAGGCACTCGGTGACGTCGTCGCCGGTCAGCTCGATGTGGATGCCGCCCGGGTGAGTTCCCGCCGCACGGTGCGCCTCGAAGAAACCCTTGACCTCGTCGACGATGTCATCGAAACGACGCGTCTTGTACCCGGTCGGGGTCGTGAGCCCGTTGCCGTGCATGGGGTCGGAGATCCACAGCGGGTTCGCGTCCATGCCCGTGATGCCCTCGAGCAGCGGCGGCAGGGCATCCCGGATCTTGCCGGCCCCCATCCGCGAGACGAAGGTCAGGCGCCCGGGCTCGCGGTTCGGGTCGAGCTTGTCGATCAGTCGCTCCATGTCGTCGACCGTGGTCGACGGGCCCAGCTTGACGCCGATCGGGTTGCGGATCCGGCTGAAGTAGTCGACGTGCGCTCCATCGATGTCACGAGTGCGTTCCCCGATCCAGAGGAAGTGCGCCGAGGTGTTCACGGGAGTGCCGTTGCGCGAATCGATCCTGGTCATCGGGCGCTCGTAGTCCATGAGCAGGCCCTCGTGGCTGGCGTAGAACTCCACGCGCTTGAGCTCGTCGAAGTCGGCGCCGGCCGCCTCCATGAAGCGGATCGCCTTGTCGATCTCCCCCGCCAGCTTCTCGTACCGGTGATTGGCCGGGTTCTGCGCGAAGCCGCGATTCCAGCTGTGCACCTGGCGCAGATCGGCGAAACCACCCTGCGTGAACGCGCGGATGAGGTTGAGGGTCGACGCGGCGGTGTGGTAACCCTGCACGAGGCGTCGAGCGTCGGCCTGACGCGACTCGGGCGTGAAGTCGTAGCCGTTCACGATGTCGCCACGGTAGGCCGGGAGGGTCACTCCCCCGCGGGTCTCGGTATCGCTCGATCGCGGCTTGGCGAACTGGCCCGCCATGCGACCCATCTTGACGATCGGCATCGAGGCGCCGTAGGTGAGCACGACGGCCATCTGCAGGATCGTCTTCACGCGGTTGCGGATCGCCTCGGCGGTCGCCCCCGCGAAGGTCTCGGCGCAGTCGCCGCCCTGCAGCAGGAATGCCTCGCCGCGCGCCGCCTTCGCCAGCCGGTCACGGAGGATGTCGACCTCGCCGGCGAACACGAGCGGCGGCAGCGTCGCGATCTCGGCGCTCGCGGCGGCGACCGCGTCGGGGTCGGGCCAGGCGGGCTGCTGCGCCACGGGAAGGGTCCGCCAATAGTCGAGACCGGCGATCACGGAGGGATCAGCAGCCACGACGGTTTCGGACAGGTCTTCCACGGGGTTTCCTTGCAGTTGAACGAACGGATGATCGGGCTCACGCCCCGCGATGCGCAGCGGGCCCAAGGAGCGAGCCTATCGCGAGCGACCGATCAGCGAGCGCGCGCGGCCAGCTTGTCCTTGACCGAGGAGGCATACACGTCGACGTACTCCTGGCCGCTGATGCGGTTGAGCTCGTACATGATCTCGTCGGTGATGGAGCGCAGCACGAAGCGATCGCCCTCGAGCCCGTGGAATCGGGAGAAATCAAGCGGTTCGCCGAAGACGATGCCGATGCGGCGAGGTCTGGGGATCCGGGTGCCCGTCGGCATGACCTTGTCGGTGTCGATCATGGCGACCGGCACGACGACGGCGCCCGATTCGAGCACCATCCGCGCGATGCCCGTGCGCCCGCGATACATGCGGCCGTCGGGGCTGCGCGTGCCCTCCGGATAAATTCCGAGCTGCTGGCCCTGAGCGAGCACGGCGAGACCGGTGTTGAGCGAATCCTCGGACGCCTTGCCGCCGGAGCGATCGATCGGGATCATCCCCGTACCGATGAAGAACTGGCGAACGATCCACCCCTTCAGCCCGGTACCGCGGAAGTAGTCGCTCTTGGCGAGGAACGAGACCCGGCGATCCAACACAAGAGGAAGGAACACCGAGTCGATGAAGGAGAGGTGGTTGCCGGCGAAGAGAACGGCACCCTTCGCGGGGATGTTCTCGCGGCCCACGATCCACGGGCGGCAGACGGTCATGAGCAGGGGGCCCATGATCAGATTCTTGAAGAACCAGTACATCGCACCTCCCGTCGGCCGCTCTACTCTACTTGCACCGACGCCGGCCCCGCGTCGGCCATGCGGGCGCGACTCCGCGCGTCCGGGCGCTCAGCGTCGCTCGGCGTGGAGCCGCGCGAGGTCGGCCGCGCCGACGACACCGGCGTTGTTGACGAGCTCCGCGGTCGCAAACTTGGGCTCGGGGTGGTAGCCGCGCGCCGGCAGGTGGGCGAGAAACGACTCGCGGACGGGGTCGAGCAGAAGGTCACCGGCGATGGCCACTCCCCCGCCGAACACGAAGACCTGAGGGTCGAGCACCGCCGCGAGGCTCGCGCACGCGGCGCCGAGCCACCCTCCGAGCTCTCGCAGAGCCTGCAGGGCGCCCGGGTCGCCACCCGCGATGAGTTCGCCGACGCGGTCGCCGGTCAGTGTTCCGCCGTCCTTCTGCCGGGCATCGGCCAGGGCGAGACCGATGCCGCCGACGTCGGCGATGGCGTTCGCCATTCTGAGCAGCGCGCGACCGGAGCCGTACTGCTCGATGCAGCCGCGTGCACCACAGCCGCAGGGCAGACCGTCGGGCACGACCCGCAGGTGACCGATCTCTGCTCCCGCGCCGAAGCCGCCGCGAAACAGCCGGTCCTCCGTGACGATCGCGCCGCCCACGCCCGTGCCGATGGTGAGCATCGTCATGTCGCTGTAGAGCCGCCCGGCGCCGAAGCGGAACTCCGCCCAGCCCGCCGCGTTCGCGTCGTTGTCGATCGTGATGTCGAGGTCGAGCTTCTCCTGGAGCCTCGCGCGGAAGGGCTCATTCCGCCAACTGATGTTGGGCGCGTAGTACACGGTCGACTGCGCCGCATCGATGAAGCCGGCCGCGGCGACGCCCGCCGCCGACACCTCGGTGCCGTCCGACAGTCGCTCGATCATTGCGACCACCGTGTCCACGATCGCCGAGGCGTCGCCGGCGGGCGTGGGGCGGCGCTCCTCCGCCAGGATCTCGCCCTCTTCGGTGACCAGGGCCCCCGCGATCTTGGTTCCGCCGATGTCAATTCCGATCGCATGCACGAGAGTCGAGTTTAGTGAGCGCGTGCTCCGGGCGACGACTCCGAAGTCTCCACAGGCGCGGTGGATGCCCTTCCTGCGGTTTAGAGTGGAGCAGGAATCTTCAACCGGTGCCGAGGGAGTTACCGTGCAGCAATTTGACATGCCCGCCGTGGTCGAGGCGGATCCCGACGCGAACGTGACCGAGCTCCTCATCGATCGGGTGCGGGCGACCCCCGATCTGGCCCTCTTCGCGGTGCCCACGGCGGACGGTGGATGGTCCGACGTCACGGCAGCGGAGTTTCTGGCGAACGTGCGGGCCCTCGCGAAGGGATTCGTCGCGGCGGGTATCCGTCCCGGCGATCGAATCGGCATCATCTGCAAGACGCGATACGAGTGGACCCTCATCGACTTCGCCGTCTGGTTCGCCGGCGCGATCCTGGTGCCGGTCTATGAGACCTCCTCCCCCACTCAGATCCTCTGGAACCTGGAGGATTCGGGCGCGATCGCGATCATCACCGAGACGGCGGAGCAGTACTCGCGCTTCGACGAGGTGCACGCCGACCTGCCGCTCATCCGCAGCGTCTGGCAGCTCGAGACCGGCGCCCTCGACAAGCTCGTCGCGGGCGGAACCGAGGTCGAGGACGCCGAGATCGAACGGCGCCGCGGCCTCGCCAAGGGCTCGGACATGGCGACGCTGATCTACACCGCCGGCACCACCGGTCGGCCGAAGGGGTGCATCCTCACCCACTCCAACTTCGTCGAGCTGTCGCGGAACGCGGCGTTCGCCATCCCCGAGGTCGTGCATCCGGGTGCGTCGACGCTCTTGTTCATCACCATCGCTCACGTCTTCGCCCGGTTCATCGCCGTGCTCGCGGTGCACGGCGGCGTGAAGGTGGGGCACCAGCCCGACGCGAAGCAGCTGACGACCGCGATGGTCTCGTTCCGCCCGACCTTCCTCCTCGCTGTCCCGCGCGTCTTCGAGAAGGTCTTCAACTCCTCGCAGCAGAAGGCGGTGGAGAGCGGGCGGGGTGCCATCTTCCACAAGGCCGTCGAGGCCGCCGTCGATCACTCGAAGGCACTGGATGCCGGCCACGTGCCACTCGGGCTCAAACTGCGCTTCGCGCTCTACGACCGGCTCGTCCTCAGCAAGATCCGCGCCGCACTCGGCGGTCGAGTCGAGTACGCCGTCTCCGGCTCCGCGCCGCTCGGACTCTTCCTCGGCCACTTCTACCGCAGCCTGGGGATCACGATCCTCGAGGGATACGGTCTCACCGAGACGACGGCACCGCTCACAGTGAACGTGCCCTCCAACTTCAAGATCGGAAAGGTCGGCCCCCCGCTGCCCGGCGTGTCCATCCGCATCGCGGAGGATGGCGAGATCGAGGGCAAGGGAATCGACATCTTCGGCGGTTACTGGAACAACGAGAAGGCGACGGCCGAGGCCTTCGACGACGGCTGGTTCCGAACGGGCGACATCGGCGAACTCGACGACGAGGGCTATCTCTCGATCACCGGTCGCAAGAAGGAGATCATCGTCACGGCGGGCGGAAAGAACGTCTCCCCCGCGGCACTCGAGGATCCGATGCGCTCGAACCCGATCATCGACCAGGTGATCGTCGTCGGCGAGCAGAAGCCCTTCGTGGCGGCGCTCGTCACCCTCGACACGGAGATGCTGCCGGCCTGGCTGAAGACCCACGGCGAGGATCCGACGCTCACACTCGCCGAGGCGACCGTCAACCCGACGGTCGTCGCCGAGGTGCAGCGCGCGGTCGACGCCGCCAATGCGCGCGTGTCACGTGCGGAGTCCATCCGGAAGTTCCAGATCCTCGCGACCAGCCTCACGGAGGCGAGCGGTCACCTGACGCCGAAACTCAGCATCAAGCGCAACGTGATCCTGAAGGACTTCGCCGACGTGATCGAGGGGCTGTACACCGCGGCGCCCGAGACACACGGACAGTCGCTCGTGCACTGACTCAGTACCAGGGGGCCTGCCGGATCGCCCGCATCGCCTCGCGTTTGGTCTCGGGCTCCAGACCCTCGATGTAGAGGTGACCAGCGAGGTGGTCGGTCTCGTGCTGCAACGCCTGCGCGAGCAGCCCCTCCCCCTCGAGCACGACCTCATTGCCGTCGAGGTCGACCCCGCGCACCCGAGCAAAGGGATACCGCAGCCTCGGAAAGTAGAAGCCAGGAACGGAGAGGCATCCCTCGTCGACGAGCTCCGGCTCGCCCGAGACCTCCTCGAGCACCGGGTTGAGGACATAGCCGACGACCCCATCGACGTTGTAGCTGAAGGCGCGCAGCCCGACGCCGATCTGATTGGCGGCGACGCCCGCGCGACCGGGAACCGTCACGGTCTCGATCAGGTCGTCGACGAGGGCGCGAACACGTGCGTCGGCGGGCACCACGATGGGATCGCAGGCAGAGCGGAGCACGGGGTCGCCGAAGAGGCGAATCTGTCGTTCCGTCATCGCTCAGTTGGTCCGGCGTGCGGGAAGACCCTCGACGACGAGGGCGGCGAGTTCGCGGGCGGCGTTCTTGGTCAAGGGGCGGAGATCCTTATAGCTCACGACGGAACCAGCGGCGAGCTGGGGGTCATAGGGGATGCGGACGACCTCGCGAACGCGAGACTGGAAGTGCGCCTCGATCTCCTCGATCTTCACGAGGTTGGTGCCCTGCGTCGCGGTATTGAGAGCGACGACCGCGTTGCGGACCAGGTCGCCGTACCCGTTGGCCTCCAGCCAGGTGAGCGTCTCCGACGCCAGGCGAGCCTCGTCGACGCTGCCGCCGGAGACGATGACGACGGAGTCGGCGCGCTGAAGCGTCGCGCGCATGACCGAGTGGACGATTCCCGTTCCGCAGTCGGTGAGGACGATCGAGTAGAAGCGCGCGGTGAGATCGGCGACCACGTTGTAGTCGTTCTCGTCGAAGGCCTCCGACAGCATCGGGTCGGTGTCCGAGGCCAGGATGTCGAGGCGGGTCTCGTCGCGGGAGACGAGCGTCGTGAAGTCGGTGAATCCGGAAATCGACGCGGCTCGGGTGACGACGTCGCGCACGGTGGCCCTGGTCTGCTTCGTCACCCGCTCGGCGAGCGTGCCGCGGTCGGGATTCGCGTCGATCGCGATGATGCGGTCCTCGCGCGTCGAGGCGAGGGCCATGCCCAAGAGGGTGGTGATGGTGGTCTTGCCGACCCCGCCCTTGCGGGTGAGCACCGGGACGAAGCGTGTTCCGCCCTCGAACTGCTTGGCGATGCGCGCCTCTACGGCCTTCCGTTCGCGCACCGAGCGGGAATCCCCGAGGTTCACGAGATGGAAGCTGATCGCGTAGACGAACTGCGGCCAGCGACCCTCGGGGGGCGTGCGACGCGTCTTGCGCTCATCGAGAAGTCGGTCGGCCGTCAGCATCGCGGCGGGTTCCGGCGAACTCGAGACCTCGCCGCGCAGCCGATCCCGACGGGAGTACCCGTGGTCGTCGCCGTGCAGCTCGATCGCGGGCTCGGGCTCCGGGAGCGGCTCGGCCTGCGGGGTGACGAGCGTGACGGATGTCGTGGTCGGCACCGCCGCATCCACGAATCCGGGATCGACGGCGACCTCGTCGATGGAAACCGCGACCTCGTCGTCGGGCACGTCGTGCACCGTAGCCGGGAGGTCGACGTTGATCGTCAGGCTCTCGGGCAACGACACCGCGAGATCGTCATGATCACGATTAGTCACCAAGGGGGCAGAACCTTTCCGTCAGTCGGCTTGCCAGTTTACCGTCGCCCGTGCCGCGCGGCACGGAGGGGCGGTCAGCCGACCTCCACGAGGAGGTCACCGGCGTCCACCTGCTGGGTGGTGGGGATCGCGATGCGGCGGACCACTCCCGCGACGGGCGAGGTGATCGCGGCCTCCATCTTCATGGCCTCAATGGACGCGACCGCCTGGCCGGCCTCCACCGACTGACCCTCCTCCACCTGCACGGTGACCACACCCGAGAACGGCGCGGCGACCTGCCCCGGCCTTGCGGGATCGGCCTTCTCGGCCGACTTGGACTGCACGGTGATGCCACGATCGCGCACGAACACCGGGCGCAACTGGCCGTTCAGCACGGTCATGACGGTTCGCATGCCCTTGTCATCGGCCTCGCCGATCGCCTCGAGACCCACGTACAGCGAGACGCCCTTGCTCATCTCGATGACGTGCTCGCCACCCTGCTGGAGCCCGTAGAGGTAGTCGACCGTGTCGACGACCGAGAGATCGCCGTAGGTATCGCGGTTCTGCTCGAAGATCTTGGTGGGCGCGGGGAACAGGAGCCGGTTGAGCGCTCGGCGACGCGTCGCGCTGTCTGCATCAAGGTCGGCGAGGTCCTGCTCACCGAGTTCCTCGACGCCGATCTTGACGGTGCGTCCCTCGAGGACCTTGCTGCGGAAGGGTTCGGGCCAGCCGCCGGGCAGGTCGCCGAGTTCGCCCGCCATGAATCCGATGACGGAGTCCGGGATGTCGTAGCGCTGCGGGTTCTGCTCGAAGTCGGCGGGGTCGGCGCCGGCTGCAGCGAGCGCGAGGGCGAGATCTCCCACGACCTTCGACGACGGGGTCACCTTCGGCGGGCGTCCGAGCATGAGGTTCGCGGCCGCGTAGAGGTCTTCGACCTTCTCGAACTGGTCGCCCAGTCCGAGCGCGATGGCCTGCTGACGAAGGTTCGACAACTGCCCGCCGGGGATCTCGTGCTTGTACACCCGGCCGGTCGGGCCGGGCAGACCCGACTCGAACGGCTTGTACACGTGACGGACCGCCTCCCAGTAGGGCTCAAGGTCGGAGACGGCCTGCAAGGAGAGCCCGGTGTCGCGCTCGGTGTGGGCGAGCGCCGCGACGAGCGCGGAGGCGGAGGGCTGGCTGGTCGTGCCCGCCATCGGCGCGCTCGCCACGTCGACCGCGTCCGCGCCGGCGCGGCTCGCCGCGAGCAGGGTCGCCAACTGCCCGCCCGCCGTGTCGTGGGTGTGCACGTGAACCGGCAGATCGAACCGGGCGCGTAGGGCCGTCACGAGCTTCTCCGCCGCCTCGGCCCGCAGCAACCCCGCCATGTCCTTGATCGCGAGGATGTGCGCGCCCGCGTCGACGATCTGCTCGGCCAGACGCAGGTAGTAGTCGAGGGTGTAGAGCTGCTCATTCGGGTCGAGGAGATCCGCGGTGTAACAGACCGCGACCTCCGCGACCGTCGACCCGGTGGCCAGCACCGAATCGATCGCCGGTCGCATCTGCGAGACATCGTTCAGCGCGTCGAAGATCCGGAAGATGTCGACGCCGGTCGCGGCCGCCTCCCGTACGAACGCGTCCGTCACCTCCGTCGGGTAGGGGGTGTACCCGACCGTGTTACGACCGCGCAGCAGCATCTGGATGTTGATGTTCGGCAGAGCGTCCCGCAGGGTCGCCAGGCGCTCCCACGGGTCCTCGCCGAGGAACCGGAGCGCGACATCGTAGGTCGCCCCGCCCCACGCCTCGACCGACAACAGCTCCGGCGTCATGCGCGCCACGTACGGGGCGACAGCCACGAGATCGCGCGTGCGCACCCGGGTCGCGAGTAACGACTGGTGCGCATCCCGCATCGTCGTCTCCGTGACGGCCAACGCCGTCTGCGCCCGCAAGGCGGTGGCGAATCCCACCGGCCCCAGCTCGAGGAGCTTCTGGCGCGAGCCCGCCGGCGCCGGCTGCGACAGATCCAGCGCGGGAAGCTTGAGCGCGGGATTGATGACGCCCGCCCCGTCGCCGTTCGGCTGATTCACGGTCACATCGGCGAGCCAGTTCAGAACCTTCGTGCCGCGGTCCTTCGACTGGTGTCCGCGGACGAGCCACGGGCGCTCGTCGATGAAGGAGGTGCTGAGGTCGCCCTGCTCGAAATCGGGGTCCTCCAGCACCGCCTGCAGGAAGGGGATGTTCGTGGTCACGCCGCGCATCCGGAACTCGGCGAGGCCGCGCTTGGCGCGGGTGACCGCTGCCGCGAAGTCGCGACCACGGCACGTCATCTTGACGAGCATCGAGTCGAAGTGGGGCGAGATCTGGGCGCCCGCGTTGATGGTGCCGCCATCGAGGCGCACACCCGCGCCACCCGGCGAACGGTAGCTCGTGATCTTGCCGGTGTCGGGGCGGAAGCCGGCGGCCGGGTCCTCGGTCGTGATGCGGCACTGCAGGGCCGCGCCGCGCAGACGCAGGTTCTCCTGCTGAAGACCGAGCTCCTTGAGCGACTGGCCGTAGGCGATCCGCATCTGCGACTGGACCAGGTCGACATCGGTGACCTCCTCGGTCACCGTGTGCTCCACCTGGATTCGGGGGTTCATCTCGATGAAGACGTGCTGGCCCTTGCGCTCCCCCGCCGTGTCGAGGAGGAACTCCACCGTGCCGGCATTCACGTACCCGATCGAGCGCGCGAAAGCGATCGCGTCGCGATACATGGCCTGCCGAATGCCCTCATCCAGGTTCGGGGCGGGCGCGATCTCGACGACCTTCTGGTGCCGACGCTGCACCGAGCAGTCGCGCTCGAAGAGGTGCACGGTCTCGCCAGTCGCGTCGGCGAGGATCTGCACCTCGATGTGACGAGGGCGCACGACAGCCTGCTCGAGGAACATCGTCGGGTCGCCGAAGGCGCTGTCGGCCTCGCGCATCGCCTCCTCGAGCGCGGGGCGCAACTCAGCGGCGGAGTTGACCCGGCGCATGCCGCGTCCGCCGCCGCCCGCGACGGCCTTCGCGAAGATCGGGAAGCCGATCTCGGCCGCACCAGCGAGGAGCTCTTCGATGTCGCGGGAGGCCGGCGTGGACTTCAGCACCGGGACGCCCGCGCTGATCGCGTGCTCCTTCGCGGTGACCTTGTTGCCGGCCATTTCGAGCACCTTCGTGGGCGGGCCGATGAAGGTGATGCCGGCGTCTGCGGCAGCCTGGGCGAGGTCGGGATTCTCGGAGAGGAATCCATACCCCGGGTAGATCGCGTCCGCACCCGACTGCTTGGCAACGCGGATGATCTCCGCAACGTCGAGGTACGCCCTGACGGGGTGACCCTTCTCACCGATCTGGTAGGCCTCATCCGCCTTCAGGCGGTGCAGAGAGTTGCGGTCTTCGTAGGGGAAGACGGCAACCGTCGCGGCTCCCAGCTCATAGGCCGCGCGGAAAGCGCGAATAGCGATTTCACCGCGGTTGGCGACAAGGATCTTCGTGAACATAGGGTCCTCTCCGTTGGAGCAATTCTATGGGGAGGCCGAGGGTGGCTCCGGCGCCACCGGCGACCCGCCACGCTCAGGACTCATTTAGGTTGTTTCCCGCTTCGGACGGTATCGTCGTTACTCATGCATGTACTCAGCGTCAGCTCCCTCAAGGGGGGCGTGGGAAAGACCACGGTGACGCTCGGGCTGGCTTCAGCCGCCTTCGCGAAGGGCCTCCGCACCCTCGTCGTCGACCTCGATCCGCAGTCGGACGTGTCGACGGGAATGGACATCAACGTCGCCGGGCACCTGAACGTCGCCGACGTGCTCGCCTCGCCGAAGGAGAAGATCGTGCGCGCCGCGATCGTCCCCAGCGGGTGGACCAAGGGCCGCGCCGGCAAGATCGACGTGATGATCGGCTCGCCGTCGGCGATCAACTTCGATGGGCCGCACCCCAGCATCCGTGACATCTGGAAGCTGGAAGAGGCCCTCGCGAATGTCGAGGCGGACTACGACCTCGTGCTGATCGACTGCGCACCCTCGCTCAACGCGCTCACCCGGACCGCCTGGGCCGCGAGCGATCGAGTGACCGTCGTCACCGAACCCGGTCTGTTCTCCGTCGCCGCCGCGGATCGCGCGCTGCGCGCCATCGAGGAGATCCGTCGGGGTCTATCGCCGCGCCTGCAGCCGCTCGGCATCATCGTGAACCGCGCTCGTGTGCAGTCGCTCGAGCACCAGTTCCGCATCAAAGAACTGCGCGACATGTTCGGCCCGCTCGTGCTGAGCCCGCAGCTGCCGGAGCGCACCTCCCTGCAGCAGGCGCAGGGCGCGGCGAAGCCGCTCCACGTCTGGCCGGGTGAGAGCGCTCAGGAGATGGCGCGAAACTTCGACCAGCTGCTGGAGCGGGTCATGCGCACGGCGAAGCTCGGCGAATTCGCCTGAGCGACGAGTCGGCGTCAACGCCGACGTCAGCCGGCGACTGGCCTGAGTCGGCGACTGACCTAAGTCGGCGACCGGCCCGAGTCGTCGACTGACCTGAGTCGGCGACCGGCCCGAGTCGTCGACTCGCCTCAGCTGGCGCGCGTCGCCCGACGGGCCGCGAGTTCGTCGGCGGGGTCTTCACCCTTGATCGAGTCGAGCTCGACGAGGCTTGACTCGACCTCGCGCAGCACCTTGCCGACGGCGATGCCGAATACGCCCTGCCCCCGGCTCACCAGGTCGATGACCTCGTCGTTGGAGGTGCACAGGTAGACGCTCGCCCCGTCGCTCATGAGGGTCGTCTGGGCGAGGTCGTTCACGCCCGCCTCGCGAAGCTGGTTGACCGCGGTGCGGATCTGCTGGAGCGAGATCCCGGTGTCGAGGAGTCGCTTGACGAGCTTGAGAACGAGGATGTCGCGAAAGCCGTAGAGCCGCTGTGATCCGCTGCCCGCCGCACCCCGAACCGTCGGTTCGACGAGTTGCGTGCGGGCCCAGTAGTCGAGCTGGCGGTAGCTGATTCCGGCAGCGCGGGCCGCAACAGCGCCGCGGTAGCCGGAGGTGTCGTCGAGCTCGGGCATTCCATCGGTGAACAACAGGCCGAGGTCGTAGCGGGAATCCTCGCTACGGCTGAGTTCACTCATGGCACGTGCCCTTCACTGAGTTGCTGGCATTCCGCCCGGTGATCGCCTCAGCTCTAACGTTCAGCTTGAAGTTAACATTGACGGTTTGATGTGATCCCACGCTACCGACGTGGGCAACGGCGATCAACGACATCCGTCGAAATGGCGACGGCGTGTCGAAAAGGGGGGTACGGTCGGGCGCTCTCCGCGGGCCATCACAGCTTCGACAGCGCCGAGCGGATGATGCTCCCGCGCACCACCTCGAGCTGACCGGCGATCTCGCGCGCCAGCTCGGCCGCCTTCGCGCGGCTCGACGCGTCCTTTCGACGCGCCACCGGGATGAGCGCGCTCTCGATCAGGCCGAGCTCGCGTTCGGCCGCCGCACGGAAGCCGCGCAGGTGCCGCGGCTCGATGCCCGACTTCTGAAGCTCGACCAGCGAGCGGAGCACCTGGAGGGCGTCCTCGCCGAACAGCTCGGCAGGAAGGATGAGCGACGCCGAGATCGCGTCGTTGAAGAGCATCACCGTCGCGCCGGCCTCGCGGATCAGCTCGTCGCGGCTGCGTCGCTTCTCGGTGGAGAGCATGGAGGCGGCGGGCGTGGCGCCACCCGGAAGCGAGGGCTGGCGACCCGCATCCATGTCGTCCAGGTAGCCACGGATGACCTTGAGCGGCAGGTAGTGGTCGCGCTGCATGGTGAGCACGAACCGCAGCCGGTCGAGGTCGGCCGAGGAGAACTTGCGATAGCCGGACTCGGTGCGTGCCGGCGTGACCAGCTGACGCTCCTCGAGGAACCGCAGCTTGGAGGGAGACAGATCGGGAAACTCGGGGTTCAGCCGCGCGAGGACCTGACCGATGCTGAGCAGGGCGGAGCCCCCGGACTCTCGCGCCTGCGTTGCAGTGCGCGCCACTACCGGCGAGCCAGGTTCGCGAGATCGACCCGCGAGGCGTAGAACGTGAGACGGAACTTGCCGACCTGCACCTCGGAACCGTCGGTCAGACGGGCGACGTCGATGCGAGTGCCGTCGAAATAGGTGCCGTTGAGCGACGACAGGTCCTTGACCTCGAAGGTCACACCGGAGCGGAGGAACTCCGCGTGCCGCCGGGACACCGTCACGTCGTCGAGGAAGATGTCGGCATCTGGATGCCGGCCGACCGTGGTCACATCCGCGTCGAGAAGGAACCGGGCGCCGACGTTGGGACCACGGCGCACCACGAGAAGCGCAGAGCCGGAGGGCAGGGCAGCGATCGCCTCGTGCTCCTCGGTCGTCACATTGCTGTCGAGCGAGGCGAGCTGGGCACCGAACTCGCCCGTGAAAGTCAGCGTCGTGTCGGTCCCGGGAACGGGTGGACGAACGGCGTCTCCCGCCGGGCCCACGTCGTGGGAATCAACCATCGTGAACCTCCATCTAGCTCTTCAGCGTATCCGATCGAGTCGGCCGGGACTCAAGCGGAATTCGAATCACGCGAAGGGTCTCCCGAAGGTAGATCACTCCCGCCCACCAGTACAAGAAGGCGCCCCAGATCGCGAACGCCCAGCCTACGGGATTCATCACGGGCGCGACCGACGTGAAGGCCTGGCCGAGCATCAGGATCGGGAACGCGTAGAAGAGGCAGAGGGTGGCGAATTTGCCGAGGTGATGCACCGGCAGCGGGCCATAGCCGAAATTCGCCAGCGTGATCCCCAGGACGATGAGCATCAGGTCGCGCGAGACGATCACGACCAGGAGCCACCAGGGAATGATGCCGCGGGCCGTCAGCCCCACGAGCGCGGCAAGGATGAACAGCCGATCGGCGAGCGGATCGAGGAGCTGGCCCAGCCGGGTGATCTGGTCGAAGCGACGGGCGATCATCCCGTCGAAGAAGTCGGAGATGCTCGAGACGATGAGCACCATGAGGGCGATGAAATCCTGACCGACGACGATGAGGACAAGGAACACCGGAACGAGGAGCAGCCGGATGAAGCTCAGAACGTTCGGTACGGTCAGGATGCGCGAGGAGACCTGTCGCTGGCCCATCGCATCCATAATGACTTCAGTCTAGAGGCCCCCGACGGCGCAGTAGGATGCCGACGTGAACCCTCTCGTCACCGTGGTCGTGGTCGCCGCGATCGCCTGTGTCGCCGTCTGGGTCGCCTCGCTGCTGACGCACGACCACTCCTGGGTCGACCGGATCTGGTCGATCGTGCCGGTGGCCTACCTTTGGATATTCGCGGGCGCCGCGGGGCTCGCCGACCTCCGTCTCGACATCATGGCGGCCCTGGTCACGCTGTGGGGAGCCCGGCTCACGTTCAACTTCGCTCGCAAGGGCGGCTACAGCGGGGTGGAGGACTACCGCTGGGCGGTGCTTCGCGAGCGCATGCCGCGCTGGCAGTTCGAGCTCTTCAACCTGTTCTTCATCACGCTGTACCAGAACCTCCTGCTCGTGCTGATCACGCTGCCCGCGCTCACCGCGTGGGAGCACCGGGGGTCACCGCTCACCCCGCTGGACGCGATCCTCGCCGTCGTCTTCGTGGCGCTCCTCGCCGGCGAGACCGTCGCCGACCAGCAGCAGTGGCGGTTCCAGACGCGCAAGAAGGCGACGATCGCGTCGGGCCAGACGCCCGAGGCGCGGTTCGTCCAGACCGGACTCTGGCGATACAGCCGCCACCCCAACTTCTTCTTCGAGCAGGCGCAGTGGTGGGCCGTGTTCCTCTTCGGTGCGATCGCCGCGGGATCCCTGCTGCAGTGGACGGTCCTCGGGGCCGCGCTGCTCACCGTGCTGTTCATCGGGTCCACGTCGTTCACGGAGTCGATCACGCTGTCGAGGTATCCCGAGTACGCGATGTACCGGGAGACGACCTCGCCCATCATTCCCTGGCCCCCGCGTCGGCGCGGAGAACCCGCGGAGGCGTGACGTCGCGCTAGCGTGGAGGGCATGTCGTGCATCCGTTTCAACACCCCCGCCCAGCGTGCGGCGCTGAAGGCCGCAGCGCCTCGGATGATGAGCGCGGAGGAGGCGGCCGCCTTCGCTACCGCTCAGCACCCCGCTCCCCCGGTGACCGCGACGAAGATCGCTCGGCTGCGACTGCTCGCGCGAGATGCGAACCCGAAGATCCGCGAGAGCGTGGCGAGCAGCCTGCACACACCGGAGGACGTGATGGCGCAGCTGGCACGCGACCCCGACGCGGGCGTGCGCGGCTGCGTCGCACGCAACGAGACCACCTCCTGCGACATCCTCCGGTCGATGGCGGGTGACGAGTCGGAGACCGTGCGCGGGTGGCTGGCCGTGAACCACTTCGTTCCCGACGACGTCATGCGCGCGCTCGCCGACGACCCGAGTGAGACCGTTCGCAGCCTGGTCCGCTGGAAGTCCAAGCTCGCGGCCGTCTGAGCGACGACGCACGGATGACCGACTCATCCTCCACCCGCGTCGACAGCTGGCTCTGGGCCGTCCGACTGGTGAAGACACGGTCGCTCGCGACGGCCGCCTGCCGAGCGGGGCACGTGCGCGTGAACGGGGAGCGTGCGAAAGCGGCACAGCCGGTGCGCGTGGGCGATGAGGTGCGGCTCCGCTCGGCGGGGTTCGACACGATCGTCGTGGTGGCGGTGATCCTCAGCAAGCGGGTGGGCGCCGACGTGGCCCGCCTGGCCTATCTGGATCGCACCCCGCCGCGACCCGAGCCCGCCGAGCGCGCCCGGCTGCCCGTTCGCGACCGCGGCGCGGGGCGACCCACGAAGCGCGAACGTCGCGAGATCGAGCGACTTCGCGGCCGTGACGAGCTATAGCGTGGAACCACGCGTCGATGTTTCACTCCAACGAAAGGCTCCTCCCGTGGCCGCTCAACCACTCGCCTTCGTGACCGTCGTCTTCGAGAGCGAGTTCGCGCTTCTCGAACTGCAGGCCCGCTCGATGGCGCGATTCCTGCCGTCCGAGCTGGCAGCGGAGATCGTCGTGATCGACAATTCTGCGCGGGGCATGTCGCGGGGCCGCAGGGATTCGCTGCTCGACGAGTACGGGCCCCTGCGAGACCGCGTGCGCATTCTTCGCCCCCGGGACATCGTGCGAGTGCCGCTCGCCACCGGATGGCGGAGTCAGCAGGTGCTCAAGCTGTGCGTCGTGGATCGACTGCGCGCCGAGCACTACGTCGTTCTCGATGCCAAGAACCACTTCGTCGCGACCGTCGCCGAGACATATTTCTGGTCGCCGGAGGGCCGCCTGCGGGGAACGAGCTATGGCTACCGGACGCACCCTCTGCAGGAGAGCCTCGTTCGCGTGCTCGACTATCTGGGGGTGGACAGCGCCGTCTTCCTCGATCGCTTCACCGCGACCGTCACCCCGTTCGCGCTCTACTCCGGCGAGGTCAGGCGGATGATCGCCGACGTGACCGCGAAGGCCGGCCGGCCATTCGCCCGCGAGTTCGTGACGCGCCGGTTGACCGAGTTCTTCCTCTACTCGGGCTGGATCGTCGCCTCCGGCCGCTCGCTCGACGAGGTGTACGACCTCACTCAGGCTCCCGCCCCGGCCGTGTGGCCGAAGGATGCGAACCCCGCGGGAATCGCCCGTGCGATCGAGAAGTCGGACGTCTCCCCCTCGCCCGTCTTCTCGATTCATCGGCGTGCCATCGCGTCACTCGCGCCGGACGCGGGAAGCGCGCTCGTCGAGTTCTGGACCGGCCGAGGTCTGTTTCCCGATTCCCAGGCCGCGCGCGCATTCCTGGATCGCGTCACACGGGAGGTTCGGCGGGCCGAACGGTGGTCGGGCGCAAGAAATCTGCCGATCCGGGCGATTTCCGCCGCGCGATCCGTTGCCCGGCGGCCGCGCTAGCGGCTATATTGAGGAAGTCACGAGCCACCCACTCGTCGGCAGCGGTACCCGCCGCTCCTCCTGTACCCGAATAGCAGGCCTCATGTTGTCGTCGCGTCTTCCACGTCGCGTGCCGTCTCGCGGCTCGTTTATTTCCGGCGTGTTAAGAAAAGCAAACAGTTCTCGCTTTCGCAGCGCGTCGACCTCGACCGAGACCGTGTCTCTGGCCTACGATTCCGGTACACCAACGCCCTCGGCGTTCCGCACCGTAGCGGCTCCTCCCTTCCGAAACCCATCGGAATCGAGTCGTGTCGGCACGCATCGAGGCACCACCCAGAGATCGAGTCCGCACCACCGCACCACCCTGACGGTCCCCTAGACCGTCGCACAGCCCCTACTCCGGGCGCGCCCACCCAGCGCGACCGGAACACATGGCTCGCAGCGACCGAAACGCCGCACGCCTGTAACCCACCCGAGCAGTACCTGTAAACCCGAAATGCAGGCCCATATTGTCTTCCCCCACGTCTGTCACCCCCGGTGCGCCGAGCACCTCGGTGCGCACCCAGATCGAGGGCCTCGTCACGAGCGCCATCGATGTGGTCGGCGCGCCGGCGGCCTCTCGCGCCAAGAGCAAGCGGTGGGCGCGCCACTACCGCACCCTGCTGCAGCTCAGCGATGTCGCGATCGTCACGACCACGGTCGTTCTCGCCGTCGTCGTGCGCTTCGGCGTCACGACCGATGCCGCCGTCACGCTTGCCGGCCACGCGATCGACTACTGGCTGATCTCCGCTCTCGTCGCGCTCGCCTGGCTCTTCGCGATCGGCGCCTACCGCACCCGCGATGCCCGCGTCGTCGGTGTGGGCTCGGCGGAGTACAAGCGGATCGTCGCCGCGAGCCTCACGACCTTCGGGCTCCTCGCCATCGTCTTCTTCGTCCTCAAACTCGACGTGGCGCGCAGCTTCTTCGTCATCACCTTCCCTCTCGGGGTCGGCGGCCTCACCGCGAGCCGGTGGATGTGGCGCCAGTGGCTGACCCGCCAGCGCAAGTTCGGCCACTACCTGTCGCAGGCCATCGTGGTCGGGCGCCGGCGTGACGTGGAGTACGTCGTGCGCCAGATCGAGAAGAAGTCGGGTGCTGCGTACCGCGTGATCGGGATCGCCACCAAGAACGCCAGGGAGAGCTACCAGAGCATCGACGGCCGCAGCATTCCGGTGGTCGCCGACATCGACAATGTCGCAGCGGTCGCGCGAGAACTTGAGGTCGACGTCGTGATCGTCGCGGGCCAGCCGGCCGGCGGATCACACTTCATCCAGAATCTCGGCTGGGATCTGGAGGGCACCAACGCGGAGCTCGTGCTCGCGTCTCGCCTCACCAACGTCGCCGGCCCGCGCATCCATGTGCGGCCGGTGGAGGGGCTCCCCCTCATGCACGTCGAACTGCCGCAGTTCGAGGGCGGAAAGCACGTCGTCAAGCGTGCCTTCGACATCGTCGTCGCGGGTGGAGCCCTTCTCATCCTGCTCCCCCTGTTCGCGGTGCTCGCGATTCTGGTCCGAACCGACTCGCCGGGCCCTGCGCTGTTCAAACAGGAGCGCGTGGGTCGGAACGGTCGCACCTTCAAGATGCTGAAGTTCCGCTCCATGGTGACGACCGCTGAGGATGACCTGGAGGGACTGCTCGCGAAGAACCAGGGCGCCGGCGTTCTCTTCAAGCTCCGCGACGACCCTCGCGTAACCGAGATCGGGCGTGTGCTCCGCAAGTACTCGCTCGACGAGTTGCCGCAGTTGTGGAACGTCCTCGTGGGTGACATGAGTCTCGTCGGCCCACGACCGCCGCTCATGCGCGAGGTGGAGCAGTACGAGAGCCATGTGCGACGCCGCTTGTTCATCAAGCCGGGTCTGACCGGCATGTGGCAGATCAACGGGCGATCCAACCTCGCGTGGGACGAAAGCGTGCGCCTCGATCTCTACTATGTAGAGAACTGGTCGCTCACTGGCGATCTCGTCATCATCTGGCGCACTGTCCAGGCGATGAAGCAACCAACGGGGGCGTATTAGCAATGAGTGACGGGCCGATGCTTCGCATAGCGATGCTCGGCACGCGGGGGGTCCCCGCCGCCTATGGCGGCTTCGAGACGGCGATCGAAGAGATCGGTCAGCGGCTCGCGGCACGTGGCCATGAGGTGACGGTGTATTGCCGCAGTGCCGATGGATCGAAGCCGCGCCACCATCTGGGCATGCGGCTCGTCCATTTGCCTGCGCTGCGATCGAAGAGCCTCGAGACCCTGAGCCATACCGCGCTGTCCGCCGCCCACGCGGTGTTCCATCGTCGTCCCGACGTGAGCTTCGTCTTCAATGCGGCGAACTCTCCCTTCCTTCCGCTGATCCGAACGAGGCGGGCCCCGGTCGCGGTTCACGTCGACGGTCTGGAGTGGAAGCGCGGCAAGTGGGGCACCTGGGGCAAGCGCTACTACCGCCTGGCCGAGCAGTTGGCGGTGCGCTGGAGTGACGCCCTCATCTCCGACGCGCAGGGTATCGCCGACTACTACACGCTCGAGTTCGGGATCGCGAGCGAGCTGATCAGCTACGGCACCAACATCATCCGCGAACCCGCGCGAGACAAGCTCGCGGGTCTCGGACTCGAAGCGGGCCGGTACCACCTCGTGGTCGCGCGATTCGAGCCCGAGAACCACGTCGACGTCGTCGTGCAGGGCTACGCCGCGAGTCACGCGACCCTGCCCCTCGTCGTCGTCGGTTCCGCGCCCTACTCCGCCGCCTACACGGACAGCATCGCTGCGGTCGCGGAGAGCGATCCGCGGATCACGATGCTCGGCGGGGTCTGGGATCAAGACCTCCTCGACCAGCTCTATGCCAACGCTGCGCTGTATCTGCACGGGCACTCGGTCGGCGGAACGAATCCGTCGCTGCTCCGGGCGATGGGGGCCGGAACCGCCGTCGCCGCGTACGACGTCTCCTTCAACCGAGAGGTGCTCGGCGAGGACGGACGATTCTTCTCCACGGTGGCGGACGTCGCCGAGCGGGTTCACGAGGTCGAGGCGGCGGACGAAGAGTCCCGCGTTCTCGGGCACCGCCTTCAGGGCCGTGCCGAGCAGATCTACAACTGGGATGTCGTCACCGATGGCTACGAAGAACTGGCGCGTCGCCTCCATCGGGGCTACAGCACCCGGGGACGGCGTCGCGGATCGCGGGCCGCATCCACCTGGATCGACGAGACCGCTCCGCGCCGAGAGAACGAGGACGCCCGATCGTGACTGAGAGCTACCTCGACACCGTGCGACGACTCGCCTCGGCGCAGAAAAAGGCGGCACCGGGCGCGCCCGCCTACTCGATCCTGGTGAATCGACCCGCGGGTCGGTTGATCGCCGCACTCGCGTTCCGCTTAGGGCTGACTCCCAACATGGTGACCGCCGTGAGCGCCACGTTCACCTTCGTCGGCATCCTGCTGCTCGCGGTCCTGCCGGTCAGCTGGGGACTCGGCATCGCGGTGTGGTTGCTGCTTGCCATCGGGTACGCGTGCGATTCGGCCGACGGCCAAGTGGCGCGCCTGCGGGGCGGAGGATCACGAGCGGGCGAATGGCTCGATCATGTCGTCGACTCGCTGAAGATCGTGACGCTCCATCTCGCGGTGCTGATTTCGGCATACCGGAACTTCTCGCTCAACTCCCCCGCGTGGCTGCTGGTGCCCGTCGCCTTCACGGCCGTGGCGACAGTGCTGTTCTTCGCGATGATCCTGAACGACCAGTTGAAGGCCGTGCACGCGGCGAAGTTCGGCGTCGTGGTCGCGCCGACCCGCACGGGCAGCCTCCGGCGTTCCCTGCTCGTCCTCCCCACCGACTACGGACTGCTCTGTCTGATCTTCGTCGCGCTCGGAGCGCCGATCGTGTTCTTCGTCATCTACACCCTCATCTTCATCGCGACGGCGGGGTATCTGGCCCTGGCCTCCGTGAAATGGTTCCGCGATATGGCGTCCCTCGACTCGGCGGGCGTCTCCACCGCCGCGCCGCGCGGCACGTTCGCCTCGGAGCACGTCGCTGGGAGCGAGGGCGCACAGTGAGTGACTCGAGTGGATCGTTCTTCCGGTCCGGACCCGCGCGATGGGTGGCGCTCGCGACCCTCGTCATCATCGCTGGGCTGCTCGCCTGGGCGCTGATCCCGAGGGCGACACAGCTCAGCTCGGCCCCCGCGACCCCTCCGGCCTCCGCGAGCCCGGGATCCGCCACACCGACCGCGTCGGCGAGCGTCACCCCCGCGCCGACGGCACCGGCGAAGCCGACCCCGGCGCCCTCCAGCTCGACCAACGGGATCCTGCGTGCCGCTCCCCCGGTCGCGATCACCGCGAGGCCGCACCCGGTCACGGGGTTGACGGTGCACATCACGAAGATGCGTGCGGTCGACGGCACCGCGCAGGGCCCTGGCGAGGTCGCCGGCGCGGCCGTGCAGGTGACGCTGGCGGTCGCCAACGGCACGGCGAAGACGATCAGTCTCGCCAGCACGATCGTGAACGCCTACTACGGTGCCGCCAACACGCCCGCGTCCCCCCTTTCCGGCCCCGGTGCCGTGCCGCTCGCCGCCAGTGTGAAGGCGGGCGCCACGATCACGGCCGTGTATGTCTTCTCGGTGCCCGTCGACTCCCGGGCCGAGTTCAGCGTGACCTTCGATTACTCCGCGAAGGTCCCGGTCATCGTCCTCAGGGGGCCCGCACCGAAGTAACCCAACCCGAAACGCGTACCCGCGCACCCTCTCGGCGCTCCCCCGAAGCGCCACCGCCGGCCTGACTCCCCTCCCCCCGGAGAAGGAATGTCAGTCGGCTATTTGTCGTGTCGTCATCAATCCGTTACACTTCAAGCTAGACAACAGCCGCAACTACGTAGAAACGGCGCCGTGACACTCTTCGGGGAGTAATGCGGTCATAGCCGGGGGGCAACTATGAAGACGGGTATTACTACATTCTTTTCGCGTGCACGTCGGGGGGCGAGGCGAACGGTCATCCTGACGACCATCGCCGCCGTGCTCGCCGGATCCGCGATCGGATTCGTCGCACCGGCCTCGGCCGAAGCGTCATCGTGGAGCGGCGCGATCATCTGCCCCGCCTCCTCGGCAACACCGAACTGCGCCGGCGCAACGTCGGAAATGAAGGTGTGGGGAACGAGGCGCGTGCAGGGCGTGATCACCTTCTCGGGCGCGTCGAGCACCCTGATGGTGAACAACACACTCGCGCGCGGCAAGGTGATCATCACCGTCGTGGGGTACTTCTCCGGTACGAGCTTCCACTTCGCGCGATCCGCCTCACGGTCGATCGGTTCGGCTCTGTCGGGCCATTCGAAGACGCTCGTCGTTCGCGGCGTTCCGCAGGGCGCAAAACTCCTCATCGAGGTGAAGACCGCAATGGCCCCCAAGACCTCGTCCAACCGACTTGTCAAGATGTCGGTTGCGCCTCGCACCGCCGCCGAGCGAGTGTCGGCCGCGAAGCGCTCTGTCGCTCATCTCGCGAGCCGCACGCTTGCCTCCTGGATCGCCGCGGTCGTGTATCCGAAGGTGACCATCCCCGGCGGCACGCCTGGCGCGTCGAACACGGGAGTGCCGCGGGGCACCAGGCTCACGGTTCACCGGGGAGACATCCACGTGACCCGGGCCGGCGCGACGATCAATGCCCTCGACATCCGCGGGCGCATCTTCGTCGAGGCGAGCAACGTCACGATCCAGAACTCGATCGTTCGTGGACCGTCCACCGCCATGATGAACGGCGGCCTCATCTCGAACCTCAAGGGGTACTCGGGTCTGCGCGTGATCAACACCGAGATCGCCGCGAGTGCCTATCCGACCTATGCCAACGGCATCATGGGATTCAACTTCTCGCTCACCCGTGTGAATATCCACAACGTGGTGGACGCGGTGGACATCACCGGCAACAACGTTCACATCGTGTCCTCCTGGTTGCACAACAATCTGCACTACGCGAAGGACCCCACACGGAATGGAACCCCGAGTCACGACGACTCGATCCAGATCCAGAAGGGGATCGGAATCTCGATCACCAACAACGCGATCAATGGGGCCCACAACGCGGCGCTCATGGTCACGCAGGATGCGGGCTCGGTCGGCACGCTGTCCCTCGCGGGCAACCTCTTCGACAACGGCGCCTGCACCGTCAACATCGCACAGAAGTCGTACGGTCCGCTCAAGGGCGTCTCCGTCGCGAACAACCGATTCCAGCGCCACATGACGGTCGCGAACTGCGCCGTCATCGCGCCGGCGACAAGCGTTCCCCAAATGGTGAACAACGTCTGGGCTGACACGGGCGCAACGGTCCAGCCCAGCAAGGGGTAACGAGTAAAGGCCCGTGCCGGATCGGGGGATTCGGCACGGGGAAGTGATCAATAGGCCTGGGGGGGTCCTATGAAACATCGTGCTGTCCGCTCGACGCTGCGCCCACGAAGCCTTCGTCGTCGAGTCACCAAGAAGACGCGATTCATCGTCGTCGCTCTTGCTACCGCCATCGGTCTGGCCGTCACCTCGGCGCCGATCGAGGCGCTCGCCCAATCCGCCGCCGCGTCCAATGCGACATCACCGACGATCGTGATCTGCCCGGCCAGCGCCGCGCATCCGCGATGCTCCGGATCATCGAGCAGGATCACGCTGCACGGCACCGAATCGCGCCGCGCCGTGCTCGTCTGGACGGGAAAGAAGTCGAGCAAGGTGCTCGCCTTCAACCGGGGGTCGACCGGGTCGGTCTCGGTCACCGTCGTCGGCTACTTCACCGGATCTCGGTCGAGGCCCGTGTTCCACTACCTGACGAAGAACAATCGCCACGCCAGCTCGACCGTCGTCAGTGGGCACGGTCGGAAAATCAGACTGTCGGGCGTGCCCGCGGGACACCGCGTTCTGATCGAGGCCACGAGTGCCCTGGCGCGACCGTCGTCGCGCAGAGTGAACGTCACCGCCTCGGTGTCGTCCCGAGTCGCGAGCGTCAGACTCGCGGCGAGCAAGCGCGCTGTCGCCACTCTCGGCAATCGGGTCGATGCCCGTGCCGTCGCGGCGGCCATCGCCACCGTGACGCACACTCCGTATCCGGCCGCACCCGTGACGACGATCGCGCCGGCACCGGGCCCGACAGCAGAACCGACGGCGGCCGTGGCTCCAACGCCTGCCCCGACCGCCGAACCGAGCGCCGAGCCGAGCCCGCCGGCCACCGCCGAGCCCGTCGTGACGCCGACAGCGACACCGACGTCCACATCGACGGCGGTAGCCAGCGACACGACGACCACACCGGGACCGACGACGACGGGGGTGCCCGCCGGCACGCCGCTCACGATCGTGACCGGCAACATCAAGGTCACGACGCCGGGACAGATCATCGACGGCCTCGATGTGCGCGGTCGGATCATCATCGCTGCTCCGAACGTGACCATCCGCAACACCATCGTCAGGGGCGCACCCACGACGGAGATGAGCGGGGGCCTCATTTCGAATCTCTCGGGCTACTACGGGCTCAAGATCATCGACACCGAGTTGGCGGCGCAGGCCTACCCGACCTACACCAACGGGATCATGGGCTATAACTTCTCGGCCGAGCGCGTCAATATCCACAGTGTCGTCGACGCCGTCGACATCACGGGAGACAACGTCGCGATCACCCACTCGTGGATGCACGGCAATCTGCACTACGCGCAGGACCCGACGCGGAACTACACGCCGACGCACGATGACACGGTGCAGATTCAACGCGGCACGAATCTCTGGCTGGTCGGGAACGTGATGCAGGACGCCTACAACGCCGCGCTCATGGTGACCCAAGACACCGGGCCGGTCAGCAACCTCACCCTGGTCGGCAACTCGATCGACAACGGCACGTGCTCGGTGAACATCGCGGAGAAGAGCTACGGACCGCTGAGCGGAGTGTCGCTCCGCGACAACCAGTTCGGCAGCCACCAGGCGAAGGCGAGCTGCGCGGTGATCGTGCCGAACACGACCATCCTGACGCTCAGCAACAACACCTGGAGCGACACCGGATACGCGATCAAGACGACGCGCGGCTAGCCGTCGACGCGCAGGCGCGAAAAGAGTGGTGGAGATTTCTCAATCGTGAGGTATTCTGGCGGATACCCGGCGTTACCCGAACCGCCACAGTACCCGATTGAGGCACCCCTTGGGCTTTACCCTCCCATCGCGCCTGCGCGCCTTCGCGACCCTTGCGGTCGTCTCGGTGATCGCAGCCCTGCTCCTTGCATTCCAGTTCCCGACAGCGGCTCGCGCCGACACCGTGCCGCAGACCCCGAACACTCCGGCCACCGTCTCGACCGATTCGCTTCCCACCGTGCAGATCAACGGCGTGGTGTGGAGTCAGGTCATCATCGGCAACACGGTCTACGCGGGTGGCGAGTTCACGACGGCCCAGCCCGCGGGAGCCGCTGCGGGGGTTAACACCGTCCCTCGCTCGAACCTCCTCGCCTATGACCTCACCACCGGTGTTCTGAACGCGAGCTTCGCACCCACCTTCAACGGCTCCGTCAACACCCTCGCGGCGTCGCCCGATGGAACGAAGCTGTACGTCGGCGGCAAGTTCTCCACCGTCAACGGATCGACCCGCTACCGGGTCGCGGCGTTCAACACCTCGACGGGTGCCCTCACCTCCTTCGCCCCGGCCGCCAACGGGGTCGTGCAATCGATCGCCGCGACGAACACCACCGTCTACCTGGGCGGCAACTTCACGGCCATCGGAGCGTCGACCCGCAATCGCGTCGCCGCGGTTCAGGCGAGCAATGGCGCACTCCTGCCCTTCCTCGCCGACGCGGAGGGCGGCGCGGTGCGTGCCATCGTCATCTCCCCCGACCAGAGCAAGATCGTCGTCGGCGGAGCATTCACCACCCTCAATGGCTCGGGCAACCCCGGCTACGGCCTCGGAGCGCTCGATGCGGTGACCGGCGCGCTCATGCCGTGGGAGGCGAACACCCAGTACGTGCGCGATGCCGGAACGCAGGCCGCCATCTACAGCCTCACCTCGGACGCCGACTCGGTGTACGGCACGGGCTACGTGTTCGGTGCCGGGGGAACCCTCGAGGGCGCATTCCGTGCCAACTGGTCCGACGGATCGATCGTGTGGGTCGAGGACTGCCACGGCGACACCTACTCGTCGACGATCACGGGAGACACCTTCTACACGGCCGGGCACGCGCACTACTGCGGCAACAGCAACGGCCAGCCGCAGACGAGTCCCACGTGGACCTTCCAGCGCGGCATGGCCTGGTCGAAGAACCAGTACGACCACGTCATCACGCCGGACCCCTACGGCTACTACAACTTCGCGGGTCTCCACTCCCCCGACATCCTGAACTGGTGGCCCGACATCAACACGGGCACGTACACCGGTCAGAATCAGGGTGCCTGGAGCACCGCATCCAACCCCAACTACGTGCTGTACGCGGGAGAGTTCACGGCGATCAACGGCCAGCGCCAGCAGGGTCTCGCGCGATTCGCAGTGAAGAGCATCGCGCCCAACAAGGACGGCCCCCGGGTCGGCGGCTCGAACTGGGTTCCCAACGCCGTCTCGCTCGCCTCCGGCTCCGTTCGACTGAGCTGGCTCGCGAACTACGACCGTGACAACCAGTACCTCACGTACAGCGTTATTCGAGACGGCAAGAGCGCCACACCCATCTACACGACGGTGCAGGGGTCGCGCATCTGGTGGGACCGCCCCAACATGGGCTTCGTCGACTCGGGACTCGTGCCCGGCTCGACTCACACGTACACCATCAAAGCGACGGATCCCTTCGGTAACAGCGCCTTCAGCCAGACCGTGAGCGCGACGGTCACCAACGTCGCTCCCAGCTCCTACGTCAACCAGGTCACCTCGGATGGCGCGCTCGACCTGTGGCGCCTCAACGAGTCGAACGGGCCGGCGGTCTACGACTGGGTCGGCTACAACGACATGGTCGCGGGCAGCGGCGTCACCTTCGGCGCTCCGGGCTCATCGCAGAGCGAGACGAGCAGCGCAGCCGTGTTCCCCAACGACGGCACGGGTCTCACCGCGACGCAGACCTCGATCCCCGGACCCAACACCTTCTCGATCGAGGCGTGGTTCAAGACCACGAGCACCTCGGGCGGCAAGATCGTCGGCTTCGGCAACAGCAACACCGGCGACTCGAGCAACTATGACCGTCACGTCTTCATGGACGGTTCAGGGCGTGTCTACTTCGGCGTCTACCCGGGCAGCGTGCAGACCGTGCAGAGTGCGGCCGGGCTCAACGACGGACAGTGGCACTACGTCGTGGCGAACCTCAGTTCGACCGGGATGCAGCTCTACATCGATGGTCGTCGAGTCGCGCAGCGATCCGACGTCACCTACGGGCAGTCGTACTCGGGCTACTGGCGGATCGGTGGCGACTCGAGTTGGGGCGGCGACAACTACTTCGACGGCTCCATCGACGACGTGGCGATCTACCCCCAGCCGCTGACGGCCGCGCAGGTCAACAACCACCAGGTGCTGTCGGGACGGGCATCCGTCATCAAGTCGGCCCCGGCCGACGCCTACGGCGCCGCGGTGTACAACTCCTCCCCCGACCTGTACTGGCGTCTGGGAGAGAGCAGCGGCAGTATCGCGGCCGACTCCTCGAGCTCGGGCACCGTCACGGGAACCTACACGGGCGGTGTCACTCAGGGAGTGGCCGGCGCGATCGCGGGGACCAGCGACACCGCCGCATCCTTCAACGGATCCAACGGTGGGGTGTACAGCAACCAGCAGTTCAGCAACCCCACCACGTACTCCGAGGAGATCTGGTTCAAGACGACCACGAACGTGGGCGGAAAGCTGATCGGCTTCGGCAGCAACCAGACCGGAGGATCCGGCTCCTACGACCGCCACGTCTACATGCAGAACGATGGCCGTCTGGCCTTCGGCGCCTGGACGGGCCAGACCAACCTCGCCATCTCACCCTCGGCCTACAACGACGGGCAATGGCACCAGGTCGTCGCCACGCAGGGCAGCGACGGGATGAACCTTTACGTCGACGGCGTGCTCGTCGCGACGAACCCGGACACCGCGGCGCAGGCCTACGACGGCTACTGGCGCGTGGGCGGCGACACCACCTGGAACTCCTCGAGCAGCTACTTCAACGGCACGCTCGATGAGGCCGCGGTGTTCAGCACCGTGCTCAGCGCGTCGACCGTTGCCAACCAGTACGCGATCGGCAAGAACATCGTGCCGAACCAGAACCCCGTTGCGGCGTTCACCTCGAGCTCCTCCGACCTGACGGCCTCATTCGATGCCAGCGGATCGTCGGACCCCGACGGCACAGTGGCCGCGTACAGCTGGGACTTCAGCGACGGCACCACGGGCACCGGTGCGACACCGACGCACAGCTACGCCTCTCCCGGCAGCTACGTCGTGCAACTGACGGTGACCGACAACAACGGCGGTACCAACAGCGTGACGCACACGGTGACTGTGACCGCCCCGAACGTTGCTCCCGTCGCCTCGTTCACCTCCGGTTCGAGCGGCCTCACCGGCTCGTTCGATGCGAGCGGCTCGTCAGACAGTGACGGCACGATCGCCTCCTACGCGTGGACGTTCGGCGACGGCACCACGGGCACGGGGGTGACTCCGACCCACAGCTACGCGGGCGGCGGCACCTACAGCGTCGGTCTCACGGTCACCGACAACGGTGGCGCGACGGCGACGACGACCGGCTCCATCACGATCACCGCCCCGAACTCGGCACCGACCGCCGCGTTCACGCAGTCGTCGAACGCCCTCACCGCGTCCTTCGACGCGAGCAGCTCGTCCGACTCGGACGGGAGCGTCGCGTCGTACGCCTGGGACTTCGGGGACGGCACCACCGGATCCGGTGCTCAGCCGAGCCACAGCTACCCGACCGCGGGAAGCTATGTCGTCAGCCTCGTCGTCACCGACAACCTGGGTGCGACCGGTTCCGTGACCCACAGCGTGACCGTCGCCGCCGCGAACGTGCCGCCGACCGCCGCGTTCTCGTCTTCGGTATCGGCGCTCACCGCGACGTTCGACGGCAGTGGGTCCAGCGACACCGACGGAACCGTCTCCAGCTACGCCTGGGACTTCGGCGACAGCACGACCGGCACGGGAGTCGCTCCCTCGCACGGCTATGCGGCGGCGGGAACCTACTCCGTCACGCTCACGGTCACCGATAACAAGGGCGCGACCAACTCGGTCACGCATCCGGTGACGGTCACCGCACCGGTGGGCCCGGTCGCCCTCGCGACGGACACCTTCGGGCGCACCGTCAGCGGTGGCCTGGGAACGGCCGACCTCGGCGGCCCGTGGACCATCACGGCACCGTCGGCCTCCTACTCGGTGGGTTCGGGCGTCGCGAAGTTCTCGGCGACCAAGGCGGGGCTGACCCTCAACGGCTATCTCGCGGGGGTGTCGTCCTCCGACACCGATCTGGGCGTCACCGTCTCGACGAACGCCGCGGCGACGGGCACCGGCACCTACGCGATGGTGATCGGGCGACGCGTCGCGACGGACGACTATCGCGCGCGGCTGCTGCTGACCCCGACCGGAACGGTGCAGCTTCAGCTGCAGCGCACCAGCACGACGCTGAAGAGCGCCACGATCTCGGGGCTCAGCTACGCCGTGGGTGACCAGTTGCGCGTTCGACTCCAGGTGACCGGAACCTCGCCGACGACCATCCAGGCGAAGGTGTGGAAGGTCGGCACGACCGAGCCCGCCGCATGGCAGCTCACCACGACCGATTCCACGGCGGCACTGCAGACCGCGGGCTCCATCGGGCTCGCGACCTACCTCGCCTCGAACGCGACCACGATCCCGCTCGTGACGTCGTTCGATGACCTCGCCGCGACCACGACCGGAGGCGGCGCGCCTCCGAGCAACGTCGCACCGACGGCCGCGTTCACGTCGAGCGCCGCGGGCCTCGCGGCGACCTTCGACGGCAGCGGTTCCTCCGACTCGGACGGCACGATCGCGTCGTATGCGTGGAACTTCGGTGACGGCTCGACCGGAATCGGGGCGACCCCGTCGCACAGTTACGGAGCGACCGGTACCTACACGGTCGCGCTGACGGTCACCGACAACGGCGGGGCAACCGGCACGGTCACCCACACCGTGACCGTGACCGCACCGGTGCTGCCGCCGGGCGCGTTCGCGACCGACGACTTCACGCGCACCGTCGTGAACGGCCTCGGCTCGGCCGACCTCGGTGGAGCGTGGACGCTCAAGGGAACGGCATCCGCGTTCTCGGTGACGGGAACGACCGCCCTCATCAAGAATGCGACCGCCGGATCGACGTTCGAGGCCTACCTGTCCTCGGTCTCCTCCGATGACACCGACGTGCAGGTCGTCGTCGCACCGCAGTCGGCGATCACCGGCAGCAGCGCGTACCTCTCCCTCATCGGGCGTCGCGTCGCCACGACCGACTATCGCGCGCGAGTCGTCATCGACCCCACGGGCAAGGTCGTCATTCAGGCGATCGCCGGGAGCACGACGCTCAAGGCGGTCACCGTGAGCGGACTGAGCTACACCGCGGGCGACCAGCTTCAGCTACGACTGCAGGTCTTCGGCACCTCGCCGACGACGGTGCAGGCGCGCGTCTGGAAGGTCGGCACGACTGAGCCGAGCACGTGGCAGGTGAGCACGACGGACTCGACGGCGGGCCTGCAAACGGCCGGCTCGATCGGAATCGGCACCTACCTCGGCGGCGCCGCGACCACCCTGCCCTACTCGACGACCTTCGATAAGCTCACGGCATCCAAGCACTGACGCGGTAGCGCGACGAACCGAGAGGCCCGCCGACCCACCATGACCGCACCGGAACGCCCGCGGATCCTTCTGGTCTCGCTCACCTTCAAGCGACCAGAGGATCTGCGGGCGATCCTGCCGAAGCTCGTCGAGCAGGCCGAGTCGGTGGACGCCGAGGTGGAGATCCTCATCGTCGACAACGATCCCGATGGTGGCGCCGAAGACTCCGTGCGCGGATTCGCCGGGACGACCGCAATCGTCGTGAGCTATGTGCACGAACCGCATCCCGGAATCGTGGCCGCGCGCAATCGCGCCCTCGCCGAGGCGGCGCACCATGACATCCTCGTGTTCATCGACGACGACGAACGCCCGCTCGAGGGCTGGCTCGACCACCTGCTGGAGACGTGGCGACGCTACTCCCCCGCCGCGGTCGTCGGCGCGGTCATCTCCGAGTACGCGAGCGAACCGGACCCCTGGCTGGCCGCCGGCCGCTTCTTCGACCGTCGCCGCCTTCCCACCGGCACCCCGATCACGGTGTTCGCCACGAACAACCTCCTCCTCGACCTGCGCCGTGTTCGTGCAGCAGGTGTTCGTTTCGATGAGCGATTCGGACTCACCGGCGGCTCAGACACGCTCTTCTCGCGCCAGCTCGCCGCCCGTGGTGGAGCGTTGGTGTGGTGCGACGAGGCCGTCGTGGTCGACATGGTTCCGGATGACCGCCTCACCCGCTCCTGGGTACTCCGCCGCGCCTACCGCAGCGGCAACAGCTGGACCCGCACCTCGCTCGCGCTCGAGGTCACCGCGCTGGGCCGGTTGCGCGTGCGCGCGTCGGTGGCCCCGCGCGGCTTCGTCCGCGTGCTCGGCGGCTCGGTGCAGGCCGCTCTGGGGCGACTCACCGGCTCCCTCAGTCATCAGGCGCGGGGCGCGCGGACGAGGGCCCGGGGCGCCGGCATGCTCGCTGGGGCGGTCGGCTCGGTCTACGCCGAGTACCGGCGCGACTGAGTCGGCACCGGAATCACCTCGGCCCAGAATCGGGCGAACTCGGCGAGGTACCGCGGCACCGAGTAGTGCGCCTCGTAGTCAGAACGCCCCGCGCGACCGAGTTCGGCGGCGCGCTCGACGGTCAGGGTCCGGAGCAGCTCGGCAAGGGCATCCGCGTCGCGGGGCGGGAACAGCAGGCCGTTGCGGCCGCTCGTGACGATCTCGGTCACTCCGCCCGCGTCGGAGGCGATCACGGGTCGATAGCGGCTGAACGCTTCGACCGCGACGAGCCCGAACGGCTCGGGGTCATCCGAGGGCACGAGGAGCACATCCGCCCGATCGAGGTGCTCGGTGATGCCGGCGACCTGGCCGACCACGTCGACGGTGTCGGGGTGACTGAGTCGAGCGACCATTGCCGGCACGTCGACCCCGATCCCGACCTCGGGCGGCGAACCCACGATAACGAGGCGTCCCGCCGCGGCTCCGAGCTTCTCCCACGCCTCGAGGAGCGTGCCGTGCCCCTTCCAGGCGTTCCAGCGGCTCGCGATCAGGAACCGCAGCGGCCGCTCCCCCGGCGGGATCGGCCGCGGGGCCGGCTGCAGCACGTCCGGCACCGCGTTCATGATGGTGCGCGATCGCGTCCGCACCCGGCCGAGGAGGGAGGCGCGCGCCGACTCCGAGATCGCGATCGCGTGGGTGCACCACCCCGCCAGCAGTCCGAGGATTCGCGCCTCGCCCCCCGACCAGATCTCCTGGTTGTGCAGGATGACCGTCCGCACGCACGCCACCCGGGCCAGTGGCGCGGCGATCAGCAGCGCGCTCGTCGCGCAGTACACGGCGACCGGCCGGGTGCGCACTACCCGCCCCCAGAATCGCAGCGCTCGTGCCGCGAGCCCGGGAAGCCGCGCGATGGTCAGCTCCCTGCGCCGGAGCACCGGCAACGGAAGCACACGCACCGCGATGCCCGCGGCGCGGAGGTGCGCTTCGACGGAGTCGGCAGCGGCCTCGACGTCGTCGGGGAGCCAGACCTCGGCGCGGAGGTCGGGGCGTCCCGCGAGCGACTCGATCACCTGGAGGAGGATCCGGTCGGCGCCGAACATCTCGTTGGACGAGTGTACGAAGAGCACGGTGCGGGTCATGCGCGTCGCCCCACGCGCGTGTCGAGGGCGAGTCGGTAGGCGTCGCGGTGCTGGCGTCCGATGGCGTCCCAGTCGCGTGCGCCCAGGTCGGGGCGCTGGTCGGCAGCGATCGCGCGGACCGCCTGCAGCGCCCGGGTGAGATCGTCAGCGTCCAGCTCGCCCTCGAACAGCTGCACCCAGCGCTCGCCGACCTCGGCCCGCAGGGCGCGCGTGACATCGTTCGCGGGCACGAGCACCGGCCGACCGAGAGAGAGGGCCAGGATCGTCGCGCCCGAGTTGTGCATCCGCCGATACGGCAGCACGACGAGCTCGCTGCGCCCCAGCTCGGTCGCGAGCTCGGCATCGCCCAGGTAGTCGAGCGCCAGCCGGATGCGGGGATCGCCCGCCGCGCGGAGCCCGAGCTGGCGCGCGAGCGACGCGTCGGCGGGTCGCCCGGCGATCGTGAGGCTGAGCTCCGGGTCCGGCTGCGCGCGGAAGGCATCGATCAGGTCCTCGACGCCCTTGTACGCGCGAACCAGGCCGAAGTAGAGCACCCTGCCCCGCACCCGATCGCCGACGACGTGATCGGCGTACCAGCGCGCGTAGTCGCCGTGCAGGATCGTCACGACGGGCGCGGTAGTGGGCGGCACGGTGAAGGGATTCAAGCGGATCCAGACCGTGGTCGCCCGCTCTGCTCGCCTCGTGAGCAGACGATCGAGCGGCGCCTGCGCCTCGTGTGCGGACTCGTTGTGCATCGTGCGCACGATCACCCGACCCGTCAGACGCACTCGCAGCAGGAGGAGCGCGAAGAGAAACCGCCGCGCCGCCGTCTTCGCCGGACTCGTCCCCCGAAGCAGCACCTCGGGCCAGTGCAGATGAAACACCTGCCAGTCGCCGAGCAGGGCGGCGCGCCAGGAGAAGGTGGCGACCTCAACCGGCTCGGGCAGCGAGGCGACGAGTTGCAGGAGATACGGGTTCGTTGTCTCCCGCCCCGACCGGAACGACTGCAGGACCCGCATGCGGGCCGCTATTTGCTGGCCAGCTCTTCGTCGAGCTCGAGCACCTCGTCGGGGTTCAGACCCGTCTGCTCGGCGATCGCCTCGACCGTGGCGGGCTTGTAGCCGTAGTACGAGCTCGTCTCCACCGGCGGCACACCGTTGAGCACGAACCCGAAGAGCTTCGCGTTGACCACCTCGAGCGAGGCGATGGCGCGCACGAAGCTCTCCCGACGGGTCTTCTTCGCCCGGGCGACCACGATGACGCCGTCGGTGATCTTGGAGAGCGAGAGCGAGTCGGTGAAGGGCAGAAGCGGAGCGGAGTCGAAGACGATGTAGTCGTAGCGCGGCAGCAGCGAGGTGAGCACCTTCTCCATCGCGGCCGAGCTGAGCAGCTGGTTCGGGTTGGGCGGGATGATCCCGCCGGGCAGCACATCGATGCGCCCGCCCGCCCACGGCTGGATCGCGTCCTCCACATCGACGGTGCCGAGGAGCACGGAGGTGAGTCCGATCGAGCCCTCCAGCTGGGTGACCCCCGCGACGGATGGCCGGCGCAGGTCCGCGTCGATCAGCAGTACGCGCTTCTCCCCCTCGGCCATCGCGAGGGCCAGGTTGACGGTGGTCGTCGTCTTGCCCTCGGCAGGGAGCGCCGAGGTGACGAGCAGCACTCGGGCCGCTGCATCCACGTTGGAGAACTCCAGGTTGGTGCGCAGGCGGCGGAAGTCCTCGGCGGGGAGCGAGTGCGGGTCGGAGCGCATCACGATGTTGTTGCCGACGCGGTTGGCCGCGTGGCGCGAGATGGCGCCGAGCACGGGCACATCGGCGACCGAGGCCAGCTGTTCCTCCGTGCGGAAGCGGGTGTCGAGGAACTCGCGCAGGAACGCGAACAGCACGGCGAGGGCGAACCCGGCGACGAGACCGGTGAGCGTGTTGAACACCTTGCTCGGCGCGTAGGGCGCGATGGGCACCTGCGCGGGAGCGACGGCCGTCATGGTGACCGAGGGCTGGCCGGTCGCGGTGGGCGGCGAGAGCTTCTCGGCCTGAGTGGTGAGCGACGCGGTGATGGCGTCGGCGATGACCGCCGCCTGCTTGGGCGAGGTGTCGCTCACCGTGACATCGACGAAGACGGTGTTGAGCGGCACGTCGACGGTGACCGACTTCGCGAGGGTGCGGGCATCCTCATTGAGTCCGAGGCTGTCGACGACCGGGGTGAGTACCGCCGGCAGGGTGGCGAGCTGGGCGTAGGACTGCACAAGGTTCTGCGTGAAGGTCGAGCCCTGCACGAGTTCCGAGGTGGTGTCACCCCGCTGGGAGGAGACGAAGACGCTGCTCGTCGAGCGATAAAGCGCGGGCAGCGTGAGGGAGTACACGAAGCCGGCCCCTCCACCGAGCACGGTGAGGACGACGATGAGCACCCAGTATTTGCGCAGCACCGAAAGTGCACCACGAGCGGTCATCGGGTTGCCTCCAGATCGGGGTAAGCCTCAATCTTAACGGGGCGTGAACGAAATCGACGCCCCCCATTCGGTGTACATCTCACAGGGACGTCCCTTCCTCGGGGCGCCATCGCACACCATCCCGCAGTCCCCGAAGCATCGCCCCGCCGAGCGCGAGGGGGTGTCGTGCCAGCGCCCGTCGTCCGCCACGAAGCACGACGCGCCGGGCCGACCTCAACGAGGTTCGCGCCCAGGCCCGCTGCTGCGCGGGCGTGAGGTGCTTCCGGGCGAAGACCATGCGATTCCGCACGTTGTAATAGACGTAGAGGGGCGACTTGCCCGCGTGATCCTGCGTTCCGCCGACGGCGTGCTCGACCGTGAGATCGCCGCGGACGAGCAGCGCACCCCCCGCGGCCCGGGCACGCCACGACAGGTCGACGTCCTCCCAGTAGAGGAAGTAGTCGTCGTCGAAGCCGCCGATCCTCTCCCAGAGGCGCGCGGTGAGGGCGAGGCACGCGCCACTGAGCCAGCCGTCGGGGGCGCCGGAGTCGGAACCGGGCCGCGTCGTGGTGACGCCCTCGTCGAGGAGGACGCGGGCACCACCGAACCAGGTGCTGCCGTCGGAACGCACGACCCGCGGGCTCACCATGGTGAGCGGCTGGTCATCCAATTGCCGTCGGAGGGCCGCGACCACATCGGGCCGGATGACCGCGTCGGGGTTGACCAGGAGCAGCTGCGTCGCGCCCCCCTCGATCGCGCGCTCCACCCCGCGATTCATTCCCGCCCCGAAGCCGAGGTTCGCGCCCGGTTCGACCAGCTCGAAGCCGCGTCGGCCGCAGAGCTCGCGGATCGCAGCGGCCTCGAGGGCGTCGGAGAAGTTGTCGACGACGACGACCCGACCCTGGCCTGCGGGCCAGAGCGGCACGGCGAAGTTCTCGTCGATGAGCTGGTGTGAGCGGTAGTTGACGACGACGATGGCGATTCGACTGACCGACTCGGATTCCGGCGTGGGCATTGCGGACTCGCTTCTGTCGGGCACAGGTGGCTTGGCGAGAATAGTACCGGTTGTGCGAGGGTCCCTCGAACGCCCCCTATCATCGGGAGTGCTGACCTGTGCACTCCTCCTGAATCCGGCGGTGACGATTTGCCCTCTGTCCTCGTAGTCTGCACGGCCAATGTGTGCCGCTCGCCCTTCGCCCACGCGCTCCTGGCGGAGCAGTTGAACCGCAATCACACGATCCAGCTGCGCAGCGCGGGCACCCGCGCGACGGCCGGTCAGCACATCTGCCCGGTGGTCGCCACCGAGCTCGGCGACAACGAGTTCGCCCAGACGCACGTGGCGCGACCCCTCAGCGCGAAGCTCATCGAGGGCGCCGACCTCATCCTCACCGCCGAGCTCAAGCAGCGCGCGTCCGTCGCGAGACTCTCGCCCGCGGCGCGCTCCCGCACCTTCACCCTCATCGAGGCCGCCACGCTCACCGAAGCGATCGACTCCTCGCGCCGGGAGCGGATCGGCGCCGGGATCGCCCTTCCCTCGCTCGGCGAGAGCTTCGAGGAGCTCGTCGCCCGCCTCGACGGTGCGCGCGGTCTCGCCCACCCGATCGAGCGCAAGCATCGCTGGTTCGAGCGGCGCACGAAGGAGTCGGCCGCCGACGCCCTCACCATTCCCGACGGTCACAACGTGAACGCGCGGGCCCACAAGTCGGCCCTCGGCGTCGTCAGCGCGTCGAGCGACCAACTCGCGAACTGGCTCCGCGCGAACCTGGCCTGAGCCCCGCCGGGGCCACGAGACCCTCCGTCGTGGGCGGCACGCGCCGATCGAGTGCGAGGCCGGCGAAGAGGATGATCAGCGGTGTCGAGCTGAGCAGCGGTCCGAAGGCGAAATTCCAGGCGAAGCTCACGGTCGCGAAGATCACGAGGGCGGGCGCGGTGCGCGATCCGATCCGGGATCCCACCGAGCGCAGGGCGAACACGAGCACGAGCACGAGGAACAGAACCCCGACCCAGCCGTAGCGCGCCCACACGTCTCCGACGATCGAGTGCACCTCGATGTGGCCGCCGAACATGTAGTTCTCGACGTAGCCGTTGTCGGGCTGGTAGCCGATCGCCGACATGCCCTCCTTCGCCGTGACGATGTCGCCGAGGTTGGGCACGACGCCCGAGCCGAAGCCGAGCGGGTGGGTCTGCAGGAGCGAGAGGGTGGCGGCGAGTTCGGGTCGCCCGCCGACGATGATCGACCCCGAGGAGTCGATCTGGGCCTGTGAGCGCTGTTGCGCCGCCTGACCGAGGTAGCCGCTCAGAATGAGCTGCTGGCCGACCGCGAAGACCACGAGCGCGAGCCCCGCCATCGTGACCAGAACGGAGACGGCCGAGTTGCGACGACTGCGGTCGCCGGGGCGGAGCTGCCACACCACGAGCACGAGGGTGAGCAGGAGGATGGAGAACTCCGAGCGCGAGTCCTTGATCGCGCAGACCCCCGCGAGCGCCAGCAGTCCCAGCACCTCGAGCCAGCGCGCTCGCCGGTGCTCCGCGACGGCGAGCACGAGCACGATGGTGGGCACGGCGATCCCGAACTTCCAGGGGTTGCTCGAGAACTGCGGGTCGAAGGGGTAGATGCCGATGAAGAGGCCGAGCGAGAACCAGAGCGACATGCTGGAGTCGCGCATCCGGGTTCGCGCCCACAGCACCACCCCGACACCCGCCACGAGCCCGGCGAAGCGCACCACGTCGGTGCGGAGGTCGGTCTGACTGATGCTGTGGTCGCTCGCGGAGAGAGCCGCGAGCCAGAGGCCGTTCGCCACGCCGAGCACTCCGACGCCGATCGTCAGGCGACCGCCCACGAATCGGCCGAGGATCGGAAGCCACCAGGGCAGCAGGGCGAGGGCGAGCAGCGAGCGACCGTCGAGGCTGTGCGGCAGGGCGATCCGGGCGCCCACGAGGGCGACCGACAGCCGCATGATCCAGACCGTGATGTCGTCGAGGCGGGTGTCGGCGTAGAGCACCGAGCCGGGCCGGAGGGTGCGCACGGGCAGCGTGCTGGCGGCCATGTCCGTCCCCTCTCGGATGGTGAGCGGCGGGAGAGCTGTCATCCGCTCGAAATGCGGCTCGTGTATCGTTGCGCACACGACGGACCTAACCCACCTGTCCCCCGCATGCTACAGACGTCTGAGAGCCTGCACCAACACCCCATTCGCCCGAGAATGCCGGAGTATCCCAATGCGTGTCCTCATCCTGTGGTCCGACGACAAGTCGGCCAACCTCGGCGTGCGCGTGCTCGCCTCGGGCACCGCGGCCCTCGTGACCCGCATCTGGCCCTACGCCGATGTCGTGTACCAGAACTTCGGCCAGCGCAATCCGCACCTGCCGATCGGGCGCATCCGCTCGATCGTCAGGGAACGGCTGACGAACGCCGCGGGGATGAAGGACTGGCTCGCCGGCTTCGATCTGATCGTCGACACCCGGGCCGGTGACAGCTTCGCCGACATCTACGGGATCGGCCGGCTCCGCACGATGTCGGCCGTCTCTGAGTTCGCGAGCGAGGCGGGGACGCCGGTCGTGCTAGGCCCTCAGACCATCGGGCCGTTCACGACCCGCCAGGGCCGCGCCATCGGTCGATTCTCGATGAAGCGCGCCGCTCTCACGATGGCCCGAGATTCGGCGAGCGCCGAGTACGCGAAGAGCCTCGGTCGCCCCGTCGACGTGCTCACGACCGACGTCGTCTTCGCGCTGCCGGTACCGCAGCCGGCGGCGCCACGGGATGTCCTGCTCAACATCTCCGGACTCCTCTGGCAGGAGAGCCCCCACGTCGACGCGACCGTCTACCGCGAGACCGTCACCGCGCTGTACCGAGAGCTCACCGCGCGGGGCCGCCGGGTGTCGCTGCTCGCGCACGTGCTGGAGTCGCCGTCGGCCGATAACGACGTGCCGGCGATCCGCGCCTTCGTCGAGTCGGTCGCTCCCACCGCCGAGGTGATCGTTCCGGCCGACCTCGCCGAGGTGCGCAGCGTGATCGCGGGCGCCGGGCTGGTGATCGGCTCGCGGATGCACGCCTGCCTGAACGCGCTGTCGGTGGGCACCCCCGCGGTGCCGCTCGCCTACTCCCGGAAGTTCGCGCCGCTGCTCGGCGATCTGGGCTGGGGCCACTCGGTCGACCTGCGGTCGGAGCCGGACCCGACCCGGGCCGTGATGGAGAGTCTGGACACCGATCTCGGCGCCGAGGTCGCCGCGGTGGGCATCCGCGCGCAAGAATTGTTGGGGCGAGCCGAGACGGCATTGGAGACGGTCGCATGACTGGAGTGGACGACACCGAGCTCGGCGCGATCGACCCGCCGGAGCAGCAGCACGGGCCGGGCCTCGGCGAGCGCGCGGCCAAGGGCGCCCTCATCACCTTCAGCGGCCAGTTCGCGCGCATCCTGCTTCAGGTCGTCTCCGTGGTCGTGCTGGCGCGCCTCCTCACACCGCACGCCTACGGCGTCGTGGCGATGGTGCTCGCCGTCATCGGGATCGGCGAGATCTTCCGCGACTTCGGGCTCTCCTCCGCCGCCATCCAGTCGAAGACACTCTCGCGCGGACAGCGCGACAACCTGTTCTGGGTGAACGCCGGCATCGGGCTCGTGCTGGCCACCATCGTGTTCTTCGCCGCGCCGCTCATCGCGATCATCTACCGCCACCCGGAGGTGGAGCCGCTCGCACGAGCGCTCTCGCTGACCTTCCTGATGAACGGGCTCGCCACCCAGTACCGCGCCGATCTGAACCGGCGACTGAAATTCATGCAGCTCACGACCGGCGACGTGCTCTCCCCCGCCATCGGGCTCGCCTCCGCGATCGTCGGCGCCGCGCTCGGGTGGGGCGCGTGGGCGCTCGTCGCGCAACAGCTCATGCAGTCGGCGGCGCTCCTGGTCTGCCTCGTCTCCTTCGCGGGCTGGCTCCCGCGGGCCTACGACCGCACCGCGCCCATGCGGGCCTTCCTCACCTTCGGCAGTCACCTCGTGGTGACTCAGCTCATCGGATACGCCGCCAACAACGTCGACTCCCTGACGATCGGAATCCGCTTCGGCGCCACCCAGCTCGGCCTCTACAACCGAAGCTTCCAGTTGCTCATGACCCCCTTGACGCAATTGCGCGCTCCCACCACGACCGTCGCGCTGCCCATCCTCGCGCGCCTCATGGACGACACGAAGCGCTACGGCGACTTCGTCGCGCGCGGTCAGCTCGCTCTCGGCTACTCGCTCGTCGTGGTGCTCGGCGTCGTCGTGGGCGCCGCCGACCCGGCCACCTCGGTGCTGCTCGGCTCGCACTGGATCGGCGTGGCCCCCATCCTGCGGCTGCTCGCGGTGGCGGGCATCTTCCAGACGCTGGCCTACGTGGGCTACTGGGTGTACCTCTCGCGCGGGCTCACCTCCGACCTCATGCGCTACTCGATCGTGACCGCTGTGATCAAGGTCACCTGCATCGTCGTGGGATCGCAGTGGGGCATCATCGGGGTCGCGACCGGCTACGCGATCGCCCCGGGGCTCGCCTGGCCGCTGTCGCTCTGGTGGCTGTCCCGACGGGCGCCCATCCCCCTGAAACTCCTGGTGACCGGTGCGCTGCGCGTGATCGTGGTCGCGGGGGTGCTCGCCGTCTCGGCCTTCGCCGTGACGCGGATGCTCGCGGCGACGCCCGAGATCCTCCAGCTCGTCGCGAGCGTGCTGATCTCTCTCGCGGTCGGCGCCGCGGTCGTCTGGTTCGTGCCCGCGTTCCGCCGCGATGTGCTCGGCGTGGTGGAGATCGGCACAATGGTCCTTCGCTCCCGCCGGGCGAAGCGGTAAGCTGGCCGCACCCAGTTTCGCGCCCGATGGTGCGCCGCGAGCTCTTTCACCCGAAGAGAGAACCCGAACCAGTGACAAAAATCGGCTATGCAGCAGGTGCTTTCGACCTTTTCCACGTCGGCCACCTCAACATCCTCAAGCACGCCAAGAGCCAGTGCGACTTCCTGATCGCCGGGGTCGTCTCCGACGAGATGCTCATCCAGAACAAGGGCATCACCCCGGTCATCCCGCTCGCCGAGCGCCTGGAGATCGTGCGCCACATCTCCTTCGTCGACGATGCGGTAGCCGAGACCGTGCCTGACAAGCTCGACGTCTGGCGCGAGCTGAAGTTCGACGTCTTCTTCAAGGGCGACGACTGGCGCGGCACCGCGAAGGGTGAGCGACTCGAGCGCGAGTTCGCGAAGGTCGGCGTCGAGGTCGTGTACTTCCCCTACACGATCACCACCTCGAGCACCGCGCTGCGCAAGGCTCTCGACACGATCACCGCCACCGCCGAACCGGTGAGCGCCGCCGCCGACTGACGCAGGCCTCAGTCCCTCCGACCGCGGAGGTGCTGTCTCGTGAGCTCCGCCATCTCCTCGTCGCTCAACTGGTCGAAGCCGCGCGCCTCCCCGCGATCCACCCGCGCCCACCGCACGAACAGCAGCACGAGCACGGGGATGTCGGCGATCTCGGCGATGAACCAGAGCAGGTCGCCCGACAGCTGCTGATCGCGCAGCGGACTGGGGAACCACGCGGCTCCCGACCCGACCGCGGTGTGCACCCCGTCGAGGATGCCGCCGCTCAGCCGGATCACGATGCCCGGGATCGCGTCCATCACGAGCTCGACGAAGGCGAGCAGAAACTCCACCGTCACGAAGAAGCCGGTGCGTGAACCGCCCGCCTCGATGAGCGGGATGACCAGCACGAGCCCGAGCGCGGGCACCAGCGCAGTGACGACGCCCTGTCCGACGGCCGTCGCGCGGAGAATCCCGGCGAGCGGGGTGAGGAACACCGAGAAGACCAGGACGGCGACGATCGGGCTCACCATCGCGCTTCCGAGAACTCTCAGAAAGCGGCTGTCCATCAGCCGCTCCACTCGCGCGCGGGCGGGCTCGTCGAGCGCGCGGCGCGCGAGCGTGAGCGGGCGACCGAGTGCGAGCAGCGCGGGCACGACGAACAGCAGGAGGGCCGTGCGGGTGCTGAACGCGAATCGCAGCTCAGTGCTGAAGGCGCCGAGGAACCCCAGGCAGACCACGAGGTACGACCCGATCCCGAGTCCCAGGAAGGCCGCGGTGCGGGCGGGCGGCCAGGAGAGCCCCCGAGCGCGCACCCGCGCCACGCCCCAGAGGTAGAGGCCGGTCGCGACGGCCGCGAGGGTCAGGGCGACGGGGTCGAGCCGCCAGCTGCCGAGGAGGACGGGGAACGGGGGCATGGTCATCCCCCTTCACCGCCGGGAGTGGGCGCCCGGGCGAAGCCGATGCTACGCCGGTGCCGCCGACAACTCGCTGCGGCGAGCGCTCAGGCGGCGTCGCGGGCGGCCAGAAGATCGGCGATGACGAGCTTGCGCATTCCGAGCATCGCCTGCATGACGCGCCCGGAGGCGCCGGGATCGGGGTCGGCGAGCAGCTGCTCGAGGATCGGCGGCACGATCTGCCAGGAGAGGCCGAAGCGATCCTTCAGCCAGCCGCACTGGCTCTCCTCGCCGCCGCCCGCCGTGAGGCTCGACCAGTAGTAGTCGATCTCCTCCTGGGTCTCGGCCGTCACCCACATCGAGAACGCCTCGGTGAGCGAGAACACCGGGCCGCCGTTGAGCGCTCGGCAGCGCAGGCCGTCGAGCACGAAGTCGACTCCCATCGGGGCGTCGGCCGGGCCCATGATGCCGGTGACGGAGGAGTTCGGGAAGACCTCCGTGTAGAAGGTCGCGGCCTCCACCGCCTGATCGTCGAACCACAGGAAAGGAATGATCCGCTGCATGCTGTCTCCCTCGATCGCATCGCCCCACCCGCCAGCGTAATCAGCGCCCGCTGCCCCGGCGAGATAATCAGCCCGAAATATTCAGTGCCTAGGCTGGCGGCACATCACCACAGGGAAGGTACCGCGTGCCCAAAGAGATCGTGCTCGGCGCATTCGAGGAGTTCACGCCGAGCTTCATCAGCAACGGCTGGCCGCACGAGCGGAGCACGCCGGCGGGATTCGCGACCCTTCCGTACTGGCAGTCCCTCGCGCGCGAGCTCGATGCCGCGGGATTCGACTTCCTGTTCTTCGCCGACGCGCTCGGGTACCCGATGGATGACGCGGGCGAGGTACCCGAAGTGGTCATCCGCGAGGCGGTGCAGTTCCCCGTGCACGACCCCCTGACGATCGTGAGCGCTCTCGCCGCGACGGTGGATCGACTGGGATTCGTGGTGACCGCGTCGACGACCTCCGAGCAGCCGTACCTGCTGGCGCGGCGTTTCGCCACCCTCGACACCCTGACGGGCGGCCGGGTCGGCTGGAACGTCGTGACCTCCGACATGCAACAGGCGCTCGTGAAGCTGCTCGGCCTGCGCAGCGTGACGCCGCACGACCGCCGCTACGACCGTGCGGACGAGTTCATCGACGTCGCGCTGCAGCTCTGGGAGGGCGGCTGGTCGGAGGACGCCGCGGTCGTCGACAAGGCCGCCCGCGTGTTCACCGACCCGGCGCGCGTGCACCGCATCCGCCACGAGGGCGAGTTCTTCTCCCTCGACGGCTACTTTCCGGTGAGCCCCGGTCCCCAGCGCACACCGACGCTCTTCCAGGCCGGCGCCTCCACCCGGGGCGTCGAATTCGCCGCCCGCATCGCGGAGTGCGTGTTCATCCAGGAGCGCGACCCGGCGAAGGCCGCGGCGCTCGTCGCGCGCATCCGGGCGGAGGTCGCCGCCCGCGGCCGCCGCGGCGACTCGGTCAAGGTGATCAACAGCATCTCCGTCGTCACAGCCCCGACGCCGGCCGCGGCGCAGAGCCTCCGCGACTCCCTCACCGCGGCGCCGAGCCGCGACGCCATGGCGGCGCTGTACCTCGGCTGGAGCGGCGTGAACCTGCTGGGCATCGACCCCGACACCCCCGTCGACGAGCTGAGCACGCAGGTCGGGCAGACGACCCTCGCGATGTACCAGGGGCAGGGGATGACCGTCGGTACGGTTCTCGACGCCCTCGCCCGCACCCTCGGCGGCACCAAGGTCACGGGAACCCCCGACAGCGTCGCCGCCGACATCGAAACCCTCGTGCGGGACACCGACGTGGACGGGTTCCTCATCGAGCACAGCTTCGGGGGCATCGCCACCTACCGCGACTTCATCGACGAGGTGATGCCGCGACTGCGCGACCGCGGGCTCCTGCCCGCGGATCCCCGCCACGGGAGTCTGCGAGAGATGCTGACGGGGGCTCCGACGCCGCGGCTGCAGGCCGGGCATCCGGGGGTGGGGTTCAGGCCCACCGTCTAGGCTCGCCCCGTGAGCGATGATCGACTCGACCGGGCGGTGACGGGCGGCGTCGTTCGCGGCCGCAGCTCCGCCGCCATCGACGAGTGGCGAGGGGTGCCCTACGCCGCTCCCCCGGTGGGGGCGAGACGGCTGCGGGCGCCGGCCCCGGTGATCCCGTGGACCGGTGTGCGCGACGCGACGCGCTTCGGCCCGGTGGCGACGCAGGATCGCAAGGGGCCGTTCGGCGGTGCGGCGCCGTCGACGCCACGGAGCGAGGACTGCCTCACGCTCAACATCGCGGCGCCGTCGGGCGCCGACTCCCTGCCCGTGATGGTGTTCATCCACGGCGGCGCCTACAGCGTGGGCTCCCCCGCCGACTCCCCGTGGCGCGGTACCACGTTCGTGCGGCGCGGCGTCGTGCACGTCACCCTCAACTACCGGCTGAATGCGCTCGGCTACCTCGACTTCAGCGAGTTCGGCTTCGACACCAATCTCGGCCTGCGCGATCAGGTCGCCGCGCTCGAGTGGGTGCGCGACAACATCGCTCGGTTCGGCGGCGACCCCGAGCGCGTCACGGTGTACGGCGAGAGCTCCGGCGGCAATGCCGTCACCACCTTGATGACGACGCCCGTGGCACGGGGACTCTTCGCCCGGGCGATCGCGCAGAGTCCGCCGAGCAACGCCGTCTACTGGCCCCACGACACGCGCCGCTCGGGCCGCGACTTCCTGCGACTGCTCGGGGCTCCCGTCGGCCGCGAAGCGGAGGCCCTGCGCGACGCGTCCGCCGACGCCCTCGTCACCGCCGCGCGACTGCTGTTCGCCGAGGTACCGGACGCCTACCCCGGCGACCTCGCGTTCAGCCCTGTGGTCGACGGCGCCTACCTTCCCGAGCATCCCTTCGAGGCATTCCGTCGCGGTCACCAGCACGACATTCCCCTCCTCATCGGCACGACCGGGCGGGAGGGCTCCGTCTTCTGGGGCAAGCGGCGGATCCTCGCCACCACTCGCTCCCGCCGCGAGGGGCTGCTCGCGGCGACGCCACCGGCCGCGCGCGAGCACTTCGCGCGCGCCTACCGCTTTGGCACCCGCCGCGACGACCTGGACTTCGGCGGCGACTTCGCATTCTGGTTCCCCAGTCAGCGGCTCGCGGAGCAGCACTCGGCGCGCCACCCCGCGTGGCTCTACCGACTCGACTACGCCCCGCCCCTGCTGCGGCTCCTCGGCATCGACGCCACCCACGGGGCCGACCTCATCACGGTCTTCGAGCGCGAGCGCGGCTGGGTCGGCCGCCTCAGCACGCTGCTCGGCGGCGCGCGCGATCTGCGGGCGGTCGGCGAGCGGATGCGCGAGCACTGGTACACCTTCGCCGCCACCGGCACCCTCCCCGAGGCGTGGCCCCGGTACTCCCCCGAGCGACGCGAGAGCCTGAGCTACGACATGGTGGACCGGGTGGAGCGGGACACGCGCCGGGACCGCCGCCTCGCGTGGGCGGGCTGGGTGCCGCTGCACTCAGCGGAGGGCGGCTCGTAGCCGGTCATCCGGGGAATGACGGGGCCGAGCCGCGGGTTGCACCGGTCGTGAAGAAGAAGATCGGGTTCCTGTCGTTCGGCCACTGGCAGGCCGTTCCGGGGTCGCAGGTGCGCACCGCGGCCGACTCGCTCCTGCAGACGATCGAGTTGGCGGTCGCGGCCGAGGAGCTCGGCATCGACGGCGCCTTTGTGCGCGTGCACCACTTCGCCCGGCAGCTCGCTGCGCCGTACCCGCTGCTCGCCGCGATCGGGGCGCGCACGAGCCGCATCGAGATCGGCACGGGCGTCATCGACATGCGCTACGAGAATCCGCTCTATGCCGCCGAGGAGGCCGCGAGCGCGGACCTCATCAGTGGCGGCAGGCTCCAGCTCGGGGTCAGCCGCGGGTCACCCGAGACGGCGCTGCGCGGCTCGGAGGCCTTCGGGTTTGTGCCGCCCGAGGGGATGACCGACGCCGACCTCGCCCGCGCTCACACCGAACTCTTCCTCGCCGCGCTCCGCGGGGCGGGCGTTGCGACCGCGAACCCCCAGCTGACGGGGACGACGGCACCCCTCCCCGTGCTCCCCCAGTCCCCCGGTCTTGCCGACCGGATCTGGTGGGGCTCCGGCACGCGCCAGACCGCCCGGTGGACGGCCGAGCAGGGGCTCAACCTCATGAGCAGCACGCTGCTGACGGAGGACACGGGGGTGTCGTTCGGCGAGTTGCAGGCCGAGCAGATCGCCATCTTCCGCGAGGCGTGGAAGGAGGCCGGCTGGGAGCGGGAGCCTCGCGTCTCGGTCAGCCGCAGCATCCTTCCGATCACCACCGACCAGGACCGCGCCTACTTCGGGGCGCGCGGTCGCGAGGAGCGCCACGATCAGGTCGGTTACCTCGATGCCGACACGATCGCCCGCTTCGGGAAGAGCTACGTGGGCGAACCCGACCGGATCGTTGAAGAGCTGCTCGACGACCCCGCCGTGCTGGCGGCCGACACGATCCTGCTCACCGTCCCCAACCAGCTGGGGGTCGACTACAACGCCCACCTGCTGGAGACGGTGGCCACCCAGATCGCCCCCGCGATCGGCTGGGAGCCGGCGACGGCGCTCGTCTGATCCCTGCACCGATCGGCATCCCCGGGCGGCTACCCCGTGGCGAGCCCGAGCAGCAGCGTGGCCGCGATCGTCAGCATGACGGCGGCGACGAGCGCGTCGAGCACCCGCCACGCGCCGGGGCGGGCGAAGACGGGGCGCAGCAGCCGCGCGCCCAGTCCCAGCCCGGTGAACCAGACGACGCTCGCCAGCGCGGCTCCGGCCCCGAACCACCAGCGGTCCGCGCCGTGCGTCGCCGCGACGGAGCCGAGCAGCACGATCGTGTCGAGGTAGACGTGCGGGTTGAGCCAGGTGAGCGCCAGGGCGGTGCCCGCGACGGCGAGGGTCGACGCCCGCGCGCCCGAGGCATCCGTCGACAGGACCGCGGGGCGGAGGGCGCGTCGCGCGGCGAGGGCGCCGTAGACGAGCAGAAATCCCGCTCCGACCACCCGCATGACGGTCAGCAGCCAGGGCGCCAATTGGAGCAGGCTGCCGAGGCCGCCCACGCCGACGGAGATGAGAACGGCGTCCGACGCGGCGCAGATCAGGATCACCACGGCGATGTGCTCGCGCCGCAGCCCCTGTCGCAGCACGAAGGCGTTCTGCGCGCCGATCGCGACGATGAGCGAGAATCCGAATCCCGCTCCGGCGAGGGCGATGAGCGCGGCATCGGCGAGCGGTGAACCGGAGGGCATGAGTCGACTGTACGGATCACTCGCCCTGCATTCCAGCTAAAGAATCATCACTCGCATTAGAATCGCTAATGTGACGGTCGACCTCGCCCAGCTCCGCGCACTGGCCGCGGTGATCGATGGCGGCTCCTTCGACGCCGCCGCGACGACACTGCACCTCACGCCCTCGGCCGTGAGCCAGCGCATCAAGGCGCTGGAGACGAGCGCGGGACGAATCCTCGTGACCCGCGGCAAGCCCGCGACCGCCACCGAGGCGGGTCTCCCCTACGTCACGCTCGCGCGCCAGATCGAGGCGCTGGTCACCGAGGTCACGCGCGGCAGCGAGACCTCAGGCCCGAGCGGGCAGAACGACGGGATGCCCGTGACCGTGCCCCTCGCCATCAATAGCGACTCCCTCTCCACCTGGGTGCTGCCCGCCCTGGCCCGCCTCCCCCACTCCCTCTCCCTCGACCTCCATCGCGAGGATCAGGATCACTCCTCCCGGCTGCTGCGCGACGGCACCGTCGTCGCCGCGATCACGACCGAGTCGAGACCCGTGCAGGGCTGCACCGTCGAGCGCCTCGGCACCATGCGCTATCGCCCCTTCGCGAGCGCGGCCTTCGCGGCCCGCTGGTTTGCGGGCGGCGTCACCGCAGAGGCGCTCGCGCACGCGCCGATGGTCGTCTTCGACCGCAAGGACACCCTGCAGGATCGCTATCTCCAGCTCCGCTCCCGTCGGCGGATCGACCCGCCGCGCCACCACGTGCCGGGGTCGTTCGACTTCGCCGCCGCGGTGCGGCTGGGGCTCGGCTGGGGAATGCTGCCCGATCAGCAGTCCGGCGGCGCCGAGGCGGCCGGTGAGATCGTCGACCTCGACCCCGCCCACGCGATCGACGTCGTGCTGTTCTGGCAGCAGTGGGCGATTCGCACGGCCGCGATCGACCTCATCGCCTCGGTCATCCGCGACGCCGCGCGCGAGCACCTCGTCTGACCCGGTCAGCCTCAGCGGTCGCCGTCGAGCAGGAGCTCGACGCGGTCGTGCAGGTACCGCGCGAGCGGAGCGACCCCGAGCGCCCCGGGCGCGGAGTCCCAGCGCAGCATGACCACTCCGTCGCGGCACTCCAGTCGCACCGCACCCGCGTCGGGCCCGGGTGCCTCGCCCGCGGCTGAGGCGAGCGACTCCGCCGCGGTGTCGAGCGGCTGCCACCCCAGGTTGATCGCCTCTCCCGGCGGGAAGGGGCTGCGGGAGGCGATCCGCCGCAGCTCGCGCCGCGCCTCCCCAGCGGGCGATCGGTTCACGGCCGCCCGACCCGGCTCGACGGCCCGGGTCACCTCGCCGACGCGATAGAGCCGCCCCTCGCGGTCGAGAAGCAGCACGCCCACCCTCCAGGCACGCCCGACCGGGCGGATGACCGGCCCCCGCCCCCACCCGAACACCCGTCTCCCGGTCACGAGTTCGCCGAGTGCCTCGTCGTGCGCCCCCGCGGCGACGAGCCGCACGACGGTGGCCCGCAGCTCGGTCTCCAGTGCACTCACGGCACGGCGCGCCACCTCCAGCGCATCGGCGGAGCCGCCCGCGGTCAGTCCCTCATTCATCGCCCCACTGCCTCCCGGGGCGAGCCCCGATCCGCGGTCGCGCCACCGTTCGTCGCATGATCGGGCGCCGGCATGCCTCCAGTATGCGCGGGCGGGGGCGCACCGAGTTTCGGCACGCCCCCGCCTGCGGCTCAGGCGACCGGCGGAACCGGGTCGCCCTCGAGCGCCTCAGCGCCTTCGAGCAGCGCGGGCGCGTTCGCCATGACGGTCGGACGCGCGGCTCCGAGCACGAGCGCGTAGATGACGCCGAGCGCCACGAGCCCGATGGCGAGGGCCGGCAGCAGGTTGTAGGGCGCGGGCTGGCCGGGGTGCAGGTCGCCGTAGACCGGGATGGCGAGCACCACGAGACCGATGATCGGCACCGCGACCCACAGCAGCGGGTTCTTGCGCACGCCCGCCGCGCGCAGCTTCGCGTACTGAACGATCAAAGCGACGTTCGCGACGATGTACATGATCACGATGCCGAGGATCCCGAGGGTGCCCAGGAAGCCCGAGGCGGTGCCGGGATCGGTGAACGCCGTCGAGATCGCGCCGATGATGAGGCTCGGCACCACGAAGGCGATCGCGGCGACCCACGGCGTCTCGAACCGCGGAGAGATGCGCGAGAGCCCTCGTGGCCACAGCCCACCGCGGGCGCCGGCGAAGATCACCCGCGAGGTCTGTGTGTTGGCGGCGACGTAGGAGCTCGTCACACTGACCAGGAACACCCCCGCGATGATCGGCACGAACAGCGGCAGGAACCGGCCCGCCGCGGTGGCGAAGGGGTTGCCGTCGCTCGCGAACTGCTTCATGTGGTCGACGCCGAAGGCGGTCACGATCGCGTAGGAGCCCAGCACGTAGATGATGCCGCTCACGACGACCGCTCCGACGACCGCGATCGGCACGTTGCGACGCGGGTTGCGGGTCTCCTCGGCGAGCGGCGCCGATGCCTCGAAGCCGCCGAAGGCCAGCACCGCGAGGCTGAAGGCGAGGAAGATGCTCTGCCCGTCGCTCCCGCTCGGCCAGGTGAACGGCACCGAGGACAGGCCCTGCGCACCGCCCTGCCCGATGATGGCGAGGCTCAGGATGACCAGCACAACGACCTCGATCACGTAGAGCACGATCGTCACCCGGATCCCGAACTGCAGGCCGAGGATCACGGGCACGGTCACGATGGCGCCGTAGACGAAGGTCGTCACGATCGTGAGCGCCGTCACGCTGCCGTGATCGGTGACTCCCGGGAACAGCAGCCCGACGATGTAGCTGCCGACGAAGATGTAGATCCCTCCGAACGCGATGATGTAGCCGACGATCGCGATGACGCCGGTCGCGGTGGCGACGCGGGGCCCGAGGGAGCGGCTGATGTAGGTGATGAAGGAGCCGGCGCTCGGGTAGAGGCTGGAGAACTGCGCGAGGCTGAGGCCCGTGGCGATCATCCCGACCATGCTGATGAGGAAGACGAGCGGCACGGAGGCACCGGCGAGACTGGCCATGACACCCGTGGTGAAGAACAGGTTGAAGGCGGGGGCGATCTGGGCGAGGCCCGGCATCATGACTCCGAGAAGGCCGAGCTTCTTGGAGTCGAGGGTGGCCGCGTCGGGTGCTGCGGCCGAGGGAATGGTCATCAGTTGGTCCTTTCGTTGTCGCGCAGAAAGCCGACGAATGCGGAGTTGAACTCGTCGGGGTATTCCCAGATGCAGCCGTGGCCGCCCGGGGTGGTGCGCCATTCCGAGCCGGGAATGAGCTCGTGCAGGTCGTGGGAGAGCGCCGTCGGGATCAGGATGTCCTGCTCACCGGTCAGCACGAGCGTCGGCATGCTCAGCTCGGCGAGGTTCGCCGTCTCGTCGTGGTTCTGGATCACGGCGAGCTGCGCGAGGTAGGCGTGCACGGGCTGATCCATGTAGCGCATCGCCGTCTCGAACTCGACGAGCTCGTCGTGGCGGCGCTGGAAGAACTCGAGGGTGAAGGCCCACAGCGTCACGTCGCGCATCACGGTCGGCACGCCCATCACCCGCGCGGTATCCGCCCAGAGCTCGAACATGCGCGAGCAGAAGGGGCCGGGTGCGGCGTAGGTGCTGGCCAGGGTCAGACTGCGGATGCCCGAGGGGTGCTCGAGCGCGAAGCGCTGGGCGATCATCCCGCCCATCGAGACCCCCATCACGTGGTAGTCGTCGAGGCCGAGGTGGTCGACGAGCGCCTTCGCGTCGGCGGCGAGGAGCGCGGTGCTGTAGGGCCCGGCGGGTTTGCTGCTCGCGCCGATCCCGCGGTTGTCGAAGCGCACGACGCGGTAGCCCGCGTCGAGGAGGGCGGGCAGCTGGTACCCCCAGCTCTCCAGGTCGTCGGCGAGGCCGTTGATCAGCAGCACGGTCTCGGGACCGTCGCCGTCGACGGCGTAGTTCATGTCGATTCCATTGGCACTCAGCACGGGCATTGCGGTCAGCTTTCGGTGGGATTCGGATCGGACGACACCCGCCGCGGGTCAGCGGACTCGATGCGGGTGTGGAGGGTGCGGAGGGTCTCCGCGGTGAGGGAGAAGTGCTCTTCGGCGAGCCGGGCGGCCTCGTCGGCGCGGGCCCCCAGGATCGCCTCCGCGAGCCGCGCGTGCTGGTCGATCGCGCGCGCCCGCACCTCGGGGCTGTACGGCTCGGCATCGAAGCCGAGGCTCACGTCGCGACGGATGCGCAGACTCAGGTCGGCGAGCTGCGCGTTGTGCGTCGCCGCCGCGATCGCCTGGTGCACCTCGAGGTCGGCGATCCGGCTGGACTCGCGATCGCTGTCGGCCGCCTCGTAGCCGGCGACCGCGCGCCGGATGCGATCCGCGTCCTCCGCGGTGTGCCGCACGGCCGCGGTGCGCGCGATCTGCTGCTCGATGAGCGAGCGGTAGTCGAGTGTCACCTCGAGCTGGTCCCAGCCGGGCTCGAGCGCCCGGCGCACCATCGAGTCGGAGGCCGGTCCCCACTGCGAGGTGACGACGGTACCGCCGTGCCGACCGCGCTGAACCGTCACGTAGCCGAGCGCGGCGAGCCGGGTGAGCGCCTCGCGCACGGTCGTCGGGCTCACCTCCAGCAGCTTCGAGAGCTCCTGCACCGTCGGTAGCTTCTGCCCGACCACGAACTGCCCGAGCGCGATCGCGGTCACGAAGCGATCGGCGATGCGCGCGCCCGCCGTCTCGGCGACGAGGGGTCGCAGGGCACCGATGACCGGCTCGGACTCCGCGTTCGTCACGCGCCGCTCCCCTCGTCGAACCACCGCTGCAGGAACCGCGCGACCGTCTTCGCGCACTCGACGATGCTCGCCAGCTCCACCGCCTCGTCGGTGCCGTGCATGTTGCGGGTGCGCGGGCCGTAAGCAAGGGCCGGCACCCCGAACTGATTGAGGTAGAACCGCGCGTCGGTCGTCGATCCGATCGTGACGAGCGCGGGCCTGGCGCCGTGGGCCTCCGCGTGCGCGTCCGCGACGGCGGTGACGAGGGGTGCGGTGGAGTCCTGCAGGTAGCGCTCGGCGCGGTAGCCGGTCATCCGGATGATCGGCGGGTGCTCCACGAGCCACTCCACATCGGCCGTTCCGGCCGTGACCGCCGCCGCGACCCGCGCGAGCGCCTCCTCGCTCGTCCAGGCGGCCGGGTGGCCGACCCGCACCTGCAGCCGCGCGACCGGCGGCACGCTCGATGCCCAGTCGCCGGCGTGGAAGGTGCCGATATTGACGTTGTAGGGGTGGGCGAGCTCGCCGAAAGCCTCATCGCGATCGATGCCCTCGCGGTGGGCGCGGTTCATCTCCGCCTCGAAACCGCGGAGTGCCTCGACCACGCTGAGCGCGGTGAGGATCGGATTGACCGACTCCCCGGCCGCCTCGGCGTGCCCGGCGAGCCCCTCCAGCTCGATGCCGACCCAGATGAGGCTGATGCCGCCGAGCAGGATCTCGAGATCGGTGGGCTCGAGGAGCAGCGCGGCGTCGGCGAGGTGTCCGGCGCGGCCCGAGGCCAGGGTCCCGTTGCCGGTCGACTCCTCCTCGATCGCGGCGACCCAGCGGAGGGTGCCGCGCTGCCAGCCGGGGGCGACCTCGTCGAGCGCCCGGACGGCGAGCAGGCCCGCGGCGAAACCGCCCTTCATGTCGCCGGCGCCGCGGCCGATCATCCAGCCGTCGCGCACGGTCGGCTCGAAGGGCGGACTCGTCCACCGCGTCGCGTCGTCCGCCGGAACGACATCGATGTGCCCGTTGATGAGGAGGGAGCGGTTTCCGGTGCCGCGCTCGGCGACGATGTCGTACCGACCCTCGTAGCTCCCCTGCGCGATTCCCGCAGCCTCGTCGTCGACGATGTCCGCGGGGATCGCGAAGCGGTCGATCGCGAAGCCGAGTGCGTCCAGCTCGCCCGCGAGCACCTCTTCCGCGCCCTGCTCCTGGCCGACGATGCTCGGCTCGGCGACGAGACGGGCGAGCACCTCGAAGGCCCGCGGTGCGAGGCGATCGATCGCGTCATCGAGAGTGGTCACGAACAGGCTCCAAAAAACTAAACAACCAGTGATTGGTTGTTTAAGGAATGTAGACCTCGATTCGCGGGCGCGCCAGATCGCGCGAGCACTGTTTACCCGCACGAAACAATCCGCGAATCGACGCGTGATCGCCGCCCGCGTCACATAACTACTTTCATTTGAAACAAACGGGAAACATGAGTCGCCTACAACTGTCGTGCGGTTCCTCGGTCGCAGACCAGTTCCTGGCCATCCCACACGAAAGGCATCGTTGTGTCCCTTCCTCGCACCCTGATCACCGGCGCTGCAGGCATCGCCCTGCTCGCCACCACCCTCACCCTGTCCGGCTGTACCGGCGCCAAAGTCGGAGCGGGCGCGTCCGGCGCACCCTCCGCCAAGTCGTGCGTCGACACCTCGGGCGACTCGATCAAGATCGGGTTCATCAACTCGCTCTCCGGCACCATGGCGATCTCTGAGAAGCCGGTCCAGCAGGCGCTGTACCTCGCCGAGAAGCAGATCAACGCCGCGGGCGGCGTGCTCGGCAAGACGCTGTCGGTCGTCACTTCCGACGGCGCCTCCGACCCGAACACCTTCGCCCAGAAGGCCGACAAGCTGCTCACGCAGGACTGCGTCGCCGCCGTCTTCGGCGGATGGACGAGCGCGAGCCGGAAGGCGATGCTCCCGGTCTTCGAGCGCGACAACGGGCTGCTGTTCTACCCCGTGCAGTACGAGGGCATGGAGTCGAGCAAGAACATCTTCTACATCGGCGCCACCACCAACCAGCAGATCGTCCCCGCGATGGACTACCTCGCTCAGCAGGGCAAGAAGAAGGTGTTCCTCGTCGGGAGCGACTACGTGTTCCCGCGCACCGCCAACAAGATCATCGACGCCTACGCGAAGGCGAAGGGCATCGACATCGTCGGCGAGGAGTACGCCCCGCTCGGCTCGGTCGACTTCACCACGATCGTCAGCAAGCTGAAGGCGTCGGGCGCCGATGCCGTGTTCAACACGCTCAACGGCGACTCCAACGTGGCCTTCTTCAAGGAGTACACCAACGCCGGCTTCACGGCGAAGACGGTCCCGGTGCTCTCCGTGTCGATCGCCGAGCAGGAGGTCAAGGGCATCGGCGTGCAGAACATCGAGGGCCAGCTCACGGCCTGGAACTACTACCAGACGATCGGCTCCCCCGCCAACGACGCCTTCGTGAGCGCGTTCCAGAAGGAATACGGACAGGACGCGGTGGTCGATGACCCGATGGAGGACGCCTACTCCTCGCTGTTCCTCTGGAAGGCGATGGTCGAGAAGGCGAAGTCCTTCGACGTGAAGGCGATCCAGGAGAACAGCGACGGGGTCTCCTACGACGCCCCGGAAGGCACCATGACAGTCAGCGGCAAGAACCACCACGTGACGAAGACCGCCCGCATCGGCGTCATCGAACCGTCCGGTCTGATCGACACGGTGTGGCAGTCGCCGTCGGCCATCACCCCCGACCCGTACCTGACCGGGCCCGACTACCCCTGGGCAGCGGGCCTCGCCACCGGGGCGAGCGCGGCGCCCAGCAACTGACCGGAGACCCACCGGGCGTGCCCGCCGTCACCACCGTGGTGGCGGGCACGCCCCCTCGCAGAAAGGTCGCGTTGATGACCCTGGTTCTCACGACCATCGTGTCGGGCCTGTGCGTCGGCTCGCTGCTGCTGCTCATCGCGCTCGGGCTCGGCCTCACCTTCGGCCAGATGGGCGTCATCAACAACGCCCACGGGGAGTTCATCATGATCGGCGCGTACACCGCGTATCTCGTGCAGCGCGCGCTCGGCGATCCCGGATCGTCCCTGCTGCTCTCCCTGCCGGTCGCCTTCGTCACGGCCGGGCTTCTGGGGGTCGTGCTCGAAGTCACGCTCCTGCGCCGCATGCACCGGCGCCCCCTCGACACGCTCCTCGTCACCTTCGGCGTCTCGCTCGTTCTCCAGCAGCTCGCCCGCGACCTCTTCGGCGCTCCGAGCGTGAACGTGACCGCCCCCGCCTGGCTGTCGGGCGACCCCTTCGTGATCGCGGGAGCCGACGTGCCGCGCACCTGGGTGTTCCTCTTCGCGCTCTCGATCGGCTGTGTGCTGGGGCTGCGTATCGTGCTCGGCGTGACGCCCCTCGGCCGGCGCATCCGAGCGACGGTGCAGAACCGGGATCTCGCCGAGACCTCGGGCATCTCGACCGCCGCCACCGACCGGATGACCTTCTTCATCGGTTCCGGTCTCGCGGGCGTCGCCGGTGTCGGCGTCACCCTGCTCGGGGCGATCAGCCCCACCCTCGGAACGAGCTACATCGTCAATGCCTTCCTCGTGGTCGTCGCGGGCGGCATCGGACAGCTCTGGGGCTCGGTCGTCGCGGCGTTCGGCCTGGGCATCCTCGAATCCTTCATCGGGTTCTCGATCGGGCAGTCGACGGCGCAGGCCCTCGTCTTCCTCGTCGTGGTCGTCTTCCTGCAGTTCCGTCCACAGGGCCTCATCGCCCTCCGCACGAGGAGCATCGCATGAGCACCGCCGAACGCACGGCCGTGACAGCGACCCGCACCCGGGGCCTCCGCCGCATTCTGCGCCCGAGGGCGCGGCTGTGGCTCGGCACGCTCGCGGCGGCCCTGATCCTGTTCGTCGTCGCGCCGGCCGCGCTCTCGGGCTACCAGTTCGGCCTGCTGGCCCAGTTCCTCTGCTACGCCATGGTTGCGGTCGGCATCGGTCTCGCCTGGGGACAGGGCGGCATGCTCACGCTCGGCCAGGGCCTGTTCTTCGGCATCGGCGGCTACGCGATGGCGATGCACCTGCAGCTCGACGACGCGGGTCCGGGCGGGGTGCCGGCCTTCATGAGCCTGTACGGCTCGGGCACGGTGCCCGCGTGGTGGGAGCCGTTCCGCGACCCCTGGATCACGATCGGCACGATCATCCTGCTCCCGGCGGCGCTCGCCGCCCTGCTCGGCTACGCGATCTTCGCCCGGCGGGTGCGCGGCGCCTACTTCGCCATCCTCTCGCAGGCCCTGGTCGCCGCGTTCGCGATCCTGCTGATCGGACAGCAGGCGTCCACCGGGGGCAGCACCGGGCTCAGCAACTTCCGCGGCTTCTTCGGGTACTCGCTCGCCGATCCGCTCAATCAGCGGCTGCTGTTCTTCCTCGCGGCGGGCACCCTCATCGGCATGGTGCTGCTCGTGCGCCTGCTCATGCGATCGCGCTACGGAGAGCTGCTCGTCGCGACGCGCGATCAGGAGATGCGCGTTCGATTCCTGGGCTACAACCCGGCGCTCGTGAAGACGGTCGCCTTCGTCGTCTCCTCGGTGTTCGCGGCGGTCGGCGGCGCCCTGTTCGTGCCGATCGCGGGAATCATCTCGCCGTCCGATGTCGCGGTCGTCCCCTCGATCATGTTCGTCGCGGGCGTCGCCATCGGCGGGCGGGCCACGCTGCTGGGGCCGGTGCTGGGCTCGCTCGCGCTGTCGTGGGTCGGCGCCCAGCTGCAGGACAACTACCCGAGCGTGTGGAGCTACTTCCAGGGAGCGCTGTTCGTGCTCGTGCTCGGCTTCCTGCCCCAGGGTTTCGCCACCCTCGGCGGCGTGCTGCGGCGGCGGAAGGGGGATTCACGATGACGACGACGCGACCACTCGCGCTCGAGGTCACGGGCCTGCGCGTGGAGTTCGACGGCTTCGTCGCGGTGCGCGACGTCGACCTCACCGTGCCCGCGGGCGAGCTGCGATTCCTGATCGGGCCGAACGGCGCGGGCAAGACGACCGTCATCGACGCCCTGACCGGCCTCGTCCGTGGCACCGGCACCGCGCGGTTCGACGGTCACGAGCTGCTCGGCCGGCCCGTGCACCGGCTCGTGCGCGCGGGGATCGGGCGCACCTTCCAGACCGCGAGCGTGTTCGAGGGCCACACCGTGCTGCAGAACCTCGACATCGCGGCGGGGCTGCACCGCCGCCCGACGACGCTGCTGCGCCGCCGACGGGGTGTTCCGGAGGAGGTGCTGCGCGCGCTCGACACCGTCGGACTCGACGACCTCGCCGATCGGCCCGCCGGCGAGCTCGCGCACGGTCAGAAGCAGTGGCTCGAGATCGGCATGCTGCTGGTGCAGGATGCCCGGCTCCTGCTCCTCGACGAGCCGGTCGCCGGCATGAGCGGTGAGGAGCGCGCCGCGACCGGCGAGCTCCTCCGCCGCATCAGCCGCGACCGCACCGTCGTGGTGGTGGAGCACGACATGGAGTTCCTCCGCAACTACGCCGACACCGTGACGGTCATGCACCGCGGGAGCATCCTCGCCGAGGGCGGCGTGGACGAGGTGCAGTCCGACCCCCGAGTCATCGAGGTCTACCTGGGCGCTCCGCTCGACGCGCCCACGGCGACAGCGACGGCGAGGGCGACGGGAAGGGAGACGAGATGAGACTCGAGGTGGAGCGGCTCAGCACCGGCTACGGGCGAGTCCCCGTCGTTCGCGACGTGGGGTTCACGATCGAACCGGGACGGTTGACCGCGATCCTGGGTCACAACGGAGCGGGCAAGACGACGCTGCTGCGGGCGATCGTCGGCGTTCTGCCCGCTCGCGAGGGGAGCATCCGCTTCTCCGGCACGGAGGTGAGCAGGCTGCGGCCGCACCTCCGGGTGCGTCGAGGGCTCGCCTACGTGCCCCAGGGCCAGCAGGCCTTCGGCCAGTTGACCGCGGCCGAGAATCTGCGGCTCGTGGCCGACTATTACGGCGCGGCCGGTCGCCGCCGGGTTGCGGATGCGCTCGACCTGTTCCCCGCGCTGCGGGAGCTGCTCGCCCGCCCCGCCGGCCTGCTCTCCGGGGGTCAGCGTCAGCAGCTCGCGATCGCGCGAGCGCTCGTGACCGACCCCGAACTGCTCGTGCTCGATGAGCCGACGGAGGGGATCCAGCCCTCGGTCGTCACCGAGATCCAGGAGGCGATCGCGACCCTCACCCGCGCGCGCGAGCTCTCGGTGCTCCTCGTGGAGCAGCACGTGGGCTTCGCGGTCGCCGCCGCGGACGAGTTCCTCGTCCTCACCTCCGGTCGGCTCAGCCATCGCGGCCCCGGCGGACCCGGTGCCGCCGCCGAGGCCCACCGAGTCCTGGCACTGTGAACGAAAGGCTCTCATCATGCATCTGACCCCGGCGGAGGTGGAGAAGCTGCTGCTGGCGACCGCGGGCATGGTCGCCCGCGATCGGCTCGGTCGCGGTATCCGGCTCAACTATCCCGAGACGGTGGCGTTCCTGAGCTGCTGGATCATCGAACGGGCGCGCGAGGGCGCGACCGTCCAGGAGCTCATGACGAGCGGAACCGAGGTCCTCGCCCGAGAGCAGGTGATGCTCGGCGTGCCCGAAATGCTGCACGAGGTGCAGGTCGAAGCCACCTTCCCCGACGGTCGCAAGCTCGTCACCCTCCATCACCCGATCCCGTAACCAGGAGCCGCCATGTCCGACGCCCTCCCACCCGGCCCCGGCGCCCTGCGCGCCGCGCCGGGCCGACTCGAGCTCAATGCCGATCGCTCCCCCGCAGAGCGCATCACCCTCGTCATCGTCAACACCGGCGATCGCCCGGTGCAGATCGGCTCGCATCTGCACCTGCCCGACGCGAACAGCGGCCTGCGGTTCGACCGCGCGGCCGCGCGCGGGTTCCGGCTGGACATCCCCTCCGGAACCTCGCAGCGCTTCGAGCCCGGGGCGAGCCGCGAGGTGGCGGCGGTCGCGCTGCGGGGCGCCCGGCGAGTGCCGGGTATCCAGCGCCGACCGTGGGGCGCGGACGCCGTGGGCGCGCACGTGGGTGACGAGGAGGCCGTCGACGTGGCAGATTCGGCCGACGTGGCGGGCGCGGTGCGTTCGGCGCGGGAAGGCGGCAACGATGGTCTGGATTGACCGCTCCCGGTATGCCGCCCTATACGGCCCGACGGTGGGCGACCGACTCCGCCTCGGCGACACCGAACTGTGGATCGAGGTGGAGCGCGATGAGACGGTCGGCGGCGAGGAGGCCGTGTTCGGCGGCGGCAAGTCGATCCGGGAGTCGATGGCACAGTCCGATCGAGCTCGCGCCGACGGAACACCCGACACCGTCATCACGAACGTGGTGGTGCTGGACTGGTGGGGGGTCGTTCGCGCGGATGTCGGCATTCGCGACGGACGGATCGTGGGGATCGGGGCGTCGGGCAACCCCGACATCCGGGACGGCGTGCACCCCTCCCTCGTGATCGGTCCGGCGACCGACGTCATCTCCGGCGAGGGACGCATCCTCACCGCCGGCGGCATCGACGCCCACGTTCACCTCCTCTCGCCCTCCCAGCTGCACGAGGCCCTGGCGACCGGTGTCACGACGGTGATCGGTGGGGGGACCGGGCCGAGCGAGGGCTCGAAGGCAACCACGGTCACGCCCGGATCCTGGCACCTGCGCTCCATGTTCCGCGCGCTCGATCACGTTCCCGTGAACGTGCTCCTCATGGGCAAGGGCAGCACGGTCTCGGAGGCGGCGCTCGCCGAGCAGGCGCTCGCCGGAGCCGGTGCCTACAAGATCCACGAGGACTGGGGGGCGACTCCCGCGGCCATCGATTCGGCGCTGCGGGCGGCCGACCACTGGGGACTTCAGGTCGCCCTGCACTCCGACTCGCTCAACGAGGCGGGATTCGTCGAGTCGACCGTGGCGGCGATCGACGGTCGCGGCATCCACGCCTTCCACGTGGAGGGGGCCGGGGGCGGGCATGCGCCGGACATCCTGAGCATCGCGTCGCTGCCGCACGTGATCCCGGGATCGACGAATCCGACGCTGCCGCACACCCGCAACACGGTCGCCGAGCACCTCGACATGCTCATGGTCTGCCACCACCTGAGCCCCTCGGTACCGGAGGATCTGGCCTTCGCGGAGTCGAGGATCCGGGCGACCACGATCGCGGCCGAAGACATCCTGCACGACATCGGCGCGCTGTCGATCACCTCCTCCGACGCCCAGGCGATGGGTCGCATCGGTGAGGTGATCACGCGCACCTGGCAGCTCGCCCACGTGATGGCGCTCGCCCGGCCCACCGCGCAGCAGACGAGACCGGCCGACAACGACCGCGCACTGCGCTACATCGCGAAGTACACCATCAACCCGGCGATCGCCCACGGCATCGACGGGGAGGTCGGGTCGGTGGAGGTCGGCAAGATGGCCGACCTGGCCCTGTGGGATCCGCGCTTCTTCGGCGTCCGCCCCGAGCTCGTGATCAAGGGCGGCGTGATCGCCTGGGCCGCGCTCGGCGACCCGAACGCGTCGATCCCCACACCCCAACCCGTGCTCATGCGACCCGCCTTCGGAGACGCGATCGGCGCCGACGTGGCCGTGGCCTTCGTGGCACCGGCCGCGATCGACGACGGGCTCGCGGATCGGCTCGATCTCCGGCGCGCGCTGCGACCGATCGCACCCACCCGGCACATCGGCAAACGGGATCTGCGCAACAACGACGCGCTCCCCTCGATCGAGATCCGGCCCGACACCTTCGCGATCGCGATCGACGGAGTACCGGTCGAGCCGCGCCCCGCGACGGAACTGCCGCTCGCGCAGCGGTACAACCTGTTCTGATGGCGCCTCCCACCGACACCCTGGTCGATCCGGCGACGGTCGCTCTCCTCCTCGCCGATGGCCGGCTCCCGACCGGAGGCCACGTCTCCTCGGCCGGACTCGAACCGGCGCTGCGCGGGGGCATGCCGGCCGAATCGATCCGCGAGTGGATGATCGGCCGCGCCACGACCGTCAGCCTCACCGAGGCCGGCACCGCGGTCGTCGCCGCGCACCTCGCGCGCCGGTCTCCGGGGCAGAACACCACGGCCGCCGGGCTCGACGCGGTGACCGCGGCGTGGGCGGCCCGCACCCCCTCGCCGGTGCAGCGCCGGCTCTCACGCCAGCTCGGCCGCGGCTATGTGCGGCTCGCGACCGCGGTGTGGGCTGCGGCGGTGGGCGACACGATGAATCCCCGCGGCCCGCAACCGCCCCGCAGCGTCGTGCTCGGGGTGATCGCGGCGGCGGCGGGAATCGAGGCGGCGAGTCTGGTGCGGCTGGTCGTGTACGAGGAGGCGCAGGCAGCCGCATCCGCCGCTCTGAAGCTCGAACCGCAGGACCCGCTGCTGGTCGCGGGATTCGTCCTCGACGCCTGCGCCGCCGCCGAACCTCATGTGGCGGCGGTTGCCGCCTGCCGGCGGCCCGAGGAGATCCCCGCCGCGTCGACCCCGCAATCCGAGGGGTGGACCCAGGCCCACTCCCTCCTGACCGAAAGGCTGTTCCGTGCCTGACTCCCCCAGCCGCTCCCTGCGCCTCGGCATCGCCGGTCCCGTCGGGGTCGGCAAGTCGTCCCTCATCGCGACGCTGTGCCGCGCCCTCGGCGACGAGCTCGCCCTCGGCGTGATCACCAACGACATCTACACCGACGAGGATGCGCGATTCCTCCGCTCCGCGGGGGTGCTCGCGCCGGAGCGGATCCGCGCGGTCGAGACGGGGGCGTGCCCGCACACGGCCATCCGCGACGACGTGACGGCGAATCTTCTCGCGGTCGAGGATCTCGAGCAGGACTTCGCCCCGCTCGACCTCGTGCTCATCGAGTCGGGCGGCGACAACCTGACCGCCACCTTCTCCCCCGCGCTCGTCGACGCGCAGTTGTTCGTGCTCGATGTGGCGGGCGGCGGGGATGTGGCGCGCAAGGGCGGCCCCGGGATCGCCCGCGCCGACCTGCTCATCGTCAACAAGACCGACCTCGCCCCGCACGTCGGCGTGGATGTGTCCGCGATGGTCGCGGATGCCCGTACCGCACGGGCGGGCGCGCCCGTCATCGCCCTCTCTCGGCACGACCCGCACTCCGTCGCGCAATTGCGTGCCTGGGTGCTCGCCCTGGTCGACCGCCACCGGTCGGGCGATCACACCCCCATCGACCCGGGCCCGATGGCACCCCACTCGCACGCGCACGACGACGACCACGACCACGATGCTCATCACGAACACCCGCACGACGCCGACGACCACCACGATCACGGTTGACGCCCCGGGGGACGACGCCGCCCCGGTGCGCGTGCGCCTCTCGAGCGGACTCCTGGCCGCCCGCCTCGTGCACCGCACGCGTCGGGAGGCCGAGGTCGCGCTCGTCGCCGGCGGAGCGATGCTGCTCGGCGGGGATGACGTGCGGGTGGGCATCCGCGTGGCGGCGGGGTGCCGGCTCACCCTCATCGACGTCGGAGGCACGGTCGCCTACGACGGCGAGGGGCGCACCGCGCACTGGGCCGCCGAGCTCGTGGTGGATGAGGGCGCGCGGGTCGCCTGGCACGCGCATCCCTTCGTCGTCTGCGACGGCGCGGATGTTCGCCGCAGCCTGCACGCACGACTCGGGCACAACGCCCGCCTGCTGCTCCGCGAGACCCTGGTGCTCGGTCGCTCCGGCGAGCGCGGCGGACGAGCGGTCGCCCGTACCGACGTCGTCGACCCCGACGGTCCGCTCCTCGTCGAGGAATTGACGGTGGACGGCGCGCGGCCCGTGCCCGGGGTGCTCGGTGGGCACCGGGTGCTCGACAGCGTGCTCGAGCTCGGCGCCCACGGCGACGACGCCGACAACGGCGACGGCGGCGTCAGCACCGGCGAGCCCGGCGACGCCGACGGCGACGATTCCGGCACAGGCCACCCCGACGGCGCGGTGACGCTCGCGCTGGAGCGCGGCGGCCGCGTGCACCGCTGGCTCGGCGGCGACTACCACGCGAGCCCGTTCGGGGTGCCGCGGAGCGCTGCCCGGTGAGAGCGCCCTCGCCCACCACCAGCACGGTGATGGGACTGCACCTCGCCGGCGTCGCGATGGGCGTGACCTGCGGCCTGGGCGCCGCGCTGCCGATCGGTCCCCTCGTGACGGCCTACGCGCTCGGGCTGCGCCACGCGGTCGACGCCGACCACATCGCGGTGATCGACGTCGCCACGCGCGGGCTGGTTGCGAGCGGTCGTCCGGCGCGCGGCGCCGGACTCTGGTTCTCGCTCGGGCACTCGACGGTCGTCACCGCGCTGTGCCTTCTCGTCGCGGGCTCGACGGGCGTGGCCGCGCGAGTTCTTCCCGAGAGTGCCCCGCTCCTGCGCATCGCCCGGGTCTGGGGGCCGACCGTCTCCGGGCTCGTGCTCGTGCTGCTCGCGATCGTCAACATCGCACTGCTGATCGGCGCGCGGCGGCGACCACGGCACCCTCGGGCGGCCGGGCCCGGCCCGAGCGTGCCCCGCACCGTCGCCGCCCTCGCCGCGGGCCGCGTCCTCGGCAGAGTGGCGCGACCCTCACGCCTCTATCTCGTCGGAATCGCGTTCGGTCTCGGCCTCGACACCGCGACCGAGGTGGCACTCCTCGCGCTCGCGGCGACGGCGACGGGCGCGGGCTCGGGCGGCGGAGCGCCCAGCGAGGGCGTCCTCGCGGCCTCGATCGCACTTCCCCTGCTGTTCGCGGCCGGCATGAGCCTGCTCGACGCCGTGCAGGGCGCGCTCGCCCGGCGCAGCTATCTCGCCGCCGCGCGGGCCGCCGCACACGCCGCCGCGTCCGCACGCGCCACACCCGCACCGGCACCGGCACCGGCACCCGCACCCGCACCGGCAGCACTCTCGCCCGCACACGCCGCCACCCCGGCGCGTGTCGCCGCGGCCGCCTCCATCGTGACCGCGCTCGTCGTCGGCGGTGCGCAGCTGGGCGAGGCGATCGGCGTACCCGTGCCGCCGATGGGCGTCACCGCGGGCATCCTCTCCGCCGTGCTCGCGGGCGTCTGGCTGGTCAGTCTGCAAAAGGCTCGGCCAGCAGCGCGGCCAGCCGTGACAGCTCCTCCGCACCCCGGCGAGAAAGGTAGACCCTGAGCACGCGACGGTCGGTCGCATCTACCTCGCGGAAGACGAGGGCACGGGTGCTGAGGCCGTCGATGCGCCGCCCGAGCGTCGCCTTGTCGGCCAGCACCTCCTCGTGCAGCTCCGTCATGGTGAGGCCGGGTCGGCGCTGCAGGGTCTCGAGAATGAGCAGCTCGTCCACGAGAAAACCCTCGGGAGCGAGCACGGAGGCCAGGCGCGCGGAGAGCCGTCGGGCTTCGCCGAGGGTCTGCCGCACACCGTCGAGCACCGCGGCACTCACCCCGGGGCGCGCCGTGGCGTCCGCACCCGGCGCGGCTGGCGCATCGAGCGCGGCAGCATCGACGGGCACATCGGGCGCTGTGGCCATCGCGTCATCTCCCCTCGGCTGTCTCCCTATAATCGTCGCATCGTGACGGGCTCGCACGCAGCACCGCGCGAGGGGGGGTCATGAGCGCGTTCCACCTGGGGCTGGTCATCCCCCTGCGCGGTCCCGGCGGCATCTACGGGCCGGCCTGTCAGGCGGTGTCGGAGCTCGCCGTGGCGGAGATCAACCGCGCGGGCGGAATGCTGGGGCGCGAGGTGGAGCTGCACGTCATCGACGCGGGGCAGCCGCTCGCCGCGCTCCGGCGCGAGCTGGGCGAGCGGCTGGCGCGGGGCGCCGTGCACGCACTGTGCGGCTGGCACACTTCGGCGGTGCGCAACGCCATCGTCCCGGTCGTGGCGGCGCGCATCCCCTACAGCTACCCGGCCGCCTATGAGGGCGAGGAGTCGCGCCCCGGGGTGTACGTCACGGGTGAGGTTCCGTCGGCGCAGCTCGTCCCCGCTCTCGCGCGACTGCGAGCGGAGACCGGGGCGTCGCGCTGGTTCGTCGTCGGCGACGACTACGCCTGGCCTCGCTCGACGTTCGCGGTGCTGCGCGCCCGCGCGGTCGAGCTCGGAATCGAGTTCGTCGGGGCGAGCTTCCTCGCCGTCGAGGGCGACAGCGACGCCCGAGTGCGTGAGACTCTCGCGAGCGCGGCCGCCTCCGGGGCGCACAGCGTGCTCGTGCTCATGGTCGGTCAGAACGCCGTGCGGTTCAACCGCGCCTTCGCGGCGGCGGGCCTTGATGAGCGGATGACCCGCCTTAGCTCGCTCATGGAGGAGAACATGCTCATGGCGAGCGGTGCCCGCGCCACCCGGAACCTGTTCTCGACGGGCGGCTGGTTCCGCAGCCTCGTGACCGGGCACGCTCTGGATTTCTCGGGCCGGTACGCGCGCGCGGTCGGACCGCACGCGCCCGCGGTGGGTGCTGCGGCGGAGGCCTGCTACGAGTCGATCCTCGCCCTGCACGCCATTCTGCGGCGCGCCGGGAGCGCCGAGGTCGCCGTGACCGACCGCGTGGTCGACGGCACCCGGTTCGAGGGCCCGCGCGGCGACGTCGCGTTCGTCGGCAATCACGCGTCGCAGACGCTGTACCTGGCTCGCGCCGACCACTACGACTTCGAGCTCGTCGCCGAGCTCTGAGACGGGGGCGCGGCTCGCGGCGCGCCCAGCGCGATGGCACGCCCAGCACGACCGCACGCCCCGCGCGACGGCACGCCCGAAGCCACGGCACGCCCGAAGCGACTACCGTTGGGGGCATGACGCCTCAGGATCCCACGGCGCTGGGCGAGGCAGACTCTGCCCTCTCAGCGGTGACCTTCACCGACCTCGGTCTCAGCGACCCGGTTCTGCGCGCGGTCCGCGAGATCGGCTACGAGACGCCCTCGGCGATCCAGGCCGCGACCATCCCGACGCTGCTCGCCGGTCGCGACGTCGTCGGGCTCGCTCAGACCGGCACGGGCAAGACCGCGGCGTTCGCCCTGCCGATCCTGTCTCGACTCGACGTCTCGCAGAAGAACCCGCAGGCGCTCGTCCTCTCCCCCACCCGCGAGCTCGCGCTGCAGGTGTGCGAGGCCTTCGAGCAGTACGCCTCGCACCTGCGCGGGGTCCACGTGCTCCCGGTCTACGGCGGCCAGGCCTACGGCGTGCAGCTCTCCGCGCTGCGGCGCGGGGTCCACGTCGTGGTCGGCACCCCGGGTCGCATCATGGATCACCTCGCGAAGGGCACGCTCGATCTCTCCGAGCTCAAATACCTGGTGCTCGATGAGGCCGACGAGATGCTCAAGATGGGCTTCGCGGAGGACGTGGAGACGATCCTCGCGAGCACTCCCGATGACAAGCAGGTCGCTCTCTTCTCCGCGACGATGCCGCCCCAGATCCGGCGCATCTCCAAGAAGTACCTGAACGACCCCGAAGAGATCACCGTCGCGAACAAGACGACGACCTCGGCCAATACCTCGCAGCGCTACCTCATCGTCTCCTACCAGCAGAAGGTGGATGCCCTCACGCGGATCCTCGAGGTCGAGAACTTCGAGGGCATGATCGTCTTCGTCCGCACCAAGAGCGAGACCGAGACCCTCGCCGAGAAGCTCCGGGCTCGCGGCTACTCCGCGGCGGCGATCAGCGGCGATGTGGCTCAGGCCCAGCGCGAGCGCACGGTGGGGCAGCTGAAGTCGGGCAAGCTCGACATCCTGGTCGCCACCGACGTCGCCGCGCGCGGACTCGACGTCGACCGCATCTCCCACGTGGTCAACTTCGACATCCCCATCGACACCGAGTCCTACGTGCACCGCATCGGACGCACGGGGCGCGCCGGGCGCAGCGGTTCCGCCATCAGCTTCGTGACCCCGCGGGAGCGCCGACTGCTCGACGCGATCGAGCGCGCGACGCGGCAGCCGCTCACCCAGATGCAGTTGCCCAGCGTCGACGACATCAACGTGACGCGTCTCGCGCGATTCGACGATGCCATCACCGAGGCGCTCAGCCAGACCGACCGCATCGACGGCTTCCGCGACATCATCGCGCACTACGTCGAGCATCACGACGTTCCGGAGTCGGATGTCGCGGCGGCGCTCGCCGTCGTCGCTCAGGGTGAGACCCCGTTGCTCCTCACCGCCGAGGAGGTGCGCGCGCAACGCTTCGACCGCGAGGAGCGCGACCGCGCCGAGCGCCACGAGCGGGGTGACCGTCCCGAGCGGATCGATCGTGCCGACCGACGCGAGCGCTCGGATCGGCCCGACCGTGGCGACCGCCCCGAGCGCCGGGCGCGTCCGGCGGGCGGCCCGATGACGGCCTACCGCATCGAGGTGGGAAAGCGTCAGCGCGTCGAACCCCGACAGATCGTGGGGGCGCTGGCCAACGAGGGAGGCCTCAGCCGGGAGGACTTCGGACACATCAAGATCCTGCCCGACTTCTCTCTCGTCGAGCTCCCCGCCGACCTCCCCGCGGATGTGCTCGATCGCCTGCGCGACACCCGCATCAGCGGCAAGCTGATCGAGATCGCCCCCGACCGGAAACCGCGGCGAGCACGATAAGCGCGTGCGGCGCCGCACAGCCGTGACCAACGTCCCTACCGCGGGCGCGGGTGGGCGGGAACGATGGGGATGATGGGCCTCCGCCCGTCCCGCCCCCGAGGGGCGGCTCTCGCGCCGAGGAGTCGATTCCGTGCCACTGGACGGTAGCGGGCTCTCCCGAGGCGAGGTGCTCGACCGCGTCGAACGGGGTCAGACCAACGACTTCCGGCCGCCCACGAGTCGCACGGTGAGCAGCATCCTGAGGGCCAACCTGCTGACCCTGTTCAACGGCGTGATCCTGGTCTGCTTCGTCGCGCTGCTGACGATCGACCAGTGGCAGGACGCCCTGTTCGGGGCGAGCGCACTGGCCAACACCGTCATCGGCATCGTGCAGGAGCTGCGGGCGAAGCGCGTCCTCGACCGGCTCTCGGTGCTTCACCCTGTCGAGGTCGTGGCCCTCCGCGACGGCATGCCGGTCGCGATTCCGATCACCCAGGTCGTCGTGGATGACGTTCTGCTCTTGCGCGCGGGTGACCAGGTGCCCGCCGACGCCACGATCGACAGCGCGACCGGCTTCCAGGTCGACGAGTCGATGCTGACCGGCGAGTCCGACCCGGTGGACAAGCCGGACGGCTCCGCACTGCTCTCGGGGTCGATCGTGCTCAGCGGCACCGCACGCGCCCGCGCGACGCGCGTCGGCGGCGGCTCCTACGCCAACGTCATCGCCGACCGAGCCCGGCAGTTCTCGCTCGTCGACTCCGAACTGCGCCGATCGGTCTCGCGCGTGCTGGGCTGGATCGCCTGGCTCCTGCTTCCCATCGCCGCGCTCGTGCTGAACGCGCAGGTGATCGCGGAGGGCGGCTGGACGCCCGCCCTGAGCCCGGCGCAGTGGCACAGCGCGACAGTCGGCACCATCGCGGCCGTCGTCGCGATGATCCCGCTGGGACTCGTGCTCATGACGAGCATCGCCTTCGCCGTGGGCGCGGCGCGGCTTGGCCTGCGCGGGGTGCTCGTGCACGAACTCGCCGCCGTGGAGCTCCTCGCCCGGGTCGACGTGATCTGCTTCGACAAGACGGGAACGCTCACCGACGGCGTCATCGCGTTCGAGGCCGCACACGCCGTGGAGGAGCAGGCGCTCGCCGCGGCGGAGAACTCGGCCGCCGCGAGCGGGACCGCGCCCACGGGCTGGGAGCGGGTGCTCGGCTGGTACGGGGCCGACGAGGAGTCGAACGCGACGGCGCGCTCCCTCTCGTCCGCGTTCCCGGCGACGGCGGCGCTCCTCCCGATCCGCCGCGTTCCGTTCTCGTCGGCGCGCAAGTGGAGCGCCGTCGAATTCGCCGACGGCGCGCCCGGCTCCTGGGTACTGGGCGGCGCCGACGTGCTGTTCCCCGCCGCGGATGACGCGCTCCACCGCCGCGCCGCCGAGCTGTCGGCGACGGGGCGCCGCACCCTCGTGCTCGCGCACAGTGTGCATCCCCTCGCCGCACCGTCGGGCGAGGGTGTCGCGCTTCCCGCGGAGCTCGGCCCCGCGGTCGTGCTCACCTTCACCGAGACGATCCGGCCGGATGCCGCCGAGACGCTGGAGTACTTCCGGCGGGAGGGGGTCGCGGTGCGGATCCTCTCCGGCGACAGCGCGGCGACCGTCGCCGCCGTGGCGCGCGCGGCCGGCATGGCGGTCGAGGCGGCCCACGACGCTCGCGACTTGCCCGACGAGCCGCGGGCGCTGAGGGATGCCCTCGCCAGCCGTCTCGTGCTGGGTCGGGTCACCCCCGCGCAGAAGATCGCGATCGTGGCGGCTCTGCGCGACGCGGGGCACGTCGTCGCGATGGTCGGTGACGGCGTCAACGATGCCCTCGCGATCAAGCGAGCCGATCTCGGTATCGCGATGGGGTCGGGCGCCCCCGCGACGAAGGCGGTCGCGCGGATGACCCTCCTCGACGGGCGCTTCCGGGCGCTCCCCGGCATCGTCGCCGAGGGTCGCCGGGTCGCGGCGAACATCGAACTGGTGTCGATGCTGTTCCTCACGAAGACGGTGTACGCCGTCGCGCTCGCTGTGGCGATCGGTGCGGCGACCCTGCCGTTCCCGTTCCTCCCCCGGCAGCTGTCGGTGACCGACGGCCTCACGATCGGGATCCCCGCCTTCTTCCTCGCGCTCCTGCCGAACGCGCGGCGCTATCGAGCCGGCTTCCTGGGGCGTGCGCTGCGCTTCGCGGTGCCGGCGGGCGCGACGATCGGCGTGACCCTCTTCGCCTACACGCGCGCGGCGTCGGCGCTGGGGGTGCCGGAGCGAGAGCTGCGGTCCGGCGCGACGATCCTTCTCGCGCTGGTCGCCCTGTGGGTTCTGACGGCACTCGCCCGGCCGCTCACGCGGACGACCGCGGCGATCATCCTGGCGACGGTTGCCGGACTCGGGCTGGTGCTGTTCGTGCCACTGGCCTCCGATTTCCTCGAACTCGCACCCCTCGGCGGCGTGACGGCAACGCTCGTGGCAGTGGCGACCGCGCTCGCGATCGTCACCCTCGAACTCCTCGGACTCAGACGACCCCGACCGTCGTCACCGCTGTCCCCTCGATGGCGCCGGGACCCGGTCCGAGAAGCGCCTCGCACTCGCGCCGGAGCGCGGCGCGGGCCTCGTCGTCCAGCCGCGTGACGTAGGCACCGGCGGGCCCCACGCCCAGCGTGTACGGCGTCCACCACTCCTCGAAGTCGGCGTAGGGCACCCGAACGGTCAGCTCGCCCGAGCGCACCTCGTGCAGTCCGGCCGACTCGAACAGCTCGCCGAGGTACCCGGGCCGGGCGCCCACGAGAGCCGCCTCATCCTCGGCCGCCGGATCGATCGCGGAGGCGGCTCGCCAGAAGAGCGAGAGCGGGGCGCGTCCCCCCGAGAAATCCCAGAGCGACGCAGCGACGCGCCCGCCGGATCTGGTGACCCGGCGCATCTCCGCGATGCCGACGAGCGGCTCGGTCATGAAGTTGACGACGAGCCCCGCGACGGTCAGATCGAAGGCGTGCGCCGCGAAGGGGATGGCCTCCGCGGGCGCGAGCCGGGCATCCACTCGCGGGAGCCGCTCGCGGAGCGCGGCCAGGAAGGGCGGGGAGGGCTCGACCGCGGCCACGGCCTCCTCGCCGAGCACCCGCGCCAACTGCGCGGTCAGTGCTCCCGTGCCGGCGCCGACGTCGAGGGCGCGCGAACCGGGTGTCGGGGCGAGTGCATCGACGAAGAGCGCGGAGAGCGGATCGGAGTACCGTCCCATGAACCGCTGATAGGAGTCCGCCGCGACGTCGAAGATCATGCGGGCAACGGTAGTCGCCGGCCGCGTCGCGCGATAGACGCCCGCCTCGACGCCGCGGCGCGAACCACGACCAATCGCCCGGGGCGGGCGCTCCGAACAACCGTCACCTGAACCGGAACCGGATCCGCGGCCGTCCGCTCCCCGGCAAGGCGTTGTCTCCCCCACCCCCGGCCGCGCCCGAAAGGAAATCATCACCGTGGATCGATTCACCTCTGCGGGACGGCGTCGCCTCGGCCTCGCCGCCTCCCTCGTCACCGGACTCGTCATCGCATCGGTCTCGATCGGTACGGCGGCGTTCGCCTCCGGTTCGACCGTGCATCCCGTCTCCTCGGCGAAGACGCCGGCCTGGAGCAATGGCCAGACCGTCACCATCCAGTACCCGCAGAACTACTTCTGCGACACGAGCGTCAGCTCGTCCGCGTCGAGCGGGTGCGAGGTGGGCACGGCGGCGAACGTCGGCCCCGTCGCGAACCCCAACCGCTCGGTGCTCTATGTGCTGGTGCCGCTCTTCGCCAACCCCAGCCCCGCCCCGATGTGTGCCGAGGCGAGCTGCCCCAACCACCCGATGAACATCGACCTGTCGCGCATCGCAGGTGCCCTCGGGGCGTCGCCTGACGCCGTCGCCGACGTTCCGCTGCCCGCGCACAGCCACATCCTCGACGGCAACGCCGGCGGATGGTGGCAGGTAAAGATCGTCGCCGTCACCAACGAGGCCGCGTGGTCGAAGCTGGCCGCCGACAAGTCGCAGGCGACGATGGATGCCCTGCTCGCCACCTCGAACAGCGGCGTGCTCGGTCCCATCCCGACGAACATGTACCTGTTCTTCAACGTGGTGGGACAGCGCTGACCCGTCCCCTCGCACGCTGTGGGGCGCGAGCGATCGCGCCCCGCAGCGTCCCCCGCTGAAAAGCAACCCCGTTCCCCCTCCCCGTGCCGACAGGACCCCTCATGAGCACCCTTCACGCCCGCGCCCCGCTCAGCCCCACCGACTCCCTCGCCCACCCGGCGCCCTCGCTGAGTGCCCGATCGCTCCCCGCCCTCGGCCTCGGCGGCACCGCGGTCCTTCTCCTCACCGCGGGAGCCGCCTCACCGTGGCTCCTGCTCTTCAACGGGCTCACCACGGTTCGGGGAATCGCCCTCGACGGCGGCCCCCTCGCGGTGCTCGGCCTCATCGGACTCGCGCTCGTGGTGACGATCGCACGCCGCGGCGACTCGCGCGTGCTCCGCGTGATCGCCGCCCTCGCGGGAGGGCTCATCGCCGCCGACAGCCTCCTGAGCGCGGCCCGCATCGGCGCCTACGTCGCGGCGCCCGGTCCTGCCGCCGCCCTCACCGCGCCCAGCGCCGGCGTGGGGCCGTGGCTCATGGCGGCGGGTGGCGCGGCACTGCTCACCACCGCGATCGTCGTGCCCGGCACCGCGACGCGACTCGTGCGCGCGGACGTTGCGCGGGTGCTGCTCGCGGTGGCGCTCATCGTGGCGGCGGGCATCCACCTCATGCTGACCCCGGAGCACCTCGGCGAGTCGACCCTGCTCGGTGCCGGGTTCTTCGTCGCGGGGCTCGCCCAGCTCGCGCTCGCCGCGGTCGTGCTCCTGCGCCGGGATGACCGCGCGCTCGGCCTCGCCATCACCCTGTCGATCGCCCTCCTCGCCGTCTACGCCTACGCCGTCCTGGTCGGACTGCCCCTCGATGCCGGGCACAGCGAGGACGCGATCGGACTGCGCCTCGGCGCGGGTGAACCCGTCGACCTGAAGGGCCTGGTCACGGTGCTCGCCGAGATCGGCACCATCGCCGCGGCAGTGGTCGTCGGGCGCGCGGCGACGCCGAAAGCCGAGTAACCGCTTCGATTTCCCCCGTGAAGGGGGGTCCCCGCGGTGCTGGGCCCCCGACTGCACTCGGGGTAGTGTGTTTTTACGCTCATGGAGCGGTCATCGGGGGGTGAGTGGGGTGGACGGTTCAGTTGTGCTTCGCGTGCGCGATCTTTCGGCGCGCGCGCGAGTGGGGGTCATCGGGCTGACCGTGGCGGTGAGTGCCGTTCTCGCCATCGCCTCCAATGCCTTGACTCCGCCGGGAAGCGTCGTCGCCGTCTGGTGGCCGGCCGCCGGGGTCGGGGTCGCAGCCGTGCTGTTCGCGCACCGCCGGCCGCTCGTGGTCGCCGCGGTGATCGGCGTCGTGACGATGCTCACCGTCGCGCTCGTGTCGCATCGACCGCTCGCGCTCGCCGTGATCGGCGGTGTGGTCAACGGTGCGGAAACCTACCTCTTCGCTCGCGTGCTCCTGTGGCGGGGGCATCGGGCGATCCTCACCCACTTCGCCGACGTGCGGCGCGTGTTCATCGCGGGCGGCCTCAGCGCGTCGATGGCGGGCATTCTCGGCGGGATCGGCATCTGGCTGGTCACGCACGCCGACCCGGTCTCCGCGCTGTCGAGGATCGTGCCGTCGCACTTCTCGGCCACGGTGCTCATCGTGCCTCTGGTGCTCGTGCGATTCCGGCGCACCACGCTCCCCAAGTCGGAGTTCCTCGTCCAATCGCTCGTCGTGACCGCGGTGTTCGTCGGCGTGTTCTGGCCGGGCCAGTCGCTGCCGCTCGCCTTCCTGCCCCTGCCCTTCCTGCTCTGGGCGGCCTTCCGGTTCCCCCTCGCCGTCGTGGTCATCCAACTGGTCACCGCTGCGAGTGTCACCCTCATCCTGACGCTGAGCGGTGGGGGTCCCTTCCACCGCACCGAACTCGGAAACCCCGCGTCCATGACGACGCTCGTGCAGGTGTACTTCCTCACGATGTGCGCGTCGGTGCTCGTGCTGGGCGCCCTGCGCAACGAGCGCGAGGTTCTCCTGCGACGGGTCGCGGCGGCGGAACGGTCCCTCCGCGCCGGACTCGGTCAGGCCCAGGTGGGGTTCGTGGTCCTCAGCCCCAGCGCCGGCGAACTGCAGGTGCTCGACATCAACCCGGCGGCGCTCGAGATGCTCTCGCTCGGCGCGTCCCCGACCACCGCGGAGGTGGATGCGGCCACCCACGGCCGGATCCTCGCCCACATCCAGCAGATGACCCACGGACGGGCGGGTCAGGCCTCCGAGGAGTGGGACGACGCCTCGGGGCGCCACCTCCAGCTGCTCATCGCCAGCATTCCCTCTGTCGGCGGCCCGAACGCCTACACGATCCAGCTCGTCGACACGACGATCCGGCACCAGACCGAGCGCGCACTCGCCGCGGCGCTCCAGAACGAGACGCAGACCGCGGCGACGCTGCGCGAGGCGAGCCGGCGGCAGGACGAGTTCGTGTCCGCCGTCACCCACGACCTGCGCACCCCCATCGCGAGCATCATGGGCTTCGCGGAGGAGCTTCAGGAGACCCCGCTGACGGAGGAGCAGAACAGCTACCTGAGGGTGGTCACGCGCAATGCCACGCGCCTCCTCGCCCTCGTCAACAACCTGCTCAAGCTCGCCGAACTGCAGCACGGCAGCGTTGCGGTGGCGAGCGCACCGGTGGCCGTGTCCTCTCTCGTGGCCGAGTGCGTCGAAGACCTGAGCGCGATGGCGACGGCGAAGGGGGTTCGGCTCGTCGATCTCTCCGCGCGCGACTCCACCCGGATGACCGGGTACGCCCTGGAGGTCACCCAGATCCTCGCGAACCTGACCTCCAACGCGATCAAGTTCACTCCCGCCGGAGGCACGGTCACCATCACGACGCGCGAAGACGGCGACAGCGTGATCCTCTCCGTCGCCGACGACGGCATCGGAATTCCTCCCGAGGAACTGCCCCATGTGATGGAGCGGTTCGGACGCTCGACCCTGTCGTCCTCCATCCAGGGCACCGGGCTCGGACTCGCTGTCGTGGCCGGTCTCGCGGCCACGCTGCACGGCACCTTCACGCTCGAGTCGGACGGCGTCACCGGAACGACGGCGGTCGTCCGCCTTCCGGCAGCAGGGAGCGACGCCGTCGCGGTCGACCTGGCCGCCCCCGCCCGGGTCTGAGAGAGCGCGAGGCGGGAAGGGGCCCGGGTGGTGCGCTCCACCGACGGGCAGCTCGCGATCACCGCGGGGCCGCTGTACGACTCGGCCGACTTCGCCTCCGGGTACTACCTGCTCGACTGCGTCGACATCGACCGGGCGTGCGAGATCGCCGGTCGCCTGCACGAGAGCCGCTTCGCACCCATCGAGGTGCGCCAGGTCGGCGGATGACCGGCACGGGCTGACCCGCTCCCGCCTCAGTTCCCGGCTCGCCGGTGTCGCGACACGATCGCACCGAAGTCGAGCGGCCAGCTCTCCACGAGGGAGAGTCGCGTGTGCGGGAAGCCCGCGGCGAAGAGTCGCTTCCCGGTGCCCAGCACGAGCGGGTAGGTGATGATCCGGTACTCGTCGACCAGGTCGTGCTCGGCCAGCGTTCGGATGAGCTCCGTGCTCCCCCACACCCGGATCTCGCCGCCCGGCTGCTCCCGCAGCGCAGCCACGGCGGCCGGCACGTCCGGCCCGAGCAGGTGCGAGTTCGCCCAGCCGAGTTCGGTGAGCGTGCGCGAGGCCACGTACTTCGGCACGCGGTTGTACCGGCGGGTCAACTCGCCCTGCAGTCCCGGCGCATCCTCATCCCAGACGCCCCACGCCTTCGACCAGATGTCGTAGGTCTTCCGGCCGAGCAGCAGCGCCTCGGTGCGGCTCTCCCACTCCGGGATGAGCTCCCCGAGCGGGTAGTCGAACTGCCAGGCGCCGAACTCGAAGCCGCCCTCGCGATCCTCGTCGACCCCGCCCGGCGCCTGCGACACACCGTCCAGCGTGATGAATGCCTGAACCACGACTTCGCTCATGAGCGTGCCTCCCCAGCGATGGACCCGTCCGTCCTTCCTACCGCGTTCGCCCGCGCGGCGGAAGTGGGGCGGTCCCGCCTGCGACTAGAACGGCCTCGGAATCCGCCAGGATTTCTTGGTTGATCAGGGATTCCAGGCTGACGCCGTGGGGCTGGTGTGTCGGTTCGGCTCGGCTGGTATCGAGTGATTTCGAGGAGCGAGTGCCGGTGTTTGGCGAGGGCTCACATCGCGCAGCTCAGAGCCCTAACGCCTGTCTGATCAGGGCGAGATTCAGCAGGCCGCGTCGTCGATCCGGGACATCGAGGTTCGCCCACGACGGATGCATCTCGCCAGCGAGCACCTTGGTGACTGCGCCGACGCGCTTGCGGTCGTTCGCACTTGTGGAGGCATAGTCGAGGTCGGACGCGTCGTGGACGCACGCCAGCAGCACTGCCGCATCGTCGAGATGGCGGTCCCGGTCCCGCCTGTCTGCCAGCCAGGCAGCACCTTTGGCCACCAGCGCGCCAAGTTCATCCGGCACGCCGACCTCCACGACAGCGCCACTGTGGAACTCCAACCGGTAGACGTCGCGACGCCGGATCGCCTGTTCACCGGACGGCGCCTCGAATGCCGGGCGGCGATCCAAGCGTGGACTCATTCGCGACGGCAGATGGTCGGCGACCATGAGGTCGACCTTGCGGCCGTCTTCGTGACGGAACCGGTATGCGTGCTGCTCATCGCTGCTGAGCTGAAACCCGATGGTCGAAAGCGCGCCCCTCGCCTCCGAGAGACTGGAGCGGTTCGTCATGTAGTCGACAAGCGCATCGACATCGTTCGTCGGACGCCGCATGAGCACTCCAGCCCGCCGTGCGTGCGCGGCGACCATCAGGCCGCCGACGAGCGTCCACTGTGCGGCGGCGCCGATCTCGGCTAGCTCGATGACGGTCGCCCAGGCCGGGATCAGGTCGTCGTCCCGCATGTCGACGGTCAGCGTGCGGCCAGCCATGCCTGCCTCATGTCCTCGATTGCCCGGAGGCCAGCACTGCGTTCGCGCGTGTCGGTGCTCGTGGCGAGATCCGCCGCGATCACGGCCTGCGGCATGACGTCTCCGCCGAAGTCAATCGGGAGGGTGTTCTCATAGACGACGTCCTGACCATTGGCGTCAGCGATCATGAAATGGGAAACGGCGTACTCATCGGGACTCCCGGAACGCACATACCCGGACACGCGGCGCCGGTCGCTCATGAGTTCGCTCCCGAGTGTGTCGGCGGCGGCACGGCCGGTCGCGATGAGCCCGGCGGCGGCGCTCTCCGCGTTTGCCGCTGTGTAGCGGTGCGCGACCGTGCGCTTGACCACCGCCTTGGCGAGGTCCTCCGCCGTCGATTCCCGAACGCGGCGGCGTACCCGAGCGCGCGTGCTCACCCCTAGCCAGTCAGCTCGGAGTCCCGAGAGCTCCCAGAGCAGACCCCACGCCGTGCTCGGATCGAGCGATCGTCCTTTACCGCGCCGTGCAGCGATCTCGTAGCGAGCGACCGCATCCCCGTCAGCCAGCCACGCACCGCTTGCCAGTCGGCGTCCTACGATCGCGCCGGAACGGAGCAGCCCGAGCGCATGCTGCCGAGTCACGCCGAGGCGCTCGGCGAGTTCCGTCGCAGTGAGGTCAGCCATGTCGGATTACTTTCTGTTTGGAAAGTATTATGACACAACCTCTGTCCGGCGGTTCGTATCTCGCCTACGTCCGGCTACCGTCCGTCCTGCCTACCGCGTTCTCCCGCGCGGCGGAAGCGGGGGCAGGCCCGCGGACGACCAGTGCGGCCCCGAATCCCAGATCTCAGAATGCAGAAAAGGATGAGCGCCGCCCTGGTGGGGGCGGCGCTCATCCTCGTGTTTCCGTCGGGCTGACAAGATTTGAACTTGCGACCCCTTGACCCCCAGTCAAGTGCGCTACCAAGCTGCGCCACAGCCCGTGGCTCGTTGCCGTGGAGGGCAACTCGAATAGCTTACCGGTTCCCGGCCGCAACGAGGAACGGCCCCGCACGCGTCGCGTCCGCTCAGTGCAGGAATTCGCGGAGCGCAGGCCAGGACGCCTCGAATCCGGGATGCAGGGGCAGGGCATCCACCTCGTGCACGGCGACCCAGCGGAGTTCGTTGCTCTCCAGGTCGGCCATCACCGGATCGAAGTGCGCCTCGGCGCGCGCGACCACGGTCGTGTACGACCAGAAGCCGAGGTCGAAGACGGCGGTGTGCAGGATGCTCAGCACCTCGGGCGGAACGGTCGCCTCTTCGGCGGCCTCGCGCAGTGCGCCCTCGACCGCGGACTCGCCCATTTTGCGCGCGCCCCCCGGAATGCCCCAGGTGCCGCCGAAGTGGCTCCACTCCACGCGGTGCTGCAGTAGCACGCCGTGGTCGGGCTGCCAGACCAGCAGTCCCGCGGCCCCGTATCGACCCCAGTAACGGGTGCCGTCGGGGCCCTCCACCCACGCGTCGCCCGGGTCGCGCAGATGCGGCGGGGGCAGTGGGGGCCGTGCGGTCACGCTCTCAGTCTGTCACGAGCCCGCGGTCACCAGGCGCGCGTCAGGCGCCGCTCGCCGCGACCGGCTTCGGGAACGCCTCGCGCATGTGGTCGGTGAGCAGCAGGTCGCCGATGCCGATCATGAGGAGACTGAAGATGACCTGCTCGATGGTCATCCACAGCGGGTATAGGCCGGGGATAGTGGCGACGACCAGGGTGACGATCGGGAAGATCCGACTGAACAGCCGCAGGCGCGAGTAGGCCCAGTAGTAGCCCTCGGCAGCACGGGTGGCGAAGTAGTAGAGCGTGAGCGTGATGCCGAGCACCGCAATGCTGCGGAACCACACCGCCCACTGCACCGTGACGCCGTGGGCCTGCAGCACCACCGCGATCACGATGGCCGCGACGCCGACGAGCACCTCCGCCGCGAGAATCCAGCGGATTCCGCGAAAGCTGCGCAGCGTGCTCGGGTGGTCGAGCATGTGCTCGCTGACGCGGTAGTCGGCGTGGCGCCCGGCAGCGAAGCGGTCGAGCGGCCGCAGCATCTCGAACATCGCTACTCCGCCGGCGCCAGGAAGGCGCCCATCGCCCGCGACAGCGCGGCGGGGTCGTCGGCACCGCACAGCTCGCGCGCGGAGTGCATGGAGAGGAGGGGGATGCCCACGTCGATCGTGCGGATTCCGAGACGGGTCGCGGTGAGCGGCCCGATCGTCGACCCGCACGGCACGGCGTTGCTGGAGACGAACTCCTGGTACTCCACACCGGCCTGCGCGCAGGCGCGGGCGAACTCCGCCGCACCTGGCGCATCGGTCGCGTACCGCTGGTTGGCGTTGATCTTGAGGAGCGGGCCGCCGTTCACGATCGGCCGGTTCGCCGGGTCGTGCCGGTCAGGATAGTTGGGATGCACGGCGTGCCCCGCGTCGGCCGAGAGGCACCACGACCCGGCCAGCGCGCGCATCCGCTCGGTTTCGCTCGCGCCCAGTCCGATCCCGATGCGGGTGAGAACATCGGCCAGCAGCGGCCCGCTCGCGCCGGACCGCGTCTCGGAGCCGACCTCCTCGTGGTCGAAGGCGGCCAGCACGGCGATCTCGTCCACGTCGTCGCCGAGGTCGAGCAGGGCGGCGAGCCCGGCGTGAACAGACGAGAGGTTGTCGAGCCGGCCGGAGGCGAAGAGCGTGCCGTCGATGCCGAATCGTGCCGGGGGCTGCGTGTCGGCGACGACGACGGAGTACCCGGTCACCTCGGAGCCGTCGCGGGAGACGAGCCCCGCGAGGTGCCCGACGATGTCGGAATCGTGCCCGGCGAGGCCGAGCACGGGATTCAGATGCCGCTGCGGGTCGAGTTTGAGACCCTCGGCGTTGACGGAGCGGTCGAGGTGCACCGCGAGCTGCGGAATCCGCAGCACCGGTCCCGTGCGGACGAGCGCCGTCTCGCCGTCGCGAAAGACGAGCCGACCCGCGAGTTCGAGTTCGCGGTCGAGCCACGAGTTGTACAGCGGGCCGCCGTAGACCTCGACCCCCGCCTGCAACCAGCCGTTGCTCGCCGTGGTCGGCTTCGGTTTGAGGGCGAAGCCGGGCGAGTCGGTGTGGGCGCCGACGATCCGGAAGGGCGTCACGGGGCCCGCACCCAGCGGCGTCACCCAGGCGACGATGGCGCCGTCGCGCACCACGAACCAGCGGCCCGGGCCCGCGTCCCACGCCTCCGTCTCGTCGAGAGGGCGGAACCCGCCCCCCTCGAGCTGCCGCGCGGCCTCGGCGGCGGCGTGGAACGAGGAGGGGGACGCCTCGACGAAGGCGCCGAGGGACGAGAGGTGCGCGGTCGCGGTCATCAGCGCTTGCGTCGCTCCCGCACTCGCATGTTGACGTTGATGGGGCTGCCCTCGAAGCCGAAGATCTCGCGAAGGCGCCGGGTGATGAATCGCCGGTACTGCGGGTCGAGGAAACCGGTCGTGAACAGCACGAACGTCGGCGGCCGAGACGCGGCCTGCGTGCCGAACAGGATGCGCGGCTGCTTGCCGCCGCGAACCGGGTGCGGATGCTCGGCCGTGAGCTCGGCCAACAGCGCGTTGAACTTTCCGGTGGGAATGCGCTTGTCCCACGACTCGAGCGCGAGTTCGAGCGCCGGGACCAGCTTCTCCATGTGACGCCCGGTCTTCGCCGAGATGTTCACGCGCGGTGCCCACGACACGTGCGAGAGGTCCTGCTCGATCTCCCGCTCCAGGTAGCGACGCCGGTCGTCGTCGAGAAGGTCCCACTTGTTGAAGGCGAGCACGAGGGCACGGCCCGACTCGAGCACGAGGTCGATGATCTTGAGGTCCTGAACGCTGATGACCTCGCTCACGTCGATGAGCACGACCGCGACCTCGGCCTTCTCGAGCGCGGCGCTCGTGCGGAGGGTCGCGTAGAAGTCGGCGCCCTGCGCGAGGTTGACGCGGCGACGGATGCCGGCGGTGTCGACGAACTGCCACACCTTGCCGCCGAGCTCGATCTGCTCGTCGACCGGGTCGCGCGTGGTGCCGGCGAGCTCGTTGACGACCACCCGCTCCTCGCCCGCGGTCTTGTTGAGCAGGCTCGACTTGCCCACGTTCGGACGCCCGAGGAGGGCGACGCGACGGGGTCCGCCCACCTCGCGCTTCGCGACCGCGGAGGTCTCGGGCAGCACCTCCAGCACCTTGTCGAGGAGGTCGGCGACGCCCCGGCCGTGCAGGGCCGAGACCGGCCACGGCTCGCCGAGACCGAGGTTCCACAGCACCGCGGCATCGGATTCCTGCCGAGCGTCGTCCACCTTGTTGGCCACGAGGATGACCGGCTTCTTCGAGCCCCGCAGCATCCGCACCACGTGCTCGTCGGTCGCCGTCGCCCCGACGGTCGCATCCACGACGAAGAGCACCGCGTCGGCGAGGTCGACCGCGACCTCGGCCTGCGCCGCCACCGAGGCGTTGATGCCTTTCGCGTCGGGCTCCCAGCCGCCGGTGTCGACGATGGTGAAGCGGCGGTCGGCCCACTCGGCCTTGTAGTTGACGCGGTCGCGCGTGACGCCCGGCGTGTCCTGCACGACGGCCTCGCGGCGGCCCAGGATGCGGTTGACGAGCGCCGACTTGCCCACGTTGGGGCGACCGACGATCGCGAGCACCGGAAGCGCGGGAAGGTAGACGATCGCGTCCGGGTCCTCGGTCGCCGATTCCAGGATGTCGAGGTCGTCGTCTTCGAGGTCGTAGTCCTCGAGTCCGGCCCGGAGCGCGGTCGCGCGCTGCGCCGCCTCCTCCTCCGTCAGTGCGTTGAGACGATCGACGAGCTGACCATCCAGTTCGGGGAAGTCGTCTTTTTCGTCTGCCATGGGGTGTCCTCAGTCTGTGGGGGTCTCGACCCGCGTCGTGTCGCGCACCAGCGCGACGACCGCGGCGACCGTCTGGTCGAAGTCGAGATCCGTCGAATCGACGGTGGTGACACCGTCTGCGGCATTCATGAAGTCAACGACCCGAGAGTCCTGGGCATCCCGCGAGGCGAGCTGCCGAGCCGTCGTCTCAGCGGAAACCCCTGAGAGTTCCGCGGAACGCCTGCCCATTCTAACCTGTTCGTCTGCGGTGAGCAGGATCCGCACTGCGGCATCTGGCGCCACCACGGTCGTGATGTCGCGCCCCTCCACGATGATTCCCGGCCGGGTCGTCGTCGCGATGATGCCGCGGAACAACTCGACGAGTCGCGCACGCACCTCGGGCACCCGCGCCACGAGACTCACCACCTCGGTCACGCGCGGCTCGCGGATCGCCTCCGTCACGTCCACCGCACCCACCCGCACGGTCGTGTCGTCGGGGTCCGTTCCGATGGAGTAGTCGAAACCCTCGAACGCCGCCGCCGCGGCCGCCGGGTCGGCGAGCGGAATTCCGCGGTCGAGCCCCGACCAGGCGAGCGCGCGGTAGGCCGCACCCGTGTCGAGGTAGGCGAAACCCAGCGCCCGGGCCGCCGCGCGGCTCACGCTCGACTTGCCGGAGCCGGCCGGCCCGTCGATGGCGACGACGATACTCATGAGAATGCTCCCGCGATCTTCCAGCCCCGCGACTCGAGCTCCTCGGCCAGGCGGCCGGCCACCTCGGGCAGCACACCGATCTCGGCGAGGCCGATCTGCGCGCCCGGGGAGTGCTCGAGCCGGAGGTCCTCCATGTTGACGCCCGCCGCCCCGATCTCGGTGAGCAGTCGCGCGAGTTCGCCCGGGCGGTCGGCGACCATGATGACGAGCGAGGCGAAGTGCTTCGCCTGTCCGTGCTTTCCCGGGATGCGGGCGACACCCGCATTGCCCCCCGCGAGCGCCTCGGCGATGGCGCGGCGCGCCCCGGGTGCCGCGTGCTCGCTGAGCGAGGCGATCACCGCGTCCAGCTCGTCGCGGTAGGCGCGCAGCACCTCGACCACGGGCTCGGCGTTGGCGGTGAGGATCTGCACCCAGAGCTCCGGGTTGCTGGACGCGATGCGCGTGGTGTCGCGGAGCCCCTGGCCGGCGAGCCCGACGGCCGCGTCGCTCGCGTCTTCGAGCCGCGCGGCGAGCAAGGAGGAGATGATCTGGGGCACGTGGGAGACGAGCGCGACGCTGCGGTCGTGCTCCGCGGCCTCCATCTCGATCGGCACCGCGCCGAGGTCGAGCGCGAGCGCCTCGATGGTGAGGTCAGCCGTGCGCCGGTCGGCGATGCCGTCGTGGTTCGCCACCACCCAGGGGCGCCCGACGAAGAGGTCGGCGCGCGCCGAGACTGCTCCCCCGCGCTCCCTGCCCGCCATCGGGTGCGATCCGATGTACCGCGACACGTCGGCGCCCAGCGCCCGCAGCTCGGTGAGCGGAGCGAGCTTCACGCTCGCCACATCGGTCACCAGCGCGTGCGGGTGGGCGGCCAGTTCTGCGGCGACGGTGCGGGCCGTGACGTCGGGCGGCACGCAGACGACGATGAGCGAGGGGTGGTCATCCGGTGCCGCGGCGCGACCCGCCCCGTAGTCGATTGCGAGAGTGACGGTGGCGGGCGAGACATCGTCGAGGATGACCTCCACCCCCTTCGCGCGAAGCGCGAGCCCGATACTCGCGCCCAGCAGCCCCGCGCCCACGATCCGCACGGGTCCGCGCGTTCTCGCCTCGCTCATGAGCCCTCCCCCGTCCCGCGCCGCAGGGTCGCGCCGTGGTCGCGCGCGAGCGTCAGCAGCGCGCCCAGCTCGGCTTTCGTGAGATCGCGGATCTGACCGACCTGCAGCGAGCCGAGGGTCAGCGGTCCGAAGCTGCGACGCACGAGGTCGACGACGGGGTGGCCGACCGCGTTCAGCATGCGACGCACGATGCGATTGCGACCCGAGTGCAATTCGATCTCGATCATCGACTGGCCGCGAGAGGCCTTCCCGAGGAGTCGGGCGTTGTCGGCGACGATCTCGCCGTCATCGAGCACGACCCCGGTCGTGAGGCGACGCAGGGTCGCGGCGCTCACGTCGCCCTGCACCTTCGCCACGTAGGTCTTGGTGACGCCGAACGAGGGGTGGGCGAGCACGTGCGCGAGCTCGCCATCGTTGGTGAGGATGAGCAGGCCGCTCGTCTGCGCGTCGAGACGGCCCACGTTGAACAGCCGCTCCTCGTAGCGCGCCGTGTAGCGCGAGAGATCCGGGTTGCCGTTCTCGTCGCGCAGCGAGCTCACGATTCCCGTCGGCTTGTTCAGCATGAGGTACCGCCGACTCGTGTCGAGTTGGATCGCGACGCCGTCCACCGAGACCAGGTCGGTTGCCGCGTGGACGCGCCGCCCCGGCTCCGTGACGACCTCGCCGTTGACGGTCACGCGGCCGGCCGCGATGAGGTCCTCCGAGACGCGTCGGCTCGCGACGCCCGCCGCGGCCATCACCTTCTGCAGGCGTTCACCGTCCGCCTGCGGTTCATCGAAGGTCATCGAATCCCTCCGCTCCGTCGGCGAGCAGGGGCGAGATCGGCGGCAACTCGTCAATGGCGTTGATGCCCAGCTGCGTGAGCATCATGTCGGTCGTCGCATAGTGGATCGCGCCCGTCTCGCTGTCGGTGAACGCCTCCGTGATCAGCCCCCGCCCGAGGAGCGTGCGCACCACAGAGTCCACGTTGACCGCGCGGATCGACGCGATCGCGCCCCGCGTGATCGGCTGCTTGTAGGCGATCACCGCGAGCGTCTCGAGCGCCGCCTGCGACAGGCGCGTCGGGTTCTGGGTGAGGACGAAGTCGCGCACCGCGACATCGAATTCGTCGCGCACATAGATGCGCCAGCCGCCGCCGACCTCGCGCAGCTCGAATCCCCGGCGCACCCCGCCTGACTCGCCGTCGTAGTCGGCGACGAGGGTCTCGACGGCCTGCCGGACGGCCGCGACCGGCGCGCCGAGCGACGTCGCGAGCGAGACGAGGCTCTGCGGTTCATCCGCCACCATGAAGATGGCCTCGAGGGCCCGGGTGAGGTCGAGGGGGTGCGGCTCAGGAGTCATAGTCGGCTCCGAGGTTAGCAAGGCTGTCGTCCGACCAGTGCTCGGCGGTCCAGCGCAGGGTCAGCTCGCCGAGCGGTTCGAGCTGGTCGTAGGAGATCGAGCCCTGACGGTACAGCTCGAGCACGGCGAGGAAGCGCGCGATCACGACGCCCTTCTGGTCGGCGCCCGCGATCAGCTGGCGGAAGCTCATCGTCTCGCCACCGCGCAGGAGGGCGACGACGTGCGCGGCCTGCTCCCGGATGCTCACGAGCGGTGCGTGCAGATGATCGAGTCCCACCACCGGCAGCTCGCGCGGCGCGAAGGCGAGCGCGGCGATCGCGGCGAAGTCGGCGAGCGAGAGGGTCCAGACCAGCTCCGGCGTCTGCTGACGGAAGCGCTCCTCCAATCGCACCGAGCGGACATGCCGGGTGGACTCGGCGTCCATCCGCGCACCGAACCACTGCGCCGCCTCCTTGAACGCGCGGTACTGCAGCAGGCGGGCGAACAGCAGGTCGCGCGCCTCGAGCAGTGCGACGTCCTCCGCGTCGACGAGCTCGCCCTGCGGCAGCAGCCCGGCGACCTTGAGGTCGAGCAGGGTGGCCGCGACGACCAGGAAGCTGCTCGCCTGATCGAGCTCCTCCGGGGAATCGAGACCGCGAAGGTAGGAGATGAACTCGTCGGTGACCCGGCTGAGCGAGACCTCGGTGATGTCGAGCTCGTGTTTTCCGATGAGGGTGAGCAGCAGATCGAAGGGTCCACTGAAGTTGGCGAGGCTCACCGCGAACCCGGAGGGTGCCTCCTCGACGTCGGCGGCGGGCGCCGCGGCAGGAACGCGGGTCGCGACCACGCTAGGCGACGGCGCCGCGGAAGATCAGCTCGCGCGCCAGCTGACGGTAGGCCTCCGCGGCCTGGTGCTCGGGAGCGAAGGTGATGATGGGCGCGCCGGCCACGCTCGCATCCGGGAACTTCACCGTGCGGCTGATCACCGTCTCGAGCACGTCGTCACCGAAGGTGTCGACCACGCGCTCCAGCACCTCGCGCGCGTGCAGCGTGCGTCCGTCGTACATCGTCGCGAGAATGCCGTCGAGGGTGATCGCCGGGTTGAGACGGTCGCGCACCTTGTCGATGGTCTCGACCAGGAGAGCCACACCTCGCAGTGCGAAGTACTCGCACTCGAGCGGGATGAGCACCCCGTGCGCCGCCGTCAGCGCGTTGACCGTCAGAAGACCGAGCGAGGGCTGGCAGTCGATGAGGATCACGTCGTACTCGCCCGTGACCTGGCGCAGCACGCGGGCCAGGATCTGCTCGCGCGCGACCTCATTGACGAGGTGCACCTCGGCCGCCGACAGATCGATGTTCGCCGGAATCACGTCGAGTCCGGCGATCGAGGTGTGGACGATCGTGGACGCCGCGTCCTTCACCGTGCCGAGGAGCAGGTCGTAGATGGTCGTGACGTCGTGCGTCTGCACGCCGAGCCCAGCGGAGAGGGCTCCCTGCGGGTCGAAGTCGATCGCCAGCACGCGCCGACCGCTCTCGGCCAGCGACGCCCCGAGATTGATGGTCGTCGTCGTCTTGCCGACGCCGCCCTTCTGGTTGCACAGGGCGATGATTCGGGCCGGTCCGTGCCCTTTCAGCGACGCGGGGGCGGGAAAGGAGCGAATCGGCCGACCCGTCGGCCCGACTGAGGGGGAAGCGGCGGTGACCATGACGACAGTCTACTTTGGCGTGGGCGCGCGCCTGTCGAGGCGGGCCCGGCGTGTGCCGGTCATCCGCGGGCCCTCGGATGCGCCGTCGTGTACATGTCGCGCAGCCGGTCGGCGGTGACGCGCGTGTAGATCTGGGTGGTCGCCACGGAGGAGTGCCCGAGCAGCTCCTGAACCACGCGCACGTCGGCGCCGCCCTCCAGGAGGTGGGTGGCGAAGGAGTGGCGGAAGGTGTGCGGCGAGATCTCCACAGCAAGGTCGGCCTTCCGCGCGGCCGCCCGGATGATCAGCCAGGCGTTCTGGCGCGACACCCGCTGCCCCCGCGCCCCAAGGAACAGCGCCGGCGTCGACGGGCCGATCACCGAGAACACCGGACGAGCCCGCACGAGGTACGCGTCGATCGCGGCTCGAGCGTAGCTGCCCAGCGGGACGATGCGCTGCTTGCCGCCCTTGCCGAACAGGCGCACGACGTCACCGTCGATCACATCGTCGACGTTGAGGTCGACCGCCTCGGAGACGCGAGCTCCCGTTGCATACATCAGCTCGAGGAGGGCGGAATCGCGCAGTTCACGAGGGCTGTCGCCCGCGACCGCCGCGAGCACCGCGGCCATCTGGTCGACGGTGATGGCCTTGGGCAGGCGCCCGGCCAGTTTCGGCGGGGTGGTGTCCGCACTCGCGTCGACCTCGACCTGGCCCTCCTCCAGCAGGTAGCGGTGGAAGGTGCGCACCGAGGAGAGGATCCGCGAGGTGGAGGCGGGCGACAGCGGGCGCTCGTCGCGGGTGCGGAGCAGCCGGAGCCACTCGGCGAGGTGTGCGGGGAGGATCTCGGCGGGCATCCGCACGCCCTGCTCCTCGAGCCAGGCGAGGTACTGGGTGAGGTCGCGCCGGTAGGCGGCGACGGTGTTCGAGGCGAGGCCGCGCTCGATCGCGACGTACCTCAGGTAGCGGTCGAGGCTTCGGGTGAGGTCGTACTCAGCGGCGGGCATGGGCGGTGAGCGCCGCGATCGCGAGGATGGAGTTCTGCAGTCTGCCCTCGATCACGCCGTCGACGATCTCGTCGAGGGGAACCCAGCGCACCTCGATGTCGGCCTCTTCCTCGCTCCGCTCGTAGACCTGCTCGGTCGCGCTGAGCCCCCGGGCGAGGTAGACCTTGATGAGCTCGTTGCTGCCGCCGGGAGAGGTGTAGAAGTCGATCAACTCCGTCCAGTCGGAGGCGACGAGGTCGACCTCCTCCGCGAGCTCCCGCTGCGCGGCGACGAGCGGATCCTCGTGCGCGATGTCCCGCAGCCCCGCCGGCAGCTCCCAGTCGCGCGACTGAATGGGGTGGCGATACTGCTGGATCACCAGCACCCGCCCCTCGTCATCCATGGCCAGCACGGCCACCGCGCCCGAGTGGTCGACGTAGTCGCGCGCGATCTGCTCGCCGTTGTACTCGAAGACATCGCGGCGGATGTCCCACACCCGTCCGGCGAACGCGAGTTCCGAGCTCACGATCCGCGGCGGAGTACGCTCGTCGCGGATCGGCCCGCGCGCCTCGCCGTCAGGCATCGGCGGGCTCTGCCACCTCGAACAGGCGGCTGGACTGCTGCCGCTCGAGCGCCGCCCCGACGAGGCCCCGGAACAGCGGGTTCGCGCGGTTGGGCCGCGACCGCAGCTCGGGGTGCGCCTGCGTGCCGACGTAGAAGGGGTGCACCTCGCGCGGCAGCTCGACGTACTCGACGAGGGTGCGGTCGGGCGAGATTCCGGAGAAGACCATGCCAGCCTTCGCGATCGCATCGCGGTAGGCGTTGTTCACCTCGTAGCGGTGGCGGTGGCGCTCCGACGCGGTCGAGGCCCCGTAGAGCTCCTCCACGAGGGATCCCGGCGCGAGTGCCGCCTCATAGAGACCGAGGCGCATGGTGTGGCCCATGTCGCCCTTGGCGAGAATGTCGACCTGTTCCGCCATGGTCGCGATCACGGGGTAGACCGTGTCGGGGTCGAACTCGGTCGAGGAGGCTCCCGGGAACCCTGCGACATCCCGCGCGTACTCGATGACCATGCACTGCAGGCCGAGGCAGAGGCCGAGCGTGGGGATGCCGTTCTCGCGGGCGAACTTCAGCGCCCCGAGCTTTCCCTCGATCCCGCGGATGCCGAATCCGCCGGGAACGCAGATCCCGTCGAGGTCGGCCAGGTTGCGGATGACCCCCTCGGGCGTCTCGCACTCGTCGGACGGAACCCACCGCAGGTTCACCTTCGTGTTGTGCGCGAAGCCGCCCGCCTTGAGCGCCTCGGTGACGGAGAGGTAGGCGTCCGGGAGGTCGATGTACTTGCCGACCAGGCCGATCGTCACCTCGAACTTCGGGTCGTGCACGGTGCCGAGCAGGTTGCGCCAGCCGTCCCAGTTCACCTCGCCCGCATCGAGCCCGAGCTGTTCGATGATGTAGGCGTCGAGTCCCTGATCGTGCAGCATCGTGGGGATGTCGTAGATGCTCGGCACGTCGATCGCGTTGACCACGGCCGCCTCATCCACGTCGCACATGAGCGCGATCTTGCGCTTATTGCCCTCGGAGACGGGTCGGTCGCTGCGCAGCACGAGCGCGTCGGGCTGAATCCCGATCGACCGCAGCGCGGCGACCGAGTGCTGCGTGGGCTTCGTCTTCTGCTCGCCCGACGCGCCCATGTACGGCACGAGTGAGACGTGCACGAAGAACACGTTCTTGCGCCCGAGCTCGTGTCGCACCTGCCGGGCCGACTCGATGAACGGCTGGCTCTCGATGTCGCCGACCGTCCCGCCGATCTCGGTGATGATCACGTCGGGCTGCGGTTCGTCGTTCGCCTGCAGCCGCATGCGTCGCTTGATCTCGTCGGTGATGTGTGGGATGACCTGCACCGTGTCGCCCAGATACTCGCCCCTGCGCTCCTTCGCGATCACCTGCGAGTAGATCTGTCCGGTCGTCACGTTGGCCGACTGGCTGAGGTTGATGTCGAGGAACCGCTCGTAGTGGCCGATGTCCAGGTCGGTCTCGGCGCCGTCGTCGGTGACGAACACCTCGCCGTGCTGGAACGGGTTCATGGTGCCCGGGTCGACGTTCAGGTAGGGGTCGAGCTTCTGCATGACGACCCGAAGCCCACGCGCGGTGAGCAGATTGCCGAGGCTGGCGGCCGTGAGTCCCTTGCCCAGTGAGGAGACGACTCCACCGGTGACGAAGATGTGCTTGGTTACGACCGCTGAAGAATTATCCACCACGGGATTACAGCGTATCCCACCGACAGCCTGAGCCGCACCGCCCGACGCGCTGATCCGGGCGCGCGAACTGGTCGCCCACCCGAGGCGGGCGGGATACCGGCGCGCCGCCGGTCAGACCGTCGCGCGATCGTCGGCGGCGAGGTCGAGCAGCTCGCGCGCGTGGGTCAGTCCGCTCTCGGAATCGGGCAGTCCGCTCAGCAGCCGCGCCATTTCGGCCACGCGATCCTCGCCGCTCAGCTGGCGAACGCTGCTCGCGGTCACTGCGCCGTCGACGTCCTTCACGACGGTGAGATGGTTGGTGGCGAAGGCGGCCACCTGCGCGAGGTGGGTCACCGCGATGACCTGCGCGGTGGTGGCGAGACGCGCGAGGCGTCGACCGATCTCGATCGCGCTCGCACCGCCCACCCCCGCATCGACCTCGTCGAAGATGAAGGTCGGAATCGGGTCCGTCGCCGCGATCACCACCTCGATCGCGAGCATGACCCTCGACAGCTCACCGCCCGAGGCACCGCGGGCCAGCGCCCGGGGCTCCGAGCCCGGGTGCGGCTGCAGCAGGAACTCGACCTGGTCTTTTCCCGTCGTCGCGTACTCGGGCCGGTCGCTCAGCTGCACGGTGACACGGGCTGTCGCCATCGCGAGTGCAGCGAGTTCTTCGGTGACCCGCTCGCCGAGCTGCGTCGCGGCGGCCGACCGCAGCTCCGTCAATCGGTCGCCGAGCAGGATGATCCGCTCGCGCAACTCCCCCACCTCGGCCCCGAGCGCCTCGATGCGGTCCGTGTCGCCGTCGAGCTCGATGAGGCGCTCGCCCCCGCTCTCGAACCGGTCGAGAACATCATCGAGCGAGGTCCCGTGCTTGCGCACGAGCGCCCCCAGTTCTGCGCGACGCTCCTGGAGCGTGGCGAGTTCGGCCGCACCGTCTGCGTCGAGCCCGCCGAGATAGTGGGCGAGCTGTGCGGAGACCTCGGCCGCGAGCGCGGTCGCCTCAGCGAGGGTCCCGACCACCGGCACGAGGGAGGCGTCGTGTTCGCTCGCGCGGTCGAGGAGCCGTCGCGCCTGGTCGAGGAACCCGAGCGCGTCGCCCACGTCCTCGCCGGACTGACTCGAGACGAGCTCCTGAGCCTGCGCGGCCGCGAGCCGCAGTTCCTCGAGGTTGCTGAGGCGGTCGATCGTCTCGGCGAGCTGCACGTCCTCGCCGCGCTGCGGCGCGATCGCCTCGATCTCGGCGAGGGCGGAGCGCAGGTCATCCGCCTCACGCCCGCGACGATCGCGCTCCTCGGTGAGGAGGTCGAGCTCGGCCTGCGCGGCCTGCCAGCGGCGGTAGACGGTCTGGTAGTCGCCGAGCACGGCCGCGACCGGCTCCCCCGCGAAGCGATCGAGGGCCTCGCGCTGGGCGGACGCGGAGCGCAACCGCACCTGGTCGGACTGGCCATGCACCACCACGAGGGATTCGCCGATCTCGGAGAGCACCTTGACCGGCGCCGACCGTCCGCCGACCGTCGCGCGACTCCGCCCCTCCTGGGTGACGGCTCGCGTGAGAAGGAGACCGGCCGCGGAGCCCTCGTCATCGAGGTCGCCCCCGGCATCGCGAACACGCTCGGCGACGCTCGATTCCGGATCGATGAGCCAGCGACCCTCGACGACGGCCTGGGTCGCCCCCGAGCGGATCGCCGCCGCGTCGCCGCGCTCTCCCAGCAGGAGGCCGAGAGCGGAGACGACCATGGTCTTGCCGGCGCCGGTCTCACCGGTGATCGCGGTGAAGCCGGGGCCGAGCGGCAGTGTGGCCTCCCCGATGACCCCGAGGGAGCGAATGGAGATCTCTTCGATCACGGTCGGATGATCTCCCCACGCCATCCCGTGACCGGCAGCTCGAACTTCCGCACCAGCCGGTCCGTGAACGGACCCTCGGCCAGCCGTGCCAGACGCACGGGCGTGTGCGACTTGCGCACCACCACCCGGGCGCCCCGCGGCAGGTCGTGGGTGCGGCGCCCGTCGCACCAGAGCACGCCGGTGCCCTGAGTGCGGTCGAGCACCTCGACGGCGAGAGCCGAATCCGGGCCGACGACCAGGGGACGCGCGAACAGCGCGTGCGCGCTGAGCGGAACGAGGAGCATCGCGTCGACGCTCGGCCACACCACGGGCCCACCCGCGGAGAAGGAGTAGGCGGTCGAGCCGGTGGGCGTCGACATCACGACGCCGTCGCAGCCGAAGGAGGAGAGCGGCCGCCCGTCGACCTCGATGACGACCTCGAGCATCCGCTCACGACTCGCCTTCTCCACGGTGGCCTCGTTGATCGCCCAGGTCTCGTAGACGACCTCGGAGTCGACTTTCACGCGAACGTTGAGCGTCATGCGCTCTTCGACCTCGTAGTCCTGTGCGAGTACGCGCGCGACCGTGTCGGTGAGGTCGTCTCGCTCGCTCTCGGCGAGGAACCCCACGTGGCCGAGATTGACGCCGAGCAGTGGGGCGCCGCAGCCCCGGGTGAGCTCCGCGGCACGCAGGATGGTGCCGTCGCCGCCGAGCACGATCACGATCTCGAGTTCGTGGATCGCGACGGCGTCTCCGAGCATCGCGATCGGCCCGAGCTCCGGCGCGAAGGCGCGCATGTCGGCGAGCTCGTCTCCCGACAGCACCGGCGTGAGCCCTGCCTCCTGCAACTGCCTGCAGACCGAGACCGCGGCCTCGAGAGAATCCGTTCGACCGGTGTGAGCGACGATGAGGATGTGCCGCTCAGCGGTCGGGAGATCTGTCACAGGGGAAACCCTTCGAGTGGTCGCGCTCGTCACGTCTCAGCAGTGATTCGCTCCCCCCATTCTGTCGGATTCGACTGCGGCGTGCGGGCCGCGACGCCGCCCTGTGGAGCCCGGTCGCGCAGCCCTCGCTCAGGCGAGGCCATTGAAGACGTCTCGCCACTCCGCGGGGATGCTGCCGGCGCGGGCACTGAACCAGACCAGATACTCGCGGTTGCCGGCGTTGCCCGCGATGGGCGAGTCGATGAGGCCGGCGGTGCCGAGGCCCGCGTCCCAGGCGGCCCACAGCACGGTCGCCACCGCGTCGTGGCGCAGCCCCGCATCGCGCACGATCCCCTCGCGAACACCGCCCTTGCCCACCTCGAACTGCGGCTTGATCAGCAGCACGAGATCGGCGTCGGGCGCGGCGACGTCGCGAAGCGCGGGAATCACGAGCGGGAGTCCGATGAAGGAGAGATCACCCACCACCACGTCGGGACGGTCGGATGACCCGCTCAGCTCTGCGAACCGCGCCTCGTCGAGGTACCGCGCGTTCTCCCCCTCCACCACGACGACCCGCGGGTCGGCCCGCACCAGCGGCGCGAGCTGCGCGTGGCCCACGTCGAGGGCGACGACTCGGCGCGCGCCGCGTTCCAGCAGCACCTGCGTGAATCCACCGGTCGAGGCTCCCACGTCGAGGGCGAGCCTGCCGGTGATCGGAATCCGGAACGCGTCGAGCGCCGCGATGAGCTTGTGGGCGGCGCGACTGACGTAGTGGTCCGACGCCGCGACTTCGATCGACTGCGTCTCCGACACCCGGTAGGAGGGCTTCACCTGGGGCTGTCCGTCGACGGTGACGAGGCCGTCGTCGATCAGTTTCGCGGCGTGGGTGCGCGACCGCGCGAGTCCCCGCTCGGCGAGGGCCGCGTCGAGCCGCGCGTCAGGCATTGCCGCGCGGGGTGTCTCCGCCGTCGAGCCTCGCCTGCAGTTGGTCGTGGATGTGCGCGAAGGCCTCGGCGCGCGCCTCCAGCGGCTGGTCCTCGATCACCCGCAACCGCGACAGCAGCGCACTCGTGTCGGTGTCGGTGTCTCGCGCCTCGCCGGGGTCGGTCATGCTCACGAATATAGCTCCGCGGGCACCTCGAGAGCATAGATCGGCAGCCCCGAGGTCCACACGGCCGCCGCGCCCGCCCGCACCAGGTCCAGCCGGTTCGAACCGCGGTCTTCGATGGTCAACACCGACTCGCGTCGGCGGATCACCGTCTCTCCCACCACCGTCACGATCGACCCGTCGCTGTCGGTGCCCGCCTGAATCACCGGGTAGGGCTCGAACAGTCCGCGAAGGTCGTCGAGGATGAACGTCGGACGCTCCTCCGGCTTCGCCGCGATCACCTGTTTTGCGCCATCGATACCGGTCAGCACCAACGCGGACGGGATCTCGGCCCGGTTGGCCCCCAGGATGTCCGTGTCGAGGCGGTCGCCGATGAACAGCGCCCGGCTCGCGCCGAATCGGTCGACGGCCTGGTGGTAAATCGCCGCCTCGGGTTTGCCCGCCACCACGGGCAGGATCCCGACGGCGGTGTGCACCGCGGAGACCAGGGTCCCGTTGCCGGGCGCGATTCCGCGGGCGACGGGGATCGTCCAGTCCGTGTTGGTCGCGACCCAGGGGATACCGGTGTGCAGCGCGAACGACGCCTCAGCCAGCTGGGTCCAGCCCACCTGCGGTGCGAAACCCTGGATGACCGCCGCGGGCTCATCGAGCGCGGAGTCCGTCGTGCGAAAGCCCGCCCGTTCAACCTCCACGATCAGACCCTCGCCGCCGACCACGAGAATGGTGCTGCCGGCGGGCACGAGTCCCGCGAGGAGCCGGACCGCGGCCTGAGGCGAAGTCACCACGTCGCTCGGCGCGACGGTGAGACCGAAGGTGCTGAGTTGCGCTGCCACTGCGGCGTCGGTCCGTGACGCGTTGTTGGTGATGTAACCGACCCGGGCGCTCGACGCCGCCGCATTTATGCTCTCGACGGCATATGGGATGGCGTCGTGCCCCTTATAGACGACGCCGTCGAGATCGAGCAGCAGCAGATCGACCCCGGACAGCGGCGAAGAGGGGTCAACCATCGACGCGCGCTCCTTCGCCGGGGTTCCCGTCGCCGCCGTCATCGGGGCTGAGTTCGTCGCCGCCGCCGGGCTCGGCGCCGTCCTCCTCGATGATCTCGATGACATCTCCGGCGGTGGGATCGTCGGCGAGCTCCAGCGCCTCTTCAGCGCGCTCAGCCAACTCGAACCACTCGGCGGCCTCCTCCGCCCGACCGAGCTCCTCGAGCACGGTCGCGTAGGCGTCGAACAGCTCAGGGCTGTACGCGAAAGCTTTCGTGCGGTCGAGTTGCGGAATCTGTAGCTCCAGCAGCGCCTCCTCGGTCTGACCCAGATCGAGTCGTGCTCCCGACATCGCGATCGCCAGTTGCACCTGAACACCCACCTCGAGGGATGCCCGCGGCACGGATCGCCCCTCCTCGAGCGCGCGCTCCGGCCGCCCCATCCCCCGCTCGCTGTCCACCATGAGCGGCAACTGATCGTTGCGCCCGGTGATCCGGCGGTAGGTGCGCAGCTCCCGCAGGGCGAGCGCGTAATCCTCCACCGCGTAGGCCGTGATCGCGAGGGTCTCCCGCACCACGCCGATCCGGCCGGCGCGACGCGCCGCCGAGATCGCGTGCTGGTGCGCCAGCGCCGGATCCTCGTCGATCAGCCGGGCCGCCATCACCAGATGCTGGGCCACGCCCTCGGCGTTCTCTTTACTCAGTGTCTTCAGCTCATTGCGCGCGACGCGATCCAGTTCGCTGGCTTCCACGCCGTCCGGGATGACCGGGTCGTCGTGTCGCGATCGCACCGACCGCGTGCCGAACGGGTCGCGGTCCTCGGGCGTCTCGCGCTGCCGGGCGCTGGCATCGTTGCGTGCGGGCTTGCCGTCTCGGGTCCACAGGCGCTTCTCGCCCTCTCGGCGAGGAGGCTGGCCATCGCGACGCGGCGCCTGCCCATCACGACGAGCTTGACCATCACGGCGCGGAGCCTGGTCATCCCGGCGCGGAGGCTGGCCATCGCGGCGTGGAGCCTGGTCGTCTCGGCGCTGAGCTTGGCCATCGCGGTGCGGTTGTCCGTCGCGGCGCGGAGCGCCGGAGGCGGAGGGCCGCCCCTTGGCGGGCCGGGAGTTCTCGTCACGAGGGGAGGCTCCGGAGCGGGGCGTGCCACTTCGGGCGCCCGGACGTCGCTCGCGCTCACCAGGTTCGCTCATGATCGTGTTCTCTCCTCGACGACACGTTAAAGCAAAATGGCCACCCATCACTGGGTGGCCATTTCACAAAGAAGTCCGGCGGTGTCCTACTCTCCCACAAGGTCCCCCTTGCAGTACCATCGGCGCAGAGAGTCTTAGCTTCCGGGTTCGGAATGTAACCGGGCGTTTCCCTCTCGCTATGGCCGCCGAAACACTATTGATTTACAAAAAGTGATTAGACAATCATGACGTTAGTCAATCTTGTTCTGATCCCCGACCGTAAATCGGGAACCACAAAGTGGACGCAAGCGCATGCCTTTTAGGGCAAATCTTCTCATTCATCCTCGAAGGATGGAGTGTTATCAAGTTATCGGCTTATTAGTACAGGTCAGCTGCACGAGTCTTTAGTCCTCGCTTCCACATCCTGCCTATCAACCCAGTAGTCTAGCTGGGAGCCTCTCACCCGAAGGTATGGAAATCTCATCTTGAAGCCGGCTTCCCGCTTAGATGCTTTCAGCGGTTATCCGTTCCGAACGTAGCTAATCAGCGGTGCTCCTGGCGGAACAACTGACACACCAGAGGTTCGTCCATCCCGGTCCTCTCGTACTAGGGATAGCTCTTCTCAAATTTCCTGCGCGCGCAGAGGATAGGGACCGAACTGTCTCACGACGTTCTAAACCCAGCTCGCGTACCGCTTTAATGGGCGAACAGCCCAACCCTTGGGACCTACTCCAGCCCCAGGATGCGACGAGCCGACATCGAGGTGCCAAACCATGCCGTCGATATGGACTCTTGGGCAAGATCAGCCTGTTATCCCCGAGGTACCTTTTATCCGTTGAGCGACAGCGCTTCCACAAGCCACTGCCGGATCACTAGTCCCGACTTTCGTCCCTGCTCGAGTTGTCACTCTCACAGTCAAGCTCCCTTGTGCACTTACACTCGACACCTGATTGCCAACCAGGTTGAGGGAACCTTTGGGCGCCTCCGTTACTTTTTGGGAGGCAACCGCCCCAGTTAAACTACCCACCAGGCACTGTCCCAGAACCGGATTACGGTTCGTAGTTAGATATCCAATATGACCAGAGTGGTATTTCAACAATGACTCCACATGAACTAGCGTCCACGCTTCATAGTCTCCCACCTATCCTACACAAGCCACACCGAACACCAATACCAAGCTGTAGTAAAGGTCACGGGGTCTTTCCGTCCTTCTGCGCGTAACGAGCATCTTTACTCGTAGTGCAATTTCGCCGAGTTCGCGGTTGAGACAGCTGGGAAGTCGTTACGCCATTCGTGCAGGTCGGAACTTACCCGACAAGGAATTTCGCTACCTTAGGATGGTTATAGTTACCACCGCCGTTTACTGGGGCTTAAATTCTCAGCTTCGCCTTGCGGCTAACCGTTCCTCTTAACCTTCCAGCACCGGGCAGGCGTCAGTCCGTATACATCGTCTTGCGACTTGGCACGGACCTGTGTTTTTAGTAAACAGTCGCTTCCCACTGGTCTCTGCGGCCTTCAAACGCTCCAGGAGTAAATCCCTTCACGCCTCAGGCCCCCCTTCTCCCGAAGTTACGGGGGCATTTTGCCGAGTTCCTTAACCACGATTCTCTCGATCTCCTTGGTATTCTCTACCTGACCACCTGAGTCGGTTTGGGGTACGGGTGGCTAAAACCTCGCGTCGATGCTTTTCTTGGCAGCATAGGATCACTGATTTCGTCCGTGAGGACTACCCATCGGGTCTCAGGCTATGTGAACGACGGATTTGCCTATCGTTCGCCCTACATCCTTAGACCGGGACAACCATCGCCCGGCTCAGCTACCTTCCTGCGTCACACCTGTTAATACGCTAGCCGCACCAGCATAGGGTCGTGTGCTAGGCCCAACGCTTCACCCCGAAGGGATCCGTCAAAGGGATTCAGACACTTAGCATTACTGGATTAGCTTGGGCGGTTTTTCGCCAGTACGGGAATATCAACCCGTTGTCCATCGACTACGCCTGTCGGCCTCGCCTTAGGTCCCGACTTACCCAGGGCGGATTAACCTGGCCCTGGAACCCTTGGTCTTTCGGAGGACGGGTTTCTCACCCGTCTTTCGCTACTCATGCCTGCATTCTCACTCGTGTGGCGTCCACGGCTGGATTACTCCGCCGCTTCACTCGCCACACGACGCTCTCCTACCACTCCGTGCGCCTGGACACCAAAGGTGCCTAGCTAATACACGAAATCTACAACTTCGGCGGTGTGCTTGAGCCCCGTTACATTGTCGGCGCGGAATCACTTGACCAGTGAGCTATTACGCACTCTTTTAAGGGTGGCTGCTTCTAAGCCAACCTCCTGGTTGTCTATGCAACTCCACATCCTTTCCCACTTAGCACACGCTTGGGGGCCTTAGTTGGTAGTCTGGGTTGTTTCCCTCTCGACGATGAAGCTTATCCCCCACCGTCTCACTGCTGCGCTCTCACTTACCGGCATTCGGAGTTTGGCTAACGTCAGTAACCTTTTGGGGCCCATCAGCTATCCAGTAGCTCTACCTCCGGCAAGAAACACGCAACGCTGCACCTAAATGCATTTCGGAGAGAACCAGCTATCACGAAGTTTGATTGGCCTTTCACCCCTATCCACAGCTCATCCCCTCCATTTTCAACTGAAGTGGGTTCGGTCCTCCACGACGTCTTACCGTCGCTTCAACCTGGCCATGGATAGATCACTTCGCTTCGGGTCTAGGACCAGCGACTAAATCGCCCTATTAAGACTCGCTTTCGCTACGCATTCCCCTCAACGGGTTAAGCTCGCCACTGATCACTAACTCGCAGGCTCATTCTTCAAAAGGCACGCTGTCACCCCTACTAAGGAGGCTCCAACGGTTTGTAAGCAGACGGTTTCAGGTACTATTTCACTCCCCTCCCGGGGTACTTTTCACCTTTCCCTCACGGTACTTGTCCGCTATCGGTCATCTGGGAGTATTTAGGCTTACCAGGTGGTCCTGGCAGATTCAAACGGGATTTCTCGGGCCCCGTCCTACTTGGGATACTCTTCGAGCCATTGCAACATTTCGACTACGGGGTTGGCACCCTCTGTGACTGGCCTTTCAATGCCATTCGTCTATGCTGCGTTGTAACTCTTGCTGTACGGCAGTAACAGCTGAAAAGTCCCGCTACCCCGACCATGCAACGCCTGCCGGCTATCACACATGATCGGTTTGGCCTCTTCCGGTTTCGCTCGCCACTACTAACGGAATCACGGTTGTTTTCTCTTCCTGTGGGTACTGAGATGTTTCACTTCCCCACGTTCCCTCTGCCCGCCCTATATATTCAGGCGGGAGTCACTAGGTCGTCTTGCAACGCCCAGCGGGGTTTCCCCATTCGGAAATCCTCGGATCAAAGCTCTATTATCAGCTCCCCGAGGCTTATCGCAGATTTATACGTCCTTCTTCGGCTCCAGATGCCAAGGCATCCACCGTCTGCTCTTAGAAACTTGATTTCACATGAGTATGAATCGATCGGCAGCTCTCTCACCCGAGGGTGACATCGCTGCAGATTGACCAATGATTTGGGCCTCTCCACCGAAGTGGAATGACCCAAGTCTTTGTTTGTGATATCTGCGTACGGCCTAAGCCGATACGCATCTATCTAAGATGCTCGCGTCCACTGTGTAGTTCTCAAAATACGGGCGGTATCCCCTGCCGGCTTCTTAGCGAAGACGACACCAGGATCCAGAGGTGGGATCTCACTCATTCGAGCGAGGTCCGGTCCCTCAGGACCCAACAGCGTGCAAAGACCAGGCTCGGCACCCGCTCCTGTTCCTTTCGACCGAAGTCGACGTACTGAGGAGAGAGATTCTTACCTGGTCACAATGTCAATGTTCCACCCATGAGCTAACCACCTCGAGACATTCGCTCGAGAAGTGGCTCTGGAACCGTGGCCTCGCTGTATACAGACGAGCGGTCCAAATGCTCCTTAGAAAGGAGGTGATCCAGCCGCACCTTCCGGTACGGCTACCTTGTTACGACTTAGTCCTAATCACCGATCCCACCTTCGACGGCTCCCTCCAAAAGGTTGGGCCACCGGCTTCGGGTGTTACCGACTTTCATGACTTGACGGGCGGTGTGTACAAGGCCCGGGAACGTATTCACCGCAGCGTTGCTGATCTGCGATTACTAGCGACTCCGACTTCATGAGGTCGAGTTGCAGACCTCAATCCGAACTGAGACCGACTTTTTGGGATTCGCTCCACCTTACGGTATTGCAGCCCTTTGTATCGGCCATTGTAGCATGCGTGAAGCCCAAGACATAAGGGGCATGATGATTTGACGTCATCCCCACCTTCCTCCGAGTTGACCCCGGCAGTCTCCTATGAGTTCCCACCATTACGTGCTGGCAACATAGAACGAGGGTTGCGCTCGTTGCGGGACTTAACCCAACATCTCACGACACGAGCTGACGACAACCATGCACCACCTGTATACCGACCTTGCGGGGAGAACATTTCTGAACTTTTCCGGTATATGTCAAGCCTTGGTAAGGTTCTTCGCGTTGCATCGAATTAATCCGCATGCTCCGCCGCTTGTGCGGGCCCCCGTCAATTCCTTTGAGTTTTAGCCTTGCGGCCGTACTCCCCAGGCGGGGAACTTAATGCGTTAGCTGCGACACAGAAACCGTGGAATGGTCCCTACATCTAGTTCCCAACGTTTACGGCATGGACTACCAGGGTATCTAATCCTGTTCGCTCCCCATGCTTTCGCTCCTCAGCGTCAGTTACGGCCCAGAGATCTGCCTTCGCCATCGGTGTTCCTCCTGATATCTGCGCATTCCACCGCTACACCAGGAATTCCAATCTCCCCTACCGCACTCTAGTCTGCCCGTACCCACTGCAGGCTGGGGGTTGAGCCCCCAGTTTTCACAGCAGACGCGACAAACCGCCTACGAGCTCTTTACGCCCAATAATTCCGGATAACGCTTGCACCCTACGTATTACCGCGGCTGCTGGCACGTAGTTAGCCGGTGCTTTTTCTGCAGGTACCGTCACTTTCGCTTCTTCCCTACTAAAAGAGGTTTACAACCCGAAGGCCGTCGTCCCTCACGCGGCGTTGCTGCATCAGGCTTGCGCCCATTGTGCAATATTCCCCACTGCTGCCTCCCGTAGGAGTCTGGGCCGTGTCTCAGTCCCAGTGTGGCCGGTCACCCTCTCAGGCCGGCTACCCGTCGTCGCCTTGGTGGGCCATTACCTCACCAACTAGCTGATAGGCCGCGAGTCCATCCTTGACCGAAATTCTTTCCACCTACAGAAGATGCCTTCGTAGGTCGTATCCGGTATTAGACGTCGTTTCCAACGCTTATCCCAGAGTCAAGGGCAGGTTACTCACGTGTTACTCACCCGTTCGCCACTGATCCGGAGGAAGCAAGCTTCCTCGTTCACCGTTCGACTTGCATGTGTTAAGCACGCCGCCAGCGTTCATCCTGAGCCAGGATCAAACTCTCCGTAAATGTTTGATTGCACGGTCACAAGTGACCGGCACATCTAGTGCAGCGAGCCGTCGGAATAGACGAACAACGCTGCAAGTTTGATACTGACAAGAACAAACATCATTGCTGACATTTGCTTGTTGTCTTAATTTTTTCCAAAGGAATCTCCTGCATTGTCCCCGCTAGAAACGGTTATCAATGCACGAGGTTTTTGGCATTTGACATTGTGCACGCTGTTGAGTTCTCAAGGATCGGACGCACCTGGCTCCACTGCGTGAGCAGCTTCAACCAGGGCATTTACCTTTTATTGTGTTGCCCGGCGCGCCTTCCGGCGCCGCTTCAGGCAACTTGTCTAACCTATCACTTCGATCGTGTTTGTCAAATCAGCGCTCGCGGTGAAAACCGCTCGCCAAACCGTTTCGACATCCTCTCGGAGTGGGTTATTCATCCTAAATCTCCGACACAGCGCTTTCAAGAGAGCTTTCAGAAGAACTGTGAGCTCTACAAGAGATCGACTGCTGGGAGTTGGATTTAGTCCCTCTTGAGGCCGGAAAGCTCTGCGGCTTTTCCGCACCTTTGGGGTGACAGGTGATTACATTACGGGTGTTCGGGGGGTCGGGCAAATTTCGCCGCATCTCGGGCGTGTCGCATCCGGATACCGCCAGACAGGCGGGTTCAAAGGTCGCACCCACGGCCGCGGGACGGCTGTCGGCCGGCCACGCGAGCGTCGCGCGAAGGCGAAGGACAGCTCGGCCGCGCTACCCCGTGCAGTACTCGTCGGCCCAGTTGTTCAGACCGGAGGCCGCGGCGGCCTGCTGCATGAGCCCGACGTTCGCGGCGTCATCGAGCGTCTGGGTCGCGGTCACCGAGGTGATGATTCCGTGCGCCGCCGATTCGACGAGCTGCACCGAACGCTTGACCCCCGCCGGCGCGGCCGCGACGTTGCGCTGCCAGGCGACATCGAACGCCCTCATCGCCGCAATCGACTGCGGGATGGACTCCTCCGGTGCAGGCCATCCGAAGGTCGGGCTGTCGAGCGTGGCGGGGCTCGCGGTCAGGAGCGCACACAGCGGCGCCGCGGCGGCGAGGCTGGCCTGGGCGCGCGCGCGATCGGCGGCGATGCCTTGCAGCACCACGACGCCTCCCGCGACGACGAGCGACAGCGCGATCGCGATCCCGAGCGCCGACTTCGCCAGGTTGGAGCTCCAGCCGCGCATCCGGGAACTCGCGATGATGTCGACCAGCGCGACGACCACTCCCAAAGGTGGCGCGATCACGGCGAGCACGAGGGCGACCCAGTCGGCGGCCGTGGTCGATCGCCGGCGCGTGCGACGCGGCGCAACGCCGGGATCGCTCACGGATCCCGCGGACGAACGCGGGGCGAGGCCCGCGAACGGGGAGGCCAGAGCGGATGCGCCAGCGAATGGGAACGCGGCGGGAGATCCCGAGTCGAGCGGACGTGAGCCGCCGACCCCCGGAGAGATCGATGGCGCGAGTGCGTGCGGGGCCGCGGCCTGTTCGTTCTGATCGGGGATCGCCAGGAATGGCGCCGGCGTCACCGGCGTCTCGGAGTCGAAGGTGGGGACGAAGGGCGGGAAAGGCGCAAAGGCTGCAGAAGCCGTCTCTGGAGACCGGCCGATCGCGATGCCGGGTGGAGGGGGGAAGGGCGCCGGCATGCCCCGCGGCGGAGGCGCATCGGTGGGGACCACGGCCTCATCCATGCGACTCTCCCCTCGTCGATGGCTACAGGATACCGACGAATTGTCACGGGAGTGTTTCAGCAGGCTAAGAGATTGTTACGCCTGCCAGCGTCTTCTTGCCGCGACGAAGTATGGCGAAACCGCCCGGCAACGCGTGCGCGCCCACCGTCACCTCGTCGTCGCCGACCTTCACATTGTTGAGGTAGACCCCACCCTGGGCGATCGCCCGCCGTGCCTCGCCGAGGCTCGCCACGAGCTCCGTCTCGACGAGCGCCTGCGCGACCGTCAGCGATCCGGGCGCGACGATGCTGGGCAGTGACCGGATCGCACTCGCGAGCGTCTCCGCCGAGAGCTCGGCGAGCTCGCCCTGCCCGAACAGCGCATCCGCGGCGGCGATTGCGGCGAGCGCCGGTCCTCGTCCGTGCACGAGAGTGGTCACCTCGAGCGCGAGCGTGCGCTGCGCGGTGCGACGGTATGGCTCGTCGGCCACCAGGCGGGCCAGCGCCTCGATCTCAGCACGCGACAGGAAGGTGAAGACCTTCAGCCGGTCCACCACGTCGGCGTCGTCGGTGTTGAGCCAGAACTGGTACATCGCGTAGGGGCTCGTGAGCGACTCGTCGAGCCAGACGGCGTTGCCCTCGCTCTTGCCGAACTTGCGCCCGTCGGAGTTGGTGATGAGGGGTGTGCCGATCGCGTGCACCGAGGCACCCTCGGCGCGTCGCACGAGATCCACGCCGCTCGTCAGATTGCCCCACTGATCCGAACCGCCCGTCTGGAGAACGCAGCCGTAGTCGAGGTAGAGCTGACGGAAGTCGAGCCCCTGCAGGATCTGGTAGCTGAACTCGGTGTAGCTGATGCCCTCGTCGGAGTTCAGTCGTGCGCTCACCGCGTCCTTCTTCAACATCGTGCCGACGCGAAAGTGCTTGCCGATGTCGCGCAGGAAGTCGATGGCGCTGAGCGGAGCGGTCCAGTCGAGATTGTTGACGAGACGGGCCGCGTTCTCCCCCTCGAAGCTCAGGAACTTGCTGACCTGGGCCTGAAGATAGCCGACCCACTCGGCGACCGTTTCCCGGGTGTTCAGAGTGCGCTCCGCCGTGGGGCGCGGGTCACCGATGAGGCCGGTCGAGCCGCCCACGAGTCCGAGGGGCCGATGCCCGGCGAGTTGCAGGCGCCGCATGAGGAGGAGCTGCACCAGATTGCCGAGGTGGAGGCTCGGCGCCGTGGGGTCGAAACCGCAGTAGTAGGTGATGGGCGGACCGGCGAGCAGGGCGCGCAGGTCATCCGCGTCGGTGGAGACATGCACGAGGCCGCGCCATTCCAGTTCCGACCACAGGTCGGGGAAGGAGGCGTCGTTGCGCTGTTCGGAGAGTCCTCTGGCGTCGGAACCCGACGGATCAGGAGCGAGGGATGCTGCTGGCACGGGTTACAGGCTAGCCGACGTGTGAGCGCCCCCGGGATCAGCGACGCCGCACCGCCTGCGCGCGGTAGGGCGACACCGTCGGATCGCCGTCGATCCAGAACCGCCAGGGGTAGTCCGCGGACCCGCCCGCGCCCGAGACCCCGGTGCGCGGACCGGTGCGGATGACCGACTCCGGTACCCCGCCCGGCACCCGGTCGAGCCGCACGCGCCCTCCCGTCAGGTCGGCACCGTCGTCCCCGAGCGTGATCCCGAGAGCCACGCACAGCCGAGCCGGTCCGCGAGCGAGGTCGGCGGTCATCCGACTGGTCGTCCGTCGCTCGCGGGCGAGCTCGACGCCCTCGACCACCTCACCCGCGCGCAGGAGAACCGCGGAGGCGACGCCCTGAGGCGAGCACACGACGTTGGCGCAGACGTGCATGCCGTAGCTGAAATAGGCGTACAGGTGCCCGGGCTCGCCGAACATGACGCGCGTGCGCGGTGTCTCGCCGCGGAACGCGTGCGAACCCGGGTCGAGCTCGCCGAGGTAGGCCTCCACCTCGGTCAGCCGTACCGTCACGCCGTTCGCGCTCAGGCGCGCGCCGAGGAGGAGCGGCGCCACCTGCACCGACGGCGCCGCCAACACCGCCCGGAGCGCCGCCGGATCAGAAGAGGTGGGTGCCACTCGAGATGAACACCACGATCGCGATGACCAGCAGCACCGCTGCGACACCGTAGATGCTCCACTGCACGATCTTCTGGGTGCGGGTCTGCGGCGGTCGTTCGGGACGGTTCTTTCCCTGAAGCGTCATCGGGCCTTCTCCTCGAGGTCGCGAACACGGTGGGTGAGCTGCGCGAGCTGCTCGGCGACGCGCTGCGGTGCGGTGCCGCCCGGGCTCGAACGCGCGGCGAGGGACCCCTCGACCGTGAGCGCCGACCGCACCTCGCCACGCAGGCGGGCGGAGACGCTCGCGTACTGCTCATCGCTGGGCTCGTCGAGTTCGAGCCCGTTCGCTTCGCAGAACCGGACGAGCGCGCCGCTGATTTCGTGTGCCTCTCGGAATGGCACTCCGTCGCGCACGAGCCAGTCGGCCACGTCGGTCGCGAGCGAGAACCCGGCGGGAGCCAGTTCGGCCATTCGCGCGGTGTCGAACTGCAGGGTCGTGACCATGCCCGTGAACGCCGGCAGCAGAACCTCCAGCTGCGTCACGGAGTCGAAGATCGGCTCCTTGTCCTCCTGCAGATCGCGGTTGTAGGCGAGCGGCAGCCCCTTGAGCGTCGCGAGCAGGCCGGTGAGGTTGCCGATCAGCCGCCCCGCCTTGCCGCGTGCAAGCTCGGCGATATCCGGGTTCTTCTTCTGCGGCATGATCGACGAGCCGGTGGAGTAGGCGTCGTGAAGACGGATGAACCCGAACTCCTTGGTGGCCCAGATGATGATGTCCTCGGCGAAGCGGGAGAGGTCGATACCCAACTGCGCGGTGATGAACGCGAATTCGGCCACGACATCCCTGCTCGCGGTCGCGTCAAGCGAGTTCTCGCTCGGCCGGTCGAGTCCGAGCTCACGGGCGACGAGGGCGACATCGAGCCCGAAGCCGTTTCCGGCGAGCGCTCCCCCGCCGTACGGTGAGGCGGATGCCCGTACGCGCCAGTCGCGGATCCGCTCGAGCGACCGCACGAGCGGCCAGGCGTGCGCGAGAAGGTGGTGCGCGAGGAGAACCGGCTGCGCGTGCTGCATGTGGGTGCGCCCCGGCATCGCCGCCTCGCCCGCTTCCTCCGCTTGGGCGGCGATGGCGTCGATGAGCTGGATCACCCGATGCGAGATCGTGGCCGCGTGGTCGATGAGGTACAGCCGGATGAGCGTCGCGATCTGATCGTTACGGCTGCGCCCGGCGCGCAGCTTGCCACCGAGCTCGGCCCCCGCGATCTCCACGAGGCCCCGCTCGAGCGCGAAATGCACGTCTTCGTCGGACTCGAGCGCGACGAACGCGCCGCTGTCGATGCGGGCCCGCAGTTCGTCGAGCGCGGCGCGCATGCGCTCCTCTTCGCCGGCGGTGAGGTACCCGGCCGCCGCGAGCGCGCGAGCGTGCGCCTTCGAGCCGGCGATGTCGTAGGGATACAGCTGCCAGTCGAACTGGGTCGACTTGCTCAGCGCCGCCAGCTCAGTCGACGGGCCGTCGGCGAAGCGGGCGCCCCAGAGGGCGCCTTTCGCCGACGATCCACCGGAGGAGTGATCGGGAGTGGACAGGGTCACTCCCCCGCCAGGTCCCGCCGCGCCGAGATCTTGCTCGGCAGCGACCAGATCTCGATGAAGCCCTTCGACAGCGACTGGTCGAAGGTGTCCCCGGTGTCATAGGTCGCCAGGCTGAAGTCGTAGAGGCTCTGTTCGCTGCGACGGCCGGTCACGACCGCGCGGCCTCCCTGGAGCGACAGACGGATCTCACCCGAGACGTACTTCTGCGTGTCGTCGATGAAGACGTCCAGCGATCGCTTCAGTCCCGAGTACCAGAGTCCGTCGTAGACCAGATTGGCCCACTCGGACTCGATCCCGCGCTTGAAGCGGCCGAGGTCGCGTTCGAGCGTGAGGCTCTCCAGCTCCTCGTGAGCGGCGATCAGGGCGATCGCCGCGGGTGCTTCGTAGACCTCGCGGCTCTTGATGCCGACGAGGCGGTCTTCGACGACGTCGATGCGCCCGACGCCGTGACGGCCGGCGAGCTCGTTCATCTTCTCGACGATTTGCAGCGGGCTGTAGGCGACACCATCGATCGCGGTGGGGATGCCCTCCGTGAAGGTGATCGTGATCTCGTCGGCCTCGCGCGCGATCGCCGGATCCTGGGTGTACTCGTAGAGGTCTTCGATGGGTGCGTTCCAGGGATCCTCCAGGAACCCGGTCTCGACGGCGCGACCCCACACGTTCTTGTCGATCGAATAGGGGTTCTTCGCGCTCTGTCGAATCGGCAGATTGTGCTGCTCCGCGTAGACGATCGCCTTGTCGCGGGTCAGCGCGAGGTCCCGCACCGGCGCGATGCTCGACAGCTCGGGCGCGAGGGCCGCGACCGCGGCCTCGAACCGCACCTGGTCGTTGCCCTTGCCGGTGCAGCCGTGCGCGACCGAGTCGGCGCCGAGCTCTTTGGCGACTCGCGCGAGGTGTCGCGCGATGACGGGGCGACTGAGCGCCGAGACCAGCGGGTAGCGCTTCTGGTAGAGAGCGTTCGCCTTGAGTGCCGGCATGAGGTAGTCGGAGGCGAACTCGTCCTTCGCGTCGACCACGACCGCCTCGACCGCCCCGCAGTCGAGTGCGCGCTGGCGGATGTCCTCCATGTCTTCGCCACCCTGGCCGACGTCGACGGCGAGGGCCACGACCTCCTTGCCCGTGGCATCCTTCAGCCAGCCGATGCCGACGGAAGTGTCGAGTCCGCCCGAATAGGCGAGGACAACGCGCTCAGTCATGTTTCTCCTTGTCGTGATGCGTCAAAGTTTATTGGGGGTCAGTCCTGGTCGAGGATCCAGGCCATGAGGGCCTTCTGCGCGTGCAGACGATTCTCGGCCTCATCCCAGATCACGCTCTGCGGACCGTCGATGACCTCGGCGGTGACCTCGAAGCCGCGATCGGCGGGCAGACAGTGCAGGAAGAGCGCGTCGGGCTTCGCCAGCGCCATGAGCTCGGTGGTGACCTGGTACTGGCCGAACCGGGTGAGTCGCTCCGCCTTCTCGTCTTCCTTGCCCATCGAGACCCAGGTGTCGGTCACGACGACATCGGCGCCCGCGACCGACTCGATCGGGTCGGTGAACAGGACGACCGAGCCACCGGTGCGCGCCGCGATCGCATCGGCGTCGGCCACGACGGCGTCATCCGGCGCGTAGTCGGCCGGCGAAGCCACCCGAACGTGGATCCCCGCTACGGCGCAGGCGAGCACGTAGGACTGCGCCATGTTGCTGCGACCGTCGCCGAGGAAGGTCACGGTCAATCCCGCGAGCTCACCGCGGTGCTCGCGGATGGTGAGGAGATCGGCGAGCAGCTGGCAGGGGTGGAAGTCATCGCTCAGCGCGTTGATGACGGGCACCGTCGTTCCCCGCGCCATCTCCTCCAAACCCGATTGGGCGTAGGTGCGCCACACGATCGCGGCGACCTGACGCTCGAGCACGCGCGCGGTATCGGAGGCCGTCTCCTTGCCACCCAGTTGGCTGTTCGCCGTCGAGATGATGAGCGGGTTGCCGCCGAGGTCGGCGATGCCGACCGCGAAACTCACGCGCGTGCGGGTCGACGACTTGTCGAAGATCACCGCGACGGTCTGCGGGCCGGCGAGCGGCTTCGTGCCGAAACGGTCCTTCTTGAGGGTCTCCGCGAGATCGAGGATCGCCCTCTGCTCCTCGGGCGTCACATCGTCGTCGCGTAAGAAGTGCCGGGTCATGCTGCTCCCTCCAGAGCCTTCGAGAACAGGGTGGTGAACTCCGCGATCTCGTCGTCGCCCACGATGAGAGGCGGCGCGAGCCGGATACTGGTGTCGTTCGCGGCGTTGACGATGAGCCCCAGCTCGAGTGCGGCGTCGGAAACGCGCTGCGCCACGGGCGCCGACAGGCCGACGCCGAGAAGCAGGCCCGCCCCCCGCACCTCGGCGATCAGCGGCGAGTTCATGGCGGCCAGCGCACTCCGGAGCTGCTGCCCACGCACGACGGCGTTCTGGATGAGCCCCGCGCGCTCGATCTCGCCGAGCACCGCGTTGGCCGCGGCGGTCGCGAGCGGATTCCCGCCGAAGGTGCTGCCGTGCTGACCGCGCTGGAAGAGCTCGGATGCCCAGCCGAAGGTGACCAGCGCGCCGATCGGAACTCCGCCCGCAATGCCCTTCGCGACCGCGATCGCATCCGGCTGGATCCCTGAGCGCATGAAGGAGAACCACTCCCCCGTGCGCCCCACTCCCGTCTGGATCTCATCGAGGATGAGCAGAACGCCGTGCTGCGCCGTGAGCTCGCGCGCGGCCTGGAGATAGCCCTCCGGCAGTTCGACGACGCCCGCTTCGCCCTTGATCGGCTCAACCACGAGTGCGGCGACGGTGTCGTCGATCGCGGCCTCGAGCGCGGCGATCGTGGAGTCGATGTGCTCGACACCCGGCAGGAGCGGCTCGAAGGCCTCCCGCAGGGCAGGCTTGCCGGTGAGCGACAGCGACCCCATCGTGCGCCCGTGGAACGCGTTGTGAAGAGCGACGATGCGCGTGCGCCCCTTGTTGAGCCGGGCGAGCTTGATCGCCGCCTCGATCGCCTCCGCGCCCGAGTTGCCGAAGAAGACGCGGCCCGCCTCCCCCGCGCCCGAAATGCGGCGCAGGCGTTCGGCGAGCTCGATCTGCGAGGGGGTCGCGAAGTAGTTGGACACGTGCGCGAGCGTCGCGACCTGGCGGCTCACCGCCTCGACGAGGACCGGGTGGGCGTGGCCGAGTGCGTTGACGGCGATGCCGGCCAGGAAGTCGAGGTACCGGGTGCCCTCGCTGTCCCAGACGTAGCAGCCCTCGCCGCGCACCAGCTGCCGGCTGGGGGGAGGCGCCGAGCCCATCATCGCCTGGGCGAACCGGTCATTCCATGTGGTCATGCGGCGACTACCTCTGTTCCAATTCCCTGCTGCGTGAAGATCTCGAGCAGGATCGAGTGCGGGATGCGGCCGTCGATGATGGCGGCCTTCTCGACGCCGCCCTCCACCGCTTCGAGGCACGCGGCCATCTTGGGGATCATTCCCGATTCGAGCGTCGGCAAGAGCTCCGTCAATTCGGCGGCGGTGAGGTGGGAGACGAGCGAATCCCGCCGCGGCCAGTCGCTGTACAGCCCCGCGACGTCGGTGAGCACGACGAGCTTCGCCGCCTCGAGGGCCACAGCGAGCGCGGCGGCCGCGGAGTCGGCGTTCACGTTCAGCACGCTGCCGGGGGCGTCGAGGTCGGGTGCCACCGACGCGATGACCGGGATGAAGCCGTCGTCCAGCACCTCGAGCACGATCGCCGGATCGACCTCGACGACATCGCCGACGAGACCGAGATCGACCTCGACCCCGTCGACGAGCACGCCGCGCCGCCGGCCGCCGAAGAGCTCCTGGGTCTCGCCCGACAGCCCCACGCCGAAGGCGCCGTGCTCGTTGATGAGCTCCACGAGCTCGGAGTTGACCTGCGTGGCCAGCACCTCGCGCACGACCGCCATCGCCTCCGGTGTCGTCACGCGGTAGCCGCCGCGGAACTCACTCGCGATCCCGCGGCGCGCGAGCTCGGCCGAGATCTGCGGGCCGCCCCCGTGCACGACCACCGGCCGGATGCCCGCGTGACGGAGGTAGACCATGTCGGCGGCGAAGTCACGCTTGAGCTGGTCATCCACCATGGCATTGCCCCCGAACTTGACGACCATGATCGATCCGGCGAAGCGCTTGAGCCACGGGAGGGACTCGATGAGCACCTGGGCCTTCGCGGCGGCATCGAGGTCGCTGAGGGGCATCGTCATGAGGAGTAGGCGCTGTTCTCGTGAACGTAGTCGTGGGTGAGGTCGTTGGTGAGGATCGTCGCGGTCGCGGCCCCCGACTTGAGATCGATCAGCAGGTGCACGCGCCGGGGCGACAGGTCGACGAGTTCGCGCGAGTCGCCCGGTTCGCCACTCCGACAGACCATGACCCCGTTGATCGATACGTCGATCGCGTAGGGGTCGAACTCGGCGGCCGTCGTGCCCACGGCCGCGAGCACCCGGCCCCAGTTGGGGTCGTTGCCGAATACCGCGGCCTTGAAGAGGTTGTTGCGGGCGACGGCACGGCCGACCTCGACGGCGTCATCCTCATTCGCCGCACCGACCGTCTCGATGACGATGTCGTGACTCGCGCCCTCGGCGTCGGCCTGAAGCTGCGCGGCGAGATCGGCGCACACCGCGGTCAGCGCGGCGGCGAACTCCTCCGGGTCGGGAGAGATTCCGGATGCGCCGCTCGCCAGCAGAGAGACCTGGTCGTTGGTCGACATGCAGCCGTCGGAGTCGAGGCGGTCGAAGGTCACCCGAGTGGCGCGCCGGAGGCCGGCATCGAGGAGGTCGGACGGCAGGTCGGCGTCGGTCGTGATGACGACGAGCATCGTCGCAAGGCCGGGCGCGAGCATCCCCGCCCCCTTCGCCATGGCACCGATCGACCAGCCGGCGCCCTCGTGCACCGCGCGCTTGGGTCGTGAATCCGTCGTCATGATGGCGAGCGAGGCGTCCTCCCCGCCCGTCGCACTGAGCTCGGCCGCGCACACCCCGGCCAGGATCGTGTCGAGCGGGAGCTGGTCGCCGATCAGCCCGGTCGAGCACACGAGCACATCGCCCGCCGAGACCCCCAGCTTGAGACCGACCGCCTCGGCCGTGGCGTGAGTCACTTGGAAGCCCGCCGCCCCCGTGTAGCAATTGGCGCCACCGGAGTTGAGCACGATCGCGCCCACGATGCCGTCGGCGATGACCTGCTGCGACCAGATGATCGGGTTGGCCTTCGCCCGATTGCTGGTGAAGACGACCGCCGCCGCCATGGAGGGGCCGAGATTGTGCACGATGGCGAGGTCTTTGCCGCCGCTCTTCTTGAGGCCGATCTCCAGGCCCGCCGCGGCGAACCCCTTCGGATGGGTGACGCTCACGGGGCGACTCCGTTCACTGAGAGGCCGAGCGTCTCGGGGAGACCGAGCGCGATGTTGGCCGACTGGATGGCGGCACCCGCGGTGCCCTTCACGAGGTTGTCGATCGCCGTGATCGTGACGAGCCGGCCCGCGGCCTCGTCGATGGCCACGCCGATCAGGGCGGTGTTCGCACCGATCGTGTCGGCGACCCGGGGGAACTGTCCCTGCGGCAGGAGGTGCACGAAGGGTTCGTCGCCGTAGGCGTCCTCATAGGCATCCCGCACCGACACGAGGGTCGCGCCGGGCGCGAGCGGTGCGGTCGAGGTGGCGAGGATGCCGCGAGACATCGGCACGAGCATGGGGGTGAACGACACGCTCACATCGCCGCCGCCCGCGACCGCGAGGTTCTGCCGGATCTCGGGGACGTGGCGATGGGTGCCGCCGACGGCGTAGGCCGATGCCGAGCCCAGGATTTCGCTCGCGAGGTACTCGGTCTTGAGGGTCTTGCCGGCTCCGGACGGTCCGACCGCCAGCACCGCGACGATGTCCTGTGCGAATGCGAGGCCCGCACGGATGGCCGGGGCGAGTCCGAGCGTGATCGCGGTGACGTTGCATCCCGGCACCGCGATGCGCGTCGCGCCGGCGAGCAGCTCGCGCTGCGCTCCACCGCCCGCGTGGACCAGCTCGGGCAGACCGTAGGCCCACGCGCCGTGGTACTCGCCGCCGTAGAACGCGGCCCAGTCGCGCGCATCGGTGAGCCGGTGATCCGCGCCGCAGTCGATGACGAGGGCGCCACCACCCAGCTGCTCGGTGATCTCGCCCGACTTGCCGTGCGGCAGGGCCAGGAAGACGACGTCGTGTCCGGCGAGGTTCTCCGCGGTCGTGTCAACGAGGGTGAGGTGCGCGAGCGACCGCAGATGCGGCTGCACGCTGGCGAGCGGCTGACCGGCGTTCGCGTGGGCGGTCACCGTCGTGACGGTGAATTCGGGGTGGGAGGCGAGGATCCGCAGCACCTCACCACCGGCGTAGCCGCTGGCACCTGCCACGGCAACGGAGAGAGACATGGCTCTACCTTATTGATCGGAACGGACGAGATGACCGTGGGCGGCGACGCTCCGCACTGCCGGAACAGTGTGCTGACGAATCAGCGGCGGGCGTCGCCTACGATCGGCGCGCGCGGATGACCAGGCGGCGAAGCTCGCCCTGTCGCAGTCCGCGGATGTCCATGGCTCACACCCTACTCCGCGCAGCATTCGTGCGCCAATCGACGGATTGTTGCGCGGCGGGCCGAGCGTCGCACTACTCCCTGAGCACCGCGCCGTGACGGAGCTGTGCCAGCGCGACCGCGGCGTTCTTCGCCTCCGTCGCCTCGGCCTGCGTGAGCGTGCGATCGGGTGCACGGAACCGCAGGGCGAAGGTGAGCGACTTGTGACCCGGATGCACGCCCGCACCCCGATAGTCGTCGACGAGCGAGGCGTGCTCGAGCAGTGGGCCGGCCCCCTCGATCACGGTGTCGAGCACCTGACCGGCCGCCGTCTCGATCGGGATGATCAGCGACAGATCCTGCGTCGCCGCCGGCATCGCGACGATCGGGTGGGGCGTGACCTCGGCGGGTGCGGTCGCGATGAGCGCGTCGAGGTCGAGCTCGACGACGGCGACGACGCGTGGCAGATCGAGCTCCTGGGCGAGCGCGGGCAGCAACTCGCCCGCGACCCCGACCTCGACCTCGCCGACGAGCAACCGGGCGGTGCGCCCGGGGTGGAGTGCGGAGTGCTCGCCACGATCGACGGTGATGCGCGTGCCGAGGGCGGCGGCGATCTGGGAGACGGCGGCGAGGGCATCCGCGATGCCGCTCGGCACCGCCGGCTGGCCGGGCTGCTTGGTGATGGCATCGCCGAGGAACAGCGCCCCGACGTGCCAGTGCTGGGGCGGGATGCTCGCGTTCAGTGCGGCGAGAGCGGTGTCGCCCGGGTGCGCGCCACCCGCCGGGAGGGCCGCCGAGCCGTACCGCGCGCCCGGCTCCGGCTGGACGACGGTGCCGACCTCGAAGAGCGCGAGATCGGTGAGTCCGCGCGAGAGGTTGCGACGCGCGGTCTCGACGAGACCCGGCAGGAGGGTCGGGCGCAGGAGCGGTGCGGCCGCGTCGAGCGGATTGGCGAGCGCCACCGCGGGGAGCGGCGCGTCGGCGGCCGGCGAGAAGGCGTCCACCGTTCCCCGCGAGAGGAAGGGATAGCTGAGCACCTCGGTGAGACCGCCCGCGGCGAGCGCGGTGGAGAGCGAGCGACGCAGACGCTGTGCGCGGCTGAGACCCCGCCCGGGAGGGGCGACCGGCAGCACGGAGGGGATCCGCTCGTAGCCGACGATCCTGGCCACCTCCTCGGCGAGGGTCGCCGCGTCGGTCAGATCGGGCCGCCAACTGGGCGGAGTGACGGTGTAGCCGCCCGGAACCCGCTCGACCGTCGCACCGATCTCGGCGAGGGTGCCCTCGACCTCGGCTGCGGAGTAGTCGACGCCGATGAGGGCGGCGACGAAGCCGTCGCGCAACGACACCGACACGGGGGCCGATGCCTCGATCAGGGTCGAGCCGAGGTCGTCGGCGACTCCCCCGCCCAGGTCGACCAGCAGTTCGACGACTCGCGCTGCGGCGGCCGTGGCGACCAGTGGATCCACGCCGCGCTCGAACCGCTTCGACGCCTCGCTCGGCAGTTTGTGGCGGCGCGCCGACCGCGCGATCGAGACGGGGTCGAAGTTGGCGGCCTCGACGAGCACGTTCGTGGTCGAGGAACCGATCTCGGTGGACGCCCCGCCCATGACCCCGGCGAGGCCGATGGGACCTGAGTCGTCCGTGATGAGGAGGTCTTCGGGGTGCAGGGCGCGCACCTGATCGTCGAGAGTCGTCAGCGTCTCTCCCGGCCGCGCGCGCCGCACGGTGATGCCGCCACGGAGCCGGTCGAGGTCGTAGCCGTGGGTCGGCTGGCCCAGCTCCAGCATCACGTAGTTGGTGATGTCGACGACGAGGGAGATGGAGCGGATGCCCGCGAGAGCGAGGCGCGAGATCATCCAGGTCGGGGTGGCCAGACTCGGATCGATGCCGCGGACGACGCGCGTGACGAAGACGCTGCAGCCCACGCGCCCGCGGATCGGAGCGGCGTCGTCGACCGAGACGGCGAAGCCCCGGCCCTCGCGCGGCGGGACCCGCAATGCGGGATCGCGGAAGGCCGCGCCGGTGGAGTGCGAGTACTCGCGGGCCACACCGCGGAGCGAGAAGGCGTAGCCGCGGTCGGGGGTGACATTGATCTCGACCGCCACGTCATCGAGGCCGAGCAGGGCGAGGGCGTCGGTGCCGACGGCGGGGTCGAGGCCGAGCGAAGCGAGGCGGAGGATGCCGTCGTGCTCATCACCGAGCCCGAGCTCGCGAGCCGAGGCGATCATGCCATCGGAGACGTGACCGTAGGTCGTGCGCGCGGCGATCGGGAACGGGCCGGGCAGCACGGCGCCGGGCAGGCTGACCACGACCTTGTCGCCGACCACGAAGTTGTGCGCGCCGCAGACGATCCCTCGCGGCTCCGGCTCGCCCACATCTACCTGGCACCAGTTGATGGTCTTGCCATTGGACTGCGGCTCGGGAGTGAAGGCGAGCACCTGGCCGACGACGACCGGACCCGTGACACCGAAGCGGTGCACGTCCTCCTCCTCGAAGCCCACGGCGACGAGCGACGCGAGGATGTCCTCCGGCGTCGCCGCCTCGGGCAGGTCGACGTACTCGCGCAACCAACTGATCGGGACGCGCATCAGACCACCATTCCGAACTGCTGGCTGAACCGGATATCGCCCTCGACCATGTCTCTCATGTCATTCATCTCGTTGCGGAACTGGAGCGTGCGCTCGATCCCCATGCCGAAGGCGAAGCCCTGGAACTCCTCGGGATCGATCCCGGCGGAGCGCAGCACGTTCGCGTTGACCATCCCGCAGCCGCCCCACTCGACCCAGCGTGCGCCGCCCTTCGCGTTCGGCTGCCACACGTCCATCTCGGCGCTCGGCTCGGTGAAGGGGAAGTAGTTGGGCCGCAGGCGAATGCGGGCGTCCTCGCCGAACATCGCACGGGCGAGGTGCTCGAGCGTGCCGCGCAGGTGGGCCATCGTGAGTCCGCGATCGATCGCGAGACCCTCGATCTGGTGGAAGACGGGGGTGTGGGTCGCGTCGAGCTCGTCGGTGCGGAACACCCGGCCGGGCGCGACAACGTACACGGGCAGCGGGCGCTCGAGCAGCGACCGGATCTGCACGGGGCTCGTGTGGGTGCGGAGGAGCAGGTGCGACTCGACCGGATCGACGAAGAAGGTGTCCTGCATCGCGCGCGCGGGGTGATCCTCGTCGAAGTTCATGGCGTCGAAGTTGAACCACTCGTTCTCGAGCTCGGGGCCCTCCGCGACCTCCCAGCCCATCGCGACGAAGATGTCGCTCATCTGCTCCATGAGCAGGCTGAGCGGATGACGCGCACCCGCACGCCAGCGGGTCGCGACCGCCGTGACATCGAGCGCCTCCGCCGCGAGCCGGGCCGACTCCTCCGCCGCGACGAGCTCGCCCTCGCGCGCGGCGACCGCCTGGCCGACGCGCGCACGCGCCTGGCCGACGAGCTTGCCGAGGGCCGCCTTCTGCTCGGCCGGCACGGAGCGCAGGAGCGCGTTCAGCCGCGCGAGCGCCGAGGACTCCCCCGTGAACGCCGTGCGAGCCGCCTTCAGCTCGAGGGAGGTGGTGGCTGCGGCGATGGCCTGAAGCGCCGCCGTGACCGCCTCGTCGACAGCCTCTTCGGTGATGGAGATGGGATCTGACACGCCGCAAGTTTAGTCGAGCGCCTCAGGGCAGCCGTGCCGCCAGTGCGTCCACCCGCCGACCCAGCGCCGCCCGATCCCCCGCGTCGAGCCACGCGGCCTCGAGGGCGGTGCGAGTGAAGCGGAGCAGCTGGTCGGCACCGTAGCCGAGCGTCTCGTGCAGCACCCGGAAGTCGTTCGTGGCGTCGGTGCCGAACATGGGCGGGTCATCCGAATCGATCGTCACGGCGACCCCGGCGTCGACCATCGCGCGGATCGTCTCGTGCGTGCCGTCTCCGCTGCCCGAGTACCGCCCGATGTCGCTGCTCACCGGCGTGCAGGTGAAGGGCACGCGCTCGGCGACGACCCGCTCGAGGATGCGCTGATCCTGAATGACGTGGTAGCCGTGGTCGATGCGCTCGCAGCCGAGCGCGTCGAGAAGCACGGGAATGTGGGCGGGCGGGCCGGACTCCGAGTGCGCGGTGCGGTGCAGCCCCTTGCGCTTCGCGAACTGGAACACCTCGGCGAAGGGGTGCGGGGGACCCGCCGCCTCCTCGTAGTCGAGGCCGATGCCGATCACCTCGTCGCGACGGTGCTCGACCACCAGCTCGACGAGTTCGCGGGCCTCGGCCACGCTGTGCTCGCGGTGGATCGCCGGGATTATCCGGCACACGATGCCCGAGTCCGCCTCCGCGTCGGCGGCGCCGAGCAGAATCCCCTCGAGCATCGTCGGGTAATCGGCGAAGGCATGGGAGGCGGGACTCACGAACATCTCGCGGTAGAGCACGGTGTGACGGGCCGCCTCCATGAGCACCTCATAGCTCACGCGCCGGAAGTCATCGACCGTGCGAATGCACGAGCCGACGATGTCGTAGACCTCCAGGAACCGCCCCAGGTCTTCATAACTGGGGTGGTCGTAGAGAGTGTCGGCGCCGCGATCGTCGGGCAGTGCCACACCGTAGCGGCGGGCGAGCTCCACGGCGGTGCGCGCGTCGACCGAGCCGGTGAAGTGACAGTGCAGGCTGATTTTGGGAATCGAGCGCGCGAGCGACTCGGCAGCGGTGAGGTCGCTCACTCCGCGGCCTCCGGCTGCGCGACGTCTCCCCCACCGCGCGCGGCGCCCCCCTCGTGCTGCGCGAAGGCGCTCTCGTACAGGCAGACCGAGGCCGCGGTCGAGAGGTTCATCGACTCCGCTCTTCCGTAGATGGGCACGGCGAGGGCGCGGTCGGCCAGGGCGTAGTTCTCGTCGGTGAGTCCGCGCGCCTCGTTGCCGAAGAGCCAGGCGGTGGGGCGGGCGAGGAGGCCGTCGGCGCGGGCGCTGAGGAGGTCATCCCCCTTGATGTCGGCGGCGACCACCTGCAGCCCCGCGCCGTGCGCGCGCTCGATGACCGACTCGAGGTCGGCACCGATCGCGACCGGCAGATGGAACAGCGAGCCGGTCGTCGACCGCACCACCTTGGGGTTGTAGAGATCGACGCTGCGACCGGTGAGGATCACGCCATCCGCGCCCGCGGCGTCGGCCGCCCGGATGATCGTTCCCGCGTTCCCCGGATCGCGAACCTCTTCGAGGATGGCGATGAGGCGCGGAGAGCCCGCGAGGAGGTCTTTGACTGACGTGGGAAACTGCCGGCAGACCGCCACGATCCCCTGCGGCGTGACCGTGTCGGCCATGCTGTCGAGCACCTGCTCGGTGACGTATTCGACCTCGAGCCCGGCCTCCGCCGCGGCGCGGGCGATCGAGGGGTGACGATCGAGCGCGGTCGGCGTGCCGTACAGCTCGACGAGCAGTTCGGGGCGGAAGGCGAGCGCCTCGGAGACGGCCTGCGGGCCCTCGAGCAGGAACTGACGGGTCTGGGCGCGCGCGTCGCGCTTGGCGAGCTTGGCAACTCCCCGCACGCGCGGGGAGCGCGGATTGTCGATCATGAGGCCAGTGTAGGGGCGGCGCGGGGACGAAACCTCCGGCGCCGACCCCGCACAACGACGATCGCCCCGGCAGAGCTGCCGGGGCGATCGTGAAACGCGGTGTCGAGGCCTAGGCTGCGTCGACCTTGGGCGCGGAGGTGTCGGCCGGGAGGGCCGCCTTGGCGGTCGCCACGATCGACGCGAAGGTGGCCGGCTCGTTGACCGCGAGGTCGGCCAGGATGCGGCGGTCGACCTCGATGCCGGCCAGGTTCAGACCCTGGATCAGGCGGTTGTAGGTGAGGCCGTTCGCGCGCGACGCGGCGTTGATGCGCTGAATCCACAGGCGACGGAAGTCGCCCTTCTTCTGGCGGCGGTCACGGTACGCGTAGACGAGGGAGTGGGTGACCTGCTCCTTCGCCTTGCGGTACAGGCGCGAACGCTGGCCGCGGTAGCCCTCGGCGCGCTCGAGCGTGGTGCGACGCTTCTTGGCGGCGTTGACCGCCCTCTTTACTCTTGCCATTTCTCTGGTTTCCTAAATCTCTGAGCGTCTACTACTTGCCGAGGAGGCGCTTGATGGTCTTGGCGTCCTGCGGGGCGAGCACGACCTCACGGTTCAGTCGGCGAGTGAGCTCGCTCGACTTCTTCTCGAGGTTGTGACGCATGCCGGCGCCCTGCTTCATGACCTTGCCGGATCCGGTCAGCTTGAAACGCTTCTTGGCGCCCGAGTGGGTCTTCTGCTTAGGCATCTGTGTTGTCCTTCGTGTTGGTGGGTGCTGCAGCCGCGGGCGCCTGGGGCGCTGCCTCCGCGGGTGAAGTCTGGGGAGCGGCGGATGTGCGTGCCGGCTTGTTGGCGGCCCGTCGTGCCTCGGCCTCGGCCTTCGCCTCCGCCTTGTTCTTCAGCGGGCCGATGACCATGACCATGTTGCGACCGTCGATGGTGGGTGTTGACTCGACGGAGCCGAACTCCGCCACATCCTCGGCAAATCTCTGGAGCAGACGAACGCCCTGCTCGGGTCGGGACTGCTCGCGGCCACGGAACAGGATCATTGCCTTGACCTTGTCGCCCGCCTGGAGGAATCCCTCTGCGCGCTTGCGCTTCGTCTCGTAGTCGTGCTTGTCGATCTTGAGGCGGAAACGGACCTCCTTGAGGATCGTGTTCGCCTGGTTGCGCCGGGCCTCTTTCGCCTTCTGCGCCGTCTCGTACTTGAACTTTCCGAAGTCCATGATCTTCGCGACGGGTGGCTTGGAATTGGGAGCTACCTCGACCAAATCCAGATCGGCCTCCTGGGCCAGTCGCAAGGCGTCTTCGATGCGGACGACACCGACCTGCTCGCCATTGGGGCCAACAAGACGGACCTCCGGAACGCGGATTCGGTCATTGGTACGGGGATCGCTGATGCGTTTCTCTCTTTCGGTGGGTGATGACCGGCCGGGAACGAACGCGGATGCGGTCGTGCTCGCGAAAGAGAGGATTCCGTGCGGCGAACCGCACCACACCCTGGCTACCATCACCGGCCGAGGCCGGCCTGCCTTGCGCCACCCGCAGCGGATACTCGCCGAAAAGCGCCACCTGAAAATCGCAGACATCGCTTTCCCGCGCACATCGGCACTGCAACTGTCGCAAGCACTGGCGGGGTGTAACAACCCGGTAACCTTGAGATGCGGTCGACGGGTGGGAGAATCTCCACTTTCGTACCGAGGGCAGGGCCCTCGGAGCCGGATCAAGAATAGCAGAGGAACGAAGCGATGAGCGAGCCCGACTTTTCCGAACCGCTGGAGGAGCTGCGTGACATCGCCGATGTGCCCGCCGTCGAGGTGATCAACACCGTCGCCGTGCACCTCATGAGCGCGGCCGCCGTGAAGCTCGGACTCGCCGACGACCCGGGGCAGCAGCTCGACCTCGACGAGGCCCGCAAGCTCGTGACCGCGCTCGCCGGCCTCGTCACCTCCGCGGCCCCCGAGATCGGCGACCAGCACGCACGCCCGTTGCGCGACGGCCTTCGCACGCTGCAACTCGCCTTCCGCGAGGCATCGCCCTATCCGGATGCGGTGGGCGCGGGACCGGGCGAGAAACTGACCGGGCCGGTCAACTAGAGCGGCATCCCCGCCCGGGGGGGCGCAGCGCAGCGGTCCGCGACAGATCATCGCGGCGGAGCCCAGCTCAGTCCACGCTCGCGAGCCGTAGTGCCACCGAGTCCACGCGCTCCGCGATGATCGCGTCCGCGGCCCAGCGCTCCTGCACGCGACCCAGCAGCGCGTCGAGCGACGCGCGGTCGAGGCCGGGCCGGAGCGCGAGCTGCACGATCAGTTCGGGCGCCGCGAGGCGGGCATCCGGGTCGCCGGCGGTGGCGGCGAGTCGCACGACGTCGACTTCGCCCCGCACGCTGGCGCGGAAGGCCGTGAGCACCTCGGGATCCGTGGTCGCGGGCACCCAGTCGCGCTCCTGCGCGATGGCCCACAGGGCCGGGCGCCGCACCGCGAACTCGCCGGGCGAGGTGGGGTCGAGGATGACCAGCTCGGTGCCCTCGCTCGCCGCGGCCAGCGCGACGCGGGTCCCGGCGGCGGGAACCGGCCGTGCCCGGGGATTCCACGCGGTCATCGCGGCGACCGAGGAGAAGACGGGGAGCGCCGCACGCCCATCGGGCGCCGCGACCGTGACGATGGAGAGCTCCTGGCTCTTGTCGACACGCCGCCCCTGCGCGTTCTCCCCCGCCTCGCCGAGCACCGCGACGAGCGGAATCAGCAGTCGAACGGTTCGAATGACGGCGACCACGGCGGCCTGATCGACCTCACCGGCGCGGAATCGGTCCAGCACTCGGAGCAGCTCCGCGGGGGCGGAACCGTCGTCGGTCGAGGGCGGCGCGTGGTCGAACGATCTCCCCGCCCACGGCACTCCCGCCGAGTCGGCTCCGCTCACCGCCGACACCTCGGTCGATCCGGCTCAGTCGCCCGCGACCGCGAGGGCCTCGGTGAGCGTGAACGCGCCCGCATACAGCGCCTTGCCCACGATCGCGCCCTCGACGCCCGACGGCACCAGGGCGCGAAGGTCGCGGAGGTCATCCAGGTTGGAGATTCCGCCGGAAGCGACGACCGGCTTGTCGGTGCGCTCGGTCACCTGCCGGAGGAGGTCGAGGTTCGGCCCGCGCAGGGTGCCGTCCTTGGTCACGTCGGTCACCACGTAGCGCGCGCACCCGGCGGCTTCGAGCCGCTCGAGCACCTCCCACAGATCGCCGCCCTCCTGGGTCCAGCCGCGCGCCGCGAGGGTCGTTCCGCGCACGTCCAGGCCCACGGCGATCGCATCGCCGAAGCGCCGGATGACCTGCGCAGCCCACTCCGGGTTCTCCAGCGCCGCCGTCCCGAGGTTGATGCGCCGAGCACCGGTCGCGAGGGCGGCCGCCAGCGAGGCGTCGTCGCGGATCCCGCCGGACAGTTCGATGTCGACCGAGGCGGGTGCGCTGCGCACCACCCCGGCGATGAGCTCGTAGTTGTTGCCACGACCGAACGCGGCATCGAGGTCGACGAGGTGGATCCACTCCGCGCCGTTCTCGATCCACTCGGTCGCCGCGCTCAGCGGGTCGCCATAGCTGGTCTCGCTGCCGGCCTCCCCCTGGGTGAGCCGGACCGCCTGCCCGTCGGCCACATCGACGGCGGGCAACAGGATGAGGCGGGGCGGGGTGTCGGTCATCGTGGTGTGCTTTCTGATCGGACTAAAGAGTGCGCAGCCAGTTGCGCAGGAGCTGGATGCCGGGCTCGCCCGACTTCTCGGGGTGGAACTGGGTGGCGGCGAGCGGCCCGTTCTCGACGGCGGCGACGAAGGGAACCCCGTGCGTCGCCCAGGTCACGCGCGGCACCGGAAAGGGCGCGATCGCGTCGAGCGTCCAGCGCTGGGCGGCGTAGGAGTGCACGAAGTAGAAGCGCTCGTCCTCGATGCCATCGAAGAGCGCGGAGCCCGGGGCGACCTCCACCGTGTTCCAGCCCATGTGGGGCAGGATCGGGGCATCGAGCTCGTCCACCACACCGGGCCACTCACCGAGGCCCGGCGTCGTGTTGCCGCGCTCGACTCCGTTCTCGAACATGACCTGCATTCCGACGCAGATGCCGAGCACCGGTCGTCCGCCGGCGAGACGTCGCTCGATGAGCTCACCCCCGCGCACGGCATTCAGCTGCTGCATGACCGCGGAGAACGCGCCGACCCCGGGGACGAGGAGGCCGTCGGCGGCGGCCACGCGGCCTCGGTCGGCGGTGAGCTCGACCGTCGCACCCGCGAGCTCGAGAGCCTTCACCGCGGAGTGGACGTTGCCCGAGCCGTAGTCGAGCACCACCACACTGGGAGCACTCACGGTCAGAGCGCACCCTTGGTGGAGGGCACACCGCTCACGCGGTCATCCCGCGCGACAGCCTGGCGGAAGGCGCGCGCGAAGGCCTTGAACTCGGCCTCCGCGATGTGATGCGGGTCCCGGCCCGCGAGCACGGTGACGTGAACGGTGAGCCCCGCCGCGAAGGTGATCGCCTCGAAGACGTGGCGGATCATCGATCCCGTGAAGTGGCCGCCGATCAGGTGAAATTCGAAGCCGGCCGGCTCGCCGCTGTGGACGAGGTAGGGGCGGCCGGAGACGTCGACGACGGCCTGCGCGAGAGCATCGTCGAGCGGGACGATGGCGTCGCCGAATCGGGAGATACCCGCCTTGTCGCCGAGGGCCTGCGCGATCGCCCTGCCGAGCACGATGCCCGTGTCTTCGACGGTGTGGTGCACGTCGATGTCGGTGTCACCACTCGCCTTCACGATGAGGTCGACGAGCGAGTGCTTCGCGAACGCAGTGAGCATGTGGTCGAAAAACGGCACGGTGGTGGAGATGTCGGAGATGCCGGAGCCGTCGAGGTCGATCGTGAGCTCGATGCGGGATTCACTGGTCTCCCGGGTGAGGTGGGCCGTGCGCGCGGTCGTCATGCGTCGATCCTATCGATCGCGCCGATCGTGCCTCGCGCCGTGATCCGCGCCATCGCCTCGAGGAACGCGGTCGTCTCCTCCTCCGTTCCCGCCGTCACCCTGAGGTGACCGGGGATGCTCAGGTCGCGAATGATGATGTCGTCGTCGAGGAGGGCCTCGAAGACGGCGTGCGGGTCACGCACACCCCCGAAGAGGACGAAGTTCGCCCAGCTGTCGTGCACCTGGTACCCGAGCTTCGGCAGTTCGACGAGCAGGCGGTCGCGCTGGGACTTGATGTCGTCGACCATCGCGAGCATCTGCGGGGTGTGCGCAAGAGCCGCGATCGCGGCCGCCTGCGTCAGTGCCGAGAGGTGATAGGGCAGACGCACGAGTCGCAGCGCATCCGCGATCGCGGGGTCGGCCGCGAGGTAACCCACCCGCGCCCCTGCGAAGGCGAAGGCCTTGCTCATGGTGCGCGAGACGATCAGCCTCGGCCGCCCCGCGAGCAGGCTGAGCGCAGTGGGCAGCTCTGCGGGGGCGAACTCCGCGTAGGCCTCGTCGACCACGACGATGCCGTCCGTGGCGTCGTATGCCGCGGTGATCGTGTCGAGGTGGAGCGGCGTGCCGGTGGGGTTGTTGGGTGAGCAGAAGAAGACGATGTCGGGGCCGGTCTCCTCGATCCATCGCACGGCCGTCTCGGGAGAGATCCCGAATTCTTCGTCGCGCTCTCCCCTCAGCCACGCCGTGCCGGTGCCGGCCGCGATGATCGAGTGCATGGAGTAGGTGGGCGGAAAACCCAGCACGCTGCGACCCGGACCCCCGAAGGCCTGCAGGATCTGCTGCAGGACCTCGTTGGACCCGTTCGCCGCCCAGATGTTGTCGGCGCCCAAGCCATGACCGAGGTAGCTCGCGAGACTCTCGCGCAGCAGGGTGAACTCGCGGTCGGGGTAGCGGTTGACGGTGCGGATGGCGTCGGCGACCGCGTCGACGATGCCGCGCGCCACGTCGTCGGGGATGGGGTGCGTGTTCTCGTTGACGTTGAGGCGGATCCGCACGTGCTTCTGGGGCGCCCCGTACGGCGTCAGCCCTCGAAGGTCGTCACGGATGGGCAGGTCGTCGAGCGAGGTCACCATCGAATCTTAATCGGTGGCAACGCCGCCCACGGCCAGCGGGGCGCCTCAGTGCGAGTAGGCCGCGGGAATCTCGAGGGACTGACCGGGCTGCAGCGTGGCGGAGTCGAGCTGGTTGAGGTCGATCACGTCGTCGACGAAGTCGCGCGGGTCGGCCGTGGGCGCGATGACGCTCGCCAAGTGCCAGAGGGTCTCCCCCGGCGAGACCGTGACGGTCTGGAGCGGGGCGGTCGCGGCCGAGGAGGTGGCGATGGCGCCACCGGCATTGATGCCCGACACGAGGGCCCACACGACGAAGGGGGTTGCCACGAGCAGGGTCAGGACGACCCGACCGCGGCGCGTGAGACGCAGCCGTGAGCGGGCGGCGGGACGCTGCGTGAATGTCATTGCGGTCATGATTCGCTCCTCTGCTCGTACTTCTGCTGCCAACTCGGATGTGTGTGTGTGAAGCCCAGTGCTGGATAACCCAGTGCTGGATAACCCAGTGCTGGATAACCCAATGCTGGGTGACGCAGTGCTGGGTGACCCAGCGTCTGGTGTCCCAGTGCTGGGTGTTCGTACCCGGCGCTCGGCCGGGAGTACCGGGTACGAATCCCTGTACCGAACATACCTTCGACTCTTCGAATTGGCAAGATCATCTTCGAACGAGCCACCGACATTTTCACGACACACTCGAACAGACGTATCGGTGCGCGCTCGAAATGGATAGAGTTTCGATTGGTTGGTCAGAACTCAACCAGTCACCACCGACAATCGCACCGCGCATCAGCTCGGCGCACCAGCTCGGCGGAGCAGCCTGGCACAGCAGCCCGGCGCAGTAGCCCGGCGCAGTAGCTCCGAGCCGCAGCTCCACGCCGCAGCTCCACGCCGCACACGAATTCAAGGAGACACCGCATGGCCGCCACCGACGACGACATCGCAGCCGACGGAGCATCGGCGTCCCCGCGACTGCGGCGCCGGACGCATCTCACCGAGCGCCAGCTCGCCGTGCTCGACGCGATCCAGCGATCGGTGTCGACCCGGGGCTACCCGCCGAGCCTTCGCGAGATCGGCGAGGCGGTCGGGCTCTCCTCCCTGTCGAGCATCGCGCACCAGGTGACTCAGCTCGAGCTCGCGGGCTACATCCGCCGCGACGCCAATCGGCCGCGCGCGCTCGAGATCCTCATCGATGTCCCGCAATCCGACACCCCGACCGACAACGCGCCGGCCGTCGGCGACGTGCGGATGGTTCCGATGGTCGGCCGCATCGCGGCGGGCATCCCCATCACGGCCGAGCAGCAGGTCGAAGAGGTGTATCCCCTCCCCCGCCAACTGGTGGGCAAGGGCGAGCTCTTCATGCTGAAGGTCGTGGGGGAATCCATGATCGACGCGGCGATCTGCGACGGCGACTGGGTGGTCGTGCGCCAGCAGAACACGGCGGAGAACGGCGACATCGTCGCCGCGATGCTCGACGACGAGGCCACCGTCAAGGTGTTCCGCCAGCGTGACGGTCACACCTGGCTCCTGCCGCGCAACAGCAACTTCGAGCCGATTCTCGGCGACTACGCCACGATCCTCGGCAAGGTCACGGCGGTGCTCCGCTCGATCTGAGAGCGAGCGGAGGCCGCCGCGTTGTGGGCGCGACGGCCAGCGCCCGTGGTCAGGCCGATCTAGGCATCGACCTTGGCGCGCACCGCGCGGGTCGCCGCGAGCACGTTGCGCAGCGACTCCACGGTCTCGGTGTAGCCGCGGGTCTTGAGACCGCAGTCCGGGTTGACCCAGACCTGGCGCTCCGGGATGCCCGCCAGCGCGGTCTCGATGAGCGAGGTCACCTCGGCCACCGAGGGAACGCGCGGCGAGTGAATGTCGTAGACGCCCGGGCCGATGCCACGGCCGAATGCGCTCCGCTTGATGTCGTCGACGACCTCCATCTTCGAGCGCGCCGCCTCGATCGAGGTGACGTCGGCGTCGAGCTTGTCGATCGCGTCGATCACGACACCGAACTCGGAGTAGCAGAGGTGGGTGTGGATCTGCGTCTTCGGTGCGACGCCCGCGGTGGCGAGGCGGAACGACCCGACCGACCAGTCCAGATAAGCCGGCTGATCGGCCTTCTTCAGTGGGAGCAGCTCGCGCAGTGCCGGCTCGTCGACCTGGATGATGCCGATGCCTGCGGCCTCGAGGTCGGCGATCTCGTCACGAAGGGCGAGGGCGACCTGGTTGGCGGTGTCGGCCAGCGGCTGGTCATCCCGAACGAAGCTCCAGGCGAGGATCGTGACCGGGCCGGTGAGCATGCCCTTGACGGGCTTGCTCGTGAGGCTCTGCGTGTAGCTCGACCAGCCGACCGTGATCGGTGCGGGCCGCGACACGTCGCCCCAGAGGATCGACGGGCGAGTACAGCGGCTGCCGTAGGACTGCACCCAGCCGTTCTGCGTCACCGCGAAACCGTCGAGGTTCTCGGCGAAGTACTGCACCATGTCGTTGCGCTCGGGCTCGCCGTGCACGAGGACGTCGAGGCCGATCTCCTCCTGCAGCTCGACGACCCGCTTGATCTCGTCCTGCATGGCACCGACGTACTCGCCCTCGGTGATCTCGCCCTTCGCGAAGCGCGCCCGCTCGCGACGGATGTCGCCCGTCTGCGGGAACGACCCGATCGTCGTGGTGGGGAGTGCGGGCAGGTGGAGCGCCTCCTCCTGGGCGGCGGCACGCGTCGCGTAGTCGCCCCGACTGAAGTCCGCCTCGGTGAGTTCGGCCGCGCGCGCCCGCACCGCGCCGTCGCGCACGCCAGGAGCGGCGAGGCGGTCGGCGAGAGCCGCGGAGGCCGCGTCCAGTTCGGCCGCGACCGACTCGCGCCCCTCGTCGAGAGCCCGTGCGAGGGTCGCGACCTGTCCGACCTTCTGGTCGGCGAACGCCAGCCAACTGACAAGCCGTGCATCGAGCAGCGGCTCGTCGGCCACGTCGTGCGGGGTGTGGAAGAGGGAGGTCGAGGTGGAGGCCGCGACCGTGGCCCCGCTCGCGCGCAGGGACTCGAGGGTGTCGAGCGCCTTCGCGAGGTCACCGCGCCAGATGTTGTGGCCGTCGATCACGCCGCCGACGAGAACCTTGTCGCCGGCGTTCAGCTCCGACGGGATACCGCCGCGCACGAGGTCGAGTCCGATCGCCTCGATGGGGGCCGCCTCGAGCACGGGGAGGGCGTCGTCCAGGCTGCCGTAGGGCGCGGCGACGAACAGCGCGGGGCGTGCCGGAACGGCCCCGAGCAGCGCGTAGGCGCGGGCGGTCGCGGAGAGCACCTCGGCGCGATCGACCTCGATCGACTCGCTGACGAGGGCGGGCTCATCGAGCTGGACCCACTCGGCGCCGACCGCGGTGAGCGCGGCCAGCAGCTCGGCGTAGACGGGGAGGAGGTCATCCAGGCGGTCGAGCGGGCGGAAGCCCTCGGGGGCTCCCTCGCTCGGCTTGCTGAGGAGCAGGAAGGTCACCGGACCGACGATCACCGGACGGGTGCGGAAGCCGGCGACGGTGGCCTCGGCGACCTCGCGAACGAGTCGGTCGGAGGCGAGGTGGAAGTCGGTCTCGGGACCGATCTCGGGAACCAGGTAGTGGTAGTTGGAATCGAACCACTTGGTCATCTCGGCGGGCACCCGGTCGCCCTCGCCGCGGGCGATCGTGAAGTAGCCCGCGAGGTCGATCGTGCCGTCGGCGGCGACGAGGTCGGCGAACCGGGTGGGCACCGCGCCGACGGTCACCGCGGCGTCCAGCACCTGGTCGTAGTAGGAGAAGGCCTCGGGGATCGAGGAGTCGGTGCGGCCCAGGCCGAGCGAGGCGAGACGCTCGCGCGTGGCCGCGCGCAGCTCGGCGGCGGCGGTCTCCAGCTCATCGGCGGTGATGCGGCCGGCCCAGAAGGCCTCGACGGCTTTCTTCAACTCGCGGCGGCGGCCGATGCGCGGGTACCCGAGGATGGTGCCGGTCGGGAAGGCGGGCGTGGTCATGCGTTCTCCTTGATTGGGGTGGTGACGGTGTCGGGAAGCAGTCCGACGCCGTCGAGCACGTCGAGCACCGCCTCGTGCTTGTTGAAGGTGTACAGATGGATGCCGTCGTCGGGCCCGGTGAGGACCGCGCGCGACAGCTCGATCGCGTGCTGGATGCCGACGTCGTACTGGGCCTCGGGCGAGCCCACGCTCTCGAGCCGCCGGAGCAGCGCCGTGGGCATGCGCTCCTGAGTCAGCTCGACCATGCGGTGCAGGCGCTGCGGCGACAGGATGGGCATGATTCCCGGGAGAATCCGCATCGTGACGCCGGCCCGGCGGGCCTGTTCGACGAAGCGCAGGTAGTCGTCGGCCTCGAAGAACAGCTGCGTGATCGCCAGGTTCGCACCCGCCGCCTCCTTGGCGAGCAGGGTGTCGAGATCCTGCTCGACCGAGCGAGACCGCGGATGCCCGTTCGGGAAGGCGGCGACGGCGATGGTCACCTTCCGACCGCTGCGCAGTCGCACCGCACCCGGGAGACCGGGGATCGCCTCCTCGTGAAACTGGGCCTTCTCGGCCTGAACCCGGTGGATGAGCTGCACGAGCTCCCCCGCGCTCTTCAGGTCGCCGAGGAAGTCCTCCCCCTCGACGAAGCCCTGCGGCGGGTCCCCGCGGAGGGCCAGAAAACTCGTGAGCCCCGCGTCGAGGAACTCCCGGATGATCCGTGATGCCTCGTCGTAGGTCCAGCCCACGCAGGTGAGGTGCGCCATGGGCGGAACGGGTGTCGTGAGGAGGTGACGGAGCACGCCCAGCGAGAGATCCCTGGTGGATCCGCTCGCGCCGTACGTCACCGAGATGAACTCCGGCCGCGTGGCGACGAGCAGCCCGAGGGACTCGTGCAGGGCGCGCTCAGCAGCCTCGCTGCGAGGCGGGTAGAGCTCGAATGAGAAACGTGCCACGGGGGCGCCCTCCGGAAGGTGATCACGGCGGGGCGGGTGCCGGGCTCGGCGGTCGCTCCCGGCGCCACACACTCGACGCCGTTGACACACACAGTACCAACAGCTCGGCGTGTGTGACGACGAGTGTTTCGCTGTGTGTCATCGACCTCGCGTCAGCGCGCGGTGACCACCTCGAACTCGCGCATCGACTCGACGCTGTGCGGGTGCACGAGCGCGGTCACGCGAGTTCCCTCCTCGACGTACTCGGTGGCGAGCACCCGGCCGCCCACGTGCAGCCGGGAGATGATCTCGCCCCGGTGGTAGGGCACGAGCAGTGTCATCTCGACCTCGGGGGCGGGGATCAGCTCGGCGATCCGGGCCAGGAGTTCGTCGATGCCCTCGCCGGTCCGCGCCGACGCGAACACGGCCGTCGGTTCGAGTCCGCGCAGCACGAGGCGCTGGTCGTCGTCGACGAGGTCGCTCTTGTTGAACACCACGATCTCGGGGATGCTCCGCGCATCGATCTCGCCGATGACATCGCGCACCGTCGCGAGCTGACTCGCCGGGTCGGGGTGCGAGCCGTCGACGACGTGGACGATGACGTCGGCGTCGCCGACCTCCTCGAGCGTGGACCGAAACGCTTCGACCAGCTGATGAGGGAGGTTGCGCACGAACCCGACGGTGTCGGTGAAGGTGTAGGCACGGCCATCCGGGGTCTCGTACTTGCGGGTCGTCGCGTCGAGAGTGGCGAAGAGTGCGTTCTCGACGAGCACGCCGGCCTTGGTGACCCGGTTGAGGAGACTCGACTTGCCCGCGTTCGTGTACCCGGCGATCGCCACGCTGGGCACCGAGAACCGCGTGCGATTGGCACGCTTGGCCTCCCGCGCGGGCAGGAAGCCCTTGATCTGCTTGCGGAGCTTCGCCATGCGGGTGTGGATGCGACGACGATCGAGCTCGATCTTGGTCTCACCGGGGCCGCGGCTGCCCATTCCGGCCCCCGCCCCACCGACCTGACCACCGGCCTGGCGGGACATCGACTCTCCCCACCCACGGAGGCGGGGCAGCAGGTATTCGAGCTGTGCGAGCTCGACCTGGGCCTTGCCCTCACGACTCTTCGCGTGCTGGCTGAAGATGTCGAGGATGACCGCCGTGCGGTCGATGACCTTGACTTTCACGACATCCTCGAGCGCGCGCCGCTGGCTCGGTGCCAGTTCGGTGTCGGCGATCACGGTGTCGGCGCCGAGCGAGGCGACGATTCCGCGCAGCTCTTCCGCCTTGCCGCGGCCGAGGTAGGTGCTGGGATCGGGGTGCGGGCGCTGCTGGAGGAGCCCGTCGAGCACGCGCGCACCCGCCGTCTCGGCGAGGGAGGCGAGCTCGCGCAGCGAGTTGTCCGCGTCGGTCAGGGTGCCGCTGGGGTAGGTACCGATGAGCACGACGTTCTCGAGCCGAAGCTGGCGGTACTCGACCTCCGTCACGTCTTCGAGCTCGGTCGAGAGCCCCTGGACCCGGCGGAGCGCGGCGCGATCCTCGCGGTCGAACTGGTCGCCGTCGCGGAAGTCGTCGTAGTGCGAATCGTTCTGCAGGGCGTCGGCACGGCCCGCGCCGCTCGCACCGAAGATCGTGTACCCGGCCGAACGCGTGCCCTCGCGCGCGAGCACCCGCGCCACGGCGGCGTCGTCGCCCGTGGTTTCGGGGGTGGTGGGGGTGTCGTCAGTCATGTGCACCAACTGTAGCCTTCTGTTTTTCGGTAGGTTTCTTGGATGGCCGATGAGCATTATTTCTCTGCATCACCGGGGAGTGAACTGGAGCTCCGGCAGATCCACGCCCGACTCGGGGGGCGCGACTACGAGCTGACCACCGCGAATGGAATCTTCAGCCCGGGTCGCGTCGATGTCGGCACCGAGGTCCTGCTGTCGCACACTCCCGCTCCACCGCCGGGCGGGAATCTTCTCGATCTGGGCAGCGGATGGGGCCCCATCGCGCTGAGTCTCGCACTCGCGTCGCCGCGCGCCACCGTGTGGGCCGTCGACGTGAACACCAGAGCCCTCGATCTCGTCCGCCGCAACGCCGACGCTCTCGGGCTCGGTAATGTCAACGCCGTCAGTCCCGAGGATGTTCCCGACGACGTCCGCTTCATGACGATCTGGTCGAATCCGCCCATTCGCGTCGGCAAGAACGAGTTGCACGGGATGCTCGATCACTGGCTGCCCCGCCTTCAACCGGGCTGCGACGCCTGGCTGGTGGTGCAGCGCAATCTCGGCTCCGATTCGCTCCATCGCTGGCTCGAGGCGAGCTATCCCGAGACCTTCCAGTTCACCCGGGCAGCGACCAACAAGGGCTACCGGGTGCTCCGCGCCCGGCGCAAGGCCTGAGCGATCACACGGCCAGTTCGCCCTCGAAGACGAGTTCTGCGGGTCCGCTGAGCGAGACGTGCTCCCCGTCCTCGGTGAGGAACATCCGCACGCCGACGGTGCCACCGGGCACGTGCACGATCCACTGATTCGGTGCACCCCGGCCCGCCCAGTGCCGGGTCGCCAACGCGGCGGCGACGGCGCCCGTGCCGCAGGAGAGCGTCTCGCCGCTGCCTCGCTCGTGGACGCGCATCCGGATGCGACCGACACCGTCTTTGACGAGCGGTTCGAGCGGCACCACGAATTCGACGTTGGCACCGTCGGTCGGCTCGGGATCGAGGTGGGGAATGTAGCTGAGGTCGGCGCTCGCGAGCTCCTCCTCGCTCGCGAGTGCGACGACGACGTGCGGGTTGCCGACATTGATGCCGAGTCCCGGTCGGGCGACCGGCAGATTGCGGGCGCGCACGAGAGGTTCACCGCCGTCGAGACTCCATCGGCCGAGATCGACCTGGAAGCCGCTGAGGTTGCGCTGCAGATCGCGCACGCCGCTGCGCGTGCCCACGGAGAGCGTGTCTCCGTCGGCGAGTTCCACGAGGCCGTTGTCGATGAGGAACCGGGCGAACACGCGGATGCCGTTGCCGCACATCTCAGCGGGGCTGCCGTCCGCGTTGTGGTAGTCCATGAACCACTCCGCCGATTCGTCTTCAGCCAGCGCCGCCGCACCCTCCGGGAGGTGGCGGGAGCGCACGGCACGAATGACGCCGTCGCCGCCGACCCCGAAGTGGCGGTCGGCGATCGCGGCGATCTGGCTGGGGGTGAGCTCGACGGTGCCGTCGGGGTCGGCGAACAGGACGAAGTCGTTGCCGGTCCCGTGGCCCTTGGTGAAGTGGATGCTCTGGCTCACGTGTCCATGCTAGCGAGCGCCGCATCCACCCGACCGGTGTCGTCGTGGTCGACCCAGGTGACGTCGGGGTACCGGCGGAACCACCCGACCTGACGCCGAGCGTAGCGGCGGGTGAGAGCGGCGGTCTGATCGATGGCCTCGCGCTCGCTGATCTGCCCTCGAAGCTGGGCGATCGCCTGGGCATAGCCGATGGCACGCGCTGCGGTCGTTCCCATGCGCTCCGGACCGATGCGCCTGACCTCGTCGAGCAGCCCGGCGCCCCACATCCCGTCGACCCTCGCGTCGAGTCGCTGGACGAGTTGGTCGCGTGGTGCCACGAGGCCGATGATGCGGGTGGGTCTCCAGGCGGTGTCGCTCCCGGGGAGACCGGCGCCGAAGGGCTCGCCGGTCAGCTGGATGACCTCCAGCGCCCGCACGATGCGCCTTCCATTGCTCGGGCCGATCGACGCCGCTGCGGCCGGGTCGACCTCTTTGAGCCGCGTGTACAGTGCGCCCGGCCCGCGCGCCTCGAGCTCGGTCTCGAGCGCCGCACGCACCTCCGGGTCGGTGCCGGGGAAGTCGAAGTTCCACAGCACGCTGGAGACGTAGAGGCCCGATCCGCCGACGAGGATCGGGGTGCCACCGCGCGCGGCGATCTGGTCGATCGTCGCCCTCGCGAGGGTCTGATACGCGGCGACGCTCGCCTCCTCCCCCACGTCCAGGATGTCGAGGAGGTGGTGCGGAATGCCCTGACGCTCTGCCTCGCTGAGCTTCGCCGTGCCGATGTCCATTCCCCGGTAGAACTGCATCGCGTCGGCGTTCACGATTTCCGCCTGCTGGCCGCGAGCGTCCAGTCGCTCGGCGAGGGCGAGGGAGAGGGCCGACTTTCCGGTTCCGGTGGCGCCGACGATCGCGACGATCACGGTCGTCTAGCGCTGCCCGTCGTGTGGGTCGTAGATCGGCGTCGTGGCAACGCGCACGGTGGGGAGACCGAGCACCACCCGCCCGGCCGCCGCCGTCCCGGTGCCGCCGGTCGTGCCGTGGGCGGGCACCGCGCAGCTCTCGGCTTCGGCTCGATCCCAGGCGTCACCGGCGCGGGTGCGTCGGATGGTGAGCGGGGCGTCGTCGGTGCGGTCGGCAAGGAGGTGGAAGGGGGCGGCCTGGGTGATGGTGACGGTCACGACGTCGCCGGGTCGCGGTGTCGGGCCGCCCTCGGGCACTTCGAAGTGCACGAGGCGCGAGTCTTCGGCCCGCCCGGAGAGCCGTCGCGTGTCGGCGTGCTTCTTGCCGTCATCGGCGGAGACCAGGACCTCGACGGTTCGACCGATGAGGCGCTGGTTCTCCTCCCAGGAGATCTGGTCCTGCAGCGCGACGAGTCGCTCGTAGCGCTCCTGCACGACCGCCTTCGGCACCTGATCCGCCATCGTCGCCGCGGCGGTTCCGGGACGAATGGAGTATTGGAAGGTGTAGGCGGAGGCGAATCGGGCGGCACGAACCACGTCGAGGGTCGCCTGGAAGTCCTCCTCGGTCTCGCCCGGGAATCCGACGATGATGTCGGTCGTGATGGCCGCGTGCGGGATCCGGGCGCGGACGCGGTCGAGGATCCCGAGGAACTTCTCGGAGCGGTAGCTGCGCCGCATCGCCTTGAGAATGCGGTCGGATCCCGATTGGAGCGGCATGTGGAGCTGTGGCATCACGGCGGGCGTCTCGGCCATCGCCTCGATGACGTCGTCGGTGAACGCGGCGGGGTGGGGGCTGGTGAAGCGGATCCGCTCGAGCCCCGGGATCGCGCCCGTGGCCCGCAGCAACTTGCCGAAGGCGAGACGGTCGCCGAATTCGACTCCGTAGGAGTTGACGTTCTGACCCAGCAGGGTGACCTCGACGGCTCCGTCGTCGACGAGCGACTGCACCTCGGCGAGCACGTCGCCGGGCCGGCGGTCCTTCTCCTTGCCGCGAAGCGCGGGCACGATGCAGAAGGTGCAGGTGTTGTTGCAGCCGACGGAGATGGAGACCCACCCGCTGTAGGTGGACTCTCGTCTCGTGGGAAGCGTGGAGGGGAAGACGTCGAGGGCCTCGAGGATCTCGAGCTGGGCCTCACCGTTGTGCCGCGCGCGCTCGAGCAGCGTGGGCAGCGATCCCATGTTGTGGGTGCCGAACACGACGTCGACCCAGGGCGCCTTCTCGAGGATGACCGACTTGTCCTTTTGCGCGAGGCACCCGCCCACGGCGATCTGCATCCCGGCGTGCTCCCGCTTGATGGAGGCGAGCTGGCCGAGGTTGCCGTACAACCGGTTGTCGGCGTTCTCGCGCACGGCGCAGGTGTTGATGACGACGACGTCGGCCTGTTGACCCTCGGCGCGAATGTAGCCCGCGGCTTCGAGCGAGCCGCTGAGACGCTCGGAATCGTGCACGTTCATCTGACAGCCGTAGGTGCGCACCTCATAGGTGCGCGGGAGAGCGGGAGCGTCGATACGACCGTCCGGGTCGGCTGCGATGAGGGTCATGATTGCTCCAGTGTAGAGCGCTGCCCTCGGGCCGGGGTCGACGACGACAGCACGGCCGGAGCGGCGCTCAGTCGAACCGAGGTCCGCCCGCAGTGCGCCGTGAGCCCCCCGCTCCGAGCGCTTCGCCGACCGCGCGACTCATCACGCTGCCGGAGTAGCCCTTGCGCATGAGGTAGCCGCTGAGGCGCCGCTTGGCCGTCTCGGGGTCGAGGGACCGCAACTGGCCCGCGCGTTTCAGCGCCACCTCGAGGGCACGCTCGAACTCGTCGCCCTCCTCAGAGACGTCGTCCAGCGCCGCAGTGATCGAGTCGGGGTCGATCTTGCGCCGCTTCAGCTCCGCGACGATGGCAGCGCGCCCGAGTCCCTTGCGCTCTCGGAGGGAGCGCACGAGGGTGCTCGCGAGGTCATCGTCATCGAGGAGCCCCACTCGGACGAGTGCGTCCACCTCGATCTCCCGGTCGACCTCGTCGATCTCCCGCGTGGCGAGCAGACTCCGCATCTCTGCGATCGAGAGGCTGCGACGCGTGAGCGCGCGAAGCGCGATGGTGTGGACGCGCGCCGAGCGCTCCCCGACGCTCTCGGGAAGCTCCTCCTCGGCGACGTCCGTCCCGAGACGCGAACGCGAAGCGCGGGGCGTCGGAGAACTCTCCACCTCGCGAATCCGATCCCGGAGGTGCTCCACGCTCCCCGGCGCTGGGACGCCGGGGAGGTAGATCACGGGAGCGAGGTGGTCGCTGGATGCTGCCATGTCCGGACTCGCTTTCGTGGTGTGGTCGTGAACGAACGCGCGGGGGCGCGGCTACTTGTTCACGACCTTGAGGGCGGGCTCCTTGCCTACGGCGAGCGAGGTCGCTCCCTTCGTACCCGTTGCCGGCGCTGCGGCGTCAGCCGCGGCGGCCGCCGCGATCGCGGCCTTCGCCTCCGCGCCGATACCGAGTTTGAACATGATCTTCTGCTCGATCTCTTTGGCGATCGCGTCGTTCTCGAGGAGGAATTTGCGCGAGTTCTCTTTGCCCTGGCCGAGCTGGTCTCCGTCGTAGGTGTACCAGGCTCCCGACTTGCGCACGATCTCGTGCTCGACACCGAAGTCGAGAAGGCTGCCCTCGCGGGAGATTCCGACTCCGTAGAGGATGTCGAACTCCGCCTGCTTGAAGGGCGGCGCCATCTTGTTCTTGACGACCTTCACGCGCGTGCGGTTGCCCACGGCGTCGGTGCCGTCTTTCAGCGTCTCGATCCGACGGATGTCGAGTCGCACCGAGGCGTAGAACTTGAGCGCCTTACCACCCGCGGTGGTCTCGGGGCTCCCGAAGAAGACGCCGATCTTCTCGCGCAACTGGTTGATGAAGATCATGGTGGTGTTGGTCTGGCTGAGGCCGCCGGTGAGCTTGCGCAGGGCCTGAGACATCAGGCGAGCCTGGAGACCGACGTGGGAGTCACCCATCTCGCCCTCGATCTCGGCGCGAGGCACGAGCGCGGCGACGGAGTCGATGACGATGAGGTCGATGGAGCCCGAGCGCACGAGCATGTCGGCGATCTCGAGCGCCTGCTCTCCCGTGTCGGGCTGTGAGACGAGAAGCGAATCGATGTCGACCCCGAGCTTCTTGGCGTACTCCGGGTCGAGCGCGTGCTCCGCGTCGATGAAGGCCGCGATTCCGCCCGCACGCTGGGCATTCGCGATGGCGTGCAGGGTGAGCGTCGTCTTACCCGAGGACTCCGGCCCGTAGATCTCGACGATTCGGCCGCGCGGCAATCCGCCGATGCCGAGCGCGACGTCGAGCGCGATGGAGCCGGTGGGAATCACCTCGACGGGAGCGCGATCATCGCTGCCGAGGCGCATGACCGACCCCTTGCCGAATTGGCGGTCGATCTGGGCGAGTGCTGTTTCGAGGGACTTCTCGCGGTCAGCTGCTGATGGCATGATCTCTTCTTTCGTCGTTCGTCGGTGGCGCCCCATAGGCTGTCGCTCCGCTGGCAGCCGATGGTGCAAGGCCGCCAGCCTCCCGACAAAAGGCTGGTGTCGCGGTGTTCCGCTTCGAGTCAGACAGTACGCCGCAGCACCGACATTTCATCGATGCCACGGCAGGAGAGGTGATAACCCGCATTCGAACGCCGCTGTGCAGGAGTCTATCCAGTGGGGAACGAATGTTCGAGTGACACGCGGGCGACCGAACGACGCACGGAGCGGCGACGGTGCCGCGATCAGCGCTTCTTGGGGGTCCGCTGCCCGACGCCGTACCAGCGTTCAGCGGGCACATCGCTCGCCCGGCAGAGGGCGAGCCAGATCTCGCGCGGAGAAGTGCCGGCCGCGATCGCCTGCTGCGCTGTGCGACCCCCGATCTCCTCGAGCACGAGGTCGCTCGTGACCACGCGCCCGTAAGCCTCGCCGAACTCGTCGGACACCGCCAGCCAGAACTCGCTCAATCGCACCCCTCAACGCTAGACGACGCGACCGGGGGTTGCCGACTCCGATCGACGCCAGCGGCGAAGGGCCCGCACGTCGGCGGCGGGTCGGGTGCGCACCGCGCACGCTCGCTTCGACATCCGGACAGACAGCAGTGCCGCGGCCCCGTGGGGCCGCGGCACTGGCGGAATGTCTGTGACGCGCGGGTTCGGCAACGATGCGCCGGAGCCCGCGCCTGTGCTCGGGCGGACTACCTCAGCAGCAGGTCGGCGTCGAAACCGCTGACCAGCTCGTCCGGCACGGTGTCCGGAATCGGGTTGAGACCCTCGATGACCGCGATGCGGTCGCCGACCTCGCGCATGATCACGGAGATCGGCGTGTCCAGCGCCTCCGCGACGGACGCCAGAATCTCGGAGCTGGCCTCCTTCTGACCGCGCTCGACCTCGCTCAGGTACCCGAGGGCGACGCTCGCCTTGCTCGCGACCTGGCGGAGGGTGCGACCCTTTTGAAGACGGAAGTCACGCAGTACGTCACCGATTTCTTGACGAACCAGAACCATGGGGACCCTCCTTCTCTCTCTCGAATGCTGTGCTCAACTGCCAGCCCGGGGGGATTACCTTACATCCCTCAGGTGCTGACACTGTAACCCGCGCACCCTGTGCTGTGCGTGTGAACGTGTCATCTGTAACGTGATCGAAACGCCGGCTATTCCCGGCGAGTGATCCACCGGATCACCCTCTCGGATGACTATCGGTCAGCGCTATCGATTCGGTGAGCATTTCCAGTGATTCGGAGACGACGGCCCGTCGGATGGCATCGCGCGTGCCGCTGAGCGCGAGCGTTCGCACGGTGACGTGATCTCCCACCGCGAGCGCGACGTAGGCGGTGCCGACCGGTTGGCCGTCCTGCGGATCGGGCCCCGCGACCCCGGTCGTGGCCAGACCGATCGACGCCGGGACGCCCGCGACCGCGAGTCGCTCCCGCACCCCGAGTGCCATCGATCGCGCGACGTCGGGATGCACGGCCCCGTGCGCCGCGAGGGTCGCGGCATCGACCCCCAGCAGGCTGTGCTTGAGGGCCGTGTCGTAGGCGACGATGCCGCCGCGCACGACCCGCGACGCTCCCGCGGGCGCGATCAGCGCCGCGACGAGGAGTCCCCCGGTCAGCGACTCGGCGACCGCGACCGTGAGACCGCGGCGAGCCAGCTCCTCGAGCAGCGCCGCGACCGGGGGCGCGGGCGTGGAAGGCTCGGGGGTCGCCGGGGTGGAAGGCTCCGGCGAGGAGGTCTCCGCGGTCACGCGGCCCGGCGGTTCTGGCGCCACGCCTGCCAGAGGTAGTCGAAGCCCGTGACCACGGTGAGAACGAGCGCGATCCCCATGGTCACCCAGTTCACCCACAGCACCCAGTCGCCCAGGAAGGTGTGGAACGGGATGAGGAACAGCGAGAGCGAGACCGCCTGGAACAGCGTCTTGAGCTTGCCGCCGCGCGAGGCAGGGATGACGCGGGTGGAGAGCACCGCGAAACGGAACGCCGTGATTCCCAGCTCCCGCACGAGGATGACGATGGTGACCCACCACCACAGCTCGCCCAAAATAGAGAGGGAGACGAGCGCGCCGCCGATGAGGAGCTTGTCGGCGATCGGGTCGAGGATGATGCCGACGTTGGTCACGAGGTTGCGGCTGCGCGCCAGGATGCCGTCAAGCCCGTCGGTGGCGATCGCGACGATGAACAGAATGGCTGCGACGTAGCGGATCACGCCGTTGTGGCCGGCGTCGAGCAGCACGAGCCAGACGAACAAGGGGGCGAGCAGGATGCGCACGACGGTGATGATGTTGGCCACGTTGCCGGTGCTCGCGGGGGTATCGCCCATGCGGGCAACGCGCCCGCGCATCGGGTTCGTGCGGGGGGTCGTGGCCCCGTTGTCTCTGGCAGGTAGAGCCACGTCGATCACTCCCTGCCGGTCAGCCCCCAGGCGTCGTCGTCCGACTCGCCTTCGACTTCATCGTAACCGCTCGTCATGACCTCGAGGGGGTCTCTGTGGGAACTCACCGGGGCGTCCTCGGCGTCTCCCCCGCGCAGGCGGGCGAGCACTCCGGGCAGCTGTTCCACCGTCACGAGCACATCGCGTGCCTTCGATCCCTCGGAGGGGCCGACGATCTCGCGGGACTCGAGCAGGTCCATGAGGCGTCCCGCCTTTGCGAAGCCGACCCGCAGTTTGCGCTGCAGCATCGAGGTGGAGCCGAACTGCGTGCTCACCACGAGCTCGGCGGCCGCGAGCAGAAGCTCGAGGTCGTCGCCGATGTCGGAGTCGATCTGCTTGCGCTCGGCGGTGACCGCGACGTCCTCGCGATACTCGGGTCGGGCCTGCTCGGTGACGTGCTTGACGACGGCGTCGATCTCGCCCTCGCTCACCCAGGCGCCCTGAACGCGCACCGCCTTGCCCGCGCCCATCGGCAGGAAGAGCCCGTCGCCCTGCCCGATCAGCTTCTCGGCGCCCGGCTGGTCGAGGATCACCCGCGAATCCGTCATGCTGCTGACCGCGAAAGCGAGCCGCGACGGCACGTTGGCCTTGATCAGTCCCGTCACGACGTCGACCGACGGGCGCTGGGTCGCGAGCACGAGGTGGATCCCCGAGGCGCGCGCCAACTGCGTGATGCGCACGATCGAGTCCTCGACGTCGCGGGGAGCCACCATCATGAGATCGGCGAGCTCGTCCACGACGACGAGTAAGTAGGGGTACGGACGGAGAACGCGCTCACTTCCCACCGGGAGCACGATCTCGCCCGCGACCACTGCGCGGTTGAAGTCGTCGATGTGGCGGAAGCCGAAGCTCGCCAGATCGTCGTACCGCATGTCCATCTCCTTCACGACCCACTGAAGCGCCTCTGCCGCCTTTTTGGGGTTCGTGATGATGGGCGTGATCAGGTGCGGCACGCCCTCGTAGATGGACAACTCGACCCGCTTGGGGTCGATGAGCACCATGCGCACCTCTGCCGGCTTCGCACGCATGAGAAGCGAGGTGATCATGGAGTTGATGAAACTCGACTTGCCCGAGCCGGTCGATCCGGCGACCAGCAGGTGGGGCATCTTGGCCAGGTTCGCGACCACGAAGCCACCCTCGACGTCCTTGCCGAGACCGATCGTCATGGGGTGGATGCTCTTGGTCGACGCCGCGGACCGCAGCACGTCGCCCAGCGAGACGATCTCGCGATCCTTGTTGGGGATCTCCACACCGATCGCGCTCTTGCCGGGGATGGGCGAGAGGATGGTGACCTCGTTGCTCGCCACGGCGTAGGCGATGTTCTTGGCGAGCGCGGTCACCCGCTCGACCTTCACACCCTGACCGAGCTCGATCTCGTAGCGCGTGACCGACGGTCCGCGGCTCAGGCCGGTGACCTTGGCGTCGACGTCGAACTGCCCGAGCACCCCGGTGAGCGAGGCGACGACCTCGTCGTTCGCGGCGCTGCGGGCCTTCGGCGGAGTGCCGGGGGTCAGGATGCTCGCCGCCGGCAGGCGGTAGGGCGGCGTCGCACGGGGTCGCGCCGGCGGCGCGTCGAACTCCCCTGCCCGACCCCTTTCGCTCGCGGTGTCGACGAAACCGGGAAGCAGGCCCTTGGGGTCCTCGGCGCGCACGGGAGCGACCCCGGTCGCGCCGACCTCGACCTCGCCCGTGAAGCGGCGCACCGCATCCTCGGCCTTGACGAGTTCTTCGAGGAGGTCGATGCCGAAGTCGGCGCTGTCGGCGCGCGTGTGGTCGATGACCTCGGTGTCGTTGTCGGACTCGGCACCGAGCACGGGGCTGTCGAAGGCGTTGAGCTGCTCGCGCCGGCTCTTGTTGCGCCGCCACCAGGGCAGCGTCGCGGGATCCTCATCGAGGGGCAGGTCGTCGAGCGAGCTGAAGTGCACGGGCTCGGTCGAGTGGGTCGTCTCGGCGGCGGTGCTCTCAGGGCCCGGCTCCTGAGCGCCGAAGAGGTAGACGTAAAGCTGGCGCAGGCGCGCAGCCGTGCGGTTCGGGGGCGTCTTGGTGAGGATGAACAGGGAGAGCACGAGGACGAGCACGACGACGGGCACCGCCAGCAGCTCGTGACCGACGCTGAGGAGCGGCGCGGCGAGGATCCAGCCGACGATGCCCCCGCCGTGCGCGATTCGATCGATCCCGTTGTGCGGCTGCGGCTGCCCGCCCGCGATGTGGCAGAGCGCGGCGATGGACGAGAGCATCAGGATGCCGCCGATGCCGATGCGGGTGTTGTCGTGGACGCTGGAGGGGTGACGGAACAGCCACGCCGCGAACAGCACCATGATCACGGGGAGCGCGAAGGCCACGCGACCGAAGAGGCCGCCGAAGGTCCAGGCGTCGAGGGCGAGCGCGACCGGGGCGGTCGGATTGAACCACTCGACCGCGCCACCCGCGATGGCGAGGAGCAGCAGCAGGAACGGCACACCGTCGCGGCGCTCGTCTTTGGCCAGCGTCTCCTTGCCGACGAAGCGGAAGGCCCCTCCGGCGATGTGCGCCAGCCCGAGCCACGCGGCCGCGAGCACACCGTGCTCGCGCTCCTTGGCCGGTCGAGCACGCGATCCGCGGGCGACCGGGAGCTTCTTGGTGGCCGCCGTCGTCTTGGCCGAGGTCGTGCGGGCGCGCGATGCCGCCGGGCGCGAACCCGTGCCGCGGCCGCGCGTGCCTGATCGAGTGCTCGTAGCCATCGCTCCACGGTACCCGCCCCGGCGTCGCCCCGGGGCTTAGCCGGGGCGCGTGTCAGCCGCGGGTGCGAGCGTCAGGCTTCGATGACGACGGGGATGATCATCGGCCGGCGGCGGTGCTGGGTGTTCACCCAGCGACCCACGGTGCGACGGATGACCTGCGCGAAGGCGTGCGTGTCCCGGGTGCCATTGGCGGCCGCATCCGACAGCGCCTTGAGGATCTGCGGCATGACCGCGTCGAACACGTCCTCGTCTTCGGCGAAGCCGCGCGCCTGGATCTCGGGGCCGACGATGACCCGGCCGGTCTGGGCATCCACGGCGACGAAGATGGAGATGAACCCCTCCTCCGCCAGGATGCGCCGGTCTTTGAGGTCGGCGTCGGTGATCTCGCCGACACTCGACCCGTCGACATAGACGTAGCCGAGGTCGAGCTGGCCGACGACCGTCGCGACGCCGTCGCGGAGGTCGATGACGGTGCCGTCCTCGGCGAGGATCGTGTTCTCCTCGGGAACCCCCGTGCGGATGGCGAGATCGGCGTTCGCCTGGAGGTGGCGGTACTCGCCGTGCACCGGGAGCACATTGCGGGGCTTGAGGATGTTGTAGCAGTACAGCAGCTCCCCCGCCGCCGCGTGACCGGAGACGTGCACCTTCGCGTTGGCCTTGTGCACGACCGAGGCACCGAGCTTGATGAGCCCGTTGATCACGCGGTACACCGCGTTCTCGTTGCCGGGGATGAGGCTCGACGCGAGGATGACCGTGTCGCCCTTGCCGATCTCGATCTGGTGCTCGAGATTCGCCATGCGCGCGAGAACCGCCATGGGCTCGCCCTGGCTGCCGGTGGACATGTAGACGAGCTTGTTGTCGGGCAGATCGACGGCCTTCTTCGCCTCGATGAGCACGCCGTCCGGAACCTTGAGGTAGCCGAGATCGGCCGCGATGCCCATGTTGCGCACCATCGAGCGGCCCATCAGCACGACCTTGCGGTCGTTGGCGACCGCGGCGTCGAGCACCTGCTGCACGCGGTGCACGTGGCTGGAGAAGCTCGCGACGATGACCCGGCGAGGGGCCTTCGCGATGACGCTCTCGAGCACCGGGCCGATCTCGCGTTCCAGCGCGGTGAAGCCCGGCACGTCGGCGTTGGTCGAGTCCGGGAGGAACAGGTCGACCCCGGCCTCGCCGAGCCGCGCGAAGGCGCGGAGGTCGGTGATGCGATCGTCGAGCGGCAACTGGTCCATCTTGAAGTCGCCGGTGTGCAGGACGACGCCGGCGACGGTCTTGATCGCGACGGCGAGCGCATCCGGGATCGAGTGGTTGACGGCGATGAACTCGAGCTCGAACGGGCCGAGCTGCTCGACATCGCCCTCGCGCACGGTCAGCGAGTACGGCGTGATGCGGTGCTCCTTGAGCTTCGCCTCGATGAGCGCGAGCGTGAGCGTGGAGCCGATGAGCGGGATGTCGCTGCGCAGTCGGAGCAGGTACGGCACGGCGCCGATGTGGTCTTCGTGGCCGTGGGTCAGCACCACGCCCAGCACGTCGTCGAGCCGGTCACGGATGGGGCTGAAGTCGGGGAGGATGAGGTCGACACCGGGCTGGGTCTCCTCGGGGAACAGCACTCCGCAGTCGACGATGAGGATCTTGCCGTCGATCTCGTAGGCCGTCATGTTGCGGCCGATCTCGCCGAGGCCGCCGATCGGGATGACGCGGAGCGTTCCGGGGCGGAGGGGGGCTGGTTGGTACACGGTGATTGGCATCTAGTCCTGAATCGTCAGAGCGGGCGGAGCACTCGGCTCCGAGGGAAACGTCTATCGGGTGGTGCCGGCCACCTTCGGGAGGGCGCCACCGGCGGCGGCGTTGCGATCCGGGCGGAAGTTGGAGAAGTCCACGCCGGGGATGTCGTGCACGAGATCGAGCTCGTCCTCGATCTGGGCCGCCTCCCACTCCTCCGGGCCGACGAGCGGCAGTCGCACGCGGGGCGAGTGGATGCGGCCCAGGCCGTGCAGGATGTACTTCGCCGCGACCGTGCCCGGCACGTGGGTCATGACCGCGCGCACGAGCGGCTCGAGCGCCTTGTGCTCGGCCGTGGCCGCGGCGAGGTCGCCGCGGTTCACCGCGTCGATGATGATGCGGTATGGGCGCGGAGCGATGTTCGCGGTCACACCGATCAAGCCGGTCGCGCCGATGGCGAGGTGCGGCAGCACGTTGGCGTCGTCGCCCGAGAAGTACATGAGGTCGGTCTGGTTGAGCACGCGGCTCACCTCGCTGAAGTCGCCCTTGGCGTCCTTCACCGCGAGGATGTTGGGGTGCTTGGCCGCCCGCAGGATGGTCTCGTACTTGATCGGGATGCCAGTGCGGCCCGGGATGTCGTAGAGGATGACCGGCAGATCGGTCGCGTCGGCGATCATCCTGAAGTGCGTCAGCACCCCCGCCTGGGTCGGCTTGTTGTAGTACGGCGTCACGATCATGACGCCGTCGGCCCCCGCCTTCTCACTCGCCTTGTAGAGCTCGATGGCGTGGGCGGTCTCGTTGGAGCCGCCCCCCGTGATGATCTTGGCGCGACCCGCCGCGACCGACTTGCCCACCTCGACGAGCCGGATCTTCTCGGGGTCGGTGAGGGTGCTCGTCTCGCCCGTGGTGCCGGTGACGACGATGCCGTCGGCCCCCGCGGTGATGACGTCGTCGATGTGCTTCTCGACGTCGGCCCAGTCCACCTCACCGTCGGCGGTGAACGGGGTCACCAGCGCGACGAGGACCTGACCGAAGGGGTTGGAAGTCGTAGACACGCTTTACAGGGTATCGGTTGGCCGGTTGCGGCGCCGCACCCTCGTTGCGTGAGGATGCGGACGACCGCGTCCCGCGTCAGGCGCCGAGGAGACGCTCGGCGAGGTAACCGGGGAGCCGGTCGAGCGAGACCCGCTCCTGCGCCATGCTGTCGCGCTCGCGCACGGTCACCGCGCCGTCGTCGAGGGAGTCGAAGTCGACGGTCACGCAGAACGGGGTTCCGATCTCGTCCTGGCGGCGGTACCGGCGTCCGATCGCTCCGGCGTCGTCGAAGTCGATGTTCCAGTGATCGCGCAGCGTGTCGGCGAGTCCGCGCGCGAGCGGCGAGAGCTGCTCGTTGCGCGAGAGCGGCAGCACGGCGACCTTGACGGGCGCGAGCCGACGGTCGAGCCGCAGCACGGTGCGCTTGTCGACGCCGCCCTTCGTGTTGGGCGCCTCGTCCTCGTGGTAGGCGTCGATGAGGAACGCCATGAGCGCGCGGGTGAGTCCGAACGCGGGCTCGATGACGTACGGGATCCAGCGCTCGTTCTTGGTCTGGTCGAAGTAGGAGAGATCGACGCCGGAGGCCTCGCTGTGGGTCTTCAGGTCGAAGTCGGTGCGGTTGGCGACGCCCATGAGCTCGCCCCACTCGCTGCCGGCGAAGCGGAAGCGGTACTCGAGGTCGATCGTGCGCTTCGAGTAGTGGGAGAGCTTCTCCTTCGGGTGCTCGTAGCGACGGATGTTGTCGGGCGTGATGCCGAGGTCGGTGTACCACTGCTCGCAGGCGTCGATCCAGTAGGAGAACCACTCCTCGTCGGTCCCGGGCTCGACGAAGAACTCCATCTCCATCTGCTCGAACTCCCGCGTGCGGAAGATGAAGTTTCCGGGCGTGATCTCGTTGCGGAACGACTTGCCGATCTGCGCGATGCCGAAGGGCGGCTTCATGCGCGCGGAGGCGGAGACGTTGGCGAAGTTCACGAAGATGCCCTGCGCCGTCTCCGGACGCAGGTAGGCCATTCCCTCCTCGTTGTCGACGGGGCCCAGGAAGGTCTTCATGAGACCCGAGAAGTTCTGCGGCTCCGTCCAGGCGCCGGGCTGGCCCGTCTCCGGGTCGTTGATGTCGGCGAGGCCGTTGGCCGGGGGACGCCCGTGCTTCTCCTCGTAGGCCTCGAGCAGGTGGTCGGCACGGTAGCGCTTGTGGGTGTGCAGCGACTCCACGAGCGGGTCGCTGAAGACCTCGACGTGACCGGAGACCTCCCACACGCGACGGGGCAGGATGATCGACGAGTCGATGCCCACGATGTCGTCGCGCTTCTGCACCATGTAGCGCCACCACTGGCGCTTGATGTTCTCTTTGAGCGCGGTGCCGAGCGGGCCGTAGTCCCAGGCGGAGCGCGAGCCGCCGTAGATCTCACCGGCCTGGTACACGAAGCCCCGGCGTTTGGCGAGGGCGATGACGGCGTCGAGGGGATTGGGCGTTGCCACGTGGAGCTCCTGTGTGTTCACACCGAGCTGGATGCCCGGTCGAGTATGAAGTGACCAGCCTACCGGGCGGGCGGGGCACCGCCCGCAGCCACCGTGCGCACGGCGTCGCGCACCGCGATCGCGACCTCGGCGAGCTCCGCCCGGCTCACGGTCTCGTCGAAGCTGAAGCGCACGGCCGTCTGGGCCACCTCGGGCGCGATTCCGAGCGCGACGAGAACGTGAGACGGCTCGTCGCTGCCGGCGGCGCACGCCGAGCCGCTCGAGCAGAGGATGCCCGCCCGTTCCAACTCGAGAAGCACCGCCTCGCCGCTCGTCGTGGGGAAGGTGAACGAGGCGCTGCCGGGCAGCCGGTGCGTCGGGGAGCCGGTGAGCCGGGCATCCGGGACCGAGGCCAGCACGTCGTCGATGAAGGCGTCGCGCACGCGGGTGACGGTGGGCGCCGCCTCAGTGCGGTGCCGGTCGACGATCTCGAGCCCGGTGGCGAGGCCGACCGCGCCGGCGAGGTTCTCGGTTCCCGAGCGGCGCCCCCGCTCCTGCCCTCCGCCGTGGATGACCGGCTCGAGCGGGATCCGACCGCGCACGAACAGCGCCCCGATCCCCTTGGGCGCGCCGACCTTGTGCCCGGAGAGGCTCAGGGCATCGACGCCCAGCTCCTGCACGTCGAGCGGAAGCCAGCCGGGCGCCTGCACGGCGTCGCTGTGCACGAGCGCGCCGGAGCCGTGGGCGATGCGGGCGATGGCCGCGATGTCCTGCACGGTCCCGACCTCGTTGTTCGCGTACATCACGGAGACGAGGGTCGTGTCGGGCCGACCCGCCGCCTCGAGCGCGCCGAGGTCGAGCAGTCCGTCCGGGCCGACCGGCAGAACGGTCACCTCGAAACCGTGGATCCGGGCGAGGTGCGCGCAGGATTCGAGCACGGCGGGGTGCTCGATCGCGGTCGTGACCACGTGGCGTCCGCGGGGGTTCGCCAGGGCGATGCCCACGATCGCGAGGGTGTCGCTCTCGCTGCCGCCAGAGGTGAAGACGATGTCGCCGGGGCGGGCGCCGAGCACGCGGGCGACCCGGGAACGGGCATCCGCGAGCGCGCGCGCCGCCGTCGCACCCAGCGAGTGCGAGCTGGAGGGGTTGCCGAACTCGCCCGTGAGGTAGGGCCACATCGCCTCGAGCACCTCCCGGCGCACCTCGGTGGTCGCCGCCCGATCGAGGTAGATCACGGCGCGATCGGATCGATGTCGAGACCGAGGTCGAGCGACCGCACGCTGTGGGTGAGGGCGCCGACCGAGATGACGTCGACGCCCGTGCGCGCGATGGCGGCGACCGTGTCGAGGCTGACCCCGCCGCTCGCCTCCACGACCGCGCGACCGGCGACGAGCGCGACCCCCTGGCGCAGCGCGTCGAGGTCGAAGTTGTCGAGCATGATCGTGTCGACCCCCGCGGCCAGCACCGGTTCGATCTGCTCGATGCGGTCGACCTCCACCTCGAGGTGGGTGGTGTGCGAGAGGGATGCCCGTACCGCCCGCAGCGCCTCGGTGAGGTCGCGCCCGCCCGCGGTCAGCACCGCGAGGTGGTTGTCCTTGGCCATGACCGCGTCGGAGAGCGAGAAGCGGTGATTGCGTCCTCCCCCGCACCGCACCGCGTGCCGCTCGAACTCGCGGAGGCCGGGCGTGGTCTTGCGCGTGTCGACGATCCGCGCCGAGGTGCCGGCGACGGCCGCGACGTAGCGTGCGGTGAGGGTCGCGATGCCGCTCATGCGCTGCGTGAAGTTGAGCGCGACGCGCTCGGCGGTGAGCACCGACCGGGCCGGGCCGGTGACCCACGCGAGCGTTGCGCCCGCCTCGAACGCTGCTCCGTCGGCGATGTCGACCCGGGTCTCGATGGCCGGATCGGTGAGGCGCATGGCCGCCTCGAACACGGCACCCCCGCTGAAGACGCCCGCCTCGCGCGCGACGAGCCGCGCGGTCGCGACCGCGCCGGCCGGGATGAGCGCCTCGGAGGTCGCGTCTCCCCAGGGAGCGTCCTCGCTGAGCGCGGCGCCCACCACGGTGTCGATGTGCCGGGTGCTCAGCATGCGACCACCACCCTCTCTGCCACGTCGAGATGACGGGCGAACGCGGCCGAGGTCTCCGGTGCGTCGCTGCGATGGTGCGCGCCGCGCGACTCGCGTCGGGCGCGCGCCGCGGTCACGAGCGCGCGCGCGAGATCGAGCAGGTTGCGGTCCTCGCGGGCGCCGATCGACTCCGCGGCGCTGTCGTCGACCAGCCCGGCGAGCACCGTCTCGGCCTCCTCGAGCGTGTCGTCGGAGCGGAAGAGACCGGCGTCCTCCCACATGAGTGTCTGGAGCGCGTCGCGATCGACGATGCGCGGCGCGGCCGCCCGCCGCGGCAGATGGTCGATCGGCATCGCGTCATCGACGGTCGCGATCGGGAAGGGCGTGGCGAGCGCGTCCACCGCGCGCCAGGCGAACACGAGTGATTCGAGGAGCGAGTTGGAGGCGAGCCGGTTGGCACCGTGCACCCCCGTGCAGGCGGCCTCGCCCACCGCGAACAGGCCCGGCAGCGAACTGCGCCCCCACTCGTCGGTGCGGATGCCGCCCATCCAGTAGTGCGCGGCGGGCGTCACGGGGATCGGCTCGCGGCCCCAGTCGAGTCCGTTCCGCAGGCACTCGCGCGTGATTCCGGGGAATCGCTCTCCGAGGAACTCCGAGCCGAGCGCGGTCGCGTCGAGCAGCACGGCCCGACCGCCCTGTCGGGCCATCTGCCGCGCGATCCCCCGTGCGACCACGTCGCGCGGCGCGAGCTCGGCGTCGGGGTGCTCGTCGAGCAGGAAGCGCCGGCCATCCGCATCCCGCAGCACCGCGCCCTCGCCGCGCACCGCCTCGGAGACGAGGAAGTTGCCGGGCAGGGCGAGCGCGGTGGGGTGGAACTGGTAGAACTCGAGGTCGCGCAGCACGGCACCCGCGCGCAGCGCCGCGGCCACCCCGTCGCCCGTCGTGACGAGCGGGTTGGTGGTGTGCGAGTAGAGCTGACCGGCACCGCCGCTGGCCAGGATGACCGCGTCCGCGTACAGCGTCTCCGCGACGCCGCCCGGCCCGATCGCCCGCACGCCGACCACCCGCCCGTCGTCCAGCACGAGGTCGTCGACGAAGCAGTGCTCGCGGATCCGGGTGCCGGAGGCGCGCACCGCCTCGACGAGCGCGAGCTCGATGACGGCGCCCGTGGCGTCGCCGCCCGCGTGGATCACGCGGGCGCTCGAGTGCGCCGCCTCGCGCCCGCGGGCCAGTCGCTCGCCCGTGCGGTCGAAGGCGACGCCGAGGCGGATGAGGTCCCGCACGCGCTCGGGCCCCTCCGAGCACAGCACCTCGACGGCGCGTCGGGCGTTCAATCCGCCGCCGACGCGGAGGGTGTCGTCGATGTGCGACTGCACGCTGTCGTCGTCGAAGAGAGCGACGGCGATCCCGCCCTGGGCGTAGCGCGTGTTGCTCTCGGCGAGCTCCGCCTTGGTGATGAGGGTGACCTCGTGACCGGGTGCGGCCCGCAGCGCGGCGACGAGTCCCGCGATCCCCGATCCGACGACGATGACGCTCGGCATCTCAGTCGCCGATCACGCGCTCGGCGGCCTGGCCGGGACGCGCGGCGAGCATCCGGTCGAGGGCGACCCGCGCCGGTGCCGCGACGGCAGCGTCGACCGTGATGCGGTTGATGACCTCGCCGCGCACGAGCGCCTCGAGCACCCAGGCGAGGTAGCCGGGGTGGATCCGGTACATGGTCGAGCACGGGCACACCACGGGGTCGAGCGAGAAGATCTCGTGCTGCGGGTACTGCTGCGCGAGCCGGTTCACCATGTTGATCTCGGTTCCGATCGCAAAGGTGGTGGGCTCGGTCGCCGCGGCGATCGCCTTGCCGATGTAGTCGGTCGATCCCGCGCCGTCCGCCGCGTCGACCACGGGCATGGGGCACTCCGGGTGGACGAGCACGCGCACCCCGGGGTGCTCGGCCCGGGCCCGGTCGATCTGGTCGACCGTGAATCGCTTGTGCACCGAGCAGAAGCCGTGCCAGAGGATCACCCGCGCCGCGTCGAGGGTGGCGTCGTCGTTGCCGCCGAGCGGCTTGCGCGGGTTCCACATCGGCATGTTCTCGAGCGGAACCCCCATCGCCTTCGCGGTGTTGCGACCGAGGTGCTGATCGGGGAAGAACAGCACCCGCTGGCCGCGCGCGAAGGCCCACTCGAGCACGGTCGCCGCGTTCGAGGAGGTGCACACGATTCCGCCGTGCTCGCCGCAGAAGCCCTTGAGCGCCGCCGAGGAGTTCATGTAGGTCACCGGGATGACCGGCACCCGCCCCTCGGCATCGGGCTCGGTGCCGTAGCGGGCTTCGAGCTGCTCCCAGCACTCCAGCACGGAGTCGATGTCGGCCATGTCGGCCATCGAGCAGCCGGCCGCGAGATTGGGCAGGATCACCGACTGGTCGGCGGCGCTCAGGATGTCGGCGGTCTCGGCCATGAAGTGCACCCCGCAGAACACGATCGCCTCGGCCTCGGGTCGGGCGAGCGCGGCGTTCGCCAACTGATAGGAGTCGCCCACGAAGTCGGCGTAGCGCACGACCTCGTCGCGCTGGTAGAAGTGCCCGAGCACGACGACGCGGTCGCCGAGCGCGTCCTTCGCCGCGCGAATGCGCGCATCCAGTTCGTCGGCCGAGGCCGTGCGGTAGACCTCGGGCAGCTGACCCTGGCGCGGCGATCCGGTCGGGATGACGTCGCTCATCGAGGAGCCGGGGCCGTAGCTCGGTGCGGGCGCGAGGTCGAACTCCCAGGGGCCCTTCGCGAGCTCGGGGCTGCAGGTCTCGCCCGCGATCGCGCCGGCGCTGATGAGTCGAATGGTGGTGTCGACGGATGACATGGGTCGTCTCCTGGGTGGGGGTGGGTGGTCAGGCGCTCGTGAGCGGGCCATTGTCGATGAGCGGCGCGGAGTCGTTGTAGCGATAGAGGCGCGGAGGCCGGTGCCGACCGCCGGTGAGCCGCTCGCCCGTGGGGACGACCGCGTGCGAGCTCTCCATCTGACGGCGGAAGTTGGCGGGGTCGAGCTCGCGCTGCAGCACCGCCTCGTGCACCTGCCGGAGCTCGGCGAGCGTGAAGGTCTCGCCGAGGAAGGCGTGGGCGATGCGGCTGTACTCCATCTTCGTGCGGAGCCGCCAGAGGGCGTAGTCCACGATCTCGTTGTGGTCGAAGGCGAGCCGGGGAAGCTCGTCGGCGGCGAACCAGCGCACGTTGTCGCCGACCGTCGCGCGATCGGCCTGATCGGGGCGCACGAGGGCCCAGTAGACGATCGAGACAACGCGCTCGCCGGGCGACCGGTCGGTGTCGCCGAAGGCGTACAGCTGCTCGAGGTAGGTGGGGGTCAGCCCGGTCGTACTGAGCAGGTTGCGGCCCGCGGCGGCGGCGAGGCCCTCGTGCGCCGAGATCGGACCCCCGGGGAGCGCCCACTCCCCCTCGAACGGCTCGCGGATGCGGCGCACGAGCGGCAACCGGAGCGAGGCGCCGCCGCCCTCGCCGTCGGAGCGGAGCGCGAAGATGACGGTCGAGACCGCGAGCGCCACCGCGGAGGTGGTCGGCGTGCTCTCGACGGGGAGGGCGTCGTCGCTGCGGTGCTCGCTGTGCGCCACGGTGCCTCCCCTCGAGTGCACCAAGTAAAGGTGCAGTTGACTCTAAGGTATTTTAGTCGCCGTGACTGTATCTGCCAAATGAGCGCGGGCGACCCTAGCGGCCGTGCGCCGCATCGAGGATCCGGAGGGCGGCGAGCGAGTCCCGGGCGTTCACCGGCACCGGCGCGCCGTCACGGATGCTCGCCGCGACCCCCGCGTAGAACGCGGCGTACTCGCCCCGGAGGGTGGGCACGCGCCGGAGCTCGGGGCCGGAGCTGCCGCCGCCGAGCATCCCCCACTCGGCCTCGGGCGCCTCGCCGAAGCCCGCATCGCCCGGCCGCCCGCCGGCGCGCAGCGTGGCCTCCTGGGGATCGAGCCCGTACACCGTGTACGCGTCCTCCGTACCGAGCACCCGGAACCGCGGACCGGCCTGCGCCGCGACGCGACTGACGGCGAGGTGCGAGATCACGCCCGTCTCGTGGCGCAGCGAGAAGAAGGCGTCGTCGTCGCTCACGCCGCCGGACCGCACGACGCTGACCTCGGCGTGCTGGAGGGTGGCGGGACCGAAGAGGTGCAGAGCCTGATCGACGAGGTGGCTGCCGAGGTCATAGCTGATGCCGGCTCCGCGCTCGATCGGGGTGGTGTCCTGCCAGCGCTCGCGCACGGCGCCCGAGTAGCGCTCGAAGCTCGACTCGAAGCGGTGCACGCGACCGAGTCGGCCCTCCGCGACGAGCGCCTGAATGGTGCGGAAATCGCCGTCCCAGCGCCGGTTCTGGAACACGATGAGCGGCGCCCCGGTGCGCTCGGAGACCGCGATGAGCTGCTCCGCCTCCGCGGCCGAGGCGGCGAAGGGCTTGTCGACGACGACCGCGACTCCGGCCTCCAGAGCCGCGACGCCCTGCTCGAGATGGACGTGCGCGGGCGAGGCCAGCACCACGAGGTCGAGCTCGCCGAGTCGGTTCAGCAGCTCCCCCGGGCCGGGCACGGTGGGGTGCCCGAGAGCCTCGGCCTGCGCCCGGCGGGTCGGGTCGCCCGTCGCGATGAGATCGATCCGGAAGGCCGGATCGGCGGCGAGGAAGGGCTCATGGAAGATGCGGCCGGAGAGGCCGAAGCCGATGATCCCGGTGCGGATGGGGGCGCTGTTCGCTGGCATTCCGCCAGACTAGCGGCGCTCCCTGCGGGGCACGGCGGCGAGCACCCGCTCCACGTCGCCCGTGTCGTTCCAGAGATGGAAGGAGGCCCGAAGCCGACCGGCCCGGCCCGAGGCGCGGATGCCCGCGGCGGCAAGGGCGCGCAGATCATCCCCCTCGGCGTCGGCCCAGGTCACGATCGCCTGATGCTGCGGGCGGATGCCCAGCGCCTCGCAGAGCTGATCACCGAGGCCCGCCGTCCACTCCCACACCTCCGCGATGTCGAGCCCCGCGAACAGCCCGATCGCCTGCTCGGCGCCGACCCAGGCCTGCCAGGCCGGGGAGACGTCGAAGCGACGCGCGTCCCGGGCGAGGTGCATCTCGGGTCCGTAGCACGACTTCCACACCTCCTCGCCCGCGTACCAGCCGGCCTGCAGCGGGGTCAGCCGGCGCTGCATCGCCTCGCTCACGGTGAGAAACGCGACACCGCGCGGCGAACAGAGCCACTTGTAGCTGTGGCACACCGTCGCGTCGAACAGGCTCGCGTCGACCGGATGCACCCCCGTCGCCTGCGTCGTGTCGCAGTAGCTGAGCGCACCGACCCGCCCCGCGGCCTCGAGGATCGCCGGCACGTCGGCCACCACGCCGGTCGAGGACTGCACGAGTGAGAAGGAGACCAGCCAGGTGCGCTCGTCGATCGACTCCGCCAGACGATCGAGCGGCACGGTGCGCACGCGGATCCCCGGCCGCTCCAGGAACGGGAAGATGATGGAGGAGAAGTCGCCCTCCACGCACAGCACCTCGGTGCCCTCCGGCACGGCGGCCGCGATGAGCGAGGTGATGACCGAGGTCTGCGACCCCGCCGCGACCCTCGACGGCGCGACGCCCACGAGCGCCGCGTAGTGCGCGCGGGTGCGCTCGATGATGGGGTCGTAGCCCTGCGGGTCGCGGTCGGCGGCGAACCACGCGTCGAGGTCGCGCTTCAGCGCCTCCACGGCGCTCCGCGGCGGAAGTCCGATCGAGGCGACCGCCAGGTAGCCGCGGGCGTCGCCGAACTGCTCCCGGGCCGAGGCGAGGGCGAGGGACGGGGTGGCGAGGGTACGCGTGGTCATGCGCCCAGCATCCCCGCTGGGCTTGCATACGACAATGCCATGCTTTCGATGCTGTCGATAATGCGAGATTATGAGTGGATGACCGAGCTCGACCTCGACCTGCACTCGCTGCGTATCGTGCGCGCGATCTCCGACACGGGCACGATCACGGGCGCCGCGCGCGTTCTGGGCTTCAGTCAGCCCGCGATCAGCCAGCACCTGCAGCGCGCGGAGGCCCGTCTGGGCGTGCCGCTGGTGATCCGCGCGGGCCGTGGAATCCGGCTCACCGAGGCCGGGCAGCTGCTCGCCCGGCACGCCGTGACGATCTCCTCGGCGCTCGACGCGGCGGCCGGCGATCTGGCGGAGCTCGCCGGCATGCGCACGGGGACCGCCCGCATCGCGGGCTTTCCCACGGCCTCCTCGACGATCATCCCGCGCCTGCTCCACACGATGGCGAGCCAGCACCCGGGCATCGTCGTCACCTACATCGAGGCCGAGCCGCCCGAGGCGATCGGCATGCTCGGCGAGGGCGCGGTCGACCTCGCGATCACCTTCAGCTATCCGGGTGACCGCGCCGATCCGCACCGGGATGTCGCGAGCGGCCTGCACCTCACTCCGCTGTTCACCGAAGAGGTGGTGCTCGCCCTGCCCGCCCGGCACCCGCTCGCCGTGGAGGAGGCCGTCGACGTCTCCCTCCTCGATCGGGAGCGCTGGATCGCCGGCTGCCCGCTCTGCCGCGGGCACCTCCTCGCCGTGTGCGAGGCGGCGGGCTTCGATCCGGTCATCGACTACGAGACCGACAACGCGGTCGCGGTGCTCAATCTCGTGGCCGCCGATGTCGGTGTCGCGCTGCTCCCCCGGCTCGCGCTGGCCACCGCCGCCGTGCCGCCCGGTGCCGCCATTCGGGCCACCGCGCCGGTCTCCACCCGCGATATCCAGCTGGTCAGCCACGCGGGAGCCGTCCGCGTTCCGAGCCTCGCCGCGACCATCGCGGCGATCCGCGCGGTGCCGGGGGCGGACTGGGGGCTCACTCCGGTCGGCGCGGTGGCGCGCGCCGCGGCTCAGTAGCCGAGCACGCTCCAGCGGAAGCCGCTCCACTCGATGCGAATCGGCGGCAGGCCGTCCTTGGTGGGCGAGGTGGCGTAGAAGACCAGCGTGCGGCGGTAGGGGTTCGCGGGATCGCGCGTGGCCGTCACGTTGTCGTTGATCTGGAACTTCGCCATGTCCTTCGCGAACTTCTGGGCCTGGGCCGGCTTCACGCCGCTGCCCATGACCACCGCGAGCTGGGCGCTGTTGCTCTGCTGCAGGGCGTTGCGCAGCAGCTCGATGTAGCCGTCGAGCGATCCGGAGTCGACCGTGGGATCGAGGGCGAGGGTGCCTGCCGGCAGAGTGTCCGAGGCGACCGCGAAGGTGTCGCCGGAGTAGCTCTTGTGGAAGGTGATGCCGAGCGGCCCGGTGAACGTCACGGTGATGCTGTCGAACGACGCGACCTCGCCCTGCGCGGGGGTCATCGCGAACCCGAGGTAGCGCAGGGTGCCGCCCGCGAAGGCGACCGGCATCGCCGCGGCCGCCGGAGTCGCCCACGCCGGGGCCTTGGTCACCGCGGCCGTGGTCTCCTGCTTCGCCGAGAGGTAGACGGTGACCGGCTTCGCGGCGTGGTTCGCGGTCGCCTCGATCCCCGTCACGGTGATCGGCCACGGCGCGTTGTTGCGCACCCACCCGATCTGCACATAGGCGCCCGTGCCCTTCGTGACCGTGCCGGCGACGGTCGCCGAGCCGCCGAAGCCGAGCCCGTCGGCCGTGCCGAAGTAGACGACGGCGCCACCGCAGGCGGCGAGGATGATCAGGAAGATGATCGCCGTGACCAGACGAGCGATTCTGCTCATGTGTGCAACTCCCCTTCAGGCCGTCGGCGCATCGACGGCACCCCCGAATCGACGATTCCTCGTGGCATACAGTGTCACAGCTTCCCACAATTGTTCCCGAGTGAAGTCGGGCCACAGCGTGTCGAGGAACACCATTTCGGCGTAGGCGCTCTGCCAGAGCAGGAAGTTGCTCGTGCGCTGCTCTCCGGAGCTGCGGATGAAGAGATCGACGTCCGGCAGCTCCGGTGCGTAGAGCGCCTTCTGGATCGTCTTCTCGGTGATGCCGGAGGGCTTGAGCCGCCCCGCCGCTACCTCGTCGGCGATGGAGCGCACCGCATCCGCGATCTCGGTGCGTCCGCCGTAGTTGACGCACATCGTGAGGGTGAGAGTCGAGTTGTTCGCCGTGAGGCGCTCCGCGAACTGCAGCTCGGAGATGACCGAGCCCCACAGCCGGGGCTTGCGCCCCGCCCAGCGCACGCGCACGCCCCACTCGTTCAGCTGATCGCGACGGCGATGCAGCACGTCGCGGTTGAATCCCATGAGGAAGCGCACCTCATCGGGCGAGCGCTTCCAGTTCTCCGTCGAGAACGCGTACACGCTGAGGTGGCGGATGCCCAGCTGGATCGCCCCCGCGACGACATCGAGCAGCGCCGCCTCCCCCGCCTTGTGGCCCTCCACGCGCGTGAGGCCCCGACCGTTGGCCCAGCGCCCGTTGCCGTCCATCACGATCGCGACGTGGGCCGGGATGGCGGCCGCGGGAAGCGCGGGCGGGTACAGGCCCGTCCAGTCGAGCGGGCGGAACTCGACGGCATCGCGGTGCGTCTTGGCGACGGGCGTCATCGGCGGTCGACCAGGCGCAGGGAGCGCAGGCCGCGCTCCAGGTGGAACTGGGTGTACGCCGCGACGATGCCGCTCGCCTGGCCGCGGGCACGGTCATCCGAGGCCTCGACCGTCGGCCAGTCGCCCGCGAGCAGGGCGGCGAGGAGATCGATCGTCTCCGGATCGACGCGAGGGGTGCCGGGTGGGGCGACCGAGTCGGCGACCACCCCGCCGAGCTGCACGACGAACGCGGTGTGGGGGCCGGGGGCACCCGTCACCGCGCAGTCCACGAAGCTCGGCGCCCAGCCGGCGATGGAGAGGGAGCGCAGCAGGTAGGAGTCGAGGGTGAGACCCGGCACGCGCTCGCGGCGGGAGAGCGAGCGCAGGGCGCCGACGAGCAGGAGGTACTGCTGCAGGCTGCCGCTGTCGTCGGTGATGCGATCGGCTGTCTCGATCATCGCGGCCGCCGCCGTGTAGCTCGCGTAGTCGCCCGCGATGTCGGCGCCGTAGGCACCCAGCGACTCGGCCTGGGTCACGATGTCGAGGCTGCGCCCCTCGTACAGCTGCACGTCGACGACCATCATCGGTTCGAGCCGCGATCCGAACTTCGAGGCGGTGCGGCGCACGCCCTTCGCGACGGCGCGGATCTTGCCGTGCTGGCGGCTCAGCATGGTGACGATCCGGTCTGCCTCGCCCAGCTTGTGGGTTCGCAGCACCACGGCTTCGTCACGATACAGGGGCACCGCACCAGTATCCCCCGAGCGGCTGACGACGCCACCAGACGGCGCGGCAACACGCGAGAATAGTGGGGTGCACGCGACCGCATTCGCCATCCCGCTGTGGGCCGATCTGGCTGCGATCGGCATCGGCGGCACCCAGGGTGCGATGTTCGCGGCCCAGTTCCGCGACCGACGACTCGACCTCCTCGGCGTCGCGATCATCGGCATCGTCTCAGGCTTCGGCGGCGGGATGATCCGCGACGTGCTGCTCGCCCGTCTCCCCGCCGCCCTCACGAGCAACTGGTACCTGCTCGTCGCGGTGGGCGGGGCGCTCATCGGGATGCTGCTGGAGAGCGTGCTGCAGCGGCTCGGCATCGTCATGACGGTTCTCGACGCGCTCACCATCGGTCTCTACTGCGCGATCGGCACGACTAAGGCGCTCGCGCTCGGGGTACCCGCCGTGCCCGCCGTCTTCGTCGGTGTGCTGTCGGCCGTGGGGGGATCGATCCTGCGGGATCTGCTCCTGAACCTGCCGATCGCGCTCATGCACGTCGGATCCCTCTACGCGATCGCCGCGGTCGTGGGTGCCTCGACCCTGGTCGCGCTGCACGCGCTCGGGGTGCCCATCTTCCTCGCCGCCCTGCTGTGCGTCGCCGTCACCTTCGGCGTGCGCGTGCTGGCCGTGCTGTTCCGATGGTCACTCCCCGAGCAGCGCAGGATCGAGCGACTGCCCGCGCTCAGACGGCGGCGAGCTCCCGCTCCCCGGCCTCCGCGCGGACCGCTCGGTTGACCGCCGAGACGACCGCCTTGAGCGACGCGGTGGAGATGTCGGCGTCGATTCCGACCCCCCACAGCGTCTTGCCGTTGACCCGAAGTTCGACGTAGGCCGCGGCGAGCGCATCCCCGCCCGCTGAGAGGGTGTGCTCGACGTAGTCGAACAGCTCCACCTCGATGCCCTGCTCGGAGAGCACGGAGAGGAAGGCGTTGATCGGGCCGTTGCCGCGCGCCTCCGTCTCGAGCTGCTCCTCGCCCACCCGCAGGCGCACGGTGAGCGTCGTGGATCCGGTCATCTCGCTCGCCGTGCGGGTCGACAGGAGCTCGAATCGCCCCCACTTGTCCTCGGGCCGGTGCGCCGGCGCGGGCAGGTACTCGTCCTGGAAGATCTCCCAGATCTGCTCGCTCGTCACCTCGCCGCCCTCGGCATCGGTCTTCGCCTGCACGACGCCGCTGAACTCGATCTGCAGCTTGCGCGGCAGGTCGAGGGCGTGGTCGGTCTTGAGCAGGTAGGCGACGCCACCCTTGCCCGACTGCGAGTTGACCCTCACCACGGCCTCATACCCGCGGCCGACGTCCTTCGGGTCGATCGGCAGGTACGGCACCGCCCAGACGAGGTCGCCCACGCTGACGCCCTTGGCGGTCGCCTCCGCGTCCATCGCCTCGAAGCCCTTCTTGATGGCGTCCTGATGGGATCCGCTGAACGCCGTGTAGACGAGGTCGCCGGCCCAGGGGCTGCGCTCGTGCACGCGGAGCTGGTTGCAGTACTCGGCCGTGTGGCGGATCCCGTCGAGGTCGCTGAAGTCGATCTGCGGGTCGATCCCCTGCGTCAGCAGGTTGAGCCCCAGGGCGACCAGGTCGACGTTGCCGGTGCGCTCTCCGTTGCCGAAGAGGCAGCCCTCGATGCGGTCGGCTCCGGCCTGGTAGCCCAGCTCGGCGGCGGCGATGCCGGTGCCCCGGTCGTTGTGCGGGTGCAGGCTGAGCAGCACGTTCTCGCGGTGGTTGAGGCGCCGCGACATCCACTCGATCGAGTCGGCGTAGACGTTGGGCGTTGCCATCTCGACGGTCGCCGGCAAGTTGATGATGACCTTGTGATCGGGGGTCGGCTGGAACACCTCGAGCACCTGGTTGCAGATGTCGAGCGCGAACTCGAGCTCGGTGCCCGTGTAGCTCTCGGGCGAGTACTCGTAGAAGATGTCGGTGCCGGGCACGAGAGCCTCGGCGGCCTTGCACAGGCGCGCACCCTCGAGGGCGATGTCGATGACACCCTGCCGGTCGGTGCGGAAGACGACGTCGCGCTGCAGGATGCTCGTGGAGTTGTACAGGTGAACGATGGCCTGCTTGGCGCCCTTGAGCGACTCGTAGGTGCGGGTGATCAGGTGGTCGCGCGCCTGGGTGAGCACCTGGATGGTCACGTCGTCCGGGATGAGGTCGTCCTCGATGAGCGACCGCACGAAGTCGAAGTCGGTCTGGCTCGCGCTCGGGAACCCGACCTCGATCTGCTTGTAGCCCATGCGCACGAGCAGCTCGAACATGATGCGCTTGCGCTCGGGGGTCATCGGGTCGATGAGCGCCTGGTTGCCGTCTCGCAGGTCGACGGCGCACCACAGCGGGGCCTTCTCGATGTGCGTCGAGGGCCAGGTGCGGTCGGGCAGATCGACCTGGAACTGCTCGTGATACGGGCGGTACTTGTGCGTCGGCATCGTCGACGGCTTCTGGGTGTTCTTCATCAGGGTGTCTTTCTCGTGTCTGAGGTGGTCAGCCAATGGCGAACTCCGCGACGAGGAAGGCCTGAGTTAGGACTCGTCGCGGCAGCTAAGAAGGAGCAGACCGAACAACACGTGTTCAGGGTACCACCCGGCGCGGGCGCGCGTCACAGCAGCGCGCGGGCGACCTGGAGCGCATCCCGCACCCCCGCCGAGGGGAGGTAGGCGCGGGCGAGCGCCGCGCCGGCCGCGGGGAGGACGAGGGCGTCGCGATAGGCGAGGTGCAGGGGCGCGTAGCTCGGCGAGAACTTGCGCTTGAAGGCGAACAGGGAGCGGAAGCCGTAGGCGGGTTCGAGTGCGCGGGCGAGCAGGGCGAGCACGCGCTGCGGGGCGGGGGCGCCGTCGGCCCGGTCGAGCGCGTCCTCCCCCTCGGGCGCGACGAGCGGCGCCGCCGACAGACTCAACTCCTCGATGCCGTCGTCGCGCATCTGCAGCGCGCTCGAGGCGATGAGGAACTCCATCACGCCGTTGATGCTGTCCGGCCGGCGCCGCATGAAGTCGAGCGTCCACCCCACGACGCGCCCGTCGCGGTAGCGCGGCATCCAGCTCGTCACCGCCTCGACCTGACCGCCCGCGTCGATGGCGAGGCCGAGCGCCACCTCGGGGTCGCGGAGCTCGTCCGTGCCGCCGAGGGTGAAGCCCAGTTCGGGGAGGTCCTTCTCGGCCACCCACGACTCGGAGATCTCGTCGATCTGGAGCGCGAGAGCGGGCGGCAGCTCGGCGTGCCTCGTCCAGAGGAAGCGGATGCCCGCCCGCTCGGCACGATTGATCGAACTGCGCACGTCCTGCCAGCTGCGCCCCTGCAGCGTGAGGCTCGCCGGGCGCACGATCGTCTCGGTGCCGACGCGGGTCGTGGCCCACCCCATGGCGTGGGCGATCGGGACGAAGTCGTCGTGCACGCTGTAGAACAGGGCGTCCCAGCCGCGATCGTCGCAGAAGTCGACGAAGGCGCGCGCCGCGGCCTCCCACTGCTCCGCCGGCCCGATCGGATCGGAGACCGAGACGGCGCAGCCGGAGTGCACGCGATAGGCGATCGCGACTGCGCCGTCGGCCGAGAACCAGTAGCGGTTTCCGCGCCAGGTGGCGAGGTGCCCGAGGGAGCCCGAACCGTGCCGAAGAAGCGCCCGCACCCGCTCGAGCTCCGCGGAGGCCACCGCGTCCGGGGTCGCCACGATGAGCCACGCCGTCGCCGCCACCACGATGAGCCAGAACAGTGGCCCGACGGCGTCGTACACGGCGAGCGCGAGCGGTCCGCTCGGGAGCAGATCGATCGCCTCGAGGCGCAGGAAGCCCACGGGAACGAAGCGGTCGGGCAGTTCGAGCAGCAGCGAGGCGGGCGTCGCGACGGGCGCGAATTGCGCGCGGGCGAGCATCCCGACGGCCAGGAAGGTGCCGGCGAGCGCGAGGAACGACCCGCCGACGACGGCCACGTAGCGCACCGCACGGGTCGCCGAGGTGCGCACGGTGAAGTGGCGCAGCGTGGCCAGGATCACCGCCGCCACCACGAGCGGCACCGCGACCGCGATCGACAGCCGCACCACGCCCTCGACGCTGCCGGCCGATTGGCTGAGCACCGTCGACTCCCCGAAGGCGGGAACGAAGCCGTAGTAGAAGGCGGCCATCGCGGCGAGGAGCACGTTGACCGCGATCGCGACGAGTGCCGCCGACCGCCGCCCGCGCAGCATGCCGATCGCCGCGAGCGCGAGCACCACGAGGGGCAGCGGGGCGAGGATGACCGCCCCCGGTCCGTTGATGCGCGCGAGCGCGAGATCCGCCGCGCAGTGCAGGGCCGGCGACGGCACCGCGCAGGCCCGCTGCAGCGGCGCGAGCGAGGGAAGGGTGTTGCGGAAGAGCACGCCGAGCGGCTGCAGCAGGCCGTAGCCGTGCGGCGAGAACACGCTCACGACGGGCCCGACCGCCGTGACGAGCAGCACGACCGAGACGAGGCTCCGCGCCTCGCGGTGCGAACTGCGCGCCACCCGCAGCGTCGGCTTCTCGCGGGCGATGAGCGCGCCGAGCACGAGACCGAGCAGGGCGGCGATGAGACGGAACAGATCCGAGGGGTGACCGGCGTAGAGGAGCACGATCACGACGGCGGAGAGGCCGAGGATGCGCACCCTCCGTCGCCAGAGCGTGCCCATGAACGCGCTCGCGGTCATCACCGTGCCGATGATCGCCGTGAACGGGTCGGTGACGACGTATTCCTGGATGCGCACGCTCCAGCGCTCGTGCGCGAGGAGGCCGAGCGACTGCAGCAGGGTGCCGATGCCGGCGCTCGCGTAGGCGGTGACGACGAAGGCCGCGAGCGTGCGCCAGGGGCCCATGAGCCGCTCGGCCTCGCCCACGACGAGCACTGTCGCCACGAGCGCGGCGAGCAGCACGAGCGGCCCCGGGGCGAAGAACGCGGCGGTGAGCGGCCCCAGGAAGTTGTGGGTCTGGGCGAACGCCTCGGCGCCCGTGCCGATCCAGTCGGAGAGGGTGCCGCGGGGTCCAGTCAGCAGCGAGCCGGTGGCCAGCGCCCCGACGAGCATGGTCGCGGCGAGCGCGAGGCTGACCGCGTGGCCGCGCGCCCACGCCCCGGCGCGCAGGCGGCGCGCGCTGAGGGCGATGCTGGTCACGGGAGCCCCATCCGCGCGGTGAGCACCGGGAGGGCGTGCACGAAGCCGTAGTCCACCGTGCTCCAGTCGTGCCCCGTGCCGGGCGAGACGAGGAAGGTCACGTGCATGCCCACCGACCGGGCGATGCGGGCGACGATCCGATCGCGATGGGTGTAGAGCGTGTCGGTCTGGCCGACGGTGAAGAAGGCGACGGTATCCGCGTAGGGCGCGCGAGCGAGCATGAGGCCCCTGGGGGTCGCGGCGCGGTAGGCGGCGGCGTTACGACTGAAGCCGCCGTCGATCGTCTTGGTCACGGTGCCGAGGGAGGGCACGAGTTCGCCGGCCACATCGACGAAGGAGCCGAAGAGGGCCGGATCCCCCGCCGCGAGCTGCACCGAGCAGGTGCCGCCCTGCGAGAAGCCGCCGATGGCCCACGCGCGGCGGCCGCTGAGCACGCTGAGATGGGCCCGGATCCAGCGCGGCACGTCGATGGTGAGGTAGCTGCGCGAGTTGCCGAGGCGGCCGTCGACGCACATCGGGTTCACATACGGGCTGCCCAGCTGATCGGGGGCGACGACGATCGGAGCGAGGCCGTGGTGGGTCGCCGCATAGGCGTTCATGAGGGCATCGAGGTGGCCCGCGCGAAACACGGATGACGGTTGACCGGGTTGACCCGAGAGCGCGATGAGCACGGGCAGGGGCGGGGGCGCCGCGGTGAGCGCGGCCGGAGGCAGGTAGACGAGGGCGGGACGGGCGTGGAAGTGCGACACGGTCCCGGGGATGTCCACGACCGACACCCGGCCGGAGCGGGGCATCCCCGCCGGCGCTCTCCACCCGCGCAGGGTCACGGCCGTCGTGCCGGGCACCGCGCGCACCGCGGGCAGGGCCGCCCTCGTGAAACCGGACACGCCGAAGGCCTCACCGATGGTCGGGTACTGGCCGAAATCGGTATCGATGCCGATGGCGGCGGCCGCGACCGCGAGAACCGCCGCGATCGCCGGCGTCGCGATCCTCCACCGCCGCAGGGGTGCCCGCCGCGGGCCGGCGCCCCGGCCGAGACTCGCCGCGCCGACAGCCGCGAGGGCCGCGAACGCGGCCACGATCCAGAACCTGACCACGACCGTGAAGCCCACGTCGAGCAGATTCCAGACATCACCGACGAGCCAGGCGACGATGCCGCCGAACACTCCGCCCGCGACACCGGCGATGACCACGCGGCGCCAGCGGCCCGCACGGACGCCGATGACGATGCTCGCCGTCACCGCTGCGAGGGCCAGAACATAGAGCACGACGGGCACGGCACCCGAGGTGATCGGCACATCCGCGAGCCAGCTGGGCACCGCATTCTCCTTCGCCTTGCCGACGCCTCAGGCGCCGTGAATCCATTCTGCTCAGCAGCGCTGCAAAGGCGCGCTCGAACACGCGATCCGCTGCTGAGAGAACCACAAGGTGGCTCACAGCGGGCACGAATACGGTGTCCAGCCGGGCGCGGCCGGGCAGCACCGGCGCGCCGGGTTTCCGCTCACTCGATGGCGAGGGCGGCGACCGGCGAGACGCGGGTGGCGCGCCGGGCCGGCACGAGCGAGGCACCGACGGTGAGCGCCGCCGCCGCACCCGCGATGGTGGCGAGCACCGCGACGGGGAGAACCGGCACGATGAGTCCCGGCGCACCCGCGATCGAGCCGAGGAGCGACTGCGCCCCCGCCCAGCCGTAGCCCGTGCCGAGAACCACGCCGACGAGCACCGCCGCGGAGGTGAGCTGCGCGCTCTCCACCACGATCATGAACCGCACCTGCCGCGCGCTGAAGCCGAGGGCGCGCAGCAGACCGAGCTCGCGCGTGCGCTGCAGCACGCTGAGCGAGAGGGTCGCGACGAGACCCACCGCGGCGATCAACGCGCTGTACCCGGTGAGCACCGAGAACACGGCGACCGTCGCGTCGAGGGTCGGCTGGATGCCCTGATACGTCTCCGGCTGGGCGGCCCGGGCCGCCTGCACCATCGCCTCGAAGCCGCCGATGGCCACGGCGAACATCGTGACGAGCGTGACCCCGATCACGAGCCCGATCGTGGTGCGGGTCGAGCGCTCGGGGTAGCGCAGGGCGTTCTGACCCGCGAGTCGCGCCGCGGCGGAGCGACCGAAGGCGTACGCGACGAGGCGGAGCGCCCGCGGCATCACGAGCTGTGCTCCGATAACGACGCCCGAGAACGACAGGATTCCACCCCCGAGTCCCACGAGCACGCCGAGGCCGCTCACGAGACCGAGGAGGATCCCCGCGACGAGCAGCAGTGTTCCCAGCGAGAACAGCGTGATCGCGGTCGCGGTTCGCGCAGGGCGCGCCGCGGTCTCCCCCAGCGTGCGCTCCTCGGCCGCGGAGATCGCCTCCAACGGGCTGACGGCGAGCACCCGGCGCGAGCCGATCCACGCCGCGAGCCAGGTCGTGAGCACGACGGCGACCACCGGCAGCACGACGACCGCGTGCCACGGCGAGTAGGGCAGCGCGGGGATGACCCGCCCCCGCACCGCGAACGCGAGGCCCCCGGCCACCACCCCAGCCCCCACGACGGCGCCGATGGCCGACCCCACCGCGCCCGCCGCGAGGCCCTCCCGCGCGACCGACCGGCGGAGGGTGCGGGAACTCGCCCCGACGAGGCGGTAGAGCGCGATGGTGCGCGTGCGCCCGGCGACGATCGTCGCGATCGTGTTCACGGTCACGACGGCCGCCACGTAGACCGCGATCGCGGTGAAGACGACGGCGAGCACGGAGAGGAGCGCGGCCACCGTGTGACTGCTGCCCGTGACGTCGTCGCGGGAGACCAGCAGGGTGAGGGCCTGCGTCACCTCCAGGAGGGCGACGCCGAAGGAGGAGCTGAGCGCGGCGACCAGGATCGTCGGGAACTGCTCGCGCGAGAGGGCGGGCCTCACGGGTGGCGCTCCAGGGCGAGCATGAGGGAGCTGATCTGCTCCGGGGTGCTGCGGGGGCGGTCATCCGCCACCACGCCGTCGGCCAGGAACACGATGCGGTCGGCGTAGCTCGCGGCGATCGGGTCGTGGGTGACCATCGCGATGCTCTGACCGAACTCGCTGCTGGCGGTCGCGAGCAGCGAGAGCACCTCGCGGCCCGACCTCGAGTCGAGGTTGCCGGTGGGCTCGTCGGCGAAGACGAGGTCGGGCTGGGTGCCGAGCGCGCGGGCGATCGCCACGCGCTGCTGCTGCCCGCCCGAGAGCTCGAAGGGGCGGTGCCCCAGGCGGTCGCGAAGCCCGAGGGAGTCGATCAGGCGGTCGATCCAGGCGGCCTCGTCGCGGCTCGGCCGGCGACCGTCGAGCTCGAACGGCAGCCGGATGTTGCCGAGGATGTCGAGCGTCGGCACGAGGTTGAACGACTGGAAGACGAACCCGACCCGGCGGCGGCGCAGCAGCGTGAGCTGCGAGTCGCCGAGCGCGGTGATGTCGGTGTCGCCGAGCCACACCCGCCCGGAGCTGGGCGAGTCGAGCCCGGCCATCATGTGCATGAGCGTCGACTTGCCCGAGCCGCTCGGTCCCATGATCGCGGTGAAACGCCCCCGCTCGAGGCCGATGCTGACGCCCGCGAGCGCGTCCACCCTCCCCGGTCCGGTGCCGTAGGACTTCGTCAGCTTCTCCACCCGGGCGACGGCGGTGCCGATCGCGGTGGTCAGTTCGGTGTGCATGCCCGCAACGCTAAGGATGATCGGCCGCCCGCGAATCGGGCGCGAGTCGCCTCCCGACTCCACCCGGAGGATGACGTCAGTCGACGAGACGGTGCTCGAAGGCGTAGACGACGAGCTGCACGCGGTCGCGCAGGCCGAGCTTGCCGAGGATGCGCGAGATGTGGGTCTTCACCGTCGCCTCGCTCAGGAACTCCCCCGCGGCGATCTCGGAGTTGCTCAGGCCCCGCGCCGCGAGCAGGAAGATGTCGTTCTCCCGCGCGGTGAGACTGCCGAACGCGGCGGGCGGGGTCGCCGCCGCGGGCTGCGAATCGAAGTGCTCGAACAGCTCGCGGGTCGCCGAGGCCGCGATGACGGAGGTGCCGGCGTGCACGGTGCGGATCGCCGCGAGCAGGAACTCGGGGTCGGCGTCCTTGAGCAGGAACCCGCTCGCCCCGCCCCGGATCGCCCGGGTCGCCGCCTCGTCGAGGTCGAAGGTGGTGAGCACGATGATGCGAGGCCGGTCGGAGCCGCGCTCATCGGCGCGAGCCAGGATCTGACGGGTCGACTCGATTCCGTCCATGACCGGCATGCGGATGTCCATCAGCACCACATCGGGCCGGGACGCCTCCGCCATCGCGACCCCCTCGGCTCCGTCGGCGGCCTCGCCCACGAACTCGAGATCGGGCTGCGAGCTGATGAGCATGCGGATGCCGGTGCGGAACAGGGCCTGGTCATCCACGAGGCCGACACGGATGGCGCCGCTCACGCGGGCACCGGGCCGGGCGCGGGGCGGGCGGTCAGGGGCGGGTCGTCCGGGGCCGTGGGCGCGCCCGTCGGCGCGACCGGGACCGCGCCCGTCGTCGCGTGCGCGGTGCCCGTCACGGGAAGAATCGCGCGGACGCCGAAGTGCCGGTCGTTCACCTCGGTGGTCAGGCGACCGCCCACCAGTGCGGCGCGCTCCCGCATACCGGCCAGGCCGTGGCCGAGTCTCAGCTCGCCGGTGGCGGGAGCGGCGACGAGCGCGCTGACCACGGTGATCTCGAGCTCGCGCGGCGACCAGCTGAGGCGCACCGCGACCGGCCCGCTCACATCGCCGTGTCGCAGCGCGTTGGTGAGGGCCTCCTGCACGATGCGATAGGCGGCGAGCTGCGGACCGGCGCCGAGGGGCCGCGTCTCGCCCCGCGCCTCGAACTCGATGACGAGCCCCGAGGCGCGCAGCTGGTCGAGCAGCCGGGGAAGTTCGTCGAGGCCCGGTTGCGGGCCGTCCGACTGGGGGTGGCGCAACTGACCGAGGAGCACGCGCACCTCGCCGAGCGCCTCCCGCGCGGTCGCCGAGATCGTGTCGAGCGCGGCGTCGGCCGCCGCGGGGTCGCTCGCTCGCGCGTACCGCGCGCCGTCGGCCTGGGCGATCACCACGGCGAGCGAGTGCGCCACGACATCGTGCATGTCCCGGGCGATCCGGGTGCGCTCCTGCTCGACGATGACGTCGCGCTCGGCGAGCTCCGCGCCGCGCTGGGCGAGAAGCTGCGCCTCACGGCTCTCGCGGGCCGCGATGCGGGCGCGCACGAGCAGTCCCGCGGTCCACGGCAGGCCGAGAAGCACCGCCATCGCGATGAAGACGAAGAGCACCGGGATCGCCGCGCTCGCCACACCACCGAGGCTCGACACCTCGAACACGGTCGAGGAGGCGCCGAAGTTGAGGTAGAGCGACCCGACGATCGCGCCGACCGCGACGGAGGCGCATCCCGCCCACTTCAGCGCACGGTCGCCATAGGCCGAGCTCGTGTAGAGCGTGGCGAGGATCGCGAGGTCGACGATGGAGGGGTCATTGTGGAAGACGAACATCTGCGCGAGCGCGGTGACCCAGGCGACCCCCAGCGACAGCGGCGGGGAGAACCGCCGGATCGCGAGGGAGACGGTGAAACCGACCGCGACCGCCCAGCGCGACGCCTCGCCGAGCGAGGAGTGTGTCATGAGCAACAGGAACACGAAGGCGATGGAGCCGTCGACCACCAGCTGGGAGGTCTTCATCGCGCGGAACATGCTTCAACGATAGGGACTGGGCGCGCCCCGGGGATCATCCTGCGGATGTACCGCCGGTCAGAACCCGAGGCGGCCCAACTGCTTGGGGTCGCGCTGCCAGTCCTTCGCCACCTTCACGCGCAGCGAGAGGTACACCCGCCGACCGAGCAGCGCCTCGATCTGCTTGCGCGCCCGGGCTCCGACCTCGGCCAGACGCTCCCCGCCGTGCCCGATGATGATGCCCTTCTGACTGTCGCGCTCCACGAAGAGGTTCGCGTAGATGTCCATGAGTTCGCTGTCCTCCCGCTCCACCATGTCGTCGACCGTCACGGCGATCGAGTGCGGCAGCTCGTCCTGGACGCCCTCGAGCACGGCCTCGCGGATGAGCTCGGCGACCCGCGCCTCCAGCCCCTCGTCGGTCACCGCGTCGGCGGGGTAGAGCGGCGCGGAGACGGGCATGAGAGCGATGAGCTCGCGGGCGAGGATATCGAGCTGGATGCCCTCGAGCGAGGAGATCGGGATGATCGCGTCCCAGTCACGCAACTCGCTCACCGCCTGGAGCTGCTCCGCGACGGTCGGGCGCGGCGCCGCGTCGATCTTCGTCACGATCGCGACCTTCTTCGCGCGCGGAAAGGAGTCCAGCTGCTCGTTGATGTACTTGTCGCCCGGCCCGATCCGCTCCCCCGCGGGCACGCAGAAGCCGATCACGTCGACATCCGCCAGCGTGTCCTGCACGACGCTGTTGAGCCGTTCGCCGAGAAGGGTGCGCGGGCGGTGCATTCCCGGGGTGTCGACGACGACGAGCTGCCCGGTCGGCTGGTGCACGATGCCGCGGATCGCCCGCCGCGTGGTCTGCGGCTTCGAGGAGGTGATCGCCACCTTCTCGCCCACGAGCGCGTTCGTGAGCGTCGACTTGCCCACGTTGGGGCGCCCGACGAAGCTCACGAAGCCCGCCCTGAATTCGGTCCCGGTCATTCGTCGTCCTTCGTCTGTTCGCTGAACGCGGCCTGCGCGTCGATGAGGGCCTGGTCGCGTTCGACCAGGACGGTGCTGATGCGCTTGCGGCGGCCCTCGGTGCGCTCCGCCGTGAGGATGAGCCCGGAGATCTCACCGCGCGAGCCCGCCACGGGCAGTCGGCCGACCGCCTTCGTGAGCAGACCGCCGACCGAGTCCACCTCGTCGTCGTCCAGGTCGAGGCCGAAGAGGTCGCCGAGCTCGTCGACCGGCATCCGGGCGGCGACGCGGTAGCGACCCTCGCCGAGATCCTCGACGTCGGGCACCTCGCGGTCGTACTCGTCAGAGATCTCGCCCACGAGCTCCTCGATGAGGTCTTCGAGCGTCACGAGGCCCGCGATTCCGCCGTACTCGTCGACGACGAGCGCGAGGTGATTGGATTCGAGCTGCATCTGGCGGAGCGTGTCGTCGGCCTTCTTCGACTCGGGCACGAAGAGTCCCGGCCGAGCGAGACCGGCCGCGGTCAGGGCGGACGCGCCCGCCGTGCGCTCGTAGGTGACCCGCGCCACGTCGCGGAGGTAGAGCACGCCGAGCACCTCGTCGACGTCGTCGCCGAGGACGGGCATCCGCGACACGCCGCGGCTGAGGAACAGCCCCATCGCGGTGTCGAGCGGGGCATCCGCGTCGACCGTCACCATGTCGGTGCGCGGCACCATGACCTCGCGCACGACCGTGTCGTTGAACTCGAAGATCGAGTGGATCAGCTCGCGGTCGTCCTCCTCGAGCACCTCGAGCTCGGTCGCCTCGTCGACCATGCTGAGCAGCTGCTCCTCGCTCGAGAAGGTCGCGTTCTTGGGACGCCCGGGCGTGACCCGGTTGCCGATCGCGACGAGCGCGCTCGCGACCGGGCCGAGAAATACACGGATCGCGCGGATGAGCGGTGCCGACACCCGGATGATCGTGCGCGAGTTCGCCCGCCCCACGCTGCGCGGGCTCGACCCCACGAGCACGAACGACACCGCCGTCATGATGAGGGCGCTCGCAAGGAGGGCCCACCACCACTCTCGGATCGAGTACGCGAACGAGAGCGAGACGAGCACCGCGGCGGTCGTCTCCGACACGACGCGCATGAAGTTGAGCGCGTTGACGTGCGCGCCGATGTCGGAGGCGATCCCGAGCAGGGAGCGCCGCGACCGGCTGTGCGACGCGATGTCGATCAGATCGGTGCGACTGAGCACCTGGAGCGCGGCATCGGAGGCCGCGAGCAGCCCGCCGAACATCACGAGCACCACGGCCGCGGTGACGAAGATCGCGATCACGTCACTCCGCTACCGTCGTCGTTCCTGCGCTGCGAAACCATCCAGCAGCTCACGCTGGAGGGCGAACATCTCGCGCTCCTCGTCCGGTTCGGCGTGGTCGAAGCCGAGCAGATGCAGCAGACCGTGCGTCGTGAGCAGCATCAGTTCCTCGATCGGGCTATGGCCCGCGGTCTCCGCCTGCGCGATCGCCACCTGGGGGCAGAGCACGATGTCGCCGAGGAGTCCGGCAGGAGTCGGCTGCTCCTCGGTGCCCGGGCGCAGTTCGTCCATCGGGAAGCTCAGCACGTCGGTCGGCCCCGGCTCGTCCATCCACTGCACGTGCAGCTGCTCCATGGCCGACTCGTCGACGAGCACGATCGCGAGCTCGGCGTCCGGGTGCACGTGCAGCTGGTCGAGGTCGTAGGTGACCAGCCGCTGCAGCACCGCCTCGTCGACGGGGATCGCGGACTCGTTGTTGATCTCGATGGACACTAGCGGCCCCACCTTCTGTCGGGGCGGCCGGGGGCCTTCGGGTTCTGGGCGGTCTTGCGGTCCTGCGGCGCGTGCCCGCGGCGTTCGGCACGATTGGCGCCGTCCGGGTCGCCGTGCTCGCGCTCGAATCGGGCGGCCTGCCGCTCGGCGTCGTACTTCGTGTACGCGTCGACGATCCGGCCCACGAGGCTGTGGCGCACCACATCCTCGCTCGTGAGGCGCGCGAAGTGGATGTCGTCGATATCGCTGAGCACCCGCGTGACGAGCTGCAGCCCGCTCGCGCCCACCGGGAGGTCGACCTGCGTGATGTCGCCCGTGACGACCATGCGGGAGCCGAACCCGAGGCGCGTGAGGAACATCTTCATCTGCTCCGGCGTCGTGTTCTGGGCCTCGTCGAGCACGACGAAGGCGTTATTGAGCGTGCGACCGCGCATGTAGGCGAGCGGGGCGACCTCGACCGTGCCCGCCGCGAGCAGCTTGGGCACGATCTCCGGGTCCATCATCTCGTTGAGCGCGTCGTACAGCGGGCGCAGGTAGGGGTCGATCTTGTCGGTGAGTGTGCCCGGCAGGAAGCCGAGCCGCTCCCCCGCCTCGACGGCGGGGCGGGTCAGGATGATCCGCTCCACCTCCTTGCGCTGCAGCGCCTGCACCGCCTTCGCCATCGCGAGATAGGTCTTGCCGGTGCCCGCCGGCCCGATGCCGAACACGATCGTGTGCCGGTCGATCGCGTCGACGTACTCCTTCTGCCCGAGGGTCTTCGGTCGGATGCTCTTGCCGCGGCTCGTGAGGATGGCCTGGCTGAGCAGCTCGGCCGGGCTGCCCTGGCCGCCCTCCAGGATGCGCGCGGACGACGTCACATCGCTCTGGCCGAGTTCGGCGCCGTTGCGTACCAGTGTGATCAGCTCCTTGACCAATCGTTCGGACGCGGCGACCTCCGTCGCCGGCCCGGTGAGGGTGATGATGTTGCCGCGGACGAGCACCTCGACCTCGGGGTACTGCCGCTCGATGGTGGTGAGCAGCCGGTCCTGCGGGCCGAGCAGTCGCACCATGGCGACGCCGTCGACGCGCAGCTCGGCGCGGGTCACCCCGGTGTCGTCGGCCAGCGAGCTGTCGTCAGGAGCCAAGGGAACCTTCGTCGAGGCCGCCGGAGAGCAGGTGGGCATGCACGTGGAAGACCGTCTGGCCCGCCGAGGCGCCGCTGTTGAACACGAGCCGGTACTCCCCGTTGGAGAACTCGCTCGCGAGCCCGTCGGCGATGATCACGACCTCCGCGAGGAGAGCGGGATCGGCCGCGGCGAGCTCGGCGACGGTCGCGTAGGCACCCGACTTGGGCGTGACGAGGAGGTGGAGCGGCGCCTGCGGCGCGATGTCGTGGAACGCGATCACGCGCTCGTTCTCGAAGACGATCCGCGCCGGGATCTCGCGCGCGGCGATGCGCTCGAAGAGGGTGGGTTCGGTCGTCGACATGGTTTCAGCTTAGAGCGCGGGCGCCTACCAGCGCCCCAGTTTCGCGCTGAGCAGAGCGATCGCGGCGGGCCCCGCCGTCGAGGTGCGCAGGACCTCCGGTCCGAGGCGCGCGCGCAGGGCGCCGGCGGCGGCGAAGAGGTCGAACTCGGCGGGCGAGATGCCGCCCTCTGGGCCGACGACGAGCACGAGGTCGCGGTCATCCGGATGCACGGCCGAGAGCGGCTGCGACGACTCCGGGTCGAGCACCACGAGCCGCGCCGACGAACCCAGGGCCGCGAGCTGCCGCGTCGTGACGAGCGGGCTCACCTCGGGCAGCCACGGCCGCACCGACTGCTTGCTCGCCTCGCGCACGAGGGCGGTCCAGCGCGCCTGCCCCTTCGCGATCTTGGCCCCCTCCCAGCGCGAGACGCTGCGCGCGGCGGCCCACGGGATCACGCCGTCGACGCCGAGCTCGGTCGCGGCCTGCACCGCGAGCTCGTCGCGGTCGCCCTTCGCGAGCGCCTGGGCCAGCCAGATGGCCGGCTCCCGCCGCGGCTGCCGCGCGAGCTCGTCGACGCGGAAGCGGAACTCGGCGGGCGCGGCAGCCGTGACCACCCCGCTCGCGATGAGGCCCGCGCCATTGCCGACGGAGACGTGCTCGCCCACCTGCAACCGGCCGACCACGACGGCGTGGCGCGCCTCGGCGCCCGTGACGACCGCCTCGGCATCGAGCTCCGGATCGCCGAGTTCCTCGTCGAGATACAGGTGGGCCACGGCGTCAGACGTTCAGGAAGCGGTCCCGGAGCTTGGCGAAGAGCCCCTGCTGGAACGCGGCGAGGTGCGGCGGAACCTGCTTGCGCGATCCCGCCAGCTGGCGCACGAGCTCCTGCTCCTTCGAGCTCAGGCGCGTGGGCGTCACGACCTGCACACCGATCTTGAGGTCGCCGCGGCCGCTGCCGCGCAGGTGCGTGATGCCGCGATCCTTCACCGTGATGACCTCGGCGCTCTGCGTTCCCGGCTTGATCTCGACGGAGACCTCGCCGTCGAGCGTCTTGAGTCGCGCCGTCGTGCCGAGGATCGCGTCGGTCATCTGCACCTCGAGGGTCGCGAGCAGGTCATCCCCGTTGCGACTGAAGGTGTCGTGGTGCTTGACCTTGATCTCCAGGTAGAGGTCGCCCTGCGGGCCGCCCGCCGGGCCGACCTCGCCCTGCGACGGCAACTGGATGCGCAGGCCGGTGTCGACGCCCGCAGGGATGTCGACCGTCGCGGTGCGGGTCGCGCGCACGCGTCCCTGACCCTGGCAGGTGGGGCACGGGCTCGGGATGACCGTGCCGTAGCCGCGGCAGGTGCCGCAGGGGCTCGACGTCATGACGTTGCCCAGCAGGCTGCGGACCGACCGCTGGATCGAGCCCGAGCCGCCGCAGATGTCGCAGGTCTGCGGGGAGGTGCCGGGCGCGCAGCAGCTGCCCTCGCAGGTCTCGCAGAGCACCGCGGTGTTGATGTCGAGTTCGCGGCGCGTGCCGAAGATGACCTCGTCGAGGTCGAGCTCGACCCGGAGCAGGGCATCCTGACCGCGCTCACGCCGGGACCGCGGGCCGCGACCCTGGCCTCCGCCCGCTCCGCCGCCGAAGAAGGTCTCGAAGATGTCGCCGAAGCCCCCGAAGCCGCCCGCGCCGCCGAAGCCCGCCTGGGGACCGGCGTCGTACTGCTGCCGGGCCTGCGGGTCGCTCAGCACGTCGTAGGCGTGGGTGACGAGCTTGAACTGGTCGCTCGCGTCCGGACTCGGGTTGACGTCGGGGTGCAGCTCGCGGGCGAGGCGACGATACGCCTTCTTGATCTCTTCCGGTGTCGCCGTGCGATCGACGCCGAGCACCTCGTAATGGTCTGCCACGTGTTCCTTCGTGTCTTGGTCTTCGGGACTCAGTCTTCGCCGAGAAGACGGGTCAGGTATCGGGCCACCGCGCGCACGGCGGCCATGTTGTTGGAGTAGTCCTGGCGGAGCGGGCCGAGCACACCGAGGCGCGCGGCGCCCCCACCCGCCTGGGTGTAGCCGCTCGAGAGCACCGAGGTCTCGCCGAGGCCGAACTCCGCGTTCTCGCGGCCGATCCGCACGGCCACGCCGTGCTCGTCGATCGCCATCTCGCCGAACAGGCGCAGGAGCGTGACCTGCTCCTCGATGGCCTCCAGCACGGGGTAGATGCTGCCGGAGAAGTCGTCTTCCGTGCGCACGAGGTTGGCGGTGCCGGCCATCACGAGCCGGTCCTGGCGGTTCGCCGCCACCTGCTCGACGAGACTCGAGGCGATCTGGGTGACGACGGGGCGCCGCTCCGGCACGAACTGCTCGGGGAACTTCGCGAGCAGGGAGGCCGCATCCGCGAGCCCGCGACCGCCGAGCGTCGCATTCAGCCGCGCGCGGAGGTCGGCGAGGAACGACTCGTCCACGGGTGCCGCGACGTCGAGGATCCGCTGCTCCACCCGGCCCGAATCGGTGATGAAGACGCTCATGACCCGCGAGGCGCTGAGCGGGACGAGCTCGACGTGGCGCACGCGCGATGGGGCCAGCGACGGGTACTGCACGAGCGCGACCTGGTGGGTGAGCTGGGAGAGGAGCCGGACGGTGCGCGCGAGCACGTCGTCGAGGTCGACGGAGGCGCCCAGGAAGGCCTCGATCGCCTGCCGCTGGGCCGCGGTGAGCGGGCGCATGTCGGCGAGCTGATCGACGAAGACGCGGTAGCCCTTGTCGGTGGGGATGCGCCCCGAGGAGGTGTGGGGCGCGGTGATGAGCTCCTCTTCCTCGAGGAGCGCCATGTCGTTGCGGATCGTCGCGGCCGAGACGCCGAAGGCGTGCCGCTCGACGATGGACTTCGAGCCGACCGGCTCGCGCGACGCGACGTAGTCCTGCACGATGACGCGGAGCACGTCGAGGCTGCGCTCGGAAACCATGGAAACGCCCCCTCATGGATTAGCACTCACTGATATTGACTGCCAATTCTATCGTGACTTCGGGCATTTCTCCCGTTGCACGCCGCACACCCAAGCACTAGCTTGTGTTGTGTTACCGCCAAAAGCTGAGTATCGGCTGGCAGCGGCAGAACCAGTGCCTTAACGGGGCATCCGGTCCACATTTCGTTACCTGAAAGGCGACACATCATGACTGAACCGACTCCCCAGCCGGCCGCAGCTACTCCCGGCGCTCCCCTCACCGAGGCGGAGGACCGCCAGTGGGCGTCGTTCGCGCACCTCGGCGGAATCATCGGCTTCCTGCCGTCGCTCATCATCTGGCTCGTGTTCAAGGACCGCGGCCGCTTCACGAACACCGAGGCGAAGGAGGCGCTGAACTTCCAGCTCACCTGCCTGGGCCTCTACATCGTGATCAACATCCTCGCGGCAATCGTCGGCGCGATCACCTTCGGCATCGGCGGGCTGCTCATCATCCTCGTCTGGGTCGTCGCGATCCTCAGCATCGTGCTGTCGATCATGGGGTTCCTCAAGGCCAAGGACGGCATCGCGTACCGCTACCCCTTCGCCATCCGACTCATCAAGTAGTCCCACCGCGCGCGTCCCGAGGGGGGCCGGCTTCGGCCGGCCCCCCTCGGTCGTTGTCGGGCACGGGCGGGTCGCGGGCCAGGGCACGGGCGGGTGCACGGGCGCGGGCCGGGTCACGCGGCGGGGCGACGGCCTACTCGGCGAGCAGGCGACGCACGACCGCGTCGGCGAGGAGGCGGCCGCGGAGGGTCAGCTCGATGGTTCCGTGCAGGGCGGCTCGGGCATCCACGAGTTCGTCGGCGATGAGCCCGGCGACGGAGGTCCGCCCCTGCGTCGTGAGCGCCTCGATCGGCAGACCCTCGCGGATGCGCGTCGCGAGCAGCACGCGCTCGACCCTGCGGGTCTCGTCATCGAGGGTCTCGCGCCCGAACGCCGGCGACTCCCCCGCGAGGATCCGCGCGGCGTAGGCCGCGGGGTGCTTCACGTTCCACCAGCGCACGCCCCCGACGTGGCTGTGCGCCCCCGGTCCGACGCCCCACCAATCGTGACCCTGCCAGTACGCCAGGTTGTGACGGGAGCGGTGATCGGCGGCACCGTCGCGCGCCCAGTTGCTCACCTCGTACCAGCCGAATCCGGCCTCGCCGAGCACGGCATCCGCCAGCTCGTACATGTCGGCCTGCAGGTCGTCGCCAGGGGCCGCCACCTCGCCCCGCGCGATCTGCCGGGCGAGTTTCGTGCCCTCCTCCACGATGAGCGCGTAGGCCGAGACGTGGTCGGGCTCCTGGGCGATGGCCTGATCGAGGGATGCTCGCCAGTCGTCGATCGATTCCCCCGGTGTGCCGTAGATGAGATCGAGGCTCACCTCCAGCCCGGCCTCGCGCGCCCACGCGACCACGAGCGGAATGCGGGCCGGGTCGTGCGTGCGCTCCAGGGTCGCCAGCACCCGCGGCACCGCCGACTGCATGCCGAAGGAGACCCTCGTGAAGCCCGCCTCGCGCAGGGAGCGCAGGTAGCCGGCATCGACGGAGTCGGGGTTCGCCTCCGTCGTCACCTCCGCGCCGGGCACCAGCCCCCACGCGTCGCGCACCGCGCCGAGCATGTCGGCGAGGTCGGTGACCGGCAGCATCGTCGGCGTGCCGCCGCCGAAGAACACGGTCGATGCGGGGCGGGGCGCCAGCTGCGCCCGCTCGAGCACGCGACGGGCGAGCGCGATCTCCGCGATCGCCTGACCGGCGTAGTCGCTGCGCTTCGCGCCACGGAGCTCGTCCGCCGTGTACGTGTTGAAGTCGCAGTAGCCGCAGCGCACCCGGCAGAACGGCACGTGCAGGTAGACGCCGAAGGCGCGGGTCTCGGCCCCCTGGCGCACCGAATCCGGAAGGAGCCCGTCGAGGGGCGCGGGATCGGCGATGGGGAGGGCGCTCGGCATGACCCGACAAGTCTCGCACCGATAGCCTTGACGCGATGAGCACCTACATTCTCTGGGACGTCGACGGCACGCTGCTTCGCAACGGGAGGGAGGCCGCGAACCTTTACCACGAGGCGGTCGAACTCAGCGCGGGGCGGGCCCTCGAACAGCTGCTCCCCCACATGCACGGCAAGACCGACGGGCAGATCCTCGCCGAGACCCTCGCCGCCCACGGCCTCGACGCGGGGCTGCACGAGACCGCGCGCCACCATCTCGACGAGCTCTCCCGCCTGCGCCACGAGCGCGGCCTGCATCGCGAGATCTGCCCGGGGATCCCCGAGGCGCTCGACGCCTTCGCCGCGCGCGGCTACGTCAACGCGCTCCTCACCGGCAACTCAGAGCGCCGAGCGCGATTCAAGATCGACGGCTCGGGCCTCCCCGTCGATGCGTTCGACTGGCAGCACTCCTACTTCGGCGACATCACTCCACTGCGCAGCGAGCTCACCATCCGCGCGCAGGAGGAACTGCTCGACCACCGCACCGTCATCATCGGCGACACCCCCGGCGACGACATCGCGGCGCAGGCGGCGGGCATCCCCTTCATCGGGGTCGCGACCGGTGTGTACTCGGTGGACGACCTGCGCGAGACGGGCGCCGCGCTCCTCATCGAGGACTTCGACTCGGGCCTCGACGCGGTGCTGGAGTTCCTCGCGCGCTGAGGCACGGGCCCTCCGCGGGATGCTCGCTCAGGGTCCGATGGGGCCGGCCAGCGCGCGCTCGTACCGGCGCGTGTACGCCTCCTGCGACAGGCGCAGCGCGGGGTAGACGAGCCGCCACCAGCCGGATGCGGGGCGCGAGAAGGAGCGGATGGTCATCCAGATCGACCCGTCGTCGGCCTTCTCGACCACCCAGGCCTCCTCACCGCTCACCGGATGCCCCTTGAGGGTGCCGTAGGCGAAGCCCTTGCGAGCGGGCTCGTCGATCACGAGGACGACGCGAACCGGCGCGCCCACCCGGAACGGCCCGAACGGGATGCGCAGCATCGCCGTGTCGCCCGGGCGCAGGAAGGGGGTGCCATCCGGTCCGAAGAGCGCGTCACCGGAGGAGTCGATCGTCGCCGGCTGCACCGGGTTGCCCTCGGCGTCGAAGCCGACCGGGGTATAGCTCAGAGCGGTCACCTCGCCGGGCAGCTCGGCGACCTCGACCCCCATGCCGCTGAGTCGCTGGAGGCCCCAGGTGAAGAGCTGCGTCCAGGCGTACTCCCACCGCACGGCGCCGTGGCCGATGCGCACCCGTCGCTCCATCGGACGGAAGCCGCGGGGCGGGTACTGCAGGAGATCGGGCGCCTGGGTGCCGCCGATCGCGCCGTAGCTGACCGGCCGCTCCCACAGGGGAGGCTCCTGCGCCGTTCCGCGGCCTATTTTTTGTCCTTCTTCTCGACGTCGCCCGAGAGCGCGGCGATGAACGCCTCCTGCGGCACCTCGACGCGGCCCACCATCTTCATGCGCTTCTTGCCCTCCTTCTGCTTCTCGAGCAGTTTGCGCTTGCGGGTGATGTCACCGCCGTAGCACTTGGCGAGCACGTCCTTGCGCATTGCGCGAATGCTCTCGCGGGCGATGATGCGGGCGCCGATCGCCGCCTGGATGGGCACCTCGAACTGCTGGCGCGGGATGAGCTCACGCAGGCGGCCCGTCATGAGCACGCCATAGGCGTAGGCCTTGTCGCGGTGCACGATCGCACTGAAGGCGTCGACCTGCTCGCCCTGCAGCAGGATGTCGACCTTCACGAGATCGGCCGTCGCCTCGCCGTCCGGCTCGTAGTCGAGCGACGCGTACCCGGCGGTGCGGCTCTTCAGCTGGTCGAAGAAGTCGAAGACGATCTCGCCGAGGGGCATGCGGTAGCGGATCTCCACGCGGTCCTCGCCCAGGTAGTCCATACCGAGGAGCGTGCCCCGACGACCCTGGCACAGCTCCATGATGACGCCCACGTAGTCCTTGGGCGCGAGGATGGCCGACTTCACCATCGGCTCGGCGACGCTCGCGATCTTGCCGCCGGGGAACTCGCTCGGGTTCGTGACGGTGATCGTCTTCTTGTCGTCCGTCGTGACCTCGTAGATCACGCTCGGTGCCGTCGTGATGAGGTCGAGCCCGAACTCGCGGTCGAGTCGCTCGGTCACGATCTCGAGGTGCAGGAGGCCCAGGAAGCCGCAGCGGAAGCCGAAGCCCAGCGCGACCGAGGTCTCCGGCTCGTAGACGAGTGCGGCATCGGACAGCTTGAGCTTGTCGAGCGCCTCCCGCAGCAGCGGGTAGTCGCTCCCGTCGATCGGGTACAGCCCGGAGAAGACCATCGGCTTCGGTTCGGTGTAGCCCGCGAGCGCCTGGGTTGCGGGCTTCGCCGCGGTCGTGATCGTGTCGCCGACCTTGCTCTGGCGCACGTCCTTCACGCCGGTGATGAGGTAGCCGACCTCGCCGACACCGAGTCCCTTGGTCGCCACCGGCTCCGGCGAGCTCACGCCGATCTCGAGGATGTCGTGCACCGCGCGCGTCGACATCATCTGGATCTTCTCGCGGGCGTTCAGCTTGCCGTCGATCATGCGCACGTAGGTGACCACGCCGCGGTAGCTGTCGTAGACGGAGTCGAAGATCATCGCCCGGGCGGCCGCGGTGGGGTCGCCGACCGGCGGCGGGATCAGCTGCGTGACCCGGTCGAGCAGCTCGGAGACGCCGACGCCGGTCTTGCCGCTCACCTTGAGGACGTCATCCGGGTGCCCGCCGATGAGGCTCGCGAGCTCTTTCGCGTACTTCTCGGGTTCCGCCGCCGGCAGATCGATCTTGTTGAGCACCGGGATGATCGTGAGGTCGTTCTCGAGCGCGAGGTACAGGTTCGCGAGCGTCTGCGCCTCGATGCCCTGGGCCGCATCGACGAGCAGGATCGCTCCCTCGCAGGCCGCGAGCGAGCGGGACACCTCGTAGGTGAAGTCGACGTGCCCCGGGGTATCGATCATGTTGAGGGCGAAGGTGTCGGCGCCGAGCTGCCACGGCATGCGCACCGCCTGGCTCTTGATGGTGATGCCGCGCTCGCGCTCGATGTCCATCCGGTCGAGGTACTGGGCCCGCATCGAGCGGTCGTCGACGACACCCGTGATCGACAGCATCCGGTCGGCCAGGGTCGACTTGCCGTGGTCGATGTGGGCGATGATGCAGAAGTTACGGATGAACGCGGGGTCGGTCGCCGCGGGCTCGAGGGCCTTGAGTGCTCGTGGTGACATTTGTCATATTGTCCCACGCGGCGGGGCGGCCGGATGCCCGGGCGCCGGCAGCCGGCGCAGGCCCTCCAGCAGATCCTCACGTGTCGCGGCCGCGCACACGCGGATCCAGCCCTCGCCCGACCGCCCGAAGGCGCTCCCCGGGGCGATGGCGACGCGCTGCTCCATGAGGAACCGCACCGCCCACTCGGCGACGTCGCCGCCGCTCGCGTGACTGACGTCGACCCAGAGGTAGAAGGTGCCGTGGGGAACGAGGTAGCGGATGCCGCGGTCATCCAGCAGCGCCATCGCCGCCGTGAGGTTGGAGCGGTAGTGCTCGCGCGCCTCGGCCACCGGCGCCTGGCTGCCGGTGACGGCCGCGATCGCCGCGTATTGGCCCGGCGTGCTCGCGCAGCTGATCGTGGTCTCCTGAACGGTGCGCATGACCTCGGCCATACCCGGGGGCGTGACGAGGTAGCCGATGCGGATCCCGGTCATCGCGTAGGTCTTCGACAGCGAGAAGGCCGTGAAGACCCGATCGTCGTCGTCGAGGCTCGCGATGCTCACGTGCGGCTCATCCCAGGCGAAGTACTCGTACACCTCGTCGCTCAGGATCCAGAGATCGTGGCGCCGGGCGAAGGCGAGCAGCTCGCGCATGCGCTCCTCCGACAGCACGGTGCCGAGCGGGTTCGACGGCGAGTTGATCACGAGCACCTTGGTGCGCTCGCTGACGAGCTGCTCGAGCTGCGCGATCTCGGGCAGGAAGCCGTGGTCGGGATGCAGCGGATACGGCACCGGCACGGCGTCGAGCATGCGCGGGGTCATGGTGAAGGTCGTGTAGCCCGGGTCGGGGATGAGCACCTCGTCGCCCGCGGAGAGCAGGAGGTGCATCGCCTGATGGAGGGCCTGGGTCGCGCCGATCGTCACCCACACCTGCTGCGGGGTCACGTGCAGCCGGTTCTCGCGAGCGAGCTTCTCGACGAGCGCGGCGCGCAGCGGCGCGATTCCCCCGTTGTCGGTGTAGTCGGTCTGATCGGCGTCCCAGGCGCGCTTCGCGGCCTCGCCGATGTGGGCGGCCACCGGCACGTCGGGCTCGCCCACCCCGAGCGAGATGACGTCGTCGAGCTCGGAGGCGATCAGGTAGATCCGACGGATGCCAGACCCCGGCACCTGGGGGATGTGCGGGGCGAGCTGCGGCATAGGCCTACGCTACTGGGTTCGTCCCCGCGAGGCGCTCGGTGCGAATGCGCTCGGCCGCCGACACCGGCTTCTCCTCGGCCGGAACATCGGCGGCGCCGATCCCCTGCACGAGAGTGCCCGGATCGACGTCGAGTCCGGCGGCTATCTTGACGATGTTGTGCAGGCTGAGGTTGCGGGTGCCGCGTTCCACCTGTCCGATGAAGGTCCAGTGGACGCCCGACAGCTCCGCGAGGGTCTCCTGGCTGATGCCGAGGCGCTTGCGGTTGTCGCGGACCCGCTCGCCGAAGACGCGTGCGGCTTCAGATTTCATCTCAGCCATACCGTCATGAGTACTCATCCCGATCAGGACAGAACAGAGGCGCACGACACTATGCGTTTGCATCCAGTATGCAGGGTATCGACCAGGATGACCGGCATTGGCGATTGCGCCCCCGGGCTGGTAGTGTTTCCTGTTGGCTTACGCGCCCGTTCCGATCCACTCGGGAGGGAAGCGCGATTCGCGGCCGAGAGTCCACCACCTGATGGTTCTCGAGCTCGGCCGCTCACTCATTCCTCAGTAACGAAAAGGGTAATCCACGTGGCAAACATCAAGTCGCAGATCAAGCGCATCGGCACCAACAAGAAGGCTCAGGACCGCAACAAGGCCGTCAAGAGCGAGCTGAAGACCGCGATCCGCGCCGCCCGCACGGCCATCTCCACCGGTGACAAGGCGGCGGCGTCGACCGCGCTCTCCGTTGCCGGCAAGAAGCTCGACAAGGCCGCCAGCAAGGGTGTCATCCACAAGAACCAGGCGGCGAACCGCAAGTCGGCCATCGCCAAGCAGGTCGCCGCCCTCTAAGGCGTCATGCTGACGCGCGAGCCACTCGCGCCTCGCACGCAAACCGTGGCAGGAAGCCCGTCGCTCATTGAGCGGCGGGCTTCTTCCGTTGCCGGTGGCGGGCGCACTGCGGCGGCGAGGGGTCGCGGGCTGTGCGCGCTGAGGCGTGGCGGGTTGTGCGCGCTCAGGCGTGGCGGGTTGTGCGCGCTCAGGCGTGGCGGGTTGTGCGCGCTCAGGCGTGGCGGGTTGTGCGCGCCCGCGGACTACTCCCCGCGCCGGCTGATGACGGCGATCATGCGCTCGAGGGCGAAGACCGGGTCACGACCGGCGCCCTTGACCTGGGCATCCGTCTCGGCGAGCAGCTCGATCGAGCGCCCGAGTCCCTCGTCGCTCCAGCCGCGCAGGTCGCGCTGCGCGCGCTCCACCTGCCAGGGCGCGAGACCGAACTGCTGGGCCAGCTGCCCGGAGCCGCCGCGCGCACCCGAGAGCTTCGCCATCGTGCGCAGCTTCGAGGCGAACGCCGCGACCATGGGAACCGGGTCCGCTCCCGAGGAGAGCGCGTGGCGGAGCAGAACGAGCGCCTCGCCGGAGCGCCCCGCGATCGCCGCATCCGCGACCTTGAAGGCGTTCGTCTCCACCCGGCCCGAGTAGTACTTCTCGACCGTGGCGTCGGTGATCTCCTCGCTGGAGTCGGCGAGGAGCTGCTGGCACGCGGAGGCGAGCTCGGCGAGGTCGTCGGCGAACGCGGAGACGAGCGCGCGCAGGGCACTCGCGGTGACGCGGCGGCCGCGGTCGGCGAACTCGGCCGCCGCGAAGTCGAGCTTCTCCGTGTCTTTCTTGAGCTCGCCGCAGACGACCTCGATTCCGCCGCCCGTGCCCGACCGGATCGCGTCCAGCAGCTTCTTGCCGCGCACCCCGCCCGCGTGGCGCAGCACCACGTAGGTGTCGTCGGCGGGCTGGTCGAGGTAGGCGATCGTCTCGGCGAGGAAGGCATCCGTGCACTTCTCGACGTTGCTGACGCGGATCAGACGGGGTTCGGCGAACAGGGACGGGCTCGCGAGGGTCATGAGCTCGCCCGGAGCATAGGCGTCGGCCTCGAGGTCGCTCACTTCGAGGCTCGGGTCCTCCGCCTTCAGGGTCTCCCGGAGGCGCCGGATGGCCCGATCGGCGAGGAACCCCTCGGTACCCGACACGAGCACGATCGGTGCGGGCCGGATCTCGCGCCAGCTCAATTGCGGGATCGCGGCACCGCGGGCGGAGCCTGATGCTCCCGACGTCGACCGTGCTGCGGGTCGTGCTGCGGCCACCGGGCCCCCTCTCGCTGCTCCCCAGTTTATGGTCCCCCGCCGACACCCCGCCGGGCGCTCCAGAGCCGCAGCTCGCCCGGGCGTGCGCCGGGCGCGACGAGCACGAGCCCCTGCAGGTCGGTGCGCGCGACGACGGTGCGCACGCGGCGCAGGATGCCCAGCGCGGTCGCGGTGGGATGCCCGTAGCGGTTGTGGAGCCCGACACCGATGAGACCGACCACCGCGGTGACCCGCGCGTACATCGCGGGTGCCTGATCGGCCGAGCCGTGGTGCCCGACCTCGATGACGTCGAGGTGGCCGAGGCGCGGATTCGCCGTGAGCAGGCCGGTCTGCGCGTGCTCGTTGAGATCGCCGACGAACATCGACCGGAGGCACCCCGAGCGACAGCCGTCTGCGGGGCGGAACTCGATCGTGACGCTCGACTCGTTGCCCGGCTCGTACCCGGCGTGATCCGCCGTGGGCCAGAGGATGCGCCAGTCCAGATCGCCGAGTCGCCCCGCCACCCCGATCGACACCTGCTCGACGGTCGCTCCCGCGGATCTCAGCCCCGCGAGCAGCTGTGCCTCGCGGGGACGGCCGCTCGGCGGCCCGACGAGCGCGCGGTCGACCATACCGTCGACCGCGGGCGTACCCGCGATGTGATCGAGATCGAAGTGGCTGAGCACGAGGAGGTCGACGCGGGTCACCCCGAGCGTGGCGAGACAGGCGCGAAGCAGCGTCGGTGAGGGACCGGTGTCGAGCAGGGCGACGCGACCCGCGCTGCGCACGATCATCGCGTCGCCCTGGCCCACGTCACAGGCCGCGATCGCCCAGTCGGCCGGCCTGCCCGCATCCGCGATCACGCGACCCGCGAGCGTGGCGACCGCGACAACGATCACCACGCCCGCGAGAGCCGCGGCGAGCACGCGCCGAGCCGTGCGCGGCAGCCGGGCGAGAAGGACGAGGAGGAGCAGCGCCGTGACCGCGGCGAGCAGGAGCGCGCCCGGGAGGCCCGCGGGCCAGGCGAGACTCGCGCCGGGGAGGCCCGCGAAGAACCGTGCGACCGCGGCGATCCACGCCGCGGGCAGCCAGGCGACCGCGGTCAGCAGCTGACCGAGCGGAGCACAGACCGGGAGGAGAACGCAGGCGAGGAGCCCGATCACCGTCGCGACGGGCGCGGCCGGCTCGGCGAACACGTTCGCGACGACACCGTAGAGGGGCAGGGTCGGGGCGAGGAGGATCAGCACCGGCTGGCAGAGGAGCTGTGCCGACGCGGGCACGGCGAGCGTCAGCGCGAGCCAGCCGGGCATCCACCGACCGAGGCGGCGGGCGAGGGGCGGCGCGATGACCACGAGCGCGACCGTGGCCACGACCGACAGCACGAAGCCGAACTGGACCGCGAGCCAGGGATCGGCGAGCACGAGCACGGCCACCGCGACGGAGATGACGGGCACGCCCTGCACGGGTCTGCCCCGCGCGAGGGAGACGAGCACGAGCGCCGCCATGACCGCGGCGCGGAGAACGCTCGGCTGCGGAGTGACGAGCACCACGAAGGCGAGGAGCACCACGAGCGCCGCAGCGATGCGGATGCCTCGGGAGAGCCCCAGCGCGCCACCCACGAGCACGACGAGCCCGATCACGACGGCGCAGTTCGCCCCCGACACCGCGGTGAGGTGCGTCAGCGAGGAGGTCGTCATCGCGGTCGTGAGCGACGGGTCGACGGCCACCGTGTCGCCGAGCGCGAGTCCGGGGAGGAGCCCGCTCGCGTCGCCGGGCAGCCGCGCCGCGGCCCGCCCGAAACCGTGACGCAGCGCTCCCGCCCAAGCGAGGTACGGGGGCGGCGGCGCGAGCACCCGGGCGGGGCCACTCGCGAAGACGAGAAAGGAGGCGGAATCGGCGCGCGGCGTCGCCCGGAGGCGACCGCTGAGGCGGATGGTGGAGCCGAGCTCGATGCGCTCGTGCGGAGCGCCGTCGAACACCAGCACGGGAACGGCGTAGCCGCGCCCCTGCGCCCGCACGAGGGTCGCGGCGAAGTGCCGGGTTCCGGGGATGACCGTCTGCGCCGTGACCAGGCGCGCATCGCTCAGCGTGCGCACCCCGGAGAGCTCGGGCGGGTGCCGGGCGGGGTCGTGCGCGACGACCGAACCCGCGGCCACGGCGGCGAAGCAGGCCGCGACGACCGCGAGCAGAAGCGCGGCGGGCGCGGGTCGGCGACGCGCACGGGCGAGGCCGCCGGCGAGGGCGAGGCCGGCGAGGGCGACGGTGGCGAGGCCGATCATCCACAGCCAGGCCGCACCGGGGGCCTGCAGGCAGACCGCGGTGGCCACCCACGCGGTAAGCGCGGGGATGCCGATGCGCGCGCCGGTCACACCGTCACCCTCGGCTTGATTGCCGCGAACTTCTTGTCGCCGATGCCGGTGACGTTCGTCAGCTCATCGACCGAGGCGAAGCGGCCGTGGGCCGCCCGATACTGGAGGATCCGCGCGGCGAGGGCGGGGCCTACTCCGTCGAGCGTCTCGAGCGTGGCCTCGTCGGCGGTGTTGAGATTGACGAGCGCTCCGCCGGCCGCCCCGGCTCCCCCACCGGCACCCGGAACGGCGGAGGCGGTGGCGCCCTTCCGCGGCACCGGCAGCTGCTCACCGTCGGCGACGACTCGCGCGAGATTGAGCGCACCCTGATCGGCGCCCGCGGCGAATCCGCCCGCCGCCGCGATCGCGTCCACCACCCGGTCGCCCTGCGCGAGGCGGTAGAGCCCGGGCCGCGCGACCTGGCCCGTGACGTGCACGTAGATTCCCGAGTCATCGATTCCCGAGCCATTCGCCGCCGTGCCCGCGCCCCGCCGAGGGGCTGCTGTCGCACCGGGCCACACCGACGCCGCCCCGGCCTGCCCCGAGCGAACGGGCGCGGGGACCGCCGGCCGCGCGACCGTGCGGGCACCACCGTGGGGCGTGAACGACACGACCGCGATGACGACCACGAGGCACGTCATCACGACGACGGCGGCGGCACCGAGCGTGACCCGCAGCCTGCCGCGCGGTCGCTCCTCGCTCGGGCTGTCACTCACTCGGTCAGGCTAGGTCGGGACCTCGCGCCCCGTCGGCGCTCGGACCCGCCCTGTGGATGACCAGCTACCGTGTCGTGATGTTGACGAGCCTCGGCGCGCGCACGATCACACCCGTGACCGGCTGGTCGCCGATCGAGCGGATCACCGCCGCGGACGCCCGCGCCAGCCGCTCCAGTTCGGCGGAGTCGATCTTCGGCGACACGGTGAGCCGGTCGCGCACCTTGCCGTCGACCTGAACGACCGCGGTCACCGACTCCTCGATGAGAAGCGCCGGATCGGCCTTGCGCCAGAGCGCCTGCGCGACGCTCGGTGCGTAGCCGAGCGTCGCCCACATGTCCTCTGCCGTGTACGGCGCGAAGAGGCTGAGCCCCACCGCGATGACCTCGGTCGCCTCGCGCACCGCGGCGTCGCCGCCGCCGGGACCGCTGTCGATGGTCTTGCGCGTCGCGTTGACGAGCTCCATGAGCCGGGCGACGACGACGTTGAACTTGAACGACTCGATGAGGCCCGGGGCCTCGGCGAGGAAGCGGTGGGTCTGGCGCCGCAGCGCGACATCACCGGTCTTCCACTCGATCTCGGGCGAGCTCGTCACGTCGCCGGCGAGCCGCCATGCGCGGGCCAGGAACTTGGCCGATCCGGCCGGCGAGACGTCGGCCCAGTCGATGTCGTCCTCCGGCGGACCCGCGAAGGCCATGGTGAGGCGCACGGCGTCGACGCCGTGTTCGTCGAGCTGGTCGGAGAGTCGCACGAGGTTGCCCTTGCTCTTCGACATCGCCGAGCCGTCCATGAGCACCATGCCCTGGTTGAGCAGCGCACTGAACGGCTCGGTGAAGCTCACGTAGCCGAGGTCGAACAGCACCTTGGTGATGAACCGCGCGTAGAGCAGGTGCAGGATCGCGTGCGTCACGCCTCCCACGTACTGGTCGACGGGTGCCCACTTGTCGGCCTCGCGCGGGTCGAAGGCGCGCGAGTCGTCGTTCGGGCTCAGGAACCTCAGGAAGTACCAGGAGCTGTCGACGAAGGTGTCCATGGTGTCGGGGTCGCGGCGAGCCGGCGTTCCGTCGACGGGGTTGGTCACGGTGACCCAGTCCTCGGCGGCGCCGAGCGGCGACTGGCCCCTCGGCTGCAGGTCGAGGCCGTCCGTCGGCGGCAGCAGCACGGGCAGCTGATCGTCGGGAACGGGGATGAGCTCGCCGTTCTCGCCGTGGATGATCGGGATCGGGGTGCCCCAGTAGCGCTGGCGAGAGATCAGCCAGTCGCGCAGGCGGTAGGTCTTCGCGGCGCGACCGGTACCCGCCGCCTCGAGCTGCTCGATGATCTTCTTGATCGCGTTGGACTTGCTGAGCCCGTCGAGCGGGCCGGAGTTGATCATCCTGCCATCGCCGACGAGCGCCTTGCCGGTGGCCGCGGGGTCGAGCGGCGGCAGCTCGTCGGGGAGGATCGCCTGCCCGTTCTCGTCCAGTTCGAGGACGGGGACGGCGCCGGTGACGGGCGCGTTGGTGTCGAGCACGACGCGCACGGGGAGACCGAACGCGCGCGCGAAGTCGAGGTCACGCTGGTCGTGCGCAGGCACCGCCATGACGGCGCCGTGGCCGTAGTCGGCGAGCACGTAGTCGGCCGTCCAGATGGGGATGCGCTCGCCGTTCACAGGGTTGATCGCGAATCGGCCGAGTGGAACGCCGGTCTTGTCGCGGGTCGCATCCTGGCGCTCGATCTCGGTGGACTTCTGCACCTGCTCCAGGTAGTCCTGGAACGCCATGCGCACCTCGGGATCGGCGCCCGCGACCAGCTCGGCGGCGAGGTCGGAATCCGGAGCGACCACCATGAACGTCACGCCGTAGAGGGTGTCGGGTCGCGTGGTGAAGACGGTGACCTTATCGGCGCGCCCCTCGATCACGAAGTCGACGTCGGCGCCGCGCGAGCGACCGATCCAGTTGCGCTGCATCGAGATCACCTTGGACGGCCAGGAGCCCTCCAGCTGATTCAGGTCGTCGAGCAGTCGGTCGGCGTAGTCGGTGATCCGCAGGTACCACTGGGTCTTCTTGCGCTTGACGACGACCGCGCCGCTGCGCTCCGAGGTGCCGTCCGGCAGCACCTGCTCGTTGGCGAGGACCGTCTGATCCACCGGATCCCAGTTGACCCAGCTGTCTTTGCGGTAGGCGAGACCCTTCTTGAACATCTCGAGGAACAGCCACTGGTTCCACTTGTAGTACTCGGGGTCGCTCGTGTGCAGCACGCGATCCCAGTCGAAGGAGGTCGCGTAGCGGCGCATCGACTGCTTCTGCTGGTCGATGTTGTCGTAGGTCCACTTGCGCGGGTCGATGCCGCGCTTGATCGCCGCGTTCTCGGCGGGCAGGCCGAAGGAGTCCCAGCCGATCGGGTGCAGCACGTTGAAGCCCTGCAGGCGCCAGTACCGCGCGATCACGTCACCGAGCGCGTAGGCCTCGGCGTGCCCCATGTGCAGGTCGCCGGAGGGGTACGGGAACATGTCGAGTACGTACTTGCGGGGTCGGGTGTCGGCCGGATCGCCGCTGCGGAACGGCTGCAGCTCGTCCCAGACGGGCAGCCACCTCTCCTGCAGCCTGCGGAAGTCGTAGCCCTGCACCTCGGGTGCGTCGGGACGGTCGTGCTCTGGTACCACGGGGAGATCCAATTCGTTGCGGGGAAGGGCCCCGTCATCGTCGACGTGGTCGGCGAAGCTGCCGTTGCCCGCAGACAAGCGTACTAAAGCTGGGGATGACCTGCCCCGGCCCCGACGCAGGCGAGAAGCACCGCGGCCTTCAGCCGCACCTCCGCCAACTCCTCCGCGGGCACGCTCAGCGCCGTGATCCCGCCGCCGGCACCGATCGTCGCGCCCTCCCCGTCGATGACGATGCTGCGGATGGTCATGGCGAGGTCCACCGTGCCGTCCACCCCGAACCAGCCGAACGCCCCCGCGTAGACCCCCCGGGGGCGACCCTCCAGCCGGTCGAGGATGCGGGTGGCACTGCGCTTGGGCGCCCCGGTCATGGAGCCGGCGGGGAAGCAGGCGACGACGGCATCCACCCCCGTCAGCCCCGGGGCGAGGCGCCCGCGCACGGTGCTGACCAGCTGATGCACCTGAGCGTAGGACTCGACGGCGTTGAGGCTGGTGACCTCGACGCTCCCCAGTTCGCTCACGCGCGCGATGTCGTTGCGCATGAGGTCGACGATCATGAGGTTCTCGGCGCGCTCCTTCTCGCTCTCCAGCAGCTCGGCGCGGAGGGCGGCATCCTGGGCGAGGTCGCGCCCGCGCGGGCGCGTGCCCTTGATGGGCTTGGTGACGATCATCCGGTCGGATGTCACGCGCAGGAACTGCTCGGGTGAGGCGCTCAGCAGCGCGATGCCGCCGACCCGGATGATCGCGCCGTGATGGCTCGGGCTCGCGGTGCGCAGGCGGAGGTACACCTCGACGGGGTCGTGGGTGCCTGCGACCGTGGCCTCGTTGGTAAGACAGAGTTGATAGGCGTCGCCGCGCACGATCGCCTCGCGACAGGCCTCGATCTCGGCGAGGTAGCGCTCCTCGTCGGCGTGCCAGCGCGCGACGGCCGGGCTCGCGGACGGCGCGATCGCGGCGCTGGGCGGCGAGGTGAGGGCCCGCTCCACCCCGTCGCGCCACTCGCGGAGTTCGCCCGCCCACTCCGAGCCGAGCGCGACGAGTGCGACCCGCCCCGAGGCGTGGTCGAACTCGACGGCGCGGTCGAGGAAGAGAAAGGCGGCCTCCGGGTGCCGGCCGTCGCGGGTGCGCGCCTCCCCCATCGCGGCGAAGCGGGCCTCGTAGCCGAGCCAGCCGACCCAGCCGAGCGGGAACCCCGCCGGGATGGCCGCGCCGGGGGCGACGGGCGGGGCGGGGGTGACGGGCGCGACGGGCGGGGCGGGGGTGACGGGCGCGACGGGCGAGGCGGGGGTGACGGGCGCGACGGGCACCTCGACGCCGCCCTGGCCCGCCCCGACGCGGGCGAGGTCCGCCGCGAGCTCCGCGAAGAAGGACTCCTCCACACGGTCGCGCACCAGTCGCCGGGATGCCCGGCCCATGATGCTCGTGCCCGCCACCGCATCCGGCCCCGAGTCCAGCCACACGGTGTCGGTCTGCCCCGCGAAGAGCGCGAGGTAGGCGGCGGCGGGATCGACAGCGCGGGCGAGCGGATACCGCAGGACTCGGGGGCGCATACCCTAACTCTATGAGCGTCGAAAGCATTCACCGCTGGCACGGCGGCGAGCTGCACCCGCTCGACTACTGCGACATGACGGAGACCTCGATCGCGGCGGCGGATTCCTGGTTCGTCACGGAGGGCACGGCGCTCGCCCTCGGCCTGCACCGCGAGCGATTCCTGGCCGCGGTGACCGAGGCGGTCACCGAGGCCGCAGCGACCGAGGCGGGCGGCGAGGCGGGTGACGCGGTCGAGCCCCACCTCGCGCTCGCGGCACTGAACCCCGTCGGATTCTGGGACGCCTCGCGCGCCGTCATTCCGCGCACCGGGGACTGGTTCCCCCGCGTGGAGCTGCAGCACCGCGCAGCGGGCGGCTGGCTGCTCGTGCTCCGACTGCGCTCCGCCCCCGAGCGGTCCCGCTCCGTCGTCGTCGCCTCGTGGGGCGGCGAGGACCCGCGCACGCACCCGCGCCGGAAGGGCCCCGACCTCGCCGCGATGCTCGCGCTGCGCACCGCGGTGCAGCCGGCCGGGGCCGGGGAGGCGGTCATCCTCACCCCGGAGGGATTCGTCGTGGAGGGCGCCTACAGCGCGCTGCTCTGGTGGCGCGGCGAGATCCTGTGCCGACCGCTCGACGAGTTCGAACGGGTCGACAGCGTGACCGCGCGCAGCGTGCTCGCCCTCGCGGCCGCTCTCGGGGTGGAGACCTTCGCGGAGGCCGTCACGCCGGCCGAGCTCGCCGGCACCGAGCTGTGGTCGCTGAGCGCCCTGCACGGGATCAGGATCGTGACCGCGTGGGTGGACGGTCCCGCGCTCGCTGAGCTCCCCGGCCGGTTATCCACCTGGCGCGCCCGACTCGATGCTCTCCGTAAGCCGCTGTAGCTAGTCTCGGTACCGTGAACGAGATCCTGGACGGACTCTTGTCGACGGTGCAGTCGGTCGATCCCGTGCTGCGCGTGCTCATCACCGGCATCGCGATGGTGTTCGAAACCTCGGTGCTGCTGGGGCTCGTGGTGCCCGGCGACACGATCGTGCTCGTGTCGTCCACGGGGGTCGACGGTCCGGTGCAGTACGTGGCACTCGCGCTCGCGGTGATCGCGGGGGCGCTGTGCGGGGAGTCGATCGGCTTCTCACTCGGTCGATTCTTCGGCCCGCGCATCCGTGCCTCGCGCCTGGGCCGGCGACTCGGCGAACGCAACTGGGTGCGCGCCGAGACCTATCTCGAGCGGCGCGGCGGAGTCGCGGTCTTCATCTCGCGCTTTCTGCCCGTGTTCCACTCGCTCGTGCCGCTCGTGGTCGGCACGAGCGCCATGCGCTACGGACGATTCATCGCGTGGACGGCGCCGGCCTGCGTGCTGTGGGCATTCGCGTATGTGTCGGTCGGCGCCTTCGCGGCGGGCGGCTACCGGCAGCTGTCCGGCCAGCTGCACGTCGCCGGCTACCTGTTCGTCGCCGTGGTGGGCGCGGCCCTGCTCGTGATCTATCTCGTCAAGAAGCTCATCGAGCGCAGCGAAGACAAGCACATGCGGCACCCCGGGGAATGAGTCGAGGGGCGGATGCCCGGCATCCGCCCCTCGTCCCGCACATCGCTGACCCGGCTCTAGAAGAGCGCCGCCTTCGCGAGCCACGCCTTGGCGGCGTCGGCGGGAGCGGTCTTGCTGTCGCCCGAGACCTCGGTGTTGAGCGCGAGGAGGTCCTGCGTGGTGAGGGCGGCGGAGACCTTGTTGAGCACGCTCGTCAGCTTGGCGTCGACCTTGCTGCTGCTCACGATCGGCACGACCTCCTGCGAGGCGAAGAGGCTCTTCGGGTCGCTGAGGGTCACGAGCTTGTTCGCCAGGATCGACGGCGTCGTGCTGTAGATGTCGGCCACGTCGACCGTGCCGTCGAGCAGCGCCTTCAGGGTGGCCGGGCCACCGCCGTCGCTGATCGCGGTGAACTTCAGGTTGGTCAGCCCGTAGATGCTCTGCAGACCCTTGATGCCGTCGGGCCGGGTCTGGAACTCGGGGTTGGCCGCGATCTTCACCGTCGAGAGCTTCGACAGATCGGCGATCGAGCTGAGTCCGTTCTTGGCGGCGAAGGCGGGCGTGACGTTGAGCGAGTCGCTGTCGGCCGCCGACGACGGGGTGAGCGCCTTGAGGCTGGCCGGCAGGGCGGCGTCGAGGGCCGCCTTCACGTCGGCCGACGAGCTGGCCGTCGCCGACTTGCTCAGGTAGGCGAGGATGCTGCCGGAGTACTCGGGGATGAGGTTGACCTCGCCCTTCTCGAGCGCGGGGACGTAGGCTGCCCGGGCGCCGATGTTGAGCTTGTAGCTCACGTGGTAGCCGTTGGCGGCGAGCGCCTGACCGTAGATGTCGGCGAGGATCTCGTTCTCGCTGAAGTTGGCCGAACCGACGACGATCGACGTCTTGGCCTTGGTGCCCGAGTTGCCGCTCAGGGTCGAGGAGCTGGACGAGCACCCCGCGAGCAGCACCGCGGTGACTGCTGCGATCGCGCCGACCGCGATCATGCCTCTTCTTGATCCGAACATTGTGCGTCTACCTTCCTAGTGGGCGTCCTGCGTGAGCGCGACGGGCTTCTTCCCGTCGCGTGCTGTGGTGCGGTGTCGGTCGGTTCCGCGGGACACCCCTCGCGGACCGACGAGTCTCTGGACGACGGCGAGCACGCCGTCGAGGAGCAGGGCGAGGGCGGCGACGAGGATCGCCCCCGCCGTCATCTTCACGTAGTCGGCCTGCGCGAGGCCGTCGATGATGAAGGTTCCGAGGCTCTGCAGGCCGAAGACAGAGGCGAGCGCCACGGTCGCGACGATCTGAAGCGCGGCCGCCCTGAGGCCGCCCAGCAGGAGCGGGGCGGCGAGCGGGATCTCGACCTTCCTCAGTATCTGGAACTCGGTCATGCCCACGGCGCGGGCGGCGTCGATGGTCTGCCGGTCGAGGGATTCGAGCCCCGCGTAGGCACCCGCGAGGAGGGGCGGGATGCCGAGCACCACGAGGACGACGACCGGGGGCACGTCACCGATGCCGAGCAGGAGGATGAGCGCGGAGAGGAGCCCGAGGGTGGGGAGCGCGCGAGCCGCGTTGCTGGCACCGATCGCCACCCGGCGGAAACGGCCGGTGTGGCCGATGTACAGCCCGAGCGGTCCGGCGATGACGACCGTGATCAGCACGCTCACGGCCGTGAGGAAGAGGTGGTGCACGAGCGCGTCGCCGATGCCCGAGCCCTCGGCGGTCGTCACCCAGTGCCTCGGGGCGAGGATCCACGCGAAGCCCGCTCCGAACAGATTCACGCGGTCACCCCCGCGGGTCGGCGGGACGCCCGCGTGCGGGCGGGGCGCCGGTTCCAGGGCATGAGAAGCCGCCCGACCGTGGTGATGATGACGTCGAAGACCGCGGCGACGATGAGCACGGCCACGATCCCGGTCACGATCTCGATCTGGAAGTCGAGCTGGAAGCCGTTCGTGAACAGCTGCCCGAGCGTGCTGATGCCGATGACCGCGCCCACGGTGGCGAGGCTCACCGTGCTCACCGACACCACGCGCACGCCGGCGAGCAGCACCGGGCCCGCGAGGGGCAGCTCGACCGCGAAGAAGCGCTGAACGCCGGAGTAGCCGATCGCGCGGGCGGACTCCCGCACGTCGTCACTCACCGAGCTGAACGCGTCGGTGGAGGAGCGCACCATGATGGCGATCGCGTAGACGGTCAGCGCCCGCAGGAGGTTCTGCGGGTCGAGGATGGCGGTGCCGAGTGCGACCGGCAGCACGACGATCAGCACGAGCGCGGGGATCGTGTAGAGCACGCTGCCGAGGCCGAGCAGGATCGCCCGCGCGACGCGCGACCGGGATGCCCAGTAGCCGAGCGGTATGGAGAGGATGAATCCCAGGATGATCGGGGGAACGCTCACCGCGACGTGATCGACGACGAGCCCCCAGATCATGGGGAGGCTTCTCCATACCCAGTCCATCAGGCGTCGCCCGCCTGGGAGGTCTTGTTGGACACGCTGCGCGACTTGGGGCTCGCGCTGCCCGAGGCGAGCTTGCCCCCGGGCGCGGAGATCACGCCCGCGGCGTATCCGCCGGCGTCGATCAGCAGGACGTCGTCGCCGCGGGCCGGGACATCGGCGCTGACGGTGAGGCGCCGCTTGCCGCGATCGGCCCCGATGAAGCTCGCCACGAAGTCACTGGCTGGGTTGGCGAGGATCTCCTCCGGCGACCCCTGCTGCGCGATCGTCGCGCCCTTCTCGAGGATGATCACCTGGTCGCCGAGCAGAAACGCCTCGTCGATGTCGTGCGTGACGAAGACGATGGTCTTGTCGAGCTCCCGCTGGAGACGGATGGTCTCGGCCTGCAGATCGGTGCGCACGATGGGATCGACCGCCCCGAAGGGTTCGTCCATCAGGAGGATGTTCGGATTGGCGGCGAGCCCGCGGGCGACGCCCACGCGCTGCTGCTGCCCGCCGGAGAGCTCACCCGGATAACGGTTTGCGAGCGCGCGATCGAGACCCACCGTGTCGAGCAGTTCGAGGGCGCGCGCGTGCGCCTCGGCCTTCGGCACCCTCGTGAGGAGGAGGACGGTGGCGATGTTGTCGATGACGCGGCGGTGCGGGAGGAGTCCGGAGTTCTGCATCACGTAGCCGATGCTGCGACGCAGGGCGACCGGCTCGGTGGCCGCGATGTCATGACCGTCGATCTCGATGACGCCCTCGGTGGGGTCGACCATGCGGTTGATCATCCGCAGCAGTGTCGTCTTGCCGCAGCCGGACGAGCCCACGAACACGGTCGTCTTGCGACTCGGGATGACGGCGCTGAACTCGCTGACGGCACGAGTGCCATCGGCATACTGCTTCGTCACCGAGCGGAACTCGATCATGTGTTGCGGCTCATTCCTCGCGGGGGCACGAATCGACGCCAGCCATCGACCATTCCAACACTATTCGGAGCCGATGACATTCCCGCGGGGAATGAAATTTTCCGTCATCATCGCGACCGTCGGCGATGACGCGCCGCGCGGTCGCCCGCGCGGTGACCCGGCTATGCCGGGCCGAAGGCCTTCTCGAGGATGTCGCGCACGATCGAGCGGGCGCTCGCGAGGAACGCCGCGTCGCCGGCCGCGTCACGGGCGAAGGCCCGCGCGATGAGCGCGTCGGAGACCTCGATCGCGTTCTCGAGCGCGAAGAGGTGGTCGGCCGACTTCTCGATTCCGAACCGCTCCGAGAGCATGGTGAGGATCGCGTCGGAGACCCGGCTGTTGAAGGTGGTCGGCAGCGGGGCGGGACGAAGGTCGATGACGTCACCGCTGCGGAGCGAGGCGAAGCCGGGCTCGGAGCGGAAGGCCTCCACGAACGCGGCGAACGCGCCGTCCACGGCGGCGAGCCACGTCGTCGCGGCGGGGTCGCTGATCGCCTCGTGCACCGAGGTGAGCACGCGCTCCAGATTGCGGGAGGCGAGCGCCTGGAGCACCGCGATGCGGTCGGGGAAGTAGCGGTAGACGGTGCCGATGGAGGCACCCGCACGCTCGGCGACCATGGCGGTCGTGAGACGCTCGTAACCGAGCTCGTCGACGGCGGCCGCGGCCGCATCCAGCAGTGCGGTCAGGCGCGCGGTCGACCGGGCCTGAACGGGCTCATTGCGCAATTGCGCGGACGCCCCGAGCTGGCTCTCGATGAGGTCTGTGATCGGCACTGGGTCTCCTTCGTGTCTGTGAGCGAAATACTAGCGCGCCCCCGAAGCGGGGGCGGCAAAAACCACGCGACTTTCTCACGTCTTTGAAGATTGACAGGATTGGGGCATGTGCGGACGCTTTGCTCTCGACCGGAAGACCACCGATCTCGTCACCCTCTTCGACGTCGATATCGAGGGCGACCGCCTACCGGAGCCTTCCTCGAATATTGCTCCGACCCAGCGTATTGCAGTCGTGATCGATTCGCTCCCCCGGGGTGAGGAGTTTCCCGAACCCGTCCGCCGACTCGAGTCCGCCCGCTGGGGGCTCGTTCCCGGATGGGCGGCGAGCCCCACCCAGAGCGCGCCGTTGTTCAATGCCCGGGTTGAGACCGTGCAGCAGAAGCCCAGCTTCGAGAAGGCCTTCGCACACCGGCGGGCGGTCATCCCGGCGAGCGGGTACTACGAGTGGGAGACGCGGGCGGACGGCACAGTCGCGCAGTTCATCCACGCGCCCGGACACGAACTGCTCCTGTTCGCCGGGCTCTACGAGTGGTGGAAGAACACGGAGGCGCCGGAGGGCTCGCCCGAGCGGTGGCTGCTGTCGGCGACCATCCTCACCTGCCCCTCCACCGGCGGTCTCGCCGAACTCCACGAGCGCATGCCGGTGTTCCTCGACGCCGACCTCGTCGAGACCTGGCTGGATCCGGTCGAGGAGGGCACCGAGGAGCTGCTCGACCAGCTCGTCGCCGGTGCCGCGGAGGTCGCGGATCGCGTGCTGATCGAGCCCCGGAGCCCCGTCGGCGCGGAGTGACGTGTCAGGATGGAGTCATGGCTCCCCGACCCGGCAGTGCCGCCGCGAACGGCGAGCTGATCCTGCATCGCGCCGCGCGGATGGAGGACGCGTTCCACCACTTCCGGGAGGTGCGGGCGCGTCGGCGCGGTCTGCTGCCGGCGGTCATCCCCTACGCCGGGTACGGCGGCACGGGCTGGGTCCGCGTGCTCGGCCGGGTGCTGCTGGCGAAGCCGCCGAAGAAGGGCGAGGCGCCGCAGACGCGCGCGCGGAACATCCGCGGCTGGCGCAGTTTCACGAGCGTTCCCGCGGGCGCCGTGCAGGTCACGATTCAGGCGGGCGGCCAGGAGTTCCGAGTCAAGGCCGACCGCGGCGGCGTGGTCGACACGCGGATCGAGGTGAAGCTGCCGGTCGGCTGGAACACCATCTCGCTGCGCACCGACGACTCGGCCGCGGTCGACGCGCCCGTCCACATCGTCGACCCCGCGGTGCGGATCGGCCTCATCTCGGACATCGACGACACCGTCATGGTCACCGCGCTCCCCCGCCCCTTCCTCGCCGCCTGGAACACCTTCGTGCTCGACGAGCACGCCCGGCGGCCCGTTCCCGGAATGGCCGTGCTGTACGAGCGTCTGGCCCGCGCCCACCGTGACGCCCCCGTGCTGTACCTCTCCACCGGCGCCTGGAACGTCGCCCCGACCCTCACCCGCTTCCTCTCGCGCAACCTGTATCCCGCGGGTCCGCTGCTGCTGACGGACTGGGGGCCGACCCACGATCGCCTGTTCCGCAGCGGCCGGGAGCACAAGCGCGCCTCGCTCGAGCGGCTCGCGGCGGAATTCCCGGAGATGCGTTGGATCCTCGTGGGCGACGACGGCCAGCACGACGAGGAGCTGTACGGCCACTTCGCGACCGAGCACCCCGCCAACGTCGCGGCGGTCTGTATCCGGCAGCTCTCGCCGGGCGAGGCGGTGTTCGCGGGCGGTCGCAGCGAGAACGGCGAGCGGGCGGCGATGACCGACGTGCCCTGGCTGTACGCCTCCGATGGCGCCGGGCTCTCGGAGCTCCTCGCCGACGTCGGCCTGCTGCCGCACTACCCGAATGGCATCGGTGGCTGAATTGCAGTGATGCAATAGTCACTTTTATGCTTTTTATTGGCACTTTGACGTGCTAAAACTATAAGTGTGCGTATTAGAGAGCAGCATTTCACCACCGAGGAGTGGGAGCAGCGGGTCGGTGCGGAGTTCCGCTCGATGCGGCTGGCCGACGGTCGCGATCAGGCCGGCCTGGCGCGGGATGCGGCGGTGAGCCTGGGGGCGCTGCGCCACCTCGAACGGGGCGAGGGCTCCACGCTGCGGACGGTCATCCGCGTGGCCCGGGCGCTGGGTCGCGAGGACTGGCTCGACGCGCTCGCGCCCGCCGTGACGGTCAGCCCGCTCGACCTCATGCGCGAGCGGCGCACACCGCGGCAGCGGGTCTACCGGGAGCGCGGCGGCAGCGCATGAGTTACCAGCCGGTCGACGCGGTCGAGGTCAGCGCCTGGGGGCACCGCGTGGGCGTCGTCGCCCCGGACCCGGGGCTCGGCTTCTACGTCTTCGAGTACTACCCCGACTGGATCGCGCGCGGAATCGAGCTCGCCCCGCTGACCATGCCCGCGCGCCGCGGCCGCTGGGTCTTCCCGGCCCTGCCCGAGGCCACCTTCCACCGTCTTCCAGCGCTCCTCGCCGACTCGCTGCCCGACGACTTCGGCAACGCGCTCATCGATGCCTGGCTCGCCGGCCAGGGCGTTCGGCGGGCCGACATCACGCCGCTCGACCGGCTCGCGTACATGGCGGGGCGCGCGATGGGCGCGCTCGAATTCCGCCCCAGTCGCGGGCCGCGGCATCGCGTGCCGAGCGCGGTCGAGCTGGGCGACCTCGTGCAGGGCGCGCGGGCGCTGCTCGGCGGACGATTCGCCTCGGATGGCGACACCGAGGAGGCCCTGCAGAGCCTCATCCGCGTCGGCACCTCCGCGGGTGGAGCGCGGGCGAAGGCCGTCATCGCGTGGAACCGGGCGACGGGCGAGATCCGCTCCGGGCAGCTGCCGGCCGACGAGGGCTTCGAGTACTGGCTCGTCAAGCTCGACGGCGTAGGCCCCGATCGCGAACTCGGCATGGGGCAGGCCTATGGGCGGATCGAGTACGCCTACCACCTGATGGCCGTCGCGGCGGGAATCCGGATGACCGAGTGCCGCCTTCTCGAGGAGAACGGCCGCGCGCACTTCCTGACCCGCCGCTTCGACCGGGGCGACGACGGCCGGCGCATCCACACCCTCACCCTCTGCGACCTGGCCGAGATCGACTTCCGCCGGCGCGGTGCGAACGACTACGCCCAGTTGTTCCAGGCGATGGCCGAGCTGGGACTCGGGCCCCGGGACCGTGCCGAGGCGTTCCGAAGGATGGCGTTCAACGTGCTCGCCCGCAACTGCGACGACCACAGCAAGAACCACTCCTTCCTGCTCGATGGGCCGGGGGCGAGCTGGGAGCTGTCGCCCGCCTACGACCTCACCTTCGCGTACAACCCTTCTGGGGAGTGGACGTACCAGCACCTCATGGCGGTGGACGGGAGGTTCCGCGACATCGGCCGCGCCGAGCTGATGCGGGTCGCCGACCGCTTCGAGGTGCCGGGCGCGGCCGCCGCGCTGCGCGAGGTGGAGGCCGCCGTCGCGCGCTGGGAGGAGTTCGCGGGGGCCGCGGGACTCCTCCCCGGGCTGACGACGGAGATCCGCCGCAGCTTCGCGGAGCTCTGAGCGGTCAGGCCGTCGGCAGCTGCTTCCACGACCGGGGTCCCGCCGAGCCCGCGCGATAGTTGTCGAGCGGAACCGCGTCCTTACGCCAGGCGGCGAGGACGGGGCCGACGATGCGCCAGCACTCCTCGGCGACGTCGCCGCGCACGGAGAGCGTCGGGTCGCCGGTGAGGATCCCCTCCAGCACCTCGCCGTAGGCGCCGAGGGCCGAGTCCTGCATCGTGGCGCTGAGGGTGACCCGGTCGAGCGCGAAGGGATCGCCCTCGCCGTTCACGTTGAGGTCGAGGTGCATGAGGTGAGGATCGAGGGCGATGCGGAGCTGGGTCGCGCCCGTCGTTCCGGTGAGCCCGGTCGGGAGGTGCGGCACGGGCTTGAAGGTGATGACGATGGCCTTGTCGTCGTCGGCGAGCGCCTTGCCCGAGCGAAGGATGAACGGCACGCCCGCCCAGCGCCAGTTGTTCACGGCGAGCGCGATCTCGGCGAGCGTCTCGGTGCCGCGGGACGGGTCGACACCGGGCTCCTTCACGTAGGCCGGGAGCCGCTTGCCGTCGATCTCACCCGCCGTGTATCGCGCCCGCCGGGTGGCCGCCTGCGGCGAGTTCTCCCACAGGCGGGTGGCACGGAGGGCCTGCGCCATCGCCCCGCGGAGGTCATCCGAGTCGAGCGTCGACGGCGGCTCCATCGCGACGACCGCGAGCACCTGCAGGAGGTGGCTCTGGATCATGTCGGTCAGCGCCCCCGCGTGGTCGTAGTACCCCGCGCGCGATTCGAGGCCGAGGCTCTCGTCGTAGCCGATCTCGACCCGCTCGATGTTGGTGGCGTTCCAGCTCTGCTCGAAGACACGGTTGGCGAAGCGGAGTCCCAGGATGTTGAGCACGGTGGACTTGGCGAGGAAGTGGTCGACGCGATGGATCTGCCGCTCGGGCAGGAAGCCGGCCAGCAGCCGGTTGAGCGCCTGCGCGCTGCGCAGATCGGTGCCGAACGGCTTCTCGAGTGCGAGCACTATTCCACGCGGGAGCCTCATCGTCGCGAGGGTCTCGCACACCCGCTCGGTGACCGCGGGAGGCAGCGCGAAGTACAGCGCGGGGATTCCCGGGCAGGCCTCGAGGATCATGGCGAGATCGGCGGCCGAGGTCGCATCGGCGTCGAAGTAGCGGCTCGCCGAGATGACGCCGGCCTGTTTGCGCACGTCGATCCCACCCGCGGTGAAGGATGCGGTGACCCGCTTGTGCCAGGCGCTCGCCGTCATCGGCTCCGAGCCGACCCCGATGAGGTCGACCTCGAGATCGGGCCGCGAGTCGAGGAGCTGGGCGAGGCCGGGGAGCAGGAGTCGGGCGGTGAGGTCGCCGCTCGCTCCGAGTATCACGAGAGTGCGGCGGGGAGAGGTCATGTCTCCAAACTAACTGTCAGGATGACGGAATGGCTCTGAAAATCGAGGACTACGGCCTGATCGGCGACTGTCACACCGCGGCGCTCGTGGGCAAGGACGGCTCCATCGACTGGATGTGCCTCCCCCGCTTCGACTCCCCGTCGCTGTTCGGTGCCCTCCTCGGCGACGAGAATCACGGCCGCTGGCTCGTGGCGCCCGCCGACGAGGTCGTCGAGGTGACGCGGGAGTATCAGGAGGACACCTTCGTGCTCGTGACCCACTGGGTCACCACGACCGGCCGGGTGGACGTGATCGACTTCATGCCCCACGGCGAGCGTCGGGCCGACCTCGTGCGACGCGTGCGCGGGGTGGAGGGAACCGTGACGATGACCGAGGAGGTGCGCATCCGCTTCGACTACGGCGCTGCCCTGCCCTGGGTGCGGCAGTCGCCCGCGGACGGCGGGAACGCGCTCATCGCGGTCGCCGGTCCCGATGCGGTCGTGCTGCGCGGGCCGCGGCTCGTCGCGGCCGACCATCGCCACGTGGCGGAGTTCAGCGTGACGCCCGGGGAGACCGTCGACTGCAGCCTCACCTGGTACCCCTCGCATCAGGCGGCACCGGGGCCGCTCGACGTCGACCACCAGCTCCGGGTCACGCGCGACTGGTGGCGCGACTGGGCCGCGAGCTGCGCCGCTCCCGAGCACTACCGGGCCGAGGTGCACCGCTCGCTGCTCGTGCTGCGCGCCCTCAGTCACGAGGACACCGGCGGCATCGTCGCCGCGGCGACCACGAGCCTGCCCGAGGAGTTCGGCGGCAGCCGCAACTGGGACTACCGCTACGTCTGGTTGCGCGACGCCTCGCTCACCCTCGGCGCGCTCACGAGCCACGGCTTCGTCGCCGAGGCGGAGGACTGGCGCCAGTGGCTGCTCCGGGCGATCGCCGGCGACCCGGAGGACGTGCAGATCATGTACGGAATCGCGGGCGAGCGCCGGCTCACCGAGTGGGTCGTCGAGTCGCTCCCGGGCTACCAGGACTCCGCGCCGGTGCGCGTCGGCAACGGCGCGTTCACCCAGTACCAGGGCGACATCTTCGGCGAGGTGATGCTGGCGCTGCACCACGCGCGCGCGGCGGGCATCGCCGAGACGGACCTCTCCTGGTCGCTGCAGCGCTCCCTCATGCAGTTCGTCGAAGACAACTGGACCCGCGCCGACAACGGCATCTGGGAGATCCGCGGTCCTGCGCGGCACTTCACGCACTCCCGCGCGATGCTCTGGGCCGCCTTCGACTGCGCGATCACAGGCGTGCGCGAGTTCGGGCTCGACGGCCCGGTGGAGCGCTGGGAGAAGCACCGGGATGCCCTGCGCACCGAGATCGAGACGAAGGGCTGGGACGACCACCTCGGCACATACACCCAGTTCTACGGCAGCGGCACCGTCGATGCCTCGCTCCTGCAACTCACCCAGATCGGCTTCATCGAGCCGACCGATCCGCGGATGCTCGGCACCGTCGCGCACATCGAGCGCACCCTCCTGCGCGACGGCCTGGTGCTGCGCTACCGCACCGAGACCGGGGTGGACGGGCTGCCGGGCGGCGAGCATCCGTTCCTGGCCTGCTCGTTCTGGCTGGCCGAGCAGTACGCGCGCTCGGGGCGGCTGCCGGAGGCGGTCGCGCTCATGGACCGGCTCGTCGGCTTCGCGAACGACCTGGGACTGCTGAGCGAGGAGTACGACGTGGGCGACTCCCGGCAGGCCGGCAACACCCCGCAGGCCTTCTCGCACCTCAGCCTCGTGCGCGCCGCCGACGCGATCGAGCTCGCCTTCGCCGCGGAGGCGCAGGGCTGACTCAGGCCCGGTCGGCCCCCTCGCGGAGGTGCGTCGCGAAGAAGGCCTCGATGCGTGTCCACGCCTCGGAGGCCTGCTCCGGGCGCGGGCCCATCCCGGTGACGCGCAGGAGCGGGCGCAGGAGCACGGGACCGCTCGGCGCATCGTTGAGGAAGGCGTGGCCCGCTCCCGGGTACTCGGTGACCTCGTGCTCGACGCCGAGCCGGTCGAGCGCGGCGTCCAGTTGCGCGGCCGCCCCCTTCAGGGTCCGGTCGGCGGCGCCGTAGCTGCCGATGATCGGGCAGGCGCCGGCGAGAGCGGCGTCGAGGTCCTTCGGCAGCATCCCGTAGTTGACGGAGGCCGCGTCGAAACCGCGCGAGGCGGTCATGAGGGCGAAGCCGCCGCCCATGCAGAAGCCGATCACGCCGACCGCGCCGGTGACGTCCTCACGGGCGAGAAGATATCGCCGCGCGGCCTCGATGTCCTGGTACGCCCGACCCGTCCCGCTCGTGAGAGCCCGGAACGTGGCGGTGAGGCATTTGCGCGCGCCGCCCTCGGTGAAGAGGTCGGGCATCAGAACGACGTAGCCGGCGGCCACGAGCCGCTCCACCTGGCGGCGCATCACCTCGTTGATTCCGAAGGCCTCGTGCACGACGACGATCGCGGGCCACGGACCATCGCCCTCCGGTACCCCCAGCACGCCGCCGAGGCCGCGGCTCGCCCCGTCGAGGTCGATCGGAATGAGGATGTCGGCGAGGCCCTGGGTCATGTCTGAACGCTACGCCCTTCGCGCGGGCCGGCGGGCCACCGGGCCGCGCGGCGGGGTGGTCGGCCCGCCGCGCGGCACTGCCCTCCGTTGGGCGATCAGCCGACGGCGACGAGCCTCTCCGCCCAGGCCAGCAGCCGGGGCGCGATCGCGTCGTCGTCGCCGGTCGCGGGGCGGAGCGCGTGGCCGAGCAGGTGCGTGGCGGCGATGGCCCGGGCCCGCGCGTTGAAGCCCGCGTTCCGGTGCCGCGGCCAGCGGGCGAGCCAGCGGGCCGCGAGGTCGAAGCAGGCGGCCGCGTAGGCGGCGTCCGCCTGCTCGGAGGTGACGCCCAGCGTGACGAGGTGCGCGTAGAGGGCGGCCGCGTCGTCGGCGGGATCGCCGGAGCCGGCCGTATCGATGTCGAGCACGCCGGTGATCTGCGCGGGGTCCGTCCGGTCCACGAAGAGCTGGCCCAGGTGGAGGTCGCCGTGGATGGTCACCGGATCGGGCGCGTACTCCCGGCCCCGCCGCCGCAGACGCATGATCTGGTCGCCGACTCGCGCGACGGCGTCCGCCCGCTCGGGCAGACGCTCCCGAAGACGATCGACGTACCAGTCGACACGATCGAGGAGGGAGGGGCGTGCGGTGTTGATGGCGGGGATGCCCGCGATCAGCGTCGTCAGGAACTCCACCTGATCGAGGAATCGCTCCGGGTCGCCGATGCGCGCGAGCGCCGCCTGCGCTTCGACACCCGGGAGCTCCGACAGCGCGACGAGGCCGTCGCGCGACCAGCCGAGCACGCGGGGCACCGGCACCGCGCTCGCCCGGAAGAGCGCGTGCCGCTCCGCGATCGACGGCGCCTTGCCGTCCTCCACGATCTTGACGTAGAGCCTGCCCTGCGGGGTATCGAGACGCACGACCGCACGCTTGCCGGGGCGGTAGGCGACGACGGTGGACGCCATGGGCTGCGCATCCACACCGAGCCGGGCGAGCACGCCCACCACCCGCTCGGCGTCGAGCAGTTCGGCGAGCGCGGGAAGCTGGGGGTCGTGCGGGTAGGTCCAGACCGCGACCGTCGCGTCCGGCTCGTCATCGAGCACGAGGACGCCGGCACGGATGGGCGTGCTCGGGCTGGTCTCGACGAAGACCGTCTGGCGGATGCGCTCGCCCGCCCGGCCCCGGAACTCCAGTTCGTAGCCCTGCAGGAACCCGGCGTCGGTGGGTTCGGCGACCGTGGTGCGCCAGGCGAGCAACTGCATGCCGAGGGTGTCGGCCAGCCGCGTGAGCACACGCGGGGCATGCTTCTCAGGGGCCGCCGGACCCGGGGGTGTCAGGGCGGTCATGGTTCTCGCTTTCTCGGGCGACGCTGAGCGTTACCTGTTGATTGTCGATGATGCCGAACTTCCGGCGAAAGGGGTGGTATTTCGCGGCTCAGCGCGCCACCATGCGGGTGTTCGGCGCGAGTCGGGGCAAAGCATCGGCCCTGACGCCGCTGCTCGACGATATGCACGGCGGCAGCGCGCTGAGAGCGCTCTCATTGCCATCCGCAATGACTTTCGCGGCTCGCCCCGAAAAGTGATTGACGACGCGAGAATCTCGCTGGTAGCTTGTGCAGTGCTGGTTGGGTGTCCCCCTAAGGGCGGACACCGCATCCCCCCACACGACCGCGTACCCGACACGGCCGGTTCCTCACCCGAAAGGAACGCCCAGCAATGAACACCGCCGCGCGCCTGCTCACCCCCGTTACGCCTGCGCTCGGCACCCTCCCCCTGGCACTGCTCCTCGCCGCCTCGATCATCGCGCTGATGATCGCGGGCGTGTACCTCGTGATCCTGCGCCGCACCTCCCGCCTGAACGCCCTCGCCGGGTGGCTCAGCGGTGCCGGCGCGGTCGCGATCCTGGCGAGTGCCCTGTTGGTCGGTGGCGCGCTTACCCAGTCGCCGACCGCCGTCGCTGATCCCGCTCCCGCGACCCCCCGCGGAGCGTCCGGGCCGTACTCGGCCTCGCAGCTCGACGGTACACAGCTTCCGACCCTGGCCTACGACGCCCCGGGCTCGACTCCGTAACACCCCTGTCGGCTCCCGGCTCCCGGCTCCCGGCTCCCGGCTCCCGGCTAGCCTTGACGGGTGAAGATCACCGGGAGCCTGCGGCTCGCGACACGACCGCCGATCATCCAGGTCATCAAGACCTCGATCGCCGCCATCGCTGCCTGGCTGCTGAGCGTCGCCCTGCTGCACCAGCCGCTTCCGATCTTCGCCGCGATCGCCGCGCTCCTGGTCGTGCAACCGAGCGTGTCGCAGTCGTTCGCGCGCGGGGTCGAGCGCAGTCTCGGTGTCATCGCGGGCGTCGCGCTCGCCTACGGCATCGGCGCGCTCTTCGGGCGCTCGAGCGTGATCGTGCTGGGCGTCATCGTCGTCGCGCTCCTGGTCGCGTGGGCGTTCCGCCTCTCCCCCGGCTCGGCGAACCAGATCCCGATCAGCGCCATGCTCGTGCTCGCCATCGGCGCGCAGACGCCCGGCTACGCGGTCGACCGCATCATCGAGACCGTGCTCGGGGCGCTTGTCGCCCTCGTCGTCAACGCGGCCATCGCCCCGCCGGTCGCGCTCGCCCCCGCCCACCTCGCCGTCCAGCGACTCGTGCACGACTGCGCGGCCGCGCTCGAGGCGGTCGCCGACGCCCTCACGACCGAGCAGACCGGCGAGCAACTGGATGCCCTGCTCGCCCGCGCGCGCGAACTCCGCCCCCTGCGCGACACCGCCCAGTCGGCGATCTCGGCGGGCGCCGAGAGCCTCACCCTCAACGCGCGGCGCGGTCGCCACCGGCGCATCCTGGAACGCGATACCGAGCTCTTCGCCCGCCTCTCGATCCTCGTCACCCGGATCGTGGGCATGTCGCGCACCGTGCACGACAACTGGGACGCCGAGGTCGTGGACGACCCGACCGTGCACGACATCGCCCGCGAGATGCGCCGTGCCGCGCACGACCTGCGGATCGTCGCGGGCGACGGCGACGCCGCCCTTCCCACCGGCCCGCCGGAGCCACCCGCGCTCACAGCCCCGCTCGAGGTGCTGCGCCCGCACCCCACCCAGTGGATGCTCATCGGATCGCTGCTCGAAGACATGCGGCGGGTGCGCGAAGAGGTTCTCGGCGCGCTCGACGAGGCCTGATCGGCGTCAGCCGCGGGCGGTGGCCAGTCGCAGGCGCGCCTCCAGGAGGAGCAGCGCGTCCGCGTCGACCGTGGACTGCGGGAGACTGCCGTCGGCGACCGCGGCGACGACCGCGTCGACGAGCCGGGCGGGGTCGTCCCCCGCGGCCGCGGAGTCGGGCTGGAGCACGTAGAGGAGCATGGTGTTGCCCGCGGCGAGCGCGGCGACGGCGTTGCGCCCCGGGTCCCGATAGCGCGGGTCGCCCGAGTGCTGGAGCATGATCATGTCGTCGGTGATCGTGATGCCGTGGAAACCGAGCTCGTCGCGCAGGATTCGATGCCAGCGCGGGGACAGCGTGGCGGGAAGCGGGTCGACCGCGTCGTAGCGCAGGTGGCCGAACATGACGATCGGCGCGCCCGCCGCGATCCCCGCCTCGAACGGGACGGCATCGTGGGTGCGCCACACCGCGAGGCTGCGGTTCGAGCGCGGGATCGTCGAGTGCGAGTCGGCCTCGAAGGCGCCGTGTCCCGGGAAGTGCTTGAGCGTGGTGAGCACGCGGGTGCCCTCGCCGTCCACGGCGGCGGTGACCCGCGCGGCGGCCTGGGCGGGAGTGGAGCCGAGCGTGCGGGGGAAGATGAAGGAGCGGGGGTCATCCGTCACGTCGGCGATCACCCCGAAGTTGATGGCGATGCCCATCGAGGCGACGAGTGCCCCGCGGGCCGCGAAGGCGGATCGGGTCGCGGCCACGGGCAGCGCCGCGAGGGCGTGGCCGGCCGCGCCGTCATCGCCGGGGATGCGTCGGACGCTACCGCCCTCCTGGTCGACGGCGGTCAGGAGGGGAAGGGCCGCATCGGGGCTGACTCCACGGACCTCGGCGGCAAGCCGAGTGACCGGATCGGGGATGTTGTCACCCATGAGGATGAGCCCGCCCGCGCCGGTCTGCGTCGCGAACGCCCGCAGCGCGGCGGCGGAGGCGCCGCGCAGATGGAACATGAACAGGCTCGCGACCCGCTCGCGCACCGTCATCGCGGCGAGACGCGCCTGCGCCGCCGCGACGATCGGATCGACGGTCGGGGTGGGACTCGGCGCGGGATGCGGGCCCGAGCTCGGCGAGGGACCCGGGCCGGGGCTCCCCTGCCCCGGGAGGGGTGCGGGCAGGGTGCAGCCCGCGAGCAGGGTTCCGAGAAGCACGGCCGACGCGAGGGCGCGCGCCCGGGGGTGATGGCCGGCCGCCGTCAGGCGGGCGGTCGGGGGGCGTGTTGGTCGAGCCATGCGAGGGACGCGAATTCTTCGGGGCCCAGGCCGTACAGGGCGGCGTCGTGCGCGACGGTGCGGCGCAACTCGGGCGGTTCCACTCCCTCGCGCACCACGAGGTCGATGCCGGCCGGGCTCACCCGGGAGCGGCTGAAATGAAGGCAGGCGATGGTCTGGTCGTGGTTGAACCCGCCGATGCGCCAGCGGCTCGACACGAAGCGCTGCCAGCCGCGACCCCGCCAGATGAAGTCCAGTTCGACGAAGGTGTCGACGCCGAGGATGTGCTTCTCCACTCCCTCCGCGGTGAGGTACGACACGTCGTCGGCGAGCACGAGGGGGTCGCTCGACAGCAGTTCATAGCTGAAGACCGGCGAGAAGCGGGTGCCGTCCACCCACATCGGGAAGTTGCTCGCGGCGACGCGCCATCGCCCGGGGAGGATCCCGGCCAGGGCACGGTCGTTCGTCGCCACGGTCACGGCACCAATCTACCGGTCGGCCCACGGTCGCGGCGAGAGCCGCGGCTACGATGACGGCATGCCCTCCCGAGCGACCGCGACCGCGACCGCCCTCTCGACGCACCCCGGCCCCACCCTCGCGGTGACCGCGGTGACCGCGCTCCTCGGCGTGGGCGCCGCGCTGTCGCCGTGGCGCGTCGCCCTTCTCGCGCTCGCGATGCTGGCCGGGCAGGCCTCCGTCGGCCTCTGCAACGACTGGATCGACGCGGGTCGCGACCGCGCGGTGGGGCGCCGGGACAAACCCGTCGCCCGCGGGGACGTGGGCGTGGCACCGGTGCGGACCGCCGCGTTCGCGACCCTCGCGCTCGCGCTGCTGCTGACCGCGGCGCTCGGCCCCGCCGCCCTCGGAATCCACGCTGTGTTCCTGGCGAGCGCCTGGGCCTACAACCTGGGGCTCAAGGCCACACCGTTCTCGGTCGCCCCGTACCTCCTGAGCTTCGGGCTGCTCCCCCTGCTCGTCGCCGTCTCGGCCGATCCGGTGCGGATGACCGCCTGGTGGCCCCTCGCCGCCGGTGCCCTGCTCGGCGCCGCCGCGCACTTCGCGAACGTCCTCCCCGATCTGGACGACGACCGCCGCACCGGCGTGCGTGGACTCCCGCACCGGCTCGGCCGCCGACCCACCGCCATCGTCGCCGCCGCGGCCCTCGCGCTCGCCGCGGGCGTGCTGCTGCTCGGGGAGGCGAGCGGTGGGGCTGCGCCCTCCGCGATCGCCGCCACCGCGGTGGCCACGGCACTGAGCGGTGCGGTCGGGGTCGCGGGGGTCGCGCTGTCGGGCCGGGCGACGCGGTGGAACTTTCGGCTGATCATCCTCGCGGCCCTCGTCGACGTCGTCGCGCTCGTGCTGACCGGGCGCGCCTGGACCTTTTCATAAAGATTCTTTACTGATAGATTCCTCGCGGAGGAGACGCGAGTGACAACGACCCAACCCGGCACGCCCGGCTGGCTCAGAACGCGCAACGACCGCCTCGCGCTCGCCCTCCTGCTCGAGCACGGACCGCTCACCCGCAATCGGCTGGGCGAGCTCTCGGGCCTCTCCAAGCCGACCGCCGCTCTCATGGTCTCCCGGCTCGAGGAGGCGGGGCTCATCCACGTGGTCGGCGAGGCGTCCGGCGGGCGCGGGCCCAACGCCGCCGTCTACGCCGTGCGGAACGATCGGCTCCGCGCCGTCGCGATCGATATCCGGGAGACCGTCATGTCGGCGACCGTCGTCGACGCCACCCGCACGGAGCACCCGATCGTGGAGATCCCCGTGCTGCCGCACTCGCGCACGCCGGAGGGCGATGTGCGCCAGGCGATCGACACCGCCGTCACCGCCGCCGGAGTGGAGCGCGGGAGCGTGCAGCTCGTGGCGATCGGCGTGCAGGCCGCGGTCAGCGACTCGGGCGACACGCTCGCCTTCTCGGAGACCCTGCCCGGCTGGCCGGAGCACGGCGCGCGACGCGCGATCGAGGCGGCCCTCGAGCTGGACGTGACGATCGACAACGACGTGAACCTCGCGGCCGTGGCCGAGCGGGCGGTGGGAGCCGCGGCGGGAAGCGAGAGCGTCGCCCTGCTCTGGATGGGGAGCGGCCTGGGCGTCGCGCTCGATCTCGACGGCCGGCTGCACCGCGGCGCGACCGGCAGCGCCGGGGAGATCGGCTCCCTCTCGGTGCCGCGCGCGGCGATCGACCTCGCCCCGGATGCGCGGGACCTCACCGAGCTGATCGGCGGACCGGCGGTCACGCGGATCCTGCGGCGGCACGGTGCGCGCGGCAAGCGCCTCTCGGAACTGCTCGCCCGGCTGCCCGACGACGCGGGCGCCCTCGACGAACTGGCACCGCGGATCGCGCTGAGCGTGATCCCGCTCGTGGCGATCCTCGATCCGCAGCTCGTGGTGCTCGGGGGACCGACCGGGCTCGCCGGCGGCGCCGCGCTCGCCGAGCGGGTGGCGGCGCAGGTGGCGCGCCTCTCGCGCTGGCGCACGCCCGTGGTCGCCACGGCCGCGGGTCCGGCGCCCGTGCTCACCGGTGCGCGCGAGCTGCTGGTCGCCGAACTGCACCGGCGGCTCGACAGCGCGGTGACGGGGCTGCCCGGCTGAGCGACGGCCGCGGTGCTCAGCCCGCGCTGCTCGGAGCCTTCCCGCCCGGGGTGCGGATGCCCAGCGCCGCCACCACTCCCCCGGCGATGAGCAGCGCCGCCGCGACGATGAGCACCCGGTGGAAGCCGGCCGCGGTCACCTGGCCGCCCAGGATCACACCGATGAACGCGATCGCGATGAGCCCGGCGACCCGGCTGACGGCGTTGTTGATCGCCGAACCGATGCCCGACTGGGCCTCGGAGATCGAGCCGAGGATCGCGGCCGTGAGCGGGGCGACCGTCGCCGCCAGCCCCAGCCCGAACAGCAGCACCCCGGGCAGGATCTGCGTCAGGTAGTCGACCCGGTCACCCGCGCCGATCATGAGCAGGTAGCCGATCCCCGCGACGATCGGGCCGATCGCCATGAACCAGCGCGGGCCGTAGCGACCGGCGAGCGAGCCGAACCACGTCGACAGCGTGATGTTGAGGATGCCCAGAGGGAGCAGGGAGAGCGCGGCGAGCGTCGCCGGGAACCCGGCGACCTGCTGCAGGAACACCACGATGATGAAACCGCCGATCGAGAGGGCGGCGTAGATGAGCGCGGTCGAGATGTTGCCGATGCCGAAGTTGCGCACCGCGAAGAGCCCGAGCGGCATGAGCGGTTGGCGCGCGACCCGCTGGCGCCAGAGGAAGGCGGCGAAGGCGAGGAGCCCGACGACGAGCGGCACGAGGATGACCGGCGTCCCCCACCCCAGCCGCCCCTGCTCGATCAGCGCGTACACCGGTCCGCCGAGCCCGACCACGCACAGCGCGGCGCCCAACAGATCGATCCGCACGCCCGGCTCGCGCGCGTCGCGGTGGTGCAGGAGGGCGAGCAGCACGAGGGTCACGGCGATCGGGAGCACGTTAATTGCGAACACCCAGCGCCATCCGACGCTGTCGACGAGCGCGCCGCCCAGCAGCGGGCCGGTGAGGAAGGCCACCGTCGTGCCGGCGGTCCACTGCCCGATCGCCCGGGAGCGCGCCGGTCCCTCGAAGGTGGAGGTGATGAGGGCGAGCGAGCTCGGCACGAGCAGCGCGCCCGCGATGCCCTGCACCCCGCGCATGACGATGAGGAACTCGGGGCCCGGGGCCACGGCGCACAGCAGCGAGGTGACACCGAAGCCGATGATGCCGACCCGCAGGATCACGATGCGCCCGAGCACGTCGGAGAGCGACCCGGCGAGCAGGATGAGCGACCCGAGCGTGATCAGGTAGGCGTCGACCACCCACTGCTGGGTGACGATGCCGCCCCCGAGCTCGCGCGAGATCGCGGGCAGCGCGACGTTGATGACGCTGCCATCGAGGAAGGCGACGAAGGACGCGAGGATGGCCGTCCCGAGAACGAGCCGCTGGTCACGGCTGAGGGCGGCGGTGGTCACTCCCCCAGTCAACACCCGCGACGCGCTCGATGCAGGCGAGCACCCGGCTGTCGACGAGCGGCAGGAAGTGTCCGGCCATCGGCAGGCGCACGTTCGTGGCCCCGGGAAGCTGGCCGCCGCCGGGAATGAGCGGGTCCCACTGGGCCGACAGCGACACGATCCGGGCGTTCGCGTCGACGCTCGCCTGGAGCATCGCCAGGGTGGGTGCGGTGGGAATGAATGCCCGCAGAGCCGCGCTGGGGGCGTAGCGCGAGTAGACGGAGCCGGCGAAGGGGGTGTTGATCGTGATCATTCCGCGGATGCGGCCGGCCCGGTCATCCACCACCATCAGGTGCTTGCCGATGAGGCCGCCCTTGCTGTGGGCGACGAGGAGGACGTCGCGGAGATCGTGCTGCTCGAGGTAGCGCTCGGCGAGAGCGGCCATCTCGGGGATGCTGCCGGTGTTGCGACGGAAGCCGGGCACGACGTGGATGGGGTGGCCGAGTCGGTGCAGGCGGCGCGCGGCCGGCCGCAGGAAGTGCCAGGTCTCGTAGACGCCGGGAAGCAGGAGCACGGGAGAGCCCGGCCCGCTGCGAAAGGACTCGGCGGGTTCGTCGCCGAGCAGACCGCGCAGCTTCCAGAACCAGCTGTACGGCCAATCGGCGATTCCCTCGGCGAGGCGGGCGGCGACCATTTGTTCAGTCTAAGCAGGCGGATCGGGGCCCCGGGCGGTGCGGAATGCGCCAGAATGAGCACATGATCTACAACGTTTACCGCGACGCTGCGGCGCGCGAGCCAGCCCACCGCGACGGAATCCGATGACCGGCCCCGCGGGCTCCAACTGGGCCGAGGTCTACGACTACCGGGCCGCGGCGCTCGAGCGCCCGACGAGCGTCGACGAGGTCATCCGACTCGTGGAACGCGGAACACCGCTGCGCGCCCTCGGCTCGCGGCACTCCTTCAACGACCTGGCCGACACGACGGGCGCGCTCGTCGACCTCGCGGGTCTCCCCGTCGACCTCGTGATCGACGAGGAGGCGCGCACCGCGAGCTTCGGGGCGGGCGTGCGCTACGGCGAGCTCGCCGCCCTGTTGGAGGGCCGGGGCTGGGCGATCCACAACATGGCGTCGCTCCCGCACATCTCGGTGGCGGGAGCGGTCGCGACCGCGACGCACGGCTCGGGCGACCGCAACGGCAACCTCGCCACGGCGGTCGCGGGCCTCGAGTTCGTGAACGGCGCGGGCCGGCTCGTGCGGCTCAGCCGCTCCGACGCCGACTTCTCGGGCGCGATCGTGTCGCTTGGCGCGATCGGCCTGGTCACCCGCATCACCCTCGACATCGAGCCGAGCTTCCAGGTGCGACAGGATCTCTACGACGAGCTGCCCTGGGATGCGGCCCTCGAGCACCTCGATCGCATCACCTCGAGCGCCTACAGCGTGAGCATGTTCACCCGGTGGGTGGGCGAGACGATCGGTCAGGTCTGGCTCAAGTCGCGCATGGACCAGCCGGTGCCGCCGACCGAGCTGTTCGGCGCCCGTCCGGCCGCGCGTGAGGAGCACATGGTGCCCGAGCAGGAGCCGCTCAACACCACCACCCAGGGCGGCGTGCCCGGAGCGTGGAACGATCGACTGCCGCACTTCAAGATGGGCTTCACGCCGAGCAACGGCACCGAGATCCAGAGCGAGTTCCTGGTGCCACGGGCCCGGGCCGTGGAGGCGCTCCGCAGCCTGCGCGAGATCGCCGACCGCATCGAGCCGCTCCTGCTCGTCACCGAGCTGCGCACGATGGCGGCCGATCAGCTGTGGCTGAGCGGGGCGTACGGAACGGATGCGCTGGGCATCCACTTCACCTGGAAGAAGCTGCCCGCCGAGGTGACCGCGCTGCTGCCCGAGATCGAGGCACGACTGCTGCCGCTCGGCGCGCGCCCGCACTGGGGCAAGGTGTTCACCGCGGGCGCCGACCGGGTCGCACCGCTCTACCCGCGGCTGCGCGACTTCGCCGCGCTCGTCGCCCGCCACGACCCGCAGGGGCTGTTCCACAACGCGTTCCTCACGCGCACCCTCGGAATCTGAGGCGATCGGGGTCGGTTTCTAGGCGGGACCGACCCCGACGATGCGCACCACGGCGACACCCTGTTCGTCCGACTCGGCGAGATCGATCACGGCGCTGATCCCCCAGTCGTGGTCGCCGGCCGGGTCGGCGAGGATCTGGCGGGCGGTCCACTGGGTCGCCCCCTCCTCCAGGATGAGCATCCGCGAGCTGCGCGCGTCGGCGTCGGTGCCGATCCGGTCGTACTCGTCGTAGTACGGGTCGAGCGCGTCGGCCCAGCCGTCGGCGTCGAAGCCCGCGGCGGCGTCGAGCTCGCCGAGCTCGTCCCACTTCTCCAGGGCGGCCAACTGCACCCGACGGAACAGCTCGTTGCGCACGAGCACCCGGAAGGCGCGAGCGTTGCCCGTCACGCCCGGGGGTGCGGGGGGCAGGATCGGCGCCCCATCGTCGTCGCGGGCGCTCGGGTTCACGAGCTCGTCCCACTCATCGAGCAGGCTGGAGTCGACCTGGCGCACGAGCTCGCCGAGCCACTCGATGAGGTCGAGCAGGTCATCCGTCTTCGCCTCGTCGGGGATCGTCTGCCGGGCGGCGCGGAAGGCGTCGGAGAGGTAGCGCAGCACGAGTCCCTCACTGCGGGCCAGCTTGTAGTAGCGGATGTAGTCGCCGAAGGTCATCGCGCGCTCGTACATGTCGCGCACGACCGACTTGGGGTGCAGCTCGAAGTCGGCGATCCAGGCCTGCGAGGCGCTGTAGGTGGAGAAGGCCGCATCGAGCATGTCGCGGAGCGGCTGGGGGTGCGTGATCTCCTCGAGCAGCTCCATGCGCTGTTCGTACTCGATGCCCTCCGCCTTCATCGCCGCGACGGCCTCGCCGCGGGCGAGGAACTGCTGCTGCGAGGTGACGGGGCGCGGGTCGTCCAGGGTCGCCTCGATGACCGAGATCATGTCGAGCGCGTAGTGGCCCGTGCCGGCCGAGCGGGCGGGATCGGGGTCGAGGAGGTCGAACACGGCGAGCGCGAACGGCGAGAGGGGCTGATTGAGGGCGAAGTTGGGCTGCAGCTCGAGCGTGAGCCGGATGGTGCCGTCGGCCTCCTGCGTCACGACCTCGGCGGTGCGTAGGGTGCGGTAGATCGCGAGGGCGCGCCGCGCGAGCGCCAGCTGCCGCTTCCACGGCTCGTGGTTCGCGAAGACCAGGTGGTGCACGTTCGCGAAGACGTCGCCGCCCCGCCCGATCACGTTGATGAGCATCGCCGAGGTCATCGTCATGCTCGAGACGAGGGTCTCCGGCTCCGCCTCGACGAGCCGCTCGAAGCTCGCCTTGCCCCAGGAGACGAAGCCCTCGGGCGCTTTCTTGCGCACCACGCGCTTGAGCTTCTTCGGGTCGTCGCCCGCGCGCGCGACGAGGCGCGCGTTCTCTGTCTCGTGCTCGGGCGCCTGCACCACGACGGTTCCTGCGGTGTCGAAGCCCGCGCGGCCCGCGCGGCCCGCGATCTGGTGGAACTCCCGCGCGCTCAGCTGCCGCATGCGCGTGCCGTCGAACTTGGTGAGGGCGGTGAGCAGCACCGTGCGAATCGGCACGTTGATGCCCACGCCGAGCGTGTCGGTGCCGCAGATCACGCGCAGCAGGCCCGACTGGGCGAGCTGCTCAACGAGCCGGCGGTACTTGGGCAGCATGCCCGCGTGGTGCACCCCCACCCCCACGCGCAGCAGCCGCGACAGCGTCGTGCCGAAGCTCGTCGAGAAGCGGAAGCCGCCGATGAGGTCGGCGATCGCGTCGCGCTGCTCGCGCGTGGCGACCTTCGCGCTCGTGAGTGCCTGGGCGCGCTCGAGCGCGGCCGCCTGCGAGAAGTGCACGATGTACACCGGCGCCTGCCCGGTCTGCAGCAGCTCCTCGACCGTCTCGTGGATCGGGGTCGTCTCGTAGTAATAGTGCAGCGGCACGGGGCGCTCGACGCCGGTGACGAGGGCGGTCTCGCGCGCGGTGCGGCGGGTGAGGTCATCCGCGAGCCAGCCCACTTCGCCGAGGGTGGCCGACATGAGGATGAACTGCGCGCCGGGAAGCTCGATGAGCGGCACCTGCCACGCCCAGCCGCGCTCCGGGTCGGAGTAGAAGTGGAACTCGTCCATCACCACCTGCTGCACAGGAGTGTCGGCTCCGTGCCGCAGGGCGAGGTTGGCGAGGATCTCGGCCGTGCAGCAGATGATCGGGGCGTCGGCGTTGACCGAGGAGTCGCCCGTCACCATGCCGACGTTCTCGGCGCCGAAGATGTCGACGAGCGCGAAGAACTTCTCGGAGACGAGCGCCTTGATGGGAGCGGTGTAGTAGCTGCGCCAGCCCTGGGCGAGCGCGGCGAAGTGGGCCCCGACGGCGACGAGCGACTTTCCGGTGCCGGTGGGGGTGCTCAGGATCAGGTTGTTGCCCGACACGATCTCGATGAGCGCCTCGGCCTGGGCCGGGTAGAGGTAGAGTCCGCGCGACTCGGCCCACACCTCGAAGGCGAGGTAGGCCGCGTCCGGATCCCAGGGGCGGGGCGCGCTGCCGAGGAGGTCGTCAGCCATGCCGGCGCGTCGGCGCGACGCGACCCCACGCCTCGTGCGCGTAGTCCCAGAATCCCTCGACGTCGAGTTCGACCGGCACGATCGCGTTGGGGCGGTCGGAGGAGAAGTCGACGACGGTCATCCCCGAGGTGAACTCGCCGCGCGTCTCGACCTCCACGCGCGCGGGGCGCGAGACGAAGAGCTCCGGCCGGGCGAGGTAGGCGACCGCGCAGACGTCGTGCACCGCCTGCCCCTGGAACGCGTCGCCGCTCCGGTTGCGGTAGTAGGTAGCGAGCGGCACGACGAGCTCGCCGCCGATGGGGCCGAGCGTGAGCATGCGCGCCTCGACCTCGGGGGTGACGAGCGCCTGGAGGGTGAGATCGAGGCCGACCATGGTGACCGTCCAGCCCGCGGCGAAGACCTCGGCGGCCGCCTCCGGGTCGACGTAGATGTTGAACTCGGCCGCGGGACTCGCGTTGCCGCGGGTGAAGGAGCCGCCCATGATCGTGAACGACGCGGCCCACTCGGCGATGCGCGGTTCCTTGCGCAGCGCGAGCGCGATCGTGGTGAGCGGGCCGGTGGCGACCAGGTGGATCGCTCCCGGCTCGGCGCGCAGGGTCTCGATGATGACCTCGACGGCGTGGGCCTCGGATGCGGCGAGCCGGGCCGCCGGCAGCACCAGGTCGCCGAGACCCTCGGCCCCGTGCACGTGCGCGGCGGTCTCGGGCGCGCGCACGAGCGGCTCGGCGGCCCCCGCGGCGACGGGAACCTCGTCGATGCCCAGGTACTCCCGCAACTGCAGGGCGTTGCGCGTCGTGTTCGCGAGCGACACGTTGCCGCCGACCGTCGTGATGCCGACGAGTTCGAGGGCCGGGTCGCCCACGGCGAGGAGGATGGCCAGCGCGTCGTCGAGTCCCGGGTCGCAGTCGAGGAGGATCCTGTGGGTCATGCCTCAACCGTGCCATATCGCGCGTCTTGACAACGCCAGCTAACTTTATTAGCTTTTTAGCTATGTCAATTAGCCAGCCTCTCGTCACCCACCTCGACCGCGATGGCGGCCGCATCGCCTACACCGTCACCGGCCGGGGCCCGCTCGTCATCGCCATCCCCGGCATGGGCGATCTGCGCGCGAGCTACCGCCACCTCGTGCCGGCGCTCACCGCGGCCGGGTTCCGCGTCGCGACCCTCGACCTGCGCGGGCACGGCGACAGCGACGCCACCTTCACCCGATACGACGACGAGGCGGCGGCGGACGACGCGATCGCCCTCGCCGAGCAGCTGGGCGAGCCCGCCCTCCTCGTCGGCAACTCGATGGGGGCGGGAGCCGCGGTCATCGCCGCCGCGCACCGGCCCGAGCTCGTGACGGGACTCGTGCTCGTCGGGCCCTTCGTGCGCAACCCCCCGGTGAACCGGGCGAGCGCGCTGCTGCTCCGGGTGCTGATGGCCCCGGCCTGGTGCCGGTGGGTCTGGGCGGCCTACCTGCCCTCGCTCTACGCCGGAACGAAGCCGGCCGACTTCGACGACTACCGCGCGAGCGTGGCGGCCGCGATGCGGCGACCGGGCCATGCCCGCGCCTTCTCCGCCACCACCCGCACCTCGCACGCCCCCGCCGAGGCGGCGCTCGATGACGTCGAGTCGCCCGCGCTCGTCGTGATGGGCGACCGCGACCCCGACTTCCGCGACCCCGCCGCCGAGGCCGCCTGGATCGGCGATCGACTGCACGCCGAGGTGCTCATGGTGCCGCAGGCGGGCCACTACCCGCACTCGCAGCGGGCCGACCTCGTCGCCCCCGCGATCGTGGCCTTCGCCGAGCGGGTGACCGCCGGTGCCTAGGGCGGGGCTCAGCACCGAGCGGGTCGTGCTCGAAGCCGAGCGCCTCTCCGACGAGGGACTGCCGGTCACCCTCGCCCAGCTCGCCCAGCGACTCGGGGTCCAGGTGCCCAGTCTCTACAAGCACGTCGGCGGCCTGGACGCACTGCGGGCGCTCGTCGCCACGCGCGCGAAGGACGAGTTCGCGAACGCGCTGGCTGCCGCGACGGTCGGGCGGTCGCGCGCGGCGGCGGTGGACGCGGCGTGCCGGGCGTACCGGGAGTGGGCGGCCGATCATCCGGGGCGCTATCAGGCCACGCTGCGCGCCCCCGACCCGGATGACGCGGCCGAGGTCGCCGCCTCCGCCCGGGCGGTCGAGGTCATCACGGCGATCCTGGCGGGTTACGGGCTGGCGGGCGACGACGCGATCGACGCCACCCGCGCGCTGCGGGCGACCCTGCACGGCTTCGCCAGCCTGGAGGCCTCGGGCGGCTTCGGACTGCCCGGCACCGACCGCAGTTTCGACCGCCTGGTCGCGGGGCTCGAGCGGATGATCGCCTCATGGGGCTCGGATACAATCTGATGTGACCTCCACCGAGCTGCCCGACTCCGAGCCCGGGATCGACCCCGCGAAGCTCGCGATCGCGCTCGAGGTGCTCGCCGGCATGGATCGGCTGGAGGAGGACCACCCCGACTTCATCGCGGTGCGGCGGGCCACCGCGCGCATGTTCAAGTCGGTCAAGAAGTCGCGCCGGCTCGAGAAGCGGGCGGAGATCGCGGAAGCCGACCGTGCCGTCGTCGCCGCCACGGCGACCGGCGCATCCGACCGCATCGACGACGAGACCCGCGGAATCCCGCTGCAGACCCGCGTCGAGGCGCCGGTCGCGGGCACCCTCCTGAAGTCGCGCGCCTGCTATATCTGCAAGAAGCACTACACGCTCGTCGACGCGTTCTATCACCAGCTGTGCCCCGACTGCGCCGCCCTCAGCCACGCGAAGCGCGACGCCCGCACCGACCTGAGCGGCAGGCGCGCCCTGCTCACCGGGGGCCGGGCCAAGATCGGCATGTACATCGCACTTCGACTGCTGCGCGATGGCGCGCACACCACGATCACGACGCGGTTTCCGCGCGACGCGGTGCGCCGCTTCTCCTCCCTGCCCGATGCCGGTGACTGGCTGCACCGCCTCCGCATCGTCGGAATCGACCTGCGCGACCCGGCCCAGGTGATCGCCCTCGCCGACTCGGTGGCCGAGGCGGGGCCGCTCGATATCCTCATCAACAACGCGGCGCAGACGGTCCGCCGCTCCCCCGGGGCCTACGCCCCGCTCGCCGAGGCCGAGCTTGCGCCCCTGCCCGACGGCCCCCTTCCCGAGCTGCTGACCTTCGGCCACACCAACGACGCCCACCCGCAGGCGCTCGCCGCCTCGGTGGCCAGCCACCCGATCCTCGCCGCGGCCGCCGCCCGGGCGGAGCAGCTGACCGCGGAGGCGCTCGCCGCGGGGTCCACCTCGCTCGACCGTCTCGCCGCGGGCACGGCCATCGACGCCGGCGGACTCGTGCCCGACACGCACCACGTCAACAGCTGGACGCAGCACGTGCACGAGGTCGATCCGCTCGAGATGCTCGAGGTGCAGCTCGCGAACACGACGGCGCCGTTCATCCTCATCTCCCGGCTGCGCCCCGCCCTCGCGGCCACGAGCGCCCACCGCAGCTACGTGGTGAACGTCTCGGCGATGGAGGGGGTGTTCTCGAGGCGCTACAAGGGGCCGGGCCACCCGCACACCAATATGGCGAAGGCGGCCCTCAACATGCTCACGCGCACGAGTGCCCGCGAGATGTTCGAGAGCGACGGCATCCTCATGACGAGCGTCGACACCGGCTGGATCACCGACGAGCGCCCGCACCCCACGAAGGTGCGGCTGGCGGAGGAGGGCTTCCACGCACCGCTCGACCTCGTCGACGGCGCCGCACGCGTCTACGACCCGATCGTGCAGGGCGAGGCGGGTGTCGATCTCTACGGGGTCTTCCTGAAGGACTACGCGCCGAGCGGGTGGTGACGGCGGTCGCGCACGGCGCCGCTCGTACCGGATTGTTACGCGGCGATCGCGCCCCGGTCTTGCGGATGCGGGCCACTGCACTAGGGTTACAAGTGCATTACTGCGCTCAGTTGGCGCGGTGATCGTGAGGCTCCGGTGTTCGGGACCGACCGAATGCACGAAAAAGGAGTCACAACAACATGGCAACTGGAACTGTTAAATGGTTCAACGCTGAAAAGGGATTTGGTTTCATCTCCCCCGAGGATGGCAGCCCCGACGTGTTCGCGCACTATTCCGCGATCGCCACGAGCGGCTACAAGAGCCTCGACGAGAACCAGAAGGTCGAATTCGACGTCGCGCAGGGCCCCAAGGGTCCGCAGGCCGAGAACATCCGCCCGCTCTAGTCTTCGCTAGCACAGAGCCCCCGGCTCCTTCCTCGGAAGGGACCGGGGGCTCTGTCGTTGCCCGGGCTCTGTCGTTGCGGGGGCTCTGTCGTCGGGGCTCTGTCGTTGCGGGGGCTCTGTCGTTGCGGGGGCGCTCAGCCGAAGACGCCGTTCACGTAGTCCATCGTGCGCTGGTCCTGCGGTGCCTCGAACATGAGGTCGGTCGGGCCGTGCTCGACGATCACGCCCGGCGTGCCCGCTTCGGCGAGGAAGAACGCGCACTGATCGCTGACTCTCGCGGCCTGCTGCATGTTGTGCGTCACGATGACGATCGTGACATCGGCGGCGAGTTCCTGGATCGTCTGCTCGATGCGCCGCGTGGAGGTGGGGTCGAGGGCCGAGCAGGGTTCGTCCATCAGGAGGATACGGGGCCGCACCGCGAGCGAGCGGGCGATGCAGAGCCGTTGCTGCTGGCCGCCGGAAAGGCCGCCGCCGGGCTGCCGCAGGCGATCCTTGACCTCGTTCCACAGCCCCGCCTTGGTGAGGCACTCCTCGACGAGGTCCGCGCGCTCCGCCTTTCCCGCCTTGATGCCGGTGAGCACGAGGCCCGCCGTGACGTTGTCCTGAATGCTCATCGCGGGGAACGGGTTCGGCTTCTGGAACACCATCCCGATCTGCCGACGCGCGTCGGTGATCCGCAGGCCAGCGTCGTAGATGTCGACCTCGTCGACGAGCACCTCGCCGGCGAGCGAGGCGGACGGGACGAGTTCGTGCATGCGATTGAGGATGCGCAGGAAGGTGCTCTTGCCGCAACCGGAGGGGCCGATGAGGGCCGTCACCTTGCCGGCAGGCATGAGGAGCGAGACCCGGTCGAGCACCTTGCGGTCACCGAACCAGGCGGAGACGGCGCGGGCTTCGAGCGAGGCGAGACGGGGGCGGGCGTCGACGAGGCTCACGGGTTCCTTCACACGGCGGTGGGTCCGTCGTGGGCCCGGGGGCGACCCGCCGGATGAAAGCTACCGAGGCCGATCAAACGGGAGTGTGGCGCCGGATGAACGCCCGGTGAATGATCGGCGCCCGCTCAGGCGAGCAGCTCGCGCACCCGCGGGATGACCCGCGTGCCGTACAGCTCGATCGAGTGCATGAGCAGCGCGTGCGGGAGCGGTCCCGCACTGTACTTGAGATCGAATCGGCTGAGGCCGAGTGCCCGCGCCGTCGTCGCGATCTTGCGCGCGACGGTCTCCGGCGAGCCCACGTACAGCGAGCCGTGATCGGCCTCCTGTTCGAACTCGTCGCGACCCATCGCGCCCCAGCCGCGCTCGGCGCCGATGCGGTCGCGCATGATCTTGTAGTCGGGCCAGAGCTGTTCGCGCGCCTCCTCGTCGGTGTCGGCGATGTGACCCGGCGAGTGCACCCCGATGGGCAGTTCGGGCTGCTCCAGCTGCGTGAGCGCGCGGCGGTAGAGGTCGGCGTAGGGCGCGAACCGCTCGGGCGCTCCCCCGATGATCGCGAGCAGGAGGGGCATGCCGTAGCGGGCGGCCCGCACGACCGATTCCGGGCTGCCGCCCACCCCGATCCAGGCCGGCAGCGAGCCGGACCCGGTCGTGGGGTACACGCTCTGGGCGACGAGCGGCGGGCGGGTGCTGCCGGCCCAGGTCACCGGCTCCTCCTTGCGCAGCTCGGCGAAGAGGTCGAGCTTCTCGCTGAAGAGCTCTTCGTACTGGCTGAGGTCGAAGCCGAAGAGGGGGAAGGACTCGGTGAAGGAGCCGCGGCCGAGGATGATCTCGGCCCGCCCGTTCGAGGCGGCGTCGAGGGTGGAGAAGCGCTGGAAGACGCGGATGGGGTCGTCCGAGCTGAGTACGGTGACGGCCGAGCCCAGACGGATGCGGCTCGTGCGCCCCGCGATCGCGGCGAGCACCATCTCGGGCGAGGAGACGGCGAAGTCGCTGCGGTGGTGCTCCCCGATGCCGAAGAAGTCGACACCGACGCGGTCGGCGAGCACGGCCTCCTCGATCACGTCGCGGATCACCTGCGGGTAGGGCGTCGGCTCCCCGTTCTCGGCGCGCGTCACATCGCCGAAGGTGTCGAGTCCGAGTTCGAGTTCCTGTGCCATCGCGCACCGTCCATTCCCTGCACCGCCCGGTGGTCGGGCATCTATGCAAACGTATCGAACGCGTCAACCGGTGCGGCGGGCCGGGTATTCCCGTCGGATGACCGTGCCGCGGGCATCGTCACGCTAGCGCGACTGCGTCAGCTTCATCGCCCAGTCGAAGAACACGCGCTTGCCCGCGGTGGTGTCGCGTGCCTCCGTGTCGACGGCCCGGGCGAGCACGTCCGTCACGCCGCGCACGATCTGATCGAGATCCGCGTGCGGGGCGGTGAGCGCGAGCCCGGCCGAGAAGATGGTGAGGAGGTGGGAGACCGTCTCGGCGTCGATGTCGCGGCGGACCATGCCAGCGCGCTGCATGCCCTCGACGAAGTCGCTGCGGATCCCGACCCCGGGCACGTAACCGAAGCTGTTCGCGTTGCGCATGATCGTGTTCATCGCGTCGCGGTCGGCGGTGTAGAGCACCTTGGCGAGCGGCCGCTCGTACACGGAGGTCAGGGTGTAGTAGTAGATGCGCGACAGGAGCCCGCCGCGCGGATCGCGCTCGATGTTGTCGACGATCGAGACGTAGATCGACGTGAACTCGCGGTTGAGCATGAGCACGAGGGCTTCATCGAGGCTGCCGAATTCGGCGAGGATCTGCGACTCCGAGACGCCCGCGGTCTGCGCGACCCGGGCCAGGGAGACCGCATCGAAGCCATCGCCCACGATGACGTCGGCGGCCGCGTCCATGATGCGCGCGGCGACGGAGAGGCTTTCAGGCATGGCGTCACTTCCTCAGGTGGCGATGTCGGGTACCACTGTGCACATCCTACGTGGCCGGAAAGACCTGTCTGTCCCCCGCATTCACGGGACGTAACGCGGGTCTCGGCCGCGTCAGGGGCGACCGAAGCGCACCCCGGCCTCGCCGAGATAGCGCTCGAAGGAGGTGTGCCCCGAGAGGATGTCGACGAGTCGCGCGATCGCGACGTGCCAGGAGTCGACCACCCAGTGGTCGCCGTCGACCCGCGGGATCGGCAGGTGGGCGCGATAGCCGTCGACGACGAGGATCGTGACCCGGTCGACGAGGCTCGCCCCGAAGTAGACGTCGACGAGCTCCTCCGCGACGCGACGGTCGGCCCACGGCACGCGCGCCGCCCAGCCGTAGTCGTCGAGGGTCAGGTCGTCGTCGCTCACGCGCTGCCCCGGCTTGCCCCACTCGATGGCGGCGCTCACGTCGCTCGTGAGCACGGCGCGGTGGTAGGTGTCGATCTCGAACGACGCGGGCACCGAGCGGGCATCCGCCCCGGGAACGGCGTCCAGCTCGATCAGGTTCCAGTCGTCGTCGACCGTGCCGCTGATCGCCGATCGAAGGTCGTGCAGGTTCATCGACACCCTCGCCCTCAGAGAAATCCTCAGGCACAACCTAGCGTGCGGAGCGGCCCGCCGTCGAGTGGACCGGCGAGACATGCGAGTGCACGGCCATCCAGCGCCCGCCGCGGCGAGCGAACACGATGCTCTCGCGCTCCGTGAGCGTCTCGCGCTGCTCGCCGCGCGCGATCTCCCGGCGCAGCAGGTGCGAGAAGACGGAGAAGTCCCCGTGGATGTGCGCCCGCCGGTCGCTCGACCGCGCCGAGAGCATCCGAACCCCCTCCGCCTCCATGGACTCGCGCCAGCGCAGCAGGAACTGGCTGCGCGACAGCACCTGGTCGGAGTGGGCGTAGTGCGCGAAGGTCGCGTCGCTGGCGAAGCACTCGAAGTAGGCCTCGATGTCTCCCGCACCGAGGCGTGCGACGATCGCCTCGGCGGCGGTGAGCACCTGCGGGGTGCTGACGATGAGCGCGCCCGTCGTCACTGTGCGCCGTGGGCCGCGCACGCCCAGATGGTCACTGATCCAACTCATGGTTATTCACTCCCCCCGAGCGATATCCCCACACAGCCCGTGCCGCCCCGGCGAAAATGGGCAGGCGCCAGCAATCAAACACGGCGGGCGATCCGTCGGCAAGACGATTCGACGAGGAATTCGCGGTTTTCGACAACAAACCGTAAATCGGGCGGGCCTGTCCGGGGCTGCGGCCGAGCTGCGGGTACCCGCGGGCCGCGGCACCCCTGGGCGCGAGCCCGCCGTGTGACAGAATATGCGCATGGACGCAGATAAGCAGATATGCGGTCTCGACCCCGACGGCCAGTACGTCGAACTCGCCGTGGAGGTCTTCGCGATGCTCGCGGATGCCACGCGCGTTCGCCTCATCCTCGCCCTGCGCGCGGGAGAGCGCTCGGTCGGCGAGCTCGCCGAGATCGTCGGCAAGTCGCCTACCGCCGTCTCGCAACACCTCGCCAAGCTGCGTCTCGCGCGCATCGTCGCGATCCGCAAGGATGCCCAGCGCGTGTACTACCGACTCGAGAACGAGCACGCCCGCCAGCTCGTCACCGACGCCATTCTGCAGGCCGAGCACTCGCTCGACGACGTCCCCCGGCACCACCACGACAGCCCTGAGGACACCACCCCGTGACCCACGACCACGCCCACGACGACGCGCACGACCACGGCCACGGTCACGACCACCCGCACGACCACGACCACGACCACGCGCACCCGAGCGGGTTCCGCGGGTTCCTCTACGGCCTCTTCGTCCCGCACTCGCACGACGCCGCCGACTCGATCGACGACGCCCTCGAGGCGAGCGTGCAGGGGGTGCGAGCGGTCAAGATCAGCCTGTTCATCCTGCTCGCGACCACGGTGCTGCAGTTCGCGATCGTGCTCATCAGCGGCTCGGTCGCGCTCTTCGCCGACACGATCCACAACTTCTCCGACGCGCTGACGGCCGTTCCGCTCTGGATCGCCTTCGTGATCGGACGACGCGCCGCGACCCGCCGCTATACCTTCGGCTACGGCCGCGCCGAAGACCTCGCCGGGCTCTTCATCATCGCCGTCGTCGCCGTCTCCGCCATCGTGGCGGCCTGGCAGTCGATCGATCGCTTCGTCACCCCGCACCCCCTCCACAACCTGTGGTGGGTGCTCGTGGCCGGGGTCATCGGCTTCGCCGGCAACGAGCTGGTCGCCATCTATCGCATCCGGGTGGGCCAGAAGATCGGCTCCGCCGCGCTCGTCGCCGACGGTGTGCACGCCCGCATCGACGGCTTCACCTCCCTGGCCGTCGTGCTCGGCGCGATCGGGGTGCTCGCCGGGTTCCCGCTCGCCGACCCCCTCGTCGGCATCCTCATCTCCGTCGCGATCCTCGTGCTGCTCGCGGGCACGGTGCGGAGCATCGGTCGTCGCCTCATGGACGGCATCGAGCCCGCGCTCGTGGAGCGCGCCGAGCGGGTCATCGCCCAGACCCCCGGCGTCGACGCCGTCGACAGACTCCAATTGCGGTGGGTCGGCCATCGGCTCCAGGGCACCGCGACGGTCGCCGTCGGCGCGACGACTCTCGCCGGCGCCGAGGCGATCGCGGCGGAGGCGGAGCACCGGCTGGGCCACGCCTTCCCCACGCTCGATAGCATGACCATTCGGACCACATCGAGCGAGCGAACGCGGGAGGAGGCCGGATGACGGCGCACGATCACGGCCACAGTCACAGCCACGGGCAGTCCGGCGCGACCCGCCAGCGGCTCGCGATCGCGTTCGGCATCACCGCGGGAATCCTGGTGGCCGAGATCATCGGCTCCATCCTGACGGGAAGCCTCGCCCTGCTCGTCGACGCGGCGCACATGCTCACCGATGCGGGCGGCCTCGCGGTCGCCCTGCTCGCCGCCGGTCTCGTGCGCCGGCCCGCGACCACCCGTCGCACCTGGGGATACGGTCGCGCCGAGGTGATCGCGGCCGCAGCACAGGCGGGAGTCCTGCTCGCAGTCGGACTCTTCGTGCTCGTCGAGGGTGTGCGCCGGCTGTTCGAGGCACCGCAGGTTCCGCCGACCACTCTGCTCGTGTTCGGCATCATCGGTCTGGTCGGCAACGTCGCCTCCATCGTCGTGCTCGCGAGCTCCCGGTCGCACAATCTCAACCTGCGCGCGGCCTTTCTCGAGGTCGTGAACGACGCGCTCGGCTCGATCGCGGTCATTGCGGCCGCGATCGTCATCCGGCTCACGGGCTGGGGCGGGGCCGACGCCGTCGCCGCCATCCTCATCGGGGTGCTGATCCTCCCCCGGGCTTTCCGGCTCCTGGGCGAGGCGGTCGACGTGCTGCTCGAATCGACCCCGCGCGGACTCGACCTCGACGCCGTGCGCGAGCACCTTCTGGCGCTCGACCACGTGCAGAGCGTGCACGACCTGCACGCCAGCCAGATCGCGACCGGCCTCCCCGTGCTCACCGCCCACGTCGTGATCGACAACGAGTGCTTCACCGACGGGCACTCCCCCCAGCTCCTCGACGAGCTGCAGCAGTGCGTGGCCGGCCACTTCAATGTGAGCGTCGAGCACTCGACCTTCCAACTCGAACCGGTCACCCACCGTTCACACGAGAGCCCGACGCACGACTGATCGCGGGCATCCCTCGTACCGCGGCGGACTCTAGGATCGAGACTGTGCTCCCCCGGCTCCTCCGCCTCGCCGTGGTCACCGTGCTCGTCGGGATCGGCGCCGGAATCGGCGGCATGCTCGTCACCCTCGCCCTCCGCCTCGTGCAGCACCTCGCCTACGGCTACTCCGCAGGCACCTTCCTCGACGGGGCGACGCACGCGCCGCCCGCCGTGCGCGTCGTCGCCCTCCTCGTCGCGGGAGTCGTCGGCGCGCTCGGCTGGTGGGCACTGCGGCGCTGGGGACGCGCGATCGTCACCGTCGAGCGAGCGGTCGACGGCCGACGGATGCCCGGCCTCGCGACCCTCGCGAACGCCGCCCTCCAGGTCGTGGTCGTGGGACTCGGCGCCTCCATCGGGCGGGAGGCGGCACCCCGCGAGCTCGGGGCACTCGTCGGCGGCTGGCTGAGCGACCGGGCGGGCATCTCGGAGCGGGAACGGCGCATCCTCGTCGCCTGCGGCGCGGGCGCCGGGCTCGCCGCGGTGTATGACGTGCCCCTCGGCGGCGCGGTCTTCACGCTGGAGGTGCTGCTCGCGCAGTTGACCGTGGGGACGGTCATCCCCGCCGTCGTGACCGCGGGCCTCGGCACCCTCGTCGCGCGCCTCGTGGTGCCCACCGACCCGCTCTACACGCTGCCGGCGCAGCTGAGCTGGACGACCGCGGTGCGCTGGTCATCCGTTCCCTTCGGCCCGTGGTTCGTGGCGTGGTCGATCGTCGTGGGCGCGGTGCTCGGCGCGCTCGCGGCGGGGTTCGTCGCACTGACGGCCCGCGCAGCGGCGCGACGACCGCGGAGCTGGCGGATCCTGCTGGTCATGCCGCTCGTGTTCGCGGCCGTCGGCATCGCCTCGGTGTGGCTGCCGGCGATCCTCGGCAACGGCCGTGGCCTCGGGCAGATCGCCTTCGACGGTGCGATCGGGATGCTCGGTCTCGCCGTGCTCGCGATCGTGAAGACGGTCGCCACCACGGGCACGATCGCGAGCGGTGCGGCGGGCGGCACGCTCACGCCCGCCCTCGCGATCGGGGCGGCGCTCGGTGCCGCGGCCGGCGCTCCGCTGCACTCCCTCACCGGGGCATCCCTCAGCGCCTTCGCGCTCGTGGGGGCCGCGGCATTCCTCGCCGTGACCCTGCGCGCGCCCGTGACCGCGATCGTGCTCGTCGTGGAGTTCACCCACGCGACCCCGTGGATGCTGCTGCCGATGGTGATCGGCACGACGGCGGCGATGCTCGCCTCCCACCCTTGGCGCCGCAGGCGGGCACCCGGAGTCGACTGACCCCGCGAGCGGGATGGCTCAGGGAGTGCGCGCGGTCTCGCTCGGCGTCGTGGCCGGCTCCTCGTCGCTGTCACTGTAGGTGTCCACCGTCGCGGCGGCGTTCTTCGGAACCCAGCCGTCGACGAAGACCGAGGGTTCGACGCCGGGGTGGCGGCGGCTCTGCACCACGATGAGCAGGATCCCCAGGGCGATGGCCACGAACGACGCCCAGATGTTCGCGGGGATGCCGAGGTAGCCGTCGCTCGTCGGGTCGATGCGGATCGCCTCGAGCCAGCTGCGGCCGAGTCCGTACCAGATGAGGTAGGCGCCGAACAGCTTGCCCCACTGCGGGTGGAGGCGACGCTCGATGAGCAGGAGGATCGCGACGCCGATCAGGTTCCAGATGATCTCGTAGAGGAACAGCGGGTGGAAGAGCGTGCCGGCCGGCAGGCCCGCCGGGAACTTGGCGTTGGTGGACTCGATCTGCAGGCCCCACGGGAGGGTCGTGGGCAGGCCGAAGAGCTCGTGGTTGAAGTAGTTGCCGAAGCGGCCGAGCGACTGGGCCACCAGCATGGCCGGCGCGAGGGCGTCGGCGAAGGCCCAGTAGCGGATGCCGTAGCGACGACACCCGATCCACGCGCCGATCGCGCCGCCGATGAGCGAGCCGTACAGCGCGTTGCCGCCGTCCCAGATCGCGAACACGTTCCAGAGATTCGCACCGGGGAAGAAGTAGTCGCCCACGTGCGTGAACACGTGATAGAACCGCGCCCCGACGATGCCGAGCGGGATCGCCCAGAACACGATGTCGAGCACGACCCCCGACGGAGCACCGCGCCGGGTCAGACGCGACTGGGTGATGATGATCGCCGCGACCATCCCGATGAGGATGCAGATCGCGTAGGTGTGGATCGTCAGCGGTCCGATGCTGAACTGCGCCCACGCGGACGGCGGACTCGGAATACTCGCGTGCAGCATGACGGGGCTCCTCCACGGGCGTGACGATCGGCGGGACGGTGGGCGCGCCGACGATCGCGACGCACAGACCATCTTCTCGCACAATTCCGGGAGCGGGTGGCGCGGGTGCCGGGGCGGGCCGCGCGGTGGCCGCGCCGTGCCCGGGAGCTCGCGACGCGGGCACCGCCACCCCGCACGTGAGAACTCACACGCAGTCTCGCTTCCGTCTTGGCTGCTTCATAGAAACCCCTCAGGGTCGCTGAGCACGCTGACATCAGACAGAACACCCGCACGGAGCAGAAACGGAGCGAACCATGACCCCCAGACAGACCGGCAAGCGCAAGGCCACCATCGCGACCGCGCTCATCGCCACCGCCAGCGCGCTCGGGCTGGGCGCCGCGTTCACCGCCGCGACCGTGAGCATCGAGGCCTCGACCTCGGGAACCAGCGGCACGACCGGCACGAGCAGCACGGGCACCAGCAGCACCGGCACCAGCTCCACCGGCACGACGAGCAGCACCTCCTCGGGCACCACCTCCGTCGGGTCGAGTTCGAGCAGCAACACCGCCGCGACCTCGAGCGGATCGTGACCGTGTCGGCCCCGACCACGCGCGCGGCGGAATGGTCGCTCTGGAGCACCACGGCCCGCCTCGTCGTCACCGACCCCGCTCGCCTCGACGACGCTGTCCGCATCGCCGACCGCATCCTCGCCGACATCGACGCGGCCTGCAGCCGGTTCCGCGCCGACTCGGAGCTCAGCCGGATCGCCCCCGCGCTCGCCGACGGCGTCGACGTCAGCCCCCTGCTCGCGACCCTTGTGCGCTATGCCCTCGACGTCGCGGCCGAGACCGACGGCACCGTCGACCCCACGCTGGGGTACGCCCTCAGCGCGGTCGGCTACGACCGCGATATCCGGCTCGTCGAGGACTCCGATCGCATCCTCCGGGCGATCGTCTCCCGACGACCCGGATGGAAGAGCGTGAGCCTGAACGGCTCGCTGCTGCGGCTCCCCGCGCACCTCGCGCTCGACCTCGGGGCGACGGCGAAGGCCGTCGCAGCCGACCTCGTGGCCGCCGAGATCGTCGACCAGCTGGGCTGCGGCGTGCTCGTGAGCCTCGGCGGCGACATCGCGACCGCGGGCACTCCCCCGAGGGTCGGCTGGCACGTGCTGGTCCAGGACCTGCCGGATGACCGCCGCATCACCGTCGAACTGGGTGGTGGCACGGCCCTCGCCACGAGCAGCACGCAGAAGCGGCGCTGGACGCGGGCGGGCATCCCCGTGCACCACATCCTCGACCCGCGGACCGGCCTGCCCGCGCCCGCCGTGTGGAAGACCGTCACCGCCGCCGCGCCGAGCTGCCTCGCCGCGAACGCGCTGAGCACCTCGAGCATCGTGCGCGGGGAGGAGGCGGTGTCGTGGCTCGCCGCGAAGGGCGTCGCCGCGCGACTCGTGCGCTGGGACGACACCGTGATCACGACCGGCGACTGGCCGGCCGAACCCGCGTCCGCGACCCCCGCGACGCACCCCGAACTGAGAAAGGCGGGCTGACCATGTCCACCGCACTGTGGGCGCTCGGCCGCGGGACGGGCGTCGTGTCGCTCGTGCTCATCACCGTCTCGGTGGTACTGGGCATCCTGACCCGCTCCGGGCGCCCCGCCTTCGGCCTGCCGCGGTTCGCGGTCACGCTCGTGCACCGCAACGCCTCGCTCCTGGGCAGCGTGTTCGTGGTCATCCACGTCGTCTCGCTCTTCTTCGACTCCTACGCCCAGCTGGACCTCGTCGACCTGTTCCTGCCCTTCCTCGGGGCCGCGAACCCGCTGTGGCTGGGATTCGGCACGGTCGGGCTCGACCTGCTGTTCGCCATCGTGATCACCGCGCTGCTGCGGGCCCGAGTGGGACGCCGGGTGTTCCGCGCCGTGCACTGGTTCAGCTACGCCATGTGGCCCATCGCGCTCGTGCACGCTCTCGGAATGGGGTCCGACGCCTCGTCGGCCTGGTTCCTGCTGCTCACCGGACTGTGCATCGCGCTCGTCGGCGGCGCGCTCGTCTGGCGGGTGAACGAGAGATTCGTCGAGTACCGCTCGCGCCGCGTCCACGAGTTCCCGGCCGATCCGACCCCGGCGCTCGCCCCGACCCCGACCCCGACGACCGACACGACCCGCACCCTGGAGGTGACCCGATGAGCACGCCCACCCTCACCGCAGCGACCCGCGCGGTGACCGACCCACCCGCTCCCGCCGGCACCCGCCGACTGTTCGCCGCGGGCGCACCCGATCTCGCCCACCACGCGGCGACCTTCGGGCCGCTCCCCCATCCCGACTCCGCGGCGCTCGTCGACGAGGTGCAGGCCGCGGGCCTTGCGGGTCGAGGCGGGGCCGCCTTCCCGGCCTGGCGCAAGATCGCCTCCGCGCAGAAGCGGGCCGGCACCCGCGACCGTGTCGTCGTCATCGGGAACGGCGCCGAGGGCGAGCCGATGAGCGCGAAGGATGCCACGCTCCTGCAGCGCGCCCCGCACCTCGTCATCGACGGACTGCTGCTCGCGGGTGCGGCGGTCGGCGCGACCGAGCTCTACCTCTACACGGGAGCCGCGGCGCTGGCCAGTGTGCGCGCGGCGACGCTCGAGCGCTCGGACGCCCGCGGCATCGTGCTGCGCGAGGCGCCCGACAGCTTCATCTCGGGTGAGGCCTCGGCGGTCATCCACTCGATCGAGAAGGGCAGGGCAATCCCCCGCGACCACGTGGTGCGGCTGACGACCTCGGGCCTGCGCGGTCGCCCCACGCTGCTGCACAACGTCGAGACGCTCGCGCACCTCGCGCTCGTCGCACGCTACGGCGCGGACTGGTTCCGCTCCGTCGGTTCGCGCGAGGAGCCGGGAACCCGCCTCTTCACGGTTCGCGCACCGGACGGTCTGCGAGTGATCGAGGCCGCCGGCGGCGTGTCGATCGCGGAGGCGGTCTCGCTCGCGGGGGTCGACCCGCGCGGATTCTCGGCGGTCCTCGTCGGCGGGTACCACGGCGGCTGGGTGCGATCCGAGCACCTCGGTCGGCCCCTTACGCGGGAGGCGCTGCAGGAGTTCGGCGCGGCGCCGGGCGCGGGGATCCTCATGGGTCTGCCCGTGGGCAGCTGCGGGCTGACCGCCGCGGCGCAGATCGCTCGCTACCTCGCGAGCCAGTCGGCCCGCCAGTGCGGACCCTGCGTGAACGGCCTCCCCGAGCTCGCGAGCGTGCTCACGCGACTGGCGAGCGGCCGGCGCGACCCCGGTCTGCCCGCGGAGGTGCGGCGACTCGCGGGAATCGTGACCGGGCGGGGCTCCTGCCACCACCCGGACGGCACGGCGCGATTCGTGCTGAGCACGCTCACCGCGTTCGCGGACGACGTCGAGGCCCACCTCGCGGGCCACTGCCTGGGCGGTGCGGCATGAGCGGCCAGACCCGGTTGACGACCGGAGCGCGGGCCGCGGCGACGCACACCCTGCACATCGACTGGACGGCCTGCGACGGTCGCGGGCTCTGCACCGAACTGCTCGCGGGGCTGCTCGACCGGGACGAGTGGGGGTATCCGCGCGCGCTGGGCTACGGATCCGACGTGCCCGTCTCGGCCGCGGAGGAGGAGGCCGCCTGGGACGCGGTCGCACTCTGCCCGCGCCAGGCGCTGAGCCTGCGCGCGGCGCCGCGCGGCTGAGCCTGCGCGCGGCGCCGCGCGGCTGAGCCCGGCCCGCGCCTGCGCCTGCGCCCGGCCAGCTCGCGCCGGTACCCGCGCCTGCGCCTGCGCCTGCGCCTGCGAGAATCGGAGCATGACCGATTCCGCCGCGCTCCTCCGCCGCGGTCGCGCCCTCGAGTGGGTGACGCTCGGCTGGAACGTCGTGGGCGTCGTCGTGCTCGCGGTGCTCGCCCTGAGCAGCGCATCCGTCGCCCTGGCTGGTTTCGGCCTCGACAGCCTGATCGAGATCGGCGCGAGCGCCGTCGTGCTCTGGGAGCTCTCGGGCACCGGTGAGGCGCGGCAACGGCGGGCGCTGCGGATGATCGGCCTCGCCTTCATCGCGCTCGCCCTCTACCTCGGCACGCAGTCCACGGTCGCGCTCGTCACCGCGCACCGCCCCGACCCCGGCGCGGGCGGAATCGTCTGGACCGGGGTGACCGCGATCGTGATGTTCTCCCTCGCCGCCGGCAAGGCGCGCACGGGGCGCGCGCTCGGCAATCCCGTGCTCGAGACGGAGGGTCGAGTCACCTTCGTCGACGGTCTGCTGGCCGTCGCCGTGCTGCTGGGGGTGAGCCTCGACCTGCTGCTCGGCTGGTGGTGGGCCGATGCCCTCGCCGGCTACGTCATCGTGTTCTACGCCGTGCGCGAGGCTGTGCAGGTCTTCCGCGCGCACTGACCGCGCGCACCGACCGCCAGAAGTGACCGGAGCACCGACCGCGAGAAGTGACCGGAGAACCGACCGCGACCCCGCGCCCCGACCCGCGCCCGGCGCCGCTTACGATGGAGGGCTGATGTCTCTCGACGCCCTCCCCGCCATCACCTTCCCGCCCGAGCTGCCCGTCAGCCAGCGGAAGGACGATATCGCGCGCGCGATTCGCGATCACCAGGTCGTCATCGTGGCCGGCGCGACCGGCTCCGGCAAGACCACCCAGCTCCCCAAGATCTGCCTCGAGCTGGGCCGCACGAGCATCGGTCACACGCAGCCCCGCCGCCTCGCCGCCCGCACGATCGCCGAGCGCGTCGCGGAGGAGCTGGGCGACGAGCTGGGCGGCATCGTGGGCTACCAGGTGCGCTTCACCGACCGGGTGGGGCCCGAGACGCGCATCAAGCTCATGACCGACGGCATCCTGCTGAACGAGATCCACCGCGACCGGCTGCTGCGCAAATACGACACCATCATCATCGACGAGGCGCACGAGCGCAGCCTCACCGTCGACTTCCTCATCGGCTACCTGAAGCAGATCCTCCCCCAGCGCCCCGACCTCAAGGTCATCATCACGAGCGCGACGATCGACCCGGAGAGCTTCTCGCGCCACTTCGACGGCGCCCCCATCATCGAGGTCTCCGGCCGCACCTTCCCGGTCGAGATCCGGTATCGCCCGCTCGTGGCCGAGGCGGCCGAGAGCGAGGGCGACGACGACGACGTCGACGGCCCCGCGACGGTCGACCGAGACTACCTGGAGGGCATCAACGCGGCACTCGACGAGCTGGCGCGCGAGTCCGCCGGCGACGTGCTCGTCTTCCTGAGCGGCGAGAACGAGATCCGCGACGCCGAGGAGGCGATCCGCGGGCGCAACCTCCCGCACACCGAGGTGCTGCCGCTCTACGGGCGGCTGAGCGCGGCCGACCAGCACCGCGTATTCCAGCCCTCGCAGCAGGCCGGGGTGCAGCGGCGGATCGTGCTGGCGACCAACGTGGCCGAGACGAGCCTCACCGTGCCGGGCATCCGCTACGTCATCGACGCGGGCACCGCGCGTATCAGTCGGTATTCGACTCGCGCGAAGATCCAGCGGCTGCCCATCGAGGCGATCAGCCAGGCCTCGGCCAATCAGCGCTCGGGGCGCTCGGGGCGCACGAGTGACGGCATCGCGATCCGGCTGTACTCCGAGGCCGACTTCGAGAAGAGGCCGGCGTTCACCGAGCCCGAGATCCTGCGCACGAACCTGGCGGCGGTGATCCTGCAGATGATCTCCCTGGGTCTGGGCGACCTGCAGGCCTTCCCCTTCCTGCAGCCCCCCGACTCGCGCGGGGTGAAAGACGGTCTCGAGCTGCTGCGCGAGCTCGGCGCGGTCGACACGAGCGGCGCGACCCCGCGCATCACCCGGATCGGCCGCGACCTCGCGCGGCTGCCCATCGACCCGCGACTGGGGCGGATGATCGTCGAATCGAAGCGCCACGGCACGACCCGAGAGGTCGCAGCGATCGTCGCCGGGCTCACGATCCAGGATCCCCGCGAGCGCCCGCTCGAGAAGCGCGCGCAGGCGGAGGAGAAGCACGCCCGCTTCATCGACCCGACGAGCGACTTCCTCACCCTGCTGAACCTCTGGAACTACCTGCGCGAGAAGGAGGAGGAGCTGAGCGGCAACCAGTTCCGCCGCCTGTGCCGCAGCGAGTACCTCAACTACCTGCGGATCCGCGAGTGGAGCGACCTGTTCCGCCAGCTCAGCCGCCAGGCCAGGCAACTGGGGCTCACGATCGGTGACCCCGCGGTGAACCCGGACGGCATCCACACCTCCCTGCTCGCCGGCCTGCTGAGCCAGATCGGAATCCGCGAGGGCGCGGCGGGCGCGACCGGCGGCGCGCGCGGGGCGAGCCCGGGCCAGGGGCGCCCCGCGCAGAAGGCGCGCGGCGAGTACACGGGTGCGCGGCAGGTGAAATTCGTGCTGTTCCCCGGGTCGGCGCTCGCGAAGAAGCCCCCGGCCGCCGTCATGAGCGCCGAACTGGTCGAGACCTCCCGGCTCTTCGCGCGCATGAACGCTGCCATCGACCCGGCCTGGGCGGAGGCCCTCGCCGGCGACCTCGTGAAGCGCAGCTACTCCGAGCCGCACTGGGAGAAGCGGCAGGGCTCCGTCGTCGCCTACGAGCGCGCCACCCTCTACGGCGTGCCGATCGTGGTGCACCGGCGGGTGCAGTACGCGCGGGTGGACCCGGTCGTCGCGCGTGAACTCTTCATCCGCGCTGCGCTCGTGGAGGGCGAGTGGGACACCAGTCGGCTCGACCGCCGGCTGACCGCCTTCGACCGTGCCAACCGGCAGCTGCGTGCGGAACTCGCCGAGGTCGAGGAGCGCACGCGCCGGCGCGACATCCTCTACGACGACGAGGCGATCTTCGAGTTCTACGACGCGCGCATCCCCGCCGACGTCGCGACCACCCGCGGCTTCGAGAGCTGGTGGCGCCGCACCCGCGCCACGACCCCCGAACTCCTCACGATGACCGCGGAGGCGCTGGCGGGCGAGGCCGAGATCGACGAGAACGCCTTCCCGGCGAACTGGGTGCAGGGCGACCAGACGCTGGCCCTGAGCTACCGATTCGAGCCGGGTGCCGACGACGACGGCGTCACGGTGCGGGTGCCGCTCGCGCTCCTCGCCCGCCTCTCCCCCGCGGGCTTCGACTGGCTCGTACCCGGGCTGCGCGACGACCTCGTCACCGCCCTCATCAAGAGCCTGCCGAAGGCGATCCGGCGCAACGTCGTCCCCGCGGCCGACTGGGCGCGACGGCTGCTCGACGCCCTGCCGACCGACGACCCCGTCGCCCTCGAACAGACCACGCTCACCGAGTTCCTGGCCGACACGATCCAGCGGATGACCCACACCCCGCTCTCGGCCGAGGACTTCGATACCGAGCGGGTCCCCGCGCACCTGCGCGTCACCTTCGCCGTCATCGGCGAGGGCGGCCGCGAGGTCGCCCGGTCGAAGGACCTCCCCGCCCTGCAGCAGAAGCTCAAGAGCCGTGCCCGCGAGTCGGTCGCGAAGGCCAGCGCGAGCACGCCGCACGCGATGGAGCGCGAGGGCCTGACCGGATGGGACTTCGACGAGCTGCCGCGCCTCATCGACACGCGGCAGGGCGGCACGGTCATCCGCGCCTACCCCGCGCTCGTCGACCGCGGCACGAGCGTCGCGCTGCGTCTCCTCACCACGCCGGATGACCAGCTCGCCCAGACCCGGGCGGGTATCCGCCGGCTGCTCCTCCTCACCATCCCGTCGCCCCTCTCCTACGTGCGCGAACACCTGACCCAGGCCGAGAAGCTCCTGCTCGCCACGAGCCCGTACCAGAACGTGCAGGCGCTGTTCGACGACTGCCTGCTCGCGTGCACCGACGACGGGCTCCTCGGGCGCGCGAGCGACGGCGTGCTGTGGACGCGGGAGGAGTTCGAGGCGGCGCGCACGGCGATCTCCGCGGGCCTCGTCGACGCGCTCTACGCGACCGTGACGGCGGTCACGGCGACCCTCGCGGCCGCGCGCGACGCCGATCGCTCGATCCGCGCGACGACGAGCATGGCCGTGCTGCCCGCGGTGACCGACGCCCGCGAGCAGCTCGCGGGGCTGGTGTTCCCCGGCTTCGTCTCCCGCTCGGGCGTCACCCGCCTGCGTCACCTGCCCCGGTACCTGCGCGGAATCTCCGCCCGGCTCGAGAAACTGCCGACCGAGATCGCGCGCGACCGGGTCTGGATGAACGAGGTCGCCGCCGCGACCGCCCGCTACACCGCGGCGGGCGGGCGCATCCCGCTCGCTCCGGACGCGACGGACCGCCTCGCGCGCGTGCGCTGGATGCTGGAGGAGCTGCGCGTGAGCCTGTTCGCCCAACACCTGGGCACCGCGGAGACGGTCTCGCTGCAGCGCATCGTCAAAGCTCTCGGCTGAGCCCAGGCGTACGCTGGACGCATGACAACGGCGGTCATCGTGGATGCGGTTCGAACGGCCTCGGGGCGCGGCAAGCCCGGCGGGGCCCTCGCCGAGGTGCACCCGGTCGACCTGCTCGCGACCGTATTGCGGGCGCTCGTGGAGCGGAGCCGGCTCGATCCGGCGCTCGTCGACGACGTCATCGCGGGCTGCCTGTCGCAGACGGGCGAGCAGTCGGTCAACATCGCCCGCAACGCGGTGCTCGCGGCCGGCTTCCCCGAGAGCGTGCCCGCGACCACGATCGACCGGCAGTGCGGCTCCAGCCAGCAGGCGGCGGCCTTCGCCGCGCAGGGCGTGATCGCCGGTGCCTACGACGTGGTCATCGCCTGCGGGGTCGAGCGAATGAGTTCGAACCCCATCGGCGCGGCCACGCTCGGGCTCGACCCCTACGGCGCCGCGGTCGCCGAGCGGTATCCCGACGGTCTCATCGGCCAGGGAATCTCGGCCGAGCTGATCGCGGCGCGCTGGGGCTTCGGTCGCGAGGAACTCGACGCCTACGCCGCCCGCTCGCATCGGCTCGCCGCCGCGAGCGATTTCAGTCGCGATATCGTTCCCGTGGCGACGCCCCACGGCGAGCACCGCGTCGACGAGACGGTTCGGCCCGGCACGACCGTCGACGCCCTGGCCGCGTTGCCGCCGGCGTTCCGGGATGACCGGCTCCGGGCCCGCTTCCCGGAGCTCGACTGGCGCATCACCGCCGGCAACTCCTCCCCGCTGACCGACGGCGCCTCCGCGGTGCTCATCATGAGCGAGGAGAAGGCCGCGCTCCTCGGGCTCGAGCCCCGAGCGCGCTTCACCGGCTTCGCCGTCACCGGTTCCGACCCGATCGAGATGCTCACCGGGGTGATCCCGGTGACGCGGCGCATCCTCGCGCGGTCGGGCGTCGGCATCGACGACCTCGACACGATCGAGGTGAACGAGGCCTTCGCCTGCGTGCCGCTCGCCTGGCTGGCCGAACTGCACGCCGACCCGGAGCGGGTGAACCCGCGGGGCGGGGCCATCGCGCTCGGTCATCCGCTCGGTGCCAGCGGAACACGGCTGCTCGGCACGATGCTCGGCACGCTCGAGCAGACGGGTGGTCTGCGCGGGCTTCAGGTGATGTGCGAGGGCGGCGGGATGGCCAACGCGACCCTCATCGAGCGCTACTGAGCGCCCGGTCGCTCAGCTGAGCAGGCGCACCGGTCGGCGGGGGTCGGGCTCCTCGGCGGGCGGGATCTCACCCGCGAGCGCCCGGGCGATCTCCTCCCGCTCGGCGACGTGCGACTGGATGAGCGGCACGGCCTTCGCGACCGCCTTCTCCAGTCGCTCCTGCAGCCGGGGCGACGAGATCTCGTAGTTGGCGAAATCGCTGTCGTGCGCGTAGACCCCGACGGGGAGGGTCAGCGCCTGGAAGAAGGAGAACAGCGGCCGGAACTGGTGCTCGATGATGAGCGCGTGACGCTCGCTGCCGCCGGTCGCCGCGAGGAACACCGGGGTGTCGACGAGCGAGTACTGGTCGACGAAGTCGAAGAGGTGCTTGAAGAGTCCGGTGAAGGATGCCCGGTACACGGGTGACCCGACGATCAGCACGTCCGCGGACTCGATGGCCTGCAGCTCGGCCTCCGCCTCGGCCGGCAGCTCGCCGCGGGACAGCGCGCCGCCGAGTAGCGGGCCGAGCTCCGTGAGCCGGATGAGGTGCGTCTCGGCGGGCAGTGCGCGGCCCAGCGCGGCGGCGATCGCCTCGACCAGGACGGTGGTCTTGGAGGGGTTGTGCAGGCTGCCGGAGACGGCGACGACGTTCAGCGGGGTGGTCATGGCTCCATCGTTCCCGCTGCCGGTGTGTGCCGCCAACGAGCGCGAAACACAGCGTCACGAACCCCGGCGGAGGCCGCCCGGCGGCCACCGCCTCCCACCGGGGCTCGCTCCTAGAGCACCTTGGAGAGGAACGCCCTGGTGCGCTCGTGCTGCGGGTCGGCGAGCACCGTGCGCGGGTCGCCCGACTCCACGACCACACCGCCATCCATGAACGCGAGCGAGTCCGCCACCTCGCGGGCGAAGCCCATCTCGTGAGTCACCACGATCATCGTCATCCCCGACTGCGCGAGCTGCTTCATCACGTCGAGCACCTCGCCGACGAGTTCCGGGTCGAGCGCCGAGGTGGGCTCGTCGAAGAGCATCAGCTTCGGGTCCATTGCGAGCGCGCGCGCGATGGCCACGCGCTGCTGCTGCCCCCCGCTGAGGTGGGCGGGGTAGGCGTCGGCCTTGTCGGCGAGCCCCACGCGGGCGAGCAGTTCGCGCGCGCGGACGATGGCGGCCGCCTTGTTCGCCCTGTTCACGCGGATCGGCGCCTCGATGATGTTCTCGAGGGCGGTCATGTGCGGGAAGAGGTTGAAGCGCTGGAACACCATCCCGATGTCGCGACGCTGCCGCGCGGCGTCGCGGGGCTTCAGCTCGTGGAGTCGGTCGCCCTTCTCGCGGTAGCCGATGAGCGTGCCGTCGACGCGCAGGCGACCGGCATCGACGGTCTCCAGGTGGTTGATGCAGCGCAGAAAGGTGGACTTGCCCGAGCCGCTCGGTCCGACCAGGCACAGCACCTCGCCCCGGGCCACGGTGAGCGAAATGGATTTCAGGACCTGGTTCGAGCCGAAGCTCTTCGAGACCTGAACGGCCTCGACCATGGGCACCTCGCCGGTCATCCGATCGCCTCCTCGCGTGTGTCGGGTGCCGCTGCCGCCTTCTCCGGCCGCGCGGAGGAGATTCCGCGCGCGAAGCGCTTCTCGAGGAAGTACTGCCCCACCATGAGCACGGAGGTCATGAAGAGGTACCAGGTGGAGGCGTCGAGCAGGAGCGGAATCGGGGTGAAGGTCTCGGCGGAGATGTCGCGCGAGCGCGCGTACAGGTCGAGGCTGAAGGGCACCGCGGTCACGAGCGAGGTCGTCTTGAGCATGGAGATGAACTCGTTGCCGGTCGGCGGGATGATGACGCGCATCGACTGCGGGATCACGATGCGCCACATCGACTGGCCCCAGCTCATGCCGAGCGCGATCGCCGCCTCCTCCTGCCCGCGGTCGACCGACAGGATGCCCGCCCGCACGATCTCGGCGAGGTAGGCCGCCTCGTTCAGAGCCAGCCCGAGCACGGCGAGCGCGAAGAAGCTGAGCGCCTGCCCCGTGGCGAAGCTGATCACCGGTGGGAGGAACGGCAGCCCGAGCTGCAGCGTCGGGTAGATCAGCGACAGGACCCCCCAGAAGACGAGCTGCACGTAGACCGGGGTTCCGCGGAAGATCCAGACGTAGAACCAGGCGATGCTGCGGAATACGGGGTTCGACGACAGGCGCATGACGGTGAGCAGCAGTGCGAGCACGGCCGCGATCGCCATCGAAAGCACGGTCAGCTCGATGGTGACGAGAGCCGCCGCGGAGATCCGCTGGTCGAACAGGTACTTGATGTAGATGTCCCACTGGAACGCCTTCCGCGTGGAGGCATCCCAGAGAAACGCGACGAAGTACACCGCGAGCACCACCGCGATGAGGTTGCGCACGGGGTGGCGCAGCCGCACCGCCTTGATGACCTCGGCGGGCGCCGTACCGCCGGGCGGCGGGGGTGACCCCGCCGCCCGGTCGGGCCGTTCGGCGTGGGCCACGATCAGCCGTTTGCCGCGGCGTTGATCGTGATGGTGGTCAGCCCGCCGTCGGCGACTCCCCACTTGGTGAGGATCGCCTTGTAGCTGCCGTCGTCGACGAGCGCCTGCAGGGCCTTCTGCACCGCGGTGCCGAGGGTGGAGCCCTTGGCGACGGCGATGCCGTAGGGCGCGACGTCGGTGGTGGTGCCCGCGGCCTGGAGCTTTCCACCCGACTTGGCGATCGCGTACTCGGTGATCGGCGAGTCCGCGCTCATCGCGTCGGCCTGGCCGAGCACGACCGCGTTCGTCGCCAGGTCCTGACCGTCGTACTTGAGGATCTGGATGGGCTTCTTGCCCGCCTTGACACAGGCGGCGGACTTCGCCGGCACCTCGTCCTGCTGCTCGGTCGTTCCCGATTCGACGGCGACCTTGAGGCCACACGCGTTCGACGGGTCGACGGTCTTCCCGGCCGCCGAGGCCCAGAGGATGCCCGCCGAGTAGTAGTTGACGAAGTCGACCTGCTTCTCGCGCTCAGCCGTGTCGGTGAACGACGAGACTCCGGCGTCGTACTTGCCGCCCGTGATGTTGGGGATGATCGTGTCGAATCCCGCGATGTTGTAGTTCGCCTTCACGCCGAGCTTGGCGGCGACCGCGTTGAACAGGTCGATGTCCCAGCCGATCGCGTTACCGCTCGGGTCCTTGTACTCGTTGGGTGCGTAGGTCGCGTCGACCCCCACCTGGATGACTCCGGCCGATTTGATGGAGGCGGGCAGGAGTGACGCGAGCGTCGCGTCCTTCGTGCTGGCTCCGACCGTCGCTGTGGGCGCGGGTGCGGGCGTGTTGTTCACACAGCCGGTCAATGCGATCGCCGTGACCACGGCGATCAGGGGAAGGGCATGCCTGATTCGCATGAGTTGTCCTGTTCTCTGGGTGTCCCCGCGTGCCTCCGACATCAGTGTCGTCGCGATTGATCGGAGCCTACATCTGGTTGACGCGGGGTTTTCCGCGCAATTCTGAGGAGATTCGATTGTTAATTGCGCGTCAGCGCAGAATCTTCTCGTAGCAGATGGCTCCGGGGATCGCGCCGTAGCCCCCGTAGACGGGAACTCGGTGATAGCCGATGCGCTCGTAGAGTCCGATCGCCTCCCGCTGGAGGTCGCCGGTCTGCAGGAGCAGTCGAGTGACGCCGTGCTCGCGCGCGATCACCTCGAGCTCGGCCATGAGGGCCTTGGAGAGACCGAGCCCGCGGGCGCCCGGCTCGACGACGACCTTTCGCACCTCGAAGGCGTCGTCATAGCGGCGGATTCCCGCGTGACCGACGGCCCGGCCGCCGAGGATCGCGAGAACGGAGGTGACGATCGTGGTCTCGTCGATGGCGAGTGCCGCGTGCACGGCGGCCTCGAGCGCCTCACCGGCGCCGAACATCCGCCCGGCGTAGAGCAGGCCCATCTCGGAGTCCATCTCATCACGCAGGCGCGCCGCGCGCGGGTCGGACCAGTCGACCCGGAGGAGCTCGACCACCGGGGCGTCGGGTCCGGCCGCCGAGGCCTCCGGACCCGACGTCGGCTCACTCACTCTTCGCGGCCACCGTGGCGGAGGCGTTGGACTCGTAGGAGGTGTTCGTCGACTCGAAGAAGTTGACGAGCTGCAGTGTGTCGTTCGCCGCGGCCATCCACTTCGCGGGGTTCGAGACGTTGTACTCGGGCTCGAAGCCGAGCTCCTCCAGTCGCCGGTCGGCCAGGTACTTCACGTACTGGTTGATGTAGTTGGCGTTGAGGCCGAGGATTCCGCCCGGGAGCAGGTCACGGTTGTACTGCTCTTCCATTTCGACCGCGTCGAGGATCATCTGCTTGATCTCGGCCGCGAACTCCGGTGTCTGCAGGTCGGGGTTCTCCTCCAGCACGGTGAGGATGAGGTTGATGCCGAACTTCAGGTGCAAGGACTCGTCACGAACGACCCAGTCCATGAGCGAGCCGAAGTTGCGAAGCAGGTTCCGCTGACGGAACGACAGCGCGACCATGAAGCCGGAGTAGAACCACACCCCCTCGAGGATGACGTTGTACGCGACGAGGTTGCGGATGAAGTCCTTCTTGCCCTCCGTCGTGGTGATGTCGAGCGTCTGCTCGGTCATCCGACGGATGAACTTGATCTCGAACTCCTCCTTGCGCGCCATCGACGGGATGTCGACGTGCGAGTTGTAGGCGGCATCGCGATCGATCGGGAAGGTCTCCAGCACGTACTCGAAGCTCATGCAGTGGTTGGCCTCCTCCCACATCTGCTTGGCGAGGTACAGGCTGCACTCGGCCGCGCTCACGTAGGGGTACACGCCGAAGGCGAGCGCTTTGTTGACGAGCAGCTCGTTCGGGTTGAAGTAGCTCATCAGGAAGGTGACCGCGTGGCGCTCCTCGTCGGTCATCTTCTTGAAGTCGGCGATGTCTTCGCCCAACTGGATCTCGTTGGGGAACCAGGTGTTGGCGACGGCCTGGTCGTACAGGTCCATCGCCCACTTGTACTTGATCGGCTTGAGCAGAAGACCTTCCTGAAGGCCGGTTCCGAGGATGCCCATGAGTTCTACTTCTTCCTTGTGATGGTTACTGGCAGCTGTCGCACTGGAGTTCGTCCATGGGGTCCACGGGAACGTCGTACTCGAAGGGTGCGGTCGTGGTGAATCCTCCGGACATCAGGCGTCCGCCTTCGGGGCGAGCCCGCCGAAGCCGAAACCGCGCTTGGGCGCGGCCGGCTCGACGGGGACCTCGGCGGTGGCGGGAGCGGCGGCGGCCGCCCCGAAGCCCTTGCGGGCGGCGGGGGTGCCGATCTCCTCGGACTTGTTCACCTTGACGGTCGACTGCTCGGCCGTGTGGCGCGGCTTCATGTGCAGGTAGTAGGTCGTCTTGACGCCCTTCTCCCAGGCCGCGAAGTAGATGTCCATCATGTCGCCGAGGTCACGCGTCTCGAGGTACATGTTGCGGCTGATCGCCTGGTCGATCCACTTCTGCGCGCGCGCCGCCACCTCGAGGAAGGCGTAGGGCGAGAGCTGGAAGCTCGTCTTGTAGGTCGCCTTCACCGAGTCCGGGATGGAGGCGATGTTCTGGATATCGCCCTGGCTGCGCAGGATCGTCTCCTTGGTGGAGTCCCAGAGGCCGAGCTTCTGCAGGTCGGTCACGAGGTTGCGATTGACCTCGAGGAACTTGCCGTTGGAGGTGGCGCGGCTGAAGATCTGCGAGAACTGCGGGTCGAGACCGGGGGTCGTGCCGGCGACGAGGCCGATGGATGCGGTGGGCGCGATCGCCATGAGCGTCGCGTTGCGCATACCGCCCTTGACCTTCGCGCGCAGCGCGTCCCAGTCGAGCCGGCTCGTGCGGTTCACCTTGATCTCGGTGCCCCGGTCGGCCTCGGTGAGCGCGATCGAGTCGAGGGGAACGAGGCCCTGCGACCACCGCGATCCCTCGAAGTTCGGGTACGCACCCCGCTCCTGGGCGAGGTTGGCGCTCTCGTCGATGGCCGCGTAGGAGACGTGCTCCATGATCTCGTCGATCAGCTCGTAGGCCTCCTCGCTCTCGTAGCTGTAGCCGAGGCGCTCGATGACGTCGGTGAAGCCCATGACCCCGAGCCCGACGGCGCGGTTCTGGTGGTTGGAGAAGTCCGCCTCCTTCACCGACGACCGCGTGATGTCGATCAGGTTGTCGAGCTGGCGCACCGCGATGCGGGCGCTCTCCTCGATGCGCGAGAAGTCGAGCTTGCCCGCGTCGTCGAGGTGGCGCGAGAGGTTGATCGAGGCCAAGTTGCAGACCGAGACGTTGTCGATGTCCTGCGGGAGGGTGATCTCGGTGCAGAGGTTGGAGAGGTGGATCGTGCCCGTGTTGTTGTTGAGCGCGCGGTTGTTGATCGTGTCTTTCCAGGTCAACCACGGGTGACTCGTCGTCTGCAGCGAGATGAGGATGGACTTGAACTGCTCGCGCGCACCGATCTTCTTGAACATGCGCATCTCACCGGCCTCGGCCTTCGCGACGTAATCGTTGTACCGCGCAGAGAAGGCCTTGCCGTAGAGCTCGCCGAGGTCGGCGACCTCGAGCGGGTCGAAGAGGTACCAGTCGTCGTCGTTCTGCACGCGCTTCATGAACTCGTCGCTGATCCACACGGCGGTGTTCGCGGTGCGGGTGCGCCGGTACGGGTCGCCCGAGTTCTGGCGGAGGTCGAGGAACTCCGGGAAGTCGAGGTGCCAGTTCTCCATGTAGAAGCACAGCGCGCCGAACTTCTTGCCGCCGCGGCTGACCGCGCGCAGGATCGAGTCGATCGTGTGCATGAACGGGATGGGGCCGGTCGAGGTGGTGTTGTTCGAGCGGATGGGCGAGCCCTGCGCGCGCAGCTTCGAGACCGAGAGGCCGATGCCGCCGGTTCCCTTGGTGAGCCACATGACGTCGCGCGTGGTCTTGGCGATGTGCTCCATGTCGTCCTGCATCTCCATGACGAAGCAGTTCGCGAGCTGGGGGTAGACCGTGCCCGCGTTGACGAGGGTGGAGCCGGCGGCCAGGTACTCGAGGCGCGACATCTTCTCGTAGAACCGGATGGCCTGCGCCGTGGGGTCGACCTCGTTGAGCGAGAGGCCCATCGCGATGCGCATCCAGAAGTACTGGGGCACCTCGAGCGCGTCGCCGTTGCGGCCCTTGATGCCGTAGCGGTTGTTGAGCGTGACGACGCCGATGTACTTGAGCAGCTCGTCGTGGACCGGGTCGAGGGCGGCGGCGAGCACGTCCAGGTCGAAGAGCTCGGTCAGGCGCGAGTCGAGGAGCCCCTCGGCGACACCGCGGCGAACGTTGGTGGGGAAGTGCGCGGCGTGGAGGGCCTTGAGCTCCTCGGCGGTGGAGTAGTCGCCGAGCACGCGCTTGTAGATGGTCTTGAGGAGGAGTCGGGCCGCAACGATGTCGAAGGCGGGGTCATCTTTGACGTTCTGCAGGGCGACCTGGATGACCGCCTCGTCGAGCTGCTGCGTGGTGATGCCGTCGAAGAGCGTGAGCTCGAGCTCGGACGCGATCTGGGTGACCCAGGTGATGTTCTCGTCGAGACCGGCACTGGCGTGCTCGATCGCGAGGTTGATCTTGTTCGCGTCGTACGGCTCGCGCTGCCCATCGCGCTTGACTACGGTGATTGCCACAAAAAACTCCTTATTTCCCCGGATGATGCCCCCACGGAGGGCCCCTCGGCCCCACGGTTCAATCACTATATATCGGGCCACCGACATGGTGCGAACCCTAGATGTAGTGGGCGTGTCATCCACAGCTGTGCATAACTTGTCTGGTTTCTACACAGGCTAGGCGGCACCGCCGACAGTCGGAAAAAGGCCGGTCCTGGGCCGAAACGGGCGCCGTCCCGGCCCCGGCTCCGGGCGTCCTCCACCGATAGGATCGTGCCCTGTGAGTAGTTACGCGAACCTGCTGAAGACTCCGGGGGTCGCCCGGATCATCGCCGCGCAGCTCACGGCGCGGATTCCGAACGGGATGCTCTCGCTCGCCTACCTCCTGCACGTGCAGTACGTGCACCACTCCTACGGCGCCGCCGGTCTCGTGCTCGCCGCCACGAGCATCGGTCAGGCGATCGCGGGACCACTGACGAGCCGATGGATGGGGCGCTGGGGCATGCGGCCCGTGCTCATCCTCACGACCCTCGTGTGCTCGGCCGCGGTGTTCTCGATCGCCTTCATCTACATGGAGGTCGCGAGCTACATGGTCGTGGGGTTCATCGGCGGGCTCAGCACCCCGCCGGTGACGGCGGCCGTCCGCACGATCTACCCCAAGATGGTGACCGCTGGTCAGCTGACCCCGCTCTTCGCCCTCGACGCCGCGGCGCAGGAGGTCATCTGGGTGGTGGGGCCCGTGATCACGACCTTCGTGTCCATCCAGATCTCGACCGTGCTCGGAATCGTGGTGGCGGGCGTGTTCATGCTCGGCGGCGGGCTGTGGTTCGTGCTCTCGCCCGAGGTCGGTCGGGTGCGCATCCCCCGCAGTCGCCGTCGACTCGGCACCGTGCTGCTCAAGAAGCCCGTGCTGCTCTCGGTGATCGTGGGCACCCTGCTCATCGGCGCCTGTGCCGCCGTCGAGGCCTCCGTCGTGTCGGTCTTCGGCCACGGCGGACCGCAGGGCGGCATCGTGCTCGCCATCTGGTCGATCGGCTCGCTCATCGGCGGTCTCGCGCTGGGCCACCTGCCCGTGGGACCCTGGGCCCTCGCCCGGCGCATGATCGTGGTCGCGGTCGGCATGGGGCTCGCGACCTTCGCGATCGGCAACTTCTGGGGGCTGTCGGCCACGCTGCTCATCGCGGGACTCGGCATCGCCCCCGCGCTCGGCGTGATGTCGGCGATCGTCGCCTCCAGCGTGCGCTTCAGCGACACGGCGGAGGCGTACGGCTGGGTCGGCACCGGCCAGCTGATCGGTGCCGCGGCGGGCTCCGCGGTCGCCGGATTCTTCATCGACGGCACGGGGCCGATCGGCGGCTTCGTCGTCGCGACCGCGCTCGCCCTGCTCGGCGCGTTCGCCGGGACGGTGTTCCACCGCTGGCACCCCGATCTTCGGGGTCGCGACAGCAGCCCGATTCCCGACACCGAGCCGGTTCCCATCCAGCCGAGCTGATGCCCCGCCGCCACGGGTGGGGGTCCGCTCAGGCGCCGACGATCTGCGCGCGCAGGGGCTCGAGTCTCGCGGCGAGCACCGCGATCAGGCTGCCCGCGAACCCCGCCTCGGCGAGGCTGTCGCTGAGGTGCCGCACCGCGCTGTCGAACTCGGCATCGGTCAGCTGCAGGCCGGCGTGCGCCGACCGCATGTCGCGCCCCAGGTAGAGGTCCGCTCCACCGAGCGCGGCGACGACGAAGGCGCGCTGGTGACCGATGAGCTTGCGCAGGTCGACGCCCTCGAAACGCGCGGCGAGCGCGGGGTCATCCATCAGCCGGGTGTAGAAGGCGTCCACGGCGACGGCGACCGCATCGGCACCGCCGTCCGCATCAACGAGGGTCACTGCAACCTCTCTCACCCGCGATCGCCCCGGGGCGATGCTACTGCCACCTTACGCAGCCGACTGTCGATCCTCGCGCAATCGTCCATGAATCGCCGCACGAGAGGGGTGTGACAATGGTGGGGATGACCTCCCCCACCTTCTCCCCCAGCCTCCGGCTCTCCGACGGCCACTCCATCCCGCAGCTCGGACTGGGCGTCTACAAGGTCGCCGACGCGCACGCGACCGAGCTGGTCGCAGGGGCGATCGAGCTCGGCTACCGGCACCTCGACACCGCGACGCTCTATGACAACGAGCGCGGTGTGGGCGAGGGGATGCGCGCCTCAGGCGTCGACCGCTCGGAGCTCTTCCTCACCACCAAGCTCTGGAACGACGACCACGGCTACGACCGCGCCCTCCGCGCCTTCGATCGCAGCCTCGAGCTGCTCGGCCTCGACTACGTGGACCTGTACCTCATCCACTGGCCGTGCCCCGCTCAGGACCGGTACGTGGAGAGCTGGCGCGCCCTGCTGCGCCTGCGCGACGAGGGCCGCGTCCGGTCGGTCGGCGTGAGCAACTTCGCGATCCCCCACCTGGAGCGGATCATCGCGGAGACGGGCGAGGCCCCCGTGATCAACCAGGTCGAGCTGCACCCGTGGCTGCCGCAGAGCGCGGTGCGCGCCTTCGACCGGAGTCAGGGCATCCTGACCGAGTCGTGGTCGCCGCTCGCCCGCGGCCGGGTGCTCGACGACCCGGTGATCGGGGCGATCGCAGAGCGACTGGGCCGCTCACCCGCGCAGGTCGTGGTGCGGTGGCACCTGCAGGCCGGTGTCGTGGTGATTCCGAAGTCGAACTCGCTCGCGCGGGTCGCCGAGAACGCCCGGGTGTTCGACTTCGAGCTGAGCGACGACGACCTCAGCCGGATCGCCGCTCTCGAGTCGGGCGAGCGCACCGGCAAGGATCCCGAGCACTTCGGCTGATCGGGCCCGGTCCGGCGCCTCGCCCGGCCGGCCCCGCGCCGGATCACTCCCGGCGCGACCGGCGCCCCGGCGGAGCCGTTGCTACCAGCGCGGGTGCACCGCGGCGCGGAAGTATCGGTCGTACAGCTCGCGCACCGACACGGTGAAGGAGTCGGGCAGGGTGGGCACCGACCCCGCCGCCGCGTTCGCGCGCGCCTGCTCGGCGTTGCGGGCACCGGGGATGACCGTGCTCACGCCCTCCAGCTGGGCGACCCAGGCCAACGCGGCGGTCGCCGGCGCGAGCCCCACCGAGGCGGCGAGCGCCGAGAACTCGCGGGCGGCCGCGACGCCGGCCTCGTAGTCGACGCCGGAGAAGGTCTCGCCGACGTCGAAGGCCTCGCCATGACGGTTGTAGTTGCGGTGATCGTTCTCGGCGAAGACGGTGTCGCTCGTGTACGTGCCGCTGAGCAGCCCGCTCGCGAGCGGAACCCGCGCGACGATTCCGACACCGGCGGCGACGGCCGCGGGCAGCACCTCGTCGAGCGGCTTGAGCCGGAAGGCGTTGAGGATGATCTGCACACTGGCCACCCCGGGGCGCGCGATCGCGGCGAGTGCCTCGGCGGTGGTCTCGACGCTGACCCCGTAGGCGGCGATCGCCCGCTCCTCGACGAGGAGGTCAAGCGCGTCGTAGACGGCGTCGGTGGACAGCACCACGGTGGGCGGGCAGTGCAGTTGCACGAGGTCCAGGGTGTCGGTGCGCAGATTCGCGCGCGAGCGATCCGTCCAGCGGCGGAAGTTCTCGAGCGTGAAGTTCGCCGGATCCTGCGCCTCGCGCCGGCCCATCTTCGTGGCGACGAGCACCTCCGTCGCGGGCCGGTCGGCGAGGTAGGAGCCGATGAGCTGCTCGCTGCGCCCGTCGCCATAGACGTCGGCGGTATCGAACATGGTGACGCCCGACTCGAGGGAGGCGTCGAGCACGGCCGCGGCATCCGATTCGCTCACGCTGCCCCAGTCACCGCCCAACTGCCAGGTGCCGAGGGAGATGACCGAGACGGTGCGGCCGGTACGACCGAGGATGCGCTGTTGCATGCGACCGACACTACTCGCCGCCGCAGACGTGCAAGTCGTCGCAAACGTTGGGTAGAGGCGCGGGCGGCCCGGTCGTACTGTCGCAGCATGAGGCGAATACTGATCACAGCGGCGCTCCTCGCGAGCGCCCTCACGCTGGCCGGCTGCACCGCCGGCACCGCGGATTCCGGCGCGTCCACGAGCGGCGGGGTGGCGAGCGCTCCCGTGGGCGCTCCCGAGCCCGCGACCGACGGTTCCAAGGGCACGAGCGGGGGCGGCACGACCGTGACGACGCCGCGCGAGGTCGTCATGAGCGGAACCGTCACGATCACCGCGAGCGATCCGATCGGCGCGGCGACGCGGGCGGTCACCATCGTCGAGACCGCCGGTGGCCGGGTGGATGCCCGCACGCAGACCGCTCGCACCGAAACCGCCGCCCCCGGCGCCACCCTCACCCTGCGGATCCCCGCCGCGGTCCTCACCGCGACCCTCGCGAAGCTGAAGACGCTCGGCGCGGTGCAGACGATCGACCTGAGCGCGAACGACGTGACGAGCCAGGGGCAGGATCTCGACGCCCGCATCACCGCCCTCACGACCTCGGTGAACCGGCTGCTGGCGCTGGAGTCGAAGTCGGCCGACGTCGACACGCTCATCAAGCTCGAATCCGCGATCTCCGACCGACAGGGCGAGCTCGACAGCCTGGTCTCGCAGCGCAAGCTGCTGAGCGACGAGGTCGCCATGGCGACGGTCGAGCTGCGACTGATCTCGCCCGCGGACACCCCGGTCACCGCGCCGACCACCCCCTGGGACGCGCTCCTCGCGGGCCTCGCGGGCTTCGGCGCGTTCTTCACGAGCGTCTTCCTCGTGATCGTCTACCTGCTGCCCTGGCTGCTGCTCGGATCCGTGATCGCCCTCGCCGTGCTGTGGATCGTGCGCCGACGCCGGCGGAGGGCGACGCCGGCGTCCTGAACCGGTGGCGGGTGTCGGCGGAGGTCGCCGGCACCCGCTTTACTGGTGGCATGGTCCTCGTCGTCGTGCTCAGCCTCAGCGCTGCCCTCGTCTACGGGGCCTCCGATTTCCTCGGCGGGGCGGCGGCCAAGCGGCTCAACGTGGTGAGCGCGACGACCCTGAACTACGCGCTCGCGGCGGTGGTTATCCTGCTGGCCCTGCCGTTCGTCGGCGGTCGCTGGAGCGGCGGGGCCGTGAGCTCCGGTGCGATCGGCGGGGTTCTCGCGATCGTGGGGCTGCTCGCGTTCTACGCGGTGCTCGCGATCGGTCCGATGAGCCTGCTCTCCCCGCTCATCGCCCTGATTCAGGCGACCGTGCCCATCGCGATCGCGGCGTTCAGCGGGCAGGGGCTGTCGGCGCTCGCCTGGGTCGCGATCGGCGTCGCGGTCATCGCGATCGTGCTCATCTCGCCGCCGCGCGTCGAGGGGACCGTGCGCATCACGCCGCGCGCCGCCGTCCTCGCCGTCTTCTCGGGCATCGCCCTGGGATTCTCGCTCGTGGCCCTCGATGCCGCGCCCATCGACTCCGGGATCGTGCCGGCGCTGTGGGAGATCATCGTCGGGCTCGGCGTGCTCGCCATCCTGCTGGCCGGGCTGCGGCTGACCCGCGGCCGCCTGTCGGGCCCGCTGGTCGAGACCGCCGCACGCGACCACGCACCCGGCTCCGCCCGCCGCGCCTGGCTCGCGAGCGCCGCGTCGGGGGCGCTGCTGGGCGCGGCGAACTGCTTCATCGTGATCGCCCTGCACCTGGGCGACCTCGCGGTCGTCGCGGTGCTCATCACGACCTACCCCGTCGCGACCGTGGTGTTGGCGGCGACCGTCTTCCGGGAGCGGATCGCTCCCGTGCAGGTGGTCGGCATCGTGCTCGTGATCGCCGCGGCGCTCCTGCTCAGCGCGGTGTAGCCGCGGGCGCTGCGCCGAGGCGCAGCTCGCGGTCGCCCGGCCGCGCGTCGCTCGCGCGGTGGGTGACGAGCACGACGACACGGTCGGCGAAGGCGCGACGCAGATCGTCCATCATCGCCTCCGCCGTCTCGTCGTCGAGGTTCGCCGTCGGCTCGTCGAGCAGGATCACCGGTGCGGGGCTCAGCAGGGTGCGGGCAACGGCGAGTCGCTGCCGCTCGCCTCCCGAGAGCGAGGTGCCCTCCGATCCGATCGGGGTGTCGAGTCCGCGCGGCAGCCGATCGAGCAGGGGGGCGAGACCCACCCGGCGGAGCACGTCCGTCATCTCCGCATCGCTGGGCGCCTCGCCGCGCGGGCGTCCCAGCAGGAGATTTCCGCGGATTCCGGAGGCGAAGACGTGCGCGTCCTGCGGGCACCACGCGACGAGCCCCGCGGCCCGCGCGGGATCGAGTCCGCCCACGAGCGCCTGGCCCGCCGCGGCGGGCAGCTGCCCCAGGAGCACGGTGAGCAGGGTGGACTTTCCCGCGCCCGAGGCGCCCGTGACGACGAGCCACTCCCCGCGGTCGACGCGCGCGCTGACGGAGTCGAAGGCGTGCGTCGTCGACTCGGGCCAGCGCGCGGCGAGGCCGTCGAGCTCGAGCGTGGCCGGCGTGCGCGGGCCGGTGCGGCCACCGGGAGCGGCGGACCGCGGGGGCGGTGCGGGGGCGGGATGGGCTGCCCCGCGCGTCGCGGGTGCCGCGGCGGGCAGCGGCGCGGGGGCCGGGGCGAGCGCGGGGGCCGGGGCGAGACCCGCGGCCGCCTCGCGGAGCGCGCCCGCCTGCTGCACCGCGTCGACGGTCGCGAGGAACGGCTCGAGCAGCGTGAGCGGAAGGAAGGCGAGCACGGCCAGAACCTCGGCGCTGACGTGTCCCGGGGCGGTGGCGGACGCCCCGACCCCGACGGCGTGAGCGGTGGAGGCGATCATCGCGACGGAGCCGAGCTCGGCGGCGAGGGCCGCGATCGCGGAGCCGAGCCCGAGCGCCCAGGAGCCGCGGCGGGCGTGACGGGAGAGGCGGTCATCCACGCCGGCCAGCCAGGCCTCCGCCCGGGGGGCGACGCCGTTGGCGCGCAACTCGGGTGCCGCCGCGATCACGGCCGCGAGGCGCCGAGCGAGCAGGGAACCCGCGCGCACACGGCGCTCGCTCGCCCGGGCATCGGTCCAGCCGGCCACGGCCGGCGCGATCACGAAGCCGGCGACGAGCACGAGGAGGAGAACCGGCACGGCGGGAGCGTGCAGGAGGGCCACGGTGACGAGTGAGGCGAGGCCGACCAGACCGCCGACGAGCGGCGGCACGATCACGCGCGGCACGAGATCGCGCACGCGATCGACGAGCACGACGAGCGTGTCGATGGTGCTGCCACCCCGCAGCAGGCGGCGCATGGAGGGTCCGCGCCGGGCCAGGGCTCGCCACAGGCGGTCGCGCAGACCGGCCGCGGAGTCGAGCACCGCGTCGTGGGTGAGGAGCCGTTCGGCGTAGCGCAGGGTGGACCGTCCCAGACCGAAGAAGCGCACGCCGACGATCGCGACGAGAAGGTACATGATGGCGGGGTGTTCGGCGGCACGCACGATGAGCCAGCCCGACACGGCGGTGAGCGACATGCCGAACGCGGTTGCGAGCGCGCCCACGAGCAGAGCGGCGGCGAAGCGCAGCGCCGAGCGCGGTCCAACCCCGGCGAGAACGGGGCGAAGGGATGACCACCCCGCGCGGCGCCGAACGACCGGGCCGGGCACCCCGCGGTCGAGCGACGCCTCCGTCGCGGGCGACAACGGTCCCTCGGACTCGCGGTCGCTCTCGCTGTTCGGCTCGCCGCCCAGGGCGTCGCCGAGGACGCTCCGCGCGGGCCGCAGCTCGGCGCTCGCGTGCGCTCCGCTCGACCCGCCCAGCAGAACGGCGGCGTCGGCGAGCCGCACCACAGCGCGGTCGTGGGAGGCGACCACGACCGTCGCCCGCCCGCGGAGCGCGGCGATCTCGCTCAGCACGAGCTCCGCGTTCGCCGCGTCCAGGTGCGCGGTCGGTTCGTCCAGGAGCACGAGCGTCGCGCCCGCGTCCACCCGCACGAGCGCGCGGGCGAGCGCGAGGCGGCGCAGCTCCCCCGGGCTCAGCTGGGCCGGGTCCACAGTGCCGAGCGCGCCCAGCCCGAGCCGGTCGAGGATGCCCGCGATGCGGTCATCCGCCCGCCCCTCGCTGTACAGCCCCAGCTCCTCACGCACGCTCGCCGCGACCGCGAGGGGGTATTGCGGCACGTACGCGACCCGTCCGGCCGGGACGCCGAGCAGCTCACCGGAGACCACGGCCCCGTCGAGGATGCCGCCCAGCGCGGCGAGCAGCGTGGACTTGCCGGCTCCGCTGCGACCGCGAATGGCGGTGATGCGGCCGGGGGCGAGGGAGAAGTCGAGCGCGGCGAGCGCGGGCCGGTCGCGGTCGGGGTACTGCACCGAGAGACCGTGCACGGTGATGGTGGGCGCGGCGGGGGCGGCGGGCGCGGCGGCGGCATCCGCGGCGCGGGCGGTCGCGGCGGGAGCGACGGGCGCGGCACCCGCCTCCGCGGCACCCGCCCCCGCGCCCACGAGTTCGCGCGCGCGGCGCAGCGCCGCGAGGCCGTCCTGCGAGGCGTGGAAGGCGGCCCCGAGATCCCGGAACGGGGCGAAGCACTCCGGCGCGAGCAGCAGCACGAGAAGGCCGACATCGAGCGTCAATTGGCCCGCCACGAGCCGCGTGCCGATGAAGACCGCGACGAGGGCGACCGAGATCGTCGAGATGAGTTCGAGCGCGAGCGAGGAGAGGAACGCCGTGCGGAGGGTGGCCATCGTCCGCGTGCGATGCTCGGCCGAGATCGCCGCGAGCGCGTCCGCCTGCTCCTCCGCGCGGCCGAGCCCCACGAGCACGGGCAGGCCTCGGGCCAGCTCCGCGAGGTGGTCGGCGAGGCGGCCCAGCTCCGCCGAGGCGGCGTCCACGCGGTCGCGCGTGTGCGCGCCGATGAGCGCCATGAAGACCGGCACGAGCGGCACCGTCAGCACGATGATGAGCGCGCTCAGCCAGTCGGCGAGAAGGATGCGCGCGCCCACGATCAGCGGAACGGTCGCCGCGCTCGCCAGCGTCGGCAGCACCTGGCCGAAGTACTTGTCCAGCTCGTCGAGACCGAGCGAGGTGACCGTGGTGCGCCCCACCGCGACGCGGGAGGAGGAGAGGACGCGGTGGGCGAGACCGCTGCGCAGCTCACGCTTCGCGGCCGCAGAGGCGCGGGCGGCGACGACGGGGACCGTCCAGGCGAGGGCGGCGCGGAGGAGGGCGGAGGCGGAGGCGAGCTGGAGGGCGGTCATCCACTCGCCCGGGGCGCGACCGGCGGCCAGCGCGGCGATCGCGGCCGCGAGTCCCCCCGCGAACCCGACGAGGGCGAGGCCGCGCACGGCGCCCAGCACTCCCATCAGGTAGAGCGCGCGGGTGCCGCGCGGGCCGAGGTCGGCGAGCAGCCCGCGTCTCATCGCCGCACGGCCGGGAGCACCGCGTGCGGCTCGGGGATGTGCGCCCCGGAGATGCGCCGGCGGAACACCCAGTACGACCAGGCCTGGTAGGCGATCACCAGGGGCACTCCGAAGGCGGCCACCCAACTCATGACACCGAGCGTATAGGGGCTGCTCGACGCGGTGGCCACCGTGAGGCTCCACGCGGGATCGAGCGTGGAGGGCAGCACCACGGGGTAGCTCGCGCCGAAGATCGCGGCGACGCCGAGCACGAGGAAGAGCGCGATGCCGGCGAAGGCCTGTCCCTCACAGCTCGCGCGGGCCGCGACCCATCCCCAGACGAGTGCCGCGACGGCGAGCACGACGAGCGACCAGGTGACGATCGAGCCATGCCGCAGTTGCACCCCCACGACCCAGACCACGATCGGGATAACCGCGAGCGGGGTCCACGCGACGGTCCGTCGCCGCGCCGCCACCCGCACCGGCCCGTCGGTCTTGAGCGCGAGAAACGCCGAGGAGTGCACGAGGCAGAAGCCGACGACGGCGAGCCCGCCCACGATCGCCCAGGGGCTGAACCAGGCCCAGGGGCCGCCGACCCGGTCGCCGTTCGCATCGAGGGGAAGCCCGGTCGTGGTGAGCGCCAGGAGCGCGCCGATGCCGAAGGCAGCGACGAAGGAGCCCGCGCCCAGCGCCAGCGTCCAGACCCGGCGCCAGCGGTCGCTCGCCCCCTTGCCGCGATACTCGATCGCGACCGCCCGGAAGATGAGTCCGAGCAGCACCGCCACGAGCGGAAGGTAGAGCGCGGAGAACAGCGAGGCGTACCAGAAGGGGAACGCGGCGAACGTCGCCGCACCGGCCGTGACGAGCCACACCTCGTTGCCGTCCCAGACCGGGCCGATCGAGTTGAGCATGACGCGTCGGTCGGTTTCGGTGCGCGCGGAGACGAGCAGGTGCATGCCCACCCCCAGATCGAACCCCTCGAGCACGAGGTAGCCGGTCCAGAGCACGGCGATGACGACGAACCAGACGGTGGGCAGGATCTCCATGAGCGGTTTCTCCTAGTAGGCGAAGGCGAGGACGTCGGGGCGGTCGGCGGCGGTGTGCGCGGCGTCGCCGTCGGCGTCGGTGTCGGGTGGGTCATCCGGTGCCGCCACGGGCATGACCCCGGCGATACCGGCACGCACGAACCGGACGAGCAGAATGACCTCGACGACCATCAGCACGCCGTAGACCGAGCCGAGGGCGATGAGCGAGAAGAGCAGTTCGCCCGCGCTCACGCCCGGCGAGACGGCGGCGGCGGTGAACAGATACACCCCGTCGACTCCGCCCGCAGTGGGGTTGGGGGCGACCACGAAGGGCTGCCGCCCCATCTCGGTGAAGACCCAGCCCGCCGTGTTCGCGACGAACGGGGCGAGGATCCCCACGAGGGCGAGGCGCGAGATCCAGCGAGACCACGGAACCGTGCCCTTGCGGGTGAGCCAGAGGGCGACCGCGGCGGCGAACGCGGCGAGCGCGCCGAAGCCGATCATGATCCGGAAGCCCCAGTAGGTCACCGCGACGATCGGCACGTAATTGATCGTCTCGCCGGCCCGCGAACCGTAGATCGGGTTGTTCGGGAGCGTCGTGCCGTACTCGGCCTGGTACTCGGGCAGCAGTTCGTTGACCCCGCGCACCTTCGTCGTGAAGTTCCCGTTGGCGAGGAACGAGAGCACGGCCGGCACCTCGATGATCGTGGTGACCTTCGAGCAGTCGGTCGAGCCCGGGTCGCCGATCGACAGCACCGAGAAGCCGGTTCCCGACTCGCACGCCGCCTCGGCGGCCGCCATCTTCATCGGCTGCTGCTGAAAAAGCAGCTTGCCCTGCGCGTCACCGGTGATCGCGACGCCCGCGAAGGCGACCATCGCCACGACGGCGCCGACTCGCAGCGAGCTGAGCCACACGCGGTGGTCGCCGCGGTCGCGACCGGGGATCTCCGGCGCCTCCCCCACGACCACGCGACCCGTCGCATCCACCGTGTCGATGCCGTCGCGGCGCCGCTGCCAGAGCTGGTACCAGCCGATGCCCAGCAGGAAGGCCCCGCCCACGCCGAGCGAACCGAACAGGGTGTGCGTGTAGGCGGCGATGGCGGTGTTGTTGCTGAGCACCGCCCAGACGTCGGACATCACCGGACGCCCGTTCACGAGCGTCACACCGACCGGGTGCTGCATCCACGAGTTCGCGACGATGATGAAGTAGGCCGAGAGAACCGATCCGGCGACCGCGATCCAGAGGGTCGCGAGGTGCAGTCGCTTCGGTAGCCGATCCCAGCCGAAGATCCAGAGTCCGATGAACGTCGATTCGACGAAGAAGGCCAACAGCCCCTCCATCGCGAGCGGCGCCCCGAACACGTCGCCGACGAATCGCGCGTACTCACTCCACGCCATCCCGAACTGGAACTCCTGCACGAGCCCCGTGGCGACTCCGAGGATGAAGTTGATCATGTAGAGCTTGCCCCAGAACTTGGTCATGCGCAGGTAGCGCACGTCGCCCGTGCGCATCCACCGCCACTGCATCCCGGCGACGAGGGGGCCGAGCCCGATCGTGAGCGGGACCATCCAGAAGTGATAGACGGTGGTGATGCCGAACTGCCAGCGGGCGATCTCGAGCGGATCCACGACGGTGCCAATCTTGTCTGCGGAGACGACCGCAGGATTTCTACACGGCCGTAGAATTCAGTTCTACTCCGACCGACTCGGCATTTCTACTCAATGTAGAAATCATTTCTACGAAACGTAGAAGCCCGCTCGATTCCGAGATAATCTGAGGGGATGGCGACGACACTGGGCGAACTCGAACGAAGCGTGATGGAGTTCCTCTGGGCCTCCGACGAGGCGATGACGGCCTACGATCTCCGCGACCGGCTGGCCGCGGCGGAGGTCGACCGCTCCCCCGCCATCACGACCGTGCTCACGGTGCTCTCCCGCCTGGAGAACAAGGGCTTCGTGCAGCGCCAGCGCACCTCGCGGCCGCACCTCTACCGCGCACAGGCCTCCCGCGAAGACCACATGGCCGAGCTCATGCACGAGGTGCTCGGCTCGGCGACCAATCGCAGTGCGGTGCTCGAGCGTTTCGTCGGGCAGGTCAGCGAGCGCGAGGCCGCGCTGCTGCGCGAGCTGCTCGAGAGCCGCTCGCACCGCTGACGCGCGGCCGCCGCCATGACCACCCCGCCCGTGCCCGCGAGCGCGCCGCCGTGCTGACCGCATCCCTCGCCCTGGCCGCCCTCGCGCTCGTGCTCGCCTGGCCGGCACCGATTCTGCTCGCCCGCGCCGCGTGGCCGTCACGGGCGCCGGCGACCGCGCTCCTGCTCTGGCAGGCCATCGCGCTCGCGGGCGGCCTCTCCATGATCGGCTCGCTGCTGACCTTCGGGCTCATCCCCTTCGGCGGCACGCTCATCTCGGGTCTGGGCGGCTTCGCGCGCGCACTGTCGCACGGCATCACCACCACCCCGCTCGTGGTCGTCTCGATCGCATCGCTCAGCCTCGCGGGCGTCCTCGCCGCCCACCTCCTGCTCAATCTCGCGCTCACGCTCGTGGTCACCGAGCGGCAGCGCCTCCGCCACCGCCGGCTCGTCGAACTGCTCTCCTCTCCCTCGGCCACCCAGCCGAACACCCGCGTGCTCGACAGCGCCGCGCCCCTCGCCTACTGCCTGCCCGGCAACCTCGGATCGATCACGGTGCTGTCCCGCGGGCTCGTCAGCCTGCTCGACGATGCCGAGCTCGCCGCGGTCGTCGAACACGAGAAGGCGCACCTCATCCAGCGCCACTACGTCGTGCTGCTCGCCTTCGATGCCTGGCGCACCTCGCTGCCCTGGTTCCCCATCGCGACGCGGGCGCAGCACGAGGTGGGCCTTCTCGTCGAGATGCTCGCCGATGACACCGCGCGGCGATCCACCGACTCGCGCACCCTCGCCCTCGCGATCGCGCTCGTCGCGGGGGGCACGCCCGGCCGCGATGGCGACCCCTCGGGCGGCACGACACTCCCGGGCACCCCGGCGCTCGCTCCGGCCGGAGTCGTGCGATCCGCGACCGGCATCGCGTATCCGGCGGATACCCGATCCCACGATCGCGACCGCCTCCGCCTGACTCGGCTCGTCGACCCCCCGGAGCCGCTCACCCTCGCCGCGCGCGCCGGGGTCATCGCGGTGGCGGTCGCCCTCGTCGCCGTGCCGACCGTGCTCCTGATCGCGCCGTCGCTGGCCTGAGCCAGCAGAGGAGAGGGGCACCGTCTGGCCCCGCCCTTACATTCCCCGAACATCCGGCTGATCCGCGCCGAACACGGGCACCCCATCGTGAGTGCTGTCGAGATCGTCGACGCCCACCACAGAGCAGGAGTCCAGCATGAAGCGCAGCATCCGCACCGGCCTCGTCGGTGCCGCCCTCGCGGCCACGACCACGGCCACCCTCGTTCTCGCGGGGGGTGCGCCCGCCTTCGCCGCCGCCGCCGGCGACGCACCCACCGGGTCGCCGACCACGCTCGCCGCGATCCAGCGGTCGGCGACGCTGAAGACCGATCAGCGCATCACCTCGCTCACGACGGCGGTCGCGCGCATCACCGCGCTCCACGACGTGACCGACTCGGACCGCGCGCAGATCCTCGCCACCCTGAACGCCGACATCGCCGGCATGAAGACGGTCGAGGCGACCATTCAGGCCGACACCACGGTCGCGCAGGCGAAAGCCGACTACCGCACGATCTTCACGGGGTACCGCGTGTACGCCGTCGCTCTGCCGCAGGCGCACTTCGCTGCCGCCGCCGATCGACTCACGGCGACCAGCATCCCTCGCCTGACCTCGGCGCACGACCGGCTCGCCGCAGCGCTCGCAGGCCCCAAGGCCTCGAAGTCCACGCCGGCGCTGCAGGCCGACCTCGCCGACATGGCGGCCAAGACCAGCGCCGCGAGCGCCCTGCTGAACGGTCTCGCCGCCAAAGCCCTCGCCGTGACACCCTCCGCCTTCAACGCCGACCACACCGTGATGCAGCCGATCCGCTCCGATCTCCGCACGGCGATCGCCCATCTCAAGCAGGCACGGGCCGACGGCGAGCTGGTTCTCGCCGCGATCCGGTGACCGCGATGCGCAGATCGTCCCTCACAGGAATCGGCGCCGGGGCGAGCATCCTGCTCGCCCTGGCGCTCGCCGGATGCTCCGCCGGCACCTCCGCGACACCGGGCGTCTCCCCGGCTCCCGCCACGAGCGCGTCCCCCGCCGCCGCGACGCCCACCCGGTCGCCGTCGCCCGCGGCCACGGACTCGGGCTCCGCGACCGACACGGACGCGACCGACACCGACGCGATCGCCTCCGAGCTCGACGCGGCCGACCAGTCCACCACGGGCGCGGGATCCGAGGTGCGCGACGGCGAGGCCGCTGCCGCTCAGGCCGACTCGCCGTAGCCGACCGGGACTTCAGACCCTGCGGAGGCGCGCCCGCGCGGTCTAGCCTTGAGGAACACGTTCGCACGGCAAGGGAGCACCGATGTCCGACCCCACCCCCGCAGCCGCCCCCGGCTGGTACCCCGAGTCACCCGGGTCGAGTCGGGTGCGGTGGTGGGACGGCGCCCGCTGGACCGACCAGGTCCACAACCAGGGCGCCCCGCAGCCGCCCCTCCGCGCACCCGAGGGCACCTCGCCCGACACGGTGTTCGCGTGGATCCTCGCGGTGCTCCCGCTCGCCACGATCCTCACGATCCTCCCCATCGATTTCGGCGGATACCTGCGGGCCGCGATGCTCGACGCGCGCTCCCCGTACGCGAACGGCACCGCCGCACTGCGCCTGGCCGCGAGCCCGGGCTACGGCCTCACCCTGCTGCTGGGGCTGTGCATCCTCGCCCTGACCGTCGTGCTCGCCTACTTCGACTGGCGCGAGCTCGGTCGGCGCGGCGTGCCCCGTCGCTTCCACTGGGCCTTCGCCTTCTTGCAGACCGGGATGGTCTACATGATCGGTCGCGCGGTCGTGGTGCGGCGGCGGACGGGTCGCGGACTCGCCGTGCTCTGGGTCTGGATCGCCGCCTACGTCATCGCGGTGATCGTCGTGTTCTCGATCCTGCTGTCGACCATCGCTCCGGTGATCGGGCAGCTGGCGCCGCTGCACCGCTACTAGCGAGCGGGCTCGCCGCAGCGGGTCGTTACTCCGCCGACGCCGCCCAGCCGCCGACGCCGACCTGCCATCTCCGCCGCCCCGCTGTCTCCAGCCAGCGGTCAGCGCATCGCGGCGGCAAAGAGCTCGCCCACGCCGATCAGGGCGAGGTCGCTGTGCCGGGGACCCACGAGGCACAGCCCGACCGGATCACCCGCGACGCTCAGCACCGGGGCCGACAGGGCGGGGAATCCCGCGAGTCCCGCGATCGCGGTGAGCCGCAGCGTGGCCGCGCGCGTGGCCTCGATCTGAACGGCATCCGCGGTGGTCGACGGGGCGGTCGACGAGGCGGAGGGAAGGAGCAGGATTCTCCCGTCGAGCGCGGTTTCGATGTGGGTGCGGGCGGCCGCCCGTCGCACCCGCGCCGCCGCCACCGTCGCGGGGTCGAGTTGCGAGGCCCAGGCGAAGCGGGCCGCTATGTCGGCGCCGAGGGCACCGGGGTGGGCGTCGATCCAGTCGCCGTGCGTCTCCCACGCCTCGGCGCCTTGAATCGTGCGGAAGGTCTCGAACAGCTCGTCCACGTCGCCCAGCTCCACCTCAGCGAGGTCGGTGAGCAGGCCCGACGACTCGAAGACCTCCATGGCCGCCCCGAACGCCTCGCGCACCCGGGGCGAGGCCCTCCCGACGACCGCGGGCGCGATCGCGAAACGCGGCGACAGCGGCAGCTGGCGGGCGCCATCGAGGGAGGCCGCGGCGGCGGCCCGCAGCACCCGCGGCTCCCGGGTGAGCCAGCCGACGGTGTCGAAGGAGGGCGCGAGCGCCAGCAGCCCGTCGGGGTCGACCGCGCCGTGGGTCGTGCGAAGGCCCCACAGCCCCTGATAGGAGGCGGGAACGCGGATCGACCCGCCCGTGTCGGTGGCCAGACCGATCGAGGCCTGACCCATCGCCACCGCCGAGGCCGGCCCACTGGATGACCCGCCGGGGATTCCCCCCACGACGGCCGGGTTGGGCGGGGTGCCGTAGTGCGGGTTGCGGCCGGCGATGCTGTACGCGAACTCGTCGGTCTGCGCGATGCCCTGTACCGCGGCTCCCGCCCCGAGCAGCGCCCGCACCGCCGCGGCATGCCGGGCACTCGGACCCTGCTCGGCGAGATAGGCGGGAACACCGCCGCCGACCGCGTGGCCCTCGAGCGCGAAGAGGTCCTTCACCGCGACCGTCTGGCCGTCGAGGGGTCCCGAGCCGGTCGGCGCCACGAGGGGGGTGCCCACCGTGCGCCAGACCGTCGACGTGATCGCGGGCGCCGGGAGGCTCACGTGCGCGGCGTGCACGAGCCAGCCCGCGGCATCCCGCTGCCAGAGCTGGGTCTGCTGGCCGCGGCCGCCGCTGAGCGGTGCGGTGACGGCGACGACGAGGGCCGTGTCTTTGCCGAGCGGTCGCACGTGCACGGCGAGGATCGTGCGCTGCGGCGAGCCGCCGCGACCCTTGCGGAACGCGCTGATGGCGTCGTGGCCGAGGAGAACTCCCCCGGCGTCACCGCGCAGCGTGTCGGGGCCGGGTGCGAAGAGGGCGTCCAGGGCGGGCAGATCGTTGGCCATGAGGGCGCGCTCGTACTCCCAGAAGGCGGCGAGGAGGCCGTCGGGGAGCTCGGCGCCCTCGGGAAGCAGCACCGGCGCGTCAGTCAAAGTCCGCCACCCGGATCGTCGCGTGCACGCCCTTCACGAGGTCGACGACCTGCGAGATGCGGAAGTCCGTCGCCGCACTCAGGTAGGCGTAGGCGTGCTCGGGGTCCATTCCGAAGCGCGCCTGCAGGACGGCGATCGCGGCGCGCACGCAGTTGCGCACGGCCGTATCGAGATCCTCGTCGAGGCCGGTCGGCACGAGGTAGTCGGCCGTCTCGACGAGCGGGCCCAGCTGACGGCCGAACGCGGCCACCGCATCCTGTTCGGTCACGACCTCGAACCGCAGGGTCGCCCGCAGCGAGGCCTCCATCGCGGTGAGCGCGACCTCGCCGTCGCCCTGGGCGAAGTGCGGGTCGCCGACATAGGCGAGGGCGCCGGCGACCTGCACCGGCAGATAGAGGATGCTGCCCGCGGTGAGCAACGCGATGTCGATGTTGCCGCCGTGGGGCCCCGGGGGAACCGAGTGCGGCCGCACCTCGCCCGCCACCGCGACGCCCATCGTGCCCAGGAACGGGGCGAGCGGGAAGGCGACGGTGTGCGCGCCGCCCGCCACGCGCGGCAGCGTGCCGACGAGCGCGCCATCGCGCTCCTCGACGGCAGCGAAGACGCTCACCGAACCCTCCGCGCGCGGGTACTCGCCCGGCAGCGCTCCGCGACCGTGCCGGTTGGAGATCACGCCGTAGGGCACGCGCGGCAGCAGCTCCACCACGGTCACCTTGAGCAGGTCTCCGGGGCGTGCGCCGCGCACGGCGATGGGGCCGGTGATCACGTGCGGACCGTCGACGGCGGGGTCACGCGGATGCTCGGACGCAGCGAGCCCGATCGCATCCTGCAGCACGGCCTCCGGCCCGACGCCGTAGAGCGCGAAGTAGGCCGCGGGATCGCGGCCCTGATCCTCGAGGATCCCCTCGTGGCTGATCGTGTCGATCGTGACCTCGTCGCCCGGCTCGATCTCGAGCACGGCGGCGTCAGCGGCGCAGGGCAGGCGGCCCCAGAACACGGTCGACGGGTCGGCCGGAAGGTAGTGGGCCGCGCGCACGGGGCCGACGCCGGGCTGCAGGATCTGCTGTGAGCGCATGGGCGGCTCCCCCTTTCGACGGACGGTACTGTCTAAACCATATCGATGTGGGAATCCCCCCTTTTTCACCCCCGAAGGACTCCGTGAAGAATCGCCTGCGCCAGAATCCCGCCACGCTCCATCTCGCCCTGATGCTCGCCCTCACCTTTTCCACCGGCGTGATCGACGCGGTCGGCTACCTCGGCCTCGACCGGGTGTTCACGGGCAACATGACGGGCAACGTGGTGATTCTCGCGATGGCGCTCACGGGCGCCGACAAGCTGCCGGTGGTGGGGCCGGTCATCGCGCTCGTCCTGTTCATGGCGGGCGCGGCGACCGCCGGGCGCGTGCTGCGGCCGATCGCGGCGGGCTGGTCACATCGCTCGACGACGCTGTTCACCGTCGTCGGTGTGATCCTCGGCGTCGGCGCGATCGCGTCCCTCGCCTTCCCGAGCCCGCGACCGGACGCGCTGAGCTTCGCGGTGACCGGCATCCTGGGCTACGCGATGGGCATGCAGGCGGGTGCCGCCCGGCACATCGCCGTGAAGGACGTCACGACCGTCGTCGTCACCTCGACCCTCGTCGGTCTCGCCTTCGACTCGACGCTCGGCGGGGGCGGCGGCCAGCCGTGGAAGCGTCGCGCGGGCGCGATCCTGCTTCTGGGGGCGGGTGCCGCGACCGGAGCCGCCCTGCTGCGGGTGCACCTCGGCCTCGGGATGGCGCTCTCCGCGCTCGTCACGATCGCGGTCGGAATCCTGGGTCACATCGGCCAACCGAACGTCGACGCCAGGGAATAGTCTGGGCGCATGCCCATCATCTCCCGCGGGTTCTCCGGTCGCAGGCGCGAGGAGTCTCCCCAGCTGCCACCCGGCCAGTACCTCACCGAGGACTTCCCCGTGCTCTCCGCAGGCCCGACCCCCGCGATCGCGACGAGCGACTGGGTGTTCGGGGTCACCGGCGACGTGGCCGAGACCCGGGCATGGAACTGGGAGCAGTTCCACGAACTCGGACTGGAGGAGATCCACACCGACATCCACTGCGTGACCCGCTGGTCGAAGCTCGGCACCTCGTGGCGCGGCGTCTCGCTCGACCGCGTTCTCGATGGGCTCGACGTGGCCGGTCGCTTCGCGATGGCCGGCTGCTACGGCGGCTATACGACGAACGTGCCCGTCGACGATCTGCTCGGCGGCAAGGCGTGGATCGCGACCGAGTTCGAGGGTGCGCCCCTCGACCCCGAGCACGGGGGTCCCGCGCGGCTGCTCGTGCCGCACCTCTACTTCTGGAAGAGCGCGAAGTGGGTGCGCACGCTGCGCATCATGCCGAAGGACGAGCCCGGATTCTGGGAGCAGAACGGGTACAACATGTACGGCGACCCCTGGCGCGAACAGCGGTACTGGTGACGGGAGACTGGACGGTGGGCACGGTCACGGCGATCGCCCCGCAGACGCCCACGTCCCGAAGCATCGACCTCGAGGTTCCCGGCTGGCCCGGCAATCTCGCCGGTCAGCACCTCGACCTCCGCCTCACCGCACCCGACGGGTACACGGCGACCCGCTCGTACTCGATCGCGACCGCGGGCGCGGGCACGCGCGTCCAGCTCGCCGTCGACCGGCTCCCCGACGGCGAGGTGTCGCCCTATCTCGTCGACGAGCTGATCGTCGGCGACCAGCTCGAGGTGCGCGGACCGCTCGGCGGGTGGTTCGTGTGGCGACCGCCGGCGGATGACCGCTCCCCCGCCGAGCCCGTCCAGCTCATCGGCGGCGGCTCCGGCATCGTGCCGCTCATGGCGATGGCGCGCGCACACGCGGCGGTCGCCTCCACCGTTCCGTTCCGTCTGCTCTACTCCGTGCGCGCCCCCGAGGACGTGTTCTTCGCGGCGGAGCTCGCCGAGCTCGCCCGGTCGCCGCACTTCGACATCGACTGGGTCTACACCCGGACCGCGCCCGAGGGGTGGTCGGGCTCGCCCGGGCGCGTCACGCGCGAGCGGCTCGCCGAGGCCGTGGTGCCGGCCGCGCTCGACCCGGCGGTCTTCGTGTGCGGGCCGACCGGCTTCGTCGAGACCGTCGCCGACCTCCTCGTCGAGCTCGGCCACCCGGCCGCGCGCGTGAAGACCGAACGCTTCGGAGGTGCCTGATGACCTCGCACGTCGACGGTAACGCACTGGCGGGACCGCTCTCGGAGCTGTTCAGCGCCGACATGACGTGCGCCTCGTGCCGCTGCGCGAGTTGCGGCGACGTGGCCGACCTCGCCGAGGCCATGGTGTACCAGAAGCCGAACACCTACATCGTGCGCTGCCACCGCTGCGGCGCGATGCTGCTGACGATCATCCAGGGCTCGCACCGCACCCGGCTGGAGCTGTCGGGCGTCGCCGCGCTCTCCGTGCCGCGCCCCGGCACCTGACCGGCCCCACGACGACACCGCGCCGACCCCGCACCGGCGTCAGAAACAACACCGCGCTCAGAAACAACACCGCGCCGACCCACTCGCCCGTGAGGCGAGGGATCGGCGCGGTTCGCGGTTGTCTGCCGGATGCCCGGCGCGCGACTAGCGGGCGGCGGAGCCGTCCGTGTAGTCGGCGTCCTGCTGCTTCCACGCGAAGAGGGCGCGAAGCTCCTTGCCGGTCGCCTCGATCGGGTGCGCGGCACCCTTCTCGCGGAGGGCGAGGAACTCGGGCGCTCCCGCGTCCTGATCGTTGATGAAGCGGGTCGCGAAGGTGCCGTCCTGAATGTCGGAGAGCACGGCCTTCATGTTCTCCTTCACGTGCGGGTCGATGACACGCGGGCCGGAGACGTAGTCGCCGTACTCGGCGGTGTCGGAGACCGACCAGCGCTGCTTGGCGATGCCGCCCTCCCACATGAGGTCGACGATGAGCTTGAGCTCGTGCAGCACCTCGAAGTAGGCGATCTGCGGCTGGTAGCCGGCCTCGGTGAGGGTCTCGAACCCGTACTGGACGAGCTGCGAGACGCCACCGCAGAGCACGGCCTGCTCGCCGAAGAGGTCGGTCTCGGTCTCCTCGGTGAAGGTCGTCTTGATGCCGCCGGCGCGCAGGCCGCCGATGCCCTTCGCGTAGCTCCAGGCCAGCTCCCAGGCGTGACCGGAGGCGTCCTTCTCGACGGCGACGATCACGGGCACTCCGCGACCGGCCTCGTACTCGCGACGCACGGTGTGGCCGGGGCCCTTGGGCGCGACCATGATCACGTCGACGCCCTCGGGCGCCTCGATGTAGCCGAAGCGGATGTTGAAGCCGTGACCGAACAGGATCGCCTTGCCCTCGGCGAGGTTGGGCTGGATGTCGTCGCGGTAGATGTGGCGCTGGTACTGGTCGGGCGCGAGGATGACGATCACGTCGCCCCAGGCCGCCGCCTCGGAGGCGGTGAGGACGGTGAAGCCGGCCTCCTCCGCCTTGGCCTTCGACTTGGAGTCCGGCTTCAGGCCGATGACGACCTCGACACCCGAGTCGCGGAGGTTGAGCGCGTGCGCGTGCCCCTGCGATCCGTAGCCGATGACGGCGACCTTCTTGCCCTGGATGATCGACAGATCGGCGTCTTTGTCGTAGAAGATTTCGGTCATGTGCTGATTCTGTCCGCCGGTCCTACTCGGCGAACCCGCTCCACCGCGCGAGTGCCCTCGCGCCGCTTCGCCGGCCTTTCTTGTGGTTGGGATGGATTGTTGGTCAGTTCTTGAAGACGCGCTCGGTGATGCTCTTCGAGCCGCGTCCGATGGCGAGCAGACCGCTGCGGGCGATCTCCTTGATGCCGTAGGGCTCGAGCACGCGCAGCAGCGCCTGCACCTTGCCACTGTCGCCGGTGACCTCGATCACCAGGGCGTCCGGCGACACGTCGACGACGTGCGCGCGGAAGAGGTCGACCGCCTCGAGGATCTGCGATCGCGTGGAGGCGTCGGTGCGCACCTTGATGAGCATGTGCTCACGGGTGACCGACTGCGCCGGATCCAGCTCCACGATCTTGATCACGTTGATGAGCTTGTTCAGCTGCTTGGTGACCTGCTCGAGCGGGAGGTCCTCCACGTCCACCACGACGGTGATGCGCGAGAGGCCCTCGATCTCGGTGGTGCCGACGGCGAGCGACTCGATGTTGAATCCGCGGCGCGCGAAGAGTCCCGCGACCCGCGTCAGCAGGCCGGGCTTGTCCTCGACGAGCAGGGAGAGTACGTGGCTCATGGTCTACTCCTGTTCCCACTCGGGCGCGTGGTCGCGCGCGTACTGCACGGAGGAGTTGCCGACGCCCTGCGGCACCATCGGCCACACCATCGCGTCGCGGCTCACGATGAAGTCGATGACGACGGGTCGGTCGTTCGTCTCGAGCGCGAGCGTGATCGCGGCGTCCACCTCCTCCGGCTTGGTCACTCGGATGCCCAGTGCGCCGTACGCGTCGGCCATCTTCACGAAGTCCGGAATCATCCGCGTCTGGCCGCCGTCACCGAGGTGACCGGTGTTGAGGTCGGTGAAGGAGTGCCGACCGTCGTAGAAGAGGGTCTGCCACTGACGCACCATGCCGAGCGAGGAGTTGTTGATGATCGCGACCTTGATCGGGATGTCGTTGATCGTGCAGGTGGCGAGCTCCTGGTTGGTCATCTGGAAGCAGCCGTCGCCGTCGATCGCCCACACGACGCGGTCGGGGTTGGCCACCTTCGCACCCATCGCGGCGGGCACGCCGTAGCCCATCGTTCCGGCGCCGCCGGAGTTGAGCCAGGCGTTCGGACGCTCGTATTTGATGAACTGCGCCGCCCACATCTGGTGCTGACCGACGCCCGCGGCGTAGACCGCCTCGGGACCGGACAGCTGGCCGATGCGCTCGATGACCTGCTGCGGTGAGAGCAGACCGTCGGTGGGCAGGTCGTAGCCCAGCGGGTACTGCTCGCGCAGGAAGTCGAGGCGCGCCCACCACTCCGACAGATCGGGCTTCGCGGCGCCCATGAGGTCGGCGAAGGCGGTGGTGAGGTCGGCGATGACGTCCTTGGCATCGCCGACGATCGGAACATCGGCGACGCGGATCTTCGAGATCTCCGCGGGGTCGATGTCGACGTGCACCACCTTGGCGCCCGGAGCGAAGTCGGCGACCTTGCCCGTGACCCGGTCGTCGAAGCGCGCGCCCAGCGACACGAGCAGGTCGGACTCCTGGATGCCCAGCACCGCCGGAACCGTGCCGTGCATGCCCGGCATGCCCAGGTGCTGCGGGTGCGAGTCGGGGAACGCTCCGCGCGCCATCAGGGTGGTCACCACGGGTGCGCCCACCTTCTCGGCGAGGGCGAGGAGTTCCTCGTGCGCCTCGGCGCGGATCACGCCGCCGCCCACGTACAGGATGGGGCGCTTCGCCTCGGCGAGCAGCTGCGCCGCGGCGAGGATCTGCTTGCCGTGGGCCTTCGTCACCGGACGGTAGCCGGGCAGGTCGATCTTGGGCGGCCAGATGTAGGGCGCGGTGTTCTGCTGGGCATCCTTGGTGATGTCGACCAGCACGGGGCCGGGGCGCCCGGTCGTCGCGATGTGGTAGGCCGCGGCCAGGGTCGCGGGCACGTCGGCCGGGTCCTTGATGAGGAAGGAGTGCTTGGTGATGGGCATCGTGATGCCCACGATGTCGACCTCCTGAAACGCGTCCGTCCCCATCACGGTGGAGAACACCTGACCGGTGATGGCGAGCAGCGGGACCGAGTCCATGTGCGCGTCGGCGATCGCCGTGACGAGGTTGGTGGCACCCGGGCCGGAGGTCGCGATGGCGACACCGACGCGGCCGGAGGAGGAGGCGTAGCCCTCGGCGGCGTGACCGGCGCCCTGCTCGTGGCGGACGAGGATGTGCCGGATGGCGGTCGAGGCCATCAGCTCGTCGTAGAAGGGCATGATCGCACCACCGGGGAGTCCGAAGACGTCGGTGATGCCGAGGTGCTCGAGGGTGCGCAGGATGGCACCGGATCCGGTGAGCATCTCGGGCTCGCGTGACGCACGCGAGGCGGGTGACACGGGAACTGCTTCCGTGGGCATGGGATGTACGACTCTTTCGTGAGGGGATGATCTGCTGACGCGGACTACCCGGTGACTGCGCCCTCCGCAGCGGAGTGCACGAGCTTCGAGTACTTTGCGAGAACGCCACGGGTGTAGCGCGGGGGAAGTGGAGCCCAGCCGTTGCGGCGAGCTTCCAGCTCTGCGGGCTCCACCAGTAGGTCGAGCGAGCGAGCTGCGATATCGACCCGTATCAGATCACCATCGCGCACGAAGGCGATCGGACCTGCGTCCACCGCTTCGGGAGCTATATGGCCGATGCACAGGCCGGTTGTGCCGCCTGAGAATCGTCCGTCTGTCAAGAGTAGTACATCTTTTCCGAGGCCCGCGCCCTTGATCGCCGCGGTGATGGCCAGCATCTCGCGCATCCCGGGGCCGCCCTTGGGGCCTTCGTACCGGATGACGACGACCTCGCCGGGGTTGATGCTGCCCTCCGTGAGCGCGTCGAGGGCGGCGCGCTCACGCTCGAACACCCGCGCGGGGCCTTCGAACACGTCCGCGTCGAAGCCCGCGGTCTTCACGACGGCGCCCTCGGGGGCGAAGCTGCCCTTGAGGATCGTGAGGCCGCCGGTCGCGTGAATCGGGTTGTCGAGCGTGCGCAGCACCTCGCCGTCGAGCGGCCCGGGGGCCAGCTCGGCGAGGTTCTCGGCCACCGTCTTGCCGGTCACCGTCATCGCGTCGCCGTGCAGGAGCCCGGCATCCAGAAGCGCCTTCATGAGCACCGGGATGCCGCCCTGACGGTCGACGTCGTTCATGACGTACTTGCCGAAGGGCTTGAGGTCGCCGATGTGCGGCACCGCCGAGCCGATGCGGTTGAAGTCGTCGAGCGTGAGGTCGACCTCGGCCTCGCGCGCGATCGCGAGCAGGTGGAGCACGACGTTCGTGGAGCCGCCGAGCGCCATCGCGACGGTGATCGCGTTCTCGAAGGCATCCTTGGTGAGAATGTCGCGGGCGGTGAGCCCGAGACGCAGCATGTTGACGACGGCCTCGCCGGAGCGGTGCGCGTAGTAGTCGCGGCGACGGTCGGCGGATGCCGGGCTCGTCGACCCCGGAAGGCTCATGCCCAGCGCCTCGGCGACACTCGCCATGGTGTTGGCCGTGTACATGCCTCCGCAGGCACCCTCGCCCGGGGCAAAGGCGCACTCGATGCGGTTGGCGTCCTCCATGCTCATCTTGCCGGCCTTCACCGCGCCGACGGCCTCGAAGGAGTCGATGATCGTGATGTCCTTCTCGGTGCCGTCGCTCAGCTTCACCCAGCCGGGCGCGATCGAGCCGGCATACAGGAACACGGAGGCGAGGTCGAGGCGCGCCGCCGCCATGAGCATGCCGGGCAGCGACTTGTCGCAGCCCGCGAGAAGCACCGAGCCGTCGAGGCGCTCGGCCTGCATGACGACCTCGACCGAGTCGGCGATGACCTCGCGGCTGACGAGCGAGAAGTGCATTCCCTCGTGGCCCATCGAGATGCCGTCGGAGACCGAGATGGTGCCGAACTGCAGCGGGTAACCGCCGCCCGAGTGCACGCCCTCCTTCGAGGCCTGCGCGAGCCGGTCGAGTGAGAGGTTGCAGGGCGTGATCTCGTTCCACGAGCTCGCGATGCCGATCTGGGGCTTGTCCCAGTCGGCGTCGCCCATGCCGACCGCGCGGAGCATGCCGCGCGAGGTCAGGGCCTCGATTCCGTCGGTGACGGTGCGGGAGCGGGGCTTCATGTCAGGAGACGTGCTGGCGGCAGACTGGGGCGCAGAGGATGTGTCCGGCATGTTACAAAGTGTAGGACTTTCGAGGGGCTCCCCCGTGCCCCTGGCGCACTACTGCTCGTGCACGCCGCCCTCGCGGAACTCGGCGAGCAGCGCGAGCACCTGCGCCACCTGAGCGGGACCCGCGACGCGGAACGCCGCCGCCGTCTCGCCGGTGCCGCTCTTGAGGCCGAGATCGTGCGGTTGCAGGGCGACGAAGGCATCCTCATCCGTCACGTCGTCGCCGGCGTAGAAGACCGCGTTCGCCTTCGTGTAGCCGCGAAGATGCTCGACCGCGTCGCCCTTCGTGGTCGACCGCACCGAGAACTCGAGCACGTTCTTGCCGTGCCGCACGGTGAGATCGTCGATCTCGGCGGAGGCCTCACTGAGCGCGACGAGATGGGCGACGCGAGAGTTGTGCTCGGTCGCGAGGCGCGTGTGCAGGGCGAATCCGGCGGGTTTGGGTTCGAGCCACACCTGGTCGAAAGCGTCGGCGACCTCACCGAGCACCTGATTGAGCGTGTCGACGCGCTTCAGCTCCGAGGTGTCGAGGCTGAGCGAGTCGTCGGGGCTGTCGAGCCGGATCTCGATGCCGTGCGAGCCCACGAGAAGCGCGGTGTCGGGCAGTTGCGAGACCGCCTCGAGGCTGTCGAGCGCACGACCGGAGACGAGCGCGACACGCGTGTTCGGGATGCCCAGCAATCGCAGCACGGCGGCCCGCGCCTCGGGCGTCGCCCGTGCCTGCTCCGGGTCGTCGACCTCGGGAGCGAGGGTGCCGTCGAAGTCGAGCGCGACGAGCAGACGCTTGACCCTGGCGAGCTCGTGCAGCGCGCCGATGAGTTCGCGGCCCAGCCCGCGTTCGCTGACCTCGCTCATGGTCGCCGCAGCCTCTCGACGGTCCACTCGAGTTCGCCGAGCGGGTCGTCGAGGTCGACGTCGCCCTCCGCCTCGCCGCGCAGCGCGGTGAGGAAGTCGGCGGACCAGCGCTCCACGTCGTTCTGGAGCACCTGCTTGCGCATGGCCCGCATGCGGCGCTGGCGCTCGGCCACGGGCATCCCGATCGCCTGCACCATCGCGTCCTTGAGCCCGTCGATGTCGTGCGGATTGATGCGCAGCGCGCGTCGCAGTTCGTCGCTCGCTCCGGTGAACTCGCTGAGCACGAGCACGCCGTTGCCATCGAAGCGACTCGCGACGTACTCCTTGGCCACGAGGTTCATGCCGTCGCGGAGAGCGGTGACCAGCATCACGTCGGCGGCCAGATAGAGCGCCACCATCTCCTCGCGCGGGTAGCCGTGGTGGTGGTAGCTGATCGCCGTGTGGCTCATGGTGCTGAAGTCGCCGTTGATGCGACCGACCGTGAGCTCCACCTCGTCGCGCAATTGCATGTACGCCTGGACGCGCTCGCGGCTGGGACTCGCCACCTGCACGAGCGTGACGTCTTCGACGCTCACGCGGCCGTCGGCGAGCAGTTCGCCGAAGGCCTTCAGCCGGTGACCGATGCCCTTCGTGTAGTCGAGCCGGTCGACGCCGAGCATGACGGTCTGGGGGTTGCCGAGGCCCTCGCGGATCTCTCGCGCGCGAGCCTGGATCTCGGGACGCCGGGCGAGCTCCTCGAAGCTCGTGGAGTCGATGGAGATCGGGAACGCCTTCGCGAGCACCCGCCGCGACGGCTCGCCCGGCACCTCGATGTACGGATTCTTGGTGACGTGGCCGAGCAGGCGGCGCACCGCCCGGGAGAAGTTGGAGGCGTCCGCGACGCGCTGGAAGCCGATGACGTCGGCGCCGAGCAGTCCGTCGACGATCTGGGTGCGCCAGGGCAGCTGCGAGAAGATGCCGTAGGGCGGGAACGGGATGTGGTTGAAGAAGCCGATCGTGAGGTCGGGCCGCACCGAGCGCAGCATCTTCGGCACGAGCTGCAGCTGGTAGTCCTGCACCCACACGACGGCGCCCTCCGCGGCCGCCGCGGCGGCGGCGTCGGCGAAACGCTGGTTGACGACGACGTAGCTCTCCCACCACTCGCGGTGGTAACTCGGCGGCGCGATCACGTCGTGATACAGCGGCCACAGGGTGTCGTTGCTGAACCCCTCGTAGTAGTTCTCGACCTCGTCGGTGCTGAGGGCGACGGGGATGATGTGAATGCCATCCCCCACGAAGGGCTCGACGTCGAGGTCGGGCTGGCCGGCCCAGCCGATCCAGGCGCCGTCGGCGGCGCGCATCACGGGCTCGAGGGCGGTCACCAGCCCGCCGGGCGAGCGCTGCCAGGAGGCCTCGCCCTCGGCACTGACCACCCGGTCGACGGGCAGGCGGTTCGACACGACTATGAAGTCGTATCCGTCACGGTCTTGAATCGTCATTGCCTCGCCTGCTCCGCGCGGTGCGCGTATCGCGCCCGTCGCCCGGTAGCGCGTCTAGGTTATCAGTCGGCCGCCGACGGCCGGCCGGGTTGCCGGGGCGCGGTGCGGTCAGGCACCCGTGGGCACGAGCCCCAGCGATCGCGCACGACGAACCCGGCGCAGCGCGATCAGGGAGAGCCCCAGACTCGCGAGCCCGAACGCCGCGAGCGCGCCCGCCGCGGCGACCGCCGTCCCCGCGCTCCCGCCCGCGATGATCGCCTGCATCCCGCGCACGCCGTAGCTGAGAGGCAGGAAGGGACTGATCGCCTGGAACGGCGCGGCGAGCAGCTGCACGGGGTAGAGGCCCCCCGTGGAGGTGAGCTGCACGGCCAGCAGCAGGATCGAGACGATGAGCCCCGTGCGCCCGAGGGCGAGGGTGAGGAAGTGGTGGAACGCGGTGAACGCGAGCGCCATCACCACTGCGAAGGACAGCGTCGCGGGCAGCAGCGTCCAGCTGACCCCGGCCGCGGTGTGCAGGAGCAGGACGAGCAGCGCGGCCTGCACGAGGGTGACGCCGCTCGCGCGGGCGACCCCCTGCAGGACGATCCGGCCCGGCGCCACCGTCGAGGAGAGCGTGCGGCGGCTGACCCGCCGCGAGACGAGGAACACGGCGAGGGCGCCGATCCAGAGTCCGAGGGGCACGAACAGCGTCGAGATGATCTGCGGCACCGAGGTGACCTTGTGGTTGCGCGTGACCTGCGCGCTGACGGGCTTCGCGACCACCTTGGCGGCCGCGGCCGATTGCGTGCTCGTGTAGCTCGGAACGCTCGTCGCGCCCTTCTCGAGCCCGGTGGCGAGGGTGGTCGCACCGCCCTGGAGCGCGGTCGCGCCCGAGGCCGACCGGGTGGCCCCGGTCTGCAACTGGCCGATGCCCGCCGCGAGAGTGCGTGTTCCCGTGCTGAGGGAGGCGCCCGAAGAGGCGAGGGTGTGCGCCCCGCTCGCGGTCTGCGCGATCCCCGAACCCAGACCGGTCATCGCCGTGTTCACACCCGCCACGACGCTGGGGCCGCTCTGCGCCGCCTGCGCGAGCGCCGCCGTCAGCGCGTTCACGGTGCCGATGGCGACGGGATCGGTCGGATTCGCGGTGAGCGCCGCGACCGCCTGCGTCAGCTGCGCGGAGATCGTCGAGACGCCACCCGTGTACTGGCCCACGCCGGCGACGAGCTTCGTCTTCGCCGTCGTCGCCCCCGCGGAGAGTCGATCCAGTCCGCCGGCGAGCGAGGAGACGCCGCCGACGTACTGGCCGACGCCACCCGCAAGACTGCTCGCTCCGGCCTGCGTCTGCCCGATCCCGTCGGCGAGCTTCGTGAGCCCGGTGGAGAGGCGTCCCGCACCGTCGGAGAGCTTCGTGGCACCGTCGGCCGCCTGGGCGAAGGATCCGCCGATCCCGCCGATGCTCGAATACACGCCCGCGAGGTACTTCTCGGTGATCGCGGAGCCGAAGGCGCTCGTGAGGCTGTCGCCGACCACCTGGGCGACGGAGCCGACGAGATAGTTGTGCGAGTCATCCGTGGTGATCTGGATGCTCGCGCGCACCGGGCTCGTCGTCGAGAGGGAGACGATCGACCGGGAGAAGTCCTTGGGCACGGTCAGGATCGCCGCGACGGTGCCGGAGGCGAGGGCGGCCTTCGCGTCCTTGCTGTTGGTGATGGTCCACGAGAATCCGGCCGAGTGCGCACCGGTGAGCTCGGTCACGAGCTGGCGTCCCGCGAGGATCGGCGTCTTCGTGCCATCGGCCGCGGTCTGGGTGACGAGCTGGTCGTTGTCCACGATGGCCGCGGGGATCCGATCGACCCCGGACTTCGCCGGGGAGACCGCCGCGACGACGAGGCCCGCGAACGCGAGGGGCACGAGCGCGACCGCGACGAAGGCGAGGAGGCGGGTCATCCGACCACGCGGTGGTGTGCTGGTCTGAGTCACTGGAGTGCGCCCTTCCGGTCGAGGTCGTACAGGTCGATGGCGGTGACGGGGCGCCCCACGCGATGGTGCTCGAGCGCCCGTGGTGCGATGGGCGTGCCCACCACGACGGTCGTGTGCGCCGGGGCGAGCGTGTCGATCGCGGCGAGGAAGATCGCCTCCTCCGCCTCATCGGCGAAGGCGTCGAGCAGGTCGAGCATCGCGACGGGAGTGTGCTCGGCGAGCGCGACGGTCGAGAGCGCCACCGCTCGGGTGAGCAGCGGGAGCTCGTGGATCGTGCTGTGGGCGCTGATCGACGGCTCGCCGGGCGCGAGCATGGCCAGGACGGTGTTCGCGCGGTCGATCCAGCCGCGGGCCCGGCGCGCGGCCGCGAAACCGCGCCACCAGGGCTGGGTCAGCCGGATGCGCTCCTCCAGCAGCTCACCGATCGTGACGTTCACCTCTGAGCGGTCCGACCCGCCCACGTCCTCGAGCGCGACCAGGCGACTGACCCGAGCGGATTCCGAGGGCAGCGGATGACCGCCCACCTGTGCCCGTCCCGCGACGGGGTCGAGGCGTCCCGCGAGTGTCGCCGCGAACAGCACGCGATCAACGCTCGATCCGCTCGCGATCAGGAGCGAGCCGGCCGGCACGCGGAGGCTGAGCGGTCCGACGGCGTGGGCGGCGGAGCCGACCACGAGCGCGTCCGCGGTGAGGGCATCCTGTCCCTGTCCCCGCGCCCACTCGACCGCGTCGCGGTGCTCGCGCAGGCCCTCGCCCTCGATGTCGACGTTGGGTAGCAGGCGACCCAGCCACGCGGGCATCCACCAGGCCGCCCGGCCGAGCAGCGCCATGATGGCGGGTACGAGGGTCATCCGCACCAGGAACGCGTCGGCGAGGATGCCGACCGCGAGGCCGACCGCGATCGCCTTGATGACGCCGGTGCCCTCGGGGATGAACGAGGCGAAGACGAAGAACATGATGAGCGCCGCGGCCGTCACGACCCGGGCCGCGCCCGAGAAGCCGGTGACGATCGCCGATCGGGCGTCCCCTCCGTGCACGTAGGCCTCGCGCATCCCCGAGACGAGGAACACCTCGTAGTCCATCGCGAGGCCGAACAGGATCGCCATGAGGAGGATGGGGAGGAAGCTCAGGATGGGGCTCGGCACCACCCCCAGCTGGTCGGCGAACCAGCCCCACTGGAAGATCGCGACGACGACGCCGAAGGAGGTCAGCACCGAGAGCAGGAAGCCGAGGGCGGCCTTGAGCGGCACGAATACGGAGCGGAACACCATCATGAGCAGGAGGATCGACAGCCCGACGACGATGAGCCCGAACGGCACGAGCGCGCTGTTCAGGCGCGAGGAGATGTCGATCTGCACCGCCGTCGAGCCGGTGACCGCGATGCTCACGTCGTAGTGCCGCGCGATGTCGGGCGCCATCGCGCGGATATCGTGCACGAGGGTGGTCGTGACGGGAGAGTCGGGTGCGCTGTTCGGGATGACCTGCAGAATCGCGGTGTCGAGCGACGGGTTCGGGATGCCCGTGCTCACGTATTTCACATCGGGAAGGGCGGCCAGTTCCCCCCGCACCTGGGACAGCACGTTCACGATGTCGGTCGTCTGGGTGATGTCGACGAGGACCACGAGCGGCCCGTTGCGACCCGGCCCGAAGTCCTTCGAGATCATGTCGTAGGAGACGCGGCTGACCGATCCGACCGGCTGGCTGCCGCCGTCGGGCAGGGCGAGGGTGAGGCTGAAGGCGGGGATGGCGAGGGTGCCCAGGATTCCGATCACGGCGATCACGGCCACGACGGGCGCGCGCATCACGAGGGTCACCCAGCGTTGGCCGAGCGTGCGGGCGGTGCCCTCCTGGGCGACGGCCCGGCGCGCCGCGCGGGAGCCGGGCTTCGGCACGAGCCGCCGGCCGGCGAGCCCTAGCAGCGCCGGCATCAGGGTCACCGAGGCGAGAATTGCAACGAGAACGCCGGCCGCAGCCGCGATTCCCATCGCCCCGAGGAACGGGATGTTCACCACGAGCAGCCCGAGCAGGGCGATGATGACCGTGCCGCCCGCGAAGACGACCGCGCTGCCCGCGGTGCCCACCGCGGTCGCCGCCGACTCCTCGAGCTCCATGCCGCGGCCCAGCTGGGTGCGGTGGCGCGACAGGATGAACAGTCCGTAGTCGATCCCGACCGCAAGCCCGATCATGAGCGCGAGAAGCGGCGTGGAGCTGCCGATCGTGGTGAACGCCGAGGCGGCGATCACGCCACCCATCGTGATGCCGACGCCGACGATGGCGGTGAGCAGGGGCATCCCGGCCGCCAGCAGCGAGCCGAAGGCGAGGAAGAGCACGACGCCCGCGACGATGACGCCGATGCCCTCGGTGGGCGAGACTCCCACGGTGTTGTCCTGGAATACGTTGCCCCCGAAGCCGATGGTCATCCCCGCGTCGGTGGCGATCGGCGCGAGCGCCTTCACCTTGGCAAGGCTCGCCAGGGGCACCTCCGACTGCTGGGCGGTGAACTGGATCGCGATGATCGCGGCCGACTTGTCGGCGGAGACCGCGTCGGAGGCGTAGCTGCTGAAGGGCGAGGAGACGTTGTTCACGCCCGGGATGGTCTCGGCTTTCGCGACGATGGAGGCGATGGCCTGCTTCGCGGTGGCACTCTCCACCGTGGAGCCCGCCGGCGCCTCGACGATCACCTGCGCACCGGCCCCCGCGGTCTGCGGGAACACGGCGGCGAGACGATCGATGGCGGTCTGCGACTCCGTCCCCGGAATCGCGAAGGACTCCTGGGTGGTTCCGCCGAGCGCGACCCCACCACCCAGGATGCCGATCATGAGCAGGAGCCAGACGCCGATGACGCGCCACGGACGCTGGTAGGTGAACCGCCCAAGACGGTAGAGCAGGGTGGCCACGGGTTCTCCTAGCGGGTTCCGGCGACGACGACGATGGGGTCGAGCAGCTCGTTGACGATGCGCACGAGCGCGGCCCGCACCTCGTCGACGGGCAGTTCGCGTGGGCTCGGCTGTGTCTTGACCGAGAGCACGTAGGCGGCACCGCCGAGCGCCATCCCGAAGCGCAACTGGTCCTCGGTGGTGCTGGCGGCGGTGCAGAAGAACTGGGCGAGACGCTCGACGACGAGGTTGGCGCGGTCGACGACCGGCACGTCCTCGAGGCCCGCCCCCTGGTTGATGAAGAGGAACACCTCGAGGCGGTGCTCGAGGAGGAGGTCGACGAACTGCTCGACGAAAGCGTGACGGGCCTCCCGATCGTCGAGGGTGCCGTCGACGGCGTCGATGATCGTGGTCAGCCGGTCGATGGCCGGGCCAACCGAGGCCTCGAGCAGGGCCTCCTTGGACGAGAAGTGGTAGAGCACGCTCGCCTTGGAGACCCCGGCGACCTCGGCGATGCGCTGGAGCGAGGTGCCCGCGTATCCGTTGGCGGCGAACTCGGCGAGGGCGATCGCCCTCAGGTCATCGTGAGTGGACATGCAGACACCGTAACTGACCGATCGGTCAGAAACTGTCCGATCGGTCAGTTTGTCAGCGAGTTAGCAGATTGTGGGTGCTCCTCAGTGCACGAGTGCCAGCACGAGCACCGCCGGGATGACCGTCAGCGGCACCACCACGAGCCCCAGCAGCACGTACCGCCGCCACGACACCTCCACGCCGAGCCCGCTCAACCGCTCATGCCAGAGCAGGGTGGCGAGCGACGCCCACGGCGTGATCAGCGGACCCACGTTCACGCCGACGAGCAGGGCCGCGAGGCGCACCGCGCTGTCGCCGGTCGGTTCGAGGGCGAGATAGGCGGGCAGGTTGTTGATCACGTTCGCCCCGAGCACCCCGACGCCGGCCACGCGCAGGAGCGCGAGCGGCGACTCCCCCGAGCCCGCGAGGGCGGTGAGCAGGGCGGTGGAGCCGAGCGTGCGCGCAGCCTCCACCACGAGGAAGAGCCCGGAGGCGAACACCACGATCTGCCAGGGCAGCAGCGAGAACCGCAGCACGCTGCGCTGGCGCACGAGGAAGAATCCGCCGAGCACGAGCGCGGCCGCGACGGCGGGGATCCAGACCTCGAGGCCGGAGACGAGGGCGGGGATGAGGAGTGCGACGACCACCGCGCTCGCGATGAGGAGGAGGCGGTCATCCGCGTGGGTGCGGGGCGCGGGGTCGTAGTCGCGCAGGAGCGCCCGACGGAAGATCACGAAGAGGATCACCGCGGGCACCACGATCGCCACGATCGCGGGAAGCGCCATGAGCGCGGCGAACTGGGCGGGACTGCCGCCGATCTGGTGCTCGGCGAGCAGGTTGGTGAGGTTGGAGACGGGAAGCAGCAGGGAGGCCGAGTTCGCCAGCCACACGGTCGTGAGGGCGAACGGCATCGGCGGCAGGCCCACGTGCGAGGCGACCGCGATGACGACGGGCGTCAGCAGCACGGCGGTGGTGTCGAGCGAGAGGAAGATCGTGCTGACCGAGGCGAGGAGCACGACGAGGATCCAGAGCATCCACGCCCGCCGCAGCCCCCACTTCGCCAGCTGCTCCGCCACGAGGGTGAACAGGCCGGCGGACGCGGCGAGTTCGGTGACGATCGTGATGGCGACGACGAACAGGAGGATCGGCCAGACGCGCTCGCCGACCGCGAGGGCGCGCGGCACGGGGAGAACGCCGGTGGCGATCGCGACGGCGCCGAGGAGCAGGAGCCCGGCGCCGATCAGAGCAGTCTTCACGCTGCACCTTTCAGGGGAAACTCCCTCAACCTACACGCTCACCGCGACGGCACGGGTGCGCGCGCGGCTGGCGCACGGGAGCGTGCCGCACAGCCGCGCGGGCGGGGGCGCGCGGCCCGGGCGGCCGGAGCGGTCGGGTGCGCGCGGGCGGGGCCGGGCGGCCGGAGCGGTCGGGCCCCGGTGCGGCTCCGCGGGCGAGACGCCGCGGCTCGAGCGCGGTAGCGTGGATCAACCGACATTCGAGGAGCGACGTGCGCAAGTTCATCTTCAACGGCGAGATCATCAGCCTGCTCTTCTCGGGCATCAGCGCGGTGCGCTCGACCCGGAAGGGGCCGCGCGACTGGCGAACGGCGATGCTCTGGCTCAGCTGGGCCGCCACGCTCGCCGCGGCCATCGGCACCGTCGTCTACGAGGCGCGCGACAAGCAGCTGGGCGACTGAGCCCGCGCCGCTGCGCTGGCGAGCCGCTGGCGCCACACGACGGCACACCACGGCACGCCGCGCGCCGCGCGCCGCTCGCCGCTCGCCGCTAGGCCAGGAAGCCCCGCAGCAGGGCGGCCGAACCCTCCAGATGCTCCCGCATCGCCTCCGCGGCGCGCTCCGGGTCGCCTGTGAGGATCGCGATCACGATCGCCTCGTGCTGTTGATTGGAGTGCGCGATGTTGGGGGCCAGCAGCGGGATGCGGTCGAGCAGGCCGTTCAGGCGCGTCCGGTTGTCGGCGAGCAGCGAGACGAGCGAGGGCACCCCGACGAGCTCGCCGATGGTGAGGTGCAGGCGCGAGTCGAGGCGGCGGTAGTCGGGCTCCTCCGCGGCGGCCGTCTCGTGCATCCTCGACCACAGGGTCTCGCGGTCGGCGGCGCTCAGCGTGCGGGCCGCGGCCGCGCGGGCGGCCCCCAGCTCGAGGATCTCGCGCAGGCCGAGCACGTCCTCGAGCTCGGCGGGGTCGAGCAGCTCCCCCGGGCGCGGCTCCGTCGGCAGGGTGTCGGTCACGAAGGTGCCCCCATAGCGACCCCGGCGACTCACCAGGTAGCCCGCCTCGGCGAGCTCGCGGATCGCGTCGCGCACGGTGTCACGGCTCACCGAGAAGCGCACCGCGAGATCGCGTTCGGGCGGCAGCGCCTCGCCCGGGGCCACGATGCCGAGGCGGATGGTCTGCAGCAGTCGCGACACGGTGTCTTCGAAGGCGTTCCCGTTGCGGACGGGCCGGAACAGCGCCTCCTCGACGATGCCGGTGAAGCTCTCGACGACCGGCTCCACGGCCGCCATCACAGCGGGGTGACGTAGGCGGAGGAGATGCCGCCATCCACCAGGAACGTCGAGGCGGTGATGAAGCTCGCGTCGTCGCTCGCCAGGAAGGCGACCGCGGCGGCGAGCTCCTCGGGCTCGGCGAAGCGACCCTTCGGGATGTGCACGAGACGACGCTGGGCCCGCTCCGGGTCTTTCGCGAACAGCTCCTGCAGCAACGGGGTATTGACCGGTCCCGGGCACAGTGCGTTGACGCGGATGCCCTGCCTCGCGAACTGCACCCCGAGCTCCTTTGTCATCGCGAGCACGCCGCCCTTCGACGCCGTGTACGAGATCTGGCTGGTCGCCGAGCCCATGACGGCCACGAACGACGCGGTGTTGATGATCGACCCGGACTGCTGCGCGACCATGTGGCGGAGCGCCGCGCGCGAGCACAGGTAGACCGACTTCAGGTTGACGTCCTGCACCCGCTCCCAGGCGGGCAACTCGGTCGTCTCGATCGAGTCGTCGTCGGGCGGCGAGATTCCCGCGTTGTTGAAGGCGATGTCGACGCTGCCGTAGCGCGCGGCGGCGGTGTCGAAGAGGTGGTTCACCTGGGCCTCATCGGTCACGTCCACCTGCACGAAGAGACCGCCGACCAGCTCGGCCGCGGCCTCGCCGGTCTCGACGTTGAAGTCGCCGATGACGACCGTCGCCCCCTCCGCGGCGAAGCGCTTGGCGGTCGCGAGGCCGATGCCGCTCGCACCGCCGGTGATGACGGCGACCTTCCCGGCGAGACGCTGGGTGAGGTCGATGGGCGTGATCGTCATGTGCTCGTACTCCTAGTCGGTGCTGATGAAGACGTTCTTGGTCTCGGTGAAGGCGGTCGCCGCATCGGGTCCGAGTTCGCGGCCGAGACCACTCTGCTTGAACCCCCCGAACGGCGTGGAGTAGCGCACCGAGGAGTGCGAGTTGACCGAGAGATTACCGCTCTCGATCCCGCGGGCGACCCGGATGGCGCGCCCCACATCGCGCGTCCAGATCGAGCCCGACAGCCCGTAGATGCTGTCGTTCGCGAGCGCGATCGCGTCGGCCTCGTCGTCGAACGGCAGCACCGACACGACCGGGCCGAAGATCTCCTCGGTGACCGCGCGATCCGTGCGGGAGGCGGGGAGCAGCACGGTCGGCGGGAACCAGAAGCCGGGACCGTCGGGCGCTGTTCCCCGGAACGCGACCCGGGCATCCGGGCCGACGAACGACGACACCTTGTCGTGGTGGGCACGCGAGACGAGCGGACCCATCTCGGTGGCCTCGTCGCCCGGGAACCCGACGCGGACGGCGTGCACGGCCGGCTCGAGCAGCTCGAGGAAGCGGTCGAGCACCGAGCGCTGCACGAGGATCCGGCTGCGCGCGCAGCAGTCCTGACCCGCGTTCTCGAACACGGCGGAGGGCGCGGTCGCGGCGGCCCGCTCCAGATCCGAGTCGGCGAACACGACGTTGGCGCTCTTGCCGCCCAGCTCGAGAGTGACCGCCTTGACCTGCTCGGCGCAGCCGGCCATCACCCGCTTGCCGGTCACCGTCGACCCGGTGAAGACGATCTTCCGCACCGCGGGGTGGCTGACGAGGCGCGTGCCCACGACGTCGCCCCGGCCGGGCAGCACCTGGAACAGTCCCTCCGGCAACCCGGCATCGAGGGCGAGCGCGGCGAGGCGCAGAGCCGTGAGCGGGGTCCACTCGGCGGGCTTGAGCACGACGGCGTTGCCCGCGGCGAGCGCCGGCGCGAAGCCCCAGGCCGCGATCGTCATCGGGAAGTTCCACGGCACGATCACGCCGACGACGCCGAGCGGCTCGAGGAAGGTGACGTCGAGGCCGTCGGCGACGGGGATCTGGCGGCCGATCATCCGCTCGGGTGCCGCGGCGTAGTAGTTCAGCACATCGCGCACGTGGCCGGCCTCCCAGCGCGCCTGGCCGATGGGATGCCCGGAGTTGCGCACCTCGAGCCACGCGAGCTCCTCGATCGCAGCCTCCACGACCGCCGCGAACCGTCGCAGCGCACCCGCCCGTTCCGCGGGGGCGAGGGCCGCCCAGCGCCGCTGCGCCGACACCGCGCGCGCGACCGCGTCGTCGACCTCCTCCACGGTGCTGTGCCGCACGGTGCGGAGCACCGACTCGTCGGCGGGATTGATGAGGGCGATCGACGTCTCGGCCGGCTCAGTCACGGTACCCCCGCGCCGCCTCGACGAGGCCCTCGAACAGTCGGATATCGTCGCTCGTCTCCTCCGGGTGCCACTGCACCGCGACCCCGAACGGCACCCCAGGCAGCTCCACCGCCTCGATCACGCCGTCGTCGCTGCGGGCGGTGACGGTGAGGCCGTCGGCGAGCCGGTCGATGGCCTGGTGATGGTAGACCTTGGCGTCGACGCCCGAGCCGATCATCCCGGCGAGGGTGGTGCCGGGCTCGACCGCGACCGCGACCTCGTTGAAGGTGCCGCCGCCCAGGTTGTAGCGGGTGCTGCCGACGGCATCCGGCAGGTGCTGGATGAGCGTTCCCCCCAGCGCCACGTTCAGCAGTTGCGCCCCGCGGCAGATGCCCAGAAAGGGCAGGCCGCGATCGATCGCCGCCGTGATGAGCGCGTCCTCCCAGGCGTCGCGGTCGAGGCGCGGTGCGTCGGTGGTCGGGTGCGGCTCCTGCCCGTAGCGAGCCGGATCCACATCCTTGCCACCGGTGAGGATCAGGCCGTCGAGACCGTCGAGCACGCGGCCGGCGACCCCCGCGTCGACGGGTTGCGGCGGCAGGAGCACCGCAATCCCCCCGGCACGGGTGACCGCGTCGAAGTAGACCTTCGGCAGGAACGCCGCGGGGACGTCCCACACCCCGGTCTGCGCCTGCTCCAGGTAGGTGGTGAGCCCGATGACCGGTTTAGAAGCGCTCAAAGCCGCGGACCCTCTCCCAGTCGGTGACGGCCGAGTCGAAGGCCGCCAGTTCGACGCGGGCGTTGTTGAGGTAGTGCTCCACGACCTCGTCGCCGAACGCCTCGCGCGCGATCGCCGAGGAGGAGAACAGCTCGGCGGCCTCGCGCAGGGAGGTCGGCACGCGCGGGGTGTCGGAGCCGTAGGCGTTCCCGGTGAAGATGGGCTCGAGCTCGAGCTCGTGCTCGATGCCGTAGAGGCCGCCCGCGATGAGGGCGGCGACCGCGAGGTACTGGTTGACGTCGCCGCCCGGCACCCGGTTCTCGACGCGCAGGCTGTGGCCGTGGCCGACCACCCGCAGGGCGCAGGTGCGGTTGTCGGCGCCCCAGGCGATCGCGGTCGGGGCGAAGCTGCCCTCCACGTAGCGCTTGTAGGAGTTGATGTTGGGGGCGAAGAACAGGCTGAGCTCGCGGGTCGTCGCGAGCAGCCCGGCGAGCCAGTGCTCCATGAGGGGCGAGAAGCCGTGAGGCCCCTCCCCCGCCATGACCGCCGAGCCGTCCTCGCCGCGCACCGAGAGGTGGATGTGACAACTGTTGCCCTCGCGCTCATTGAACTTCGCCATGAAGGTGAGCGACTTGCCGTGGCGGTCGGCGATCTCCTTCGCGCCGTTCTTGTAGATCGAGTGGTTGTCGCAGGTCGCGAGGGCGTGCGCGTAGCGGAACGCGATCTCCTGCTGACCGAAGTTGCACTCCCCCTTGACCCCCTCGGAGTACATGCCCGCGGCATCCATCGAGTTGCGGATGTCGCGCAGCAGCGGCTCCATGCGCGTGGAGGCGAGCAGGGCGTAGTCGATGTTGTAGTCGCTCGCGGGGGTCAGGTCTTTGTAGCCCTTGGCCCAGGCCCCGCGGAAGGTGTCGTCGAAGACGATGAACTCGAGTTCCGTGCCCACGAACGGGACCAGTCCGCGCGCCGCGAGCCGGTCGATCTGTCCCTTCAGGATCGCGCGCGGACTCGGCGCGACGGGGGTGTCGTCGGGCAGGGTCAGATCGGAGATCACCATCGCCGTGCCGGGCAACCACGGCACGAGCCGCAGCGTGCTGAGGTCGGGGTGCATGACCATGTCGCCGTAGCCGGTCTCCCACGACGAGAGCGCGTACCCGTCGACGGTGTTCATCTCGACGTCGACCGCGAGCAGGTAGTTGCAGCACTCGGCACCGTGCTCGGCCAGCTCTTCCAGGAACAGCCGCGCCGAGGTGCGTTTCCCGACGAGTCGGCCCTGCATGTCGGTGAACGCGATGATGACGGTGTCGATGTCCTTCGACGCGACGAGCGCCTCCAGCTCCGGGATGCTCAGATTGCCCGATGCGGGCGGCGTGGGAACGCTCATGGTCGATTCGTCTCCTTCAACCCGACCATTACACCACAGCGCTCCCCGCGCATCCATGCGGTTCTGTAACGCGGTATTTACATCCAATGGTGGACACAACCCACCAATAGAGGCCATGCTCTCGGATAAGCGTGCGGCGATCATCCCCGCGATCGCGCACGCCACCGCACCCGATATCTGAATTCACCGCGCTGTGCGATCGGCACGCGCACGTCTCCCTGGAGGACTGCATGTCTGAAAAGAACATCTCCGGCGCCACCTATGTGAAGGCGGAGGCGGGCTACTTCGAGAAACGCACCCTCAGGCGCAGCGCCGGCTTCTGGGGCATCTGGGGACTCGGCGTCGCGGCCGTCATCTCGGGCGAGTTCTCGGGCTGGAACCTCGGCGTCGCCGATGCGGGCTTCGGCGGGATGACCATCGCGACGATCATCGTCATCGTCATGTACTTCACCATGCTGTTCTCCATCGGCGAGATGTCGGCAGCGCTGCCGCACACGGGTGGGGCCTACTCCTTCGCGCGCGCGGCCCTCGGGCCCTGGGGCGGATTCATCACCGGGCTCGCGGAGTCGATCGAGTACGTCGTCACGACGGCGGTCGTCGTCTTCTTCGCGGCGCAGTACGCCAACGGTGCGCTCGAGGCGTTCTTCAACGGCTTCAGCATCTCGCCGTACCTGATGTGGGCGATCCTCTACGCCGCCTTCGTGATCGTGAACGCGCTCGGCGCCGCGGTCGGCTTCCGGCTCGCGATCATCGTCTCCGTGCTCGCGATCGCGATTCTCGCCGTGTTCGTGATCGTCGCCTTCGCGACGGGATCCTTCTCGGTCGACAAGCTCTTCGACGTGAAGGCGACGGCCGGCAACAGCGCCTTCCTGCCCCACGGGTTCCTGCCCGTGCTCGCGGTGATCCCCTTCGCCATGTGGTTCTTCCTCGGCATCGAGGAGCTGCCGCTCGCGGCGGAAGAGTCGCACAACCCGCAGCGCGACATTCCCCGCGCCGGAATCTTCGCGCTCGTGACGCTGCTCATCTGCGCCGTCGTCATCTTCGTCGTCAACACGGGTGTGAACGGGGCGACCGCGATCCAGAAGTCGGGTCAGCCGCTTCTCGACGGCTTCGCCCTCATGGTGCCGAAGAGCCTGGCGGGAATCCTCGCGGTGTTCGCCCTCATCGGGCTGCTCGCCTCTCTGCAGGGCATCATGTTCGCCTACGGGCGCAACCTCTACTCGCTCTCGCGGGCCGGTTACTACCCGAAGTTCCTGTCGGTCACCGGCAAGCGGCAGACCCCGGTCATCGCGCTCGTGCTCGGCGCCGTCATCGGATACGTTCTGCTGGTGGTCGTGCAGTTCACGACCGACATCGGAAGCTCGGCGGCGACCGTCGCGGGGGCGATCGTGCTCAACATCGCCATCTGGGGCGCCGTGGTCGCCTACATCATGCAGATGATCTCGTTCATCGTGCTGCGCCGCCGCTACCCCAACGCGAAGCGTCCGTACCTCAGCCCGACCGGCATTCCCGGCGCGGTGATCGCGGGGGTGATCGCGCTCGTCATCTTCGTCGCCTTCCTGTTCTCGCCCGGCTACCAGATCGCGATCGCGGCGATCGCGGTCGTCTACATCGTCGGCCTCCTCATCTTCGGCTTCGTGAGCCGGCACCGGCTCGTGCTCTCGCCCGAGGAGGAGTTCGCGCTCAGCCACGGGCTGCACGGCAATCCGCAGGTCGAGGGCTACGACGAGATGGAGGACGAGGTCTTCGGCTCCGCCTCCTCCTGACGGCTCCTGCTCCTCCTGATGTCTCGGGGGCGCCACCTGTGAGGTGGCGCCCCCTCTCGCTCTTGCGCCCTTGCACGGGAATGCGCTAGGCGTCTCGGCGTGTCTGTCGGGCTCCCGCGCGCCTGACGCCGACAATGATGGGAACACGCCACGAAAGGCAGTCCATTGGCCTCACGTCTTCGATTCCTCCGCCCGGCCGTCGTCACGCCGCCCGAAGTAGACATGCAGAAGCTCGTCTACGAGTTGGTGCGCGAGCGCGCCGCCGCCATGTTCGGCCCGGGGTCGTCGTTCGCCGTCACCCTGCGCCGGTCGGACGAGAACGAGACGATGTTCACGGAGACGGTCGTCGAGACCCTCGCGTGGGACGTGTCGCTGGGCCTCGAGGGCGCCATGACCGCGAGCGCCGCCACGGCCGCCGCCACGTCCACGGGATCCATCAAGCTCCCCACGCGCCTCACCGCCTGACGACCGGCTCGACGCCGTGACGTCGGAGGATCGTTCCGAGCGGCGCGGGAGTCGCGTCCCCCGCCGACTCCCCCGGGCCAAGCGCCTCGCGCTGTGGGTTCTCGCCCTGCTACTGCTCGCCGTCATCGTCTTCCTCAGCTGGGCCAGCGTGCCGATGGCCGCGGAACGCGGGCCGTGGGCGGCCGTCCGAGCCGACCCGCGCATTCGCGTGACCGAGACCGGTGACGGAGTCGCCCTCATTCCCTCGAGCGTTCCGACGGGGGTGGGGCTCGTGTTCCTCGCCGGGGCGCGCGTCGACCCCGAGGCCTACGCGGCAAAGCTCGCCCCGCTCGTCGACGCCGGGGTCACCGTGGTGATCGCCCGCCCCACCCTGAATTTCGCGATCATCGAATCGCGCCCGCTCTCCACGTTCACTGCGCTCGCTCCCGGCGTGCGCAAGTGGTTCGTGGGCGGACACTCGCTGGGCGGGGTCCGGGCGTGCCAGTACGCGCACGACGACCCGTCGGTGGGCGGGCTGGTGCTGTTCGGCTCGTACTGTTCGGTAGACCTGTCGCGGTCATCCCTGCCGGTGCTCTCGGTGGCGGGGAGCCGCGACGGACTGAGCACGCCGGCGAAGATCGCGGCGAATGCCCGGTTGCTGCCGGCGTCGGCGAGGTTCGTGACGATCGCCGGCGCGGATCACGCGATGTTCGGCGATTACGGCGCGCAGCCCGGGGATAATACGGCGACCATCAGTGACGCCGAGATGCGCCGAGAGCTCACCGCGGCCGTTCTGCCGTTCCTCGGCTGAGCCGGTGGCGTCAGTGCTTGACGCCGGAGATCGCGAGGAACCCGCCGAGCCCGATCATGGCGACTCCGCCCGTCGCGCTGAGCCGCTCGATTCGCCGGGGTGAGCGCGCGAACCACGCGCGGGCGGCGCTGGCCACGAGGGCCCAGATGCCGTCGCTGACCAGGCTGATGACGAAGAACACGGCGCCCAGCAGCAGGAGCTGCGCCGGAGCGTTGCCCGCCGGAACGCTGATGAACTGCGGCAGGATCGCGATGAAGAAGACGACGGTCTTGGGGTTGCTCACCCCCACGAGGAGGCCCTCGGCGAAGGCGCGGAACCTGCTGCGCGGGGCGAGGGTGGGTGAGGCGGCGCGCTGCGCGCGGTGACGGATGGCCTGAATGCCGAGGTAGATGAGGAAGGCGGCACCGCCGAACTTGACGATCGTGAAGACGATCGTGGAGGCCTCGATGAGGGCGCCCAGCCCGAGGGCGACGGCGACGGCCTGCGCGAACACGCCCAGCGAGTTACCCGCGACGCTGAGGAGGCCGCCGATGCGCCCGAGTGAGAGGGCCCGCCCGATGACGAACAGGAGGCTCGGGCCCGGGATGAGGATCAGGACCGTGGCAGCGACACTGAAGGCGATCAGATTGGGGAGCGGAACCATGGGTCGATCGTAGCGACGAGCGGCGGCGCGTCAGGTTCGCGCCGCGTTCCACCCTTTCCACGGGTGCACGACGACCTTCATCTGGCCGGGCTCCCGTCCGACGGAGAGCGCGCGATCCACCTCGTCGAGACCGAATCGCCCGCTGACCAGGGCATCGAGATTCACGCGCCCGCTCGCGACGAGCTCGATGCCCGTCGGCCAGGTGTTCGCGTAGCGGAACACGCCGCTCACCCAGATCTCCCGGCTCTGGATCGCCGAGACGGGCAGCGCCATCATCTCGTGCCCCAGGCCGACCAGCATGGCGATGCCCGCCGGCCGAACGGCCTCGATCCCGGCGATGACCGCCGAGGGCACACCGGATGCGTCGACGAAGGCGTCCACCCCGAGGGTGCTGACGTCGTCGTGTGCGGGGTCGAGCACGACGGTCGCGCCGTGCTCGAGGGCGAAGGCGCGGCGCTGGGCATCCACGTCGGTCACGATGACCTCGGAGGCTCCGAAGGCGCGTGCGGTCTGAGCGACGATGACGCCGATCGGCCCCGCGCCGGCCACGAGCACACGACTGCCGACGCCCACCTGCGCGCGCTGGCAGGCCCAAATCGCGACCGACAGTGGTTCGATGAGCGCCGCGGCCTCGTCGCTGACCGTGTCGGGCACGGCGTGCGCGAAGTCGGACTGGATGGCGACGAATTCGCAGAACGCGCCGTTGATGGGCGGGGTCGCGAAGAACTCCATGTCGGGGCAGAGGTTGTAGCGCCCCGCCTTGCACTGCGTGCAGACGCGGCACGGGCGCTGCGGTTCGACGGCGACCCGCTCACCGATGCGCCGGCGATCCACTGCGGCGCCGACGTCGACGATCGTGCCCGACAGTTCGTGCCCGAGGATGATCGGCGCCTCCACCACGAACGGGCCGACTCGCCCGTGCTCGAAGTAGTGCACGTCGCTGCCGCACACCCCGACCGCGGAGACCTCGATGAGCACCTGATCGGCGTCGAGCGGGGGAACCTCGATGATGGAGGTCTCGACTACCCCCGCGCGCTCGAGGAGGGCGGCTCGCATCAGTGCGACCATGGTGACCTTTCGGTGAGGGGTGTGAGTGGGGCGCGGTGGGCGGTGCGCTCCGCCGCGAGCGCAGCGATGCCCCGCGTCGCCAGCGTGTGCTCGGCCGCTGCGAGGCTGGCGAGGAAGTCGTCGAGCTCGGGGAGCGCAGCAGCGTCGATGGCGAGTGCCCAGCGGGCGCGATCCGCGGCCCCCGCGCGGTGGCGCCACGCGGCGACGATGGCGGCGGACAGCTCCGCGGAGCAGCCCGCATCGAGGCGCGTCCGAACGATGGGGAGCAGCCAGTCGACCGGGTGCGGACTGGCCTCGACCGCCGGGAGTCGGCCACGATACCGGGGCTCGGCGAGACGATGCCGGAACCGACGCTCGGCCTCCGCCAGTTCGGCGACGGCGATTCCCCGCAGGGTCGGCCCGACCTCGTCGGCGAGAAACGCGACGAGCAGGCGGGCGAGCGTCGGGTGCCGACCGACCTCGTGCAGATATCGGTATCCCGCGAGAGCGCCCAGGTAGGCCGCCGCGGTGAGCCCACCGCGCTGCAGGCGGATCGTGAGGAGTTCGTAGGGCTCGATGTCGTCGACGACGGAGACCCCGCTGATCTCGAGGTGCGGTCGACCAGCCCCGAAATCGTCTTCGACGGCCCAGCGATCGCCGGGCTCGGTGATGACCGGCCACCCGTCGCTCAGCCCGGTCGCTCGAGCGACCGAGGTGACGTCGAACGCCGTGGTCGGCGTGGCGGCGGGTTCCACCACGGCCCGGGGGAATCGCACCTCGCGATCGATCCAGTCGGCGAGTCGCTCATCCAGACCGCGGGCGGTCTCGGTCACGGCGCCACGCGCGCGTTCCCCGTTGCCCGGCGGATCGTCGCAGGACAGCACCGTGAACGGGAGCATTCCCCGCTCCCGTCGTCTCCGCAGCCCCTCCACCACCAGCCGGATGGCGAACCCGTACCCGCCGCGCGCCGCCGCCAGGGAGACGATGCGGACGGCGGGATCGAGGAGTCGTGCGACCACGGCGCGCGGATCATCCGGTGCATAGAGGCAGCCGACCATGCTGCCGATGATGCGGTGGTCGACGCTGCCGTCTCGATTGCGGAGGATGAGCGTGTAGAGGCCGTCCTGGCGCGCGAGCGTCTCGACCACCCGGCGTTCGCTCGGGTGGACGCCGATGCCGCAGATGCCCCAGTCCATGGCCTGACCGAGGTTCATCAAGGTGTCGATGGCGACCGCCTGCTGGGCGCGGTGAAACCCTCCCACGCCGAGTTGGACGATGCCGACCCCCACGGCCGCCCGGTCGTACGACGGGCGGGCGACTCGGACGTCGAGCCGATCGACGCTCGCGTCGGACAGGGTGGGGAGGGTGATGGACATCGCGCCTTCGTCGGTGATGGATGCGCGTCTGCGCGGGACGGGGCCTCGGCACCATCCCGCTCCGACCGGGACCATGGATGCCGTCGGAGCGAGCCTCGAGGCGCCGAGGCCCGACAGAAGGCAACGGTAGGCGAGGTACGGCGCACACTCCGCGCTCGATTCCGCGAAGTTCTGGTACTTTTTTTCGACAGTCAGACCAGACCGGGCGCGGTCATCCAGAGGAGACCCGTGCGCCCTGCCGCCCCTGCCCCCACCCCCATCGCCGCACCCGCGACCCGACTGCACCTCGGCGGTCGCCCGTTCAGCGATCTTGCCCGCCCACGCGGGCAGGATGCGCGCCGAGCCGGGGGCGACCACTCGGCCGACCCGGGCTTCGGTTTCGTCGACCGCGACTATCCGCCCACCGAGACGGAGACTCAGGGCCCCACCGGGTACGAGATCCACCTGGTGCGCCGCACGAGCGGGCACTACATCATCGGTGATCGCGTCGGCCGATTCAGCCCGGGTCACGTCTCGCTCGTCGGCCCGCATCTCCCGCGCGAGTGGATCAGCGACGTCTCCCCCGGCACCGTGGTGCGCGCCCGCGACGGGGTGGTGCATTTCGACGACGCGTGGTTCGAGAAGTGCGCCGCGGTGATCCCCGAGCTGGGCCAGGCGCGCGCGCTGCTGCGTGCCTCGCACCGGGGAATCGTGTTCGGGGGGCGAACGGCGGAGCGCGCGGCGGAGGAGATCGAGGGCGTCGGGAGGTCATCCGGGCCGACCCGCATGGGGCACTTCCTGGCCCTGATCGGGCTCCTCCTGGGGGCACCGGAGTCGGAGCTGCGGTTCGTCTCGCACCGCTGGCTGGCGACGCCCGCATCGCGCGACGAGGCGGCCGCACTGGACGCGGGCCTCGCCTACGTGTATGCCAACATCGGCGGGCCGGTCACCCTCTCCGAGGCGGCCCGGCGGGCCCGGATGTCGCAGCCGACCTTCTCCAAATACTTCCGCCGCGCCAGTGGGGGCACCTTCACCGAGGTGGTGCGCACGCTGCGGATCGCGAAGGCGCGCGAGCTGCTGACCCACACCACCGATCCGATCGCCGCGATCTGCTTCGCGGCCGGATTCAGCGGGCTCACCAACTTCAACCGGCAGTTCCGTCGCGAAACGGGGATGACCCCGCGCGAGTACCGCACGGCCTCGCGGTCGGCGGCGCAGCACTCGTGACTCCGGCGAGCCGTGCCAACCGTTCCGGTGGGCCCACGGTCACTGACGTCGGCGCTGGCGGAACGACATGAAAGAGCCCGGCCGATGGCCGGGCTCTCAGTGACATATCTCGCGACTCATCTGCGACACATGTCGCGAGTCATCACACTGTGGATCCAAGGGTGTCTGGGTTCAGGACATAGGAAACCGGTGTGTCAGGACATAGGAAACCCTGCACCGGTCACGATGACGGATGACGATCGCCCGACTGGTTATCACCGCCGTTATCCTCGAGGGCCGCACCCAGG